>OZ220729.1:257500-2831561 GCA_965116895.1 Gammaproteobacteria bacterium | reverse complement strand
TCGCGGCGCGCACGTTCTTCGAAGCAGGCCCCCGCACGGGTTCCGCTTGCCAGCGAGGCCCCGAAATCCGCCGCCGGCCTGCGTTCGTGCAGCGGCAGCTCGAACCCGAATGGCAGGGCGGCCATCGTTATCGGAAGTTTGCCGGCGCATTCCAGCACCCGCCGCCATTCCGGGTCGCCGATCAGGACCGGCGAAATCCTGTCTCTGAAGTGCTCGAGCAAATCACCCATGGTGCCGCCCTCTTCCGCAAGCCGGTCCTGGGTCCGCGTTATTGCTTCGTCAATGTCCAAGATCTCTCCTCAGGCGATGACAGGTGCGGGATTGACGTCGGCCTCGGCCATCGGGCTGCGACGCCGGCCCATGCTCACCGGCACGTCGTACAACCGCCCCGGGGCGAGTCTTTCCCAGAAATGGCGCATGCCCGGCACGATGACCCGCACCACCGGCATGCCGATATCGGGCCGCGTCTGGTCCAGGACCAGGAACTCCATGCCTCGTGCTTCGACCAGCGCCCGGCAATGCTCCACGTCCTCGCGCATGTCGGCCGACTCCGGCGCCGCGTAATGTGACGCCTCGCGCAGCGACTCCGCTTCCGCCGGCGCCAGCCAGGCGCAATCCGCAAGCCGGGCCGTTCTCCACCACCACAGCGCCAGCGGATCGTCGATCATGGGCCGGCCGTCGCGGCTCCCTGGGCGCGGCAGCCAGGTCAGGCACTGGTTCAATTCGCAAACCGCGCGCAGGGCCGCTATGCGCGGGTCGGCATGGGCGCCGGCACCGTAGATGATGTCCTCGGTTTCCGCATCCGGCCGTCGCGAGAGCGCAACGAATGCGGGAATTCCGATATCGGAAGTAACGTCGAGCATCCAGAGGTCCCGCTCCAGGCGGCCGTAATAGTCCGCGGCGGACGCAAGATACTCGTCGTCGAAACTGGCAAGATCCAGCGCCGGCACCTGGAGTTTGTTGTACCACCATATGGCAAAGGCGTCACGCTCGGCCAGTTCGTAGAAGCCCTGCAGTATGGCCTCCTCCAGTGTGTTGCCCGCGGCGCAGCCGTTGGAATCGGCAATCAGGTCGCCGGCGGCGCGCTGCTCGGGCGCCATGCTGTAGAGCATCGAGGTCGGCAGATAGCGATGGCGCTGCTGCGTAAACGACCAGGCGGGCGTCCAGTCAAGTTCGGCATCGGGATCCAGGCGCGCAGGCACGATGTTGTACGGGTGCCCTTTCGCATTGATGCTTTCGGCGTTGTCGAGCTGAATGTTGCTGAAGAGTTGCGCGTCATTGGGGTGGATTGCCGTTTCGTCACCGGCGAAATCGGTCAATCGCCTGCGGACACGGATCTCGTCTCCATGAAAGCAGCCCGAGTACCGTTCAAGGGCCTCGCACAGCGCGCTGACCTCGGACTGCTCGCGCGTGCTGCCCTTGCCGGCGCTCTTGCTGCGCAGGCTGCGCCGGAGCGAACTCAAGGTTCGGCTTCTCATGGCGGGATTGCTCCCCGCCCAATAGACATGCAGCCAGGAATCGGCCTCGTCGGTAGTGCGCTTCAGCCAGGTCACGACGCCGCTGATCGGACTTACCAGGTGGCGGTATTTCGCCAGCGTGACTTCCGGGGCTACGGTGCGCGCGCCACCGCTGTTGCTCAGGACCCTGGGGCTCGAATCCAGACGCAAGGGGACCGGCTTGCGATCGGGACGATGCAGCGCTGCGTCGCCGCAGTCCGGGCACTGCGGCCGGCGCATGACGCGGTGCCGCGAGCTCGTGAATGTTCCGATGTCCATCGTTATCGCCAGTTCGTGGATCGGCGCCGCCTCGTGCAGCACCAGCCACTTGACGATCTCCGCCGCGATCAGTCCGTACAGCGCTTCGAGCAGCGCCGGGTCCCCGGCGAACGGCCTGAAGGCGGCCTCCTCCCCGGCGACATTCCGCAGGAACTGATGGACTTCCTGGTTGCCGCGAAGGCGATAAGCCAGGCAGGTCCAGCACGGACCTTCCTCATCGGCGCGAAAAACGGGACCGAACAGCGACTGGATACCGCGCGGGCGAACCAGCACCCAGGGCGCGCGAGCCGCTAGCCGGCGGCGATTGACATCCGCCAGGCTTTCCTTCAGGTAATCGTCGCAGACGATCACGGTAAGCCGGGGTTCGTCGCCTCCCACTTCCGCGCCGTTCTTTTCCAGATGCCGGCCCAGGCGTCCGCCGTCCTCCTCTACCTCGACTCGCGATTCCGCCAGCCGTTCTTCGGCCCAGCGCGGCGAGGCGCCGAGCGAAGACCAGTAGGCCGCCCGGCCCCTGTCCATGCCATGCTCGGCCGAAACCACATAGCCCTTGGCCGAGAGTGAAGCAATGGCTGCGCGCACTTCGGCGCCCGTATGCGCGGACTCAAGGGCCGCGACAATCTCATCCTGCGGGCGCCGGCCGTCGAGCAGCGGCAGCAGCTTGCAATGGAGTCCGCCGTGCAGCAGCGTATTGAAGGACTCGGATACCAGCAGGGTCTGCCGTTCGCCGACGACGCGAAATTCCAGGTGGGGCGCAAGCGCGGGCAGCTTGACGTTGCCCCGGTCGGCAGCCGTCGTCTTCATCAGTAGTCCGCGCTGAGGACTCGTTTCCGTTCGAGCCTGGATCGACGCACGCCCTCAGGCGCGCGTGAGAAAGGCATCGAGTTCCGCTGCAGCGTCGGGTGCGGTCTCCGCTGCCGCCGAGGCGCCCCATTCGGACAGGACGGCGCCCCGCACTTCCTCGAAGCGGGTACCAATCCGGGAATCGCCGGTCTCGAACACGCAGCGCGCCCCGGTAAGGACGGGACTGTTGACCGCGCCGACGTTCCTGCAATGCTCGGCCAGATCGCTCAGCGGCAGCACGACACAGCGGTCCGACCCGCGCGGGACCGGGGAAAACAGAAGGCTGTTCCGCGTCAGGCCGGTCAGCGTGTCGGCAAACAGCGCGCATAGCCGCCGGTCATCGCCGGCGCCGTCATGCACAAACAGTAAATCGGCCGCCACGCCCGGATGAATTTCCCGACCGGCGAGATCGCCCAGGACTATCGCGGCCGCCCCGCCCTCGCTCACAGGCCCGCGCCGGTCCACAAAATCCGCGACAACGGCGGCCAGCACGGTAGCGATCGAGGCTTCGGCAAGATTGGACAACGCCGTCCTCGCCTCGGCCGGCGACAGGTTTTCGCGCACCACGTGCATTCCCACCTGAAATGCCTTGTCGTTCGACCAGTTCCGCACCACTTCCGCAGTGTCTTTCGCATCGGTTGCCGGGATTTCGGCCATCAGGCCCTTCATTTCCTCGACGCTCATCTCGAGCGTCCAATACACTCGCGCCAGCCCCCGCCGCGCAATCGATTCGACTTCGGGGTCGGACATGAATCCCCGGGGCAGGTCGAGATCGGTGAATTCCGGATCCTTGAGGTTGTCCAGCAATTCCGGGTTGCGTTCAATCCGCCGGGCCAGCCGCGGTGCGGACGCGAAGATCTCGATGATCGAACTCAGGTGCTCGGGCCGGGCCGCGGAAACGGGGCTGTCGTAGGCGCTCCAGTCGTCAATCTCAGGATAGAAATGCTTGCGCCACTGATCCACCAGCGGGTCCATCTTCTCGAACCAGCGCCTGGGCCGCAGCACGATGTTCATCAGGTCGCTGTAAGTTCCCGGCAGGAACGGCGACTCGTCCGCGCCGGTGATCTGCAGCAGCGGATAAGGGCGGCTGGCCAGGGCATGGTGGTCCGCGTGGCGCTGCATGTTGAAGAACATCCAGTTGCTGAACTTCCAGTCGGCGCTCCAGGAATGGCGCGGCGCCACCTTTTCCCAGCGGCCGTTGGGCAGAAGTACCCGGCGCAGGCCGTAGTGCTGCAGGTAGTTGCTGATCTTCATCGAGAACACGCAGCCGAAGCCCAGAAAGGCGAAGACCAGGACCGCCCAGATACCGCCCATCCAGAACACCAGTCCGTACCAGAACGCCATCGCGATGCCGTATCGCCAGAACGGATTGCTGTAATGCCAGACGGGCAGGCGCCGGCGCGCCAGGAGCTGGCCCGCCATTTTCCAGGAATTGGTCAGGTTGCTTACGATTTCCTTGGGAAAGTAACTCCAGAAACTCTCGCCCTTGGGGGCGGACCCCACGTCGTGCGGCGTGCCCACCTGCGCGTGGTGGATATAGACGTGTTCCGTGGCGTATTGCGGATAGGAGGCCGAGGCAAGCAGGAATTCGCCCCACCGTCTTTCCCAGGGAGTGCGCCGATGAACCAGTTCGTGACCGACGATAAAGACCGCCTGCGCCTCCATCGTCAGTATGATCGCCAGTATCACATCCTCCCAGACTGCGAAGGGATTCGCGACAAGGATCTGCCACAGGCCGAAAACCAGCGTGACAGGCCACAGAAACGCCCAGCACCAGACCGGCAGGTTGTGCCAGATCAGACGGCGACCCGGCGCCTTGGCGGGATCCATGTTGCGGCCGTCAAGTCCGAACGCCCGATCGAGCGGCGTGGCGGCGGCAAAGAACAGAAACGGCGGCAACAGCCACCAGCCTCCATAGGCCGCCGCGGCAAGAATCAGGGGAAATACGCCCAGCGGCAGATAGTGCGGCAGGGCCGTGCGGATCGAAGGCTCGATCAGCTCTGAGACTTTGGCATTGTGGGGCCCAAAGCCACCACTTGCGGCTGTTTCCTGCGGCATGGCAGCGCTTCTACGGGATGTTTACCCCCGCTTACGTCGCGGTTCATGTTAGCACCGCATGACATCGGCGCAAATCGTTCAGGCGGCCAGGATTTCGACGAGGCGCTCCAACGCTTCGATGCAAAACGCGGTGGTCACTGCTTCCGAGCCGTGTCCTATCTGCCCAACCGTGCCCCACTTCAACGTCTGGTCGCCAAACGCGAGCAGTTCCGGCCAGCTGCCGTCCTCGTGCTGCGATCCGATCAAACGATCCGCAAGGCGTTTCACGTTCGCTTTTTCGAGGCATCCGATGTCGTGGAGCGCCGACACTGCCTGAGCGGTCGAAAGTATGTTGCCGAACCCGTCGTCCCCGTCGCTCAATCCCAGGATGGCGTCGGCAAGTACCGGCCGCAGACCCTGGAAAGCAGGCCGCGCCCGTACCATGGCCCGGGCGGTTGCATAATAGGTAGCAACCGCGTCGGGATACCACTTGGACGAACCCTCGACGCGGCCCTCGGTGATCAGGTCTGTCAGCCAGGCCTGGGCGTCGCCGGTTTCGGGATGGTCGCCCAGGCAGGCGATGACATTCGCATTGACCACTGGATCGGCTTCGATGCGAAAGCGCGACACGACGTCCGGTTCGCCTTCCTCCAGCAACCAGGTCAGGAAACGTCCTTCCTCGTCGCGGTTGGCCAGCATTCGGGGCACGTTCCTTCCCAGAAGAATCCAGGGATGGTTTCCGATTACGAGCGAACAGAGCGCGGAGCTGTCAAGGTCGCGGGGCAGATGACGGTAGTAGCGCCACAACCCCGGGTATTCCATGGTGTCGACCAGATACTGCCTCGTGCGGCCGCAGATGGCCCTGGCCCGCGCCTCCCCGCAACTTTCAAGGGCCAGTACGCAGAATGCCGAAACGAACGCAGGCCTTTCGAAATGCCGCGGAATGTCGGGGTTGGCCGTGCTGAACCGGATGCAGTGCCAGGCCCCGTTTTCATCCACTGCGGAATCCAGGAAGGCGAGACCGCGGCGAATGCTCTCCCTGCCTGCCTTCGCAAGCGCACCAGGCGCAGGGGAGCCGCCCGGGACCGTTGCCGGCCGTTCGGCCGGCTGACGAATGTCGGGCGCAGGATCGTACATGGTCTTTTTGAGGTATTCGAGCGATGCCGCGCCGGTCCTCGCCGCTTCGCGTTCTTCCTTGCTGAGCCGGCTTTGCGGCGGCAGCACGAGATGCGTCAGCGTGTCCGTGTTTTCATGCACACGTATCTCATGGCCGTCGGCCAGCGTCACGCCCAATTCCCTTTCGATCGTTTCTTTCGGCTTCGTCAGCAGGCGTTGGCGAAACGCGTTGTCGGAGCCGGCCCTTGAGACGAGGGATTTCGTTGCGTTAAGGGGTTTCTTCAATTAGGCGATCTGCCTCTTGACCAGGTCCCGGAATACCCCGTCCACCTCCATGAGTTCCCCAAAGGCGCCGCTTTGCACAACCTTGCCGGCCTGCAGCACGTAGATGCGGTCGGCATGTTCCAGTGTCGACAGGCGGTGGGCGATGACGATCCGGGTCGAGGTCAACACGGCCAGGTTCTGCATGACCTGGGCCTGGCTCTCGTTGTCGAGCCAGTTGGTCGCTTCGTCCAGCAGCAGAATCCTGGGACCGCGCATCAGCGCCCGCGCGATCGTGATGCGTTGACTCTCCCCGCCTGACAGGACCGCGCCGCTGGTGCCGACCAGCGTCATCATGCCCATGGGCATGGACTTGATCTCGCGTTCGATTTCGGCGGTCTGGGCCGCCTGCCATGCCTCCTCGGTGGACGCTTCGTCGTGGTGGGCGACGATATTGTCCCAGAGATCCTGGGGATGAAGCTGCACCGACTGGGGGACCACGCCTATTTTCCGGCGCAGTTGCTTCAGGTTCAGGCGCCGCAGGTCGCGTCCATCGTAATAGACCGATCCCGAGGATGGGTGGTCCACACCCAGCGCGAGCCGGAACAGCGTGCTCTTGCCGGCCCCGGATTCGCCGGCAATGGCGACGAACTCTCCGGGACGGGCGCGAATCGTGACGTCGTCGAGAATCAGGGGGCCGTCGGGATCGTAGCGGAAGGAAATGTGGTCGAACAGAATCTCCCCGGCCAGATATTCGACCGGCTCGCCTTCGACCGCGGTTTCGGGAGCCGCGGCGAGCAGCGGGCGCATGTGGTCGAACGCCGGCCGCATGCCGGCAATTACGCCGAAGGACTCGCCGAGACGGGCAACGGCAGCCTGATAGGCAATGAACACCGTGTAGACGACGAGAAAGTCGCTGACCGGGACCGTCCGGTCGCCGGTCGTCGCCACCGCAAAAAGCAGTACCGCGCCCGCGAGGAAGGGGAGCGCGGCGCCGAAGGCCTGCATATGCCCCTGCATCGTGCCCAATTCGTACTCGGCCCGTTTCTGCTCGCGATAATCCTTCGCGGACATGGCGAAAGCCGACCCTTCCGCATTCTCGACACGCAGCTTGGCGATCCCCTTGATGATCTGGAACAGGTTGCCGGTTGCGCGGCGCACGGCGCCGGCCATGCGGCCATGGGATGACACCTGGCCTGATCCGAGCGCCACCGTCACCAGCAGCGACGTCAGGCTGAAGACAAGGGCGATGACCCCGAGCGTGGCGTCGTAAAAGAAAATGACGCCGAAGACCGGGAGCAGGAAAATGAGCGACAACACACTGTCCGCGAGCACTCCCTGCAATCCGTCGCGCAGATTCTGGAAGGTCATCCCCGACATGGCCAGATCACCGGCCGGGTAGCGGCGCAATACGCTACGGGGCAGCCGCAGAAGGCGGTCCCAGAAGGCAGCCTCGATCCGCGACGACGAGCGACTTTCGAGCCGCATCATCGCCGTGCCCTGAAGCAGGTGCAGAAGCGCGCCGAGCAGGCCCAGGCCTGCCAGCGCCAGCGCCACCGCGTAAAGCGCGCCGGGACTTCCGCCCTGGACGATATGGTTCGCGACGAAGCCGAGAGCGAACGCCGGCGCCAGCTTGATCAGACCGACCGGCAGTCCGGCCACAACCAGCCGCACCAGGTCCGCGCCCGATCCCCGCAGGCCGATCCGGAGAAGATCGGCCGGCTCCGCGCTGCCCTGCGGCAATGGCGGATAGAACATCCATGCATCGTGCTGCAGCGCGCCGGCGCGCTCCGCCGTTATCCTGACGCTGCGTTTGCTGACCGGGTCGACTTCCCGATAGCGGCCGAACATTCCCGGCAGCAGCGCTACCGGGCGGCCGTCCTCGGACCGGAAAGCCAGCATCGCATTGCTGTCGCCCCGCCACCACTTGTCCTCGGCGCTCAGTCGCACCCGCCGGGCGCGCACGCCGGACGCATCAAGGATATCGGCCAGGCCGACCGGTGAATCGAAAGGCCCGGATCGCGCCGGAATCCTGAATTCGATGCCTTCGCGGCGGCCGACGATCTTCACGGCATCCGCAAGAGTCGTATCGTCCGCGACCGCGCCCCGATCGTCCGGCAGGTCATAGATATTGAACAGCCGGCGCCGGGCGACTTCCTCGGCCACGCGGCGGCTGCTTGTCCGCGCGCGTTCCAGATTCGCGCTATCGACTACCGCGAGCCGGCGGTTGAGCCGCTCAAGGGCAAAGGCAACGACGTGAAAGGAAGCCAGCGCCGATAGCAGCGAGCCTTCCGCCGCCAGCGTCTCGGACGATCGGGCGGAAAGCGCCGCGGCGTCCGACAGCGTAAGCCAGCCGGTTTGAGTCAGCGGAATCAGGGTTTCGTGCGGACTGCCTGCGCCGCTGAGTTCGGCACAGTCGATCAGATCCATGAAAAGGCTGACGCCTGCGGGCGGCCGGGATACCCACACCACTCCGCGCCGTACGGACAGCGTCCCGGGGCCCAGAGATCGTGCCGGACCCGGTTCGACCAGCGCATCGGGACGCGGACTGTGGGTTGCGTACCGGAAAAGCGTGTCGGTAACGCCACTCAGCCAGGCATCGGTCTGCGCAGCCAGTTCGGCCGGTTCCACCCTGGAGAGCATGCTTGCCGGCAAGCGTTTCAGAAGCGTGCCGGGCAAACCCTTCGCAATCAGGCTGAACGTCGTGTCGTCCTCATCCGGCGCGACGCCCGGCAGAAAGCCGCCGGCCTCGGCGCGTAGCAAATGCTGCGGCGCAGTCTGCTCAACACCGTCCTTGAATTCGACCAGGAACAGATCGACGGCGCCCCGATCGATGAACCATACGCTGTCCGCGTCGTCGAGCTCTACCGGCAGGTTGCCGGCGCAGGCCACGGATTCGCCGGACCGGGCGGCGAGTTCCGCGATGGATGTGTATTGCGTACGGGGCATCGCTTCAACCGGCCTTGACGAGCTTGTAATAGGTGCCTGCCCGATCCGCGATCAGCTCATCGTGGTTGCCGCGCTGTACTTCGACGCCCTTGTCCAGCACGATGATTTCGTCGCAGTCCCTCACGGTGCTCAGCCGGTGCGCCACAATCAGGCAGCTCACGCCCCTGCGCCGCAGGGCATCATCGACGTATTCTTCCGTGGCCGCATCCAGCGCGCTGGTCGCCTCGTCCAGAATGAGCACGGTCGGATTGCCCACCAGCGCGCGGGCGATTTCCAGCCGCTGCCGCTGGCCGCCGCTGAAATTCACACCGGCTTCCTCGACCTGAGTCGAATATCCGTTCGGCCGGCGCAGGATTTCGTCGTGGATGCCGGCGTCCCGCGCGGCGGCGATGACGGCTTCGTCCGGCACGGCCGGATTCCACAAGGTGATGTTGTCGCGCAGGGACGCGGAAAAAAGCACCACGTCCTGATCCACCATGGAAACGGATCGCCGCAGTACTTCCTCGGGAATCTCATGCCGCGGATGGCCATCGAACAGGATTTCGCCGGACCAGGGCTGATAGATACCCGCAACCAGGCGCGACAGGGTGGATTTTCCGGAACCGCTGGGACCGACCACGGCAACCCGGCGCCCCGGCCTGATTACCAGGTTGAACTCCTTGATCAGCGGCGGCCTGGCCTTGTTGTAGCCGAAGGTGACCTCCCGCAATTCGACGCGGCCGGCCAGTTGCAGCCGGCCGTTGAACGTGGGGATCGACTCGGACTCGGGACTTCGGCGGGCGAAAACGGGGTCTTCCTCCGCCTTGGAGATGTCTTTCAGCCGTTGCATGTCCGTATCGAGCGCCTGTCGCTGGTCCGCGAGTTCCAGAAAGCGCCCGATAGGCGCCAGAAACATCTCCGCCAGAATGTAGAGCCCCACGAGCGTACCCAACGTGATGTCCCCGGCCATCACCCGGGTGGCTCCGATGCCCAGTATCGCCGCGGCGCGCAGTGCAGCGATCAGGCCGGGCAGAGCGGCGTCGAGATAGCCCAGTTCGGAATAACGCCGGCGCGCACCCAGTTCGCGCGCCTGCTGGCCGCTCCAGCGTGAAAAGAACCGATCGTCGGTGGCCGTCATGCGCAGGTTGTCCACATGACTCAACATCTGCATGCCGACGCCGATCAGCATTCCCTGCTCACGCCTCATCGCGTGGCTTCGATCGGCGCGCAGCGACTTGACGAAATACGCCAGCACTCCGTTCACGACGGCCAGCGCCAGCACGGTCAGCGCAATCCAGACATCGTAGGCCAGCATCGCCGCCAGGAACACCGCGCTCATCGCCATGTCGATTATGAGCACCAGGAGCTGGCCGGTCAGGTTCTTGGCGATCCGGTCGATGGAGGTGACCCGGTCGGTCAGGTCGCCGACCAGCCTGTGCTGGAAAAACTCCACCGGTAGGCGCAGCAGCCGCGACAAGCCGCTGTTGAATCCGACCACCGAGATGCGGATCGCCAGACGGTTCAGGAAACGGTGCTTGAGCAGGGACAGGACGTAAACCAGGATGCCGGCGCCAAGAAAGGCCGCCACCAATCCTCCCCAGGGCCGGTTGTTCGCCAGAACGTGGTCCACGAAAACACTGACGCTTGCGGGTATAACGAGGGCCAGCAGCGCCAGCATCAGTCCGCAGGCAATCGTCCCGGCAACCACGCCCCAGGAGCCCGCGCGCCAGGCGGTCAATTGCCGCAGCAGGCCCGGTCTATCGCCGCCCGGCCGGAAATCCGCCGTTCGCTCGAATCTCAGGGCGACGTTGCTGTAGCCCTTGTCGAACTCTTCGGCGGAAACCGTGCGGCGCCCGGTCGAAGGATCGTTGAGATAGAAATTGTTACTGTCGAAGCCTTCAAGGATGAGGAAATGGTGAAATTGCCAGAACAGGATCAGAGGCAACTCCACCTTCTTGAGCGCCGCGCTGGACAGGCTCAGTCCGCTGCACTTGAGACCATAGTGACGGGCGGCGCGCAGGATGCTTGCGGCGCTGGAGCCGTCGCGGCTCACCTCGCATTTTTCGCGCAGTTCGGTAAGCGGGGCCCAGCGCCCGAAATAGGCCAGGATGCTGCCAAGGCAGGCAGCGCCGCATTCGGTTGCGTGCATCTGCAGCAGAAGCGGAGTGGTGACCCTGCGTTTTACGGGTTCCGATGCGGCAGCCTCATTGGAGGCGCGCGGCGGCATTTCAGGATTGCCTCCGTACGAAAAATGCGAGCGGCGATTGTCTGCCGAGTTCGATCACGATCCGGCATGCCGGCCCATCGGCGGAAAGGAATTCCTGGCCCTGGTCCAGGGCGATATCCAGGTGGTGCATGGTCACCGGCGCCGCTGACTCGAACGGCGCCGCCCCGCCGGCCGGGGGCACGGCGGTGAGGCCCGCGACCACGCCCTCATGACTGCGTGCCTGTCCGTCGGTCATGTCGACTTCCAGCAAAGCCGGCATGCCGGACTCTATCTGGCGCACCAGGCCGCTTTCGATCCAAACTACCGCTTGCAGGGACGAACTGTCCCCCGGATATCGCTCGTCCGACTCTACCAGCACGCCTTCAATCGTGACACTCCGGGCCACGGTGCCGAACAACAGCCACGACAAGAACACGAGTAATACCAGCCCCGTGACCGCCACCAGGGCAAGCTCCCCCGGCGTGGAAACGGTCAGCAGCCGGTCAAGCCGTTCGCGCTCTTTCTTGGCCTTGCCTACGGTCTTGTGAAATGAGTCAAATGGATTGTTGAACACGGCGGCGCCTGGTGTGACCCGGCGAAATTATGGCACGAGGGCGCTTTTGTGCGCGGTTTGTCCGCCGGACGGCTTGTCGATTGCCAGCAAAAGCGCGGGCAGCAGGGACAGGTCCGCGATGAGTGCGAAGCCGATAACCATCGCGGTGAGGATCCCCACCTGGGCCGTGGGAAGGAACGGAGAAAACGCGAATATAAGAAAACCGGCCACCAGCACGACCGTGGTCGTGAACAGCGCCCGCCCGGCGGTCTCGAAAGCATAATGCACGGCCTGCTCGGGATCGCGGCCGTATTCGCGCCGCGCACGGCGGTACTTGGCAAGAAAATGCACCGTGTCGTCAACGACTATGCCTATCGTCATGGCCACCACCACGGACAGCGAAAGCCCGACCTGCCCGACCGTCAGTCCCCAGACACCGAAACCCATCACGGCGGGAAGCAGATTGGGTACGATGCTTACCAGGCCGAGCCGAAGCGATCGCAGGGCGGCCAGGAGAATGGCGGAAATCGCGACCAGCACGACGATGGTGCCCAGCAGCATGGCGCGGATGTTGCGCTGGCCGATGTAGGCGAACAGCGCCGAGGGGCCGGAACTGTTGACGCCCGCGATCCGCGGGGCATTTTCCTTGAGCCAGGCGTCGGCGCGCGCGTTCAGATCCAGCAGGTCCTGCGAATACAGCGTCGTGGACGATACCGTCATGCGCGTAGACGATCGGAGCGTGTCGATCTGGTTGTTGAGATCCAGGCCCTGGGGAAGCGAAAGTTCGTAGAGCAACAGGTACTGCGCCGCCAGCTCCCGGGTTTCGGGGATCCGGTAAAAGGCGGGATCGTCGCCGTGCATGCTCTGGTTGAGTTGCCGAAACGTGTCGGTAATGACCGAGACATGGCGCACGGAGGGCTGCTCGCGGAACCACTCGGCAAAATCCGATACCTCGATGAGGAATTCGGGATCGGTTACGCCGCCCGCGTCGGCCGCCTCCAGCGAGTAATCGAGCACGGTATTGCCGCTCAGGTGCTCGTCCATGAAATCGGTGTCGCGCCTGAACTCGACGCTTTCGTCGAAGAAATGGACCAGTACGTCGTTGAGTTCGTTGCGCGGAATGGCCACGATCATCGCGATCACCACCACCGCCCATCCCCACAGAAGCACCTTTCTGCGCCGCAGCGCAAAGTCCGCCATGGAACCGAGCAGCGACCCTACCAGGCGCCGGTCGGAACCGGGTCGAACCGGGAGCAGCGAAAGCACGGCCGGCAGGAATGTGACGGAAAGAAGAAAGGACATGCCGATCCCGAAAGCGACGAAGTTGCCGAGGTGGCGGTAGGGAGGCACCTCCGAGAAGTTCATGCTCAGAAATCCGAGCGCCGTCGTGAGGCTGGCCAGGAACACCGGGTGCAGGTTGAGACTGACGGAATGGACGATGGCATCGCGCTTCGAGTGCCCGGCGCGCATGTGCTGCTGCAATGTCACCAGCAGGTGAACGCAGTTGGCCACGACAATCATCAGCACGATGGTCGGCGCCGGCGAGATGGGCGGGGAAAAAGGCAGGCCGGCCCAACCGCCCAGGCCGATCGACGCGAGAATGGAAAAGACGATCACCGTCCCGGTCGCCGCTACCCCCGCAATGCCGCGGATGAAGACTCCCAGGATCAGGGCCATAAGCGCAAGGCTGGCCGGCAGGAAGATCATCTGGCTCTCGATTGATGCTTCCAGGAAGGTCTGGTTGATCATGACCGTGCCGACCACGCGAAGGTCCACGCCGGCAAACTGTTCTTCCGCTTGTGCGGCGATTTCGCGAGCGAAACCTGCGACTTCGGCGACCGCATCCAACTGGTTCCCGTCGGGCAGTTCCACCGTTACGTTCACCACGCTCACGTCGCCGCCGGTCGCCAGGATGCTGCCCTCGACACGGGGGTCGGCCAACGCGATCGCACGTATGCGAGACCGCGCGTCGGGATCGCTCAGTTGCTGCGGGTCAACCAGGTCCCGCACATACAGGTCGTCGCCCTCGGCCGTCGTGTACTGGAAGTTCGTCAGCGAATCGACCCGCCGTGAATACGGTGTCTGCCAGGCGGCCTCCGTCAGCCAGACTGCCGCCGAGAGCGCGGTTTCCGAAGTCGCGTTGCCGTCGTCGGGTACGATCAGGAACACGACGTTTTCGTTCTTGCCGTAGGTGTCCTCCAGCGCTTCCAGAGCCAGAAGCTGCGGATTGTCGTCGTCGAAAAAGATGCGGTAGTCGCCCGAGAAACCGAGTCGCAGGATGCCGCTGGACGCGACCGCCACCAGGAACAGGGCCGCCAGAATGACCCGCCAGCGAAAGGCGACCACCCATTCGGCAAATCGGGCCTCGAACGGCTCCTTGCCCGCGCCTTGCCCGCTCACGGAACCCGAGCCGTAAGTGTCGCTTTGCGCCTTGATTCGCGACGAAGACCGCTCATGCCCCCCCCATATGAACGCAGCCGAGTATAGGGTTGGCAGGCAGGCATTGTCCATCCGCAGGCCGAATCCACGCGCTCAAGTAGAATCAGCTTTCAGGCATGTTGAGATAGGTGGTTTCGGGGGGACCCCAGCCGTGACGATGCCGGGCAGCAACTCGTGCAGGAAGATCGCCGTGGTCGGGCGCGGCACCGCGGGCGCCCTGGCCGCCGCCAGCGTGTCGCGGCTGCACCCGGACGATGACCATGAACTGCACCACATTTACGACTCGCGCATTCCGGTCATCGGCGTGGGCGAGGGAAGCTGGCCCAGCCTGGTCCGGCAATTGCATCAGCTTTCGGGATTGCCGCATGAGAAGGTTCAGCAGCGCCTGAACGCCACCCGCAAGTACGGCGTGCAGTTCGAGGGATGGGGCCGGCGGAAAAGCGAGTTCATTCACTATTTCACGCCGCAGGAAGTGTCCTACGCATATCACCTGTCGGCCGACGTGATGGGCGATTTGCTGAGTGAGGGCACACGCGCCCGGCACATCGACGCCAAGGTGCTGGACATCAAGAGGGTGGACGGTGGGGCGCAGGTGGAGTTCGAGGGCCTGCCGCCCGAGCGCTACGACCTGGTCTTTGACGCGCGCGGTTTCCCCAAACGACTGGATCACGAAGAACACATCGAAATTTCCTTCATCCCGACGAATACCGCCGTGATCCGCCGCTGTCCGGCAATCATCGAGGAACCGCCCGACGGGCCGGTCCTCAAACACACATACACCCGCGCGATCGCTCGTCCGCACGGATGGGTGTTCGTCATCCCGCTGACCGCGCATACGTCATACGGCTATATCTTCAATCGCGACGTTTCCGGCCTGGAGGAGGTCGAAAAGGACTTCGACGAGCTGCTGGCGCAGGACGGCGTGGCGGAATTCGAAAAACGCGCCGTACTGCGTTTTCCGAATTTTGTCCACCGCCGGATCTACGACGGCGCGGTGGCCCGCATCGGCAACGCGGGCGGATTCATGGAACCGCTGGAAGCAACCGCGATCCGGCTGGCCGAGATGCAGGTCGGGATGATTCTGCAGATGCGGTTCAACCGACCGGCCGAATACCTTGAGAAGGACGTGCCGGCCGTCAACCGCTTTCTGATAAACGACACGCTCACCTGCGGCCTGTTTGTGGGCTGGCACTACAGCTGCGGTTCCCGGTATGACAGCCCCTTCTGGCGCCACGCCCGCGACCGCGCCTGGCCAAGCTACCGCAGCGCCACGGATCCGGCGGCCGTAGGCTGTGCCGCCTTGAGCAAGTTCGATGAAATGATCGGCCTGATTAACGCGCCGGTCATCGATCAGTCGGATTGGGACCGGAGGTGCGGATTCCCCCTGACCAGCTTCGCGCAAATGTCGCAGGGCCTCGGCGCCTGACCGGGCCGGCGGATTGCGAAATACGCGGCTTTCGTGTAGAAAGTCTGCCCGAATATGAGGGCGCCCGCCAGAACACCCGCCGTGCTGCCGGCGCTTGCCATGATGCTGGCTCTTGCCCTGAACCCGGGGACCGCATTCGCCGCCGGCGACCTGCCGGTCCCGGAGGGGCTGCGAACCGAAATCGACTTCTGGAAGCGGGTGTTCGCGGCCACGGGCCGCGACACGGGCCTGGTGCACGACAGCCTCTATGTGGGCGTTGTTTACGGCGAAGTATCCCTGAAGGACCTTTCGCCACGCGCGCGGCGCAGCGCGATACGCGCGGCCGTGCGCGACTACCGCAGTGTGCTTCAGCGACTGGCGGACCGGCGGCCCGGTGAACTCACCGAGAAGGAACAGCGGGTTCTCGACGCCTGGGGCCCCGACCCTTCGCCGGCCACGCTCAGGGCCGCCGCGGGGCGCCTGCGCGTGCAGCAGGGAGTGGCCGAGAAGTTCAGGGGCGGACTGGTGCGATCGGGCCGCTGGCGCGACCACATTCTCAGGACGCTCGAGGAACAGGGCGTGCCCGCGGGTGTGGCAGCGCTGCCGCACGTGGAGTCCTCGTTTGTACCGCACGCGCGCTCGTCGGCGGCCGCCCTTGGCATGTGGCAATTCACCCGCTCCACCGGGCGGCGCTTCATGCGTATCGACAACGTCATGGACGAACGGCTGGATCCCTGGCGGGCAACCGTCGCCGCCGCGCAACTGCTGACTTACAACCACAGCCTGCTCGACAGTTGGCCGCTGGCGATCACCGCCTACAACCAGGGAGTGGGCGCGATGCTGCGGGCCGCCAGGCAACTCGGCACCAAGGACATCGAGACCGTGGTCCGCCGCTACAAGGGGCGGACCTTCAAATTTGCCGGTCGCAACTTCTACGTCGAACTCATTGCCGCGATCGAGGTGGAGGAGGAAGCCGAACGCTGGTTCGGACCTGTGATCCTGGATCCGCCGATCAAGTACGTGATGGTGCAGGTGCCGGACTACATGCGCATGAGCACGTTGGCGGGCGCCCTGGCGGTGGATTCCTCCACGCTGGCGAGCCTGAATCCCGGCATGCGCCAGCCCGTGCTGAGCGATTCCAAGTACGTTCCCAGGAACTACCTGCTGCGCGTGCCCGCAATGGCGGACGCCGAGGTCCGCGTCGCGGCGATCTCAGGCGATGAGCGCTTCGCCAGCCAGATCCGCGACCGCAACTACGTCATTCAGCCCGGCGACACCCTGTCGCTGATCGCGCAACGCTACGGGACGAG
Source organism: Gammaproteobacteria bacterium (assembly GCA_965116895.1). GTDB lineage: Bacteria > Pseudomonadota > Gammaproteobacteria > Steroidobacterales > Foliamicaceae > Foliamicus. The sequence continues at coordinate 2,814,691 of OZ220729.1, read as the reverse complement.
CGTGACGAGGCTCATGCAGGCCAACAACCTGCGGAACATGCACCGCATCCGCGCCGGCCAGACGCTGGAGATCCCCGGGCTGGCCGCGCGCGAGCCGATACCCGACGGCGCCGAAACGTACCGCGTGCGCCGGGGCGACACCGTCGGCAGGATCGCCCGCCGCGCCGGCCTGTCCGAGAACGAACTGCTTGCCTTGAACGACATACGGAACAGGAACCAGATATATGTGGGGCAGGAACTTCGGCTGACTGCGACCCAGCTGCCGATTCCGCAGCCGCCGGTGGTCGCGGAGACGCCGGAACCGACAACCGACGACGACAACGGCATCGTCGCTTCGGCGCCGGCGGTGGAGCCCGCCCCCACCGGCCCGACCTTCGGCGTGGTCAGCCTGGCGGATCCCAACGACTACACGGTGCTGGACGGCGACCGGGTGCAGGTGGAAGCCGCAGAAACGCTGGGGCATTACGCCGACTGGCTGGAAGTCCGAACACAGCGCCTGCGGGACCTGAACGGTCTGAGCTTCGGCAGGCCGGTGAGCATCGGCAAACGCCTGCGCCTGGACTTCAGCAAGGTAAGCCGGGATACGTTCACACAGCGCCGCGTGGCTTTCCATCATGAACTGCAGGAAGCGTTCTTCTCCGACTACCACGTTGTCGGTGTCAGCGAGTACAGGGTGCGAAGAGGCGATTCCGTCTGGCAACTCATGCGCCGCAACGACATCCCCATGTGGCTGCTGCGCCAGTACAACCCGGGTCTGGACCCCGACACCCTGGAGGTCGGCGCCGAACTGATGTTCCCCAGGCTGCAGGCAAAAAACGCGCCCGCGCCCTCCTGACCGATGTTTTTCCGGCGGTCCTCCGGCCTGATTCCGCGGCTGACCGCCTTCGCGATGCTGGGCCTCGGAGCCGCATCGGCCCCGGCGGCCGAACCCGCCGTGCTGCCGGTGATCGATTCGATCCTGGTTGATAAATCGCTGCGCCGACTATATCTAATCAAGGATGGAAGAACGGTTCGCGCATTCCCGATCGCCCTCGGCCTGGCGCCCAGGGGCCACAAGATGCGCGAGGGCGACTACCGCACGCCCGAGGGCGATTACCACATCTCGGCCCGCAAGCCGGATTCCAGTTACATGCTGTCCCTGCAGATCTCATACCCCAGCGAATCGGATCGGGTCCGCGCCGAACAGGCCGAGGTGCCTGCCGGCGGACTCATCATGGTGCATGGCCGCCCGATCAGGCCCACCAATGGGCGCGACCGCAACTATTACTCGACGCGTGACTGGACCGACGGCTGCATCGCCGTCAGCAATGCCGCAATGCTGGAGATATGGATGATGACCCGCATCGGCACCCCGATCACGATCAGGCCGTAGGACCCGCATCCATGGCGCAAGACACTTCTGCCAGGAAGACGCGCAGGGCGCGCACGCGAAGCTTTCAGGCCGAGGTCCGCCAGCTTCTGAAGCTGATGATCCATTCCTTGTACAGCCACAAGGAGATATTCCTGCGCGAACTGATCTCGAACGCCTCCGACGCCTGCGATCGCTTGCGTTTCGAGGCCATCTCCCGTCCCGAACTGCTCGCTGACGATACGAACCTTGCGATCGCGGTGGACTTCGACGCCGAGGAGGGCTGGGTCGAAGTAAGCGACAACGGCATCGGCATGTCCGAGGACGAGGTCATCCAGCAACTCGGAACCATCGCCAAGTCCGGAACCAGCGACTTCCTGGCCGGTCTGTCCGGGGACGAACAGGAGGATGCCCGGCTCATCGGCCAGTTCGGAGTGGGCTTTTATTCCTCCTTCATCGTGGCCTCGCGCGTGGAGGTGCGCACGCGGCGAGCGGGCCTGGATGCCGAAGAGGGCGTTAGCTGGTCGTCCGAGGGACAGGGGAAGTTCACGGTCCGGTCCGCCCCGCGGGAACGCCGCGGCACGTCGGTGCGGCTTTATCTCAAGGAGGAAGAGAAGGGATTCGCGGAACCCTACCAACTGCGTTCCCTGATTCAGCGCTACTCCGACCACATCGCCTTCCCCGTGACCATGCCCGGCGCGGCGGCGGATGATGAGGACGACAAGTCGGACGGCGGGCCGTCCCGGGAAATCGTCAACACCGCCCAGGCGCTGTGGACGCGGCCGAAGCGCGACATCAAGCCGGAGGAATACCAGGAGTTCTACCGGCACATCGCGCGCGACAGCGAGGATGCGCTGTGTCACGCCCACAACCAGGTGGAGGGACGGCGCGAATACTCCAGCCTGCTGTTCGTGCCGCGACGGGCGCCGTTCGACCTGTTCAACCGCGAGTCGCCGCGGGGGGTGAAGCTGTACGTCCAGCGGGTTTTCATCATGGACGACGCCGAGCAGTTCCTTCCCCTGTACCTGCGCTTCGTCCGGGGCGTGGTGGATAGCAAGGACCTGCCGCTGAACGTTTCGCGCGAACTCCTCCAGCAGAACGATGACGTGCGCGCAATGCGCCTGGCGCTGGCGCGCCGGGTGCTGGACATGCTGGACAAGCTTGCCAAAGACAACGCCGACAACTACCGGGTCTTCTGGGACGAGTTCGGCCGCGTGTTCAAGGAAGGCGTGGTCGAGGACCCGGGCAACCGGGACCGGATTCTGGCCCTGCTGCGCTTTGCCTCTACGTCCTCGGGCGACGACCGGCAGACCGTTACCCTCCAGGATTACGCCGGGCGCAAGCCGGACGACCAGAAGGAGATCTATTACATTGCGGCGGCCGGTCCCGCCGCGGCGCGATCCAGCCCGCAGCTCGAGGTCTTCACCCAGCGCGGCCTGGAAGTGCTTTTGCTGTCGGACCCCATCGACGAATGGGTGGTGGGGCACCTTGGCGAGTACGAAGGACTGCGATTCCGCGACATCACGCGCGGCGCACTGGCCGCGGACGAGCTGCCGGGCACGGCTGCCGTGGAGACGGCGGACAACATCGACAGCGAGGATGCCGATGCCCTGCTCAAGCGGATGAAGAGCGTGCTGGGCGACGATGTCTCCGACGTGCGTTCCACGTCGCGGCTGACCGACTCGCCGTCCTGCCTGGCGCTGGGAGAGCATGAGATGGGCGTGCAGATGCAGCGCATGCTGCGCGCCTCAGGCCAGGAACTTCCCGAAACCAGGCCGATCCTCGAGATCAACACCGGCCATGGCCTCTTCAGGCGCCTGGCCCTGCGCGAAGGCGACGCCGAGCTGTTCGAGGACCTCACCCGCCTGCTGCACGAGCAGGCGGTGCTGACCCAGGGGAGGGAACTCGACAACCCGGGCGAGTTCGTCCGCCGCGTAAACCGCCTCCTCGAAGGCTGATCGGGAGCGAGGGCGTCCCGCCCTCTATCAAACACGGCCTGGCATTCCGTCTACAATCAGCGCATGCACAAGGCTCCGAAGAAGGACGGACTGGCAACACGGCTGACGCCGGAGCAGTACCACGTCACGCAGGAGAAGGGCACCGAGCGCCCCTTCACGGGGGAGTTGCTCCACAACAAGGAAACCGGGGCCTACGAGTGCGTGTGCTGCGGGCACGAATTGTTCCGTTCCGACGCCAAGTTCGACTCCGGGACCGGTTGGCCGAGCTTCTTCAGGCCCGCCTCCGACGGTTCGGTGGCCGAACACGTCGACGGCAGCTACGGAATGCAGAGGGTTGAAGTCGTCTGCTCGAAGTGCGGCGCACACCTCGGCCACGTGTTTCCGGACGGTCCACGGCCCACCGGCATGCGCTACTGCATCAATTCCGCTTCGCTCAAGTTCAACAAGGCGTGAAGCACCTCAAGCCCCCCCAGCCTGACGACGGCCGCGCGCGCGAGGCGGGGCGCAAGCGGCGCACCGCAATCCGATTCGGCTTCTCGGCCGTTATCGCCAGCTTCGTCGTCCTGGCCATGCTGGTCCTCGGTGCGATGTTCCAGGAGGAATACGAGGAGGGCTTCGTGCGCATCGTCACCTTTGCGGTCCGTCTCGCCACCCCGGAGGAAGTGGCCCAGGCCGAAGCCCAGGGTCCCATTCCGGATCCGCTGCCTTCGATCCGTCCCGACACTCCCGTCGTGGTCAGTACCGAACCTCTCGTAATCATCGGCGAGGCGCAGGAGGGCGAAATAGTGCTGCCCGCGCCCGAAGCGCTTATTCCGCTCGACGACGTGGTGATGGAAACGATCGGGGGACTGGAACTGCCTCCGCCGGACAGCCCCGAAAACGAAGAAGCAGCGAATACCGAGTAAGACGGCCTTCGACTAGATCGGCGAGAAACCCGGGCTGCAACTCAAGGCCCGCGCCACTTCCGCTCCCGGCAGAAAAGCCAGCACGAACTGCACGCCCAGGATGAACACGAGGGGGCTGAAATCGATGCCGCCCATACCGGGCAGAATGCGCCGAATGGGCGCCAGCGCGGGCGTGCAGACTCGATGCAGCACACCCACGACCGGGTTGTATCCGCTCGGCGAGAACCAGCTCAGCAGGGCCCAGGCGACCACCGCCAGCAGGTAGAACCACAGGACCAGGCGCACGGCGCGGATCAGGCCGAAGCCCACGAGCTGGAACAGCGAGGGCTCGACCAGGCAACCTGCGTTGACCGTAAGCCACACCAGCAGGCATTGCAGCGCCAGAAACGTCAGCAGCACATGCGTCTCCAGGCGTTGCGAAGGCTTCACGAGCAACCTGAACGGCAGAACCACCGGGTTGGTCAGGCGCAGCACCACGGCGGCCACGGGATTACGCGGATCGGAACCGTGCCAGTACAGCGCCAGGCGGATCACGAAGCACAGCATGTACAGGTCCGCGACCGTGCCAAGCAGAAAAGAAAGTGCGCCCATTTACCCCAAACCCGCGATGAAGGCGGCAATTATAAGATCGGCGCCCGCTGTCTATAATTCGGCCATGGCCAACCTGATAACGCTGAGCCGCCTTTTCCTGTTGCTCGTCGTGGTGGCCATCGCTTACCGGCCCGTCTCCGCCATGCAGTTGTGGATATGGCCGATTCTCGCCGTGGTATTCATATCGGACGGTCTGGACGGCTGGGTGGCCCGCCGCAGGGGCGAGGAAAGCCTGTTCGGGGCGCTATTCGATATCGCCGTCGACCGCATCGTCGAACTGACGCTGTGGATCGTCCTGGCGGACCTCGACCTCATTCCGATCTGGATTCCGATCGTATTCGTGGTGCGCGGCGTGCTGGTGGACGCCATCCGGGCCAGCCAGGTCAAGGCCGACCGGGGCAGCCCTCTTGCCCTGCTGAACTCGCCAGCGGCCCGGTGGCTGGTCGCGGGCCGCTTCATGCGCGGGTTTTACGCCACGATCAAGGCCTGCGCGTTTGTCGGCCTGTTCATGATCAAGCCGCTGCCCGTTGGAGTGGAAACGCTTCTGCCTTCCCTGACGGAAGTCTGGGCGCAGCTCCAACCGGTATGGGAGTGGCTGGCCATGGCACTTACTTATCTTGCGGTTGCGTTGTGCCTGTTGCGGGGAATGCCGGTAATTCTGGAATTTCTGGCCGAAGAGCGGCGGTCATTGTTCTCCCGTAGTCGCGGAACTCCATGAATGGCCCGAATTCCGCGCCGGGGCTCGCGCTGTTTGATATCGACGGCACGCTGCTGAACGAGCCCAGCAGCGAAAAGCGCTTCATGCTCTGGCTCTTCCTTAGAGGGCGGATCGGCCCGATCAGGCTGTTGGCCTACGCACTGTTCGCCCTGCGTCACTATCCCCGGTACGGACGGGGGGTGTTCGCCAAGAACAAGTCGCTGCTCTGGCGGCGCACGGTGGGCAGCACGGAAACGCTGGCGCGCGAGTGGGCCGCCGAAAGACTGGACAGGGCTCTCCATGTGCGCTGCCTTGAACGCTTGCGGGCCCATCAACAAGGAGGCGATATTGTCGTGTTGCTTTCGGGAACGCCGAGCGTCCTCGCCGATGTGATCGCCGAAAGACTGGGCGTCGACAACGTCGTCGCCACCGAATGCGCGCTGCGCGCCGGTCGCTACGGATTCGCACCGCCGATCGTACATCGCGTGGGCGAGGCCAAGCTGGCCTCGGCGCGCGACCTCTGTGAGCGGTTCGAAACCACCCTTGCGGATACCGCCGCCTACGGAAACTCGCTGAGCGACCTTCCCCTGCTCGGGGCCTGCGGCATTCCGGTGGCGGTCAACCCGGATTCGGCGCTGGCTGCGATCGCCAGCGATAAGGGCTGGGAAGTCATCGGTTCGCCGGCTCGCGACCGTATTCGTGCTTCGGCCTAGCAATTCAGCCCGCGCCCTGGCGCTGAGCGCGCTGCTTTGCTTGCCGCCGGCGGGAATGGCGCAGGATGCTCTCCCGGCCGCGGTCAACCGGGTGCTCGCGCACTACGGCATTCCGCGCAATAACTATTCCGTCTGGGTCCGGGACATCGTCGAGGACCAGCCTCTGCTGAGTCACCGTGCGGATGTCCCGAGAAAGCCGGCATCGGTAATCAAGGTGTTGACCGGTTGGCTGGCCCTGGAGGGACTCGGACCGGAATACCGTTGGACCACGCGCGTCCATCTGGGTGGCGAACTGCGCGATGGCGTGCTCCACGGCCCATTGATACTCGAGGGGCGCGGAGATCCGCACCTGGTCGTGGAGCGCGTGTGGCTGCTGCAACAGACCTTGAGGCAAAAGGGCCTGCGCCGTATCGATGGTCCGCTGGTGCTCGACGACCGGTGGCTGCCCGCCGACGATTCGCCGGTGGCGGGTTTCGAGGCCGACCGTCATCGCTCCTTCAGCGCATCGCCCTACGCGCTGCTGATGAATTTTCAGTCCATCAGGGTAATCGTTGAACCGGACCCCGCAAGAGGCCGTGTCGAGGCCCGGCTGGATCCGCCGATGTCCGGGCTGGAACTGGTAAACCGGCTGCGGCTGACCGACGGACGATGCGGCGGTTTTCAGCGCGGCGTGGCGGTGCGCATCACCGGTCAAGGCGACAGCCGCGTGGAGCTTGACGGCAACTACAGCCGCCGCTGCAACAGCTACTCGATTTCACGCCGTGCGCTCTCGGGGCCGGCCTACGCCCACGGGCTGTTCCAGGCCTTGTGGCGGGAAGGCGGCGGTGAGATTTCGGAGGAATACCGCCTGGGCCATGCTCCGCAGCACGCCGAGCCCTGGCTGGAATTCAAGTCGGAGTTCGCGTTTCAGGCGGTGCGGTTCATGAACAAGCACAGCAACAACGTGATGGCGCGCCAGTTGCTGCTCACGCTGGGAGCGGAAACATTCGGGCCGCCGGCAACGCTGGACAAGGCCCGGAAAGCCGCCGGCGAGGTCTTGAGACGCGAAGGGCTGGAGCTTCCCAGCCTGATACTGGACAACGGGTCCGGGCTGTCGCGCGTTTCCCGGATTTCCGCCGCCGACCTCGGAAACCTGCTGGTGCACGCGGGCCGGGGGGCCCGCTTCCCCGAGCTCGCGGCCTCCCTGCCCATCGCCGGGCGCGATGGCACCCTGACGAAAACCTACAGCGAAACTCCGTTCGGCGGCCGGGCGCACATCAAGACCGGCAGCCTCAACGGGGTGTCGGCAATCGCCGGATATGTCCTGGCCGAAAGCGGCCGCCGGCTGGCCGTCGTTGCGCTGCTCGAACATCCCCTGGCGGCCAAGGGTCCGGGCGAGGAAGCGCACGGTCAACTTTTGACATCGCTCCGCCGCCATTGATAGAATCCGCGGCCGGCAAATCATTGCCGCGTCAGGCCGCAAGGAAGGCTTCAATGAAACTAGTATTGGCCGTCATCAAGCCGTTCAGGCTGGATCATGTACGCAACACCCTGTCCGACTTGGGGATCAACGGCATGACCGTCTCCGAGGTGCAGGGCTTCGGGCGACAACGTGGCCATACGGAACTGTATCGGGGCGCCGAATACATGGTGGATTTCATCCCCAAGACCAAGATCGAGGTTGCGTGCACCGACGAGTTGGCCGAACGGGTGGTGGAGGCCATCATGGACTCCGGGAAGACCGGCAAGGTGGGAGACGGCAAAGTCTTCGTATTGGATCTTGAGGAGGCCTACCGGGTCCGCACCGGGGAGAGCGGTGACTCGGCGCTGTAGCGGGCGTAGCTTATCGGGGCCCCGGCGGGTAGCCGGCGTGTCCCTTCAAAAAGGGGTAGTTCTATGAAGAGAGCGATTTGGATCGCTGTGGCCGGGTTGTTTGTGTCGGGCGTGGCCGGCGCCGATACGCTGGACAAGGCGGATACCGCCTGGCTGCTCACATCCACGGCCCTGGTCCTGTTCATGACGCTGCCGGGGCTGGCGTTGTTTTACGGCGGTCTGGTGGGACGCCGCAACGTCCTGTCGGTGCTGATGCAATGCTTCACGATCGCAGGCATCGTGACCTTCCTGTGGGTCATCGTGCAATACAGCCTGGCGTTCAGCGACGGCGGCGCCATGAATCAGTGGGTGGGCGGCTTCGGCAGCGCGTTTCTGGCCGGAGTGACGGTCGATTCGCTCAGCGGCACCGCGCCGGAAACGATCTTCATCGCCTTCCAGCTCACCTTTGCGATCATCACCTGCGCCCTGATAGTGGGCGGATTCGCCGAGCGCATGCAGTTTTCGGCGATGGTGCTGTTCTCGGTGCTGTGGTCGCTGCTCGTCTATGCCCCGGTATGTCACTGGGTGTGGGGCGGCGGCTGGCTGGCCGACATGGGATTCCTGGACTTCGCCGGCGGCGCGGTGGTGCACCTGACCGCGGGCGTCGGAGCGCTGGTTGCCGCCATGGTGCTGGGTCCGCGAACGGGCTTTCCGCAAAAGCCGATGCCGCCGCATAGCCTGCCGCTTACGGTGGCCGGCGCCGGCATGCTCTGGGTAGGCTGGTTCGGATTCAACGGGGGCAGCGCGCTGGCGGCGGACGGCGCCGCGGCGATGGCCCTGCTGGTCACCCACATCGGCGCATCGGCAGGCGCCATGGGCTGGATGGCGATGGAATGGATCAAGTTCGGCAAGCCCAGCGTGCTGGGCGTGGTGACCGGCATGGTCGCGGGCCTGGGCACGATCACGCCGGCCTCCGGATTCGTCGGCCCGATCGGCGCGCTGATCATCGGCCTGGCCGCGGGCGTCGTGTGCTTCTACGCCACGCGCATCATCAAGCGGGTGCTGGTGATCGACGATTCGCTGGACGTATTTCCGGTCCACGGCGTGGGCGGGTCCCTGGGGCTGCTGCTCTGCGCCGTGTTCGTCAATGCCAACCTGGGCGGCGCCGGCTATGCGGAAGGCATGAATGCAGGTTCGCAACTCGGCGTGCAGGCGATAGGCCTGCTGGCGACGTTTGCGTGGACCGCAGTCGCCACCTGGGTCATCCTCAAGATCGTCGGACTCATCACGCCGCTGCGCGTAAACGAAGAGGACGAAATCGAGGGCCTGGATCTCACCCAGCACGAGGAGCGCGGCTACAGTCGCTAACTCCCGGACGCGAGGGCGTCCCGCCCTCAATCCGTCACGACCGCTTTCCCGCTTGGCCGGGAGAGCGGTCGTTTCCTGCGTTAGTATTGCGGAATGTTGATACGCAATAAGACTGACATTTCATCCTCGGAAATAACCTCCGAAAGCACCTACTTCAATCGCCGCTCCGTCATCGCCGGCCTCGCCGCGGCAGGCCTTGTGGGCACGGTCCGCGCAGCGCCAGAAAATCTCGCAACCGGCACCGCCCAAAAGGACTTGCCTGGCGTAACCCCCGGCCCCTTCAGCACCGACGAACCGCCCAACAGCTTCGAGGACATCACCACCTACAACAATTACTACGAGTTCGGGACCGGCAAGGACGACCCGCACCGCAACTCGGGAGATTTCCGGCCCGAACCGTGGACCGTCCGGGTGGAAGGCGAAGCGGAAGTGACCGGCGAGTTCGACGTCGAGAGCCTGCTGGCCGGCGCCGGGCTCGAAGAGCGGGTCTACCGCATGCGCTGCGTGGAAGCCTGGTCGATGGTCATTCCCTGGGTGGGCGTGCCGCTGGGCGAAGTGCTCAAGCGCTTCCGTCCGACATCCCGCGCGAAGTATGTCGCTTTCGAGACGGTTCTTCGTCCCGATGAAATGCCGGGACAGCGCCGGCGCGTGCTCCGCTGGCCGTACGTCGAGGGCCTCACGATCGAGGAGGCGACCAATCCGCTGACTTTGCTGACGGTGGGCGTGTACGGGGTCACGCTGCCCAACCAGAACGGCGCGCCGCTGCGGCTGATCGCACCGTGGAAATACGGCTTCAAGGGCATCAAGTCGATCGTGCGCATCCGCCTGCAGGAACGGCGGCCGCCGACCAGCTGGAACATCTCCGCCCCGCGGGAATACGGCTTCTACGCCAACGTCAATCCGGAAGTGGACCATCCCCGCTGGAGCCAGGCCACCGAGCGGCGCATCGGCTCGGGCTTTTCCGGGCTGTTCGCGCGACGCATCCCGACGCAGATGTTCAATGGATACGGCGAGCAGGTGGCCCACCTCTATTCCGGCCTGGACCTGCGCCGCAACTACTGACCGCGGCCGCAAGCCGCTTGCCGGGCTGCCGCTGAAATGAACGTGCGGGTTTACAAGCCGCTGCTGTTTGCCGCCTGCCTGTTGCCCGTGATCTGGCTTATGCTGCGCATTGCCGGAGCGGTCGAGCCGGGGCTGGGCGCGAATCCCTCCGAGGAAATCCAGGACGAACTCGGCGTGTGGGCGCTGCGGCTGTTGCTGGTCACGCTGTGCGTCACGCCCGCGGCGCGCCTTTTGAAGAAGCCGCGGCTGTACCGCTTCCGCCGGATGCTCGGTCTGTTTGCCTTCTTCTACTGCATGCTGCACCCGCTGGCCTACTTCCTGCTGGACCTGCAACTCGATTTCGCCCACCTGGGCGAGGACCTGCTCAAGCGGACCTTCATTACCGTGGGTATGGGCGCGGTGCTGTTGCTGATCCCTCTGGCGATCACCTCGACCCGGGGCTGGCAGCGGCGCCTGGGCAGGCGCTGGAACCGGCTGCACCGCCTGATTTACCCGGCCGCGATCCTGGCCTGCTGGCATTTCTACTGGCAGGTCAAGGCCGACACGGTCGAGCCGCTGGTATATTGCGCCATTCTCGCCCTGTTGCTGGGCTTGCGCTTTTGGTGGTCGCCCCTGAAGGGCCGGCTGCTCCCGGGAGGATAACAATGCAGGAAATCTCTACGCGCGGCCGGATCTTCTACGGCTGGTGGTTGCTCGTCGGCCTGTTTCTGATTTACGCCGCCTCCAACGGCATCCTTCTCAACACGATGCCGCGAATCTTCCCGAACCTGGCGGCCGATTTCGGCTGGACCAACGAGCAGGTCACGCGGCCGGCGAACATGTTCTTCGCGCTGGTTGCCTTCCTGAATCCGGTGGCCGGATGGCTGCTGGACCGTTACTCCATACGCCGGCTGATGCTGATCGGGACCCTGGGAATAACACTCGTGCTGGCCCTGTTCCCCATGGTGGAGGAGCTTTGGCAGCTCATGGCGCTCTACGTGCTGTTTGCATTCTCGCTGTCGCTGGCCGGATTGAGCCCCAGCCTGATGCTGCTGTCGCGCTGGTTCGTGCGCTACCGCGGGCTGGCTTTCGGAGTTCTGATGATGGCCTCCAGCGTGGGCGGGGCCGCCTTTCCCTGGCTGGTCAATTACTTTCTGCCCAACTGGCAGCTGGCGGTCTGGGTGCTGGCGGTGCTGGGCGGCGCGATGATGATCCTGCCCACCATTTTTCTGGTGTGGAATTATCCCGCCGACAAGGGGTTGGCTGCCGACGGCGTCGCCGATCCCGAACCGGAAACGCGCCCGGCGCCCGACCGTTTCGACAAAGTGCTGATGAACCTTCTGCGCTCGCCGGTCTTCTACCTGCTGGCTTTCGCCACCGGCACGCTGTGGTTCTGCATCGTGGCCATGCTCAACAACCAGGCGCTTTTCTTCCGCCAGGAAATGCTGCTGGACGACACCAGCACCACGGGGATTTACAGCAGTTTCTTTTTCGCCGCCATCGTCGGCAAGGTGCTGTTCGGCTACCTGGCGGACAAATTCGACAAGCTGAAGGTCATGATGGCCAGCGTGCTGAACCTTGCCGTCGGCCTCGCGCTGTTGTTCCTGGCGGTCCCCGGCGAGGTGACCTGGCCGCTGGCCTACGCCGTCGTTTACGGCGTGGGTTACGCCGGTGCGTTCACGATGATTCAGCTGATGATTGCGGAGTACTACGCCGGGCGCAACTACGGCGTTTACCTGGGCATCTTCCTGCTGATCGACTCCCTGGCAGGTTCCATCGGCGGGGTTTTCCTGGCGTGGTCCGCCGACGAATTCGCATCGTTCACCGCCGGCTTCACCGTAATGATGGTGCTCTGCGCAATCGCGGTGGTGTGCGTGTACGTGCTGATGCGGCGGCAGAGAGCATGAAGCGGAGGCTGCTTCTTGCTTCCTGCGCGGCGGCGGTTTTCGTCGCAGCCTGCGGGCCGTCCGCCGATGCGCCGCAGGAAGCGGATGGCTCGGCCGAGGTTACGGAAATCACGGCGGCCGGCACGGCATTTCCGAACACCATCGGCGAAACGCACTGGTTCACGTTTCAGCGCAAGGTGGAAGAAGGCACCCAGGGGCGGTTCAGGGTCCGCATGCTCGTTCACGGGCAGTTTTCAGAGGAGCAGATTGCGGCCGGGCTGCGGCGCGGCCGGGTGCAGATCGGCAACCTTTCCGCGATGATGACGTCCACCCTGGTACCGGAAACCGCGATTCTGTACGCGCCGTTTCTGTTCGAATCCGAGGAAGAGGCGGATTTTGTCTATGACCACTTCCTGACCGAACTGTTCACCTCGCTGCTTGCCGCACAGAGCCTGCATCTGGTGTCCTGGAGCGAAATCGGCTTCCATCACATCTACTCGGTCACGCCGGTGCTGTCGCCGGCAGACATGCGCGGGCGCCGTTTCCGCGTTTCGGCGAGCGAAGCCTCGCGACTGTTTGGCGAAGCGCTGGGCGCGGACGTCATTCCGCTGGGCTTTGGAGAAATCGTGCCCTCGCTGCAGACAGGCCTGATCGAGGCGGGCGAAAACTCCCTGACCCTGTATGTGCGAACCGGAACTTCAGGCGAGGCGTCGCACGTTACGCTAACCGCGCATTGCTTCGGCATGTCGGTCATCGTGGCCGACAAGGTGTGGTGGGACGGCCTGGCGGACGCGGACCGCGAGATCATGGCCCACGCCTATCCCAGCATTACCGAAACCCGCAGGGGCACACGGGAGGAGGCGCAGCGCGATCTTGAAAACGCGCAAAGCTTCGGCATTACGCCGCGCTGGCCGGAACAGTCCGAACGCGACCAGTGGGCGGCCGCCGTGGCCCATGTGCCGGAGGAACTCGCCCGCGCGGTGGGCGGACAATCACGCCTGGTGCTTGAAACCATCGCCGAGGGAAAGGCCGCTTTCGCCCGGCAACAGGCAGCCAACCAAGCCCGCTGACGGCGCTTTGATTCCGCCTTCTCATTGCTCCCTTCTTCCGGGAGACGCATAAATACATCCCTGTAGCTTGCTCCGGCATCCCTGCCTCCAATACTCCCGGAAGAAGGGAGCAATGAGAAGGCTACGTTGCGGCCGCGCCCGGCACCTCAAGCGGCCGTTCCTCATCCACCGGCTCCGACGGCGCGGGCATGTCCTCGGCCGGTTCCGGATCGCGCCGCTTGTACCAGCGGAACCGATGTCGGTAGATGACGTCCTCCACCCGCACCGGCTCACCGTCGCGCATCTGCGGACGGAATTTGGCGCCCTCGATCAGGGCCACCACGATATCGTCGATCATGCCGGAGGGCTCCGATTCCATGATTTGCGCCCCCGAAACGGTCCCATCCTGCTCTATCGTCAACTGCAGCACGACGGATCCCGCCCGCGGCTGCGACTCGTATCTTGACGCGTCGGACATTTCGCGAGGCACCTGCACGGGAAGCCTTGCGCTGCGGAGCGGGATCACCGGGTGTTGCAGAAGTTCGGCGCGCAAATCCAGCGCCTCATCGTCCGCGCTCAAAAGCTCCCAGGCTTCGCGGTAGTTCTCCCTGGCGTTGGGCAGGCGATTGAAGATCGTGTGCGTGTCGCCGATGTCGATAAGCAATCGGGCCTGCTGCAGAATGTCCTGAATCGGGTGCGCGCGCACGATGCTCAGGGCGCGCCTGAAGAATTCTTCGGCCTTCTCGCGCCTTGATTCCCTCAGAAAACTGCTGGCCTGCCCGCGAAGCGCCTGTACTCGCTCCAGGCTGTCCTCGCCGTTGGCCGCCTGGATTATGCGGTCGGCCGCAGCATAAGCCCGGCGTTGCAGTCCGGTCTGGCGCGTGCGTTCATACCACTCGCCCAGCTTGTAGAGCGCCGGCACTGTGCGCAGGTCGCTGGGGCCGTAGCGCCGCTCGTGCGCGCGAACCTGGACGCGCTGGTGCAGATTGGCCTGCTCCAGGTCGCCTTCGGCCAGCGCCAGGTCGCTCAGAAGGTCGCGCGTTGCGCCCTGCTCCAGGCTGTAAATACCGGAATTCGAATGCGTTACCCGCAACGCGCGGGCGAGCGGCTCCACCGCAGCCTCGTAATCGCCCATTCGAATGTGGGTCCTTGCTATTCCGTGCAGCGGGTTGATGAGTTCGGCCGCATCGTAGCCCAGCCTGCGTCCCGCTATCGCGATATGCCGTTCGTAGTGAAAAAGCGCGTCGCTGTAACGCCCCTGCACCCGCTGCACCGTCGCCAGGTTGATCAGCGGCGCAAGAAGCTCCGTGGCCTCGTAACCGTAGTTCTCCTCGGCCCTGCGCAGCAGGGACTGGGCGAGTTCTTCGCCTTCAGCGTAACGCCGCTCCCTGAACAGTTCCACGAAGCGCTGATTCATGCTGCGCTGCTCGGCCAGCCAAGTCCGGTTGCCTTCCGCGGCGGCGTCGGGCGCCGTCTGGAAAGCGAAAGCGGCCGGGGCAACCAGCGCAAGGAGGACGATCAAGCGCTTCATGATCATTCCGCCAGCGCCGCCCCCTCACGCAGGCTGGAGCCAAGCTCGCACGCCACGCCGGTTCCGCCAAGACCGCAATAGCCCCCGGGATTCTTGGCCAGGTATTGCTGATGGTAGGCCTCTGCAAGATAGAACGGGCCCGCGGGGGCAATCTCCGTGGTAATGGGACCGAAACCCGAGGCCTCCAGCGCGGCGCCGTACGCCTGCCGGGATGCCAGCGCCAGGCGCTGCTGGACGGCGCCGAGTGTATAAATGCCCGAACGGTACTGGGTGCCGATATCGTTGCCCTGGCGCATTCCCTGGGTAGGGTCGTGCGCCTCCCAGAACACGGCCAGCAGCTCTTCATAGCTGAGCGCGGATACGTTGTAGCTCACAAGCACGGCTTCGGCGTGACCGGTGACCCCCGAGCAGACGGAATAGTAGTCGGGGTCGGCCTGATGCCCGCCGGTGTATCCCACGGCCGTGCCGTACACGCCCGGTGTTTGCCAGAACCTGCGCTCCGCTCCCCAGAAACAACCCAGGGCGAATATGGCCTGTGAAACGCCTTGGGGAGGGCGGCCCGTCAAGGGCGTTCCCAGAACGTCATGCCTGACCGCGTCGAAGCTGCCCAGATGGGCCGGAACCGCAATCGGCGCCTGCCGGATTTCTTCGGATTCTCTGTTCATGCCTCAAATTCGCCTTGTCCCGTGGGCCGTGCGTTTCGCGATCTTCTTCAATGCGTTGCGGGGAAATAAACATACCATAGCGCGGCGAACGGACGATGATGCGCGCGCGTGGCTCCGGCACGCCCGAACGGATTGAAGAGGGGCCGCTATTCGGTTATGCTTCCGCCCCGCTCGCGCTGTCGGCCGGGGCCGCAACCCGTGAAGTCCGGAATACATCCAAAGTACAACGAGATCAAGGTCACCTGCAGTTGTGGCCGGGAACTGGTCACTCGCTCGACCCTGAGCGAGGACATTCGTGTGGAAGTGTGTTCTTCCTGCCACCCGTTCTTTACCGGCTCGCAAAGGATCATGGAGTCGGCCGGTCAGATCGAAAAGTTCCGCCGCCGGTACGGTGCGCGGAAGTCCGCCTAAACCCCTCATATCAGGCAGTTTTTCGCCAATCCGGCGGCTGCGCTATAATAGCCGTTTGCGACGCGAACGCCCAGGCTCTGGGCCGCGTCTTTCCTAGGCTGGCGTCACCCCCCAACGGAGCGCCAATCCCGGTGTTCGGAGGAGCCGGTTTCGTGACGCCTGCGCCATCCGTCCTGCCGGGATGGAACAGGGCAGTTGCATGACCGATTCGGGCGACAGACTGGTAAGCCGCGACGGGCACTCGGTGCCACTCGCGCGGCGTGAGGGCGTGCTCGGCGCCGATGCGCTGGAAATAGCGGCTGTCCCAACGGCAACCGACGCTTACAGTTACGACCCCGGTTACGCGTCCACCGCCAGTTGCACCAGCCGGATCACGTACGTCGACGGCGAGAAGGGCGTGCTCATGTATCGCGGTTACGCCGCGGACGACCTGGCGCGGCACAGCAATTTCACGGAGGTGTCATGGCTGCTCCTGAAAGGGGAGTTGCCGTCGCAGGCTGAACTGCAATCGTTCGACGGCGAACTGGCGAACCTGCGGGCCTGCGCGCCGGAAGTCCTCGATGCGATCGCCGCCATGCCCGCCAGCGCCCATCCGATGAGCGTCATGACGGTGGCGCTGTCGGTGATGCCGGCCGTATATCCCGAGTGCGCCAACCCGGGCGACGCCGATCACAGGCGGCGCTTCAGCCATCGGGCAATCGCCAGTATTGCGACCGTGGCGGCGGCGGCCTACCGCAACACGATAGGCGAGCCGGCCATAGCGCCGCGGGACGATCTCGACTACGCCGCAAATTTGCTCTACATGATGTTCGGCAAAGAGCCGGATCCGGTGGCGGCCAGGGCGCTCGACACGCTTCTGGTGCTCCACGCGGACCACGAACAGAATTGCTCCACCTCCACCGTGCGCATGGCCGGTAGTTCGGGGGTCAATCCGTTCTCGGCCCTGGCCGCCGGGTGTATAGCGCTTTGGGGCCCGGCCCACGGCGGCGCCAACGAGGCGGTAATCCAGATGCTGGAAGAGATCGGCAGTTCGGGGAATATCGGGGAATACGTCGCGAGAGCCAAGGATCCGGAGGATTCTTTCCGGCTGATGGGCTTCGGCCACCGCGTCTACAAGAATTTCGACCCGCGTGCGACCATCATCCGCGGCATCTGTCATGAAGTGTTGCAGGAGCTCAAGACCGGCAAGGGCCGGATGTTCACGCTGGCGCGGGAACTGGAGGAGATCGCCCTGAGCGACAACTACTTCAAGGCCCGGCGCCTGTATCCCAACGTGGACTTTTACTCGGGCATCATCTACCGCGCGCTGGGGCTGCCGGCCACCATGTTTACTCCCATGTTCGCGATCGGCCGGACCGCGGGCTGGACGGCGCACTGGTGCGAAATGCACACGGACCCGGAGTCCCGGATCGGCCGGCCCCGCCAGCTCTATCTCGGGCCCACGACGCGCAACTACACGCCCGTCGGAGAACGCTAGAAGAGTTCTTCCTCTTCGTCGTCGGCGTCACCCGAGGAGGTTCCTCTCGTGGCGCCGGGAAGGGCGTCTTCCCTGAACAATTCGAAGATCGCGTCGGCCTCTCCCGGCGGGGCCAGCAAGCCGGTCTCCGGCGAGACGCGGGCGGAAATGATACGCCGCGGGCGCGGCAGAGGCGCCTCGGGCGCTCCGTCCAGCGCCTCCTCCATGAAGTAGATCCAGATCGGCAGGGCGGTGCGCCCACCTTCCTCGAATGGGCCGAGCGACCGTTCCTGGTCGAAGCCCACCCACACGGTCGCCAGCAGATCCCCGTTGAAGCCGCTGAACCAGGCGTCCCGGTTATCGTTCGACGTGCCGGTCTTTCCGGCCAGGTCTTCCCGGCCGAGCGCCTGCGCCCGCCGTCCCGTTCCGCGCAGAACCACATCGCGCATCATGTCGTAAACGATATAGGCGTTCTCCGCGCTCACCACGCGCGGCGCCAGTTTCTGGTCCGAGAACAGTTCGGGCCTTTCGGTTACGTCCGGGTTGCGCTGCAGGGTCACCGCCTGCATCTGGGCCACCGAATCGAAGGGCTCGGACGGTTCCTCATCGCCGGCGGCGGGGTAGAGCGCCGCCAGCCTGTCGATTCTGGCAAACGCATGCGCCAGGCGGGACGGCATGCGGGGCTCGCTGCCGTTCAGCCACTCCGAGGCGCCGGCCGTTCCCGCCCCGACATGCTCCACCTTCAATTCACAGGACCGGCAGGCAATGGCCGCATCGGCCTGGTAGCGCAGGCCGTCCTGTTCCACCCGCTCGATCAGCCATGGCTCGACGCGATATCCGCCGTTGGCAAGGACAGCGTAGCCGCGGGCAATCTCAAGTGGAGGGACGCCGCCGGAACCCAGAGCCAGGGAATAGCTTTCCGGCAGTGAGGAGTCCGGCAGGCCGAAAGCGCCGATGTGGCCGATGGTGTCGCCCAGGCCCACCCGTTGAAGCACCCGAACCGATACGAGGTTCATCGAACGCACTAGCGCTTCGCGCAGGCGGGTCGGGCCGTTGAAGGTTCCCGAATTGTTCTTGGGGCGCCACACCGTCTCGGAAGTGGGGTCCTGTATGACCACGGGCGCGTCGTTCACGACAGTGGCTGCCGTGAGCCCGTGATCCAGCGCGGCGGAGTAGATGAACGGCTTGAATACGGAGCCGGGCTGACGCAGAGCATCCACCGCGCGGTTGAACTTGCTGTGCCGGAAGTCATAGCCGCCCACCAGCGCCACGATCCCGCCGTCGTGCGGATTGATGGCCACCAGGGCGCCCTGGACTTCGGGCCGCTGGGTCAGCTCCAGGCCCCCTTCGTCGGCTTCACGGACCAGTATCAGGTCTCCCACGGCAAACATGTCCGCGGGTCCGCCGGGCTGCGGGCCGACTTCGTTCTCCGAGACGTAGGGTCGCCGCCGCACCCGCTCCCACGGCAACTCCACGCGGGCCGCACCCCGGACCAGCACCTCAACCTGGCCGGCTTCACCGAAGGACATCACGAGTGCGGGCCGAGCGTCCGCAACTTGCGGCAGGGAATCCAGGTATTCCAGCAGTTCCGCGTCGGTCCGAAGCCCGTCGGCCCGCAGATTGCGCAGCACACCGGCCTGCACCGGGCCGCGGTATCCGTGCCGGCGATCGTACTCCCGCAAACCTCGGCGCACGGCCCGCTCGGCCGCCGCCTGCATGCGGGCATCGATCGTCGTCGTTACGCGATACCCGCCGGTGAGCGCATCCATTCCGTAACGGGCAATCGCTTCCTTGCGCACCATCTCCAGGACCCACGGGGCCCTGACTTCCTGGCGTGGGCCGTGAAGATTGGACTCCATGGGCACCGCCAGGGCCTCGCGCCGCTCCGCCTCCGAAATGAAGTCCAGTTCCGTGAGCCTGCGCAGGACGTACGCCCGGCGAGTCGTGGCGCGGCGGGGGTTCCTGACGGGATTGATGGCCGACGGAGCCTTGGGCAATCCGGCGAGCGTTGCGCTCTCGGCAATGTTCAATTCGTCCAGGTTCTTGCCGAAATACACCTGCGCCGCAGCCGCTACGCCATAAGCGCGGTTGCCGAGGAAAATCTTGTTGAGATACAGCTCGAGTATCTCTTCCTTGCTCAGTTCGCGCTCCAGCCGCCGGGACAGGAACAACTCCCTGGCCTTGCGAACGAAGGTGCGTTCCCGGCCCACGTAGTACTCTCGGGCGAGCTGCTGGGTAATGGTGCTGCCCCCCTGGCTGGCCGACTGCGTAAGGATCAGGTTGACGGCGGCGCGCGCCAGACCCTGGTAGTCGTAACCCGGATGCTCGAAGAAGCGGTCGTCCTCGGCGGCGAGAAAGGCCCGCTTGAGGAGTTCCGGCACATCCTCAAGATCCACCGGGGTCCTGAATCTCTCGCCCACCTCGCCGATCATCCGCCCGTCCCTGGTGTTCGCCTGCAGGGGAATCTCCAGCGGCACCTCGCGGATGCTCTCCACGCTGGGCAGGCCCGGGGCGAGGTAGAAATACGCGCCGGCGATCACCATGGCCAACGCAACCAGTCCCGTTGTGGCGCCCGAAACGCCCAGAACGCATATCTTCACAAATGCGTTGATAAAAGATCTGGACTGCAGAAACCGCGTAATCACAGGATACGTTCCAGGCTGTGCGGGACCCGACTGCTCATTATAGGCAGCCCGCACGAATGTTCCTCAACACGGACGATTTCCATACACCAGTCGACAATGCAGGGATTGCGGCCAAAAGGAGCGGTGCTGGGGCTGGACATCGGCGCGGGCGCGGTCAAGGTGGTCGAACTGACCCGAGGCGCAATACGGTCCTGCGCTCTTTCGCTTCGCCTGCACGCGGTGGACTCGACGAGCGATTCGGACGCAGGCGCGGTACGCGACGCCCTGCGCCAGGCCGCCCCTCGCGCCCGGCGGGCCGTGGTCGGACTGGATGACGCCGACATCATCGCGCACCGATTTACCCTGCCGAAGGACCTTCCGCCCGCGGAAATGGAGGAGCAAGCGCGCCTGCAGGCAGGCCAGGCCGCGCCTTTTCCTCTCGGCGAGGCCGCCTTCGACTACGTAGCGGAGACGGAAGGCGGACACACGCAAGGCTTCCGGATGGCGATTGCCCGCCGGGCAACCGTCGAGACCCTGTGCCGCGCAGTCAAGCGTGCCGGCCTGTCTGTTGCCGCCGTGGACGTCACGGCGTTCGCGGTCCAAAGTGCGACAGCGACGATGGCCGGCCGGGATGCGCCGCTGGCGGTCCTTGACGGAGGACACCGGCAATTGCGCCTGACGGTCCATTCGCGAGGGGAGACTGTATTTCAGCACAGCCAGCCCTTCGGCTGCGCTCAATTGGCCGGGCGCCTGAGCAGCGCCTACGGGCTGTCGGAAAGCGACACGCACAACGCCCTTGCGGAATGCGCATTACCCGGCGGAGACGCCTCCCGGATCAGGGAAGCGTTCCTCAAAGACCTTGCCCGGCACGCCGTGCGGGCGATGCAACTGCATCTGACTTCGCGACGCAATGCCGCGCCGCCCGAGAGGATGCTTCTCTGGGGAGGCGCCGCCATGCTCCATGGCGCCTGCACGATCCTGCGGGATGCACTGGACTTGCCCGTCGAGGCGATCCGGGCGCCGGCGAAATTCAGTGGCGGCGGCAGCGCGAGCGAATTCTCGCCCGCTCTATTCGGAGCGTATGCCCTGGCGCTCAATGATCACGCCTGAGCAGGAAACGCGGCTTTCATGCCGGGAGATACGGCGATGCGGTCGCTGAACCTGCTTCCCTGGCGCGATCGCAGGCAAAGGACGCGCCGGCGCGATGCATGGGCCGCCCTCCTGTGCGGGCTAGTCGCCGGAACGGGAGTAGTGGCGGCGACCGAGCTTCATTTCTCCGGACAATTGCGCGAAGCCGAGCGCCGGGTTTCGCAACTACAGGCCGAAATTGCCGTTCATCGGGAAGCGGCCGCCAAACAGCGGGAACTGGAGACAAGGACCGCCGATATTGGCGCAGTGCTGGTCGAACTGCAGCGCGTGCAAAGACGCAACCGGGCGGTGCAGGACTGGCTGGAACAATTGCCCGAGGCGGCCCCTCCCGACTTGCGCCTGACGCGGCTCTCGATCGAAACGACGGCTTGGGAATTGCAGGGTGCGGCGCGCAACCTCGAATCGGCTGCGCAACTTCTTCAGACAATCCGCGCCATGCCCACGGTGTCGGAATCCCGCATCGAGCACGTTCGCAGCGACTCCTCTCGGGCACGCGATTTCGTGCTGGCAGGAGCGTTCGCGGAATGACGCTGCTGGCCGAACTGCGCAACGTGGAGCCCGGAAAACCCGGGCACTGGAGCAGGCGGGTAAGCGTCACGCTGGCGTGCGTCGTGCTGGTGCTGGTAACGGCAGTCGGACTTCAGGTGCGCGTACGGGGAACGCTGCTGCCGCAACTGGCCAGCGCCGGTGAAGCACTTCCCGGACTGGAGGAAAAGCTCCAGGAAGCGCGCCGTGCGGAGCGGCGAACGCGCCTGCTTCGCGTGGAACTGGAACAACTCGAAGAGCGGCTTCGACAAACAGGGTCCCGGGTGCCGCACAGCGCCGAGTCGCTGGATTTGGCCGTTTCGCTGGCGGCGGATCGGGCCGGGTCGCCCGTGGAGGAAGTACGGCCCTGGCAGCCGGCCGGTGAAGTGGCCCGCCGATTCCCGCATCGCGGCGCGGAAATGCAAATGGCCGGCGAATACGGAGAAATCGTGGGCGCCATCGGCCTTGTTCTGCAGGCCGGAGAATTGCGCGAGCTGCTCGAATTCAGGATCGAATCGGGCGACGGTCCGGAGTTCGGCCAATTGCGTGCCCAGGCGCGCTTGCTGGCCTACTTCGCCGACGAAAGACACCCGGACGGGCTCCTCGACATCGGCCCCGGCGAACCGGCAAGCGCGCAAACTCCTCCCACGCGCATGGATCTCCGATCTCCCTTCGCTGAACTGCCTCGGGAGGTCGACGACGACGCTGCGGCTGCGCTTGGGGAAGAGCGGGATTCGCTGCGGCGTGGCGGCTTTATCCGAGTCGGCAACCGACGCTACCGGATCGTGGACGACCCCGAGGGCCGGCTGCGCCTGCGTTCGGAGACGCCATGACCGGGCGGGCCCGAATCGGGCTGCTTGCGCTCCTGTCGCTCGCCTGCGCCGGACTCGCGCAGGCCGGCGACGCCGGGCGCATATCCCTGAGCTTCAGGGAGCTGCCCGTTCGCGCCGCGCTGCAGCTCCTGGCGGAGGCTACGGAAATGCCGATGCTGGTGTCCGACTCCGTGACCGGCACCGTCACCCTGGAAATCGCCGAGATGACCCATGACGACGCGCTCGCGCTGTTGCTCGAAACCCGGGGGCTGGAGGCGCGCAGCAGCCACGGCGTCTGGGTGGTGGCCACCCCCGGGGAGTTTCTTGCGCGGGACTCCGCCCGCCGCGAGGCCGAACGTGCGCGGGAATCACTGGCGCCGTTGCAGTTGCGCAGATTCAGGGTCCATTACGCCGCGGCTTCGGAACTGGCCGCCGTGATCATCAGCGGTCAATCCACGCTTCTTTCCGAACGGGGGACGATCCAGGTGGACGAGCGGACCAACACCCTGATCGTGCACGATATTCCGCGCCGTCTCGAAAAGCTGGCGGAATTGCTGGCCGAACTTGACCTGCCGGCGCGACAGGTATTGATCGAGTCGCGCGTGGTGGTCGCCAACCGGAACTACGGCCGCAACCTGGGTTTGCGTTGGGGAGTGACGGCGGCCGACCGGCGCGACGGGGGCCGCGCGGTGGTATTTTCCGGGACCGGGGAAGCCACCGGGCGCATTGCCGAGTCGCTGGAGACCACCGAAGGTGAGCGAGGAGCGTTGACGGCCGCCGATGTCGCCGACCGCTACAGCGTCAGTCTGCCGGTTGCGGGCGCCGCCGGACGATTCTCGCTTGCGCTGCTTCATCCGGACTATCTGCTGGACCTGGAACTTGCGGCGATGCAGGCGGAAGGCCAGGGCCGGCTCATATCCGCGCCCCGCGTGCTCGCATCGGACCAGCGCGAAGCGAGCATCCGCCAGGGCGTGGAAATCCCCTACCAGGAAGCGGCCTCCAGCGGCGCCACCACCACCCATTTCAAACACGCCGCGCTGGGACTTACGGTCACGCCCCGAATCACGCCCACCGGCCGGGTCATTCTTCGCCTGCTGGTTACCAAGGACAGCGTGGGAAAGATCGTCGCCACCGAGCGCGGAGGCGCCGTCCCGTCCATCGACACGCGCCGGATCGAAACCGAAGTGCTGGTCCAGGACGGCCAGACGCTCGTGCTGGGTGGAATTCGGGAAACCGAGAATGCGGACACGCAATCCAGCGTGCCCTGGCTCGGGTCGATTCCCGGGCTCGGACGCCTGTTCCGCTCAAGCATCAATTCCTCGAATGAGACTGAACTCCTCGTTTTTGTCACGCCGACGATCATCGAGCCGAAGCGGTAGCGGCCCGTGACGGAACCCCGCGTCGCAGCGAGACCGGCGGGGCGGTTTGTGGGTACCATTTGCGGAGCAGCCCGCAATCTCTTGCGCCGGGACGACCACAAGCCATGCCAACGCCGCGAAACATATTTCTGGTAGGTCCCATGGGCTCCGGCAAGTCTGCGGTCGGAAGCTGGCTGGCCAGGCGACTCAAGTTGCAGTTCGTCGACAGCGACCGGTATATCGAGGAACAGACCGGCGTGGACGTCGCCCTGATCTTTGAAATCGAGGGTGAAGAGGGCTTCCGTGCTCGCGAGGAGAAGGCGCTCAAGCTCTTGTGCGGACAGCGGAACATTGTGCTGGCCACGGGCGGCGGCGCCGTTCTCCGGGAGCGCAACCGCGAGGCGTTGCGGACCGGCGGCACGGTGATCTACCTCGAGTGCGGGCTCGACGAACAGGTTCGCCGGACTCGCGACATCCGCAATCGTCCGCTATTGGCCTCCGGCCCAAGGCGCGACATTCTGGAGGACCTGATGCTGCAGCGCGACCCGCTGTACCGTGAAGTGGCCAGCCACATCGTCGATACCACCGGGCGCCGGGTCACGCAGGTCGGGCAAAATATCCTGCAGTTGTTGAAGGAATACCGGGCCCCCGGCGGCGCGTCAAATCAGGTATGAAAGTCGATCGAATACAAGTGCGGGCAACCTCAGGCCCCTATCCCGTGCTCGTGGGCCAGGGCCTGCTCGCCCGCCCCGGAATCCTGGACGAATGGGTCGGGAACGGGGACGTGCTCGCGGTGACCAGCCGCACTGTTGCCGGCCTGTATCTGGATCGCGTGCCCGCGCTTGGGGGCGGAGACCGCTGCGAGTCCCTGGTCCTCCCCGACGGCGAAGAAGCCAAGGACATCAGGCACTGGCAGCGAATCCTGCACCGTATGACCCGCCTGGGGCTGGACCGCGGATGCACGCTGATTTCGCTGGGCGGCGGCTGTGTCGGCGACGTGACCGGCTTTGCCGCCGCCTGCTACCACCGCGGCGTGGATTACCTTCAGTTGCCCACCACGTTGCTGGCGCAGGTGGACTCCTCGGTCGGCGGCAAGACCGCCATCAATACCGAGTGGGGCAAGAACCTGGTAGGGGCCTTTCACCAGCCGCGGGCCGTTATCTGCGACACCGACGTTCTCGGCACCTTGCCCGACCGGCAACTGAAGGCCGGGCTGGCGGAAGTCGTGAAATACGGCGCAATTGCCGATGAAGAATTCCTCGGGTGGCTGGAAAACAACGCCGGCGCGCTGCTGGCTCGCGACCCGGCCTGCCTGCGACATGCCGTGCGGCGCTCGGTGGAGATCAAGGCCGCCATCGTCGGCGAGGACGAGCACGACCGCAGCGGGCGGCGCGCCGTGCTGAATTTCGGCCACAGCTTCGGGCATGCAATCGAACACGCGGCGGGCTACGGGCACTGGCTGCATGGCGAGGCGGTGGCCGCCGGAATGTGCATGGCGGCCAGGCTGGCGGTGTCCGAGGGCAAATTGCAGCGCCGGGAGCAGAAGCGCCTGGAGGCGCTGTTGACGCAACTGGGTTTGCCGGTGAATGCGGGCGATCTGGATGCCGAGGCCCTCAGGAAGGCGATGCTCAGCGACAAGAAGAATGCCCGCGGCAGGATTCGGCTGATCCTGCCTCGCGGCCTGGGCGACGCGCATCTGACCGGAGACTTCTCGATGGATGCGCTGGATAAAGTGCTGTCGGGACGCGCGCCTTGACGAAGGCTGCGGCGTGGCGAGCCCGTAATAAAACGCTGGCCGGGTGCGCGGTACGCGATGAGCAGACGCGCGGCCGCGTTCACGCCGAACCCGACCACCCTTACAGGAGCCCTTTCCAGCGGGACCGCGACCGGATCATCCACTGCCGGGCGTTCCGGCGGCTGATGCACAAGACCCAGGTGTTCGTGGCCGGCGAAGGCGATCACTTCCGCACCCGGCTTACGCACACCATGGAGGTGGCCCAGATTGCGCGCACCGCCGCAGCCTGCCTCCACCTCAATCAGGACCTTACGGAAGCGATCTGCCTGGGACACGATCTCGGGCATCCACCCTTCGGCCACGCCGGGCAGGCGGCGCTGAATCGCTGCATGGCCGACCATGGCGGCTTCGAACACAACCTCCAGGCGCTGCGCATTGTCGACAAGCTGGAGCACCGGTACCCGGGGTTTCCGGGGCTCAACCTGTGCTGGGAAACGCGCGAGGGCCTCCTCAAGCGCTGCTCGCGCCGCCAGGCCCGCGCGCTCGGAGACCTCGGAGAACGATTCATCCGGCGCCGCCAGCCCAGTCTGGAGGCGCAGCTGGCGAATTTGGCCGACGAGATCGCGTACAACCATCACGACCTCGACGACGGCCTGCGCAGCGGCCTCCTGCACGCCGGCGAGTTGATGGACGTGCGCCTGTTCCGCGAGTCCCATGAAGAAGCGGCCGCCAGATTTCCCCGGGGCGACGGCGACTCGCTGGTGTCGGAAGCCATACGGGGCATGATCGACCGGGTTGTCTCGGACCTGATCGAGACCACCGGCGCCAATCTGAAGCAGGCCATGCCCGACGACGCGGACGCGGTTCGCGAGCGGGCGGGGCCGCTGGTGGGCTTGAGCGAACCGGTCGACAAACGTCACCGGGAGCTGGGTCGCTTTTTGAGCGACCGGCTATATCATCACCCCCGCATGCAGCAGGAGTACGCAAGAGGGGGCGCCGTAATCGATGCCTTGTTCAGCCACTACATGAGCCACCCGGACAAAATGCCCGGCAGGCATTCGCCCGGCCGTGAGCGCGGCGCGGCGCCTCGGGCGCGGGCGGTAGCCGATTACATCGCGGGGATGACGGACCGTTACGCCAGCCGCCGCTGCCGGGAACTGGCGCCATGAGCCGGGAGCGGCTGATCGTGGCGCTGGACGTGCCCACGCCACAGGAAGCCATTGCGCTGATCGAGAAGCTGGGCGATGCGGCCAACTTCTACAAGCTCGGAATGCAACTGCTCTCGGCCGGCGGATACATGCAGCTGGTGGATGAACTGCATGAGCGCGGGCACAAGGTGTTCGCGGACCTCAAGTTCTTCGACGTTCCCGCCACCGTGGGCGCCGCGGTGCGCGGACTGCGCGAACGAGGGGTCGAGTTCCTGACCGTGCACGGCAACCAGGCGATCATGGAAGCGGCGGCGGAAAACAAGGGCGGCAGCATGAAGATTCTGGCCGTGACGGCGCTGACCAGTCTCGACCGGGGTGACCTCGACGACCTGGGCTTCGGCTGCGATGTCGGTGAACTGGTGTTGTCGCGGGCCCGGCGGGCGGTGGAAGCGGGCTGCGACGGAGTGATCGCCTCCGGCCGGGAGTTGCCGGTACTGAGGCAGGCGCTGGGCGAACGCCTGCTGGTGGTGACGCCGGGCATCCGGCCGCTGGACAACGACGAGGTGCAGGACCAGAAACGCGTCGTCACGCCCGAGGCGGCGATCGCCGGCGGAGCGGACCACATCGTCGTGGGCCGGCCGATCAACGCGGCCAGCGACCCGCGCTCGGCCGCGCTGGCGATTCAGGCTGAAATCAGCCGGGGCCTTGCTGCCGCTCCAGGCTGAGCAGCCGGGCGTTCAGGTCCGGCCACAGCGAGTCCAGCATCCGGGCCTGCGCTTCCGGCGCCGGATGAATTCCGTCCTGCTGCATCATGCCGTCGGTTCTGGCCAGACCTTCCAGGTCGAACCGCAACAGCGGGACCTTTTCCCTTTCCGCAATCTCCTGGTACAAGCGCTCGAACTCACCGGCGTAGTAGCGGCCGTAGTTGGGCGGAATCCGCATGCCTACAAGCGCCGGCTGCGCGCCCGCGCCGCGCACAACGCCAATCAGGCCCTTCAGGTTGGACTTGATCGTGTCCAGCGGCTTGCCCTGCAGGCCGTCGTTGCCGCCCAATTCGATAATCACCACTCTTGGTGCATGCAGGTCCAGCAGCTTCGGCAGGCGTTTCAGGGCGCCCGAAGTGGTGTCGCCGGAGATGCTGGCATTGACCACTCGCCAGGGCCGCTGTGCGTCCGCTAGCCGCCGCTCTAGTAAACTTACCCAGCCCCGGCTCAGGGGCATTCCGTAGGCGGCGCTCAAACTGTCGCCTAAAACCAGCAATACGGGCGCATCCCTGGCGGCTGCACCTGCAAACACAAGGCACAACGCAACCGCTGTCAGGCAACGAATGACTGAAGTTCTAAGCGCTGAAAACCTGGGCATGACCGTGTCCAGCCCCGAGGGGGACCTTGAGATCCTCAAGGATATCAATCTGAGCCTTGAAAGTGGCGAATCCTGCGCGCTCATGGGTCCTTCCGGGGCGGGCAAGACCACTCTGCTGGCGCTTTTGGCCGGACTCGATCACCCAACCGAAGGACGGGTCGTGCTGTGCGGCGAGGATCTTTCCCGCCTTGACGAGGACGGCCGGGCCCGCTTGCGCGGACAGCACCTGGGTTTCGTGTTCCAGTCCTTCCACCTGGTCGAGTCCCTGACCGCGATCGAGAACGTCATGCTGCCGCTGGAACTGAACGGCGGCCGGGGAGCGCGCAAGGCCGCCGACGAGGCCCTTGGCCGCGTGGGTCTGTCCGAACGGCGGCGCCACTATCCGCGCCATCTCTCCGGGGGCGAGCGCCAGCGAGTCGCCATCGCCCGCGCCTTCGTGACGCGCCCGCAAGTGCTCATGGCAGACGAGCCGACCGGCAACCTCGACGCCGATACCGGCCTTAAGGTCGGCGACATCCTGTTCGAGATGAACGAGCAGGCCGGCGCCACGCTGCTGCTGGCCACCCATGACCGGAAGCTGGCCGGACGCTGCGATCGGATCTGCCGCCTGAACGGCGGCCGCCTCTAGCTGCGCCTGCAGCCTAGGATTCCGCCTCGGCCAAGTGGAGCCAGGTATCCAGTACCGAATCTGGATTCAGCGACAGGCTGTCGATTCCCTTTTCCACCAGCCAGCGAGCCAGATCCGGGTGGTCCGACGGCCCCTGGCCGCAAATGCCCACATACTTGTCCTGCGCCCGACAGGCGGCGATCGCCATCTCCAGAAGGCGCCTGACGGCCTCGTCGCGCTCGTCGAACAGCGAGGCGATCCGTCCCGAGTCGCGGTCCAGGCCCAGCGTGAGCTGGGTCAGATCATTGGAGCCGATCGACATGCCGTCGAAGAACTCGAGGAACTGTTCGGCGAGCAGAGCGTTGCCCGGAAGCTCGCACATCATGATGAGTTTCAGGCCGTCCACGCCGCGCTCAAGGCCGTTCGCGGCCAACAGCCCGACCACTTCCCGAGCCTGTTCAGGCGTGCGCACGAAAGGCACCATCACCTGGACGTTGTCCAGTCCCATGTCGCCGCGAACCTTGAGCAGCGCCCGGCACTCCAGTTCAAAGCAGGGTTTGAACTGCTCGTCCACGTAGCGCGCGGCGCCCCGAAAGCCGAGCATGGGATTTTCCTCCACCGGCTCATAGCGCGCGCCGCCGATCAGGTTGGCGTACTCGTTGGACTTGAAGTCCGACAGCCGCACGATGACCGGTTCGGGGGCGAAGGCTGCGGCGATACAGGCAATGCCTTCGGCCAGCTTCTCCACGTAAAAGGAAACAGGATCGGCGTAACCCGCCATCTGCTCCACGATCAGTTCCCGCACATCCGGGTCCTGCCGGTCGAATTCGAGGATGGCGTTGGGATGCACGCCGATCATCCGGTTGATGATGAATTCGAGCCGGGCAAGGCCCACACCGTGGTTGGGAATGGCCGCAAAGGCAAAAGCGCGATCCGGGTTGCCCACGTTCATGGCCAGCCGCACCGGGATCTCGGGAAGCCGGCCCAGAGGCATGGACCGCTCCTCGTACGGCAGCCTGCCCCGGTACACGAATCCCTCGTCGCCTTCGGCGCAGGACACGGTGACTTCGGCGCCGTCAGGAATGTCACCGGTAGCGTTGCCGCAACCCACGACCGCCGGAATGCCCAGTTCACGGGCTATGATCGCCGCATGGCAGGTGCGCCCGCCGCGGTTGGTCACGATCGCTGCCGCCCGCTTCATGACCGGCTCCCAGTCGGGGTCGGTCATGTCCGCCACCAGCACGTCTCCGGGCTGAATGAGATTCATCCGCTCCACGCTCGACACGATCCTCGCCACGCCGGCCCCCACGCGCTGACCGATGCTGCGCCCGGTGCTCAGTACACTGGAACGCTCTTTCAGCTCGAACCGCACCAGGGTCTGGTCCGTGCGGCTCTTCACCGTCTCCGGGCGGGCCTGCAGGATGTAGAGGTGGCCGTCCTCGCCGTCCTTGCCCCACTCGATGTCCATGGGCCGGCCGTAGTGCCGTTCGATCGCCACCGCCTGCCTGGCCAGTTCCTCGGCGTCCGCGTCGGAGAGCGAGAACCGGTCACGCTGTTCCCCCGGGACTTCCACGGTGGCCACGCGCCCGCCGTCGCCGCCGGCATAGACCATCTTCAGCGCCTTGCTGCCCAGGTTGCGCCGTATGACCGCCTTCCGGCCGCGGGCAAGAGCGGGCTTGTAGACGTAAAACTCGTCCGGGTTGACCGCGCCCTGAACGACGGTTTCGCCCAGTCCGTAACTTGAGGAAATCAGCACCAGGTCGCGGAACCCGGACTCGGTATCCAGCGTGAAGAGCACGCCGGAACAGGCCAGGTCGCTGCGAACCATGCGCTGCACGGCCACCGAGAGCGAAACCCGGCGGTGATCGAATCCCTGGTGGACGCGGTATGCGATGGCCCGGTCATTGAACAGCGAGGCGTAAATCTCGCGTATGCCCTCAACGACGTTTTCCGGCCCGCGCACGTTCAGCAGGGTGTCCTGCTGTCCGGCGAAGGACGCTTCCGGCAGGTCCTCGGCCGTTGCCGAGGAACGGACCGCGACGCCGATCTCCGCACCGTCGCAGAGCCGCTCGAAAGCCGAGCGGACCGACCGTTCAAGGCCGTCGGGCAGCGGCGCCGTGCCGATCAGTTCGCGTATGCGCGCGCCGGTCCGGCCGAGCGACTCGACATCGTCCACGTCCAGGCCATCCAGCATGCCGTGGATGGCCTCGCCCAGCCCGTCCTGGTAGAGAAATTCGGAGAAAGCGTCCGAAGTCGTGGCGAAGCCGTCGGGAACCCGTATGTCCAGTTCGTCGAGGTGGGCGATCATCTCGCCCAAAGACGCGTTCTTTCCGCCGACGCGGTCCAGGTCGTCCTTGCCGATGGCCGAAAGGCCGATCACGTACTCGCGCAAGCTATACTCCCGCTCGCCCCCAACCCCGATAGCGTAGTATGGCAGAGCGAACGGTATTTTTCGTGTCCGATCGCACCGGCGTCACCGCCGAGACGCTGGGCCATAGCCTCCTGACCCAGTTTGACGGAATCACCTTCGTCCCGATAACGGTCCCGTTCGTCGACAGCGTCGAGAAGGCGGTTCAGGTGGCGAGGCGAATCGACTGGGAAGCCGAGCGAACCGGCTGCCGACCGATCGTATTCACCAGTTTTGTGCATAACGCGAACCGCGCGCCATTGCTGCGCTCCAGGGGCCTGGTTCTGGACTATTTCGCGGAATTCCTGGCGCCCCTCGAGGAGGAACTCGGGATTCAGTCGTCGCATACCCTGGGGCGAACGCACGGGATGTCGGACGCAACCAGCTACAACTCCCGGATTGACGCAACGCATTTCGCGATGGACTCCGACGACGGCCACGGCATCATCCATTACGACGAAGCCGACCTGATACTTACCGGGGTTTCGCGGTCGGGAAAGACGCCCACCTGCCTGTACCTGGCGCTGCAATACGGCGTCTTCGCCGCCAACTACCCACTCACGGAGGACGACATGGAATCGGGCCGGCTGCCCAAGCCGCTGCTCGAACACCGCGGGAAGCTCTACGGGCTTACGATTTCGGTGGACCGCCTGATCCAGATCCGCCGCGAACGGCGCCCGGGCGGCAGCTATTCCTCTGCAAGGCAGGTTCGTTTCGAACTGCGCAGCGCCGAGAGAATGTTCAGGCAACACGGCATCAGCTTCATCGACACGACGCATCGCTCCATCGAGGAAATCTCCAGCACCATACTGAGCGAAACCGGCGTCAAGCGCCGCGCCAGTCCCTAGTCGGCCAGGCCCAGCGACCAGAGCACGAACGCGTATTCCTCGGCGACTTCGTAGAGGGAGTCGTAACGGCCGGACCGTCCGCCGTGGCCGGCGCCCATATTGGTCTTCAGCAACAGCGGGCGGTCGCCGGTCTTCAAATGGCGCAATCTGGCCACGTACTTGGCCGGTTCCCAGTAGGTCACCCGCGGATCGTTCAGCCCGGCGGTCACCAGCATCGGCGGATACTCGCGGGCAATCAACTGGTCGTACGGGGAATAGGAGCGGATCAGTTCGAACGCGGCCTTGTCCTGGATCGGATTGCCCCACTCCGGCCATTCCGTGGGCGTAAGCGGGAGCGAATCGTCCAGCATGGTGTTGAGCACATCCACGAACGGAACGTGGGCGGCTACCGCGCCCCACAGCTCGGGGGCCTGATTGACGACCGCGCCCATGAGTTCCCCGCCGGCGCTCCCGCCGGCGATGGCGATGCGGCCTTGCGCCGCGTAGTCCGAGTCGATGAGAAAGCGCGCCACGTCCACGAAATCGTTGAATGTGTTGACGCGCCGGTCCAGCTTGCCGGCTTCGTACCAGTGGTAGCCCAGATCGTCGCCGCCGCGTATATGGGCGATCGCAAAGATGAACCCGCGGTCCAGAAGCGACAGCCGGCTGGTGGAGAACGACGGCGGAACGGCAAAGCCGTAGGCGCCATATCCGTACAGGTACAGCGGTGCGCCGCCGTCGGCCGGCGTGTCCCTGCGGCGCACCAGCGATACGGGAATCATGGCGCCGTCGCGCGCCGGCGCCGTCAGCCGCTCGGTCACGTACTGCTCCTTCGCGTAGCCACTGGGAATATCGCGAACCTTGAGCGGCTTGAGTTCGCCGGAATCGAGCCCGTAGTCGAAAACGGTGGGAGGCGTGATCATGGACGAATATTCCAGCCGCAGCGTCCGCGTCCGGAACTCCGCGTTGTCTCCCAGGCCCACCGAGCAGGCGGCTTCCGGCAGTTCCACGTGGGTAGTGGTCCCGTCCCGCCCGATAAGCCGGATGGCGTTCAGGCCGTTGGTTCGCTCCACCACCGCGACGAAATCGGCGAAAACGTCGAAGCCGCGAATGTAGAGTTCCGCGGTCCCTTCAAGCAGCAGCGCCCAACGGTCCTCGGACGGATCATCGCCGGGAGCGGTCACCAGGCGGAAGTTCTTGTGCCGGTCGTTGGTGCGGATGACGAATCGATCCTCCTGGTGATCCACGAAGTATTCGTGATCGGCGCGCCGGGGGGCCACCAGCAGCGGCTGTGTTTCGCTCGCGTCGGCGGGAATGACGTAGGCCTCGGACGAAGTGTGCCCGGCGGTATGGATCAATATGTATCGCCTTGACGCCGATCGCGACAGGCGCACGAAGAAGCCGGGATCGTGCTCTTCGTACACAACGGAGTCGCTTTCCGCCGGTTGGCCCAGCACGTGCCTTCGCACCTGGTAGGGACGCCAGTTCTCATCCACGACCACGTACAGCAGGGCGGAATCATCGGCCGCCCAGACCGCGCCGCCCAGCGTATTCTCGATGGCGTCCTCAAGCAGTTCGCCGGTCTTCAGGTCCTTGACGAACAGCCGGTAACGCTCCGAGCCGTCGGTGTCGGTGCTGTAGGCGAGAAGGTCGCCGCTGTGGCTTACCGACAGCGCGCCGAGCCGGAAGTAGTCGTGAGCGGCCGCCAGCTCCGGTTCGTTCAGTATCGTTTCGGTTTCTGCGCCCGGAGAGGCCGGGAAGTCAGCGCCTCGCGCCGGCCAGCGCCGCCAGATGCGATACTGCCCACCTTCCTCGAACCGCCACTGGTAGTGCCAGTCGCCGTCCCTGAAGGGCACGCCGGAGTCGTCGGGTTTCTGGCGCGCCTTGATTTCCTCGAACAGGGTGTCCACCAGTTCCCTGCGCGGCGCCATCACGCTCTCGAAATAGGTGTTTTCCGCCTCCAGATAGGCCAGGATATCCGGGTCGTCCACCCGCGGGTAACTCTCGTCCTTCAACCAGTGGTAGGGGTCTTCGATGGTGACGCCATGGTGGCTGTAGGAGTGGGAACGGCGGTCCGCGACGGGCGGCTGGGCAGTTGTCTGGTCGTCGGACATTTGCGGGTCCTCGGCAGCGCAGGCGGCAAGTGCGGCGGCCGCCAGCAGGCAAGGCAGGAAACAAGCTTTCACAAAGTGCGGCGCCCCCTGACACTTCGGCTTTGCCTTGAGCGGGCGTGCAGTATATGCGAAAGTTCACGCCGCCATGACCGTTGCACACTCGACACGATGGCGAAGATGGCTGCGCGAACTTCGCGCCGGCGAATTCACCGTGATGCTCTCGGCGCTGACCGTTTCCGTGGCGGCGGTCGCCGCGGTGAGTTTCCTTACCGAGCGCATAGGCGCGGCGGTGCGGCAACAGGCGGCCGAGGTGCTGGCTGCCGACCTGGCGGTCGCCGCCCCGGTGCGGCCCGATCCCGGTCGGCTTGAGCGGGCGGGCGCCTATTCGCTGCAAAGCGCCGAGACCTGGTCCTTCGCCACGGTGGCGGTGGCCGGCGAAATGACCGCCTTGAGTTCTGTGGTGGCGGTTACCGGCGACTATCCGCTGCGCGGCGAGGTCCGCACTTCAGCGGAGCCCTATGGCGCCGACACCGCGGCGGAAGGCATCCCGCCGCGGGGGGAAGCGTGGGTGGACGCGGCCCTGCTCGTGCAATTGGACATCGACGTCGGAGCGAGCATGCGCGTCGGCTCCAAGGACCTGCGCGCCACTCGCGTGCTGCGCTACCGACCGGACCCCGGAACCGGCTTTCAGCAGCTCGGCCCGACGGTGCTGGCCAACCTGGCGGACGTTCCTGAAATGGACGTTGTGCGGCCCGGCAGCCGCGTCTCCTACCGGCAGTTGTTTGCCGGGCAAAAGGACCGCGTGCTTGAATTCCGCGCCGCCGAGGAGGACGGTCTGCGCTCCGACGAGCGCATCCAGAATCTCGAGGAGGCGAGTCAGACTCTCGCGTCCGCCGTGGACCGGGCGGGAAGTTTCCTGGCGCTGGCGGCGCTCGTGAGCGTAATCCTGTCGGCCGTCGCGACGGTACTCGCCGCGCGCAGTTATACCCGTCGGCGGCTGGTAACCGCGGCGCTGGAGAAATGCCTGGGCGCCACGCAGGGACAGGTCTTTCGGCGTTCCCTGATCCCGGTACTCATCGTGTCGACGCTGGGAATCGGCATGGGAAGCATTGCCGGCTACGCCGCCCACCTCGCGCTTTCGGCCTACGCGCGCGAAGTCATCAATCTGAGCCTGCCTCCGGCAAGTCTGCGCAGCCTGCTGCCCGGTGCGGCGATCGCCATTGCGGTCACCGGTGCCTGCGTGGTCCCCTGGCTGCGCAGCCTGGCGAGGACTTCGCCGCTGCGCGTTCTTCGGCAGGACCTGCCGATGCGGGGACCGGGGCTGCTGCTGCGCCAGGGCGCGCCGGTCGCGGCCATCCTGCTGATCGTCGTCCTTCTGGCCGGCGACGCCGAACTGGCCCTGTGGATGAGCCTGGGCCTGACGCTGACGGCGGGGGCGGGCATGCTGCTGGGGTGGCTGCTTGTCCGGGCGCTGTCCGCGGTGCGCGGCGCCGGCGGCGTGGCCTGGCGTCACGGCCTGGCCAATATCCGGCGCGGAGGGGGAGAAAGCGTGGCGCAGGTCGCGGGGTTCGGCCTGGGCCTGATGGCCGTGCTGCTGCTGGGCCTCATGCGGACCGATCTGCTGGACGCCTGGCGTCAATCCATGCCGGAAGACGCGCCCAATTACTTCTTCATCAACATCGCGCCCGAGGAATGGCCGGGCATGCGCGATCTGCTCGGCGAAAGCGTCCCGGACCTGTCCGAGGCGCTGCCCTTCATAAGGGCCCGGCTGACGGAAATCAATGGCACCCCCGCGGGAGAGTGGCCCTTGCCGAACCCCGAAGGCCGCCGCTTCATCGAACGCGCCTCCAATGTTTCCTGGTCGGCAGGCATCCCCAGGGGCGACCGGGTAATACGCGGCGAGTGGTGGGACGAAACGCACGCGGGTCCGCCGGAATTGTCGGCCGACTCGCAGACCGCGGCGCGCCTGGGAGTGGACCTCGGCGACCGCCTGACCTTCGACGTCGGCGGCGTGGCCCTGCAGGCGGAACTCAGCAACCTGCGCAGCGTCGACTGGGACACCTTCGATCCGAATTTCCAGCTCATGCTTTCGCCGGACGCCGCCGATCTACCGCATACGATGATTGCCAGCGCCTACATCCCGCAGGAGGAAGGGCAGATTCTGATGTCCCTGCTCAAGCGCTATCCCGGGGTGACCATCATCGACCTGGACGCCATAATCGGCCAGGCGCGGCGGATACTTGACCGCGCCGGCCTGGCGGTGCAATTCGTGTTCGCCTTCAGCCTGCTAGCGGCAGTGGTCGTGGTCCTTGCCGCGGTGCGCTCGAATCGCGCGGAGCGGTCCGTGGAAACGGCCGTGCTGCGAACGCTCGGCGGGCGCAGGGGGGTCATACTGCGGAGCCTCGCGGTCGAGTTCGGCGTGCTGGGCGCGGTGGCCGGGCTCCTGGGCGCCGGCGCCGCCAGCGTGCTGGGGCTGCTGCTGGCCGACCGCGTCTTCGAGCTCGACTACAGCCTCGATCCGCTGCTGCTGACCTCCGGAGTGGCCGCGGGCGCCATCCTCATCGGTCTGGCCGGAATGCTTGCCGTGCGCGGGGCCCTGAATGCGCCCCTGATGAGCGTGCTGCGCGGCGACTGAGCGGTCAGGTGGCTTCCTGCACGCCGCGGGCGATACCGTAAACGGTGGACTTGAGCGCCGCGTAGAGTTCCCCGGAACAGACACGGCCGTCTGCCCGCCAGCGGGACAGCAGCCTTACCTGCAAAAGGTTGATGGGATCCACGTACGGATTCCTCAACCGTATCGAGCGCCGCAGGGCGGGCTGGTCCTCAAGCAGGACTTTCTGGCCAAGGATGCTCATCAGGCCCTCCAGCGTACGCTCATGCTCGCGCTGTATGGCCGAAAAACAGTCTTCGTGCAGATCGCCGGCCAGGCGCGAATAGCCCTTGGCGATTTCGAGGTCGGAGCGCGCCAGCGCCAGTTCCAGGTCGCGAAGCATGCCCTGCAGATAGGGCCAGTCGCGGGCCAACTCGCGGATGAATCCCGGCCCGAATTCTTCCATGGCGGCGGCGAAACCGGCGCCGAACCCGTACCAGCCCGGCAACAGATTGCGACTCTGGGCCCAGCAGAAAGTCACCAGCGGACGGGGCAGCTCGACGGCCGTTCCCTCGCGCATGCCGCTGCGCCTTGCCGTGGTGGGCATGCGCGCCAGCAGGTCCGCCGGCGTGGCAAGTTCGAAATAGTCGGCCATGCCGCGCGGGCCGCCGGGGAATTCGCTGTGGGCTCTTACGCTCGCCTTGGCCAGGCACTCCAGCAACTCTTCCGCGCCCCGGACAGTTTCCGTTCCGTCGTGTCGGGCCCTTGCCAGCAACAGCTCCCCGACCGCGAGCTCAAGCGACCGCAGGACGATGCCCCGCATGCCATAGCGCAGTCCGGCCCGTTCGCCGGCCTCTGCGTACCTGAAGGGTTGCTGAAGCTGTTGATATGGAATGTCGGCCAGCAGGCTGCGGCGGCCACTGCGTTCGTAGGCGCTTCCCCGCGCCTGCAGCAGCACCGGCGTTATTCCTGAATCCTTCACCGCTCCGACCGCCGCCTTCTGCAGCCCACGGATCGACCATTGCTCGGACGGAAGATCGAACACCAACCTTGAGCGGTCGTGATCCACCATCAGGAACTGCCGCCTGTTTCGCTTCTCCAGGTGCCGGCGATATGCAGGTTCCTTGAGCAATTGTGCGATCACGCGAGCGCACTGGCGCGCATCCATGTCGCTCTCGAACACCGGAATGAGGTCCAGGGGGGTGTGCCCGTCGGCCCGTTCGAATCCGGCCCAGCGCGCCAGCAGCAGCGCGCCGAGCACATCCGCCGGCTCCTTGACGCCGCCCAGCAGCAGCCCGCCCAAGGCGTTCCTGCCGTAGCGCCCTCTCAGGTAACGAAGTGCGTCGAACACCGCAAGCGCGCGCAGACCCTCGTTGCCCAGGCCCTCCGGACGGCCCAGGTCCTGCTCCAGCGCCCGGCGCAGGCACTTAAGCCGCGCCGCGGGAGTATCCCACCGTTTTCCGCCGAACGCCTTCCCGAGCACACGCCGCAGGACCACGGCCCGCTGACGAAATTCCACCGACAGCAGGTGGAAGCCGAAGGTCTCCACTCGCCGGACCAGCCTCTGCAAACCCTGGCTTCCGGCGAACATGCCGCCGTGCTCGACCAGGCTGTCCGTGAGCACCTCCAGGTCGTCAAGCAACTCATGCTCGTAGTCATAGTGGAAAGCGCTGTCCAGCGCCGTGGCCTCCAGGCGCGCCGCCATCAACAGCAGGAGGAGCCGATAGGGCATGTCCCGCTGGTCCGGCCCGAGTTCCGCGTATATGTCCGGGAAATGCTCGCGATAGACCCTTATCCGGCGCCGGATTTCCGCTCCCGCGTCGATGCGCCGGGCCGAATGGGTAAGCGTCTCGGCAAGCTGCAGGCATTCGTCGCGGTACAGATTCAGAACCGCCAGCCGTTGCCGGTCGAAGAGCTGCCGGATGAAGCGTGGCGTGATTTCCACGTCGGCTTCCAGATCCCCGCCGATGGCCGAGTGAAACCGAAGCAGGCTTGAGATATGTGCCTCCCGGGCCTGTTCCCCGAAAGCGATTGCCATGGCCTCCGTCAACGAGTCGTAGAAGTCGGGCAACGCAGGGTAGATCACTTCGGTCACGAAATAGAGCAGCTGCTGCAGCTCCGCCGCAATCGTGGTTTCCTCGTGGGGATGTTCCTCGCAGTGCCAGATCGCGGTGATCTTTTGCTGCATTGCGCGTAACAGGGCATCGACCTGCCGCGGAGCGGCGTCGGAATTCTTGAGTTCCTCGAGGTTCAATGCGATTTCCCGCTGCTGGCGCAGCACCGCGGTGGGCGTGGGCTCCGTCGGGTGTCCCGTGAACACGGGATGCAGGCGGATCGTGTTCAGAAGCCCCACGGCGCCCGCAAGGTCCGTACCGTCCTTGCGAAGCTGCTGAAATATCGCTTCGGGTCCGCCCCGTTGCGGCCGGCTGGCGTCGTACAGGTACGCGCGGCGGCGGCGAACCCGGTGCAGCTGCTCAGCGGTATTCGTGGCCTGAAACCAGGTGGCGAAAGCGCGCGAGACATCCTGTGCCCGGCTGTCGTCCAGCCCGGCGAGCAATGCCTCCAGGCGATCATGCGCGCGAGCGTCGCCGTCGCGGCGCGCAATCGCCAGGCTGCGCGCCGATTCAACGGCCTCGAAGAGCTCCGCGCCCCCTCGATCCTGGATCATGTCGCCGATCAGGCCGCCGAGCTGATGCACGTCCTGCCGTAAGGAAACTTCCGTCTTGGAAAAGCGGATATTGCGCCGCTTGTCGGCCGGCAATGAGGCCGGGTGGCGCTTGCGGCTGGCCTGCGGGGGCATCCGGTCAGCCCTTGTCCAGGTATCGGGCCAGAAACTCGTCGAACGGGGGCTCGGGCGCGGATTCCATAGCCTGCAGCCTCGCGAGCGAGGCCGGCGCTTCGTCCTTCAAGGCCCGTCGCCTGGCGGCATTGGGCCGCGCCCGGGGAGGCCGCGAGGCCAGGCGGGCCTTCTCCATGCCCCAAGCCTGATGGTCCCAGCCCGCATTGCCGAGCTCGTCCAGTACCCTGGCCGCCGGGGTGAGCCCCGGGTCGCGCAGGGATGCCCGGGCCGCCGTGAGCGCGGCCGAATACTCGCCTCGCGCCCCGCCGTCCAGCGCTTCGCACACCGGTCTCATTGCCCTGCACACCTCAAGACCCCAGTTGTCGAGTCTAATCCGTCGCCGGTTGCGGATCAGGCGGACGCCCCTGGCGCGTCCGCGCCAGGCGGTCCGGTCGAGGTTTTGCACGCAGGCCAGGTATTCGTCAGCCGCCATCGGAGGGCTTTCCTCCAGCAGGCAATAAAGAAGAAATGCCTCCAGGAAACGCATGGATTCTTCGCTGACGCCCAGCGGTTCGAAGGGGTCTGCATCGACCAGCCGCAATTCGAGATACTCCGCGCCTCGCCTCCGCAGCGCCGTTGCAGCGCGCTCGCCCCTGCGAATCCGGCGCTTGGGACGGGCCGCCGAGTAGTACTCGTTCTCCACCTGCAGAACGCTGTCCGACAATTGCCGGTACCGGCCGCGCACGCGCACGCCGATCTTGCTGTACGCGGCATGCGGCGCGTGGACCGCCGCCTCCAGGTCGCGAACGTATTCGTGAACGCTGTTGGCCGAAATCACCAGGCTGGCCTGCAGCGCGCTGGTATAGCCCAGGCTGCTCATCCTCAGCGAGGTCGCCTCGGGAGCATAAAGCGTCCCCTTGCGCCCCTTTTTCAGGTCGGCGGTGCGCACCCGCGAAAGAGTGCCGTGAAACGCCGGCGAAGCTCCAAGCAGATAGGTGGGCAGCCAGGCGAGCCGCCGCACGTTGCGCATCTGGCCCATGATCCAGGAGGAGCGCTTCGCGACGATCCCGGAGGGCGGACTCTCGAGGTCGGGCAGCGACCCCCACAAGTCGGGCGGCGGCGAGTAGTTGAAATGAATGCCCACGATGGCCTGCATGCGCGGGCCGTAGCGATTGGCCAGCCCCAGACGGTAAATGTGCTTGAGCATGCCGATATTGGAACTTCCGTACCGGGCCGGCAACAGCTGACTGTCGGAAGAAATCGCCGGCGGCATGCTTGGCGTCCAAAGCTGCTCGCCGGCGAGTTGCGACAGGACGAATTCGTGCAGCGCCGCCAGCCAGTCGCTGACGTCGCCGGTGGATTTGACCGGAGGGGTTATCAGTTCCAGCAGCGCCTCGGCAAAGTCCGTGGTGATATAGCGGTGCGTCAGCGCCGATCCGAGTTCCGGGCCATGCGGCGTGTCCGCAATCCGGCCGGCCGGCGTAACGCGCAGACATTCCCGCTCGACGCCCCTGAGCCCACCCGAAAGCTGCTGCCGGGAAAGCCGCCTTATTCGTTGCCTGATGACTGCGCCTTGCATTGGCGCCTTGCGCTCCGTGAGACGGACCTACCGGGAGGACGCCGCGCTGGGACGAAGAGGTTGCATTTCGAAGGGTGACCTGTCGGTGAATCCACGCGATGGCGGCGCTGTACGGCTGCCAATTGTAAGCGCACAGGCACCGGGCCGTGGAGCGGGGCCTTCGGGCATAATGGGCCGGCCAACGGCCCGCTGTCGGCCCATCGGCGCACGGGCAATGCCGCGTGGCCCGCCACAGAAGCGGGCTGTTCGAAGGAGGAAACAATGCAACGTATCGCCACACTTTCCGTAATGACTCTGGTTCTGGCTGGCGGAGCTGCCTGGGCCGGATGCGACTATCCCGACGAGCCCACGACGCCGAACGCTGAGGAAATGACTCTGGATGAATTCAGGTCCGCGATCGCCGAGTTTCGGGAATTTCAGACGGCGTTGGAAGGTTATCGGAAGTGTCTTGAGGACGACTTCGAGTCTCTGGACGAGGAATCCCAGACTGACGAACGCAGGGAGTTGTTTGTCAGGCGTTATGACGGTTCCGTGGACCGTGAGCAACAACTGGCGGACCAGATGAACGAGCAGATCCGCCTGTGGAACGAAATCAACCAGAGCGACGACTGAGCCTGGCCGGAACACCCGGAAGCGGCGTCATCCCCGTCGCGGCATGCGCCTCGCGGCGTCTCGCCGGCTAGTTCGAAAAATTCAGGAAGCGCAAGACCTTTCGCAGCAAGTTGCCTAAAGGCGAACGGTTTTCGGGCGGCGCACTTGCGCGGGCCCGGCCGGCGGCCGCCGGTTCCCCGGCATGAGCGGCTGCAGCGCGCGCCGGTACGTCTCCCGCCGTATGCAAAACGGGCGGGCGGAACAGTACCGCGGTTGCAGCCTCGCTGTTGTTCCCGGTTACTTCACGCGTAATTTCCCCGGCCAACTGCCGCGCCGGGGGAATCCCGTGGGCAACCAGCAGTTCCTTGAGTTCCCCGATATCGTCGCTCGATAACCGTTCCATTCCCGTTGCCGCTCCCGCGTCCGAAGCTGCGCCGGCGCCCGCCGGCGCCGAAGCCAGGGCGAACGCGCAGGCCAGGGCGGGGAAAATTGCTGTTCGGTAGGTCATCGCTGTGCTCCTCTTCAGTAAACGGCGGCCTTTGTTCAAGGCTTCGCGCCGTGTTCCAGACTCGATACATAGATGCGGCCGAACCCCCAAATGGATGCGTCGGCGATACAATGCCCGTCCTCTGCTTGAAGCCTTGGAAAAATGTCAGCATCCGCGCAAATCGCCATCACCGGCGCCGCCGGACAGATCGGCTACCAACTCGCGTTCCGCATCGCGTCGGGACAACTTCTCGGCCATGGCCAGTCGATAACGCTGCGGCTTGTCGAGATCGCGCCCGCCATGCAGGCGCTGGAGGGGGTCGCCATGGAGCTCGAGGACTGCGCCTTCGGCTCGCTTGAGGAAGTGGTCGCCACGGACCGCCTGGAGGAGGGTTTCCGCGGCGCCGACTATGTTTTTCTCGTTGGCGCCAAGCCACGGGGACCCGGCATGGAGCGCTCCGATCTCCTGACGGAAAACGCGCGCATATTCTCAAAGCAGGGGGCAGTGCTCAACGAGCATGCCGACGAGCACGCCAGGATCCTGGTGGTGGGCAACCCCGCCAACACCAACGCCCTGATCGCCTCGTCGAACGCGCCGGACATGGACCCGCGCAATTTCTCGGCCATGACCCGACTGGACCACAACCGCGCCTGCGCGCAACTGGCGGCGCGCACGGGCCACCACGTCAGCGCCGTCAGGCGGATGACCATCTGGGGCAACCATTCCGCTACCCAGTATCCGGACCTGTCACAGGCGACCGTAGACGGCAAGCCGGCCACTGCACTGGTCGAGAATGAGTGGGCGCGGGGTGAATTCATAACCACCGTGCAGCAGCGGGGCGCCAGCGTAATCAGGGCGCGCGGCACGTCCAGCGCCGCCTCGGCCGCCAACGCCGCCATCGAGCACATGCGCGACTGGGCGCACGGCACGCCCGAGGGCGACTGGGTGA
The DNA here is from genome assembly GCA_965116895.1 of Gammaproteobacteria bacterium. GTDB lineage: Bacteria > Pseudomonadota > Gammaproteobacteria > Steroidobacterales > Foliamicaceae > Foliamicus. Next base: position 2,771,638 of record OZ220729.1, on the reverse strand, counting down.
GCATGGCAGTGCCCGGCGACGGCAGTTACGGTTCGCCCGAGGGGGTGTTCTTCTCCTATCCCGTTCGCTGCGAGGACGGAGACTGGGAAATCGTGCGGGGCCTGGACCTGGACGATTTCTCGCAGGAGAAAATACGCATCACGGGAGAGGAATTGCTTGACGAGCGGGCGGCGGCAAGCGACCTCATGTTATAGGGCCGGGGAGGCCAGACTATGATCGATTTAACCAAGGCAATCGCTATGCGCATGAACAGGAACACTCTCTCAACGCTGCTGGCAGCGACCCTTCTTTGCGCCTGCGGAGGTCCTGAACCGCAGGAAGAGGCCGCGCCGGGCGCGGAAGCGTCGGCCGCTCAGGCACCGGCGCCCGAAGTCGCGCTGCCTCCGCGCAAGTCCTCGCCCGAGGGCGCACGTGTGTGGTTCGTCTCTCCCGGGGACGGCGCCGCGCTGACTTCCCCCTTCACGGTTGAGTTCGGACTGGAGGGCATGGAGTTGCTGCCTGCCGGAGAGATCGGGGAGCACACGGGACATCATCACCTGCTGGTGAACACGCCGTTGCCGCGCATGGACCTGCCGATCATCACCGACGACGCGCACATGCACTTCGGCCTGGCCCAGACCAGCGTTGAGCTGTCATTGGCGCCCGGCACCTATACGCTGCAGTTGCTGCTGGGCGACGACCTGCACATCCCGCACGACCCGCCGGTAATGTCCGACGTCATTACGGTGGAGGTGTCGGACTAGGGCGCAGAGCCGTTACGCGTGGCCGGACTGACGCCGGACCCGTAAGCCCTCCACGCCAAGATCCACCGCCAGCGGCAGGAATCCGGCTTCCCGCGCGGTCCCGCGCAGCGCATCCAGTCGCTTCCGGTCGGTCGAGAAGGCCAGCCCGCAGTCGCCGCCTCCGGCTCCGGACGGCTTGTAGGCACAGTCGGCGGCGCGCGCCAGGCTTTCCAGGCGCCGATGTTCGCGGCTGAAAACTCCGAGCCCGGCCGAGCGGTCCAGTTCCCGCCAGGCCGCCGCGTATTCCCCGACCGCCGCGAGGATGGCATTCGGGCTCCGATCCCAGGCGTGCCTGGCCGCGTCCGCGGCGCCGCACAGTGCCCTGACCGCCGCTCCTTTTCCGGCGCGCAGTGCTTCGTGGAAACGCCCGATGGCGTCGACGGTGTCCGCGTCCCGGCCGGTGAAGATCACCTCGCAGTAGAGGCCATTGGGCCAGTGCAGGCTCTCCACCCGATCGCCGTCTACCGCGATCACACCGCCATGCAGACTCGCCGCCACGTCCACGCCGCTCCCTCCGGGGCCCTGAAGCGCCCTGTGCAAGCCATCGGCGACGCGCAGCCGGTCGGCGGCAGTGAACCGGCGGTCCTGCGCCGCAAGCAGCAAGCCGGTTACCGCCACGGCCACTGCGGCGCTGGATCCGAAGCCCAGCTTGATTCCGTCGGCCGAATACAGCGAACGGCTGTCGATCTGAAGCGGCCGGCCGGCCGGCGACGGGTCCAGGCCGTCCCGGAGCAGAATCTCCCGCGCGGCCTGCCGCCAGCGCGCCGCTTCGGGATCCTCGGGGGTATCGCCGGAAAGAAAGCCCGCCTCGACATGCCTGCCAACGGCGCAGGCCACGGCCGGCGCGCCTTGCAGCACGGCGTACTCGCCGAAAAGAAACAGCTTGCCGGGGGCTCGCGCTCGGGTCCTGGAAACCGGCATGGGGCGCCGTTAACCCTCGCTGAGCCGCGCCCCGCCGCCCAGGTCTCCGCTGAGCACCTGTTGCACTCCGGGAACCTGGCCCAGCGCATCGCATACTTCATCGAGCACGTCCGGAAGGCAAACCGCCTTGACCTGCGGTCCCGCGTCCACGGTAAAGAACACCGGCCGGCCTTCGCGCGCCAGGGCCCTGATCCGGTGCATGCACTCGACGGTAGCGCCGTTGAAATACACCAGCGGCGGCGAAGCGCCCATTGCGGAGGCGTGCATTCTCAGGCAATTGCCTTCGGACAGCTCCGCCAGGCGCCCGAAATCGCGTTGCGCCACGGCGCGGCGGGCATCCTCAAGGTCGGCCTTCTGGCTTTCGAGCCAGGCCTGGTAGAAGGGCGACGTGCGCCGCGTGAGCTCCATGCCCGAGCGGGAGTCCGTTTGCTTGGGTCCGGTTTGCGTAACGGCCACCGCAACCTTCAGCGGCCATTCCTCCGGCCGGAGCAGCGACGTGCAGGACCAGGTTCCCTGCGGATCGATCGACAGCAATACGACTCCGCCATGCAGTGAGCGGGGCGCGGATCCCGAACCCGCCATTGCCGCCCGGCCGACCAGGGCGAGGTCCTCCGCAAGGCCAAGCGCCGATGCGCCGGCCAGGGCCAGCGCCGCCATCCCGGAGGCGGACGAAGCCAGCCCCGCACCGGTGGGAAAGTCATTGCGCGAATCCACCGTCGCGGACCCGGAATCGGCGGCACGGCGCCGCAGGGGCGCCAGGCAGTCCTGCATCCGCTTGAGGTCCCTGGAGTTACTGCGGCCGTTCAGGGTCAGCGCGTCCTGCCCCGCGGCCGGGTCAAAGCGCACCGTGGTGCGCGTCGCAAGGAACCCCAGTGTCAGCGACAGCGACCCCATGGCCGGCAGGTTGCCGCGGGCCGGGCGCTTGCCCCAGTACTTGACCAGCGCTACGTTCGGGTGCGCGATGGCGCTGCCCTGCATGACATCCTCGCGTGACACTGCGCTACCTCGGCTGTAAACCTCCCTGCGGGATTTTAGGAGAACAGCAGGCGGGAGCGACATAAAATTCGTTCCTTCCTCGGCAGCCGCCCCCTGGCGGCCCGGGGCGAGTGCCATAACCACCCTACGACAGCATGGACTCCAGCGAGACCTTTGAACAAAAGCGGAGCCGCTACCAGGCGCGCGCCAACGCCTTGCTGGAGCGCGAACTGCCGAGCGCGGCAACAACGCCCAGGCGATTGCACGGCGCAATGCGCGAAGCGGTCCTGCGGGGCGGAAAACGCCTGAGGCCCCTGGTCTGCTATGCGGCCGCCGAGGCAGCCGGCGTGCCGGACTCGCTCGTCGATGCGCCGGCCGCCGCAATCGAACTGATTCACTGCTATTCGCTGGTACACGACGACATGCCCTGCATGGACGACGACGACTTCCGGCGCGGCAAACCCAGCATTCACAAGATGTACGGCGAGGACACCGCGCTGCTGGTCGGGGATGCGCTTCAGACCCTGGCCTGGCAGATCCTGGCGATCCACCCCTCGCTGAACGGTCACGACGGCGCCCGGGTGCGCCTGATCGAACTGCTGGCGGAATGCGCCGGATCAACCGGCATGGCGGGAGGGCAGGATCTGGACCTGAGCGGCGGCGCGCGACCCGATCTCGCGGAACTGGAACACGCCTACCGCACCAAGACCGGAGCGCTCTTTCGCGCTGCTGCGCTTGCTCCTGCCTGCGTGCGTCCTGATCTGCCGGCGCACTTGAGGAATTCGCTGGAAGTATTCGCCGACGCGCTCGGTCTGGCGTTTCAGATACGCGACGACCTGGCGGACCGCGATGCCGACCTGCGGCAGCAGCCGCAAGGCGGTGGAACAAGCCTGGTGTCCTGGGTGCAGCGCTTCGGAACACAGGCCGCGCGGGACCGGATTGGGGAGTTGACGGCAATCATGCGTTCCGCATGCCGCGATTTCGGAGACCGGGCGGGCGGACTGCAATGGCTGATCGGCTTCATGCGCGGCACGCACTCCGCCTCTACAATGAAACAGGGCGAAGGAGAAAACTGAGGCGGATCCCGGGGTCCATGTACGAGCAATTTCACGGCTTGAGCGAAAGGCCTTTCAGCATTACGCCCGACCCGCGCTACCTGTACCTGAGCGCGCGCCACGCCGAGGCCCTCGCCCACCTGTTGTACGGCGTCCGTGAGAACGGCGGGTTCACCCAACTGACCGGCGAGGTGGGTACCGGCAAGACGATGCTGGTCCGGTGCCTGCTGGAACGCCTGCCGGAACAGACCGACACCGCGATCGTGCTGGATCCGCCCGCCACCCGCATCGAGTTCCTGCAAACGATCTGCCGTGAATTGCGGATGCGCACGCCCCGCTGGGCGGAGAATCCCTCCTCCCTGGCCGCGGCGCTCAACCGCAAGCTGCTCAGAACCTATTCCTCGGGCCGCCGGACGATACTGATCGTGGACGAGGCCCAGGCGCTGGGCGCGGACCTGCTGGAGCAGGTGAGGCGGCTGACCAACCTGGAGACCGCCCGGCACAAGCTGCTGGGCATCGTGCTGGTGGGCCAGCCAGAGTTGCACGAAACGCTGGCGAGGCGGGACCTGCGACAGCTCGCGCAACGCATCACGGCGCGCTGTCACCTGGGACCGCTGTCGCGCGCGGAGACCGGCGAGTACCTGCGGCACCGGCTGAAGGTGGCCGGTTCAAGCGGTGAGGTATTCAATTCCCGCGCAAGGCGGCGGCTGCACCGTATATCCCGTGGAATTCCCAGGATCATCAACGTCGTGGCCGACCGCGCACTGCTCGGAGCATTCGTCCGCAAGGAGCATGAGATCGGCCCGCAACTGGTGCGGCTGGCGGCGCGCGAAGTCTACGGACGGCAGGGTGCGCCGGCGGCGGCGCTTTGGAGCGGCGCGGCCGGCTGATCCGATGTCCTTCGTCCTCGACGCACTCAAACTCTCCGAAAAGCGCCGATCCCGATTCGCCCGGCCGGTGTACGCCCACCCTCCCCCTGTGCATCGGGGCCGCAGGCGGCGGCGCTGGTTTGCCGCGCTCGCGGCCGCTCCCATAGTCGCAGGCGTCTTCCTGACATGGCGTCTGGTTGCTCCTCAGGCCGAGGCTCCGCTCCCAGCATCGGCCGAACCCGCGGCGGAGACCCTCAGCCCGGCGCCCGCCACGATCGACGGCCTGGAAGAATCCATGGGCCTCGATGCCGAAGCCCCCGGCGGCGGCCCGTCCGCTTCGACCGGGGAGGAACAGCCTGCACTCGACATCCCGGTTCCCGTCGCAGCGCCCGAACCGGCGCCTGCGGGGCAACCGCCGCTCCCGGCGAACGGGCTACCGCTCGAAACGGCACCGCCGGACTGGCCGGCGCTGACGCTGCAAATGCTCTTTTTCGGTCCTGAAAGCGGCCGCAGTTTCGTGCAGATCAATGGACGGAACTACCGCGTGGGCGAACGCCTGGATGATGGACCTCAAGTGCTGGAAATAGCGCCTCACGGCGTGATTCTTGCCTATCAGGGTAAGAAGGTCCTTGTGGCCATGGATCGATGAAGGGCATTCACTACCTCGATGGTCGGCGGCTGGCGCGAGCCATCACGGCCGGCATGCTGCAGCTTCAAAGCAACCGCGAAGAACTGGATCGCATCAACGTGTTTCCGGTGGCGGATGGCGATACCGGCCTGAACATGGCGCACACGGCGCAGGCCGTGATCCTTGCGCTGGCGGAATCCCCCTCGCGTAGCGCCGGGGAGGTGGCCCAATCCGCGGCCAGGGGAGCGTTATACGGCGCGCGGGGAAATTCCGGCGTAATCCTGGCGCAGTTCCTGCAGGGACTGGCCGAGGCCTGGGAGAACAAGGCCCGCCTGGATACCCGCGATGTCGCGCTGGGGCTGAAGGCGGCGGCGGAGTCCGCCCGCAACGGCCTGAGCAATCCCCGGGAGGGGACCATCCTGAGCGTAATGACCGCGGTCGGCATCGGCGCGCTCAACGTTTCGCCGGAGGGCGAACTCACCGCTCTCCTGTCGGCCGCCCGGGAAGCGGCCGACGACGCGGTGCAGAAAACCCCGGAGCAACTCGAAGTGCTTCGGCGCGCCGGCGTGGTCGATGCCGGCGGCGCCGGCCTGGCGCACTTGCTGGGCGGCATCGAGGAGTTCGTAAGGACCGGGCGGGGCGCCGAGGTGGGCGAGTTTGTCGGCGCGGCCAGAGCGGCGGCGAGCGCCGCCCGGGCCCACGATCTGGGCGAGGAATCGGAATTCCGCTATTGCACCGAGTGTCTGATTTCCGGTCAGGGCCTGACGCCGTCGGACATTCGCGAAGAGATTCAGCCGCTCGGCGACTCCGTCGTCGTGGCCGGGGGCGCCCGCATCGTGCGCCTGCACATCCACACGGACAAGCCGCATGAGGTATATGCAGTCGCCCACGAGCACGGTGATGTCAGCAGCGAAAAGGCCGACGACATGCACGTGCAGTTCGCGCTGCTGAACGGCTCGAAGGTACCGATCGGTTGCGACAGCGGCGCGGACATCCCCGCGGAACTGGTCAGGGACCTGCGGATCACGACGGCGCCGCTGCGCATCCACATGGGCGAGAAGGGCTATCTCGACGAGCTGGGGCTGCCGGCGGATTGGTTGTGGAGGGCCATGGAAGACCATGGCGAGAGGGCGCAAACAGCCACGCCGCCGCGCGGCGACATGGAACGGACAATGGGTTTTCTGGCCGGACATTTCCCCGAGTCGGTCTGGATCACGCTGGCCGGGTCGGTGAGCGGCACCGCCGACGTGGCGCGCAGCGTGGCTTCGGAATTGACCGGCGGGGAAGTGCGGGTCGTGGACAGCGTCAACGTTTCCATCGGCCACGGCCTCATCGTTCAACACGCGGCCGAATGGGCGCGGGAAGGGGCCGGTGCGGACGAGATCATTGGCGCCCTGCCTCCCCTGCTGGAGGCCGCCCGCACCTTCGGCGTGATCGAGGACCTGTCGCACGGCGTGCGCGGCGGCCGGATCTCGCCGCGCATCAAGCAGCTCAGTGACTTGCTCAGGGTGGACGCCCTGCTCGGCATCGGCCGCGACGGGACCGTGAAGGCCTGCGGCCTGCAGCGCCGGTCGGGCGACCGCGTAAAGCGCTTTGCGCGCTACGTGCTCAAACGCTTTCCCACCGAGCAGCCGCTGCGGATTGCGGTCGCGCACGCCAACCGGCCGGAGTCCGGTCAACGCCTGCATGAACTGCTGGTGGAAAACGTCCCGAACCTGGTGTCCAGCTATGTGACCGAACTGGGCGCGGTAGTAAGTGCGCACGCCGGTCCCGGAGCGCTGCTCGCCGCCGCCATCCCGGCTCTGCCTCTGCGCCCGGCCCCGGAGGCCCGCGCCGCCTGAAGCGCCAGGTTATTCGCGGATGCCTACGCCCTTGCGGATCAGCACCGCGCACACCCCGAACAGGACGAACACGAACACGCCCATCATGATGAAGGCGGTGTTCAGATCGACATCCGTAGTGCCGATCATGCCGTAGCGGAAGGCGTTGATCATGTACAGGATGGGGTTGAAGAGGCTGAGCGTCCGCCATATCCCCGGGAGCAGGTCCACCGAGTAGAACACCCCGCCCAGGTAAGTCAGCGGGGTAAGGACGAAAGCCGGGATCAGCGACACGTCGTCGAACTTGCGCGCAAAGATGGCGTTGATCATGCCGCCCAGCGAAAACGTGATTGCGGTGCAGAAAAGGGTGAAAACGACGATCACGGGATAACGGATCTCGAGATCGGTAAAACCCATTGCGACGGTCGTTACGATCAGGCCCACGATCAGGCCCCGCATCACTCCGCCGGCGGCGTGCCCCAGGATGATGACGTAGTTGGGCAGGGGCGAGACCAGCATTTCCTCAAGGTGGCGCTGAAACTTGGCGCTGAAAAACGAGGACACGACGTTGCCGTAGGAATTGGTTATCACCGACATCAGGATCAGCCCGGGCGCGATGAACTGGGTGTAGTCGAAGCCGGACATGGAACCGATGCGCTCGCGCAGTTGCCCGAAGATAATGAAGTACAGCGACATCGTGATGGCCGGCGGGACGATCGTCTGCACCCATATCCGCAGGATGCGGCGCGCTTCCTTGCGGAGGATGGTGTACAGGCCGACGGCCTGTTCCCAGCCGCTCATTCCTCCCGCGCTTACCTGCTCAGCCATCGAACCGGGTCCTCGGGCTTGCCGTTGCGGCGTATCTCGAAATAAAGGCCGGGTTGCGGTCGCCCGCCGGAGCTTCCGGCATGGGCGATCACCTGTCCCTTGTCCACGGTTTCGCCCTTCCTGCCCACCAGGCGATCATTGTATGCATACAGGCTCAGAACGTTCTCCCCATGATCCAGCACGAGCAGAAATCCCAGCCCGCGCACCCAGCCCGCAAACACCACGCGCCCGGCGTGCGGCGCCCGCACTTCGGCGCCCTCGACGGCCTCGAGCAGGATGCCGTCCCAGCTTGCCCCGTCGGCGCCCAGCCCGGCCCCGAAGCGTCGCACAACTCGACCGTCGACCGGCCAGGACAATTGACCGCGCGCCGCGGTGATCGAGGGCAGGACACCCGGCGGATGCTCCTCCACCACTTCCCCCAGATTCTCGACCAGGGAAGCCAGCGTGGCCGCCCGGCTCCTGAGCCTATCAATCTCTTCCCCGGCCGCGCCTATGCGCCTTGCGAGACCCGCAACAGTGGCCCTGCGCCGGGCCGCGGCCTGTTCCAGCCTGCGAATCTGCCCGGCCCTTCGCGATTGCAATTCCGCCAGCTCCCGCTCCACGCTGCCCGACTCTTCGGTCAATGAGCGCCTCTCTCCCGCCAATCGGGCCGAATCCCCGGCCCGCCGTGTCCAGGATGCGACCAGCAGGCCCGCCCATGCCAGCCGGCGACCCACTTCTCCGGCGCTTTCGCCGCTCAGCAGCGCCTGTAGTTCTTCCTGACTCCCTGAGCGCCAGGCAACGAGCATTGCCGCCGCCAGAGCTTGCCGGGCGTCGCGCCGGGCCTCTTCGTTGCGGCCGAGATCAGCCGCCAGCCGGGAGCGCTTCTGTCGACTGTTTGCGAGTTGCCGCTCCAATTCGGCGGACTCTTCCCGCAAGCGCATGATTTCGGTTTCCGCATCCCTGAGTTCGGCTTCCGCCTGGCCTTTCGCCCGCATGTCCTCGTCGAGCTTCTGCTCTATCGCCTCGATGCGCGCGAGCAATTGGACCAACTCCCGACCCTCGCCGACGTCCTGTGCGACGGCCAGGAGCGGTATGGCGAGAAGGCTTGCGATGGCGCCTCTCATTGCGGCGGAGGAACTCGGCTTTGCGATGCGATGATTGCTGTGGAACTGAGCGGGCAGGCGCGGAAATTATATCGGCCTCGTTATAATTCCAGCGCCGAAATGGGACGCCTGATCGAATTCGCAACCGCCCACCCCTGGCTCAGCCTGGGCGTGGTGGGCACTCTGCTGGCCGCGCTGTTCAACGAAGTGCGCCTGCGGGCCCTGGGCGTGAGCGCGCTGGCCCCCGACGTTGCGGTACAGGCCATCAACAAGGGTGCGGCCATATTCGATTTGCGGGAGCCACAGGCATTCGGCCAGGGCCATATACCAAATGCCCGCAATATCCGCGCGGTGGACGTGCCGGCGGCGCCGAAGTTCAAGTCCGGCAAGACGGTGCTGCTGGTGTGCGACAACGGCTCGGCCAGCGGCCGGCTGGCCCAGGAACTGCGCAAGAAGGGTTCCGAACAGGTGTTCTGCCTGAAGGGCGGGCTGACCGCCTGGCAGCGTGACAACCTGCCGGTGATCATTGGGCGGGGCCGGCGGAAATAGCCCGCCGAATTCCATGTTCGCGATAATCGGCGCCGGCGCATGGGGCACGGCGCTGGCGGTCCACCTGGGCACGGCCGGCTGGCCCGCGAAGATCTGGGACATTGACCGCGCGCACGTCGCGAATCTTTCGTCGGACCGCGAAAACAAGCGATATCTTCCCGGCGTTTCCCTCCCGCGCTGCGTTGAACCCGTGGAGGAACTCGAGACCGCCGTCCGGGACGCCGAGTGCGTTTTGCTGGTGACGCCCAGCGCAGCCTTGCGGGAGACCTTCCGCCGTCTGAAGCCCCTGCTCACGCGCGGCGTGCGGCTTTGCTGCGCCTCCAAGGGCCTGGAGGTCAAAAGCGGGCTTCTTACGCACCAGGTGGCGGCCGAGGAGCTCGGCGCGAATTTCCCGCTCGCGGCGGTTTCCGGTCCCACATTCGCCACCGAAGTCGCTGCCGGCCAGCCTGCCGCGATTACGGTGGCTTCCGGGAACGCCGAACTGGCCGGCTGGCTGGCGCTGAAGCTCAACTCGGGCGCGGTGCGGGCGTATGTTTCCGGCGACCTTACAGGTGTCGAGGTCGGCGGCGCCACCAAGAACGTGATCGCGATCGGCGCCGGCCTGTCGGACGGCCTTGGTTACGGCGCCAATGCCCGGGCGGCGCTGCTGTGCCGCGGCCTGGCGGAGATCGTGCGCCTGGGCGTGGCGCTGGGCGGGCGCGCCAGCAGTTTCATGGGGCTGGCGGGCCTCGGCGACCTGGCGCTGACCTGCTCCGACGATCAATCCCGCAACCGTCGACTTGGGCTGAAGGTGGCGCGAGGCACGCCGGTCGAGAAGGCCCTGGACGAACTCGGACAGGTCGCCGAAGGACTTTATGCCGCCGACGCCGTACATCGCCTGTCGCTCCGCCTTGACCTTGACCTGCCGATTTCGGAACAGGTCTACCAGGTGCTGCACCGCGGCCGCGACCCCGGGAAGGTGCTCAAGGCGCTCCTGAGCCGGCCGCTGAAGTCCGAGGACGAAGTGCCGGTGGCGGCGGCATGAACAACTCCCCGCTGTCGGTCGATTTCTGCGGCCTGCGGCTGAATTCGCCGATCGTACTGTTGTCCGGTTGCGTGGGCTTCGGCGACGAATACACGCGCGTCGAGGGTTTCTCCAACGCCGACGCGGGCGCCATCGTCTGCAAGGGCACCACGCTGAAGCCGCGCCTGGGAAACAGGGGCCACCGCCTCTGGGAAACCCCCGGCGGGATGCTCAACGCCATCGGTCTTCAGAATCCCGGCGTGGACGCGGTCGTCCGCGACATTGCGCCCGGGCTCGACTACGACGAAACCTGCTGGTTCGCGAACATCTGCGGCAGCACGGTGGAAGAGTACGCCGAAGTGACGCGGCGGTTTGACGATACGCCGATGCAGGGCATGGAGATCAATATCTCCTGTCCCAACGTGCGCGAAGGCGGCGTGGCTTTCGGCAACGATCCGGACATGTCGGCACGGGTAGTGGAAGCCTGCCGGGCGGCCACCGCAAAACCCCTGATCGCAAAGCTCTCGCCGAACCAGACCGACATCGCCGAGAATGCGCGGCGCTGCCTGGAAGCGGGCGCCGACGGCCTGGCCGTGATCAACACGCTGATGGGCATGGCGATCGACGCGCAAAGCCGGCGCCCGGTGATCGGAAACGTGCAGGGCGGCCTGTCGGGACCGGCCATCAAGCCGCTGGCGCTCCTGAAGGTCCACCAGACCTACCAGGTCGCGCGAAAATATGACGCGCCGATCATCGGCCAGGGCGGCGTCATGAACGCCGACGACGCAATCGAGTTCCTGCTGGCCGGCGCCACCACGGTCGGCGTCGGAACCGCGCTGTTCTACGATCCGCTGGTGTGCAAGAAAATCAATGCCGGCATCGGCGACTACCTTGCAGAACACGGGATCGGCAATGTCAGCGAACTCACCGGGGCGCTCGACCTGCAGGACGGTGTCGAGGACAGTCCGCTTTCCGGCTGATCGATATGGAAAACGACCGTCGGAATCCGCTACGGGTTCCAGCCTGCCGGCGGGGACAGCCGGCTGTCCCCGGGAGCTTGCTCCACCGGTTTGACGGTCGATGCTTCACGCTTGTAGAAGCGGATTTCCTCGCTTGAGGCAAGCTCCCTGCCCTGTGCGTCGACCAGGCGGGCGCGCAAACGATGTTCGCCCCGCCAGACTTCGTTGAGTCTCACTGTCGGCGGCTCGCCGCGCCAACCGGTCTCCACGCCGTCCAGCTCCAGTACCAGGCGGCTGCCGGGCCCGAACTCCCGGCCCGATCCGATCGTAACGTCGAGCGCGCCGGCCGGTCCCCAGACCGTTTCTTCCGGGGCAGGGCGCACGATCGCAAGTTCGGGCCCTGCGCCTTCCCGCAGTCCGGCGGCTTTTGGCCCGCGCTTCTCATTGCCGGGCACGTCGGCAGCTTGGGCGCTCCAGCGGGAAGTCTCGGGCAAGTCCACCCGGACGGCACCCGCAAAAGGCCGGTCCGCGTAACGGACAGAGCCGCGCTCATCCACATGGCGCCAGATCTCCTGCGCCTGCGGTGCGGGCAGCAGGCCCGCCATCAAAAGCAGGCCCGCCAACCCTTTGTTCATGGTCCTTCCTGGACTCCGCCCGGGGGCGAACTACAGGCTGTAGTACATCTCGAACTCGACCGGATGGGTGGTGGCCCGCAAGCGGGTGCACTCCTCGTCCTTGAGTTCCATGTAGCCTTCCAGAAGGTCGTCGGTGAAGACATCGCCGGCCTTGAGGAAATCGTTGTCGCCACGCAAGGCGTCCAGCGCCTCCTCCAGCGAAAACGCCACGGTCGGCAGCCCCGCCTCTTCCTCGGGCGGCAGGTCGTACAGGTCCTTGTCCACCGGGTCGCCCGGATGAATCTTGTTCTGAATGCCGTCGATGCCCGCCATCAGCATGGCCGCGAACGCCAGGTAGGGGTTGGCCATGCTGTCGGGGAACCGCACCTCGACCCGACGGGCGCGGGAATCGGCCACGAACGGGATACGCACCGCGGCCGAGCGGTTGCGGGCCGAGTAGGCCAGCAGCGTCGGCGCCTCGAAGCCCTTCACCAGCCGCTTGTAGCTGTTGGTGGCCGGGTTGGTGAAAGCGTTCAGCGCGCGCGCATGCTTGAGGATGCCGCCGATGTAATACATGCCGGCCTCGGACAGCCCGCCATAGCCGTCGCCCGAAAAGACGTTGTTGCCGTCCTTGGTCACCGACTGGTGAACGTGCATGCCGTTGCCGTTGTCGCCGACCAGGGGCTTGGGCATGAATGTGGCCGTCTTGCCGAACTGATGGGCCGTGTTCATGACCGCGTACTTCAGAATCTGCACCTGGTCGGCCTTGGTCACGAGGCTGTTGAAACGCACCCCGATCTCGCCCTGGCCGGCCGTGGCCACCTCGTGGTGATGCACTTCCACGGGCAGGCCCAGGTCCTCCAGCGCCAGGCAGATCGTGGAGCGGATGTCCTGCAGCGAATCCACCGGCGGAACCGGGAAATAACCCCCTTTCACGCCCGGCCGGTGCCCGTAGTTGCCTTCCTCGAATTCGCGCGTGGAGTTCCAGCTCCCTTCAATCGAGTCCACGTAATACGAAGCGCTTTCCAGCGAACTGCCGTAGCGCACGTCGTCGAAGATGAAGAACTCGTTCTCCGGCCCGAAATTGGCATCATCGCCGATGCCGGTGGAGCGCAGGTATTCGATCGCCCGCTTTGCGGTAAGCCGCGGGCAACGCGCGTAGGCCTGCATCGTGACCGGTTCGAATACGTCGCAGCGCAGCAGCAGCGTCGTGTCCTCGGCGAATACGTCGACGACGGCCGTTGCCGCCTCCGGTATCAGGACCATGTCGGATTCGTCGATCCCCCGCCAGCCGGCGATGGAAGAACCGTCAAACATCTTCCCTGAAACAAAGAACTCCTCGTTGACGACACTCGCGGGCACGCTCACGTGCTGCTCCTTGCCCCGGGTGTCGGTAAAGCGGAGGTCGACAAACCTCACGCCCTTCTCTTCTATCAATTTAAGAACATCGGATGCTTTCATTGCGATTCGGCCCCCAAACGCCGGATAAGTTTCCAAAGGGGAGCGGCAGTTTGCCCCGCGCCGGTCGCCCACACCCACACCTGATTGGCGCGCCAGAATGCGCCTGAAGAAACCTGGGGACAGACCGAAACCAGCGCCGACGGCTCCCTTCCGCGGCACGGCCCGCAATTGTAACGGTTTTCACCCCGCCGGGTCTAGTCCTTTGGCCGAAAACTTGCGTTTCGAGGACCCGGCCAAAGGAGGTTAGACTTGCTGTTCCGGCAGGAGGGCTCAGATGAACAAGCGAGCGGGACAGCACGAGATCTGGAACCTGATCAGGGAGTCTTCGACTCCTTCGCGGGGAGGGACGTACAGGGCATGGAAGACCTGCTGCACGACGATTGCACGCTTTGGGACGTGTTCGAGCCCGAATTGATCGAGGGCAGGGAAGAGCGCGAAGCCTTTCACGAGCGCGACAAGACTCAGTCGATGGCGCGCGGCAAGCTGCGCATCGGCATCGATCCCCTGAAGCTGGACGTATACGACGACGTCGCCGTGGCGCGCTACTGGCTCGAATTCGACTACGAGCCGCCCAATGCAACCTCCGGACGCGTTCGGATCACCGACGTGCTGCTGCGCACGCCCAACGGCTGGAGCATCGTGCACCACCACGAGGGAATGGCGCCCCCGGGCGTTCCGCCGATCGCCGAGTAGGCCTATATCGATTGCCGAGTAGGCCTATATCATTGACGCCGCGCGGCCCGCATTGGAGGCCGGCGGAGAATCCGGATGAATCACGACAATTCAACTACGCCTCACGGACTGTCCCGGCGCGCAATGCTCGGAGGGCTGGGAGGGCTTGGCCTGGCCACGGCGCTGAGCATCGAGGCGGGCGCTGCCGACGGGGGCGGATTCTTCCCCGCGGCCGACGACCGGGCAGGCTGGCTGAAGGCGTGGTTGCGCGTTCAGGCGAGCCTGGGAGAGCAGGACTCGCCATGGTGGTACATGGGGCGGATTTACGCCCAGGTGGGCGAGCAGCGCCCCAACCACATCCTGAACCTGGAGGGCACCGAAATCTACTGGCCCCGTCCGCTCGGCAACGGCGAGTATTCGATCAGCAGCCGCACCCTGACCTTCTTCAAGGATCCCGTCACCGACGAAATGCTCGACGAGTTCACCAACCCGTATACCGGCGAGACGATTGAAGTCAGCCCCAACATCCTGGGCGGCCCCGACGGCGCCCGCTACACGAACGAGGGAATGATCTTCGCAGAGCATATCGATCCCTCCGGCGAGCTGCGGCGCTGGAACTGGGACTGGAAGGTTTCCGGGCCCCACGTATGGCTCATGGCGAGCCGGGGGATGACGCGTGCGCCGCAACCGTGGCTGGAGGCCATGACCATGTTCTGCCGCAGGGACGACTTCGCCGATCCCGGCATCGAGAGCCTGCGCAGCAGTTTTTCCTCGACCTACTTTTCGCCCTGGCTCCACTGGATGGGCATGCAGGGCCAGCCCGGCCACCTCATATGGCATTCGTCCGGCTGTAAGCTGAATTCGGTGGACGAGGTGTCCGATGCCTACCGCGAGCGCGCCGACCGGCTGTTCCCGGGACAACTGACCGCCAACCCCGCTTCCTTCGGCTAGTGTTGTGGCGCGCGAGTTTTCATCCGCGCCCGAGTGACCGTCGTGAACAGGCTGGGCATCGTCGATGCGGCCTCTTATGTGCCGGCCATGCGGCTCGACCGGGGCGTCATCTTCGCCGCCAATTCCTGGGCCAACCCGGCGCTCAAGGGACTGGCGAGAGGGTCGCGCAGCATCTGCAACTGGGACGAGGACAGCCTCACCATGGGGGTCGAGGCGGCGCGGCGCTGCCTGACCGGCCGCTCGCCGGACGACGTCAGGCGCTTGTACTTCGCCTCCACGACGCCCCCCTTCGCGGACCGTCAATGCGCCACCGTTATCGGTGAAGCGCTGAACCTCTCCGGGCAACTGGCCGCGGTGGACCTCGGGAACTCCCGCAACGCCGGGATGCAGGCCTTGTGCGAGGCGCTGCGGGGCGACGGGCAGGCCCTCGTGGTTGCCGCCGACGCGCGCCGGGCGAAGCCCGCCAGCGTGCAGGAACTGCAGTACGGACACGGTTCCGCGGCGCTGATGCTGGGCCGCGAAGGCGCGATCGCCGAGGTCGTGGCCGAGTACCGGCTGACGCGGGATTTCGTGGACCAGTACCGCGGCAGCGGGGAAGACTTCGACTACCGCTGGGAGGAGCGCTGGATCCGCGACCGGGGCCTGCGCGAAATCATTCCCGGTCTGGTTCAGGGCGTTCTGAAGAAGGCTGGAGTGGCGCCGGGGCAACTGGCCCGCCTGGTCCTGCCGGCCGCGCCGCCGCGAATGACCGCCGCGATGGCCAAGGCGCTGGGCCTGCCGCCCGAAGCGGTGCAGGACGGGCGTCTAGGCGATGTCGGCGACACCGGCGCTCCGCACCCGCTGCTGCTCATGGTGGATGCCCTGGCGGAATCGCGGCCTGGCGACCTGGTGCTGGCGATCGGCTTTGCCCAGGGCGGGATCGCCCTGCTGCTGAAGGCCACCGGGAAACTGCCCCGATGGCAGCAGCGCAACGCTCTGCGCCTGGCGCTGTCGCCTCCGCGGCCGGAGAACGCCTACACCAAGTACCTGAGTTTCAGCGGCCTGCTGCCGATGGATTTCGGCATGCGCGCCGAAGCGGACACCAAGACCCAGCTCAGCGCCTTCGACCGGCACCGTGCCGAACTGACCGGGTTTGCGGGGGGACGCTGTCCGGTGTGCGGGACGGCCCAGTTCCCGCGCAGCGCGCGCTGCGTGAACCCGGATTGCAACGCCGAGGGCGAGCAGGAGGTGGTGCTGCTCGCCGACGAGCCGGGAACCGTCACCTCCTTTACGCAGGATTGGCTGGCCTATACCCCGCATCCGCCGCTTCAATATGGCCTGGCCTCCACGGAAAGCGGAGCGCGGGTGCTGATGGAGTTCACCGAGTGTCCCCTCAGGCAGATGCAGGTAGGCTTGCGTCTGAGATTCGTGTTTCGGATTCACGCGATAGACTCGCGCAGGGGCTTTCGAAGGTATTTCTGGAAAGGCGCCCCGGCGCCGAACGAGGAGAGCGCCTCATGACGGGCATATGCGACAAAGTGGCGATCGTGGGCATGGGCTGCTCGCGGTTCGGCGAACGCTGGGATTGCGACGCCGAGGACCTGATGCTGGAAGCGTTCCGGGAGGCCTCGGCGGACGCCGGCGTGGAGGCGGGAGACCTGGGCGCCGCCTGGTTCGGTTGCTATTTCGACGACGCCAGCGTGGGCAAGTCGGCCCTGCCGCTGGCCAACGCCCTCAGGTTGAAGAACATTCCGGTTACCCGGGTGGAAAACATGTGCGCCACGGGCACCGAGGCGCTGCGGGGCGCTGTTTATGCGGTTGCCGCCGGAGCCTGCGACATCGCCCTGGCCCTGGGTGTGGAGAAACTCAAGGACACCGGCTACGGCGGCCTGCCGGTGGGCACTCCGGGCACCTTTACCGAGCAATGGCGCCCCAACACCAGTTCGCCCGGCTCCTTCGCCCAACTGGCATCCGCCTACGGGGCCGAGCACCGCGTAAAGGGCGAGGACCTGAAGCGCGCCATGGCCCACGTGTCCTGGAAGAGCCACGTGAACGGCGCCGTCAATCCCAAGGCGCACCTGCGCCGCGCGGTCGATCTCGACACCATCATCGGCGCCCCCATGGTGGCCGAGCCCCTCGGGCTGTTCGATTGCTGCGGGGTCAGCGACGGCGCCGCCTGCGCGATCGTCGCGCGCCCGGAAATCGCCCGTGAGCTGGGCAAGACCGAATTCGTTACGGTCAAGGCCCTGCAGCTTGCGGTGAGCAACGGCTCGGAGGCGGGCCATGAAGGATGGAACGGAAGCTACATCCACTGCGGCCGCCTGGCCGGACAGCGGGCGCTGGAGGAAGCCGGTGTGCGCAGCGCGCCTGACGAGATCGACCTGATGGAAGTCCACGACTGTTTTTCGATTACCGAGCTGGTGACCATGGAGGACCTGGGCTTCGCCGAAGAGGGCCAGGGCTGGCGGGCCGTGCTCGACGGAGCCTTCGATCGCGACGGCGCGACCCCGTGCCAGATCGACGGCGGGCTGAAGTGCTTCGGACACCCGATCGGCGCATCGGGACTGCGCATGGCCTACGAGGTGTATCTGCAACTTCTGGGCCGAGCCGGCGACCGGCAATTGCCGTCGCCCAGCCTGGGCCTGACCCATAACCTGGGTGGCGAACCGGCCCGCTGCGTGGTGAGCGTGGCGATTCTGGGACGAGCCTAGACAGGCCACGGCCTGAAGGAAGGGCGGGAGATGCCCAAAGGGCGCAGGCGGCCGGCTGATTTCCAGACGCTGATCCAGAGGCTGGAGGCGTACTGGGCCCGGCGTGGCTGCGTCATCATGCAGCCGCTGGACCAGCCGGTGGGCGCCGGCACATTCCACCCGGCCACCTTCCTGCGGGCTCTGGGACCGGAACCGTGGAACAGCGCCTATGTGCAGCCGAGCCGGCGGCCGACCGACGGCCGATACGGCGACAACCCCTTCCGTCTGCAGCATTACTACCAGTACCAGGTGATCATGAAGCCGTCTCCCGAGAAGTTTCAGGAGTGGTACCTGGAATCGTTGAGCCACCTCGGCATCGACCTGAAGACCGACGACGTGCGCTTCGTGGAGGACAACTGGGAATCGCCGACGCTGGGCGCCTGGGGGCTGGGCTGGGAAGTCTGGCTGAACGGCATGGAGGTCACGCAGTTCACCTACTTCCAACAAGCCGGCGGCCTGGACTGCCGGCCGGTGACCGGCGAGATCACCTACGGGCTGGAGCGCCTGGCCATGTATCTGCAGGGTGTGGACAGCGTCTTCGATCTCCTGTGGTCGACCCGTGGACGAAGAGTTCTGTACCGGGATGTCTACCACCAAAACGAAGTGGAAATGTCGAAGTTCAATTTCGAAGTGGCCGATATCGACCTGCTCTTCGGACGCTTCGATAGTTGTGAGCGCGAATGCGCGCGGCTGACCGCCCAGCGACTTCCGCTCGCCGCCTACGAACAGGTTCTGGAGGCTTCGCACACTTTCAATCTGCTCGACGCGCGACGCGCCATATCCACCAGCGAGCGGCAACGCTACATCCTGAGGGTGCGGGAAATGGCCGGCGCGGTCGCGCAAGGCTACGTCGCCTCGCGGGAAGCGATGGGCTTCCCGCTGCTTGAGTCCGGAGAGTAGGCCGCCGTGCCCGCGCGTACCGATTTTCTGCTCGAGATTGGCGTGGAGGAACTGCCGCCGAAGGCGCTGCGCGGACTGGACAGGGCTTTCCGCAGCGAGTTCCGGCGCGGACTGGAGGAGGCCGGTCTCGAATTCGATGGTGTCGATTCGTTTGCTTCGCCGCGCAGGCTGGCAGTCGTGGCCCGGGAGCTGGCGACTCGCCAGCCGTCGCGGAACGTGGAGAAGCGCGGGCCGCCGCTGGCCGCGGCGCGCGGTCCCGGCGGCGAATGGAGCCGGGCCGCCGAGGGCTTCGCCGAGTCCTGCGGCTGCCGCCCCGAGGACCTCGAGACCCTGCGCACCGACAAGGGCGAGTGGCTCCTGTATCGCGGGCGCCGGGCAGGCAGGGCGGCTGCGTCCCTGCTGCCCGAGATCGCCGCGTGCGCCCTGAAACGCCTGCCGGTGGGCAGGGCCATGCGCTGGGGGACGGGAGACGAAGAGTTCATTCGGCCGGTGCACTGGGTTGTCATGCTGCACGGCAAGCGAGTCGTTCCGGGCCGGCTCCTCGGCCGGCGCAGCGGCCGGCGCAGCAGCGGCCATCGCGTCATGGGGCAGAAGCGGCTTGGCCTGCAGTCGGCGGCCGACTACGCTGCCGTGCTGCACGACCAGGGCAGGGTGATCGCAGGCTTCGCACAGCGCCGCAAGGAAATCCTGCGCCGGGCCGAGGAGGCAGCGGCGCGGCTCGGCGGGGCGCTGGTGAGCAGCGCGGAACTGGTGGACGAGATCACCGGCCTGGTGGAATGGCCGGTGGCCCTGACCGGCCGTTTCGAGGAACGCTTTCTGAACCTCCCCGACGAAGTGATCGTGGCTTCGCTGCAGGAGCACCTGCGCTTCTTTCCGGTGCGCGATGATTCCGGGGCGCTGGCGCCGGGCTTCGTGCTGATCAGCAACCTGGAAAGCCGCGACCCCGCGGCGGTCAGCGCGGGCGCGGAGCGCGTGGTCCGGGCGCGCCTGAAGGATGCCGACTTCTTTTTCGGGCGGGACTGCGCCGAACCGCTGGCCGGGCGGATTGAAGGCCTGGCCAGGGTCCGCTACCAGCAGGGCCTCGGCTCGCTGGGCGACCGGGCCGGGAGGCTTGAGAAGCTGGCCGGGCAGCTGGCCGCCAACACCGGCGCCGAAGTCGCTGCTGCCCAGCGGGCGGCGCTGCTCTGCAAGGCGGACCTCCTGACGGGGATGGTGGGCGAGTTTCCCGGCCTGCAGGGCGTCATGGGCGAGCACTACGCCCGTCACGACGGCGAGGACGAGGACGTTTGCAGCGCCGTGGGCGAGCACTATGCGCCGCGCCACGCCGGCGACGCCATTCCGGTCAGCCCGGGCGGGCGGGCTCTCGCGCTGGCCGACCGGCTGGACATGCTGGCCGGGCTTTTCGCCGTTGGCCGCCGCCCGAAGGGTGCGAGCGATCCCTTCGGTCTGCGGCGCGCCGCCCTGGCGACGCTTCGAATCTGCATCGAGGGCGGGATCGACCTGAACCTGCCGGCGCGCCTCGGTGAAGCCCTGGCCTTGCAGCCGGCCGCAGGCGAGGATCCCCGGGACTTGGTCGAAGAGCTCCATGGGTTCGTCATGGAGCGTCTGCGGGCCTGGTATCTCGACGGCCAGCATCCCGAGGCAGAGACCGTGGAAGTGAGCGCCGAGCTGTTTGCCGCGGTACGCGCCCGGTCACCCGCATCGCCGCTGGATTTCCACCGTCGCCTGCTGGCGCTGCATGCCTTTCTTGAAAGACCCGCAGCCGCCGACCTGACCTCCGCCAACAAGCGGATCGCCAACATCCTGCGCTCGGCCTCCGGCGACAGCTTCGGAAACGTCGACGCCTCGCTGCTGCGCGAACCGGAGGAACAGACGCTGCGCGCTTCGTACCTGCTGCTGCTGCCTCAATACCGGCAGCGGCTGGACGACTTCGATTACGCCGGGGCGCTGGAGCTGCTGGCCTCGTTGCGGCTACCGCTGGCAGCCTTCTTCGACAAGGTCATGGTCATGAGCGACGATGACGCCTTGAGGGCCAACCGTCTTGCCCTGCTGGCCGGCCTTCGCGAGACATTGCTGCAGCTCGCCGATTTCTCGCTTCTTCCCGGCCGAAGCTAGTGTCGCGTCCCCATGCGTCACCGGCTGGTAATTCTGGACCGCGACGGGGTGATCAACGAAGAGCGCCTGGATTACGTACGCTCGGTGGACCAGTGGCGTCCTCTTCCCGGCAGCCTTGACGCGATCGCCAGCCTGTGCCGGGCCGGGCTTGCCGTGGCCGTCGCCACCAATCAATCGGGCATCGGCCGGGGATACCTGACGGCGGGCGAACTCGAAGTCATTCACAACAGGATGGAAGCCGCCGTTTGCGAAGCCGGAGGCGAGCTAGCCGGAGTTTTCCATTGTCCGCACACGCCGGCCGACCGCTGCCGCTGCCGCAAGCCGCTTCCCGGCCTGCTGGAACGGATCGAGGCCACCCTGGGGCTGCCGGTTGCCGGCGAGTACATGGTGGGCGATTCGATGCGCGACCTTGAAGCTGCGTCCGCCGCCGGCGCGCGACCGGCGCTGGTGCGCACCGGCTTCGGAGCGGCCACCGAACAGCAGCTGGCCCCCGGCGGTGCCGTTCCGGTATTCGACGACCTGGCGGAATTCACCGGGTGGCTGCTTCGGTCCGTGGGATGAGACGGCTTACGGGATTGCTCTTCACCACGCTGCTGGTCGCCAACACCGTGGCCGGCAGCCTTTGGGCCGTAGTTCTATGGCCCTTGCCCCACCGGATACGCTATTTCTTCGCCGTGCGTTGCTGGGCCCTTGCAAATCTGTGGCTACTGCGTGTCCTGTGCGGAGTTTCCTGGGAGGCGAGCGGCCGGGACAACCTTCCGGCCGGACCGTGCGTCGTGCTCATGAAACATTCATCGGCATTCGACACGATCGTGCAGGCGCTGCTGTTCCCCCGGCAGACCTGGATGCTCAAGCGGGAACTGATGTTCGTGCCGATTTTCGGCTGGGGACTGGCGAGCATGCGCGCCATCGGCGTCGACCGGGCCAGGGGCGCCAGGGGAATCCGCTCGGTAATCCGAGAGGGCCGGGCGCGAATCACGGACGAGGGCCTGTGGGTCATCGTGTTTCCGGAGGGAACCCGCGTGGCCCCCGGAGAGGTGGGCCATTACGCGCCGGGGGGCGCCATGATCGCCTCGGCCGCCGGTTGTCCCGTGGTTCCCGTAGCCCACAACGCGGGCGACCATTGGCCCCGGCGCAGCGCTACCAAGCGTCCCGGCACCATACGCGTCGTGATCGGGCGACCCCTGGAATCCACCCGCGGATCGGCCCGGAAAATTACCGAGGAAGCGAAGAACCGGATCGAAGCTGAAGTAAGGCAGATAAGATCAGATGAAGGAACTTAGCTGCTGATAAGCAGCATTTAGAGAATTTTAGAGATCGCTAGATATCGAGATTGACGACGTTGAGCGCGTTGTCTTCTATGAATGCCCGCCGTGGCTCGACCTTCTCGCCCATCAGCGTGGCAAACAGCTTGCTGGTGGCGCTGGTCTCGAATTCGCTGGCCACTTCCACGCGTACCAGCCGGCGGGTCTCCGGGTTGACCGTGGTTTCCCACAACTGTGCGGCGTTCATTTCGCCCAGACCCTTGTATCTCTGCAATGTAACGCCACGGCGACCCTGGTCCATAAACCAGTCCAGCGCCTGCCCGAACAGGCCCACTTCGCGGCTTGAAGATGCCCGCCGGGCGTTGGCGCCGCCTGTCATCAGCTCGCTCAGCTCGGTCGCCAGGCCGCGTACCGACTGGTATTCGGGGGCGCCGAAAAGCGAAAACTCCAGGGCACTCTCTTCTTCCACGCCATTTTCGGTCCTGATCACGGAGAATGCAGCCGGTGTCTGTCCGTTGGCCTGTACCGAAACTTTCCAGGCTGCCTGCGCATCCTGCTTCGCCAGGGCCGCATCGAGTTGCGTGCCCCAGTCCGCCATGTAGCGCGAGTCGTCCAGGCGCTCCGCGTCGACCGGCGGGACTTCGATGAGGCACGCCAGGACCCGCTCGTCGGCCTTGCCGCGAAGCCCTTCCAGGGAGTTTCGCGCCTGCAGGCTTCGCTGCGCCAGCCGCCGCAATTCCTCCGCCTGAACCGACTCCTTTCGGCCCGTTGCGTCCAGGCTCGCGTCCTTCAGCGCCGCTTCCAGCGTCCATTCGCGCAATTCGTCGTCGTCCTTGAGGTATTGCTCCTTCCGTCCGCGCGTGACCTTGTAGAGCGGTGGCTGGGCGATATAGACGTGTCCGCGTTCGATCAAAGCCGGCATGTAGCGGAAAAAGAAAGTCAGCAGCAGCGTGCGTATGTGCGATCCGTCCACATCCGCGTCGGTCATGATGATGACCCGCTCATAGCGCAGCTTCTCCGCGTCGAAATTCTCTTCCTCGCGGCCAACCCCGCATCCCAGCGCCGCGATCAGCGTGGCGACCTCGTCGGAGGACAACATCTTGTCCAGACGCGCCTTTTCCACGTTGAGGATCTTTCCTCTCAACGGCAATACTGCCTGGGTGCGCCGGTCGCGCGCCTGTTTGGCGGAACCGCCGGCGGAATCGCCCTCCACCAGGAAGATTTCACGCTTGCTCGCGTCCTTCTCTTGGCAATCGGCCAGTTTTCCGGGCAGGCCGCCTACATCGCTCTTCTTTCGGGCAATGTCGCGGGCCTTCCGGGCCGCCTCGCGCGCGGTCGCAGCGTCGACAATCTTTTCCGTAATCGCGCGGGACTGCTTGGGGTTCTCGAGCAGGAACTCCCGCAAGGCTTCGGCCACAGAGCGCTCCACCGCGGTCTTCGCTTCCGATGACACCAACCGTTCCTTGGTCTGGGAGGAAAACTTGGGGTCCCGCATCTTCACCGAAATCACGGCGGTCAATCCTTCGCGCACGTCCTCGCCCCGCAGTGTGAGGTTCTTGGCCCTGTTGCCGCCATGATGCTCCAGATACGTGTTGAGCGTGCGGGTGAGGGCGGTGCGAAAGCCCTCCTGGTGCGTGCCGCCGTGGCTCTGCGGAATGTTATTGGTGAAAAACGAACTGTGCTCCTGGTATCCCGCATTCCATTGCAGCGCGGCCTCGACCTCCATCTCGGTGGACGTTTCCCTGTTCTCGCCGTTGTCGTTTCCTTCCTCCCGGCGCGCGATCTCCACAACCTGGGCGCGTTTCACGTGAAACACCTGCGTATGCAAGGGTTCGCGGGACTGATTCAGCCATTGCACGAATTCGCGGATTCCTCCCTCGGCATGGAAAGTCCACTGACCGCCGCCTTCGCGCTCATCCTCGAACTCAATGGAAATGCCGCTGTTGAGGAAAGCCAGTTCCCGCAACCTCTCCGCCAGCGTGCCGGCGTCGAATTCCAGCCTGGCGGCGAAAATCTGCGGATCCGGGCGGAAACGGATAACGGTACCGCTGCGATCGCTCTCTCCAACGTCCTCCAGCGCCCCGTCCGGAATACCGGTCGAATAACTCTGACGGTATTGCCGGCCACCACGGTGAACCACCAGTTCCAGGTTCGCGGAAAGAAAATTCACCACCGAGACGCCCACGCCGTGCAGGCCGCCCGAGACCTTGTAGACGCTTTCGTCGAATTTGCCGCCGGCATGAAGCGTAGTCATGATCAATTCCGCTGCGGAGCGGCCGGTCTTGGCATGCTTATCCACGGGAATTCCACGGCCGTCGTCGCTGATCTCCGCGCCGCCGTCCGCAAGCAATCGCACGGTGATCCTGCTGCAGTAACCAGCCAGGGCTTCGTCTACGGAGTTGTCGACAACCTCGTAGATCAGGTGATGCAGGCCGGTGCCATCATCCGTGTCCCCGATATACATCCCGGGCAATTTGCGCACCGACTCCCGGTCCTCCAGAACTTCGATCTTGTCCGCGCCATAGGATTCGGAAGCATCCGCCGGGACTTGCCCCGTGGGCATGGTGCGTTCTTCGCCGGGCTCTTGCATGGTTATCGACTACGAAAATCTTCCTTGACGAGGCTGCTCGGGTGTTCCTGCCGGCGCTGAAGCCGTGAGCCGCACAGCGACCGGTTGCAGCGTAGGAAGCGCCCTGCGCAGCGGGCGGGACACAACACTGCAGGCACATGTGAAATTATACCAGCGCGCCCTCTTTCAGGCGAATTTCCAGCGCTTCCATCAACCGCCGGTACGGGGCCGTTTCCACCGCGGCGATGAAGAGCTGAGCGCCCCGTTCGACAAAAACTCCCAGCAATTCCTGCCCATGGTCCGCATCCAGCTCGACCAGCGGCTCATCGACCAGCAGAATCGGCCTGTTGGCGCCCTGCGTTTCCAGCACTTCCGCCGCCGCCAGCATGAGCGACGATGCCAGCAGCTTCTGCTGTCCCCGCGACGCAATGTACCTGGCTCGTCTGGACTCCAGCCGCAGAACCAGATCGGCACGCTGCGGGCCGAAGCGGGTGTTTCCCTGCTTGCGATCCCCGTCCAGCCCCGCTCTCAGGATTTCGTCCAAAGAATCTTCCCTGGGCCAGCCCGGATAGTAGTCCCAGTCCGCCGGCATTCCCGTTAGCCTCGCCGCGATCTTCGCAAACCGCGGCCTCAACCGCTCCGCCACTGCCCTGCGCAACGCCTCCATTTCCAGCGCCGCCCCGCAGAACTCACCATCCCAGGCCGCGATGGCGTTTGCCCCCGCGCCTTGCCTGAGGCTGGCGTTCCTCTGTCTCAATGCGCGCCGAAACCTCCTCCAAGCGGCGTTAAAGCCGGGTTCCACGTGAAACGTCACCCAATTCAGCAGCAGCCGGCGCCGCTCCGGGCCGCGGTCCACCAGGTCCATAAGCCTCGCGTCCAGATTCAGCACCGGCAGCAGTCGAGCGATTTCCGGACGGCGGGCGCCGTCCGCGCCGTCCAGCCGCGCCCGTGCGCTTCTTCCTGAAATCCTCAGACCAATCCGGCGGCCGGCCTTGCCCACCTCCACCGTGCCGCCGATCGCCGCCGCCGTCTTCCCGTGCGCAATGAGTTGACGCGGGTCGCTGCTCCTGAAAGACCGGCCCCGCGACAGCAGGTAGATTGCCTCCAGAAGGGTTGTCTTGCCGGCGCCGTTGTGTCCCGTGATGAGGTTGGCGCGACCGTCGGGAACCAGGTCAATGTTCTCCAGGGCCCGCAGGTTGCGCGCCCGAAGCTCCGTCAACTGCGCCACGCCTCACCCGCTGCGCGTGAGCGCGCTTTCGCTTCTACAGGCGCATGGGCATGACGATGTGCTGCACGGCATCTCCATCGGGTGCGCAGATGAGCACGCTGCTGTTTCCGTCGCGCACATGAATCTCAACCTCATCGGATTGCAGGGATCTCAACACGTCCGTCAGGTAGATGGCGTTAAATCCCACCTTGATCTCGGGGCCGTGATAGGCTGCCTCGATCTCGTCGGCCGCCTGCGCACCCTGGCCGCCCTCGGTGCTGATGCCCACCAGGTTCTCCTTGACCAGCACCGACACCAGCGGTATGCGCTGATCCCTTACTCCGCGGCTCTCGCGCGCCACCAGGGCCACCCGGCTCAGCGCCGAGTCCAACGCTTCGCGGTTGGCCACTACAGGCTTCTCCTGCCGCTCGGGAATAACCCGCCGGTATTCGGGGTAACGGCCCTCGATCAGCTTTGAAGTCATGTGCCGATCGCCCAGGCTGAATCGAACTTGGTTGTCGCCCATGGACAACTCCACGTCTTCACTGAACGCCAGCAGTGGGCGCAAGGCGTTGATGCTGTTGCGCGGGACGATTCCCTTGCTGGAATCGGAATCCCCGGACGCCGTGCATTCCGTCGTTTCGGAGCATGACAGGCGATGGCCGTCGGTCGCCACCAGCCGCAGGCCCTCTTTTGAGAATTCGACCAGCATGCCGTTCAGGTAATACCGTGGATCGGACTGCGCCATGGCAAAGTGGGTCTCCGACAGCATCTTCGCCAGTGCGGCGGATTTCATCACGACCCCATCGACGCCGTTTCCCGGGTCCAGCCGCGGAAAGTCCTCCGGCGGCAATGTTTCCAGCGTTCCCGAATACCGCCCGCACTTCACGGAAAGCTGGTTTCCGTCAAGCTCCAGTTCAATGTTGCTTCCGCCGCGAAGCGAAGCGCTTATTCCCTGCAGCAGTTTTGCCGGCACGGTGACCGAGCCTTCGTTCGCGATATCGATCAGTTGCGCGCGCGCCACCAGTGTCAGCTCCAGGTTGGTGCAGGTGGCGGTAAGAAACCCCTCGGCCGCCTCCAGCAGCGCATTGCGGAGTATTGCCATGGTATCCGCCTGGCTCTGCGCCGCGCTCGTCACCGACTGCAGAAGGCTGTGCAGGCCCTCTTGCGGAATGCTGAGTTTCATGAGTCCTCCTTTATCACCCTCTCATATATGAAGACGATGATGATAATGATGCAGGTGGATATGTGTGATTATCCATAAAGATGTTATAAATCAATAGCTTAATGCCCATTCAGCTGTGGACGCCAGGGTGTGCTTGCGGTAATGGAGCCTGTGGGCGAAATGTGGGTGAACGATCGCTCAACAGCTAATCCACAAGCAGGACAGGCCTTGTCCCCAAGCGTCTCCCATATGGAAGCTATTGTGCAAGGATACTGGCCAGACTCTTGTATTGCTGGTCTAAATTGTGGTCTGAACCTCGCAATTCCTGAATCCGGCGGACCGCATTGATCACGGTCGTGTGGTCCCGCCCGCCAAAGGCCTCGCCGATGTCGGGCAGGCTCAAGTCGGTGTATTCGCGCGCCAGAACCATTGCGATCTGCCGTGGCCGTACGATCGCCCGCTTGCGGCTGGCGGAGCGCAAGTCGGAGGGCCGGATCTGAAAGTAGTTGGCGACGAGCTTCTGAATTTCCTCCGGTGTAATGCGGCGCGCCACTGAAGCCACGTGATTCTTCAGGGCCTGCTTGGCCAACTGGAGATCGATCGGCATGCCTCGGAAGCGCGACATGGCTTCCACGGTACGGTAGGCGCCCTCCAGCTCACGAACGCTGGAGAACACGTGTTGCGCGATGTACATCGCGACGTCTTCCGGACAATCCACGCCGGCCGCCTCGGCCTTGGCAAGAACGATCGCGGCCCGGGTTTCCAGGTCCGGCGGTTCGATGTTGACCATCAGCCCGGAACCGAGGCGCGAAATCACGCGGGTTTCCAGGCCGGTCACCTCGCGCGGAAGCTTGTCGCAGGTCAGGACGATCTGCCGGCCGTCCTGCAGCAGCACGTTGAGCGTGTGATAGAACTGCTCCTGCGAACTCTCTTTGCCGGCCAGGAACTGCACGTCGTCCAGGAGCAGCGTGTCCACGCTGCGGTACGAGCGCTTGAATTGCTCGACAAGCTGGTCGGAGCCCGATCTGCCGTAGGAGGCGCGCACCTTGCGCAGGGCGCTCAGGTAATCGTTGATGAACGTGTCCGAATGCACGTAGGCGACGCGCAGCCCGCGCTGATCCTGCAGGAGCTGGTGACCGATGGCGTGCATGAGATGGGTCTTGCCCAGGCCTACGCCGCCGTAGATGAGCAGCGGGTTGTACGCCCGGTGGCGGGCGACGTGACGGGCGGCGTCGTAGGCCACCTGATTGGTCGGACCGGTAACGAACGCATCGAAGGTGAAATGCGGAGTCAGCCTGGAACCCGGCAGGGGCGGTGCGGCCGCGGGAGGCGCCGAAGCGGGGCCGCGACTGGGGGTCGGCCGATCGAGAAACTCCACATCGGCTTCGGCGCCCTGCCGCTCGCAGGCTTCCGCGAGAAGATCCATGCAGTTGGACTCGATCCAGCCGCGAACGAAGCGGTTGGGAGCTATAAGCCTCAGCCTGCCGTTGTCGAACTGCGCCTCGAGCGGCTGGATGTAGGTGTTGTACTTTTCCTCCGCCAGAAGGGGTCTGAGCTCCCGGCAAACCTGGTGCCAGAAATCGGTTTTCTCACGCGTTGCGCCAGGCATGGGCTTGGTGGTCGAAGGGGTCCCGGATGAGCCTCGTAAGGCACTTTATTCCACAACTCGCCGTCGGAATCAAACCCCTTGCTTTCATTGACTTTGCGCCTGCCAGAGGCTATGCTGAGCGCCCCTTGTGCGGCGGCGGTGACCGCCGCGATTTCGTTCAAGAGCAATGAAGCGCACGTACCAGCCCAGCCGCATCAAACGCAAGCGCACGCACGGCTTTCGCGCCCGCATGGCGACCAGGGCCGGCCGGCTGGTCCTGAAGAGGCGAAGGAGCAAGGGACGGGCCAGGCTGTCGCACTAGTCGCTGCAATCGGCGGCTTGCGGCCGCCGGCATTTTTGGCGAGCAGGTGGCAAGCGATAGAATAGCCGTAAAATCAACACTTTGCGGTTCCAACGTCAGTTGCACAGCATGACTCCAGAACGGCTGCGTTTTCCCCGCGAAGCCCGCCTGCTCAAGGCATCCGAGTTTCGCGCCGTATTTCGCGCAGGTCGCCGGGCCCGCGCCGGGCTCCTGCACGCCCGCCTTCGCCCGAACGGAACGGGGCGCGCCCGGCTCGGGCTGGCGGTGAGCCTGAAGGCAACCCGCAAGGCCGTGGTCCGCAACCGGGTGCGGCGGCAGCTTCGCGAGAGTTTCCGGCTTAACCAGCACCGGCTGGCCGGGCTGGACATCGTGGTGAGCCTCTCCCGGCCATCGGCCGCCGGAGCGATTGATCTTGGGCCCCGATTGCCGCGCCTTTGGAACGAGGTTGCGCGGGCGGCCGAAGCGGAGGGCAAATGGAAAGACTGAGGTTCCCGCTCTGGATCATGTTCGGCGCCATGCTGTTGTTCAGCTGGCAAGCCTGGAACCAGGACCAGCTTCGCCGTGACGCCGAGCCGGCGCCTGTTTCCGGCGACCTGCCGGCGCCGTCTTCACCGGACGCGCCCGTCGAGACGGACCTGCCGGCTCTTCCCTCCGTTTCCGGCGCCGAGCCCGGGGAGGACCAGGCGGAATCGCCCGCCCGCCTGTCGGCGGCGCCGCCGGCGGTGCGGGTGGTCACGGACGTGTTTGACCTGTCCATCAGCAAGGTGGGCGGCGACCTGGTCGAAGCGATCTTGCTGGACTACCCGGTTGACAAGGACGATGACGCAGCGAAGGTGCGCCTTTTGAGCGCCACGCCCGGAGCCGAATACACCCTGAGCACCGGTTTGCGGGCGTTGGACGACGCGCCGGAAGCCAATCATCACCAGCGTTTTGCGAGCGAACTCCGCGAGTACCGGTTGCTCGACGGAGACGACGAACTGGTGGTGCCGCTGACCTGGAGCGATGGCGGCGTCAGCGTGACCAAGCTTTACACGTTCCGCCGCGGAAGCTACGCGGTCGAGGTGGAGCAGGTGGTGCGAAACGGGGGCGGCGGCGATTATGGCGTGGCGCCCTACGTTCTGCTGCGCCGCGTCCACCTTCCGGAGAAGCGCTCGATGTTCAACGTCGACACTTACTCCATTACCGGCCCTGTCTACTATGACGGCGACAGCTATGACCGGATGGACGTGGACGACATCGAGGACGAGCCGCTCAGCGAGACCGTCACGGCCGGCTGGGTGGGGTCCATACAGCACCACTTTGTCGCCGCGGCCGTGCCCGATGGGGAACAGCCCTACCGGTACGACGGCAGGGTTTCCGGGCGTACCTACCGACTGAGCGCGATCGCCTCGACGGCGCGCGTGGTGCCGCCGGGCGGCGAAGAACGATTTTTCGCCAGGTTGTTCGTTGGGCCGAAGCTGCAATCGCAGCTCAGCGAGACCGCGCCGGGGCTTGAATTGACAGTGGACTACGGGATTTTCACGGTTTTCGCCCAGCCTCTTTTCTGGCTTCTGAAGACCTTGTTTGCGGGCGTCGGCAACTGGGGCTGGGCCATCGTGCTCGCCACGCTGATCATCAAGGCGGTGCTGTTCCCGCTCACGGAGGCCAGCGGCAAGTCCATGGCCCGCATGCGCAAGCTGCAACCGCGGCTCAAGTCGATTCAGGAACGGTTCAAGGACGATCCGCAGGGGCGCAACCGCGCCATGATGGATCTGTACAAGACGGAAAAGGTCAACCCGGCCGCCGGCTGCCTGCCCATATTCATTCAGTTGCCGTTCTTCATCGCTTTCTACTGGGTGCTGGTGGAGAGCGTGGAAATCCGCCAGGCGCCTTTCCTGCTGTGGATCAACGATCTGTCCTCGCGCGACCCGATCTTCGTGCTGCCCGCGCTTATGGGGGCGGCGATGTTCTGGCAGCAGAAACTGAACCCCAAGCCGCCCGACCCCATGCAGGCCAGGATCATGACGGCGATGCCGGTGATGTTCACCGTGTTCTTCATGTTCTTCCCCTCCGGCCTGGTGTTGTACTGGCTGACCAATTCGATTTTCTCCACCTTGCAGCAATGGCGGATCAATCGCCGGACCGACAAGGCGCCCAAGACGCGGGCGGCACGATAGTCGCCTGCGCCACGCCGCCGGGGCGTGGTGGCGTGGCGGTGATTCGCGTATCGGGTGACGCCGTTCGCGGCATCGCCGCGGAAATACTCGGCAAAGTGCCGCCGCCGCGAAGCGCCTGCCTGGTTTCGCTTACGGATTCCTCCGGAGAATTGCTCGACCGCGGCCTGGCGCTGTTCTTTCCGGCCCCCAACTCCTTTACCGGCGAGGACGTGCTGGAGCTTCAGGTCCACGGCAGCCCGGTGGTCTGCGACCTTCTCACCGCCCGGATCTGTGAGCTTGGCGCGCGACCAGCCGGCCCCGGCGAGTTCTCGCGGCGGGCGTTTCTCAATGACCGCATGGACCTGGCGCAGGCTGAAGCCGTGGCCGACCTCATCGACGCCGCCAGCGCCGCCGCCGCGCGGGCCGCCGCACGCAGCCTGCGCGGCGCCTTCTCGGAGGCCGTGGAGGCTCTGGTCTCGCGCCTTACCGGCCTGCGGGCCCACCTGGAGGCCACGCTGGACTTCCCCGACGAGGAGGTCAACCCGCTGGAGGACCGCGCGCTCAAGAAGGGCTTCGAAGAGCTGGGGAAACGTTTCGATCGGGTGTCGGAGGCCGCCGAAAGGGGGCGGATCCTTCGCGACGGGCTGAATGTCGTGATTTCGGGACGCCCCAATGCCGGCAAGTCCTCGCTCATGAACGCGCTGGCGGGTGAACCCGCCGCCATCGTCGCCGACGAGCCCGGCACCACGCGCGACCTGGTGCGGGTGGAGATCAGCATCGAGGGGATTCCCGTGGAACTGATCGATACTGCCGGCTTGCGCACCGCCGAGGGCGGCGTTGAGCGGGAAGGCGTTCGCCGTGCGCGCGCGGCGCGCGATGAGGCGGACCTGGTTCTCAGCGTGTGGGACGCCGCGGCGGGCGGCCCGCAGCCGCGGCCGGAAGGGAGGACTGTCATTGTGCGCAACAAGATCGACCTGACGGGCGAAGCGCCGGGACGGGCGGGCGCCCGGACCGTAAGCCTCAGCGCCCGGACCGGCGCGGGGCTGGATTCGCTCAGGGGAATCCTGGTGGAGGCGGCCGGCGGGGCCGGCGGGGGCGTGTTCTCAGCCCGGGCCCGGCACGTCAACAGCCTCAGGGAGGGCAGCCGGCGCTTCCTTGCAGCGGGATCCCTGTTCAGCGACGGCCAGTCCGCGGAACTGGTGGCCGAGGAACTGCGGCTCGCCCAGCAGCACCTGGGGGAGATCACCGGAACGGTCAGCAGCGACGACCTGCTGGGTGAGATCTTCTCGCAATTCTGTATCGGGAAGTAAAATCCTGCCGGCTGATGCAGGGCCTGCCCAGCGCGCCTTGCGGGAATGGACAACCGGATCGATGAGCCAGGCGGAATTTGATGTAATCGTTGTGGGCGGCGGTCACGCCGGCACCGAGGCGGCGCTCGCGGCTTCGCGCATGGGAGCGCGCGTTCTGCTGATCACGCACAGCCTGGACACGCTCGGGCAGATGAGCTGCAATCCGGCGATCGGAGGCGTCGGCAAGGGCCACCTGGCACGGGAGATCGACGCGCTTGGCGGGGCCATGGCGACGGCGGCCGACCGCGCCGGTATCCATTTCCGCCGGCTCAACGCCAGCAAGGGACCGGCCGTGCGCGCCACCCGGGCGCAGGCCGACCGGCTGCTGTACAAGGCGGCGATACGGCGGGAGCTGGAATCGGCCCGCGGCCTGACGCTGGTGCAGGACAGCGTCGACGACCTGGTGCTACGGAGCGGCCGCATCCGCGCGGTCCGCACCCGATCGGGGCTGGAGTTTCACGCCAGGGCGGTGGTGCTGACCGTCGGAACTTTCCTGGGCGGACTGATTCATCTCGGCAAGGAGCGTCACGCCGCCGGCCGGGCAGGAGACCCGCCGGCCAACCGCCTGGCCGAGCGACTGCGCGAACTGGACCTTCCCGTGGGCAGGCTGAAGACCGGAACGCCGCCCCGGCTGGACGGAAGAACCATCGATTTTTCGGTCATGCGGAGGCAGCCGGGGGACCGGCCGAGGCCGGTTTTCTCGTTCATGGGCCGTCTTGGGCAGCACCCGCGCCAGGTGGAGTGCCACATTACCCGCACCACCGGGGCTACCCACGACATCGTGCGGGCCAGGCTGGACCAGTCTCCGATGTACAGCGGCGCCATAGAAGGCGTGGGGCCCCGTTACTGTCCCTCGCTGGAGGACAAGGTCGTGCGCTTCGCGGATCGCGAGTCGCACCAGATTTTCGTTGAACCGGAGGGGCTGACCACCGCCGAGGTCTATCCCAACGGCATATCCACCAGCCTTCCGGCCGACGTCCAGCTTGCATTCCTGGCCACGATTCCTGGTTTTGAGCAGGCCCGCATGACCCGCCCCGGCTA
This sequence comes from Gammaproteobacteria bacterium, assembly GCA_965116895.1. Lineage (GTDB taxonomy): Bacteria > Pseudomonadota > Gammaproteobacteria > Steroidobacterales > Foliamicaceae > Foliamicus. The sequence continues at coordinate 2,738,081 of OZ220729.1, read as the reverse complement.
CGCGATCGAGTACGACTATTTCGATCCGCGGGAACTGGGCGCCGACTTGCAGACGCAGACGGTGGCGGGCCTCTACTTCGCCGGACAGATCAACGGCACCACGGGTTACGAAGAGGCCGCCGCGCAGGGGCTGCTGGCCGGGATCAACGCGGTGCTGGCCGGGCGCGGCGAGCCGCCCTTTGCGCCGGGGCGCGAAGAGGCCTACATGGGGGTGCTGGTGGACGACCTGGTGAACCGGGGCGTCACCGAGCCGTACCGGATGTTCACCAGCCGCGCCGAGTACCGCCTGCGGCTGCGGGAGGACAACGCCGACTCCCGTCTGACGCCGGAAGGCAGGCGGCTGGGGCTGGTCGGGGAGGAACGGTGGAAAGCCTTCTGCCTCAAGCAGGAAGCGATCGCGAAAGAACGGACGCGGCTCGATCAGTGCAGGACTCCACAGCCCGGGCCTGACGCGAGCGGCGCCTGCACCGCCCTGAGCCTGCTGCGTCGACCGGACTGGGATTACCCGCGCGTGACGGCCCTGCCGGGCGTGGGTGCGCGCCCTGAGGCGAAAGGCGAGTGGCCGGAACTGGCCCGGCAGGTTGAAGAAGCGGTGGAGATCGAGGTTCGCTACGCCGGCTATCTCAAGCGCCAGGGGGCGGAAATCAGGCGCAATCGCCGGATGAGAGGCACGCCCTTGCCTACGGAACTCGACTACGCGACAGTGCGGGGACTGTCCAACGAAGTGCGCGAGAAACTGTCGCTGGCCCGCCCGGCCACGGTAGGCCAGGCCGAACGCATCCCCGGGATGACGCCGGCAGCGGTTTCACAGCTATTGGTTCACCTGAAGAAACAGGAGTTGCGATGCGCCTGAAGAGTGTCTTTCTGGCGGCTGCGCTGGCGTTCGGGGGCTGCGGCGGAGGCGGCCAGGAACAGGCGCCGGTCAGCTACGGCCCGATCGGCGGAGAAACCGGCCAGGAACTGGCTGAAGTCCAGATTCTGCACCGGGGCAACGGAACGGAGCCGCAATCGCTGGATCCGCATCGTGCCGAGGGGGTCCCCTCATCCAACATTCTGCGCGACCTTTTCGAGGGGCTGGTGGCCGAGGCCCCCGATGGCGAGTTGATACCCGGGGCCGCCGAGTCCTGGGAAATCTCCGAGGACGGCCTGACCTACACCTTCACCATGCGCCCGGACGGACGCTGGAGCAACGGCGATCCGGTTACTGCGTTCGACTTCGAGTACGGCCTGCGCCGCAGCGCCGATCCGAACACGCTGTCGCGCTATTCCAGCGTGCTGGCGCCGATCCGCAATGCCCGCAAGGTGATTGCGGGCGACCTGCCTCCCGAGGAGCTGGGCGTGGAGGCAGCGGACGAGCGCACTTTCGTGATCCATCTTGAGACGCCCACTCCCTACCTGCTGGGCCTGCTGACCCACTCCACTTGCTACGCCGTGCATCGCGGCGTGGTTGAAGAACACGGGAGCAACTGGTCGCGGGTGGAGACCCATGTAGGTAACGGGGCCTACAGCCTCAAGGATTGGGTTGTTCAGTCACATATTCATGTAGAACGCAACCCACACTACTGGGACAACGCGAACACCACACTCGAAGAGGTCTACTACTACGCGATCGAGAACCAGGACGCGGAACTCAAGCGTTACCGCGCCGACGAGCTGGACATCACCTCCACCATCCCGCAGAAGCAGCTCAAGTGGATTCGGCAGAACCTGGCGGAGGAGTTCCGCGTCACGCCCTACCTGGGCACGTACTATTTCGGCTTCAACACCACGCGTGCGCCGTTCGCCGGCGAGCCGGGCCTGCGCCGGGCGCTGTCGCTGGCCGTGAACCGCGACATCATCGCGCGAGTCGTCAGCGGCGCCGGAGAGCCTGTGGCCTACGGCTGGGTACCGCCGGTGCGCGGTTACGAGCAGCAGGAACCGGAGGAAGCGGGCTGGACCCAGGAAGAGCGCGAGTCGGAAGCGCGGCGGCTGTATGCCGAGGCGGGCTACTCGGCAGACAACCCCCTGACAGTGGAAGTTCTGTACAACACCTCGGACAACCACAAGCGCATCGCCATTGCGCTGCGAAGCATGTGGAAAGAGGTTCTGGGCATGGAGGCCACGCTGGCGAATCAGGAGTGGAAGGTCTTTCTCGAAACGCGCAAGGGGAAGCAGGAAACCGAAATCTACCGGGCCGGATGGATCGGCGATTACGAGGATGCCTATACCTTCGCGCAACTGCTTGAGTCAACCAACGAGCAGAACGATACCGGCTACGACAATCCGGAATACGATGCGCTGCTGGCCGCCGCGTCGGCCGAACCGGACGTCGCCCGGCGGGCCGAATACCTTCAGGAAGCCGAGCGACTGATGCTGGCGGACCAGCCCGTCCTGCCGCTGTACTTTTACGTCACCAAGCGGATGGTCAAGCCCTGGGTGAGCGGATATGAAGGTAATATCATGGATCACATATATGCGAGGCACTTGAGTGTCCTGAAACACTAGCGCCGACTCACCAACAACAATAAAGGGATTGCGGTGTCCTCGGGAACAGGGAGGCTCGAGTTGGACGGAAAAATCGAAGCGGGGGGACTGAGCAAGTCCTTCGGCGACGTGCGCGCGGTGGACCGGCTGGACCTGGAGGTCCGGCCCGGCGAAATCCTGGGCTTCCTGGGGCCGAACGGGGCCGGGAAAAGCACGACGGTGAAGATGCTGACCGGCATGATCGAGCCGGACTCGGGCCAGGCCAGGATATGCGATATCGACATGGCGGCCGATCCCATAGGCGCCAAGCGGTGCCTGGGCTATGTCCCCGAAAGCGGAGCGCTCTATGAATCGCTGAGCGTGGCCGAGTTTCTCGGGATGGTCGGAAGCCTGTACGGCATGCGGCCGCAGCACGCGGAGCAGCGCATGGACCGTTTTCTTGAGTTGTTCGACATGTCCGAGGCGCGCGGCCGTATGCTTGGGGCTTGCTCCAAGGGCATGAAGCAGAAGGTGCTCATCAGCGCGGCGCTGCTCAGCAACCCGCAGGTGCTGTTGCTGGATGAGCCGCTGAACGGGCTGGATGCCAGCGCAGCGCTGGTTGTGAAGAAGCTGCTGAAGGAACTGGCCGGACAGGGCCGCGCCATCCTGTTCTGTTCGCACATCCTCGACGTCATCGAACGGGTCTGCACGCGCGTGGTCATCATCCATGAAGGCAGGAAGCTGGCGGATGGAGCGCCCGGGCAGATCGCCGCGGAGCGGGGCGTGAACACGCTGGAAGACGCCTTTATCGAACTCACCGGCGTGCGGGACACGGAGCGCGTTGCACGGGAGTTGCTGGTCGCCCTGCAATGAGTGTCACCCGCGCGGCAGTCGAGGCGCTCGGCGCCGATTACGGACAATGGCGCGGCCTCGTGCGGCCGCTCATGAACCTGAGCTATCGCCAGTTGCAAGACCGCATGCGCAGAGGCGCACTTGGGAGCAAGGCCAGCCCCGTCGCCTGGTTCGCGATAGTCATGATGCTGTTTTTCGGCCTGATGCTCGCCAATCTGGCCGCAAGACTTCCGAACGCGTTTTCGTTGAACCTGACGGTGCTGACCCTGGTGGCTGTCACCATGTTCTATTTCCTCCTTCAGGATTTCCGGGCGGTTGCAGTCACTCCGCAGGACTACGAGGTGCTCGGGCACCGGCCGGTGAGCCCGCGGACCTATCTTCTTGCCCGGCTTACGGTCATCATGGCGCAACAGGCGATCATGACGGCGCTGCTCGCGGGACCTTCGGCGCTGATCTGCGGGTTCCGGTTCGGCTGGCCGCCGGCGCTTTCCCTGTTCCTTGCGGCCTTGCTGCTCGTGCTCTGTGGGGTGCTGCTGGCGATCTCCACCTTTGCTACTGTGATCGAAAAGACGGGCGGCAAATGGCTTGCCCGCGCCCTGACCTGGGTGCAACTTGCAATGCTTGCGCTGTACCTGGGCCCCCTGTTGTTCGAGAGATGGGTTACCGCCCTCATGGAGGGAGTCGGCGTTGGGCCGCAAGGCTGGCTGCTGGCGCTGCCGACGGCCTGGTTTGCCGGCCTGGCGAGTCTGGCGTCCGGCGAGTTCACGGCCGGCGCCTGGGCATGCCTGCTGGGAGTCCTGGGCAGCAGCGCCGGGCTGGCCTGGTTTGCCCGCGACAAGCTGTCCCTTGCGTCCGCCCAGAAGTTCGGCTCGATGGCGGGCGCAAGCGAGAAGGACAATTCCCGGCGGCGATTCGCCCCGCGGCGTCGCTGGGGAATGGGTCGGTTCGGCCCGGCGGCGGCGCTCGCCTGGGGGCAGTTGCGCCACGACATGAAGTTGCGAATGAGAGTGATCGTCGTGCTCCCGGTGTGTGCGGTCTATTTCGTCGTGTCGCTACGGATGCCCGGCTCGATGGACCCGTTTGTTCCCGGCCCTGGCCCACTCGGTGCATTGGGGCTGTTGGGCGTTCACGCCAGCGTATTGATCGCCCCCGCCTGGCTTCTCGAGCAGCTGTACACCAGCGAGTCCTGGCGGGCCGCCTGGATCTTTTTCGCCACGCCGGCGGAACGGGCGCGCCTGGCGGCTCGCGTGCGGCACTTCGTGACACTCTGCTTTTTCCTGCCTTACCTTGTCCTGGCCGCCATCGGCCTCGCCTGGCGGTTCGAAGACGCCTGGCACGGGGTGGTTCACGCCCTGCTGTTGGGCGGCCTCGGCGTGCTGGTCATGCAAGTGGCGCAGTTTCTCTGGCCAAGGCTGCCTTTTGCGCTTTCGCACAATCGCCCCGGCACCCGTGCGACAACTGTCGTGACGCTGTTGGGCGGTTTTGTCCTCGCTGCGGCGATGGCGTTCTACTCTCCCTTCGCCTATGCGCGGCCCGCCTGGGCGACGGGCACCTTTGTGGCCGTTGCGCTGTGCGTGGCGGGGATGGAACGGATTCTTCCCGCGCGGCTGAACCGTAAGCTGCGCTGGCTGGAAGCGGAAGGCTGAGCGGCGCGCGTCGGCGGTTATGATGCGCGGATGTTTCGGTACGCCATAAGGCGCGTATTTGCGGCTATTCCCACGCTGTTGATACTCATCGCGCTGGCGTTTTTCATGATCCGCGCGGCGCCCGGCGGCCCCTTCGATACGGAAAAGACGCTGCACCCGGAGATCGAGGCCAAGATCCGCGCGGCCTACAATCTCGACGAGCCGCTGGTTCAGCAGTTGGGCCGCTACCTGTGGGGCCTGACCCGGGGCGATTTCGGCCCCTCGTTTCAGTACACCGACCGCACGGTGACCGAACTCATCCGGGAAGGCTTTCCGGTCTCGCTGCAGATCGGCGCCTGCGCGATGCTGCTGGCGCTGCTGGTCGGGGTCAGCGCGGGCGGCTGGGCGGCGCTGCGCCAGAACCGGGCGTCCGATCATGCGGTCATGGCCGTGAGCATGACCGGCATATCGATCCCCAACTTCGTAATCGGACCCCTGTTGATCCTGGTGTTCGCCGTTTACCTGGACTGGCTGCCGGCGGGGGGCTGGCCGGGAGACAGCCTGGCTCAACGGCTGCCCAACATGGTGATGCCGGTGGTGGCCCTTGCGCTGCCGCAGATCGCCTATATCGCCCGACTGACCCGCGGCAGCATGATCGAGGTGCTGAGGAGCAACTTCATCCGCATGGCCCGGGCCCAGGGCCTGGCGCAGTCCACAATATTGCTTCGCCACGCGCTCAAACCCGGCCTGCTTCCAGTGCTTTCCTACCTTGGGCCCGCGACTGCCGCGGTAATAACCGGCTCGGTCGTGATCGAACAGATCTTCGGGGTGCCCGGCCTTGGACGCCACTTCGTGCAGGGAGCCTTGAACCGGGACTACACGCTGGTCATGGGCGTGGTGGTCTTCTACGGCGTTCTCATCATCCTGTTCAATTTCCTGGTGGACATCTTTTACGGCTTCCTGGACCCCAGGGTCCGGCAGCGCAACTAGCAGGGCCGGTCCTGACATGAAAAAATCGCGGGTCAACCGTAAGGCGCTGAAGCAGGCTTCCGGCGCCGGGCGCGGTTTGTGGAGCGACGCCTGGCGAGCCCTGCGCCGCAACCGGGCCGCCATGAGCGCCGCGATCGTCCTGGCTATCGTGGCGATCCTGTGCGTATTCGGGCCGGCGCTGTCGCCGGTGGAGTTCGACTACCTGGACTGGGACTATGTGTCCGTGCCGCCGAGCCTTGAGGGATGGCACTTTTTCGGCACCGACGACCTGGGCAGGGACCTTTTCGTACGCACGCTGGTGGGCGGGCGTATCTCGCTGATGGTGGGTCTTGTGGCGACCGCGGTGAGCCTGTTGATCGGGATCAGCTACGGGGCGGTAGCGGGCTACCTCGGCGGGCGGGTGGACCAGGTGATGATGCGCATCGTGGACATTCTCTACGCCATGCCTTTCATGTTTCTGGTCATACTGCTGATGGTGCTGTTCGGCCGCAACATTGCGTTGATCTTCATCGCTATCGGAGCGATCAACTGGCTGGACATGGCCCGCATCGTCCGCGGTCAGACGCTCAGCATCAAGCGCCGGGAGTTTGTCGAGGCCGCCCAGGCCGCCGGCGTGACCACGCCCAGGATTATTCGCCGGCATATCGTGCCCAACCTGTTCGGCGTGGTGGTGGTGTACGTCACTCTGACCATTCCGCAGGTCATTCTGGTGGAGAGCTTCCTGAGTTTCCTGGGGCTGGGCGTGCAGGAACCCATGACCTCCTGGGGCGCGCTGGTCAATGAAGGCGCCAAGGCAATGGAAAACGAGTCCTGGGCCCTTATCTTTCCGGCAGGCTTTCTGGCGGCCACCCTGTTCTGCTGCAATTTCATCGGAGACGGGTTGCGCGACGCTCTGGATCCGCGTGACAGGAGCGCCTGAATGTCCCTGATCGAGGTTCGAGACCTGAAAGTCGATTTCGCGACCCCCGACGGCACGGTGCATGCTGTGCGCGGCATCGATTTCGGGCTCCAGGCGGGCAAGACGCTGGGCATCGTGGGCGAGTCCGGTTCGGGCAAGAGCCAGACGGTGCTGAGCCTCATGGGCCTGCTTGCGGACAACGGGCGCAGCAGCGGCAGCGCGCGTTTCGAGGGGCGCGAACTGATCGGCATGGCGGACCGCGATCTGCGGGGGATCCGCGGCAACCGCATCGCGATGATCTTCCAGGACCCGATGACGTCGCTGAACCCCTACCTGAAGATCGGTGTGCAGATGGCCCAGGTGCTGGAATTGCACGAAGGCATGAGCCGCCGGCAGGCGCTCAGGCGCTGCGGGGAATTGCTGGAGGCGGTCCGGATCCCGGACGCCGGCAAGCGGCTTCAGTCCTGGCCGCATGAGTTGTCCGGCGGCATGCGCCAGCGCGTCACCATCGCCACGGCGCTGCTGTGCACCCCTTCGCTGCTGATCGCGGACGAGCCCACTACCGCGCTGGACGTCACCGTGCAGGCGCAGATTCTTACCCTGATGCAGGAACTGCGGAGGGATTTCAACGCGGCCATCATCTTCATTACCCACGATCTCGGCGTAGTGGCCGGCTTCTGCGATGATGTGCTGGTCATGCAGGACGGCGAGTGCAAGGAGCGCGGCAGCGTGGACCGGGTCTATGCCGCGCCGAAGCATCCTTACACGCAGCGTCTGCTGTCCTCCGTCCCCAGGCTGGACCGCGACGCGCGCCCTCGCGGCAGGAGCGCCCCCGGTGCCGAGCCTGTTCTGGACGTCGAGGGCCTGGACGTCGTTTATTCCCTGAATCGCCCCCGGCTGTTCGCTCCCAGGCCGCAGCTCAAGGCGGTAACGACCGGGACCTTCACGATCTCGCCCGGGGAAACGCTGGGCGTGGTGGGCGAGTCGGGCTGCGGCAAGTCATCGCTGGCGCGGGCGGTCATCGGGCTGGTCCCCCCCAGCGCCGGGCGCGTGACTCTGCTGGGAGGCGATCTGCAGGACGCCGACAGGAAGACCTGGATGGCCGCCCGGCGCAATATGCAAATGGTCTTTCAGGACCCCCTGGCTTCACTGAATCCGCGCATGACCGCCCGGCAGATTGTCGCCGAACCGCTGGGCGCCTGCCGGCCCGATCTTTCCAGGGCCGAGCGCGATCAGCGGGTGGTCAGGATACTGAACCGCGTGGGCCTGAAGGACGGGCAACTGGACCGGTATCCGCACGAGTTCTCGGGTGGCCAGTGCCAGCGGATCGGGATCGCCCGCGCCCTGGCGCCGGGTCCGGCGGTCGTGATCTGCGACGAGGCCGTCAGTGCGCTGGACGTGTCCATTCGCGCCCAGATCGTGGACCTGCTGATGGAACTGCAGGACGAGCTCGGTCTGGCTTTGATTTTCATCGCCCACGACCTCGCGGTCGTGCGGCAGATAAGCCACCGGGTGGTCGTGATGTACCTGGGCCGGGCGATGGAAGTGGCACAAGGCGAACATCTCTACGCACGGCCCATGCATCCTTACACCCGGGCGCTCATAGAGGCGGCGCCGATTCCCGACCCCGCGGTCGAGCGGTCCCGCAAGCGGGAACTGCTGGAGGGAGAGCCGCCCTCGCCGCTGAACCCGCCGCCCGGATGTGCATTCTCCGCACGCTGCACTTTTGCGATTGACCGCTGCAGGCAGGAAACGCCGCAGCTGCGGACGCTGTCGCAAGGGATGGTGGCTTGTCACCGCGCGGAAGAAATCGCCGTACGGCGTGCATGAATGCGCGTGTCAGCGGGCGCCGCTTTCCCCGCCGAAGCCGATACGACTGAACGGCTGGCGTCAGGCTTTGCCGGACTGGGCCTGTCCGCCGCCGCCGGCGACATCGATCGGCTGAACGCATATCTGGACATGCTGATACGCTGGAACCGTGCGTCGCGACTGACGGCGCGCGCGACCCGCGAGGAGCTGGTGGTGCGCCACGTGCTGGACAGCGCGGCGGTGCTGCCCTTTCTGCCTCCCGGGCCGAAGCTGGACGCGGGCAGCGGAGCGGGGCTGCCCGGCCTCGTGCTCGCGCTGCTGCGTCCGGAAAGCAGATGGGTGCTGCTGGATTCGGCCGCCCGCAAAGCGGCGTTTCTTCGTCACGCCTGTTCCGAACTTGATCTTCCCAATGTGCGCATCGTACGCGAGCGCCTGGAGAGCTACCGGCCGGAGGAGCCGCCCCGCGCGATTGTGGCGAGGGCATTGGCGCCGCTGCCGAAACTCACAGCTCTGGCCGCTCACCTGTTGCGCCGGGGGTCAATGCTGGTCGCCATGCTCGGCCGCCGTCCATCCAACCGACAACTGCTCGCATTGCCGGACGTTCATTGCCGATCGTGCGATCCGATCAACGTGCCGGGCCTGGATGCGCAGCGGCACGTGGCCGTGTTTACATGCGCTCGGGAAGCGGCGGAACCGGGAGCGTACTCGTGAAACGCACTTTCGCAGTGGCCAACCGCAAGGGCGGTGTGGGCAAGACCACTACGGCCATCAACCTGGCCGCTTGCCTTGCGCAAATGGATCGCAAGGTGCTGCTGGTCGATCTCGATCCGCAAGCGAACGCGACCACCGGCTGCGGCGTCGGCCCCGACGATATCGGAGAATCCGTTTACGGACTCCTGATGGGCCGTGCCCGCGCGTCGGAGAGCGTGATCAGGATCGAATCGGCCGGGTTCGACCTGCTGCCGGCCACCGCAGGCTTGACGGCCGCCGAAGTCGAACTGCTGGAAGTGGAGACGGGCCGGGAACTGCAGATGCGCGGGGCCCTGCTCGAAATAGCCTCGAGCTATCAGACGGTTCTGCTCGATTGCCCGCCGAGCCTGAACATCCTTACGCTGAACGCCCTGGTGGCCGCCGAGGGCGTGCTGGTGCCGATCCAGTGCGAGTACTTTGCGCTGGAGGGATTGTCGTCGCTTGTGGGTGTGATCGAGGGGCTGTGCGCGCGCTCGAATCCCGATCTGGAGATAAGCGGCATAATCCGCACCATGTACGATGGCCGAACGCGGCTGGCGCGGGACGTTTCCGAGCAATTGCAGAAGCATTTCCCCAACGAGTTGTTCCGTACGATCATTCCGCGCAATGTGCGTCTAGCCGAGGCGCCCGGATTCGGTTTGTCCGTCCTGCAGCATGACCGGCTCTCCAGCGGGGCGCTGGCCTACGCGGCGCTGGCCGGCGAAATGATCCGCCGCGGGCTCGCCGAATAATGTCCGCACCCAACCGGGGACTGGGCCGCGGGCTTGAGGCCCTGCTTGGACCGCGCAGGGAAGAGCCCGCTCCTTCCCGCGACTTCCAGGAACTGCCGCTGGACCTCTTGCGGCCGGGACGTTTTCAGCCGCGCCAGGCCATGGCACCCGAACGCATTGCCGAGTTGGCCGAATCCATACGGGCCCAGGGCGTGGTTCAGCCCGTGCTGGTGCGGCCGGTCGATGGAGAAGGCGACTCGCAGGCCCGCTACGAGATCGTTGCCGGCGAACGCCGCTGGCGCGCGGCCCAGCACGCCGGCCTTGAAAGCGTGCCCGCCGTCGTCCGGCCATTGTCCGACGCCGAAGCCGCGCTCGCGGCCCTGGTCGAGAACGTGCAGCGAGAGGACCTCAGCGCTGTGGAACTGGCCCGCGCGCTGCGCGCGATTCTGGAAATGTCGGGCGGCACGCACAAGGAGGTGGGCCGGTCCATCGGCATGTCGCGCGCCGCGGTCAGCAACCATCTGAGGCTGCTCGAACTCGGGGATACGGCCAAGAAGCTGCTGGCGGAGCGCAAGCTGGAAATGGGTCACGGGCGCGCGTTGCTGGCCGTGGCGAATCCGGCCCGGCAGGCTGCGCTGGCGCGACTCATCGCCGAGAAAGGCCTGACCGTTCGCGACGCGGAGCGCCTGGCGCAGGCGGAAGGCCGTCCGGCGGCGCCACCGGCGCCGCGCGATCCCAACGTCGTCAGCCTGGAGCGCGACCTGAGCGAGCGGTGGGGCGCCCCGGTGCGCATCCGCCATGGCAAGCGAGGCGGCCGCCTGGAAGTGCGCTACAGGAACCTCGACGAACTGCAGAGCCTGCTCTCGCGGCTCAAGTGATTCTGCCGCCGCATACAATCCGCGCGGCGTAATCTACAACTGGAAAGGGGCGACAAGCTTGCGATTTCACATTGGAGCACTACCTTCATCGCCGGACTCTGAACCGGGCGAGGAATGGAGCAAAGTGAAGGAGCCATCGGCCGGGCTCCTGCAACTCTATGCTTTGCCGATAGCACTCCTGTCGGCATTAGTCACGGGAATTCTCTGGTTTGCGTTCACGCCCCTGGAGTGGGAGAACGGGCCGGGCCTTTTCGGATCCTCGCTGTCCTGGGCGGACTGCGCAGTTCTGTTCATTCTCAACATAGTTGTCCATGAATTCGTACACGCTATGGCGCATCCCTCGCAGGGGCGGTCGTCAAGCAGCATTCTTGGATGCTGGCCGACGAGACTCCTGTTCTATGCTCATTACACCGGCGAACTTGCCCGAAACCGGTTTCTTGTGATTCTCCTTCTTCCGCTGCTGGTGATCAGCGGCGTGCCGCTGCTGATCGCGATCGCCCTGCAGTCAGCGCCCGACTGGCTTGCTTATTTGTCGATCTTGAACGCGTTGCTCTCAGCGGGCGATTTGTTCGGATCAGGAGTCGTTCTGAGGCAGATTCCCGGAACGGCGACCGTGCGTAACCAAGGGTACTTTACGTTCTGGAAGACGCCTGACCAAGCCTTGCAGACAGCCGCCTAGATCAGGCGTTTGCGGTTTCGGGCGATGGAGATGTCCGGGTGCCAGGTGGAATTGGCGCCGTGGCCCTGCTGCATGATCCGGGCGTCGATCAGGTAGGCTCCGCCGTCGCGATTCACCGATTGCGCCCGCTGCAGGGCGGCTTCCATTCCAGCCGGCTCCAGCACGGTTTCGGCCTCTACTCCGAATGCCCGTGATACGGCGGCGAAGTCCACCAGCGGGTCGCCCAGGTAGCAGCTGATGTCCTTCCATTGATCGCGTGTCTCGCGGTTGCGCGCCAGCGGCGAGAACCAGTAGATGCGCTCCCGCTCGCCGTCGTAGGACTCGTTGTTGAACACGACGATGGTGATCGGAATGTCGTGGCGCGCGGCGGCCCAGAGCGCTTCCGTCTGACCGAACAGGAAGGCGCCGTCGCCCACCAGGCATACGACCTGCCGGTCCGGTTCGGCCACCTTGACGCCCAGCGCGGCGCCCACGCCCCAGCCCAGCGCGAAGCCGGTGGTCTGACCGATCAGCCGTTTCTTCCCCGGCGCAAAGTCCATCCAGTGGTACGGCAACCGGTTGTCGAGTTCGGAGACGATGATCGCGTCCTCGGCCAGGTGCCGGTCGAGTTCCCAGGCCATGCGGGCCCAGCTGATGGGCACCGCGTTCCAGTGTTCCTGGGCTTCACTGCGCTGGTCCTCCAGGCGCTTCGCGAATTCCTCGCGGGCGGCGTCCATCCGCGGTTCGCGAAGCTTCGCGAGCCGTTCGCGGGTGGCCATCCCCTCGATTGCGTCGATCAGCGCGGTGGTGATTTCCCGGATGCCGCCGGCCAGCGCGATATCGGTCGGCTGGAAGTTGCCGATGTCCTCGTATTCCATGCGCGCGTGAATGACGGTCGCCTTCCTCGGCGGCGAAGGCGCCAGGATGCCGGGGCCGGGCATTTCCGTACCCAGGTTGAGAAAGACGTCACTCCGGCCCAGGTGTTTCGGGGCGCCCAGGCCATAGAACCCCGCCCACAAGGGGTGTTTGAAGGGAAAGTCGCCGTACACGGAATAGCCCTGGCTGACCCGCGCGCCCAGCGTCTCCGCAAGCCGCACCACGTCGTCCACCGCGCCGCTGCGCGTCACTTCGTGTCCGACGTTGATGAACGGCGCGTCCGACTCGAGCAGGGCTTGGGCCGCCGACTCCAGCAACTCGGGTTTCGGCGGCAGATTGACGTCAACCCGGAACAACTGTTGCGGATAGACGGTCTGCTTCAGCTTCGGCTCGCCCAGGACATTGATCGGGATGCGCAGGTGCACGGGGCCGCCCGGCGGAGTTCCCGCCATCTTGATGGCGCGCCGGGTGAACTCGCTGAGCCGCTCCGGCCTGTTGACCTGCCAGCGCCACTTGGTGAATTGCTGCAGCGGCTCCAGCCAGTCGTCCATCTGCTGGAACTGGTTGCGGCCCCCGAAAATGGTTTGGGCCGAGTCGGAAATCGCCACGATCGCGGAGCGGTCCTTCCAGGCGTTGTAGAGGTTGTTCATCGCCGACGGAACCGCGACTCCGGGCACCAGCAGGACCGCGGTCCTGCCGCTGGCCAGTTCGTATCCGTGCGCCATCGCCGTTGCCTGGCCTTCCTGCAGGGTCAGCAGGAACTTCAGTTGCGGCCGCGAGGCCAGCGCGTCGAAGATCGCCGTCATGCCCGTGGCGGTGGTGGCGAACAGGTACTCTACGCCCGCCGCCAGCAAGGCTTCCACCAGGATCTCGGCGCCCGTCCCTTCCACGCTGTTGCCCCGCTCCGCGGGCAGCGTCTGGGCGTCCGCCTCGGAAACCATGCGGATCAGCGACTCCGCCGCGGCGGCGGAAAAGCCGATGGCCGCCAGGGCCTTGCCGAACTGCCGCCGCGAGATCGCGCCGTCGAGAAAGCTCTTGTAGTGGCCTTGCGTGGAATGGGAGGGCGGGACGCCCTCCCCACCGGGACGCTTGCGACCCATCAGCCGCCCTTCGCCTTGAGGTCGGCCAGCAGTCCGAGGATCTCGAACATCATGCTGGCGCCCACGTGGGCGGTGTTGGCGGAAGGATCGTACTGCGGGGCCACCTCCACCAGGTCGCCGCCTACCAGCGGCAGCCCCTCAAGTCCGCGCAGCAGCCGCTGCGTCTCCAGGGGCGTCAGGCCCCCGATTTCGGGCGTGCCCGTTCCCGGCGTATAGGCGGGATCGATTCCATCCACGTCCACACTGACATACACGGGCCCGCCGGCGACCTTCTCGCGACAAAGGGAAATCACGGCAGGCAGCCCCATGTCATGAAAATCGTCGATGTGGATGACGGTCATTCCGGAATCGTAACTGAATGCCCATGCCAGCTCCGCGCTTCCACGTATGCCGATCTGTACGCAGCGGTCGGGATCCAGCACTCCGTCCAGCACCGCCAGGCGGAACGGGCCGCCGTGATGAAACTTCTCGTCGTCGTACGGGCCGGCGGTGTCGCAATGGGCGTCGATGTGCACCATGCCCAGCGGCTCGTCGGCGCCCAGCGCCTTCATGATGGGGTAGGTGATCGAGTGATCGCCGCCGGCGGAGATCGGCTTGAGTCCGGCGGCCGCGATCTTCGCGTAGAAGGCCTCTATGTCCTCGATGCTTTTCTCGAGGCTGAAGCGCGAGCGAAACGGCACGTCGCCCACGTCGGCGCAACGCAGCACGTTGGCGGGAACGAGGTTGTAAGTGGGGTGGTAGGGTCCGACGCGCTCGATTGCGCGCAGCGCCCGCGGGCCGAAACGCGCCCCCGGCCGGTTCGTGACTCCGAGATCCATGGGCACGCCGACAAGCGCCACATCCAGCCCGGTCCAGTCCTCGCTGTGGGGGAAATCCAGCAGCGTCGGCGGATCGCCGTACGGCTTCTTCTGGTGCAGGTCGCTGTCGAAGACCTGCGTCAGCGCCTCCCTGAAGGGCACATCCGCCTTCAGGTCTCCGTCCGGCCGCCCGTACCTTTCGCGCAGCCGCTCAAGTTTCTTTGCGTCCACTTGCCCGGCACCCAGGAAAACGCTGCATTGTAAGGTCTGGCCGCCGGCCGGACCCGCCTGCGCTTATCGGGCCCCGGCCGCGGCCACCTGCGAACTGCGCCCGCCGATATGCTCGGCGAAGAACTTCTCGAGCTCCGTGTAAAGCTCGATGCGGTTCTCCTCCTTGCGGAATCCGTGGCCTTCCCTGTTCTTCAGCATCGTCTTGTAGTCGATTTCCGTTCCTCTCAGCTTGCGCACCAGCGGCACGTACTGCGTATCGTGCGGCACCCTCGGATCGCGCTTGCCGTGCACCACGTAAAGCGGCACCTTGATCTTGTCGAGATGGTTGATGGGCGAGGTCGCCAGCAGCCGCTCGCGGTCCGCCCTGCGGTCGCCGATGGCGCGCTTGCCCCAGGCCTGAATGAAGTCGCCGTTGCGGAACCGGTGGTGGTAGTCCAGCAGCGCCATGAGGTCGACCACGCCGACATAGTTGACGGCGCACTGGTAGAGGTCCGGCGTCTTGGTGATGCCGGCCATCGTGGCGTATCCGCCGTAGCTGCCGCCGTAGATGCAGACCCGGTCCGGGTCGGCGATGCCCTGCCCGATCGCCCAAAGCACGCCGTCGGTGATGTCGTCCTGCATCTCCAGGCCCCATTTCTGCCAGGCGATATCCAGGAAGCGCTGGCCGTAACCCCCGGAGCCGCGGTAGTTGATCTGCATGACGGCATAGCCCCGGTTGGCCAGGAACTGCGTCTCGCTGTTGTGCCCCCAGAAATCCCGGATTCCGTAGGGTCCGCCATGCGGATTGATGATCAGCGGAAGATCGCTGGGTTCGCTGCCGGCCGGCACGGTCAGGTACGCGTGGATCGTCTCCCCGTCGCGGGCCTCATAGCGCACCGGCGTCATTTCGCTCATGTCGTCCGGTTCGATCCAGGGGCGGGGCCGGGCGAAGAACTCGAGAGTGCCCGCCGAATTGTCGTAGAGATAGTACGTTCCCGGATCACGGTCGCTTCCCGAGTAGATGATCGCCCGATTCTCGTCGTCGCTCATGCTGGTGATCCTGTTCACCTTGCCGGGCAAGGCCCCGTCAATGGTGGCCTGGAGCGCTGCGAACTCTTCGTCCAGCATGACCTTTTCCGGCAGTTCGTATTGCCAGGAGACCCACAGCGGACGGTGGTCCTTGGGCGAGAGCGTCAGGCCGGTCAGGTCCGACCGGTCGTCGGCCAGGATCAGCTCGCCCAACTCGCCGGTCTCGGGATCGAAGGTGTAGATGGCCGAGGTGTCGCGGCCCTCGTTGGTCGATACGTAGAGGGTCCTGTTGTCTGCCGCGAAAGCCAGCGGCGCAAAGACCGGGCCGTCGAAATAGTGCGTGGAATGCGCGATCTTCCAGTCGCCGTCCGGCGTTGCCCGGTAATAGAGGTTCTGCTTCAGCAACTCCCCTTCCCTCAGCGCCCGGCCGGTGGCGTCGGGATGCCCCACGGCAATGCGCACGTTGCCGTCCCAGTCCACGCCGTAACCCTGGAAATGCCCGGGATTGGTTTCGACCCGGGACATTCTTCCCGTATACACGTTCAGCCGGAACACGTCGGGATAGAACTTGTTGCGCTCGTTGTTCGTCACCAGCACATGCTCGGGATCGTGATCCAGCCGGCTCAGCAGACGGGTGTTGGTGGGGAAGAGCACAATGCCGGTGGAGCCCTGGACCAGCGTCCGCGGCTCGGTGCCGTCGCGGTTCACGGCGAACCACGAGAACGATTCGTTGCCGGCCGAGTCCAGGCCGAAGATCAGCCGTTCGTCGTTGGCCCAGAAGAAAAACGCCACGTCCTGATTGGCTCGGTCCCTGCCCTTGCTCTCGAAGCTCGTCAGGCGCGCGGCGGCCTTGTCGGACAGGCGCATCGTGAACAGGTTGCGACGGCCTTCGTACGGCCCCAGCGCCGCCAGCCATTCCCCGTTCGGCGACAGCCGCAGCGAGGCGAACTCCGAATTCTTGAAGAAATCGCTGACGGAATATTGTTTTGACTGTTGCGCCTGGGCTCCGCTAGCGAGCAGGACAATCGCGAGAAACAGGCTGCTTCTGATAGTTGCCTTCATGATCCACTCCCGTGTCTGGTTTTATCGTGGGCGCACGTTCCGGCGCCTTTCGTTTATTTTCGTGATTCTAACGCCTCTGCCCGCTCAATGAGCGCCGCCCGTTCGCGCCGGGCCTGGTCCGGAGAATTCCTTCGGCGGAAAAAGAAAGGCCGCCGGCGCGGGGGGTGCCGGCGGCCCGTTGAATTGTAACGGATCGGTTACCGGTTTGGAAGCGGTAACCGATCCGGTTTGCCGATCAGAAGAAGTGGCGGTAGCTCACGTACGGCACGCGCCCGTCCAGACTGTAGAGGTCATAGACGGCAGGACGCGGGGATGCGAAGCTGTCGATCTCCGGATCCTCGTCGGTGACGTTGAGCACGCCGATCGTCACGCGGCCGTCCCACGGCGTGGTCCAGCGGTAGATCAGGTCGTACTCCGTGTGCGACGGCGCCTCGAATCCCGCATCGGGGCGTATGTAGCCTGCGATGTGGCGCGCATACACCGAGAGCGTATGGTCGGTGTAGTTCCAGCGTATCAGTCCCTGGGCCTGGTACTTGGGCCTTGCGCTGTCGCCCACGCCCTCGCCGAGGCTGGAGCTCCAGTCCGTGGCCGTGCGTGACAGGCTGCGGTAGCGCAGCAAGCGGGCGCCGTACAAGGCGAACGTGAAATCGCCCGCCGTCGCCGTTTCGAGATCGTAGCGCAGCTGCACGTCCAGTCCGCCGATCTCCTGCTTGAACGTGTTGCCCCAGCCCGCTTCGGCTTCGATCAATGCGCCGGAAGTCGGGTCGCGCTTGAGGACGTTACCGGGCGAACACTCGATGATTTCCGCGAGCGATCCCGTCTGGATGGTGTTCTCCGTCCGTCCGGTGTTCTGGCATTGACCCAGCAACTCCGATTCGATCAGCCCCTGCAGGGTCGCCAGGCCGATGCCGTCTTCGAGATCCAGACTCCAGAAATCCACTCTGGCGGTAAACGGCTCCCAGTCCACGACGACGCCAATGTTGTAGCTGTCCGACAGCTCCGGCGCGAGCAGGGGGTTACCGCCTGTATATGTGGCGTATTGCTCTTCCACGCAATTCTCGGGGGCCACTCCGGCGCGTTGACACTGCACAAGGTCGGTGCCGCCTTCCGCGCTGAAGCTCCGGGCGCCATACAGATTATTCATGTTGGCGGCCCGGAAGCCTTCGCCCCAGGAGGCGCGGAACAGCAGCCAGTCGGTGGGCTGATAGCGCGCCGAGAGATAGAGGCTGGTTTCGTTGCCGGCCGCATCGTCGTAGCTGTCGTAGCGCGCCGCCGCGCTGACTTCCAGGGTGTTCCACAACGGCACTAAGGCTTCCGCGAAGGCCGCCTTCACGAGCCTTTCGCCCTCGCCGCTGTTGCCGGCGCTGCCGATCAGGTCGCCGCCGGCGCTCAGCGGATCGTAGATGTCGTAGAACTGCTCGTCGATGTAATCGAAGCCGACGGCCCAGCCGACCGGGCCGCCCGGAGCGTTGAGGAAGTCGAAGCTCACGTTGCCGCTGTAGGTGCGGAAGTCTGCCCGGATGTCCCGGCTCGCGTTGCCCGTAATCGCGTCATACGCGGACGCGTTATCGGGACTCAATGGATCAAACGGGTTGTACAGCCCCTGGGCGACATACTGGGAAGCCGTAAACGACTTCGCGTAGCAGCAACTGTCCTCACGGCCGTCGTAGCGCGTGTGGCGCGCTTCGAACTCGTAATCGAACATGCCCACGGTTCCGTACGCCAGGACCGCGTTCTCGAACAGTGTGTTGGTGGACATGAAATTCCGATTACCCAGGCCTATGAAGCGATGGCCCAGGAAGTAGGGAAGCCTCTCCGCGTAAGGGACGTCGTAATCGAAGTTCTCCTTCAATGACGTCGCCGCATCGGCCGGAATACGGAAAAAGCCCACGGCGGGTGCATACCGGCCGTGATTGTTTATGGTGCTGAACATGGATTGCAGGCGCACGGCATGGTCCGGGTTCAGTTCATAGTCCGCGTGCAGGAACGCGCTGGTGCGCTTGAGATCCGCCGTTTCCCAGGAGAACGCGGTGTAATCGAAACCGCACCGCTGTTGCCCATTGGCGGCAACATAGGGGCCGGCCAGGAGTCGCTCGCCGTCCGGGCCCACCACCTGCTCGCAGTTCGATGGAATCCGATACAGCGGCCAGATCGTGTTGCCCCAGGAGCTGACGTTGTCCGTGTTCTCCCAGGCGTACCAGGTAGCCTCAAACGGCGCGTCCGGGAAATCCACCGGACCGGCGTCGTAGCCGAGGTTTCCTGCGGAGTAGAAGCGGTCTTTGGAGGCGATGTGCTTCTTGTTGCGGAAATCCGCGGTGAACAGGAAGCGTCCCCGGTTGGTGCTGCCGCCGATCGTGACCACGCCGGCGTCCGAGTCCGCCCCCTCGCGCGTCGGGCGCTGCAGTGACGTGCCCACTTCCAGGCCGTCATAGTCCTTCCGCAGAATCACGTTGATCACGCCGGCGATCGCGTCCGAACCGTAAATCGCCGAAGCGCTGTCGGTCAGGATCTCGATGCGATCCACCGCGGAAAGCGGAATGATGTTGAGGTCGTTGGCCTGGTTGGCGGTAACCGGCGAGCGTGGCGCACGGCGACCATCCAGCAACACAAGGCTGCGGGTGGAGCCGATGCCGTGCAGGCTTATGGTCGCCTGTCCGACGAACGAGTTGCCGGACACCTCGCGTGACGAGCCGAACGTGTTTACCGGACTGTTGCGGAGCACGTCCGCCACCGATTCCTGTCCGCTCAGTTCGATCTCTTCGCGTGTGATGACCACTACGGGCCGGGCTTCCTCAAGGTCGATGCGCTTGATGCGCGATCCGGTGACGACCTGGCGTCCGAGTTCCAGCTGGTCCTCGTCCTGGTCGTCGCCCTCTTCCTGGGCCATGGCCATGGGCGATACGGCGAAGGCCGTAATTGCGCCGGTGAAAAGTACCGAGCGCACTGCTCTCTCCAGAGCATTATTCTCAGGTTTCATCTCTTGTCCCCTCACTTGTAATTGCGCGGGCGGGTGTGGCACCCACACCGCACGGTCGCATTGATGGAATCGGGTAAACCTTGCCGTTTAACCGTATCCGTATGGTGGGGCACTTTATCACAAGCAAGGCCGCTAAACGCAGAAATGGCAGAAAAATCGCCGGGATGCAGGGCTATCAGCCCTCCGGGAGGGCGGGACGCCTTTCCTCCCGTCCTTCTCTGCAAGCGGTCGATACCCGAAAGCCTGCTTTGCTATGGAAACATTTCGCTCTTGCGATCTTCGAAAGTATTCGCATCCCAAACGCATTTCATTACGGATGCGCTAACGCACGCCCGGGAGGCGGAAGATAACTGCCCGGGTAAAGTGCCTTACCATGAACTTGTCGAAGCCGCCTGAACCATAAACGCTTGCCGGGGCGGGTGCGGAGAGAACAGCAAAGGGGGGAAATCATGAGGCCAATTCGCTGGATACCGCTGATTCTGGCCCTGGCGCTGACTCACGGCCTGCATGCGCAACAGGACGAGGCGGCCGACGAAGCCAACGAGGCCGTCATGGAAGAGGAGGCGATGGACGAGATCGTCGTGACCGGCTCGCGGATCCGGCGCGACGAGTTCTCGACCGCCGCGCCGGTCCAGATCATCGACGGGCAGGTTTCCCGCGAACTGGGCCTGATCGACACGGCCTCGCTGCTGCAGAGCGCAACCCAGGCCACCGGCACGCAGATCGACAGCACGTTTACCGCCTTCGTCGTGGACAACGGTCCGGGCGCCGCCCAGATCAACCTCCGCGGTCTGGGCGCGGAGCGCGTGCTGCTTCTGCTCAACAGCCGGCGCCTGGCGCCGGGCGGGGTCGGCGGCGCGCCGACCTCGCCGGATCTTTCCACGATACCGAACGTGATGATCGACCGGATCGAGTTTCTGCTTGACGGCGCGTCGTCCATTTATGGATCGGACGCCGTGTCGGGCGTGGCCAACGTGATCATGAGAACGGACTTCGAGGGACTGGAATTCGAGGCGATACTCGAGGAAACCGACGCCACGGGAGGCTCGGAGCAGACTCTGGGGATTGCCTGGGGGAGGACCGCCGATAACTGGACGTTCGGGGCTGCCGCCGAATACTACCGACGCCAGCGTGTGCGCCTGCGCGACCGGGCCTATACCGAGCAATGCGACCGCTACTTCTACGAGGACGAGAACGGCAATCCGCTGAGCAACCTGCTGGGCCTGGTGCCGGGTACGACCGTGAGCCCCTGCCGCCTGTCAACCATCAACCGGGTGCTCGTGCCGGTCGGGTTCGGCAACATCTGGTACACGCCGGGCGCAACGAACATCGGAATCCCCAATTTCTCCGAAACCGAGGTTCCGGTCGGCTTCACGAGGTTCAATCCGGCTGCCATCGTGCCGATCGACCAGGATGGCGACGGCATGCCCGATACCGGCCTGGTCGATCCGGACCGCAACGGCATGTCGGAGATCGACCTGCAGACGGACGCCTACAACTACAACGGTTCGGAAAGGGACCGCGCCGGCGACCTCATCCCGGGTTCCGAGCGCATCAATTTCTACGCCTACGGCGAGTATGACCTGGGGAATGCCAGTAATTCGCAGGCGTATTTCGAGGTGTTGTACGCGAACCGCAAGACGGTGGTCTTCTCGCCCGGTGCGCAGATCTTCCCCGACGTTCCGGCGACCAACCCGTACAACCCCTGCAACCAGTTCCAGCCCAACGGGGCGAACTGCCTCGGCTTTTTCGGCTTCAACTTCGGAAATTTCGAGGTCACGCCGATCCTGGCCGTGCGCGGGGACCGGGACAACAACGACGTGGAAATCTCGCAGATCCGCGCCGTGGCGGGAATGCGCGGCGACCTGCCGGGCTGGCGGAACGACTCGGGGTTCGGCAACTGGGGTTACGACTTCTACTTCAGCCACTCGGCGTCGAAGGGCACCGATTTCCAGACCGGCATCCTGGAGCGTGAACTGACCTTCTCGCTGGAGACGTCGGTCATGGATCCCGTCACCGGGGAAATCACCTGCGGCAACGGCCAGCCCTGCGTGCCGGTGAACATGTTCGCCGGTTCGCTGTATCAGCCCGGAGGGGGCGACTTCGCAACGCCGGGGGAGCGTGACTTCGTGTTCGGCGTGCGCACTTTCGATACCAGGATCTACCAGTCGATATTCAGCGGCATCCTGCAGGGCGACCTGGCGCTTTTGCCGTGGAACAACACCCCGGTTCCGCTGGTAGCGGGCCTGGAGTACCGGGAGGACGAGATCAATTCCGTGCCCAACGAAGTGGCCCGCGAAGGACTCCTGATCGCGTTCTTCAAGGACGGCGGAGCGGAGGGCAAGCGCGACATCACCGAGCTGTTCCTGGAAACCGAACTGCAGCTGCTTGAAGGCGTCAGCCTTGCCGAGGAACTTTCACTGAACCTGGCGCTGCGCTGGACCGAGGAGAGCACCTACGGGAGCGACACCACCTACAGCGCCAAGACCGTGTATACGCCGTTCAACGGCATAAGCCTCCGCGGAACCTACGGCACGTCGTTCCGCGCGCCGAACACGCACGAGCAGTTCCTGGCGGGGACGTCCGGCTTCGCCACCATTTTCGACCCCTGCGTGGTGCCGATCGCGGCCCGGACCGAGTCGCTGAACCCCAATGAATCCGCCACCTACAACCCCGAGGACGACCGGCGCGAGCAGGACACTCTCGACAACTGCCGGGCGCAGGGGGTGGACCCGACCATGCTGGGGCTGGACGGATTCAACACCACCTACTCCGTGGAGCGTATCCGCAGGGGCGGCCAGCAGGTACAGCTGGACATCGACCCGGAGACTTCCACCTCGTATACCTATGGCGTGGTCCTGGATCAGCCGTACTGGGATTCCTTCATTCTGCGCGCCGGCGTGACCTATTACGACGTGCATGTGGAAGACACGATCAGCCTGCTGGGCACCGGTTTCATCGTCAATGACTGCTACGTGGAAAGCCCCGACAACACGAGCGCCTTCTGCCGGTTCATCAGGCGGGGCGCCAACGGGCTGATCGACGAGGTCGACGCCAGCTTCATCAACATCAACGCCATTACCTCCAGGGGCATCGACTACAACCTGTATTTTCAGCGCGACTTCGTGGTCTTCGACCGCAACCTGAACCTGGAACTGGACCTCAGGGTTACGCGCCTGCTGGAGAACAAATTCATTTTCCGCGAAGATGAGGAAGACGACGCCGGCACTCCGGTGGCGCCCGAGTGGGAAGGCACGGCGCTGCTGTTCGCGAGCTACGGGGATTTCCGCCTGAACTGGAGGGCCAATTACATCCATGGCGAGTACGACGACCCCGGCGAGTTCTTCGAGGGCGCGCCCTGCGACACCCTGTCCGTCCTGTGCCGTCCCATCGCGAGGACCGATTCCTACTGGACGCACACCGCTTCGGTGACCTGGGAGCCGCGCGACTGGTCGATCACGCTCGGGGTGGTCAACCTTTTCGACGAGGAGCCTCCCCTTATGGATCCGGGGGCGCCGGAAATCCAGTTGAACAATATTCCGCTCGGGGCGGGCTACGACCTGCTGGGCAGGCGCGCCTTCCTTTCGCTGGCCAGGCGGTTCTAGCCGGAGCCGGATGAGCCGGTTTCTTCCGTTCGTCTGCCTTGCGTTGCCTCTTCTGGCGGCGGCGCAGGAGCAACAGGGTCTGAGCGGGTTCGAGGCGTTCGCCCAGGAGCCCGCGATGAGTTCCGCGGCGGTTTCTCCCGCCGGCACGCACCTGGCCACGCTGCAGCGCTTCGCGAAGGACGGGAAGCAGTTCCTGCTGATCTATGAATTGGCCGACATGTCCGGCCGGCCCGTCACGCTGGGTTCCGACAGGATGGACATCGTTTCCGCCGCCTGGGTCAACGACGAGCGGCTGATCGTGCGTTTCCGCCAGGATGTCGATACTCTGCAAAGGCTGGGCGCGGACACGCGCCAGGTCGGCAAGCTGGCCACCGTGGACAGGCAGGGCAGGCGCTGGCTGGAAATCCCGCGCAGACGGGCCGACCGTCGCAGTGAAACGGCCAGGACCATGCAGGAATTCGCAGGCGCGGCGATCTTCGACCTTTTGCCCAGGGACGACGACCACATCCTGATCACCTACGACGACGACCAGAACCGGGTGGCGGATATCTTCCGCGTCAACGTCGAGACGGGTTCGGCGCAACGGGTGGGGAGAAACAGCAACCGGATCTCGATCACCTGGATGGACGATGACGGCGACCCCAGGCTGGCCAACCGTTTTGACGAAGGCGAGGAGGCCATCATCGAGCTGGCGCGTCTGAAGGGCGAAACGGAATGGATCGAGATCGGCCGGACCGAGGCCAACGTGAACAGCGTGAGCAGCATCTTCGAGGCCTTCCGTCTGGCGGGACCCCCGTCGAGCAACGAGTTCTACGTCCGTTCCAACCACGAGACGGACACCGTTGCGATCTATACCTTCGACCTCGAGACGCGCGAGTTCGGCGAAATGCAGTTCATGCATCCGCAATACGATGCGACCGGCGTGCGGACCCGCCTGGACGAGGACAGGAACGACGTAATCGTAGGGTTTACCTACACGGGCAGGGCGGGCGACGTCTATCTCGTCGATCCGCAGGAGAAGGCGCTCTACGACGCGATCAACGCGATCCTGCCGGACACTCACAACCGCATCGTTTCGCGCTCACACGGCGGCAATACCATGGTTATTCGCGCCGAAGGCCCCAAGGCGCCGCCGTCGTGGTACCTGCTCAGGGACAACCGGCTGGACCTGCTCGGCCGCTCGATGCCGTTTCTGACCGCGGACATGCTGTCCGAAGTCGAATGGACGCGCTACGAGGCGCGTGACGGCCTTGAGATTCCCGCGCTGGTGACCGTTCCTCGGGGTGAGGCGCCGTTTCCGCTGGTCGTTCTGCCGCACGGCGGGCCGGTAGCGAGGGATTACTGGGGCTTTGACGCGTGGGCGCAGTTGCTCGCCTATCACGGTTACGTCGTGATCCAGCCGCAATTCCGGATTTCGGAAGGATTCGGGCGCAAGCACCTGGAGGCCGGCTATGCGCGCTGGGGACACGAGATGCAGGACGATCTCGAAGATGCGATCGCCTACCTGGCCGAACGGGGGCTCGGCGACCCCGGCCGCGCCGCCATTTTCGGCTGGAGCTACGGCGGCTACGCGGCTTTCGTCGGCTCGTTCCGGGACCCGAACCCGTTTCGTTGCGCGATCGCCGGCGCCGGCGTCGCCGACCTTCCGTATTTCAGGGCCTGGCTGGCCGATTCCGGGACCCTGGCGGAAAAAGCCTATCGCCCCACGGTGGACGGCCTGAGCCCGCTCGAGCACGTGGACAGCGTCGACGTGCCCGTCCTCGTGATCCACGGCGATATCGACGAACGCGTGCCGGTGGCGGAAAGCCGTAAATTCGTCGCCGGACTGAGGGAACACGGCAAGCGCCACAAGTACATCGAACTCAAGGGCGCAAACCACTTCTTCGGCACGATCTACTATCGCCACTTCATGGAAATGTATCCGGCCATGATCGACTGGCTGGACAACACCTGCGACCTCAAGGCCATGCCGGCTAGTCGGTAACCGCCCGCACGTTGATCTCGATCAGCAACCCGGGATAGGCCAACGCCGACACGCCGATCACCATGGAGGCCGGCTTGTGGCCCTTGGGAAAGAAGTTGCGCACGTCTTCGTATGCGGGGGTGGGGTCCACGTTCTCCAGGTCCACGATGTAGATCTGGATTTCGACCACGTCCTCGCGCGTGGCGCCTGCCGCCTTCAGCGCGCGGTCGATATTTTCCCAGGTCAGGCGCGACTGCTCGGCCAGGCTCTCGGGGAAGCTGTCGTCGGGGTAGATCCCGGCCTTGCCCCCCAGGTAGATGAAGCGCCCCGGGTTCTTGGCAATGACCACCTGCGAGTAGCCGTCGGGCTGCGAAAGCCCCTCCGGATTGAAACGCTCGATCTCGGTGGCCGCCACCACCGGCAGGGCGAATACAAGGCCGGCGAGCGGGAGTGCTCTGCTGTTGTACGTCATGCTTTGTTCTCCTGATTGTCGGATCGAAAGGCGCCGACCCGTACGGTCGGGCTGCGCATATTTTCGGTCAATCGTCCGCCGGGCGGCAGCCACGGTCGAAAGTTGCCGCAGGACTATAATTTTCGGAAAGCCCGCCTACCTTCCGCAATGCTCCAGGCCTTCACCAAGATGCAAGCTGCCGGCAACGACTTCATGGTCGTGATCGGCCGGTCGCTGCCGGCGCCGTCACGGCAACGGATACGCGCGCTGGCGGACCGCCGCCGGGGCGTGGGTTTCGACCAGCTCTTGTGGGTGGAAGAGCCCGGGAACGGCGTCGATGCGGTCGGGTACCGGGTATTCAATGCCGATGGCGGAGAGGCCGGCCAGTGCGGCAACGGAGCGTTGTGCATTGCGGCCCTGGTGTCCGATCGCCGGCCGCGCGGCGGAGAAATCTCCCTGAAGTGCCGTGGCGGGGAGGTGCGCGCAAGGTTCGTGGGGGGTGACTCGGTAAGTTGCTCGCTCGGCCGTCCCGAATGGAATCCGGACCGGGTCCCTTTTGTCGCCGGCGAGCAGGAGCCCTCGTACGGGATTGCGGTCGATGGAGAGAACTGGCAGGTAGAAGTGCTTTCCCTGGGCAATCCGCACGCGGTTATCGCGGTCGCCGATGCCGCCGCCGCTCCGGTGGCGGGCCTGGGGGCCAGCCTTTCCGTGCATGAGCGATTTCCGCGCGGCTGCAATGTGGGCTTTGCCCAAACCCTGGGCGAGCAGGCGCTGAAGCTGCGCGTGTACGAGCGCGGCGTGGGCGAGACGCCCGCCTGCGGCACTGGGGCCTGTGCCGCGGCGGTTGCAGGCATTCGCGGGGGCCGCGTCCGTTCTCCCGTCAACGTGGAAATGCCCGGAGGCGATTTGCAGGTCGAGTGGGCCGGAGGCAGCGAACCGGTCTGGCTTACCGGGCAGATCGATTGCGTTTTCGAGG
Organism: Gammaproteobacteria bacterium; assembly: GCA_965116895.1. Classification (GTDB taxonomy): domain Bacteria; phylum Pseudomonadota; class Gammaproteobacteria; order Steroidobacterales; family Foliamicaceae; genus Foliamicus. Next base: position 2,711,423 of record OZ220729.1, on the reverse strand, counting down.
GCAGGGTGGAGTTATGAGTCCGGTCCGAAAGGCAAGCCGTCGCTCCGGCCTGAGTCCGAAAAGCGTGGCCGCTTACCTCAGGGACAACCCCGACTTTTTTGAGCGTCATGCCGACCTGCTGCTGGAACTGAGCGTGCCGCACGACGGCGGCGCCGGAGCGGTGTCGCTGGTCGAGCGGCAGATCGAGTTGCTGCGGCGGCGCAACGAGGAAATGCGCCGCACGCTCGAAGAGTACGTGGCCAACGGCCGCGCCAGCGACGAACTCGCCGGCAAGCTGAACCGGCTCGTAACGAGGCTGTTGGCCTGCCGCGACCCGGGTGAAAGGCTGCGCACCTTGCCCGGGGACCTGAGGGAGATTTTTTCTCTGGAGTTCGTTCGCCTCCTGCTGTTTGACGCGGCGCCGGACGATTGCGCCGATGTTCCGGGCCTGGTTGCCACGCCGCGGCAAGACCTGATGGCCGAGGGCCTGAGCGCGGTCCTGAAGGCCAACACGCCGCGTTGCGGCCGCTTCAGTTCCGAGCAGCGCGAATTCCTTTTCGGTACGGACGCCGGCGAAGTGGCGTCGGTGGCGCTCGCCCCTCTGGGGCATCGCGGCAAGCTGGGCCTGCTGGCTCTGGGCAGCCGCGACCCCGATCACTATCACCGCGCCAGGAGCACCGAGTTCCTGGGCCGCGTCAGCGCCATCGTGGCCGCGGCGGTATCGCCGGAAAGCTCCTGATGCGGGCCAGGGCGCAACGGCAGGTTGACGCGTTCCTGCACCACATCCGTTTCGAGCGGCAACTGTCGGAACACACCGTCAGCGCTTATCGCCGCGACCTCGCGGCGCTTGGCGAATACTGCGCAGAGCGCAATCTCGCGGACTGGTCCGGGCTGTCCACCGGCGACCTGCGCCGTTTCGCCGCGGGCGCCCATCGCGGCGGACTGGCGCCGCGCACCGTGCAGCGCCGCCTGGCCGGAGCCCGCAGCTTCTTCAACTACCTGGAAAGCGAGGGCGCGATAAGCTACAACCCGGCCCGCGGGGTCAAGGCCCCGCGGCCGCCGCGCAGCCTTCCGCAAACGCTGGACCTCGACCAGGTGACGCGGCTTCTGGACATTCCGGACCGCGATACGGTTGCCTGCCGCGATCGCGCGATGCTGGAACTGATGTATTCCTCCGGCTTGCGGCTGGCCGAGTTGGCCGACCTCGACCTGGGGGGCGTCGACATGCGCGAAGGCCTGATCCGGGTCACGGGCAAGGGCCGCAAGACCCGCATCCTGCCCGTGGGCCGCAAGGCGATTGACGCCCTTGGAGCCTGGATGCGCCGTCGCGGCGAGTTGGCGGCGTCCGGGGAGAACGCTTTGTTCGTGGGTGTGCGGGGCCGGCGAATCAGCGCCAGCAGCGTCCAGGCCCGGCTCGATTACTGGGCCCGGCACGCGGGCCTGCCCGGACACGTGTACCCGCACATGCTTCGCCACAGTTTCGCCACGCACCTGCTGGAATCGTCCGGCGATCTGCGGGCGGTGCAGGAACTGCTGGGTCATGCCGACATATCCACGACACAGGTTTACACCCACCTGGACTTCCAGCACCTGGCGAGGGTGTACGATCGCGCCCACCCCCGAGCCCGGCGCAAGGCGTCGACCAAGCCATGAACTCTCCGGACCACACGAAAATCCCCGCGGCAGCCAGGACGGTCCGCTCCACGACCATACTCTGCGTTCGCAGGAACGAAACGGTCGCCATGGGCGGAGACGGACAGGTAAGCCTTGGCGATACCGTTTTGAAGGGCAATGCCCGCAAGATTCGCCGGCTGGCCGACGACTCCGTGCTGGCGGGTTTCGCCGGCGGCACGGCGGACGCCTTCACCCTGTTCGAGCTGTTCGAAGGCAAGCTCACGCAATACGGCAACCTCACCCGGGCCGCCGTCGAACTGGCCAAGGACTGGCGCACGGACCGCCGACTGCGCCGGCTTGAGGCCATGCTGTGCGTCGCCGACCGGCAGAAAACGCTGCTGGTGTCGGGTTCGGGAGACGTGGTGGAGCCGGAGGACGGGCTGCTGGCGCTCGGTTCCGGCGGCGGATACGCGCGCGCAGCGGCCCGCGCGCTGCTGGCGGAAACCGAACTGGGCGCCGAGGAGGTGGTCCGGCGCTCGCTGGAGATCGCGGCGGACATCTGCGTCTACACGAATTCGGAAATCGTCATCGACACGCTCAAGAGCGAAGCATGACCCAGATGACGCCCAGGGAGATTGTCGAGGAACTCGACAAGCACGTGATCGGCCAGCACGAGGCCAAGAGGGCCGTGGCCATCGCGCTCAGAAACCGGTGGCGGCGAATGCAGCTCGACGACGAGCTGCGCCGGGAGATCACGCCCAAGAACATCCTGATGATGGGACCCACCGGCGTCGGCAAGACCGAGATCGCCCGCCGCCTGTCGCATCTTGCGCGCGCGCCCTTCATCAAGGTCGAAGCCACCAAGTTCACCGAGGTGGGTTACGTGGGGCGCGAAGTGGACAGCATCGTGCGGGACCTTACCGATACGGCCGTGAAGATGGTGCGCGAGGCGGAAATGGACCGGGTCCGCCATCGCGCCCGCGAAAACGCCGAGCGGCGGGTCCTCGACGCGCTGATGCGGCTTGCGGCGAGCGCGGGGCCCGCCTCCGGGCTGCCGATCAGCGGCGACGAACGGGAACTCAAGGCGGCGCTGAGGCGCGGCGACCTCGACGGCGAGGACGTGGAGATGGAACTGCAGGTCGCGCCGGTGGGCGTGGAAATCATGGCGCCGCCCGGCATGGAGGAGATGACCAGCCAGTTGCAGAACATGTTCCAGTCGCTGGGAAACCAGCGCACCCGAACCCGCAAGCTGAAGGTCAGGGACGCGATGCGGCTGCTTACCGAGGAAGCGGCGGCTTCGATGGTGGACCAGGAGGAACTGAAGTCGCAGGCGCTGGAAGCTGTGGAGCAGAACGGCATCGTATTCATCGATGAAATGGACAAGGTCTGCCGCCGGGCGGAGGCGCTGGGCGCGGACGTGTCGCGCGAGGGCGTGCAGCGGGACCTCCTGCCCCTGGTGGAGGGCTGCGCCGTCACCACCAAGTACGGCGTTGTGCGCACCGACCACATCCTGTTCATCGCATCAGGTGCATTCCAGGCGGTCAAGCCATCGGACCTGATCCCGGAACTTCAGGGCCGGTTTCCGATACGGGTGGAACTGGGGGCGCTCGGGATCGAGGAGTTCGAGCGCATCCTCACCGAGCCGGACGCGTCGCTTACCGAGCAATACACCGCGCTGCTCGGCACGGAGCAGGTGTCCCTGAGCTTCGAGGCGGAGGCGGTGCACCGCATCGCCGAGATCGCCTGCTCGGTCAACGACAGCACGGAGAATATCGGAGCGCGGCGTCTGCAGACCGTCCTGGAGCGGCTGCTGGAATCGATTTCCTTCGACGCGGCCGATCGCGGCGGGCAGACGCTGAAGGTGGACGCGGCCTACGTCGATGAGCATCTCGGAAAGCTGGCGGAGGACGAGGACTTCCGCCGCTACATCCTCTAGTTTCCTTTCCGACGTGCACCAACAGGCGCCACCCACCGAGTTGCGCTTGCGCGACAGGCGCCGGACCCTGCGCGTGAGTTTCGCCGATGGCGCGGCCTTCGATCTCAACGCCGAATACCTGCGCGTGAAGTCCCCGTCGGCGGAGGTGCGGGGACACGGGCGCGGAGGCGGAGAATTGCCTCTCGGCAAGTCCGGCGTCCGGGTGACGGCGGTTGAACCCGTGGGGCAATATGCGGTTCGCCTGGTGTTCGACGACGGCCACGATTCCGGCATCTACTCCTGGAAATACCTGCGGGAACTCGGCGAATACCGCGATGAGTACTGGTCGCGCTACCTTGACGAGGTGGCCGCGCAGAAGACTGATGCACGCAACTGACCCCGGGCGGGAGAGCGTCCCGCGCCCGGAGCGGCGCTTCGGTTTCAGCCGTGTCAGCCCGGAAGAGAAGACCCGGCGCGTGCGTGGCGTGTTCGACTCCGTGGCGGGGCGCTACGACCTGATGAACGACCTGATGTCGCTGGGCGCACACCGTTTGTGGAAGAAGTTCGCGCTGGCCCGCACCGGACTGCGATCCGGAGGCCTTGCGCTGGATGTGGCCGGCGGCACCGGCGATCTGGCCATCGGCATGAGCCGGCAGGTCGGACCGCAGGGGCGCGTTCTGCTCAGCGACATCAATCCCGCGATGCTGCGGATCGGCCGCAGCCGGCTGCTCGACGCCGGCGCCTGGGGCAATTCCAGGGCGATGTGCGCCGATGCGACCGCCCTGCCCTTTGGCGACGGCCTGTTCGACTGCGTGACCATAGGGTTCGGACTGCGCAACGTCACCGGAAAGCCGGCCGCGCTGAAGAGCATGGCGCGGATCGTCAAGCCCGGCGGGCGCCTGCTGGTGCTGGAGTTCTCGCGCCCGGCGCTCAGGTTCATTCGGCCCGCCTACGACTGGTATTCGTTCGCCGTGCTCCCCGCCCTTGGGCGCGCGGTCGCGGGCGACGCCGACAGTTATCGTTACCTGGCGGAATCGATACGCGTACACCCCGATCAGGACACGCTTGCCGAAATGATGCGCGAGGCCGGGTTCGAGGACGTGCGCTGGCACAACCTGTCGGGCGGCATTGTCGCGCTGCACATCGGTTTTCGCTACTAGGGGGCCGTGCGATGTTCGCGAAGCTGGTTACCTCGCTGGAAGGCGCCCTGAACCGCAACCTTCAGGCATCGCTGACCGCGCGCCGCGCGGCGGCCGAACTGGAAGGACTTTGCATGGACATGGGCGTTTCGGCGTCGCAGCCGATATTGCGCATGAGCGTCGAGGGCGGCCGCCTGCGTTTCACTGAACCCGCCGAAGAACCGTCCGGAGTCACGCTGTCGGGCGGCTGGCGCCGCTTGCTCGATCTGCTCGGCGGCGATCACACCGGGCCGGGACTCGACTTGCGGGGCGATCCGGCCGTGGCCGAAGGGTTTGCGCGGCTGCTCAGGCATTGCCGGCCCAGCCCGGAAGAGGAGCTGGCCCGTTTCACCAGCGATGCCTTTGCACAGGAGGCGGGCGACGCCGCCAGGGCAGCCGCGGGGTGGGCCGGGGATGCGGCGGGTTCGTTGCGGCGCAACCTGCGCGACTTCGTCCAGGAAGAGGCGCGCTTCTCGCCGACGCGGGTGGAATTCGACGCGTTCTCGGGCGAAGTGGAGCGGCTGCGCGACAGCGTCGCGCGCGTCGGAGCGCGGGTCGGGGCCCTGAGCAAGGGCTCGTCCCGATAGCGGCGGGCCGCAGGATCCGGTCGAGGCATGCGCTTGTTGTTCCGAATCGTTGGGATCGTGCGCCTGCTGGCGCGCTACGGCCTTTTGCGGGATGCCGGCGTCGCTCGCCCGCTGCGCGTGCCCGCATGGCTGCTGCTGGCGCGGCGCAGGCTCAAGGGTGAATCGCGCGGCCGGCGCTTGCGCGAGGCGCTGCAGGAGCTCGGGCCTATCTTCGTCAAGTTCGGGCAGAACATTTCCACGCGCCCCGACCTGCTCCCGCCGGACATAGCGGAGGAGCTGGCGCGGCTGCAGGATGACGTGCCGCCCTTTTCGGCGGATAAGGCGCGCGAGTTGCTGGGCGGCTTCTACGGCCGTCCGGTGGAAGAAGTATTCGCCGAATTCGAGCCGGAGGCCCTGGCCGCGGCCTCCATTGCGCAGGTGCATGCCGCGCGCCTGCCGGACGGCGAGGACGTCGTGGTCAAGCTGCTGCGCCCGGGCATCAGGGCGCATATCGGCCGCGACGTGGAGCTGCTCTACGGTGTGGCCCGGCTGGCCAGCGCATGGTGGCCGGCCACCTACCGTCTGCGCCTGGTCGAAGTCGTCGAGGAATACGAGCGCACCCTCGGCCACGAACTCGACCTGACGCGCGAGGGCGCCAACGCCTCGCGCCTGAAGCGCAGCTTTGCGGATTCCGACATCATCCACGTGCCGGCCGTGTACTGGGACTACTGCCGTCCGGACGTGCTGGTCATGGAGCGCATACGCGGCGCCCCCATCCGCGACGTGCAGGCACTCAGGGACGCCGGCGTGGACATCCCGGAGCTGGCCGCCCGGGGCGTGCGGATCTTCTTCACGCAGGTGTTCCGGGACAGCTTCTTCCATGCCGACATGCATCCCGGGAACGTGTTCGTGGACATCAGCGATCCGAAGAACCCCCGCTACGCCGCGGTGGATTTCGGCATCGTGGGAATACTCGACGAGCGCGACCATCACTACCTGGGCCAGACGCTGCTGGCTTTCTTCGAGCAGGACTACGCTCGCCTGGCGCGGCTGCACCTCTACTGGGGATGGGTCGCGCCCGATACCCGCGCCGAGGACCTGGAGGCGGCTTTCCGCGTGATCGGCGAGCCGATTTTCGCCAGGCCGCTCAGCGAGTGCAGCTTCGGAAGAGTCCTGGGCCGGATCTTCGCCACCGCGCAGGAATTCGACATGCACCTGCAGCCGCAGATGCTGCTGCTGCACAAGACGCTGCTCAACATCGAGGGCCTGGGCCGGGAGCTTTATCCCGAGCTGGACCTGTGGGAGACTGCCTATCCGCTGCTGAAGAAGTGGATGGCGCGCCGGGCCGAGCCCGGCCGCGTGATGAAGGAGCTTCGCCGCGACCTGCCCGAGTTGCGGTTTGCCGTTCAACGCCTGCCCCGCGCGCTGCACCGCCTGCTGGACAGGGCCGAGGGCGCGCCGAGCCGCCGCCGCGAACCCCGTGCGGACGGGAGACGAAGACTGTGGCGGCAGCTGACCGGCTGCACGCTGCTGATCGTGGGGGCCGTGCTGCTGGGTCTTCAGGCCCAGCCGCCGTTCCTTTCCTGGCTGGCCGGGGCCGCCGGCCTCGCGCTTGTGCTCAGCGCCCGCCCGCGCGCCTGACGCGGGTCGGAGCGCGACTCAGGCGCGCAGGGAGCGGAGGAAGTCGCCGGCGTCCTCGCCGCGCTCGAGGCAGTCCACGACCGCCGAACCCACGATTACGCCGTCCGCCACGCCGGCCAGCGTGCGCACCTGCTCGGCGCTGCGCACGCCGAATCCCGCACACACGGGCAGCGCCGAACACTCGCCGACCCTCCGCATGTAGGACGTCATTTCGTCCGACACCCGGCGCTCGCCGCCGGTCACGCCGGTTACCGTCACGGCATAGACGAATCCGCCGCTGCCACGGCACAAGGTCCGCATCCGCCTGGCGGGCGTGGCCGGAGTGACCATCTGTACCAGCCCGATGCCATGCCCCTGCAGCAGCGCCCGGACGCGTTCGCATTCCTCCCAGGGCAGGTCGGGCACGATCAGGCCGCCCACATGGCACTCGCCGCAACGCTCGGCAAGCTTCTCGAGACCGTAGGCAAGCAACGGGTTGTAGTAGCTCATCAGCACCAGCGGTGCGCCCGGATCGCCATGCGCCTTCAGTTCCCGCAGGATCCAGTCGAGCGACACGCCATTGGCCAGGGCCGTTTCGCTGGCGCGCTGGATCGTCACGCCGTCCGCCATGGGATCGGAAAAAGGAACGCCGATCTCCACCGCGTCCCCCGCGTCGGCCAGCTTGCCCAGCGTTGAATGGAAATCGTCCCTGCTCGGGTGTCCGGCGGTAAAGAACGGCAATAACGCCGGCGACGGCGCGTCGATGATGGCGCTTTGCAGGCGTTCCGCTCCGTTAGTCGGGGTGTTCACGGGCGTACATTGTCGGGTACGGGATGCCGGCCTGCAATGCGGCGCGGGCGCCGATGCAACCCCTAGGCGGGCGGCGGCATCTTTTCCTGTATCGGTCCGTCACGAAGGGAGTTGCTCATGAAACGCTTTACCTTGCTGCCGTTTTTCCTGCTCCTGGCCGCGTGTTCGGCCATGAAGGATCCCAGCGGCGCCATCGTCGACCTGCAGGGCGTTGATCGCAATCGGTACGAGGCCGATCTCGCCGACTGCCGGCGCTACGCCAATGAGGTGCCCGTCGGCAGGCATGTGGCTACCGGCGCGGCCGGAGGCGCCGCGGTGGGGGCCATCGGCGGCGCGGTTTCCGGCGCCAACAAGACGGGCATCGGGCAGGCTGCCGGTGTAGGCGCGGTGTACGGGGGAACCGTGGCGGGCGTTTCCGCCGTCGGCGAGCATCGCCAGGTGCTGCGCGAGTGCCTGCGCGGCCGGGGCTACCGCGTCCTCAACTGACCCGCTCCGCGGCGGTGAGGGTGGGCATGTCCTTGTCGCCGCGGCCCGAGAGGCCGATCAGGATGCGTTTGCCGCGATTTTCCGCCGCCCAGCGGCGCGCGGCGAAGAAGGCGTGGGCCGGCTCCAGCGCTGGCAGTATGCCTTCCAGCCGGCAGCATTCGCCCAGGCTTTCCAGCGCCTCGGAGTCGTCCGCCGTCACGTAGCGGACCCGACCAAGCGCCTGCAGCAGCGCATGCTCCGGGCCGACGCCCGGATAGTCCAGGCCGGCGGAAATCGACGAGGTTTCCAGCACCTGGCCGTCGTCGTCGTAGAGCAGCATGGAATAGCTGCCGTGCAGGACGCCCGGCCGGCCCGCCGACAGCGAGGCGGCGTTATCTCCGGGGCCCAGCCCCCTTCCGCCGGCTTCGACGCCGAAGATACGAACCTCTTCGTCGCCGAGAAAGGCGTGAAACAGGCCGATGGCGTTGGAACCGCCGCCGACGCAGGCGAATACCGCGTCCGGCAGCCCTCCGGCCTGCTCGGCGAACTGCGAGCGCGCCTCGTCGCCGATGATTCTCTGCAACTCGCGCACCAGCCAGGGATAGGGATGCGGGCCCACCGCCGAACCCAGCAGGTAGTAGACGCCCTCGGGATCGGCCACCCAGGTGCGAAACGCTTCGTCGGTTGCCGCCCGCAGCGTGCGGTCCCCCTTGTCCACGGCCACCACCTCCGCGCCAAGCTGGTGCATGCGCTGGACATTGGGCGCTTGCCGCTCCATATCGAGCACGCCCATGTACACGCTGCAGGGAAGCCCGACGCGCGCGCAGGCCGCCGCGGCCGCCACGCCATGCTGTCCCGCACCGGTTTCCGCCACCACGCGGCGGGCGCCAAGCTTCAGCGCCAGGTGCGCCTGGCCCAATGCGTTGTTGATCTTGTGCGCGCCGGTATGGGCCAGGTCCTCGCGTTTGAGCCATACCTGCGCGCCCCAGGCCTTTTCGAGCCCACGGGCCCGGGTCAGCGGTGTCGGGCGGCCGATCCATTGGCGCCGCTCGCTGTCCAGGTCGCCTCGGGCTTCGCCGTCGGCGAAGAATTCGCGCGCCGCCCCTTCCAGCCGGGACAGCGCCGGCATCAGCGTTTCCGGCGCGAAACGTCCGCCGAAGGGACCGAAACGGCCGTCGCCGTCCGGCAGCTCGCCGCCGAGCAGGGCGGCGAGCAGGCTGCGTCCTTCGGATACCTCGATCTTCATCAGGACAGGTCCGCCTGCCGGGCGGAGCGAACGAAGGCGCGAACCCGCCGGGGGTCCTTGATCCCCGGGGCCGACTCCACGCCGGAACTCACGTCCACGCCCCACGGCCGCACGCGGCGAACCGCTTCGCCCACGTTCCCCGGATCGAGGCCGCCGGCCAGCATCACCTCGGCCCGGCGGGCCAGAAGCGCGGCCCGCTTCCAGCTCGGCGGCCGGCCCTTGCCGCTGACGGCGCTCTCGAAAAGGCAGGGTATTTCAATCGAAAAATTGTCGGTGTCGAATTGTTCGTGGTCCCTGTACACAGGCAGCCTCCCGACATCCTCAGGCAGGCGCAGTTCCGCCAGGCAGTCGGCATCCGCCTGCAGGCAATCCGGTTTGAAGCCCTCGTACACGTCGTCCCACTCCGCTTGTTGCGGGCGCAGCATAACCGCAACGCGCCGTACGTGCGCGGGAACCGGCACGGCCAGCTCCGTTGCCAGCTGCGCAGAAAGAAACCGCGGCGAAGGCGGGTGGAAATTGAAGCCGATCGCATCGGCGCCCGCCTCTACCGCCGCTTCGACCGCATCGGGACGGGTCACCCCGCAAATCTTCACGAACAGGCTCACGACTGCCTTCTCCGGCGGCCCTCGGCCAGCATGCCGGCGGCCAGATCGCGCGGATCCGCCGCGCGCATCAGGGCCGTGCCCGCCAGCAGGCCGTCCCAGCCGCCCTCGGCCAGATCGCCCGCCTGCCGGGCGTCCTCAATCCCGCTTTCGGCAATCATCCGGTATCCGCCCGAGCTGCGGGGATTCACGCTCGCGAACCGCCCGCGGTCCACTTCCAGGGTCCGCAGGTCCCGGCAATTCAGTCCCAGCAGCACCCTGTCCCGCGGCGCGTCAAGGCGTCCGGCCATTTCCCGGGCGATCTCAAGTTGCTCGTTCTCGAACGCCTCCAGCAGCGAAAACATGCCGCAGGCCAGGGCGATTCCGAGCATCGCTTCGGTGTTTGCGTCGTCGGTCATGCCCACAATCAGCAAAACGCCGGAAGCGCCATGCAAACGCGCCTCGAGCACCTGGTAGGGATCGACCAGAAAGTCCTTGCGCATGACGGGCGTGCCCCGGGCGGCTTCGGCGATCTCGGCCAGCAACTCGAGCGATCCGTCGAAGCGGCTGGGTTCGGTAAGAACGGACAGCGCCGCCGCGCCCGCCGAAGCGTATTGCCGGGCCAGCTCGACCGGCGAGAAATCGGGGCCGGCAAGGCGGCCCTCGCTGGGTGAGCGCGGCTTGATCTCCGCGATCAGGTCAAAACCATCGGGCGAAAAACTCATGGCCGGCGGAGGCGGCAGCCGCTCGATCCGGCGGCGGAGCTCGTCCTCGCCCACGCGCCCCTTCGCCTTGTCGGAGCGCCGGCGGCTGGATTCCGCCATGCGCTCGAGAAAAGCCCCGCTCATGACCCCGCTGCGCCCCGCATGTCCTCCAGCAGCCCGCCCGCCGCGCCCGACCGCAGTGCGTCGCGCGCCGTGTCCAGGCCTTCGCGCAAGCCGCCGGCCGCACCCACGAGTTCCAGCACCAGGCCGGCCTGCAGGACCAGAGCGTCGTTCAGCGCCTCGGACCCCTCGCCGCGCAGGGCGCCCTCCAGCGTGGCGGCGTTGTAATCGCGCTCACCGCCCGCCAGGTCGGATGGCTTGCAGCGCGGCATGCCGAAGTCGGCGGGGTCCAGGGTGTGTGCGCGCGCCTCGCCGGGCCGCACGTCGACCAGCAGGAATTTGCCTGCGGGGGTCGGCTCGTCCCATCCGGGCTCGCCGTGCACCACGAAGCAGCGTTCGATGTCCAGGCCGCTGAGCGTATCCGCCATCAGGGTTGCCGCTTCGCGGCTGAACGCGCCGACCAGCATGAAGGGAGGCCGCGCCGGATTGGCCAGGGGACCCAGCAGGTTGAATACCGTGCGCACGCCCAGCGCCGCCCGGATCGGCGCAATCGACTTCATCGCCGGGTGGAAATAGGGCGCGAACATGAAGGCGAAGCCGTAGTCCGCAAGCGATTGCGTCACTTCCCCGGCGGTGTTCGGCCAGTTCAGGCCGAGGGCCTGAAGCACGTCGGCGCTGCCGGTCTTGCTCGACACCGCGCGATTGCCGTGCTTGGCGATTCGCACTCCGCAGGAGGCCGCGAGCAGACCGGCGCCGGTGGAGAGATTGATGCTGCCGGACCCGTCGCCGCCGGTGCCCACCACGTCCGCAACCGGGGCGCCCGCCGGAAGTTCCGGCCGGATGGCCAGCTCGCGCATCGCCCGCGCGAAACCGCGCAACTCCGCCGCGCTCTCCCCTTTCAGCCGCAGCGCCGCGAGCAGCGCGCCGGCCAGCGCCGGTTCGGCTTCGCCCCCGGCCAGTTCGCGCATCGCGGCCTCAGCCTGGCGCTCGGAAAGGTCGTCGCCGGCCAGCAGGCCTTCCAGCATGGAACGTAGCGTTTCGGATTGGGCGTTCACTGCGTGACTCGAGGAGGCGCCTAGAGCGGGTACATCATGGGCAGCAGCAGGGAAAAGCCCAGCCACATGATCAGGGTGAGCGGCGCGCCGATGCGCAGAAAGTCCAGGCGCCGGTAGCCTCCCGCGCTCATGATCAGCAGGTTGGTCTGGTAGCCGATCGGCGTGAGAAAGCTCATGTTCGCCCCGAATATCACCGCCAGGATGAAGGGCTCCACCGGCGCGCCGAGGCCGGTTGCGAACGAATATGCGATCGGAGTTCCGATGACGGCTGCGGCGTTGTTGGACACGATGTTGGTCAGTATCGCCATCAGAAGCATCAGGCCGCTGAGGATCAGCGGAATCGGCAGGTCGCCCGAAAGCACCACGAACACCTGCGCCAGCCAGTCGGCCGCGCCGGTCTTGATCAGGGCCTGGCCGAGGCTCAGGCTGGCCACGATGATGATGGTGAGAGGCACGTTGAAGGCGTCGCGCACGTTCCTCCAGCTCAGGCACTTGGCAGCGATCATCAGGCCGGCTCCGGTGACGGCAGTGAGCACGATGGGCACCCAGCCCAGCGCCGCCGGGACGATGATGGCGGCCATTATCCCCACCGCGGCCTTGGCCCTGCCCGCGCGGGGCAGTTCCACGACCCGGCCCAGCACCAGCATCGCGGATTCCGTGGCCAGGCGGCGGATTTCGGCGCGCGATGCCTGCACCAGCAAGACGTCTCCGGTGTTCAGCCGCGCGTTCAGCAGGTCGTGCGTGGGCGCCTCGCGGGCGCCGGAGCGATGGATGGCCAGCGGCACCAGACCATAGATTTCGTCGAGATGCGCGGCCCGTACGCTGCGCTTGTCCAGCGGCGACCCCCGCGTCACCACGAGTTCCGCGATCTGCTGGGGTTCGTCGCGGAACCGGTCTTCGCCATGCGGCAGCGAGGCGCCGAGCGTCTCTTCGTATTCGCTCAGGCGCTCCATCGTGTCCCGCACGAACAGGCGGTCGCCGGCCCTGATCTGCAGTGTGTCCAGCCCGTGAAGAAACACGTTGTTGCCGCGCACGATCCGGGTAATCAGCATTTCATTGTTGGTGCGGGCCCGAATCTCCGCGACCGTCTTGCCGTCGGCAAAGCCGCCGGGTTCGATGATCAGCGTTGAGGTAAAGAGAAGATCAGCCTTGGCCAGCGGCAGCGTGCGCTCCGGCACCAGGCGGGGCGCAACGAGCCACAGGAACAACATGGCAACGCTTCCTACCAGCAGCACCGGCAGGCTGAACGAGAACATGCCGAAGGTGGGCAGTCCGAGGTCCTGTTCGGCCAGCTTCACGACCAGCAGATTGGTGGACGTGCCGATCACCGTGGACATGCCGCCGATCAGGGTCGCGAACCCCATCGGCAGCAGAATCGACGACGGCGCCTGTTTGGCGTGCAGCGCCGCCGCCGTCAGCACCGGAAGCAGCATCACCACCACCGGCGTGTTGTTGACGAAAGCGCTGAAGGCGGCCGAACCGACCAGTGTCAGCAGCGCGGCGAGCAGCGGCTGGCGGGTCCAGAGCCGGGTGAAGAACAGGGCCACCGGGCGCAGCGCGCCGGTGGTCTCGAGACCCTTGCCGGCCACCAGCAGCGCCGTAATCGTAACGAGCGCTTCGTGGCCCAGGTTGAGCAGAAAGTCCGTCGGGCGGATTAGTTCGCCGTCCTGCTCCAGCGGCCAGAACTGAAACGCCAGCAGCAGCAGCAGCAGCACGCCCATGCCGGCGGTTTCCAGGGGAATCCGGTCACGGGTAAACAGGTACAGCGCAAACACGGTGAGCAGCATCACCATCAGCGCGTGTGCGCCCGGGAACTCCGGCAAGGCCCGACCCTCCAGCAGAACGGAGGCCGCTATGGTAGCAGCCCCGGTGTCGCCGGGGATGGTTGCTTCAGGGGTCCTGTCGGGCGCGCAGCAAGGCCCAGGTCGAACGGAGCAGGCGCTCGTAATCGTCCCGGTCGAGAAGCGTGCGAACCTGGCTGCCGTGCATCGTGAGATTGTCCGCAATGCGAACGAGCGGCAGCAGCTTCAGCCACGTGCGGGCCGGAATGGCGCTTGCCTCGCGCGGCAGTACGCAGTACGGCGACAGCGCCAGGAGCTGGCGGTGACGCGGGCTGCGCCGGGAGATGATTCGGCGGGCGCGGACGTTCCCGTAACGCGGGGCAAGCGTGCGCACCAGTTGTTCGGCATTCAGCGCCGGGTACGGCCCACGCTCCTGGGCCAGGCGCAGGGATTCGCGCAGCAACTGGCGCTTGAACAGCGTCAGCCAGCGTTGCAGGAGCCGCAGCGTGGAAAAGGACGCCGGGTCCAGCCCGTGGCGCAGCACCAGGTCCCCGATCCCCGTGACGTGCGCGGCAAGGCGGCGATTGGCCAGGGCATCAAGGCGCAGTTGCTCCGAAGGCCATGTCACCGAATCGATCAGGTTGTCGGCCAGCCGCACGCCGACCCGGACGAGCTTCTTCAGGTGTCCCGTGCCGCGCTCGATCTGCTCCGCGGGGATCGCGCTCAAATCGAACTGCATGCCCAGCCAGGCGGTATCGGCGGGGGCCTCGAACAGGCTCAGCGGCATGATCGTGTCCGGCCTCTCGCTTCCCATCAGGTCCGTAAGCGGCTGCTTTTGACCCGCGAGCACCAGGTCGATGCACGGGTTGGCGTGACTGGCGCTAACCAGTTCCTCCCACAGCGTTTTCTCGCGGAAGGTGTCTGCGTCCACCCGCAAAGCCGCGCGCGTGCCTGCCCCGCCCGAATCCTGCACGGTCTTCAGCAGCGTGCAGCACGCTGGATGTTCGGCACGCAGAGAAAAGACCACCGGAGGTACAGCGGGCCGGATTTCGGCCTGCCTCCGGATCTCGCGGATCAGCGCGTCGAGCCAGGCGCCGAATTGATCGGGGAGAATTCCGGAGAGGTCGACCCCGATCGCGACGTCCCGCTCTCCGGGTTGCGCCAGGCATTCGCGAAACGCCCGCAGCGCGGACCCGCCGGAATCGGGCGAGTCATGGGAGCCGACCCGCAGACGGCTGGCATATTGTCCGGAGACGGCATGGCCCGTCGAAAGCGGCCCCCCGGCATCGAACGGCAACGGCCCGATGGTTTCGCCGCTGAGCAGACGCTCGAAGTAGCCGCGCCAGCGCTGTGGTTCCGATTCGACGCGCACGGCAATCGCCGCCAGGGCGCGCGCCTGCGCCAGCCTCCCGCCACTGCCCGTCGCCTGCCGATCCATGACCCGAATGTGCCGGGCGATTGTCTGCCGGACAAGCGGGAAATCGGTCGCGTTCGAGCCGTTATGGGTGCGGTCAGGATTGAATCAGGTCTTTGAGGGGAACGGACTCGTCGATCAGCAGTCCGGGATCGGGGGCGGCGCCCGAGGCGATCAGTTTCTTCCCGGCCATGAAATCCCGCGGACTGGATACGGCCTCCACCGCGGTCAGCCGGCCGTCGCGCAGGCGGAATGCGGCGAAACCGCCCGAGGATGGATCTCCGCGCAGCACGGTGTCGTCGCCGGGCCGGGCGAGCCCCGCGATCTGCAGCTTCACCTGGAACTGGTCCGACCAGAACCATGGGACGCCGGAATAGGGCTTCGGATCGCCCAGGATTACCGAGGCGGCCACCTGGCCGTGATCCACCGCGTTCTGCACCGATTCCAGGCGCACGGCAGACCCCAGCGCCGTATTGACCGCGCGGGCGCAGTCACCCGCGGCCAGCACCGATTGGTCCGCGGTCCGGCAGTACTCATCGGTCAGAATGCCGTCGTCTTCGCCGAGACCGCACCCGCGCGCAAGGTCCGCCGACGGGAGCACGCCGATGCCCACCACCACGGCGTCGGCGGCAAACGGGCCCTTGGCCGTTTCGACCGCCTCGACGCGGCGCCGCCCCGCGAAACCCCGCACCTGCTCTCCTGTTCGGATGCGCACGCCGGATTGCCGGTGCAGGCCGGTAAGCCAATCCGCGACCTGAGCGCTGGCCACGCGGCTCATGACCCGCTCCTCCGCCTCCAGGACCGTGACTTCGGCGCCGGCCTTCGCCGCCGTGGCCGCTACTTCCAGCCCGATATACCCTCCGCCCACAATGACGATCCGCCGCCCGGGAGCAAGCTCCTCGCGCAGCGCGTCGGCGTCGTCCTGCGACCTCAGGTAGTGGATGCCGGGTAGGTCCGAGCCCGGGACATACAGGCGACGCAGAACGCTTCCCGTGGCCAGCACCAGGCGGTCGTAGCCAAGTTCCTCGCCGTTGTCCAGCACCGCGAGCCGGTTGCCGCGGTCCACGGACAGCACCCGCCGGCCCAGGCGCAGCTCCACGTCCCTGGACTCGTAGTACTCGCTCCGGCGAAGCAGCAGCCGCTCGCGCTCGAGTTCGCCGGCTAGGTATTGCTTGGAAAGCGGCGGGCGCTGATAGGGAGGCGCGTTCTCGTCGCCGACCAGGGTTATGCGTCCGCCGTGACCGCCGAGGCGAAGCGAGACGACCAGCTGGGCCGCGGCCTGGCCGCCGCCCACGATCAGCACCGATTCGCCGGGCGCAGCCACTATTGCGCAACGGCCGGCTGCAGCGGCCAGAAGATCGGCAACAGCAGCATCACGATGACGAACACGAGCAGCGTAAGCGGAATGCCCGCCCGGATATAGTCGCTGAACCGGTAGTTGCCGGGTCCCATGATGAGGATGTTGGCCGGATGCGAAATCGGACTGGTGAAGCTGGCCGACGCCGCCATGGCCATGGCCATCATCGCCGTCGTGGGCGCGATTCCCAGCGAGGCGCTGGCCGACAGCACCACCGGCGACATCAGCACGACCAGGGCGGCGGTGGGGACGATCATCGTGGCCAGCGCCGTAACCAGGTAAAGCCCGCCAATCACGTACCACGGTCCCAGCGTCCCCAGCAGATCGACCGCGGTGCCGGCCAGCAGCCGGGCGGCGCCGGTGTTGGCCAGCGCCGTGCCCAGGGGCAGCATGCCGGCGATGAGAAAGACCGCCCGCCAGTCGATCGCCCGGTATGCGTCCTCCATGCTGAGGCAGCGGATCAGCACCATGAGGGTCGCGCCGATCAGGGCGGCAATGGAAATCGGCAGCCAGCCGGTCAGCACTGCGCCGATCACGCCGATCATGATCAGGCCGGCATAACGCTTCCTCGGGCGCCGCGGGACGAAGGGGGTCACCTCGATGAAGGACGGGTCCCTGGCCAGCCGGCGGAGATTGTTGCGCGGCCCCACCAGCAACAGCGCATCGCCGAAGTTCAGCCGTTCCGTCTGCAGGTCGGTGTGCAGGGTCTGCCCGGCGCGCCGGATCGCCACCAGTTCCAGGCCGTACTTCTCGTTGAAACCCATTTCCGCCGCCGTGCGCCCGCCGAGGCGCGACAGCGGCGCCAGCGTGACTTCCTCGGTGGCCAGCCGGTCGGTGGCGTAGAGGTTCAGGGCCGGCGTCATTTCCTCTTCGATTTCAAGTTCCTGAACCGCGCGCAGCGTTTCCAGGTCCTCGTTGCGGGTCTGCAGAAGCAGGCGGTCGTCCTCGCGCAGCACTTCGTCCGGGTCCGGGATGAAGTTGACTTCGTCCTCGCGGTTGATGGCCAGCAGCCGGAACTCCAGCGCTTCCGCCAGGCGGGATTCACCGTAGGCCATGCCCACCAGCGGCGAGCCGGCGGGAACGCGAACGCTGATCAGCCGTTCGTTGGGCCGGTAGAGCCTCTCCAGCGTTTCCTGGTCGAGCTCGATCACCTCGTCGAACTCCTCCGTCCTCCGGGCCAGGTCCGCCGTTTCCACACGGCCCTGGAGAAGGACATGGTCGCCGGCGCGCAGCGGCAGCCGGCTCAGTCCGGAGCGGCGCACGCGGGTCCCGCGCCGGAGCGCGATGGCCAGTCCGCGGGTCTTCAGTTGCAGGTCCTGCCGGTTTACGGGGTTCTGGATCAGCGGGGAACCCTCCGCGACGCGCGCCTGCACCATCCGGAGGTTCTCGGTCAGGGGCAGGTTGGCGGGCACCGTCTCGCCCCTCCCGATGACCCTCTGCCACGCGCGCAACTCTTCGATGTACTCGCGCTTGCCCTGCACCAGAAGCCGGTCGCCCGCCTTCAGCGCCGTCTGCCGCGCGGGCAGCCGGATGATGCGCCGGCCGCGTTCAATGGCGATGACGATCAGCCCCAGCGCCGCTATCCGGCTCTCCGCCAGCGTGCGTCCGGCGAGCCTGGAGGCGCCGCTGAGGGAAACGGTGAACATGAACTCCCGCAGTCCGTACAGGGCCCTCAGGTTCCGCTGGCTGCGAGTCCTGGTGAACTCGCCCGCCTCGCGGGTCGGCAGCAAGCGGCGGCCGAAGAGCACGAAGAACAGCACGCCTCCGACCAGCGCGGCCCCGCCCACCGGCAGGAAGTCGAACAGCTCGAACCGGAAATCGCCCTGCTCCGCCAGCGAGGCGCTGACCAGGAGGTTGGGCGGGGTTCCGATCTGGGTGGTTAGGCCGCCGAGCAGGCACCCGAACGCCAGCGGCATCAGCAGCCGGGAGGGAGGCACGCGCGCGCGCCGCGCCAGTCCCATGACCACCGGCAGCATCAGCACCGCCACGCCGATGTTGTTCATGAACGCCGACAGCCCGCCGGACGCCAGCATGATCACCGCCACCAGCGCCGCTTCGTTGCGGCCGGCCAGGCGCATTACGTAGCGCCCGATGAGATCGCCCACACCGGTGCGCAGCAGTCCCTCGCTGATGATGAACATGGCCCACAGCGTGATGACGGCCTCGTTGCTGAATCCGGCCACGGCCTCCGCCGGCGTGACCAGGCCCGTTACGGTCAGCGCGCCCACCACCAGCAGCGCCACGATGTCCATGCGCAAGGCCTCGGTGACGAACAGCACCAGCGCGATCACGAGGATCGTCGTGACCAGTGCGATGTCAAACATCGGGCACGTTCTCCGGTGCGCCGTAACCGCCGCCGCCCGGCGTTTCGATCACGAACAGATCTCCCGGCTCCACGCGGGTCCTGTCGCGCGCGGTCAGTTCGGTGACGGCGCCGTTGGGGCGCAGCACCCGGCCGCTGCCGGGTGCGCCGTCGCCGCCCCCCGCCAAACCGAACGGCGCGGTCCGGCGCCGGTTCGACAGGATGGCCAGTTCCATCGGCTCAAGGAACTCGATGCGGCGCACCGCCCCGTCCCCGCCGCTGCGCCGCCCGTTCCCGCCGCTGCCCTTGCGCAGGCGGAATTCGCGCAGCAGCACCGGGAACCGCAACTCCAGCACTTCGGGATCGGTAAGGCGCGAATTGGTCATGTGCGTATGAACCGCCGAAGCCCCGTCGAAGTCAGGCCCCGCCCCGCTGCCGCCGCAGACGGTCTCGTAGTACTGGTACCGGTCGTTTCCGAAAGTGACGTTGTTCATCGTTCCCTGGGCCGCCGCCATGACCCCCAGCGCGCCGTACAGCGTGTCCACCACGGACTGCGAGGTCTCCACGTTGCCGGCCACCACCGCGGCCGGCCAGCGGGGATTCAGCAGCGTGCCTTCGGGAAGGATAATGCGTAGCGGCTTCATGCAGCCGGAGTTCATCGGAATGTCCGCCCCGACCAGCGAGCGGAACACGTAGAGCACGCAGGCGCGGCAGATCGGCGAGGGCGCATTGAAATTGCCCTCGGATTGTCCGCTGGACCCGCTGAAGTCGATAACGGCCTCCCGCCGGCGCCGGTCGATGCGGATATCCACAACGATCCGTTCGTCGCCATCCATCGTGCATGCGAACCGCCCGTCCTCCAGCCGGTCGATCACGCGCCGCACCGACTCCTCGGCGTTGTCGCGCACATGCGTCATGTAGGCGCGCACCGTCGATGCGCCGTAATGCGCCACCAGCGCCTTCAGTTCCGTGGCGCCCTTGGCGTTGGCCGCAAGTTGCGCCTTGATGTCGGCCAGGTTGCGGGCCGGATTGCGCGCCGGCCAGGGACCGCCCGTGAGCGCCGCGTTCAGGCGCGCTTCCTCGAGACGCCCACCGGACACCAGCAGGAAGTTGTCGAACAGCACGCCCTCTTCATCGATGTGCCGGCTGTCGGGTGGCATGGACCCCGGCGTGATCCCGCCGATGTCGGCGTGATGCGCCCGTGAAGCCACGAAAAAGTCCGCCGCCTCCGAGTCATCGAGGAACACCGGCGAAACCACCGTCAGGTCGGGCAGGTGCGTACCGCCGTTATAGGGTGCGTTGATCAGGTAGGCCTCGCCGGGGCGCGGCCCGGACTCGCGGGCGGTCAGGACCGCCCTGACGCTGGCGTCCATCGAGCCGAGATGCACCGGCATGTGCGGCGCGTTGGCCACCAGTTCGGCGTTCGAATCGAACAGGGCGCAGGAAAAATCCAGCCGTTCCTTGATGTTCACCGAGTGCGCGGTGTTTTCCAGCACCGCGCCCATCTGCTCGGCAATGTGCATGAAGCGGTTGTTGAACACTTCCAGGAGCACCGGATCGGGAACGTGGCCGGCGGCCTCGATCCGCTCCTTGCGCGCGAGGCGGGCGAGCACCAGGTGACCCCCGGGCCGTGCCGACGCCTGCCAGCCAGGCGGAACGACCGTTGTGGCGTGGTCCTCGGAAATGATGGCCGGGCCCGTGACGGTATGTCCGGGGCCCAGTTCCCGCCGCCGGTACGCGGGCGTGTCGTGCGTGTCGCCCGCAAACACCGTCTTCGCCGTAAAGGCGGGCCGCGGCTCCCGAGAAGCATCGGGATCGTTGCCGGCCTCCCATCGATACTCCTCGCCTGTATCGCCGCTGGCCTGCACGCGAATGGCTTCGACGACAAGCTCCGCCCCGGGCGGCTCGATTCCGAAGCGGGCCCGATGCGCCTCGGAGAACCGCCGCCGCAGATCCTCCAGGCTTATTGGGGGGGAGGGCGTCCCAGCCTCCACGGCGATGGGAAGGGTGTTGTCCGAATCCCGCACACGGATTTCGGCCACGTATTCGAAAGACAGGTTCCCCGGCTCGATGTCCGCTTCCACCAGTTCCCGCCGGCACTCGTCTCCAAGCCGCGCAAAGGCCGCCTTCATCCGTTCGATCGTCTCCGCATCCAATGAGGCTTCCAGCGCCTCCTGCCGGTATGCGCGCAACGGCGCCAGCCCCAGTCCCAGGGCGGAGAGCACCCCCGCCAGTGGATGAAGCAGCACCGTGTCCATGCCCAGCTCCTCGGCGATGGCGCAGGCGTGCTGCCCGCCCGCCCCGCCGAAGGAACACAGGGCGAACTCGGCCGGGTTCTCGCCCCGCTGGACGGATATCTTCTCGATCGCGGAAGCCATCTGGTTGATCGTGACCCGGAGGAAGCCCTCGGCGGCTTCTTCAATGCTCATCCGCCTCCCGCTGTCTTCGAACACTTCCCGGGCCAGCTTTGCGAATCCCTCCCGCGACGCCTCCTCGTCCAGCGGTTGCCGTCCATCCTCGCCGAACACACGGGGAAACATGCGCGGCTGAATGCGCCCCAGCACCAGGTTCGCATCAGTCACGGTCAGCGGACCGCCGTTGCGATAGCAGGCGGGTCCGGGGTTGGCGCCCGCGGACAGGGGACCGGAAAGGAACCTGCCCGATTTATAGCGCAGAACGGATCCGCCCCCCGCGGCCACCGTGTGGACCTTGAGCATCGGCGCGCGCAGGCGCACGCCGGAGATTTCGTTGTGCGTGACGTACTCGTAGCCGCCGGCGTAGAGCGCCACGTCGGTGGAGGTCCCGCCCATGTCGAAGCAGATCAGCCTGTCATGGCCCGCCTGCCGCGCGGTGCGCACGGCGCCCACCACGCCGGCCGCCGGCCCGGAGAGAATCGCGTCCTTGCCCCGGAACCGGCCGGCTTCGACCAGCCCGCCGTTGCTTTGCATGAAGGCCAGGTTGCGCGGAGCGATTCGCTTGCCTTCAAGCCCGGCGCTCAGTCCGCGGATATAGCGCCGCAGCACCGGCGACAGGTAGGCATCGACCAGGGTGGTGTCGCCGCGGCTCACCAGCTTGATCAGGGGCGACACCTCATGCGAAAGCGACACCTGCTCGAAACCGGCCTGCTCCGCGAGCCGGCCCGCCTGCCGTTCGTGTTCCGGGTTGCGCCAGGCATGCATGAAACAGACCGCGACCGACTTCAGACCCTGACCGCGGGCCGCCTTGAGGTCGTCGAGAAGCGCGCCGGCGTCGAGCGGAGCCAGTTCCCGCCCGCCGGCGTTGATGCGTCCTTCGGCCTCGAGCACTTCCGCGTACAGGGCGGGCGGGCGTCGAATCTCCAGCGCGAAGAGATCGGGCCGGTTCTGGTAGCCGATCAGCAATGCGTCCGCGTAGCCGCGGTTCACCAACAGCAGCGTGGGCTCTCCGCGCCGTTCCAGAAGCGCGTTGGTGGCCACCGTGGTGCCCATTTTCAGGTCCCGCACGGCGCCCGGGATGCCGGCCTCGGCCATCAGGAAGCCGATGGCGTGCACCGCCGCGTCGCGGTAGCGGGAAGGATCCTCCGACAGCAGCTTGTGGACCTTCAGCTTCCCCTCGGGGGTGCGTGCCACTACGTCCGTGAACGTGCCGCCGCGATCAATCCAGAACCGCCAATCGGACATGCGGAAATTGTATGTCGCCGCTATAGTTGCCCGGATGAACAGCACCACCACCGTAATCGTCACCCTCGTCCTGTACAAGCTGCTTCTGCTTTCGATCGGCGTGTGGGCCCATCGGCGCAGCCTGGATCAGGGCGAATTCCTGCTGGGAGGAAGGCGCATCGGCGCCTGGGTGACGTCGCTGAGCGCCTGCGCCAGCACCACGTCGGCCTGGACGCTGCTGGGCGTGAGCGGGTTTGCCTTTGCCATCGGACCGCCGGCCATCTGGTTGACGCTGGGCATCGTGGGCGGGTTCGTCATCAACTGGTGCTGGGTGGCGCCGCGCATCAACCGGGCGGCCGGGCAGACCGGCGCGCTGACCCTGACCGAGCTGCTGCTCGGCGGCGACGATGCCTGTGCGCGTCTGGCCCGGCGGGTCGCGTCGGTGATCATCCTCGTATGCTTCATGTTCTACGTCGCGGCCCAGTTCCAGGCGGCCGCCAACGCCTTCAACGAATCGCTCGGGCTTTCGGTCGAATCCGGCATCGTGGTGGGCGCCGCCGTGATCCTGGCCTACACGCTGCTCGGCGGTTTCCTGGCGGTCAGCCTCACCGACAGCGTGCAGGGCGCGCTGATGCTGGTGGTTTCAATACTCCTGCCGGTGGTCACGGTGTTCTTCGTGATCGCGCTCGGGGGAAGCGACTACATATTCAGCGTGCGGGGAGAAGCCTTCAGCATCGCGCCCCCGCAGGTCGGTCTTGCGGCGATCGGCTTCGTCATCGGTTCGCTGAGCCCGGCCCTGGGACAGCCGGGTCAGCCGCATGTCGTGAACCGCTTCATGGCCGCCCGCGACTACCAGGCCGTACGCCGCGGACGGATCATCGCGCTGGTGTGGGTGGCGTTCGTGTTCGTGGGCATGACCGTGCTCGGCCTCGCGGGACGGGTGCTCTACTCGGACATCGGCAATCCCGAGGACATGTTCTTCGTCGTGACCCAGCGTTTGCTGCCCCCGATCCTGGCCGGCATCGTGATCGCGGCGGTCCTGAGCGCCATCATGTCCACCGCCGACAGCCAGCTCCTGACCGGGGCCGCCGCCATTTCGCGCGACTGGAACCTCAAGCGGGCGCGCCGGGCGGTCGGGCTCAAGTTCACCTACGCCGCCGTGACCGCGATAACCGTCGGGGCCACGCTTCTCGCGCTCTTCGCGCCCCAGTCGATATTCCTGCGCGTCCTTTTCGCCTGGCATGCGCTGGGCGCCTCGCTGGCCCCGCTGGTCTACATGGCCGTGTTGGGAAGACAGGTCAGGTCGGGCTATGCGCTGGCGGTGCTGATCTGCGGCTTTACCTTCACCGTGCTGCTGCACCAGCTGCCCGATACGCCGGGAGACTGGCTGGAGCGCCTGGTTCCGTTCATCGTCACCATGTGCATCGCGATAGCCGGTTCACGGCGGATTTCCGAAAAACATGAGTAGCAACGCGACCGTCATCGCGACGCTGATCTGCTACAAGCTGGTCCTGCTCGGCATCGGCCTGTGGGCCTGGCGCCGTTCGCAGGACCAGGGCGAGTTCTTCCTGGGCGGCAGGAGCATCGGCGCCTGGGTCACGTCCATCAGCTCGTCGGCCAGCGCGGCATCGGCCTGGACCCTGCTCGGCGTCAGCGGTTTTGCGCTGACCCAGGGCCTGCCTGCCGTATGGCTTTGCGGGGGCGTGATACTGGGATACATCATCAACTGGTTCTGGGTGGGACCGCGGTTGCGCGTCATCGCAAGCCGTACCGGCGCGCTGACCCTTACCGAGCTGCTCCTGGGCGACGGCGACGATGCCGTCCGGCGCGCGTCGCGCAAGCTCGCTTCGCTGATCATCCTCGTGTCATTCGTTTTCTACGTCGCCGCGCAGTTTCAGGCCGCCGGCGACGCGTTCAGCCAGGCGCTGGGCCTGCCCGGCGACACAAGCATCATCCTGGGAGCCGCGATCATTCTGGCCTATACGATGCTCGGGGGCTTTCTGGCGGTGAGCGTTACCGACACGCTGCAGGGACTGCTGATGGTGTTCGTGGCGGTTGCCCTGCCGGCGGTTGCCCTGTTCGCCCTGGCCGACCTGCACGGGCCGGCGCTGGCCGCGCTTGCCGACGACGGCGCTCTGCGGCTGACGCCCGCCAACGCGGGCATTGCCGGCGTGGGATTCGTGGTCGGCTGCCTCTCCGTCGGTCTTGCCCAGCCCGGACAGCCGCACGTGGTCAACCGCTACATGGCCGCCCGGGACGACAAGGCCATCCGCCAGGGCCGGATCATCGCCCTTTCCTGGGTCGTGCTGGTGCTTTCCGGCATGACCGCGCTGGGCCTGGCGGGAAGGGTGTTGTTTACCGGTCTCGGCAACCCGGAGACGGTCCTGTTCGAGACCGCCGCGAGCCTGCTGCCCCCGGTGCTGTCGGGACTGGTGATCGCGGCGGTGCTCAGCGCCATCATGTCCACCGCCGACAGCCAGCTTCTGGCCGGCGCGGCCGCCGCCTCGCGCGACTGGCGACTGGAGAGCGTGCGCGAGCGCAAGGGCCTCAGGTCCACCTACATCGTTGTGGCCGGAATCACGGTCGGCGCCACGACAATCGCGCTGTTTGCGCCCGAGGCGATCTTCACCCGGGTGCTGTTCGCCTGGCACGCCCTGGGCGCTTCGTTCGCGCCCCTGGTGGTCATGACGGTGCTGCGCCGCCCCGTGCGGCCCGCCTATGCTCTGGCCGTGCTGTGCTGCGGTTTCGTGTTCACGGTGCTGCTGAACTGGCAGGAGAACACGCCGGGCGACTGGGCCGAACGGCTGCTTCCGCTGATCCTGACCATGGCAATCGCATACTTCGGATCGCGGCGCCGCTGATTCCGCCTTTACCCGCGCGCTTGCCGTATTGCTATAAAATGCCGCCCTCAGTCGGCGCTCGCCGGGGAAAAATCATGTCACGCGTATGTCAGGTCACGGGTAAACGGCCCATGTCGGGCAACACTGTTTCGCACGCGCATAACAAGCGCCGCCGCCGTTTTCTGCCCAACCTCCACACGCACCGCTTCTGGGTGGAGAGCGAAAAGCGCTATGTCACCTTGCGGGTTTCACGCAAGGGGCTGAAGATCATCGACCGCGACGGCATCGACACGGTGCTGGCGAATCTGCGCGCGGCAGGCGAGCGGGTATAAGGCGCGGCCTGGGGAGCTATCGGGATGCGAGAGAAAATCAGGTTGGTTTCCACGGCCGGGACGGGTCACTTCTATACCACCACGAAGAACCGCAGGACGCACCCGGAGAAGATGGAAGTGAAGAAATACGACCCGCGCGCGCGCAAGCACGTCACCTACAAGGAAGCCAAGATCAAGTAGTTTCAGCGTGCATCGTGCGCCGCCTCGCGGGTGCTAGAATGCGATAAGCGTTGGCTTTGTTGGGGGCGGGGGGAGCCACTGGTCCGATGCAGATTCGCACCGAGACTCTAGACGGAACGCTGATTGCCTTCGCGGCAGGCCGCATCGACGGATCGAGCG
This sequence comes from Gammaproteobacteria bacterium, assembly GCA_965116895.1. GTDB lineage: Bacteria > Pseudomonadota > Gammaproteobacteria > Steroidobacterales > Foliamicaceae > Foliamicus. The sequence continues at coordinate 2,685,567 of OZ220729.1, read as the reverse complement.
CTTTGGATTTCAAGCGTTCCATGCAGGCCGTGTTGGGCGACGAAAAAACGGTCGTCGTCGATTGCCATGAAGTCACCGAAGTCAGCAGCGCGGGACTGAGCGCTTTCCTGTTGATTGCCCGGGAATTGCAGGAGCAGGGCGTGAAATTCGCACTATGTTGCATGGCGCCGCGCGTCAGGATCGTTTTCGAGATGACAGGCTTCGACAAGATCATCCCCGTGCATGCGACCCGCGACGGGGCGCTGGACTCGCTACGGGACTGAAGTTCTAGAGCGCGCCCAGGCGCGCCAGCGAGGCGCATCCGTCGTGTCCGACGATGAAGTGGTCCAGCACCCGAACGTCGATCAACTCCAGCGCCTTGCGGATGCGCTCGGTAATCAGGTGGTCCGCCTGGCTGGGCTCGGCCACGCCGGACGGGTGGTTGTGGGCAAGAATGACCGCCGCAGCGTTTCGTTCCATGGCTCGGCGCACGATTTCCCGAGGATAGACCATGGCGCTGTCGAGGGTGCCGTGAAAGATCTCTTCGAAGGCCAGAACCCGGTTTCGGCAATCGAGGAACATGCAGCAAAAGGTCTCGTAGCGGCGGTCCCGCAGCCGGGCCAGCAGAAACCGCTCGCTGTCGGCCGAGTTGCTTAGCCGGCGTCCCGTCGTGATCTTCTCCTTCAGCGATCGGGCGTAGCATTCGCGCGCCGCCGCGATCACGGTGGCCTTGGCCGCGCCGATTCCGTGCACCCCGGCGAGTTCGCGGGGCGTGGCCGCGAAGATCCCGCGCATGCCGCCGAAGCGCACCAGCAATTCCTGCGCAAGCTCCAGCGCCGACACGCCCGCGGCTCCCGATCCCAGAAGAATGCACAGCAGTTCGGCATCCGAGACGCTGTCGACTCCCTCGCTCAGTAACCGTTCCCGGGGTCGCTGAGCACTCGGCCACTGGCTAATCCTTGAACCGGCCATGCGTGCAGTTTGCAAGCCGGCGGGCGTGGAGCAAAGCACGAATGGCGGCGCGTTTGCCGAGAATTGGAACGCCGGGGCGCTTTTGCTGGGATAATGGGAGGCAACGATGCACATCCTGACGAACAAGAAAATCCTGCTGGGCGTGAGCGGCAGCGTCGCGGCCTACCGCGCGCCGGAGCTGGCGCGCCGGCTTGCCGAGCATGGCGCCGAGGTTCGCGCGGTCCTGACCGAGGGCGGCGCGAAGCTGATTTCCCCGCTTCTGATGCAGGCGGTCACGGGGGCGCCGGCGCGCTGCTCGCTCTGGGACGAGGCCGCGGAGGCGGCGATGAGCCATATCGAGCTGGCGAGGTGGGCGGACTGCATCGTCATCGCTCCGGCCACCGCGAACACGATCGCGCGCCTGGCCCGCGGCGAAGCTTCCGACCTGCTGGGCACGGTATGCCTGGCGAGCAATGCCCCCGTGCTGGTGGCGCCGGCCATGAATCGCAATATGTGGAGCAACCGCGCCACGCAGGAAAACTGCGCCGCGCTGCGCGCACGCGGATGCGTACTGGTGGGTCCCGATCACGGACAGCAGGCCTGCGGCGATGTCGGCGAGGGTCGCATGAGCGCGGTGCCGGAAATCATCGAGGCCGTGGAGCGGAGCGTCGGCGTATCGGACCAACTGGCCGGGCAGCGGGTGCTGATAACGGCCGGACCGACGCGGGAACCGATCGATCCGGTGCGGTTCCTGTCGAACCGGAGCACCGGCGCGATGGGATTCGAACTTGCCGAAGCGGCGGCGAGGGCCGGCGCCGACGTTCAGTTGGTGACCGGTCCCACGGCGCGGCCGACGCCGCCGGGAGTCGAACGCCTGGACGTGGTTACCGCCGAGGAAATGCTGGGCGCGGTGATGAAGCGGGCGCCCGGCTGTCATGTATTCATCGCCTGCGCCGCCGTGTCGGACTACACGCCGGCGCGCTACAGCCCGCGGAAACTGAAGCGCAGCAATTCCGCCGGCTCGCTGGAACTGAAGCCGTCGCCCGACATCCTGGCCGGCGTGGCCCAACTGCCCGAGCGGCCTTTCCTGGTCGGCTTCGCAGCCGAGACGCAGCAGGTGGAAGAGAATGCCCGCGCCAAGCTTGAAGCCAAGGGCGTGGACATGGTGGTGGGTAACCGCGTCGGCAAGGGTCGCGGGTTCGGTGACGTGGAAACCTCGGCAAGGGTCGTATGGGAAGGCGGTGGCCGGCGGATCGGGAAGTGCTCCAAGGCGGAGATGGCGCGGCAGTTGATCGGCCTGATCGCCGAACGCTGCGGCCTGGAGAAAGTAACGCTGCTGCGGTCCCGGAGTTCGGCGCAGTGAGTCGTCCGGCGCGGCCCGCGGATCAGCGGGATCGCGCGATCCAGCTACGGATTCTCAACGAAAAGGCCCGGCTGCCCCGTTATGAAACGCAGGGATCGGCCGGGATGGACCTTCGCGCCTGCCTCGATGAGCCGCTGACGCTCGAGCCGGGCGAGACCCGCCTGGTGCATACCGGCATCGCCCTGCATATCGCCGATTCCGAACTGGCCGCGGTCATTCTTCCGCGCTCCGGCCTCGGCCACAAGCACGGCGTGGTGCTCGGCAACCTGGTGGGACTGATCGACTCCGACTACCAGGGGGAGATCATGATGTCGTGCTGGAACCGTGGCGACAAACCCTTCGTGCTGGAAGACGGAATGCGGGTGGCGCAACTGGTCCTGTTGCCGGTGGCGCGGGCGCGCTTCGATGTGGTCGACGAGTTTACGGTGTCCGAGCGGGGCGAGGGCGGCTTCGGCCACACCGGCCGCGACTAGTCCGCGCCGTATTTTTTTCGGTACGCCGCAATCCGCTCCCGGGCTTCGGGGTCCAACCCGGTTGCGCGCATCGCACTGAGCAGGCTGTCCAGACCGAATACGGAGCAGACGCCGATCCCGAAGCGGTCGGCCAGTTCGCCGGCCGCGCTTAGCTTGCCGGAACCGCGTTCCTGCCGGTCCAGCAACAACAGCAGACCCACGGGCTGGGCCCCTGCCTCCTGCACCAGGCTCACCGCCTCGCGCGCCGAGGTGCCGGCGGTCAGCACGTCATCGACGATCAGCACGCGACCGCTCAGTTCCGCCCCCACCACCGCTCCCCCTTCGCCGTGATCCTTGCGTTCCTTGCGGTTGTACGCGTACGGGGTGTCCAGACCGTAGCCCTGGACCAGGGCCAGCGACGTAATGGCGGCCAGCGGTATGCCCTTGTAGGCCGCGCCGAACAGCATGTCGAAACGCAGCCCCGATGCGATCGCCGCTTCCGCAAGAGCCTGGCCGGCCACCAGTGATCCGCGTCCGGTGCACAGCTTCGACGAGTTAAAGAAATAAGGGCTTGCCCGCCCGCCCTTGGTCGTGAATTCGCCGAACAGCAAGGCGCCGGTGTCCAGCGCAAGGCGCAGCAGATCGGCCTGGCTGGGACGCAGCACGCTCACTACCGGTCAGTCTCCCGCGAATTCCGGTCGTTCGCGCCTGACAAAGGCCTCGTAGGCGCGCCGGAAATCATTGGTCTGCATGCAGATGGCCTGCGCCTGCGCCTCCGACTCGATCGCCAGGTCCAGGGGCATGTCCCACTCCAGGTTGAGCTGGTTCTTGGTCATGGCATGAGCGAAGTTGGGGCCGGATGCAAGTTGCCCGGCCCATTCAAGGCTCTCGTCCAGAAGCCGTTCCGGTTCCTCGAGGCGGTTGAAAAAACCGGTTTCCCGCGCCTCGTCGCCGCTCATCGAACGTCCGGTAAGCAACAGTTCCGTGGCCCGCCCCTGGCCGATGATGCGCGGCAGCAGGGCGCAGGCTCCCATGTCGCAGCCTGCCAGTCCCACGCGGGTGAAAAGGAAGGCGGTGCGGCTGCGCGCGGTTCCGACCCTCAGGTCGGCGGCCATCGCGATCGCCGCCCCGGCCCCGGCGCAAATACCGTCGATTGCGGCGATGACGGGCAGCGGGCACGAGCGCATGGCCTTGACCAGGTCGCCGGTCATGCGGGTGAAATTCAGGAGGTCCGTCCCGTTCATCTCCAGCAGCGGGCCGATGATCTCGCGCACGTCCCCGCCGGAGCAGAAATTACCGCCCGCGCCATGAATCACGATTGCGCGAGGCCCCGCCTCGCGGTCCAGCGCCGAGAAGGTGTCCCTGAGTTCCGCGTACGAATCGAACGTCAGCGGGTTCTTGCGCTCCGGACGATTGAGCGTAATGACGGCCACGCGCCCGCGCAATTCCATCAGGAAATGCTCCGGACTGAAGTTCATATGTCTGCTTCCTGCAACAGTGCCGCCCGGGCCGCAAGGCGCTCGGCCTGTTCTTTGCCCGAAAGGTATTGTATGGGCCAGTGCTGCCGGCCGTAGCCCAGCGACGTGGACGCGTGCAACGTCCAGTACGGATCGCTCAGATGCGGCCGCGCCAGCGCGCACAGGTCGGCGCGGCCGGCGGCCAGGATGCTGTTGACGTGGTCGGTCTCGTAAATGTTGCCGACCGCGATCGTGGGCACGCCGGCCTCGTTGCGGATCCGGTCCGAGAACGGCGTCTGGAACATGCGGCCGTAGACCGGCCGCGCGCGCGTGGTGGTCTGTCCGGCCGATACGTGAATGATGTCCGCGCCGGCCGCGGTCATGGCGCGCGCGATCTCCACCGAGTCTTCGCCGGTGACGCCGCTCCTGACCCAGTCGGTGGCCGAAATCCGCACCGACAGGGGCCGCTCGTCGGGCCAGATGGCGCGCACGGCTTCCAGCACCTCCAGCGGGAACCGCAGGCGGCGCCTGAGCGACCCGCCGTATTCGTCGCGGCGCCGGTTGGACAGCGGCGAGATGAACGAGGACAGCAGATAGCCGTGGGCGCAATGCAGCTCCAGCCAGTCGAAGCCGGCCTCGAGGCCGAGCCGGGTCGCTTGCCGGAATTGCTCCACGACCTCGTCCATGTCGGCGCGGGTCATGGGCCGGGGAACCTGGCCGCCGCGCCGGTAGGTCTTCTCCGACGGTCCCATCACCGGCCAGTTCCCGGACTCCAGCGGCTGGTCCATCCCGTCCCACATCAGGCGCGTCGAGCCCTTGGGACCGGAATGACCGATCTGCAGCGCGACCCGGGCCTCGCTGTGTTCGTGCACGAAGTCCACGATGCGCCGGTAGGCGTCGGCATGCTCCGGGCGGTACATGCCGGCGCAGCCCGGCGTGATCCGCCCCTCGGGCGACACGCAACTCATTTCGGTGAACACAAGTCCCGCGCCGCCCTGCGCGCGCGATCCCAGGTGCACGAGGTGAAAGTCGCCGACGGTTCCGTCCACCGCGCTGTACATGTCCATCGGCGCCACCACCACGCGGTTGGACAGCTCCAGCTCCTTGATTCGATAAGGCACGAACATCGGCGCGACCGCGCGGGAGCTGCCCGTTTCCCGCCGGCTGTACCAGCGCTCCATCCGCTTGAGCCAGCGGCTGTCGCGCAGCCTCAGGTTCTCGTGGCTGACGCGCTGGCTGCGGGTCAGCAGCGAATAGTTGAACTGCTGCGGCGCGAACCGCGCATAGCGGGGGACGTTCTCGAACCACTCGGTGGAATTGCGCGCCGCCGACTGCAGCTTGATCACCTCCAGCCGGCGGCTCTCCTCGTATTCCTGGAGGGCCTCGTCGGTGCCGCCGCCACCGTTCAGCGCCTCGGCCAGCTCGATGGCGTCCTCCAGCCCCAGCTTGGTGCCGGAACCGATCGAGAAGTGCGCCGTGTGTGCCGCGTCGCCGGCCAGGATCAAATTGCGGTGACGCCACTTCCCGCAATGCACCCGTCGGAAGTTCAGCCAGGCATGCCCCTTGATATGGCCGGCATTGCTCATCAGCCGGTGTCCGCCCAGGTGCCGCGCGAATATCCTTTCCAGCGCCCGGCAGTTCTCCTCCTGGCCCATTTCGCCGAACCCCAGCCGCTCCCAGGTGCCCGGGCTGCACTCGGGGATAAAGGTCGAAAGGCCGTCCTCGAAACGGTAGGCGTGCGCCCAGATCCAGCCCTCCTCAAGTTCCCTGAATATGAAATTGAAGGCCTCGAAGTGCTTGTGCGTGCCAAGCCATTGAAAGTAATTCGGCCGGGCCTGGATCTCCACGTCGAAGTGCGGAGCGTAGGCTTGGCGGAAGCGGCTGTTGACGCCGTCGGTCGCAACTACCAGGTCGTGGTCGCGATACCGGTCGAGGTCCGGTTCCGCCTCGGTCTCGAAGCGCAGTTCCGCGCCCAGTTCCGATGCCCGGCGCTGGAGAATGCGCAGCAGCCGCTTGCGCCCGATTCCGCAGAAGCCGTGACCTCCTGACTGGAGTTTGCGGCCACGGTAGTGCACTTCGATGTCGTCCCAGTGGGTGAAACGGCCGCGGATTTCGTCGGCGGTCTTCGGGTCGTTTTCGGTCAGGTTTTCGAGCGTCGCGTCGGAAAAGACCACGCCCCAGCCGAAGGTGTCGTCGGGCCGGTTGCGTTCCAGCACGGTGATGCGGTGGTTCGACGAGCGCCGCAGCATGGAAATGGCCAGGTACAGCCCGGTCGGCCCGCCGCCCGCAATCAATAGACGCATCCGCTCAGTTTATCCGCTACGCGGTCTCGCGCGCGACGTTTCGGAGGGCCTTATACTCTTGCGTCCATCCTTGGCAGGAGGAGGCGGGAAATAGTGACCAGATTGAATCGGCGCGAGGCGCTAATGGGGATCGGCGCCGCGGCGGCCGTTCTGGCCGGGTGCGGCCGGCGGCCCACTACCGAAAGTGACGTCATCGTGATCGGCGCCGGGCTGTCCGGCCTGCAGGCGGCGCGGCTGCTCGAGTCGGAAGGCTTGAGCGTCACGGTGCTGGAATCGCGCGACCGTGTGGGCGGGCGCATCCTGTCCTACCGGCACATTCCCGGATCACCCGAAGCCGGAGGCACCAGCTTCGGGGCCGGCTACGCGCGCCTGATGCAGGTGGTGCAGGAGCTTGGCGTAGGCCTGGTGAACCTGGACGCGATGGTCGAGTTCTTCCGCGTGCGCACATTGGCTCTGAACGGCGAGATCATTCCTACGGAGGAATGGCCCACGCACGAACTGAACCCGCTGCCGGAGCAGTCCCGCCAGTTCCCGCCCTGGGCCTACCTGGGGTTCAAGATGTTCACGAACAATCCCTACCCGACGCCGCCGGACTGGGTATCGCCCGAGTTTGCCCACCTGGACGTGTCGCTGCGCGAATACCTGACCGGTCAGGGCGAGACCGATGCGATCGTGGACCTTTGTTACAACAACAACCCGGGCTGGGGCAACAACGCCGACGAGGTGTCGGCCGCGCTCGTGCTGTTCGCGATGCGCTTCGCGGCCGCTGTGGAGGGGTTTACCGGGCCGGACGGCGGGTCCGCGTACACGGCAGTGAACGGCAACCAGTCGATACCCGAGGCCATGGCCGCGGCGTTGAACTCGGAGGTGCTGCTGGAGCGCCGCGTCACGGGCATCAGCGATACCGGTTCCCGCGTCGAAGTGCATTGCGAGGACGGCAGCCGCCATCACGCCGGCCGCGTGGTCTGCTCGCTCCCATGCTCCCTGCTGCGTCACCTGAACCTGGAGCCTGGGCTTGAAGGATTGCAGGCGGAGGCGGCGCAAAACGTCGATTCCCAGATACTCAACCAGTTGCACATGGTCGCGAAGCGTCCCTTCTGGGAGGACGACGGCCTTTCGCCCAACATGTGGACCGATTCGCTGGCCGGAATGGTGGTCGGCGAGCGCAAGGGCGACACGCCGGACGAAGTCACCAGCCTCACGAGCTGGACGCGCGGCGGGCTGGCGGTCGAGCAGGACAAGTTGTCGGACGAGGAGGCAGCCGCACGCATCGTCGCGGACATCGAGCGCCTGCGCCCGGCCGCCAAGGGCCAGCTCGAGGTCATGGCCTACCAGTCGTGGTTCAACGACCCCGATTCGGTGGGCGACTGGGCTGTCTGGAAGCCCGGCCAGGTCATGAAATATGCGCCCGAGGTGGGGAAACAGCATGGCCGCGTGCACTTTTGCGGCGAACATACGGCCGTGGCCAACCGCGGCATGGAAGGCGCGCTGGAATCCGGCGACCGTGTCGCCTTCGAAGTGCTCGACCTGATCTGACCTGCCGCATGCGAAAGACACCGCGGGAACGAGGGCATCCCGCCCTCGAAGGCCGCGGCAGCGCCTCCACTTCGGACTGAGAAAAAACCATGGCCGCTGATCAGCCCCCCGGGTTCCGCGTTGCCCCCTTTGCCGCGCTGCGCCCGGCCGCCGGAATGGCGGCGCAGACGATCGCGCCGCCGTACGACGTGGTCAGCACGGATGAGGCCCGGGCGCGCGTTGCCGACCGCCCGCATGATTTTCTGCGCGTGTCGCTGCCCGAAGCCGCCATGCCGCCCGAGGCCGATCCGACCGCCGGTGAGCGCTACGCGGCGGCCCGCAACTCGCTCGACGGCTTGCTGGCCCGAGGCGCGATCGCGCGGGACGCGCAGCCGGCCTATTACGTGTACCGGGTGGCAGCCGGCCCGCACACGCAGACCGGCGTCGTGCTGCTCGTGTCGGTGGACTGCTACCGCGCCGGAACCCTGCGCCGCCACGAGCTCACCCGGCCGGACAAGGAAACCGACCGCGCGTTGCTCATTCAGGCGCTGGAAGCGCAGACCGGGCTGGTCATGCTGGCGCATCGCCGGCATACCGATCTCGCAGCCGTGATAGAAGAGGCTACCCAGGCCGAGCCGGATTGCCGGACAAGCCTCAGCCAGGGCGGCGCCGTGACCGAACACAGCGTCTGGCCGGTGCGCGACGCGGTAGCCATCGCGCGAATAACCCAGGCCGCCGCGGAGCTGGGGGAGCTTTTCATCGCCGACGGGCATCACCGCGTCGCGGCAGGCAACCGGGCCGCCGAGGCCTTTTCGGGCCGCCCGGAGGCGCAATGGCTGCTGGGCGCCACTTTTCCCGCCGAAGAGCTGCGAATACTCGACTACAACCGCGTCGTTTCAGGCCTCAACGGCCTCAGTTCCAGCGCCTTTCTGGCGGCGCTGAACGAGAGCTTCGAGGTTGCGCCCTCATCCGGACCGGCGCGGCCCGAGCGTGCGGGAGAATTCGGGGTGTACCTGAACGGAAGCTGGCGCCGGGCCCGCCTGCGCGCCGGACTGACGCCCGAAAACGATCCGGTCGGCAGCCTCGACGTCAGCCTGCTTGGGGAGCACCTGCTGGCGCCGATCCTCGGCATCGAGGATTCGCGCACCGATTCGCGCATCGACTTCGTGGGCGGCGCGCGCGGTCTCGAAGAGCTGGAGCGGCGCGTGGACAGCGGCGATGCGTCGGTCGCCATAGCGCTTTATCCCACGCCCATGCAGGCGCTGATGGACGTGGCAGGCGCCGGCGAGATCATGCCGCCCAAGTCCACCTGGTTCGAGCCCAAGCTCGCCGACGGATTGTTGGCCTATAGTTGGGCCACGGAGGTGACTGAAAATGTCTGACGACAGTGCTTTGGCGGAAGCCAACGAGATCGACGAAGAGGTGAAGTTCGCGGAGGATGCGGCGCCTTATATCGAGCGCATTCCCGGCTTTGTTCGCGGCGTGGCGCTGAAGGCCATGATCGCCAAGGCCAGGGAAAAGGGCGTCACCCTGATCGACGGCGCGTTCATGGACGAGAACAACCCCATGAAATAGCCCTGGGCGCGAGGGCGTCTCGCCCTCGAAAGAGCCGCGCTATCATCGCCCCTCATCCCGGAGGCAAACCACGCGACCAGAGGAGGTGGGGAATATGGGACGATTTGCGTTAACCAGGCGGGACGCCATACTTGCGGGCGCCGGAACAGCTTTGACGGGCGGCGTGCTTTCCGGATGCGCGGCCGAGACATCACCGACGCTCGACCTCGAAGACCCTTCCGTTCGCGCCCGCGTGCGCGCCAAGGTATCGGGTTCGGCCGCGGAGGAGACCGTGTACAGGTTCTACCGCCTGCACCTCTACGCCTACATGCACGACGGCAACCTCATACCGCTTTTCACGATGAACAACCTGAACGTCACGCAGTGCCGTCCGCTGGAGAACGACCAGTACGCATTCAAGGTGTTCGAGTGCGGCGTCTATTGCAAGTTCGACACGGACGAGGTGCTGGAGACCTGGGAGAACCCGATTACGGGAGAGGTCCGGGAGCCCTGGACCTTCCTGGGCGGACCGCTGAACGTGAAAATGGGCGCCGACGGAGTGGAAACGCCGCCAGAGGCCACGGTCCATCCCGATACCCTGCGCATGGAAACGTACGGCGGCATGGTGTTCGTGCCCGTCGCCTCGCATTTTTCCTATCCCAGCCCCTTCGACCCGGAAGAGTGGCCGAAGGAATCGCCCGGCCGCACCCACTACTGGGATTCCCTGTTCGTCCACGCCGCCCGGCTGGAGGACGTGGCCAATCCGGACATCAATAACGCACCGGCCTTCTGCCAGTTCCAGAACCTGGTGAGCTGGGGGCCCTGGGTCGGCATGGGCGGCCACGAGGGCCGCAGTTACGGCCGGGCCTACGGCACCAAGCTGGCCAGCGTCGATGAACTGCCGCCCGCCGCCCGCCGCTCGCTGGAATTGAAGGCGCCGAAAATCTTCGACGTGGAGAACTGGACGGAGTACCACGACTACATAGAGGAATACAAGGACACCTACGGGTCGTAGCCGCGCTGAATCGGCGCGCCATGAAAGTCTTCGAAATAGGGGACTACAGCAAGGGCCTGGCCCTGCACGCTGTCGAGCGGCCCGAGCCGGTTCCCGGCCACGGCGAAGCGGTCATGCGGGTGCGCGCGACCGGCATCAACGCCCGCGATCTCACGATCATGCACGGCAGTCTGGGCAAGACCGTCATGCCTCACACCCGCGTCCCGCTGAGCGACAATGCCGGCGACATCATCGCCGTGGGCGCCGGCGTGGAAAACGTCAAGGTCGGCGACCGCGTGACCATGAGCCATTACTGGCAATGGCTGGACGGCGACTGGCACGCGTCGATGGCGGAAAAGGACTACGCCGTCACCCTCGACGGCTTTCTGGCCGAGCAGGTCGTGGTGCCGGCGGCGGCGCTGATCAGGCTGCCCGACAGCCTGAGCTATGAAGAGGCCAGCACCCTGCAAAGCCCCGGCCTCACCGCCTGGAACGCCGTGGTGGAAGCGGGCGCGGCAAGGGCCAGCGATACGGTGCTGACGCTGGGTTCCGGCGCGGTGTCCGTGTTCGGAATGCAATGGGCGAAGATGCTGGGCGCGCGATGCATCATGACGTCATCGAGCGACGCGAAGCTGGCCCGCCTGAAGGAACTAGGCGCCGATCTCGGCGTGAACTACCGAAGCAATCCGGACTGGCCCGAGGAAGTCCTGGAACTCACCGATGGCGAGGGCGCCGACATCATTCTCAACAACGTGGGACTGGGCGAAATGGAGAACTGCCTGATGGCCGCGGCCTCCAACGGCCGCATCATGCATATCGGCGCCAACCCCGTGGTCCACCACCAGGAACCGCAGGAGCCGCCGGTCCTGACCAGGCTCCCCAACCTCATTCTCAAGAACCTCACCGTGCGAGGCATCATCGTCGGCAGCCGGCGCATGTTCGTTGATCTCATCCGGGCCATGGTCCGCAACGACATCAGGCCCGTAATCGACCGGGTTTTCGACTGGGACGACGTCTACGACGCGATCGACTACATGCAAAGCGGCGAGAAGATCGGCAAGATCGTCATCCGCGTAACGTAGCGGCGTGACGCCACAAAGTTGTTTGCGGGATTGGGCATCGAAACTTGCCCCGCTGGCGCTGTTTGTGTTGAACGCCTCAGCGCAGGCGTCTGTTGCCGGCGACGCGGACCTGCATGTGCGCGTTATTGATGTAGGACACGGCAACGCCGCTGTCGTGAGAATGCCCGCCGCGGACGAATCGGGCGAGCGGGATCATTATTACCTGGTCTATGACACGGGGCGATGGGAGGACTGGGAGCGGCGAGCAACACTGGCAGCCGTCGAGCAGGTCATTCCGCGCTCGGAGGTCATCGACCTCATGATCCTCAGTCACGCGGATATGGACCATATCGGCGGCGCGGCCGAGGTTCTCGGAGCCTATAGGGTCAGCAAGATCATTCGAGCCGGGAAGAAAGCAACGGCGTTCCAGTCGGACCTGGAGGTCTGGGAGGAAACGGACAGGGCGATCAGGGCAGAGGGCGCCCAAGTGCTGGACCTCAGCGAGCAGGACCTTCCGGCCGGAACACGGTTTCAATTCGGCGAGACGACGCTGACGGTGCTGTCCGGTTTTGCCGTGCCGCCGGAGGAATGGGGCGAACTCCAACCGGCCCATCAGCGCAACGCGCCCACTATCGTGATCCGCCTTGAGTTCGCCGGCCGGTCCGTGATGTTCACCGGTGATGCCATAGGCTGTGAGCATTATGAGATTGACGAATGCGATGACCCGATAGCCACCGAAAAGTACATGCTTGAAAACTCGGATTCCGTGGAAATCAGGTCCGATGTCATCGTTGCGCCCCATAACGGGTCGATCAGCTCCAGTTCGCCCGATTTCGTTGCCGGCGTCGCTCCGGAATGGGTCATTTTCCAGTCGGGAACCGCAATCTACGAACTTCCCCGAACGGCCACCGTGGAGCGCTACATAAGGGCCGGAGTGCAACCTTCGCGGATTCTCCGTACCGATCGGGGCGATCACGAGGGCCCGAAGGAATGGTCTCAGGGAAGGATCGAAGGCTGTGCGGACGTGCCCTACGACGACCACATCGACATCGTGATTACCAGGGAAGGTGATCTGGCGGTCGGCTACAGCCAGCCAAATCCTCCTCCGGAAAAGGGCTGCAACCAGACGCCATAAGCCGCTAAAGATGATCTGAGGGATCTACGCAGCGGAATTCAGTGCAGCAACTACATGCTCCGGATCGTTCTTGATCGCAATCAACAAGGCAGCCGCAGGTCCGTCAGGTCGGCGTCGCCCCTGTTCCCAATTTCGAAGTGTGCCGACCGAAATATGAAAGAGGCCCGCGAACTTTTCCTGGGACAAACTGGTGCTCTCGCGGATTTCTCGCACAATGTCGGAAGTCATCTCGAAGGTCCGAGATGGTTTGCGCTCCCCGCGGGCAATTTCAGCCGCCTGTGAGGCACTTTCGATCAGTTTTTCAAAAAGTTCTTTATCCATAGTTCCAACCTCTATTTCAACTGCCTGACGATGTTCGCCAGTTGTCGCTTCTGATTCGGCGTCAGGTCGTCAACGGATCGATGATCGTACGCCAGGAGGAAAATGATCTGATCCGCCGCGCTCATGAAGTAATAGATCACTCGCATTCCACCGCTCTTACCGCCTTTTCGGCCTGAAACTCGCCAACGAAGCTTTCTACAGCCTGCCGTGCCGACGATAACGTCGCCAGCTGTCGGATAAATCAGCAGATACTCCTGCATTTGTTGGTAGTCTTTATCTTCCAGGAGATCGGTGATGAGTTCGGTAAACACCGGCGTCTCTATGAAGGTGAGCTTCATTGGGAAAGGCTACGCCAATGACGTATGTAAGTCAATGGCGTATATCAATCACTCAAAGGATTAGGGCTCCGCCACTCGGCTTGGGAAAGCGCCTTGGCGCAATCCTGCTTTATCGTCATGCACAGCCCGTTTCCGTTACTGATCTGAGATTCGCTTAATTTTGGTCACAATCCGCCGCGTCGCAGCGGGAAGATTTCCACGGACAACGAGCTCGTTTTCGATGATCACCGGAAATTGTCCAATCAAGTCGAGATTGGCGACTGAACGATCAGCAGGGTGGTTTGGGGTCAGAGGGGCCGAGAGAGCAATGACAATCCTTCTTCCTTCCTTTGTCGTGACCAGAATTGGTGCTGTGGTCGGCACGTCGTTTGCTTTTAGGAGCACAGTCGATTCGATTTGCATCACGTTTACATACTGACGTTCAAGGTCGTTGCGGAGCAATGTGGTCGAGGAAGCTATACGACTTGGGCTGAAGTCGGCAAGGTGCCCGTCAATAAGATAATGGAGTAGTTGGGTTCCGACATGGCGGTCGAGGAGCGCGTGCTCGAACTTGTTCTTGAAGCTGCGCAGGCAGCGGTAGCACGAAGCATCGCAGCCCTCTTCGCAATTCTTGAGGAGGTCGAGCGCCGTCTGGAATAGCTCCAAAGACAAATCAGGAAGCTGAGTCGAGAATCCAGCGCCGCCCGGAAGGGTGTCGTACAGAAAGACTTCCGCTTCAAGGCCAGTCGTGCCAGCAGGAGTGAGCGCTGGGCGAAACTCTGCCATGAGTTCGCCCGGTTCGAGTTCAAGGAGTTGGCACGCTGCGGCGGCCAGGGCTTCGCTTACGGTTCGTAGCGCTACGAGTGTGGAGGTGTGACCGGGTTTGAGGCTCATCGGAGATTCCACGCGCAATGAGAATAGTGCGATGTCGGTAATGAAGTCGGTACCCAAGACTAGGTGACGAGTCGGATTGATCCCGTCACAGATGGTCTTGTCATCGTCGTCTGGGTAAGGCTTCCGGTGTGAGCCATGAAGTGTGTGGGAACGGGCGGCGGTTGCCTCGATGCGGCCACATTTGGTGCAGTAGGTATATCCGTCGTCTTTCGGGCCTGTGTTGGACACCAGAAGGTGTTTTCTTGATGGGAGCACTCGGAGACGATCATTGAGGACGGTCCAAGCCTCGGTTTCGTCAGGAGTGTCCATCGTCAGCTTGGCGCGGGTCGCGTAGCTTGTCTCTGGAATGTCGTCCGGGGAAGTAACCTCTTCGGTGTCAACGGGGTGCGCAAAGCCGGGCGGGCGCAGCCAATATCGCCCAGGGCCAAATGTCTGTTCGCCACCGCAGGCTGGGCAATCTCGCGTCTCGTTCCGCTGAGCTTGGCCGATCACGTAGGTGTTCGCAAAGCCGCAGACGTCGCACTCCATGTAGATGCGTTTGGAGTCCCATGCGTCGTATCGGTCATTGGGATTGATGGAGTAGATCGCGTTCGATGTGTAGCACTTGCCAGATATCCAAACCTGCTTGCCGGGTGCGTATTGGGATAGCGCGACCGAAAGTCCCTGTTGGGGTGCGAATCGCATGATCGGACGGTAGCGCGTGGAACGGTCCAGATCGAACACATGGAAGGTCGCCACATCGGTTGGGAAAGCGTAGCGCGGCAATTTGCCGCAATAGAGAAGACGGTCGAGGAGCTTGTCGGTATTCTGTGCTTGCTGTGGGCTCTCTTCTCCTTCTTCTGGCTGGTACTCGCCTTCGATCGTCTCGTCGGACGCCTCGGTCCCGTCAGCGGTAGTCCCGTCAGACCCGATAGCGTCGTCGATGGCATCGAGGCAATCGTGGACAAATTCAGTAAGCAGTAATTCGCGGTCTTCCGGACTGATCTCCTCGGGAATCCATGACGATAAGCGGTTCCGGAGTTCATCTTCGCACTGCTCCAGCCAGGAGGCGAAGTCTTGGCGGTTGAGGATCGAAGATGGATCATGGAACTCGGCAACGGTGCCCAGGACCGAGAATAGGTCGTGACTGTAGTCTGAATCCAATCCGGGTATGCGGTCTTGATGGTAAGACTGCAAAAGGAAGGCGCGGATATGCCGTCGGGCGATATCCGGGTTGTCAAGTGTGAGCTTGGGGTCGACGACTGCCCCGCGGATCATGCCATCAGGGCTGGCGAAGTAGTGTTCGTCGTGGCTGTCCGCGCTACCGAACGCAACGACGGTAGCGACAGCGTTGCCTCGACGTCCGGCCCGTCCAGAGCGTTGCTGGTAGTTCGCGCGGCCCGGCGGCATGTTGCGCATTGCGACACCGGATAGGGTGCCTATGTCGATGCCCACTTCCATGGTCGTTGTGCTCGACAGTACATCGATAGCTGTGGAGGAGTTGGCACGCTCCCCCAACGCAATGTCTTGAAATAGAAGTTCGTTTTCTTCCGCCTTAGAGAACACATCTTCGTTCTGGGGCGCATTCAACTGCGCGGTGTGCTCGGCAGCGACGAGCGCAAGTGGAGGTTTGGGTGGGTCTTTTAATGCCTCAGTGACGGGATTGCGATAGAACCCCTTGCGTGCCAGAAAAACCGGATCATGGTCAGGATTGAGTTCGCTGATGTCTGGGCTGCCGCAATCTAGACAGTGTGCTACAGCCGATACGGGGCGATGTACTGACTTGCAACTACGGCAGCGTACCCACTTGCCTTCGAAGGCTAGTGTAAGCTCGGTGCCGCGCAGCCGCGAATAGCCATTGCCGGTGCCCTCGGTGAACATTTCCAACAGCCTAGTTGACCACTGGCTATCGAAAATCTTACTGGCTCTTCGGTCGGTAAAGACGGTCTGCATTGCCTTGAACTTGCCCTTCCTCGTGCGAACGCTGATGCCTTGCGAGCGTGGACGCTGGCCCCACACAGGGGGCATGGCTCCAAGCCAGAACCCATAGCTCTGCCAGCAGCGCAACCATGCTCGGGCGAGTTCCACCTTGGCTTCAGTTGATTCGGCCACTCCAGGGATGGAGGGTAGCTCGTGCAGAAGGTGTGTGAGGTCGTCGCGTTCGGCGAGCGATGCCAGCGCAAGCGGTTCGAATCCGAGAAAGCGATCCTGGACGGTGGTTACGATCTGTTCCAGCAAAGCTTCAGGTGGACGTTCTGATCGAATCTGCATGCAGAGTCCCAATAGTCCTGCGTCGTCCTTTGCTATACCGCTGTCGAACGCGCGCCGCACGATGACATCTGCTTCGAAGCTCTCACCGCTCTTTGTCTCCGGACGTAGGCGTACATGGAGAGTGTGGGCAGCGAGAAGCACAGCGAGATAGAGATCATTGAGATTGAGATTGGGTCTCAGAAAGGGTACGGCTTGGAGGCGCTGATAACCCCATGCAATGAGCGGGCGGAGCGAGTCTCGAACGGAGTACATCTGCAGATTTGGAGCCAAACGCGCCGCGACTTGGCGCGAGTCAGAGAAGGTCAGGACCTTCCTCCCTTGGAGAGGCGCAAAGGGGGTGGACTTGGCTTGCGAAGGGGGCTGTATCTGCAACTGTTTGGACACTAAGGCCTGAAACGGTTGATCACCTTTGGTCTGGTGGTCTTGAACATATGAAGTCCCCCAGCGAGTCTTCTTTCGGCAGACAGCGCATGGGGCAAACTGACCGGGCGAGACAAGTGCCTGCACATCGCTATCGTCTTCCTCATTGATCGAGTCAGACAGTCGATCTGCCCGCAGATAGACCCGGCGCATGCGAGTACCAAGAGTGGGTGGATTGAGGCGACCTGTCTCAAGATCGTAGTCCGCTGGTTCAGCTAATTCTTGTGAGGCGGGCTTCTCAAGGAGGAGATCGAGGGGGGCGAGAGGGGCTGTTTCGCCTTCCGCCATGCGAAGGCTTTCTCCGGGTTCGGACCAAAGCGAGGAGGGACAGTCGATGTCGTCGGTGTACGCTCGGGCGTATGCGGTACCGCAGTTGCGGCAGGTATAGAGTTCGAGGACGCGGGCGCCGCAATGGCAGGACTCGCGGGGCTGGCTATAGAGCGTCCCGCAAATACCGTCTCCTTTAGATTCGTTGACCTCACTGCATTTGGGATCCATACAGGCCCATAGCCCCGGGAGGCCGCGGAAGAAATTGTGGATGCGGCATGGCAGGAGACTTGGCGTTTTGGGATTCAAACGTGCGGTGCTACCCAGAGCCATGAGGGCATTGACGGCATTGTCGGCCGTCTGCGGATTGGCGTCGGGAAATAAATGGTGCCTTAGCTCTGCAACTGGGATGGCCTGCTTCATCGTTATGTTGATGAGGCGGCCCATAGGCGGGAAGTCGGCTAGCGCGTGGTAGAGGGTGCGAACGGGGTCAGGGTCGTTCTCGGTCTGCCGATGATCTACGATTGACCTTATGACCGAAAGTCGAGCCGAGTCGGTGGGCTCGTTGTAGTACCGTTCAAGGTCAATATCCGCGAGAATCTCCGCATCTTGGACGGAACCAGGACCGTCGTGTGGTCGGAAATCGAGCGAGCCGGAAATCGGAACGAAACTGTCGGGGGAAAGGCCGGACATTTGCGCACCGAACGCGGGAGCGTACTCGCGGTCGTTGAAGCTGGCGGTCGCACAGATGACTCGGAACCGTTCCTCAGGAACGTTGAGACGGTCGCGCAGTCGGCGCAACAGCAGGCTCACCTCGGCCCCGGCAGCTCCTCTGTAGAGGTGGGCTTCGTCAAGAACGACTAAGAAGTCTTCGCCCGAATTGTGTTCAAGGAATGACCGGGTCATGTCGAATATGGGGCGCTCGATCGGGCGCATCATCATGTATTCCAGCATGGAGTAGTTTGTGACTAGGAGATCGGGAGGTGCACTCTGGATCTCATGCCGGGTAAGGAGTTCGCTGTCGTCAGGCAAGGTAACGCCTCTGACGAATACACCAGTCTTGGGGTCCCTCCATCTAGTACCCTTCTCGCCCAACCATGCCTGAAGGTCCGGTTTTGCTGGCCACTTTCCGCGCTCCTTTAGGGCTTGTCGCAAGCTGCGAGCTTCGGTATGGCCTTGGGCACGGGGATCGAGTGCCAAGCGCTCGATATCGACGAAGAAGTCGTCGAAGGCGCGGAACTTGGCGGAGTCCTTCTGGGATGTCCGGACCCCTGCGTATGGTGTACGGCTCGTGTAGCGACCAAAACGCGGGGGCCGACCAGCCCAAGTATTGAAGAGCGATACCAATCTGGGGTCGCCGAAGAGCCCGCGTAGCCGCCCCAACTGGTCGTTTACCAAGGCATTCATCGGGTAGAGGACAAGGGCTCGCATGGCGGGCGGTCCAGCGAAGGCGGCGGGCTGTTCGCTTGCTTCGCGCGCCAGCTTCCCGAGGATAGGAAGCAAGAAAGACTCGGTCTTGCCCGAGCCCGTGCCGGTCATGATGACGAGGTTGCGCCGGTCGATCAAACTCCCGCGGATCGCTTCGGTCTGATGCATGTAAGGTGGGTCGTAGATGAGCTTGGGGAGATCGCCTTGGGACTCCGAAACCGCGGTGAAGGCTTCCAGTGCAGCTGGAGCGAGTCCGGTCATGTCAGAAAAGGACTCGCCTGTTTGGTATCGGGGCGTGGATTCCAAGTAGGGTATCTGATGGACGACGCTTACTGAATTTAGAAGGGCTTGGCGTTTACGTATTAACGACTTGGCGCTAATGTGATAGGTTGCTTCGATGTAATCGCGCAGGGCTCCGTGGAGTTGCTCTATAGATTGCTGAATGGTTTCCATGGATCTTTGTTGCTCAGCGAGATCCGCCGTAGCGCGACAGCCACAGGTTTTGCCGCAAGAAAGTCTCTTCGGCATTCGCTTCATTGGCCGGAACGACGTACGAGAATAGGCACGATTCGCGCGGGACTGACTTCCCGAGAATCATCAGCCGGCGTTCGGACCATTGCGGTAACGGAGAGAAGAAGTCGAAGCGGATTCCGTCACTTTCGGTCCGATAACGGTAGCGTTGTGGAGTGCCGCGACAATGATCTATGGCGGCTTGAAGGTGCCAGGCAGCGTCGCACCCACGCCAACGGGCTTGTGCGAGCGGCAGGTCAAGGAGACGAACTGGTTCTCCTTTCCTTAGTTCGACCAAGCACCAGATCGGGGCACCAAACTCTTGGGGACGCCGAGCGACGAACATGCCATCTTGATTTGCGGGATCGGTCCATCTACCTCGGTAATAGGTTACCGGGCGCGCCGGGTCGAGAATCTGGACATCGCGAATGCTTGTGATGGGGGTTTGGTCAGCCAGCCGCTGTTGGTGCCGACTTAGCATTTCAGCGGGGTCTTCAGTTCGCGGACTCCTCAGCCACGCGTGGTCGGAGAGTTGCTGCAGCCCCAGCTCCTGCAGTTCGCCCGTCAGGTTTTCGCCGGGATACGGTTCGAGCACACGCGTATAGCCACGGTGAATCACTCGCCTGGTCAGCGTCGACGGGAGGAAAGCGTCTTGGTCTGGCACAATGCCAAAGAGGAACACTGAGCCGCTCGTTCGAACAACGAAACTTGGTGGCGCAGCGAAGACCCAAGTTTGCCTGACTTCCGAATCGTCGATTACGACATCGGCGAGTTCGAGTAGATCGCCGCCTACAATTAGGGCTTCGATGGCATCCTCGATCGCATCTGACAAGGAATCATAGCTGGTCGGTAGGCCATGCAAACACTCAAGTAGAGAAGCTCGCAGAGTCGCACGGGAGCAAGGGCAGTGGATGCCGGCACTGCGTCTCACAAGGTTCGCAAGCAATACGTCATCGAGTGCGGCATCCTGATCACCAAGTATTCCAACCGTGCTGCGACACTCGGCAAGAACGTCGATTGCTGTGACGCGGGCGATCATGTCCGGTTGTTCGAATGTGGGGTTTGTCGGCCGTGATGCTGCCTCCTGAGCAACAGCAATAGACGCGCAAGGCGGAGCAAAGCTGGACTGTCTAGTAGTTGGCTAATCCGATCGTCGACGCGAGGGTTGTTGAACACGTTTTTCTGTCCGCCTGCGAAAGCCAAGGCGAAGTGGCAGAGTTCGTGATCTCTCGTCAGGCCTTGGCGCCTAGCTTCCGCAGTAAAACGGGCGGCGACGGTACTTTCACTTTCGCCATCGAAACCTTGCCAGCCAGCCCGGCCACGAAAGCTCGTACGCACTGGGACGAGGGACTCAAGAGCCTCTGGCCGAGAGGCGAAGTCCTCCTCGGCCTTTGCCCATTTCTTTCCGCAAACACTCCCGATCATTGCGTTGATGATGCTTCGCGTTACCTGATTCCTCTTGGCGGTTGCGAGGTACCCCGTTTGCCTCGCGTTTTCCCAGAGACGAAATAGATGCAAGGCATCAAATATCTCGTTTCTATCAGTTAGCAGTTGGGTATTCGGCCTGACACCCAGGTTTTGCAGCGTTATCTGGCTCTCTCGCGCACTCACGACCGCAGCGTCTTCGAATTTCGAATGCCGAGCAATATACAGCCCACCGGGAGGAGGGACGTTGAAGCCCATCCTTGCGGTTTCGGCATCCAAGGTTTTTCCAACCAGTGGGCGCTCCATGCTAAAGAATCGGATATCGGGAGCGGTGTTGTGCTGCCCACTATCGTCGACAAGTCGGACGAAGGTACGGCGCTGTCGAGACCCCATCGCCCACCGGAGAGGCGAAGGATCGTGATCGAATCGTAGCTCACATCGACCAAGGGAGTCACCGTTTATCTCCAGTGTGCATCTCGCAGCTTCAAGGTACTTCCAAGCTCGGGCTTCATTGTTGAGGAAGCTCGCGAATTCGCTGCGCCAGCTATCGGTCGTGATCGGGAGGCGCATTGAATCGTTCATAAGATCCGACAGAACTTCCTTGCCATCTGAGGTGTGGAGTTTCACGTGAACACGCACTGCGAATCCTTTGGGGCCGGTGACAGTGAGGTTCAGCTTGTTGCGCCACAAGACATCGAGGTTCGCGTCGAATGGATCGGGTGTCACGATCAAACCTGGATGCGAGGCTACACCAGGTACCCAAGGTTCCGGTTCCCGGACGGCGAGCTTCGCGAAGCCTCTGGCTGGAGATGTGGGAGCAGCGTCCTTCAAATCCGCAATGCGGTGTGCCTCAACGGTCAGCAGGTGCTTGCCTGCGGGAAGGGGGCGTAGTTGGATGAATGTGGGGCTGCCTTGGGGTTCGGTCTCTATGATCTCATTGATCCCATCGTTTAGACGGAAGACGAGCTTTTCGAGCGGATGATCCGGGGCTACCCCAAAACAGGGAGACTCGGTTGTAAGCCACTCGGTGCTGCCTTCGCCGTCCCAACCGCGCCCCGGCAAGCCAGCTGGCCAGACACGGATCGTGCGCGCTACATTGATTCCTAGTTCGCTGAGACGCATCTCCAAATCTACAGAAACGTTGCTTGGCACGGCGAGGCGGAAGGCATGGATGTCCTCGCAGTTCACGGTACAGGCAGTTAATCCTGGTATGTCTTGAGACACATCGTCTGCTGTCACCACGATGTAATTATTGGCTGGCCTGATAGTTGGAGAGGCGATGAAGCGTGCGATGCCGTCGCTACCAATGAGGAAGAGCCAGAGTGGGCCCGGTTTCAGGCGATAATCGGTCTCAAGAAGATGGTCCATGAGAGGGTTTGCACGTTCGAACTCGACAAGTGGCAAATCGACATCCGGCCAGTGTCGAAGCGCTCCCCACCGGTTACCGGACATCAGCCATCCGCTTGGTTTCCAGTCCATACCGCCGTTCAGGCGGCATCGTGTACCTTTCAGGAAAACCTGTAGTTCCGTGCTTTCGGACGCAATCGGACGCAAAGACTTTAAGTGGAGTAGCGCTGTCCAATTGCCATCTCCGGCATGACGGAGCAAGAGGTCGGGGCGGATTGTGAAGCGCGAGGCATCTCGCAAGGCTGGTTCGTCGGATGGCGACCGAGTGGTCGGACGGCTGGCGCGATACTCTCCTCGGGCGATGCCTTTAAAGCGATCCAAGACGACGCGCTTAGTTTCCTTGAGCCACTCTCGGGAACTGCGTACACGCTCCAGATCCTCGATAATGCGGTTCAAGGTCGGGGGGTGGATCAACTCATTGGCATCAACAGACTGCCCTCCAAGAAGCGCGGCGACAATCTGGCCGGTTAATTCTTCCTGCTCAAGGAAGTCTTGGAAACGGGTCGAGGTATGGGACGCATGGGCCGCTAGCAGCCTTCCTATGGAACCTGCATCAAGCGTGGCCGAGGAAAGACGGAACCGGAGATCGTACAGGAGTTTGGCAAATTGGCGTTGGAGATACCGGGGCAGAAGCGCATGTGTGATTGGCCACGCGATGATACTGAAATGATTGGCCCAAGGCCCCGAGGGCACAGCGCCATTGAAGGATTTTTGGAATTTCCTGAACCACCTCGTGACTTTGGGTCGGTCGTGGTATAGCCAGTTGGGAGTCTGGTGTTCGAATGGGGGCCAATACTCGTCCCCGGTGTAGTCGTAGCCTACTTCGCTGGCGTAAATGGCCCATAGCAGCCAGTAGGGAAATGATGGCAGTCCGGCCTTTTGGCGCGAGTGAAGCAGGTCGCTAATTCGCTGGAGTTCTGAGGCACTCATGCCGTGCTCCAACGCGAAGACCGGAAAACGGGATTCTTCGCGGGCAGCAGCAAGCGAACGGAAGTGCGCTATGAGGTCGTCTTGGAGCTCCTTCAGTATCGAGGCATCGCGGTTCATCAGCCTGACGCCATTTGACTCAATTCTTGCGAATTTGGACGTGCCGACGAGCAGGCACTGGGATTGCCCAACATCTTCAAAATGCCGGATCTGCACCAGCTGCGGTAGTCGGTACGTCGCTTGGCGCGAGGAAGTATCCACCGTTCATGCGCGAGGTCGGCAACCTGCTCAACTGTTAGTAGGGATGAGAGGTCGGGTCGACCTTTCCCGGTGCGCAAAATCGTCGCTGCATTAGATGCAAGATTGGAGATGAAGACTTGTCGTTGGATGCCATGGCGAAGCAGTTCGCCTTTGAGTCCGAGTGCTGTGAGCGCGGCCCGCGTGGATCGTAAGCGCCAGTTTGGGCCCTGACCGAAGCGATGCTGATCTGCGTATTTGTGTCCGATGCTTCGCAAATAGTCGCGCAACTCGGCAAAGAGACCATCCGAGATGTGGAAATGCCCCCAACCCCGGGTGTATCCAATCGGTTCGAAGTAGCGCACATTACCCAGCTTTAGGCGGTTGTAAACTGAGGATCGCCCCATAGACGAAGAGGTTGTGACTGCAAGGAGACGGGCTCCTTTTGCCTTTCCGGAAATGATTCCAACTTTGCTGCCGTAGGCGCGGGCAAAATCGTCGTAGATTTGCTTTGTGCGGATGAGACAAGCGACCATTTTGCCGGCCAATAGCGCGTTGTAGGGCGGCAAGGCGCCGAGGACGTAGGCATCCATGATGTTGACCAATCTTTCGCGACGGTTATCGGCATCCCACCCAATAAACTCGTCACGCACTGCAAGATTGAAGACCGGGTCTCCAATGGCGATCAGGCCCAAGAGCTTGTCGTTGTGTGCATCCCAAACGATATAGCGAAGACGTCGTCCAAACCCATTGGAGACTGGTACAGACCAAGTGAGTGTTGCGAGGCGAAACAAGTCTGCCTGCCAAGTTCCAGCATAAACACGTTCCAGATAGGGGCGGATGGCAGCCGGTTCTATGTCCGATCCAGATGCGAAGTGCCGCAGTAGCTTATCGGCCTGACGAGTAAGGAACTCTGAGTTGATTGAGAGGCGTTTGGCACGTTGAGGGCTATGCAAACCCCGCACAACGGCCTTGTCGCTTCTATCGACTTCAAGTGTGCCGTCCCTAGCTCTCCGGAATCCCAAGGACCAAAGTTCCCGCCTGATTTTGCGTCGAAGTGATGCCTCTCGAAGCGGGATGGAGATTATCTGGTCATTTGCCTTAGTCGAGAGTGTCAAACTATGCTTTCTCCGCGATCATGGTGTCGGTCAGGTGACGAATTATGTCGCACCTTGGCAAAATAGCGCATTGACTAACTGGACAGCTCGGCAGGCGGATATGAGGCGGTTTGTCATTCCCGTGTTCTTACTTGTCACGGATTGATGGCTTGCACTCCTTAATCCTCGAAATCCCGTGCTTTGCGGGTGACAAATACAGTTCCGCGTGGGCGGTAAATGGTAGCAATCCGGGAATCGGCCTCTCCTATGGCTCGGATCGCTTGGCGCCGGGTGTCCGAAGACGGGGCTTCACGTCATCTAGACTGCGGATGGTGACGCTCGCCATACGCTTTGTCTCCTTCACATTACGCCGCAATTTGCTTGGTGGTGATGGGTGGGCTTGAACCACCGACCTGCGGGTTATGAGTCCGCCGCTCTAACCAGCTGAGCTACATCACCACTGGTGCCGGAAGAGGGACTTGAACCCGCAACCTTCCGCTTACAAGGCGGGTGCTCTACCAGTTGAGCTATTCCGGCCTGACGCGCAATTCTAACGCGAGCGCGGCCAGACCGCGCAGCACAAGGTCCGGGGCCAATTGCGCTTCCGGCAGTTCGCCGGTGGCGATCAACGCGTCGGCGCCGCCGCCGGTCAGCAGCAGCACCGGTGAACCTCCTCCCTCGCTTTCCAGCCTTTCCATGCCCGAGCGGATCATTCCCAACTGAGCCGCCAGCGTTCCCTTTTTCATCGCCTCAGCGCTGTCGGTGCCGGGGGCGAGATCCTTCGGTTCGCCGGAACGGTCCCTGAGCCTCGAGGCGAGTTCGGCCGTTCCCTTCGCCATGGCGGCCAGGCTCATTTCCCGTCCGGGCGCGATATAGCCGCCGAGATGACGGCCGTCGGCCAGCAGCAGGTCCATGGTCACGGTGCTGCCCGCGTCGACGATGCAATAGTCGGCGGGACCCAGCGCGTGCGCGCCGATCAGCGCCGCCCAGCGGTCCGCGCCCAGGTTCAGGGGGTTGGCGTAGGCGGCGGTGACGCCGTAGGCGGAGGATTGCGCCTGAACGAACACGAGTTCGACCGCCAGTCGTTCCTGCACCAGGCCGGCCAGCTTGCTGCCGAGTTCGATGCCCGCGACGTTGCAGGCCACCGCGCCGGTTACCTCTTTTTGGCTGTCCAGAAACGGCAGATCGGACAGGCCGTCGCCGGTTCGCGCGGTGCCGGAGCCTTCAGGTTCCGAGCAGGCCCCGGGCAGCCAGGCCCACTTGATCCGCGTATTGCCCAGATCGATCAAAAGGACGCGTGAAGAAGCGGCGTTCACAAGCGGATCTCCGCGGACAGGATGCGCCGCTCGCCGCCGGATTCCCTGAGAAGCAAGGCGCCCGACGAATCGACTCCCCCGGCCGTGCCCACGTGCGTATTGGCGCCGCTCCGCACCTCGATTCGCTTTCCCGCGAGCCAGTCGCGCCGGTTCCAGTCGTCCGTCCAGCGGCCGAAACCATCCACGGGATGCGATTCCAGCACTCCTGCCATCGCCGTGATCATGGCCGCAGCCAGAACGTTGGGCTCGAGCGCTTTCCGCGAATCGAGTTCCGAGAGGCCGACCGGGTGCATGCCTCTTTCCCGCGTGACCAACTCACGCTGTTCTTCGCTTACGTGAATGTTGACGCCCAGACCCGCGACCACGCGGCTTTCCGTCCCGCCTTGCATCGAGGTCTCGATCAGGATGCCGCCCAGCTTGCGGTCTTGCGCCACCAGGTCGTTGGGCCACTTCAACTCCACGCGGTCGGATATGAAGGTCTCCAGCCCCTCGGCAATCGCCACGCCCAGCGCCAGCGCGAGAGAGCCATCCGGGGGTTTCGGCGCGGTCCGGCTCACGCTGAGCAGCAATCCGGCGCCGGCCGGCGAATGCCAGCTCTTGCCGTTCCGCCCCCGCCCCGCGCTCTGATGGCCTGCCAGGCACACCGCCAGTCTGCCCGTGGCGGGCGTTGCGGACAGCTGCAGCAACTGCTCGTTGGTGGATGCCAGCGAATCGTGGATTTCCAGCAGACCGATTCGCCGGAGCAGTTCCGGATCGAGCGCTCCCAGCAATACGCGCCGGTCGTACAGTACTTGAGGCCCTACCCGCCGCTCTTGAACCAGTGATCTACCCGCACGCGCTCGAAACAGTGTTCCGAGCCGTCGAGCAGGTTGCGGACATTGTCGCGGTGCGTCAGGACCGTAAACGCACCCGCCGCGGCGGCCAGCCAGAACAGTTCCGGCGGCGCCCCGGCCA
Source organism: Gammaproteobacteria bacterium (assembly GCA_965116895.1). Classification (GTDB taxonomy): domain Bacteria; phylum Pseudomonadota; class Gammaproteobacteria; order Steroidobacterales; family Foliamicaceae; genus Foliamicus. The sequence goes on along the minus strand of OZ220729.1, from coordinate 2,659,033 downwards.
TGAAGAACGCAAGAAATACCGGTGCCGAAACGGCCGCCACCATGGTCGCCAGTCCCACGTAACCGCTGGAGATCATGACCAGCACCCACACGCCCAGGACCGCGCCCACCAGCGGCGCGTGCAGCATCAGGTACGAGCCGAGCAGCGTGGCGAAGCCCTTGCCGCCGCGGAACTCGTGCCATAGCGGATAGCAATGCGCCGCCGTCACGGAAGCGCCTGCGGCCACCTGGACCCAGGCCAGCGAAAAGGTCGGTTCCTCGGCGAACGAGTAGGCCAGCGTGGCCAGCGGCCCTACCGCCACGATCGCCTTGCCCACGTCGCCGATCATGACCGCCAGCGCGAACCAGAATCCGGCGGCGCGCAATGCATTGGTGGCGCCGGCGTTGCCGCTGCCCGTCTCGCGAACGTCCAGGTTCTTCAGCTTGCCGAGCGCCAGGCTGAAGTTGATCGAGCCGATCAGGTAGGCGAAGACGAGTGAGAGGCCGAGTTCAAGCATGCGTCGTCACGCACCTCTCTGGAGGCTGGGGCGTTCGGATACGCGGGCGTGCCAGGCGGTGAGCGCGGGGCGGTCGTCCAGCACGGTGAGGTCGAACTTGCTCGCCATGCGCGCGGCCATGTCAACGGCCACCCGCAGCGTGATGTCGGCGATCGTGAAGCGGTCCAGCGCCAGGTACTCGCGGCCGGTCAGCCGGCGGTCCATGAAGTCCAGGAAATGCCGGGCGCGCTTGCGGCCCCGCTCCACCAGTTCGGGTAGCTGGGCATAGGCCACGGGACCCGGCAACGCATGGTCCCTGAAGTTGTTGATCCTGTTGCGCAGGGCTTCGGCGAGCCCGGGCATGCCCTCCTGCTCCACGATGTGGTTCCACATCAACACCTGCGCACGCTCGTCGGGACCCGATCCGAACAGGTTGGGCTCCGGGTGCAGGTCCTCCAGGTAGTGGCAGATCGCCAGGCACTCGCTGATGCGCGTGCCGTCGTCGGTCTCCAGCACGGGAACCTGGCACAGCGGATTGACCTCCTGGTATTCGGGGGTCAACTGCTGCTTTGTCGTCAGGTCGATCTCCACGCGTTCCATGTCCAGGCCCTTCTCGGCCAGAAATAGATGCACCCGCCTGGGGTTGGGCGCATGCTCGTAGTCGTACAGCTTCATGCCTTCTCCAGCGTCTTCTTGGCGGTTTGACCGTAAAGCATCTTGCGCTGCTCCTCGGTGAGCGGCTGGTCGGACCGAAGTTCCCTGCCGACATCCATTCCACGCTGCAGCGCCGGACGCGCCTTGAGCCTTTCGATCCAGCCGGCGACCTTGGGCAATTCGTCGATACTCTGACCGAGCCGGTTGTAGGGAGCCGCCCAGGGGTAGCAGGCCATGTCCGCGATCGAATATTCGCCGGCGAGGTAGTCGCGGTCCCTGAGCCTGCGCTCCATGACCGCAAGCAAGCGCCCGTACTCGTTGGTATAGCGCTCGGTGGCGTACTCGTGCTTGCCTTCCTGGTAGATGAGGAAGTGCCCCGCCTGGCCGGCCATGGGCCCCAGCCCGGCCATCTGCCAGAACAGCCATTGCATCACGTCGTAGCGCTGGTGCGTATCGGTGGGCATAAAGCGTCCGGTCTTGTCGGCCAGGTAGACCAGGATGGCGCCGGACTCGAACACCGAAAGCGGGCCGCCGGCCGCGTCGTTGTCCACGATCACCGGCATCCGGTGGTTGGGATTAAGCGCCAGGAACTCGGGCGTGAACTGGTCGCCAGCGCCGATGTTGACCGGCTTGATGTTGTACGGCAGCCCGCACTCCTCGAGCATGATGGCGATCTTGAACCCGTTGGGCGTCGGCCAGTAGTAAAGGTCAATCAAGTTGCTGCTCCTTCTGTGTAAAACCGGGATTATTCGGCGCGCAGCGCCAGAACGGGGTTCATGCCCGCCGCGCGCACGGCGGGCGCCACGCCCGCCAGGATTCCGATCAGCACCGCGATCATCAGGGCTGCAATGGTATAGGCCACCGAAATACTGACCGGGATGACCGGGAAAAGCGCCGCCAGCAACCAGGCCGCGCCCTGGCCCAGGACCAGTCCGAGCAGTCCGCCGGCCGCTCCCAGCGCCAGCGCTTCGGCCATGAACAGGCGGCGAACCTCGCGTCGGCGGGCCCCCAGCGAGCGGAACAGGCCGATCTCGAAGATGCGCTCCTGAACCGAAATGGTCATGATCGTGAAGATGCCCACGCCGCCCACCACCAGCGATATGCCCCCCAGCGCCGCGACCGCCGAAGTGATCGTGCTCAGAATCACCCGCATCGTGCTGAGCATCTGGTCCTGTGTGGTGATCGAAAAGTCTTCCGAACCGTGCCGCGCGATCAGCAGGCGGGTGATGTCGCCCTCCACCTCGCTGGCCGGCCGGTTTTCGTCGTAGCGCACGTCCACTTCCTGTACGCCCAGCATGTTGTAGATTTCCATCGTGTGCCTGACCGGCACGAAGATGATGTCGTTCATGTCGAAGCCCACCGTGGTGCCGGCATCGGCAAGCACTCCGACGACCCGGAACCGCTGCCCGGCCACACGGATGTATTCGCCCAGCGCGTTGTCAGCCCCGAACAGTTGCCTCTTCATTTCGCTGCCCAGTACCGCAAGCGGACGCGAGGCCTCGAAGTCCTCCTGCGGCAGGAAGCGGCCCGACCCGACTTCCAGCGAGAATATCTCGGGAAGGCTGGGTCCGGTTCCCAGCACCGTGACGTCGCGCTTGATGCCCTCGCGCTCCGCTTCGGCGAATCCCATGACCGCGGGGGCAACGGCCTTGACCGAACTCAGTCGCCCGATCGCCAGCGCATCGTCCAGGGTCAGCGGACGCACCGTATTGGTGTTGAGCCCCGGGGGACCGCCGATGGTGACGGTCTTCCCGGGCGTGATGACCAGGAAATGCGTTCCGAAGCGGGTGGCCTCGGTCTCCATGAAGTCGTACATGCCCTCGCCTATGGACGTAAGCAGGATCACGGCGGCCACGCCGATTCCGGTGCCCAGAGCGGTCAGCAGCGTGCGCAGACGATGCATGGAAAGCGCGCGCAATGCCAGGCGCAACAGGTCCACGGCGCTCATCAGATGCGCCCTCGCAGCGCCTGCACCGGGTCCAGGCGGGCCGCCTTGCGCGCCGGCAGCGCCCCGAACACCAGGCCGCTGCCTACGGCGGTAATCACAGCCGCTACCACGGCCCACCACGGTGGCCGGATCTCAATCACCGGGAACAATTGCTGCGCGATCCAGATCAGCAGGTATCCCAGTCCCAGCCCGCACACGGTCCCGACTGCCGCAAGGAGCGCGGCCTCGCCGATGAACAGCCGCATGATCTGGCTGCGGGCTGCCCCTATGGCCATGTAGAGGCCGATCTCCGATGTCCGCTGGCTGACCGCCACCAGCATCACGTTCATGATCAGAACCCCGGCCACGATCAGGCTGATTCCGGCTATCCCGCCGAGTGCGGCCGTAATTGCGTTGAAGATGCCGTCGAATACCGACAGGACAGCGTCCTGAGTGATCGTTATGAAGTCCTGCTTGCCGTAGTGCTGCTCGGTCAGGCGTTCGGTCAGCCGGCTGATGACTCCCGGCACCGATTCGCGGTCGCGGGCCTGGACCATGATGTTGGTCAGGGCTTCGGTATTGAACATGGTTGCCGCGAAAGCCACCGGAACCACCACGATCTCGCCCACGTTGATCCCGATGCTCTGGCCGGTATCGGCCAGCAGCCCCACGATCCGGCAGCGCGAATCTCCGAGCCGCAGCCAGGTGCCCAGCGCGGATTCGGAGCCGTACAGTTCCTTGACCAGCAGTTCTCCCGCCACGCACACCGGGGAAATGCGGTCCATGTCCATGCGCGGGAAGAAGGTTCCGGCGCTCAGGTCGAGCCCCCGGATGTGGAAATAGTCCCGGGTGGTGCCCATCACGAACGATTCCCGTTCCTTCCCGCCCCGCGAGGCGGGCAGGGCACCCATCATCATTGGCGCCGCCTTCACCACGCCCGGCACGCGCATCACCACTTCCGCGTCGCGGTAGGTCAGGTCCCGGGGGGCCTCGCCCGAAAAACCGAACGGGTTGGATCCGGATTCGCCGGGGTTCCCCGGCTGCACGATGATGAGCTCGGTCCCCAGGATCCGGAATTCGCCGGTGACGAACAGGCGGCCCGCTTCGCCCAGAGCGGTCAGCAGCAGCACCGACACGATCCCGATGGACGTGGCGAGCATCATCATGGCGGCGCGCAGCCGGTGACGGAACATCGAGCGCGTCGCCATCAACAGCAGGTCGTTGGTTTTCATTTGCCGGGGTCTTCGTGGGCAAATGAATTGTGCCTCATGTAGCTCAAGGACGCCGAACGGTTAGAGTAGCGGCTTCCGATTGACCGGGGCCGCACCATGTTTGCCGGATTCGAACAACTCCTGCAGGAACATCAGGCCTGGCTGTGGTTCCTCACGGTCATGCTGGACCTCGGGTTCGCGATCCTGCTGTACCGGTTCTTCGGGCGCTATGGGCTGTATGGAGCCATCGTCCTGAGCCTGGTCATGGCCAACATCCAGGGCCCGAAACTCACGACCGTCATGGGCCTCGAGACCAGCATGGCGGTCATCCTTTACTCCAGCATCTTCTTCGCCACCGACCTGTTGAGCGAGAAGTTCGGCCGTCGGGAGGCGCAGCGGGCGGTCCTGCTGGGGTTTGCCGTGAGCGTGATGGTGGTGGTGATCAGCCGGGTGGGCCTGTTCTATGCGCCCACGACCGATCCGGACACGGCGGCGTACGCCCTGAGAATGCACGAGGCCATGGCGGCGCTGTTCGACTACACGCCCCGTTTCGTGTTCGGATCGCTGCTGGCCTACCTATTGAGCCAGAGCTTCGACGTTTGGGTGTTTCACCGGATTCGCAAGGCGACCGGCGTTAAGCATCTGTGGCTGCGCAACACCGGTTCCACGCTCCTGTCCCAGGTCGTCGATACGCTGATCTACGGCCTGGTCGTTTGGTGGGGGATCGTCGATCTGGTGACCGCGCTGCAACTGGCCGCGGCCAAGTACGTGTTCAAGTTCCTGATCGCCGTGATCGACACGCCGTTCATCTACTGGGCCCGGACCTGGAAGCGGACTGGGCTCGCGCGCGCCACGGCCGAGCGTTAAGCGCCCGGTTCTTTTCCGAAGTCTCGATGGGCGCGCCCTTGCCGCCGAGGGTGCCCCGGCGACATGGGCGCCCCTGGAATCCTGTTACAGGCTTCCCTTGGATAGCAGGTTCCAGGCACGTACGCCCAGCACGCCCGCGCCGCCTGACAGGTAAACGACCGCGACCTGGTCCAGGATGGCGTCAAGTACGCCGCCGACTGCCTGGACGTTGGAAAGCACGTCCGCTCCACCGGCCGCAGCGACCACCAGCGCAGTGGTCAGAAACGCCTGCGGGTTCGCGGCATCAATGTTCATCACGGCGTAAGCCACTCCGAGCACGACCATGGCCAGCGGGAGAACGCCGCCGGGGACCGCGCCGGGCGCAAGGCCCTCTACGACTGCAGCAAGGATCGCAAGACCGTAAACAACACGTGTCGCCATTTCCATTCCTCCCATGTTGGGTAAACAAGCTTCCCAACCTTATCACGCGAAATCCGCGGGGAGGACGGCGCCGCCCGGCGCCAGGTGATGGCCTTATGGCTGCGCGGAATCAGAGGCGCTCGTCGCCGCCGATGCGACCGTCCAGCATCGTCAGCCGCCGCCGCGCGCGGCGGCCGAGGTCCGGGTCGTGGGTCACTACGACCAGCGTGAGCCCGTCCTCGTTCAGCGATTCCAGAAGCCGGATGATTTCCATGCTGGAGCGCGAATCGAGGTTGCCGGTGGGCTCGTCGGCCAGCAGCAGCTTGGGCGACATCACGATGGAGCGCGCGATGGCGGCGCGCTGGAGCTGGCCGCCGGAGAGCTGGTTCGGTCGGTGCTCCATGCGGTCGGCCAGTTCCACGCGCTCGAGCGCGCGCCGTACCTTTTCGCGGCGCTTGCGGCGGCGCCAGCCGGCCAGCGTGAGCGGCAGTTCGACGTTCTCGAAAGCGGTCAGGCGCGGCACCAGGTGAAAGAACTGGAACACGAAGCCGATCACCTCGCGCCGGGTGCGCGCCAGCTTGTCGTCGGACATCTTCGCGGTGTCTTCGCCGAGCAGGCGGTAGCTGCCGCCGTCCGGCGAGTCCAGCAGGCCGATGATGTTCAGCAGCGTGGACTTGCCCGACCCGGACGGCCCCATGATTGAAAGGTATTCGCCCGCCTCGACTTCGAGGGTGATGTTGCGCAGGGCATGCACCACCTGTTCGCCGACCGGGTAGTCGCGAAAGACGCTGGTGAGGGCCAACACCGGCCGATACCCTCAGGCCGCAATCGGCTGCGGACTATTCCGCGGCGCGCACTGCCGGCGCGCCCGGCTCGACGCCCGCCCGGTCCAGGCTAAGCACCACGAGTTCCCCGTTCCTGGCGCCCTCGGTGATCTCGGTGAATTCCCAGTTGCCCAGGCCGATCTCGACCGTGCGTTCCTCGAGAAGACCCGTTTCCGTGTTCAGCACCATGATCCGTTCGTCCTCGATGACCGCCTCCGTCGGCACCCGAAGGGCTTCGTCGCGCACGTCCACGATCACTTCCACGTCGGCGCTGTAGCCCGGCATCAGCCCGTAGCGCTGCGGGTTGTTGATCTCCGCCTCGATTTCAACGGTGCGCGCCTGTTTCTCCAGGTCCAGCACGTAAGGCGCAACGCGTCGCACGAAGCCCGGAAAGAACTGGTCCGGGAAAGCGTCGAGCAGGATCCGGGCTTCCTGCCCCGCCTGCACCAGCGGTGCATCGACCTCGTCGATCGGGGCGGTGATGTACAGGCAGTTGTTGTCGATGACGTCCACCGTGGGCAGGGTCGCGACGCCCATCGGCGACGGCGTCACGAATTCGCCCAGTTCGCCGTTGATCTCGGCGATTACGCCGTCGAAGGGAGAGCGCAGGATGGTGCGTTCCAGGCGTGCGCGGTTGACTTCCACGCGCGCCTCGGCGGCGCTTGCGGAGTCGTTGGCAGCCTTGCAGGAGGCGGCCCGCGCTTCGGCTTCCGCCTGGGCCCTTTCCAGCTCCTCCTCGGAGACGAGGTTGTCGTCCCGCAGCTTGGCCAGACGCACCGCCTCGCGCGCCGCCAGATCGGACCGCGTGCAGCTCTCCGCGGCCCGCGACTGCTCGGCGACCAGGTTGCGCTGCGAGAGTTCAATTTCCGAGCGCAGATCCTCGTTCCAGATTTCCAGGAGCACCTGGCCCTCGGTAACCGCATCGCCTTCCGCGACCGGCAGGCTTGCGATCTGGCCCGCGGAAGCCGGCGACATCTGCGCCCGACGGCAGGCGTCGACGGTGCCCGCGCGGGTATTCAGAACCGTTTTGCGAATCTCCCCGGTGGTTACCTCGGCCACCCGCACTTCGACGCCGTCCTCGCCGCCCGAAAACAGCATGAAGGCCCCCACGCCCACGACCGCGGCGATCGCGATCCAGATGCTGTACTTGACGGCCGGGCGCATGGCTGCGTGAGTATAGCCGCGTCCGCCCGGGACCGATGGCGTCCCGCCCTCACCTGGGACCGAGGGCGTCCCGCCCTCAACACCCAAGTAATATTCCTCTCATGCCCGAGCGCATCCGCGACACCCTCCCCCAACACGGCCACAATATCCGCGGCCGGGGCGCCCGCGGCAACCTGCCCGGCCGCTTCGAACGGCAGACCTACGAGCCCGATCCGGGCGTAGCCGAAATGGCGCCGCACCCGGACACCGAGCTGATCCCCGAACTAAGCAAGACCATCATCAGCCGCAACAAGTCCCCGGACGTCGGCTTCGAACAGTCCATCAATCCCTACAAGGGCTGCGAGCACGGTTGCATCTACTGCTTCGCGCGCCCCGCGCACGCCTATCTCGACTTTTCGCCCGGTCTCGATTTCGAGACCAAGATCGTGCACAAGCCCAACGCCGCGGAGTTGCTCAGGAAGGAACTGGCCAAACCCGGATACCGATGCTCGCCGATCGCCCTGGGCATAAACACCGACGGCTACCAGCCTTTCGAGAAGCAGTTGCGCACGACGCGCTCGCTGCTCGAGATCATGCTCGAAACCCGCCACCCGGTAACGATCGTCACCAAGTCCGCGCTGGTGGAACGCGACCTGGACCTGCTGGGCGAACTTGCCCGGCTGGGCCTTACCCAGGTCGCGCTGAGCATCACCACGCTGGACGACGAGCTCAAGCGCCGCATGGAGCCGCGCACGGCGTCGCCCAGCCGCCGGCTGACGACCATCGAACGTCTGACCGAAGCGGGCGTTCCCGCCTCCGTGATGTTCGCGCCGGTCATTCCCGCGCTCAACGACCACGAACTCGAGGCCGTCCTCGAGGCGTCCGCGAAGGCCGGCGCCCTGTGGGCCGGCTACGCAGTGCTGCGCCTGCCCAACGAAGTCCGCCCGCTGTTCAAGGACTGGCTGGCCGAACAATATCCCTTGCGCGCCGAACACGTCATGAGCCGCGTCCGCCAGATCCGCGGCGGCAGGGAAAACGACTCGACCTTCGGCCGGCGCATGCGTGGCCAGGGCACGTATGCCGACCTGCTCCGGCAACGCTTCGACCGCGCCTGCCGCCGCCACGGCCTGAACCGCGGCGCCCGCCCGTCGCTCAAGACCACGCTGTTCCGCCCGCCCGTCGCTCCACCAAAGCCTGCCCGCCGTTCCCGCCGGGACACGGCTCCGGAGGAACAACTCTCGCTTCTGTCTTGATCGCACCCCTGACCCTCCTTTCCGCGATCTGGGCGGCGCTCGCCGTTCTCGCGTTCGCAGTGAGCTTCAAGGTGCGCGACATCACCGGCCGGATCGGGGGCGGAGGCTGGGGCAGGCACATCGACGCCCGCTGGGGCTGGTTTTGGATGGAGCTGCCGGCTCTTGTCACGTTCCCCGCGGTTTACTTCGCAAGCGGGAACCTGCACGTCGTCGGGAACATCGCCGTCGCGCTGTGGCTGGCCCACTACGGCCACCGGACGCTGGTCTGGCCTCTCGTCGTGCTCAGGCCCGGCGCCACGATCCCGTCAGGCATGTGGATGAGCGGAGCCGCCTTCAACGTGATCAACGGCGCCCTGCTGGGGTCCTACCTGGCGTTCGGTCCCCAGCTCGGTGACGCATGGCTGTCCGATCCCCGATTCCTGGCGGGCGTGGTCCTGATGCTCGGCGGCGCCTGGCTGAACCTGTGGTCGGACTACCGCCTGCTCGCACTGCGCCGCCGCAGCGGGCACCAACGGATCACGCCCGAAGGCGGCGCGTTCAATATAAGCTGTTGCCCGAACCTCCTGGGCGAAATCATCGAATGGCTCGGCTTCGCGCTCCTGACCTGGTGCCTCCCCGCCCTGGCCTTCGCCCTGTGGAGCATCGCCAACCTCGTCCCCCGGGCACTCTGGCGCCGCTCCTGGTACCGCACCAACTTCCCCGATTTCCCGAAGACCCGCGCCGCCCTGATCCCCGGTCTGCTTTAGCAGCCGGCTTCCGTCACGCTAGAGCCGCGTGGGGTCTTGAAGCGGCCGATACGGACTCGAGTGCTTCCAGAACAAGTGCCGCTGCTCGCTCAATCTCGTCCTCTGTCGAAAAGCGGCCAAAGCTGAATCGGATTGAGGCTTCGCTTTCTTCTGTTGATAGCCCGAGAGCGCTGAGAACATGCGACGGCTCGGGAGTTCCGGACGTGCAGGCGGCTCCAGTTGATGCAGCCAGGTGAGGCTGCAATACACCAAGAATGTCTTGTGCGTTATGCCCGATGAAACGAGCGTTGGCATTTCCAGGGTGACGATACTCATTGGGCGGGCCATTCTGAGCAAATTGGGCTTCAGCCTCCTCCAAGTGCATAACAAAAGCATCTCTTAGCCGCGCCACTTCCTGCCGTTCAGTGCTTGCCTGCTCGCTCGCGCAGAGAGAAGCGGCTGCGCCCATTCCGACGCAAAGCGGCAAGGGCAGAGTTCCTGATCGCATGCCTCCTTGCTGACCACCACCGTGAATGAGCGGTTCGATCCTGTCGTGCAGATCGCGCCTGACATATAGCGCCCCAATTCCTTGCGGCCCATACATTTTGTGTCCGGAAAGACTTATTAGATCAGCGTGATAGGCGAGGTCATGCAGATCGATTGCGCACGGGGCCTGTGCTGCGTCTGTGTGCAAGAGGATCTCATGGGGACCAAGAAGAGACGCGATCGCCGGTATGTCTTGGATTACGCCGACTTCGTTATTGACCGCCACTATCGAAACGAGCAACACGTCGTTATCGAGTAGCTCTTCAAGGGCGCCCAAGTCAATTCGACCTTCTGAATCGACCGGGACATGCTCAACAATGAACTGCTCACGGTCCTCTAATGCTCTTGCAGCGGCCAATACGCACTTGTGTTCTATGGCGCTGACCAAAATGCGTCGTCGCTTGCGTGATGTACGCCGCGCCAGACCAAAAAGTGCCAGGTTATTGGCTTCCGTGGCGCCGGACGTAAAGATAATTTCATCGGTATCCGCCCCAATTAACGTAGCAATCGAAGAAGCAGCCTTACGCGTCGCTTTTTCGGCTTTCCAGCCGACTACGTGGTCCGTAGAGTGCGGATTGCCGAACGCCTCGTGCCAATGCGGCTCCATAGCTGCCAAGACACGTGGGTCAACCGGCGTGGTGGCCTGATAGTCGGCGTAGATGCACTTGTCCTTTCGCATTAGCAGCCGCACCTGGAAGGTTCATCCAGTAACCGATTCACCTTAACCCAACATGGTAGTATTGTCATCTACTCGTACTACACGGAAGCGCCGATGCGGAGAGGTCCGCTCTATCGAGAAGATTACCGGCCGCGCCTTTCAGGACACGAGACTTTTCCTCTGCGCTATGGATGGTTGAAGAAAGCGTTCGACGCTGTCAAAGAATCCCCTGACGACACAAGCGCTAAATCCGTTTTTCTAGCAGACGATGCCATTGCGCGCTTTGGCGTGGGTAAGAACATGGTGGCGTCAATTCGCCATTGGGCCAATTCAACGGGCGTGCTCGATGAAGCGGCGATCTCGGATGGGCCTCCGTTAACGCCGCTCGGGAGTTTGCTCTTCGGTAAAGGCCGGATTGACCCTTATTTCGAACACCCGGCAACGGCATGGCTCATACATTGGCAGCTTGCCGGCCGTCCGCATAAGACTACATGGTATTGGGCCTTCAATTACTATCCATCTACTTTCTTCGACCGTGAACAACTTGCTTCAGGGCTGTTGAGTCTCGCTCGGGATCGCGGTTGGTCGCGAGCCGCACCTACAACAATAAAGACGGATGTGGCGTGTTTCATAAGGACTTATGTATCCATGTCTCCGGCCGGCAAAGCGAGTCATGAAGATGTCCTTGAGTCTCCGCTTACAGAACTTGGCCTAGTAAAGCCTGTGGGCAAGCGCGACGGATTCCGGTTTGTTCGCGGTAACAAACCGTCCTTGGGACATGGCGTATTTTGCTATGCCGTTACGGATTTTTGGTCACGGTTCTCCGCCGCACGAACCCTCTCATTTGAGTCGATTGCTCACGAGCCTGGTTCGCCCGGCCGAGTGTTCTTGTTAGACGAGAACAGCCTTGCTGATCGGCTGTTGCATCTTGAGGATTCAAGCAATGGTCTCTATAGGTGGTCAGAGACTGCCGGAATGAAGCGGCTAGAACGAAGACACGAACTGAACCTTGAAGACGCCTTGTGTTATGTCGCAGAAGACTACAACTGAAAAGGGATATAGAGCGGCCCACTAATGGCATTGAAAAACCGCGTCAAAGTCGTTCGGCGCTATCAGCGCGCTATTCGTATCAATACGGATTTGCATGACCCTGTTGCGCTGAAAGGATATGTCTGTCCTCGATCCTCTGCCGAAGCGTTGGAAACGATGGGCCGGCACCTGCGGGAAGCGGGGCAGGCGGCATTCACCTGGACCGGACCCTACGGCAGCGGGAAGTCTAGTCTGGTAATCGCTCTTGCCGCCGCTCTAAGTGGCGATGATGAGCGACGCAAAGAAGCCGCGTCAATTTTGGGAAAGGAAACAACCGCTCAGCTTTGGGAAGCTATGCCGCCTCGTAAACGAGGATGGCGGATGCTTCCTGTTGTTGGCCGGCGTGGCAATTCGGCGCAAGTTATTGGAGAAGCCCTTCAGGCTGCCAGGCTTGTCCGAAAAAACGTGCCTACAGAGTGGGATGAGAATCAACTTCTAGCCACGTTGGAAGAGATTGCATCCAGGTATCCGCGCGTTGGAGGCGGATTGGTGGTCTTCGTCGACGAGATGGGGAAACTCCTTGAGGCGGCAGCAGAAGATGGATCGGATATCTATCTATTCCAGCAACTCGCAGAAATCGCCTCCCGCAGTGGCGGACGACTTGTTGTCATCGGAATTCTCCATCAAGCATTTGAGGAGTATGCGCATCGCCTTTCGCGCGAAATGCGTGATGAGTGGTCAAAAATCCAGGGTCGGTTTGTTGACCTCGTAATCAATGCTGCTGGCGACGAACAGATTGATCTTCTTGCCCGTGCCATCAAGTGCGATCGGCGACCCAACCGAAAAAGTCGTTTGGCCAGGCTTGTTGTTCGTCACATGCAGAGAAGGATTACTCCGAAACTTCCGAGTACTCTGAACGGGTGCTGGCCGTTACACCCTGTTGTTGCCTGCCTTCTTGGTCCCGTTTCTCGGCGACGCTTCGGACAGAATCAACGCAGCATCTTTAGTTTCTTGAACTCCGCAGAACCTCAAGGATTCCAGGATTTCTTGCGGTCGGCTAACGAGCGTGAACTTTACAGAGTCGATCAGCTATGGAACTACCTGCGATTTAACCTTGAGCCCGCCATCTTGGCGTCGCCCGACGGACATCGTTGGGCCTTGGCAATCAACGTACTGGATCGCTGCGAGCCGGTAGGTGGGGAAGAGTTGCATGTTCGGTTGCTTAAGGCGATTGCAACGATTGACATGCTCAAAGACAGGTCGGGGCTAATCGCCAGCACGGAATTACTAAAGCTTGCGCTCGACGATTGCGATCCAGAGCAAATTGATGCTGCTTTGAATGACTTGCAAAGATGGTGTCTAGTCATCTTCCGTAAGTTCACGAACGCCTATTCAGTGTTTGAGGGCAGTGACTTTGATATGAACAAGGCAATAGACCAGGCCTTGGAGGAAACTCGCGAACTAGACCCGTTCTCGTTCGACGCACTCCCGAATCTGCAGCCCATAGTCGCTAAACGTCATTACCACGAGACGGGCGCTCTTCGCTGGTTTGACGTGGAGCTGGTACCCGCAGCCGAAGTTTCAAATGTGGTCGAACAATATGAACCAAAGCACGGCGCCATTGGCACGTTCTTGCTGACAATACCTACGCAAGGTGAAACGGAATCAGAAGCAAGAGAAACATGCCGAATTGCGTCGGAAATGGCGCAAGAATGGGACGTTGTCGTTGGGCTTTCTCAAAGCGCGTGGAAGATTCCTGCGTTGGCCCATGAACTTATCGCGCTGGAGCGGGTGCGGGAAACAACACCCGAATTGCAAGGCGATCGAGTTGCACGAATTGAAGTGCGTGCGCGAATTGCCGCCATGCAGAGCAGCCTGGAATCAGAGGTTTCCGCCGCTTTAGATGGTGCCCACTGGTATTGCACGGGATTCAAGCCGAAGAGGCTGTTGCATGCCGAATTGAACAGCTTGGCTTCACGCCTTGCGGACGTACGATTTTCGCGAGCGCCTACGCTACAAAACGAACTTGTTGTCCGAGTCAAACCCTCTAGCAATGCAATAGCCGCACGCAACGCGTTACTTAGGCGCATGGCGCTCAATGAACGGGAGCCTCGCCTGGGCATAAGTGGCTTTCCTGCCGAAGGAGGTCTCTACGTTTCTTTATTGGAGGCCACTGGGTTGCATAAGGAAACGGATGAAGGTTGGCGTTTTGTTTCCCCAACCGACATGTCGTGCGATTCACACAGATTGGCGCCAGCCTGGCAAGCCGCAATCGAATGCTTAAGGAAGAATTCGCACCGCACCGTCTTGTTGTCAGAGATATACGGCATCTGGAGCGCGCCTCCGTTTGGCATCAAGAATGGTCTGCTTCCGATCCTCTCTGTCGCGTTTCTGATGTCCCAGAGCGGATCGCTGGCGTTTTATCGTGATCGCATATTCCAGGCACGACTGTCCGATCTGGACATCGACTACCTGATCAGGGATCCAAACGACATTCAAGTGCGCTGGATGGACCTTTCGGCAAACTCACGTCGCCTCTTGACTTCCATGGCTGACATTGTTCGAGACTTGGATTCCAACAATACCTTGATCAACCTGCAGCCAATAGATGTGGCCAAAGGCTTAGTTGCAATCTACGACCGATTACCACTTTGGGTTGGACGCACACAGCGGTTGTCCAACACCGCGAAGCGCCTTAGGCAACTCTTCAAACAAGCAAATGACCCCAATAAGCTGGTCTTCGATGACATTCCGAATGTGCTCGGAACGGATAGTTCGGAAGACGACAAGGCAGCAACTGAAAGGATTGCAAAACAGGTATGCGATGGATTGATTGAGCTACAGCAGGCGTATCCGGCAATGCTGCATCGGTTACGGGACATTCTGCTTGCTGAGCTCCAGGTACCCAACACATCGGAGGCGACACTAGCGGAGTTGCGGGAAAGAGCCAAGAACATACGCGAACTCGGTGGCGATCATCGATTAGAGGCTCTTATTGTGCGGATTGCACAATTCCAAGGGACTGACGTGGATGTTGAGGGCTTGGCCGGTTTGGCCGTGAACAAACCTCCTCAAACATGGGTCGATTCGGATATTGACCGCGCCGAGGTGGGTCTTGCGGAATTGGCGCAGAAGTTTCTGCGCGTCGAAACGTTCGCACGCGTGAAAGGCAGGCGCGACAAGAGACACTCGATGGCTGTCATTGTTGGAATGGACGGCCGTCCGACTCCCGTACACGATGAATTCCAAGTCGCCGACCAAGACCATAAGGAGGTGGATGCACTAATTGAGCGCGTTGATCACTCATTGCGCGAAAGCGGAGTGGAACGACGAAACATCATACTTGCGGCTCTTGCCGAATTAAGTGCCCGTTACCTTGATCCTCGCGCAGAGCGGAAAAGGAAAACCAAACCTCAAAATAAAAGAGTCGCTAGTTAGAAATGGTACCGGCCGAGCGACATGTTTTGGGGTTGTCCGGCGGACGCGATAGTGCTGCGCTTGCCGTCTATATGAGGCAAAACCATCCCGAACTCGATATTGAGTATTTCTTTACCGATACGGGCAAAGAACTACCCGAGGTCTATGAATATCTTGTGAAGCTTGAGGGCTTCCTTGGTAAACCAATACTACGGCTCAATCCAGATCGAGACTTTGACTTTTGGCTGAAGCAATACAACGACTTTCTCCCGTCACCTCAGACACGCTGGTGTACTCGGCAGCTCAAGTTGCGACCATTTGAACTATGGGTCAAGCCAATGCTTGACGACGGAATCCGTGTTTACAGCTACGTCGCGATTCGTGCGGACGAGCAATATCGTGAGGGCTACGCCTCTAGGAGGGAAGAGCTAGTTGTACGGCTTCCTCTCAAAGAAGCAGGGATTGATAAGGCGGGTGTCTTAGAAATCTTGGAAGGCACCGGGCTGGGGTTGCCAGGCTATTACGAGTGGCGGACCCGAAGTGGGTGTACCTTCTGTTTCTTTCAACAGAAGATTGAGTGGGTTCGTCTTCGAGAGCGGCACCCCAACTACTTCCAACAAGCTAAGGACTACGAAAAGACTGCCGTTCAGAATGGTTCGCCTTTCACTTGGAGTCACGGTGAGTCGCTGGAAGAGTTGGAGCGCCCGAAGCGTATTGATCAAATCAAGCAAGAACACGAATCGCGAGTTATTCGTATGCGATCTAAGGTACAACTTAATCCGCTAAGACCCGATTCTGAGCCTTTGGATATTGATGATGTCTATGGGAAAGCTAAGGTTTGTCTGGCCTGCCACAAATGAGTGTCTAAGACCTACGCAGGTGCCGGGGACTAAAATTTCGCGCAACTGAATGAAGAGCAATGCGAGTCAAATGCTATGCGTAAAGTGAAGGATCTGTTTGAAGCCAAGGCCGATAACCTTTGGGACACCCTGACTAGCCATGGCGGTTCGGCGGGTTTTCGAATTCCCGAGTACCAGCGCACTTATGACTGGGGCCAAGAGAAGATTGCTCGCCTACTTGAAGATTGTGCTAATGGTCTGTATCAACTTCGTCGGAGAGGAGCGGAAGAATCATATACTTTTCTAGGTACGCTAATCCTTGTAAACGAAAGAAGCGAAACCACATTTGACGGAAGATCACTTGCCATTGTAGATGGCCAACAGCGCCTAACCACACTTCTTCTAATTTGTTGCGCTCTAATTGAGAAAATCAGCGCGAATCTTCGGGCTGCGGAGGATCTATCGCAAGCTGCCAAGACATTGATACTAGATGAGGCAGAAATGCACATCGGCGAACTGTTCGAGTGCATTGTTGGCGAGTTACCAGGACTTCGGCAAAGAGCACGATATCCAAGAATAATTCGCCACGAGGATAAGAGAGCCAAAGAGAGAAGAAATTGGCATTACTCGTCCACAATTGCCCGATTTCTGTGGGGGTTTTCTGAACATTACAGCGATTTTCCCAGGGAAGAGTTTAAGTTTCCAGAAATAAGCGATTCCGATGGAGCGAGTAAGCGGCTCTGGAAGAACTACGACTTTATCAAGAGCCAAATCGCCTATATCGCGGACTTACCCGAACAAGTTAAAGGGATTGATTGCGAGAGAGTGCCATGTATAGATTTTGAACGTAAAGGATATACGAATCTTCTGCCAAAAATAGATCGCCAGAGCCGCCCAGGCAGAAATGACGCACGGGATGAAATGGATCAGATTTGTTCGGAAATTAGTAAGACCGGAGCTTCGAATAGCCTAGTACGCTTGGTATTGTTCGCCTCTTATATTAGTCGTTGCGTCGTATTGACTCGCGTTGAAACAGAAGACGAAGACTCTGCATTTGACATTTTTGATGCATTGAACACAACGGGGGAGCCACTTACAGCAATTGAGACCCTTAAGCCTAGGGTCATTCAGACGGAAACACGCGGAAGGAATACATATACGGGATCAATCTCGGAAATTGCGTTTGGTGAAATAGAGAGACGATTTGAGAAGATTGAGAGTCCGTATGAACGACAAAAGGAAGCTAGAGAGATTGTGGTTTCTTTCGCGCTTTATACGAACGGGGAAAAAGTAGCGAACGATCTAAGGGAACAGAGGCGTTACTTGGGGAATACCTATGACCAATGTGGTCCAATTCAGGGGAAACGGAGATTTGTTGAGGGGCTTGCAGAAATCACGCAATTTCGAAATGAATGTTGGAATAAGGATGGCATCCGAGAAGCTACCTATTTGGAGCCTAATACAAGACTTTGCCTACAAACAATTAAGGACATGAATACAAGCCTGGCGCTGCCCCCAATAGCACGCTATTGGTCAAAACGGCGCGAAACAGGCGGTGAACGGAGGTTTGCCCAAATAGTCAAGGCAGTGACTGCGTTTCTGATCCTGAGGCGCTCGGTAACAGGCACTACTGGGGGTATCGACAGCGTTCTTCGCGGATTGATGAAGCAGCAGAGCAAAGAGGGTGACCCATTGTGTGTTGGCTTGGGGGCAGAGAATGAATTGCTAAATGTGACTCAGCTTAGAACGCACTTGCGTTCGCTTCTTGCTAGTCGACCTATCGAAGTGACTAGCAAAGCATCGTGGGTTGGAGCAGTACGAGAAGTGCCGATTGCTAATCATGCAAAAGCGTTAGCTAAGTTTCTTATTCTTGCTGCATCGCAATATGCCAAGCCTGATCCAAAACAACCTGGGCTCCTGACTCGCGATGGATTTCGCGAAAGCGATGAACAAGACTACTTGACCTACGAGAAATGGACATCGGCGGAGTACAAAACGATTGAGCATGTCGCGCCGGTTACTGATCCTGGTGAAGGATGGGACGGAGGGATATACAGCAGGCCATACATTAGGCACACCTTAGGGAATCTGGTGCTCCTGCCGCAGAAGGAGAATGCTAGTCTTGGTAATAGTGTGTGGCGCCGAAAACAGCTGTTTTATTTGGCTCTCACCGAAACCGACGATAGCGAACAAGAGCGGTGGTTGCGAGAAGCCGAAGAGGAGGAGCTAGAGTTTCCTAAGAAGACAAGAGATCTCATAAAGAGAGGACGCAGGCTTCATTTGCTGGACCCCATTCGAAATGTTCAGAATTGGGATGAGGCGCTGATTCGTGCTAGGACAGAAAACATCTTGGGGTTGGCATGGGACACTCTAGCTGACTGGCTGTGGGAATGATCTTGATCACGACTTACTTTTTTTGACATTTCGGAATATTCCAAGTATTAGCTCTTGCGATCGAGGCTTCAGCGGCGACAAATGGACATGCACTCGGACGGGACTGGAGATCGCTAGAAAGGCAGACTATGAGAGATGTCGATGCCATGATTGCCGTCCTTAGGGAGGGCGCGGAAGATCCGACAGGACGGATTTTGGCCCCATTCACCTCAGACAATATCGAGTCCTATCACCAAGTCGAATTGCTTGCAGATTGCGGTCTAGTTGAATGGGTCAGCGACCACGTTGCCCGAGTAACGAACACAGGATATGACTTCGTTCAAGCCATAGATCGAAAAGAAGGCTTTCGGGAACAGCTTCAGCATTACTTGGACCTTGGCCTTCCAATAGTTAATGCCATCTCGAATGTAATGGCTTGGTTGTCCGATAGTGGCAGCTAGGCGATCAGGTTCCGACACCTGAGGCACTTGCCAGCTAGTTCAAAGCTTGGGCGGCGATTCGCCCGCTCGGCGCGTTCACTATGTGTCGTTTGCCGCTAGGCTGTTTCAGCTACGGCGATGCCTGATTATTCTGCTAGGCGAACAATTCGAATGCGCTAAACCAGGCGGCCAACCCTGCCCCGACCAAACAAAAGCGAATCGTCATTCGCTTTTCGAACGAGACGAGGTCCGCCAATTCAACAAAACAGTGATGATAGGGTGATTATTCCTGAGTTTTTGCCCCTTGAATTTATCGATTCCAGTTGCGTACCGAGTATGATGTTGCGCCTATTTTGAATAAGCGGCAAGGACGCCGTTATTGGCATGGCAGATCAAGACGTCAATAATTCTTGCAAGTCGCCCAAAAAGAAAGAGAGTCGCTTGCGGCATAGGGACCGTCTGCCTCCTGGTTGGGAATGGTGGCGATATTTGCTCGTTGGATTGAGTGAGGCGCTTGTTTGGATTCCTGGCCTTCTTATTGTTGCCGTCTGTCTGAATTTATTATTTGGCAATTTCTTGGCCTTGACGTGCGAATGCTGGATTTATGTGCCAGGGTTTCTTTTCCTGATAGGACTTTGTGCGGTTCGGTACCTGCGGCATTCAATTGGAGTCCATGAGGCTAGGCTGGTTGACCGCACGGAGGTAGAGGCCTTGTTTCAATGGGCAGAGTCCGCCTTAGACACTAACGAGGAAGCGCCGCCCGCTAGGCGTGATGCTCTGCGTCAACTCATTGATTGTCTTAGAGAGGCGGGACCAAGCACTTGGACGGAATACAGGGTCTTACCTGTAGAGCAGGGTGCATTGGAGTGCCTTCACGCGGACGACTTAATAGCTAGAGCACGCGCTCGTCTTGAGGACCTCAAGGAATATGATGAGAAAACGACGGATGCAGATAAATCGTATTTTAGAGATAGGGGGAACCGACTGCGGGAATCCATTGAGAAGTTAGACGGGGGCAAGTCTGGTCCTGATAGGGAGGGGGCAATTCATGCCTTAAGAGCAGACTTGAGCATGCTACTTGAGACTATCGCCGACTATGACAAGAATTGGGCAATAGGTTCGGAAATTCTGAGTGCGTTACTAATAGTTATTTCATTTGCCATCCCCATCTTCCTTCTAATGGGAGTGACTCCAGCATTGCTTGAACCTGAAGAGGGTTTAGGGCTAGGGAATTGGGCATTACTTGGAGTGGCGGGAGCACTCACTGCCGTATTGCGAAAGCTGTACTTGGAAAATAAAGTCGAAGTTGGTGTATCAGAAGGCAAGAACGAGCTGTCTCAGTCTATGAAGGGGGCAATCTTGGGGCTCGTTTCAGGCATCTTAGTATTTCTAATGCTAAGAGGTGGCCTTTTTAAACCAGGTGCAGTCTTACCTGACGTAAAGTCGGCTTGCTTGGATCAGATATATCTCTCCGTTTTTTGGGCTTTTCTCGCTGGATTTGCGTTTGAGAGTGTTTTCGAAAGAGTACAGAAGGAGAAGGTAGGAGAAAGCAACTGATAAAATGAACGGTCGTCCGAATAGCAATTCTCGCACCGGAGCAAGCGTCTACGGATTCGAGTTAGTTCTTGATTTGAAGGAATGTGATCCGTCGCTCTTCAGTCGCAAGTCACTTGACTCCTACTTCACTAAATTGTGCGTTCTTATCTCCATGGAGAAAGCTGAAGTCCATTTTTGGGACGATGTCGGAGTGGAACCGGAGGAACAACAGACCAGCCCGCGCACTAAAGGGACGTCCGCAGTCTGTTTTATTTTGACGAGTTCGATTGTTATTCACACGCTCGACATTTTGAGAACTGTCTATGTCAACATTTTTTCCTGCAAAGAATATGATCCAGATGTAGCCATGGAATTTACTAGGGATTGGTTCGGCGGAGAAATCGAAAACTCCACATTTATCAAGCGATATTAATCAGGAGCGCACGAGTGAAGATTAGGGAAAAATCCATGACTATCCCAGCTCCCTCTGGCATCAAGGGCGTTATGGATCATGTTCGTGCAAGTGTTGCGTTCCAACTCAAGAGCGGTGAGTTCCCAATACGCTTTGCGGTAACTGAATCAAACGCAACTCAGTACAACTGTGAGATGGGAATAATTGCGAACGTCACGACTGACTTAGCCGAGGAGGCGAGAAATCTCTTTGCCTACCGAGCTCGGAGCCTGGCTGCTGCGAGTAGCTTTAATTCTGTTCTGTTGGTACCCACTGGGATAGGCGCAGAAATTGGCGGACACGCCGGCGATGCCACTGCGGTAGCCCGATTGTTAGCAGAAAGTTGCGACCGGCTTGTCTTACACCCCAACGTCGTTAACGCGTCCGACATAAACGAGTTGCCGAGCAATGCGCTATACGTCGAGGGAAGCATCATTACGAGACTAATGATGGGAACGATTGGTCTTTTACCAGTTCGGTCAAATCGAGTCCTAGTCGTTCTAGACGAACATATGGACAAACATTTCGTAGATGCTGCCGTCAATTCT
The DNA here is from genome assembly GCA_965116895.1 of Gammaproteobacteria bacterium. GTDB lineage: Bacteria > Pseudomonadota > Gammaproteobacteria > Steroidobacterales > Foliamicaceae > Foliamicus. The sequence goes on along the minus strand of OZ220729.1, from coordinate 2,637,718 downwards.
GTCAGTGCTGCCCGAGCCACATACGGGTTGGATTGCCCGGAAGTGGTGTGTCTGAATCCGTCTATTCGAATGAACGCTGAGTATTCCCACTCAGGTCGTGCGGTTGGTCGCGTCGAGAATGTGGAGCATTGTCTGGATGTTTTGCGTGACCTAAGGGAAGAATACGACGCCGTGGCATTCTCGACTGTGATAAGGGTTCCATTTGAATACCATCTCGACTATTTCCGCCATGAAGGCGCAATGGTCAATCCTTGGGGTGGTGTGGAAGCCATGCTTACGCATGCGATTTCGTCTATTTTGAATCTTCCTACTGCACATTCGCCGATGTTTGAGTCGAAAAAAATAGAGAATCTGGAATCCGGCTTGGTTGAGCCTCGAATGGCAGCGGAAGCTGTATCTATAACGTTCTTGCAGTGTGTTCTGAAGGGGTTACACAAGAGCCCTAGGATCATTGAAGATGTGTCTCTTTTCGCTCGGCCGGAAGTGATGTCTGTCGAGGATATTTCTTGCTTGGTTGTTCCGGATGGCTGCCTGGGGCTGCCCACGATGGCTGCCCTTGAGCAAGGCATTCACGTCATAGCAGTTCGCGAGAATAGGAACTTGATGAAGAACGACTTGGCGCGGCTTCCTTGGCGTAAAGGTCAATTTATCCAAGTAGAGAATTACTTGGAGGCCGCGGGCGCGTTGAATGCACTTAGGGCCGGCGTTACATTGGAGTCTGTTAGACGGCCAATCTCTGCCACAAAAGTAGTTTCGCCATCGGTGGATGTTTTGGGTGAGAGTACCCGCATGGATAGTAGCTAAGGGAAGTATGCTGCCTGCGTTCTGTATTGATAGGGCGCAATTCTCTCGCGGCGTGGACAACCGCGATATTTTTAGGGGATTGACCCTAATCTGGAAATTATCGAACTGTCAGAAGCCTGAACGGCGGTGCTACGTAAACAGGCCAAACGCCGCAACGGTTGCGGCAAGTCCGACGGTGGCAGCGTAGAAGCGATTTGTCAGGCGTGCTTCGAGCGCGGCCATTTCGGCCCGCAGCTCGCTACCCAGCTTCGCGAGATCTGACTTCGTTGCGTGATCCCGGCGCTGCTGTATCGCTTCGGCGATGGCTTCCGCCTGAACGCGTTCCACGCCCGCGTCTTCGAGGGCCCGGGCGGCTTCGAAGGGATTGAAAGCAGCGGAAGCCATACGGCGAATTCTACGTGCGGCCCGCCGGTTGCTGGCCTAGGTCAGGTGCTCACCGAGCGGAGCAACTCTACGTTGCCGCCCTTCGCGGTGGTGTTGATGGTGATGGTCTTTTCGACGGCGTAGCGGTGCAGGTAGTGGGGGCCGCCGGCCTTGGGGCCGGTGCCGGACAGGCCCATACCGCCGAAGGGCTGCACGCCCACCACGGCGCCCACCATGTCGCGGTTTACATATATGTTCCCTACGCGCGCGTGTGCGATGACCTCGTTCACGCGGGCGTCGATACGGCTTTGCACGCCCAGGGTCAGCCCGAATTCGAGGCGGTTGATCGAGTCCACCAGACCCGCCAGGTCGGCCGCGTCGAAGCGCAGCACGTGCATGACCGGGCCGAAGCACTCGCCCTCGAGTTGCGCCAGGCTGTCGAGTTCGACGATGTGCGGTCGCATGTACGGGCCTTCCAGCGACTCGTCGAGCCGGCCTCCGGACCAGACCTCGCAGCCCAGGGACCGCATGCGCTCGATGTGCGCCAGGATCCGGTCCAGCGATGGCTGGTCGATGATGGGGCCGATGTCCGTTGAAGGATCGTGGGCGTCGCCGATGGCGAGCTCGGCCGCGGCGCCCCGTATCGATTCCAGCAGCGTGTCGGCCACCTCGTCCTGTACGCACAGTACCCGCAGAGCGGAGCAGCGCTGGCCGGCGCTCAGGAAAGCCGAGCGGATGGCGTCGTCGGTGGTCTGTTCGATCAGCGCCGAGGAGTCCGCGATCATCACGTTCTGTCCGCCGGTTTCGGCGATGAACGGCACGATGGGGCGGTTGGACTTGCCGGCCAGGGCGGACTGAATGCGCGCGGCCGTGTCCGTGCCGCCGGTGAAAGCCACGCCGGCGATGCCCGCGTGGTTGACCAGCGCCGCGCCCACGTCCCCCGCGCCGGGGACCAGCCGCAGCACGTCCTCGGGAACGCCGGCCGCATGCAGTAGCTCAACGGCCATCTTCGCGATGCGCGGTGTCTGCTCGGCGGGCTTGGCCAGCACGGCGTTTCCGGCCAGCAGGGCCGCCGACGCCTGGCCCGAGAAGATGGCCAGCGGGAAGTTCCAGGGGCTGATGCACACGAACACGCCGCGGCCGTGCAGGCTCAGGTCGTTCGATTCGCCGGTGGGTCCGTCCTGGGGAATGGGCGTCTCGAAATCGCGTTCCGCCCGGCAGGCGTAGTAGCGCATGAAGTCCACCGCCTCGCGCACTTCGGCCACCGCGTCGTCCACCGTCTTGCCGGCCTCGCCGGCCAGCACGCGGAAGAATTCGTCGCGCCGGTCTTCCAGCGCATCCGCCGCCGTCCTCAGGATGTTGGCGCGGCGCCTTCCGCCCAGCGCGTTCCAGGCCGGCTGGGCCTTGGCCGCGTTCGCGACCCAGCGATCGATTTGTCCCGATGCCGGATCCACGGTTTCCGGCTCCGGCATGTCGGAACGCTCGGAAAGCAGCGCCGAGAAACGCCCCAGCGCGGTTTGCGAAGCCAGGTCGCAGCCGGCCGAGTTGGGGCGGTCCGCTCCGTACAGCAGGGCGGGCGTCGGCAGGGTCGAAGAGGTCCGGGCCAGCGAGACCTCGATCGGGTCGGAGACGATGGCTTCCGGGGCGAGTTCCTCGTCGTAGAGCCGGTTGACGAAGCTGGAGTTGGCGCCGTTCTCCAGCAGCCGCCGCACCAGGTAGGCCAGCAGGTCCTCGTACAGGCCGGCCGGCGCATAGACGCGAACGGGCGGGAAGTCGTCGAACATCTCGCGCGCGGTCTCGTGCAGGCGCTCGCCCATGCCGTGGATGCGCTGCAGTTCCATGTTCGAGCGGTCCCCGGCCAGCGTCAGCACCGTGGTGAGCGTGTGGGCGTTATGGGTGGCGAAGGCGCAGAACAGGTGCGGGCGCTCGGCCAGCATGGCCTCGGCGCAGGAAAGATAGGACGTGTCGGTGTTGTCCTTGGCCGTGAACACCGGGTAATCCGGCATGCCCTCGATCTGCGCGTGCTTGATCTCGGCGTCCCAGTAAGCGCCCTTGACCAGCCGAACGGAGATCTGCCGCCGGGTGGCTTGCGCCAGTTCGCTCAGCCATCGGATCACCCGCTTGGCGCGCTTGCCGTAGCCCTGCACGGCCAGTCCCAGGCCGTTCCAGCCGCGCAGCGAGGCCTCCCCGCAGAGGCGTTCGGTGAGCTCCAGCGACAGGATCAGCCGGTCTGCTTCTTCCGCGTCCAGGCAAAGGGGAATGTCGTGCTCGCGGGCCAGTTCGCACAGCTTGAGCAGCCGCGGATACATTTCTTCGTGGACCCGGGCGGACTGCCGGGGCTCGTAGCGTGGATGCAGCGCGGTGAGCTTGATGGACATGCCGCAGCGCCGTCCGGTCTTTGCCGGCTGCCGTTCGCCCACCATGGGAATGGCCTTGCAATAGGCCTGGAAATACTCCTCGGCGACTTCAGCCGTTCGCGCGCCTTCGCCCAGGATGTCGAACGAGTACTCCACGCTGCCGTCCAGCCTGTAGGCGCGTTTGATGGCCTCCTCCATGGTCTCGCCCATCACGAACTCCTGGCCGAGGATGCTCATGGCCTGGCGCACGGCCCCGCGGATGACCGGTTCGCCCAGGCGCCCGGCCAGCGATTGCAGAACCGCTCCACCCGACTGGCCCTCGAAGCGCCGCATGGACACGGCGCGCCCGGTGAGCATCAGCGCCCAGGTGGAGGCGTTCACCAGCAGCGAACTCGAATGGCCCAGGTGCTCGTCCCAGTGCGCCGGCCCCAGCTTGTCGGCGATCAGTTCGTCGGCGGTTTGCGGGTCGGGCACGCGCAGCAGGGACTCGGCCAGGCACATCAGCGCCACGCCCTCGTCGTTGTGCAGCCCGAACTCGTTGAGAAAGGCGTCCAGCATGGTGGGGCCCTTCGGCGAAGTGCGCACCCGGCGCACCAGTTCCGCGGCCCGGTCGACGATGGACTTGCGCGTGGCTTCGTCGAGGGTGAATTCTTCCGCCAGCCGCCGTACGAGTGGAATTTCCGGCGCAAACTTGTGTTTGTCGATTCGGTTCAGTGCGCTGCTCATCTCACACCTGTCGCTGTTCGTTCCTGAATACGTATTTCACCACTTTTTTGGCCGCTGTCGGCCCGCCGGAAAGAGTAGTATGCGCGCGCCCTGCGCGGCCGGGTTCAACACTCGGAGAAAGTTGTCACGCGGCCCTTGCCGCCGCCCATACCTGCACATGCTCGGCGCCGGCGGCGATGAGCGCGGCCGCCATCGCGTCGGCCGTTGCCCCCGTCGTGACCACGTCGTCCACTATCGCCGGCCGCAGCGGCGACTGCGCGCACGCAAAAGCGCCCGCGACGTTCAGGCGGCGTTCCTCGTCGCTGAGGCGGCTTTGCATGCGCGTGTGCCGGACCCGGCGGCAGATGTCCGGCAGCATCGGCACGCCGATTTCGCGCGCGATGAGGCGGGCAATCTCCTCCGCCTGGTTGAAACCGCGCCTGGCCAGGCGGCGCGGATGCAGCGGAACGGGGGCGAGCGCTTCGGGCATCTCCAGCACGCCCCGTTCGACTTGCGAGCGCACACCCTCGGCGATGGCCTGGCCGAGCGCGCGCGCAAGGTGCATCCGCCGGCCGAATTTCAGCCCCAGAAGCAATCGGTCCACCGGATAGTCGTAGGCAAGCGGAGCGACCATTCGGTGGAAGCCCGGCGGCTGGAGCGTGCAGCGCCTGCAGACGCCGGCCGGATCGGCGCCGGCCATCCGGATGCCGCAGCGGGGACAGGCCTGCTCGGCGCGCGGAAGGCCTTCGGCGCACCCGTCGCAGAGTCCCCGACGGTCGCGCGCGCGACCGGCGCACAGCGCGCAACGCCAGGGCAGCAGAATGTGCGCCAGGCCCCTGCCGCCAGTGTTTTCCGGAGTCATTGCGGTTATGCTAAACCTGCCACGGAAATACGGGAATCCCTATGCCACGCATCCTGATCACGGGCGCCTCGCGCGGTCTGGGCCTGGAGCACGCCAAGCAGTACCTGGAGAAGGACTGGGAAGTAATTGCCACCGCCCGCAACCCGGAAGCGTCGCCCGGTCTGAAGGCGCTGGGATCAAACGGTTCCAACCTGCTGCGCATGGTACCCCTGGACGTGACCGACCACGCACGGATTGAGGCCGTGGCCGCCGAACTGGCGGGCGAGTCGCTGGACATTCTGCTGAACAATGCCGGCACCTACGGGCCGAAGTCGGCATTCGAGGGTATGCACTACCAGTCACTGGAAAGCATGGACTACGAGTTGTGGCGCGAAATGCACGAAATCAACGTCATGGCGGCGTTCAAGGTGGCGGTCTGTTTCAAGCCGCACCTGGAGGCCGCCGCCAATCCGCTTTTGGTGAACATGTCCAGCGACATGGGATCGATCGCCAACAACTCCATGGGACATGCCTACGCCTACCGCAGCAGCAAGTCGGCGCTCAACATGCTCACCAGGGGCATGGCGATCGAGTGGCAGAACATCACGGTCATCGCCATGGCGCCGGGCTGGTGCCGCACCGACCTGGGCGGCCCGGAGGCGCCGGTGGACCCGGTGGAAAGCGTGCGCATGCAGCAGGAACTCTTCGAGCGGGTTGAGTCGTCCCGTTCGGGCGAGTTCATCAACCGTTTCGGAGAAAACGTCGACTGGTAAGCGCCTGGGAGAGAGGGCGACTCCGCCTGACCCATGCTGAATTTCATCAACCACCCGCTCACGGGCACGCCGTACGGTACGGCGCTCGATCTGTGCATCGTCCTTGCCGCGCTGGCCTGGCTCACTTCGCTGATCACGCGCGAGTACTCCTGGGTCGACCGGCTGTGGCCGCTGTGCCCTCCCGTCTATTGCCTCATCGTTGCCGCCGATGCGAATTTCGCTTCCGCGCGGCTGAACCTCATGGCGGTGCTGGTCACGCTTTGGGGATTGCGGCTGACCTTTGGCTTCGCCCGCAAGGGGGGATTCTCGAAGGGTGGCGAGGATTACCGTTGGGCGGAGTTGCGCAAGAGGACCGGCGAGGCCGGATTCCAGGTGCTGAACGTGGTCTTCATTAGCGCGGGCCAGATGCTGATCGTCTGGCTGTTCACGTCCCCCGCGCACCAGGCCTGGCTGTGGCGGGAAACGCCCCTGACCTTCCACGACGGAATCGCCGCTTGCGCGTTCCTGGTGTTTTTTGTCGCCGAATGGATCGCCGACGAACAGATGTGGCGGTTCCAGGAGGGCAAGAGGCGCAAGATCGAAGCCGGTGAAGAGGTGGCCGAACCATTCATCACGACCGGCCTGTTCGCCTGGTGCCGCCATCCCAATTTCTTCTGCGAGATGTGCATGTGGTGGGTGTTCTACCTGTTTGCGGTGGGCGCCTCCGGGCAGTGGCTCGACTGGACCGGGCTTGGCTTCGTGGTTCTCACGCTGCTTTTCCAGGGCTCGACGCAGTTCACGGAGTCGCTGACGCTTGCGAAGTATCCTGCGTACCGCGACTATCAGGCGACAACGCCCCGTCTCATTCCCCTGCCTTTCCTGCGCCGCGAAGGCGGGAGACCTCCTCGAACAACTGGTCGGTCGTGATGCCTTCCGGCGCCATGGGCTTGCCCACCAGCAGCTGCACCGGCGCCCGCAGCCACTTCAGACCGCCGCGGAACGCGCCGCGACCCTGGTGCGAGAACAGGCTGCCCCACAAACCGCGCAGCGCCATGGGGATGACCGGAACGGGAACCTGCTCCAGCAGCTTTAGCACGCCGGGGCGGAACTCGTGCATCTTCCCGTCGCGGGTCAGGTGTCCTTCCGGGAAGATGCACACCAGCTCCCGGTTGCGCAGCGCGTCCGCCAGCGACTCGAAGGCCTTCCGGTAGGTCTCGGGATCGTCCTTGCGCGCCGTGATCGGAACGGCGTCGACGCTGCGGAAGATGAAATTGAGCAGCGGAAGGTCGTAGATGCGCCTGATCATGACGAAGCGCACGGGCCGGCGAAGCACGCCCAGGATCAGCAGCGCATCGACATAGCTCACGTGGTTGCAGACCAGCACCGCCGCGCCGCGTTCCGGCACGCGGCCGAGGTTGCGGAAGCGCAGGCGGTAAAGGCTGCGCATCAGGCACCAGATCAGGAAGCGCGCAACGAACTCCGGGACTTCCCAGAAGACGAACATCGAGACGCCCAGGTTGGCCACCGCCAGCACCAGGAACAACTGCGGGATGCTCATTTCCAGGACCACCAGCACCAGGATGCTCAGCCCCGCGCCGGTCACCATGAACACCGCGTTTACGATGTTGTTGAACGCGATGACCCGGGCGCGCGTCTCCTGGCGCGTGCGCTGCTGGATCACCGAGTACATCGGGACCGCGTAGAGTCCGCCGAAGAACCCGATGAGGAAAAGGTCGAGCGCCGCGTTCCAGCCGCCGGCGACAAGAAATTGTCCCATTCCCGCCGCCGGCGTAACCGGGCTCATGGTGGTCAGGGCGAAGTGCGCCGCGAACGCCGACAACCCGAGGCTGCCGATGGGCGTGAGGCCGATTTCCACGCGACGCCCCGACAGCCATTCGCACACCATGGACCCCACGCCGATTCCGACGGCCAGCGTCGCCATCAGCGAGGTCGTGACCGTTTCGTTGGCGTTGAGGACCTCCTTGCCATAATTGGGCATCTGCGTGAGTACCACGGACCCCAGCAGCCAGAACCAGGAAATGCCCAGAATCGAAAGCAGCACCGAACGCCTGGCGGACGCGGCCCGCGCCATTCGGGCGGTGACGGTGAAGGGGTTCCAGCAAATCCTGCCGGCGCCCCGGGCGGGCGGCGCCGCGGGAATGAAGCGGCTGGCCAGGTATCCTGCCGCCGCCAGCCCCACGACGGTGACCGCGATCAGCAGCGGCCGCGATGCTTCCGGTTCCGCCGCCGCCAGCGCGCCGCCGAGCACGAGCCCGGCGGGAATGGCGACGAAGGTGCCCATCTGCACCAGTCCGTTGCCGCCGACCAGCTCCGCCTGTCTCAGGTGCTGGGGGATGATGGCGTACTTGATCGGACCGAAGAAGGTGGACTGCGTGCCCGTCAGAAACAGCACCGCCATCACCGCCCAAACCGAGCCGGAGGCCACCGCCAGGCCGCCCAGCAGCATGATGCAGATCTCGGCGATCTTGATCCGGCGCGCCAGGGCCGCCTTGTCGCCATGGTCGGCGAGTTCGCCGGCCCATGCCGAGAACAGGAAAAACGGCAGGGCGAACAGGCCGGCGCCGAGGTTGGCCAGCGTGTCGGCACTGCCCGCGCCGGCGCCGAATACGATCAGGACGATCACGGCGTTGCGGTACACGTTGTCGTTGAACGCGCCCAGCGCCTGGGTGAAGAAGAAAGGCGAGAACCGCCGCGTGAGCAGCAGCGAGAACTGCCCGCGTTCCCTGGTCGTTGTTGACTCTGCCGCGTCGCCTGCGCTCATCCGGTCCGTTTCCCGCGATCCGCCGCGCGCCATGTTAACCGCCGCTCCGCCCTCGCCCCCGGGACCGGCGCCCGGTGGCGTCTGTTCGATACGGCGCCAGGAACACTTCCGTAATGGCCCGTCCTAGACCCTGGCGTGTCCGGCGTGCCTTCGACCGCGCCGCGGCGGACTTCGCCAGGCACGATTTCCTGCACGCGGAGATACGCCGGCGGATGCTGGAGCAACTTGACTGGGTGCGCATCGAGCCCGCCTGCATCATCGATGCCGGCGCCGGTCCCGGGGGTGCCCGCGACGAACTGATCCGGCGTTTTCCGGAGGCCCGGGTGCTGTCGCTGGACAGCTCGCCGGGCATGCTGCGCGCCGGCGCCGGAGAGCGGATTTGCGGGGACCTGCAACAGATGCCGCTGGCCGATGGCTGCGCGCAACTGCTGTTCTCGAACCTGGCCCTTCACTGGTGCCCGGCCATAGGCGCCGCGCTCGCCGAGTTTCGCCGGGTGCTGGACTCGCCCGGCCTGGTCTTTTTCTCGATGTTCGGCCCGGACACGCTCAGGGAACTGCGCCGCGCTCGCAGCAGCGCAGGCCTGGTTGACGATCCCGAAACACTGCTCGACATGCATCACCTGGGCGACGCTCTGGTGCAGGCCGGTTTTGCCGACCCGGTCATGAGCGCCGAGCGGTTTCCCGTGCCGTACGCGGACTACGCGACGCTGGAAAGCGACCTGCGCCGCTGCGGGGCTGCGCGGGCGATGATGCCAGGGTCTTCGGGCCTGGCCGGGCGCGGGCGCCGTCGGGTCGTGGAGGAAGCCTTTGCGGCGCAACGCGGCGCCGACGGAATGGTCGCCGTCAGCATTGAAGTGGTCTACGGTCAGGCTTGGGTCGCTCCGCCGAAGGGCCGCGGGGAACCGGCGGAAGTTCCGCTGGAAGAGATCAGTTTGCGGAATACAGGGAAGCGGCCTTGATCGCGGCATAGACCTCCACGCCTGGCGAAAGCGCGAGTTCGCGCACCGAGCGCCGGGTAACGCGCGCCCACAGCGTCTGGCCCACGTCCACGACCACATCGGCAAGCGCGCCGTCTTGCTGCACGATCCGCTCGACCCTGCCGCTCATCACGTTCAGCACGCTGCTTCGGCGCGGCGGATCCAGCGACAGCGACACGTCTCCCGCCCGCACCTGCAGCACGACATCGCTCCCGGACTGCAGGTCGAGCCGAGGCAGGAGGAGGGTGTGCCCGGAACACGAAAGGCGGCTCAAACCATCGCCGTCATCGATTTGCTCAATCCGGCAACGCAGCAGCGCCCCCGCCGTTCGCCGGCCGATGACCGCCTGCAGTTCCGGGCGGCCCAGCAGGTCCTGAAGACCCCCGCTGGACCGGACCACGCCACGATCGATCAGGACCAGGCGATCGGCCAGCCGCACCACCTCCTCCATACGGTGCGTCACGTAGACGATTATCCGGTCGCTGTCCCGCTTGAGCCGTTCAAGAAAACCCAGCACTTCCCCGCGGCGCTCTCCGTCCAGCCCGGCAAGCGGCTCGTCCAGCAGCAAGACGTCCGGCGCGGTGAGCAATGCCCGTCCGATCGCCACGCGCTGCTGTTCCCCTCCGGACAGGTTCGTCGGCCGCCGCCCGAGCAGCGCCTCGAGTTCCAGCAGTTCGACGACTTCCTCGATGGCCGGCGCGGAGCGCGACCCGCGGCGGCGGCCGTACTGAAGATTGCCGCGCACGCTCAGGTGCGGAAACAGCCGTCCGTCCTGGAATACGACGCCCACCGGGCGCCGCTCGGGGGGCAGGTTGACGCCCTTGCGGCTTGAAAACACGCAGGTTCCGCCGATTGCGATCTCGCCTTCGTCCGGTGCGAGCAGGCCGGCGATCATGTTCACCAGCGAAGTCTTGCCCGCGCCGGACTGGCCGAACAGGGCGGTAACGCCGGGCCGGATCTCGAGCCGGCCCCGCCACTCGAATTCGGCCAGTTTCCTGCGTGCGTTAATCTTCAGCATGGCGCCCGTCCGGTCAGTTCAGGCGCCTGCGCACCGCGCGCGCGGCCAGCTCGGACGCCGCCAGCGCGACAATGGCCAGCGCCAGCGAAACGCCGGCCAGCCAGGCGGCGGCGGTCTCGCCTTCGGGCGTCTGCAGCAGCGTGTAGATCGCCAGGGGCAGGGTTCGGGTCTGCCCGGGAACGTTGGAGACGAAGGTAATCGTGGCGCCGAATTCGCCCAGGCAGCGCGCGAACGCCAACAGCGCCCCGGTGAGCAGGCCCGGCGCCGCCAGCGGCAGGGTGACGGTAAACAGCGAGCGCGCCGGGGTAGCGCCCAGTGTCCGGGCCGCCTCTTCCAGGCGCCGGTCCACCGACTCGATCCCGAGGCGGATGGCCCGGACCATGAGGGGGAAGGCCATCACGGCTGCGGCCACGGCCGCTCCCTTCCAGGTAAAGGTGAAAGTGATGCCGAACCAGTCGTAAAACAGCCGCCCCAGCCAGCCGTTGCGCCCCAGCACGATCAGCAGCAGGTAGCCCACCACCACCGGAGGCGTCACCAGCGGCAGGTGCACCAGGCCGTCGAGGAGGATCTTTCCCGGAAAGCGGCAGCGCGCCAGCACCCAGGCGCAGGCGATCCCGACCGGAAGCGAACAGGCCACCGCCCAAAGCGAAACCTTGAGCGACAGCGCCGCGATTTCCCAGACGGGAGTCATCCTTGCCCGTCGCTTGCGGGGGTGAACCCGTGCTCGAGGAATACCCGCTGCGCTTCGCCGCTGAGCAGGTACTCGTAAAAGGCCAGCGCCGACGGGTTGTCGGCCGGCTCGATCAGGGCCAGTTCGTAGCGGATCGGCGAATGGCTTTCCTCCGGGAGCCGCGCCGCGGAAGCCAGGCTCGATTGGCCGCGCAGTTCGCTTGCGTAGGTGATGCCGAGCGGCGCCTCGCCGCGAGCCACGCGCACCGTCACCGCGCGCGCGTTGGCGGCGAATGCCAGGCGTCCCCGGAGAGGAGCCCACAGATCGAGTCGTTCAAGGGCCTCTCGCGCATACATTCCGGCCGGCACGTGCGACGGGTCCGCCAGCACCAGGGGAAAGTCCGCAAGCGCCTCCAGCAGCGTCGCGGGGCGGCTGAGGATCACGTCCGCGCCGCTGTCCGCAAGCCGGATCAGGGCAAGCCGGTTGCCCGTCAATTCGCGCCGCGAGCCCGCCGCCAGCAAACCTGCGCGGTCGAGTCGGTCCAGCCACTGCCGGTTGGCGGACACGAACACTTCCGCGCGCGCGCCGTGCATGACCTGCCGGGCCAGCGTCGAAGAAGCGGCAAAGGAGAACCGCACGCTCCGCCCCCGCTCCCGCTCAAACGATTGCGCGAGGTCATTCAGGGGCGCCATCGTGCTGGCGGCGGCGAATACCAGGGTTGAAGGCGCCGGCCCGGCGGGCGCCGGCGGGCTTCCCGCGCAAAGCGCCGCGCCGATCGCAAGGACCCGCACGGCCTTGCCCAACCGCCGCGGCGTCCCTTTCCGCCTCCTGCCCGAGAAAAGCATGGATGCCAGCATAGCCAATTCGAACCGGGTTTCCCACACGGAATCCGGCGGGGCCGCGCGGCACGGATACTCACTGTAGGATGGCCGACACGAATTGAACGGCGCCGCCGCACGGAAACGAGCTTGAGGCAAGACGGCAAGCACAAACGCTACCCGGGCGACGACCATGACCGCCGCTGGCGCGAACTGGTATTTCCCGAGAACTACCGCAACCCGGAGCCCCGCCGGAGGTATCACCTGGTCGTGATCGGGGCCGGGCCCGCGGGCCTGGTCGCCTCGATTGCTGCGGCCGGCCTCGGCGGCCGTGTCGCGCTCGTGGAAAGGCAGGCGATGGGCGGCGATTGTCTTAACGTCGGATGCGTGCCTTCCAAATCTCTCCTTGAGTTCACGCGGCGCAATCCAGACGCCGGCTTCGCCGAAGCCTTCGCCTGGCTGCGGCGGGTTCGCTCGGAGATCGCGGCGCATGATTCGGTGGAGCGCTACGTTCGAAACGGCGTGGACGTCTTCCTGGGACCGGCCCGGTTCGTTGGCCGCAACGGCGTTGAGGTGAACGGGCAGCGTCTGGCCGCGCGGCGCTTCCTGATTGCGACCGGCGCACGCGCCGAATTGCCGCGGATTCCGGGATCGCAGGATTGCGATGCGCTCACCAACGAGTCGTTCTTCGACCTGGTCGAGCGCCCCGGGCGCCTGGCGATCCTCGGCGCCGGTCCGGTCGGCTGCGAACTGGCCCAGGGAATGGCCCGGCTCGGCGTCGAGGTGCACCTCTTCGAGATGGCCGGGCAGGTGCTGCCCGGTGCGATTGCTGCGGCCAGCGACGCGGTGGCGGCCGCGCTCGAATCCGACGGGGTGAGGCTGCACCTGGGCTCGAAGGTGACCCGGATCAGCTCGCAAGGCGGCCGGCCGACGGTGCACGCATCCGGCGCCTCGGTCACGGCCGATCGCCTGCTTGTCGCGGCGGGGCGCCGCGCCAACGTCGAGGGTTTGAACCTCGCGGCCGCGGGCGTGGAGTTGCGCAACGGACGGATCGCCGTGGACCACAGGCTGCGCACGACGAACAGGAGGATTTACGCGGCGGGCGACGTCTGCTCCGCACTGCCGTTCACGCACAACGCCGATGCCCAGGCGCGCATCGTCGTGCGCAACGCGCTGTTTGCGCCCACCGTCAGCACCCGGGCGCTGGTGGTCCCGCAGTGCACCTACACGGACCCGGAAGTGGCCCAGGTCGGAAAAACGCAAGCGCAGCTTGCCGAAGAAGGCGTCGCCTTCGACTGCTACCGGCTGAAGTTCGGGGAGCTTGACCGGGCTTGCGCCGCGGGCGAGCGCGACGGCTTCGTCGAGTTGCTGACCGCCCGGGGCAGCGACACGATCCTGGGGGCTACCATCGTCGGACATGACGCCGGCGAGCAGATCGCGCCGCTGTGCCTGGCGATGGCCAACGGCCTGGGGCTCGGCGCCGCGGGCAAGGCAGTGCTCCTTTATCCCACCCGCGCCGAATACTTGCGCCGGCTGGCGGACCAGCACGCGCGCTCCAGGCTGACGCCCCGCGCGGCAGGTTTGTTGAAACTCTGGTTTCGGTAATGGCGGACGCGATCCAACCGCGCGGCTACATTCAGCCCGGCGCCCTGCGCGAGCTTTGGTTTCATACCGGGACGGCCTGCAATCTCGCCTGCCCGTTCTGCCTGGAAGGCTCCCGGCCGGGCGATGACCGCCTTCAGCGAATCACGCTGGCGGACGCGAAGCCGCTCCTCGACGAGGCCGCCTCGCTGGGCGTTCGGCAATACTCGTTTACCGGCGGCGAGCCTTTCATCGTCAAGGATTTCATCCGGATACTGCGTTACGCCTCGAACCTGGGGCCGTGCCTGGTGCTGACCAACGGCACCGATCCGATGATCCGGCGCCTGGACGAGATCGAGTCGCTGGCCGCCCGGCCCTATCCGGTCAGTTTCCGGATCAGCATCGACTACGCCGACGCTAAGCGGCACGACGCGGCGCGCGGCAGGGGGAACTTCGCGAAGTCCTGGCGCAGCCTCGCGAAACTGCACGAACGTGGATTTGCCGTATCGCTCGCCCGGCAGTCCGATAGCGGCGAGGACGGCGCAGCGGTGGACCGGGCGTTTTGCGGACTGTTCGCCAAGCACGGCCTGCCCGCGGACACGCGCATCGTGTCATTTCCGGATTTCCTGCCGCCCGGTTCGAACCCCGTAGTGCGGCGGATTACGGAAAACTGCATGACCACGCATCACGACGAGGAGTCGCGCCGCTCGTTCATGTGTTACTTCTCGAAAATGGTGGTCAAGAAACAGGGACGCATGCGCGTCTACGCCTGCACGCTGGTGGACGACGACGAATCCTTCGACCTCGGCGGCAGCCTTGCGGAAAGCCTCGACAAGCGCATCATGCTCCGCCACCATCGCTGCTACAGTTGCTTCGCCTACGGTTCCTCGTGCAGCGAACTGGCATGATGCTCGACTTGTTATCGGGGCGGTCCGAGGCGCATCGCGCGCGGATAAGGAGAGAGCGATGATTCAGAGCAGCAGACGCAAATTCATCCAGCGGGCGGCCAGCATGGCGGCGGTCGGCACACTGCCGCTCACCTACGTGAGGCTGGGCAGCAGCGAGCAGTCGGCGGAGTTCAGCTTCGCCTTCATTTCCGACTCGCACATCCAGCACATCCGCGGGACCGAGTTCGTCCGCAACTGGGACCGCGGGCTGATCCGGGCAGTAGCTGAAACCAATCTCCTGCACCCGAAGCCGGATTTCGTGATCTACGGCGGCGACCTGGCGCAGCTCGGGACACGGCCGGAGCTGGACCATGGGGTGGAACTGCTTTCGGCGCTCAACTACGAAATCTATCCGATCCTGGGCGAGCACGACTACTACCTCGATCTCGGCGAGTACTGGTCGGACCTGTTCAAACGCCCGCACTACTACAGCTTCGACCACAAGGGCGTGCACTTCGTGCTGCTCAACTCCATCGTGACGCACGATGAGTGGACGTTCGAGCGCTGGCAGACGGCGGAGCAGCGGATGAACGAGATGGCGGGACTGGACAATCCGAACGGCTCGCCGTTCATGGTGGGCGACGAGCAGCGTGAATGGCTCAGAAACGATCTCGCGCAGTTGGACCGGCGCACGCCCATCGTCGTGATCTCGCACTCGCCGCTGCAGAAGATCTACAAGGGCTGGAACTTCTGGACCGACGACGCCGAGCAGGTGCAGGCCATACTCGCGCCGTTCGACAAGGTAAACGTGCTTTACGGGCACGTGCACCAGATCCAGTACAACCAGATCGGCAACATCGCCTTCACTTCGGCCATGGCCACCGCCTGGCCCTGGCCCTATCCCGGCAGCTATGTGCACGCGGAGCACTACCTGCCGGTGCTGACCGTGCCGATGAACCGAGCCGGCCCGCTCTTTGAGCGCGACGCCACCGGCTGGCAGTTAGTGGATGTGCATACTGGGCGCGCCGCGGTGCACTACAGACTTCACGACAACGCCGTGCGCACGGTCGCCTGGAATGAAGACACCGGGAAGCCGGAAGACGCGGTCTTCCAGGACCCCGCGGCCCGCCTTCCGGCATAATCACGCTGAGCAACAACCGGCAGCGCGCCCGTAGCTCAGCTGGATAGAGCGTCGGTCTCCGGAACCGAAGGTCAGGGGTTCGAATCCCTTCGGGCGCGCCAACCACAACGGGTGCTTTGTTTTCTTGCTAGAATCTGCGCTGACTGGAGGGGGCTCGCGCAGGGGAGGATATGCTGGACGCCATTTAGTTCTGGTGGGCGGCAGAAACCTTTGACGTCAGACTGGAACCATCGCTGTCGAAATGACGTTCCAACAGACCCAATCCAAGTTGCACCCCAAGGAAACCGGTTCCGACATTTCAACTGAATAGTCGTATGCGCATTGAGCCAGAAATCAGCGGCGTGGCCATTGTCATGGTCGGAAGCTTCAATCCGGCAATTTTTACGCCTGCCTGGTTCGCGCTGCATGGCCTCTTGCCAGAGAAAGTCACGGACAACGCGGAATTGCAGGTTGCCCATAATCAGGTGACATTATTTTCCGCAGACTGGCTAACTCTCCAGGTGACGACTGAGCGTTTTTCCGCAGATACGGTACAAGCTCCCTACGTTCGTTTGCGTGATTTGGTCACCAGAATCTTCAAGGAATATCTGCCTCACACGCCTGCCACACAGCTTGGAGTAAATCGTCAAGTTCATTTCAAGGTAAAGAGTGTTGCCGAGCGTAATCGGGTAGGTAGAGCTCTGGCGCCGGTAAAACCATGGGGGCAGTGGGGAGAACGTATCGAACAAGGTAGTGAGCATGGTGGGCTGAGGTCGCTCACGATGTTGCAAATCGCTCCGGAAGGAAGGGCGGCAACAGATCAGATCAACGTCACCGTAGAGCCGTCCGCACGAGTTGGAGAGGGGCGATTGGGGATATACGTTAACGTCAACGATCATTTCGCAATAGATACAGCCGAGCCAGGTTCCGCGGAACGATTGATGGAATTATTCAGCGGTGAATTCGACGCGTCGCTCAAGCGCAGCGAGGCTATCATTGATCAAATTATGTCCTTAGCTCGGAAATAAAAGGTTTGCCTCATGCCGCAGACAACGCAATCTCTCACAACTTACGACGTATCTACCGCTGGATTCTCTAGCAATGGCAATGTGGATTCTGCTGGGAACGGTATCGTTCGGCAAGCCAAAGAAGCCGTTAACTTGGTGTTGGCACACACGGAGGCGGCTCCGAAAACAGGAGAGAAAGACATAGGCGCGCAGCCGGAATTCCTACCAGCGTTCCCTAGGCAGGAACTGGCCAGCGACAGCCTCTCTCGGATTTTGGACTTCCCGCAACTGCGCGTCGCGGCGCAACCAAGTGTAACTTTTCACGCAATTCAGGAATGGGAAGGTTACATCATTGAAATTGGCAAGACGGATTTTGTGGCGCGATTAGTGGACTTGACTGCGGGCGCAATGTATGAGGAAGAAGAAGCGCGCATTCCGCTGGTTGAAATCTCCGATGACGACGCCGCTGGCATGCAACTCGGGAGTATTTTTCGTTGGGTCATCGGTTACGAGCGCTCCGCTACAGGAACGAAGAAGCGCGTATCCCAGATCGTGTTTCGTGATCTACCGGTGGTCACCAACAGCGACCTGCGCGATGGTGAGGCATGGGCGGGTGAAATCATTCGGTCCCTTGATTTGTGAAAGCTTCCGAAGCTCCGCCAGGTGCCGATGAATTTGAACTAACACTTTTCGGACCTGGTTACGGCGAAAGCATCGTCCTGCACCTCGGGAATGGCGTATGGGCTCTGATTGACTCCTGCCTAAATGAAGACGGAGAGCCACGAGCTCTGCGCTACCTTGAAAGCATTGGTCTTGATCCTGCCCGGGACGTTGCCTTGATCGTGGCCACGCACTGGCACGACGATCACATACGCGGAATGGCGCAACTGGTCGAGCACTGTACCCGCGCGACCTTCTGTTGCGCCAGCGCGCTTGCTCAGATGGAGTTTCTCGCCGCTGTTCGTGCAATGGAGGGCCGCCATCTTTCTTCTGCTGGTTCGGGGGTCCGACAGATGCACGAAGTCTTCTCGCGTCTTGGGCAAAGGATATCCGGACAAACTCCAAGGCTCGCTCTCGCCAATCGCCGCATTTTCGATCAAGGTGGGTGTGAAATCTGGTCACTCTCACCCAATGACAGAAATTACGCTGCTTTCATTAGAACTATTGGTAGTCTCATGCCTACCGAAGGCCAAAGCAAACGGCGTGTGCCAGACCCTTCGCCTAACGAGGTTGCGGTAGTCCTTTGGGTCAGGATTGAGAACATTGTGGTGCTGCTCGGTTCGGACTTGGAGAGGCCCGGATGGATAGAGATCTTGCAAAGCGCAGAGCGACCCACAAGCAAAGCGTCGGCATTCAAGGTGCCTCACCATGGCTCAAAGAACGCTCACCACCCGGTAGTGTGGACCCGAATGCTGGAGCCCAATCCATTCGCCGTACTTACGCCGTGGCGCAGGGGTGGCCACGCTCTCCCCACTCAAAGTGATGTAGAGCGCATTCTGTCATGCACCCCGAATGCTTACGCAACAGCCAGGGAAAGCTTGTCTGCAAAGGCCACCATACGTCGGCCCAAAATGGTTGACCGCACCATGGGAGAATCCGGCATCAAGCTTCGGCGGCTGGCGATGTCGTCCGACGCGATTCGTCTCCGCCGCCCCCTGGATGGGAGAACTGGGTGGAATGTGCAGAAGTTCGGTTCCGCCTGCCATCTAAATGACTCAAGCTTTTGAAAAGCGCATTAGTCTCGATACGTCAATCAAAACAAAAATGCGAAAGCGTCTCGTTTACACTCAAACGGCGAGCTGAATCCGTTAAGCGAATTCCGGCCAGAAAGCCTCGGTGCAGCGAAGAGGGGATTCAGACGTGATGGTTAACCCGATTGCCATTCCATACGAGCGTCTTTCCGGTCTCGATATCACAACAGAATCCCCTGCGGGCGAAGTTCGTCGTTATTGCTCGCTGTCGCCGAACCGCGAAACCGAATTAACTGACCTAAAGCCGGGCTCGTGGGTTGTGCGCAATGACTCCCTCTACATAGTCCGTTTGAACGCATGTTCCGAAAACCGATCCATTCAGATCAGGACGCTTTGCTCTTCCGAATCTTGGAGCTTTGATTGGCCCGACGACCAACACACGCTAACGGCAACCCCCCAGATTTCGGCCCAAGTTTTTCATTTGCCGACCGTGAATTCGAACACTTACCTGCAGCAAGCGCGTAAATTGAATTTGAATAGATGGGAATATCTCTTTTTTAAGTATATGACCGCGGCCCGAACAAGCTGTAGACGTGTCCCAGAACGTACTTTCGAGACTCCTGATTTCACGATTAAACTTGCCAAGAGAATTGTTCCTGTCGAATTGAAGGAGTTTGAGCGGAATAAACAGGAACACAAGGATGCGCAGCTCCTAAGCCGCCAGGGCTTCAGCGGGGTAACTTCTGTCGAAATCGGTCATCGTCTCGCCAAACTTGTGAACTCATCTCGCTCCCAGCTTCGATCTTTCCTGGAGCAACATGGCGATGGCCCAGCTATTCTGGGAGTAATCGATCCCTATCGGCTTGGCCATGCCGAGCCTGACCACGTAGCTGCTGTGTTGGAAGGGCACCTTGTCGTACGTATATCGACCGGGGATGGTGCCCATTTCGACACTATCCGCAAGGAAAATCGCCGCCGGGCACCGCATGGCCGCAATGAGATTCTAAGTGCGATTGCTGTTCTTGGTCTTTCAACGAAGGAGGGCTATGCGTTGGATTCCGGCACCCAATCCAAGTACGAGAATCTTATTGCCAATCTGCTTGTCTATCACAATCCGCATGCCAAGCACCCCCTCTCTCCAGGTGCTCTCGCCCGTTATGGTTTCCCCCAATACTCTGTCGACTCCACAATCCATTCTGCTGTACAGGCGTTCGTTTAGAACTTGTCGCGTGCTTCTTGCGGGTCAAGTTTCAATGCAATGAAAGCCACCTATGATCCGGATCCCCGCCGAACTGGCGAACTTGCTTACATGCTCTGGTTCCATTTACCTCCCCGAAAACGAAATCGTTGGATGCAACACTTCCTCGAAAACGTTCAGACCCGCAAAGAGAAGCGTTTCATCCGGGGAGTGCAGGTCTGGTGTGTCTGGCTGCTTCTGGATCCAGAAGACCTAATCCCGAAGAGAGTAAGAACTTCGATTCAAGCGATCTGGGCGCTACGGATCGCTCTGAATGAACTGGAGGGTTTTGGCAGCGGGGACATGAATGCTGCGCGCTGGAAAGAACTGAAATGGGTGATTGAAGACCGCGAATACCTATACGAAGACAAGGGGTACCAGTCTCATTTGGATGAGATCGCTTACGCCATGGCCTATATCTTTGACAGCAAGCAGATCGATCACATAGATACCAACGCCAGGGACTTTTGGATCGCCATCACTGAAACGCTGAGCAAGAAGGCTCATGAAGAGAACATTATCACGACTACGAAGATGGCTGAGAAGCTATTGAACTGCCTCAACGGGGAATATCCACGCAGCGTTAGACGGGCGGTAAAGTCACGGAAGAAAATCGAAATGGAGATGGCGAGGCTGCACCGGAAATATCCGGCATTGCGAAGGTACATTGACCGTTCCTCGTAAACTCAGCCGGTTGGCAAGGGGCAGGTCCTATAGTTTTCGAGAGGATACGGATGCGCAGAGTGTTTTCAAATGCGGGGCAAAATAACGACCTTGTCATCAACCCGTTCAGCGATCTGGCAGCGGAATCTACCTGTCTCTATCTTGCGGCTCCGTATTTTTCCTTTCCGGACCCAATCGTTGAGGCAAGTCGTTGCGGCAAGAGAATTCAGCTTCTTGTAGGGCTAAATGGGACAACTAGTCCGCGAGCGCTGAAGACAGTTTATGAACAGCGAGGGGTTGCAATTCGATTTCTCACACGCCGCTTCCACGCAAAGATTTACCTCTTTGACCGCGCTGCTCTGCTAGGCTCATCGAACCTTACCGATGCAGGGCTACGGGCAAACCGCGAAGCGGTAATCTGTCTCAATCGTCCCGGGGACGCGGACGCGGTCGATGAGGTCCGGGCACTCTTCCAGGAACTCTGGGACGCAGGTGACGTGCTCACGAAGGAAAAGCTAGATGCGTTTGACCGAAAGTACCGGGAACTGAGCCGGCACCAATTCGATGAGACTAGCGCGATCGAGTCCGCCGTCGGCTTGGCGGAACCGCGCAATATCCGCGTCGATAGTCAAAAGCAATCCAAGGAGCGGCTATTCCTTGAAGGGTTACGACAGCAGGTGTACGAGCAATATAGGCCTGCATTCAATGAGGTGACGGACATTCTCGAAGAGCACAATTGTTGGCGGAACGATCTTGTGCATCTAGGAGTGGCTCATGAAACCAACCGCTTCTTGAATTTCGTGCGATTGACCCACGCCGTCGGTGACGAGGCATGGAAGTGCGCGCCACTGCTTGAAGTAGACGACCGGCGCAATCTAGTCCAGAAATTCGGACGAGAATGGCACGAGATCGATGATCCAAAGGTCTTTGATTACTACTCTGAATGGCTCAACAACGTGACCCTAGTTTTTGGCAATGAGGACAACTTGGGAGCAGCTACCAGGGATCAACTGACCAAGGGTCTGATGTCATTGCATGCGTTCTACGAGCAGTTTCGCTTTGTTCGAGGCGGGGAAAGGAACTTGCCGGCAGAATTCTGGAGAGTGAACGGGTGTGACATCGATCGCGTGAAATCCACGCTTCGTCACCTACTATACGGACGGGGCGATTTCATCGAACGGCTGCATGACATTCTCTATACTCCAGCGATGAAATTGGGGAAATTCGGCGTTTTCTGTGCCCTTGAACTTTTCGGCACCGTCAACCCCAAAGAGTGCCCTCCGCTCAACGGTCGCATTGCAAAAGCACTGCGCTTTCTGGGCTTCGATGTGGCGGGTGAATAGGTTGCCAGAACCTCGTATTTTCTACGTACTGCACGGAAATTGCGGGACGCTCGCGGTGCCCTAGATGACGCTTCTATTGCCGTGATTTCCCGCTGCGACATCGCTGCCAGTGGCGTCCGTGTTCTCACAGTCCTTGTAAGGTGCATTGCTCATCCCTGTGTCTGGCCAATCCCTTAGGTGGTGCCGGCGTAAATCCTTCCCGGATTCGGGAGATAATTCCCACCGTTCGTGTACCCATGCCTCGAATTGTAGACCGACTGATAGCCGCCTGGTAACAGGAGCAGCTTCAACCTGTACAGATGGTTGACGACTGCGTTTCCGGGATACTCTGTACGCTGTCTCTCGATAACGACACAGGCCCATACGTGCAATTCCACCCGGTCCTCACAGTCGCCCTTGGGCTGACGTGCTCCCTGGCAGCTTCCCAGGCAATGGGCCAGTTGGGGGTGAATCTGTCTTCGCAGAATCGGGAATGGGAAATCGCCACGTTGAAGGAGGCCAGCGAGGGGCTTTATGGTTTTCGAAGCGGCATGGTCGGGGAGAATCTGCGAGGGGTTCGATGCTCGGAAGGCGGCGAGCTGTCCGCCGCTGACGGACGGGTCTTTGTGCCCAGGAACTGCGGTGATCTGACCTGGGAGTTTCGCCTCAAGCCCTACCCGGTTGAAGGCGTCATGGCGTCCGGTCAGTTGAGCTGGTATTCCGAAGCGCCGACCTGGTGGATCATCAGCGAAGGCAACGTGATACTGAGGGGTCTCGACACGGACGAGCCGCCCGGCGTTTCATTTCTCCTCGACGACCAGCCGCTTGAGGTTCAGGCCGGCCCGCTGAGCCTCCCTGCATTGGACCGGGCTCCGGGGTTCTGGTTGTTGGGCGAGCCCGCGCATGTCGACAGGGGCAGTGTCCGTCACTTCTTTGATCGCGAAACCATTCCGCAGCATCTCGCCGGCGTGCTGGACAGTCATTCCGCGGGCATCGGCTATCTCCAGGAGACGCTGCCGCACGCTGAACTTCCGCCCGTTTTCTGGATGGGCCTCGCTCAATGGAAGTTGAGCCTCGGCGGCGCGGCAGGGACCGGGCTGGTTCTCGCAAATTATCCTTTGCGGCCACAGGATTTCGATAGCGCCGCACACGCCATCACCCTCTATGTCGTGCTCCATGAACACGGTCATCACCTTTTCGACGCGACCGCCCCGCTTTGGGTCGGCGAGAGTCTCGCCAGCTATCTGGCAATCAAGGCGATGAAGGAAACCGCTCCGGAGCTCTATCCCGTAGTTGAGGATGCGTTTATTGCGCCGGGACTTGCCCTGGAAGCGCCACTACAGGTCCTCGGCGAACGAGCTGCTGCCGGCGACGGCCAGGCATATATGCAGGTGTATATGGGGGCCGCCTTCTGGATGGCGATTGATGACGCATTCCAAATGGCGGGCGTGCACGGCGGCTTTCTGCGGGTGTTGCCGGAATTGATTGCGCGGGGTTTCGCTCCGGACGGAACGCCGCGCCCGGACGTGATCGCTCAAGTGACCCGACTGACGCCGGAATCGCTGAACCCCATCCTCGACAGGTATCTGAGGTCCCAGTGAATCATGGCGCCCCTGTCGCTTGTCCGACCTGAAGCGAGATGTTAATGCACGAGAGTAAGCGCAGACGGGGCCACCCTGGCCTGCGCGCTGTGATTCTCGCGGCGGGGGCTGCGCGCCGATTCGGGTCGCCGAAACAACTCGCGAGGTACTGCGGCGAGTCATTGATCGCGCGCAGCGTGCGTCTGGCGCACGAGGCCGGCGCCGGGACGGTTTGCGTGGTTCTGGGCTACCGCGCCGAAGCGATACGCCGCGCATTGCAGCAAGGCCGCGTATCGTCGGGCGAGACGGCGATCGTGAGGAATGGGCGTTGGCGCGACGGCATGGGGCGCTCGCTGGCCTGCGGCGTGCGCTCGCTTGATCGGCGAGCCCGCGCAGTGCTCGTATGCCTGGCCGATCAGCCTTTGCTGGAGGCCGGGGATCTCCTGCGGCTCGTCCGGGCTTGGCGTGCCAGTCCGCAGTCCGTGGTGGCCTCCAGCTACGCGGGGAAACTCGGCGTTCCGGCCATCTTTCCGCGCCCGCACTTCGGCGCGCTCAGATCCTTGTCCGGCGACTGGGGAGCGCAACGGCTGCTGGCTTCCTCAAACGATGTGCTCGACGTGGCGATACCTTCAGCCGCGGTGGACATTGATGACCCCGGGGACCTGTCGAAACTTCCGTCTTGAGACGCCCTTCGAAATCCGGCGCCTCGTGTAAAGTTACGCCCCTTGCGATTGAACACCATTCACGGGAGCAGACCGAACATGCGGATTCTTGTCAGCGGAGCAGCCTTGCTGGCGTTGTGCGCCTCCACGGCCAGTGCCGAAATCAGCGTCAGTGAAGCCGAGCAGGGCTACATGGAAGCCCTGTACCTGCACTTCCACCGCAACCCCGAACTGTCGCTTTACGAGTTTGAGACCGCGGCCCGCATGGCCGAGGAATTCGCGGCGGCGGGTTACGAGGTCACATCGGAGGTTGGCGGCACCGGGGTGGTGGGCGTTTTGCGCAATGGCGAGGGCCCCACCGTCATGATCCGCGGCGACATGGACGGACTGCCGGTCAAGGAACTGACGCGCGTGCCCTACGCAAGCACGGTCACGACCGTCGACGAGCAGGGCCGCACGGTTCCGGTCATGCATGCCTGCGGACACGACATTCACATCACGAACCTGATCGGCGTGGCCCGCAAGCTCGTCTCCATGCGCGACAGCTGGAGCGGAACGGTGGTGCTGGTGGCGCAGCCGGCCGAAGAGCGGGGCCTCGGCGCCCGGGCCATGATCGAGGATGGGCTGTTCAAACTCTTTCCGCGCCCGGACTACAACCTCGGCCTGCATGTCACCGCCAACCTGCCCGCCGGACAGGCGGGTTACAAGCCGGAATTCGCGATGGCGAACGTCGATTCCGTGGACATCATCGTGCACGGCACCGGCGGACACGGCGCCGCGCCGCACCTGACTCACGACCCCATCGTGCTGTCCGCCTACATCGTCACCGCGCTGCAGACGCTGGTGGCGCGCAATCTCAATCCGATCGAACAGGGGGTGGTCACCGTGGGATCGATACACGGCGGCACCAAGCACAACATCATCTCCGACCGCGTGGACCTGCAGCTGACCGTGCGGTCGTACTCCGACGAGAACCGGGCGCTGCTGCTCGACGGCATCGCCCGCATCGCCAAGGCGCAGGCCAGGGCGATGGGCCTGCCGGAGGACCGGCTGCCCGAGGTGATGGTCAAGAACGAGTACACGCCCGCGCTCTACAACGATCCGGACCTGTCGAACCGCCTGGCCGCCGTGTTGCGCGCGGAGCTGGGGGACGCGAACGTGGAGCTCAGCAAGCCGGTCATGGGCGGCGAGGACTTCGCCCGGTTCGGCCGCACGGAGGAGCGCATCCCCGGCTTCTATTTCTGGCTGGGCGCCGCGGATCCGGAACAATATGCCCGGGCGGAGGCCCGGGGCCTCAAACTGCCTGCCACGCACTCACCGTTCTTTCTGCCTTCCTACGAAAAGACCCTGGAAACCGGCGTCCGCGTGATGACCGCCGCCGCCCTGGAACTGCTCGCCAAACCCTAGGGTTGGCGCCGGACAGGTTCTGAATGCCGACCGAGGATCAGCGCATGACAAAAGCCGAAGTCAAGACGATCATGGAGTTTCTTGCGGAAAATCCGCAGGTGGACGTTTCCGCTGCCTGGAAGCGGTGCTGGGGAATCCAGACCGGGATAGTCGAGCGTGTGCGCGAGCGGTTCCCGTCCGATCTGCACCCGAGTTGCGAGGGGCGGGAGTATTACACCTCGCCGGACGGCGCGATGGAGGGATCGTTCCAGGCGTACACCAGCCCGGAGGTCCCGTGGCTGGTTCATTCCTGGATCGGCAACCGCCACGCCAGCATCCTGGACATCAACGCCACGGTGTTCCTGGGCGAGCAGAACCGCGTGCCGCACCTGGCGGTGATTTTCGGGACGATTCCGCGGCTGTTCTTCTACGCCGAATACACGCCGCGCGTGGACCTCAGGGTCCATCCCGAGTACCTGGAGCGCTACTACGAGCCGGCCAACGCCGCCTACCTCGAGTTCCAGGGCAATCCCGCGTTTACCCAGTACGTCAGCCACGGCGCTTACCTGAGGGCGCTGATGTCGCCCGTTTGCATCAGCCACACGGCGGAACTGACGGACGCCAACATCGATCTGTGCGAGCAATACCTGGAAGGCTTCCTCGACCGCTGGTTCGGCTGGCTGGACGAGGCCGAGCCGGTCCCCGACGAGGAACGCGCGGCGCAGCGCGATTTCGATTTCAAGGTGCGCGAGCTGGGTTACCGGCTCGATCCGATGAACGTCCTGCCCAAAAAGGTCTTCGGCGAAGAGGAGTTCCAGCGCATGCTCGAACTGCGCATCGGCACCGAGCAGATCCGCGAGGCGCTGGCCCGCTCCTGAGCGCCGGCGTTCCAAACCAACTCAAGCAAGGGAAAGCGGCCTTGGCCAACGCTACCTCCACGACGCCGCGCAGGCTTGCCGTGGTGATCTTCAACCTGGGCGGTCCGGACACGCCCGAAGCCATCCGCCCGTTTCTGCTCAATCTTTTCAGCGATCCGGCGATCCTGCGCATGCCCAATCCCTTCCGCTGGGTTGCGGCGCGGCTGATCGCGGGCCGGCGCGCCGCCACGAGCGAGGAGATCTACCGGAAGGTGGGCGGCGGGTCCGCGATCCTGCCGGCAACGGAAGAGCAGGCCGAGGCGCTGAAGAAGGAAATCGCCGACACCGCCGAGCAGGTGGAAGTCTTCGTGTTCATGCGCTACTGGCACCCGCTGGTCCGCGAGACCGTCGACAGGATCAGGGACTTCGGACCGGACCGCATCGTCCTGCTGCCGCTGTATCCGCAGTTCTCGACCACGACCACCGGCACTTCGGTAAAGGCCTTCAGGGAAGCGGCCCGCAAGCAGGGACTGACCGCGCCGCAGGACGTCGTCTGTTGCTACCCGGCGCACCATGGCTTTCTGGGCGCGACGGTCGGCAACATCAGGAAGTCTCTGGATGAAGCGTCCCGGCACGGCGTCCCCCGCCTGTTGCTCTCGGCGCATGCCTTGCCGAAGCGCACGATCAACGCCGGCGACCCCTACCAGTGGCAGGTGGAGATGACGTCCGCGGCCATCGTGGAGGCGCTGGACCGCACCGGGTTGGACTGGGCGACCTGCTACCAGAGCCGGGTCGGTCCGGTGCAGTGGGTCGGTCCGTCCACCGAAGATGAAGTGCGGCGCGCTGGAGCGGCCGGCGTTCCCGTCGTGATCGTGCCCATCGCATTCGTGTCCGAGCATGTGGAAACGCTGGTGGAAATCGACATGGAGTTGCGCGAAGTCGCCGCCGAGACCGGCGTTCCGTTCTTCACGCGCTGTCCCACAGTGGCGGTGGATTGCGACTTTATCCGGGGGCTGGGCGACCTGGTTCGAGGCGCGATCGGCAGGGACGGGGTGGCGTCGGATATCGGGTCGCGGCGCTGTCCCATGCAGTTCGGCACCTGTCCGAATACGACAGTCGCGCATTAGCCTGGGGGGAGGGCGTCTCGCCCTCCCGAAGACAGGACGCCTTCGTTCCCGGGTCAGGGGGCGAAGACGAACCGGAAGCCGGAGGCGGTGGACTCTACGCGGCCGTAGTGCGGATGTCCGAAGTGCGCGGGGAACAGCAGGGTCGAGCGGTCGGCGATGCGTTCCAGCGTTTGCCGGCGCGTTTCGGCCGCCTCTTCGCCCTTGTTGCAGAACACGGTCGTGTACTGCGGTCCGTAGACCTGCATTACGGCGTGTATGAGGTCGCCCGAGAACAGCCCCTGCGATCCTTCCTTGCCTAGTTCCAGGACCGTGTGGCCGGGCGTGTGGCCGGCGGCCAGCCGCAGGCGAACCCCGTCCTCGATTTCGTATCTGTCTTCGACGCCCTCGAGCAGCCCGGCGTCGACCAGTGGCTGGACATTCGCGTCGAACACCCCGCTGTTCGGACCCATGTCGTAGTCGTCTTCCTGGACACTAAACCAGTGCTCCAGCTCCCTGCGGTGGCAAAGGTAGCGCGCGTTCGGGAACGTGGGCTGCCAGCGGCCGTCCACCAGCGTGGTGTTCCAGCCGCAGTGGTCGAAGTGCAGGTGGGTGCAGAAGACGTAGTCGATGTCTTCCGGCGCGGCCCCGGCGCCGCGCAGACGGGTCAGGTACGCGGTGTCGAGCTGGCTGAAGGCGGCCAGTTCCTTGCGTTCGTAGATCTTGTGGTTGCCGATGCAGGTGTCGATCAGGATCCAGTGATGGCGGGTTCGGATCAGCCAGCTGTGAAAGCTGAGCACGATCCGGCCGGTATCGGCCTGGAGCTGGTGCGCCGTGAGCACGTCGCGATGCTCGTCGAGCAATTCCGCGGGCATGTCCGGAATGAGGTCGGCGTAGCCGGCGTACGGGAGGATCAGTTCCTCGATTCGATGGATCTCGTAGGGGCCCAGTTTGATCATGGCGCGGCCTCCGGCTACCAGTAATGGGTCCAGCGCGACCGGGCCGTGAACTGCTTGTACGCGTCAATGCGGCTCTGCGGCGGCGATTCCGCGTAGCCGTTGGGATCGTAGCGTTCGCGGTACTGGTCCAGCACCGGCCGGTAGAGCGACATGTGCAGATCGGGGATCCGGTGCTTGCGCCGGAAGTCGGCGATCGGGATGGTGGCCGAGCGTTGGGTTTCGAATACCCCGGCCTTGGCCAGTTCCACCCCGCGCGGTCCGAATATGGCCGACCGCCCTGGTCCGCCGTAGGCCGTGTCCTCGAGGAAGCCCGGGTTGCGGTCGTGGGTGGACACGGAATTGTTGCAGATCAGCGTGTAGAGGCTGTTGTGGTACGAGGTCAGGCGCATGTCCTCGTACTCGAATCCGCCGGTGGCCACCCGGCAGATGATCTCGGCGCCCTTGAAGGCCATGCAGCGGAAAAGTTCCGGTTCGAACTGCACCGCCGAAAGCGCGATGTTGCCGATGTCGGTGCGGGCAACGGGTATCACCGCGTCCTGCCCGTACATCTCGACGAACCGGTCCAGCACGTCGTAGACGGCGGTGGTGTACTGCTCGCCGCCGGGGAACATTCCGCGCACGTTGCGCTGTTTCCAGTGGCGGGCGACCAGCTCCCCGTCCGGGCCGATCATGATCATCAGGTGCAGGATGTGCCCCGGCCAGTCGGCGTCCTTTGCGTAGGTGCCGAACGCCACGTAGCAGCCGTACTGCTTCGCCTTCTCGGCAACGGCTTCGGTCTCCGGGCCGGGCACTTCTATGGCCAGCCGGTGATGCTGCTCACGGGTCCACAGGCTGAAGCCGGTGATCGGAAACTCGTGGAACAGCAGCAGGTCGCTGCGGCCGCCATAGCCCTGCGCGGCGTCCATGCACTCCAGCATGTACTGGAGATTGGCTTTCAGGTCGGGCTCGGGATTCTCGCCATTGACCGCCCGGACCCTCGTTTGCACCACCGACACGGTGATCGTGTTCTTGACCAGATCGGCTACGGGATAGGTGCCGTCCTCCCGCACCATCGGCGTTTCTTCGTTCATGTCGCTAATGTAGCATTACGCGATGAAATTTCTGCCGGTAAGCCATGCGCGTTCGCGTTGATTATTTCGCCATGCTGCGCGAGCGCGCCGGACGGGAGCACGAAACCCTGGAGACGCGCGCGGCCACGCCGCGGGAGCTCTACCGCGAGCTGGCCCCGCGGCGCGGCCTTCCTGCGCAGACCGGCCTCAAGGTTGCGGTCAACGATGAATTCCGGGCGTGGGATTGCCGGCTTGCCGACGGCGACCGCGTCGTGTTCATCCCCCCGGTGGCGGGCGGATGAGCGACTTCCGCATCAGCCGGAGCGAAATCGTGCCGGCGGATGAGATCGAGGCGCTTGAGGATGCGGCGTCCGGCGCAGTGGTGTCCTTTTGCGGGCGCGTGCGCAACCACAACGACGGACGCTCCGTGACCCGGCTTGAGTACGAGTGCTACGAAGAGTTGGCGGTCAGCGAGGGGGAAAGAGTTCTCGGCGAGGCGCGGGAGAAATTCGGCGTCGGCAAGGTGCGCTGCGTGCATCGCACCGGGGACCTGTCGATCGGCGAACCGGCGGTGTGGGTGGGCGTTGCCGCCGGACACCGCGAAGAAGCCTTCGCCGCCGCCCGTTTCGTCATCGACGAGGTGAAGAAGCGCGTGCCGATCTGGAAGCGCGAGCATTACCCCGAAGGCCCGGCCGAGTGGATCAACGCCGCGCCGGAGCAGCGCGCATGAAAGGGCGGCGATCCTGGCTGTTCGTCCCGGGCGACAGCGAGCGCAAGCTCGCCAAGGGTCCCTCCACCGGCGCCGATATCCTGATCCTGGACGTGGAGGACTCGGTGAGTCCGGCCCGCAAGCCGGTGGCAAGGAAGATGATCGCCGAATACCTCGGCACGGCCGCGCGTGAAGGCGCTCCCTTATGGGTGCGCATCAACGGCCTGCATACGCCGTACTGGCGCGACGACGTGGCGGCGGCCATGGCCGGCGGCGCCGACGGCATTGTCCTGCCCAAGCCGCGCTCGCCCGCCGACGTGTTTGCCGTGGCGGAATTGATGGACCGGCTCGAGGACCCGGAGCGCGACGAGCCGGCGCAAATCCTCGCGCTTGCCGGCGAGACCGCCCGCGGACTGATGTCGCTGCACGAGTACCGCCCCGGACTGCCCCGGCTGACCGCGCTGAGCTGGGGTTCGGAGGACCTGGGGACCGACGTGGGCGCCCTGCGGCGCCGCCGTGAAGACGGCAGCCTGTTGCCGCTCTACGAAATCGCGCGCGCGCTGACGCTGGCGGCGGCCACCGTGGCCGAGGTGGATGCGATCGAGGCGGTCTATGCCGACTTCCGCAACCTGGACGGCTTTCGGCGGTTCACGGAGGAGGCGCTGGAAATGGGCTATGTGGGCGGCGCGGCGATTCACCCTGCGCAGGTGGAGATCCTCAACGAGGTGTTCACGCCCAGCGAGGAACAACTGGCCGAGGCGCGCGAGATCGTCGAGGCCTTCGAGAACTCCGGCGAGACCGGCGTCATGTCGATTCGCGGAAAGATGGTGGACCAGCCGCACCTGGCCCAGGCTCGCAAGCTTCTGCACCGCTACGAATAGCGGGCGCCGGATGGATCAGCGTTCGGAGAGTTCGCGCGCTACCAGTTCGTCGACGATATCCAGAAGTCCCGGCATGTCGCTGTCGGGCGTGACGCGCACAACGTACTTGCCGTTCACGACGAAGGCCGGCACCGCCAGAATGCGGTATCGCCGCATCAGGTCCTTGATCCTGCGCAGGCTCGATTCCACCGAGAACGATCGGAAGGCGTTGCGGTAGTCATCCGCGGACACGCCGTAGCGCTCCGCGAAGCGTTCCTGGTCGCCGAGCCGCAGCAGCAGCCGGTTCTCGGTGTGTATCGCGCGGAACACGTCCCTGTGCGCGGCGTCAAGTTCGCCCACTGCCTGCAGCGCCAGAAACAGGCGTGCGTGCGTTTCCATCGTCGGGTCCCAGAGCGCCGGGATGTTGATGAAGTTGACTTCCTGCGGCTGATCCTTCTTCCATTCCTCCACGTATGCATCCATGCGGTAGCAGTAGACGCAGCCGTACCAGAAGAACTCGGCCACCTCGATCTTGTCCGGCGGGCTGGAGGTCCCCTGCACCGGTATCAGGCGGTCGTAGTGGGTGCCCTCCTGGTACTTCCAGTTGGGGGCATCCTGGGCCTGCGCAACGGGCGCGGCCACCAGGAAGAGGGTTGCGAACAGCAGATTGCGGAATTTGGGTTTCATATTTTGCGGAAATTTTTGCATAGTGTACCCACCTGTGCCGCGGACAGCCATCGCCGGCGCGATTATCCATGTTGCAAGCTTCATTCCTGAAATCAGCGGCGTCCTGGAAGCAGTACCCCGAGGACGCGGGCGCCGAGGTGGCGTTCGCGGGCCGCTCGAATTCCGGCAAGTCCAGCTCGATCAACGCCATCCTGAACCGGCGGGGGCTGGCCCGTTCGAGCAAGACCCCCGGGCGCACCCAGATGCTGCAGTTCTTCTCGGTGGGCGGGCAGCGGCGGATCGTGGACCTGCCCGGCTACGGCTACGCTGCCGCGCCGCTGCGGATTCGCAGGCAGTGGGAAGGCATGATGAGCGATTACTTTCGCCGCCGCGGGTCGCTGCGCGGCGTCTTCGTGGTGGTGGACGCGCGCCGCGGGGTGGGCGAGCTTGACCTGCGCATGCTCGATGTCTGCGCGGCGGCCGACGCCCCCGTGCATCTGCTGATGAACAAGTGCGACCGGCTCAAACGCGGCGCCCTGGTGGAGACCCTGCGCGATGCCGAGCGGCTTCTTGGCGCGAACGGCACGGTGCAGGAGTTTTCCGCATTGCGCGCCGTGGGCGTGGAAGAGGCCCGCGGCGTGCTCGAGTCCTGGCTGGACGCGTGAGGGCAGGCGGCGAACCCAAGCACGTTCGGCACGCGCTGACCGCGGCGGTTCGGGGCCGCGTCTCCAAGGGCGGGAATCTGCGCCCGGCGCCGGAAAATTTGCGGATTGACGGCAAGGTCTGCCTGGTCACCGGGGCCAATGCCGGGCTGGGCAAGGCCGTGGCCGTCGACCTGGCCCGACGTGGCGGACGCGTGCTGATGGCCTGCCGCAGCGGCCATCCGCAGGCCGGCGAAGAGGTCAGGCGCCTGTCCGGTTCGGGTCAGGTGGAAATGCTCAGGGTGGACCTCGCCGATCTGGATTCCGTCGCGCGGCTGTGCGACGTCCTGAAGCGCAGAGCGCACCGGATCGATATCGCCGTTCTGAACGCGGGGCTCATGACGCGCGGGGCGCGGCGGACGCCACAGGGTCTTGATGTGATGTTCGCCGTGCATTTTCTGGCCAACCGGATGTTGGTCGGCCGGCTACTGGACGACGGCCTGATCCGGCCGTGCGTTCGAGGGGGAGAAGCTCCCCGGATCGTCTTCGTCGGCTCCGAGGCGCATCGTTCCGCCGGCCCGATCGACTTCGACCGGTTCGGCGCCTTCATCGACTATGGACTGCGGGACAGTCTCAAGCACTACGGGCTGAGCAAGCTGCATCTGTGCACTTACGCGCAGGAACTGAGCCGCCGGCTCAACCCGTCCGGAGAAACGCGCGTCGCGGTCCACTCGCTGTGCCCGGGCCCGGTCGCCACGGGCATCGCACGAGAGGCGCCGGCGTTTCTGAAACCGCTGATCAACCCGCTCATGCGCCTGTTCTGCCTGAGCCCGCGAAGGGCGGCCGGACCCGTGGTCTACCTCTGCTGCGCCGCGGAGGCGGGCCGGCGCAGCGGCGCATACCTGCACGTAATGCGCGAGACGAGTCCGTCGCCGCTGGCGATGGACGAAGACGCCGGAGCACGGCTCTGGCGGGAAAGCGAAGCGCTGCTTGAGCGGCACGCCCCCGTTCCCGGGAGCGTCAGTGCGCGGCGTCCCAGTTCGGGCCCTGGCCGAGGTCCACCTTGAGCGGAACTTCCAGTGACGCGGCTCCGGCCATCATTCCCGTGACTTCGCCCGCCAGTTCCCCGGCGAAGTCCTGCTCGCACTCGAACACCAGCTCGTCATGCACCTGCATGATCAGCCGCGCCCTGTCGCGCCGCGGCTGAAGCCACTCGTCGATGACGATCATGGCGCGCTTGATGATGTCGGCCGCGGTCCCCTGCATGGGCGCGTTGATCGCGCTTCGCTCGGCGTAGCTGCGCCGGCGAAAGTCCCGGGCGCGGATGTCCGGCAGGTACAGGCGCCGGCCGAACACCGTCTCCACCCAGCCCTGCTCGTGGGCCTGCTTGCGGGTCCTCTCCATGTACTGCTGCACGCCGGGGTAGCGGGCGAAGTAGTGGTTGACGTATTCCTGCGCTTCTCCGCGGGTCACGCCGAGTTGCCGGGCCAGGCCGAACGGCGACATGCCGTATATGAGCCCGAAATTGATCGCCTTGGCGGCCCGCCGCTGATCGGCGCTGACCGAATCGGGCGGCGTGCCGAACACTTCGGCGGCGGTCGCGCGGTGCACGTCCATGTCCTCGGAGAAGGCCCTGCGCAGACCCTCGTCACCGGAAAGCTGGGCCATGATGCGCAGTTCGATCTGCGAATAATCGGCGGAAATCAGCACCCGCCCGTCCGGCGCCACGAAGGCCTGGCGTATGCGCCGCCCCTCCCCGGTGCGCGCCGGGATGTTCTGCAGGTTCGGGTTAATGGACGATAACCGTCCGGTGGCGGCCACGGCCTGCTGGTATGACGTATGCACCCGGCCGGTGCGCGGGTCGATGCAGCCCGGAAGGGCGTCGGTGTAGCCGGTCTTTAGCTTGGCCAGGTTGCGGAACTTCAGGATGGTTTCGGGCAGTGGGTGCACGGCGGCCAGTTCGTGCAGCACCGATTCCGAGGTGGACGGCTGACCGGTCGATGTGCGGCGCACCGGCTCGAGCCCCAGCCGGTTGAACAGCACGTCGCCAAGTTGCTTCGGCGAGCCCAGGTTGAACTCCTTGCCGGCCTGCTCGAACGCCTGGTCCTGCAGTTCCCGCAACTGCCCGGCCAGTTCCTGCGACTGCTCCGTCAGCACCTTCGCATCCACCAGCACCCCGGCACGCTCCATGCGCGCCAGCACCGGCGACAGCGGCATTTCCATGCTTCCCAGCACCTCTTTGAGGACCGGTGTCTCCTCGAGCTTCCCGGTCAGCAGCCGGTGGAGCCTCAACGCGTAGTCCGCCTTCTGGGCGGCGTACGGCGTGACCTGCTCCAGCGGCGCCTGTGCCGGCGAAAGCTTGCCGCGGCCTTTCCCGAACACGTCTTCGGAGGAGATGCAGTCCAGGTCCAGGTAGCGTTTTACCGCCTTGTCGAAATCGTGGGTGATCGCGGTGGAGTTGAGCACGTACGAGTCCAGCATCGTGTCGCCGGCCGCGCCGGCCAGTTCGATGCCGTGGTTCGCCAGCGCATGGCCGACGAACTTGAGGTTGTGCCCGACCTTTTGCGCACCGGCGTCCTCCAGCCAGCCCTTCAGTCCGTCCAGCAGTTCGCGGCCGTCGGAACGCTCTACGGCGTCTTCGGTGAGGTCGCGCGGCGCCAGCGGCACGTATGCGCCTTCGCCTTCGCCGGTGGAGACGGCCAGCCCGGCCAGGCGCAGTTCCATGGGATTCTCGCCGGACGCTTCCACGCTGAGGCCCGAGGCGGGCGCGTCCCGCAGCCGGGCGAGCCATTCCTCAAGCTGTTCGGAATTCAGGATCGTCGTGTACTCCGCCTGCTTCGGGGCGGCGGGGGCCGACTGGCGCAGGCTGCGTAGAAAGGTGTTGAGTTCGAACGTCGCGCACAGCGTTTCCAGCGCGTCCATGTCCGGCGCCCTGAGCCTGAGATCGTGCGGCGTCAGGTCGAGCGGAACGTCCTGGCGGATGGTGGCCAGTTGAAGCGACAGGTCCACGTCGGCGAAGCTGGCCCGCAGGGTTTCTCCGGCCTTGCCGCGAATCTCCGCGGCGTTCTCCTTGACGCCGTCCAGGCTGCCGTAGGATTGCAGCCACTTCGCGGCGGTTTTCGGTCCCACCCCGCGCACTCCGGGGATGTTGTCGGAGCTGTCGCCGGCCAGGGCGAGGTAATCGCGGATCCGCTCCGGCGGGACGCCGAACTTCTCTTCCACCGCCGCGCTGTCCATGACGCGGTTGTTGGTCCAGTTGACCAGCCGGACATGCGGTCCGACGAGCTGGGCGAAGTCCTTGTCGGTGGTCGAGATCAGCGTGTCCAGCCCCTCTTCCCGCGCCTGGGCGGCAAGGGTTCCGATCACGTCGTCGGCTTCCACGCCGCCGACCCGCAGCAGCGGCACGCCCATGGCCTCGACCACGTTCACGACCGGCTCGATCTGCTCGCGCAGGTCTTCGGGCATCACGTCGCGGTTGGCCTTGTACTCCGGGTAGATCTCGTCACGGAACGTGGGTCCGGGCGCATCCATCACGAACGCCAGCAGGTCCGGTGGTTCTTCGCGCAGCAGCCGCTGGATCATGCTTACGACGCCGTGCAGGGCGCCGGTGGGCCGGCCGTCGTCGGTGGTGAACGCGGGAAGCGCGTAGTAGGCGCGAAACAGGTAGGCCGTTCCGTCAACCAGAAGGAGGCGGTTCATTTCCCTGTCCTGGCGGCGAATCCTGGAAGTTGTTGTCCTGTGGGGGTGGTTCTTCGGTGGGAGGCGGTGGAGATTCCTCGGGGATGTAGAGCGCGCCGCTGAAGCCGCAGCCCGAAAGGGTCAGCACGAGCAGGACCGTCGCGCATGCCGCGCAGCGATGCGGCATGGCTGCGCGCGAAGGGAATCGGGTCCGGTTTTCCGGGGCGGAGCGGAGATGCGCCAACACGCCGGCAAGTGTACCCTTACGGCACTGTCTTGCCTGGGATTGGGCCGGCTTCGTGAGCGACAAACTCGAGATCATTGCCTATCCGCTGATAGAGCGGCCCATGAAGCTGCGCCGCGCCGCGCGCGCCAGGGAGTGGATGGACCGGACGGTCGATCATTTCGCCAACCGCTGCCTGCCGCTGCTGATCGCCAACCAGACCGGCTGGGACGTGCTCTGTCCGGTCGAATTCAGGGCTCGCTGGAACGGCAAGCCGGCCAAGGAGGGCGTGGAGATTCGCTTTCCCGGCGAAAAGTCCGAACTGGTCAGCGCGCATTTCGGCAGCGGCGTGCTCACCTTCACTCTCGGCTACCTGTTTCGCACCAGCAAGGGCCACAACCTCTGGTGCAAGGGCCTGGCGAACACGGCCAAGGACGCGATCGCGCCGCTGGAGGGCATTATCGAGACCGACTGGGCGCCCTACACGTTCACGATGAACTGGCGCTTCACCCGCAAGCGGACCTGGGTGACCTTCGAGAAGGACGAACCGGTGTGCCGGCTGGTTCCGATTCCGCGGCAATACGCGGAATCGTTCGACGCCATCGTCCGGCCGCTTTCGGACGATCCCGAGCTGGCGAAAGAGCATATTCAGTGGAGCCGGTCGCGGGGCAATTTCAACAAGGAGCTGGAGGTGGACCGGTTCCGCCGCCCGGCCGAGAAGTGGCAGGGCCATTACATGCGCGGCACGCACCTGGACGGCCGCCGCTTCAGCGATCACCGGATCAAGGTGCTGATGTCCGAATTCCGTGAACCCGGCGATGACGACTGAAGGTAATGGAGACGCCTTCGCGCCCGGGAAACAGACTGATCAGGGGAAACACATGAAACGCAGAGAAATTCTTGCCGGATTGGGCGCCGGCGCCGTGGCGCTGGCCGGTTGCGGCCGGGAACAGCCGGCAGCCGGAGATGCATCGTCCGCCTCGTCGGGCGAAACATTCAACTGGAAGATGGTCACCACCTGGCCGCCGAATTTTCCCGGCACCGGCACCTCCGCCAACCTGCTGGCGGAAACCATCACCAGGGCTTCCGGCGGCAGGATCAGGGTGCAGGTCTATGCGGCCGGCGAACTGGTTCCGCCGTTCGAGGTGTTCAATGCCGTGTCCGCGGGCGCGGCGGAAATGGGGCATGGCGTCTCGTACTACTGGAAGGCGCAGGTCGAAGCGGCGCAGTTTTTCGGCGCCATACCGTTCGGCATGACGCCGGCGGAATCGTCCGCCTGGCTGCACTTCGGCGGCGGCATCGAGTTGTGGCGGGAGCTCTACGAGCCGTTCGGCGTCATGGTGTTCACCGGCGGCAACACCGGCACCCAGATGGGCGGCTGGTTCAACCGCGAAATCAACTCGCCCGACGACCTCAGGGGCCTGAAGATGCGCATCCCGGGCCTGGGCGGCGAAGTGCTGCAACGCGCCGGCGGCACGCCGGTGATGTTGCCGGGCGGGGAAATCTATACCGCCATGCAGACCGGCAGCGTGGACGCCACCGAGTGGGTGGGGCCGTACAACGACGTCGGTTTCGGCCTGCATGAGGTGGCGCAGTACTACTACTATCCGGGCTGGCAGGAACCGGGCGCAATCCTGGAGGTCTCGATCAACCAGGAAGCATGGGATGCGCTGCCGGAAGATCTTCAGGATGTCGTGAAGTCGGCATGCGGCTACGTGGAAAGCCTGATGGGGCCCGAGTACAGCGCCCGCAACGCGCAGTTCCTCCAGCAGCTTCGCGACGAGGGCAAGATCGAGATCCGGCCCTTCCCCGAACCGGTGATAGCCGAGTTGCGCCTGCGCTCGCAGGAGGTCATCGACGAACTCGTTGCCCGCGACGAAAACGCCGCGCGCATCTACGCCTCTTACACCGCCTTCCAGCAGCGGGTGAACGAGTGGCTGGACATCGGCGAGCGCGCCGCCGTGGCCGCCCGCGGCTGACCGGCAGGAGTCAATGCAGGCGTCTATGCGTTGAAATAACTAGTCTGACTAGGTATAGTTCCGGCGTGGCACGCACGTACTCCATCTACGAAGCAAAAGCGCGCTTCTCCGAGGTCATTCGCGAGGTGCGGGAAGGCGAGACCGTCACCGTTTCGTACCGGGGCGAGCCGGTGGCGGAAATTCGCGCAATCGAACAGTCCGAAGCGCCCACGCTGGATGACCGGCTCGATCACCTGGAACGCCGGGGGGCCCTGGTTCGTCCCGCGATGGCGCGCAGCGACTTCAGGATGGTGGCCGACAGGCCCGGCGCGCTGGGACGATTCCTGAAGGAGCGTGCCGAATGAGCGCCGTTTACGTGGACACGTCGGTGCTGGCCGGAATCGCTTTCGGGGAGCCCGCCGCCGACAGGTTCGCGCTGGCGCTGAATCGCTTTGAGCGCCTGCTTTCTTCCAACCTGCTCGAGGCGGAAATGCGCGCCGTGTTCCAGCGCGAAGGCGCGCCCTTCGAGGACGATGTAGTGGCGGGCATCGAGTGGATCCTGCCCAACAGGCCGCTCTCCCTCGAGTGCGAAAGAGCGCTTGGCGCCGGCCATCTGCGGGGCGCCGATCTTTGGCACGTCGCCACTGCCTTGTATGTTTCCCCGCAGCCGGACAACCTTACCTTTGCAACGCTCGATGTCGAGCAGGGCCGCGTGACCTCGGCGCTGGGCTTTCCCAAATGCCGCATTTGAGGCCCTGAGCATGCGGCATTATCGGTAGCGGGGAGATCATCGATGCCCGAAGGGATACCGGACGAACTCGAAGCCGTGGCCGGCAACGGCCTGTTGCACCGGCGCCTCTTTCTGAAGGGAGGCGCCGCGGTGCTGGGCGCGGGCTCGCTGGGACTGATGACGGCGGCGCCGGCGAAGGACTTGCCGCCCTGGATGCGCGGCCCGGGCCGGCCGCTGAGCGGTTACGGCAGCCGCTCGCCTTACGAGGATCACGTCCAGCGCCGGGTCCTGGCCGCCACCGGGACCGACGGGGCCGGCGGTTCCTGGACGCCGCTGGAAGCGCTGGAGGGCATGATCACGCCCAATCCCCTGCACTTCGAGCGCCACCACAGCGGCATTCCGGACATCGACCCCGACCGGCATCGGCTGCTCATTCACGGCATGGTCGATCGCGCCCTGTTCTTCGACATGGACGCGCTGTCGCGCTACCCGATGGTGTCGCGCATACAGTTCATCGAGTGTTCGGGCAACAGCTATCTGGCGGGGCTTCCCCGCCGGCCCATCAACGAGACCTGTGGCTTCCTGCACGGCCTGGTGTCCTGCAGCGAGTGGACCGGCGTGCCGCTCTCCATCCTGCTGGACGAGGCCGGCGTGGACCCGGACGCGCACTGGATCATGGCCGAAGGCGCCGACGCCGCGGCGATGAACCGCAGCGTGCCGCTGGCCAAGGCCATGGACGACGCTCTGCTCGCGCTGTACCAGAACGGGGAGCGCCTGCGCCCGGAGCAGGGATACCCCGTGCGGCTGTTCCTGCCGGGCTACGAGGGCAACATGAGCATCAAGTGGCTGCGCCGGATCAAGGTGACCGCCGCGCCGTCGATGACCCGCGAGGAGACCTCCAAGTACACCGACCTACTGCCCGACGGGCGCTCGCTGATCTTCACCTACCCCATGGACGTCAAGTCGGTGATCACCTCGCCGTCCCCCGGACTGGAACTTAAGGGCCCCGGGCTGTACGAGATCTCCGGCATGGCCTGGTCGGGCATGGGCCGGATCGCCCGGGTCGAGGTCTCCGCGGACGGCGGCGCCAGCTGGGGCGAGGCGGCCCTGTGCGAACCCGTGCTGGACAAGGCCGTGACGCGATTTCGCATGGCATGGCGCTGGAACGGGGCCGAAACCGTGATCCTGAGCCGCGCCGTGGATGAAACCGGCGCCGTGCAGCCCACTCGCGAGGCGATCATCGCGGCCAAGGGCAGGAAATTCGCCTACCACTACAACGGCATCCAGGCGTGGGGGGTCGACGGCGAGGGGCAGGTGAGCAATGTTTATGCGTAGCCTGGCGGCGGTCGCCGGCGCCGCTTTGACGGCAATCGTCCTGGCCCAGGAAGGGCCGGAACTGGGCGTCGAGGCCGCGCCGGAGGAAGTCGCCGAATGGGAAATCAGTGTCGAGCCGGACGGCGAAGGGCTGCCCCCCGGTTCGGGCACGGCGATCGAGGGAGAACCTGTCTATACGTTGTACTGCTTCTCCTGCCACGGCGTCGAGGGGGAGGGCTTGTTGAACGACGTGCTGGTGGGCGGGCACGGCACGCTCGACGGTCCGGCGCCGCTGAAGACCGTGGGCAGCTTCTGGCCGTACGCGCCCGTCGTGTTCGACTATATCCGCCGCACGATGCCGTATCAGCAGCCGCAGTCGCTCAGCGACGACCAGGTCTACGCGTTGACGGCCTACCTGCTGTTCCTGAACGGAATCATCGGTGAGGACGTAGCGATGAACGCCGAGACTCTGCCGGAAGTGCGCATGCCCAACCGCGACAACTTCATCCTCGCCTGGCCCCCGCCGGACGGCGGATAACGGCGGTTGGAATGAAACCGGCCTCGCGGCGCCGCGCGGGCGCGCAACAATCGTGGTTGCCCCTGCTGCTCTGCACGGTCCTGGCCGGGCACGCACACGGCGCCGTTTCGGCGAGCCTGAGCGGCGTCGTGCGCGATCCGGGAGGCGCAGCGGTGGCGAATGCGCGGGTCTCGATCGTGCACCGGCCCTCGGGCACCGGGGCGGAGGCGCTGACGCTGCACAAAGGCGCGTTTTTCCAAAGCGGCCTGCGGGTGGGCGGCCCTTTCGACATCCGCGTGCGCGCCGCGGGTTTTCGTGACGCGCTCGTTACCGGCGTCACTCTGCGACCCGGCCCGCAGAGTCCCCTGATCATCGGCCTCAAACGCGTTGCGGTGGAGGAAATCGTCGTCACGGCGCCGGTCCGCGCCGCACACGCGCTGAACAACGGCGTGGGTTCCGCGTACACGTCCGATGACATCGCCAGACAGCCCACGATCCACCGGGACGCGATCCGCACGCTGCTTACGGATCCGCTGGCGCAGTCCGACGGCGTGGGCCATCTGGCGGTTGCCGGCGCCAATCCGCGATTCAACGGCCTGGCCATCGACGGGGTCCTGCAGCAGGACGATTTCGGTCTCGGAACCAATACCTACGCGACCGAACGATCGCCGATCAACCTCGACGCCGTGGAGTCGGTATCGCTGGTGGCTTCGGACTACTCAGTGACCGCCGGCGGGTTCACCGGCGGACTGGTGCAGATCACGACCCGTTCGGGCGGCAACGAGTGGGAAGGCGCGGTTTTTCACTACTTCCACCACGACGGTCTGGTCGGCGGGCGCTATGACGGAGGCGAATTCGCTCCGGCGCCGTTCACGGAGACCGAAACCGGCGTGTCGCTGGGCGGCCCGCTCGTCAGAGACCGCCTGTTCGTGTTCCTCTCCCATGACGAGTTCGAGTCGGCTTCCCCGATTGACTTCACCGCGTTCGATGCCGCCCGCGGCATTCGTCCCGGCCTGTTCGAGGCCCTGGGACGGATCGTGCAGGAGACCTACGGCTACGATCCGCTGGGGCGGTCCGCCGCCGATACGCCGACCCGTTCAACACGGTCTCTGGCCAAGGTGGACTGGAACCTGGCCGCCGCACACCGGCTGTCCCTTAGCTGGCAGGGTAGCGAGGAAGGCGACACCCGCTGGCAGGGGGACCGGTTCGAGTCGGCCTGGTACGACGTGCCCACCGAGCTGGACGCGCTGTCGCTGCAGCTCTATTCCGACTGGACCGACCGCCTCTCGAGCGGTTTGCGCGTAAGCCGCAAGACGTTCATCCGCGGCCAGCTCTGCCGCGCGGGGGCCGGCGTGGGCGCGCTGGAGTTCGACCTCACGCCCGCGCAGGCCGCGGGCACCGGGCTTGAAGGGCTGTTGACGGAGCCCGTGACGCTCACGGCCGGCTGCGATCGTTTCCGTCACGCCAACGAGTACGAAGACGAGCGCGCGCAGTTGTACGCCGACATCGACTACCTGTTCGGCGATCACCTTCTCAAGGCGGGTGTGGAGGTCGAGCGATTCGACTTGTACAACCTGTTCGTGCCCGGCTCCCGCGGTAGGTTCGTGTTCGACGATCTTCAGGCGGTGCTGGACGGAGTCGCGCGGGTGGACTACATCAACGCGGTCTCGAACGATCCGCGCGACGCGGCCGCGGACTGGGGCTATCGCAGGCGCGCGTTGTTCGTGCAGGATACGTGGACGGTCTCGTCCGGGCTGGAGCTGAGTGCGGGATTGCGCTACGAACGCATCGCGCAGGGGGACGCGCCGGCCTACAGCGATGCGGTCTATGCAGCCTACGGCGTGCGCGCGGATGCGAATCTGGACGGCGCCGATTTATGGATGCCGCGAGTGGGGCTGCGCTATACGGGTCCCGGGGGCACCGTGATATCCGGCGGCGTGGGACTATTCGCCGGTGGCGAACCGCAGGTCTGGATCTCCAACGCCTTTCAGCCGCCGGTCGTATTCGCGCGGCTCGCCGGTGCCGGCGGCGTCACGCCGTTCTCGGTGCCGGAGGCGCTGCTGCGACAGGTGGCCGCCGGCGACGCCGTGCCGGTGGATGCGATCGCGGAGGATTTCGATATGCCCGCGGACTGGAAGGCGTCGGTTCGGGTGGAGCGTGAATTCGATCTTCCGGGACTGGGGCGGGACTTGCTCGGCACGGTTCAGTACCTGCACACGAACGCGCATCGAAGCTTCATCTGGCGCAACCTCGCACACACCCGTCTTGCGGGCGCGCAGCCCACGGGCGAGGCGCCGGACGGGCGACGGATTTACGCGGACCTCGATGCGCTCGGTTTTCTCAATCTGACCGCGCTGGGCAATCACGGCGGCGGTCGCGCGCATGTCTGGTCCCTGGCCGTTTCGAAGAGCTACTACTTCGGACTGGATTTCTCGGCAAGCTACGCCCGGCAGGATGTGGAAGTCGTTGCGGAGGGCACCTCGGCCAG
This sequence comes from Gammaproteobacteria bacterium, assembly GCA_965116895.1. GTDB lineage: Bacteria > Pseudomonadota > Gammaproteobacteria > Steroidobacterales > Foliamicaceae > Foliamicus. Next base: position 2,594,743 of record OZ220729.1, on the reverse strand, counting down.
GGGCATCTCCAACTGGCGTGCGCTCACCGCGGCGGACCGCAACGATCCCGGGGTCCGCCGCTCGCCCCATCAGACCACGCATTCATGGAAGTTGCGCCTAGGCTACGAACGCGCGATCGGACCGTTGAACGCGCGCATTGACGTTTTCGGGCGGGTCTTCTCCGGGCGCCTCTTTACCTACACCTTCGATGTCGATCGCAGCAACGCACTGTTCGGCCGGGCCGGCGCCGGGGAAAGCCCCTTCGATGCAGACCCGCTCTACATCCCCGCGGCGGACGATCCGGCAGTGGTGTACGCCTCCACCTTCGATCGCGGCCGCTTCGAGAACTACGTCGAAGGGGCGCCAGGCGGCATCCACGCGCCCTACTCCGAAGTCAGCGGCTGGAACCGGATCTGGGATCTGCGCTTCCAGGTCGAATTGCCGGGAGCCGCGCGGTTGGCGCGGTTCGTCGGCGAGAACCGGGTTCGGCTGGTGCTCGACGTGGAGAACTTTCCCAACCTGCTGAATTCGAAATGGGGACGCTTCGACTTCGGCCCGAGCAACGGCCAGGCCGCGATCGTGCGCGCCGACCTGGTGCGTGCGGCGGACGTCGAGGCCCTCGGCGTGGACGCCGCCCCCGCGCTGACCGGCGACGCCCCGCGAATGGCCTGCCGGACCCGCACGGACTGCGTGTACCGTTTCAACGACTTCGACGCTGAATCCAGGGCCATCCCGAGCCGCTCCCGTTCCGTGTACCGGATACGCCTGGGGATACGTTTCGAGTTTTAGCCGGGGTGACGCTTAACCGCCGTACAGCGCCCCGGGCAGCCAGGTGGCGATCTCCGGCCACAGCGCGAGCAGCGCCAGCGCCGCGAGCTGGATCGCGATGAACGGCGCAACGCCCCGGTAAATCGCCGTTGTAGGCACTTCAGGCGGCGCCACGCCACGCAGGTAGAACAGCGCGAAGCCGAACGGCGGCGTCAGGAACGACGTCTGCAGGTTGATCGCGATCATCACGCCCAGCCAGACCGGGTCCAGCCCCATGGACAGCAGCACGGGTCCGACGATCGGCACCACCACGAAGGTGATCTCGATGAAGTCCAGCACGAAGCCCAGCAGGAACATCAACAGCATGACCAGCACTACCGCGCCGAATACGCCGCCGGGAAGCGACATCAGGAACTCGCGCACCACCTCGTCGCCTCCGTAGCCGCGAAAAACCAGCGAGAACACAGATGCGCCCACGAGGATCAGAAACACCATGCTGCTGACGCGGGCGGTGGCTCGGCCGATATCGCGAATGCGGGACAGGCTCAATTTTCCGCGAAGGGCGGCCAGCAGCATCGCGCCCACAGCGCCCACCCCAGCCGCCTCCGTGGGCGTGGCGACGCCGAAGATGATGGAACCGAGCACGGCGGCGATCAGCAACAGCGGCGGCGCAAAGGCCCCGACGAACCGCACCACGCTTACGGTCCCGGTAGCGGAGTCGCCGCTCCGGCGCGCGGGAACGGAAGCCGGGCGAAAAAGGGCAACGGCCAGCATCCAGGCCGCGTAGAGCGCCACCAGCATCAGGCCCGGTACCAATGCACCCATGAACAGGTCGCCGACCGAAACCGTCCGCGGAGCGAAGACACCCTGCGCCAGCTGCGCTTCCTGGTAAGCGGAAGAAAGCACGTCGCCCAGAAGCACCAGCACGATGGACGGAGGAATGATCTGCCCCAGCGTTCCCGAGGCGCTGATGACGCCGGTGGCCACGGCCGGGTCGTAGCCCCGCTTCAGCATGGTGGGCAGGGCCAGCAGGCCCATCGTGATGACGGTGGCGCCCACGATACCCGTGCTGGCCGCCAGCAGCATCCCTACGATGACGACGGCGATCCCGAGCCCGCCGCGAAGACCGCCGAACATCCGGCTCAAGGCGTCCAACAGGTCTTCGGCGATCCGCGCCCGCTCAAGGGTTATCCCCATGAACACGAACAGCGGCACCGCCACCAGCGTTTCGTTGCTCATGATCCCGAACAGGCGGTTGGGCATGGTGCCGAGAAACGAGATGTCGAACACGCCGGCCAGGGCGCCTCCCAGGGCGAACAACAGCGCCGTTCCGCCCAGCGTGAAGGCCACCGGGAATCCCGCCAGCAGCACCAGCACGACGCAGACGAACAGTGCGAACGCGGGCCAGTACATGGACTACACGCCGCCGGCAGTACTTGCGGGCGTTTGACTGCCTGTTGCGGGATCGGAACCGTCCTTAAGCGGGATCCCCAGCAGCACCGCAGAACTGCGCAAGCAGATTACGAGCGCCTGCAGGCCCACCAGGACGCCGGTGAGCGGCAACAGTGTCTTGAGTAGGGACGGGAACGGATAGATCAGCCCGCCCGCTTCACGGGAAGACTCGTGAATGCGCCAGGAGGTTTCCACGTAGTCGAGGCTGCCCAGCACCAGGCCCGCCGTGAGCGGCAACAGGAACAACAGGCATCCGGACAGGTTCACCACCGCCTTGCGCTTCGGGCTCATCTCGCGGTAGAAGATGTCCACGCGCACATGCTCGTCGCGCGCCAGGGTGTAGCCGGCGGCCAGCAGGAATACTGCGGCGTGCATCCAGGTGATGGTTTCCTGGAGCCAGATCCAGCCCAGGGCCAGGCCGTAGCGCAACACCGCGACCAGGCAGGTCACGACGGTCATCACGAACGTTAGCCAGGCAACCGCCTCGCCCGTGCGGATGATCGCGCGCTCGACCGCGCCGGCAACCTTCAGCACGAAACTCATGGGCGCCAGAAGGTCGGCGAAATGAGCACCAGGAAGGTGAAGATCTCCAGGCGGCCCAGCAGCATGGCCACGATACAGGCCCACTTGGCGGTCACCCCGATCCCGCCGTAACCGCCCGCGACCTCGCCCAGCCCCGGACCCAGGTTATTCAGGGTGGCCGCCACGGCCGAGAACGCCGTGAAGGAGTCGAGGCCGCCCGCCTGCAGGACGATCAGAATCACGATGAACACGGCCATGTAAACGGCGAAATAGCCCCACACCGAATCGACCACGCGGGTGGAAATCGGCGTGGCGCCGAGCGTCACCGGGATTTCGGCGCTCGGATGCACGAGGCGGCGCACCTCTCGGATGCCCTGCTTGACCAGCAGAAGGACCCGCACGCACTTCATGCCGCCGGCGGTGGAACCGGCGCATCCGCCCATGAAGGCGGACAGTATGAGCAGCATCGGGAGGATGCCCGGCCAGAGCGAGAAATTGTCGGACGTAAAGCCGGTTGTCGTCATGATGGACACCGACTGAAACAGGCCGTCGATCAGCGCCATGGAAGGATCTTCCTTCCAGCCATAGAACAGCAGGCCGCCTACGATCAGCGCGCACAGCGCCACCAGGACAACGGCATAGAAGCGAAATTCCGCGTCGCGGAAATACGCCGCGAGCGTGCGCCGGTTGAAGGCGATGAAATGCAGCGCGAAATTGATGCCCGCAAGGAACATGAACACGATCGCGATCAGGCGGATGCTCGTTTGGGGGAAATGCGCGAAGCTGTCGTCGTAGATGGAGAATCCGCCGATCGCGACGGTTGAGAAGGCGTGGCATACCGCTTCGAACAAGTCCATTCCGGCCAGCATGTAGGCCGCTCCGCAGGCAATGGTCAGCGCCAGGTAGATGTACCAGAGCGCCTTGGCGGTCTCCTTGATGCGCGGAGTCAGGCGAGTGTCCTTAATGGGTCCCGGCGTTTCCGCGCGGTAGAGCTGCATGCCCCCCACGCCCAGCATGGGCAGCACGGCCACAGCCAGCACGACGATTCCCAGTCCGCCGAGCCACTGGAGCTGTTGGCGGTAGTACAGGATCGCCTTCGGAACTTCGTCAAGACCCGTCAGCACGGTGGCCCCGGTGGTTGTCAGCCCCGATATCGCCTCGAACATGGCGTCGGTGAAGGAGAGCTCGGGCACCTGCGCAAAAAGCAGCGGCAGCGCGCCGGAGCTGCCGAGGACCAGCCAGAAGGACGCCACGATCAGGAACCCGTCGCGCAGCTTCAGTTCGCCCTGCGCCCGGCGCGCCGGCAGCCAGATCAGAAACCCGGCCGTGAGGGCGGCGGCGAAACTGAGCGTGAATACAGGCCAGGCGCCCTCGCCGAAATACAGGTCCACGGGCAGCGGCGTCAGCATCGTTACGCTGAACAGCATGAGCAAGCGGCCCAGCACGCTGCCGACTAGCGCTATCTGCATGGCAATACCCTGCCCAGGAAGCTGATCAGGCTTCGTCCTCGAACAGCCGTTCGATCTGCGCCTTGGCCCGCGGATTGGTCATGAAGAGAATCACGTGGTCGTCGTCCTCCACGGTCGTCTCGCCATTGATCGGCAGCACCACGCCGGACCGTACGATCGCGCTGATCGAGGTTCCGTGCGGCAGGTTGATTTCCCTGATCGCCCGGCCGACCAGGGAATCCCCTCCGGTGTCGCCGTGCGCCACGCCCTCGATCGCCTCGGCGCGTCCGAAGCGCAGCGAATGCACCTTGGCCACGTCGCCCTGCCGGATATGCCGCAGCAGTTCGCTGATCGTGATCTGGGCCGGCGAAATCGACACGTCGATACCCATCTGCCCGGCCAGCGCGGCATAGGCCTGACGGTTGGCCAACGCCATGACCCGCTTGCAGCCCGCCCGCTTGGCCAGTCCGGCGGCCAGCAGGTTGGCCTCGTCGGCGTTCATAAGCGCCACGAAGGCATCCATACGCTCGATGTTCTCCTCGATCAGGAGTTCCTCGTGGGTGGCGTCGCCATGCAGCACGATGACTCGGCCGAGCCGTTCGGCCACCTGCCGGGCGCGTGTGGCCGACCGCTCGATCAGCTTCACCTGGAAGTGATTCTGCAGCGACTCGGCCACTCTCGCGCCGATGTTGCCGCCTCCTGCAATCATGATGCTGCGAACGTCCTGAGGCTCGGGCCTCAGCGCCGAGAGCAGGGGCCGGACCTCGTCGGAGCCGGCGATGAAGAAAACGTCGTCGCCGTTCTCGATGACGGTCCGGCCGTTGACGGTCTGCGCCTGGCCGGAGCGGTACACTGCGGCGATCCGCCCCTTGATCTTGCGCTCGCGCAGTTCCGCAGGAGTTCTGCCCACGAGCCAGGAGCCGGCCCTGGCCTCGGCGCCCAGCAACAGCGCCCGGCCATCGGAAAATTCCAGTACCTGCGAAGCGCCGGGGAAGCGGATGAGTTGCTCCACGTAACGCGTAATCAGGTCTTCGGGAGCGATGGCCACGTCCACCGGCAGTCCGTCGGCTCCGAACAGCGCGGCGATCCCGCTGTATTCGGTGTAACGCAGGCGCGCAATCTTGGTGCGGCGCCTAGCGCCGTCCTCGAACTCGCGGTAGCGCGAATGCACGACCTGGCAGGCCACCATGTTCACCTCGTCGTTGCCGGTAACCGCGATCACCAGGTCCGCGACGCCGGCCCCGGCGTGGTCCAGGACCCCGGGGTGCGAGGCATGGCCGGCAACGGTGCGCACGTCCATGCGTTCGTGTATGGCCCGCAGGATGTCGGCGTCGAGATCCACGATCGTGATCTCGTTTTCGGGCTCGCGGGAAAGACGCTCGGCGATCGTGGAGCCCACGACGCCGGCCCCGAGGATCAGTATCTTCATTTGTTCAAGCGCATGGGCTTCAAGCGCAGAGGCTCGGCGGAACTATATCAATTCCAGGCGCGCATAGGCGACGACCAGCCATTTTGATCCGTGTCGCTCGAAATTGACCTGCACCCGCGCGTGGTCGCCGGCGCCTTCGCGGTTCAGCACCACCCCGTCGCCGAACTTCGGATGCGAAACCCGCTGGCCGAGCGCCGGTCCCGCCCCCGCGTCGGGTCCGTCCGTTCCCGGGGCCGCTCCACCCATGCGCACGGGCAGCGATACGTTGGGCTGAGGGCGCACCTCTTCGAGCAACTCCGCCGGAATCTCCGAAAGGAAGCGCGAAGGGCGATTGCGGTGCTCCTGTCCGCGCAGCCGGCGAACGTCGGCGTAGCTCAGGTTGAGTTCCGTCATCGCCCGGGTGATGCCCACGTAGCACAGCCTGCGCTCCTCCTCCAGTTCCGCCTCGCTCTGCATCGAACGGCTGTGCGGGAACAGGCCCTCTTCCATGCCCGTCAGGAACACGACCGGAAACTCCAGGCCCTTGGCGGCATGCATGGTCATCAGCTGCACCGCGTCGTCGTCCTCCGCGCCGTCCTCGCCGCTCTCCAGGGCCGCGTGGGCGAGGAAGGCATTCAGCGGAGACGCCGCCTGGTCCTGCATGGATTCCTCGATCATCTGCGCGGCGTTCACCAGTTCGTCGAGGTTGTCGACCCGCATGCGGTCGGTCTCGCTACCCGAGGCCGCCAGCCTCTCGATCAGTCCGCTGCCGCGCACGACCCGGCTGACCTGTTCGCCGAGTTTCAGGTCCTCGGTGTCTTCAGCCAGCGAATCGATCAGGGCCAGAAAACCCTTGAGAGCGCCGGCTGCCCGGGAGTTCAGGAACTCTTCCGACCGCCCGGCGGCGTCCCAGAGCGTCAGGGCGTGCCGCCTGGCGTGACCGCGAACGGCGCGCATGGTGGCCTCGCCGATCCGGCGCGGCGGATTGTTCACGACCCGTTCGAACGACGGGTCGTCGCCCCGATTGGCCACCAGGCGCAGATAGGCAAGGGCATCCTTGATCTCGGCCCGCTCGAAGAACCGCAGTCCGCCGTAGACGCGGTAGGGAATGCCCGCGCCCACCAGCGCTTCCTCGAATACCCGCGACTGGGCGTTGGAGCGGTACAGCACGGCCAGGTCGCGCAGCGATCCCGGGTCGTGTTCGCGGGCGCGGTTCACGACCTGGTTGGCTTCGTCCCATTCGTTGTAGGCGGCGAACAGGCGAACCGGAGCGCCCCGGTCCCCGCGGGTCCACAGCTTCTTGCCGAACCGCGAGGCGTTGTTCGCTATGACCGCGTTCGCCGCCTTGAGGATGGTTGCCGTGGAGCGGTAGTTGCGCTCCAGCCGCACCATCCGCACGTCGCGGAAATCGCGCGTGTAATGCCGGATGTTTTCGACCTGCGCCCCGCGCCAGCGGTAGATGGACTGGTCGTCGTCGCCCACCGCGAAGGGCACGCCGCTGGTTCCGCACAACAGCTTCAGCCAGTCGTACTGGATGCCGTTGGTGTCCTGGAACTCGTCCACCAGCAACCAGCGAAAGCGGTCCCGGTAGCGGGCAAGGAGTTCGGAAGAGTCCCGCAGGAGTTCCAGGGAGCGCATCAGCAGTTCGCCGAAATCCACCAGCCCGTAGGTTTCGCAGCGCTTCTGGTAGAGGGCGTAGAGCTGCTTCTTCTCTTCGCCGTAGGGCGCGGAGCCGGCGGGCGCCTGTTGCGGCCGCAGGCCCGCCTCCTTGGCGCCGGATATGAAGTACTGGAGCGATTTCGGGGCGATCATCCGCTCGTCGATGCGCTCGTCGTTGAGCAGCCGCTTGATCAGTCGAAGCTGATCGGAGGCGTCGAGAATCTGGAAGTCCTGCCGCAGGCCCGCTTCGCTCCAGTGCCGTCTCAGCAGCCGGTGCGCCAGGCCGTGGAAAGTGCCGATCCAGAGCTGGCGGGTAGGTGTCTCGAGCAGCGTTTCGATGCGCGTTCGCATCTCGTTGGCGGCCTTGTTGGTGAAGGTGACGGCGTACAGGTTCCACGGCGAAACGCCGTGGGCGGCGACCAGCCAGGCGGCGCGATGCACGAGCACGCGCGTCTTGCCGCTGCCCGCGCCGGCCAGCACCAGGACCGGCTGCTCGCCGGCGGTGACAGCCTCGCGCTGGGCCGTGTTCAGCGGTTTCAGGATATGGGTAACGTCCATGCGGGAACCCCGCTGCGTCAGCCGATCTTCGACAGCCTCAGCAGGTGCTTCGCGTCGCGGAACAGGCCGTCGGGATCCAGGCCGGGCGGATAGCTCAGTATCAGGTTGCCGAGCGGGTCCACCAGCAGGACTTCGCCCGGCTGGCGGGCTCCGATGCGCTCGATCAATTCGCTGCGCCCGGGCGTGCCGGCGGGCAGAATCACCATGCCCGGGAATGCCTGCGCCGCCAGGTCGTAATCCGGATCGTTGACCACGGGCAGGAACACGCGCTGCACCCGGCTGGCGTCCTTGCCCAGCGCCAGCCGGACCTGGCGCATGCGGATCAGCGCTTCCTCGCAGGCGGTCCCGCACTCGCCGGGCTCCAGGTAGAGAAAAGTCCAGCGCCCGGTCAGGCGGGCCTCGCCGCCGGCGTCGCCGCCCGGCGGCAGCGCGATGTCGCCGAGTTCGACCGGCGGGTCGGCCAGCACGCCGTGAGCGTCCGGGCCGGGATCAAGCCCCGCCCGCCCCGAGTACAGGAACCAGGCGACGATCACCGGAACCAGGAACAGTGCGGCTATCGCAATGATCTGGATTTGCTTCGTATTAATTCGCATCCCGCGTTCTCCTGCGTCTCAAGGTTACCGCCAGCCAGATGCCGGCCGCGGCCGCCGCGAGGCCGTACCACTGCACGGCGTAGGCCAGGTGCCGCTCCGGCGCCATGCCGTAGGGACGCCAGGCCCGCAGGTAACCGTCCGGCTCGTCGCCGTCCAGCAGGACCTGGTAGCCGGGCAGCGGCGAATTGAACAGGCCGCGCAACTGATCGGCGGTCGGATAGACTATCCGTCGCGGCCAGGAGGCCTCCGCGGCCTCTTCCTCCAGGCGAAGCCCCCGCCGGAAGTACGGTACCGCAATACCGATCACCTCGCGCTCGCCGCCGCTTACCGCCAGGTCCGGCAGTTCCGAACGGTCCGGCCCGCCGGCCACGAAACCGCGGTTCACCATCACCAGGCTGTCGGCCGTTTCGAGCGGCGTCAGAACGTGGTAGCCCCTCATGCCCTCGTGGGTCATGTTGTCGAGCAGCACCTGCCTGTCCCCCAGGTAGCGTCCGGTCAGGCGCACCCGCGTGTTGTCTCCGCCGGTCGGCACCGACGCCAGGCCGCCGACCGGAGGCGACGCCTCGGCGCTTTCGAACGCGTCCAGCACCGCCCGCCTTTCCGCCGAGCGGTTCAATTGCCAGGTCCCCAGCGAGCCGAACACCGCCAGGCCCAGGAACATGAGCAGGAGGTTGCGGACGCCGGAGCGCCGGTGGGAAGGCGGAGTTATCATGCGGTTTCGCGCCGGAACAGGAAGATGATTCGAGCACTCATCGTCGTGCTGCTGCTGGCTATTATCGCCAGCCTGGGGTCGGGTTTGTACCACATGGTGGCCGCAAAGGGCGATCCGGCCCGAATGGTGCGCTCGCTCGCCTGGCGCGTAGCGCTTTCCGCGGCACTCTTCCTGCTGATCATCCTGTTCTGGTGGCTCGGCCTGATCGAGCCCGGCGGCATCTATCGGCGCTAGACGCGAACGGCGCCGAGCGTCCCGACGCGGCCGCCCGCATTCAGGAAAAATCGCTTCCGCGCAGGGCCAGGGCTTCGGCGATGTGGCGCTCGGCCACGCCGACGGCCGATTCCAGGTCGGCGATCGTGCGGGCCACCTTGAGAATTCGTGCGCATGCGCGCGGCGAGAGCGGAAGTTTCCGGGCGGCGTGCTCAAGCAGGGCTCGACCGTCCTGCCGCGGGTGGCAGTGGACCCGGAGTTCGACGTCCTTCAGTTCGGCATTGCATTTCGTGCTTCGGTCCATCTGTATTTCCCGGGCCTCCACGACCCGCGTCCTGACCTGGGCGCTTGAGATTCCGTTTTCATCGCGGGGAACGTCGGCCAGGATGGGGCGCGCCGGCCGGCAGACCTGCACCCTCAGGTCGATGCGGTCGAGGAACGGTCCGGAGATCCGTCCCTGGTAGCGGCGCACCGCCTCCGGAGTGCAGCGGCACTCGCGCTGCGGATCGCCGACGTACCCGCAGGGACAGGGATTCATCGCCGCCAGCAGCTGGAAGCGAGCCGGAAAGGTGACCGTGTAGCGGGCCCTGGAAACCACGATGTTGCGGGTTTCCAGCGGTTCCCGAAGGGATTCCAGCGCGTCGCGGCGGAACTGCGGCAATTCGTCGAGGAACAGCACGCCGTTGTGGGCGAGGGAGATTTCACCCGGAGTGGGCCGTGCGCCGCCGCCGACCAGCGCGGCCACCGAGCAGGTGTGATGGGGGTTGCGGAAGGGACGTCGCCGCCAGCTCTCCTCCAGCGTGATGCCCTTGAGCGAATGCAGCGTCGCGGTTTCCAGCGCTTCCTCCTCGCTCATCGGTGGAAGGAGACCGGGGAAGCGCTTGGCCAGCATGCTCTTGCCCGCGCCCGGCGGTCCGCTCAACAGCAGGTTATGCCCCCCGGCGGCGGCGATCTCCATTGCCCGCTTGGCCTGCGCCATTCCGATCACGTCGTTCAGCTCGGGGTATGCGACCGCCCGGACGCGGTCGCCACTGTAGGCGACGCGCTCGGGTTCGCCGTGCGCGTACAGCCTGGCCAAAAGCTGCCTGAGGTCGGTCACCGCTACGGCGTGCGCCGCCTTCACCAGACCCGCTTCGGCGGAATTGGCCTCGGGCAGAAAAAGTGTCCTGCCGCGCCGGGAGGCGGCGAGCAACGAGGGCAGCACACCCGGGACGGGACGCAAAGCGCCGGTCAGCGCCAGCTCGCCCAGGAACTCGGCGCCCGTCAGCACGGCCGGGTCGATCTGCTTGCTTGCAACCAGGATCCCCAGTGCAATGGGGATGTCGTAGCGCCCGCCGCTCTTGGGCAGTTCCACGGGCGCCAGGTTTACCGTGATGCTGCTCAGCGGCATCTCGAATTTCGAACTCCGCAGCGCGTGGCGCACCCGCGAGGCGCTCTCCCGCACTTCCTTTTTCGCCAGGCCCACGATGGTGATGCCCGGCAGTCCGTTGGTGATGCCCACTTCCACCGTGACGCTGGGGGCGTCGACGCCGTTGAGCGCGCTGGTGTGAATCGTCGATGGATTCAATGCCGTCCCTGGCCTGCAGCCAACCTCAGTCTTCCTTTCGTTCCATCTTCGCCAGCTCCCGTTCCAGGGCCTCGACTTTTCGGCGCGTGCGCTCGAGCACGCGCTTCTGCGCCTCGAATTCCTCGAAGGTCACGTAGTCGCCCCGGCCCAGGGCGGACTGGAGCAGAGACCGGAAATTGGTTTCCAGGTCCCTGGCCGCTCCCTGGGCCGAGGGCGGAACCAGCTTGCGCAGGCGCCGGGCCAGATCGGAAATGAAGTCGTCGTTCATGGTCCGCAAGGTTGCGTTATCGGCGGACGGTTTGTCCAGTATCGAATTGTCCGCATAGCCGCAGAAATATCGCGCCGAGTTGATAGACTAGCCGGATTGCACCGGAGGACCGTATGGCGGGAGCAAAATCCAATCCCCCCGGCAAGGCGGCGAAGCCGAAAGCCGGCGCTGCGAAGAAGCCCGCTTCCGCCGGCAGCCCCCCGGCGAAGGACGATTCGCCGAAGACAGGGAAAGCTGCTCCCCGCAGGCGCTTGTGGTGGTTGTGGCTGATCCCGCTGATCGTGTTCGCGGCGGGCTTCTGGCTCTGGTATGACTACCTGGCCGGTATTCCGTCTCGCGTTGCGGAACTTGAGCGGGAAGTTGCCGGAATCGGGCAGCTCGAGGCAAGGCTGGCAGAGCTTGAGAGCCGCCGCGACGAGGACGCGGCGCGGCAGGCGGCCGATGCCGAGGCGGCGCGTCTGGCGTCCGAGCGGGTGCGCGACGCACTGGAAGTGCGACTGGCCGCGGCCGAGCGGGCGCTGGAGGCGCTGGGAAGCCGCCCGGCGGGCCAGCAGGTGCGCTGGCGCCTCGACGCCGCCGACAACCTGCTGGCCCTGGCCGACCGCCAGAACCGGTTTGCGCGCGACTATGAAGGCGCCGCGCTGGCCGTCCGCGAAGCGCTGGACTTGCTGGCCCAGGTGGGCGATCCCCGCTACGGCGGCGTGCGGGCGGAACTGCAGGAGCAGGCGCGGGCGCTGGAAAGGATGCCGGCGCGCGACATCCAGGGCGTAGTGGTTCGCCTGGGCGCCCTTCTTTCCAGGGTCGAGGGCCTCAAACCGGACCTCAGGCCTTCCGCCGGCGAAAAGCCGGCCGCGGAAGATCTCCCCGACGAGGGCTGGGAGCGGGCGCTGGCCAGCACCCAGCGGGCATTGCGGTCGCTGATCACGATCCGGCGCACAGAGGGAAGCGTCGATACGCTGCTCGCCGACACCGATACGGCCACGCTGCAGCGCCTGCTGGCGGCGGAACTGCAACTGGCCCGCCTGGCCTACATCCAGGGCGATCTGCAGGCGTACTCCGCCGCCCTGGTTGCGGCCCGGGGACGTCTGGCGCGCCTCTACGCGGGCGACGATCCGGACGTTTCCGATACGCTGGACGACATCGACGAATTGCTGGAGCTGGCGCAGGGGCGGGACGCGCCCGACATCGCGTCTTCGCTGCAGCGACTGCGGAACATCCGCCAGGACTGACGTGCGCGCCGGGCTGATCGTGGTCCTGGTGCTGCTGCTGGTGGCGGTGGCGGCGCAGTTCCTTGCCGGGGACGCCGGCTACGTGCTCATATCTTTCCAGGGCTGGGCGGTGGAGATGACCGTTCCCATTCTCATCGTCCTGCTCGCGCTGCTGCTGTTCGTGGCCGGACTGTTGCGCAGGATCCGCCAGGCGCCGCGGCTGGTGGCCGAGCGTGCGGCGAAGGCGAGCGCGAGGCGTACCGGCCGGCGCGTCGCCCGCGGCCTCACGGCGCTGGCCGCCGGCCGGCTCGCCCGCGCCGAACGGCTGCTGGCCAGGTCCGCGGAAAAAAGCCAGGCGCCGGTGCTGCAATACCTGGCGGCAGCCCGCCTGGCGCACGGCTCCGGCGATGCGGAACGCCGGGACCACTGGTTTTCGCTGGCCGAGAAGGCCCAGCCCGAGGCGCGCGACGCGATCGCGCTGGAGCGGGCGGAGCTGCATCTCGGCGCCGGAGAGCGGGCCGCCGCCCTGAGTCATCTCGCCGGGATGCTGGAGCGCGAGCCGCGCCACCTTCAGGCCCTGCGCCTGTTCATTCCGCTCCAGTTGCAGCGGGAGGAATGGGCGGAGGCGGCCCGGCGCCTCAAGGCGCTGCGCAAGCACGGGCAGACGGCAGCCGGCGACGCGGCCCTCTGGACCGTCAAGGCCTATACCGGCCTGCTGGGCGAAGCGGATGATGCGCGCCGCGTGCAGCGCCTGTGGGGAGAGATTCCGCGCGACTTGCGCGGCAACGACAGCCTGGTCCTGGCCCACGCCCGCGCATTGATGCGAAACGGTGCCCACGAACTTGCCGAGCAGGGCCTTCGACGCCGTCTCGACGCGCAATGGAACTCGGCGCTGGCCGGCGCCTACGGCGAACTCGAACTCCGGGACGTTCCGGCGGCCATCCGCCATGCCGAGAGCTGGCTGGCGGAGAATCCGCAGGACGCTACGCTGCTGCTGGCGCTCGGGCGTTTGTGCCGCAAGGCGAAGCTTTGGGGCAAGGCGCGCTCCTATATCGAGACCTCTCTCGGCCTAGAAGAGTCGCGCGGCGGCTGGCTGGAACTGGCCGAACTGCTCGAGCAACTGGACGAAAAGGAGGCGGCGGGCGACGCCTACCGCAAGGGCTTGCGCTCGGGCTAGCGTAATGGTGCGGGGAGAGGGGCGCGTCCTCCGGGCGGCAATCGCCGCGGTCTGCTTGCTCGGCGGGGCGTCGGCGCCCGCCCAGGTTCCCGGCGACGGGCCGGATGCCGTTATCGAAGAAGTCGTGGTGACGGGTTCGCGGATACGCCGCGATCCGCTCAACGATGCCGCCGGAATCCTTCGGATCGGCATGGAGCAGCTTGAGAACACGGGCCTTACCAACCTGGGCGACGCGTTGCAGAACCTGCCCATCGCCGGCTCGGCCCTGAATTCGCAGTTCAATGTGCCGGGCAATCTGGGCTTTCCCCAGGACGGTTCCGGGATCGGAGCGGGATCGGCGCAGATTTCGCTGCGCAACATAGGCGCCAAGCGCACCCTGGTGCTGGTGGACGGTCGCCGCTGGATCGCGGGCTCCTCGGCCTCGGGCGTGCCGGGAACCGTGGATCTCAACACCCTTCCCGACAACGCGATACGGCGCATCGAGATCCTGCAGGACGGCGCGTCGGCGGTGTACGGGTCCGACGCCATTGGCGGCGTGGTCAACATCATTACCGACCGGGACTTCGACGGCTTCCGCCTGGACGTGCAGTCCGGCGGGCATATCAGCGAGAAGGACGGTGAATCCACGGCGCTGGATCTCAAGTGGGGCGGAGGCCAAGGCACCCGTTATTTCCTCAGCGCGAGCTGGCGGAGCGAGGGCGGCGTGAACACGGCCAGCCGCGCTCGTTCGGCCTTTCCCAACCCGGACGCCACGAGTTGCGACGTTGCGCATTCGCTGTGCTCTTCGTTCACTCCTCAGGGCCGCTTCGTGTTCGGACCCAATTTCGCTTCCGGCGCCAGCATCACGCTGAACGACGGCGTGCTGAACGACGGCGGCGCGAACATTCCTCGCTTCGATCCGGCCAACCCGGCCTCGGGCGACTTCCATGCCTTCACGGGCGCGGACCGCTTCAACTACAACGGCTCCGACTACAACTACCTGCGCACGCCCAACGAGCGCTTCAACCTGTTCGCGAGCGCGCAGGGCGAGCTGGGCGCGGGCCTGGAATTCTTCGCAACGGCTTCCTGGACGCAGCGCTCGTCCGCCACCAAGGCCGCCCCCGAGCCACTGTGCCTGGGCAGCGGCTGCGGCAGCCGAATCGCCGAGAATTTCTTCATTTCGGCGCGAAATCCCTACAACCCTTTCGGCGTGGACCTCTCTCCGGCTGAAGGCACGTTGCTCTTCTTCGGCCGCCGGCCCCTGGAGTCCGGTCGCCGCCTGTTCTACCAGCGGGTCCACACCGGATTGGCCACCGCCGGGCTGAACGGCGAGTTCGGCTTCCTGGACCGCGGCTTCTTCTGGGAGTTCCATGCCAGCTATGGCGAGAACGACGGCCAGCAGACCAAGTACAACTCCCACAACGCCGCCAGACTACAGGTCGCGATGGGCGATCCGGACGTATGCGCCGCCACCGCGGGCTGCGTCCCGTTCAATTTCTTCGGCGGCCAGGGACCCGACGGCAACGGCTCCATTACCCGCGAGATGCTCGATTTCGTGGGCTATACGCAACGCGACCATAGCCGCCAGACGCTGAAGAATGCGGCCTTCAACGTCACGGGCGACGTCTTCAGCCTGCCGGCCGGAGAAGCCGGCTTTTCCGCCGGTGTCGAATGGAGGGACCATGCAGGCTGGTTCCGCCCCGACCCTGTGGCCGAGCGCGGCGAAACCGCCGGGGTACCGGCGGGCCGCACGGACGGCGGCTTCAGCGCCCTGGAGTACTACGCCGAACTCAGCGCGCCCCTGCTCGATTCGGGCGCCCGCTACTGGGAACTGAACCTGGCCGCGCGCGCGTCCGACTACAGCACCTTCGGAACGGAGACCACCTACAAGGCCGGCATGCTGCTCAGGCCCGTCGAGGGCCTGTCGCTGCGGGCGTCGGCGTCAACCGGCTTCAGGGCCCCCGGAATCGGTGAACTGTTCGGGGGCGCGGCGCAGGAGCATTTCACCTTCCTGGATCCGTGCTCGGACGTGCTCGGACAGTTCGGCTCCGCCAACGGAGGACGCGACGCGCCCCAGCCGCAGTCCATCATCGCCAACTGCGCGGCCCTGGGCGTGCCGACGGCTTACGTGCAGACCAACCCGCAGCTTACGTCGATTTCCGCCGGTAACCGCTCGCTGGACCCGGAGGAATCCCATGGCCTGACGCTGGGCGCTGTGTGGAGCCGGCAATTCGGCGCTGGCGGTGGACTCACGGCTTCGATCGACTACTACCGTCTCGAGATCGACGAGGCCGTGCAGGGCAGGAACCCCGGCGACGTGCTTGCCGCCTGCGTCGCCACACTCGATCCGTTCTTCTGCGACCTGACGCCCCGCATCCCGGGCGGCACGCTGGAAGTCATAGACAATCGGCTGCAGAACATCGGCGCCATCGAGGCTTCCGGCTGGGACGTGCGTCTGGCCTACGACAGTCCCGAGTGGCGCATCGGCCGGTTCAGGGCCGTCTTCAATGCGACGGTGCTGAGCGAGTACGTCGAGCGCACCGCCAACGCCGACGGCACGCAAACGCGGGCCGACCGGACCGGAACCCACACCGACGAGACCTTTCAGCGCGCCTTCCCGGAATTGCGCTGGGTGACGGACATCGAATGGATGAAGGACCGATGGACCGGCGCGCTCAGTTTCCGCTGGACCGACGGGATGGAACTGGAGAGCGGAAGTCCGGTGGACTCCGTTCTCTACACCGACCTCAGGATCGGCTACACCCCGCAAGCGATGGATGAACGCTGGACCTTCTCACTGGGGTTCAACAACCTGTTCGACGTGGACCCTCCGCTGTGCTTCCCCTGCGGCGTGATCGGCATGAGCCTGGTCGCGCACGACCTTCCCGGCCGCGTCGGCTACCTGCGCATCAGCTACCAGCGATAGCTTTCACAGGTCCTTGCGCTTGCGCAACGTTTCGTATAGCGTTGCCGGCGCATACGAAGTCGCGCAGTTACGAGGTGTAGAAGTTGAGCCATCCGGAAGTTTCGAACAAGAGCTATCCGATTGCCGTCTGCCTGTCCGGCATATTCGGGGTCGCCGGCATCCAGCACTTCTATCTTGAGCGCTGGATCGAGGCGATACTCGACTTCTCGGCGCTTGTGGCGACCTTTTACCTGCTTTTCACGGGGCACTTTTTCTGGGCGGTCCTGGTTGGCGCCGCGGACGCCCTGCACACCCTGATCGTCACGATCCTGCTGCTGACCGGATCGTTCAATGACGGTCACGGCAAACGGGTCTGCTATCCGGGACAGAAAATCCCGGTCGGAGGTTGGAAATGAACGAACTGAATCAGGCGGGCGCTAGCGACACGGCTGCGCGGCAAGCGGTAAGCGAAAAGGGCTTCGTCCCGACAATACTCCTGTGCTACTTTCTCGGCTTCCTTGGAGTCCATCGTTTCTACGTCGGAAAGATCGGCACCGGAATCCTCATGATCATCACCTTCGGCGGCTTCGGCATATGGATCATTGTCGACATGGTCCTGATTGCCACGGGTTCGTTCAGGGACAAGCAGGGTCTGCTGATCAAGGCTTCGAACTAGGCCCGTCGGACCCCAGGGCCTCTTTTACCTCGTCCGGGTATGGCCGCGCAGGCAACGCGGACCAGCCGTTTTCCCGGGCCGCGGTCAGCAGCGCATCGATTCTTTCGTCCAAGGCGGGATGCGTCGATAGCAGTTCCGGCGGTTGGCCAATGCCTGCAGGGGCGTAGTCTTGCGCCCTGTTCAGCAGCACCTCGAACAGCCGTGTCGCGCCGCCGACATGTCCGTAGTGCGCATTCAGCGCCTTGAGCGCCTCCCTGTCCGCGGTCCGTTCCTGTTCCCGGCTGTAATGCTTGAGCAGGAGCTGGTTGCCCGTCAGGTTGGCGCCGCCGGCCGAGGTAAAGGCAATCTCCAGCAGCATGCCCCGTCCGGCGCTGCGCAGCGGGTCGCGGTTGATGCAATGGGCCAGTTCGTGGGCCAGCACCATCGCCAGGCTGTTCTCGCTGTTCAGCGTGCGCAACAGCCCTTCGAGCACGAAAATGTGCCCGCCCAGCGTGGCAACGGCATTCGGCGGTCCCTTGACCACGTGAACGGTGATACTGAGGTCCTCCGGCATCTGCATTTGTTGCGCAAGCCTGGACGTCAGGTCTTCGACGTAGCGCTGCAACACCGGATCGCTGTCCGTCAGCAGATGATTCCTGGCCAGCGTTACGTAGCGGTCCACGAAACGCCGCTCGCTTTCGTGGCTGATCAGTAGCAGCCACCGGTCAGAGGTCAGAAAGGCGACCAGCAGGACCAGCGCCATGGCGACCGTCCCCCCCGCCAGCAGGTAGAGAAACCGTCCTATCCGTGACGATTCCTCGCTGCTGATCTCGTGGCGGTACTGGCTCATCGGGTAATGCTGCCGGCGCGCCGGCCGGGAAGGAAAAAATACCACGTCTCGGGTACAATTGCGGTTCGTCGAAGCGAATCCGGCGATGGCCGGCAAGTGCCACCCGAGCCGATAGAGGGCAGGTGGCGTTTTTATGTTTGAATCCATGCGAAAGTCGGCCATGCGTCTGGTGTTGGTGCAGGCAGCGGCCGGGGCCGTTACGGGCGCGGTCGCCTGGCCGGTATTCGGCCGCGCGGCCGGCATGGCCGCCCTGGCCGGCGCATTCATCGGTCTTCTGGGCAGCCTGTTCATGGTTGCCGGCCTGCTGCGGGTGCGCAGCGGCGCGACGCCCGGACAGATGCTCGCCCGGGTGCTGGTGGGCGAAGCGGCAAAACTGCTCGTCTGCGCAGTGGGTTTCGCCGTTTGCATCATCGCCTTCGACCTGGTTTTCCTGGGATTGCTGGCCGGATTCGTGGCGACCATGCTGGGATACTGGGCCGGGCTGCTGCCGGCGGTGCTCGGGGAGGGCGCGCCGCCCCCCGCACCGGCCGCGAATCAGGGGTGAGAGCGCATGGCGGCTGAATCCGGTGGCGGCGGCAGCGCCGGCTACATCGAGCACCACCTGACCAACCTCCAGGCCGGCGAAGGCTTCTGGACCTTTCACATCGACAGCCTCTTCTACTCGGTCCTGCTCGGCGTGCTGTTCGCGGGGTCCTTCTACTTTGCCGCGCGGCGGGCCACGGCCGGCGTGCCGGGGCGCTGGCAGAGCTTCGTCGAGATGATGGTGGATTTCGTCAACACGCAGGTGAAGGACGCCTACCACGGCCCGTCGAAACTGCTGGCGCCGCTGGCGCTCACCATTTTCTGCTGGGTGTTCCTGATGAACTTCATGGACCTGGTGCCGGTGGACCTGCTCCCGCGCATCGGCGAGCTGATGGGCATCAAGTACATGAAGGTGGTCCCCAGCACCGATCTCAATATCACCTTCGGACTTTCTATCAGCGTGTTCCTGCTGATTATCGTGTTCAGCATCCGGGCCAAGGGACTGGGGGGCTTCGGCCGCGAGATCTTCTTCAAACCCTTCGGCAAGTGGCTTCTGCCCTTCAACGTGACGCTGAAGGTCGTCGAGGAACTGGCCAAGCCGATGTCGCTGGCCCTGCGGCTGTTCGGCAACCTCTACGCCGGCGAGTTGATCTTCATTCTGATCGCGCTGTTTACGCTGGGTAATTCGCTCGAGTCGCTGGTCACATCGGCAGCGGCATTCAGTTTCCTGGTCCAGTTCGTGCTGGGCCTGGCCTGGGCGCTGTTTCACATCCTTGTGATCACGCTGCAGGCGTTCATCTTCATGATGCTCACCATCGTTTATCTGAGCATGGCGAGCGAGGAACATTAGAAAACCAAGCACTTCCGCTTAACAGGAGACCTCATGGAAAACCAAGCTGGAGAAATGATCCAACTGGCCGCGTCCCAGGCCCAGGTGCTGGGCATTACGGCCCTCGCGGTCGCGATCATCATCGGGATGGCCGCGATGGGCACCGCGCTGGGCTTCGGCCTGCTCGGCGGCCGCTTTCTGGAGAGCACCGCCAGGCAGCCGGAACTGGCGCCGATGCTGCTGATCCGCATGTTCATCATTGCCGGGCTGCTGGACGCGGTGTCGATGATCGGCGTGGGCGTGGCCCTGCTGTTCACCTTCGCCAACCCGTTCCTGGGACAGCTCAACGCCGCCATAGGCTAGGAGCCGGCGAATGAACATCAACGCAACACTGCTGGGGCAGATCCTCGTATTTGCGGCGCTGGTGTGGTTCACGATGAAGTTCATCTGGCCGCAGGTGATCGAGGCCATCGATCAGCGCAACAAGGAAATCGCCGACGGCCTGGAGGCCGCGGCCCGCGGGCAAAGCGAACTGGACGCGGCGCAGGGCCGGATCGAGCAGCTCGTGTCCGAGGCGCGCAGTCAGGCCTCGGAGATCATCGAGCAGGCCAACGGGCGCGCGTCGCGCATCGTGGAGGAAGCGCGCGAGGAAGGCGAACGCGAGCGGCTGCGGCTGGTCGAGTCCGCGCACTCGGAAATCGAGCGCGAGACCATGCAGGCCCGCGACGAACTGCGCGGGCAGGTAGCGGATCTGGCGATTGCCGGTGCCGAGAAGATTCTCCAGCGCGAGATCGACGCGGGCGCCCACGGCGCCATGCTGCAACGCTTCGCCGACCGGATCTGATGGATTCACCGGGCGCCATTGCCAGGCCTTACGCGCGGGCGGCCTTCGCCCATGCGAAGGACAGCGGCGGCCTGGCCCAGTGGTCGGCGGCGCTGAAGGCGGCCGCGTCGGCGGCCGAGGACCCGCAATTGCGCGCCGCGCTGGAATCCTCCGACGCGAGCGGCGCGGCGACCGAAGTGCTGTGCGAACTGCTGGAAGATGCCGCGGCCTGGGAATTCGACGGCGTGCGCAACCTGATGCGGCTGCTTCACGAAAACCGCCGCCTGGGCGCGCTCGGTGCGATTTCGAAGCAGTTCGAGCAATTGTGGCGCGAGGACTCCCGGCGGGTCGAAGCGGTGCTGGTCTCCGCGGCGCCGCTGGACGTGGAGCAGCAGGAGGCGATCGCCCGGGCGCTCAAGGCGCGCCTCGGGCGCGAAGTGGATTTTCGCTTCGAACTGGATGAAAACCTTCTGGGCGGAGTCCGCGTGCAGGTGGGCGACCAGGTCCTCGACGGTTCGGCGCGGGCCGGTCTGAGCACCCTGGCCGCCGCACTTGGTCAGCCTGGAAATTAGGCACACACGAACACGGGTAGTGGAATGACTTTGAAAGCGAACGAAATCAGTGACCTGATCCGACAGCGCATCGAAAACTTCGATGCCGAGGCCGAGCAGGTCGAAGTGGGAACGGTGGTGTCCGTGACCGATGGCATCTGCCGTATCCACGGGCTGTCCGGTGCGCAATACGGCGAAATGCTGGAGTTTCCCGGCGACACCTACGGCCTGGCCCTGAACCTGGAGCAGGACTCGGTGGGCGCGGTGATCTTGAGCGAATACCGGCACATAACCGAAGGCGACGTGGTCAAGGCCACCGGGCGCATTCTGGAAGTGCCGGTGGGCGAGGCCCTGCTGGGTCGCGTGGTCGATGCGCTGGGCAACCCGGTGGACGGCAAGGGCCCGGTGGAAACCAGCGATTACTCGCCGATCGAGAAAGTGGCCCCGGGCGTCATTACCCGCCAATCGGTGGGCCAGCCGGTGCAGACCGGCCTGAAGTCGGTGGACTCGATGATCCCGATCGGCCGCGGCCAGCGCGAGTTGATCATCGGCGACCGGCAGACCGGCAAGACCGCGGTTGCGGTGGACACGATCATCAACCAGCGCGGCACCGGCATCAAGTGCATCTACGTGGCGATCGGCCAGAAGAACTCGTCCGTGGCCAACGTCGTGCGCAAGCTCGAGGAGTTCGGCGCGCTGGAACACACCATCGTCGTGTCCGCCCCGGCCGCCGATACCGCCGCCATGCAATACATCGCCCCGTATGCGGGTTGCGCCATGGGCGAATACTTCCGCGACCGGGGAGAGGACGCGCTGGTCGTGTACGACGACCTCACCAAGCAGGCCTGGGCGTACCGCCAGGTGTCGCTGCTGCTGAGGCGCCCGCCGGGCCGCGAGGCCTACCCGGGCGACGTCTTCTATCTGCACTCGCGCCTGCTGGAGCGGGCCGCGCGGGTCAACGCCGAATACGTCGAGGAAATCACGGGCGGCGAGGTCAAGGGCCGGACCGGTTCCCTCACCGCGCTGCCGATCATCGAGACGCAGGCGGGCGACGTGTCGGCATTCGTTCCCACCAACGTCATCTCGATCACCGACGGCCAGATCTACCTGGTGACCGACCTGTTCAACGCCGGCATCCGTCCGGCCATCGACCCCGGCATTTCCGTGTCGCGGGTGGGAGGCGCCGCCCAGACCACGATCATCAAGAAGCTCGGCGGCGGCATCCGCCTGGCGCTGGCCCAGTACCGCGACCTCGCCGCGTTCGCCCAGTTCGCCTCGGACCTCGACGCGGCCACGCGCCGGCAGCTGGAACGCGGCCAGCGCGTTACCGAGATGATGAAGCAGAACCAGTACGAGCCGCTGACCGTCGCCGAGATCGCGGTGTCGCTCTACGCCGTGCAGGAGGGCCACATGGACGACATGGAGGTGGACCAGTTGCTCGCGTTCGAGAAGGCCCTGCACGCGCACGCTCGCGACAACCACGCGGAGTTGCTCGAACGCATCAACGAAACCGGCGACTACGACGACGAGATCGAATCCGGCCTCAAGGCGCTGGTCGAGGAGTTCAGGAGCAGCGGCGCCTACTAGGCGGCGCGGCCGGGAGCGACAGCAGGGATACGACGAATGCCGGGCGCAAAGGAAATCCGCGGCAAGATCGGCAGCGTCAAGAACACGCAGAAGATCACGCGCGCCATGGAAATGGTCGCCGCCAGCAAGATTCGCCGCACCCAGCAGCGGATGACCGCGGCCCGTCCCTACGCCGACGGCATAAGCAAGATCGCAAGCCATCTGTACCATGCCCGGCCGGACTACACGCCGCCGTACCTCGCCGAGCGCGAGGAGAAATCGGCCGGCTACATCCTCATTTCCACCGACCGCGGCCTGTGCGGCGGCCTGAACGTCAACCTGTTCCGCCACTTTCTCGGCGAACTGAGGCGCCAGGCGGACGCGGGCGTTTCCACGCAGATCGTACTGATCGGCGCCAAGGCCGTGCAGTTCTTCCGCAATCTCGACGTGAACATCACCGGGGTGGCATCGCACCTCGGAGAGAAGCCGCATATCGTGGACCTGGTCAGCGCCGTGCGGGTGCTGCTCCAGGAATATCGGGAGGAGCGGATCGACCGGATGTACCTGGCCCGCAACCTGTTCATCAACACGATGCGCCAGCAGCCGGTGGTCCAGCAGTTGCTGCCGGTCGCGCTGGAGCAGGACGACACCCTGGCGGCGCACTGGGACTACATCTACGAACCCTCGGCCGGCGAGTTGCTTGACGGGGTGTTGGAGCGCTACATCGAGACGCAGGTGTTCCGCGCGGCCATGGAGAACGTGGCCTGCGAGATGGCGGCGAAGATGGTGGCGATGAAATCGGCCACCGACAACGCCGGCAAACTGATCGACGCGCTGCAACTGCAGTACAACAAGGCCCGGCAGGCGGCGATTACCGCGGAAATCGCGGAGATCATCGGCGGTGCCGAAGCCGTATGAATCAAATCTAAGGAGAACGGCATGACCGCTAACGCAGACGGCGCCATCGTGCAGATCATCGGCGCCGTGATCGACGTGGAGTTCCCGCGCGAATCCATGCCCCAGGTGTATGACGCCCTGGTGGTGGAAGACCGCAATCTCACCCTGGAGGTGCAGCAGCAGCTCGGCGACGGCGTGGTCCGCACCATAGCCATGGGGTCCAGCGAGGGCCTGAGCCGCGGCCTGCCGGTCAACAACACGGGTGGGCCCATCACGGTCCCGGTCGGACACAAGACGCTCGGCAGGATCATGGACGTGCTCGGCGACCCGGTGGACGGCAAGGGCGATATCGGCGAGGACGAGCGCTGGCCCATCCACCGTCCGCCGCCCAGTTTCGAGGACCAGGCCGGCAGCACCGAGCTGCTGGAAACCGGCATAAAGGTAATCGACCTGCTTTGCCCCTTCGCCAAGGGCGGCAAGATCGGCCTGTTCGGCGGCGCCGGCGTGGGCAAGACCGTGAACATGATGGAGCTGATCCGCAATATCGCGGTCGAGGCTTCGGGCTACTCGGTTTTCGCCGGGGTGGGGGAACGCACCCGCGAGGGCAATGACTTCTACAACGAGATGAAGGAGTCGGACGTGCTCGACAAGGTGGCGCTGGTGTACGGCCAGATGAACGAGCCGCCCGGGAACCGCCTGCGCGTCGGTCTGACGGGGCTGACCATAGCCGAGTTTTTCCGTGATGAAGGCCGCGAGATCCTGATGTTCATCGACAACATCTACCGCTATACGCTTGCCGGCGTCGAGTGCTCCGCGCTGCTGGGGCGCATGCCTTCGGCGGTGGGCTACCAGCCCACGCTGGCGGAAGAGATGGGCGCGCTGCAGGAACGGATCACGTCCACGCGCACCGGGTCGATCACCTCGGTGCAGGCGATTTACGTGCCGGCGGACGATCTGACCGATCCTTCGCCCGCCACGACTTTCGCCCATCTGGACGCTACGGTCGTATTGTCTCGGTCGATCGCCGAACTCGGCATCTACCCCGCGGTGGATCCGCTGGACTCCACTTCGCGCCAGCTCGATCCCCTGGTTGTGGGCCGCGAGCACTACGACACGGCGCGCGGCGTGCAGCGTGTGCTGCAGCGCTACAAGGAGCTGCAGGACATCATCGCCATCCTGGGCATGGACGAGCTGTCCGAAGAGGACAAGCTGACGGTGCAGCGGGCGCGCAAGATCCAGCGCTTCCTATCGCAGCCGTTCTTCGTGGCCGAAGTGTTCACGGGCACCCCCGGCCAGTTCGTGACTCTGAAGGAGACGATACGCAGCTTTGGCGCCATCCTGAGCGGCGATTGCGACCATCTGCCCGAGCAGGCCTTCTACATGGCCGGCGGAATTGCGGAAGTCGAGGAGAAGGCCAAACAGTTGCAGTAGCGATGGCTTCCATACACGTAGACATCGTCAGCGCCGAGGGCGCGATCTACTCCGGCGAGGCGGACTTCGTCGTAGCGCCCGCGTCGCAGGGCGACGTCGGCATCGCGCCGCGGCACGCTCCGCTTTTGACCGAACTGCGTCCCGGGCCCGTGCGAGTGCAACGCGAGGGCGAGGACGAGCGGCTGTTCTACGTGACCGGAGGCTTGCTCGAGATTCAGCCGGACGCGGTGATCGTGCTGGCCGATTCGGCGCTGCGCCCGGACCAGCTCGACGTGAACGCCGCCGAGGAAGCGCGCAGAAAGGCTGAGGTAGCCCTGGAGGGCGCCACCGAAAAATCCGACATCGAGAAGGCCCAGCGCGACCTCGCCGAGGCTGCCGCGCGCCACCGGGCGCTGAAGAAACTGCGCGGACAGGACTGAGGGAATTTTTCACCAAAATCAGGAAAGTGCTATAACGGCGCGCTTTCCAGGCTTGATTCCGGCAGTTCCCCACAAGTTTTTCCACAGAAAATGTGGATACTTGTATCCCGCTCGTGAGCATTTTTCCCGAATACGAATCGTATGACGCTGTCGGCCTGGCCGGGCTGCTGCGCTCCGGTCAGGTCGAGGCCGCGGAGTTGCTGGAGGCGGCCATCGAGCGTTGTGACGAGCGCAACCCCTCGATCAACGCCGTGGTCCATACTTTCCGTGATCGCGCCCGCGGAACCCTGGCCGAAGGCAGTCGCAATGGTCCGCTTGCCGGCGTGCCCTTTCTCCTGAAGGATGTCGGCGCCCACTACGGGGGAGAGCCCACGGGCTACGCCTGCCGTTTGTTTGACGGGTTCGTGGCGGAGCGCGACACCACTCTGGTTCGCCGCTACCGGCAGGCCGGGCTGGTAATTTTCGGGAAGACCAATACGCCGGAGCTGGCGCTGTCGGTCACGACCGAACCCCAGGTGACCGGGCCGACATTGAACCCCTGGAATTCCGCATACTCGCCGGGCGGCTCCAGCGGCGGCGCGGCGGCGGCCGTGGCGGCCGGCATTGTCCCGGCAGCGCATGGCAGCGATGGCGGAGGTTCCATTCGCATACCGGCCTCCCATTGCGGTCTGGTCGGCCTCAAACCCACCCGCGGCCGCGTCCCCACCGGTCCGGACCGGGCCGAGGGCTGGGCCGGCATGGCTCAGAATCACGTGATTACCCGCAGCGTGCGCGATTCCGCGGCGTTTCTCGACGCCGTGGAGGGCCCCGAACCCGGCGACCCCTACCATCCGCCGGCCCACGACGGTTCGTGGGTGGAGACCCTGGCAAAGCCGGTCGGCAAGCTGCGCGTGGCCCTCATTCGGGACGCCTTCAACGGAGAGGACGTCGATCCCGACATCATGGAACTCGTGGTAAACACGGCCGGGCTGTGCGAACAGCTCGGGCATCACGTGGAAGAGGCGCGCTGCCCGCTATCGCCCGAAGAACTGCACAATTGCGCCACGCTGATCCTCAGTTCGCACGTCAACGCCGACATACAGGCGCGCTGCGAGGCACTTGGCCGCGAGTTTCGCCGGGAGGACGTGTCGTATGTGACCTGGCGGATGGCGCGGGCCGGCGCGGAAGCCAGCGCCTCGGACTATGCTGCGGCGCTGGGCCATATCCATTACATTGGACGCCGGATGGGCGAATTCTCCGGCCGATATGACGTCATACTCTCCCCGACCACGGCTGCCCCGGCGCCCCGCCTGGGCGCGATCGACATGGACACCGAGGACCTGAAGGGCTACATGCAAGTCACCAACCGCTACACCGCCTTTACGCAGTTGCTCAACGTAACCGGTCAGCCCGCCATCTCACTGCCGCTGGGACGGTCGTCGGAGGGCCTTCCGGTCGGGGTACAGCTGGCCGCCGCGCAGGGCGGCGAGGGCCTGCTGTTCGGCCTGGCGGCGCAGCTTGAGCAAGCGCGGCCCTGGACTGGCCTTTGCCCGCGATACCAGGGGTCTTCCTGATGGCCGGAGCCTTGAACGTGGTCATCCTTGCTGCCGGCCAGGGCACGCGGATGCGTTCCGCCGTGCCCAAGCCGCTGCACCTGCTGGGAGGAAAGCCCCTGCTGGCCCACGTGATCGACGGAGCGGCCGGTCTTCGGCCTGATCGCATCGTAGTCGTTTGCGGTCACGGCGCCGGGCCGGTGCGCGCGGCTTTCTCCGAAGCGCCGATCGATTGGGTCGAACAGCACGAGCAACTGGGTTCGGGGCACGCGGTAATCCAGGCGCTGCCGGCGATCGATCCCGGCGCGCGCGTGCTGGTCCTCTACTCCGACGTCACGCTGGTGACCGGCGAGACGCTTCAACGGCTGGTGGCCGACGACAGTGGGGTGTCGCTGCTGACGGCCGAGGTGGAAGACCCTTCGGGTTACGGGCGCATTATCCGGAATCCGGACGGTTCGGTAGCGGGCATCGTCGAGCATGCGGACGCCACGCCCGAGCAGAGGCTTGTTCGCGAAATCAATGTGGGGCCGATGGCGGCGCCCGGCGATTGGCTGGGCAAGGCCTGCCGGGCGCTCAAGCCTGCCGGCGTAAAACAGGAGTTCTACCTTACCCACACGGTCGATATCGCTCTCGCCGAGGGAACGTCCGTGCGTGCGGTCAGTAGCGCGGGGCCGGACGAGGCAATGGGCGTCAACAGCCCGGCGCAACTCGCCGAAGCCGAACGCGTGCTTCGGCGCCGGAGAACGGGGGCGCTGATGGAGGCGGGCGTGCGGATTGCGGATCCCGGGCGCATCGAGATTCGGGCCGAAGTGCAGGCCGGCCGGGACGTGTTCCTCGACGTGGGCGTAGTCCTTGAAGGGCAGGTCAGCCTGGGCGATGGCGCCAGCATCGGCGCCTACAGCGTGGTGTCGGACACCCGGATCGACGAGGGCGCGCGCATTGAACCGCATTGCGTGGTTCACGGCGCCCACATCGGGGCGCGGGCCCGCGTGGGTCCCTTCGCCCGGCTGAGATCGCAGGCCAGCCTGGGAGAAGAAGCGCGGGTCGGCAATTTCGTAGAGGTCAAGAACAGCGAGCTGGGCGATGGCGCCAAGGCATCGCACCTGAGTTACGTCGGCGACGCCGAGGTTGGCGGAAACGTGAACATCGGCGCAGGCGTGATTACCTGCAATTACGACGGGAAAAGGAAGCACCGCACGGTAATCGGCGAAGGCGCGTTTATCGGCTCGGGCGTGGAGCTGGTGGCCCCGGTGGAGGTCGGCGCCGGAGCCATGATCGGAGCCGGTTCCACGATTACCAAGCCGGCGCCGGCGGAGCAGCTCACCGTGGCCCGCTCACGGCAGAAAACGCTGCCGCTCAAGAAGCGCTAGCCCCTGCGGACCGGGCGATGTGCGGAATTGTCGGAGTCGCCGCCGAGCGGGATATCGCCCGGCTGTTGCTGGACGGGCTGCGCCGCCTCGAATACCGCGGCTACGACTCCGCCGGAATGGCGCTGCTCAAAAACGGCGGCCTGAAACGCCTTCGCCGGCCCGGCAACGTGGCCCGGCTGGTCGAGGAATTCGAAACGGAGCCCCTTGAGGGCGAGGTCGGTATCGCCCACACGCGTTGGGCCACGCACGGCGCGCCCACAGAACGGAACGCTCATCCCATATTCGCGGGCGAGCGGGTGGCGGTTGCGCACAACGGCATCGTCGAGAACTACGAGGCGATCAAGGAGGAACTCACCGCGGCCGGCGTGGTTTTCTCGAGCGAAACGGACACCGAATGCATCGCCCATCTTCTCGACGCGGAACTGCGCTCCGGGAAGGACCTCGCCGCGGCCGCGCGCGATGCGCTGGCGCGGCTGAAAGGCAGTTACTCCGTGGTCGTGCTGGCGGCCGGCGAACCGGACGCGATACTGGCCGCCCACCGCGGCGCCCCCATGGTGGTCGGCCTGGGCGAGTCGGAGAACTATGCCGCTTCCGACATTGCCGCGCTGCTCCCGGTGACCCGCCGCTACCGCTTTCTGCGTGACGGAGACCTGGCTTTGCTCAGTCCCGGCAGCGTGGAGATCACCGGCTCCGGCGGCGATGTCGTGGAAAGGCCGGTAGTGGAGAGCGAGTTCGGCCCCGAGTCCGTGGAGCGGGGCGCGTACCGGCACTACATGCAAAAGGAGATCTTCGAGCAGGCCCGGGCGGTCCGCGATACGCTGCTGCCGCTGATTTCCGGAGGCTTGCCGGATGCGTCCATGTTCGGCCCCGACGTGGGCGCCAGGCTTGGTGAAATCACGGCCGTGCATATCGCCGCCTGCGGCAGCGCCTTCAACGCCGGTCTGGTCGCCCGGCAGTGGATACAGGACTACGCGAATCTGCCCTGCACCGTCGAGATCGCCAGCGAATACCGCTATCGGCCTCCGCCATGCCCGCCGAACTGCCTTTTCCTCGCCATTTCCCAGTCCGGAGAGACGGCGGACACGCTGGCCGCAACCCGGGCCGCGCGCGAACGGGGCTACCGGGCCGTGCTGGCCTTGAGCAACGTCGCCACCAGCACCCTGGTCCGCAACGTCGAGCACTGCCTGCTGACGCGCGCCGGCCTGGAAGTGGGCGTGGCGTCCACCAAGGCACTGCTCACGCAATTGGCGGCGCTGGCGATGATGGCCTTGGCGCTGGCCCGCGCCAGGGGCAGTACCGAGCAGGAGATACGGGGCCTGACCCAGGAAGCCGCGGCGTTGCCGGACCTGATCGAACAGTTGCTGGAAATGGACGGGACGCTGGCCGAACTGGCGGAGCATTTCCGGGACCGCGACCACGTGCTGTTCCTGGGCCGGGGACCGATGTGGCCGGTGGCCATGGAAGGCTCGCTCAAGCTGAAGGAGCTTTCGTACATCCATGCCGAGGCTTATGCCGCCGGCGAACTGAAACACGGCCCGCTGGCGCTTGTGGACGAGAACATGATGGTCGTGGCGCTGGCGCCGAACGACGGTCTGCTGCACAAACTGCGGTCCAATCTCGAAGAAGTCCGCGCGCGCGGCGGACAACTCTTCGTGGTGTCCGACCCCGACGCCAACCTGGGCCACGAGGACGGCATGATCGCGCTGCGACTGCCGGCGCCGCCCACGGCGCTGCAGGCGCCCGTGCTCTACACCGTGCCGCTGCAGCTGCTGGCCTACCATGTGGCGGTGCAAAAGGGCCACGACGTGGACCGGCCCCGCAACCTGGCCAAGTCCGTCACCGTCGACTAACCCCGCCCTTTACTCTGCGGGCATTAGCCGGCGCCGTCAGGAGGTGAGGCGGGCGAAGGCGGGGGCGTGGTCGGAGGGGCGTTCGAGTTTGCGCGGTTCCTTGTCGATGGCGGACTCCCTACACTCCGGCGCCAGCGCCTCCGAGAGCAGGACCAGGTCGATGCGAAGACCGCGGTTGCGGCGGAATCCGGCCGCCCGGTAGTCCCACCAGCTGAACGTCTTCTCGGGCTGATCGAACAGCCGGAAGCTGTCCTTGAGGCCGAGATCCTCAAGTCCCCGGAGCCGATCCCGCTCGGGCACGCTGCAGAGGATCTTGTCGCGCCACTCCTCGGGGTCGTGCACGTCGCGATCGTCCGGCGCGATGTTGAAGTCTCCCATTACCGCCAGCCGCGGCCAGCGCTTGAGTTCGGCGCGCACCCATTCCGTCACCGCGTCCAGCCAGCGCAGCTTGTAATGGTAATGATCGTGCCCGACCTCCTTGCCGTTGGGCACATAAAGGTTGATCACGCGGACATCGCCCACCGTCGCTGCGACCGCCCGCGCCTGCGGGTCGTCCAGCCCCGGAATGCCGGTGACCGGCTCCGACACTGAATCACGAGTCAGCAGCGCCACGCCGTTGTATGTCTTCTGCCCGTGGACCAGGCACCGGTAACCGAGGTCCTCAAAGCCCTCGAGTGGAAAGTCCTCGTCGCGGCACTTGAGTTCCTGCAGGCCCAGCGCATCCGGGGCGTGCGACTGAAGCCAGTCCGCCACGTGCTCCTTGCGCACGCGAACGGAGTTCACGTTCCAGCTTGCAATCATCATGGCCGGGTATTCGGCGAAAGAGTGTCAGGCGCGCAGGCGGCCCATGCGAATGTGGACGTCTCCCACCCGGTCTATGCCGGCCGTGACGTGGTCGCCGGGCTTGAGCCGGCTCACGCCTGCCGGTGTGCCGGTAAAGATCAGGTCGCCGGGTTTGAGTTCAAAGTAGGTTGAAATCTGCGCAATCAGCTTCATGGGCTTGTGGATCATGTCGCTTATGTCGGCCTCCTGGCGGACTGCGCCGTTGACGGCCAGCCAGATTCGGCCCTTGGCGGGATGCCCGATGCTGGAAGCGCGCCGCAGGGTGCTCACCGGGGCGGAGTAGTCGAAGCTCTTGCTGATTTCCCAGGGGGCGCCGGCTTCGCGGGCCTCGCTCTGAAGGTCGCGGCGTGTCAGGTCGATTCCGACGCCGTAGCCGTATATATGACCCATCGCCTCGTCGGGGGGGATGTTGAGCCCGCCCCCCTGGAGCGCAACCACCAGTTCAACCTCGTGTTGCAGGTCCCTGGTGCGCGGGGGGAAGGGCACCTCGCCGCCGTCCGGCAACAGCGCGTCGGTGGGCTTCATGAATACCGGCGGCTCCGGGACATTCTCACGGTCCATCTCCTTGATGTGGTCCGCGTAGTTCCAGCCCACGCAGAAGACCCGTCGCGCCGGAAACCTCCGCTCGATCCCCCGTACCCTCAGGCTCGGACGGTAATAGTCGAACAATTCACTCATCCGCTTCGGCGACGCAGATCAGCTATTCGCGCCGCCAACCGCGCACTTTCGCCAATTTTTGTTGCGGGGTCAAGACAATGGCGGCCTTGGAGGCCGGGATCCAGCGATCTGTCAGCCCCGACAAGTTATCCTCTCGCGCATGAAAAATTACGATCTGATCGTGGTGGGCGCGGGCAGCGGCGGGCTGGCCGCGGCGCAGCGCGCGGCGGAATACGGCGCGCGGGTAGCGCTGTTCGAATCCGGACGTCTCGGCGGCACCTGCGTCAATCGCGGCTGCGTGCCCAAGAAGATCATGTGGCATGCCGCCGAGATGGCCAGGGAGCTGGGGCATGGCGGCGACTACGGTTTCGATCTGGCCGTCAACGGCCACGACTTCGGGGAACTGGTCAGTCGGCGCGAAAGCTACATTCGCCGGCTGAACGGAATCTACGCAGGGAACCTGGAGCGGCGCGGCGTGCACAGCGTTTCCGGGTACGCTGCTTTTTCCGCACCGCGCGTGCTTTCCGTCAACAGCGAGGACTATTCCGCCGAACGGATTCTGATCGCTACCGGCGGCTCTCCGATCGTTCCCGCGATTCCGGGGGCCGAACTCGGAATCACTTCCGACGGGTTCTTCGAACTTGAGCGCCTGCCGGCGCGCGCGGCGGTTGTGGGCGCCGGCTATATCGCCGTGGAACTGGCGGGGATTCTCCGGGGGCTCGGCGCGGAAACGACCCTGCACATCCGGCGCGCATCGGTGCTGCGCAGCTTCGACGAGATCCTGCAGCAGGCCTGCATGGAGGGGCTCGCCGGCTCGGGGGTGCGAATCGCCACGGGATTCGTCCCCGCCGCGGTAGAGAAGGATGCCGAGGGTCTGCGCCTGACCGCCGTTTCGGGAGAACGCAGCGGGCCCTTCGACGCACTCGTGTGGGCCGTGGGGAGGAGTCCTCGCAGCGCCGGCCTGAATCTCGACCTTGCCGACGTGCAATGCGATGGCCGCGGCGCCATCGAGGTCGATGAATGGCAGGAGACCACGGCCTCCGGCGTATTCGCACTGGGCGACGTGACCGGGCATCATGAGCTCACCCCGGTAGCGATCGCCGCCGGGCGCCGCTGGGCGGACCGTCAGTTCGGCGGAATGCCCGAGCGGCGCATGGAATACCGCAATATTCCCACCGTGGTGTTCGCCCACCCGCCGCTGGGCGCCGTCGGCCTGACCGAGGAAGAAGCGCGCGCGGCTTACGGGGATGCGGTGCGCTGTTACCGGGCCGATTTCGTTCCGCTGTTTTACGGTATTTCCGAAAGCAAGCCGAAGGCGCGCATGAAACTGGTCACGGTCGGGGACGACGAAAGGGTGGTGGGCTGCCACCTGGCCGGGCCCGGCGCCGACGAGATGCTGCAAGGATTCGCGGTGGCGATAAGGATGGGCGCCCGCAAGGCGGACCTGGACGACACCGTGGCCATTCATCCCACGGCGGCCGAAGAACTGGTGACAATGCGCTGACTGGCCCGCCGCCGGCCCTGGCTTCAGGGCTCGAGCAGTTCCGCAGTGTCCGGACGCCTGCCGTGCCAGATTCTGAAGCTTTCGGCCGCCTGTTCCACCAGCATTCCCCAACCGTCGTGAGCGGCGCGCGCGGCGCCCTCCCGCGCCCAGGAAATGAAGGGCCCGGCGGCTCGTCCATAAGCCAGGTCCATACATAGCGCGCCTTTCGCCGATGCCGGGGGCAGGGCGGGCGGCTTGCCCGATATTCCCGCCGAGCTGGCGTTGATCACAAGGTCCACCGGCGAAAGCACCGCGTTGTCCGAAGCGGCGACACGGATTGCCCCGAGGGAAGTGAAACGCTGGGCCAATTCCCGGGCGCGTTCCCGCGTGCGGTTGAAGACGATGGTCTCTCCCACGCCTTCGGCCAGCAGCGCCGGCAGTACTCCGCGAACCGCGCCCCCGGCGCCGATGATCAGCACCCTGGAGTCTTCAAGATCCAGGCCCAGGTTGGCGCGCAAGTGGCGAATCAGGCCCAGTCCGTCGGTGTTGTCCCCCCGGATCCGTCCGCCCGCCCGGGCGGTCAGCGTATTCACCGCCCCGGCCTGCCCCGCTTCGGGGCCGAGCTCGTCGCTCAGCTCCGCGGCCTCCTCCTTGAGCGGCACGGTGATGTTGCAACCCCGTCCGCCGTCCGCCCTGAACGCCTCCAGCGCGGAGGCCAGGGAACCCGGTCGTACCTGGATGCGCCGGTACTCCAGATCCAGGCCCGTCTGCGCGGCAAAGCGGGCATGGATTTCCGGTGAACGGCTATGGCCGATCGGGTACCCCATTACGGCGTAAAGTGCTGACATTTTCCTGGTGCCGGTCTGAATCCGGAGCGACTTTCCGAGCGAAGCGTACCGCAGAAGTCTGGTTCCCGGTAGCGTAGCAACTGTGTGCTAGACTTCGACGGCGGGGAGAAACCATTCCCGTGTCGGCTGCGTGTTCGTTTACGGGCCCGCAGCCTTTGATGTCCCTGAACGGGGAAACAACGCTACAAACTGGAGGCATTTTTATGACCAGTCCTGAACGCAAACTACTCGCCCTCGCCCTTAGCGCAGCCCTCGCCGCCGGCGTTGCCGGTCCGGCCGCTGCCGCCATTGACGGCTCGCATGCGCCCGAACTTCCGTCTCTGATGGACGGCCATGGTGATGACGGCGACGACGACGATGACGACGGCGACGACGACGAAGGCAGTTGCGGCGAAGGTAGCTGCGGCGAAGAGGAATAAGTCGCCGCTACTTCGGTAGCAATTTCAGGACGACAGCCGGCGGGCTCGCGGGCTCGCCGGCTGTATCGTCCAAGTTAGCCGGCGCGATTGCGCCGGCAGCCATGCGGGGGGCGTAGCGCCTGGACTCGGCCCGTGGGTTCTCCACGGGATTCATTTTCAGTGCAGACGGCCTGGCTGCGCTGTTTCGTTTGTACAGGGAATGGAGTGCAGCCCGTATGCGAGAAAGGTGCCCCTGGTCGCTCGGCGTAAGCGACCAGTACGAGGCCTATCACGACGAGGAATGGGGTCTGCCCGTTCTGGACGATCCCACCCACTTCGAATTCCTGATCCTTGAATCGGCGCAGGCGGGCCTTTCATGGAGGACCGTGCTGCACAAGCGGGATGGGTATCGCAGGGCTTTTGCCGACTTTGATCCGCTGCGCGTGGCAAGGTTCGGCGACACGGAAATGGACGCCCTGGTATCCGATCCGGGCATCATCCGCAATCGGCAGAAGATCGCCGCCGCCGTCAACAACGCCTCCCGCTTTCTTGAGGTCCGTGAGGAATTCGGATCTTTCGCTCGCTATATATGGCGCTTCGTGGACGGTCGTCCGCTTGTCAACAATTGGCGAAACCAGAATCAACTGCCCGCCACTTCGGATGTCTCCGACCGCCTGTCGGCCGACCTCAAGGCCCGTGGCTTCAAGTTCGTGGGCTCCACCACGATGTATTCCCACCTGCAGGCTTGCGGTCTGATCAACGATCACCTGGTGAACTGCTTTCGGCACCGCGAGTGCCGGCAAGCCTTCAGGGACCTTCCCTGGACGTGACTCCCGCTCAGATTCGCGTGATCGTGCCGGACCAGCGCCAGACGGAAA
Organism: Gammaproteobacteria bacterium; assembly: GCA_965116895.1. GTDB lineage: Bacteria > Pseudomonadota > Gammaproteobacteria > Steroidobacterales > Foliamicaceae > Foliamicus. The sequence goes on along the minus strand of OZ220729.1, from coordinate 2,559,924 downwards.
GCTGGGTGATCAGTTCCCGGCCGATCAGGTCCATCTTGCGCAACTGATCGATGCGTGGCGAGACCTCGTCCAGTTCCTTGTCGCCGAAGACGGTCTTGAGTAGACCGCAGGCGTCGGCGATGCAGATCAGGGCGATGTCGCGCGGATCGGGAATGTCGCCCGAGAACAGCACGCCCACCACCCGCTGGCGGGCCTCGCGCTGCAGTTTACCGTCCATCATCGGATAGCGCCGGGAACGGAACACCCACAGGAACTTCTCTTCCCGCCGCTCCAGCACGCCCCGCTCGATCAGGCTTTCGATGGCCTGCTCCTGGATCGATTCGCCCTGCTCCTCGGAAATGATTTCCAGCCAGGCGGCGGTGTCCCTGGTTTCACTGCTGTCGCTGATGCGCTTCAGCGCCTGGTCCAGCATGGGGTTCCCCGTGGGGGATGCATCGATGAGGATCAATTGCTCAGGATCGGTGTCTATGCGATCGGCGAAGGCCAGGTCCATCAGGACGCCGCCCACCAGCGCATGCTCCAGCGCGTACTTGCCGATCGGCAGGAAGGTGCCGGTCTTGTCGTCGAGAAGAAGCGCCAGAGTCTCTTCCGCGAATGTAATCATGAATGTTGCCCCCGCTGCTTGCTGAATGGCTGTCCCGGCCGCGCCATTATGCCGGTCGCAGCACCGCTCCGGTGGCGGCGTCGCGGATTTCGCTCGGCCCTTCAAGCGGGCCGCATTCGCCGGGCAACACCCAGTCGACCTCGGCATCGAAATAATCGCGCGCCTGGGCCTCGGTTCGGGCGGGCGGCATGCCGTGCGGGTTGCAGCTCGTGGACACCAGCGGAGAATCCAGCGCCAGGCTCAAGGCGGCAGCCAGCGGGTGCATGCTCCGGCGAACGGCCACGGTGTCTCGTCCCCCGGTGATCCATTCCGGCGCGTTTGAAGATGCCGGCACCACCCAGGTAATTCCCTCGCTTTCCCGCAACTCCCGGAAGTCCGGCGCCGTGGAGAGTTTCGCCGTCCAGCCGTCGAACTGCTCCCATTCGCCGGCGATCAGAATCAGGCCCAGTGACCGGTCGCGGCCCTTGAGCGCAAGTACGCGTTCGACGGCCTGTTCGTTGCCCGGCAGGCAGCCGAGCCCGTACACCGACTCGTTCGGATAGGCGATCACGCCGCCGCCGCGAAGGATGCGGGCGCCGCGACCGATGCGCGTATCAGCGCCGCGCCGGCCTTTTCCGTGATCCTTTCTTCCGCGCATTCTTCAGAAGTTCGCGGCATTGCTCCAGCGACAAGGCGGCGGGGTCCTGGCTGCGCGGCACCGAGGCGTTGCGCGACCCGTCGGTGACGTACGGACCGTAGCGGCCGTCCAGTATCCTGATTCCGCCGTCCTCGAATTCCTTGATCGCCGGCCGGCTTGCCCGCCGCGCCGGCTGCACCTTGAGCGCTTCCTCCAGCGTCAGCGTGAACACCGAATGCGGCTTCGGCAGGCGGATGTACCTGGGCCGCGTCTTGCCGCCGCGTTCCCCGATCTGGACATACGGCCCCTTGACCCCGCAGCCGACAAAAACGGGCCGGCCGTTGTCGGGATGTTCCCCGAGCTTGCGCGGCAGGCGGAGCAGGGCGACCGCCTCGTCCAGCGTGACCGTGTAGGGAGAGATGTCGGGCGGCAGCGAGGCGTATTTCGGCTTTTCCTTCCCGCGTTCGCCGAGTTGCACGAACGGTCCCAGGCGCCCGCGACCCGCATAAACCATGGCGCCGGTCTCCGGATGCGGCCCCAGCTCCCGGGGCAGGGAAAGCAGCTTCAGGGCCTCCTCCAGTGTCACCGACTCCTCGCTCAGGCCGTCGGTGAGCGAGGCATATTTGGGTTTCTCCTCGCCGCCCCTCTCGCCGAGTTGCACATACGGGCCGTTGCGCCCGCTGCCGGCATAGACCGGTTGGCCTGTGGACGGGTCGGTTCCAAGCAGACGCGGTCCGCGCAGCAGTTCCAGGGCCTGTTCAAGCGTGATGTCTTCGTAATTGAAGCCCTCGCGCAGCGTGGCCACTGGCGGCCGATGGTCCTCCGTGCGCTCGCCGATTTGCACGAAGTAGCCGTAGGGGCCCAGCCGGGCGTAAACGGGTTCGCCGCTTTCCGGATGCTCGCCGAGCAGCCGCCTCGGACGTTCCTCGATGCCCTTGAGGGTGCGCTTCTTCTCCGCGAGCTGCTCCGAGTAGTGGCCCCAGAACTCGTCCATTACCGGGACCCACTTCCTCTCGCCGTTGGCCACGGCGTCCAGCGACTCTTCCATGCCGGCGGTGAAGTCGTAATCGACGTAGTCGTTGAAATGACGGGTGAGGAAGTCGGCCACCATCCTGCCTTTCTGGGTCGGCGCGAAATTTCGTTTTTCCATGACCGCATATTCGCGGTCGCGGATCTTGCGCAGGGTTTCGGCGTAGGTGGAAGGCCGTCCGATGCCGTGGTCTTCCAGCGCCTTGACCAGGCTTGCTTCGGTGTAGCGCGGCGGCGGCTCGGTGAAGTGCTGTTCGGTGGTGAGTTCCCGCACGTCAAGCGTCTCTCCCCTGGCGAGCGGCGGCAGCGACTTGTCCCTGGCGTCCGGCGAACGCGCCAGGACCTTGAGAAAGCCCGGATGCGCGAGCGTGTTGCCGGTGGCCCGGAAGCGGCCCGCCGGGGTTGTCTGTGCGGCGCGGGCCGCTGCCTTGCCCGGAGTGAACTCCGCGCTCACGCGGTCGTACAGGGCGTCGCTCATCTGGCTGGCCACGGCGCGCCGCCAGACAATGTCGTACAGGCGGTACTGGTCGGAATCCAGGTGGCTCCTGAGCGTTGTCGGCGTCCGCGCGATGCTGGTGGGCCGGATCGCTTCGTGCGCCTCCTGCGCGTTGCGGGTCTTGGTTCGGTACCGGCGCGGCGACTTGGGAAGGAAATCGGCGCCCAGTTTCTCGACGACGTATTCACGGATCTCCTGCACCGCTTCGCGCGCCATCTGCACGGAATCGGTGCGCATGTAGGTGATCAGTCCGACTGCCCCGCCGCCGGTATCGACGCCCTCATACAGCGACTGGGCCACCCGCATGGTCCGTTGCGCCTGCATGCCGAGCTGGCGGGACGCGGCCTGCTGCATGGTCGAGGTCGTGAACGGAGGAGGAGGACTGCGCTTGGCCCGGGTGGGCGTGACGTTCGCTACGGTCAACGCCCCGGGCCCGTCGCCCGATGCGCCCTGCTTCATCGCCGCCAGCAGCGCGTTGCGGGCCTGTTCGGTTGCCGCGGCGTCGCCCAGCGAGAACTTCTTCAGCTTCTCGCCGTTCAGCTCCACCAGGGCGGCCTCGAAGTCCTGGCCGTCCTTGCCGAGGCGCGCGGCAATGGTCCAGTATTCGCGCGGCCTGAACGCCTCGATCTCCTTTTCCCGCTCCACGATCAGCTTGAGCGCGGGGCTCTGCACCCGGCCCGCCGAAAGCCCGCGCGTAAGGATCCGCGACAACAGCGGCGAAAGCGTGAATCCGAGCAGCCGGTCCATGCAGCGCCGGGCCTTCTGGGCCTCTACCAGCGGCATGGACACGTCGCGCGGGTCCTCGACCGCATTTTTGACCGCGCTGCGCGTGATCTGGTTGAAGGCCACCCGGTGAACCTGCTTGTCCTCAATCGCCCCCGCGTCGGACAACAGTTCCAGAAGGTGCCAGGCGATGGCCTCGCCCTCGCGGTCCGGATCGGTGGCGAGATACAACGCCGGCATTCCGGCCAGCGCGCTGCGGATTCGCGCCACCGCCGCCCTGGAGCTTTCCACCGGCTCGAACTCCATCGCGAAGCCCTTCTTCGTGTCGATCGAAAGACCGCCGCTTTTCAGATCCCGCACATGCCCGTTGCAGGCCAGCACGCGATAGTCCTTGCCGAGATAGCGTTGCAGCGTGCGCGCCTTGGCGGGCGATTCGACCACGATGAGGCCCCCGGCGGCCTTTCCGTTCGCGCCGCGCGTCACGTGGGGAGGACCCGCATGGGCCGGTTTGTCCTGGACGGAATCATCTGGATGTTGCGCTTTACTACCTTGAGTCTACTGAAATCGAGCGCGCATCCTAGCACTGTTCAGCGGCCGAATTGAAACCGGCCGCCGGGCAGCGAATGCACGCGGCCCTCGAGTTCAAGGCGCGCGAGCGTGGCGGAAAGCTCGGACGCGTCCAGCCCGGTCTGGCGCACGAGATCGTCCATGCTCACGGGCCCTTGCGGCAGCAGCCCACCCACCAGCGGCAGCTCCCCGGGAGCGGGCTCGAGCGCTTTCTGCGACGGCGCTTTTGCATTGCCGATCTGCAGCAAGGCCGGCAGCTCTTCCAGCACGTCCTCGGGGCGCTCGACCAGCTTGGCGCCGCTTTGGATCAGGGCATGGCAGCCTCGCGATTGCGGGCTGTGTATCGAACCGGGCACGGCGAACACCTCCCGGCCCTGCTCGGCCGCGGCGCGGGCAGTAATGCGCGCCCCGGAGCGCGCGGCCGCTTCGACAACCAGGACGCCCGCCGACATGCCGCTGATGATCCGGTTGCGTTGCGGGAACATCCATTGGTGCAATTCGATGCCCGGAGGGTTTTCCGAGATCAGCGCTCCGGCGGCGACGATGCGGCGCGCCAGTTCCTCGTTGCGCCGCGGATAGATCCGGTCCAGGCCCGTGGCGCACACGCCGACGGTGATGCCGCCGCAATCCAGGGCCGCTTCGTGCGCGGCCGCATCGATGCCCTCGGCAAGCCCGCTGACGATGGCCAGACCGCGGCGCGCCAGCGCGCGGGAAAAGTCCATCGCGGTCGATCGTCCCAGGGGCGTTGCCGCGCGGCTGCCCACGATCGCCAACTGCGGCTCGGCCAGCGCATCAACCTGTCCCAGGACGAACAGCACCGCGGGCGGATCGTCAATTTCGCGCAATAGCGGGGGAAAACGTTCGTCGGTGAAGGGCACCAGGTGAGCGCCCTCGCCGTCGAGCCAGTCAAGGCAGGGGGCGATCACGGCGGGGTCCGGCTGCCGAAGCCAGCTCAGAACGGCCGGCTTCAGACCGGCTTCGAGCAGTTCGGCGCCTGGCGCGGCAATGACGGCCTGCGCGTCGCCGTAGCGTTCGAGCAGGCTGCGCCGCAGCAACGGCGAAAGCGCGGGACACAATTGGAGGGCAATCCAGGGTTTTGCTTCCATGCGGGACATCCTTTGGTGACTGTGGGAAAATACCACATCCGCGAAGTTTCTGGAGACCTGACTCCCCTACCGATGTCGGAACTGCGAGTACTGACCTTTCCGGACCGCCGGCTGCGCCGCAAGGCCAGGCCGGTAGCGGTGGCCGGCGAGCGATTGCGGCGCCTGGCCGACGACATGCTGGAGACCATGTACGCCTCGAAGGGCGTGGGTCTTGCGGCGATCCAGGTGAACGTCGCCGAGCGCGTGCTGGTCATGGACGTATCGGAGGAACGCGACACGCCCCGCTGCTATGTCAACCCGGAGATCGTTTCCTCCGAGGGCGAGGTGGTGAGCGAGGAGGGCTGTCTGTCGGTGCCCGAATTCACCGCCGAGGTGCCGCGCGCCGAGCGGGTGAAGGTCCGGGCATACACGACCGAAATGGAACCGGTGGAGGAGGAACTGGAGGGACTGGCTTCGATCTGCATTCAGCACGAGATCGATCACCTGGACGGCAAGCTGTTCATCGATTACCTGTCGCCGCTCAAGCGCCGCATGTTGCGCAAACGCCTGGAGAAAGCCGAGCGGACCGGCAAGGCGGCGGTCCTGGAGTTCTAGCGCGGCCTTCACCTTCGCTTCACGATGACCGCGCCTGCCAGGATTCTTTTTGCAGGCACGCCGGATTTTGCGCTGGCAGCGCTGCGCGCGCTGCACGGCGCGGGCCATGCCATCCCGGCCGTGATCACCCGGCCCGATCGCGCCGCCGGCCGCGGGCGCAGGATCGCGGCCTCGCCGATCAAGAGATGGGCGCTGGAGGCCGGGCTGAACCTGCTGCAGCCCGCAAGCTGGAAAGACGCGTCACTGACGCGGCAGCTTGAGGGCTTCGGCGCCGATTTGCTGGTGGTCGCGGCGTACGGTTCGATTCTGCCGGCCGCCGCGCTCGATGCATGCGCGCGTGGCGCGATCAACATTCACGCATCGCTGCTTCCCCGCTGGCGCGGCGCCTCGCCGGTCGCGGCGGCGATCCTTTCCGGCGACAGCCACACGGGTGTCACGCTGATGCGAATGGATGCCGGCCTGGACACGGGCCCGCTGCTGGCCTCCCGGCGCACCCGCATTGAGCCGCATGACACCACCGGGATCCTGGAGGGGCGGCTGGCCCGGCTGGGCGCGGACCTGCTGATTGAGCAGCTTCCCGCAATCCTCGCCGGGAAGCTTGAAGCGGTTCCGCAGGATGCCGCCCTTTCCAGTTACGCGCCACTGATCGCCAAGCGGCAGGGCCGCCTGGACTGGACCAGGACGGCCGAAGCGCTCGCCCGCTGCGTGCGCGCTTTCGATCCCTGGCCGGTCGCGTACGCGATGTGGGAGGACAGGCCGCTGCGCCTGTGGCAGGCGCGCGCGCTGGACGCCGCCGGGCAGGATCCGGGCCGCGTCCTGGGTATTTCCCGCGACGGAATGGACCTGGCGACCGTCTCCGGCGTGTTGCGGGTTGCGGAGGTCCAGTTGCCGGGCCGCCGCCGCATGGCTGCATACGATGCCGCGCGCGGCGCGCCTCTTGCCGAAGCAGTACTGACGTGAGCGGGACCGGCGCCGGGCCGCGGCGGGTCAGCGCGCTGGCCGTCTACGGCGTGCTCCAGGGACAAAGCTATCCGCGCGCGCTCGACGCGGCCGGATATTCGGAACTGACGCCCGAGGGGCAGACATTGGCCGCGGAACTGGCGCTGGGGGCGCTGCGCTGGCACCACCGGCACGCGCGCTTGCTGGAAAGACTGATGGATCGGCCGCGTCCGTCCGGCAAGCTTGGCGCGCTACTGTCCGTCGGGCTGTTCCAGCTTGTCCGCACGCGGATACCGGACCATGCCGCCGTGAGTTCCTGCGTTGCCGCGGGCAAGACGCTGCTTGGGCCGTCCCCGGCGCGCGCGGTCAACGCGATCCTGCGACGCTATCTGCGGGACAGTCGCCTGCTGGAGAAGGCGGCCGACCGGAGCCTGGAAGGGCGCTACTCGCATCCCGGGTGGCTGATCCGCCGGTTGCAGGCCGCATGGCCGGGTCACTGGAGTTCGATCCTGCGCGCCGGCAACCGCAAGCCGCCGATGTGGTTGCGCGTCAATCGTTCAAGAATGAGCCGAAAGGAGTACCGGGCGCAGGCAGGCGGCGACGGCCGTTGGCGATTCGGCCTGCCTGACGATCTGACGGACGCATTGCGGCTCGATCCTCCGGTACCGGTCCGCCACGTGCCCGGTTTTGCCGAAGGACTGGTGTCGGTTCAGGACGCAGGCGCGCAACTGGCGGCGCCACTGCTCGGCGTTCGGCCGGGCATGCGGGTCCTGGACGCCTGCGCGGCGCCCGGCGGCAAGACCGCGCAATTGCTGGAGATGTGCCCGAATCCGGGCGAGCTGCTGGCGCTGGATGCCGATGGCGAACGGCTTGCGCGGCTTGACGAGAATCTTGCGCGTCTCGGCCTGGGCGCCACCGTTCGACGCGGCGATGCCTTGCGTCCCGCGGAGTGGTTCGACGGCGTCGCTTTCGACCGGATTCTGGTCGACGCACCTTGTTCGACGACCGGCGTCATTCGCCGTCATCCGGACATCAAGCACCTGCGCCGCGATGACGATATCGCGCCTTTCGCCCGCGTGCAGGTGCGGCTGCTCGACAGTCTCTGGTCGCTGCTCAAGCCCGGCGGGCGCCTGCTGTACAGCGTTTGCTCGGTTTTGCCGGAAGAAACCGATGATGTAATCCGGCGCTTTCTGGGCGAAAATAGGGGCCTGGCCCGTGAAGTGAGGAGTTGCCGCGGCGTGGCCGGGGGATGGGCGCTGCCCTTGACGCGACACGGCTACCACACACTGCCCGGGAGGCGTTGCGCCGACGGACATTTCAATGCGCTGCTTGAGAAACCGCTTCAGATACGCTGATTCGCCCGTTCGGCGGCGCGTTGTCGATTACGGGCTGCCGGCGCTGCTCTGCCTGCTTTGCCTCCCGATGGCGGCCCCGGCTTCGGAGGTTGACGTGCGCCTGGCCTACGCGCGCGCGGACGCGGAAAGCTGGCTGGTCACCACGCGGGTGGACATTGAGCTGGATGCGGAAGCCGAGCGGCTCCTGCGCGCCGGACTGAGGCTGAGGGTCGAGGTGGAATTCGCCGTGGCCCTGCCAAGGCCCGTGATCCCCGACAGTCAGCTGACCCGTGTAGTGCGCACCGTTTACCTCGAATTCGACCGTGAGGCCGAACGCTTCGTGGTCAGTTCCCCGTCGGCCGACGCCCGCGCGGAATTCGCGACGATGTTCTCCGCCCTGCGCAAGATCGGCTACGTGGCCGATCAGCCCCTGGTGCGCCGGGATGAACTCCAGCCGGGGCAACCGCATGTTTTCTCCGTGCAGGCCCGGCTGTTTCCCGAGGAATCGGGGTGGTGGCGCCGCAACGTGACCGGCCGCCTCGGGTTCGGCCTCTTCTTGCGCAGCGAAACCTACACCTGGTCCGTAACGCCTTAGCCGCGCAGCAGCAGGCTCGCGGCCATCGCCGCGACGGCGATCAGGAAAACGGCGCGAATCAGCGGTTCCCCTTTCGACACGGTCAACCGCGCGCCCAGCCATCCCCCGGCGGAATTGCCGAGCGCCAGCGCTAGACCGGCCAGCCACAGGATTTCCGATTGCCAGGCAAAGATCGCCAGCGCCAGGAGCGTGTACGGCAGGATGATCACGACCTTGTACATGTTCACGCGCACCAGGTCCATGCCGAGGATGCGATTGAGCGCCGGCATCAGCAGGAATCCCACGCCCACCTGAATAAAGCCGCCCCAGGCGCCGGCAAACACCAATGCCACGTAGCCCAGCCAGCGGCGGCCGGCACCGAGGGCCGGCGCCGACTCCTCCTTCCTGCGGCGCAGGATCAGCAGCGTGCAGACCACCATGGTCAGAACCACGATGCGGTCGAACCACGGGCCGCTCATCCGCACGCCCAGCGACGCGCCGCCCACGGCGCCGGCGCAGGCGAACAGCGACAGGAACAGGGCATCCTTCAGTTCGCTGAAGCCGTGTCGCCGGAAGGTGCCCAGCGCCACCAGGTTCTGGGCGATGATGGATACGCGCAGGGTTCCGTTGGCGATCGGCGCCGGGACGCCGGCCAGCAGCAGCACCGGGAGCGTAAGCAGCGAACCGCCGCCCGCCATCACGTTCAGAAAACCCGCCGCGCAGCCCGCCAGCGCCAGCAGCGGCAGAAATTCCGGCGGCAGCGAGTCGCTCACGGCGCGGACCGGCGCAGCAGGCAGCTAGCCCGCCGGCAGACTGGCCCGGATCACCTCGGGCAGTTCGGCGCGGGCCAGGGGCGGCAGGTCGGCGGGCGCCGGCCGCGAGTTGTAGGTGTTCCAGAACAGCACGTTGCGGTCCTTGTGCCGTCCCTCGCGCCCGTCGCTCAGCATGGCCGCCGCCGCCTTCCCCGAGTAGGTGTACTCGAGTCGCGTATTCGCCTTACGCTGCATGAACTCGATGGCGGCCAGCGCCTCATCGGTGGGCAGCGCATAGCCCGAGCCCAGGAACTCGGTGCGGAATTCCACGCGGCGCAGGGGCTCGTCTTCCGGCAAGGGGCAGACGCCGTCAAGGAGTTGTTTCAGTTGTTCCGCCAGCCACCGGATTCTGCTCATCGAGGTCATGTCGTCGGACACGACGCGGGCGGTCACTATGCGCGCGGGAAGGCCGGCCAGCGAGAGTCCCAGGTCGAGCCCCAGCGTGCTGCCGGAAGACCCGCAGGGCAGGTATATCAAGTCCGGAGCGGGACATTCCCCGGACTTTATCTGCCCGGCCAGTTCCAGCGCCCCGCAGACGTAACCCAGGCAACCCAGCGCCGAGGACCCCCCCAGCGGCACCTCGTACCAGGCGCCCTCTTCGGCCAGCAACCGCTCGCGCGCGCACGCCGTTGCCTCCTGGTCGGCCGCCGCCACCAGCCGAGTACCCAGCAGAAGGTGGTAGCGGAGCGTTTCCTCGACGTAGGGAGTGGGCGGCTGGGGACGCACGATTCCGCAGCATTCAAGGCCAAGGCGGTGGGCCGAGTGCGAGGTGGAGAGAATATGGTTGGAACCCACGGCGCCATAGGTCAGCACGCCCCGGTAACCGCCCTCCAGCGCGTCGGCCAGCAGGAACTCGAGCTTTCTCAGCTTGTTGCCGCCGTATTTTGCGCCACTGATGTCGTCGCGCTTGATCCAGGCCGAGCGGGCGCCGAGCTCTTCGGCCAGCCAGTCATGCCGGTCCACCGGCGTGGGCGTTTCGGCAATGGCGCGCCAGGGGAAGCCTTGTCGTATGGCCTCGCGGTAGGCGCGGGCCCGTGAAGCGGAAATCAATGCTATTGGACCAGCTTCAGCAGGATGGAGTCGAATCGATGCTGCTGCAGCCGGGCGCGGTCGGCGTTCAGCTGCGCGAGGTCGTCCGTGGGACCGATCCGGACGCGGTAATAGGTTTGCCGGTCGACCATCACCGGCTGAATGCGCGCCGTCATGCCGACCAGCGCCAGCCTTGCCTTCAGGGACTCGGCCTCCGTCTGGCGGGTGAACGCACCCATCTGCAGGACATACATGCCCGGGGTGTCCACCGGACTGGGCGGCGGAGACTCCGGTTCGGAATCGAGAACAGGCGAGGGGGAAGTTTGGGGTGCGGAGGAGGCGACGGCTCCTGGAGCCGCTTCGGAAGCGGGTTCCGACTCGGCCGCCGTTTCGCCCGCGGCCGGTTCGCCCCCCGTTTCGCCGGTGCCCGATTCGCCTGCCTCCGCCGGCCTGGAGGCCAGGGTCTCCTCGACGACCTCCTCCCCGCGTTCGAGAATGTCGTAGAAATCGAAGGTCGGAGACGAGGACGGATTGTCGGCCGGCGTGCCGGATGAGGGCTGCGACCACCATTCTGTGAGCATCGGATAGACCCAAAGGGCCAGTACCAGCCCGAGCACGATGCCCATTACGAGCTGGCGCCAACCGCCGGCGCCGGATTTCCTGCGTTTCGCCATGCCTACATGCTCCTCGGCGCCGATACGCCCAGCAATCCCAGCCCGTTGCGCAGGACCTGGCCGCTGGCCTGCGCCAGCAGCAGCCGCGCACAGCGAAGGCCGGGATCGGCGTCCAGCACCTTGCAGTGGTTGTACCAGCCGTGGAAGGCCTGCGCCAGGCCGACCAGGTAATGCGCCAGCACCTGCGGGGCCCGTTGCACGGCCGCCTGCTCCAACGTTTCGGGCAGCCGCGCCAGCGCCAGCATCAGGTCGATCTCCCGCGGGTGCTCAAGCAGGCCGGCGTGCTCCCCGCCCTCATCGGGGCTGAAGCCGATGTCGCGCGCCTGCATCTTTTCGAACAGGCTGGCAACGCGCGCGTGGGCGTATTGCACGTAATAGACCGGGTTGTCGTTGGACCGCTTCCTGGCCAGATCGAGGTCGAAATCAAGATGCTGTTCTCCTGCCCGGGATACGTAGAAGAAGCGCGCCGCGTCCACGCCCACTTCTTCGCGCAAGTTCCGCAGGGTCTCGAACTCGCCCCCGCGGGTGGACATGGCCACCCGTTCGCCGCCCCGGTACAGGGCCACGAACTGCACCAGCCGGACCTCCAGGCTCGATGGCGGCTCGCCCAGCGCCTCAAGGCCGGCCCGCACGCGGTCGACATAGCCGTGATGGTCCGCGCCGAGCACATCGAGCAACACGTCCGCGCCACGCTTGCGCTTGCCGTAATGATAGGCGATGTCGGACGCGAAATAGGTGCTGCGGCCGTCGGCCCGAACCACCACGCGGTCCTTCTCGTCGCCGTATTTCTCCGCCGGAAACCACAGGGCCCCGTCGCGCCGGTAGGTCACGTCGGCAAGTTTTTCCAGGCACGCGTCGATTTCTCCGCCCGCCACCAGTTCGCGCTCGGACTGCCAGTGATCGAACCTCACGCCGAACTGCTGGAGATCGTCGCGAATGTCGTCCAGAACCCATTCGCCGGCCAGGCGGCCGATGTCGGCGAACAGTCCGTCGCCCAGTGTCTCGCGCGCGGTTTCGATGAGCGCATCGACGAACCGGTCCGAGTTCCTGCGTTCCTCCTCGTCGACCCGGGGCCATTCCATGCCTTTCCGCGCCGCCTCGGCCGCCTCCGGCAGTTCATCGGACATGCGCTTCGCCAGTTCGAGAATGTATTCGCCCCGGTACGCGCCCTCGGGAAACCGCGCGCCGCCGTCCTCGCGCTGGACCATGCGCAGCCACACCGAGAGGCCCAGCACGGCCAGCTGCCGCCCGGCATCGTTTACGTAGTACTCGCGCCAGACTTCGTGGCCGGTGGCTTCCAGCAGGCGAGCCAGGCAGTCGCCGATCGCCGCATGCCGGCCGTGCCCCACGTGCAGGGGCCCGGTGGGATTGGCGGACACGAATTCCACCAGCACCTTGCGGCCCGCGCCCAGATCGCAGGACCCATAGGCATCGCTCCGGGCAACGATGCTGAGGAGTTCGGCCTGCAGCGCGCCCGGGTCCAGCCAGATGTTGATGAATCCGGGCCCGGCGGTCTCCACACGTCCGATCAGCGAATGCTGCGAAAGCTCCGCGGCGATATCTTCGGCAATGTCGGCGGGCGGACGCTTGAGCCGGCCGGCGAGCTGCATCGCGGCGCTGGAGGCATAGTGCCCGTTACGCGCATCCCGGGCCTGCTCCAGCCCGGCATTACGCAACCGGCCGGCGTGTTCCCCGGCTACCGGGCGCAGGGCCTGTTCAAGGAGATTGCTGAGCGCTTTCTTCATCGCGGGACGGCCGGGAATTTTATGCTCTGGGGGAGAGGACGTACCATTGCCCATGAAGACTTCAGCGGCGGCGGGGGCATCCTCGATCCGCCGGCGGAAACACACTCGGGAGAAACGCGCCGATGCGAAGGTATCTGTCTGACGCGGCGCTGTCCGCGTTAACCCTGTTCGCAATGGCTGCTGCGGCGGCGCAGGACGGCATTGTCGTCGAGGCCGCCGGGCTTGACCGGTTCGACGGGGCGCGCATCGAACTGGGTTATTCCGATCCGCGCGCGGACGCGGGCTTTGAGGTCCTGGGAACCGCCCTTGTCAGGGACGGCAAGGCTACCCTGGAGGCCGATCTGTTCGAGGTCATGCAGGTCGAGATCAGGCTGCCGGATGCCGGGCCCGCCCGCGGACTCCGTGTTCGGGCGATCGTCGAGCCGGGCGCCCGCCATGAACTGGCCTGGGATGAGGACCGCGGCGCACTGGCGTTTACCGGCGGCCCCTACGAGGAATTGATCAGCAGTGCGCTGGCGGAACCGGGCGAGGCGGCGACCGAATCCCTGAAGGTGATCTACCGGGACTTCGAGGATCCCGTCGCCCGGCTGATGGCCTTGCAGGTCGCCTGGCTGGACGGCGAGGACGAAGAGCAGATGACGATCATGGCCGAGCTCGAGTCCCTGCCGGGCGAAAGTCGCATCTTCGGCCTGCTCAGGGCGCTGGCCGAAGAACGCGCCGCCGCCCTGGCGCAAGCGGTCAGGGGAGTCACCGCCGTGAACCTGGCCGGCGAGGAAGTGCGGGTGGCCGACGTGCTTGCGGAGAACCGCTACACGCTGCTGGAATTCTGGGCCTCCTGGTGCGCTCCGTGTTTCGCCGAGATTCCATATCTTCAGGCCGCCTACCGGCGCTTCGGGGACGCGGGCTTCGAAATACTCGCCTTCAATCTCGACGACGAACCGGAAGACTGGCGCGAAGCCTCCGGGGACCGCTACGACATCCCCTGGCTGAACGTCACCGACGGACTGGCCTTCGAAAGCCCGGTGGCGGAAATGTTCCGGATCAACGCGATTCCCGCCAGCTTCCTGCTTGGGGCCGACGGGGTCACCGTCGGCCGCGACCTCCGCGGCGAGAGCCTGGAGCTCCGCCTGGGTGAACTGCTTGCCGAAACGGCAAGCGGCGATTGACCCCGGGAACGAGGGCGTCCCGCCCTCACCCCGGAGTTACGTCGCGGCGGGCTCGTTCTCCTTCATGTAGACCTCGAACGACGACTCGCTGGGCATGTCCTCGTCGAGCTCGTTGACCAGGTATTCCGGATAGTTCTGCTCCGCGTAAGCGAGGATGTTCGGCGACAGTTCGTCAAGGCTCCCCAGCCCCCGCGTCGTGCAACGGTAGAACAGCCGGCCCTCGTGCCGGCCCATCATCTGCCACGGAAGCCATGGCGCCAGGCGGATCCAGGAACCGCTGTGTTTCACGCGGTCCAGCGCCGGGTTGCGAAGATCGTCGTCGTTGCAGACATACTCGAACATTTCGCAAACGGGCAGGAGTTCGCCGGTCGATTCACGCACCCACACCTCGGGGTCCAGCAGGTTGGGCACCACGCCGCGGAAGTCCAGCCACACCGAAGTCTGATCGCCGCTGGTCTGCCAGTTCAGGACAAAGGGATTGCTGGGATCGTCGGACGCCCGGTAGTTGGGGAACTTGAAGAACATTTCGCCGGTCTGATCACCAACCGGCGCCTGAGAGCGGAAATTGGGCCCGAACACGCCCTTGACCATGCGATTGTGGATGTGCATGACCTTGTTGGTCTCGCCGGTGTAGGGGTTGTCCCACGTCTCGATGATCTCGTTGGTCCTCAGGTCCTTGTAGAAGCCCACTTCCTTCCAGAAGCTGGCGAAGGCGCCGTCCTCCTGGCGCACCGTATAGCCCAGCCCGAACCCCTCCAGGCCGAACAGCGCATCGGGCGTATTGTTCGGCAGCATTCCGAACACCAGCCCCGAGTACCAGCCATGCACCCAGTCCCGGTCCTTCAGCGAATTCGTCAGCTTGAAATACGCTTCCAGGTTGTCCATGGGGTTCATCCAGTCGTAGTTGATCCGGCCCTCGGCCTGATCCTGGGCCTGATTCTGGTCCTGGCCCTGGCCGCAGCCGGGCAGGGCCGAGGCGGCCGCGAGAGCGGCGCCCCCCAACAGGATATTGCGCCGACTGAGCGGTGAGTCGAAATGGTGCGGCATGACAGTCCTCCCGGTTGATGCTGGTGCTTTTCCCCAGAGGATTCTGGACACGCCGAGGCCGGTTTGCAAGTCGCCGGCCCTGACCTGCTAGAGTTGCGCTCAAGCACGCGGCCGCGTGGCGGTCCGGCCCGAACGCGCCGCGCATGCGGGCGCCCGGATGCCGGGCGCAGGGGACACTCGAACGGGAGAGTTTTCATGAAACGCAGAACGGCATTGGGACTTATTGGCGCCGCCGCCGCCGCGCCGCTGATGCGGGTTCCGGCAGCGCGCGCGGAGATGCTGGATCTGGATCCGTCCGATCCGCAGCACACGCTCATGATCACGCGCAAGCTGGCGCACACGATGGACGACAGCATTGTCTACTGGTGGGCGAAATTGCTGCGGATGGCCGTGGTGGACAAGATAGCGACTCCGCTTTGGGACGTCCATGTCGGCGCATTGCTCAAGACCCGGGACGTCGACGAGAACGGCGCATACGAGACGACGGCCATCAGCATGGTCTTTTACACCGACCTGGAGACCGGCGAATTCCTGGAAACCTTCAAAAACCCGTTTACGGGCCAGGAGGTCGAGGTGGGCTATTTCCCCGCCAGGCCGGCGACGCAGGTACGCAGCATCGATGAGACCCCGGAGGAGCGTCCGGCCGGGGAAGGGTTCAGGAGCATCCGAATCCATCCGCTCGGCCCGGCCGTGATCGAGGGCGATGACGTATGGGTTCGGGACGACGCCATTTTCCGCATGGAACCCGAAACGCCCGATGCCGGCCGGCCGTTTCGCGGCAACGACTGGAGCACCTATCACGGTTCGCTCAAGGACGTGGCCAACCCCCAGGTCCTGAATGCGCCTGCAACCTGGCACTTCAACGATATCCTGAGCTACGTGCCCTGGATGGGCATGGGCGACAGGCCCGGCGACTACGTTTCCCGCGGATTCGGGCGCAAGGTTTCGTCTTTCGACGCAATGCCGGAAAGGCTGCGGGGACTCATCCGGACGCGGCACCCGGAGATCTACAACGACCCTGCGGGCGCGCTTGAGGGCTAGCGTCAGGATCCCCCTGCATCGTTGCATGAATTCGCGCGCGAAGTGGGCCGTACTGATTGCCTGGCTGGTAACCGCAGGGCGCTTTCACCGGAAACGGCGCAGGCCTTCGTCGATGCCATGACGAATGCGAAGAACACGGAGAAGATAATTTTCGACGGCGGCGGGCACTTCCTGCATATTTCGAGGCCGGAAGCCACCGGCCGCGCCGTCAAGGCGTTTCTGGACCGCGAGATCGGGTCCCCGGAAACACACCAGGAGAAAAAACATGAGTGAGAAACTCGGCAAGAACGATGCTCCGGAGTCATTGAGGCGCCGGGAGATATTGACCGCCGGTTCGGCCGGCGCCGTTGCCCTGGCATTGGGAGGCGGTGCCGCGAGGGCAGAAGAAGCAGCCGCAGACGGTGGCGGCTCCGTGAGCGTGGCGGCCGACGGCGACTACAAGCGGGTGCCGTTGCGCAAGGACACGGTGCGGGTGACCGCCGTGCAGTCGATCATGCGGGCCGTTCGCAACACGCAAAACCCCGGCCCCGAGATGAAGGCGAACCTCGACCACATGCTTGAGCTGATCGACCAGGCCAACGGCTTTGGAGGTCGGCAGGACCTCGTGTGCTTCCACGAGCAGCCGATCATGGGCTGGAACCCGTGGAGCCGCGAGGAGGTCCTGCGCGTGGCCATCGAAATACCGGGGCCCGAAACCGAGGCGCTGGGCAGGAAAGCGAAGGAATACGGCTGCTATATCACCTTCGGCACCTATGCGAAAGACCCGGACTGGCCGGGCCACCTGCTGCTCAACGGCGTCCTGATCGGCCCCGAGGGCAATGTGGTCGCCAATCACTGGAAGACCAACAATATTCGCGGCTTCATTCCGGGCTGGGACATTTTCACGACCGGGATCTACGACGTGCTGGACCGCTACCGCGAGATGTACGGCGAGGACGCCGTGCTGCCGGTCGCGCGCACCGATATCGGCAATATTTCCTGCACGATTACGCCTAGGCAGCCGGACGTGATCCGCGCGCTCGCCATGAAGGGTCTCGAAATCCGCCTGAGTTCGTCGTCGGGGGGTTACAGCCTCACCGAGGCCCAGGTCATTGCGGGGCACAACCGGCTCTGGAGCGTGGTCTGCAACCAGTCCGTGTCACCGGAGCAGCCGGGCTTTCCGGAGTTCTCGGGTTCGGGCGACACGGCCATCTTCGATCCGCGCGGAACGATCGCGGCGCGGGCCAGGTCGGTGCACGAGGAGTTTATACGGACCACCATCCCGATGGCGGCCTTCCGCCGCTCGCGCACCATTCCCCCCGGCGTTCCGATGGAAATGCTTCGGCCGGTTTACGACCGGTATGTTCCGCGCCACGGACCGAACGGGCAGGCGTCGTATCTGCCCGCGGACGGGGCCGACGCCTCGCGCCATTTCACCAGCAACCGCAACTGGTAATATGCCCGGGGGCCGACTGGGAGGGTTAACCATGCGTAGTCTGCACACTCGCCTCTTGCTGGGCGGCGCACTTTCGGCCTGACACTGGCCGCGAGCCTCTAGAATCCTGCGAAGATTCTTACCGCTTGCCGGGCTGCTGCTGGTGGCGCTGCTTCCGCAGCGTTCGCCGGCGGACTGGGACTACCGTACCGTCGAAGGCGCGGGCGGCGTCCCCCTGAACGTCGTCACGGCGGGCGACCCGGCTTCGCCGGCGATCCTGCTGATTCACGGTTTCGGCCAGAGTCACTACAGCTTCGTCCGTCAGCTCAATTCCGATCTCGCCGACGACTATTTCCTTGTGACCTTCGATCTCCGGGGGCATGGCGCGTCCGGCAAGCCGTGGGACGCGGAAGACTACAGCGAGCACACGGTCTGGGCCGAGGACGTCGCCGCCGTGGTCTCTGCCACCGGCATTGAACGCCCGGTGGTCGTCGCCTGGTCGTACGGCACGATGATCGCGATGGACTACATCCGCGAGCACGGCGTCGCCGGAATCGCGGGGATCGTTTTCACCGGCGGTCAGGGCGGCCTTATGCCGTTGCGGATGCCCGGAACGGACGACCCGGACATGGCGGAGCTCGGTGCGATTCGCGAATTGCAGCAAAGCCCGGATCTGATCGACAATATCCGCGCCGGCGAGCGTGTGATCGATCTGCTCACCGCCTCGCCCCTTCCCGGGCCGGAGCGGGAGCTGTTCCGGTCGCTCGGCCTCATGGTGCCGGCCTATGTCCGCCGCGCCATGGTGCATCGGACCCTGGACAACCAGGACCTGGTGGACCGACTCTCGCTGCCGGTGCTGTTCGCCCTGGGCGCGGAGGACAACCCCTTCCAGCTGGAAGATGCGGCCGAAATCGCGGCAAGCCGCGAGAACGTGAGCCTCGTCGTGTACGAAGGCGCCGGCCACTCGGTGTTCATCGAGCAGCCGCAACGGTTCAACGCGGAACTGCGCCGATTCGCGGAACAAACACGCCCCGCCGCTCTGCCCTGATCCTTCCGCCGTTTGGGAGCAGACCGCCATGCGTCGCGTAGCCTTCGCCGCCGCCATCGCCGTCGCCGTGCTGGCTGCGGCGCTGTTCGTTGACTGGCGGTTCTGGTACCGCTGGTACACGCTCCCGGAGGACCCCGGCGAGTGGCCGGCGAGCTATTACCAGCCGGTTGTGGAAGTTCCCGGAAGTGGCGGGGAGTTCTTTCCGGCGGGTGACGGGTCGGAACTCACGATCGACGGCGGCGCCCTGGAAGCGGCGGCGGCCTGGGCGGAGCAACACAACAGCGTTGCGCTCCTGGTGCTGCACCGGGGCGTAGTACAGCTTGAACGTTACTGGCAAGACATCGGCCCCGAATCGCTGTTCACCGGCCGCGCGATGACCCGGTCGCTGCTACCCCCGCTGGTGGCGATCGCGATCCAGGAAGGGGCCATCGAATCGATTGACGACCCGGTGGGCCGCTATCTGCCGGAATGGAGCGATGACGAACGGGGGCGTATCACGCTGCGCCAGTTGCTGCGGAATCTCAGCGGGCTCGAGAACCCGCCGCTGGCCGGAGATCCGGATCCCTACGCCAAGAACGCCCGCATATCGCTGGGTTCCGATTTTCGCGCCGCGGCCCTGGACTTCGATCTCGAAAACGTGCCGGGCGAGTTCTTCGCTTTCTCCAACGCCAATGCACAGCTGGTGGGAGCGGTGCTGGAGTCCGCAACGGGCGAGCCCTACGAGGACTATCTGAACAGCAGGCTGTGGGCCCCGCTGGGCGCCGGTCCGGCGCAGCTCTACATGGACCGGCCGAGTGGCATGCCCGCGGTCTACTGCTGCTACCGCGCCACGCCCAGGGACTGGTTGCGCTACGGCGCCGCGCTGGTGGCGGGCGGGCGCGTAGCGGGCCGCCGGCTCTGGCCGGAGGGCTGGTTGGAGGAGATGACGACGGGTTCGGGCGTCTATCCGAATTACGGTTACCAGATCTGGGTGGGCAATCCGCCCGGAACCGGCCGCCGCTATGTGCAGGACCGCGAACAGGCCGCGCCGCACGGGCCGCCCATCGAGGCCGACGGCGTTTTCTTCCTGGAGGGCGGCGGCTTTCGCACCATGTATGTCATCCCGGGCGAGGAACTGGTGATCCTGCGGCTGGGTTATTTCCATCCCGACTGGCTGACTTCCACGCTGCCCAACCTGGTCCTGGCCGGACTCGACGAATAAGGAGCGCCATGTCAAAACTCAGGCCACTTGTTTCCGTTTGCCCGCAGTCGAAGTCCGGCGTATCGGCTACCCGCCGGCAGTTGTGTCAATCGCTGCTTGCCGGCGCGGCCCTGGTCGGCCCGGGACTGCTTCCCCTGCACGAAGTGCTCGATCCGAATCTCACCCGCGTGGATGCCCGCGTGAACTACTCGGCGATGACCAGTTGGCGGCCGTGGATGCATATGGGCGACATTCCGGGCCAGACTGCTTCCAACGGCTTCGGCGCAAGAGCCCGGTCCGTTGAGGACCTGCCGGACGATTTTTTGCGCTACACGCGCGAACTGCATCCGGACGTGTTGCAGGACCCGGAAGCCGTACTGGACACGTTTGAGGGCTAGACGGCCCGGTCGCGCTACAGGTCGAACGGGATCGGGCGTTCGAATTCGCCCCAGCGCGGTTCCAGCAGTTCCGGGAATTCGCGCTCCATGCGGTCGAGAAACTCGCGCGGCAGCTCCGATGGGGAATTGATTTTCTTGCCGTCCCAGAAGCCCGCGAGGTGGCCCATGCCCTCGGGCATCTTCAGCCAGGCGGGATGTTCGTAGGCGTAGTGTCCGCAGAAGTGGGCGGGCAGCGACGTGATGGTCTCGTTGGCGAACAGGTCGAATTCCACCCAGTTGCAGGAATTCTCGATGTGCGTGGCCGGCCAGTCCGGCGGAGCGCTGCGAACCAGGTCCATCTTGATCAGGTCGTTCTCGATCCGGAACTTGCGGTAGGGAGACTGGACGAACCCGTCGCCCGCCAGGTTGCGAAAACCGATCGGGCTTCCGATGGTTCCCGGATCGGTCAGCAGCGGCGTCACCGGCACCTCGACCAGCTCGCCCGTTATGGGATTGGTCACGGAATCGGTGAATTCGTTGGTGTGGAGGTCCCGCGGCAATGAAATATTGTGCGCATGGATGCGGTAGTTGTAGTCGCCGAGATGGCGGAAATAGCTGAATTCGATTCCCTCGTAGCGGATCAGCGGTTCCGGGCGCCGGCCCCCGGGTATGACGAAGACCAGCCAGTGGTACCAGGTCAATGTCGTGCCCTGTTCCTCGACCAGGTCGCGTTCCATGCGCATCTGCGCACGAAACTCCTCCACCGGGTCGTCGAAATGGAGGAATTCGGAAACGACCGGGCTGGTGGGCGGACTGACCGATTTCGTCCCGTCCGCCTGAAGCGCCGGGGCAGCCAACAGCGAGCCTGCCGCGCCCGCGGCCGTGGTCATGAATTTGCGTCTGTTTACCATCTGTCGTTTTCTCCATTGTTGTATCGGCGCCCTCCATGCCGCCGTCGTGACGCGTTGCCGGGCTGCGACGCCGGATTTATCGGCGGTTGCCGCCCTTGAGGATGAAGTCCGCCGCGCGTTCCCCGATCATCATCGCGGTGGCGTTGGTGTTTCCGCTGGTCAGGCGGGGCATCACCGATGCGTCCGCAATGCGCAGCCCGTCCACGCCGCGAACGGTCAGGTCGGGCCGCGTGACCGCGAGTGCGTCGGTGCCCATTTTGCACGTGCCTACGGGGTGGTAGCCGAGGAAGGCGGTGCGGCGCAGGTAGTCGCGCCATTCGTCGCCGCTTTGCACTTCGGGACCGGGCAGCCTCTCGCCTATACGGTAGGGCGCGAACGCGGGGCCGTTGAGTATTTCTCGGACCTGCCGGCAACCGCTGATCAGCCGGTCCATGGCGTCGTCGTCCAGCAGCGCGTGAGAGATGACCGGCGGCGCCTCCGGGTCCGCGCTGCGCAGCCGGACACTGCCGCGCGAGCGCGGATGGGACACATTGACGGCGGCGGAAATGGCCGGCCTGTCATAGGGGATCACGCCTTCTTCCGAGAAGCTGAAGGCATAGGGGCCGAGCTGTACCTGGATGTCGGGCCGCGGTTCGCCGGGCGCCGATCGGATGAAGGCCACCGCGTGGGGGTACGGACTGGTGGCCGGGCCGCGTCCGAACAGCAGCCAGTTCAGGCCGTGCAGGGCGATCTTCCAGCTGTTGATCTCGGTGTTGTAGGTGGACACGTTCACGTCGATGCCCACCATGCCCTCGGGGTGTTCCTGCAGGTTCGCGCCCACGCCCGGCAGGTCCCTGACGATTTCGATGCCGGCTTCGCGCAGCTGCTCCGCCGGCCCGATCCCGGACAGCATCAGAAGCCTGGGCGAGGCGATCGCGCCGGCGCACAGAATCACCTCGCGACCGGCCTCGGCGCGGTGCAGCCGGCCGCCCTTGCGATACTCCACGCCGACGCAGCGGCCATTCTCGAACAGCAGCCGGCGACACGCGCTGCGTGTGCTGACGGCGAGATTCCGGCGTTGGCGCACGGGATGCAGATAGGCCCGCGCGGCGTTGTAGCGGCGGCCGCGCTGCTGATTCACTTCGGTATAGGCCACGCCTTCCTGGGAGGCGCCGTTGTAGTCGTCGTTGAGCGCCAATCCCGCCCCGACGGCGGCCTGCACGAAGGTGTGCGCCAGCGGATGCGTGGTGCGCAGCGCCGCGGTGCGAACCGGCCCGGTGCGGCCCCGGTAGCGGTCGTCCCCCAGCGGCGAGGATTCCATGCGCCTGAAGAAAGGCAGCACGTCGGCGTAAGCCCAACCGGGGCAGCCTTCCGCGGCCCAGCGGTCGAAGTCGTCGGTCGCGCCGCGCACGTAGAGCATGCCGTTGATCGAACTGCTGCCGCCCAGGGTCTTGCCGGCCGGCCACAGGTCCACGCGATCGTTGCGGCTGGGATCGGGCTCGGCCTGGTAGCACCAGTCCAGCCGGGGATTGCCGATCGCGCGGATGATCGCCGCCGGCATGCGGATATACAGCGAGCGGTCGACGCCGCCGGCCTCCAGCAGCAGCACCCGCGTATCCGGGTTTGCCGACAGGCGGTTGGCCACGGCGCAGCCGGCCGAGCCGGCGCCCACGATGATGTAGTCCCAGGAACTGACGGTGAAATACCTCGAATTTGATTCAGCAAAGCGGATCATACGAAACCCGGCCGCGGAAGCACTAGATCGAGGACCTTATGGTCTATTCTTAAGCCGATGTTCTTCCTTGACGTGTTGAGGCAGGCGCTGGAATCGATCGGCGCCAACCTGTTTCGCGCCCTGCTGACGATGCTGGGCATGATCATCGGCGTCGCGGCGGTGGTGACGATGGTTTCGCTGGGCACCGGCGCGCAGCGGGCCGTGGAGGAACAGATGGAGGCGCTGGGGGCCGATATCCTGGCGGTCACCAATTCACAGCGGCGGATCTGGGGCGTATCGCTGGAAAACAGCAGCCTGGGCGTGGACGACGCCTCGGCGCTGCGAAGGGACGCGCGTCATCTCGAGAGAGTCGTGCCCAGAATCACGCAGCGCCTTCAGTTCGAGTTCGGCAACAGCAACACCCGGGTTGAACTGATCGGGTCCACTTATGAATACCCGCTGTTGCACCGCTACGAAATAGCCGCCGGAAGGATGTTCGTTCCTCAGGAAGAGGAGGCGCGACTGCGCGTGGCGGTGCTAGGAAGCGAGGTTCCCGGGAAGCTGGAAACCACGGCGGGCGCGCTGCTCGGGCAGAGCGTGCTGCTGGGCGGAGTTCCGTTCACCGTGATCGGCGTTCTGGAGGAAACCGGCTCGGTCGGCATGCAGAATCCCAACGACGACGTGCTGGTGCCGCTGTCCACGGCGCAGTACCGGGTGACCGGCAGCGACCGGCTCGAAAGCATGGACGTGCAGATACGCAGGGGGTCGGCGGTGGAGCAGGCGCTGGTCGATGTGGAGCGCATTCTGCGCCGCGAGCACCGGATCCGGCCGGGCGAGGACAACGATTTCGGAATCCTCGACCGCAAGCAGTTCCTGGAGGTGCGCGAGGAAACCACCCGCATCTTCGCCCTGCTGCTTCCGGCAATTGCGGGCGTCAGCCTGGTCGTGGGCGGAATCGGCATCATGAACATCATGCTGGTGACGGTGGCCGAACGGACCCGTGAAATCGGCGTGCGCCGCGCGATAGGCGCAACCCGCGGCGCGATCATGTCGCAGATCCTGGTGGAATCCTCGCTGCTGTGCCTGCTGGGCGGCTTGCTGGGCGTGGCCGCCGGCTGGGGTGCGTCGGAAATGCTGGCGCGCTTCTTCGACTGGCAGACCGTCGTGGCGGCGGAATCGATCGGCGTGGGGCTGGGCTGCAGCCTGCTGATCGGAATCGTCTTCGGCCTGTGGCCCGCCCGCCGCGCCTCAACGCTGGACCCCATCGAAGCCCTGCGCCACGAATAACCCCGGGGGACGCCGACCCTGTCAGGAAGCGCCGGCCACCTTTGGCATCGGAACCCGTTTCAGCAACAACAGCACCAGCACGCCCAGTACGGCCGCTACAGCGCCCCAGTACACGGTGGCCGTGGTCAGGCCGATCGACTGCGCCCAGGCGCCCAGCGTCGCGCTGCCGACGGCCACGCCGCCGAAAGCGACGACGCTCCACAGGCTCATGACGCGGCCCCGGTACTTTTCTTCCACTACGGCCTGCGTGAGCGTCTGCGATCCCACGCCGCAAATGGTCAGGGCACATCCGAAGAACGGCAGTTGCAGCATGGCGAGCCAGAAATTGCCGGTAAAGCCGAAGGCGACGATCAGCAGACCGGCCAGCGCCACGCAAATGGCGGCCGACTTGCGAAGCTGATTCAGGTCCTTGTTCCGGGCCACCCAGAAGCCACCCCCTACCGCGCCCACGCCGAAAGAGGAAATCAGCAGCGACATTCCGTCGCTGCCCCGCTGAAAGACTTCGTCGGCGTACGGCGCCATGAGCTCGAACAGCGCCCTTCCGAAGGTGGCGCCGATAAAAACAAGAACAAGGTAGTAGCGGATCGCGGGATGGCGCAGGGTGTAGCTGACGCCGTCGCGCAGAAGGCGGGCCAGCCCGATCTGGCGCTCCAGCTCGCGCGCCACCGGTTGCAGCTTGAGGTCCCAGAGCACCCAGGCCATACCGAGAAAGGTGGCGGTGCTGATAGCGAACGCCGGCGCCAGGCCGAAGAACTTGATGATGTATCCGCCGAGCACCGGACCGATGACGCGCGCGACATTGAAGCTGACCGCGCCCAGCCCCACGGCGCTGGCCAGTTGCATGGAGGGAACCAGGTTGGCCATCAACGCCAGGCGCATGGGCGTATAGCCGCCGCTGAACACGCCGAAGGACAGCGCCAGCAGGAACAGGGCTGCCGGCGTCATGAGGCCGAGGGCCGACAGGCCGAACAGGCCGGCGGTGACGCCGATATTGAGCACGTTGAAGGTTTGCGCCGCCCTGCGCCGGTCCCAACGGTCGGCGTATGCGCCGAATACCGGTCCCAGCACGGCCACCGGAAAATACGCTGCAAACGCTACCGCCGCGACGAAGAATTCCGATTCCGTCAACTGCCAGGCCTGCCATCCCAGCGACAGCCGTAGGATCCAGAGTCCGTGCGTCGTAATGGTGCTGCCGATCAGGAAGCGGCGATAGGCGGGCGTGGAAAGTGCGGAACTGGACATGCCGGGCGGCCGATTGCCTGGCGGAACACGCGGCGTGAAACGGGCCGCGATGGGAAGCCGCCGGGGCAAGTGGGCGAGCGAGTGAGTATGATGCGCGCAGCGTGAATTGTCCACGCCGGACCAATCCCATGAGCCCACCCGCACAGATCTCCCTGGAATTCTTCCCGCCACGCACGGAAGAACTGACCGTGATGCTGAAGGCTTCGCTCAAGGAGCTGGTGCCGTACCGACCGCTGTTCTGTACCGTCTCATATGGCGCCGGCGGTTCGACTCGCGACGGCACGGCGCGGTGGGTGCGGCGGATACGGCGGGACTACGGCAGCGATTGCGCCCCCCATCTCACCCATGTCTCGCACACCCGCGACGAGGTGCGGGAGATCGTGCGGAACTACGTCGCGCAGGGCGTGCGCAGGATGATCGCCTTGCGCGGCGACATCCCCGCCGACGGCATTCCGGAGGAGATACGCGAACGCGGCTATTCCTCGACGGTGGAGTTGATCGCCGACCTCAGGGCCGCCGGGATACGCGAGGTCATGGTGGGCGCGCACCCGGAGCATGGCGGCGGCGACAACGCCTCCTTGCGTCAGCACCTGGAGTTCGTGAGGCAGAAACTGGACGCCGGCGCGACCCTGGCCATCACCCAGTTCTTCCTCGATAACGACAGGTACTATCGGCTGCGCGATGTTTTCGCCGCTGCGGGCATGGAGAAGCTGCTGGCGCCGGGCATCATGCCTCTGCACAACTACAGGCAGGTTTTCTCTTTCGCCGGCAAGACCCATGTGGAGGTTCCGGCGCCGCTGCGCGCGCGCTTTGAACAAGTCGCGGACGATCCCGATGCGGTGAGAAGGACGGCCGAGGAATTCTCGCTGGGCCAGGTTCGGGACCTGGCGGAGAATGGCGTGGAGCGTTTTCACATCTACACCATGAACCGGGCGCCGTTGACCGCGGCCATCTGCGGGACGCTCGGACTGAGCGCCCCGGGGAAGCAGTCGTGAACAGGCGCCCAGCCCGGGCCGAGGCCCTGGGCGAACTGATCCGCAGACGAATCGTTTTCATAGACGGAGCGATGGGCACGCTTGCCCAGACCCTGGACCTCTCGGAGGAGCAATACCGGGGCAGCGAGTTCGCCGACTGGCCGCAGGCGCTCAAGGGCAATCATGACCTCTTGTGCCTGACCCAACCGCATTTCGTGCGCGAAATCCACGATTCCTATCTCCGGGCCGGCGCCGACATCGTCACCACCAACAGCTTTACCGCCAACGCGCCATCGCAAGCGGACTACGGCCTTGAGGACCGTGTGGCGGACATCAACCGCGCTTCGGCGAAGATCGCCCGCGAGGCCGCGGACGAGGCGCAGCGTCGCGACGGGCGGCCGTACTTCGTGGCCGGCAGCCTGGGGCCCACCAACCGGACCGCCTCGCTGTCGCCGCGCGTGGAGGACCCCGGCTACCGGGCCACCGATTTCGACCAGCTCGCGGCCACCTACGAGATCGCCTCCAGCGCGCTGCTCGAGGGCGGCGCCGACCTGCTGCTGATCGAAACCATCTTCGATACGCTCAATGCCAAGGCGGCCCTGTACGCCATCGCGCGCGCCGGCGACAGTCTGGGCCGCGCGCTGCCCGTTATCGTCTCCGGCACGATCACCGACGCTTCGGGCCGGACGCTCTCGGGCCAGACTGTCGAGGCCTTCTACAACTCCATCCGGCATGCGCCCATGACCGCCATCGGCCTGAACTGCTCGCTGGGCGCGACCGAGCTGCATCCGCACATGCGTGAACTGTCGCGGGTCGCCGAGCTGCCGGTGAGCGTCCACCCCAACGCCGGTCTTCCCAACGAACTGGGCGAATACACCGAGTCGCCCGACGAGATGGCGGCCACGCTCGAGGCGATGGCGAAGGAGGGGCTGCTGAACCTGGCCGGCGGCTGCTGCGGCACCACGCCGGAACATGTCCGGGCCATGCGTGATGCGCTGGCCGGCATCAGCCCGCGCATCCCGCCCGCGCCGCCGCGAATCACCCGGCTGGCCGGTCTGCAGCCGCTGAACATCGACGACAGCACCGGCTTTGTTCACGTGGGCGAGCGGACCAATGTCACCGGTTCGGCGATCTTCCGCCGGCTCATCGAGGCGGACGATTACTCCGCCGCGGTGGAAGTGGCGCGCCAGCAGGTCGAGGCCGGCGCCAACCTTCTGGACGTGAACATGGACGAGGGGTTGCTGGACTCCGAGGCCGCGATGCGCCGCTACGTCAACCTGCTGGCCGCCGAGCCCGATATCTCGCGGGCGCCGATCATGGTCGATTCCTCCCGCTTCGAAGTGCTGGTGGCGGGCCTGAAGTGTCTGCAGGGCAAGGGCGTGGCCAATTCCATCAGTCTCAAGAACGGCGAGGAGGAATTCCTCGAGCAGGCGCGCGAGATCCGGCGCCTGGGCGCGGCCGTGATCGTCATGGCCTTCGACGAGAAGGGCCAGGCCGAGAGCGTCGATGAGCGGGTCGCGATTGCCGAGCGCAGCTACCGCCTGCTGGTGGAAGAGGCCGGCTTCCCCCCGGAAGACATCATCTTCGACCTGAACATCTTCGCCGTGGCGACCGGGATCGAGGAGCACGACGACTACGGCCGCGCCTTCATCGAGGCTACCCGCCGGGTCCGCGAGCGGCTGCCCGGCGTACATGCCAGCGGCGGAATCAGCAACCTGTCGTTCTCGTTCCGCGGCAACAACGCGGTGCGCGAGGCGATGCATTCGGTGTTCCTCTATCACGCTATCGCCGGAGGCATGGACTTCGGCATCGTCAACGCCGGCCAGCTGGGGGTGTACGAGGACATCCCCGCGAGGCTGCGCGACACGGTCGAGGACGTGATCCTCAACCGCAGCGCGGGCGCCGGCGAGCGGCTGCTGCAACTGGCGCAGGAATACCAGGGGCAGGGCCGGCGGCAGGACCGCGACGAAGGGGAGTGGCGGGCCCTGCCGCTGGCGGAGCGATTGAGCCACGCGCTGGTGCACGGGCTGGACGCCCACGTGGTGGAGGACACCGAGGCCGCCCGGCAGGCCAGCGAACTAGCGCTGGACGTGATCGAGGGCCCGCTGATGGACGGCATGAACACCGTGGGCGACCTGTTCGCCACCGGTAGGATGTTCCTGCCGCAGGTGGTCAAGTCGGCCCGGGTCATGAAGAAGGCGGTGGCGCATCTCATTCCGTTCATCGAAAAGGAGGGCAGCGGCGTGTCCAGCCGCGGGCGGCTGGTGGTCGCCACGGTCAAGGGCGACGTGCACGACATCGGCAAGAACATCGTGGGCGTGGTGCTGCAGTGCAACGGCTACGAGGTCATCGACCTTGGCGTGATGACGCCCTGCGAGGAGATCCTGGACACCGCGGTCAGGGAAAAGGCCGACTACATCGGCCTGTCCGGACTGATCACGCCGTCGCTGAACGAGATGGTTCACGTGGCCGGCGAAATGCAGCGTCGCGGCATGGACCTGCCGCTTTTGATCGGCGGCGCCACCACCTCGCCGCGGCACACGGCGCTGAAGATCGATCCGGCCTACGAAAACGGAGTGGTGTACGTGAAGGACGCCTCCCGGGCTGTGGGGGTGCTGGGTGAACTGAGCGGCGCGGGGCGAGAGACCTATCTGCGCGGCGTTGCCCGCGACCTGAAGCGGCGCCGGGAGCAGCCGGCCGGCAAGCGCCGGCGCGAGGACCTG
Organism: Gammaproteobacteria bacterium; assembly: GCA_965116895.1. Lineage (GTDB taxonomy): Bacteria > Pseudomonadota > Gammaproteobacteria > Steroidobacterales > Foliamicaceae > Foliamicus. The sequence continues at coordinate 2,530,979 of OZ220729.1, read as the reverse complement.
CTGAGCCTCGAGGAGGCGCGGGGCAACCGGCTTGAGATCGACTGGGGCGCCGAACCGCCGGCCGAACCGGCGCGCACCGGCGTCATCGGACCGTTTTCGCCGACGCTGGAGGAACTTTACGGCTATATCGACTGGCAGCCCTATTTCGCGGCCTGGGAGATGCACGGGAAGTTTCCACAGCTGCTGGAGGACGCGCGGAAAGGCGAGGCCGCCAGGGAGCTCTGGGACGACCTTCACCGCTCGCTGATCGGTCCGATCAAGGCCGGGGAAATCGAATTCCCGGCGGCGGGCGTTGCCGGGATTTTCCCGGCCGCTTCCGATGGCGACGACATCGTGGTGTTCGGGGACGAGTCGCGGGAAACGGAACTGGGTCGCATTCACGGCCTGCGCGAACAGCGGCGCATGCCGCCCGGCAAACCCAATACCGCGCTGGCCGACTTCATCGCGCCGCCGACTGCGGGCGGCGACTGGGTGGGGATGTTCGCGGTCACGGCCGGAGGCGATCTGGACGAGACCATAGCCAGGCTGGCCCACGGCCGGGAGCCGGCCGACGATTACGGCGCCATACAGCTCAAGGCGCTGGCCGACCGGGCCGCGGAAGCGTTTGCCGAGTTCCTGCACGAGAAAGTGCGCAGGGAGTTCTGGGGGTACGCGAGCGATGAGTCGTTCAGCAACGAGGACCTGATTGCCGAACGCTACCAGGGCATTCGTCCCGCGCCGGGTTACCCGGGTTGTCCGGACCACAGCGAAAAGGAGCTCGTCTGGCGCCTGCTGGACGTTGAGCGGCGCATCGGCGCGCGCCTGACCGAGTCGTACGCGATGTGGCCGGCCGCCACGGTGTCCGGCTACTACTTCGCCCATTCCCGGTCCCGCTACCCGAATATCGGGCTGATCGGCGACGATCAGTTCGCCGACTACGCCCGCCGAAAGAAGATCACGCTGGACGAAGCGCGTATCTGGCTCGCGCCCAACCTGGCCGGCTAAATCCGGGCCGCCGTTACGCGCTCGTGGCCTGCCAGGTCGCGATGGGTCACCGGCGCCTTGAGTCCAACGCGGCGCATCAGTGAGCGGACCGGCGCCCCCTGGTCCGCGCCGTGCTCCACGGCCAGCATTCCGCCAGGCCTGAGGTGCGGCGGCGCCCCGGAAACCACGAGGCGCAGTTCCCGCAGTCCGTCCGAACCGCCGTCCAGCGCCTCGGGCGGCTCGAAGCACAGCGGCGGGTCGCCGCACAAAGCGGACTCCACGTAGGGTGGATTGCAGGCGATGGCGTCGAAGCGCAGGCCGTCCAGCGGACCGTACCAGGGGCCCTGAACGAAGCGCACGCGGCCCTGCGCCAGCCCGGCGGCGTTGCGCCGCGCGACGGCAAGCGCACGGCTGGAATTGTCGGTGGCGACCACCTGCGATCCCGGCAGCTCTCGCGCCAGCGCGACGGCCACCGCGCCGCACCCGGTCCCCAGGTCCAGTATCCGCGCCGTCCGGTCGGTGGAACCGACGCTGCCGCGAATGACGTCCACAAGCAACTCGGTCTCCGGCCTGGGCACCAGCACGTCGCTGGTGATCTCGAATTCCAGCGAATAGAACTCCCGGCGACCGATGATCTGCGCAACGGGCCGTCCGGCGCCGCGTTCGGCCAGCAGCGCATGGAATCGCTCCACGGACGCGGTCTGCGGTTCCTCCGTCGAGCGCGCGCGAAGCGCCGTGCGGTCCAGTCCCAGCACATGGGCCAGCAGCAACTCGCAATCCAGCCGCGCACTCCCGCTGACGCACTCGAGCCGCCTTGTCCCCGCCCGTAACAGGGAACCCAGACTTCGCACCGTCGCCATCGCTCTATTGTCCCCGACGCGAGCGGCGGTGCGAGTATTGTGTTCTCCGCGCTTCCCGCCATAATGCTCAGCACCATGAGCAAGAAGCAGGGTAATTCCACTCGCTGCGTGCACGCCGGCGACACCCACGACGCCGCAACGGGCGGCGTCATGCCTGCGATCCATCAGAGCAGCACCTTCGCCTACCCGGCCGTGCGGGAACGGCCGGAGCACATCTATACGCGCATATCGAATCCCACCCGCGACGCCTTCGAGCGGGCATTGAACGAACTGGAAGGGGGAACGAGGACCTTTGCGTTCTCTTCAGGCCAGGCCGCCAGCAACGCGGTGCTGGAGCTGCTTGAGCCCGGCGACCACATCATCGGTCCCGCCAATGTCTACGGTGGCAGCTTCAACCTGCTGCGCGCGGCGGGCGAGGCCCGCTTCGAGGTCAGCTACGTGCACCAGGACGAGGGCCCTGGCGCCGTGCAGGCCGCCTGGCGCAAGAACACGCGGCTGGTGTGGATGGAAACGCCGTCCAACCCGCTGATGCGCATTACCGACCTCAAGGCCGTTTCCGAATTGTGCGCCGCGCAGGGCGCGCTCAGTTGCGTGGACAGCACGCTGGCCACTCCGCTGGCCACGCAGCCCCTGGCCCTGGGCTGCGACATCTGCATGCATTCGATCACCAAGTACATAGCCGGGCATTCCGACGTGCTGGGCGGGACCCTTTCCGTGTCCGACGACGATCTTGCCGGGCGGCTCAAGTCCGTGCGCGACCGCACCGGCGGCGTTCTGGGGCCGCTGGACTCGTACCTGGCGCTGCGCGGGCTGAAGACCATGGAACTGAGGGTCCGCCGCCAGTTCGAGAACGCCGGGCGCATAGCGCAGGACCTTAGGCAACATGAAAAGGTGGCGCAGGTGTACTACGCCGGCCTCGAGGACCATCCCGGGCATGAACTGGCGAAACGGCAGATGGACGGCTTCGGGGCGGTAGTGTCGCTGCATCTTCACGGCGACGAAGGCGCGCCGGAGCGGCTGCTGAACGCCCTGGAGCTGTTCACGATCGCGGAAAGCCTGGGCGGCGTGGAAAGCCTGGCGGGCTTTCCGCCGCTGATGAGTCACTCGGCGATGACGCCCGAGGCCCGCGAGACCGCCGGAATTACCGGCAACCTCGTGCGCCTTTCTTGCGGCATCGAGGACGCCGACGACCTCATCGCCGACCTCCACCAGGCACTGCATCGCATATAGCAGGCGGCTTAAGCTCGGTGTTCGTCCCCCTCCTCGTGGGAGCGTTGGAGCAGGGACAGCGAGAATCGAGCCAGGATGGCGTCTCCAACGAGGAGGGGGACGAACACCGAGCGAGGAAGCACGTGAGGATTACATCGAGTAGCTGAAGCGCACGCCCGCCTGGCGCTTGTCCGGCGCGAAGATCACGGTCGCCAGGTTGCCCAGGGCGAAGAAGTCGCCCGAACTCTGCGCCGTGCGCACCGTGTCGTCACCGGTTACGTTATCGACGTAGGCGAATACGCTCCAGCGATCCGCCTGCAGGCCGATCCGCGCATCGACGTTGACCCAGGAATCGAACACGTTGCGGCGTCCGACCGCGATGCCGCGCTCGCTCTGGTACTGCATGAGCAGGTCGGCCTGCAGGTTCATGCCGTTGCCGACGGCGCGGGTGAAGCTGGCGGAGACGTTGAAGTTGTGCCGCGGCACGCGCTCCATCTCCCTGCCCGATTGATCCACCGAACAGAGGAAGAACCCGGCGGGCGTCTGCTGCAGCGTGCAATCGCCTACCAGCCCGACCGTAAGCGAGCTGTTGGTGAGGCTCACGTAGTCGGTGTACTCGCTGTCCAGCCACGTGTATCCGCCGCGAATCAGCAACTCTTCCGTGATTGCGAGCGCGCCCTCCACTTCAAAGCCTCTGATTTCCGCGGCGCCCGCATTGCCCACCACCAGGTCGAAGCCGGTGGCGGCGGTTTCGCTGGGCTCCAGGCTGACCGTCTGCTTGCCCTCGTAGTCCATGAAGAAGGCCGCGGCGTTGAACGTCACGCGGCCGTCGGCCAGCGTGCTCTTGAATCCGGCTTCATAGTTCCACAACTCCTCCGGCGCGAAGCGCGCGGTAAGGGGGTTCGGGCTGGCTATCGTGGACACGCCGCCGGGCTTGACGCCCTTGGCGATGGAAGCGTAGGTAAGAATGTTCTCGGAGTACTGGTATTCCAGCGTGAACCGGGGCGTGAAAAAACTGTCCTCGGAGTCCCGCGAAGCGGTCGGGTTGTTGTTGACGGGAATCGGTCCGGCAAACGCCGCGCCGATCATGCCGTTGCCGCCCACGGTCCAGTAAGTGTCCGTGGATTCGTCCGAGTAGCGGGCTTCCACCGATCCGGTAAGCCGGTCGTTGAAGTCGTATTCGAGGATTCCGTACACCGACCAGTGATCGGTATCGCGGCCCTCGTCGCGCTTTGTGATGGGACTTTGAGCGGCCACGTTCTGGCCCGCGGAAATGAACGGAACGAACATCAGCACGATCAGGTTGCCGTTCTTCTGGCGCACTTCCTCGTTCCAGTACAGTCCGCCCACGGCCCAGCGGAATCCATCGGATTCCAGGTCGCCGAGCCTGAGCTCCAGGTTGGTCTGGTCAATGTCCGTGTCCAGGTCGAAAAGGAACTGCGCGGGCAGGGGCTCGTTGACGCCGGGCGACGGCAGGAAAACCGGCCGCCAGGGCTCTCCGTAGTAGTCCACGTCCATGTTCTGGGTGGTTTCGGCGGAGGTGCTGCCCAGCCAGGCGTTCAGCTTCGTCCCGCCGAAGTCCCATTCCGCCCTCGCGTGCACAAGCAGCGAGTCGAAGGTGCTCCCTTCGTAGTCCTCCCCGGTATAGGGGTTGAGGCTGGCGGTAATCCGGTCAATCAGAGTGATCGCTCCGGGTGGGGGTGCAAAGACATTCGCGGGGTAGGGTGCCGGACCAAAGGGACCCGGCGCCAGGAGTCCCACGACGTGCGCGGGCAAATGCACGGGATCGGCGTGGCCGGTCTTGCTGGCCAGCTGCATTTGCGGGCGGATTTCGTATTCGTCCGACGAGTAGGCAACCCTGAGGTCGAGGTTGAACGTGTCCGAAGGCTGGAATGCGGCCGCTGCCGACACGCCAGTGGAATCCGAACCGCCAATGCCTTCGCCCGACACTTCGTTCTCGTAGTAGCCGTCGTGCTGCGCCGTGACCGCGTTGATACGCAGGCCCAGGGTCTCCGATACCGGGAACGACACGCCCACGCGCGCCTCCATCTGCCCGTAGTCGCCCACGTCGGCGGAAAAGCTGGCCTCGAACTCGTCGCTGGGGGCCCTGGAAACGTAGTTCACCGCGCCGCCAAAAGCCACCCGGCCGTACAGCGCGCTTTGCGGGCCCTTGACCACTTCGATGCGCTCGATGTCCATGACCTTGAGGTTCATCAGCATTCCGCCCCCGGAGGTGAGCATCGATTCCGAAGAAATGTCGATGCCGTCCACCAGGATGCCGACCGGGGCGCGGCCGCGGTCGGTGGGCAGTCCGCGGATGTGCGGTCGGGTGTCCTGCGGGATCCAGCCCTTGTCGAACACCAGGCCGGGCGTAAGCCGGGCGATGTCGTCGATGTCCCTGATGCCGGCCGCGGCAATGGCTTCTTCGTCGAACACGGAGATGCTCAGCGGGATGTCCTGCACCGACTCGGTCCGTTTCCGGGCCGTGACGACGATCTCCTCGATCTCCTGCGCGGGCAGCGAAGTGGCAAGCAGGGAAAGGGCGCCGAGCGCAATCGCCGGGCGCGTGAAACGCGATAAGGTCATGTTTGTCCCCAATTCAGGTTAAGGAGAATTCCGCCTCCCCAGCGGATCGCCATCGAGTATATACGGCGGCTGGCGCTATTGCGATTGGCGCCAGGATTGTGCCCGGAGGGATGCGTCGGCGCTGAGCGCGGCGTGAAACAGCGCCACGTCGTAGTAGTGGTAGCTCGCTCCGGGCAGCATAAGAACGTCGAACGGCGCGGCCGGCGTGCGGTCAAGACGCAGGATTCCCCGGTCGCACCAGGCGCCGGTGACTCCCGGTATCGAGGCCCGCCGCCCCTGTCCCGGCAGCGCGGGCGCCACCGAGCCGGGGTTGGACGCGGCGGGCGTCCATTCGCCCGGCGCCGACCAGTTCAGCGGGTTGCTGCACTGCACGTCCAGGCCGCCGTCTTCCCGCTGGTATTGCGGGAAACGCTGGGCCGTGCCGAACTGAATGGCTCCTGCGTCGCCGGTCGGTCCGTAGGTGACCCAGGAGGCAACGCATCCCGAATCGTCACTCTTCCGGCATGGCTCGAAGTTCCTGAGCCTGTCGCTGTAGGAGCCCAGCGGAACCGGGATGCCGGCGATATAGGTGACGGCCATGCGCTTGTGGAGCGCATCGTCTCCTGCGATCACGTCGCTCAGCAGACGTTCGGCGTGCAGGGCGCCCTGGCTGTGGCCCAGCAGCACGATGGGGCGGTCGCCGGTGCGCTCCGCAAAATGCGTGAACGCACGCACGATATCGGTGAAGGCCAGCCCGTAAGCCGGGTCCCGATTGCCCCGCTGATCGAATACGGCGGCCGAGGCGGCCTGACGGTAGCGCGGGGCATACACCGCGCAGCAGGCATCCAGCACGCTGGCCTGCGACGCCACGACGGCATCCACGGCGGGACGCGCCGCGGCGTCCGGCACGGTGGCGTTCCATTCGCTTCCGGGCCAGGTAGTGGGATGAATATAGAAACCGGCGGCGTGCTCCGCTGCGAGCGCTTCTTCGTCATCGGGATAGCGGGCCCAGTTGTCCGGGCTTTCGTAATCGGGCGGCCGCGGCGCGGCGCGCTCGCCGAAAGCATGGTCGGGGACCGTGACGTTGAGGGAAACGGTGGAGGCGGGCTTCAGCGCCCCGATCAGGCCGTTCATCATCTGCGCTTCGTCCCAGTCCAGGCGGTCCTCTCCGAAGCGCACCACCACCAGCCCCAGCGAAGGCACGACATAGACGCGCTGCGAGAAGTGCCCTTCCATGTACCAGGCGTCGGGCGCCGTCAGCGCCGGGTCGCGCGGCACTTCAAGGCGCGGCTTCGACATGCGCAGCTGGGTCGGCGCATAGGGTTCGTTGCGCCACAGTTGCATGCCGAAATTGGGGTTGGTGGCCGCGCCCTGCGTCATTCGGTCCACCCAGCCTTCGGGCAGCAGGCGGCGGCCCTCCCAGACGCCGTCTCCGGCCATCAGTTCGCCGATGCGCAGCCAGTTGCGACCGTTGGATATCAGGCAGCAGAACGATTGCGCATTGCCGCCCGGGCGGTCGAGTTGCACCCAGGCCTCGCCGGCCCCGAGCGGCTCCCAGATCCAGTCCCGCAGCAGTTGTGCCCAGGGCTGCCCGGCGGCCCTTTCGATCGCGATGGAAAGCGCCTGCACGCTGGCATTGGACCAGATGTACTCGGCGCCCGGTTCGGCGGCCATGGGCGTGCCCAGGGCTTCCCGGGCCAGATGGCCGGTCAGGAACAGCCGCGCGCCGGGAGCGAACGGACTGACGGCAAAGCGGCCCCGCTCAAGGCCGCCTTCCATGTAGGCCAGGTTCGCCAGGGTGATGCCCGAGCGCTGCGGATCGCCCGCCCACTCCTCCAGCCAGAACGAGGCCGGCTGGTCCTCGGACTCGATTGCGCCGTTGTAGATGGCGGCGCCCAGCATCACGGCGGTCAGGCTCTTGTGCAGCGACTGGGAGTTGTAGGGCGTTCTGGAATTGGCCCCGCGGTCATAGCGTTCGAACTGCAATTCGCCGTTGACGGAGACCAGCAGAGCGTAGGATTGCTGGCTCTGCGCATAGTCCCAGGCCTCTTCCAGCACATCCTGCGGAATTACGAGGTCCCGGGCGGTATCGGGGGTGGGGCTGTCGCCGTAACCGATGGGCACTTGCGGCGAGAACCGGCGGGCATTGGCCGGATCGGACGCATCCTGGGGCCAGTTTGCGAACCGGACCCAGAGGCGATAGTCGCTCGCCATCCAGCCGAGCGTGCCCAGCAGCGCGACAACGACGATCACGGCTACGGCAAGCCACGCGCGTTTCTTTCTCATGGCGCGAATCATACCGGCGCGCCCTTACTTGTCACCCGATTCCGCCTTCTCGTTGCTCCCTTCTTCCGGGAGACGCATGAATACATCCCTGTAGCTTGCTCCGCCATCCCTGGCTCCAATACTCCCGGTAGAAGGGAGCAACGAGAAGGCTACGGCAGGTGCCTGACCGAGGCGGCGGCGGTTTCGCCTGCCAGTCTTCCGTAGGTGGTGGCGGTGAGCAGGCCGTTGCCGGCGATATAGCCCCAGCGGGACGGGCCCGAGACGCCGCGCGCCGCCCCGCCGCCGGCGAACAGGTTGGGGAAGGCGCTGCCGTCTTCGCGAAGGACGCGGGCCCGCGCGTCAACCCTGAGCCCGCCCTGCGTGTGGAACAGGGCGCCCGTCACGCGCACGCCGTACCAGGGCGCGGCGAGTTCCGGCCTGCCGGTGAAATCGCGGCCGAAGGGGTCGGCTGCTTCGCCCCGGGTCAGGGCCCCCGTTTCGGCCAGTGTTTCCTCCAGCGCCTCGGCCGGCAGCCCGAACAGTTCCGCGAGTTCCGCCGGGGTCGAGGCCTTTCGCACCGCGCCCGCGGAGATCGCTTCGCGGTAGTCGTTGAATTCGTGCATCAGTTCGTGCAGGCGCTGATCGTAGACCGTAACGGCAACGTGTTCGGGCTGCGCCAGCACCTCCATCGCCTGCTCGGAATAGCCCAGCGATTCGTCGGAAAAACGCCGCCCTTCCAGATTGACCTGAATTCCGCCCTCCAGGATGACCGGCCACAGGATCGGCACGCCGTAGCCCTTCGCGAGACCGCCGTGCCCCTGGTAGGAGCGGATGTCCGCAATCGCCGCGCCGAGCTCCCGGCCCCACTGGATCGCCTCGCCCTGGTTGCCCGGATGGCCGAAGAACTCGGCGTGGCGCAGCTCGGGGATGTATTCCGCCACCATGTCCTGGTTGCCGGCGAAACCGCAGCAGGCCAGGATCAGCGCCTCGCAGCCCAGGTCCTCGGTGCTGCCGTCCGGCCGCAGGCAGCGCAACCCGCTTATGCGCCCCTCGGCATCGGCGAAAAGGTGGCTGACGCGGGCGTCCGTCAACAGGTCGGCGCCGGCTTCGGTGCAGGCGTCGAGCAGGCTGCCCATCAGCTCGACGCCGGTGCGGTTGGGGCTGCCGTGCATGCGCTTCACGCTGTGCCCGGTGTACAGGAAGCTGTCCACCAGCGACAGCGCCACGCCGCATTCGTCGGCCAGCCATTCCACGGTGCGGGCGGACTCGCGGGCCAGCGCCAGAACCACGTCCGCGTCGGTCTGGTGCCTGGCCTTGGCCAGCAGGTCTTCGGCGAAGAGTTCCGGCGAGTCCTCGATCCCCTTCTCGCGCTGCATACGGGTGCCGGCGCCCGGGATCAGTCCGGTGGACATGCCGGTCGTGCCGATCGGCGCCGCGTCGCGCTCGAGTATGAGCACTTCCGCGCCGGCCTGGCGCGCCGCGAGCCCGGCGCACAGGCCGCAGCCGCCCGCGCCCACCACCGCGACCGGAACGCTCCATTCGAAGCGTGCCTCCCGGGCAGGCAATACGCTCATAGGGTCATCGGGCACTCGGCCCCGGTGGCGAAAACGCGAATCATACGCCCCCCTCGCGGTTGCGTTATCGTTACGCACTTCTTTCCAAACGATCCCGGGAGAGCGTTTTATGAATCGGAGGAGCTTGCTGCAGGCCGCGGCGGTGATGGGTATCGGGGTCGGCGCCCCGCGAGTGTTGACGGCGCAGGAGCCCGCACACGGCGCCTCGGACCAACTGACGCTGCCGGGCGATCCGGAATCGCAATGCCGCGCGATGATTCGCGCCTACGGGAACGGCGGCGGCGATCCCTGCGTCTGGAAGACCCGCGGCAAGGTCTTTGCCGTTCAGGAAGACGCCGTCACGCCCATGTACGGGTTTCTGGGCAGCGAAACCGGGTGGTGGAAGCAGGTGGAGGAACACGTGTGGGTGCGCTATCCGTCCACGGTTTCGTTCTTCACCGATCTCGAGACCGGCGAGTTCATCGACCAGTACACCAGCCCGTTCAACGGCGCCACGGTTACGCTGCCGGCCAGCTTCATACGGCACAAGGAAGGGCAGTACTACACGCCGATGGGCGTGTGGTTCGGCAGCATGAAGCGGGTATTTCCGGACCATTACGCGGAGAAGCCCCTGCACCTGGACTGGACCGACGACAACGGCGTCCTGCGCCTGCAGGAAGGCTCGCGCTTTCCTCCCATCCTCCCGCAACCGTCGCTGGAATACGCTTCCCTGTTTGCCGCGACCCACGAAGTCCTGGGCGAGGAGCCGCGCCAGCCCACCGCCGCCGCCGGAGGCTGGAACATCTTTTCCGCGACCCGCAGGCCGTACAACGAGATGGGCATCCTGCCCGGCCACGTGATATGGCATTTCGATGCGGTCAAGGTGCCGTCCTTCGAGCACCTGGACGCGGGCTATCTCGAGCGCGCCCGGGCCCTTTCGCCGGTATTCGAGCAGTCGCCCGAGCACGACGACGGGCCGTCGTTCTTCGAGCGCATCATCGAGATGCGGGGCTTCGGCTGAGCGACGTTTCGCCGCTGATTCATGCGCATTCTCAACCGGGAGGCGGTCGCCGAATCGCTGTCGCACGCCGAGTGCATCGATGCGGTGGAGGCCGCGATGCGCGCGGTCTCCCGGGGCGACACGATCATGCCGCTTCGCAGGTACATGGACATCCCGGGGCAGGGCGGCAAGTTCACATTGATGCCGGGATACCTCGGCGAACCGTGCACTTTCGGCGTCAAGATCGTCTCGAAGTACCCGCGTTCGCCGGACAGTCCATACGGTTCGCATGTCGGCGCCGTCATGATCTTCGACAGCAGGGAGGGCATACCGCTGGCCCTGCTGGACGGCAGCGAACTGACCGCGATCAGGACGGCTGCGGCCAGCGCGCTGGCCACGCGAATCCTGGCGTGCGCCGACGCTGCGACGCTTGCGATACTCGGCACGGGCACGCAGGCGCAGCATCACGTTCGGGCGCTGGCCTGCGTTCGGCCGATCGCCGAAGTGCGTGTCTGGGGGCGCACGGACGCCCACGCCCGGCGGCTCGTGCGGCGGCTGCCCGCTCCCGTTTCCGCCCGTGTCTGCGACAGTGCGCGCGAAGCCGTCGACCGCGCCGACATCGTCTGCACCACGACTTCGGCCGCCGACCCGGTGCTCGAAGGCAAGTGGCTGGCGCCCGGCTGCCACGTCAACCTGGTGGGAGCGGCGATAGCCGGCTCGGCCGAGGCCGACGTTGACGTCGTGACCCGCTCGTGCTTCTTCGTGGACTACAAGGCCTCCGCGATGGACCAGGCGGGGGAGCTGCTGTCTGCAATCAGGGAAGGCGCCGTGACCGAAGCGCACATCGCCGGAGAAATCGGCGACGTGCTGGCGGGCAATGTGTCCGGGCGGCGCGACGATCAGGAGATCACGGTATACAAGTCGCTGGGCGTGGCCGCCCAGGACCTGGCTGCCGCTCATGCCGCCTTCCGAAACGCCGAGGAAAGAGACATCGGCGTGGACCTGACCTGGGACTGAGAGAGAGGACAAAACCATGACCGATGCCTTGGGATGGCGAAGAAAGTTCGGGGTGCTGGGCCCTTCGACGAACACCATCGTGCAACCGGATTTCGACGACCTGCGCCCGCCGGGCGTAACCAATCATTACTCGCGGATCATCATTCAGGATGCCAATGCGATATCGGACGAGACCTTCATGGCCGGCACCATCGAGATTTCCGAAAATACGGCGGCGGCCGTCCGCGGCGTGCTGACCTGCAAGCCGGATTACCTGGTCATGGGGATGTCGGCAGTGACGTTCTACGGCGGCGTGAAGGGCGGCACGGAATGGAAGAGGAGGATCGAGGAGATCGCGGAACTGAAGCTGTCCGTGGGTTCCGAGGCGGTCGCCGACGCGCTCGATGCCTACGGCGCGCGCAACGTGGCGTTCATGTCGCCCTACTACCCGGTGGCCAACCGCGAAGTGAGCCGCTACCTGTCGGATCGCGGCTTCAACATCGTGCGCGATTCGTGCCTGCGCTGCCCGTCATGGACCGCGATTGCGGAAGTGCCGGAATCGCGCGTGGCAAGGGAATTCAGGGAGCTCGACGGCGACGATGTCGACGCGCTGGTGCAGGTGGGCACTAACCTCTCGGCGATCCGGCTGGCGGCGGGCGCCGAACGGTTGCTCGGCAAGCCCGTTATCGCCATCAACACCGCGACCTACTGGCATGCGCTCAGGGCGAACGGCATCGAAGACAGGGTCATGGGATTCGGCCGGCTTCTGGAGGATTTCTAGCCGCGCACCGGCCTTTGGGTGTGCCCTCGCCTCAGCCGGTGTCGAGAGTGGCGAGCTGTTCGGCCTCCATGTGCTGGCGCAGCGGCTCGATGATCCCGTCGAGGTCGCCTTCCATGATCTGCGGGAGCTTGTAGAGACTCAGGTTGATGCGGTGGTCGGTGACCCGGCCCTGCGGGAAGTTGTAGGTGCGGATGCGCTCGGAGCGGTCGCCGCTGCCCACCTGCGAGCGGCGCTCCTCGGCGCGCTCGCGCTCAAGGCGGCTCTGCTCGGCGTCCAGCAGCCGCGCGCGCAGCAGCGACAGCGCCCGGGCGCGGTTCTTGTGCTGCGAGCGCTCGTCCTGGCACTCCACGACGATTCCCGTGGGCAGGTGCGTGAGGCGGACCGCGGAGTCGGTCTTGTTGACGTGCTGGCCGCCGGCGCCTGAAGCGCGATAGGTATCGACCCGCAGGTCGCCGGGATCGATCTCTATTTCTCCCGTTTCCTCTGCTTCCGGGAGAACCGCCACGGTGCAGGCGGACGTGTGGATCCGCCCTTGCGACTCCGTTTCCGGTACCCGCTGCACGCGATGGGCGCCGGACTCGAACCGCAGGTAGGAAAAGACCCGCTTGCCCGCCAGCCGGCAGACGACTTCCTTGTAGCCGCCGTGTTCGCCCTCGCTCATCTGGATGATTTCATGGGTCCAGCCGCGCTCCTCCGCGTACCGCGTGTACATGCGGAACAGGTCGCCGGCGAAAATGGCCGCTTCGTCTCCGCCGGTGCCGGCACGGATCTCCAGGTACACGTCGCGGGCGTCGCGCGGGTCGGGCTTGAGCAGGAATCGGCGCAACCGTACTTCGAGGGCCGCCTGTTCGCGCCGCGCTTCCTCGGCCTCCTCGCGCGCCAGCTCGCGCAATTCCTCGTCGTCGCCGGAGAGCATTTCCTCCGCCGAAGCTTCTGTTTCCAGCGCCCGCTCCAGGCGGTCCAGCAGGCTGGCCAGGGGTTGGAGGCGCGCGTGCTCGCGGCCGGCATCGCGCCGGCGCACCGCGTCCGAAAGCACTTCCGGATCGGCCAGCGACGCCTCCAGTTGTTTAAAGCGGGCCTTGAGGCCGCGGAGTTTTTCCAGCAGGGCGGGGTTCATGATCGTTTCCGCGTGGGGCCTGTTGACCGGCGGCGCCTGACGGGCGCCCAACAAGGGCTATTATCGCAGCGTGGATCGTCGTCCCCGGGCCAGGCTGGCCGTCGTCTTTCTCGCAGGGTTCTCGCTTGCGGCCTGCGCGAGCGCGCAGATGTGGCTGGCCGAAGCCGGCTGGCCCGCGTTTCCGGGTAACGAGGCCCGCGCCCTGCTGGCTGAAGCGCAACGCCCGCCGGAAGGCGCGGCGCCGGCGCTGAAGGCCCGGGAAGCGGCGGAGTTCGCCTTCCGGCGCGATCTCTATGGCCTTGCCCTGGAAGCGGCGTCCGTGTGGCATGCGCGCGCGAGTGGCGATCCGGAAGTCCTGGCGATGCTGACGGTTCTGCACGCGGTTGCCGGGGACATGCAGGCGGCATTTGAAACCGCGCGCGCCGGTATTTCGGCCGATGCGGATAACGGCCGCTTTGTCGCGTTGCTCGAGGAGCGGCTGAACGGGATCAATTCGGACGCGCTGACTACCGCGGACCTGGCGCCGCTGACCGGCCGGCTGGCCGCCGAGCATCCCGACTCGGCCCGGGTTGTGAGTCTCGCGGCGCGGGTAGCGCTTGCAGCCAACGAATACTCGCAGGCCGCCCGTCTGGCCGATTCCCTGTTGCGTCGCGATCCCGGGGACGACGACTCGCACGCGCTCGCGGCGACCGCACTGCTGCGCGCCGGCGAGCCGGATGCCGCCCTCGCGCGTCTGACGGAGCAACTGGCCACTCGCGACAGCCTGGCTCTGGAGCAGAACTACGTGGTTTTGCTTCTGGAGGCGCGCCAGCCGCGCGAGGCCTTGAGCCGCCTGAGAAACCTGCGCGCGGCCAATCCGGGCTCTCCGGACCTGGCGATGCAGGAGGCGAGGATTCTGCAGGCGCTGGGCGCGGGCAATGTCGCCGAGTCGATATACCTTGAGCTTTTTTCGCGCGGCCACCGGGCTGATTCCTGCCGGCTGGCCCTGGGGCAGATCGCCGCGGGGCGCGAGGACTGGCTGGAGTCGATCGAGTGGCTCGCCGGGATAGAGTCTGACCGGCTTGCGCCCGCGGCCACGGAGTTGCTGGTCAGGGCTTTCGTCGCGCTGGATGAAATCGACGAAGCGCTGGCAACCGTTCTGGATCATGTCGGGCGTTATCCCGAGCACGCCTTTGAGAGCCTGCCGCTGTTCGCCTTCACGATGCGGGCTGCAGGCCGCGACGTTCAAGCCCTGGCGGCGTACGAGGAGGCACTTCGCTACCGGCCGCAGAGTCGCCGATTGAGGATGCAGAGGGCCCACCTGCTGCTGGACCTCGAGGAACACCGCAGGGCGATACGCGAGATGGAGGACCTGCTGGACGACCATCCGCGCGACTCGGAAGTGCTCAATGCCCTGGGATACACGCTGGCGGATCGGGGCATACGCCTTGAGGAGGCCCATGGCCATATCAGCTTGGCGCTGGAGCTCGATCCCGGCTCGCCGGCGATCGTGGACAGCATGGGCTGGGTGCTTTACCGCCTGGGCAGAAAGGAGGAGGCCGTGCCGCTGCTGGAGCGGGCGCTTGAAAGCCTCCCGCATCCCGAAGTCGCCGCGCACCTTTGCGAGGTTCTGTACGAACTGGGGCAGATCGAACGAGCCGACGAGCTGCTTCGCGAATCGCTGGCGCAGTACGAGGACACGACTCTCCTGGAGGCGGTCCGGGAAAGGTATTCGCGGTGAGGCAAAACGCAGCGTTTACCGGTTTCCTGGTTGCGGTCGCATGGCTGCTGGCGGCCTGCACGGCCCCAGTCAATCTTCCCCCCGCCGTCCTGGACGCGCCCGCGCTTGCCGAACTCGAATCGTGGGGACTGCGCGGCCGGGTGGCGCTGAACCGGGAGGGCCGGGGTGCGCAGGCCAACGTTCTGTGGCGCCAGGAAGGCCCGCTGGCGCAACTGGAACTGAGCGGACCCTGGGGCGTGGGCGCCGAGCGGGTACGAATCGAGGGCGGCGACGTCAACCTGTTCAGCGAGGGCGACTGGGTTTCGATGTGCGCGCCCGGAATGCGGATCGACGAGCTGGAAATGCTGTGCGACAGCGCTCCGCTGAAAAGCCTTCCCTACTGGTTGCGCGGATTGCCGGACCCGGATTCTCCGTTCACCGAATACAGTTCCGGCCAGGGCGCGGCGCGGGAATTCCGCCAGGACGGCTGGCGGATCGAGGTGAACGCGCTGGCCCGCTCGGGCGACCTTGCCGTTCCCCGAAGGCTCAACATATCCGGCCCCGGCGCTTCCATGCGGGTCGCCATCACGAACTGGGAGTTGCCGCCTGCCCGCTGACAACGGAATACAGATCACCGACGAGTTCGCCCGCGCGATGGAGGGCATGGAGCGAGGCAGCCGGCACCTGCTGATCACCGGCAGTGCGGGGACCGGCAAGTCCACGCTCCTGAGCCACTTCTGCCAAAGCGTCGACTGGGACCCGGTAGTCCTGGCGCCCACCGGCGTGGCGGCCCTGAACGTGGGCGGCCAGACCGTTCACCGCTTCTTCGGCTTCGGGATCGACGTGACGCCGGAAGCCATCGCCGCGCGCCGCGGCAAGCCACGCAACGCCAGGCTCTACAGGAGCCTGCGCACGCTGATCATCGACGAGGTATCGATGCTGCGCGCCGACCTGCTCGACTGCGTGGACCTGTTTCTGCGGCGCTACGGCCCCCGCCCCAACGCGCGATTCGGCGGCGTGCACATGGTGTTCATCGGCGACCTCTACCAGCTGCCGCCGGTGGTCACCGGCCTGGAGCACGAGGCGCTGCGCCAGGTCTACGATTCCCCCCATTTCTTCAGCGCCCGCGCGCTCGAGGACGTGGAGCTTGAGATCATCGAACTCACGCGCGTATTCCGGCAGCGCGACCGCGAGTTCGTGCAGTTGTTGAACCGCGTTCGCAAGAAATCTCTTCAGGACAGCGATCTGGAGCGCCTGAATCGGCGGGTGGACCCCCATTTCGAGCCGCCCGACGGCGAGGGCTACATCACGCTGACCGGCACCAACCGCAAGGCGGGCCTGATCAACCGCACCCGGCTGGACGGGCTCGCCGCGCCGGAGCATCGGTTCGATGCCGTGATCGAGGGGGCTTTCGGCCGCGATTACTTCCCCACCGAAGCGCAGCTTCGCTTCAAGGCCGGCGCCCAGGTCATGCTGCTGAACAACGATGGCGCCGGGCGCTGGGTCAACGGCAGCATCGGCGTGATCGAGGGCGTGAATATCGGCGGCGGCGAGGCCTATGTGCTGGTGCGCCTGGCCGATTCCGGACGCCGGGTGCGGGTCGAGCCCCATGAATGGGAGTTGATCCGCTTCGAGGCCCGCGAGGGATCCATCGTCAGCAGTCCGGCGGGCACCTTCACCCAGTTTCCGTTCCGGCTGGCCTGGGCGGTTACCGTCCACAAGAGCCAGGGCAAGACCTTCGAGCGGATGGTGGTCGATCTCGACCGGGTGTTCGCCGCCGGGCAGACCTACGTTGCCCTGAGCCGTTGCACGTCCTTCGACGGGCTGGCGCTGACCCGCCCGCTGACGGCCGGTTCCATCCGTTGCGACTGGCGGGTGCAGCGCTTCCTCACCGGCGAGCAATACAAGCGCGCCGAACGCAAGCTGTCCACGGACACCAAGCTCGAAATCATCGAGAGAGCCATTGCCGACGCGAGCCCGCTCGACATGGAGTACCTGAAGCGCAACGACGTGCGCACGCGACGCCGCATCCGCCCGCTGGAAGTGGGCATGCGCTCCTGGTCCAACCGCGAATTCCTGGGCATGCGCGCCTGGTGCATGCTGCGCCAGGACGAACGCACCTTCCGCATCGACCGCATCCTCTCCCTCACCGATCCCGATCCCTGAGCAGGCCCTATAATCAAGGGTTCAGCTTGGGGAGAAGACGATGAGTGACAATCCCGGCTACACGGCCGATTTCATCAAGTCCGACACGGACCAGGCGACGTTCATGAAGGATCCGGCGATGGATCATCTGATGACGGCGCTGGTGTCGGTGAGTACGGAGATCTGGGCGCAGTCCCGGCGCATGAAGATCATGGAGCGCTTGCTGGAGGATCACGGCAAGGTGACGCGCGAGATGATCGAGGGATACCGTCCGAGCGCCGAGGAGGAGGCGATGTGGCGTGCCGAGCGCGACAGCTTCATTGAGCGGACTTTTGGTTCGATCACGGTGGGGCACTCGGGCGAGGGCCAGCCGATGATGGAGTTTCGCAACCGCTCGGGAATGGGAGGTGACCAGTCATGATGAACCGACGCACGATATTGGGTTCTCTGGCCGCGGCTTTTTCGGCCACGGTGGCTACGCGCAAGGGGCGCGCGTCCACGGACACGCCCCCTTCACCGCCGTACGACTTCGAGCCGCGCGGCAACATCGGCAAGCTGGAGCGGCTGGCCACCCTCGACCTGGAAAGCCGCCAGGATTTCCTGACCGGCTTCCGGGTATGGTCGAACGGTCCCCTGGGCCGCGCCGCACAGGTTCGCGCCGAGGGCATCTTCAAGCAAGAGGGCATCGATCCGAACAGCGACATGTCGATCGAGGCGCTGCGCGAGTTGCTGGAACGCGACCCGGTGATCGGCGCCAGCATGCGCTACTGGATCAGCGGCCAGCAGATCAGCTGGAAGATCCTGCAGGAGGAGTTCCACGGCAAGGCCGACACCTACCTGGCGGAGCTGGACGCGGCCGACAAGGCCGGTCCCGGATCGGTGAAGCTGGACCCGGACCTCAAGGTCCCGGAATACGCTTCGCACGAGATCCACATCCAGCCCGGCGGCTACGTGGGCGATCCCTTTGCCGGCCACATCTATCACTACGGCACCAATCACTTCTACATGGGTCATAACGACCAGGACGAGGTGCACGGGCAACTGGCGGCGGCGGTCGAGTCGCCGGCGGACGGCAAGGTCAAGCGCATTCTCGATCTGGCCTGCGGGCCCGGCCAGTTGACCCTGGCGCTGAAGGACCGTTTCCCCGATGCCGAGGTGTGGGGACTGGACGTCTCCGCCCCGATGGTGCGTTATGCGCACATGCGCGCCGTCGAACTCGGCAGGGAACTGCACTTCGTGCAGGCGCTGGGCGAGAAGACCGGCTTCCCGGACGGTTTCTTTGACATAGTGGCGTCCTACATCGTCTTTCACGAGACCCCGGCGCAGATCACGAGGGACATCGTTGCCGAAGTGCGGCGCATTACGCGTCCGAACGGCGTGTTTCAGCCGTTCGATTTTCCGAGCGACGAACACCCGCCGACCGGTTATCGCCGTTTCCGGCGCTGGTGGGACCATCGCTGGAACAAGGAAGTGTGGCGCAACGAGTTCGCGGACATCCATTTTCCGACCGAAATTGAGAAGGCCGGGTTTACGGTTCGCGAGGCGAAGAAGGGCGTGCTGTTCTTCGGGCGGGTTCACGCAACGCGCAACGCCTAGCGCCTGACTTCGGGGCACTTGGTAAGCCTTTTCTTTGCTCCCTTCTTCAGGGAGTATTGGAGGCAGGGATGCCGGAGCAAGCTACAGGGATGTATTCATGCGTCTCCCGGAAGAAGGGAGCAGAGAAAAGGCGAGATCGAGGCGCGCAAATGACCAGGATCGAAGCAATTTGCTTGGTTCTAGTCGGCCTGTTTCTGGCGGGCGTGAGCGGAACTGCGGCGGCTCAGGAGCATGCAGGCGCCGACGGTACTTCGGGTGAATGGCCCAATTTCGGAAGGGACCCCGGCGGAAGCCAGTATTCCCCGCTGGATGAGATCACCCGCGAAAACGTAGGCCGTCTCGAACAGGCCTGGGTGCATCACAGCGGCGATTTTGTCGAAGGCGAATTCGGGGTCGGGTCCACGCAGCAGGCGGTGCCGCTCATGGCCAACGGGCTGGTCTATTTCTGCACGCCCTTCAACCGGGTTTTCGCCGTCGATGCCGAAAACGGCGATGAGGTCTGGGCATTCGATGCCCACGCCGCGCTGACGGGCAACGAAGCGGAACGCGCCGGGGAGCGTCGGCCGAGCACCTGTCGCGGGGTGGCTTACTGGGAGCGGATTGAAGCATCCTCCGAGCCCTGCGCGAAGCGCATCTTCAAGGGCGACTTCACCGGCGCCGTCCACGCCATCGATGCGCTGACCGGGGAAGCCTGCCGGGACTTCGGCGCGGCCACGGATCACCCCGGCTACGTGTCGCACTGGGATTACGAGGGCTATGGCGAAGGAGAGGTTCGCGGCATGTCGTCGCCGCCGGTGGTGCTGGGCGACCTGGTGATCGCCGGCAGCGGTTCGAACGACGGCATAGCCAATGCGAACGACGGGGTCGTGCGGGCCTTCGACGTGCGAACCGGGGTAATGGTCTGGGAATTCAATCCCATCCCTCCCGAGTACAGCGCCGTCACGGGCGCCGCCAACGTATGGACCACGATGAGCGCCGATCCGGCACGCAACCTGGTGTTTCTGCCCACCACCAGCCCGTCGGTGGACTACTACGGCGGAGGCCGCCGCGTGGAACTTCCGCTGGCCAACGCCGTAGTGGCCGTGGATGGAGCAACCGGCAAACCCGCCTGGTCGTTCCAGATCATTCACCACGACCTGTACGACTACGACCTGCCGGGCCACGCCCTGCTGGTGACCATCCGCAAGGACGGAAAGGCGCGCGAGGTCGCCATACAGCAGACCAAGAGCGGACATCTTTTCGTATTCGACAGGGATACGGGCGAACCGGTTTTTCCCATCGAGGAACAGGCCATTCCATCTTCCGATCTTCCCGATGAGACCGCCTTTCCCACTCAGCCCCTGCCCACGGGCATCTCGACCTTCGCCCGCACCGAACTGGACCGGGAAAGCCTTTTCGGGATCACCGCGCTGGACCGCGCCTGGTGCCGCAGGCGGTTTGACGAATCGCGCTACGACGGCCTCTTCACGCCGCCCAGCCGGCGCGGCAGCATCCTGTTTCCCTCAGCGCTGGGCGGCGGCAACTGGGGCGGCGCGGCGTTCGATCCGGCAAGCAATCTTCTCGTGATCAAGGCCGAGAACCTGGCCACCTGGCTGCGCTTCGTGCCGCTGGACGAGGGCGAGCATGACGGGCCGCGCGACTATCTCAACCGCACATTGAGCGGAACGCCGTACCGCGTGGAGGGCGAGGTCTGGATCTCGCCTTCGGGGTTTCCGTGCACGCCGCCCCCGTGGGGCACGCTGAGCGCCATCGACATGGACAGCGGCGAGTTGCGCTGGCAGGTGCCCCTGGGACGTCTGCGCGCGATGGGCGTTACATTGCCGTCCACTTTCGGCTGGGGATCGCCCAGCGTCGGCGGTCCCATCGTTACCGCCGGGGGGCTGGTGTTCGTGGCCTCCACCCTCGATCACAACCTGCGCGCCCTGGATGTTGAAACCGGCGAGGAACTCTGGTCCGGCGACCTGCCGGCGCCCGGCATGACGGTGCCGATCACCTACCGCGCGGGCGGACGGCAATACGTCGTGATCGCCGCCGGGGGCAACGCGCGCGCCGGGACCGCGCAATCGGATGCGGTGGTGGCTTTCGCCTTGCCGGACTGATCCGCCCGTTCTAGTCCTCCAGAAGCCTGCGCGCAATGCGGCGCGCCTGCCGGAGATCATCCGCAACATGATCCTTCGGAACGGCGCGTAGCACGCCGAGTGTGTTGATCGTTTCCGCCACGGTCCCCGACAGGCCGACCACGATCACGTCGGTGTTTGCGTCCCGCGCCACGTCCAGAATCTGCTCGATGACCATGGCGGCGCTGTCGTCGAGATACTTTGCGCCGGAAAAATCAAAGACGACGATTACGTGGTCCTTGATGTCGGCGCCGATCACGCTGACCAGGTTGCGTGAGGAAGCTACCGTGAGCGTGCCGCGCAGGGCCACCATCCCGACCCGCGCCTGCAGCGGGTCGCTGATCTCCATGCCCTCCTCGCCGGCAAAGAACGTCCTGTCAAGCACCGGCACCGAGACCACGCTGTCCAGCTCGAGCCCCTTCAACTGGCGGGCATGATTCATGCCGGCAACGATCAGGCCGAGCGCAACGGCGGTAACGAGATCGACCACGACCGTCAGCAGCAGCGTCATCAGCATGACCACCAGGTGATCGTGGCGCAGGCGGTGGAGGCGAAGCAACAGCCGCCAGTCGACGATGTCCCAGCCGATTTTCATCAGGATGCCGGCCAGCACGGCATGCGGAATCGGCTCCACGTACTTTCCGAATCCCAGCAGCAAGGCCAGCAGAAACAGGGCGCGTATGACGCCGGAGACCGGCGTGCTGCCTCCCGCCCTGATGTTGGTAACGGTCCCGATCGTGGCGCCGGCGCCCGGCATTCCCTGAAACAGCCCGGAAACGATGTTGCCGATTCCCTGTCCGACCAGTTCCCTGTCCGGCTTGTGCCGCGTGCCGGTCATGGAATCCGCCACCAGCGAAGTAAGCAGGCTGTCCACGGAGCCCAGCAGCGCGAGGATGATTGCGGGATGCAGGGCGCCCAGCAGAAAGTCCGCGGACGGAACCTGAAGGCTGATGCCCGGCAGTCCCTCCGGGATTGAGCCGATTGCAGGGGCTCCGGTCAGCCACAGGATTCCGATCAGGGAGCCGACCACGAGCGCAATCAGCGGAGCGGGGGCCAGGCGCTCCAGGCGCCGTGGCCAGAATACCGTGATCGCGAGCGCCAGGGTGGCGATGATCAGTGCGCTGGGATTGGTGTCGGCGATGGCCCCGGGCAGATTCCTCAACGCGCCCATCGGACCTTCGGGCGAAGTGGGCGCGCCCAGAAACGGCAGCACCTGGATCAGCATGATGATGATGCCGATCCCGGACATGAACCCGGACACCACAACATGGGGGGTGTAGACCACGAAGCGCCCGATCCGCAGTACGCCGAGCAGCACCTGGATCAGTCCGGCCAGCACCACCACGATCAGCGCCTCGCTGAGGCTGTTCGCGTGGGTCGAGATGATCACGGCCATGGCCACGGTCATCGACGGCGTGGGTCCCGAAATCTGTGACCGGGTGCCGCCGAACACGGAAGCGAAGAAGCCGACCGCGATCGCCCCGTAAATGCCCGCCTCGGCCCCCAGGCCCGAGGCGATACCGAAGGCCAGCGCCACCGGCAGCGCGACCACGGCGGACGTGATGCCGCCGAACACGTCGCCCTGAAATGTCTTCAGGTCGTACTTCATCGGGAGAGAGAGCGTCCCCCCTGCGTGCGTGCCGTCAGGCGAACACGCGTTCTCCGATCATGCGGCCGAATACCAGCGCCGGCGTCAGCAGCATCCCGTTGACGATACCGAAGCCGGAAGTAGCTCCCGCGCCCAGCACTTCGCCGGCGGCGTACAGATTGGGAATGGGATCGCCGTTACCGTTCAGCACCTCAAGCCCCGGACTGACGGTCAGGCCCGCAAAGGAAATCAGGTGCGTGCCCTGCATGCGGATGGCGTAGTACGGCGGCTTGCCGACCGGCAGAGGCATGTGCTCGCGGCCGAAATCGGGATCCTGGCCGCTCTCCTGACCGGAGTTGTACCGTCCGATGGAGGCATTGAGCCCATCGCCGTCGATACCGGCCCAGTAGGCCAGTTCGGCCAGCGAATCCGCGCGCGAGAAGAAATGGTACTTGTCGAACGCCCAGTCCAGCCGGTCCCGGTCCCAGCCGCCCACCAGGGACGGCGCCGAGTCCAGGATCTGCCGGTCGAACACGATCCAGTAGCGGTGGTCCTTCTGCCCGAGGAGCGCATGCTCCCGGGCATCCACGCTGGGATGGTCTTCACGCACGAAGCGTTGACCGTCCGAATTCACGTACACCTCCCAGGGCGGGCGCGACTGCGGCGTGGTGCGCACGGGCACCGGGGCCGGAGTGCTCGGCACATTGAAGTCGTTCAGCACCATGCCGAAGGCGACCTGGAAGAGCTCCGCGCCGCGCAGCGTTCCGCCCGCCGCCACGCCCATCTCCAGGCCGCCGCCGAGATTGTAGGGATAGGCCATGTTGGCGTACAGCGGCGGGCCATGCAGTTCCTGGAACATTTCGGGATTGCCCGCGCAGCCGCCGCTGGTCAGCGCCACCTTGCGGCCCAGCAGGTCCATCTTGCGTCCCATGGCGTCGCGCACCATCACGCCGTTCACCGCGCCGGAGTCGTCCTGAATCAGTTCCAGTGCGTCCGTGCGGATCAGGAACTCGATGGAACCCTTGCGCGCCAGATCGAGGAACTGCGGCAACAGGACTTTCAGGATCGCGACCCCGTTCTGTTCCGCCCACTGGTAGCGCCGCGTCATATAGGGTTCGTGCCCGCCGCTCATGACCGGGTGGCCGGGCAGCGGCGTAAAACCATTCGCGCCCAGCCAGTCAATCGTCCTGGCCGCTTCATGCACAAACACGCGGACGAGATCCTGGTCGATTCTGCCCTTGCTGATGCGCATGATGTCGTCAAAGTGGGCTTCCGGCGAGTCCTCGATCCCCTGCTCGGCCTGGATTCGCGTGCCCGCGGCGGCGATCTGCCCGAAGGAACGATCGAGCGTGCCTCCCAGCCGGTGCGCCCGATCGACCACCAGCACCCGTGCGCCCTGCTGGGCGGCGAAAATCGCGCAGGGCAATCCCGCCGACCCGCCGCCCACAACGATCAGGTCCCAGGTCTCGCTTGCCGCCCGGCTGATGCGGGGCAGCAGCGCCAGTGCCGCCGCCGCTCCCGCGCCCGCAATCAACTCTCTCTTGTTGAGTCGAAGACCCGCGGTGTCCGCCGCGGAATCAAGGTCAGTCTTGTCCATCATGAATCCTCCTACTGGTGTCAGGCGAACACGCGTTCTCCGATCATGCGCCCGAACACCAGTGCGGGTGTCAGCAGCATTCCGTTGGTGATGCCGAAGCCGGTCAACGCTCCCGCGCCCAGCACTTCGCCGGCGGCGTACAGATTGGGGATGGGATCGGCGTTCCCGTTCAGCACTTCAAGGTTCGTGTTCACGTTCAGACCGGCAAAGGAAAGCAGCTGTGTGCCCTGCATGCGGATGGCGTAGTACGGCGGCTTGCCCACGGGCAGCGGCATGTGCTCGCGGCCGAAATCGGAATCCTGGCCGCCCGCCTGGGCCGAGTTGTAGCGCCCGATGGAGGCAGCCAGTCCCTCGCCGTCGATGCCGGCCCAGTACGCCAGCTCGGCCAGCGAATCGGCGCGCGAGAAGAAGTGATACTTGTCGAAGGCCCAGTCCAGCCGATCGCTGTCCCAGCCCATGACCACCGACGGCGCCGCGTCCCGGATGGTCTGGTCGAACACGATCCAGTAGCGGTGGCCTTCCTGCGCCAGCAACGAATGTTCGCGCGCGTCAACGCTGGGATGGTCTTCGCGCACAAAACGCTGCCCGGCAGTGTTGACGTACACCTCCCAGGGCATGCGGCGTTCCGGGGCGGTGCTGATGGGCACTCCGGCGGGCGTGCTCGGCACGTTGAAGTCGTTCAGCACCATGCCGAAGAAAGTCTGGAAAAGTTCCGCGCCGCGCAGCGTGCCGCCCGCCGCCACGCCCATCTCCAGGCCCGCGCCCAGATTGTAGGGATAGGCCAGACTGGCGTACAGCGG
Organism: Gammaproteobacteria bacterium; assembly: GCA_965116895.1. Lineage (GTDB taxonomy): Bacteria > Pseudomonadota > Gammaproteobacteria > Steroidobacterales > Foliamicaceae > Foliamicus. The sequence continues at coordinate 2,506,128 of OZ220729.1, read as the reverse complement.
CGCCCCGTGCAATTCCTTGAACATTTCGGGATTGCCCGCGCAGCCGCCGCTGGTCAGCGCCACCTTCCGGCCGAGCAGGTCCATCTTGCGTCCCGTTGCATCGCGCACCATGACGCCCTTCACGGCGCCCGAATCGTCCTGTATCAATTCCTGCGCATCGGTGCGGATCAGAAATTCGATCGACCCCTGGCGGGCCAGGTCGAGGAACTGGGGAAGCAGGATCTTGAGGATCGCGACCCCGTTCTGTTCCGCCCACTGGTAGCGCCGCGTCATATAGGGTTCGTGGCCGCCTGAAGTAACGGGATGGCCGTCCAGGGGCGTGAACCCGTGCTCGCCCAGCCAATCCAGGGTCCTGGCCGCATCGTTGACGAACACCCGGACCAGGTCGGTATCGACCTTGCCCTTGCTGATCCGCATGATGTCGTCGAAGTGCGCCTCCGGCGAATCGTCGATTTCCAGTTCGGCCTGAAGCCGGGTGCCGGCGGCCGCGATCTGGCCCGAGGAACGGTCCAGCGTGCCGCCGAGGCGGTGCGCCCGCTCGACCACGAGCACGCGCGCGCCCTGCTGGGCGGCGAAGATCGCGCAAGGCAGTCCCGCCGAGCCTCCGCCCACAACGATCAGGTCCCAGGTCTCGCTGGCCGCGCGGCTGATACGCGGCATCAGGGCCAGCGCCGCCGCCGCGCCCGCGCCGGCAAGCAGTTCCCGCTTGTTGAGTTGCATTTCCCCGGCTTCCGCCAGGAATTCGAAGGACTTGTTGCGCATTTGAAGAACCCTCCCGAACGGGGTAGTCATTCTACGCACGATCCAGCGGTTCCGACTGTTGCCTCTACGATGCGCCTCGGCAACCTACGGTGCACTCAGACCAGGACGCGTTCCCCGATCATGCGTCCGAATACCAGCGCGGGGGTCAGCATCATCCCGTTGACGATGCCGAAACCGGTGGTCGCTCCGGCCCCCAGCACTTCACCGGCGGCGTAGAGGTTGGGAATGGGTTGGCCGTCCTTATTCAACACCTCGAGCTGCGGATTGACGTGCAAGCCGGCAAAAGTGAGCAACTGCGTGCCCTGCATGCGGATGGCGTAAAACGGCGGCTTGCGGACCGGCAGCGGCATGTGCTCGCGGCCGAAGTCCGGGTCCCGGCCGCCGGCCTGCCCGGCGTTGTAGCGCTCGACGGCTGCCGCCAGGCCCTCTGCCTCGATGCCCGCCCAGAAGGCCAGTTCCCCAAGCGTGTCCGCGCGCGAGAAGAAGTGATACTTGCTGAAGGCGAAATCCAGTCGCGCGCGGTCCCACCCCAGCGCCACCGGCGGCGCGGTGTCCATGATCTCCTGGTCGAAGATCATCCAGTAGCGATGGTCCTCCTGCGCGAGCAGTGCGTGCTCGCGCTCGTCCACGCTGGGGTGGTCCTCGCGCACGAAGCGCTGCCCGGCGGAGTTCACGTACACCTCCCAGGGCATTCGCCGTTCCGGGTAGCTGTTGACCGGCACTCCGGCCGGCGTGCTCGGCACGTTGAAGTCGTTCAGCACCATGCCGAAGAAGGTCGTGAAGAGTTCCGCTCCCCGCAGCACGCCGCCGGCGCCCACGCCCATCTCCAGTCCGCCGCCGAGATTGAACGGATAGGCGAGCCGCGCATACATCGGAACGCCGTGCAGCCGCTCGAACATTTCCGGGTTGCCTCCGGCGCCGCCGGTGGTAATCGCGACCTTTCGCCCCATCAGGTCCATCCTGCGACCCAGGGCGTCTTCCACCATAACGCCCCTGACGGCGCCGTCGGCGTCCTGAATGAGTTCCTTCGCGTCGGTGCGGATCAGGAATTCGATCGAGCCCTTGCGGACCAGATCCATGAACACGGGCAAGAGGGTTTTCAGGATCGCCACTCCGTTCCCCGCCGCCCACTGATAGCGCCGCACCCGGTACGGTTCATGGCCTCCGGTGGTCACCGGGTGGTCGGGCAGGGGCGTGAACCCGTGATCGCAGAGCCAGTCCACCGTCCTGGCCGCCTCGCCCACGAACACGCGCGCCAGCTCTGGATCCACCTTGCCGCGGCTGATCCGCATGATGTCGTCAAAGTGGGCTTCCGGCGAATCCTCGATGCCCTGTTCCGCCTGGATACGCGTTCCGGCCGCGGCGATCTGCCCTGTCGAACGGTCCAGCGTTCCCCCCAGCCGGTGCGCCCGGTCCACCACCAACACCCGCGCGCCCTGCATGGCCGCGAATATCGCGCAGGGAAGTCCCGCCGATCCTCCGCCCACCACGATCAGGTCCCAGGTTTCGCTCGCCGCGCGGCTGATGCGCGGCATCAAGGCCAGTGCCGCCGCCGCGCCCGCCCCCGCGAGCAATTCCCGCTTGCTGACTTGCGCTTGCCCGGCCTGCTCCAGGAAATCGAAAGACTTGTTGCGCATTTGAAGAACCCCCAACGAATTTGCCATTCTACCCACGGCGTTTCATGTTCCGCCGCCGGCTCTAAAATGCGCGTTTGCCTCGGGAAGGGACCATGGAAATCAAGGCCGTCAGCTTTGACTGTTACGGAACGCTGATCGACTGGGAAAGCGGCATTGCCGACGCACTGTCGGATTGGTCGCGACGCCAGGGAGCGGAACCGGAACGCGCCGAGTTGCTGGCGGCGTTCTCCGAGGCCGAGCCCCTTGTGCAGTCGTCCGATCCGGCATTGCCCTATCCCGAGGTGCTGCGCCGGGTAGCGCAAAGGATAGGACGCAGGTTCGACCTGCCGGTAAGCGACGCCGATGCCGGCGAGTTCGCCCGGTCGATTCGGCGCTGGCCGGCTTTTCGGGATACGGCGAAGGCGCTGGCCCGGCTGCAGGAGCGCTATCGACTCGCGGTGCTTTCGAACGTGGACAAGGCGTCCTTCGCGGCGTCCGAACGGGCCCTGGACATCCGCTTCGACCTTGTTTGCACCGCGGAGGAGATTGGTTCCTACAAGCCCGATGCGCGCAATTTTCGCTTTCTTCTGGCGCGGCTGGAGGAACTCGGAATCCATCAGGGCGAATTGCTGCATGCAGCGCAAAGCCTGTTCCATGACATAGAGCCCGCCCGCGCGCTGGGCATTCGCACCGCCTGGGTGGACCGCTATGCGGGAGCGGCATCCGGGGCGGCGCGTGCTCCACAAGGCCGAATCAGGGCAGACATCCGGGTCACCAGCCTGGACGAACTTGTCGAGTCGCTCCAGTAGCGAAACGGCGCAACAGCGTCGTCCCGTATCATGCGCGGGTCATGAAAGCGCGCCTGGCCGAAGGTCCCGTCGGACGGCATCTCTGGGAGCTGATGGTCCCGATGATGATCGGGCTGCTGGCCATGATCTCCTTCGGGCTGGTGGACGCCTGGTTCGTCAGCCGGCTGGGTCCTCTGCCGCTGGCCGCCGTCAGTTATACGCAGCCCGTAGGCTTTGTCGTGGCCGCCGTGGCGATGGGCATCGGCGTGGGCGCCAGCTCGGTGATCGCGCGTCTGCTGGGCCAGGGCAACAGGCGGCGGGTGCGGCGCATCGCCACCCACGCGTTCATGCTGAGCGGAATGCTCGGCCTGGTGATGCTGGCGGCGGGTTGGGTCTTCATGGAAGACATCTTCGGGCTGATGGGCGCCGACGAGACCACGATGCCGCTGGTTCGCGACTACATGCAGATCTACCTGGTCGGCCTGGTCTTCGTGATCGGGCCCGCCATCGGAGGTTCGATCCTGCGCGCGCTGGGCGACGCCAAGTCTCCCGGAGTTCTGCTCGCCCTTACCGCCCTGGTCAATGCCGCCCTGGACCCGATCCTGATCTTCGGCCTGTTCGGTTTTCCCCGGCTGGAGGTGCAGGGCGCGGCCCTGGCGACCGTGATCGCCAACCTCTTGTCGCTCGCCGCCATGCTGGTGATCGGAATCCGGCGCGACAAGTTCCTGACGCTGCGCGGCATGAAACTGATCCTCGATTCCTGGAAGCGCATTCTGCATGTCGGGCTTTCCGCAACCGCTTCCGGATTGATGGCGCCTTTGACTTCGGCTTTCGTGGTGGCGATGGTGGCGCGCTTCGGCCAGACCGCGGTGGCCGGCTTCGGCGTCGGAATCCGCACCGAGGCGCTGGCGCTGTTGCCGTACATGGCGCTGGGCGCGGCAGTCGGTCCGTTCGTGGGCCAGAACGCGGGAGCGGAGCGGATGGACCGGGTGCGGGAGGCCCACGCCTGGTGCCTGCGCTTCACGTCCATATACGGGCTCTCGGTGGCCGCCTTGCTGAGCATCTTCGCCGTGCCGATCGTCGGGCTCTTTACCAATGACGAGGGCGCCATGCGTGCGGCGGTGACCCAGCTTCGCATCCTGCCCTGGACCTATTGCCTCCTGGGCATGACCATAATCGCCAACACGTCGCTCAATGCGCTCGGCAAACCCCTTGCGGCCATGATGGTCTCGTTGTGCCGGACGCTGCTCGTTTACGTGCCGCTCTCGTGGCTGCTGGGCCTGTGGTTCGGGCTGATCGGCGTGTTCTTCGGCGGCGCCCTGGGCAACCTGGTGTCCGCCACCGTCGGCTTTCTGCTCCTGCGGCGCGGGATGCGCCAGGTGGAACTGACAGGCGCCCTGCCGGAAATGAATCGTGCCAATGCCAAGGCTTAGAGCGCTGATCGGCGCGCTCGCGCTGGCGGCGTGCGCGCCGGCCGCCGGCGAGGAGACGCTGACCCTGGTCAGTTCCTGGAACCGCCAGATCAATTTCTCGCAGCACGCCCAGCACTACATCGATGCGGTCAACGAACGCGGCCGCGGCGTCGTGCGGATCGAGTTCATCGGCGGCCCCGAGGTAATACCGCAGCGCCAGCTTTTCTACGCTCTCAGGCGCGGCGTGATCGACATGGCCCTGGGCGGAATCACCTACTACCTCGGGCTGCTGCCGGAGGGCGATGCCATTTTCGCTTCCAATATCGACCCGATGCAGGCACGCGCCAGCGGCGCCCTGGAGGCCCTGCAGCCGTACTGGAAGGAGCGCGCCAACGCCCACCTGATCGGCTGGATGCAGTCCGGCATCGGTATCAGCATCTACCTGGCCCGCCGCCCTGAGTTCACGCCCGACGGAATGCCGGACCTGCGCGGCCTGAAGCTCCGCACCTCCCCGTCCAACCGGGAGTTGCTCTACGCCTTCGGGGCCCGCCCGGTGCAGATTGCCCTGCGCGAAACCTATACCGCCCTGCAGCGCGGCATCGTCGATGGCCTGGCCTTTACCAGCGTGGGCCTGGCGGACCTGGGCGTGGAGGAGTTCGTCCGCTACCGCATCGACCCGGAAGTGCTGAACCTTTCCATCTGCCTGCAGATCAACCTGGACCGCTGGAACGCCCTCAGCGAGGAAGCGCGCCACATCCTCACCGACGAGGCGACGAAGTACGCGGTGGAGGCGAACGAATGGTTCCGCGACCTGCGCATTCGCGAGCACGCGGAACTGGCGGAGACCGGCTTCGAGAGTGTGCCGGCGCCCGATCCGGATGCCTTTCGGGACCTTGCCCACCAGGTGGTGTGGGAGCGAATGCACAAGCGCGCTCCCGACTCGGTCGAGGCCCTGAAGCCCCTGTTTTACCCCCAGCCCGACGCAGAAGCCGGGGTGGGAGGGCGTCCCGCCCCGCATGAACCATAGAGGCATGTCCAGGGAAATGATTTCCAGGGCCTGGGATAAGCTCGTGAACGGCATGGTCCTGTTCGCCTGCGCGCTGATCGCCGCCGACTGCCTGCTGATCGTGGTGGACGTGACCCTGCGCAATTTCGGTCGGCAACCGCCCGCCTACACGGTCGCGCTTACCGAGTATTCGCTGCTTTACCTGACCATGGCCGCCGCGCCCTGGCTGGTGCGCGAACGCGCCTGGATCGTGGTGGAAGTTATCTACCGGCGGACTTCGCCGACTGCGCGTGCGCGACTCGACAAGCTGATCTTCGGCCTTTGCACCCTGGTCAGCGTCATCGTGGCGGTCCTGGCCGGCATCCTTGCGGTCGAGGGCGCCCTGCGGGGCGAAGTGGAAATACGCTCGCTGGACATGCCGCGCTGGGCGCTGTTTGCCCCGGTGGCGCTGGGCTTCTCCATGATGGCGGTGGAGTTCACGCGTTGCCTGATGCGCGGGGACAGCATGTCCCAGGCCGAAGCCGACCAGGCGTTCTGACCGCCCGCCATGACCGCCGGACTCGCCGTCTTCTTCCTGGTCCTCGCCTTCATGGCGATGGGCGTGCCGGTGGCGTTCGCGTTTCTGGCCGCCAACCTCCTCGGCGCCTGGATACTCGTTGGCGACTGGTTCGGCCTGCTGCAGGTCGTTGATAACTCCACCAGCCTGATCACGAGTTTCACGCTGGTCGCGGTGCCCATGTTCGTGTTCATGGGCGCCCTGCTTTTTCATTCGGGCCTGGCGCTTCGGGTGTTCGACGCGCTGGAGACGCTGTTCGGCAGACTTCCCGCGCGCCTGAGCTACATCACCGTTGCCGGCGGCTCGACCTTTTCCACGCTTACCGGATCGACCATGGCCAACACCGCCATGCTCGGCTCGCTGATGATTCCCGAGATGACCCGCCGGGGATATGCGCCGCACATGTCCATCGGACCCATCATCGGAACCGGCGGCCTGGCCATGCTGATCCCGCCCTCTTCCCTGGGCGTATTGCTCGGCAGCCTTGCCGGACTCAACATCGGCGCGCTGCTGATTGCGGGAATCCTCCCCGGCCTTGTACTGGCGGTGGGCTACAGCCTGGTCATCTATCTGCAGGCGCGCCTGAACCCTGCCAGCGCGCCCAGTTACGGCGTACAAAGGGTCCCGATAAAGCGCCGCGTTCAGCTCCTGGTGTTCAACATTCTGCCGCTGGGCCTGGTGGTCTTCTGCGTGGTGGGTTTCATCGTGCTCGGCTGGGCGACGCCCTCGGAGGCCGCGGCCTTCGGCGCGCTCAGCGTGGCCGCGCTGGCGGCTTTTTCGCGCAAGCTCTCGGTCAGGGCGCTGCGGGCCGCCCTGACCAGCACGGTTCGAATCTCCGGCATGGTGTTCCTGCTGATCCTGAGTTCATCGGTGTTCAGCCAGTTGATGGCCTTCTCGGGCGCCAGCACGGCGGTGGTGGAGTGGTCGATTGCCCTGGAGGCCGGGCCGTACGCCAAGCTGCTGCTGATGTTTGCGTTAATGCTGGTGCTGGGCATGTTCATGGACCAGCTTTCGATCATGCTGCTGACCATTCCGGTGTTCTTTCCGCTGGCCACGCTGATGGGTTTCGACCCCATATGGTTCGGCGTGGTTGTGCTGCTGGCCCTGGAGATGAGCCTGACCACGCCGCCGTTCGGGCTGCTGCTGTTTCTGATGCAGAGCGTCGCGCCGAAGGGGACCACGCTGGGGCAGGTGATCCGCGCGGCCTTGCCCTACCTGGCCTGCGACGCGCTGCTGCTCGGCGTGCTGATCCTGTTCCCCGCCATCACCCTCCGCTGACGCCGCTCGTGCGGGTTATTCGGTGGGTTTGGTGAGCTTGTAGAGCAGCCGGTCGGTCTTGCCGCGAATCGCGGGGTCGAACACCATGATGCTGTGATCGTCGTCCGGGTTGCGGAGCAGGTCCGAACTCTCCATCTCGAAGCCTGCGGCCTCGATAATCGGCAGCGCCGTGGCCACGTTCAGGCGATGCAGCTGGGTGTTGTCCTTGTCCGGGTCACCGTAATGGTCAATCACGCCCAGCACGCCTCCCGGCTTCAGCAAATCCCGGACCGCCGCCAGCAGGATCGCGACGTCCTCGTCGCTTCCGAAGTTGTGGCGGTCATGCAGGTTCAGGGCGGTCAGCGCCGCGTCCAGCGAGCCGGGCTCCAGACCGGTGTCCCCCTCATCGCGGTCCAGCCGGACCACGTTCGGGAGCCGGTTGTCGGCCAGGCGCGCCGTAATCGCCTTGTCGTAGGCGCCGTCGTTGAAGCCGAGCAGCATGGGGGGATTCTGGGCATAGACGGTGCCCTCCGGTCCCACGGCCACCGAAAGCACCTCGGTGTACCAGCCGCCCGAAGCCAACAAGTCCATTACGGTCATGCCCGGCCCGATTCCGAGAAAGGCGAGCACCTCGGCCGGCCTTCTGGCTTCGTCCCGCGCCTTGTCCGCATCGGATCGGCCGCTCGCGGCCAGTTGCTCCGCCAGGTCCGCGGACGCGGACATCGAGAACAGGGCCATCAGGGCCACCCCAAGCAGTTTCTTCATTACGGCTCCTCCTCCCCATGATCGGGGGCCGCAAAGTGTAACTCTCTGCCCGCGTCTCCGCCATTGACGCGGAGCGTCGTCAGGGCTGCATCAGCTGGCGGACGAGGTCGGCGTTTTCGAGGGTGGAGACGTCCTGGTTGATTTCTTCGCCGCGGGCGATGGAGCGAAGCAGGCGGCGCATGATCTTGCCGGAGCGGGTCTTGGGCAGCGCCTCGACGATGCGCAGATCGTCGGGACGGGCGATGGGGCCGAGCTGTTCGTCGACCCAGGCGCGCAGTTCCTGTTGTGTTGACTTTCGCGAGGGCGGGACGTCCTCGCTCCCGGACTTGAGCACCACGAAGGCGAAGATGGATTCGCCCTTGATCTCGTGCGGCCGGCTTACGACCGCGGCTTCGGCGACCGATGGGTGCGCCACCAGCGCCGATTCCACTTCCATGGTGCCCAGGCGATGCCCCGACACGTTCACGACATCGTCCAGCCGGCCCATGATCCAGAAATAGCCGTCGGCGTCGCGCCGGGCGCTGTCGCCGGTGATGTAGCATTCGTCGCCGAACTTGCCGAAGTAGGTCTCGCGGTAGCGCTCGCTGTCGCCCCAGATGTCGCGCAGCATCGACGGCCAGGGGTGGCGGATCACGAGGTAGCCGCCGCGGTCGGGCTCGGTGATCTCCTCGCCGCTCTCGTCCACGATGGCCGCATGCACGCCGGGCAGGGGCCGGGTGCAGGAACCGGGCTTGGTGGAGGTGACGCCCGGCACCGGCGAAATCATGATGCCGCCGGTCTCGGTCTGCCACCAGGTATCGACGATGGGGCATTCGCCGTTGCCGATCACGCGGTGATACCACATCCAGGCCTCGGGGTTGATGGGCTCGCCCACGGTGCCCAGCAGCCGCAGGGAGGAAAGATCGTATTTACCGGGCAGGTCGTCGCCCAGCTTCATCAGGGCGCGGATCGCGGTGGGCGCGGTGTAGAAGACGGTCACGCCGTAGCGCTGGCATATCTCCCAGAACCGTCCGCCGTGGGGCCAGGTCGGGGCGCCTTCGTAGATCACGACCGTGGCGCCGGAGGCCAGCGGGCCGTAGGCGACGTAGCTGTGGCCCGTTATCCAGCCCACGTCGGCGGTGCACCAGAACACGTCGTCCTCGCGAAGGTCGAACACCCAGCGGCAGGTGAGCCTTGCGTGCAGCAGGTAGCCCGCCGTGGAGTGCTGTATGCCCTTGGGTTTGCCGGTGGAGCCGGAGGTGTAGAGCAGGAACAGCGGATGCTCCGCGTTCACGTACTCCGCCGGACAGTCTGCCGCGGCGGATTCGGTCAGCTCATGCGCCCAGCGGTCGCGCCCTTCGTCCCAGGCGATTTCTTCTCCCGAGTGCCGAAAAACGATCACCCGGCGCACCGGATGCTCGCCGTAATCCAGCGCCTGGTCCACCGCGTCCTTCAGGCGCACGAACTTGCCGCCGCGCCGTCCGGCGTCGGCGGTAATGACGACTTCGGCGCTGGCGTCCACCACCCGGTCGTACAGCGAACGGGCCGAGAAGCCGCCGAACACGACCGAATGCACCGCGCCGATGCGCGCGCAGGCGTGCATGGCGACGATGGCTTCCGGGCACATCGGCATGTAGATCACCACCCGGTCGCCGCCGGCCACGCCCTGACCGCGCAGGGCCGCGCCCAGGCGTTCCACCGCTTCGCCCAGCTCGCGGTAGCTCAGCGTGCGGGTGTCGCCCTCCTCGCCCTCGTAGACGATCGCCGGGCGGTCCGGGGCCTTCCTGATCCAGGGCCCCAGGCAGGCCTCGCTGGCATTCAGTTCGCCGTCGGGGAACCAGGCGAAGTGCGGCGCGCGTGAACGGTCGAGAGTGGCGGTAAACGGCTTGTGCCAGGTCAGCGTCTCACGGGCCAGCTCGGCCCACAGGCTCACCGGGTCGCTGTCGCCCTTCCGGCGAAGTTCGTCAAGCCGTTCCGTGTTGACTTGCGCGCGGTTCGTAAAAGACTCGCCGGGGTCGAACCTGCGGTCCTCGCTCAGGACCGATTCGATATTGCCCGCTGCCACGACGACCCGCCGTCCGGGTGGTTCAGGCGGCCTGTTCGAAGCGGCTTTGCAGGCGGCTGTCGCGCGGGAAATGGGCCTTCAGGAACTCCATCTGGTCTGCCAGCACGCGGCGGCCCTTCAGGTAGATGTACTCGGCATAGGTGGGCACGAAGGGCACGGCCAGCAGCTGCATGCCGGCGTCCTCGGGCAGCCGGCCGCCCTTGAAATTGTTGCAGCGCTTGCAGGCCGCCACCACGTTGGCCCATGCGTCCGATCCGCCCATGCTGATCGGGCGCACATGATCGCGCGTCAGGTCGCGCTTGAGAAAGCGCCCGCCGCAATACATGCAGATCTGCGCGTCGCGACGGAACAGCGTGTGGTTGTTGAGCGGCGGCGTGTAATTGTCGAGCCGCTTGTTCAGTCCCGCCGAAACGCCCTGGGTGGCGACGATCGTATTGACGTCCACCTCGCTGCGGTGGCCGGTGCGCGCGCAGATTCCGCCGCGGATCCGGAAAAGGGGGCGGCCGCAGTGATAGGCGACCTGGCCCGCGTGATAGAGCCGCACGGCATCGCGGTAGTCGATCCAGCCCAGAGGCCGGCCCGCCACGTCGGTGCGCAGCACCCACTGGCGCAAGTCCAAGGCGTCTTCAAGCAGCAGCATCACAAGCTCCCTTACAGGTGGCCTTATACCTCTAAATTGCGAAATTTCAATGTCCCAAGCGGAAAACCAGCACAGCCGGTCGGCTAAAATGCGCGCCAACTCCCGCTTGCAGCGCAGTATTTCCTCTCCCAGATGCCCCTGACAATCGGCGTTTTGCGCGAGACCGCGCCAGGCGAAAAGCGCGTGGCCGTGGTGCCCAAGGTATGGGCGCGCATGCAGGCTGCGGGGCTGAGCGTCGTCATGGAGAAGGGCGCGGGCCTTGCCGCGAGTTTTGGGGACAGCGACTACAAGGACATCGGGCTCGAGTCTTCGCCCGCCGCCGTGACGAAAGCGTGCGATGCCCTGTTCTGCGTGGGGCCGCCGGAGATCGAGCGCATCGGGGAACTGAAGAAGGGCGCGATGGTGATGGGCCTTCTGAACGCCTACACGCCGTCGGACACGACGGACGCCCTGCGTGATGCCGGCGTAACGGCGTTTTCGATGGAACTGGTGCCGCGGATTGCACGCGCCCAGTCCATGGACGTGCTGTCCTCGCAGGCCTCGGTAGCGGGCTACAAGGCAGTCTTGATGGCCGCAGACGAATCGCAGAAGTTCCTGCCCATGCTCACTACCGCCGCCGGAACGATCAGTCCCGCGCGGGTCCTGGTTCTGGGCGCCGGCGTCGCGGGACTGCAGGCCATCGCCACCGCCCACAGGCTGGGCGCCGTGATCGAGGCCTATGACGTGCGCGAGGAAACGCGCGAACAGGTGGAGTCCCTGGGCGCCCGCTTCGTCGACTCCGGCGTAAGCGCGACCGGCGAAGGCGGCTATGCGCGGGAACTGACCGCCGAGGAAAGGGCCATGCAGCAGGAGGCGCTGGATCGGCATATCGCGGCCTCCGACATTTTGATCACCACAGCCGCGGTTCCGGGCAGGCCGTCGCCGCGCATCGTCAGCGCCGCCGCGGTGGAGCAGATGCGGCCGGGTTCGGTCATTGTGGACCTCGCTGCCGAGGGGGGCGGCAACTGCGAGTTGAGCCGCCCGGGGGAGACCATCGACCACAATGGCGTGCGCATCATGGCGCCGCTGAAAGTGCCGGCGATGCTGGCGCGCCACGCCAGCGCCATGTATTCGCGAAACCTGTTCAATTTCATCAAGCCCGCCATCAACGACGAAGAATTCTCCCTCGACCTGGAAGACCCGGTTTTTGCCGGCACGCTGCTGACGCACCAGGGCGAGATCCGCTACGCGGGAGCGCGCCGGGAATGAGTGCACGATGATTGACGGCTTCGTAGCCTTGTACATATTCATGCTGGCGGCCTTCGTCGGCTACGAGGTCATCTCGCGGGTGCCGGTCATCCTGCACACGCCGCTGATGTCCGGGTCGAACTTCATTCACGGCATCGTCCTGGTCGGCGCCATGGTGGCCCTGGGGTTCGCGGATACGACGCTCGAGAAAGTGATCGGCTTTGTCGGCGTCGCCCTGGCCTCCGGCAACGCGGTGGGCGGCTACGTGGTCACCGAGCGGATGCTGGAGATGTTCAAGCGCAGCAAGGACGGGGACGAGGACGAAGAATGAGCCTCGATACCCTCATTGCCGGCAGCTATTTCCTGGCCGCGGTCCTGTTCATTCTCGGCCTGAAGGCGATGAGTTCGCCGGCCGGGGCGCGGCGCGGCATCGTCTGGGCCGGTCTGGGCATGGTGCTGGCCACGGTCGTGACCTTCTTCTGGCCGGGAATGAAGCCCGAGAACCTCCTGCTGATCGGGGCGGCCATCATCGTCGGCGGCGTGCCCGCCTGGATCAGCGGCCGCAGGGTGGCGATGACCGGCATGCCGCAGATGATCGCGCTCTACAACGGCATGGGCGGCGGCGCGGCGGCCGCGATCGCCTGGGTGGAACTCCTTCGTGGCGGACACGGCGGCGAGGAGTTCGGCTGGACGGTGATCGCGCTGGCGGTCACCGGTGCGCTGATCGGCGCCGTTTCGTTTTCCGGAAGCCTGCTGGCGTTCGCCAAGCTGGAGGGCTGGCTGAAGCGCTCGCTGCGCTTCGCCGGGCAGAACGTGCTCAATCTCGCGATCCTGCTGCTTGCGGCGGGAGCGGGAGTGCTCGTGATCATGGGCGTAAGCGGGCCTTGGCTGACGGTGTTCATTGCCCTGGCGCTGTTGCTGGGGCTCACGCTGACGATGCCGATCGGCGGCGCCGACATGCCGGTGGTGATTTCTCTTTACAACGCCCTGACCGGTCTGGCGGTCGGCCTGGAAGGCCTGGTGCTGGACAACGCGGCCATGATCATTGCCGGCACCGTGGTCGGCGCGGCGGGCACGCTGCTGACCCAGTTGATGGCCAAGGCGATGAACCGCTCGCTCGGGAACGTGCTGTTCAGCGCGTTCGGAGAGACGGCCGCCGAAGGCGACGAGATCGAGGGGACCATGAAGCCGGTGGAGGCGATCGACGCGGCGGTCATGCTCGGTTTCGCCCGCCAGGTCATCATCATCCCCGGTTACGGCATGGCCGTGGCGCAGGCCCAGCACAAGGTTTGGGAACTGGCCGAGGCACTGATGAAGCGGGGCGTACGGGTGAAGTTCGCGATCCACCCGGTGGCCGGTCGCATGCCGGGGCACATGAACGTGCTGCTGGCGGAGGCCGGCGTGCCCTACGACCTCATATTCGACGAGGCGGAAATCAACCCGGAGTTCCCCAAGACCGACGTTGCGCTGGTGATCGGCGCCAACGACGTGGTCAACACGGCCGCGCGGACCGACACCGCCAGCCCCATTTACGGCATGCCGATATTGGATGCCGACAGGGCCAGCAACGCCATCGTGATCAAGCGCGGCAAGGGGACCGGCTTTTCCGGCATCGAGAACGCGCTGTTCTACGAGGACCGCACACGAATGCTCTACGGTGACGGCCAGGCCATGTGCGCCGAACTGATCCGCGCCGTTCACGAAATCTAGCCCTGGGAGCGCGAGAGCCATCATGAACGACACACCGCAAGTCAGCCGCCTGGTGCGCACCGCACTTTTTGTTTCCGACCTCGACCGGTCGTCGCGCTTCTACAGGCAGGGCCTCGGCTACCACGAGGTATACAGCGGCGGGGAACTGACCCACAAGGTCGCACACGCCCTGCTCGGCGTGCCGGAGGACTCGGCAATCCGCTACGAGATCGTCAAGGCCGAAGGTCCGAACTTCGGGATGATCGGCATGTTCGAGGTCAAGCCGTCGCCGCCGAGGGTCAGCCGCGCCAGCGGGGGCGTGAATATCGGAGAAGGCTGCCTGGTTCTCCTGACCACGGACATTCGCGCGGTCCGCGACCGCCTGGTGGACCTGGGCGCGGAGATCGTATGCGAGCCGCAGCGCCTGGTCGTGCGGGGCACACTCCCCGGGGGCGAGGAGATGACCGGTCCCGGGAGCCTGGAAATGACCTGCCGCGACCCCGACGGCATGCTGATCAACCTGATCGAGCGCCCGTCCGACTTCTAACCCGTCGGCGCAGGCGCCCAGCGCGCCAGCGCTGCTCGCCGTTTCGCGGTAATCTGGCGACCTTTCTCAACAAGGGAGGTCCAACGTGAACGACACGCCGCAAGTCAGCCGCATCGTGCGCACCGCCATCTTCGTATCCGACCTGGAACAATCGGTTCGCTTCTACAGGGAGGCCCTCGGCTACAGCGAGGTCTACGCCAACGGAGTGCTTGAGCACAAGGTGGGGCATGCGCTGATCGGGGTCCCGGAAGACAGCGTGATCCGCTACGAAATCGTCAAGGCCGACGAACTCAACTTCGGAATGGTGGGCCTGTTCGAGGCGAAACCCTCGCCCCCGTCGTTCCATCGCGAGAACCGTGGCGCCAACCTGGGCGAAGGCTGCATGGTGTTCTTCGCCACGGACATTCACACGGTGCGCGACCGTATCGTTGAGTTGGGCGGCGAGATCGTGTGTGAACCGCAACTGCTCGCCGTGCACACGTTGCGCCAGCTGGAAATGACCTGCCGCGATCCGGACGGCATGATGATCAACGTCATCGAGCGCCCCACGGAGAACTGGGACGCGGACGTCGTGCAATAGAGCTGCAGGTTGGCGCGCATTTCGGCCGGTTCTCTCCTGAGGGTGGCGGTGGGGCCGCGCTTCGCGGCGCCCTTGCTGGACTATCTCGCTCCCGCCGAGGGGCCTGTGCCCCCTGTGGGGACTCGCGTTACGGCGCCGCTGGGCAAAGGGAAGCGCACCGGTTTCGTGCTGGAGCAACTTGACAGATCGGACGTGCCCGCCGAACGGCTGCGGCCGGTGCTGGACGTGCTGGATACCGAGCCGCTCTGGGACCCGGTCACCCTGGAAGTGCTGTGCTGGGCCGCGAACTACTACTGCCATCCGCTCGGGCAGGTTCTCGCCTACGCGCTGCCGCAGCAATTGCGACGCGGCGGCCGGTTGCCGGCGCCGCCCGCGCGCTGGCGGGCCTGCGGGAACGCCTCGGTTGAAGCGCCGGAGCTGCTGACGCGCGCGCCCAGGCAACGCGAGTTCCTGGACCTGCTGCTGGAAGCCGGGGGCGACGGCCTGGCGGAGCAGGCGCTCGCCTCGCTTGCGCGCGACTGGCGGAGGATTGTCCGGATACTGGAACAAAAGGGGCTGGCCGAGTCCTTCGTGGCCGGGACCCCGGAACCTGCGGACATGCTGCGCGAGGAACCGCTTGCGCTGAGCCGCGAGCAGTCGGCGGCAGTTAGCGCCATGCGGATGGATCAGGGCTATGCCTGTCATCTCCTGGATGGAGTAACGGCGAGCGGCAAGACGGAGGTTTATCTCCACCTGGTGGAACAGGTGCTGGCCTCGGGCCGGCAATGCCTGCTGCTTGCCCCGGAAATCGGGCTGACACCGCAGCTTGCCGAACGGCTGAAGGCCCGTTTCCGCGTGCCCGCTGCGGTGCTGCATTCGGGACTGAACGACGGCGAGCGCCTGAATGCCTGGGCGGACGCCCGCGCCGGACGGGCGCGGCTGGTGGTCGGCACGCGCTCCGCCGTGTTCGTGCCCTGCCGTGAGCTCGGCCTGATCGTGGTGGACGAAGAGCACGATCCGTCCTACAAACAGCAGGACGGCTTCCGCTACCAGGCCCGCGACCTGGCGGTCATGCGCGCATCCAGGGCCGGCATTCCGGTCGTGCTGGGTTCCGCCACGCCGGCGCTGGAGTCCCTGCTGAATGTACAAAGAGGGCGCTATACGCACCCGCGACTGACGAAGAAGGTCACCGGGACGCGGCCTCCGCTGGCCCGGGTGGTGGACCTCAACCGGCATCCGCCGGAGCATGGCCTGAGCGCACCGCTTCTCGAAGCCATGTCGGAACAGCTCGAGTCGGGTTCGCAGGTGCTTCTGTACCTCAACCGCCGCGGTTTCGCGCCGGTGCTGATGTGTCCGGATTGCCGCCGGACGGAAGAGTGCAGCCACTGCGACGCCCGCCTGGTGTTCTATCGCAGGCGCGACCTGCTCCTCTGTCATCACTGCGGCGCCAGACGCCGGCCGCCGCCCGGCTGCGAGAACTGCGGCGCGCCGCTTCAGACCATCGGGCAGGGAACGGAACGGCTGGAGGAGGAACTTCAGGCGCGCTTCGAGGATTATCCGGTGGCCCGCATGGACCGCGACAACGTGCGCGGCCGGCGCAGGCTGGAGAACATTCTGGGCGGCATTCGCGAGCGGCACTACCGTATCCTGCTCGGCACCCAGATGCTCACCAAGGGCCACGACTTCCCGAGCCTGGGACTGGTTGGGGTGATCGACGCCGACCAGGGCATGTTTTCCCAGGAATTCCGCGGGCCCGAACGGCTGGCGCAGACGCTGGTGCAGGTTGCCGGCCGGGCGGGGCGGCGCGAGCGGCCCGGCCTGCTGGTGTTGCAGACCCGCTTTCCCGAGCACCCCCTGCTTCGCCAGTTGCTCAAGGAAGGCTACGCGGGCTTTGCCGACGCCGCCCTGGACCTTCGCCGGCGCAGCGGCTGGCCGCCGTTCGCGCACCTGGCGATGCTGCGCGCCAACGCACCCGAAGCCGCGAGCGTTCGCGAGTTCCTCGATCGGGCGAAAGCGACCGTTGCGGAAAGCGGCCCCGGACCCGAGGTGGAGGTGCTGGGTCCGGCCCCCGCCCTGATGGAGCGCAGGCGCGACCGCAACCACGCGCACCTGCTGGCGCGCTCGCCCGACCGCGCCCGCCTGCAGGAATTTCTGGGCCGCTGGATACCCGCGGTCCGCGAACTCGATCGTCCGCGCCGCGTGAGCTGGTCGGTCGACGTCGATCCCGCCGAGATCGGCTAGCGCGTTTCCTGCTCCAGGTAGTCGATCAAGGCGGCGCGGTCGGAGCCTCGCTCGATTCCGATGAAGGCCATGGCGGTTCCTGGAACGAGGTCAAAAGGGTCCGCCAGGAAGCGGCTGAGGTTTTCGCGCGACCAGACAATCCCCGATTGCCTGAGGGAATCCGTATAGACGTAGCCCGGCTTGTGGGCGGCCGGCGCCCCGATCACTCGATGAAGGTTGGGACCGACCTTGTGGTCCTCGCCCTGCTTGAGGGAATGACAAGCCGTGCACTGCAGGAAAAGGATGCGCCCGCGCCGCATCGCCGCCGGGTCCGGTTCGGCTCGCGGCTGCTCCGAGCCGGCTTGCGCTGCATTGGCCGGGCCGGGCGTATCGGCGCCGACGGTCAGCGCGAACATCAGGCCGGCCAGTAACGCCGCCCGAGCGGTTCGGCTGGCCACAGTGGGGTAAGGGCCCTTCTTCAGCATCTCAGCTCTCCCCGCCGGCGACCGCCAGCGCTTCCAGCGAATCCCGGAACTCGTAGCCGTCCCGGTAGCACGAGGCCACCAGCTCTCCGGTATTCACGGCCAGCAATCGCGAATCCGGGTCGTTGACGGTAAACACGACCGAGGCGAGTTCCCCCTTGCGGCGGATCGAGAAATAGATGAAATCCGGCCGCGTCGAGTAGTACGGGTATTCCTTGTCGCGCATCAGCAGCGTGAATTCCCGGCCATCGCGTTCCCGCGTGACGTCGGCCGACCCGCCCTGGCTGTGCAGCGGAATGTCCGCGATCTCCTGCGGTTCGGGGCCGCGCGGGTCGAACGTGATTCCGCAGGTGAAGCGCTTGACGCGGCGCAGCTCGAAGGGTTGGTCCGCCGGCATCCCGACGTGAAGGCTGTCGTCGGCGACCAGGAAGGTTGAATCCACCCGCCAGTACTTGGTCTCGGATAGATAGAGGTCGTGGACCGAATAGCGGCGCAACTCGCCCTCGCCGAACACGCAGGCCCTGGGTCGCATGCCGCCCTGGAATTGCCCCGCTACGCGTTTCCAGTAGACGTCGCAATCGTCAAGGAAGAAAGCGTCCTCGGCCTTGAGGTCGTCGAAGAGGCCGGGCTTGTGCTGGGCGCCGAGAAAGCGCTCCGGCTCATTGAAGAAGCCCTGCCGCATGCGGATCCCGCTCTCTTCCGGGTCCGAAGAGAAGATCACCAGGCGCTGACGGTAGACCTTCTCGGGGTCGTTGTTGGTGTACTCCTCCACGTAGAACACATGCTCGCCGAACTCCGGCGCTTCGATGCGCTTGTGCGTCGCGTGCACACGCACGTGCCGCTCGTCCTCGGGCGTATTCGAACGCGGGTCCGCCTGGAACCAGCGCTGCTCCTCGTTGTCGAACTCGCCTTCGAACCAGTCCGTCAGGATCAGGAGGTCGCGGGCGAACGGATCATTCTCGGGCGCCGCGGCCGCGGCCGCGGCCAATGGAGCGCACAAGAGCGCAAGTACCAGTGTTCTCATCGACTGCGATCAGGCGCGGAGCAGCGCGTCCACCGCGGCGCGCTCGCCCGATTCGAAGGCGCCTTCCATGCCGCGCTCCAACAGGGCCGTGTGTTCTCCCGCGAAATGGATGTTGCCGTGGGCTTCGCGCATGTGCGCGGCGAACTGCCCGACCTGCCCGGGTCGCCAGAACACCCAGTCCCCGCCGCCGTGGACTTCGCGGTGACAGGACTGGATCCCGATCGGTTCGAGCGCGCCCTTCAGAGAAGGCCGCACCCGCTCGAGTTCGCGCATCGTGTATTCGCTGACCTGCTCGTCGCTCATGAAGTCGTACTTGTAGGCCTCGTTGCCGTTGATGAAGGCCACCGCGGAAGTCGCCTCGCCGTTCGGCCCCCGGTGATGGACGCCGAAGCGCTCGAACGGTTCGTCGGTCCACATGCTGCCGGGCATTTCATCGAGCTCCCAGAAGTTCTTCTTCAGCAGGAAGTGCACCTGGATGGAGGTGCCGTAGTCGATTTCATCGATCGCCCGTTCCATGCGCGCCGGCAGGCGCGGCGTGAACTTCACCTTGCGCAGGACCGGCCAGGGCGTCGAGCAGATGACCTGGCGGGCGGTGTAGCGCGTGCCGTCCATGCAATGCACGGTCACCTCGTTGCCCTTGTCCTCGAAGGCATAGACGGTCTTGTTCAGTTCCACGGGGTTGTCCAGGGATGCGGCCATGGCTTCCGGCAGGCGCGAGTTGCCGCCCTTGATCTGCACCCAGGCGGGCTGGCCGGCCATGGCCAGGGCTCGCGAGGCATTGAATTCCCCCACCGCGTAGCGGCGCATTTCATGCAGGGCCGATGTGTTGTCCATGTGGTCGGTATGGATCACCACGTTCATGAGGCGGATCGTTTCGTCGTCGAAACCGAGATACTCCTTGAGGTAGTGCGTCTGGGGAATATCGAAGCGCGCGAACTCCGGCGTGATCCAGGCGTCCAGGGGCTGGCCCGACAGAGGATTGTTCTTGTGCGACAGTTCGAACAGCATGCGGTGGGGCAGGATCCGCCGGTCGTCGCCCTCCGTGGGGTTGAGCGGGTGGCTCTCCCATTCCGACGCCATGATGTATTCGCCCCGGATGCGGTAGCACCACTCGCGAATGTCGGGCACGTCGTCGGGCCCCAGCATTTCCAGGTCCAGCCTGTTGGCCGTGTCGATCATGCGGGCGTAGTTGGCGCCCATCCATTCGCCGCCGGCCTCGGGCTTGCCCGGCACATCCATGAGCGTGTATACGCGGCCGCCGATCCTGTTCCGGCCTTCCAGCGTCATGACGTTCAGCCCCTGCTCCTGGAGGATGCAGGCGGCGTGCAGTCCCGACAGGCCGGCGCCCACGACGATGACGTCATGACCCTTGTAGTTCGTGACTGCGCGCGCCGCGGCCGGCAGCCCGGCCACGGCCAGCGCGCACGCGCCGGTGCCGATGAAGCGCCTGCGTGTGTAGCCGTTCGTGTCGATGGACAGCCCACGGCCGTGTGCCGCCTGTGCGTGACCAGGCATACGCCTCCTCCTGGGTGCAATGGTCTTGCGGGGAATATAACGCAGCGTCGCGGTCGGGAATCCATGCCGGCGTTACCTGACGCAGCTCCCTGTGCTAGATTCCCTTCCTTCTATGAACAAGACGACGACTAAGGCAGCGCAGGTAATCGCCGGGCGCTCCACGCGCCGGCGGTTTCTGGCCGGTGGAACCGCCCTGGCCGGTTCCTGGATGCTGCCCCACGCCTTGCGGGGCGCGCAGACCGGCGGCGGCCTCGATGCGGACGTGATCGTGATCGGCGCCGGCCTGGCCGGGCTGAACGCGGCGCTGCTGCTTGAAGAACTGGGCGTAAGCGTGATGGTGGTGGAGGCCACGTCGCGTTTCGGCGGCCGGCTCCATACCGTTGCCGACGACATCGTTCCCGGGTATCCGGAGCTCGGCGCGAACGGCGCGGGCGGGGGTTATGCGCGGCTGCTGAACGCGGCCAGGCAGTACGGCGTCGAGTTCGGGCCCATGCGCCCGCGCACCGAGCCCCGCGAAGGCGAGATGCTGTTCTGCATCCAGGACCAGTTGATCAGCGAGGACGACTGGCCCGGTCATGACCTGAATCCGTACCGGCAGGACTGGGCGCGGCAAATGCCGCCGTCGCGGCCTCCCTACCAGCTCTATGCCGAACTCAACCCGTTTCCGGAATCGGACCTGGGCGCCTGGCGGCGGCCGGAGTTCGCCGAATGGGACCGGTCGGTCGGCGAGGTGCTCACGGAAGCGGGCCTGGCGGAGGCCGGCGTCGAACTCGGAGCGGGACTCAATTCGGGTTACGGCACCGACCATCACGACCTGTCCGCCCTGATGATGTTTCACACGATCAGTTTCGCGTTCCATCAGGCCAACTGGCCGAACCAGGGCGGGGCCGCGAAGGGCGGAAACCAGCGGATTCCGGAGGCGATGGCGCGTAACCTGACGGGCGACGTGCTGCTGAACAGTCCCGTAGCGGCGATCGCCGACGAGGGCGGCCGGGTGCGGATCAGCCTGGAGGACGGTCGCCGTCTCAATGCCGCGCGCGCGATCGTCGCCATGCCGTTCTCGGCGCTGCGGAGGATCGCGCTCGATCCCGAGCCGCCGCCCGCGCAGAAAGCGGCGATCGACGAGCTGGGCTATACGCCGTGCACGCAGATCCACTACGCGGTCAAGCGACCCTACTGGGAACAGGACGGCATGGCGCCAAGCATGTGGACGGACGCCCTGCCCGGGCGGTTCATGGCGCTGAAGAACGACCCGGGCAACCCCGACGCGGTGACCAGCTGTCTCGCGTACACCAACGGTCATACCGCATTGAAGCTTGCGCACATGGACGAGGAAGCCGCGATAGCCGAAGTCACCGCGGAGCTGTTCCGGCTGCGCCCGTCGCTAAAGGACGCGCTGGAACCGATCTACCTGTGGAAATGGTCCAACAATCCGTATGCCGGCGGCGCCTATGCCTACTGGAAGCCCGGTCAGATCACCGCGTTCGCCCAGACGATCGCCGAGCCGCATGGCCGCGTTCACTTCGCCGGAGAGCACACCGCTCAATTGAATCGCGGCATGGAGGGCGCGATGGAGTCCGGAGAAAGGGTCGCGATCGAGATCCTGCAGAATCTCTAGCCGATGCCGGGCAGTCCTCCGGCGCGCCGGCGCATCCAGTTGCGCAGGTTGGACTGCGATTCGTACAGTCCTGCGCTGGGCAGCAGCAGCACCTCGTCGTTCTCCTCGAGCCCCGCAAGCACGACCGAGTACTCGAAGTCGCTCAAGCCCGTGCGGACCCACGCCGGCGCCGGTCCGTCCTCGCGCATGACCAGCACCCAGTACTCCGCCCTGAAGTCGTAGTCCCGCTCCTGCCGCAGAAATCGCCGGCCGGGACCGCCGCCCGGCCTTGCGCCGCCGGTCCAGGGACGCCCCACGCGCCGCGGCTGGTTGCGCATTGCGTCGCCCATGGCCCTGCGCATGGCCTCGCGCTGCTCGGGACTGAGTTGCGGACGCTGCCCTGTCCGGTTCTGCCGGCGGACGAAGTCCCTTGAATCGGGCCGTGACATTGTCGCCAGGTCGGTATCCGGCGCGCCGTCAGCGGCCTTTTCCCGTTCCTTCATGACCGCGTCGTGCAGATTGCCGTGCGGCCAGTTCAACATGTGTGCGGTCGCCTCGATATCGTCGACGGTGCGCAGCGCCGCCATAGGCACCGCGGTCGCCTCGAGTTCCTCGGCGATCTTGATCTGCACCTCGGCGTTCATGCCCGGCAGCAGCAGCGAATCGGGGTTGTCGAGCAGGATCAGCACCGAGAACATCGTGACGTTCTGTTCGATCACGGCCAGCGGCTCGATCTTCTCCACGTAACCGCTGAATTCGCGGGCCGGATACGCCGCCACCTTCACCTGCGCCTGCATCCCGGCGTTGATCTTGCCGATGTCGGTCTCGTCCACGCGGGTGCGCACCAGGACCCGGCGCAGGTCCGCCATGCGCAACAGCAGGGTGCCGCCGCCCACGTCCTGGGTCGGCGATGAAATCACCTGGCCGGGCTCGACGTTGCGCTCGATGATGGTGCCGTCGATCGGCGCCAGCACGTCGGTATCGTCCAGCGCGATGCGGGCGTTTTCCACGTCCACGCGCGCCCGAACCAGTTGCGCCTCGGCTTCCGAAAGCGACAGCGCCGTCTCTTCGTACTCGCTGTCGGTAATGGTGTTGTCGGCGACCAGCCTCTCCGCCCGCTCCATCTGCAGAATGGCGATGGACTGGCGCGACTCCGCGGCCTTCAGCGCCGCTTCGGCCTGGGCCAGGTTGTTGGTGGGGATGCGCTTGTCGATCCGCACCAGCAGCGCGGAACGCTGCACCGGGTCGCCGTTCTCGGCGTTGATCGCGAGTATCTCTCCGGAAGCCTTGGACTTCAGTTCCACGGTGCGCAGCGGTTCGACCGCGCCGGCGGCCTCCACGAACACGCGGATGTCGCGAAGCTCCACGGGGGCCTGGTCGTAGGCCTGCGGTTCGGGCACCGGTTCCTCGGCGCAGCCGGCCATGACCAGCATCAGCCCGAAAGCCGCACTGACTCTCCACGCAAAGGGGGAATCACGCACAGGCTTCACCTGATGCGCCGCTGTCGGCCGTGATCCTGCCGTCCAGCATCTCGATCCGGCGCCCGGCCCGCGCCGCGATGCCGGCGTCATGCGTAACCACGATCAGCGTGTGACCGTCACTGTGCAGTGAATCGAACAATGTCAGGACTTCCGCTCCGGTGGCGGAGTCCAGATTACCGGTCGGCTCGTCCGCCAGCAAGATGCTCGGCTGCGTCACCAGCGCGCGCGCAATGGCCACTCTTTGCCGCTGCCCCCCGGACAGCTGGCTGGGCCGGTGCGCGAGGCGGTCGGCCAGCCCGACCCGTTCCAGGGCCTCGGTCGCGCGCTTCAGGCGTTCGCGGCGGCGCATCCGGGCATAGATCAGGGGCGCCTCCACGTTCTGCACGGCGCTGCAGCGTTCCAGCAGATTGAAGGTCTGAAACACGAAACCCACCTGCCGGTTGCGCACCCGGGCCAGTTCCCGGCCGTTCATGCGCGACACGTGCACGCCGTTCAGCCAGTAGTCTCCCGCGGTCGGCGTCTCCAGGCAGCCGAGCAGGTTCATCAGCGTCGATTTTCCCGAGCCGGAGGGCCCCGTAACGGCCAGGTACTCGTTCGGCCGCACCGCCAGGCTGACATCGCACAGCGCCACCACCGTATCGGTCCCCATACGGTAGGTCCGCGTCAACTCGCGCGTACGTATCGCCGACGTCGTCATCTACTGCCGTAGCCCTTCATTGCCCCCTTCCTCTGGGGGTATCGGAGGCAGGGATGCCGGAGCAAGCTCCATGGATGGATTAATGCGTCACCCGGAGGAAGGGGGCGAGGAAAGGCGATATCAACGCGCAATAGCATGCGGCTACAGCCGCTCGCGCAGCATTTGATTGACGACCTGCGGATTCGCCTGCCCCCTGGTGGCGCGCATGACCTGGCCGACCAGAAAACCGAACACCCGGGTATTGCCTTCCCGGTACTGCCTAACCTGTTCGGCGTGCTGCGCCATGACCTCCTCGATGACGCCTTCAAGCGCTCCGGCGTCCGAGATCTGGCGAAGTCCGCGTTCCCGGATGATGTCGTCGGCGCTCCCTTCCCCGGCCCACATCGCCTGGAACACTTCCTTGCCCAGTTTGCCCGACAGCGAGCCGTCGCGCAGGCGCGACAGCAGCACCCCCAGATCGCCGGCGCTTACCCGGCTGTCGGCGATGTCCAGCCCGTTGCGATTCAGCGCGGCGGCCAGGTCGCCGCTTGTCCAGCGCGCCGCCAGCAGCATGTCCCCGCAGGCCTTGCCGGCGCTCTCGAAATAGTCGGCCGTCGCCCGGCTCTCGCAAAGCCGCCGCGCGTCTTCGGCGGGCAGGCCGTAGTCGGACTGGAACCGGGCGCGGCGTTCGCGCGGCAGTTCGGGAAGGGTTCCGCGCAGGTCCTCCAGGAACTCCGGCTCCAGGGCCAGGGGCGGCAGGTCCGGGTCGGGGAAATAACGGTAGTCGTTGGCCTGTTCCTTGTCTCGCATCGGCCGGGTCGTATCCCGGCCGGAGTCGTACAGGCGGGTTTCCTGGGCGATCGTTCCGCCCTGGCGCAGCACCTCGGCCTGGCGCAGGATTTCGCAATGCAGCGCCCGCTCCACGAAGCGGAAGGAATTGAGGTTCTTGATCTCGGTGCGGGTCCCCAGCTCCTTGTCTTCGGGCTTCTTGAGCGAGATATTGGCGTCGCAGCGCATCGAACCTTCCTGCATCGCGCCGTCGGAGATCCCGATCCAGGTCACCAGTTGGTGGATGCCGCGCATACATGCCGAAGCCTCTTCCGGGGAGCGCAGTTGCGGCTCGGTGACGATTTCCAGAAGCGGCGCGCCGGCCCGGTTGAGGTCCACGCCGGTGGCGTTGGGCATGGCGTCGTGCAGGGACTTTCCCGCGTCCTCCTCGAGGTGCGCGCGGGTCAGTTCGATCTGCCGGGGCGGCTGGCCGGGAACGGCCACCTCCACCGAGCCGCCGCTCACGATGGGCAGTTCGAACTGCGAAATCTGGTAGCCCTTCGGCAGGTCGGGATAGAAGTAGTTCTTGCGCGCGAATACCGAACGGCGCGCGACCTCGCCGCCGGCCGCCAGTCCGAACCTGGCGGCCATGGCCACGGCCTCGCGGTTCGCGACCGGCAGCGTGCCTGGAAAACCGAGGTCGACCAGGCAGGCCTGGGTGTTGGGACTGGCCCCGAACACCGTCGATGCGCCCGAGAACATCTTGCTGCGCGTGGCGAGCTGGACGTGGATTTCCAGCCCGATGACCACCTCGAATTCCATTGCGCGACCTCCGACTAGGCGGCGCCGACGGGCGCCGAGGCGCCGGGCGGCCACAGCCGATGCCAGTCGGTTTCCAGCTGATAGGCGTGCGCGGCGCGCAGTACGTCCACTTCGGCGAATGGCCGGCCCATGAGCTGCAGGCCCACCGG
Organism: Gammaproteobacteria bacterium; assembly: GCA_965116895.1. Taxonomy (GTDB): domain Bacteria; phylum Pseudomonadota; class Gammaproteobacteria; order Steroidobacterales; family Foliamicaceae; genus Foliamicus. Next base: position 2,480,526 of record OZ220729.1, on the reverse strand, counting down.
CAATCCGTCCACCGTGCCCCCAGGAACCGAAATGGCCGGAATCCCGGCCAGGCTGGGGCCGATGGTATAGACGTCGTTGAGGTACATCTGGATGGGGTCGTCGATTTTCTCGCCGATGCCGAACGCCGGCGCGGGCGCGGTCGGTCCCGCCAGCAGGTCCACCTCTTCGAACGCCTTGCTGAAATCGGCCGCCAGCAGCCGGCGCACGCGCTGGGCCTGTAGGTAGTAGGCGTCGAAGTAGCCCTTGGAGAGCACCCAGCCGCCCACCAGAATGCGGCGCCGGACCTCCTCGCCGAAACCCGCCCGGCGGGTCTTCGTGTACAGGTCCTCCAGGCTGTCGGCGCCCGCTTCGCGGAGACCGAAGCGCACGCCGTCGAAGCGCGAAAGGTTGGACGAGCATTCGGCGGGCGCAACGACGTAATAGACCGGAACCGAGAGCGGCAGCCTTGGCAGCGAAACCTCGCTGACGACCGCCCCCAGACCGCGCAGGGTTGCCATGTTGTCGACGAACGCCTGCCGGCAGCGGGCGTCCAGGCCCTCGTCCATGAACTCCTTCACGATGCCTACCCGCACGCCCTTCAGCGCCTTGCCCTTCAGGCCCTGCAGGGGGCCCGAGTAGTCTTCGCCGTCGCGCTCCGCGCAGGTCGAGTCGCGCGGATCGTGGCCGGCCATGCTGTCCAGCAGCAGGGCCGCATCCTCGGCCGTGCGCGTGATCGAGCCGGCCTGATCCAGGCTCGAGGCAAACGCGATCATTCCGTAGCGCGAAATCCGGCCGTAGCTGGGCCGGAAGCCGGTCAGCCCGCACATGGCCGCCGGCTGGCGCACCGACCCGCCGGTATCCGTGCCCGTCGCCGCCGGAACCAGGCCGGCGGCGACGGCGGCGGCCGATCCACCCGACGATCCTCCCGGCGAGCGGGAAAGGTTCCAGGGATTCCGCACCGGGCCGGCATAGCTCGTCTCGTTGGACGAGCCCATCGCGAATTCGTCCATGTTGGTCTTGCCGATCAGCAGCGCGCCGGCCTGCGCCAACCGTTCCACGACGGTGGCGTCGTAGGGCGGAACGAAGTTGTCCAGGATTCGCGATCCGGCCGTGGTGCGCACGCCCCGGGTGCAGAAGATGTCCTTGTGGGCTATGGGTATCCCAGCCAGGGCGCCGCCGTTCGCGCGTCCGGCGTCGGCCCGTCGCGCCCCGTCCAGCGCCGTTTCGCCGCAGACGGTCAGGAACGCGTTCAGCTCGGGGTTCCGTTCCTCTATGCGCTCAAGGCACGCCTGCGTGAGTTCGACACTGCCGATGTCGCCCGAGTCCAGGGCGCGCCGAAGACCGCTCAGGGAAAAGTCGGTCATCGGCTATTCGATGACCTTGGGCACGCGGTAAAGACCGTCCACGACATCCGGCGCACAGGCCTGGGCGTCGGCGCGCACGTCGGCCTCGGTCACTTCGTCGGCGCGCAGGGGAAGCACGAGATCCAGCGGGTGCACCATGGGTTCCACGCCCCCGGTGTCGAACTGCTGCAACACCTGCACGAACCCGATGATCCGGCGCAGTGTGCTCACCAGTTCTTCCTTCTCGCCTTCCTCCAGCGCAAGGCGCGTCAACTGCGCCACGCGCAGCAGTTCCTCGTCCGAGAAATCCTCGGCCGGCTTCGGGTCCCTGGGCGTCTGGAGGTTGTTCATTTTGTGGCGAATACTATAGGGCTGTTTTGCCTGATCTGCTATGATTTGCGCGTTTTCAAGGGAGTGTCCGCTCCCAGGGATGTGCTGCGCCGATGAGCAATTTTGTCCGTGGTTTCATTGAGCGGCTGGCCGTGGATCTGGCCATAGATCTGGGCACCGCCAACACCCTTGTATATGTCTGCGGACGGGGGATCGTCCTGAACGAGCCTTCCGTCGTTGCGCTACGCCGCGGCGCCGACGTCGGTTCGGACGGCGTGCTGGCCATCGGCGCCGAAGCCTTCGGAATGCTGGGACGCACGCCGCGCGATCTGCAGATCGTCAAGCCCCTGAAGGACGGCGTAATCGCCAACTACGAAGTCGCCGAGCAGATGCTCAAGCACTTCATCATCAAGGCGCTGGGCCTGGGCTTCTTTCGCCCGGCCGTCCGGCGCCTGGTGATCTGCGTACCCCACGGCGCCACGCCGGTGGACCGCCGGGCCATCGAGGAATCGGCCCGCGACGCGGGCGCGCGCGAGGTGTTCGTGGTGGACGAGCCCATCGTCGCGGCCATCGGCGCGGGGCTGCCGGTGCACCGCCCCTGCGGCAACATGGTGGTGGACATCGGCGGCGGCACCTCCGAAGTCGCGGTACTGTCGATGTCGAGCGTGGTCTACGCGCGCTCCGTCAAGGCCGGCGGAACCCGGATGGACGACGCCATCGTTCAGTACGTGCGCCGCAACCACGGCATGTCGATCGGACCCAGCCAGGCCGAAGTCATCAAGCGCGAGGTGGCCAGCGCCTACCCGGGCGAGGAGATCAGCGAGATCAAGCTGCACGGACGCAGCCTGTCGCGCGGCCTGCACTCCCAGTTCACGTTGAACAGCAACGAAGTGCGCGACGCCCTGAACGACACGCTGGAGGAAATCGTGCAGGCGGTGCTGGACGTCCTGTCGCATACCCCGCCGGAGTTGGGGGCCGACATCAGCCAGCGGGGCCTGGTCCTTGCCGGCGGCGGCGCGCTGCTCCCGAAGCTGGATTCGCTCATTCGGGAACGCGCCGCTGTGCCCGCCTTCGTGGCCGAGGACCCGCTCACCTGCGTCGTGCGCGGTTGCGGACACCTGGTGGAGACCCAGGGATCGGTGCGTTTCGCCAGTGAGATCGCCGGCCCGCGATGGGACTGAGGCGTCCCATGGGGTAGTGCCGTGACCCGGTGGACCGCAACGCTTACGGCGGATCGCTTCCGAAGACGAAAAGGCCCGAGCCGCGCGGGCGAGTGTCTCCTGATCTGCCTCCTGAGTTTCGGCCTGCTGGTAGTCGAGGCGAACTTTCCCGCCGTCCAGAAGGTGCGCGGGATTGGCGAACTGATCCTTGTGCCGGTTCAGGCGACCGTGCGTCTCTTTTCCGGCGGCTATCGCGGAGTTCAGGGCTATTTTCGCGATCAGTCGTCCCTGATGCGCGAAAACCAGGAACTGCGCACGCAGTTGCTGCTCCAGGACGTGGACCTGCAGCAGATGACGGCGCTGAAAACCGAGAACCAGGAACTGCGTTCGCTGCACACGCTGAACGCCCAGCTCGGCTCCGACAATCTCACGGCCGAGACCCTGCCCGGGAATCCGGATCCCTCCCGCCACCGCGTGACCCTGAACAAGGGCAGCCGGCAGGGAGCGTTTATCGGTCAGCCGGTAGTCGATTCCGGCGGCGTGGTCGGTCAGGTTACGCGCGACTACCTGGTCACTTCCGAGGCCCTGTTGATCAGTGACGCCAATCACGCCCTGCCGGTGATGTTCGAGCGCACGGGACTGCAGGCGATCGCCCTGGGCACCGGCCGCAGGGACCATCGCCTGCTGCTGCCCTTCGTGCCGGCCCACGCCGACGTGATCCAGGGAGACACCGTGGTCAGTTCCGGCAGCGGCGGCCTGTTCCCCGCGGGACTGAGGGTCGGCGTGGTGGAGGACGTCCGCAACTCTTCGGGCGAGGCTTTCCTGGAGGCGTTCGTGTCGCCTTCCGCCAACCTCGAAAGTCCGCGCCAGGTGCTGTTGCTGCGTTCGGAGCCGCTGACGCCGGCCGGGGAACCGGGGCCGGCCGACGGGGAGTCGCCCGGCGCCGCGGCTGCGGGATCATGACGGACGGCGCCGTTGCGCGGAACTACGCGCTTCTGGGCGCGGCCTTGCTGATCAGCGTCGTGCCGCTGCCGCAGCTTCTGGGCCTGTGGCAGCCTCCGTGGCTGGCCGTCGCGCTGATCTGGCTGGTCCTTGCCGCTCCGGAGGACGCGCGGCTTGCCGTAGCGGCCGCGGCCGGGCTGCTTCAGGACCTGCTGGTAGGCTCGCCCCTGGGCCTGCACGCCCTGGCGGCCACCCTGCTGGTTTTCCTCGCCACCAACATGCGCCACTGGATCGTCTCCTCGCCTCCGTGGCTCAGGTTTCTCCTGGCGATGCTGATGATGACTGTGTACCTGGGCGTAGTGGCGCTGATCGGCGGCTGGTTCGATTACGCCGGCTCCTGGGCCGGTATCGCCAACAGCCTGATGAGCGGGGGCGTGTTGATCCTGATCGCGTTCCTTTTCCTCAAGGTCTAGCAGCCCGGAGCCCGCGCATGGTGACCAGACCGAGAGGCGAAAACGTCGAGCCGGGAACGCTTGTCCGGCGGGCGACCTATATGGCTTTTCTGCTGGGTCTGCTGTCGCTGGTGCTGCTTGCCCGGCTCAGTTATCTGCAACTGATCCAGCACGGCTATTACGCCGGGCAGGCCCTGGGCAACCAGGTGCAGGGACGCAAGGTTCCGCCGCGCCGCGGAATCATCCTCGACCGCAACGGCGAAGTACTGGTTGCGAACCGGGCCGGGTTCCGGCTGATCGCGGTGCCGGAGCAGATCGATGACATGGCCGGCACGCTCGGGCGCCTGGCGCAATCCGGAATCCTGAAACCGGAGAACCAGTCCGAACTGGTCGAATCCTCGCGACGCTCGCAGCCCTTCGAGGCCATCCCCATACGGACCCGCCTGAGCGATGAACTCGTCGCCCGGTTTGCCGTCGTGCGCCACCAGTTCGCCGGTGTGGACATACAGGGACTGCTCCTCAGGGAATACCCCCTGGGCGCGGCCGGCGCTCACGGGCTCGGTTACGTGACCGCCGTCAGCCCCGAGGACAAGGAGCGCCTGGCGCCGGAGGAGTACGCCGGCATCTCCCACCTCGGCAAGACCGGCGTGGAGGGCAGCTACGAGGACTACCTGCGCGGAACCGCGGGCAGCGAGCGGGTCGTTACCAACGCGTACGGGCGTCCGCTTTCGCGTACCCGCGAGCTGGAACCCGAACCGGGGGCCGACCTGCTCCTGGCGATCGACAGAAACCTACAGGCCGAAGCGTACGCTGCCATGGCTTCGCGCCGGGGCGCCGTGGTCGCGATCGATCCCAACGACGGCGGCGTGCTGGCGCTGGTGAGCAGTCCGGCTTTCGACCCCAATGACTTCGTTGCCGGCATGGATCGGGACACCTTTGCCGAACTGAACCGCAACACCGACCGGCCCATGTTCAACCGGGCGGTGCGCGGCGCCTATCCCCCCGGCTCGACAATCAAGCCGATGCTGGCCTTCACGGCCTTGACGTCCGGCCATCGCGAGGCGGACCACACCATCAACTGCTGGGGGAGCTTCCGGCTGCCCGGCAGCACGCGCCTCTTTCGGGACTGGAAGCGCGAGGGTCATGGCGCGATGAACCTTCACGACGCCATCGCACAGTCCTGCGACGTGTATTTCTACCGCTTGGCGCGCGACATGAATGTTGAAGGGTTGCACGACAGTCTCGTTCAGTTCGGGTTCGGGACACCGACCGGCCTGGACCTGGTGGGCGAGGGCGGCGGGATCGTGCCGTCCAGGGCCTGGAAACGCGCCAATTTCAGCGACCCGGCGCAGCAGCGGTGGTTTCCCGGCGATACGGTGGTCGCCGGCATAGGACAGGGCTACGTGACGGTGACGCCCCTGCAGCTCGCTCAGGCAGTCGCGCAGCTTGCGATGCGCGGACGCCGCTACAAGCCGCGGCTGGTCGAGGCCGTCCGCGACCCGGCGAGCGGCAGTCTGGTGCGGATGCCGCCGGTACAGACCGGCTCGCTTGCTCCGGAAGCGGTGGAACACTGGAGCACGGTCGTCGATTCCATGGTTGCCGTCGTGCACGGCCCGCGCGGGACGGCCAGGACCACCGGCGCGCGGCTCGACTTCCGCCTCGCGGGAAAGACCGGGACCTCTCAGGTGAGGGCGATGCCGCAGGGCGACGAAGAGGTCCCCGAGGAGGTCGAGGAGCGTTTCCGGGACCATTCGCTGTTCGTGGCCTTCGCCCCGGTTCACGATCCCGTCATCGCGCTTGCGGTGATCGTCGAGAACGGCGGCTCGGGGTCCGGTCCGGCCGCCGAAGTGGCCGGCCGCCTCCTGGAGACTTACCTGGCGGGCAATGCGCCGCCGGACCTGGTGGCGCGGGCGCAATGAACGTGCTGGCGGCCGAGCAGGGCATGGGCGTGCTGCAGCGCCTGAAACTGGACGGCTGGCTGCTCGTCTGGGTCATGCTGCTGATGTCAGGCGGGCTGGCGGTTCTGTTCAGCGCGTCCGGCGGCAGCGGCGACGTCGTGCTGTTCCAGGTTTCGCGCCTGGTGATCGGGCTGGGGCTGATGCTGGTTCTCGCCCAGATCACCCCGCGATTCATGATCCGCGCCACGCCCTGGGCATACGGCGCGGTAATGGTCCTGCTGGTCCTCGTGCTGGTGATGGGCGAGGAAGGCGGCGGGGCCCGCCGCTGGCTTGACCTGGGAGTCCGCTTTCAGCCGTCCGAGTTCGCCAAGCTGGCGGCCCCGCTGATGGTGGCCTGGTTGTTTCATGCCTCGCGGGAACGTCCCGGCCTTGCGAAAACCATGGTGGCGTTGCTGCTGATCGTGGCGCCCGCTTTCCTGGTCAGTCGTCAGCCCGACCTGGGAACCGCGGTGGTGCTCGGCTGTTTCGGTTTCATCGCCCTGCTTCTGGCCGGACTGAACCGCAGGCTCGTTTACGGCGGCGGGATTCTCGGCGTGCTGGCGATTCCGGCGCTGTGGGTGAGCCTGCACGAATATCAGCGCCAGAGGATACTGAGCGTGCTGAATCCGGAGTCCGATCCGCTGGGCGCCGGCTATCACATCATTCAGTCGAAGATCGCCATCGGCTCGGGCGGCGCTTTCGGCAAGGGTTTCATGCAGAGCAGTCAGGCGCAGTTCGGCTTCCTTCCGGAACCGACTACGGACTTCGTATTCGCGGTCATCAGCGAGGAATTCGGGTTTGTCGGCGTTGTCGTCGCGATGCTCCTGTTCATCGCCGTAACGGTGCGCATGCTGCAGATCGCATTTGCCGCCCAGGGGCGGTACTCCCGCATCGTGGCCGCCAGCCTGGCGCTCGGGTTCTTCTTCAGTTTTGCCCTGAACGCGGCCATGACGACCGGCCTCTTGCCGGTGGTAGGATTGCCGCTGCCGCTCGTGAGCGTTGCCGGAAGCGCCAATGTGACTTTCCTGGCCGGCTTCGGTATCCTCATGGCCATTCGTTCCGATCGACGTTATCTCGCCCGTTAGTCAGTCCGTGTTGCGCAAATACTTCCTTCTGGCCGCCCTGTGCGCGCCGCTCGCGGCGGGCGCCATCGACGTGGACGACCCCGAGGTCCGCGCGTTCATCGACGAACTGGTGCGCGACGAGGGCATGGACCGGGAAGACGCCAGCGAACTGCTCGCCTCGGCGCAGTTCCGCCCCGAAGTGATCGAGGCCATGAGCCGCGCGCCGGAGCGCACGGTCGAATGGCGCGACTACCGGGCGATATTCATGGACTCGGGAAGAATTTCCTCGGGGAAGGCCTTCTCACGCCTGCACGCCGAGTCGCTGGCGAAGGTGGAAAGCGATACCGGGGTTCCGGCTTCGGTGGTGCTGGGCATTCTCGGTGTCGAAACCCGCTACGGGCGGATCACCGGCAGGCACCTGGTGCTGGATTCGCTGGCCACGCTTGCGTTTCATCATCCACGGCGCGGTGATTTTTTCCGTCGCGAGCTGAAGGACTTTCTGGTGCTGCACAACGAGGACGCGCTCGACGCGGCGCAGGTCCTGGGGTCCTATGCCGGCGCCATGGGCCGCGCCCAGTTCATACCGTCCAGCTACCGCCGCTATGCGGTCGATGGCGATGGGGACGGCCGGCGCGACCTGTTCTCCAACTGGCGCGACGTGCTCAGCAGCGTAGCCGGATACCTGAGCGATCATGGCTGGCGCCGCGGGGGCCCCGTCGCCATGCCCGCAACGCTGGACGGGAACAGCCGGGCCACGCCCCAGGAACGGGGCCTGTCTCCTCCGACCACGCTCGGGGCCCTGCGCTCGGCCGGCGTGCTGTTCGACTGCGACCTGCCGGATGAGACTCCTGCCGGGCTGTTGCTGATGCAAGGCTCGGCCGGCCCCGAGTACTGGCTGGCGCTGCCCAACTTCTACGTGATCACGCGCTACAACCGCAGCTATATGTACGCCCTTGTCGTGCATCAACTCGGACAGGCCATAATCTCCACGGAAACGGGATGAAACTCGTTCGGGTGCTGCTCCTTGCGGGCTGCATGACTCTTGCAGCGGGGTGCTCGGCAATCGTGGGCATGGTCGGCGGACCCTGGGGCGGTTCTTCCGGCGGCCGTCCCGGACAGGACTGCTACACCCAGTTCGGCGAGACCTACTGTCCGTTGATCTCGGCCGAAGGATTCGTGGAAACCGGGCTCGCGTCCTGGTACGGCGAAGATTTTCACGGCAAGCCCACCGCGCTCGGCGAGCCCTACAACATGTACGCGATGACCGCCGCGCACAAGACGCTGCCCCTTCCGACGCGCGTTCGGGTAACCAATCTCGAGAACGGCCGCAGCGCCGAGTTGCGGGTGAACGACCGCGGGCCGTTCGTGAACGACCGGGTGATCGATCTTTCGTACAGCGCCGCGAGGGAACTGGGCGTATATCGGCGCGGGACGGCCAGGGTCCGCGTCGAGGCGCTGGAGGCGGGCGGTTCGCCGGAGCCGTCGTCGGGCGGTTACGCCTACCTGCAGACCGGCGCTTTCGCCTATCGCGAGAATGCGGCCAAGCTCTATTACCGGATTCGGGAGGCGGGTATTTCCGGAGTGTATCTGCGCCGCAAGGGAAATGGCGTGTATGCCGTTTGGGTGGGTCCGATCGACGACGGAAGGCATGCGGCCAGGCTCAGGCGCGAACTGGCGAACATCGGCATTTCGGGAACCGTCAGGGTACAGGGCGTCGCTCCGCCCGGCTGAAGCGGGAACCAACAGATGAGAAGAACTCAATGAAAAGGACCAGCGCACTCGCCATTCTGCTCGCGACCGCCCTTGCGGCGGGTTCGGCCGCCGCCCAGTCGCCGCGCCCGGTAGCCGAACTGCCCAGCCCGCCTTCACCGAGCGTTTCGTCGTTTGTTCTGATGGAGCAGGAAACCGCAACGATTCTGGCCTCGCTCGAACCGGACCTGCGGGTCGAGCCCGCCAGCATCACCAAGATCATGAGCGCCTACGCCGTCTTCGAAGCGCTGGCCGCTGGCGAAACCTCGCTGGACGAAGAGGCGGTCATCAGCGAAAGGGCCTGGCGCATGGAGGGCTCGAGGACTTTCCTGGACCTGAACAGCCGGGTCAGCGTGGAGAACCTGCTGCTCGGAATGATCGTCCAGTCGGGCAACGATGCCAGCGTCGCCCTGGCCGAGCACCTTGCCGGCGCCGAGGAGGATTTCGCGATACTGATGAACTCGATCGCGCAGCGCCTGGGGATGAGCGGCACGAACTTCGAGAACTCCACCGGCTGGCCCGGCGAAAACCACTACACGACCGCGCTGGATACCGCAATTCTCACCCGGGCCATGGTCCGGGATTACCCGGCGCTGTACGGCATGCATGCCTTGCGCGAGTTCACCTGGAACGACATCCGGCAACCGAACCGCAACCGGCTGCTGGCCCGCGACGCGACGGTGGACGGCGTAAAGACCGGGCACACCGAGTCGGCCGGTTACTGTCTCGTGGCCTCGGCCGTGCGCGACGGCATGCGCCTGATCGCGGTCGTCATGGGCGCCGCCAGCGAGTCGCAACGCTCCCAGGATGCCCTGCGGCTGCTGAGCTACGGGTTCCGCTACTTCGAGACCCGCAAGCTGCTTGAAGCCGGCGCCGATTTCGGATCGGCGCGCGTCTGGAAGGGCGAGGATACGGTCGTGGGGCTGACGGTGGAGGACGATGTGATCATGACCCTGCCGAAGCGCGCAAGTGAAGGGCTGGAGACCAGGGTGGTCGTGAACGAGCCCCTGATTGCGCCGCTCGAGCCCGGTCAGCAGATCGGTCGGGTCGCGCTGATCCGGGACGGCGAGACGGTCGCGGAACTGCCGCTGGTGCCGGAACGCGCCGTACCCGCCGGAGGCCTGTGGCAGCGCACCCGGGACTCCGTCCTGTTGTGGTTCGAGTAAACGACGCCGGTTCCGCGCGCATCAGGTGGCTGGGGCGTTTGCCCTGGAGGGAAGCCGTTGAACGCATGCAGCGGTTTACCGACGAACGCGGCGATGGCACGCGCGACGAGATCTGGTTCTGCGAACATCCGCCCGTCTTTACCCTGGGCGTCAAGACCGAACCTTCCCATCTGCTCGATCCCGGCGATATTCCGGTGGAACAGTCCGATCGCGGCGGCCAGGTCACCTACCACGGCCCCGGGCAATTGATGATCTACCCGCTTGTGTCACTGCGCCGCGCCGGGCTTGGGCCCCGCACCCTGGTCTGCGCCCTGGAAGCCTCGGTGATGGATTGCGCCGCGGAACACGGAATCGAGGCATCGCGCCGGGCCGGGGCGCCCGGCGTATACGTGGCCGGCGCCAAGCTGGCGGCCATCGGCCTGCGCATACGGCGCGGGTGCTCGTATCACGGAATGGCGCTGAACGTCTGCGCCGACCTGGGTCCGTTCTCGCGGATCAATCCCTGCGGCTTCGCGGACCTCGACGCGGTCAATTTCGCCAGCCTGGGCGGCCCCGAGAGCCTCCCGGCCGCAGCCGCCGAATTGCAGCCCCGGCTTCTGTCGAACCTCTACGCTTCCGCCGGGCGGCGGCGGATCGCCTCAAGCCGCTCGACCGTGCCCGCGTCCGCCCAGTAGCCTTCGTACAGCGTGCCGCACACCCGCCCCTCATCGGCGGCCGCGAGCAACATGGGTGCGAGACCGAATCTTTCCTCCGCGGCGTCCCGGAACAGGTCCGGGGACAGCACGCTCACGCCGCCGAAGGTGTAGCGCGGCCCGTCTTTTCCGACCCGCTCCCCGCGCAGGTGGAAATCGCCTGCCGGATTGTGCGCCGGATTGGGCACCAGCATCAGCCAGGCCAGGTCCCCGGGCCGGCAATGGGGGGCCGCGAACCGGAAACCGGTGCGCACGTCGGCGTTGACCACCCAGAAGGGCTCTTTTCCCAGCAAAGGCAGGGCCCGCCTTATGCCGCCTCCGGTGTCCAGAGCCGAGTCGCCTTCGTCGCTGTAGCGGATTCTGAGACCGTAGTCCGAACCGTCGCCGAGCCGGGCCTGGATCATCCCGCCGAGCCAGGAAAGATTGACCACTGCCTCCTCTACCCCCGCGGCGGCCAGGGCCGCCAGCAGATGCTCGATCAGCGGTTTCCCTTCAACTTCCATCAGCGCCTTGGGCAAGCGGTCGCTCAACGGCCGCAGCCGCGCCCCGCGGCCCGCCGCCAATATCATCGCCCTCGCGGGCCGAGTCTCTTTTCGCGCGTTTTTCATAGGTGTCCGCCGCGGCGATTTTCGCACGCCGGAAGGCCGTCGCCGAGCCGAAAAGCCGCCTTTGCATCGGCGCGGCCGGACCGCACACGAAGCGGGCTTTTGGGTAAAGTGAGGACCAGCCCATGAAAGCGAATCCGCAAAACTGCGCCGCCGGGGCGCTGCTCGCGTAGCGTCCCGGGGCCGCGCACATGCCCGTTTCACTGCTCGCCCCACTGGCCGCGGCCTGCATTGCGCCGGCCCAGGCAGGCATCTGGGAGGAGAGCCCGGGCGCCGACCTGGCCTGCGAGATTGCCGCGCAGCGGTCGGACACCACGATCGGCCTTACAGCGCAGAACGGCATACGCTGGAACGTCGGCGACCGTGTGGATTTCCTGGGCGATGTGTCCTTCTGCCTGGGCAACGACAGGCTGGACGTGCAGAACGCCAGCCTGTTGCAGGACAGCAACCGGGTCGAATTCGGCGGCGAAGTGATGTACTCGGGGGACTCGGTCCGGGTGCGGGCCACGGACGCCACGCTCGACCTGAATCAGGACAGGCTCCGGTTCGGCTCCGCCGAGTACGCGCTGCGCGACAGCCTGGCGCGGGGCAGCGCCGAGGAAATCGTTCTGGACGCGCAGCAGGACCAGGTGCGCATGGAGGAAGTCAGCTACACCAGCTGCCTTCCCGGCCGCAACCATTGGGAACTGCGCGCCGGTTCGATAGAGGTGGAACAGGAGAGCGGGTTCGGCCGGGCGCGGAGGATCCGCCTGGAACTGCTGGACGTGCCGATCCTGTACCTGCCTTCGCTGTCGTTCTCGGCCCGCGGGGCCCGCAAGTCGGGGTTCCTGGTGCCCGAGATCGGCAGTTCCAGCCGCCGGGGGCTGGAACTTGAGGCGCCGTGGTACTGGAACATCGCGCCCAACATGGACGCCACCTTCACGCCCCGCTACCTGTCGCGCCTGGGTTTCTTCGCAGGCGCCGAATACCGCTACATCACGCGCAATTCGTCAGGCCGGATCGAACTCGGCTACCTGCCCCAGGACAAGCTGCGCAACCGCTCGCGCTACGACGTCAACCTGGAGATGCAGACCACCCTGTCGGACAGGTGGAGCCTGCTCGCCGATGGCCGCTGGGTGTCCGACGATCTCTATATCGAGGACATCGGGCGGGGTTTCTGGGAACAGGCCCAGACCCACCTGCGCCGGGAACTGGCGGCCACCTACAGCGGCGAGCGCATGGATGTCCTGTTCCGGGTGACGGGTCACCAGGTCGTGCATCCCGACGTGGAGCGGCTGTTTCGCCCGCATGTGCGGCTGCCGGAAATTCGATTGCATGGCTGGTGGCCGGAAATGCTGCCCCGGGTGGACGGGCGCCTGTGGATGGAAACGGCCTGGTTCGAGCATTCGCAAAGGACCTCGGGCGCCCGGGTCCATTTCGAACCGGAGTTGGCCGCCCGCTACCGTGCGGGTCCGGTCGAGGTGAATCCATCCCTGTCCCTGATGGTGACCGGCTACCACGTGACCGAGCCCTTTCGCAATGATTCCGACAACTACTACCGGGTGCTGCCGGTCGCGACCGTGGACGCCCGCACCGGCCTCTGGCGGCGTTTCCAGTCGCAGGCGCTGGACGTGACGCTGCGCCCGCGAGCCATGCTGAGCTTCATTCCCACGGTGAACCAGGACTATCTCCCGGTTTTCGACACCATCATTCCGGACTTCAACTACGTGCAGCTCTTCCGTCCCAACCGCTACCTGGGGTTCGACCGGGTCGGCGATTCGGTGCACCTGAGCGCGGGGGTGCAGGGCGTGCTTCAGCGCGGCACGGACGGCAAGGAGTTGTTGCGCTTTACCCTGGGGCAGCGCTACAACTTTCGCGGACGCAAGGTCAGTCTCGAGGGGCTGAGTTCCCACGAGGACGCAGCCTCGGATTACATCGCCGAATTCGCCTACGGCCTGGGCAAGGACTGGCAGGTGGACATGCGCTACCTGTGGGACGCCGAGATCGACAACGCCAGCCGGTCCGAAATCGCCGTGCTCTACAGACAGGACCCGCGCCGGACCGTACGCCTGGCCTATCGCAGCCGCTGGGCGCGGACCGAGAACGTGGATCTGGCGTTCCGGTGGGCGGTCAATGACCGGTGGACCGCCGTGGGCCGCTACAACTACTCGTTTGCCGAAGGCCTGGAGCTGGAGCGCTACCTCGGATTCGAGTACGAATCGTGCTGCATCAGCGTCGCGCTGCTGTGGCGCAGGCATGTCGAGCGCGACGCCACGCTGGGCGGAGCGTCGGTCTATCTGCAGGTCACGCTGAAGGGTCTGACGAGCCTCGGAGGCGACGCCAGGGCGATGATCGAGCGTGGTATGCTCGGCTACCCCAGCCGCTGAGCAGCAGCCCCCGTACGCACCGCAGTGATCCACGTGCCGCCAGGCAGAGCAGTTTCTTCCTCCCCTTCCTTCCGGGAGACGCATGACTGCTTGCAGCTTGACCCGCAAGGGCAAGCATCCATCCATGGAGCTTGGTTCCGGCATCCCTGCCTCCAACACTCCCGGAAGGAAGGGGAGGAAGAAACTGCGCACCCGCGCACCCTATGTGGCGCGCTGGTGCTGGCGTGCCTGGCGGTGTTTTCGGCGCCGGCGTGGGCGCAGCTCAGCGACGATGGCGAGTTTCTGGACGGCATCGTCGCCGTCGTCAATGACGGCGTCGTCCTGACCAGCGAACTGGACCAGGAGCTCGCCGGCGTGCGCGCCAATATTCGCGCCCAGGGCCTCAGGTCCCCGCCTTCCGCAGCGCTCGAATCGCAGGTGCTGGAGCGGCTGGTCCTGCGCGAAATACAGCTGCAGCGCGCCACGCGTCTCGGCATCGAGATTTCCGACGAGCAGGTCAACCGGGCGCTCGGCTTCGTGGCCCAGCAGAACGGCGTCGAGCTGAGCGATCTCCCGGACGTCCTGGCCGAGCAGGGCATCGAATACGCCCGCTACCGCGAGGAACTCAGGGCGCAGATCGAACTCGACACGCTCAGGCAGCGCGACGTCGTTTCGCGGGTATACCTCAACCCCAGGGAAGTGGACGATTTCCTGCGCGGCGCCGAAGCCGGGGAGGAGGCCAACCGGGAATATCTGGTGTCGCACATTCTCATCGGCACGCCGCTCAACGCCACCGCGGGTCAGCGCGACGCCGCCCGCGAGCGCGCTGAGAGGTTGCGTCAACGCGTGCTTGAAGGGGAAAACTTCGCCGAGCTTGCGATCGCCTACTCGGAGGCGCAAAACGCCCTGCAGGGCGGCAGCCTGGGCTGGCGCAAACGCAATGCGCTGCCTACCGCATTCGTCGCGCATGTCCTGCAGATCGAACCCGGCGAAGTGACGGAGCTGATCACCACGGGCAGCGGTGTGCACGTGGTGCTCCTGGAGGAGACGCGCGGCGGGGACCCCATCATTCAGGAGCAGTGGGAACTGAGGCACATACTGCTTCAGCCGAACGAGATCCGCGACGACGATTCGACCCGTAGCGAGATTGCCGAAATTCGCGCGCAGATCCTGGCGGGAGAGAGCTTCGGCGCGCTGGCGCGCGCTTACTCGGCCGACCCGGGTTCCGCCGGCGAGGGCGGCATGCTCGGCTGGGTGTCTCCCGAGGATCTCGATCCCGCATTCGCCGCGGGCGTGGCGGAACTTGAAGGCGAAGAGATCAGCGAACCCATACGCAGCTCCTTCGGATGGCACATCGCGCAACGTTCCGGCACCCGCATGCAGGACGTGAGCGAGGATGTGCGCCGGCAGCGCGCCGCGCTGGCCCTGCGGGAGCGCAAGGTGCAGGAGGAAACCCAGCTTTGGCTGCAACGGCTCCGGGCCGAAGCGTTCGTGGAATACAAGAAGTAGCCCGTCTGGCGGTCAGCGTGGGCGAACCGGCCGGAATCGGGCCGGACATCGTAATCAAGGCGGCCGGCGAACTGCGCCGGTTCAATACCGTGCTGCTCGCCGACCCGCGGGTGCTGCGCGAACGCGCGGAAATGCTGGGCCTTGACTTCCCGGCAGATCCGTACGAGCGCGGGGACCGCGCGCCGGGATTGAGCATCGCGCCCATGCGGCTCGGTCATCCCTGCCGGGCGGGCCGGGCGGACGCGCGCAACGCACCCGCCGTGCTCGCGGCCCTGGAGCGGGGCGTGAGGGGCTGCCTGAGCGGGGAGTTCGACGCGCTCGTGACTGGACCGGTCAACAAGGCGGTCATGCGCAAGGCCGGTCTCGACTTCATGGGACATACCGAATACCTCGCGCGGCTCGGCGGCGCGCCCATGCCGGTGATGCTGCTGGCCGGGGAGGCGGGTCCCGGGCGCACGCCTCTGAGAGTGGCCCTGGCCACGACTCATATTCCGTTGAGCGCAGTGCCCGGGGCAGTCACCCGCGAGCGTCTGGCCGCCGTTCTCGAGGTGCTGGTGCAGGGACTGAAGCGCGATTTCGGAATAGGCAGTCCGCGGGTGGCGGTTCTTGGCCTCAATCCGCATGCCGGGGAGGACGGCGAACTGGGCGTCGAGGACCGCGATGTCGTGGCGCGCGCGATTGCGGAATTCGGCGAACCGGGCGTGACCGGTCCCTGGCCGGCCGACACGGCCTTCACGCTAGGCAATCTCGCCGGACAGGACGCCGTGCTCGCTATGTATCACGACCAGGGCCTGCCGGTCATCAAGCACGCCGGCTTCGGCCTGACGGTGAACGTGACGCTCGGCCTGCCGTTCGTCCGCACGTCCGTGGACCATGGCACGGCGTTCGATCTCGCCGGGACCGGCGAGGCCGACGAAGGCAGCCTGGTCCAGGCCGTGGCGTCGGCCGCGCGCATGGTGCGGCGCAGGTCGGGCGAATCGGAACAATGAAACGTCCCCGTCTCGGGCAGCACTTCCTTACCGACCCCTCGGTCATTCAGCAAATCATCACGACGGCCGCGCCCGGGGCCGGCGAACATTTCGTCGAGATCGGTCCGGGGCGGGGCGCGCTGACCGGGCCCCTGCTCGCGGCGGGGGCGATCGTTCACGCGGTCGAGATCGACCCGGCCCTGGCGCGGGAACTGCGCGAGAATTTTCCCCACGACCGGCTGAGCGTGCACCAGGCGGACGCGCTCGAGTTCGATTACTCGGCACTCGAGGGCATCGGGGTTCCCGATGCGGGCCTGCGCCTGATCGGCAATCTGCCCTATTACCTGAGCACGCCCCTGCTGTTCCGCCTCCTTGAGAGCGCGGCCGGTTTCCGCGACATGACCGTCATGCTGCAGCGCGAAGTGGCCGAGCGGCTGTGCGCGTCTCCGGGCAGCCGCCGCTACGGCCGCCTGTCGGTCACGGCGGCGGTCCGCTGCCGTGCCGAGCCGTGCTTTTCGGTTGCGCCCCGCGCGTTCGAGCCCCGCCCGAAGGTGCATTCGATGGTCGTCAGGCTGACGCCCGATTCGCGCTATCGCATAAGCCGCCCGGACGCCTTCGATCGGGTCGTGCGGCAGGCCTTCTCGCAGCGCCGCAAGACCATCGCCAACGCCCTGCGCGGCCTCGCCGACAAAGAGCAGATCACCGCCGCCGGCATCGACCCCACCCTACGCCCCGAACAAATCCCCGTCGAGTCCTACCTCCGCCTCTCCGAACACCTCGATTAACCTCCAGCAAGCGCATCGCTCCGAGCGTACCGACGTAAGCCCGTTTTGTGCCCCCTTCCTCCGGGGGTATCGGAGCCATGGATGGCGGAGCAAGCTACAGGGACGTATTCATGCGTCCCCCGGAGGAAGGGGGCACAAAACGGGCGGGCTCGAAGCGTCAGAGGCTGGAGCAGGGCACGCTGACGCATTGAGGCGGCCCGTCCAGCCGCACCGCGGCCAGCGCCCCGCCCCAGACGCACCCCGAATCCAGCGCAATATGCCGATCGGTAACAAAGCACCCCAGCGCCGACCAGTGCCCGAACACGACCCGGCAGCCGGGCGGCAGTTTTCCCGGGCGCGCGAACCAGGGCGCGAGATAGGGCGGCTGTCCGCCCGGTGGTCCCTTGTAGGAAAAATCCAGCCGGCCCTGCGCGTCCACCATCCGCATCCGGGTGAAGGCGTTGACGATCATCCGCAGGCGCCCCGTTCCCGAAAGCCCGTCCCGCCAGCAATTGGGCGCGTTGCCGTACATGTCGGCCAGGAAGTCCCGGTAATGCGCGTCCCTCAGCACGCTCTCCAGCTCGGCGGAGCGCGCCAGCGCCTGTTCCAGGTCCCAGCCGGGCAACACCCCGGCATGCACCAGCAGGCAATTCAGGTCCGGGTCGAAATGCGCCAGCGGTTGCCCGCGCAGCCAGTCGGCATGCGCGCGCACTTCGGCGTCCTTTTCGTGGGCCTGTTGCGCCAGCCAGTGCAGGTCGTGATTGCCGAGCACGACCAGGGCCGCGTCCTCCAGTTCGCGAACCCGTGTGAGCACGCCGGCCGAGTCCGGCCCGCGGTTGACCAGGTCGCCGCAGAACCAGAGCCGGTCGCGCCCCGGCTCGAACCCGATCCGATCCAGCAACTCGTCCAGGGGCCCGAGACACCCCTGCACGTCCCCCACCGCCCATACCGCCATCGGCCGGGCTACCGATTCAGTGCAGGACGCCGGGGGTCTGGAGGCGGAATACGGGGATCGGCGCCTTGAAGTCCTGGCCGCCGTCGGTGACCATGCCGTAGCTGCCCTGCATCGTCCCGAACGGCGTATCGATGATCGCGCCGCTGGTGTAGCGGTGGCTCTCGCCCGGGAGCAGCCGGGGCTGCTCGCCCACCACGCCGTCCCCGAACACCTCCTCGACGTGCCCGTTGCCGTCGGTGATGATCCAGTGCCGCGTCAGCAGCCGGGCGGGCTCCCCGCCGCGGTTCGAGATCGTGATCGTGTAGCTGAATACGTAGCGGTCGCCCTGCGAATCCTGCCCCAGATAGGCCGGCTCCACGTCGACGTGAATGTCCTCGCCCGAGATCATTCTTCCGGCTCGACTGTGGCGGGCGTTCGGTTCTTGATGAATTCCTTCATGTCGTCCCTCACCTCGGTCCAGTTCTCGAGATCGAACATTTCCGGCGCATGTTCGTCCAGCGTGGCGCGCAGGTTGGCGGGCATCTCCTCGAGGCTGTCCAGCTTGCAGCCGTAGCCGCGGGAGAGCTGGCGCCCGGGCCGCTGCCCCATGAGCATCCAGTGGTTCCAGTTCAGGGTTTCCTGGTAGTGGCTTATCGCCGGCGCCCTGCTCAGTTCCGGGTTCTCGACGTCGGCGAGTTCCGCCATCAGGAACATGAACGAGTCCCAGTGGAAGATGGGGCCCACGGAGGCCTTGGGCCAGACTTCCGGACGCAGCGGGTTGGGAAACCGGAATTGCGAGCGGATCGGGATGAACAGCCTGCCGCCCACCGTCCACCATTCCATGTTCTTCGGCTTCATCGTTGCCGTTTCGTCGGTGATCGTTCCTTCCAGCGTGTTCTCGACGGTGATCGGCCCGGTGAAGTAGTGCTGTACTTCTACCGTTTCCCCGGTGTAGATGTTGTCCCAGTGGGAGATCACCTCGTCGGTGTCGAAGCGGGTAAAGAGCGCCGTTTCGTTCATCGTGGCCACGAACTTGTGCTCCTCCGCCTGCCGCCAGCGGGTCACGTTGTAGTTGATCATGCTGAACAGCGGCTCGAGGTTGCCCTCGTGGACATAGCCCCAGACGTGACCGCGCGAGACCCGGTGCACCGTTTCCTCGGCCAGCGACCCGAACACCTTGACTCGCGCGCGAAAGCGCGCAACGGGATCGTTGAGGTCCAGCGGCACGCGCGTGGTGCTTTGCTCGGCCGCGCATCCGGAGAGCGCCGACGCTCCCAGTGCCCCCGCGCCCAGGCCCTTCAGGACCGTGCGCCGGTCAAGTCCGGAATCGTTTGCGGGGACTGGCTTGTTGATCATTTCGTTCTCCTTTCTGATGCGCTTCACACTGATATCGGCGCCGGAATATGGGGGTGCGGATCGTAGCCGATCAGCTCGAAGTCGGTTTCCACGTAGTCGTCGATGGATTTTCGTCCCGCCCTGATCCTGAGTTCGGGAAGGGGGCGCGGTTCGCGGGAAAGCTGCTCGCGGGCCTGATCGTAGTGGTTGCTGTACAGGTGGCAGTCGCCGCCGGTCCAGACGAAATCGCCGGGCTCGAGCGCCGTCTGTTCCGCCATCATCGACAGCAGCAGCGCATACGACGCGATATTGAAGGGAACGCCCAGGAACAGGTCGGCGCTGCGCTGGTAAAGCTGGCCCGACAGCCTGCCGCCGCTGACGTGCAGTTGCAGCATCATGTGGCAGGGCGGGAGTTTCATTCGCGGAATCTCGGCTACGTTCCAGGCGTTGATGATGATTCTTCGCGAATGAGGGTCGTTTCGGATCATTTCCAGCGCCTGGTCCACCTGGTCGATCGCGCCGCCGTTGCCGTCCGGCCAAGCCCGCCATTGCGCCCCGTAGACCGGCCCCAGATTGCCGTCCTCGTCGGCCCACTCATCCCAGATCTTCACGCCGCGGTCCTGCAGCCAGCGCACGTTGGTGCCGCCGCGCAGGAACCACAGCAGCTCGACCGCGATCACCCGCAGGGGAAGCTTCTTGGTGGTGAGCATGGGAAAGCCGTCGGCCAGGTCGAAACGAATCTGGCGCCCGAACAGCGCCCGCGTGCCCGTGCCGGTGCGGTCGCGGCGCTCGGCTCCCGATTCCAGTACCTCCTCGAGAAGACTGAGGTATTGCCGCATGCGCCTATACCGGCCGCGGCGCGCGCCGGGCGAGCAGCCAAAGGCCGAAGCCGATCATCGGCAGGCTCAGGAGCTGTCCCATGGTCAGCCAGTCGAAGGCGAGGTAGCCGAGGTGCGCGTCCGGCACGCGCAGGAATTCCACCAGCAGACGGAAGGTCCCGTAGCCGGCCAGGAACAGTCCGGTGGCGCGTCCCAGGCCGCGCCGCGCGGCCGAAGGCGCCGTGTACCACCAAAGGACGACGAACAGCACCAGTCCCTCGAGAAAGGCCTCGTACAACTGCGTGGGGTGCCGGCCGACGCCGTCCACGATGAACGCCCAGGGCGCGTCGCTGGGCTTGCCCCAGAGTTCGCCGTTGATGAAATTCCCGATACGCCCGGCGCCCAGGCCGATCGGCACCAGCGGAACGACGAAATCCGCCGTTTCGACGAACGTGCGCGAGTACTTGCGGGCGAACAGGAGAACTGCGGCGCACACGCCCAGCAGCCCGCCGTGAAACGACATGCCGCCTTCCCAGATCCGCACGATGTAGAGCGGATCCTCGAGGATCTGCGTCCAGCCGTAGAAGAAGAGGTAGCCCAGGCGCCCGCCCGCGATCACGCCCAGGCAGGAGTAGAAGATCAGGTCCTGGACCATGATCGGCGTGAACGTGCTGTCGGGCCGGCGGGCCCGTCGATGCGCCAGCCACCAGGCGGCGACGAAGCCGAACAGGTACATCAGCCCGTACCACCGTATCGCCAGCGAACCGATGCGCAGCGCCACGGGATCGAACTGCGGGTATTCGATCATCTCCGCCGAAGTCTATCAGCCCGTTCCCGGGAAAAAGGCGAGGGAACGCGCTACTCGGGATCGTCGATCCGCAGCACCTGGTTGCACTCGTAAAAATACCCGTCCGGATCGAAAATCGCACACCCCAGAAGGTGCCGCGTCTCGCCCTTGGACCCCGTAACCTTGAAGGTCCTCTCCGGCGTATGCACCCGCGTGCCCAGCTCCGCGGCCCGGCGCGCAACCTCCGCCGCGTCTTCCGTATCCACCACGAACACCGGCGTCCCGTAACCCACCGAAGTCGGAATCTCCGGCGCCGGCAGAGGCGGGTCCACCCATTGCAGAAGACCGATCATGCCGATGCGCGGGTCCTCGCACTGCATGATCACCAGGTGCGTGACATCGCCCTTCTTGCCGGCCGCGATGCCCTTGCCCGAAAGCGTGTACGGCATGTCGATCCAGGTCTTCATGCCCAGCACGTGTTCGTACCAGCGGCGGCTCTTCTCCATGTCCCGGACGATCAGCGTGGTGCGCTTGACGATGTTCCGGATTCGGGGTGCTGAATTCATGAGTCTGACTCCCTTGCTTGAAGTGCGCGTTTATACCACGCCCTCGCGGCGGGGGATCAGCAGGTTCCGTCCAGGCGGCAGGCGTTGGGGCGAAGCCACTCGTCCAGCGCCAGGCACAGCGCCGTGTGCGACAGCGGATGCTGGCTCATGTGCTCCCAGCCGGTCCTCAGGACGCGCTCCGCCGCGGCCGCGTAGCGAACGCCGGGGGCGATCTGCGACAGCCGCAGCAGGGCGCGCGCCGCGACCGCCGCGCCGGAAGGAAGTGCGTCGTCGGAAAGCGAGCGCGGACGGTGGATCAGTGTCTCGTGGTTGGCGGAGGTGAAATAGAACCCGCCGTTGTCGGGATCCTCGAAACTGTCCAGCATGGTCCGCGCCAGCGCCTCGGCCGTGGCCTGCCGCTCGCCGCCCAGCTCCAGCAGGGCGTCGATGAAGAACGCGTAGTCGTCCAGGAACCCCTCTCCGCCGGCCCGCCCGTCGGTCCAGCAGGCAAGCAGCCGGCCGTCTTGCGTCAACTCGGCGACGATGAAGTCGGCCGCCTCTTCCGCCGCCGCGGTCAGGTCCGGGCGTTCGAGACAACGGCCCGCGATCGCCAGCCCGCGCACCGTCATCGCGTTCCAGGCGGTCAGCAGCTTGTCGTCGCGCATGGGGCGCTCGCGACGGGTGCGCGCCTCGAGCAGGCGTTGCCGCGCGCCGCTCAGGTCCGCCTCCGCGGCGTCCGGCGCGGGCCGCTCCACCAGGTGCCAGGCGCTTTCCTCGAAATTGGGTCCGCGGTCCAGTCCGTAGCGCGACGCGAAGCCGCCGTATTCGCCATCCGGCAGCAGTTCCCTGACTTCCTCGGGCTTCCACAGGTAGTAGACGCCTTCCTCGCCTTCGGAATCGGCGTCCAGGGCGGCAAAGAACGCCCCGCCCTCGTGGCGCATGTCGCGCATCAGCCACCCGGCCGTGGCGTCGGCCACCTCGGCGTAGCGTTGCCTGCCGGTGAACTGAAACGCCAGGGCGTAGGCCGACAGCAGCGCCGCGTTGTCGTAGAGCATCTTCTCGAAATGCGGGATCTCCCAGCGGGCGTCCACCGAGTAGCGGAAGAATCCGCCCCCGAGGTGATCGTTGAGCCCGCCCGCGGCCATCGCGTCGAGCGTGGTCTCGAGCATTTCGCGGGCCGCTTCGCCGCCCGGCTGCGAGGCGCGCCGGATCAGCAGTTCCATGTCCGCCGGCCGCGGAAACTTCGGCGCGCCCTGGGTGCCGCCGTGCACGGGGTCGAACGCCGAGCGCATCTGCTCGACCGCGGCGGTCAGCGGCTGCTCGTCGAGCTCGCCGGCGAACGGCGCGCCGGGCGCCGCAATCCGGGCCAGCATTTCCCGGACCGCCTTGCCGTTGCCGCGCGCCTCCTCGCGCCGGCCCGCGTAGTAGGCGGCGACGTTCCTGAGCAGGTCTGTGAAGGCCGGCATTCCGAAACGCGGCGCCTTGGGGAAATACGTTCCGGCGAAGAACGGAAGCAGTTCGTCGTGGGTCAGGAACACGGTCAGCGGCCAGCCGCCGGCCCGGCGCGTCAGCAACTGATGGCTGGTCTGATACACCTTGTCCAGGTCCGGGCGCTCCTCGCGGTCCACCTTCACGTTCACGAACAGCTCGTTCATGACTTCGGCGGTGGCGTCGTCCTCGAACGACTCGTGGGCCATGACGTGGCACCAGTGGCAGGCCGAATAGCCCACCGAAAGCAGGATCGGGCGCCCGGATTCCCGCGCGGCGCGCAGGGCTTCCTCGTCCCAGGGGTGCCAGTGCACCGGGTTGTCCGCGTGCTGCAGCAGGTACGGACTGCTTGCTTCCTCCAGCCGATTCATGCTTTCCCAACCTCGAGGCTGCGCTCGCCTCAGTCTATGCCAGAACGGCCCGCCTGGAACTCGTGCGAATACAATCCGGTCTCTCTCGGGTCCGAACGACTGCTTGGATGATCGCGTGAACAGGGGCAAGGCGGCAACGACCGGCGCGACGCCTGCGTCCGGCCCCGCAATACTCGAGCGGATCGCGGACGGCGATCCGGGCGCAATGAACGAACTCGTGGACCAGTACGGCGATCTGGTCTGGTCGCTGGCGCGGCGCTATTTCGGCGCCTCCCCGATCGCCCAGGAGTCGGTGCAGGAAGCCTTCCTTTCGCTTTGGTCCAGCGCCGGTCGGTTCCGCCCCGATCGCGGCAGCGAACTGACCTTCGTGCTCACGGTCGCGCGCCGGCGGATCGTGGACCAGGTCCGCCACGAGGCCCGTTTTTCCGGCGGCGTGCCGCTGGTCGGCGACGAGGTGGACCACAACAGCAGCGACCAGGCCCGGCTCGACGCCCAGCTCGACATGATGCGGGTCCAGCCGCTGCTGCGCGAGCTGTCCGGCAACGAAAGGGAAATCCTTTCGCTGTCCCTTTACGAAGGCTATTCACATAGCGAGATCGCGAAACGCCTGAATATGCCCTTGGGAACCGTCAAGACGCGTATCCGCCGCAGCCTTATCCGGCTGCGGGCGGCGCTCAAGGTGGAGCGCGGGGAGGCTGACAATGACGCCGGCTGAAAGAATCCGCGAACTGCTTGCGGCTGAGGCCGCCGGGGAGCGTCTCGACGACGCGGAGTTCAGCGAGTTGCAGCAATTGCTCGGCGACATGCCGGTCGCCGAACGCATCCGCGAACGCGACGCCATGCACGAAGCCGCGGCCCTGGGGCAGGCCGCCTTCCTGGCCGAGGACCGCGAGGCCTGGCGGCGGATGCCCGGGGACCTGCGCGAGCGCTTGCTGGGCATGGCCCGAGCCCGGACCGTGGACAGCGCCCCGCGGGCAAGGCGGGCCAACTGGCCGACCCGCTGGGGATGGGCCGCGGCCACGGCCATGGTTCTCGTCTGGATCGTCAATACCGTGCTGCTGCCGCGCCAGCCGACCGTCCCGGACCGCGTTTCGGTGCAGGCGGCGCCCGACGTCGTCAGGCTGCCCTGGCGATCGGACATCAGCGGTTACGAGCAGGTGCGCGGCGAAATCGCCTGGAGCGATACGCTGCAGGCCGGCGAGATGCGATTCGCCGGATTGCCGCCGAACGATCCCGAGTCGCAGCAATACCAGTTGTGGATCGTGGTCCCGGACCGCTATGAGCATCCCGTTGACGGCGGCGTATTTGACGCCTTGGCCGATGGCGATATCGTTGTGGCCGTGGACGCAAAGCTGAACGTGAAACAGCCGGTGGCCTTCGCCGTTACGCTGGAGCAGCGCGGCGGCGTGGTGGTGTCCCAGGGGCCGCTGCTGCTGGTCGCTTCCGAAGGTCCGCGCCCGGGACAGGCGCTGTGAGGATTCTGCGCGGTGTTTTTCTGGCGCTGGCCTGGACCGCCGGCGGGCTGATCGCCCTTGCGCTGATCGCATTCGGCGTCGCCGCCTGGACCTGGCGGGACATCCCGGCCGAGACGCTCGAAGCCCGCTACGGCACGTCGGCCTCGCAATTCGCCGAGATCGACGGGGCCCGCATCCACTACCGCGACGAGGGCCAGGGCCCCGCCGTGGTGCTGATCCACGCCAATTTCGCCAGCCTGATCGGCTGGGACCCCTGGGTGGACGCGCTGAAGGACCGCTACCGCGTCATTCGCTTCGACATGACCAGTCACGGCCTGTCCGGGGCCGACGCGACCGGCGACTACAGCCTGCCCCGCACGGTGGACCTGATGGAGCGGCTGCTCGATCGCCTGGGCGTGGAGCGCTGCACGATCGTCGGCACTTCGCTGGGCGGCACGGTCGCCATCCACTACACCGTTCGCAACCCGCACAAGGTGGCCGGCCTGGGCCTGATTTCGCCCGGCTCGCTGGAGCCCGGCGTTCGCGGGCGCCAGGCGCCGCCCCGCATGTCGCCGGTTACGGCCCTGGTTCGCTGGATCACTCCCCGCGCGCTTCCGGAATTCATGCTGAAGGGCGGCTTCGGCGATCCGGAACGGGTTTCCCCCGAACTCATCGACCGCTGGCACGATCTCTGGCGCCTGGAAGGACAGCGCCCGGCGCAACTGGCACGACTGCGTCAGTACATTTCCGGCAACATCGAGGAACTGATCGGGCAGGTGTCGGCGCCCGTCCTGATCCAGTGGGGCGAGGACAATCCGCAGGTGCACGTGGAACTGGCCGACGAACTGGCCCGGCTGCTGACCGGCGCGCCTTCGGTCGAGACTATCATTTATCCCGGCGTGGGGCACATGGCGATACAGGAAGCGCCGCGCGAAACCTCCACGGACGCGCGCGCCTGGCTGGACCGCGTGCCGTTCGCCGAGCCTGTCGACACTCCTGAAGCCGAGGGGTAACCGAAATGATGAAGATACTCGGGAAGATACTCGTCGTGGCCGTGATCGCGGTCTTTACGCTCGCGGTGGCCGGCTACGGCGTGTTCCGGTACATGAACAGCACGCCGCCGCAACTGGCGGAGCCGAACTATTTCGCCTACTACAAGACCCAGGACACCGTGCCCGAGGGCCGCGTGGGCGTTTTCATCTCGCACCTCATCCAGCCGGAAAAACTGCGTTTCGAGGATTACTACGTGCTGTCGCAGAAGAGCCTTCAGTACATTCCCTGGCCGATCCGAAATTTTGCCGGCGGCGACCGCGGAGTGGTGCTCATGGACGCGGAGCGCTATTACGAATTCGAGGAATTCACTCCCACCCGGCTGATCGACCACATGGGGCGCGATACCGATTACGACGGCGTCCCGTACGCCGACAAGTACCTCACCGGCGAGGTCGTCTGGTCGCCGCCCTCCACCACCACCTACATGTCCCAGGGCTTCTTCCTGCTTCCCGGCCGCAAGGCCGGCATGCCCACCTCGGCGGCCAGGCTGATCACCAAGTGCCGGGTGTTTTACTACGCGCCCGGCAAGGGTTTCATGGACGGCCGGATACCTCACGAGGAAGGCAGCCGCATCCTCGCCGAGGACGCCATGCAGCGGGTGCACGAAAAGTACGGCGACATCCCCTGGGCCTGGGTGACCGCCGAACACCTGGGCATGGCGCGCAAGGCCATGTACGAGTTGCTGGACACCGGTGTGGACACGGTATTGCTGGCCATCCCGCGGCCGGTCTACTCGCACCACGAGGAATTCAACAGCAGCGTCAAGCACGCCATTCACTACATCCACGAGTGGGAGGAAGAGCACGGCAGGCACATCAAGGTGATCGTCACTCCGCACCTGGGCGAATTCCCGGTCATCCGCACCGCCTACACCCGTATGCTGAGGGACCGGCTGGACACGTTTTCGCCCGCGGATTCCGTAAAGGTGGTGATATCGAGCCATGGAATGCCCTGGGACAACGTTCCGCACGAAGCCTGGCTGGAACTGGGACCGCCGTATCTCGAAGCGATTGAGAACGATGTCCGCGAAGTGCTGGAGAGTTACGGCTTTTCCCGCAGCGATGTGGTGGTGAGCCAGGAGAATTTCGCCGATCCGCTCAACGATCCCGACGACCGGTACCTGTCCACCAACGAGGCGTACTGGAACGGCATCAACGCCGGCTACGACTACGTCGTCAACCTGCCCGTCTCGTTCTTCGCCGAGAACACCGACACCGCCTTCGGGCACGCCATGGTCAATTACGAGGGTTTCGACGAATACAGCCGCTACCATCCCATCGACTATCCCGACTGGAACGAGCCCCTCGTGCGGGAATTCGTGCAGGACGGGACGCGGGTCATCTACAACGGCACGCCGGTGGGCCGCTACAGCGGACCGCTTGTCGAGGCGTTTTTCCAGGCCATGGATACGATCCTGTCGCAGCATGAATCCGATCCGTCCGGCGGCCGGCCGGCACAGCCCGCCGACCTCGGGTTCTCCGAGCCGATAACCGGTACGGATGCCCCCGCGAGCGAGAGCGTCCCCGCCATCCAGGCGGCCGGCGCCCCGCCCGGCGCTCAATGAGCGAGACCGGCGACCGCCCAAGCCTCGAGGGGCTGCGCATTCCGAGGGATGAGCAGCCCCCGGAAAGCCGCCTGAGGCGATTCCTGTGGCCGTCGATCGGCACGGTTTGCGTGGCCGGCGTGCTTGCGCTGCTGGCCGCCTGGTTCTGGCCCGGATCCGCGACGGCGGTGCGCGTCGAAACGGTGCGTTCGTCGTCGCCCGGCGCTGCCGCCAGCGTCCTGGACGCCAGCGGCTATGTGACCGCGCGGCGCGCCGCCACCGTGTCGTCCCAGCGCACCGGAAGAATCCGCAGGGTGCTGGTGGAGGAAGGCATGACCGTGGACGAGGGCCAGGTCGTGGCCGAACTGGACGATGCGGCGGAACTCGCGCAGCTGCGCCTGGCGGAAGCGCAGCTCACTTCCGCGCGCAGCGCGCTGGGCGAAACCCGCGCCGAGCTTCATGAGGCCGAACTGTCCTTCACCCGTCTGTCGGAACTGCACGGCCGGGGACTGGCCAGCGAAGCCGAGCTGGACGCCGCCAGGGCCGCCCGCGACCGGCTGAGCGCCCGCCTCGAATCCAACGGCGCCGCGGTGACGGTCGCGGAGCGCGCGGTGTCGGTGCAGCGGCAGGCGCACAGCGAGACGGTCATTCGCGCTCCCTTTGCCGGCGTGGTCATCGACAAGAACGCACAGCCCGGTGAAATGGTCTCGCCCGTATCCGCGGGCGGCGGATTCACGCGCACCGGCATCTGCACGCTGGTGGACATGGAATCGCTGGAAATCGAGGTGGACGTCAACGAGGCCTACCTGCAGCGCGTGCAGCCCGGAGGCGCGGTGACGGCACGGCTGGACGCCTATCCTTCCTGGCACATTCCCGCGGAAGTGATCGCGATCGTGCCCGCGGCCAACCGCGAGAAGGCCACGGTGCGGGTGCGGGTCGGCATTCTCCAGCGCGACCCGCGCATTCTTCCGGACATGGGCGCAAAGGTATCGTTCATCGAGGCGGGTCAGCCGGCTCCGGCGGCCACGGCCGGCCCGCCCCGTCTGAACATCGCGTCGTCGGCCCTGCAGGGACCGGCGGACGATCACTGGGTTTACGTTGCCGAAGAAGGAAGGGCCCTGCGCCGCGGCGTCGTGGCGGGCGAGCGCGACGGCCGGCGGGTGGTGGTTCTTTCCGGTCTGTCGCCGGGCGAGCGGGTCATCCTCGATCCGCCCGCGGGGCTATCCGACGGAGCGGAAATTCAATATCCTTGAGGCACAGGACAGGAAGGCGCGATTCATGGCCCGACAATTGATCCGCCTGGCGGAAGTCAGCAAGAATTACCGCAAGGGGCGCGAGCTTGTACGCGTGCTCGACGGCATATCGCTGGGCATCGAAGAGAGCGATTTCGTTGGCCTGATGGGCCCTTCGGGGTCCGGCAAGACCACGCTCCTGAACCTCCTGGGCGGTCTCGACAAGCCGACCAGGGGCGACGTGGAGGTGGACGGCAGGAACATCAGCAAGCTGTCGACGGGCGCGCTGGCCAAGTGGCGGGCGAGCAACATCGGGTTTATCTTCCAGTTCTACAACCTGTTGCCGGTGCTGACCGCCGCCCGCAATGTCGGCCTGCCGTTGCTGCTGACTTCCCTTTCGGCCTCGCAGCGCAAGAAGCACGTCAACACCGCGCTGCAACTGGTGGGTCTGGCGGACCGGGCCAAACACTATCCGCGGGAGTTGTCGGGCGGTCAGGAACAGCGCGTGGCGATCGCGCGCGCCATCGTGTCCGATCCGCCCATACTGCTGTGCGACGAGCCCACGGGCGACCTGGACCGCGCGACCGCCGATGAAATCATGGTCCTGCTGCAACGGCTGAACCGCGACTACGGCAAGACCATCATCATGGTCACCCACGATCCGCGCGCCGCTTCCTTCGCCCACCGCGTGCTGCACCTGGACAAGGGCGAGCTCGGCGCGGCGCCGGAGGAAATCCACTGATGAACCGCTTCACACTGATCTGGCGCAACCTCTGGCGCAAGCCCATCCGCACCGTCTTCACGATGCTGGCGGTGCTGGTGGTGTTCTTTCTCTTCACCCTGCTCGAGGGCCTGCGGATCGCGTTCTCCCTGAGCGACGTCGGCGTCGAAGCGCAGGAACGGCTGCTGACCTCGCACAAGGTGTCGCTGATCATGATGCTGCCCGTGGCCTACCAGTCGCGGATCGAGCGTCTGTCGGGCGTCGGCGCCGTGTCCCACGGCACCTGGTTCGGCGCCCGCTACCAGGACAACCCCGAATTCGCCCAGTATCCGGTGGTGGCCGAGGAATACCTGGCGCTCAATCCCGAAATAAAGCTTTCCGACGAACAGAGGCAGGCCTGGCTGGCCAATCGGGGCGGAGCCATCGTGGGCCGGCCGGTGGCCACCCAGTACGGCTGGGAAATCGGCGACCTCGTTCCGCTGAGGTCCAGCATCTGGACGCGAAACAACGGCAGCGACGTCTGGGAGTTCGAAATCGAAGGCATTTTCGACGACACCGACGCCGGCATGAACGCGGGCGTGGTGTTGTTTCACTACGATTATTTCGACGAGGCCCGTGCCTTCGGTAAGGGCACCGTCGGCTGGTACGTGTCCAAGGGCGACGGCTCGATGCCCATCGAGGACCTGATGGCCTCGATCGACGCGGAATTCGAGAATTCGCCGGCCGAAACCAAGACCAACACCGAGGCCGCCTTCGCGCAGGAATACGCGCAGCAGTTCGGCAACATCGGGCTGATCGTGACGCTGATCCTGGCGGCGGTCGTGTTCATGATCCTGCTCGTGACCGGCCACACGATGGCGCAGTCTGTGCGCGAGCGGATCCACGAAATGGGCGTGCTCAAGACGCTGGGCTTCACGTCCGGGAGCATCTTCCGGCTGACGGTCCTGGAGGGCCTGCTGCTGGTCCTGCCCGTGGGCATCCTGGCGATGTTGCTGGGATGGGGCGCCCTGACGGTCGTGGCCGGAACCATGGGGGCCATGTTCCCGGCCGGCCTGCATATCGGCGCCTTTTCCGTAACGCTGGGCCTGGCTCTGATGCTGGCGATCAGCCTGGGGTCCGTGCTGCCGCCTGTGATCCGCGCGCTCAGGCTGGACATCGTGGCGCTGTTGCGCACCACCTGATGCCGTGTTCGGCTGGCTGACGCAGACGGCGGCCCTCGCGGCCCTGAACCTGCGCAGCCTGCCGCGCAGGCCCGGTACGGCCGCGGTGGCCATGTCCGGCATCGCCGCGCTCACCGGCGTGTTCGCCGGCGTGCTTTCCATGGCGTCGGGATTCGAGAAGACCATGGACGGGACCGGGCAGGAAAACGTGGCGCTGGTCCTTCGCAGCGGCTCCACCGCGGAACTCAACAGCCGCTTCACCGGAGAGCAGGCGGACGTGGTTCGCTACGCCCCGGGCATCGCCCGCGCCGCGGACGGAGAGCCGGAAGTGTCCGCGGAACTGTTCTGGATTGTCAACGCCGTGGGCAAGTCGTCCGGCACCGAGGCCAACGTGGCGCTGCGCGGCATCCAGCCCACGGGCTTCTCGCTGCGCAACGACTATCGTCTGGCGGAGGGCCGGGAATTCACGCCCGGGCGGTTCGAGCTGATCGCCGGGCGGGGCGCGCGCAATCAGTTCGTGGGCCTGGAGCCCGGGCAGACCATCCGCTTCGGCAAGACCGAGTGGCTGGTGACCGGGGTGTTCGAGACCGGCGGCTCCGTATTCGAATCGGAGCTGTGGTGCGACGTCAACGTGCTCCAGTCGGCGTATCAGCTCGGCAGCGGCTTCCAGGTGGTGCGCGCCCGCGTGGAGGACGACGACGGCCGTCTGCAACTGGAAGAGGCGCTGGGCGACGACCAGCGGCTGAGCGTGGACGTCTGGAGCGAGAAGCAGTTCTACTCCGACCAGGCCGAGGACACGGCCGCGCTGATCACCAACATAGGCCTGCCGATATCCATTCTCATGGGCATTGGCGCCGTTTTCGCCGCGCTGAACGCCATGTACGCGTCGATCGCGGCCAGGGCCCGCGAGCTCGCCACGTTGCGGGCGGTCGGCTTCGGCTCTTTCCCCACCGCCCTGGCGACTCTGCTGGAGTCGGTGGTGCTGGCGTTGCTTGGCGGCGTGCTCGGCTGCGCCGTCGCCTGGTTCGCCCTGAACGGCTTTCAGGCTTCCACGCTGGCCGCCAGTTTCAGCCAGGTCGTTTTCAATTTCGCCGTGACGCCGGACCTCCTCGGAAGGGGAATCGTGGCGGCGTTGATCGTGGGCCTGGTGGGTGGAATCTTTCCCGCGGTGCGGGCGGCGACCGCGCAGGTCACCTCGGCCCTGCGCGAGCTCTAGTGTCGTGTCACGACCGTATCGTCGCGCGACACCGGCGTCGTGGCGCGCCGCGCTGCCGCCCTGATGCGATGCGGGCGGGGCGCGCAAGCCGGGGGTTCGCGGCGGCCATCGGGGCCGTCTTTCTGCTGGCCGTCGCCGCGGCGGACGAACAGGGCCTGATCGACTACCGCAAGGACGTCATGCTGAGCATGGCGGCGCACCTCTCGGCACTGACCGAACTGCTGGCCGGGGGCCTGGAGCTGGAGGAAAGCCACGTCGAAACCCAGGCCACGTCGCTGGGGCTGAACGCGCAGCTCGTAAGTTCGCTGTTTCCGCCCGAGTCCTCCGAGGGCGATACCTCGGCCCTGCCGGGCATATGGCAGAGGCCCGAGCAGTTCCTGAACCGGGCCGAGGCGGCCGAACGCGAGGGCCGCAACCTGGTTGCCGCGGCCGGTTCGGGCGACCGGGAGTTCATGGTGCAGTCGCTGAGTCGGCTGGCCGACGCCTGCCGGAGCTGCCACCGGGACTTCCGGTCGGAGGAAGAGGACTAGCCGCTCGACACGCCGCCGGTCCGCGGGCCAGATACAATTTGCAGGCCTCTGCTCATGGACCTGCGCAAAACCACCTTCCGCCTGATTGCCGTCCTGGCGGCGGCGGCCGGCGCGATGTCGGGATGCGGCGGAGAGGCGCCGGAGGAGCAGCAGATGGCCATGGCCGAATCCGCGTGGGGACGATTCACCGGGGAGTTCATCGAGGACCTGTTCGCCGCCGAGCCGACGCGCGCCGTGTGGGCCGGCCGGCACGAATTCGACGGGCAACTTCCGGACATGGGCGCGCGGGCGATTCGCGAACGAGGCGACATGCTGCGGCGGTACGCCCGGAGGGCGCAGGAGGAGTTTTCCGCGGAATCCCTGAGTCCGGAAAAGGACCTTGAGCGCAGCCATCTCGTCGCCTCCATCGAGAGCATGCTGTTCAGCGTGGAGGTGGCGGAGTATCACTTGCGCAATCCGGCCTGGTACGCGGGGCGCCTGAGCCCCAGCGTCTACGTATCGCGCGAATACGCCCCCAAGGATGAACGGCTGGCGGCCCTGACCGCCCACCTGCAGAAGGTCCCGGCCTATCTCGAGCAGATGCGCGGCACGCTTGAGCCGCCTTTTGCGCGGCCGTTCGTCCGCACCGCGCTGGTGAACTTCGGCGGACTGGCGTCGCATCTCGAGGGCGACGCGCCCGGCCTGTTCGCCGATGTCGAGGACGAGGACCTGCAGGCCGCTTTTGCCGAAGCGCTGGCGCCGGCCGTGCAGGCGCTGCGTGAAGTCGAGACCTGGCTGGAGCTGCGCCTCGAGGATGCGAGCGGCGACTTCGCCCTCGGGGAAGAACGCTACCGGGAACTGCTTTGGCGCCGTTACCGGATCGAGCTGGACTGGAAGACGCTGAAGGGCGTGGCGCAGGCCGACCTGGCGCGCAACCTCGAGCTGTTGCGAACGACCTGCAAGCTGATCGATCCGGAAATCACGATCGGCGAGTGCGCCGCCATGGTGCGCGACGACAAGCCCGAACAGGGCGCGGTGGCCCGCGCCAACGAACAGTTACCTGAACTCAGGGAATTCCTGGTCCAGTCCGACATCATCGGCATCCCCGGCGACGAGACCGCCTTTGTGGCGGAGGCGCCGGCCTACCGGCGCACCAATTCCGCTTACATCGAGATTCCCGGCGCCTACGAGGAAGGCTTGCCCGCCATCTACTACATCGCCGGCCCGGACCCGGAATGGCCGCCGGAAGTGCAGCGGCAGTACGTGCCCGGCGAAGCCGACCTGCTCAACACCTCGGTGCATGAGGTCTGGCCCGGGCATTTCCTGCATTCGCTCTATATCAAGCGCTCCGCCAACCGGATGGGCAAGATCATCTGGAACGCCATGCTCAGCGAGGGCTGGGCCCACTACACCGAGGAGCTGATGCAGGAAGCGGGGCTGGGCGAAGGAAAGCCGCTGCTTCAGGTCGGTCAGATCCTGGACGCGCTGATGCGCGACGTGCGGTTCCTGTCATCCATCGGGCTGCACGTGGAGGGCATGGACGTCGACACCTCGCAGCGGATGTTCGCGGAACTGGCCTACCTGGATCCGGGCAACGCGCAGCAGCAGGCGCTCAGGGGAACCTACGATCCCGACTACTTCGTCTATACGCTGGGCAAGCTCATCATCGTGAAGATGCGCGAGGACTGGACCGCGTCCCGGGGCGGGCGCGCGGCCTGGAAGGAGTTTCACGAGCAGCTGCTGTCGCTCGGCAACGCGCCGCTGCCGGCGCTGCGCGAAGCGATGATGGGCCCCGACGATCCCGGCCCCCTCCTCTAGGAACAACAAGTTAGACGCAAATCACACTGCGCTAGGAATTGGAGTCAGAGGAGTACCAATTGAAGGCGAGTAGTGATTCTCGCGGCTCGATGTGGCGACGTTGGGACCCCCATTTGCATACGCCTGGAACTGCACTGAATGACCAATATGAAGGAGATGATGGCTGGGACGAATTCTTGGATCGCATAGAAGCATCGAATCCTTCTATTGAAGCACTGGGGATCACCGACTATTGCGGTATTGGGAATTATGAGAGAGTTTGCGAATACCAATCTCAAGGACGCATAACGAATGTAAAGCTTGTGTTTCCAAATGTGGAACTCCGGTACGCAGTCGGAACTCCCAGGGGAACGCCAATTAATTTTCACTTGTTAGTTTCTCCAGATGATCCTGAGCATGTTATTGAAATCCAGCGCTTCCTGAGAAAGCTGACATTTAAGGCAGGCGATGATGAGTACAGCTGTAGTCGCGATGAATTAATTCGATTGGGGCGGGCTCATACCGGAAAGCAACTTGATGATGACCAAGCCTTTAGTGCAGGAGTAAACCAGTTCAAGATCAGTCCGGATCAATTTCTTAGTAGGTGGTCAGACAGCTATTGGATGCGTAGGAATGCACTGATTGCAATCTCCGCCAAGAGCGGGGATGGAAGTGCTGGATTGCAACATGACGCATCTCTGGCCGCACTAAGGCAAAAATTGGAAAGAACTGCACACGTAATTTTTTCTTCGAATCAACGTGATCGCGCGTATTGGCTCGGTAAAGGAAGCGCTTCCCTAGCTCAGATCAAAGAAAAATATGGGGGTCCAAAGCCGTGTATACACGGAAGCGATGCACATAGCGTTGATCGAGTCGGTGCGCCAGCGCATGATCGCTTTACATGGATAAAGGGCGATGCATGTTTTGAGTCTTTGCGCCAAGCCTGCTTAGAACCTGAACTTAGGGTCATTGTTGCCAATTCGCCACCTAGTGGCGCGTTGGCAAGTCGAACGATTGATTCCCTTGCAGTTCGCAATGCTGATTGGCTAAAGAAGGAAAAAATTGAGTTGAATTCGGGTCTTGTTGGCATCATCGGTGCGCGGGGTTCGGGTAAAACCGCGTTGGTTGAAATGATTGCTGCAGGAGCGAATGCCTTGCATCCTCATTTGAGCGGCACATCATTTGTCAAGCGAGCCAGACGGCCGATCGACCTGATCGGAGATGTTTCCGTAACTCTTGGGTGGAGGGACGGAAGTGATACAACCGCCGGGATGAGAGATTTGAGCGATCACGCTCATTCTCGGGACGTTCTTGTTCAGTACTTATCGCAACAATTCGTTGACCAACTTTGTTCAGCTGAAGGTGTATCAGACGCGCTTGTTCGAGAAATCGAGCGAGTTGTTTTTGAGGCCCACCGCCCAGAGAACCGAATGGGAGCGGGAGACTTTGAAGAATTGCTGGAAATCAAGGCCTCCCGAAGTCGTGCCTCCCGATCGAGTAGTGAAAGAAGTCTGACTGAATTACGAGCAATACTCGCGACAGAACGAGCAAAAATTGACGCAATAGAAGCTGCTAAGAAATCACTTAGGAGACTTACGGACCAAATTAAGAAGGACGAGGCTGAACGCAAGAAACTGGTAACGAAGGACAATCAAGCCCACGCCAAGGCATTAGAGCAGGTATCAGAGGTAGCAAATGCATTACGGACGCGCATTCAAAAGGCGCGACGCCGTATGGAAGCACTCAATAAATTGGCGGATGAGGTAAGGGAATTTCGCGAAGAGTTTCAGGAGCGCAGTTTTGCGAGCTTGCTAGAACGTCACGCAGATGCCGGCTTACAGAACGAAGAATGGGCTGCGTTTCGGTTGGACTATGTTGGAGATGTTGATCAAGTTATTAGACTGGCCAAAGAATCCACAAAGAAACAGATTAAGGGGTTGGAGGGAGAAAATCGCAAGGCGCAGCGGCCGCAGGAAGAGGAACTCGAATCTGGAGACACGGTGACGTCTTTAATCCCACAAGGCAGTGACTTGCGAAGTCTGCCTTTGTATGTGCTTGAAGGGGAGGAAAGGCGTCTGCGCAAGCTTATTGGAGCAACCAGAGAAAAAGAGATCGCGCACCGGAAATTATCCGCTCGCATCACAGAAAATACGTCCAAGATCGAGCAACAGGGAAAAATAATCGAAGTCGGAAATGAGGCCCTTAAGAACATCAGCACTTTGCTTGAAAAACGAAACGGCTACTACGAAGCAGTTTTTGCGGGCATAGAAGCCGAAGAGCGGGTCCTGAAGGAACTTTACGATCCGATTAGCAAACGTCTTCAGTTCGCAGGGGGTGCACTAGGCAAACTTGGTTTTTCTATTAGGCGCAATGTTGATCTCGAAGATTGGGTAGCCAAGGGCGAAGGGCTCCTAGATCTACGAAGAGCAGGGCATTTCCGGGGCAAAGGCGCCCTGAAGAAAGCAGCAATGGATGTATTGCTTGAGGCGTGGCAAGCTGGTTCGGCTAATACAGTAGCGGCGGCGATGAAGGCTTTCCGCGAGCGCTACGATGAGAGTTTGCGTGCTGGAGCACCGGTAGATAAAGCAGACAATGCGGCATACTTGTCTTGGGCCGATCAAATTTCAAGTTGGCTCTACAGTACTGATCATGTTCGCGTGTCCTATGGAATCGAGCATGAGGGCGTTGAAATTAGTACTCTTTCCCCAGGAACGCGCGGCATTGTGCTGCTCCTGCTTTATCTCGTAATCGACCAAGAAGATGATAGGCCACTCATAATTGATCAACCTGAGGAAAACCTAGACCCACAATCAATTTATGAAGAACTTGTAGGGCTATTTCGAGAAGCAAAACTTCGTCGCCAGATAATCATTGTTACGCATAACGCAAACCTGATTGTTAATACCGATGCCGATCAAGTGATTGTCGCAACTTGTGGACAGTTGCGTCCTGGGAAGCTACCCAACCTTGATTACGTATCTGGTTCCTTGGAAAACGCCAGCATTCGGGCCAAGGTATGCGACATACTTGAAGGTGGCGAAGAAGCATTCCAAGAACGAGCTAAGCGACTACGTATTGATCGCTAAGGTGCCCTAAGGTTCGGCGTCTGCGTAAGCTCGGCTTGGACGAAGAGAGTTCCAATATTGGCCGAACATCACAAGAGCAGCTATGTATGCAATCCAGAAATGTACCAGTGTGAATCTCTCTGACGCGAAACCAATGGTTACCGTGAGGCACTTAGCATCCTTAATGGTTTGCAATGTTCTGGGGGTGGTTAGCAAAGGGTACTATCGCCTGAGTTGCCTCCTTTCGCGAAGGCGTGTCCAAGCAGAACGCATTAGCTTCAACTCAGGCCTTGTGTAGCCACAACCTTCTTGAAGCAACACCCTGTCTCCATGATCCAATGCCGCTAAAATATCTCCCGACCGGAGCTTCTCGTCAACATAATCTGCGTCAACTTCCCCGGCATAGGTAAAGGGAACTGGAAGTTGTTCGGCCTCTCGAGGTTCTAACTCAAGGACACCGCCTCCATAGCTTCGGCCTACAACCTCGGACCAGGCAAAGGTGAGCGAATTCACCATCGAAGCGCACAGTTGCTCAATCGAAACGTCAGGAAAGACGCGTACCCGATGAATAGTGTCGGTCGACGTGGAAAGAGCATGATTGGCCACGAGTAAAGGGGCGTGGTGAATCTGCCGGAATAAGAAGGCGTCTGGCATGTATACGGACGGAACGTCAAACCAGCGTTGGCGAATACGGCACTTGTAGCCCTTGTGCACGTCCTGTTTCTCTCCCTCTTGCACATACTCCTCAAGCACCTTAGGAAAATCGGCTCTTCGCCAGCCTTTTAGGTTCAGTAGCTTGGATGGATGTTTTTCACTGAAGGTCCGAAAATCAGCCTTTGTAAATCGGATAGACCTGAGCGCCGATGTGCGGCCGACTACGTTCACGAAAAATCCGTCTGCTTGCAATTCTTGAGCCCTACGTTTATCGACAACAAAAAAGCTATTGCGGCCCGTAACGATCCCCACGTCCACATCAGCATGAGAACCTAACTTGCTTATGCTGTCGTGCCTTCTTGACTCATGCAAGACTCTGAACTCGTCATCTTCAAGAAAGAGCGAAGTCCACTTCATGTCCTGGTTAGTGTGACGCTCAGGAAGATGGGGTATAGCTCGCGACAAGTCGTCAAGTTTCGGCAATTCCTGTCCGTTTCTGACTTCGAGCGTGCGCAATTGGCCGACCTGTTCTCGATCTCTATTGCGGCCATCAGCTAGCAGCAAGAGAACTTCCTGCTGAATCTCCGGGAAAACAAGCTCCTTAAACGCGATCACGAGCACTTCGTCAAAGAGAGCGGGTAGACGGTGTCGCAACTCAGCGGCATATTGCACTTGGAGCAATTCGGCTGGAACGACCATCGCCAACCTTCCCCCTTCCCTCAGCAACTCTACGGACAATGCTACAAATGCTGCCCAAGCATTGGCTAATCCATTTGGTCGATACCCAAATGCGTTCAACATGCTGAAAGCCAGGGCGCGCTCGCGCTTGTCGAAATACTGAAATCGTATAAACGGCGGATTTCCGATTACCGCGTCGAATTTCTCCGCATTTGCCAAATCCTGAAAGAACCGGAAGAAACTCCCACAGCGCCAATCAAAGTTTGGAGTAGTGCTGAATGGCCTACTTTGTGCTTTTTCCAGTTCCTTCGGGACGATTTCGATAGCCGTAATCCTTCCTCTTTTATCTAAGCGGGTTGCAGAAGAAGCTACTATGGCGCCATCACCGCAACTTGGTTCAAGCACACTATCGGTGGGGTTGCGGATTGCCCAATTTGAAAGGTAGTCGGCAAGTGGTTGGGGTGTGTAGTATCCGCCCCTTAGTTTCCGCTCATCGGGGTTGTTCTTGTTATTATTGAACGGCTCAGAAATTTCCTTCCTTGGTGGAGCGGCCATATTCACCTCGTATGTGGTGGCAAATGCTGATAGCGATCAGCATAACTCGCGTAGATTCGGTGGGGCATGGAGTCCAGACTAATTACAGATGCAGGTGGCGGTGTCGCGTTGTCTAACTGTCCCGTATAAGGATCCCATACTACCAATGCAATCGCCTCCGCCAAGTGGTGTTGGTCCAACTCATCTTTCCTTGAGCCCAGACGCTCCAGTGTAGTCGTGATGGCGCGGCGTTGCCGTTGCGAGAGCGCGTTAAACGCAACCGCGGGCATGGCAACGATGAAGGCAACAATGCAGAAGGGAAATCGAATGTGGACAGTGGCGGCTTCCGAAGCCAGATCGTTAACCATGTTCTGCCAGTTTTTTCTTATGCTGGCTTCGTCATTCAGCGTCTTGCTATCAAACACGGTTCGGGGGCCATCAGGTCGGTAGGCCGCATCATAGTTTTGTGGCCTAATTCCGCCAATCACTCGTGTTGTTCCAACTTCGACGCAATCTGGTTCGGCAGGTGTTAAAGCTCTTGCCCGCGGGGAAACTACGTCAATGCCGCCAAGCATTTCTGCTAAGGCTGTGCCGAATGCAAAATCAAAAACGCGCCCAAATTCCATGCCCTGCTTTTTGTTGAAGCGCTGAGCGGCCTTATCGGGCGCATTGTCTTCTCCGGGGACGCTCCCGTCGATGCCGAGCCAGCGTTCTCCCCATTCGGCTAGCGTGGCTACTGGTAATTGAATGGGCGGCATCTGCCGTATTTCGGCCAATTTGGATTCCTATCGAATTGGAAAATTGCGTAGGGATGAGTCCGACACTTGAATTAGAAACCGGCAACAGCGCAACGTCAAGGATTAATTGTTATCAATGTTAATTGTTATCAACCGGTAACGAAGTCGCGTATCGCTCCGACCTTGCGGGTCAGGAAGTCGGGATCCTCGTAGGGCGGCATGTTGACGAAGCGTGCGTTGGGGGCAAGCGCCGCCGCCACGCGGGTGTGTTCGAGCAGCGGGTCCTGCTCGTCGCAGATCGCCAGCGCCTCGGAGGTCAAAAGCGGCATCCGTTCGCGAACCCGGTGCGAGAAGGCCGCCCGGTAGGCCTTGTGATAGGTCGTCAGGGCCTTGAGCACCTCTACCGTCGCCGCGTGCAGCAGTTCCGGCGCCACGATGCCCGTGCCGCGCAGATGCTCCTTGTCGCGCTTGAACCAGGGGAAGAAGATGTTCTGGTCGCGCATGAACTGGAAGGCCCAGAGGTAGTGCCGGCCTTCAAGATCCGGGTGCACCTCCGGCGCATAGTTGCTCAGCATGTCCTGGCGCTCCTCGCCCTCGAACAGCGCAATCCCGTCCAGGATCACCTTGCCGATCCGCTCCGGCGCGGCGATCCCCAGTTCGATGGCCGTGTGCGCGCCTGTGTGGCTGCCGTACGCCGAGGCGCTCTCGATCCCCAGCGTGTCGAGCAGCGCCAGCATGGACGTGGCGAAGTCCTCGATGCGGGGTTGCTCCATCGGCAGCGCGTCCGAGTCGCCGTTGCCCGGCGTGTCCGGGCAAACCACGTTCAGTGTCTCGGCCAGCGCCCCGCCCAGGGTGCGCATGCTCCATGACGATGTGGGCGAGGCGTGCAGCATGAGCAGCGTGCCCTTCGCCGAACCCGGAAAGTGATAGCGGTAGTGAATGCGGCCCTTGGCCGTGTCGGCAAAAGCGCGGCTCAAGCGCAGCGGTGGAGCGTTTGACATGTACTTCCCCTTTTATCGTTGCATGACGCGGGCCTGGCGTCGCGGCGCGGCGCCAGAGAGCGCATATTGCCTCAAACCGGCGGGGCTGTGGTAAATTCCCGCACCTTGCCCGACGCGCGGGCAGGGGGTTCCGGCAAGAGGATTCGGCATGGTCATCATCAAGAGAATACTGATCGGCATCGTGGCGCTGCTGGTGTTGTTTTTTGTCGTGGGCTTTCTGCTCCCGCGCGACGTGCGCGTCGAGCGCTCGGTGGAAATCGCCGCATCGCCGCAAGCGGTGTTCACCATGGTCAACGACTTCCAGCAGTTCAACCGCTGGCAGCCGTGGGCGCAGATCGATCCCACGACGCGCTACGTTTACGAGGGACCCGCCACCGGCGCCGGATCGCGCATGACCTGGTACAGCGATCATCCCCAGGTGGGCGACGGCATGCAGGAAATCACCCTGAGCGAGCCGTACTCCAGGGTGCGCATGGCGCTTGACTTCGGCACCGGCGGGCTGGCCAACGCCGACTACCTCATCGATGCCGCCGGCGCCGGCGGATCGATCCTGACGTGGACCCTGGAGACGGACATGGGCGGCAACCCGGTGGCGCGTTATGTGGGGCTGATGATGGACGGCATGGTGGGTCCGGCATACGAGCAGGGCCTGGACAATCTCAAGGAGATCCTGGAAAACCAGCCCCTGCAGGAACCCGGGCCGGCGATCATGGAGTCGCCCGGCGGCTCCGACGTTTCCGGGGAGGCGCAGGCGGAAACCCGGGCCACCTAGTTTCCCCAGTTCCACTTCGAGTAAAGCCGAGGACTGCCGAGCATGACCCATCCATCCACCGCTTCCATTCGCAACATCGTTCTCCTCGGCCATTCCGGCGCCGGCAAGACCGTGCTGGCCGAGAAGCTGCTGGCGGCTTCCGGCGCGATCAAGACGCCCGGCAGCATCGAACGCGGCACCACGGTGTGCGACTACCGCCCGGAAGAGAAGCGCCTGCAGTATTCCGCCGATGTCGCCGTCTGCCACTTCGAGCATGACGACGCCCACGTCAACCTGATCGACACGCCGGGTTCGTCCGATTTCGCCGGGCGTGCGCTGAGCGTGCTGCCCGCAGCGGAGACCGCCATGGTGGTCATCAACGCAGCCGCCGGCATCGAACTGATGACCCGCAAGGCGATGGATGCGGCCGGCGAGATGAAGCTGGCCCGGTTCATCGTGGTCAGCCATATCGACAGCGAGACCGCCGACCTGCCCGGGCTGATGGAGCAGATCCGCGAGTCCTTCGGGCGCGAGTGCATCCCGCTGAACCTGCCCGCCGACAACGCCGCGCGGGTCGCCGACTGCTATTTCAATCCCGAAGACGCGGACACCGACTTCGATTCGGTCGCCGGGGCGCACACCGCCATCGTCGACCAGGTCGTGGAGCTGGACGACGACCTGATGGAGCTGTACCTGGAAGAGGGCGAGGACATGAAGCCGGAGCAGCTGCACGGCGCGTTCGAACGCGCGTTGCGCCGCGGCCACCTGGTGCCGGTCTGTTTCGTCTCCGCCGTCACCGGGTCCGGCATCAACCAGTTGCTCAACGCGATGAACCTGCTTGCGCCTTCGCCGCGCGAGGGCAATCCGCCGGAGTGTTCCGTAAACGGCGAGGCGGTCACGCTCAAGGCGGACAAGGACGCGGACGCGGTCGCGCTGCTGTTCAAGATCAACGTCGATCCGTACGTCGGCAAGATGGGCGTGTTCCGCGTCTTTCAGGGCCAGGTGAACGTGGGCGACTCGCTTTATCTCGACGACCAGCGCAAGGCGATCAAGGCGGCGCACCTGTACGCGCTTCAGGGCGCCGAGTCG
This sequence comes from Gammaproteobacteria bacterium, assembly GCA_965116895.1. GTDB lineage: Bacteria > Pseudomonadota > Gammaproteobacteria > Steroidobacterales > Foliamicaceae > Foliamicus. The sequence continues at coordinate 2,438,048 of OZ220729.1, read as the reverse complement.
CATGAAGTCCAGTCGGTCGGTCCCGGCGGCATCGCCGCGCTTTCGAAGATCAACGAACTGTCGTATGGAGGCGTCCTGCACGCCCAGCACGCGCATGACCAACTCAAATTCGGCGACGCGCCGCTGCCGGCGCCGATGCACGGCGTGGTGCTGGAACTGACCCGGCGCGGCGACGAGAAGAAGCTGTCCGACGCGCTGGCCAAGCTGACGGCCGAGGACCCCAGCCTGCTGCTGGAGTTCGATTCGCAGGCCAACGAGACCGTCCTGCGCGGCATGGGCGAGCTGCACCTGCGGGTGATCCTCGACCGCATGAGCGAGGAGTTCAATCTCGAGGTCGAGACCCGCCAGCCGCGCATCGCCTACCGCGAGACGGTGACGCGCAAGGCCGAAGGGCATCACCGCCACAAGAAGCAGACCGGCGGCGCGGGCCAGTTCGGCGAGGTGTTCCTGAACATTGAGCCGCTGCCGCGCGGGGGCGGTTTCGAGTTCGTCGACAAGGTGGTGGGTGGCGTGATCCCGTCGCAGTTCATGCCGGCGGTGGAGAAGGGCGTACGCCAGGTGCTGCTGGAAGGCGCCGTGGCCGGCTACCCGCTGCAGGACATCCGCGTGACCGTCTACGACGGCAAGCACCATCCGGTCGATTCCAAGGAAGTCGCCTTCGTCGCCGCCGGCAAGAAGGCCTTCCTGAACGCGATCAGCAAGGCCCGGCCCATCGTGCTGGAGCCGATCGCGAAGATCGAGGTCACGACGCCGGGCCATCACATGGGCGACATCGCAGGCCACCTGTCCGGCTCGCGCGGCCGCATCAGCGGCAACAATTCCATCCCCGGCAACCAGGTGATTATTTCCGCCGAGGCGCCGATCGGCGAGCTGGGCGATTTCCAGACGCGGCTGAAGTCAATGACCGGAGGCGAGGGCGCCTACACGATGGAATTCGACCACTACGCCATCGCGCCGCCACCCATCCAGAAGGCCCTCGAAGAAGCCTTCAAGCCCTCCGACGACTAGCTCCCCGGGAAAGAGGGCGTCCCGCCCTCAACAATTAAATCCAGGCCCGCGTTCTACTCTTGATTTGTGGGCCTGTTGTAGCCACACTAGGCCCACACCCTTGGAGGCCGCAAATGAGCACGGATACGGTAGTACGCGCGCGAATCGACAGCGACACAAAGCAGAGAGCCGCGCGAGCGCTCCAGGCCATGGGTTTGTCGGTCTCCGACGCAATTCGTTTACTCCTGATACGCGTAGCCAACGAGGAAAGGTTGCCTTTCGTCCTTAAGGTGCCCAATTCAGCCACGCGCAAGGCCATGGACGAGTTGGCACAGGGCAAGGGCAAGCGTTTCGACAGCGCCGACGAGTTGTTCGAGGACCTCGGCGTATGAAATGCTGACGCCGGTTCGGTCCAGCCAATTCAAACGCGACGTAAGAAAAACCAGAAAACGCGGCAAGGACCTCACAAAGCTGCGCCGTCTGTTGGATCTGTTGATCCGGCAATCCCCTTTAGCTCCCCGTTATTCTGATCACCCGTTACGGGGGCCATGGAAAGGCAGCTAGGGCGACAGCAGGCGGTCGCCCGGCTTTACGCCCCAGCGCTTCAGCGAGCCGGCCTTGAGCTCCAGGACGCGGGAGACGGGCTCGCCGGAGCGTATGGATTCGAGGCTCAGCGGTCGCGTGTCGGTGGCGATGCCGGCGATGCGGCCGTCGGCGCGAATGAACAGCATGTCCAGCGAGACGTAGGTGTTCTTCATCCACATGCTCAGTTCCTGTTCGCGGCGGTAGACGAACAGCATCCCCCAGCCGTCGGGCACGTCGCGCACATACATGAGTCCGCGGCGCTGCTCCTCCCGGGTCCGGGCCAGCCACAAATCCAGGAACACGCACTGGCCCGCGGATGCCTCCAGCACGCCCTTCGCCTGAGCCAGCCGGTCGAGATTCTGCCCGCCGGCCGCTTGCCAGGCCAGCAGCAGAGCCGCCAATGCCAATGCCCTGATTCCCACGGCGCAAGTATGAACCCCTTACAATCGGGCGCGCATGACTTTTCGTGGACGAGACTGAGATGACATCGGCCGAACCCGCGCCGCGGGAAATCGCGCAATTGCCGCTGGCCGCGCTGCGCCGGCGCATGGAGGCGCGCGTGCTGGGCCAGGAAGAGTTCATCGAGCACATGCTCATCGCGCTGCTGGCCGGCGGCCACCTGCTGGTGGAGGGCGTGCCCGGGCTGGCCAAGACGCGGGCGGTCAAGGTCCTGGGGCGATGCCTGAAGGCCAGCTTCCACCGGGTCCAGTTCACGCCCGACCTGCTGCCTTCGGACCTTACCGGCACCGACATCTTCCGGCCGCAGACGGGCGAGTTCGAGTTTCGGGCCGGCCCGATATTCCATAACCTGGTGCTGGCGGACGAAATCAACCGCGCCTCGGCCAAGGTGCAGTCCGCCCTGCTCGAGGCGATGGAGGAGCGGCAGGTCACGGTGGCCGAGAAGAGTTGGCCGCTGCCGGAGCCCTTCCTGGTCATGGCCACACAAAACCCCATCGAACAGGAGGGCGCCTATCCGCTCCCGGAGTCCCAGCTCGACCGCTTCCTGATGAAGACCCGGATCAGCTATCCGAGCGCCGGGCAGGAGCAGCGGATACTGGAGCTCACGCGCCGGGAAGCGTCCGCGGGCGCGCCCGGCGGAAGCAGGACCGATGACGGCTACTCGATCGAGGAAGTCATGAAGGACCGGGCGCGGGTGCTCGAACTGCACCTGGCCGAGCGCCTCGAGCGCTATATCGTCGAACTGGTCCGGGCCACGCGGTCGCCGGAGAAATACGACGAGGAGCTGGCCGGCCTGGTGAGCTACGGCGCCAGCCCGCGCGCCTCGATCGCGCTGGACCGCTGCAGCCGGGCCCGCGCCTTCCTGCGCGGCCGGGACTTCGTCACGCCCGGCGACATCCAGGCGGTGGCTCCGCCGGTCCTGCGCCACCGGATCATTCTGACTTACGAGGCCGAGGCCGAAGGCCGCAGTTCCGAGGAAGTCGTCAGCCGGCTGCTGGACCGCGTGGCGGTGCCGTAGTGTGGGGGACAGCACACTAGTGCAGGACGCCGCAGCGGGAACGATTCCCGGTCGCGGGCGCACCTGGATCGGACTGCCGGAGTTGCTGGCCCTGCGGCACACGCCGTTCGGGCCATGGTTTCAGTTCGGCGGCGACGTCCGCTCGGGGCCGGCCCGGCTTGCGCCACTGCGCGCCCGCGGAATGGAATTCGACGAAGTGCGCGCCTGGCAGCCGGGCGACGACCCGCGTCACATGCACTGGAAGGCCACGGCCCGCACCGGCCGTCCCTACACCAAGCTCTACCAGGAGGAAAGCGAGCGCCCGACGCTGGTCTGCGCGGACCTCGGTCCCCGCATGCACTTTGCGACGACCGGCGTGTTCAAGTCGGTGCTGGCGGCCCGGGTCGCGATGATGATGGCCTGGGCGGCGGTGGCCGCCCGCGACCGCGTGTCGGGCCTGGTGCTGTCGTCGGCGGGCTTCGACATCACTCCGCCGCTGCCCGGGCGCCGCGGGGCCCAGCGGCTGGCCCGCGCGCTGGCCGGCGCCTTCCTGAGCGCGGGCGTTTCCGGCGACCGGGCGGAGTTGATCGACGCGGTCCCCGCGCTGCAGCGCCATGCGCCGTCCGGCAGCCGCCTGGTGCTGGTCAGCGACTTCATGGGAGCGGGATGCATCGACGCCGCGCGGCGGCTGGCGGCCCGTCGTCCGCTGCTGATCGTGCGCCTGTACGATCCGCTCGATCGCGACCTGCCGCCGCCCGGGCGCTACGCGGTTCGCGACGGGCGGGGGGAAACGGTTTTTCACACCGGCGAGGACGCAGCCCGCCGGCGCTGGCAGGGAGACTTTGAGCGCGGATCCCGGTCGCTGGCGGAGATCGCCCGCACGCACGGCGGGGCCTACCTGCAGTTCAGAACCGACGAGGACCCGGCCGACCGCCGCTACGCTCCTCCGGTTCGGGCAAGGGGGCCGCGCGCACCGGCCCGGAGAGTATCGCGGTGAACGGCAGCGGCGATCTTGCCGGCCTGTTGCGCGACATCCACCTGCCGCAGGCGCCGGCGTGGTGGCCGCCCCGGCCGGGCTGGTGGCTGGTCGCGCTGGTCCTGCTGGCGGCGGTCCTGTGGTGGCTGCGGCGGCTGCCCGCGTGGAAGCGCGAGGCGCTGGCGCGGCTAAAGGCCGCCGAAGCGGCCTACGCCCGGCATGGCGACGCGGCCCGCCTGCTCGCTGACGTTTCGATGCTGCTGCGCGCCTGCACGCTCAGGCTGCGGGATCGCGCTGAGGTTGCCGGCCTGACCGGGCAGGCGTGGATCGAATGCCTGCGGGAACTCGGCCGGGGCGCCTGCCCCGCGCCCGAGGAAGCGCTGGTTCACGGCGCCTACCGGAAGTGTGTCGAACTGGATGCGGCCGCCTTCGCCCGCAGCGCAGCGGCCTGGATCCGGCGCGCCCGCTCGCGTCGGAAGGGATCGGGATGACACTTGCTTTCGAATGGGCCTGGGCCTGGCTCCTGCTGCCCCTGCCGCTGGTCGCGTACCGCTTCGTGGCGCCGCTCAGGCGGGGCGCCGGCCGGGCCCTCAGGGTGCCGGAGAGCGATCGCTTTTCGCGGGTCGGCACGGCCGCCGGGTCCACCGCCCGCTTCAGCCCGGACTGGCTCCTTGCCGCGCTCATGTGGCTGTGCCTGCTGTTTGCCGCCGCCCGCCCCCTGCTGCTGGATACCGCGCTCACGGCCCCGGCCACGGGGCGCGACCTGATGCTGGCGGTGGACCTTTCGGGAAGCATGGAGGTCCGCGACGCGGGGCTGGCGGGACGGCCCCGGTCACGGCTCAATGCGATCAAGTCGGTGGCCGGGGATTTCATAGAGCGGCGCGTCGGCGACCGCGTGGGCCTCATACTCTTCGGCGGACAGGCCTATCTGCAGGCGCCGCTGAGCTTCGACCGGGCCACGGTGCGGGCGTTCCTGGATGAGTCCTCGGTGGGCCTGGCCGGGCGCCAGACCGCCCTGGGCGACGCGATCGCGCTGGCCGTCAAGCGCATGTCGCACGATGGCCCCGCGCCCGAGCACCGCGTGCTGGTGCTGTTGACCGACGGCGCCGCCACCGCCGGCGTGCTCACGCCGCTCAAGGCCGCGCAACTGGCCCGCGAGGCCGGCTTGAGGATCTACACCATCGGGATCGGCTCATCCCGCGGTTCAATGACCGGCGTTTCCTCGGAACTCGACGAGGCAACGCTGCTGGCCATCGCGGACCTGACCGGCGGCCGCTATTTTCGCGCCGCGGCCACCGGCCGGCTGGAACAGATATACGCGGAACTGGATTTGCTGGAGCCGGCGGAGCTGGACGAGCTGGCGCTGCGCTCCGGCCGTCCCGCGCACGTGCCACCGCTGGTCCTGGCCCTGCTCCTGGGTCTGGCGCTGGCCTGGCGGGCGCGCCGGGCATAAGGAGCGCGCGTGGAACTCGATCTGCACTGGATCCGCCCGCTGTGGCTGCTGGCCCTGCCGCTGGCGGCGCTTCCCTGGCTTAAGGGCAGGCATGTCCGGGGACCGTGGGCGAAGGTTCTGGATCCCGCGCTGGCGCCGTTTCTCATCGATCGCCGCGGGGTTGGGGCCGGGTCGAACTGGCGGCTGATCTGTTCGGCGGCCCTGGCGCTCTGCCTGCTGGCGCTTGCCGGCCCGGCCTACCGGCAAATGCCGGTGACCGCCACCCGCGGCGGCGATGTGCTGGTGGCGGTGCTCGACGTGTCGCGTTCCATGCTGGCCGCCGATCTCACGCCAACCCGCCTTGACCGCGCCCGGCTGAAGATCAAGGAAGGCATGCGCATGCGCACAGATGGCCGGAACGGGCTGGTGGCCTTTTCCGGTCACGCCTTCACCGTTGCTCCGATCACGACCGACGCGGCCACGCTGGTCAACCTGCTGGACGTGCTGGAGCCGGACGTGATGCCGAGCCGCGGAAGCGACGTGGCCGCCGCCCTCGTCAGGGGCCACCGCCTGCTGAAACAGGCGGACGCCCGCGAGGGAGCGGTGCTGCTGGTGACGGACGGATCGGGCGGACGCAGGGCCGTGGACGCGGCCCGCGCGCTGCGCGCCGACGGCCACACGCTGCTGGTTCTGGGCGCCGCCACTCCGGAAGGCGCCCCGGTTCCGGACATGCGCGGCGGGTTTATGCGCGACGACTGGGCGGGCCTGGTGGTGAGCAGGCCGGACGAGGACGAGATGCTGCGCCTGGCGCGCGAGGGCGGCGGCGGCTACCGACGGATGACGGCCGACAACGGCGATTTGCGCGACCTGCTCGGCCGTGTCCGCGACGCCGCGGCGGGCGGCACGGACGAGGGACTGCAGGCAAGGCGCTGGCGCGACGAGGGGCCGCTGCTGCTGCTGTTCCTGCTGCCGCTGGCGGCGCTGGCCTTTCGCCGCGGCTGGGTCCTGGTGATGGTGCTTGCCATGCCGCTTGGCGCGTACGGCGACGACGGCTGGTTTACGACATCGGACCAGCAGGGCATGCGCGCTTTCTCGACCAGCGACTATGCGCGCGCCGCCGAGCTGTTCGACGACCCCGAGTGGCGCGCCGCCGCGCTGCACCGACAGGGCCTCTTTCTCGAGAGCGCGGACGTCCTGCAGGGTTTGAGCACGGTCCCGGCGCGTTACAACCGGGCCACCTCCATGGCGCTGGCCGGCAATATCGAGGCGGCCATTCGCCTTTACGAAGAATTGCTGCTGGATCAGCCCGACCATGCCGACGCGCGCTATAACCTGGGCGTCCTCAAGCAGCTTGTGGACCCGGCGCGGGCGGCGAGCGGGCAACCGGCCGAGACGCCGGCCGAGGCGCTGGAGGACCCGGCCGACCAGGCCGAGGGCGAACGGCAAAGCATGCCGCTGGCCGGCGACGCGGAGCTTCCCGAAGGCGAGTTGCTCCCCGAAAGCTCGCAGAGCTGGCTGCTGCAGGTTCCGGACGATCCCGGCGGGCTGTTGAGGCGCAAGTTCCTGCGTCAGTACCGGGCCGAAGGCGTGGACCAGGACGGCAACCCCCTGTGGCCGGGCGGGGAGGCCGAGCCATGGTAGGCCAAAGGCTGCCGCGCGCGGGATGGCTGCTTTTGGCCCTGGTTGCGCTGCCCCTGCCGAGCGCGGTAGCGCAGACGCCGGCGGACGACAATCCGTTCGTGGTGCGCGCCGAGATCAGTTCCCGCAGCCCCTGGGAACGCGCGCAGGTGCTGTACACGGTGCGCGTTTTCCGCTCCGCCGGCGCGCGCCGCTTCGGACGCATCCGGCGGCTGAACGATCCCGTGCTGCTCAAGGGCGAGGCTCTGATCGAGCAGCTCGGGACCGACCGCCAGTACAACTTCCGGTCGCAGGACGCCGATTCGCTGGTGCTGGAGCGGCGCTACGCGCTCTACCCCCAGTCGACGGGTGAATTGCTTCTGCAGCCCGCCAGCCTGCAATGGATCGGTGAGGATTTCGGGTTCCGCACGCGCAGTTTCGTTCCGGATGCCGGGCCGGAAAGATTTGAGGTCCGGGCCGTACCGTCGCCTCCGTCCGGCCGCTGGCTGGCGGCGGCCGACGTGCATTTGTGGGAGGAGTTCGAGCGCGAGCCGGGCGAGCTGGTCGCGGGCGAACCGCTGATCCGGCTGCTGGGAGTGCGGGTGGAGGGTCAGCCCGCGCGCCAGATACCCGAACTCAGGCCCGGCGACGGTCCGAATTTTCGTCACTTTGTCGAACGCGCGCGGTTCGAGGACACCGTGACCATCGGCGGGCTGGTGGGCGTTCGCCGGCAGCGCGCGGCGCTGCTCGCCCTGCGCGGGGGCGATGTCGTGTTGCCGGCGATCCGGCTGAATTGGTGGAACACCACGAGCGAGCGCTGGGAGACGGCCGAATTGCCCCAGCGCATCCTCCAGGCGCAGGCGCCGATAGGGCAGGATTTCCTCGAGCCGGATGAATCGCCGCGGGAGCCCTTTTGGCCCGCCGGCTGGCTGGCGCCGCTGCTGGCGCTGGGCTGGTTCCTGACCGGAATTGCATGGTGGATTGCGCACCGTCTGGGCGCGGAGCGCCGCCTGCGCCGCAGGGTGCAGTCGGCCCTGGACCGCGACGCCCGCCGCCGGGATGCCCTGGCCGGGCCCCTGGCGGCGCTCGCCGCGGCATGCCGGGGCGGTGACGCCCGCGAGGTCGAGGAGGCCCTGCTGGCCTGGGCGCGGGCCTGGTGGTCCGGCGACGCGCCGCGCAACCTGGCCGAACTGGGACGGCGCTTCGGCGAACCGGCCGAAGCCGAGTGCCGGCGCCTTTCCGCGGCCCTGTACGGGCCGGGCCGGGCCGACTGGAATCCCGAAGTCCTGCTGCGGGCCGCGCGCCGTCCACCGGCCGCCGCGGCGCCTGCGGAGCCGGGCGAAAGCAGGCTTCCTCCGCTTTGGCCGGGCAACGCGGCCGAAAGCGGATAAACTTGAGCAAGCACCCGTTTTCCAAATATTCGCCATGCGCAAGATCACGCTTATTCCGCCTCTCGTTCGAGCCCGCCTTGAAGACCGCGACCGGACATCCGCACGCGACCGCTCGCTAACCGCGGGGTTTGCCTCCAGCCCGCTCGGCAGACTGGTGCTGGCGGAGGTGGACGGCGCCCTGTGCCGTGTGGGTTATGCAGACGGCGCCGAGGACCGGCAATGGCAACGGCTGGCCCGGCGCTGGCCCGGCGCGCATCTTCGGCGCGACGACGACTGGGCGCAGGCCACGGCGGACAGGCTGTTTTCCGCGGACGGCGATTCGGTGGAAGTCCTGTTGCGCGGAACGGCGTTCCAGCTTGCCGTCTGGCAGGCGCTGCTGGGGGTTCCCGCCGGCAACACCGAGTCCTACGGAGGGCTCGCCCGACGCGTGCGCAAGCCGGGCGCGTCGCGGGCGGTGGGCGGAGCCATGAACGCCAATCCCGTGGCCTGGCTGGTGCCCTGCCATCGGATCGTTGCGGGCGACGGCGGGCTGTGCGGCTATGGCGGCGGCCTCAGTCGCAAGCGCCGCCTGCTGGCTGCCGAGGGGGCCGCTTCCGCATGACCTCCCCCGGCGGGGCGCACAATGCCTTGGCCGCGATACCGGTGGTAAGCGGCGAGAAATACCGTACGCCGCAGGGGTTCAGCGCCGTCAGAAACGGCATGAAGCGCCGTCCGGCCCCGGAGCCGGACCGGGCCGGGCGCAAACCGCGCTGGTTGCGCGCGCAGTTGCCGTCCGGTGCGCGCTATCTGCGTCTGAAAGGCCTCATGCGGGAGCACCGGCTGGCCACCGTATGCGAGGAATCGCATTGTCCCAACATCGGCGAGTGCTGGAACGCCGGCACCGCGACGCTGATGGTGATGGGCGGCGTATGCACGCGCGCCTGCCGATTCTGCGCCGTGGACACGGGCAATCCTTCGGGCTGGCTGGACGCCGAGGAGCCGGAAAACGCGGCCGAAACCGTGCGCCTGATGGACCTGGGCTACGTCGTGCTGACCTCGGTCGACCGCGACGACCTGTCCGACGGCGGCGCATCGCATTTCGCAAGCTGCGTTCGCGCCATCCGCCGCCGCAGTCCGAAGACGGCCGTGGAAGTGCTGACCCCGGACTTTCGCGGCAGCGAGGAGGCCGTGCGCACGGTGCTCGCATCCGAACCGGCGGTGTTCGCCCATAACGTCGAAACCGTTCGCCGGCTGACGCCCCGCGTGCGCGATCCGCGCGCAGGCTACGACCAGTCGCTGAAGGTGCTGAAGACCGCCGCCCGCCACGGCGGCGGCATCCTGACGAAGTCCGGCATCATGCTGGGCCTGGGCGAACGCCCGGAAGAAATCAGCCGCACGATGCGCGACCTGCGTTCGCAGGGCGTGTCGCTGCTGACGCTGGGGCAGTACCTGCGTCCCACGCGGCACCATCTGCCGGTGGAGCGTTATGTGACGCCGGAGGAATTTGCCGACTGGCGCGAGTACGGACTGGCCGCGGGCTTCACCGAGGTCGTGGCCGGCCCGCTGGTGCGTTCCAGTTACCGGGCCGAGCGCGCGCTGATGGGAAACAATGCCGGGGTGGAGTTGCAATCGATGAATCCTGCGTTCTCCTGTTCCTGAGACGCGGGGAAGGAGCACCAGATGAAAAAACTGGCAGTACTTGTTCTGGCGCTGGCCGCAGTGGGCTGCGTCAGCGAGTCGTCGCTGCGGGTTGAAGCCAACACGCAGTTTCAGCAGATGCGCCGGCAGATGCCGATCTCGCAGGATCCGGCCGAGCGGGCCTACATATTCTGCGTGGCCCAGGCGGTGCTGAGGGTGGTCGAGGAGCCCTACGCCAGCCGCGCTTGGGAAATCGAAGTGTTCGACATGCCCGACGCCAACGCCTTCGCCATGCCGGGCGGCAAGATCGGCGTGTTCAGCGGCATCCTTGAAGTGGCGCAGGACCAGGACCAGCTTGCCGCGGTGATCGGGCACGAAATCGCCCACGTGACGCGCGAGCACCAGGTGGCGCAGGTCAACCGGGGGATGATGACCACCGGCGCGGCGGCGGTCGCGGGCGCCGCGATGCGCGTGCCGCAGCAGGACATGCAGGCGATCGCCCAGATCGGCCTGACCCTGCCGTTCAGCCGCAAGCACGAACGCGAGGCCGACGATATCGGCCTTCTGTACATGGCCGATGCGGGCTTCGATCCGCGCGCCAGCGTCACCCTCTGGAAGAACATGGACGACAAGGCGGGCAGCGTGCGCCCACCGCAGTTCCTGTCCACGCATCCGGCTCCCGAGGATCGCATGGGCAACCTGATTTCGCGCATGAGCGCGGCGCTGGAACGGTATAACGCCGCCCAGGGCCGGGGCGTGCGTCCCGTTTGCGAGTGAGGGGCGCCTGCGCGTAAAGCCCGCGGAATGATTCCGCTAAGCGATGAAAACCGGACCAGCCGCACGCCGGTCGTAAGTTACGCGCTGCTGGGCGCCATAGTTCTCGCCTTCCTGTGGCAGCTCCAGGCGGGCCAGGCCGCGGTCTACGCCTTCGGGCTGATTCCCGCCCGCCTGGTCCACGGCGCTCTCCTGCCGCCGCAACTCGACTGGGCGCCGGCCTGGGCCACCGTCTTCACATCGATGTTCCTGCACGGCGGCTGGCTGCACCTCGGGGGCAACCTGCTGTACCTGTGGATCTTCGGCGACAACGTGGAGGACGCGCTGGGACGCGGGCGCTTCGTCGCCTTCTACCTGCTGTGCGGCGTGGCGGCGGCGCTGGTGCAGACGGTTTCGGAGACTACGTCCATGATTCCGATGATCGGCGCCAGCGGCGCCATATCCGGAGTGCTGGGCGCGTACATGAGGCTTTACCCGCACGCACAGGTCCGGGTGCTGGTTCCGCTGTTCATCGTCTTCTACACGATTCGCGTGCCGGCCTGGATCGTGCTGGGCCTCTGGTTCCTGTTTCAACTGGCTTCCAGCGCCGTGATTCAGCCGGGACAGGGCGGGGTGGCGTTCTTCGCCCACATCGGCGGCTTTCTTTCCGGACTGATTCTGGTAGGCTTGTTGATGCCGCGTCCCAAAGCGCGGCTTTGATTTCTTTGACTCACAACTCTGGAGGAACACCATGGTGCGTTTGAACCTGGTACTTTTGTCCGCGGCCCTGGCGCTGGCGGCTTGTGGAGGGGGCGCTCCGTCGGACGACGGCGCCGCGGCGGATGACGGCGCGGCGGCCGAGGAAGCGGCGCCGGCCGAGGCAATGCCGGCCGAGGAGGCCGATGCTGGCGACGCGATGTCCGACGCTGCAGCCGATGACGCCGGTGACGCCGGTGACGCCGGTGACGCCGCCGGTGACGAAGGCGGTGATGACGCCGGCGCCGAAGACGGTGATGAAGGCGGCGACGAAGGCGGTGACGATGCCGGCGATGAAGGCGGCGACGACGCCGGTGACGACGGCGGCGAGGAAGCGGCCGGCTAACTGATTCCGCTGCCGCGTGGGCGTCGTTCGCCCACGCGGCAAGACAAGGGGAGGGGGACGTCCTTCGCGCATTGCACCCCGGTTCACGGGGCCGCTTTCCGATGCCTGGTCCGGCCCTCTTCCAGGATTTTGAATGGCGTTGCGCCCGGACGTGGTTCCGGCGCGTGCGCCCGTAAGCACGACTCCCTGATACTGGAGACCCGAACATGAACCGATCCGTTATTGCCGCTGCCGCGGCTTTTGTTTTCATTGCAGCTCCGGCTTCGGCGCCTGCCGAGGATGCGGACGCTTCCTGGGATTCCGCCATGGCCGCCGTGCTGGCGGGCGATCATCGCGCGTCGAGCCGCAGCGGGGTGCCGAATTCGTCCCGCGACGGCGCGCGCAATCCTGCCGAGACCCTCAAGTTCTTCGGCCTTCAGCCTGATTCCAGCGTTGTCGAGATCTGGCCGGCCGGCGGTTGGTACACCGAGATCATTGCGCCCTTCGTCGCGGAGAACGGGCAGTTCTATGGAGCGCACTTTCCGGGCGGCACCGACATGGAGTTCTTCAATCGGGCCCGCGACGCCTACAAGGCCAAGCTTGAAGCCCATCCGGAAGTCTACGGCGACGCCCGGATCACGGAGATGTACACGGGCAATATGGCGCTGGCGCCGGAGCCCGTGGACATGGTGCTGACGTTCCGCAACGTTCACAACTGGATGTCCCGCGACTTTCAGGACGAGGTCATGCAGGGGTTCTACGACGCCCTCAAGCCGGGCGGCGTTCTGGGAATCGTCGAGCACCGCGCCGCTCCGGGCAGCGAGCAGGACCCGAAGGCCGAGTCCGGATACGTGACCGAGGAATACACGATTGCGCTGGCCGAGAAGGCGGGGTTCGTGCTGGAAGCGAAGTCCGAGATCAACGCCAACCCCAGGGACACGCGCAATCATCCGGAAGGCGTCTGGACCCTGCCGCCCACGCTGCGCCTCGGCGACGAGGACCGCGAGAAATACCTGGAGATCGGCGAGAGCGACCGCTACACGCTGCGCTTCCGCAAACCCGAATAACCCGGGGTCAGGCGGCCGTAAAATACCGCGGCCATGATTCGTGCGGAGTCGCTGAGCAAATACTACGGCGCGATCAGAGCGGTTGACGGAATCTCCTTCCAGATAGAACCGGGGGAGATCGTCGGCCTGCTCGGTCCCAACGGCGCCGGCAAGACCACCACCATGCGCATGTGCGCCGGCTACCTGGCGCCCACCTCCGGCAGCGTGCAGGTTCACGGGTTCGACCTGCTGACCGAGACCCTCGCCGCGCGCAGGACCTTCGGCTACCTGCCCGAGGGCGCGCCGCTGTGGGGCGAAATGACGCCGCGCGCATTCCTCGACTTCATTGCCGACGTGCGCGAACTGCAAGGCGAGCGGCGCGCGCAACGCATCGGCGAGGTGACCGGCCTGCTGCAACTTGAATCGGTGCTCGATCAGCGGATCCAGACCCTGTCGAAGGGATTCCGCCGCCGCGTCGGCCTGGCCCAGGCCATCCTTCACGACCCGCCCGTGCTGCTGCTCGACGAACCCACCGATGGCCTCGATCCGAACCAGAAACACGAAGTGCGCGAACTCATTCGCGGCATGTCCAGCGAAAAGATCGTCGTGATTTCCACCCACATTCTCGAGGAAGTGGAGGCGGTTTGCAGCCGCGCCATCATCATCGCCGCCGGCCGCATCGTCGCCGACGACAGCCCCGCGGCGCTGGCCGCGCAGTCCGAATCCAACCGGCTGGATCGGGTCTTCCGCCGCATCACCACCGGTCGGCCGCACGACACCGCGGCCCGGGAGCCGTGATGGGCCACGTGGGAACCATCGCCCGCCGCGAGCTGCGCGCCTACTTCGCGACTCCGGTCGCCTATGTGTTTATCGTGATTTTCGTGGCGCTGAGCGGCGTGTTCACGTTCTATCTCGGCAATTTCTTCGAGCGCGAACAGGCCGACCTCACGCCGTTTTTCGGCTTTCATCCCTGGCTGCACCTGGTGCTGGCGCCGGCCGTGTCGATGCGCCTGTGGGCCGAGGAGCGTCAGTCCGGCAGCGTGGAACTCCTGATGACGCTGCCGATCGCGGCCTGGCAGGCGGTGCTGGGCAAGTTCCTTGCCGCCTGGTGCTTCATCGCCGTCGCGCTGGCGCTCACCTTCCCGACCTGGATCACGGTCAACTACCTCGGCGATCCGGACAACGGCGTGATCGTGGCCGCCTACTGCGGCAGCGTGCTGATGGCCGGCGCCTACCTGGCGATCGGCGCCTGCATTTCCGCCGCCTGCCGCAGCCAGGTGGTGGCCTTCGTCACCACGGTGGTCGTCTGCTTCGCGTTCCTTCTGGCCGGCTTCCCGCTTGTCCTGGACGCGTTCGCCGGCTGGGCGCCCGACCTGCTTGTGGACACCATCGCCTCGCTGGGCTTCCTCACGCACTTCAACGCGATCAGCAAGGGCGTGCTGGATGCGCGCGACATCCTGTATTTCCTGCTGGTGATCGCCGCCTTCCTATACGCCAACGCCATCGTGCTCGACCTGGGCAGGGGCAACTAGGGACCGCGGACCCATGGCCCAGAGCATCAGACCGCGCTACGGACAGCTGGGACTCGGCGTCCTCCTGCTGGTGTTCCTGGCCGCCGTGGCGCTGGTCAACGTCGTCTTCCGCGGCGCGCGCCTGGACCTGACCGAGGCCGGCCTCTACACCCTCTCGGAGGGCACTCAAAAGGTGCTGGACGGCATTCCCGAACCGGTGCGGCTGTACTTCTTCATTTCCCGCGGCGGCCTGTCCGACAGCCCCGGCCTGCGCGCCTGGGCCGACCGGGTGGAGGACATGCTCAACGAATTCGAAGCGCATTCGAACGGCAGGCTGGATGTGAGCGTTATCGATCCCGCGCCGTTTTCCGAAGACGAGGATCGCGCCGCGGCCTTCGGGCTGCAGGCGGTGCGCCTTCAGATCAGCGACGATCCCCTGTACTTCGGCGTGGCCGGCTCGAACGCCGTCGGCGACGAGGAGTTCATCGCCTTCATGGATCCGCAGCGCGAGCAGTTCCTCGAGTACGACCTCGCCAAGCTCGTTTATTCGCTGTCGCGCTCCGACGAGCCGGTGGTGGGCCTGGTGAGCAGCCTGCCCCTGGCCGGCGGCTTCGATCCGATGCAGACCAGCGTGACGGAACCCTGGATCATCACGTCCCAGATCAGCGATCTGTTCGATCTCAGGTACTTCGACGTCATCGAGGACGAGATCGACCAGGAGGTGGACGTGCTGATGCTGGTGCATCCCAAGAGCGCCACGCCCCGGCAGTTGTATGCCTTCGAGCAGTACCTGTTCCGCGGCGGCCGGGCGCTGGTCTTCATCGATCCCCTGGCCGAGGCCGATCCCGCGACCCCGCCCGGCGGACCGATGGCCGGCATGCCGGCCGACCGCTCGTCCAACCTGGAGTTCCTGCTCGGCCACTGGGGCCTGGAGATGCCCGCGGAAACGGTGGTCGGGGACGGCCGTTACGCCCTGCGGGTCAGCGAGGTCGACGGCACGCTGGCCCGCCATCCCGCCTATATCGGGGTGGACCTCGCGGAGACGGACTCCGGCGAGGTCGTGACCGCCGAGCTGGACGTGCTGAACCTGGGCTTCGCCGGCTATCTCGAGGCGGGCGAGGACGCCGCCCTTGAGGTCACGCCCCTGGTGCGGTCGAGCTCCGACGCCGGATTCCTGGATCCCAACCTGCTGGCCTTCACGCCGGACATCAACAGCCTCTGGTCCGGATTCAATCCGCAGGGCGAGGCCGTGACCTTTGCGGCCCGGCTGAGCGGCGCGGTGGCCAGCGCTTTTCCGGAGGGGCGGCCCGAGGCGCCCGAGGATGAGGCGGATGGCGCCGAGGAGGACGCGGCGAATCCGTTTGCGGAAGCCGTGGGGGAGGGCGACGACGAGGAGCGGGAGCTGCCGGAGCATATTGCCGAGGGTGAAGTGCAGCTCATCGTGGTGGCGGACACCGACCTGTTGTCCGACCGGATGTGGGCGCAGGCGCAAAGCGTTTTCGGCCAGCGCCTGGTGACCGCGTTCGCCAGCAACGGCGATTTCGTCGTCAACGCCCTGGACCAGTTGGCCGGCAGCTCCGATCTCATGAGCCTGCGCGGGCGGGCCGCCTTCTCCAGGCCGTTCGACCGCGTCGACGAGCTGCGTCTCGAGGCGGAAGCGCAGTTCCGGCTTACCGAGGACCAGCTGCAGCAGGAACTGGTCAGCACGGAGAACCGCCTGGCGGAACTGCAGGAAGCCCGCGATGACCAGTTCGCGTTGAGCCTCACGCCGGAACAGGAAGCGGAACTGGAGAAGTTCACCGACGAGCGCTTGCGCATCCGCCGTGAGCTGCGCGAAGTCCGCCGCAACCTCGACGCCAGTATCCAGCGCCTGGGCGCCTTTCTCAAGGTGGTCAATATCGGGCTTATTCCGCTGCTGATCGGCGTCGGCGGGTTGGCCGTGGCGGTCATGCGCCGCCGCAAACGCAACGGGCGCGGGTCGTGACGCGGCGCTCGCTCATCGTCCTGGGGGCGGTCGGCGCCGCGCTGCTGGCGGTCCTGCTCCTGACACGGCTGGACTTCTCAAGCGACGACTCGCTCGGAGTGCTGCACGCGCCGGGCCTGGCCGATCGGCTGGGCGACCTGGAATCCTTGCGCGTGACGGGCGCCGGCAACGAGGTCATAGCCACCATCGAACGTTCCGATCAGGGCTGGGGCGTGGCCGAGAAGGGCGGGCACGCGGTGGACTTCGAACGCTTCCGCGGCAGCCTGGACGCGCTGTCCGGGGCCCGCCGGGTGGAGAGGAAGACCGCGCTGGCCGAGTTCTACTCGCGGATCGGCGTCGAGGACGTAAGCGATCCGGACGCCGGCGGCTACCTGTTCGAACTGGGCTATGGCGGCAGGCACCCGGACGACGGTTACATCCTGGGCCACCGGGCCGGTACCGGAATGGTGTACATCCGCACCGCCGGCGAGGAACAGAGCTGGATGGTGAGCGCCGAGATCAGCCTCGCCGACGAGACGCGCGACTGGGTGGATCGCGACATCATCGATCTCGGTTCCGGCGAAGTGCGCCGGGTCGCGCTGGACCGCGGCGAAGGCGACAGTCTCGAGATCGCCAAGGCGGGCCGGGACGACATCAACTTCACGCCCCGGGACATTCCCGAGGGAAGGGAGTTGAGCTACGGCAGCGTGGCCAACAGTATCGCCAGCGCCCTGGCCAACGTCGAGGCCAATGACGTGCGCCCCGGCGCGGAAGTGGCCGCCCTGCCGCGCGCGGTGCTGGCCCGCTACGAGACCTTCGAAGGCCTCGAACTGGAACTGGACGTGCGCGAGGAGCCGCCGGCCGGCGCGGGAGACGATGAGGCCGGCGGCGACGAGGCCGACCCGCGATACTGGGTGCTGTTCGACGCCCGGGCGGTTGAGGAAACGGCCGAAGAGCGGGCCGGCGAGCTGAACGCATCGCTGGGCGGCTGGGCCTACGAGTTCCCGGGCTACAAGAGCGATCAGTGGTTCAAGAAAATGGACGATCTGCTCAAGGAAGAATAGGCGCGTATAGACTTCCGGCAGGGAGGCGCAGAAGGAATCGCCCGGAATAATGGATTCACTCGGAAACCTCGTTTACGGACTGTCCGTCTGGATCGTCCCGCTGCTGCTGGCCATCACGCTGCACGAGGCCGCGCACGGCTACGCGGCGCTCAGGCTCGGCGACGACACGGCCCAGCGAATGGGCCGCATCTCGATCAATCCGCTGCGCCACATCGACCCGGTCGGCACCGTGGCCATGCCCCTGATCCTGCTGGCCCTGTCCGGCGGCAGCTTCATGTTCGGCTACGCCAAGCCGGTTCCGGTGGCCTTCCACCGCCTGCGCAATCCGCGCATCGACATGGTGAAGGTCGCCGCGGCGGGCCCCCTTTGCAACCTGCTGCAGGCCTGGGTCGCCGCGCTGCTGCTGCACGCCGCCGGCGGGCCGCTGTTCTCGGCTCTCGACGCCTGGCTGCTGGACGTGCTGCGCATGGCCATCTACTTCAATGTACTGCTGGCCGTCTTCAACATGCTGCCCCTTCCGCCGCTGGACGGCGGCAGGGTGGCCGTGGGCCTGTTGCCGGACTCGCTGGCCGCGCCCCTGGCGCGACTGGAGAGGCACGGGTTCGGGATCCTGCTGGCGCTGTTCTTCGTGCTGCCCTGGCTCGGGGCCCAACTGGGGAGAAACTGGAGCATTTTCCAGACCGTGATCATGCCCGTCACCCGCTGGTTCCGCCAACTGATCCTCCTGCTCGCCGGCCACTTCTGACGGGCACGCGACGGGCACGCGAAATTCAGCCCGGCTTGCGGAATATCAGGATCTTCTCGTCCCGCATGACGTTGTAGAGCCCGAAGACGATCTTCGGGACTTCCCGCTCCCGTTCCATGCCGCTCTCGACGGCCCATTCGCTCATCTGTTCTGTGGTGGTGTATTCCTTGCGGTCCACCGTGGCGTTGCCGATCACGAATACCGCCCTCGCCGCCGGCTTGAGCACCCGGGCGACCTCCCCGAACATCTGTTGCATGTCCTGGTTGTACAGCGCCAGCTTCTCGCGGGCGGCGCCTCCGCGCACGCCGGTCATCGCCGCGCGCAGGCCCGGCAGATCGACGCCCAGCGCCGTGAGCGCATGTTCGTCGTTCTTCACGTAATCCAGCGCGATGGAGTAGGGCGGCGAGGTCACGACCGCATCCACCGTCGAGTCCCCGATGCCGGCGGCGGCCAGGTCCCGCGCATCGCCCTCGAGAATGGATGCCGGGCCGGGAGCGATGCCGAAACGCTGCAAGGCTTCGGAATGGGCCTCCACCGACTGCAGCATGGCCTTGAGGTTCTTGCGGAAGGCGGCCCGGCCGTCGCGCCGTCGCCGCGTCGCGTCGCTCAGGGCCACCATGCGCGCAATACGGACGAACTCCGCGACGCGCACGTCGTCGTGGCCGTCGACAGCGTCTTCTTCCGGGTCCAGTTCCTTTTCCTCGAGCAGCGCCTGCACCCTTGCACGGATGGCTTCCACGGCGCCGGCCGAGTCGATCTTCACCCGCGCCAGCAGCGCGCACAGCGGCGACATGTCCAGGCCGATGCAGCGCATTCCCAGCAGCGCGGCCTCCAGCGCGGTCGTGCCGCTGCCCAGGTAGGGGTCCAGCACCACCGAACCCCTGCCGGCGCCGGCGATGTTGAGCAGCGCGCGCGCCATCTGCGGATGGAATTTCCCCTGGTAGGGATAGATCCAGTGCGTCAGGTACTGGTTGACCGAGCGCGTCCGGTTGAACTCGCCCCCCTGGTAGCCGGGGCGAATGAGCTCGGCATAGACGGTGGGCCGTCCGTCCAGCGTGCCCGCATAGGCCGAGCGGTCCAGCACCTCGGCCGCGCACGCGCCGGCATCGAGTTCGACTTCCCAGGGGTTGTCCTCGTCCCGCTCCCAGCCCCGGCATCCCAGCGCCCGCGCCTCCATGCGCGCGAGCTGCTCCTCGTAGAGAAACTGCACGTTGCGCTGCAGGACCAGCCGGTTCATGGGCCGCACCGTACCAGAATCCCGGCGGCTTGTACATGGCCGAATGCCGCGCCCGCGCGGGCAATGGCCCGGTGAATCCGAAATCCGGCAATCGGGCGAATTTCACCTTGCGCGGGCTGCGCTACAATCAGATACCCGACCTTCTTTAAGGAGGCACACTATGTATATCAATTTCTGGTACGCCGCGGAGCGTTCCGAAAAGCTCACCGCCGACAAGCCGCTTCGCGTTCGCATGCTCAGCCACGAGTTCGTGCTGTTCCGCGACTCCAAGGGCAAGGCGCATTGCCTCAGCGACACCTGTATCCACCGCGGGGCGGCGCTGTCCGGCGGCAAGGTCATGGGCGACTGCGTGCAGTGCCCGTATCACGGCTGGCAGTACAACGGCAGCGGACGCTGCGTAAGCATTCCCTCGCTCGGTCCCCAAGGCCGCAAGAAGGTGCCGCCGCGCGGCCAGGTGGACGGCTATCCCACCGAGGAGCGCTACGGCCTGATCTTCGTGTTCCTGGGCGACCTGCCGGAAGAGGAGCGTCCTCCCATCATGCCGATTCCCGAGTGGGGCAAGGACGGTTGGCGGGCCAACACCATGGACTACCACTGGAACACCAACTACGAGCGCGCCGTGGAGAACGGCCTGGACCCGGCGCACAACGAATTCGTGCATCCCACCCACGGCTACTCCGGCGAGCGCGCCGAATACAAGGTCAACGAGTTGCGGATCGAGCACCATGAGCACGGATTCGAATTCATGCACACCTTCCAGTCGCCGCCGCTGAAGAACTGGCTGATGAAGCGGATCCGCAACTACGACGGTCCGCTGGACGCGGGCTCGGGACACCATGGGCCGAACGGCCTCTACACCTACATCCACCTCACGCCCACCAAGTGGTTCCACCAGTACGTCTGGGAGACCCCGGTGGACGAGCACCACCTGCATACCTTCCTGGTGTCCATGCGCAACTGCATGATCCCGAAGAACAAGTATTTCCTGAAGATCGCCGACGACAACATGGACAAGCGCAACTTCGCGATAGCCGAGCAGGACCGCGCCGTGATCGAGAAGCTCGACCCGGTGTGCACGCCGGCCGAGCGCAGCACGCGCGAGTTGCTGATGCCGGCGGACAAGGTGATCTGGCTTTACCGGGAGCGTCTGCAGCAGTGGGACGACATGGGCTGGCGCATCGACGCGGACGAGCTCAAGCGCATGCGGGCGAAACGCAACGTGGTTTATGCGATTCCGTCGCCGGCGCGGCGCAAGTCGCAGGCCTGGGTGCTGGATCCGGTGCCGCTGGTCGAACCCAAGCCCGCGGCGCAGCCGTTGAGAGCTGTCGGCGCCTAAAGCTTCCTTCCAAGCCCTCGCCCTTTTCCGACACACCCCTTTCGGGGAGGCGCCATCCTGGCTCGGTTGCGCTGTCCCTGCTTCAACGCTCCCCGAAAGGGGTGTGTCGGAAAAGGGCTTTAGCTGGCGCTGGTGGGGCTTTAGGTGGTGTGCTCGAAGAGTTCGCGGCCGATGAGCATGCGGCGGATTTCGGAGGTGCCGGCGCCGATCTCGTAGAGCTTGGCGTCGCGTAGCAGGCGCCCGGTCGGGAACTCGTTGACGTAGCCGTATCCGCCCAGAAGCTGGATGGCGTCCAGCGCGACGCGCGTGGCTCTTTCCGAAACGAACAGGATGCAGGCGGCGGCGTCCCTGCGTGACACGTCGCCGCGGTCGCAGGCCCTGGCGATTTCACAGGTATAGGCGCGGCAGGCGCCGGTGGCCGCGTACATGTCCGCCAGCTTGCCCTGCACGAGCTGAAACGAGCCTATGGGCCGGCCGAATTGCCTGCGTTCGCGGGTATAGGGAACGGCCACGTCCAGGCAGGCCTGCATGATGCCGACGGACCCGGCGGCCAGGATCGCTCGTTCGTAGTCCAGGCCCGACATCAGGATCCCCACGCCCTCGTTGATTTCGCCGAGAAGGTTTTCCTCGGGCACGACGCAGTCCTCGAACACGAGTTCGCAGGTGTCGGAGCCCCGCATGCCGAGCTTGTCCAGCTTCCGGGAGGTCGAGAACCCCGTAAAGCCGCTCTCCACGATAAAGGCCGATATGCCGTGGGAGCCCGCTTTCGGATCGGTCCTGGCGTAGACGACCAGGGTGTCGGCCGCCGGACCGTTGGTGATCCACATCTTGTTGCCGTTGAGGAGGAAATGGTCCGACTTTCTTTCGGCCCGCAGCTTCATCGACATGACGTCGGAGCCCGCGCCCGCTTCGGACATGGCCAGGGCCCCCACGTGTTCCCCGGAAATCAGCGGCGGAAGGTAACGGGCCTTCTGCGCGCCGGTTGCGTGCAGGCTGAGTTGATTGACGCACAGGTTCGAGTGCGCGCCGTACGACAGCCCCACCGAGCCGGAACCGCGGGAAATCTCCTCCATGACCACGCTGTGGGCGAGATAGCCGAGCCCGGCGCCGCCGAACTCCTCCTCCGCCGTAATGCCCAGAACCCCCAGTTCACCCAGTTCCGGCCAGAGATCGCGCGGAAATTCATTTTCGGAATCGATCTGCGCGGCCCGCGGCGCCAGCCGGTCGGCTACCCAGCGCGCGACGACATCGCGCATCTCCTCGATCATTTCGGTGTGTTCAAAGCCGGCTAGCCGGTCAGCGAAGCGGGACGCGCGTCCGGTTGCCGGCGCGCGCGTCGGGCGCGGGAGCGCCTCCTCAGGTCGCCGCCGATCGCCATGACGCAGGCACGTACACCAGCACCAGCGGCGGCGCCAGCGCCAGTCCGAACACCAGCGTGATCGCCAGCGGCTGTACCAGCTGGGCCTGAAGGCTGCCTTCGAAAAGGATGGGCGTAACGCCCACGATCGTGGTCATGCTGGTCATCAGCACCGGACGCAGGCGCTCCTGTGCGCCATGCAGAAGCGCGTCCATCAGCGGTTCGCCTTCCTCGCGGTGTCGCTGCACCGCCGAAACCAGGATGATCGAGTCGTTTACCAGCACGCCCGCCAGTCCCAGCAGCGCGACCAGGCTGAACATGCTCAGATGGAAGCCGAACGCCAGGTGGCCCAGGATCGCCCCCACCAGGCCGAAGGGAATCACGCTCATCACGACCAGCGGCGTGGCATAGCGGGCGAACACCCAGGCCAGCACGATGTACATGCTGCCCAGCGCCACGATCGCGGCCATCCGAAAGTCCGCCAGCGCCATCTGCTGCTGCTCGGCGCGCCCCAGGAAGCTGATCGTCACGCCGTACCGCTCCCGAATCGTGCGCATGACGCCCTGTTCCTGCATGGCGCGAATCACCTGTCCGCTGGTCGTCATGGTGGGGTTGATGTCGGCCGATACCGTAACCTGGCGCACGCCGTCGGTGCGCCGGATCTGGGAGAAACCCACCCGCTGGCGCAGGTCAACGACCTCGGTCAGCGGCGCCTCCACTCCCGAGCGCGACCTGAGGTAGAGACTGCGCAGGCCGGCCTCGCCCGGCCCCGCTTCCGGCAGCTTTACGAGCACCCGAAGCTCTTCCTCGTCGCGTGGGACCCGGTCGGCCAGCGCCCCTTCGTAGGCGTTGCGAACCTGGCGCGCGACCTCCGCCGCGCTGAATCCCATGGCCTCACCGGCCGGCGTGATCTCCAGCAGGATTTCCTGCTTGCCGCGGGGCAGGTCGTCGTCCACCGAGTCCACGCCCGGCACCGCCGAGAGCCATGAGGCTGCGTATACGGCGGCTGCCTTCATGTCCTCCAGGCTGGCGCCGGACAGGCTCAGTTCCACGTCGTTGCCCGGCGGCCCCGCCACCTGCCGCGAGAAGAAAATGAGTTTCTCGACGCCGGGGGAGCGGGTGACCTCGCGCTTCCATGCCTCGATGAACGCCTCGTTGCGCACCTCGCGCGTATCGCCGGGCGCCAGTTCGAGCGTATACACGCCCAGGTGGTCGGCGCTCACCTCCAGCGGCGCGTTGCCCACGCCGGGATCGCGCGTGGCCACAGAGCCCACGCCGAAGGCGATCAGTTCGCCGGGCGCATAGCCCAGGTTGCGCTCGGCGGCGCGCGACGACCTGGCGAGTTCCGCCACCATGATTTCGGACTCGCGCCGCGGGGCGCCGGGCGTAAAGGAGAAATTGGCGAACACCAGGTCGGACTCCGGTGCCGGGAAGAAATCGAAGCCCAATCTTCCGGTTGCCATCATCGTGATAGACAGAAGAAACAGGCACAACGCGGTGGTGACGCTCGCATAGCGTTGCCTCAGGGCGGCGTTGAGCATGCGGGTGAAG
Organism: Gammaproteobacteria bacterium; assembly: GCA_965116895.1. Lineage (GTDB taxonomy): Bacteria > Pseudomonadota > Gammaproteobacteria > Steroidobacterales > Foliamicaceae > Foliamicus. The sequence goes on along the minus strand of OZ220729.1, from coordinate 2,414,343 downwards.
GTGCCCTGGCGGAAGCGCGCGAAGCCCTCGTCGAAGCGGGTCCGCCAGTGCGCCGGCTTGCCCTGTTTGGTCAACGCGGTGCGCAGGTGCATGGGAAGCACCAGGAAGCATTCCACCAGGCTGGCCGCGATCACGAAGGCCAGCGTGAGGGGCAGTTCCTTGACGACGCTGCCCACTTCCTCCTGGACCAGCAGTATCGGCAGAAATGCCGCCAGCGTGGTGAGCGATGCGGCCAGGACCGGCGGGAACATTACGCGCGCCGCCCGCTCCGCCGCCTCGCCTCCGGGCACCCCGGAGTTGTATAGCGTGCCGGCGTGTTCGGACACCACGATGGCGTCATCCACGATGATGCCGATGCCCATGATCAGCGCGAACATGCTGATCATGTTGAGGCTCAGTCCCATGGCCGCCATGCCGGCCATGGCCGCAAGGAAGGAGATCGGAATACCGATGGCGACCCAGAAGGCCGGCCGGCCGCCCAGGAATATGTAAAGAACCGCCAGCACCAGCAGCAGCCCGCCGGCGCCGTTGACCAGCAGCATGTTCACGCGCTGGGTCACCTGGTCGGCAAAAACGTCGAACAGTTCCACCTTGAGGCTGGCGGGAGCGGTGGCGCGGAATTCTTCCAGGTACGCCTCGACCCACTGCTGCGCCAACATCGAATCCACGCCGCGGCTGCGCCTGACGTTCATGTTGATCGAGGCATACTCGCCGACCTGCCGGGCCACTTCGCCGTCGGCCGCGGTCTCGTGTATCCGCGCGATGTCCTTCAGTTGCAGCCGTTCGCCGGATTCGTTGGAAAGGACCTCCAGTTCGCCGAGTTCGGCCGCCGTACGGGCCCGCCGCTCGCTGCGGATCTGGCGCGAGATGCGGTCGGTTTCCAGCGTCCCGCCGGGCAGGTCGAGGCTGGACCGGGCGATGCGCTGGGCAATGTCTTCCAGCGTCAGGTCGAGCCGCCGCAGGGTTTCCGCGGGCACTTCCACCCGAAGCTCGCTCTTGCGAAGGCCGCTCATGCGGATCGAGCTGACGCCCCGCTGCAGCAGGGCGTTGCGGATTTCCCAGGCATACGCCTTCAGCGCGCTCTCCGTGAACGGACCGGAGATCTCGATGTTGCAGATGACCTCGGTGGGAGTCAGCAGCCGGACTATGGGGCGCTCCATTTCCTGGGGGAAGGTGGCCACCCGCGCCACCGCGGACTGCACGTCGGTGAGGGCCTTGGCCATGTTGCTGCCGTAATCGAATTCCAGCAGGACCACGGCGCGCCCTTCGAAGGACGTGGCGAAGACCCGGTCCAGGTTGTCCAGCCGCATGAATTCGCGTTCCATGGGCTCGATCACGTTCGATTCGATGTCCTGGGTGCTGGCGCCGGCCCAGGTGATGTCGATCTGGATCTGTTCCAGGGTGAAATCGGGCATGAGCTGGCGGTTGAGCTGAGTGAGTCCCAGCAGCCCGAACAGGATCATCAGCGCCATCAGCAGGTTGCCGGCCACCTTGTGGCGGGCGAAGAAGACGAGCATGCGGTTGGCGGGCATACCGGATCGGGGCCTGTTATTCGACGACTACTGCGAGGGCGTTCTCGCCGGCTTCCCGGAGCTGTGTGATGACCACCTGCTCGCCGTCCCTGAGCGCGTTCTCCCGCGCCTTGCCCAGCAGTATCAATTCGCCGTCGTAGCCGTGCAGTTCGACGCGGCGGGCGCGCAGCCGGTCGTTCTCGACCACGAATACCTGGTCCTCGCCGTAGAGGGCAGTTTCGGGAATCGCCGCGACCCCGGGAAAGAGCCGGTCTTCAAGTTCGATGCGTACGAAGGCGCCCGGTCGAAGCGGCGTGTCGATCGATGTGTCGAGCAGTTCCGCGAACACCCGAATGCCGCCGCTGGCCGCGGCGATCTCGCCGCCCAGCCGTTCGATGCTCGCGGCAAATTCCAGTTCCACTTCACCGACCTTCCAGTAGATCCGCGCCGGCCGTCCCATCAGGCTTCCCTCGGACATCAGCCTTCCGTACTGCTCGTTCGAAAGGGGGAACCCAACCTCCAGCGAAGCCGGGTCGACGATGCGCGCCACCCGGTCGGAGATCGACAACTGTTTGCCCAGGTTGGCGCTCACGTCCACCAGGACGCCGTCGTACGGCGCCAACAGCCGCGTGTCGCGCAGGTCCCGCTCGGCCCGCCGAGCCGCCGCCTGGCTGCGCTCCAGGCCGGCGCGCGCCATTTCCAGTTCCAGCTCGGCGGTGTCCCGCTGCTGGGCCGAGACGTTGCCCTCGGCGTACAACGCTTCGACGCGCTCCATGTCCTGTTCCTTCAGGCGCAACTGCGCTTCGGCCTCGGCCGCCGCGGCGCCATGCTCGGCCAGCGCGATCTCATAGTCGAACGGGTCCACGCGCACCAGCAGTTCGCCCTCCTCGACCCGGGCGCCTTCCCGGAAGTTCTCCCCGACCACCGCGATCGGCCCCGGCGTCAGGGCCCGCAGTTCGCTCTCGCGCCCGGCGACGATTTCGCCGTAGAGCTTGAGCACCGGGCGCAGGTCCTGGTACCGGGCGGTAGCGACCCGCACCGGCCACCGGATTTCCGCCTGCTCGACCGGCGCCATGCTGGGGCGCGTGATCACCAGCAGGGCGATGAGTCCGGTCGTGATCAGGGCGATCAGCAGCGGAAGGGTTATGCGTCGCATGGGGGCTTATTTTCCACCATAATTCCAATTAACCAATTCGCCCCAGCCCCTGCCCCCGGATTCGCCCCGGAGCGCACCAGCGGGAGCGTCCAGTCTTGCCCCTGCCTGCAGGGAGTATTGGAGGCAGGGATGCCGGAGCAAGCTACAGGGATGTATTCATGCGTCTCCCGGCAGGCAGGGGCAGGGCTGGACGCGCGCGGCGCGCGGCGTATTGACATAAACAAAACGCTTGTGAGATGATGGGACGTTACGTCCACGGAGGGGTACCCAAGCGGTCAACGGGGGCAGACTGTAAATCTGCTGGCTCAGCCTTCGTAGGTTCGAATCCTACCCCCTCCATTTTGTGAGGTGGCGGCGCCCCCGAGATCATTTGAGTACCCGGCCGGGAATGGACACAACAGGGCTTGCGGAGCATTGCGGGCGTAGTTCAATGGTAGAACCTCAGCCTTCCAAGCTGATGATGTGGGTTCAATTCCCATCGTCCGCTCCATTTGGAAGGGGGTATACGTCGCCCACATAGCTCAGTCGGTAGAGCACTTCCTTGGTAAGGAAGAGGTCACCGGTTCAAGTCCGGTTGTGGGCTTTTTTTTGCAACCTGATGAACCCGCTACGCGCGGGCGCGCGCGATTCGATTAAGGAGTAGTCATGGCCAAGGCGAAATTTGAGCGTACCAAGCCGCATGTGAACGTTGGGACGATTGGTCACGTGGACCATGGCAAGACGACGTTGACGGCGGCGTTGACGAAGATCATGGCGGCGAGTCATGGAGGCGAGGTCAAGGCGTTTGACGAGATTGACAATGCGCCGGAGGAGCGCGAGCGCGGGATCACGATTGCCACGGCGCACGTGGAGTATGAGAGCGACAACCGTCACTATGCGCACGTGGACTGTCCGGGTCATGCGGACTATGTGAAGAACATGATCACGGGTGCGGCGCAGATGGACGGGGCGGTGCTGGTGGTGAGCGCGGCGGACGGCCCGATGCCGCAGACGCGCGAGCATATCCTGCTGGCCCGCCAGGTGGGCGTTCCTTATATCGTGGTGTATCTGAACAAGTCCGACATGGTGGACGACGACGAGCTGTTGGAGCTGGTCGAGCTGGAGGTTCGTGATCTTCTTTCGCAGTATGACTTTCCGGGCGACGACACGCCGGTGATCATCGGCAGTGCGCTGCAGGCGCTGGAGGGCCAGGAAGGCGACCGGGGCGTGGGCAGCGTTCGGGCATTGGTCGAGGCCATGGACAGCTACATTCCCGAGCCCGAGCGGGCCATTGACGGTGCTTTCCTGATGCCCATCGAGGACGTGTTCTCGATTGCCGGGCGGGGCACCGTGGTGACCGGTCGCGTGGAGCGCGGCGTGGTCAAGGTGGGCGAGGAGGTCGAGATCGTGGGGATCAAGGACACTTCGAAGACCACCTGCACCGGGGTCGAGATGTTCCGCAAGCTCTTGGACGAGGGCCAGGCGGGGGACAACGTGGGCGTTCTCCTCAGGGGCGTGAAGCGCACCGAGGTCGAGAGGGGCCAGGTGTTGTCGCGCCCCGGTTCGATCACGCCGCACACGCGATTCAACGCCGAGGTGTATGTGCTGACCAAGGAGGAGGGCGGTCGTCACACGCCGTTTTTCAAGGGCTATCGCCCGCAGTTTTATTTTCGGACCACCGACGTGACGGGCGCGGTGACCCTTCCCCAGGACATGGAGATGGTGATGCCGGGCGACAACGTGCGCATGGAGGTGGACCTGATTGCGCCGATAGCGATGGAGGACGGCCTGCGCTTTGCGATCCGCGAAGGCGGCCGCACCGTCGGCGCCGGCGTGGTCTCCAGCGTGGTGGAGTAGGCGGCGCGTCGAAACCATTGAAACACAACAGGCCAGTAGCTCAATTTGGCAGAGCAGCGGTCTCCAAAACCGCAGGTTGGGGGTTCGAGTCCCTCCTGGCCTGCCAGCAAACCCTCGCATGACAGGCGATGAAAGACAACAACCCCATCAAGACCGGCAACTCCCTCGACGTGGCGTGGCTGCTGCTTGCCGCGCTGCTGCTGGTCGCCGGGGTCTACGCCTACTACGCCTTCGAGGAACTGCCGGTGTTCGTGCGCGTGGCCGGCGTGCTGGTGAGCCTGGCGCTGGCCGCCGCGGTCCTGCTCAGGACCGCCCGCGGACAGGACGCCTGGCTGTTCGTCCAGAGCTCCCGCGCCGAGTTGCGCAAGGTGGTCTGGCCCAACCGCCAGGAAACCATGCAGACCACCGCCACCGTGCTGGTCATCGTGCTGATCCTGTGCGTGTTCTTCTGGCTGCTGGACATGGGCCTGGCCGCCATCACCCGCTCGCTGACCGGCGCCTGAGGGAGGGATAGGGCGTCATGCACTGGTACATCGTTCAGTCGTATTCCAACTACGAGGAGAAGGTGAAGGCCGCCCTCCAGGAGCGCATCGAACGCGAGAACATGCAGGAAAAGTTCGGCCGCGTGATGGTGCCCACCGAGGAAGTCGTGGAAATGCGCGACGGCGTCAAGCGCCGGTCCTCGCGCCGCTTCTTCCCCGGATACGTGCTGGTGGAAATGGACCTGGACGAGAGTTCCTGGTACCTGGTCAACAGCGTCCCGCGGGTGCTCGGTTTCGTGGGCGGCACCAGCGAGCATCCCGAGCCGATCACCGACGAGGAGGCCGACCGCATCCTGCAGCAGGTCGAGGAAGGCTCGGAGAAGCCGCGTCCCAAGGTTCTGTACGAGCCCGGGGAAGTCGTGCGGGTCGTCGACGGGCCGTTCAACGACTTCAACGGCGTGGTCGAGCAGGTCAACTACGAAAAGAACCGGCTGCGGGTGGCGGTGCAGATCCTCGGCCGCTCCACGCCGGTCGATCTCAGTTTCGGTCAGGTGCGCAAGGCATAGGCAGGGCACGGTTATGGCGAAAAACGTAATGGCAGTGGTCAAGATGCAGGTTGGGGCCGGGCAGGCCAGCCCGAGTCCGCCGGTGGGCCCGGCGCTGGGCCAGCACGGCGTGAACCTGATGGAATTCTGCAAGGCCTTCAATGCCCAGACCGACAGCCTGGAGCCCGGCATCACCACGCCCGTCGTGGTCACGATCTACAACGACCGCAGCTTCAGCTTCATCACCAAGACCCCGCCGGCCGCCGTGCTCCTGCGCCGCGCCGCCGGCGTGGAAAAGGGCAGCGGCGAACCCAACCTGGAGAAGGTGGGCGAGGTCACGCGCGCCCAGCTCGAGGAAATCGTGCGCGCCAAGGATCCGGACCTCACCGCCGCCGACATGGACGCCGCCGTGCGCACCATCGCCGGTACCGCGCGCAGCATGGGGCTGACCGTGGCCGGCGGGGAGGTATAGCCATGGCCCGCCTGAGCAAGAGACAGAAGGCCTTCAGGGAGACTCCGGGGCGCTCGGCCCCGCTGCCCGTTGACGAGGCCATCCGCGTTGTGCGCGAGAGCGTGCCGGCGAAGTTCGGCGAATCGGTGGACGTGGCCATCAACCTCAACGTCGATCCGCGCAAGGCCGAGCAGATCGTGCGCGGCTCCACCGTGCTGCCGCACGGGCTCGGCAAGGAAATCCGCGTGGCCGTGTTCGCCGACGGGGAGGCCGCCGAAGCCGCCTCCGAAGCGGGCGCCGACGCGGTGGGCCTCCAGGAACTCGCCGACGAGATCAAGGAGGGCAAGATCGAGCACGACGTCTATATCGCCGCGCCCAACGCCATGCGCGTGGTCGGCGCGCTCGGCAAGGTCCTCGGACCGCGCGGGCTGATGCCCAATCCCAAGTCCGGCACGGTGACGCCCAACGTGGGCGAGGCGGTCCGCAACGCCAAGGCCGGCCAGGTGCGCTACCGCACCGACAAGTCCGGGATCATTCACTGCTCGATCGGCAAGAAGAATTTCAGCGAGGAAGCCATCCTCGAAAACCTTACGGCGCTTTTGAACGAACTGGTAAAGGCCAAGCCGCCCGCGGCCAAGGGCGTTTACATGCAGCGCATCACCCTGTCCTCCACCATGGGACCGGGCGTGCGCATCGACCAGTCGAGCATAAAGCTGCAATAGCGAACACGGAAAGCGGACCCATGCCCCTTAGCCTTGAACAGAAAAAAGAGCTGGTCGAAGACCTGCGTTCCGCCGCCGAGGGCGCGGTGGTTTCGGCGGCGGCCGACTACCGCGGCCTGAACGTCAAGGAAATGACCGACCTGAGGCGCCAGGCTCGCGGCGCCGGCGTCACGCTGCGCGTGGTCAAGAACACGCTGTCGCGGCGCGCGGTCAAGGACACGCCCTGCGAGAACCTCGCCGAGGCGCTGACCGGTCCCACGCTGCTGGCGTTCTCGGATGACGATCCGGGTTCGATCGCCAGGCTTTTCAAGGACTTCGCCAAACAGCACGAGGCGCTTCAGCCGCGCGGCTTCGTGCTCGACGGCGTGCTGTATTCCGGCGATCAGACCGATCGGATCGCCACTTTGCCGACGCTGGACGAGGCGCGCTCGAAGTTCCTGGGCGCGCTCAAGGCGCCGATGCAGAAACTGGTCGCCACCATCGCCGAGCCGCAGGCGCGCCTGGCGCGACTGCTGGCGTCGCGGCAGGAACAGGCGGAAGCCGAATGAACCGGCTTTTGCATATCCACTATCGATTCATACTCCCAAGGAGCAAGTCATGACCGCAGGAAGAGCAGAAATCCGCGAAGCGCTCGGCAAGATGCCGGTGCTCGAACTGGTTGAACTGATCAAGGAACTTGAGGAAGAGTGGGGCGTCAGCGCGGCCGCGGCCGTCGTTGCCGGTCCCGCCGCGGGCCCGGCCGAGGACGCCGCCGCCGCCGAGGAGCAGACCGAATTCACGGTGGTGCTGCAAGGCTTCGGCGAGTCCAAGGTCAAGGTCATCAAGGCCCTGCGTTCCATCACGACCCTCGGCCTCAAGGAGGCCAAGGACCTGGTCGAGAGCGCTCCCGCTCCCGTATCCGAAGGCGTATCGAAGGAAGACGCCGAGAAATTCAAGACCACGCTCGAAGAAGCCGGCGCCACGGTTGAAGTCAAGTAGTTGGGCATTGCGCCCCAAACCGGAGGGAGGGCGTCCCGTCCTCCCGCCGCCATGTACGACTTCCGCGCCCGCCAATCAAGGATTAACCACGTATGAGTTTTAGCTACACCGAAAAGAAACGTATCCGCAAGAGCTTCGGGAAGAGTTCCACCGTGCTGGAGGTGCCGTACCTGCTGGCGATGCAGCGCGACAGCTACGCGCAGTTCCTGCAGGCGGACACGCCTCCGCCCGAGCGCGAGAACGTCGGCCTGCATTCCGTTTTCTCGCAGATATTTCCCATCGAGAGCTATACCGGCAACGTGGAGCTGCAGTACGTCAGCTACAGCCTGGGCGAACCGCCCTTCGACGAGGAGGAGTGCCGGCTGCGCGGCGCCACCTACGCCGCCCCATTCAACCTGATGGTGCGCCTGGTCATCTTCGACCGCGGCGCCTCGCGCGCGGTCAAGGAGATCCGCGAGCAGCAGGTCTACCTGGGCGAAATCCCGCTGATGACCGGGCATTGCAGCTTCATCATCAACGGCACCGACCGCGTCATCGTGTCCCAGTTGCACCGCTCCCCGGGCGTGTTCTTCGACCACGACCGCGGCAAGACCCATTCGTCCGGCAAGCTGCTGCACAACGCCCGCGTCATTCCCTACCGCGGCTCCTGGCTGGACTTCGAGTTCGACGCCAAGGACTGCGTCTTTACCCGCATCGACCGCAAGAAGAAGATCCCGGCCACGGTGCTGCTCAGGGCCATGGAGTTCTCCACCGAGGAGATACTCGGCCTGTTCTTCGAGCGCGACGAGTACCGCATCGACAAGAAGGGCAAGGTGAAGATGCGCCTGGAGCCGGCGCGCCTGCGGGGCCTGACCGCGCGTTTCGACATAGTCGTGGGCGGCGAGCAGATCGCGCCCAGGGACCGCCGCATCACCCAGCGCCACGTGCGCCTGCTGGAGAAGTCGCGGCTGAAGTGGCTGGAGCTTCCGAACCTGCCGAAGTACGAGGAAAACGGCGATGCCGCCACCGGCGCCGAGGACGAGGACGCCGCGCACCCGCTGATCGGGGAGACGCTGGCCTGCGACGTGGTGGACACCGAAACCGGCGAGGTGCTCGCCGAGGCCAACGACGAGATCACCCACGAGATCCTGCGCAACCTGATCGCCCACGGCGTCGGCAAGATCGAGACCATTTACGTCAACGAGCTGGAGCACGGTCCGTACATTTCCTCCACGCTCCGGGTGGACGAGACCCGCAACCGCGACATGGCGCTGGTCGAGATCTACAAGATGATGCGCCCGGGCGAGCCGCCCACCCAGGAGGCGGCGAAGAACCTGTTCCACAACCTGTTCTTCAGCCCGGACCGCTATGACCTCTCGCGCGTCGGCCGGATGAAGTTCAACCGCCGCGTGGGCCGCGAGGAGACCACCGGCAGTTCGATCCTGAGTCCGGAGGACATCGTGGAGGTTCTGCGCGTGCTGCTGAGCATCCGCAACGGCAAGGACAACGTCGACGACATCGACCACCTCGGCAACCGCCGGGTGCGCTGCGTGGGCGAGATGGCCGAGAACGCGCTGCGCCAGGGCCTGGCGCGGGTCGAGCGGGCGGTCAAGGAGCGCCTGTCCATGGCCGAGAGCGACGGCCTGATGCCGCAGGAGATGATCAACGCCAAACCGGTGTCGGCGGCCATCAAGGAGTTCTTCGGCTCCAACCAGCTCTCGCAGTTCATGGACCAGAACAACCCGCTGGCGGAGACCACCCACAAGCGGCGGGTCTCGGCGCTGGGCGCCGGCGGCCTGACCCGCGAGCGGGCCGGCTTCGAGGTGCGCGACGTGCATCCCACACACTACGGCCGCGTGTGTCCGATCGAGACCCCGGAAGGCCCGAACATCGGCCTGATCAACTCGCTGGCGGTCTATGCGCGCACCAACGAATACGGCATCCTGGAAACGCCTTACCGGCGGGTCACCGACGGCAGGGTCACCAACACCATCGACTACCTCTCGGCCATCGAGGAAGGCCAGTACGTGATCGCCCAGGCCAACGCCAGGCTGACCGACGAGGGCGGTTTCACCCAGCCGCTGGTGCGGGTGCGCTACCGCAACGAGTCCACCCTGATGCAGCGCGAGCGCATCCAGTACATGGACGTCTCGCCGCGCCAGACGGTATCGGTGGCGGCCGCGCTGATTCCCTTCCTCGAGCACGGCGACGCCAACCGCGCGCTGATGGGCTCGAACATGCAACGCCAGGCCGTGCCCACCCTCAGGGCCGAGCCGCCGCTGGTCGGCACCGGCATGGAGCGGGCCGTGGCGATCGATTCCGGGTCCTGCACCGTGGCGCGCCGCTCCGGCGTGGTGGATTACCTGGATTCATCGCGCATCGTGGTGCGCGTCGAGCAGGAGGACGCCGGGGCCGGAGAGCCTGGCGTGGACATCTACAACCTGGTGAAATACCAGCGCACCAACCAGAACACCTGCATGAACCAGCGCCCGCAGGTGCGCAAGGGCGACCGCGTGGCGGCCGGCGACGTGCTCGCCGACGGCGCCGCCACCTCCATGGGCGAACTGGCCCTGGGCCAGAACCTGCTGGTGGCCTTCATGCCCTGGAACGGCTACAACTTCGAGGACTCCATCCTCATTTCCGAGCGGCTGGTGCACGAGGACCGCTTCACCAGCATCCACATCGAGGAACTGACCTGCATGGCGCGCGACACCAAGCTCGGCGCCGAGGAGATCACCGCCGACATTCCCAACGTGGGCGAGGCGGCGCTGGCCAAGCTGGACGAGTCCGGCATCGCCTACATCGGCGCGGAAGTGAAGGCCGGCGACATCCTGGTCGGCAAGGTCACCCCCAAGGGCGAGACCCAGTTCACGCCGGAGGAAAAACTGCTGCGCGCCATCTTCGGCGAGAAGGCCTCCGACATCAAGGACACCTCGCTGCGCGTCCCGGCCGGCATGGACGGCACCGTGATCGACGTGCGCGTGTTCACGCGCGAAGGCGTCGAGAAGGACAAGCGCGCGCTGGCCAACGAAGACCAGGAACTGGCCGGCGTCAAGAAGGACCTCGACGACCAGCGCCGGATCATCGAGGAAGACCTTTTCCAGCGCGTGCGCGAGCTGATCGAGGGCAAGCTGGCCGACGGCGGGCCGGAAGGCTTCAAGCCCGGCAAGGTCACGCCCAGGAAGCTCGAGGCCCTGCCGCGCGAGCAGTGGTTCGAGATCAGCATGCGCGCCCGCAAGCTCAACGAGAACCTCGAACGCGCCCGCGAGCGGCTGGAGCAGATTCGCGAGTCGATGGAGAGCCGCTTCACCGAGAAGGCCCGCAAGATCACCGCCGGCGACGAACTGGCCGCCGGCGTGCGCAAGATGGTCAAGGTGTACATGGCCGTCAAGCGCCGGGTGCAGCCCGGCGACAAGGTGGCCGGACGCCACGGCAACAAGGGCGTGATCTCCACCATCGTGCCGGTGGAGGACATGCCGTACCTGGACGACGGCACGCCGGTGGACATGGTGCTCAATCCCCTGGGCGTGCCCTCGCGCATGAACACGGGACAGATTCTCGAATGCCATCTGGGCTGGGCCGCCAAGGCCCTGGGCCTGCAGCTCGGCGAGCTGATATCCCAGGACGGCAAGAAGGGCGCCGTGCGCGAGACGCTGGAGAGGATCTACGACTACTCCGGCGCGGGCAACGGCCAGAGCGTCGAATCGCTCGACGAGGAGGAGATCGCGGACCTGGCCGGCAACCTGGCCAACGGCGTGACCATGGCCACGCCGGTGTTCGACGGCGCCACCGAGGCCGAGATCAAGGACATGCTCAAGCTGGCGGAACTGCCGGAGTCGGGGCAGACCACGCTGTATGACGGGCGCACCGGCCAGGCTTTCGACCGCCCGGTGACGGTCGGCTACATGTACATGCTCAAGCTCAACCACCTGGTGGACGACAAGATGCATGCCCGCTCCACCGGCCCCTACAGCCTCGTCACCCAGCAGCCGCTGGGCGGCAAGGCCCAGTTCGGCGGACAGCGTTTCGGCGAGATGGAGGTGTGGGCGCTGGAAGCCTACGGCGCGGCGCACACGCTGCAGGAAATGCTCACCGTCAAGTCCGACGACCAGTCCGGCCGCAGCCGGATGTTCAAGAGCATCGTGGACGGTCGCCACCGCGTGGAGGCCGGCATGCCGGAATCCTTCAACGTGCTGGTGAAGGAAATCCGCGCGCTCGGCATCAACGTGGAGCTGACCCGCAACTGATGTTTACCCAGACAAACACTCAAAGGAGCGATGCATGAGAGAAATCACTCGCATGGCCCAGGCCGCCCCCGGATTTGAAGACTTCGATTCCATCACCATCGGACTCGCGTCCCCGGAGATGATCAAGTCCTGGTCGTGGGGCGAAGTACGCAAGCCCGAAACCATCAACTACCGGACCTTCAAGCCCGAGCGGGACGGCCTGTTCTGCGCCCGCATATTCGGCCCCCTGAAGGACTTCGAGTGCATCTGCGGCAAGTACAAGCGCCTCAAGCACCGCGGCGTGATCTGCGAGAAATGCGGCGTGGAGGTGCGGGAAGCCCGTGTGCGCCGCGAGCGCATGGGCCACATCGACCTGGCCACGCCGGTCGCGCATATCTGGTTTTTGAAGTCGCTGCCCTCGCGAATCGGATTGATGCTCGACATGACCATGCACGAGATCGAGCGGGTGCTGTATTTCGAGGCCTTCGTGGTGACCGACCCCGGCGACACCGACCTGGAGCAGGGCCAGCTCCTGACCGAGGAGCTCAAGCGCGAGGCGCTGGAGATGTATGGCCCCATCTTCGAGGCCGAGATGGGCGCCGCGGCGATCCGCAAGCTGCTTCGCCAGGTGGACCTGGACGAAGCCATCGAAAAGGTGCACGGCGAAATCGACGCCACCGGTTCCGAAACCAAGATCAAGCGCCTGACCAAGCGGCTCAAGCTGCTCACCGCCTTCCGCGATTCCGGCAACCGGCCGGAGTGGATGGTCCTGACCAGGCTGGCGGTGCTGCCGCCGGAACTGCGGCCGCTGGTGCCGCTGGAGGGCGGGCGCTTCGCCACCTCCGATCTGAACGACCTCTACCGCCGGGTCATCAACCGCAACAACCGCCTGCGCCGGCTGCTGGACCTCAACGCGCCGGAAATCATCGTGCGCAACGAAAAGCGCATGCTCCAGGAAGCCGTGGACGCGCTGCTGGACAACGGCCGCCGCGGCCGCGCCTTCACCGGCAGCAAGAAGCGCGCGCTGAAGTCGCTGGCCGACATGATCAAGGGCAAGCAGGGCCGGTTCCGCCAGAACCTGCTGGGCAAGCGCGTGGACTACTCGGGCCGCTCGGTCATCGTGGTGGGCCCGACGCTCAAGCTGCACCAGTGCGGCCTGCCCAAGAAGATGGCGCTGGAGCTGTTCAAGCCCTTCGTGCTGTCCAAGCTGCAGGTGTTCACCGAGGCCACCTCGGTGAAGGCCGCGCGCCGCCTGATCGAGCGCGAGGAGCCGATCGTCTGGGATTTCCTCGAAGAGGTGATCCGCGAGCACCCCGTGCTCCTGAACCGCGCGCCCACCCTGCACCGTCTCGGCATCCAGGCCTTCGAGCCGCTGCTCATCGAGGGCAAGGCCATCCAGCTCCACCCGCTGGTCTGCACCGCCTTCAACGCCGACTTCGACGGCGACCAGATGGCCGTGCACGTGCCGCTGTCGCTGGAGGCGCAGCTCGAGGCCCGCGCCCTGATGATGGCCTCGAACAACATCCTCTCGCCGGCCAACGGCGAGCCGGTGATCGTTCCGTCGCAGGACGTGGTGCTGGGCATTTACTACATGACCAGCAAGCGCATCAACGCGCGCGGCGAGGGCATGATGTTCAGCGGCCGCGACGAGGTGCACCGCGCCTACGAGACCGGCGCAGCCGACCTGCACGCCGCCATCAAGGTGCGCGCGGGCGGCGAACTGGTGGAGACCACCGTCGGCCGCGCCCTGCTTGGCGCGCTGCTGCCGGAGGAACTCGATTTCGACCTGATCAACCGCACGATGAACAAGCGCGAGATCGGCCAGCTCATCAACGCCTGCTACCGCCAGGCCGGCCTCAAGAAGACCGTGGTCTTCGCCGACCGCCTGATGTACATGGGCTTTCAGTTCGCCACGTCGGCAGGCATCTCCATCGGCATCAACGACATGGAGGTGCCCGAGAACAAGCCGGAAATCCTGGCCGAGGCCGAGGAGAAGGTCAAGGAGATCCAGGACCAGCACGCGCAGGGCCTGGTGACGGACGGCGAGCGCTACAACAAGGTCGTGGACATCTGGTCGCACACCAGCGACCGGCTGGCGCGCGTCATGATGGACAACCTCGGCACCGAGCAGGTCACCGACGCCGCCGGCGAGGAAGTCACCCAGAAGTCGTTCAACTCGATCTTCATGATGGCCGATTCCGGCGCCCGCGGCTCGGCCGCGCAGATGCGCCAGCTTGCCGGCATGCGCGGCCTGATGGCCAAGCCCGACGGCTCGATCATCGAGACGCCCATTACCGCCAACTTCCGCGAAGGCCTGGACGTGCTGCAGTACTTCAACTCCACCCACGGCGCCCGCAAGGGACTGGCCGACACCGCGCTGAAGACCGCCAATTCCGGCTACCTGACGCGCCGGCTGGTGGACGTGGCCCAGGACCTCGTGGTGACCGAAGAGGATTGCGAAACCACCGGCGGCCTGGTCATGGAGGCGGTGCTGGACGGCACCGAGCAGATCCAGTCGCTTACCGACCGCATCCTCGGACGCGCCACCGCCCGGCCGGTCGTGTCGCCGTCCACCGGCGAGGAATTGATCGGCGCGGGCGAACTCCTGGACGAGAAACTCGCGGCGCTTATCGAGGAACACAGCGTCGAGCAGGTCACGGTGCGTTCGCCGATCACCTGCGAGACCCGCTTCGGCGTGTGCCGCAGCTGTTACGGGCGCGACCTGGCCCGCGGCAAGTGGGTGAACATCGGTGAGTCGGTGGGCGTAATCGCCGCCCAGTCGATCGGCGAGCCCGGGACCCAGCTCACGATGCGCACCTTCCACATCGGCGGAGCGGCGTCCAGGACCGGCGCGCGCAGCAGTATCGAGGTGCGCCGCGACGGCGTGGTTCGGCTGCAGAACCTGAAGACCCTCAAGCACAAGAAGGAAAAGCGCCTGGTTGCGGTCAGCAACACCGGCGAACTGTCGCTGGTGGACGCCGACGGGCGGGCGCTGGAGCGCCACAAGGTCAGCTACGGCGCGTCCATCCTGGTCAACGACGGCAACAAGGTGAAGGCCGGCCAGACCGTGGCCACCTGGGACCCGCACAACCGCCCGATCATTTCCGAAGTGGTGGGCTGGATCGAGTTCGAGGACCTGCTGGAAGGCATCACGGTGGAGGAGCGCATCGACGAGTTCACCGGCCTTTCGACCGTGGCGGTGCTGGAACGCCGCCGCCGGCCGTCCTCGGGCGCCGACAAGGAACCGCGGATCCGCCTGACCGACAAGGACGGCGCCGTGCTGCACTTCAGCGGCACCGACGCGCCGGTGGAGCACAAGTTGCCGGAAGGATCGGTGCTCGACCCCATGCTGGCCGCGGCCTGGCAGAAGTCCCGAGGCCTGGAGGAAGGCGGTTCGAAGTCGCCCGGAAAGCTCAAGGTGGAGACCGGCGACGTGCTCGCCCGCGTACCGGCCAGCGAGGCCAAGTCCATCGACATCACCGGCGGCCTGCCGAGGGTGGCCGACCTGTTCGAGGCCCGCAAGCCGCGAGAGGCCGCGATCCTTTCCGAGCACCGCGGCGTGGTCAGCTTCGGCCAGGACACCAAGGGCAAGCGCCGCCTGATCATCGCCGACGAGCAGGGCGAGGAAGTCAAGATGCTGGTGCCCAAGGACCGCCCGCTGAACGTGTTCGGCGGCGAGCGCGTGGAAACCGGGGAGATGATCGCCGACGGCGAGCCCAACGTCCACGACATCCTGAGGCTGCGTGGCGTGCAGGCCATGGCCGAGTACCTGGTGGGTGAAATCCAGGCCGTGTACCGGCTGCAGGGCGTGCGCATCAACGACAAGCACATCGAGGTGATCATCCGCCAGATGCTCAAGCGAGTCGAAGTGATCGATCCGGGCGAAAGCGGCCTGCTCAAGCGCGAGCAGCTCGAGCGTTCGCAGGTGGTCGAGATCAACGAGCGGATCGAGGAAGAGGACAAGACGCAGGCCACCTACCGGCCGTTGCTGCTGGGCATCACCAAGGCGTCGCTGGCGACCCGCTCGTTCATCTCCGCGGCGTCGTTCCAGGAGACCACCCGGGTGCTCACCGAGGCCGCCGTGATCGGCATGCGCGACGAGCTCAAGGGCCTCAAGGAGAACGTCATCGTCGGCCGGCTGATTCCCGCCGGCACCGGCTTCCACTATCACCAGGAGCGCGTGCGCCGGCGCGAGAAGCGCCTGGAGATCGAGGCCGCCGAAGCCGCCGAGGCCGAGTTCGCCACCGTCGCCCCCGAAGACGCCTCCGCCGAGGAACAAACGCCCACCGTCGCCGCCTGACCCTGGGAGCGAAGGCGTCCCGCCTTCGCGGGGAGGTCGGGACGACCTCCCTCCCGGGGGTAGGCACAATATTGACTTTATGGGCGAATTCCGCATAATTCGCGGATTCCGTGCTTGCGGCCGAGGCTGTCTGAATGGGCGTCCTCAAGGACCGCTGCAAGCCGGGTTTTTCCAACCGCAACACAAGGGCAAGGGGCAGGCCTTAAAGCAATGTCCACGGTGAATCAGCTTGTGCGCAAGGCGCGCGCTCCGCGACGGGCCAAGACCAGCGTTCCGGCGCTGGAGAACAGTCCGCAGAAGCGGGGCGTCTGCACGCGCGTGTACACCACCACGCCCAAGAAGCCCAACTCGGCGATGCGCAAGGTGGCCCGGGTACGTCTCACAAACGGCTTTGAGGTCACCAGCTACATCGGCGGCGAAGGCCACAACCTGCAGGAGCACTCGGTTGTGCTGATCCGGGGCGGACGCGTAAAGGACCTTCCCGGCGTGCGCTACCACACCATCCGCGGCACGCTCGATTGCGCCGGCGTAACCGACCGCCGCCAGGGCCGCTCCAAGTACGGCGCCAAGCGCCCGCGCTGACACCATGTCCCGCCGCTCCCGCGCCCCGCGCCGGCCCGTTCTGGCCGACCCGCTGTACGGCAGCGAGCTTTTGTCGCGCTTCATCAACATGATCATGAAGAGCGGCAAGAAGTCGGTGGCGGAAAACATCGTCTACGGCGCCATCGACGTGATCTCCAGGATCCGCAAGCAGAGCCCCGAAGAGGCGCTGCAACTGCTGGAAGAAGGACTGGAGAACGTCAAGCCCACCGTCGAGGTGCGCTCCCGCCGGGTCGGCGGCGCCACCTACCAGGTGCCGGTGGAAGTGCGCACCGCCCGCCGCGAGACGCTGGCGATGCGCTGGATGATCGACGCGGCCCGCAAGCGCACCGAAAAGACCATGGCCGAGCGCCTGGCGCGCGAACTCATGGAAGCCTCCGAGAACTCCGGAGCTGCCGCCCGCCGCCGCGAGGAAACGCATCGAATGGCGGAGGCCAACAAGGCTTTCGCGCATTACCGCTGGTAGGCCGGACGCCGGCGCCAGATCCTTGCTCGCCCAAACGTCCTTCGGCCTTCACGGTACGGGTACAGAACCATGCGCGCTACGCCCATCGGCCGTTACCGCAACATCGGCATCATGGCCCACATCGACGCCGGCAAGACCACGACCACCGAGCGGGTCCTGTTCTACACCGGCGTTTCGCACAAGCTGGGCGAGGTCCATGACGGCGCGGCCATCATGGACTGGATGGAGCAGGAGCAGGAACGCGGCATAACGATCACTTCGGCGGCCACAACCTGCTTCTGGAGCGGGATGCGCCGCCAGTTCCCCGAGCACCGCATCAACATCCTGGACACGCCGGGGCACGTGGATTTCACGATCGAGGTCGAGCGCTCACTGAGGGTGCTGGACAGCGCGGTAGCGTTGTTCTGCGCGGTGGGCGGCGTCGAGCCCCAGTCCGAGACCGTATGGCGCCAGGCCAACCGCTACGGCGTGCCGCGGCTCGCTTTCATCAACAAAATGGACCGCATCGGCGCGGACTTCTTCCGCGTCGCCGGCCAGATCGAGTCCCGCCTCGGCGCCAAGGCCGTCCCGATCCAGGTCCCCATCGGCAGCGAAGCCGATTTCGCCGGCGTCGTGGACCTGGTCGAGGAGCGCGCGATCTACTGGAGCGAGACGGACCTCGGCACCACCTACCGCGAGGACGACATTCCCGAAGAGCTGGCCGAACTCTGCGCCGAATGGCGCGAGCGCATGGTGGAGGCCGCCGCCGAGAGCGACGACGAGCTGATGGAGAAGTACGTGGGCGGCGAACCGCTCGCGGCCGACGAGATCCGCCGGGGCCTGCGCGAGCGCACGCTGCGCAACGAGATCGTGCCCGCCATGTGCGGCAGCGCGTTCCGCAACAAGGGCGTGCAGGCGGTGCTGGACGGCGTCGTGCACTATCTGCCTTCTCCGGCCGAAAAACCGCCGATCACCGGCATCAACGGCTCCGGAGAAACGGCCGAGCGCGCGCCGAACAACGAGGCGCCGTTCTCGGCGCTGGCCTTCAAGATCGCCAACGACCCGTACGTGGGCAACCTGTCGTTCATCCGCGTGTATTCGGGCCGCATCAAGTCCGGCGACCGCGTGCTCAACGTCACCCGAGGCAAGAAGGAGCGCATCGGACGCCTGCTGCAGATGCACGCCAACGACCGCGCCGAAGTCTCGGAAATCAGCGCCGGCGACATCGTGGCCGCGGTGGGCCTGAAGGACGTGACCACGGGCGACAGCCTGACCGAAGTCGGCAAACCCATCGCGCTGGAGCGCATCACGGTCCCCGACCCGGTCATCCACGTGGCCGTGGAGGCCCGAACCCGCGCCGACCAGGAGAAGATGTCGCTGGCGCTGCAGAAGCTGGCGAAGGAGGACCCCTCGTTCAAGGTGTCCACCGACCAGGAGTCCGGCCAGACCATCATCGCCGGCATGGGCGAGCTGCACCTGGAGATCCTCGTGGACCGGATGCGCCGCGAGTTCCAGGTCGAGGCCAACGTGGGGCGCCCGCGCGTGTCCTACCGCGAGACGATCCGCCAGGCCGTGGAGCAGGAAGGCCGGTTCGTGCGCCAGACCGGCGGCCGCGGCCAGTACGGCCACGTGTTCCTGCGCCTCGAACCGCTGCCGTCCGGCGGCGGCTACGAGTTCGAGGACAAGATCGTCGGCGGCGCCGTGCCCAGGGAGTTCATCCCGGCCGTGAACAAGGGCGTGCAGCAGCAGATGGGCGAAGGCGTGCTGGGCGGCTACCCGGTCGTGGACGTCAAGGCGACGCTCTACGACGGTTCGTTCCACGAGGTGGACTCCAGCGAGGTCGCCTTCCGCGTGGCCGCGGCCCAGGCTTTCCGCGAGGGCATGAAGCGGGCCAAGCCGATCCTGCTCGAGCCCACGATGAAGATCGAAGTGGTCACGCCCGACGACCACATGGGCGACGTGAGCGCCGACCTGACCCGCCGGCGCGGCGAGCTGCACAGCATGGAGGAGTCGCCCGCGGGCAAGGTAGTGCGCGGAGAGGCGCCGCTGGCGGAAATGTTCGGCTACGCGACCACCCTGCGGTCGATGTCGCATGGCCGCGCGACCTATTCGATGGAATTTTCCCGTTACACTCCGGTTCCCGCCAAGGTGGCGGCGGACCTTACTCATACCGGCTGAGAGCCGAACTGCAAGGAGAGGATCACTTATGGCCAAGGCGAAATTTGAGCGTACCAAGCCGCATGTGAACGTTGGGACGATTGGTCACGTGGACCATGGCAAGACGACGTTGACGGCGGCGTTGACGAAGATCATGGCGGCGAGTCATGGAGGCGAGGTCAAGGCGTTTGACGAGATTGACAATGCGCCGGAGGAGCGCGAGCGCGGGATCACGATTGCGACGGCGCACGTGGAGTATGAGAGCGACAACCGTCACTATGCGCACGTGGACTGTCCGGGCCATGCGGACTATGTGAAGAACATGATCACGGGCGCGGCGCAGATGGACGGGGCGGTGCTGGTGGTGAGCGCGGCGGACGGCCCGATGCCGCAGACGCGCGAGCATATCCTGCTGGCCCGCCAGGTGGGTGTTCCCTATATCGTCGTGTATCTGAACAAGTCCGACATGGTGGACGACGACGAGCTGTTGGAGCTGGTCGAGCTGGAGGTCCGGGATCTTCTTTCGCAGTATGACTTTCCGGGCGACGACACGCCGGTGATCATCGGCAGTGCGCTGCAGGCGCTGGAGGGCCAGGAAGGCGACCGGGGCGTGGGCAGCGTTCGCGCATTGGTCGAGGCCATGGACAGCTACATTCCCGAGCCCGAGCGGGCCATTGACGGTGCTTTCCTGATGCCGATCGAGGACGTGTTCTCGATTGCCGGGCGGGGCACCGTGGTGACGGGTCGCGTGGAGCGCGGCGTGGTCAAGGTGGGCGAGGAGGTCGAGATCGTGGGGATCAAGGACACTTCGAAGACCACCTGCACCGGGGTCGAGATGTTCCGCAAGCTCTTGGACGAGGGCCAGGCGGGGGACAACGTGGGTGTTCTCCTCAGGGGCGTCAAGCGCACCGAGGTCGAGAGGGGCCAGGTGTTGTCGCGCCCCGGTTCGATTACGCCGCACACGCGATTCAACGCCGAGGTGTATGTGCTGACCAAGGAGGAGGGCGGTCGTCACACGCCGTTTTTCAAGGGCTATCGCCCGCAGTTTTATTTTCGGACCACCGACGTGACGGGTGCGGTGACCCTTCCCCAGGACATGGAGATGGTGATGCCGGGCGACAACGTGCGCATGGAGGTGGACCTGATTGCGCCGATAGCGATGGAGGACGGCCTGCGCTTCGCGATCCGCGAAGGCGGCCGCACCGTCGGCGCCGGCGTGGTCTCCAGCGTGGTGGAATAGGAAGGAGGGCGTCCCGCCCTCCTCGAAGGCGAGACGCCTTCGCTCCCAGGAGTAGATAAATATGGCTGAACCGCAAAATATCCGAATCCGGCTGAAGGCTTTCGATCACCGGCTGATCGATTCGTCGGCCCGCGAGATCGTCGAAACGGCGCGCCGCACCGGCGCCAGGGTGCACGGCCCGGTGCCGCTGCCCACCCGCAAGGAGCGCTTCACCGTGCTGATTTCGCCGCACGTGAACAAGGACGCGCGCGACCAGTACGAGCTCCGGACGCACAAGCGCCTGCTGGACATCATCGGGCCCAGCGACAAGACCGTCGATGCGCTGATGAAGCTCGAACTCCCCGCCGGCGTCGACGCCCAAATCCGCTTGAACTAGAAGTACATGATTGCTAACATTGATAGTCTTTGCCCAATAGCCCAGTAAGGGCTGAATCGCACTCCCAAGAGACTGCCATGAGCATTGGTTTAATAGGCCAAAAGCGAGGAATGACGCGCCTGTTCACGGAGGAAGGGGCCAGTGTGCCCATCACCGTGATCGAAGCGCACCCGAATCGCATAACCCGCCAGCGCACGCCCGACAAGGACGGCTACGCAGCCGTGCAGGTCACCGTGGGCGAGGCGCGCAAGGCCCCGGGCAAGGCGCTGGCCGGCCAGTACGCCGATCAGTCCCCCGGCGAGGGCCTGTTCGAGCATCGCCTCGACGACCCCTCCCAGCTTGAGGAATACCAGCCCGGCGCGGAAATCACCGTCGGCGTGTTCGCCGCGGGCCAGCACGTGGACGTCACCGGCACCACCATCGGCAAGGGCTATGCGGGCACCATCAAGCGCCACCATTTCCACGGCCAGGACGCCACCCACGGCAACTCCAAGGCCCACCGCGTGCCCGGCTCCATCGGCCAGAACCAGACGCCCGGACGCGTGTTCAAGGGCAAGAAGATGTCCGGCCACATGGGCAACGTGCGCCGAACGGTCCAGAACCTCGAAGTGGTGCGGGTCGACGAGGAGAGAAACCTCATCATGATCAAGGGCGCCATTCCGGGCCACACCACGGGCCGGGTACTGGTGCGTCCCGCCGTGAAAATGCCGGTCCAACAGGGATAGACCATGAACGCAACGGCCAACAAATCCGACCGGCAGGAAAAGAAACCAGCCGTTGCGAAGCCAAAGAAGGCGAAGCCGACCAGAAAGGTCTACAAGCCTTTCTCCGACGACGTTCCCTTTAACGAGTCGCTGGTGCACCAGGCGGTAGTCGCCTGGCTGGCCGGCGCCCGCAAGGGCACCAAGGCGCAGAAGAACCGCTCCGCGGTGCGCGGCGGCGGCGCCAAACCGTGGCGGCAGAAGGGCACCGGACGGGCCCGCGCCGGCACCCGATCCAGCCCGCTCTGGCGCGGCGGTGGCCGCACCTTCGCCGCAACCCCGCGCTCGCACGCCAAGAAGATCAACCGCAAGATGTACCGTGGCGCCATGCGCTGCCTGCTCGCCGAAGTGGCGCGCAGCAGGCGCCTGACCGTCGCCCGCAAGATCGAGCCCGCCGACCATCGCACGAAGACGGCGCTCAAGCTGCTCGACGAGCTGGACTTCAACGCCGGGCTGATCGTGGTCGAGTCGTACGACGACTACCGCGAGTTCTGCCTGGGCATCCGCAACCTTCCCGGCGTGGACATCGTCGATCTGCGCGAACTCGGCCCCGTGGCGCTGGCGGGCTCCGGCCCCATCCTGATCACGGAAGGCGCATTCAAGGAACTCAAGGAGCGCCTGCAATGAGCGCCGAGAACCTTTCCGAGCGCCTGCTCAACACGATCCGTGCGCCGCACCTGTCCGAGAAGGCCCTCAACCTGGCCGAGAGCGAGGGGCGCAAGCAGCTCGCCTTCCGGGTGGCCGTGGACGCCACCAAGCCGGAGATCGCCCGGGCGGTGAAGGAGATTTTCGACGTGGAAGTGGACTCGGTCACGGTCATCAACTACAAGGGCAAGGTCAAGCGGCGCGGCACGACGCTGGGCCGGCGGCCGAACTGGAAGAAGGCCTACGTCACCCTGGCGGCAGGCCAGGACCTCGACTTCGTGGCGGGCGAGTAAAGGGCGGAAAGAGAAATGGCGCTGAAACCACTCAATCCCACGACGCCCGGGCAGCGCTTCGCGGTGCGCGTGGTGACGCCCGAACTGCACAAGGGCGAGCCCTACAGGCCGCTCACCAGGCCGCTGCCGGGCCGCGGCGGGCGCAACAACGCCGGGCGCATCACGACCCGGCACCGCGGCGGCGGGCACAAGCGCCACTACCGCGTGGTCGATTTCCGCCGCGACAAGGACGGCATCGCGGCGCGGGTCGAGCGGCTGGAGTACGACCCCAACCGCAGCGCCCACCTGGCGCTGCTGGTCTATGCCGACGGCGAGCGCCGCTACATCCTGGCGCCGAACGGTGTCAAGGCCGGCCAGCAGCTCATGTCCGGACTGGAGGCGCCGATCCGCACGGGCAACTGCCTGCCGCTCAGCCGGATTCCGCTGGGCACGCAGATCCACAACATCGAGATGAAGCCCGGCAGGGGCGGCCAGCTGGCCCGCGCCGCCGGCGCTTCCGCGCAGCTCCTGGCCCGCGAGGGCCCGCACGCCACGTTGCGGATGCGCTCGGGCGAAATGCGCAAGGTGCCCGTCGTCTGCCGCGCCACCATCGGCGAGGTGGGCAACGACCAGCACGGCCTGCGCAAGGACGGCAAGGCCGGCGTCAAGCGCTGGCGGGGCATCCGTCCCACCGTGCGCGGCGTGGCCATGAACCCGGTGGACCATCCGCACGGCGGCGGCGAGGGCCGCTCGTCGGGCGGGCGCCACCCGGTCAGTCCCTGGGGCGTGCCCACCAAGGGCTACCGCACCCGCCGCCGCAAGGGCGTCGAGCGCATGATCGTGCGCCGAAGGAAGGGCAAGTAATGCCCCGGTCGCTTCGCAAGGGCCCGTTCGTGGATCTGCACCTGATGAAGAAGGTGCAGGTGGCCGCGGCCAACCGCAGCCCGCGCCCGATCAAGACCTGGTCGCGCCGCTCGATGATCGTGCCCGACATGGTCGGGCTCACCATCGCGGTGCACAACGGGCGCGACCATATCCCGATCCTGATTTCCGAGAACATGGTGGGCCACAAGCTCGGCGAGTTCGCGCCCACCCGCATTTTCCGCGCCCACTCCGGCGACCGCAAGGCCAAGGAATGAGCGCCCCCGGAGAATGATGATGGAAGTTTCCGCCCGCCTGCGCTACGCCCGCATCTCGACGCGCAAGACGCGCCTGGCCGCCGACATGATCCGCGGCCGCCACGTCGAGGAGGCCGCCAACGCCCTGGCGTTCACGCCCAGGCGCGCGGCGC
Organism: Gammaproteobacteria bacterium; assembly: GCA_965116895.1. GTDB lineage: Bacteria > Pseudomonadota > Gammaproteobacteria > Steroidobacterales > Foliamicaceae > Foliamicus. Next base: position 2,390,370 of record OZ220729.1, on the reverse strand, counting down.
AGCTGATGGGCAAGGTGCTCAACTCCGCCATCGCCAACGCGCAGACCAATTTCGGCGCCGACATCGACGAGCTCTATGTCAGCAGCGTCCTGGTGGACGAGGCCAAGCCCTTCCGCCGCTTCCGGGCCCGGGCCCGCGGCCGTGGCGCGCGCATCCTCAAGCCCCAGACTCACATCAGCCTCACGGTGTCCGACCAGCGCGGGTCCGGGTGGGACAGCGAGGAAGACGAGAGCTAGCCATGGGCCAGAAAGTAAATCCCATCGGCATCCGTCTCGGCATCTCCCGGCCGTGGTCGTCCACCTGGTACGCCGATTCGAAGCATTTCCCGGCGCTGGTCGAGTCCGACTACCGGATCCGCGAGATGCTGCGCAAGCGTCTCAAGGACGCCGCGGTGAGCCATATCGACATCGAGCGCCACCGCGAGAGCACCCAGATCCAGATCCACACGGCCCGCCCCGGCACCGTCATCGGCAAGAAGGGCGAGGACATCGAGAGGCTGCGTCGCGACCTCGCGAAGCTGATCGACACCCAGTTGCACCAGGTGCGTGTGAACATCAGGGAGATCAAGAAGCCCGAGCTGTACGCCCGGCTGGTGGCCGAGAACATCGCCTCGCAACTCGAGCGCCGCGTGATGTTCCGCCGCGCCATGCGGCGCGCGGTCAGCACCACGATGCGGCTCGGCGCCCAGGGCATCAAGGTCAAGGTGTCCGGGCGGCTGAACGGCGCCGAAATCGCCCGCTCGGAGTGGTACCGCGAGGGCCGCGTGCCGCTGCACACTTTCCGCGCCGACATCGACTACGGCCTGGCGGAAGCCTTCACCACCTACGGCGTGGTGGGCGTGAAGGTGTGGATCTACCGCGGCGAGAAGTCCTCGCCCACAGACACGCTGACCGGCGCGGAGCCCAAGCCCGCGACTCCGGCCAAGCCCGCGGCTCCGGCCACGCCCGCGACTCCGGCCACGCCCGCGACTCCGGCAACGCCCGCGGCTCCGGCCACCGATGCGACGCCCGCCACCGATGCGGCGCCCGCCGCCGCTGCGGAGCCCGCAACCCCCGCGGAGCCTGCAACCGATGCGGAGCCTGCAACCCCCGCGGAGCCTGCAACCGATGCGGAGCCCGCCACACCGGTAACGCCGTCATGATGCAGCCCAAGCGCACCAAGTACCGCAAGATGCACAAGGGCCGCAACCGCGGCCTGGCCCAGCGCGGCAATTTCGTGGCCTTCGGCGAATACGGCCTCAAGGCCACCACGCGCGGCCGCATCACCGCCCGCCAGATCGAGGCTGCGCGGCGCGCGCTGACCCGCCACGTGCGCCGTGGCGGCAAGGTCTGGATCCGCATCTTTCCGGACAAACCCATCACCCAGAAGCCGCTGGAAGTGCGCCAGGGCAAGGGCAAGGGCAACGTCGAATACTGGGTCTCGCTGGTCCAGCCCGGCCGCATGCTCTATGAAATCGAGGGCGTGCCCGAGCCGCTGGCGCGCGAGGCCTTCCGGCTGGCGTCATCCAAGCTGCCGGTGAATACCGCGTTCGTACAAAGGCAACTGCAATGAAGGCTTCCGAACTCAGGGAACTGGACGCCGCCGGGCTCAGGCAGCGGCTTGTGGAGCTCCGGCGCGAGCAGTTGCAGATGCGCCTGAGCCAGGCCACGGGGCAGGAGGCGCGCGTGCATCGCCACAGCCAGCTGCGCCGCGACATCGCGCGGGTGAAGACCGTATTGCGCGAGGCCGGATCATGAGCGCCTCGGAACGCACGGCGCGGGTCCTTCCCGGCGGGTCCGACAAGACCCGGCGGGTGGCCGTGGAGCGCCTCGTGAAGCATCCCATGTACGGCAAATACGTGCGGCGCACCACGCGCATGCTGATTCACGACGAGGACAACACTTCGCGCGAAGGCGACCTGATCGCCATCGCCGATGGCCGTCCGGTGTCGCGCCGCAAGTCCTGGAGGCTGGTGCGCGTGCTTCGGCGCGCGGACGGGAGCAGCGACTGAGTGAGGACCCGCGGTCATGATTCAAGCCCAAACCGTATTGAACGCGGCCGACAACTCCGGCGCGAGAAAGTTGCAGTGCATCAAGGTGCTGGGCGGATCGCGCCGGCGCTATGCGCGCATCGGCGACGTGATCCGCGTGACCGTCAAGGACTCCGTGCCTCGCGGGCGCGTGCGCAAGGGCGAGCTTTATCACGCCGTGGTGGTGCGCACCCGCAGCGGCGTGCGGCGCCCCGACGGCTCGCTGATCCGTTTCGACGGCAACGCCGCGGTGCTCCTGAACCCGCGCCTGGAACCCGTGGGCACGCGCATCTTCGGCCCCGTCACGCGCGAGCTGCGCTCGGCCCGCTTCATGAAGATCGTCTCGCTGGCCCCGGAGGTGCTCTAGCCTCATGAAGCGCTTGAAGACAGGCGACGAAGTCATCGTCACCACGGGCCGCAACCGCGGCGCGCGGGGCGTCGTCACGCGCCTGGTCGGCGAGGACCGCGTGCTGGTCGAGAACGTGAACCTGGTGCGCAAGCACCGCAAGCCCAACCCGCAGCAGAACCAGCCCGGCGGCATCGTCGAGGAAGAGCGTCCGCTGCATGTCTCCAACGTGGCGCTCTACAACCCCGCCACCGAGAAGGGCGGGCGAATCGGCATCAAGACGCTGGCCGAGGGTCAGCGGGTGCGCTACTTCAAGAGCGACGGCGAGGTCATCGACACCGTATGAGCGCGCTCGAACAGACCTACCGCAGCGAGATGGCGCCGCGCCTGATGGAGCGGCTGAACCTCAGCAATCCGATGCAGGCGCCCAGGCTCGCCAAGATCACGCTCAACATGGGCGTGGGCGAGGGCACGACCGATCGCGGCGCGGTAAAGAAAGCCGCCGAGGACCTGACCCTGATCGCCGGACAGCGGGCCGTGATCACCTACGCGCGCCGTTCGGTGGCCACGTTCAAGGTGCGCGAAGGCTACCCCCTGGGCTGCAAGGTCACGCTGCGCCGCGCGCGCATGTACGACTTCATCGAGCGCCTGGTCAACGTGGCCATTCCCCGCATCCGCGACTTCCGGGGCCTGAACCCCCGCTCCTTCGACGGCCGCGGGAACTACAGCATCGGCGTGTCCGAGCAGATCATCTTTCCCGAAATCAACTACGACAACATCGACGTCATCCGCGGCCTCGACATCGCCATCACCACGACGGCGGTGAACGACGAACAGGGCCGCGCCCTGCTCGATGAGTTCAATTTTCCATTCAAGAGGTAGGCGCATGGCCAAGAAGAGCATGGTGGAACGCGAGAAGAAGCGCCGGCGCATGGTGGAGCGCTACCGCGAACGCCGGACCGAACTCAAGCGCATCATCGCCGACCGCTCCACGAGCCCGGACGACCTGGCCGACGCGCTCGAGGCGCTGCAGCGCCTGCCGCGCGACTCCAGCCCGGTGCGCCTGCGCAACCGCTGCGCCATCACCGGCCGCCCGCGCGGCTATTTCAAGAAGTTCGGCCTGAGCCGCAACAAGCTGCGCGAGGAAACCATGTTCGGCAACATCCCCGGCGTGAGCAAGGCGTCGTGGTAGGAACGCACGCATGAGCCTGCAAGACCCCATCTCCGATATGCTGACGCGCATCCGCAACGCGCAGGCGGCGCTGCACGACAACGTGTCCATGCCCGGCGCGAAGATCAAGGAGGCGATCGCGCGCGTGCTCCAGTCCGAGGGCTATATCGAGGGCTACGAGACCACCGGCGAGCCCGGGCCCGAGCGCACGCTGCGCATCGAGCTCAAGTACGTGCAGGGCGAACCGGTCATCCGCCGGCTCGAGCGCGCCTCGCGGCCGGGTCTTAGGGTCTATCGCCGCGCCGACGACCTGCCGCGGGTCATGGGCGGCCTCGGCGTGGCCGTGATTTCCACTTCCAAGGGCGTGATGAGCGACCGCGAGTCGCGCGCGTCCGGGCAGGGCGGCGAAGTGCTCTGCGTGGTGAGCTGAACCATGTCCCGCCTGGCCAAACGACCGATTCCCGTCCCGGACGGCGTAACCGCCAGCCTGGCCAACGGCGCGCTGACCGCGAAGGGTCCCAGGGGCGAGGACTCGATGACCGTTCACAGCGAGATCAGCATGAAGCTCGACGACGGCGCCGTGGTCGTGGCCCCGCGTTCCGGTTCGCGCCTCGCGCGCAGCATGACCGGCACCACCTGCGCTTTGGTGCGCAACCTGTTCACCGGCGTCAGCCAGGGCTTCGAGCGCCGCCTGCAACTCGTCGGCACCGGCTACCGCGCCGAGGCCAAGGGCAGCACGCTGGCCCTGCAACTGGGCTTTTCGCACCCCGTCGAATACAAGGTGGCGGACAAGGTGTCGGTGAAGACGCCCTCGCAGACCGAAATCGTGCTCGAATCGATCAACCGCCAGCTCGTCGGCCAGGCCGCCGCGGAAATCCGCGCCCTGCGCCCGCCGGAGCCCTACAAGGGCAAGGGCGTGCGCTATTTCGGCGAGCAGTTGCGCCTCAAGGAAGCCAAGAAGAAGTAGGCGGGGTGTAGCGTCATGGCCACCAACAAGAAGACCGCCCGCGCCCGGCGCGCCCGCAAGACGCGCGCGCGGATCGCGCGGCTGGGATCGCCGAGGCTCAGCGTGCACCGCACGCCCCGGCACATCTACGCCCAGCTCATCGAGCCCGCCGGCGGCAAGGTGCTGGCGTCGGCTTCGACGCTCAAGCTGCGCGGGGAAGTCGCGAACACCGGCAACGTCGAAGCGGCCAAGGCGGTGGGCAAGCAACTGGCCGAGAAGGCCGCCGAAGCCGGCGTAAAGGCCGTCTCCTTCGACCGCTCGGGCTTCCGCTATCACGGGCGGATCAAGGCGCTGGCCGACGCCGCGCGCGAAGCCGGGCTTAAGTTTTAGCGAGAAACGCGAGTTATGGCGAACGACAACGAATCCCGCGAAGACCTGCTCGAGAAGCTGGTGCACGTCAACCGCGTGGCCAAGGTGGTCAAGGGCGGCCGGCAGTTCGGCTTCACCGCGCTGACCGTGGTCGGCGACGGGGCCGGACAGGTGGGCTTCGGCCACAGCAAGGCCCGCGAAGTGCCGCTGGCGATCCAGAAGTCGCTGGCCCAGGCGCGCGTCGAGATGAAGCCCGTGAAGCTCAAGCGCGGCACGCTGCACTACGCCATGACCGGGCGCCATGGCGCCACCAAGGTGTACATGCAGCCGGCCGCCGAGGGCACCGGCATCATCGCCGGCGGCGCCATGCGCGCCGTGTTCGAGTGCTGCGGCGTGCGCAACGTGCTGGCCAAGTCGTACGGCTCGCGCAACCCGATCAACGTGGTGCGCGCCACCGTCAGGGCGCTGCACGAGGCCCGCTCGCCGGGCCAGGTCGCCCGGATACGCGGCAAGTCCGTCAAGGAGATCGTGGCGTAATGGCGAAGGCGAAGCAGAAAAACGTGCGGATCACGCTCAAGCGCAGCCTGCACGGGCGCCTGCGCAAGCACCAGGCCTGCGTGCGCGGCCTGGGCTTGAGGCGCATACGCCAGGCCGTGACCGTGCCCGCCACGCCCGAGAACCTCGGGATGGTGCGCAAGGTCTCGTACATGCTCGACGTCGAGGAGCTCGACTGATGCTGAACTCGCTGAAGCAACCCGGCGGGCGCAAGCACCGCAAGCGCGTAGGGCGCGGCGCATCCGCCGGCGGCGGAAAGACCTGTGGCCGCGGCCACAAGGGCCAGGGCTCGCGCTCGGGGTCCGGCGTCATACGCGGTTTCGAGGGCGGCCAGATGCCGCTGCAGCGGCGCCTGCCCAAGGTGGGCTTCGCTTCGCGCACCGCACGCTACACGGCCCGCGTCCGCACCGGCGAGATCGCCGGCCTGGGCGAGAAGACCGTTGACCTGGCGCTGCTCAAGGAGCGCGGCCTGGCGCGCTTCGACACGCGCGCCGCGAAGGTGTTCCTGAGCGGCGAAATCAAGAAGCCGGTGAAGCTGGTAGGCATTGCGGCGACCCCCGGTGCGCGCAAGGCGATCGAAGAGGCCGGCGGTTCCGTCGAAGATTCCGGGAGCGAGGGCGTCTCGCCCTCGAAGAAAGACTGATGGCGCGGCGCGGACAGGCCGGCACGTTCAACCCCGCCGCGGCGCTTGGCGAGGCCACGCGCTTCGGCGAGTTGCGCAAGCGCCTGCTGTTCCTGGCCGGCGCGCTGGTCGTGTACCGCATCGGCGCCTTCATCCCCGTGCCCGGAGTGGATCCCGAGGCGCTGGCCCAGTTCTTCCAGCAGCAGGAAGGCACCATCCTGAGCATGATGAACATGTTCTCCGGCGGTGCGCTGGAGAGGCTGTCGATCTTCGCGCTCGGCATCATGCCCTACATATCCGCGTCGATCATCATGCAGCTCGCCGGCGTGGTCGTGCCCACCCTTGCCCAGCTCCGCAAGGAAGGCGAGTCCGGCCGCCGCCAGATCGTCAAGTACACGCGTTATTTCACCGTCATCCTGGCCGCCTTCCAGTCCATCGCCATGTCGGTGGCGCTGCAGGGCCAGGGCGTGGTCATCAACCCCGGCCCCGGCTTCGTGCTGACCGCCGCCATCACGCTCACCACCGGCACCGTGTTCCTGATGTGGCTGGGCGAGCAGATCACCGAGCGCGGCATCGGCAACGGCATTTCCATGATCATCCTGGCCAGCATCCTGGCCGGGCTGCCGTCGGCCTTCGGCGGCACCCTGCAACTGGTCAGCACCGGCGAGCTGAACGGCGCCTTCGCGCTGATCCTTATGCTGCTGATCCTGGCCGTGACCGCCTTCGTGGTGTTCGTGGAGCGCGCCCAGCGGCGCATCCCGGTCAACTACGCCAAGCGCATGCAGGGCCGGCGCATGTATGCCGGCCAGTCCAGCCACCTGCCGTTCAAGCTCAACATGTCGGGCGTGATCCCGCCGATCTTCGCCAGCAGCATCATCCTGTTCCCGGCCACGCTGGCCTCCTGGTTCGGCCAGGCCGAGGGATTCAGCTGGCTGCAGACGCTGGGCGCGCGGCTGTCGCCGGGCCAGCCCATCTACGTGATGATGTACGGCGCGCTGATCATGTTCTTCGCGTTCTTCTACACCGCGCTGGTGTTCAACGCGCGCGACACCGCCGAGAACCTGCAGCGCTCGGGCGCCTTCATCCCCGGCATCCGCCCCGGCCAGCAGACCGCCAACTACATCGACCGGGTGCTGACCCGCATCACGCTGTGGGGCGGCATCTACATCACCGGCGTGTGCCTGATGCCCGAGTTCCTGATCATGCAATGGCAGGTGCCGTTCTATTTCGGCGGCACCTCGCTGCTCATCATGGTGGTGGTCACCATGGATTTCCTGGCCCAGCTTCAGGCGCACATGATGTCGCACCAGTACGAGGGCCTGATGAAGAAAGCCAATCTCGGCTCGTACGGGCGCAGGGGACTGCGCTGAGCGCCGGGCTGACGGCCTGAAGGAGACGCAAGCATGAAAGTACGCGCATCGGTCAAGAAGATCTGCCGCAACTGCAAGATCGTGCGGCGCAAGGGCGTGCTCCGGGTCCTGTGCACGGACCCGCGGCACAAGCAAAGGCAGGGCTGAGCATGGCGCGAATAGCCGGCATCAACGTGCCCGTGTACAAGCACGTGCACGTGGCGCTCACGCACATCTTCGGCATCGGCCCCAGCCGGGCCCTGGAGATCTGCCAGCTCTCGAACGTCCAGCCGGACGTGCAGGTCAAGGACCTGGACGAGCCCGCGGTCGAGCGCATCCGCTCGACCGTGGCCCGCTACCAGCTCGAAGGCGACCTGCGGCGCGAGAACTCCATGAACGTCAAGCGGCTCATGGACCTGGGCTGTTACCGCGGGCTGCGCCACCGGCGCGGTCTGCCGGTGCGCGGCCAGCGCAGCCGCACCAACGCCCGCACCCGCAAGGGTCCGCGCCGGCCCATCCGCAAATAGGGGTTATCGAGATGGCAAAACCCAAACCCCGCAAGAAAGCGACCAGGCGTCATGTCGTGGACGGCATCGCGCACATCCACGCGTCGTTCAACAACACCATCATCACGATCACCGACCCGCAGGGCAACGCGCTGTCCTGGGCCACTTCCGGCGGCTCGGGCTTCCGCGGTTCGCGCAAGTCCACGCCGTTCGCCGCCCAGGTGGCGGCCGAGCGCGCCGCCAACCGCGCCCGCGAGATGGGCATGGCCAACCTGCAGGTCAGGGTGCGCGGCCCCGGCCCCGGGCGCGAGTCCGCGGTGCGGGCGCTCAACGCCGCCGGGTTCCGCATCACCCACATCGAGGACGTCACCCCGATCCCGCACAACGGCTGCCGCGCCCCCAAGCGGCGCCGCGTATAGGGAGGTTTGAGCCATGGCCCGTTACACCGGACCCGTATGCAAGCTCTCGCGCCGCGAGGGCACCGACCTGTTGCTCAAGAGCCGGGTCCGCTCGCTCGAAGACAAGTGCCGCCACGACCGCGTGCCCGGCGCGCGCAGCACCCAGCGGCCCGGTCGCATTTCCGACTACGGCCTGCAGCTTCGCGAGAAGCAGAAGTTAAGGCGCATGTACGGCGTGCTCGAGCGGCAGTTCCGCAACTACTACAAGCGCGCCGCGCGCCAGAAGGGCTCCACCGGCGATAACCTGCTGAGGCTGCTCGAAGGCCGCCTGGACAATATCGTTTATCGCCTCGGTTTCGGCGCCACCCGGCCCGAGGCCCGGCAGCTCGTTACGCATCGCGGAATCCAGGTCAACGGCCGCGCGGTCAACATCCCGTCCTACCAGGTCAAGGCGGGCGACGTCGTTGCCGTGCATCCGCGCGCGAAGGAACAGCTCAGGATTCAGAACGCCCTGGAGATTGCCCGCCAGCTCGGTTTCCCCGAGTGGCTGGAGGTGGACCAGAAAGCGCTGTCAGGCACGGTCAAGAGCCTGCCGGAGCGCGACGAGATCCTGCCCGACATCAACGAAAGCCTGGTTGTAGAGCTTTATTCCAAGTAGCAGGAGTGCAAGCGCCATGGACCAATCAGTACATACCTTCCTGAAGCCCCGCATCGTGCGCGTGGAGGAGCGCGGCCACGCGAACCGCGCCCGCATCACCATCGAGCCCCTGGAGCGCGGCTTCGGCCATACGCTCGGCAACGCGCTGCGCCGCCTGCTGCTGTCGAGCATGCCGGGCGCCGCCATCATCGAGGCCGAGATCCAGAACGAAGTGCTGCATGAATACAGCTCCATCGAGGGGGTCAAGGAAGACGTGGTGGAAATCCTGCTGAACCTCAAGGACGTGGCCGTGCGCATGCACGCGCGCGCCAGCGCCGAGCTGATGCTGGTGAAGAAGGGGCCGGGCCAGGTCACGGCCGGCGACATCGCCACCGACCATGACGTCGAGGTGGTCAACCCGGACCAGCACATCGCCACGCTCACTTCCGGCGTGGAACTGAGCATGCGCCTCACCGTGGCCACCGGCCGCGGCTACCGTCCGGCCACTCGCATGGCCGACGTCACCGAGGGCAGCGTCACGATGGGCCGGCTTCAGCTCGACGCCTCGTTCAGCCCGGTCAAGCGCGTCAGCTACGACGTGGAGGCCGCGCGCGTGGAACGCCGCACCGACCTCGACCGCCTGATCGTGGAGCTGGAGACCAACGGCGCCATCGACCCGGGCGACGCCGTGCGCCGCGCCGGCGAAATCCTGCGCGACCAGCTCACCGTGTTCGTGGACCTGGCGCCGAGCGAGAACGTGGGCCTGATGGGCATCGACCCGCAACTGCGCCAGCTCTACATGTCGCCGATCGAGGACCTGCAGCTCAACGCCCGTTCGGTGAACTGCCTCAAGGCCGAAAACATCCACTACGTGGGCGACCTGGTGCAGAAGACCGACGCCGAACTGCTGCGCACGCCCAACCTCGGCAAGCGCTCCCTGACCGAAATCCAGGAGAAGCTCGGCGAGCGCGGCCTGGAGCTGGGCTCCGAACTGCCCGAGTGGCCGCCTGCCGGGCTCAAGACCGCCGCCTGAACGCGGCCTGACCCCCGACCCCTGACCGAGCTAGAGGTCTCGTCATGCGACATCGCAAATCCGGCCGCAGCCTGGGACGCACCAGCGACCACCGGCGCGCCATGTTCCGCAACATGGCCGCCTCGCTGATCGAGCACGAGAGCATCACCACCACCGTCCCCAAGGCCAAGGAACTGCGCCGCGTGGTGGAACCCCTGATCACGCTCGCCGGCGAAGACGGCGTGGCGAGAAGGCGCCTCGCCTTCAACCGCCTGCGCAACAAGAAAGCCGTCGGCAAACTGTTCGACGAACTAGGCCCCCGCTTCAAGGAACGCTCCGGCGGCTACCTGAGCATCTTGAAAAAAGGCCACCGCCCCGGCGACGCCGCCCCCATGGCCATCGTCCGCCTCGTAGAAGAAGCCGAGACCGCCAACTAACCCCGACACCGCCAACTAACCCCCCTGGCGCCAACTAACCCCCCCGGCGCGCGGCGGGCCCATCCCCCGGCGCGCGGCCGTCCTGTCAGGGATACCCCGCCTCCCGGCACAGCCCATCGATCGCGATGTCGTAGTCCATACGCTCGCCACGCCAGCGACACCGCGCGGTCCCAGCGTCAATGGCCAGGCCCCGCGCCGCGTTGCACGCCGCCAGCTGCTCAGCGCCCATGGCTGCGGAAGTGTTTCCGCGGAAACACCCCTCGTGCGCCTTTCCCCCGTGCTCTTTCCCCGCCGGCGGGATCACCCCGCCATCCGGGCGCGTGAACCGGATCTCGCCCCCGTCCACATGAACGCCATATCCCCCCTCGTGCACCTGCCGGTGATGGAAAGAGCACAGGGTCACGAGGTTATCAAGGTTGGTCTCTCCGCCATCGGCCCAATGCTTGATGTGGTGAGCCTGCACATAGCGGGAACGATCGCATCCCGGGAAGCGGCAGCCGCCGTCGCGAATGCGCAGCGCGCGCCGAATGGCCGGCGGCACGGCGCGGGTCCGACGTCCGATGGCCAGCGGCTCGCCCTTTGCGCCTTCAACTACCCCGACCAGGGCGCCGTCGCAGCCCAGCCGCCGCGCCGTCTCCACGGCTACGGGACGCCCGTGCTCGAACTCCGCCCCACTGCTCTCGGGCACATCGCACAGCGCATCGTGGGCAATGTGCACTACTACTTCATGCGCGCCAGCACCGGAACCTGAACCGCCTCCGGCCAGAAACTGCTGGACGATGTGCTCGAAGGCATCCACACGCCGCTGACCGGCGCTGCGAGAGGGTGTTTCCGCGGAAACATCTTCAGGGTCCGCGTTCCAGCATGGCGGCAGCGCGGGTCGCGTCCGTGGCTGCGCAGATGTTTCCGCGGAAACATCCCGGGGCTCTGCATCCGCCGCTGCGCCCGTCCCAGCATCCTTTGCCGTTTCCGCGGCTGCGCCGCTCTCCGCTCCCCCGGTGTTCTGCGCATCTCCGGCCCGCTCCTCGAGTTGCGCTTGTGCCGCGTCCAGTGCCTTGAACAGCAATTCGCCCACTTCCGGCGTCAGGCGCGCCTGAAGCGTGACGCTGCCGTCGGCTTCCTGCCAGCAGAGCAGGTGGCGCCGCTCGTGCATCGCCTCGGCCTCGTCACGCTCGAGATGACGCGTAACCCGCCGATAACCCCGTACCGTGCGTTCCACATGCGCTGCCGTTCCGTTCAGGGCAATGTGCAGCAAGCTCTCTTCCGTCTCCACCGTCGCCACCCGCGTGAGTGCGCGCACCTTCGAGTACGACAGCCGGCCTTCGCCGAATGCCGCGGAGATCTTGGGCAGCGATTCCAGGGCCCGCGCGGTGCGCACCTTCTCCGTTGCCGCCACCCGGCCGATGCCGCATTGCCAGCTCAGCCACTGGGCGCAACTCGCCATGCCGTGCTGCGCCCAGCCCTGCCTGCGGTCGAACTCCGCGACCAACTCCAGAAAGTGAGCGGTGGCCGCGTTGATGTTCCCCCACAGCTCCATGATCTGCGCCTCCAGCGCACCAAGCGCCTTTTCCTTGCGCCGCCACTCGGCCATCCGCACCTCGGGGTCCGGATCGGGATAGCGCGCCAGGCGGGCTGAGGAAGGCTCAACAGCGACAGCCGGGGGTAACTCGGCATCGCAAACAGGGGAGCGGGAGGGGGTGCAGTGAAGGTCCATTTCGGGGCTCCGTTCAGTCCGTTGAAGTCCCCCGAACTATAGCATGATTCACCAACTAAAACAACCCTTTATGCTGAATTGTCTTGCTCGAATCGCGCCGGAAGACCGCCGCGCCGCCGATCCAGGCAATGCCCGCTCCCGCAACCCGTGTGGCATGATGCGCGCAGCTTTCTGAAGGAACAAGCAAGGCATGCAGGAGAACACTTCCGCACGGCGCTGGAGTTCGGGGCGCACTTTTCTGCTTGCGTCGATCGGCGGCGCGATCGGGCTGGGCAACATCTGGCGTTTTCCCTACATCATGGGGGAGAACGGCGGCGGCGCGTTCGTTTTCGTTTACCTGGTCGCCGCCTTCCTGGTGGCGGTGCCCATCCTGTCGGTGGAAGTCGCGATCGGGCGGCACGGGCGCGCCAGTCCCTTCACGGCCATGGCCGCGGTGTCCACCGAGAGCGGCCGCTGGGCCGCCTGGGGGCTGGTGGGCGGCATGGGCCTTCTGACCGGCTACCTGATCATGAGCTTCTACAGCGTGATCGCCGGCAGCACGGTGGACTACCTGTTCCTGGCGGCGGGCGGCGCGTTCAAGGGGTTGACCCGGGAATCCGCCGAGGCGCTGAACGCCGGGCTCAACGACAACCCGCTGCGCCTGGGCGCCTGGCACACGCTGTTCATGGCGGCGAGCTGCTTCATCGTGGGACGGAACGTTCGCCGCGGCATCGAGGCGGCGGTGCGGCTCCTGATGCCGCTGCTCTTCCTCCTGCTGCTGGCGGTGATCGCCTATGCGCTGATCGAAGGCGATGCCGCCGCCGGCCTCAACTTCATATTCGATTTCCGCTTCGGGCAGCTCACCGCCGCTTCCGCGCTGGAGGCCATCAGCCACGCCTTCTTCTCGATCGGCGTGGCCATGGGGCTGATGATGATGTACGGGGCCTTCGCGCCGCGCGAGGTGTCGCTTCCGCAGACCTGCGTGGGCATCACCATCGCCGACACCGGCGTCGCGGTGCTGGCCGGCATCGCGATCTTCCCGCTGGTGTTCGCCAACGGGCTGGAACCCGGCTCCGGCCCCTCGCTGGTGTTCCTGACGCTTCCGATCGCCTTCGGCGGCATGCCCGGCGGGACCTTCTTCGGCTCGATCTTCTTCCTGCTGCTGGCTTTCGCGGCGCTGACGTCGGCCATCGCGCTGATGGAAGCGGCGGTCACGCTGATCCAGGAACGCCTCAAGCTCGGCCGCTGGGCGGCGACGCTGTCGGTGGGCGTCACGCTGTGGGGCCTGGGCTGGCTGACGGTTATGTCGTTCGGCGAAGGCGCGGAGTGGAACGTGATTGCCGGCAAGAACCCCTTCGAACTGATCGACTACCTCACGGCCACGATCATGATGCCGCTGGGCGGCGCGCTGATGGCGCTGTTCGCCGGCTGGCGCATGAACCGCGCGCTACTGCTCGGCGAACTGGGCTGGCAGACCGGCGCGCTGTTCACCGTCTGGCTGTGGCTGCTGCGCGTAGTCGCCCCCGCCGCCATCCTGATCATCATGTACAACGCCCTGTTCGGCTGAAGCCGGTCAGGGGCGCGCCGCGTGGGGCATGCCCGCGCTGCCAGGGGGCTACTGCTGGGCCTCGAGGCGCTTCCTGGCCTGGCGGCGGTGGTAGCCGATCCAGCTTCGGGCGTTGAAGTTCTTTTCGTTGCGGCCGAGTTCGGTCAAGAGCGAAACGCGCACGGCCAGGGCGCCCGGGTGGTTCGGGTCCACGGCCAGCGCCGCGTCGGCCATGTTCAGGCTCAACACCAGGTCGCCTTCGTTTTCCAGAGCCTCGGCGCGCGCCACGACCGCGTCGATGCCGCCCGCCAGCTCCACCAGCTCACGGATCTTCACGTCGGGCGATTCCGAGAGCAGGGTGGCGGGCTCGCCGTCGAACCAGCCCGCGTAGCCGTGGTAGATGCCGCGCACGCTCCAGGCCACGCCGCCATACGATTCGTCGATCTCGAACCGCTCCGGCAGTTTCACCTCGTTCATCACGGTAAAGACGTCCTTGCCCTCGTTGAGCCCGCGCACGGTCGCGTCATGGACGTACTCGATCGCGTCGCGATAATCGCCCAGCTTCGAATTGATCTCCTCGGGCCCCACCAGCGGCGGCGCGTGCGCCACCAGCACCAGTTCCGGGTCCAGCGCCAGCACGATGTCGATGGAATTGACGTAGTCCAGCGCGAACCGGGGCGGGGCGCCCCGAAGCGCGGCGATGTTCGGGAAACTGCTGTAGTAGTTGTCGCCGATGAACGCCGCCTTCAACTCCGGGATCCAGACGGTCGCGTGGTCCCAGGTTTCGCCCGGCGTGTGCATCATCTTGAACGTCAGTCCGCCGAACTCGAACTCGTACTTGTCGTCGAACAGGATCGTGGTGGGAATCTCCGCGGCGAAATTGCCCTTCGACTTCACGTCCCTGGGCGGGGCGAGAAACTGCGCCTCGTTGCGGTACTGGAAGAAGCCCGCGAGCCGCTCGCGATAGTGCATGTATTCCGGGAACCGCCGCTGGGCGATGACCTCGGTGTCTTCTTCCCGCCACAGGTGCACGCCGCCCACGTGGTCCTCGTGCGCGTGGGTAAGAAGGATGTACTTCACCGGCGCCGAACTCATCTCCCGCAGCACCTGGTAGTGGCGCGGCGCGGAATCGCGCGTGGTCGTGTCGATGACCACGTTCCCTTCGGGGGTCACGACCAGGAAGGTCCGGCTCATGTCGGTGGCCATGTAGATCCGGTCGGTGACCTTGACGCCCTTGACGGTGCGCGCCATGGCGTCCCCGCCGGCCAGAATGAAAAGCGCCAGCATGAGGCCACCGCAAAGCTTAAGCAACGGTGTATTCATGGTGTGTCCTCCGTCGTCGGCCCGAGGTTTCTATCCTATAGTAAGATACCCGCGGGGAAGGCGTCCGGTTTCGGCGGGACGCTACAATGGGGAGGTTAAATCCGCTTGCGCGGAGAAACCGAATTGCTTTCTCGCACCATGTCAATTCCCCGGCCCCCAACCGCTGACCGACTCAGCACCGCCATCGCCGCCACCGGCGCGCTGGCGATGCTGCTGGCGGGCTGCGGCAGCGACGACTCGGCCGGCAACGCCATGCGCCGCGGCGGCGGGGCCGCGCCGGTGCTCACCGAGACCGTGAGCCTGGGCGACGTAACCGACGAGTACATCGCGCTGGCCACCGCCCGGGCCAACGAGGCCATCGACGTCACGCCGCGCATTTCCAGCGTGGTGTCGGCCGTCCACTTCGACGAAGGCCAGGCCGTGCAAATGAACGAAGTGCTGGTGGAGCTCGACAGCCGCGAGATCCGCGCCGACCTCGACCTGGCCGAAGCGAACCTGCGCGAACGGCGCAGCCGCTACGGGCGGCTGGAAACGCTGGCCGCGAGCCAGGTGGTCTCCGAAGTCGAACTGGAGGAGATACAGGCGCAGTTGCAGGTGGCCGAAGCACAGGTCAACTCGGCCCGCGCCCGGCTGGAGGACACCGTCATCCGCGCGCCGTTCTCCGGGACCGTGGGCCTGAGAAGGATCAGCGTGGGCGGCCTGGTGCAGCCCAACACCATCATTACCACGCTGGACGACATCGGCGTCATGAAGCTGGAGTTCTCGGTGCCGGAGGAATACCTCGCGGTCGTGCGCGAGGGCCTGGACATCGAAGCCAGCGGCGCGGCCTTCCCCAACCGCATGTTCGCCGGCACCGTCATCAGCGTGGACAGCCGGATCGACCCCATGACCCGTTCGCTGGCGGTGGTGGCGGAACTGCCCAACGAGGACGGCAACCTGAAACCCGGCATGTTCCTGCAGGTCGTGATCGCCCGGCGTCGCGAGGACGTGGTGCTGGCGGCCGAAGCCGCGCTGGTCCCGCGCCAGGGCCGCCAGTACGTGTTCGTGGTGGACGACGGGCGCGCGCTGGAGCGTGAAGTGAAGCTGGGCTCGCGCACTCCGGGCGCGGTGGAAATCGTCAACGGCCTCGAGGCGGGCGAGGAGATCGTGACCCAGGGCGTGCAGCGGCTGCGCGACGGCCTGCCGGTGCGCATGGCCAACGCGCCGTCCCGATCCGGGGCGCCGGGCGCGGCCGCCTCGCAACCGCAATGATCATTTCCGATATATCCGTGCGCCGGCCGGTGCTGGCCGCGGTGATCAGCCTGGTGCTGTTCATCCTGGGACTGCTGGCGCTCAACACGCTGTCGGTGCGCGAGTATCCCGACGTGCAGCCGCCGGTGGTGTCCATCAACACCAACTACACCGGCGCCTCCGGCGACATCGTCGAACGGCGCATCACCCAGGTGATAGAGGACCAGGTGGCCGGCCTGCCCGGCGTGGTGAAGATGACCTCGCGCAGCCAGGAGGAGCGCTCCACCATCACGATGGAGTACGCGCTGGACCGCGATATCGACGGCGCCGCCAACGACGTTCGCGAGCGCGTGGCGCGCGTGCTCAGGGCCCTGCCGGAAGAGGCCGACCCGCCGCAGATCACCAAGCAGGACGCAATGATGGAAGCGACCATGTACGTGGACGTCTCCAGCGACCTGCGCTCCGTCATGGACATCACCGACTACGCGGAACGCGGCCTGGTCGACCGTCTGGGCGCCGTGGACGGCGTGGCTTCGATCCGCCTGTCCGGAGGCCGCCGCCCGGCGATGCGCGTGTGGCTGGACCGCGAGGCGCTGGCCGCCCGCGGCCTCACCGTCCAGGACGTCGAGCGCACCCTGCGCAACGAGAACGTCGAGCTGCCGGCCGGCCGCATCGAGTCGGTGGAGCGCGAGTTCACGCTGCGCGCCGTCACGGCGCTGGACACGCCCGAGGAATTCGGTGCGCTGGTAATCGGCCGCGGCGCCTCCGGCCGCTTCGTGCGCCTGGCCGAAGTCGCCGATATCCGCCTGTCGCCCGAAAACATGCGATCCATTGCCCGCTCCAACCGCCAGGCCGGGGTCAGCCTGGGGATCGTGCCGCAGGCGCAGGCCAACATCGTGGCGGTCAACCAGGCGGTCAAGGAGGAGGTCGAACTCCTCCAGTCCTCGTTGCCCGACGACGTCTCCGTGGACGTGAACGTGGACTTCTCCGAATTCGTCGGCGAGTCCATGCGCGAAGTATTCAAGGCCCTGGCGATCGCGCTGGGCGTGGTGCTGGTGGTGATGCTGCTGTTTTTGAGTTCGTGGCGCGCCACCCTGATTCCCGGGCTCACGATCCCGGTTTCGATCATCGCCGCCTGCATGGTGCTGGCGGTGCTCGGCTACACGATCAACACGCTCACCCTGCTGGCCGCGGTGCTGGCCATCGGCCTGGTGGTGGACGACGCCATCGTGGTGCTGGAGAACATCGTGCGTCACCGCGAGCAGGGCAGCCCGCCATTGCTCGCGGCCATCGACGGCAGCCGCCAGATCGGCTTCGCCGTCATCGCCACCACCGTGGTGCTGGTGTCCGTGTTCCTGCCGGTGGCCCTGGCGCCCGGACGCATCGGCGTGATCTTCGGCGAGTTCGGCATCACGCTGGCGGCGGCCGTGGCGTTCTCGTCGGTGGTGGCGCTGACTCTGGTGCCGATGCTGTGCTCGCGCATGATGCGCCCCCAGGAGAAGGTGGCCGCTTCAACCCGCGGACGCAAGCGCGGCAACGTCTTCCAGGCCCTGGCCGGCGGCTATCGCAGAGGCATGACCCGCGCCCTGCGCGCGCCCTGGCTTGCAATCGTGCTGGTGGTGGCCGTATCCGGCGTCGGCTGGTACCTGTTCGACCGGCTCGACCAGGAATACACGCCCACCGAGGACCGCGGCATGATCATCATGATGGTGCGCGGCCCCGAAGGCGCCAGCCTGGAATACATGGACGACCAGCTCGGCCAGATCGAAGATATCGTGATGCCCTGGGTCCAGCGGGGCGAAGTCAGGCGGATCATCCTGCGCACCGGAAGCTGGGGCGCCGGCGGCGACGTGAACTCGGCGTTCATCTATTCGCCGCTCGAGCCGCGCTCCCAGCGCGAGTTCTCCTCGCCGGAGATCGCCGGCATGCTGCGCGGCCCGCTGGCGGCCATGCCGGGCGTGAACGCTTTCGTGTTCCTGCCGCCCAGCCTGAACATGGGCGGAGGCCAACCGCTGCAGGTGGTGCTGCGCGGCAACGAGTACGACCAGATTGCTGAGTGGCGCGACCGGATCATGGCCCGGGTGCGCGAGAACCCGGGCATCGCCAACATGAACTCGGATTACTACGAGACCAAGCCGGAGATCAAGGTCACCGTGGACCGCGCCCGCGCCACCGATCTCGGCGTGTCGCTGCGCGACGTGGGCGAGACGCTGCAGACCATGCTCGGTTCGCGCCGCGTCACCACCTTCATCGACCGCGGCGAGGAATACAACGTGGTCCTGCAGGCCTCCGAAGAGGACCGGGTTACGCCGCAGGACCTCAACAACATATATGTACGGTCCGTTTCCAGCGGCCTGGTGCCGCTGGCCAGCCTGGTGCGTCTGGAGGAGAGCTCCGGCCCGCGCCAGCTTTCGCGCTTCAACCGGCGCCGCGCCATCAAGCTGTCCGGGAACGTCATGCCCGGCTACTCGCTGGGCGAGGCGCTGGAATACATCGAGACGGTGATCGAGGAGGAAATCGACGACGAGTCCCTGAGCGTGCAGTACGACGGCGAGTCGCGCGAATACAAGGAGTCGGGCGGCCAGATCTATTTCAGTTTCCTGCTGGCGCTGCTGATCTGCTTTTTGGTGCTGGCGGCGCAGTTCGAGAGTTTCATCCATCCGTTCATCATCCTGCTCACGGTGCCGCTGGCGCTGGCCGGCGGAATGCTGGGGCTGAACGTGTCCGGAGGCACGCTCAACGTGTTCAGCCTCACCGGCTGCATCATGCTGATTGGCCTGGCGGCCAAGAACGGCATATTGATCGTGGAGTTCTCCAACCAGCTCCGCGACCGCGGCCTGTCGGTGGTGCAGGCGGTGCTGGAAGGCGCCACCACGCGCCTGCGGCCGGTGCTGATGACCAGCATGTGCACCATCGGCGGCTCGATCCCGCTGATCGTGGGCGCCGGGGCCGGCACCGAGGCCCGCCGCTCGATCGGCGTGGTGGTGCTGTTCGGCGTGCTGATTTCGGTGATCCTCACGCTGTACGTGGTGCCGTGCTTCTACGCCATGCTGGCCGGCCGCACCCGCCCGATCAACACCGTGACGCGCGCCGTGCAGGCGCTGCGCAAGCGCCATCCCACCACCACGGCCGCCTCCACCCCGTAACCCGGGAGCGGAAACGAGCTCAGGCGTAAATGCTCCTGCGATGACCGACGCGTAATATCAGGACGGGTTCAGTTTCCGTAGTTCTTTTGCGGCGCGGTCGTCGAACTCAACCTTCCATGTCACGTCCCTGCTCCATGTCTTCCAGTGACCATCGTTTCGCGGGATTCTCCAGGCGGTCCAGGGCCAGGTATTTTTCTTCCAATTCGTCAATCTGCCCCATGATCGCCTCCTTGACGTAATAGGTCTTTGTCCGGCCCGTGCGAGAGGCCAGTTCGGCGATACGCTTTTCGATGTCTTCCGGCAGGCGGACGGCTAGCATGATTCACTCACAAGCTTGCGTGTATTGCAAGTAATACACGTACGACAACGGCATTGTGAACTCATTCCGGGGAAATGTAAAGGCGGACGCCGCGCGCGGTGTCGCCCCAAGGCGCCTGATGAAGTAAAATCGCGCGCGCCATGGCCACGATGATCGATCTCGAAGGCGAGCTCCGCGAAGGCGCCGGCAAGCGTTCCGCTCGCCGCGCCCGCCGCGAAGGAAAAGCGCCGGCGGTGCTGTACGGCGCCGGGCGCCCCGCGCGCATGCTGTCGTTCTCTTCCGAGGTCCTGAACCGGCGGCTCGAGGACCCCACCTTCCGCTCGCGGGTGCTGAACATCCGCGTGGGCGACAAGTCGCAGCCGGCCATCGTCAAGGACGTGCAGCGCCATCCGGCCCGCAACACGGTGCTGCATATCGATCTGCAGCGGGTGCGCGACGAGGAGACCGTCCGCATGGCCGTGCCCATCACCCTGCTCAACGCCGAGGCGTCGCCGGGCGTGAAGATGGGCGGCAGCGTTTCCCACCTTTTGAGCGAGCTTCACATCATCTGCCTGCCCAGGGACCTGCCGGAGCAGATCGAGGTGGACCTGGCCGAGGTAGAGATGGACGAAATGCTGCACCTGTCCGACCTCGACATTCCGGAAGGCGTTACGGTGAACGAGCGCGTTCACGGCGCCACCGACCACCCGGTGGTCTCCATCCACCTGCGCCGCATCGCCGAGGTGGACGAAGTGGACGAAGACGAAGAGCTGCTCGACGAAGAGGCCGAGGGCGAGGTCGCCGAGGGCGAAGAGGCGCCGGCCGAAGAGGAATCCTCTGGAGAGGACTGAAGCCCCGCCCGAACTGGTCTTCGGCCTCGGCAATCCGGGCCCCGATCACGCTCACGACCGGCACAACGCCGGTTTTCGATTCATCGACCTGCTGGCCCAGCGCTACGAGGCGCCGCCGTTCTCCGGCGACAAGCGCGCCCAGGCCGCCGCGGCCCGCATCGACATCGAAGGCGCGCGCGTGATGCTGATCAAGCCGCTGGCCTGGATGAACTCCAGCGGCCAGGTGGTGCGCGGCGTCCTCGACTACTTCAAGCTGCCGCCGTCCGCAGCCCTCATCGTCCACGACGACCTCGACCTGCCGCCCGGCGCCGCCCGGCTCAAGGAAGGCGGCGGCCACGGCGGCCATAACGGCCTGCGCGACGTGATCCGGCATTGCGGCCCCGACTTCCAGCGCCTGCGCCTGGGAGTAGGGCACCCCGGCGACAAGGACCGCGTTACTCCTTATGTACTGTCCAGACCCACGGCCGCCGAGAGCCAGGTCATCGAAGAAGCCCTGCAGGACGCCCTGCAGGCCTTCGACACCCTATATATAAAAGGAATGCAGGCCGCCATGACCCAGCTCCACACCGAACCCCCCGAGTGAAGGCCGCGATCATCGGGCTGCCCAACGTCGGCAAGTCCACGCTCTTCAACGCACTGGCCGCCGCCGAAGTCCCCACCGAGAACCGGCCCTTCTGCACCATCGATCCGAACGTCGCGCGGGTGCCCATCCCCGATCCGCGGCTGGATGCGGTGGCGCAAGCCGCAGGGATGCAGCGCAAGGTCCGGGCCACGCTCGAGCTCGTGGACGTGGCCGGCCTGGTGAAGGGCGCGTCGCGCGGCGAGGGCCTGGGCAACCGCTTCCTGGCCCAGGTGCGCGAGGCCGACGCCGCGGTGCACGTGCTGCGCTGCTTCGAATCCGGGCGCGTCACGCACGTCGCCGGCGCCGTCGATCCGGTCGATGACGCCGAGACCGTCAACACCGAACTGGCGCTGGCCGACCTCGCAACCGTCGAGCGCGCGCTGGACTCCGCCCGCCGCCGCGCCAAGTCCGGCCACCCCGACCTGAAAAAGCGCGTCGAAGAGCTCGAAGAGCTCCACAACCACCTTGGGAGCGAGGGCGTCCCGCCCTCCACGAACGACGAGACGTCCGCCCTCCCACTCCTCACCGCACTACCCACGCTCTACGCGCTCAACGTGGCCGAAGAACACATCGCAACGGGCGGTCCGGCGGACCTCGCCGAGGAATATGCCGCACAACAGGGCAAACCCGCCGTTCGCGTCACCGCCGAGCTCGAGTCCGAGCTCGCCGCACTGCCGCAAGAAGAGCAGCAGGACCTGCGCCAGGGACTCGGCCTTCCGCACGAAACCTTCCAGCGCTTCATGCAGGCGCTACGCACCCTCCTGAACCTCAATACCTTCTTCACCGCGGGCCCGTCCGAGGCCCGCGCCTGGCTGATCCCCAACGGCGCCACCGCGCACCACGCCGCGGGCCGCGTACACACCGATTTCCAGCAGCGCTTCGTGCGCGCCGAAGTCACGCCCTGGGAGGCCTTCAGCGCCGCCCCGCAAGCCCTTCCCGCCCTCAAGGGGCGCGATTACGAAGTCCGCGACGGCGACGTGCTGCGATTCCGGGCAGGCTGAAACTTTTGAAAAAATGAATGACTTGCGCGCTTTCTTTCGTGTAGAATCGTGCCAACGAGACCAGAATGATCCTGGAATTCCTTATGGAGATCCGGCGATCGGGGGGGAAAATGCAGCACTCACTAGGCCACGGCCGGTTAGTCGGGTGAAGCGGCAAACCGGTGTGATCGATTTTGGGGCCCCGTTCCGGGGAAGTGTCGATTCACTTATAGATTCGTCTATACATCGGAAAGGTGTGTGCCCTATAATTCGCCCGATGGCTTGCTTGACAGGTCACGGAGTTATACTATTGCGTCATTCCGCCCGGGAGGGCTCGACCACATTTCAACCAATTGAACTTGCTCGGTAAGGAGGCAGGCTCATGTCTAAGTCAGGAACCGTAATTCAACTCTTGCAGGCTCGCCTAGAAGGGGCGATACGCCGGCGCCGGGAAAACCCATCGCGTGCGGATATTCTTATCCTGCCCGCGCTGGCGATCGCGCTGGACGCCTGCGGAGGCGGCGGGTCGCAAAGGCCGACTCCTCCTCCGAATTGGAGTTAATTGCTTAATAAACTGACTTATAAGGCTTTTTTCGGAATTATTTGAAACGTTTATCAGTATGGTTATCACTCTAACCATCACTACCTTTTCAACCAATTGAACTTGCTCGGTAAGGAGGCAGGCTCATGTCTAAATCAGGAACCGTAATTCAACTCTTGCAGGCGCGCCTTGAAAGGGCGATACGCCGGCGCCGGGAAAATCCGTCTCGCACGGATATTCTCATTCTGCCCGCGCTGGCGCTCGCGCTGGATGCCTGCGGAGGCGGTGGGTCGCAAAGGCCCACACCACCTCCGCCTCCTCCGCCTCCTCCGCCTCCGCCTCCCCCTCCGCCGCCGCCTCCGGCAGCGACGATCACGGTGGGCGAAGCCTCGGCAGTGGACGAAAACGACGATGGCGCCATGGTGGCTATGGTTACCACCGAAAACGCCAGCGAAGTTACGGTTGACAACGACTACTTCGAGGTCGCCGACGGCAACCTGAAGCTCAAGGACGGCATGAGCCTCGACTTCGAAAACGTCGAAGGCGGAATGATCGAACTTACCCTTACCGCCAGCGGCGACGGCGAATCCGCCACCGCCATGGTGACGGTCACCGTCAACGACGTCAACGAAGCGCCTTCCATTGAAGTACTCGACGGCGATGAGGGCGGAGAAGTTCCCGGACATCCGGGCGTGATCTCGAACCTGACGGTCGACGAGAACGCCATGCGGGGCGACGGCGGTCCTCCGCCTTTGGCCCTGATCAGGGTGATGGACCCGGACGCCGCCGATGCGGACATGCTCACCGGCGATGCCGGCGTGGCCGCCACTTCGATTACCGGCGAGCAAGCGGACAAGTTTGCCGTGATCCTCGATCCCGAGAACGGCCTGTGGTTGCACCTGGCCGAAGGCGCCAGCCTCGACCACGAGGCCGACGATGAGGTCATGGTCACCGTCACCTATACGGACAGCGCCGGCAACACGGCCGAACAGACCGTTACGGTCATGGTCAATGACGTAAACGAACCCCCGGTCGCGGTCGGCATGGTCGATCCCATAACCACCGAGTCCGGCGTGGAAATCAAGCCCAACCCGATCGATCTGCTCGCGCTGTTCAACGATCCGGATGCCGGCGATTCCAACGCCGTGCGCTACGAAATGAGTGGCGGGCCTTCGTGGCTGACATTCAGCGTCGAGTTCGGCGAGGACGACGACGGCAACGATACGACGATGGGCATCTTCTCGGGCACGCCGCCCACCACCGGCCCCGACAGCGACGCCGCTCACATGGTGACCCTTACCGCCACCGACAGCGGCGGCGAGGAAGGCTCCGTGAGCTTCTACGTGATCGTGGACGACGGCAACGACGCCATCACCGACGTTGACCTGATCGACGACGCCGGCAACGTGGCCGTCGAAGCGGACGTGGACGAGAACGACGACTCGGGCGTGGTGTTCGGCGAGATCCGGGTGACGGACCAGGACCACGCCATGCATCCGAACGGGACGCACCTGATCCAGATACTGAAAGGGGACTCCAGGAGCGAGGCTCCCAACGCCCCGGTGGATGACCGCTTCGAAGTCAAGTACGACGACCTGGGCATCCCCTGGCTGGTGCTGAAGGAAGGCGAGTCCCTCGATTTCGAGGATCGGACCTCACCCGGCGCCGTCGAAGTGACCATCCGTGCGGTGGACATGAACGGCGCGACGAACCCCCGCGGAACGGCTTTCCTGGGCAACGTCGAGTTCCAGACCGTCTCGATCGTAATCAACAACGAGAACGACGCGCCCAAGGCCGGCACGATCGGCAACTGGTGGGTCACCGCCGAGGGCGGTCAGCAGGCCGATGACGTGGAAAAAGGCGCCTGGCTGAGATTCTTCATCGAGGATACGGACGATGCCAAGCCGGCGTTCACCGATCCCGATAACGATACGCTCACCTACTCCTTGTCGGGTCCCTCCTGGCTGGAGATCAATGAGCGGACCGGCGAGATCACCAACACCAAGGGCGGACTGCCCGTGCGCGGCGTTCATCGCCTCACCGTCACGGCCACCGACCCGGACGGCGCATCGGCGTCCGCTACCTTCAATCTGGCAGTGGCCCTGTCCGGCGACGGCACCGACGAGACCGCCGACAACGACAACGAGGCGCCGAGGTTCGGCAACCCGAACGAACGCGACTACGAGGAAAATTCGGGCGATCAGGTAGTCGCCACGTTCACGATCAGGGACGACGACAACAGCCTTGGCCACCACCCGTTCGCGCTGGACTCCGTGACCATTACGCAAATTGTGGTCGATTTCCGGGACAGCGGCACGACAGACCAGACGATTGCTGTCACGGCAGCTAACCAGACTGCGGACTACGTATCGGCGTTCCGGCTGTCCGAGCCAAGGAAGAGCGGCAACACGTGGACCTACGACCTGTTGGTCAAGGACACGAACCCGAGCCCGCGCGTTGACACGACGGAACTTCTGGACTACGAGACCATCAATCGGATCACGGTCACGGTCACGGCCACTGACGGCATAGACGGGCCCGACACGGACACCGAGCCCGACACTTACACCGAAGAAATCGCAGTCGATATTGACGATGTGAACGACCGGCCGATGGCTGAAGGTATTGCCGACAACCCCGCTACTCAAGCCGTTGAAACCGATTTCAATATTGGGTCCGGAGACTACGGCGTCGGCCAGTCGGAGACGCTGAAGGAAATCCTGTACATCAAGCTGGAGGACATCTGGACCGATGAGGAGGACGCTTCGGATCGTTTGACCTTCACGGCGTCGGTTAGCGGCTCCTGGGTCTCGATTCTGCACGGCCCGGCCGAGTGGGGCGATCTGGAGAACGTGACCTGGGGCGACACTGACATCGGCGATACGGGCCAGGCCAATCGGACCGCCGTAATCATTGGCGACGATGCGGACGCTCCGGCCGACGGCGAACAGGTGCTGATCATCGAGCTCGACCGCACCGGAAGGAACAATGATCAGGGCGCCATGGGCAGCTTCACGATCAACGCGACCGACCGGGACGGCGGAACGGGCACCATGACCTACAGGGTGCCGGTCACCGACCAGAACCTGAATCCCACGAACGCCGTCACGCTAAGTGGCGCCGCTCGTGAGGACGCCACGTTGCGGGCCAGCTTCAACGACGACAGGGACCCCGACCTCGGCGGCTCCACCACACCCGCACTGGTGATCTACCAGTGGTACCGGGCGGAGGACGACGCCGGCACCGGAGAGGCCCTGGTCCGTCAGGGCACCAGCAGTGCCTACCAGCTGACCCAGGCCGATGTCGGCAGTTACATCACCGTGAAGGTGAAGTACTACGAAGTCTTCGGTAACCAGCTCGTCGGACTCGATACGGCCACGATCGACAACGAGGCCACCACCCTGCGGGCCGTGAGCGACACGCCCGACAAGGGTGTGGGAAGCGTCACGGTCCTTGCCGACGCCAATGTATTGAGCGTTACGGATGTCAATGTGCGCATCACCGACGGGGATTATTCCACCCCGGGCGGCCTGGTGGCGGACAGCGGCCTGACCGGTATAACCGTTTCCTGGGAGATCTCCGACAACGGACGCGGCGGATGGGAAGCCGTGGACCAGGAGGGTGACACCGAGACGTCAACGCTGGAACTGGACGACGGCAAAGGCAAGTGGTACCGCGCAGTCGTGAGCTACGACGCGGACGGGGTCGATGATCCTGACGTGGACGCTGCCGACGAGGAGATGGAGAGCGTCTACAGCGATGCGATCCAGGTCGCCGACGTGCGCGACACTGCAGGGACCGCACCCACGATCACCGGCAACCCCTTCCCGGGCGGCACGCTGAGCGTCAACGTGCGCAACACATCGACGCAATGGCAGGAGCAGCGCGGTACGGATTGGGTGGACATTCCGGGCGCCACCGGCAGCCTGAACGTCACCTCGGCGCATGCCGGCAAGGTGATCCGGGCGTTGGTCTCCTACCACAGTACGGATGACAACAATCCGGGCGTGACGGCGGTAGTTGCGGTTGCCGCCAACGGCGGAACGCCGATTGGCGGCACCACGGCGGGCACCGCTACTCCGACCGGCGTGGACGACCACGACATCGAAGTCAGCGTGGCCGCTCCCGGGCACCCCGCCCGGGGCACCGCCATCGAGGCGGGGCACAACCTCTCGCACGAGGAGATCGTTCCGCTGGCCAGCCTGTTCCAGGATCCCGACAGCGCGCGTTTGACCTACACGGTCACGGCAGTTACGAACTCCCCGACCAACAGCGGATCGGGCAGCACGTATGTCTACGAAAACGATGGTGGTGTGCTGACGTTTGAAGCGAGCACCGGAAAGCTCACCTTCAACAGTGACGTTTACCAGGGCCACGATGGCACGCGTACCGACGGCACAGGCAACATCATTACGCTGACCGTAACCGCCACCGACGAAGGCGCACGCACAGGCACGGCCGATGTGAACGTCCGGATCAACGTGGCTCCGACCGACATCTTCTTCGCTGCTTCCGATGGTGCTGTTGACGCAGCAACCAACGGCGATGGAACGAATGGCACCTTCAATCTCATGGTGGATGAGATCCCAGGGACCGGCTCGGCCGCCAGGCCTGCCGGCCAGCTCATTGCCCATGTGAATGTTCAGGACGAGAACATGGGCTCGCACGAGTTCGGAACCCATGAGGTCACGCTCTCGGGCGACGACCGGTTCATGATCACGCACACCGGGTACACCGGGCTCCCCAATTCGAGGGATACCGACATGGATGGCAGCACCTGGGAGATACGCCTGAAGCCGGGCGCGAAGCTGGACTACGAGGCGGAAAATGCCGATCGCAATCCCACCATCGTGCTCACGCTGACAGCCACGGACGGTGGCGGCCTGAGCACGCCGACAACGCCGATCACAATTACCATCACGGTCGACAACGACACGACTGACGACGTCACGCCGACGCCGAACGACGTGCCGGGCCTGAGGGACAACGACGGTACTGACGACAACGAGGTGGTAGATGGCGACGACACCGACACCGACGGCGGCACCCAGCCTCCGCCTCCGGGAATGTCGCTCGGCGGAATCATCGAGGACTTCGTTGACAACATGGACACCTTCGAACAGGATCTGCTCGAAGACTTCATGCTCGTGATCGACGACGGAATCGAGATCGCATAACCACCCCCGCAACTTAACGTTGCAGCGAGGCGGGCTATATGCCCGCCTCGTTTTTTTGCGCCCCTAGACCAGAGTCGAAAGCAACTTCAGCGCCGGGGCCGCGCGTATGCCCTGCGGCGAAGCGTAGTCTTTCCTGCCTGCGGCGGAAATCTGCCAGGCCTCGGCGTCGGGAAACCTGGACTTGAGATACTTGAGGCCGCGGTCGAGGTCCGCGTCCGACCACTTGCATTCGACCAGCAGCACGGGCGCGCCCCGGTTCGTCACGACGAAATCCACTTCCCGGCCGTCGCGGTCCCGGAAATACCGCAGTTCGTAGTCCAGCCCCTCGGCGTCCTGCCGGAAATGCACCCACTTGAGCAGATGGCAGGCCACCAGGTTCTCGAAGCGCGCGCCGCGCGAGGGAACGACCGACCAGTCGAAGTGATAGTGCTTGCGGTCCTTGCGCAGGGCCCGAAGCTGCGGTGAGCCGAACGGGGCAAGCCGGAAGATCGCGTACAGCCGCTCCAGGATTTCGAGCCATGCACTGGCGGTCTTGTGGCTCACGTTGAGGTCCTCGCGCAGCGCGTTGATCGAGAGCGTCGATCCCACGCGCTCCGGCAGCGACAGCATCATCAGCTGCAGCTGACCCAGATCGCGAATGTTTTCCAGCGTGGCCACCTCTTCCTGCACAAGCCGCGTCGAATACTCGCGCGACCAGCGCCTGGATTCCGTTTCGCTGGCGGTCAGCCAGGGCTCCGGAAAGCCTCCCAGCCGGAGAAGATCCTGGAGCATGGCGGGCTGGTCCAGCCCGAGCTCCGCCGCCGAGAACGGATGCAGGCGCAGCAGATGGTAGCGACCCTGCAACGAATCGCCGCCGAACCGGTAGAGGTCGAGCCGCCCGCTGCCGGTAACAAGAATGCGCTGGCCCGGCGGGCGGCCGTCGTACAGGCCCTTGAGGTAGTTGCGCCAGCGTCTGTACTTGTGAATCTCGTCGAATACCCACAACGCGCCCGGAGGCAGTTCGTTCCTGAGGATGCGCGCGCGGTGCGCGTCAATGTCCCAGTTCAGGTAGCCTGCCTGCGCCTCGGGCAGGCTCAGCGCGAGGGTGGTCTTGCCCACCTGCCGGGGGCCGGCCACGAACACCATCTTGCGGTCCAGGTCGGCAAGAACCTGTTCTGTGAGGTAGCGGTCGGTGGTGGGCACGCGCCGAATTATACGGCAATATTCGACTCCGGTAGATAATTGCCGATGCTATTTTTCACCGAGGTGGAAAAACGCCGATGCACAGTAGCTGGATCGGCATCGGCAGCGTCTTCACGCCAGTACCTTGGTTCTGTGTGTTGCGCCGATCCGGCGAATGTCGCCTTGCGGGACGCCGACGTCCCTGGCGTGCCGTGGCCAGTCCGCCACCGCTGCGATCACGTCGTTGGTAATCCGGTTTGCGGCCACCGCCTTGATTCCGGATGAATGGGCGAACTGCAGCAGGTCGCTGCGCTCGAAATTGTCCTGCTTGCCGACAACGCTCATCTGGTGCTTGCCGGTCCAGGAGCCGCCGGGATTGTAGGAGTAGGCAACGTCGTAGGCCGGAGACAGCGTCCACTTGCCGTCGGGTGTCATCAAGAACGAGATGTTCTTCACGTGATCATCCTGGTTGCGGGCCGCAATGTTGAACACCGTGCGCCGATACTGCTGTTCCACCGCGGCCATTCCCAGCCCCAGCCGGTGAATCGTTTCCATTGCCTGTTCGTAGGCATAGGCGCCGGGCTGGTAGTAGTCGAAATGCCGTAGCGCGCCGAGTGACTGCATGTGGATCTTGCGGCCCTCCGCGTCGCGGTCGAACCGGCGGGTCATGAAATGGCTGCGGCCGCCTTCGTGGAACAACCGGCACTCCGACATCGCGATCCCGGCATCTTGCGCCATCCGGTGATAGGCGTACTCGATCTTTCCGTAGCCCTGCGGGTCGGCAAGTTCCCGATCGCGGTTGTTACTGACCCCGTCAAACTTGAGAATCCAGTGCTCGAATCCCTTTTTCGTCTCGACCTGGCCGGACCGGAACTCTCCGGTTCCGGGGTTACAGGCCAGCAAAGCCTTGGCGCGGGCGCCGCCGGCCGATGTTCCCACGGTGAGGATGTCTTCGAGCGCGGCATGATCGTCGATTCCGTCCAACGCGCCATGAAGCTGCGTTCGGGACCTCAATACGCGATTCGCCAGATCCACCAGCTCCGCGACTTCCACTTCCCCATCCTTGCCGCTCCGCGCAATTGCGGGCTCGAACTCGAGAGCGCCCATGCCGCGCGAACCTATGTAGCAGAGCCGGTCGACCGGACTGAAATCCTCCATGCGCCGTCCGGTCGTCGCGAGCCAGACGTTGATCAGCCGGTTGCCGAAGTCGTCCGGCAGTGCGTCCGCCAGCAGCCCGGGCAGTCCCTTGAACGCGTCACGTCCCAAGGCCGGAAACTCATACGGCGCCTCACGGGCCGGCATGGCAAAAGGGGCAAGTTCTATCCCGGCTGCCGCGAAGGCGGGGTCGTGCTGGAACACGCCAACGCCGCGCCCGGCATCCCAGGACACAGCACCGATACGCCGTCCCCACAGTCTTACGGTGGCATCAGTCACGTTGATGGTCGTCCCAGGTCCAGGGCGCGTTCGAAGCTTCCGCGTGTTTTGGGCGGGCGCGGCGCCGTTCTGCGCCGCGCCGTTCCACGCGCTCGATCGGCCGTATTCCGTGCGAGGGCAGAGCCGCCAGCAAGGCGTCGCCAAGTCCCAGCGCGAGTGCGACGCGCAGGAAACTGTCAAGACTCGTAGGCTGCCCGGCTTCCAGCCGGCGAAGCGTTC
Organism: Gammaproteobacteria bacterium; assembly: GCA_965116895.1. Classification (GTDB taxonomy): domain Bacteria; phylum Pseudomonadota; class Gammaproteobacteria; order Steroidobacterales; family Foliamicaceae; genus Foliamicus. The sequence continues at coordinate 2,359,793 of OZ220729.1, read as the reverse complement.
GCAATCCTATACCGGCTTCGCGGGCCAGAATCTTTTGGGTCACATTTCTCGAAAGACGCAGCTGCGCCAGGCGCCGGCCCAGTTCAGAGGCCACTCTCGGCGCATTCGTTGAATATTGAACATCCATATCTGGCCTGTTGAAACCCGATATATAACTTTATAGGCCATATATTGCCTTTTGTATGCAAATGAGTCAAGACTGGTGCGTGCCGACCTGCCAACTCACTGACGTTTTCGCAGTAAAGCCTGCGGCCTGGGAGTGGGGGCATGTCCCCCACGGCGTCCCGCCCGCTAGACCAGAGTGGAAAGCAACTTGAGCGCCGGGGCCGCGCGTATGCCCTGCGGGGAGGCGTAGTCCTTGCTGCCTGCAGCGGAGATCTGCCAGGCCTCGGCGTCGGGGAACCTGGACTTGAGATACTTGAGGCCGCGGTCGAGGCCCGCGTCCGACCACTTGCATTCGACCAGCAGCACGGGCGCGCCCCGGTTCGTCACCACGAAATCCACTTCCCGGCCGTCGCGGTCCCGGAAATACCGCAGTTCGAAGTCCAGCCCCTCGGCGTCCTGCCGGAAATGCACCCATTTGAGCAGGTGGCAGGCCACCAGGTTCTCGAAGCGCGCTCCGCGCGAGGGAACGACCGACCAGTCGAAGTGATAATGCTTGCGGTCCTTGCGCAGGGCCCGAAGCTGCGGCGAGCCGAAGGGAGCAAGCCGGAAGATCGCGTAGAGGCGCTCCAGGACTTCGAGCCATACGCTGGCGGTCTTGTGGCTCACGTTCAGATCCTCGCGCAACGCGTTGATCGAGAGCGTCGATCCGACGCGCTCCGGCAGCGACAGCATCATCAACTGCAGCTGGCCCAGATCCCGAATGTTTTCCAGTGTGGCCACCTCTTCCTGCACGAGCCGCGACGAGTACTCGCGGGACCAGCGCCTGGATTCCGTTTCGCTGGCGGACAGCCAGGGTTCCGGAAAGCCTCCCAGCCTGAGAAGGTTCTCGAGCATGGCGGGCCGGTCCAGCCCGAGCTCCGCCGCCGAGAACGGATGCAGACGCAGCAGATGGTAGCGTCCCTGCAACGAATCGCCGCCGAACCGATAGAGGTCCAGCCGCCCGCTGCCGGTAACAAGAATGCGCTGGCCTGGCGGGCGACCGTCGTACAGGCCCTTGAGATAGTTTCGCCAGCGCCTGTACTTGTGAATCTCGTCGAATATCCACAACGCCCCCGGAGGCAGTTCGCTTCTGAGGATGCGTGCGCGGTGCGCGTCAATGTCCCAGTTCAGGTACCCTTCACTTGCCCCGGGCAGGCTGAGAGCGAGTGTGGTCTTTCCGACCTGACGGGGGCCGGCGACAAACACCATCTTGCGGTCCAGGTCGGAAATAACCTGGTCTGTGAGGTAGCGGTCGGTGGTGGGCACCCGCAGCATTATACGGCGATTTTCCACTCTGGTAGAAAATAGCCGATGCTATTTTTCACCGAGGTGGAATTCGAGTATCACTTCGGTTATTGCAAGATTTCCGGTTGACTGGGCGCGCGAACGAAGCGGAGCGCCGCCTCACGCGCTTTATTGCGTATCACTTCGGCTACTACAAAGTTCTCGGAAACGAGTGATTCAGCAAGAAATCGGCAGAAACAGGAAAACCAACATTCCTTAGTCAGATCAGCTCCTTATAGCCTGAACGGCGGATCGCAAAATCAGTGGGGAATTTCTCCTCCGCCTCCACCGCCTCCGCCTCCACCTCCGCCGCCGCCTCCGGCAGCGACGATCACGGTCGGCGAAGCCTCGGCAGTGGACGAAAACGACGAGGGCGTCATGGTGGCATCAGTCACTACCGAGAACTCCAGCGAAGTTACGGTTGATAACGACTACTTCGAAGTCGCCGACGGCAACCTGAAGCTGAAGGATGGCATGAGCCTCGACTTCGAGGCCGTCGAAGGCGGCATGATCGAACTCACCCTTACCGCCAGCGGCGACGGCGAGTCCGCCACCGCCACCGTCACCGTCACCGTCAACGACGTCAACGAAGACCCCTCCATCGACGTGCGTGACGGCGAAGCCGTGCCCGATGCGGAGGGTTCGACGGAAGGCCGCCCGGTATCGAGCCTGACCATCGCCGAGAACGCCATGAAGGGCGACGAGGGCGTTCCGCCCCTGGCCCTGATCGAGGTGATGGATCCGGACGCCGCCGATGCGGACATGCTCAAGGGCGAAGCCGGCAAGGCCGCCGTATCGATTACGGGCGAACAAGCCGACAAGTTCCAGGTCATTCTCGATCCCGCCAACGGCCTGTGGCTGCATCTGGCGGACGACGCCAGCCTCGACCATGAGGAAGACAGCGAAGTCACGGTCACCGTCACCTATACGGACAGCGCCGGCAACACTGCCAGCACCGACGTAACGGTCATGGTCACGGACGTGAACGAAGCCCCGGTCGCGGTCGGAACGGTCGATGCCATAACGACCGAGTCCGGCGAGCCCATCAAGCCCAACGCGATCGATCTGCTCAAGCTGTTCAACGACCCGGACGCGGGCGATGCGAGCGCCGTGCGCTACGAGTTGAGCGGCGGGCCTTCCTGGTTGAGGTTCGCTGTCGAATTCGGCGAAGACGACGACGGCAACGATACGGCGCAAGGCATCTTCACCGGCACGCCGCCGGTTACCGGTACCGAAAGCGACGCCGCCCACAAGGTGTCCCTTACCGCCACCGACAGCGATGGTGCCGAATCGGACCCGATCAGCTTCTACGTGATTGTGGACGACGGCAACGACGACATCACGGACGTGGACCTGATCGACAGTAATGGCAGAGTCGCCGTCGAAGCCGACGTGGACGAGAACGATGCCTCGGGCGTGGTGTTCGGCGAGATCCGGGTGACCGACAGGGACCACAAGATGCATCCAAACGGCATGCACCTAATCCAGATATTGAAAGGAAACCCTGTCAGTAGCGAGCGTATTAAGCCCAGCGCCCAACTGGATGACCGCTTCGAGGTCAAGTACGACGACGCCGGCATCCCGTGGTTGGCACTGAAGGCAGGGATGTCTCTGGATGAAGAAACGAATGACGGGGTAGTCGACATCACCATCCGCGCGGTGGACATGAACGGCGCGACGAACAGCAGTGGCACTAAGTTCACGGGTAACGTCGAGTTCCAGACCGTCTCGATCGTCATCAAGGACGAAAACGATGCGCCCAAAGCCAACACGATCGGCAACTGGTGGGTCACCGCCGAGTCCGGTCAGCAGTCCGACGAAGTGAGTAAGGGCGAGTGGCTGACATTCGAGCTGGAGGAAGCTGGCGATATGCCGGGCGAAGGGGCCTTCTGGGATCCCGATGGCGATGATCTGACCTATTCCCTGCGGGGGCCCGCCTTCCTGGAGATCAGCGAGGATGGCATGATCACCAACACCAAGGGTGGGGAGCCCGTGCGCGGTGTTCACACGCTCACCGTCACGGCGACCGACCCGGACGGCGCAACCGTAACCACGTCCTTCAAGCTGGCCGTAGCCCTGTCCCGGGACGGCACCAACGCCGTCGCCTACAGCGATGAACCGAGGTTCGGGACCCCGAACGAATTCGATTATCCCGAAAACTCAGGCGATCGCAGGGTCGCTACGTTCAGTGTTATGGACGACGACAGCGACCTGGGCCACCATCCGTTCGCGCTGGAAACCGTGACCATTACACAAATTGTGGTCGATTTTCAGGACGCTGGCACGGATGACTTGGTTATTGATGTTGCGGCAGCTGACTCGGATGATGATTACGTATCGGCTTTCCAGTTGTCCCAGCCCAGGAAGAGCGGTGACACGTGGACCTACGACCTGCTGGTCAAGGACACGAATCCGGCCACGAGCGGCCCCAGCCACGACACGACAGCAATTTTGAACCACGAGACCATCAATCGGGTCATTGTCACGATCACGGCCACCGATGGCGTGGGAGCCACGAGAACCCAGGATATTCGCGTTGTCGTTGATCCCGTTAATGAAAAACCGACGGCCGAGGATATTGGCACCGCCAATACGCACGGCCCCTACGGCGTCAACCAGTCGGAGGGACAAAAGGAAGTCCTGTACATCAAGCTGGAGGACATCTGGAGTGATCCGGAGAACGATTTGAATGTGAGGTCCTTCAAGGCGGATGTTGATGGTCCCGGGATCAAGATTCTGCAAGGACCGGATGAATGGGGCGATATAGATGATGACGTGACCTGGAACGACCCCCCGGGTGACCAGACCGCCGTAGTAATCGGCGATGATGCGACCCCGCCGGCCCTAGACGATTGGGTGGTCATCATCGAGATCGACCGCACCGGACGGAACGATGGCCAGGACGACGACATCAGCTTCACGCTCATGGCGAGCGACAGGCGCGGAGCAACGGGCAGCAAGACCTACAAGGTCCCCGTCACCGACGAGAACCTGAATCCCACCAACGCCGTCTCGGTGAGCGGCAGCGCTCGTGAGGGTGCCACGTTGCGGGCCACCTTCAACGACGACAGGGACCCCGATCTCCGCGGCGACGCGATGCCCGCGCTGGTGCTGTACCAGTGGTTCCGGGGGGACGAGGCCAATGCGTCCGACGCGACGACCCCGTTCCGTCAGAGCACCAGCAATTCCTATACGCTCACCCAGGCCGATGTCAACAAATACATCACGGTCAAGGTCAAGTACTACGAGGTTGGGGCAGACGCAACCACAGCCGGAACCACAGGCCAGCTTGTCGGATTCGATACGACCAGCACTACCGTGCTCAACCAGGCGACAACCACACGGATGGTGACCGACACGCCCGACAAGGGTGCGGGAAGCATCACGGTCCTTGCCGACAACAATGTATTGAGCGTTACGGATGTCAATGTGCGCATTACCGACGGGGATTATTCCCCCGCATTGGTGCCGGACACGAACCTGGCTGATCTGACCGTTTCTTGGGAGATGTCCGACAACGGGCGCGGCGGATGGGAACCCGTGGACGAGGGAGATGACACCGAGACGGCAACGCTGGAGCTGGACGACGGCAAAGGCAAGTACTACCGTGCGGTCGTGAGCTACGACGCGAACGGTACGCGTGCGGGTACGGAGACGGAGAGCATCTACAGCGACGCGATCCAGGTTTCCGATGTAACCGACGGAGCAACGACCGCACCGACGATTACCGGCAACCCCTTCCCGGGCGGCACGCTGAGCGTCAACGTGCGCGACACGTCGGTGCAGTGGCAGGAGCGGATCGGAACCGATTGGGTGGACATTCCTGGCGCCACCGGAAGCCTGACCCTCACGTCGGCGCATGCCGGCGATACGGTCCGGGCGCTGGTTTCCTACCGCAGCACGGACGACGACAATCCGGGCGTGACGGCGATTGTCGCCACGGACGGGGAGACGATTGGCGGCGGCACGACAGGGACGGGCGCTACTCCACACGCGGTGGACGACCACAATATCGAGATCAGCGTCGACGCTCCCGGACACGCGCCGGCCCGGACCCCGCCCGCCGACGCCAACAAAGCGGGACACAATCTCTCGCACACGGAGATCGTTCCGCTGGCCAGCCTGTTCCAGGACCCCGACAGCGCCAGCTTGACCTACACGGTTGCTGCGGATTCTGCTTCGGGCTTGGGAACCCCCACCGTAACGGGCACCACGTATGTGTTCGACGGAGCCAACTCCCCAGGCGGCGTGCTGGTGTTTGAGGCGAGCACCGGAAAGCTCACCTACAACAGTGACGTTTACCAGGGACACGACAATTCTGGCACCCCCGCTGATGATGGCGCGGGCAACGTCATTACGCTGAATATCACCGCCACAGACCCCGACGGCAATAGCAGTAGTAGCAACTCTGACACGGATGCTCAGACGGCAGCTGTGAACGTCCGGATCAACGTGGCCCCCACAGGCATCAACTTCAATAATGCAGCGGACGGCACCGGGACGACGGCCGCCGCCATCAACATTGACGAGCTTCCTGGGCGTGCCCCTCCCGGTGGCATGTTCATTGCGCGGGTGGATGTTCAGGATCAGAACTCCGAGACGCACAAGTTCGGGACGCACACGGTCACTGTTGACGATGATCGGTTCATGATCACGCACACCCACACCAATGCGGCCAACGGCACCAGGACGGACGACGACAAAGACGGCAGCACCTGGGAGGTGCGTCTGAAGCCAGGCGCGATGCTGGACTATGAGGTGGAGAATGCCGATCGCGATCCCACCATCGTGCTTACCCTCACGGCAACCGATAGCGAGGGTCTGGCCACGCCGGCTCCGGTCAAGCTCACGATTACGGTCACCGATGTCACCAGGGCTAATGGCGACGTTACCGAACCGCCGGCTGCGACGCCGACCGACGTGCCCGGCCTGATGGATGACGAAACCACCGACCCGGACGAAAGGGAAGACGATGAAAACGGCAGTAGCAACGACGGCGACACCGATGGCGGCGCCCCGCCTCCGCCTCCGGGAGGGTCGCTCGGCGGGATCATCGAGGACTTTGTCGACAACATGGACACCTTCGAACAGGACCTGCTCGAAGACTTCATGCTCGTGATCGACGACGGTCTCGATATCGCCTGATCCAACAGCAACTTAACGTTGCAGCGAGGCGGGCTACATGCCCGCCTCGCTTTTTTTGGGGCTTATGTATTTCGGTTGACAGCTGCAGAATCGCAAGGACGTTGCGAAAGACTTCAGAATAGAACTGGCCGGGCGCCAGGCGATCAAGAGCTGGCCATACTGTTGGCGAAGGTCCCCGGGGCGCTCTCTCCGGGGACCTTCGCTCTTGCAATCAGGCGATATCGAACCGGTCGAGGTTCATCACCTTGTTCCACGCAGCCACGAAGTCGTCGACAAAACGCTTCCCGGAGTCTTCCGATCCGTAAACCTCGGCGATCGCCCGAAGCTGGGAGTTGGAACCGAAGACGAGGTCGACACCGGTGCCCGTCCACTTCAGTTCGCCCGTGGCGCGATCGCGCCCCTCGAACACGCCCTGGCTTCCGTTTGCCGCCCTCCATTCCGTGCTCGTGTCGAGCAGGTTGACGAAAAAGTCATTGGTGAGCGTCTCCGGCCGATCCGTGAACACACCTTGCCGGGCTTGCCGGAAGTTCGCATTCAAGACGCGCAAGCCGCCCACGAGACTCGTCATCTCCGGCGCCGTCAGGCCGAGCAATTGCGCCCGGTCCACCAGGCTCTCCTCGGCGGGGATTGCGCAGGGTGTCTTGATGTAGTTCCGGAACCCGTCCGCAGCCGGTTCGAGAACGGCGAACGATTCGATGTCGGTCTGCTCCTGCGTCGCATCCGTGCGGCCAGGGGTAAACGGAACCGTCACGTCGTGCCCGGCGTTCCGGGCGGCCTGCTCAACGGCCGCGCAGCCGCCGAGGACGATCACGTCCGCGAGCGAGACCCTCTTTCCGTTGGCGCGCGCGTCGTTGAACTCCTCCCGGATGCCCTCAAGGACTCCGAGCACGGATGCCAGATCGCCTGGATGATTGACCTCCCAGTCCTTCTGAGGCGCGAGACGGATGCGCGCGCCGTTCGCACCCCCGCGCAGATCGGACCCCCGGAACGTCGACGCCGACGCCCAGGCGGTCGAAACCAGTTGCGATATGGACAGCCCGGACGCCAGGATACCGGCCTTCAGCGCGGCGATGTCCTCGTCTCCGATCAGACGATGCGTGACGGGAGGAACGGGATCCTGCCAGATCAGCTCTTCCTCGGGGACTTCCGTGCCCAAGTACCGCGCCCGCGGACCCATGTCGCGGTGCGTCAGCTTGAACCACGCTCGCGCGAAAGCGTCCGCGAACTCGTCCGGATTCGCATGGAATCGCCGCGAGATCGGCTCATAGATGGGGTCCATCCGCAGTGCCATGTCCGCCGTGGTCATCATCGGCGCATGCCGCTTGGACGGATCGTGGGCATCCGGCACCTGGTCCTCGCCACCGCCGTCCCTGGGCGCCCACTGCCAGGCGCCGGCCGGACTCTTCGTCACTTCCCATTCGTAACCGAAAAGCGTGTCGAAATAACTGTTGTCCCAGGTCACCGGGGTGGGGGTCCATGCGCCTTCGATCCCGCTCGTGATGGTATCGCCGCCCTTGCCGCTGCCGAAGCTGCTCTTCCAGCCGAGGCCCTGCTCCTCGATGGGCGCGCCCTCGGGCTCCGGGCCGACATGGGCCGGGTCCCCGGCGCCGTGCGCCTTGCCGAAGGTGTGTCCGCCGGCGACGAGAGCAACGGTCTCCTCGTCGTTCATCGCCATGCGGGCAAAGGTCTCGCGAATATCCCGGCCCGAGGCCACCGGATCGGGCTCGCCGTCCGGCCCCTCCGGATTCACGTAGATCAGGCCCATCTGCACGGCGCCGAGCGGAGCTTGCAGCTCGCGATCGCCCGTGTAGCGCTTGTCGCCGAGCCACTCGTCCTCGGAGCCCCAGTTGATGTCGATTTCCGGCTCCCAGATGTCCTCGCGCCCGCCGGCGAAACCGAACGTCGGGCATCCCATCGATTCCAGGGCGCAGTTGCCGGCCAGGATCATGAGATCGGCCCACGAGATTTTCCGGCCGTACTTGCTCTTTACCGGCCACAGCAGCATGCGCGCCTTGTCGAGATTGCCGTTGTCGGGCCAACTGTTCAGTGGCGCAAAACGCTGCGTGCCGGTGCGTGCACCACCGCGGCCGTCTCCGATCCGATAGGTGCCGGCGCTGTGCCATGCCATGCGGATGAACAGCGGCCCATAGTGGCCGTAGTCGGCCGGCCACCACTCCTGCGAAGTGGTCATCACCTCAATGATGTCGCGTTTTACGACGTCGAGGTCAAGCGAGTTGAACTCTCTTGCGTAGTCGAAGCCCTCGTCCATCGGACTGGACAGGGCGGAATGCTGGTGCAACACCTCCAGCTTCAACTGGTTCGGCCACCAGTCGCGGTTCGTCGTACCGCCGCGATGGGCGTTCTCGCCAACCTCGTGCAGTACCGGACACTTGCCTTCGTTCATGATTACCTCCTTTCTGTGGACAGCCGACCTGGCTGTTTAACGCAGAGAATAGTTCGCACTTACCTTCGTGTAAAACGATTATTTTCGGATATCATGATCGTAATTATCGATTATTGGTCCAAGGGACAACCGATGAAACGCGTACCCACGATGAAGCAGTTGCAATACCTGGTCGCGCTGGCGGACACCCAACATTTCGGCCGCGCAGCGCAGCGTTGCTTCGTCACGCAATCGACGTTCAGCGCGGGGATCCGCGATCTGGAGTCGGTGCTCGAAACGGCGGTTGCGGAGCGCTCGAACCGCCACGTGCGAATGACCCGCGTGGGGGTGCAGATCGCCGGGAGAGCCAAGACGCTGTTGCGCGAAGCCGAAGAGATCATGGACCTGGCGAGAGCCGGACGGTCCCCGATGACCGGCGACATGCGTCTCGGGGTGATCCCGACGATCGGCCCGTTCCTCCTGCCGCGCATCCTGCCGGTGTTGCGGGAACGTTTCCCGGAACTGACGATCTACCTGAGCGAGGAACAGACGGCCACGCTACTCGCCCGATTGGACGATGGAGAACTGGACGTGGCGTTGATTGCACTGCCGTACGAAACGGGGACTCTGGAGATTGAGGTCGTCGGCGAGGATGAATTTCTGTTCGCTTGCAACCGGCAACACGCGCTGTCCGGCAGCGAAGAAATTCCGCGCGAAGCGCTGGCGCGCGAAAGGCTCCTGTTATTGGAGGAAGGTCACTGTCTGCGGGGTCATGCGCTGGATGTGTGCGGCATCGGCGACATGCGCGTACGGGAACAGTTCGAGGCCAGCAGCCTGCATACGCTGGTGCAGTTGGTGGCGGCGGGGATCGGCGTCACTCTCATACCGCGGCTCGCCATTGAAGCCGGGATCATCGAGAAAACGGGGATCTCCCTCTCGCGGCTTGCGGTTCCCGCGTCGCGTCAGATCGGATTGGCGTGGCGCCACTCGTCATTGAGGACAAATGACTTCCGAACCCTTGCGGCCACGCTGCGTAAATTGACCGTTCACGCATCGGCCATGCGGTAGCCCACACCGCGCTCGTTGACGATGTAGCGAGGTCGTTGGGGATCATCGCCGAGCTTGCGGCGCAACTGCTTGACAAAGGTGCGTACGCAGCCGGAGTTGCCGGCGCCGGGCCGTTTCCACATCTGGCGGATCAGGGCATCAAAGGTCACGCATCGCCCGGAGTTGATTGAGAGAACGCGCAGCAGTTCATACTCGCTGGGGGTCAGACGCAAGTCCTGCTCGCCAAGAGTCACACGCCGCTGCTCGTAGCGGATCGTTAGGTCGCCGAGGGTGAACTTCGGTGGCTCGGCCCGTGCGCGCAGCGCTGCCCGGATTCTCGCAGTGAGTTCGGTTGCGGAGAAGGGCTTGACGAGGTAGTCGACCGCGCCGCTCTCCAAAGCCTTGGCGATCGTCTCGTCCCTGCCGTAAGCGGAGATGAAGATAACCGGCAGATCCGCAATCTCGGGAACGGTTTTGAGCAGTTCGATGCCGTCGGCGTCCCGCAGCACCAGGTCCATGAGGATCAGCTGGGGTTTGTTCGCCAGGATCAGGCGGGACAGATCCCGGTGGTCGGACGTTACCGTTGCGGAGTATCCCGAACGGATGAGCACTTCCCGAACGAAGCGAAGCGTTTGCGCATCGTCATCCAACGCCAGAATGGGCACGCGAGGGTCCGCGCCCTTGACGGAGCCTGATCGACTCTGTCCGGTGTCGGCCGCCCTGCTCGCTTCGTCCGCCGCAATCAACGTAAAACTGAATCGCGCACCCTGATTCGCTCCACCGCTCTCGGCCCAGATGCGCCCACCGTGGGCCTCCACGATGCCCTTGCAGATGGACAAACCCAAGCCGGTTCCCTGCGCGCCCCGCTGCGCATTCCCGGCCTCGTTGCCCGCGTATTTGCGAAACAGGTGCGGCAACTGCTCCGGTGGAATGCCACGGCCCTCGTCGGCTACCGAGACCGCCACGTGCAGTCCATCCCGAACGGCCGCAACCCGGATGGGGGAAGGTCCGGTCGAGTGCCGGGCGGCGTTGGCCAGGAGGTTGTTCAGCACTTGTACTATGCGCCGTCCGTCCGCCTGTACGGGAGGCAGGTCGTGCGGAAGATCGATCAGGATCGCCTGGGTGCTGCCGCCGTTCAGAAACGCGTTGCGCGCTTGTTCCACGATCGCCGTCAAGTCAGTGGGCACGGGGAACACGGACAGCATCCCCGCTTCGATACGGCCGACATCGAGCAGGTCGCTTATCAGCCGGTGCATCTGATCCACCTGCTCGTCGATCACGCGAAAGAACGGTTCGTTCTCGACAGTACCCGGTTCAGGCGAAGCGTCCAGCAAGATGGCGGTCGAGCCCTTGATGGCGGCCAGCGGCGCGCGCAACTCGTGGCTCACCAGGCTCAGGAACTCCGATCGCTGGCGATCCAGTTCCTTGAGCGGCGCCAGATCCTGCATAACAATGACAACCGATATGACCTCGTTCTCGGGTGACCGGATCGGCGTTGCGTTCACCAGCACGGCTACGCTCCGGCCGTCAGGCACCGACAGCACGATTTCCTCGGCGCGCACGGTCTCGGCATCGATCAGACTTTGTGTGATCGGCAACTCGCTGAGCGAGAACTCGCGTCCGTCCGCGCGCCGGAAGGTGATTACTTCGAGCAGTTGCTCCAGCGAGCGGTCCGGCAAGCGGAGGCCTTCTGTAATTCGTTTCGCTTCCTGGTTCAACGACATCGGCCGTCCGGTCCTGGCATCCAACACCACCACGCCCACGGGCGAGGTCTCCACGAGCGCTTCCAGATCGGCCCGTGCGCGCTGCTCGTCGCGGTAGGTGCGCGCGTTGGCGATCGCAGTCGCCGCCTGGGCGGCGAACAGCATCAGTAACTCCTCGTCCTCGTCCGTGAAGTTCGTAGTGCCCGTCTTTTCGGCCACGAAGAAATTGCCAACTTGCTCGCCGCGGTGGCGCATGGGTATCGCCTGCAGAGACTTGGAACGCATCAACTCCGGCGAAAAGCCGCGCTTGGACACGTAGCCCGGCAGGTCCGTGATCCGTAGCGGTCCCGGCAGGTCGCGGAGATGCGCAAACATCCGGGGACCGTCGGGCCAATCGGCGAACTGGCGCTGTTCCTCGTCGGTCAACCCGGAAATCACATACTCGATTGCTTCGCGCGCCTCGTCGATCGCAACGATCGCGCCGTATCGCGCGCCCGTCAGCGCACAGGCGCTGTCGACCACCTCCTGCAGTACCGTTCTCAGATCCAGGCTCTGGCTGATGCGCAGGATCGCCGCGGTCAGTTGCGAAATCCGCTCTTCAAGCGCCTGGATCTTTCCGTCAATTTCCCTGTTCACAGTTCGTACACACAAAAAGTGGATGGCTACACAAGATACTCACATGTAATTCGTATAGTCAATAGCGCCTCGCATATCTTTTCTCATACTGTGCAGGTTCCTCAAGTGGGCGCGTTTCGCTTTTTTCCGTTCGTGCTATGCAGTATTGCCATTTCCCTCGCGTTGGTTGGATGCGGGGGCGGTACGTCGCCGTCCGCACCGGCGAACGTTCCGCCTCTCGCCAATGCGGACGACGATGGAGCCATCGTTGCGGACGAGGTCGTGACCACGATTCTTCCACCTGTGACGCGGCCTGTGTATACCGATGGCCCGCAGTTGCCTCCGGATACCACGGTTACGACGCCCTGGCATCTGACCAACGTGCGCGTGACATTCGATCGCGCGCCGGAGACCTTTGAGTCGTTCTGCACTACCTTTCAGATCGAAGGCGAAGCGGGCGAGGATGTCAACCTTTATATCTCGCCGTTCAACGGCATGATCAATCAATTGCAGTTCTATGGCGGCGTACAGACCGCCATCACCGGCCTGGACGCTGACGGCAACCGTACCCGAAGCGGCCGCGGCGCGATCTTCTCGCGCTGGAGCGAGCGCGACACGGCCGCCATCATGCGGGCGCCGGGTGGCCTCATCGAGAGTTCCGGACACGAGCGCGACTTCATCAGCGTTCGAAACGATTTTTCCTGGGACGCGGGCCGTTATCGGTTGTGCCTGCGCCAATCCGGGCGCGTCGACGGCGCGCCGCTGCCGGTTGACTACGAAGCGGAGGATATCGCCTTTGCCTGGGACCGCTACGAACATACCTGGGTGCGCATGGAGGCCACCGATCTGAACGCGGACACCACGACATTCGTCGGCGCGCTCGCCATTCCGGGGCCGACGCTGGCACTGGGGGAGGGAAACGTACTCTTCGCGGAAATCTACGGTCTGCCCAGCCCGTTTCCGGCAGAGCGCGTGCCGGCCCTGACGATCACCGTCGAGGGGTTCCAAATGGACGGCGAGACGCTTCCGTACCGAACGATTGTTGCGGAGTCCAATACGGTTCCGGCAACGGGACGCGAGCCCAAGATGGTCCGCGTCGCCCATGATGCGGACGATGGCGCGCTGACCAAGGAATTGGGGCGTTTTCGCGGACGTTTCGGGAGGGTGTTATGGAGCGTTTTTCCCGCCCTCTCGATTGTTGAGAGCGCTTCCCTCGTCAGCGTGGACGGAAACCGGTTCGCTCGGGCGATCTGGGACGGTCGTTCATTGCATGCAAGGGAACTGCCAGGCGGCCGCATGAACCTGCGCGCGGAACTGACCGACCCTGCGGTGGTCGAGAGCGTGCGCCTGACACTGGAGGGTCCCGTGGCGCTCGAGCGGTTGGCCGAAGATGCGCCCTATCTGCTCAGCGAGTCCGGCAGCGGTTTCACGCTGCGCCCGGGCAACTACACGCTCACCATCACGCCGTACCCGGAACCGGGCGGAGGTGGAACAGCGGGCCCGGCATTGACGGCGCGGTTCTCGATCGTCGCTGGATCGTCGTCCACGGCGATTATCAACGGCACGTTGCGCGCGCACATCGAGTCGGCGCTCAACTCCACGCTTACGCCGGCCAACGAAGACGCTCTCCTGCAGCGCCTCAAGCGCGTGAAAGTGGACGGCGGAACCATCGACCGGCTGGACGGTCTGGAAAAGGCCCGGAATCTGCAGGTCCTCAGGATCCCGAACCACCGCGTTTCGGACCTCTCACCGCTTATGACATTGAGCCGTTTGCGGGTTGCGGACTTGTCCGGGAATCGCATCCGCGACCTCGCGCCGCTGAGCGGCCTCGTGCAACTGGAAGAATTGAATATTTCGCACAACGAAGTGGGCGGTCTGGACACTTTGGCGAGCTTGGCGGAACTCAAAATTCTGGACGTGTCCGGCAATCGGGTCGAGAGCCTGGTTCCGCTGGTCGGCCTGACGCAATTGAGATCCCTTGATGTTTCCGAAAACCGGTTGGTTCGGCTCGACGCGCTGGCCGGTATGGTCTCGTTGCGGAGGCTGGACGTGTCCGGCAATCGGGTGGAAAGTCTCGCGGCTCTGGGTGGATTGACCGACTTGTCGGAGTTGGATATTTCGCGCAATCGGATCGTGCGTCTTGTGCCGCTCTCCGGCCTGCCGGAGCTGACGCGGCTGAACGCGAGTTTCAATCGCGTCGCCGACCTCCGGCCGCTGGGCGGATTGGTCCGGCTTCAGTGGTTGGAGCTTGACAACAATCGTATCCACGACATTCGGCCGCTCGCTGGACTGACGGGACTGTTGCGACTCTCGTTTGGCTTCAACCGGATTGCCGATCTCTCGGCGCTGGACCCAATGGTTGCGGACGGACTGCAAGTTCGTGGACGGGGAGAACAGTTGCGCCACAAGGTCCCTTCCCCGAATTCCCTGCATTCTCACGACATCCACACTCGATAGTTGGCTACGAACACAAGAAGCTCACATGCAATGTGTATCGTCAACAGTATGTATAGAAAAAAGTGCTTAGCGTGTCTTTTTCTCTTGGTGCCTGGATCGGTCTAACCCACAGGGCATTGTCGTTCAATGCCTTGTTCCCTACCAGACCCGCCAAGCCCATACCTGCGGGACGCGCCCGTTGGCACCAGCCGGGGAATGCCTTTCATCATCCTTAGCGGGTCCTCCAGACCGGGCGCGTCCCGCTCTTTTCCGCTTGTGCTGTGCGTGATTGCCTTGGTCCTCGCCCTGGCGGGATGTGGGGGTGGAACCGGCACACCTGTCAGCGCCGCGCCACCACCGCCCACCACACCGCCACCACCAGACCCGGAGCCCGAGCCACCGCCGCCACCGCCGACGGAGCCCGAGCCACCCGCGAATGCAGACGACCCCTTTGCCCACTGGAACGACGTCGAATCCCAATCGTGGTTCCGGGAATCGGAGCCATACACCTGCACTCAACCGAAAAACCTCTCCTCTCCCTGGGCGGCGGCGGGGTTGCTCGATCTGGGCGGTTCGGACCCGCTATCTCTCATTCGGTACTACGGCAACGGCAGCTATCTGCGTTACGGCCACATGGGATTCCACGGCTGCACCAGCCTGACCAAGCACCCGGACTCGTTTCATCTGGACCCGCCCGCGGATCCGACCTACTACTCCCTGGGCGATCTGGACATTCACGTCGATATCGCCCGGGTGCCGGCGGACGCGACCGGGTGGGTTCAGGACGACGGGGCCCGGGTGGACCTCAGCATGGAGCGGGCCGTTTCGCTGCTGAACACCTACGTCGCCCCGTACTTCCGGCGGGCCTCGTCCGACCGGCTGCGCATTACCTTCCAGGCCGGATACGAGTACGACGTGCAGGGCGACGGCTCGCCGACGGAAACCGAGCAGCAACAGTACCGGCTCGCCGGAGCGTGTCTGGACGGCTGCGAGTATGGCGCGCCGGGCGGTTTGAACCGCATGCTGCTTACCGACGTGGAAGCGGATTCGGGGGGTCGGGCGTACAACGGCTGGGCGGGCTTCGGCCTGGTGAGCCTGCGTGACGGAAACATGGAGACCATCGTTCACGAAATGGGTCACGGCTGGATGGCCTGGCCGCACTCCTATGCGGAAGTCGAATGGAAGGGTGGTCCGGATGACGAAGTCGAGCCGCCCAATCCCTACTCGAACTTCTTTGATGTGATGTCCGCGCTCGACCTGCTCCCGATTATGGGCTGGAGCCACGACATGCCCGTTACGCTGGCGATCAATCGCTATGCGGCCGGCTGGATCCGGCCCGCGGACGTGGTTTTGCACCTGACCGACGAGGCAACCTACACGCTGGACCGCCCCGGGGGCGCCGGGCACCAGTTTCTTGTGATTCATTCCGGCCGGCGCTACGCCTTTACGACCGTCGAGGTGCTGGAAGAACGGACCCCGCAGTTCACCGTCGATCGACAGGATGTGTACGACGCGCTCGTCCCCGGGAATCGCCGCGCCCGCCGCTACGCCGGCGTGCTGGTCAGCCGGTATGACCAGTCGGCCGGCACCGGCACTCAGGTGCGATTCGGTCCCGCCGTGTGGGACAAGAACAATCCGAATTACCTGACGGACGTGGGATGGGGGCGCGACGACTATGCGCTGCTGACCGACAGGGAATCGAGGGATATCGGCGGCGGGATCCGGATCAGCGCGGAGCGAAACGGGGATGGAAGCTGGAACGTGATCGTGGACGGCGGCCGCGTGGCGGAATTCGAGAGATGGTGCTCGCCACTGTGGTTTTCGGGAGAGGAGTACGACACCGGATGTTCTTTGGACAAGGAGCAATAGCCGGGAGGAACTCCATGACGACCATTGTGAAACCCGCCTTCGTGTTGATCCTGCCCATACTGGCCGCGGCGACGGGCTGCACGTCAATGCAGCCGATCAACCCGAAGCCGGAAATGACGCTTGCCGATACGATCCCAGTAGCGGTCGGAGACGTGGTGGAAATCACGCATCGGGACGGCCGCCGGATTCAGGGCAAGGTCCTGCGCGTGGACGCTGAAACCATCATGCTCGAGAACGGCCCGGCTGTAAGGATCGACAACGTGGTTGCGCTGCGCGCAAGGAAAGTCAGCGCCGGTCGCACCGCTGCGGCGGGAGTTGGTGGCTGGCTCGCGATTGTCCTGGTCACGGCCTCCGTAACCTTCATGCAGGCCATCGGGGTGTTATGACGCCACGCGGGTGGGCACGGGACTTCGCGGTCGTGGGCGTGGGGCTGGCGATGATTGGCCTGGTCTTTTCGTGTGTCGCCGGTTGCGCTTCGCCGCAGACCGAAGAGGAACCTGCCGCCTGCCGCCAGGATCTCAGCTGCTGGTCGGACAAACACTGGACGACGGCCGCGGACGAGTGCGAGTCTCTTGTTGCGCGGAGCACCTCCGGGCGCTACCGGTGGGATATCGGCCTCCGCGTGCCGATGTTCGATATGATCGCCTGGCACGACAAGGCGGCCGGCGTAATCCTCTATGAGGGTCGTCGGATCAATTTCAGGAGCGTGTCGGGGGAATGGCGGCGAATGCGGTATCGCTGTATCCATGATCCGAATTCGCGAAGAACAAGACTGCTCAGTGTCGAACCTTCTTAGGGGCAGCGCCGCACCGCTGGCCGGCGTGTTGCTGGCCATGTGCGCGATTCTGGCAAGCTGCGGCGGCGGGACGACCGAGCCACCACCTTCGCCACCCCCCGCGATTCCGCCGCCGGATCCCGGCGGGCCCACACCGGATCCTGGCGGACCTGCACCGGACCCCGGCGGGCCGGCGCCGGATCCCGCGGAGCTCGGGACCGGCCCGGCAAATTGCACCGATGGCCGTGCCGGCGACTTTCCCTGTTTGGGCATCTCGCTCGAGAGCCGGGTCGGGATCGACGCGATGGGTGGATTGGTCGGCGAGTCTGCGTCGACCGGGGGGAGCGAGGGAGGTGAAGTCGCGAGGAAGGACAGAACCGGGGGGAACGACATCTGGGGTTGGTCCGATGCGCAGACCGGCAAGGAGTACGCCCTGATGGGCATGAGCAACGGCACCGCTTTCGTTGACGTTTCCGACCCGCAGGACCCGATCTTCCTGGGAAGACTGCCGACGGAAACCCGGGATTCCGCATGGCGGGACATCAAGGTCTATCGGGATCATGCGTACGTCGTCGCGGACAATGCCGGCGCGCACGGCATGCAGATATTCGATTTGCGACGCTTGCGGGAGGTGTCCGGATCTCAGGAGTTTTCCCCCGACGTGCTGTATGACGGTTTCGGGAACGCGCATAACCTGGCGATCAACGAGGCGACGGGCTTCGCCTACGCGGTGATGACAGACACCTGCGGAGGCGGTCTGCACATGATGAACATCCAAACGCCGAACAATCCGATGTTCGCGGGCTGTCACGACACGGTCAGCACGCATGACACGCAGTGCGTCGTGTACCGGGGACCCGACACGGAGCATCGCGACCGGGAAATCTGCTTCAGCTCCAACGGGGACCACTTCGAGGTGGCCGATGTCACCGACAAGTCCGCCCCGTTGACGCTTTCGTCCTCGACATATCCCGAACTGGGCTTCGTGCATCAGGGATGGCTCACCGAGGATCAGCGGTATTTTCTGCTGGGCGACGAGCTGGACGAGTCCGATTTCGACCTTTCCACACGCACGCACGTCTTCGACGTATCCGACCTGGACGCCCCCGAGCACCTCTTTGTCCACGATCTCGGCACCAGTGCGATCGATCACAACCTGTACGTAAAGGAAAATCGCGTGTTCGAAGCCAACTACACGTCCGGTTTGCGTGTGCTCGAGTTCGGCGACCTGGCGGCGCGGGACATCCGGGAGATCGCCTTTTTCGATACCCTTCCAGGTGACGACGGCCGCAATTTTCAGGGCGCCTGGAGCGTATACCCTTACCTGCCGTCGGGGACACTGATAGTCAGCGATATCGGCAACGGGTTGTTCGTCCTCTCACTGGATTAGCGGGCAACGTGCGTATGCGAGCGGTATTGCGATCGGGATTCCTTGTTTTTGCCATGGCCCACACGGCCGGCGCCGAAGAACCCGCAGTCGATGTAATTCAGTTGGTGCAAGCGCAGGGTAGGGACGTGGCGGTCTTGCCCCAGGCGAAGACGTCCGATTCGGTGCGCTCGGCGTTGGGTCCGATCCATGCACAATCGGTCGAGACGCGTAACCGGCGCATCCATACGGTGTCGTTCGGCGGGCGGGCGTACAGGGCCGCCACACCGCTTGAAGGCCCCGCCTCGCGCGTTGCCTTCGATCCCAGGCTGCGCAAGTTCGTGGCGGTCCTGTCGAGCATTCGGGTGGAAGTGAACAGCCCGGCGCAAATCGACGCCATCGTCAGGGCCACCGGCGCTACCCGAACAACCTATATGGCCAAGCTCGGCGTTGCGTTCGTCGAGCTCCCCGAATCTCTGCATCCCGTCGAGGCTCTCGAACGACTGAAGTCGGTGCCCGGCCAACCGAGGGGAAGCATTCGGCTGCGCCGACCGCCTGTCAAATGGCTTTAGCCGCTCGTCGCCTGGTGTGGACTGGCGCGGCGGCGTTGTTCATCGGCGGGTGTGGCGGGGGCGGCAGTGCGCCGCAACCCGAACCGGCGCCGCCGCCGGTCATCGTCTCGCTGGCCGCGCTCTCGCCGAACACGGTGCGCGAAGAAGAAAACCCCACGGTGGACGTGACCGTCGAAGTGGGTTCCACGGCCCACGCGGGGCTTACCGTCGCGCTCGAGTACTCGGGTACGGCCGAGAGGGACCGGGATTACACGGCCGGCGCCGATTCCGTCGAAATCGCCGCGGGCGCGGACCGCGCGAGCGTGGCGCTGGACGTGTTCAGGGACTTCGATGCCGAGGGCGACGAGACGATTACCGTGAGCCTGGGGACCATTACCGGCAACGCGCAAGCAGGTGCGGACTCGAGCGTCACGCTGACGATCGCGGACGGTCCCGCCGCAGAAGTCCACAAGACTGCCGTCGAGCCGTCCGCCGAGCCGGCGTCGGTCCTGCCGGTCAGCTTCCGAATAACTGAGACCGCGGTCGAAATTGCGGTCGCGGTGATCATTCCCGAAGGCCTGGAGGACGCCCCCACGCAGGTGCTCGCGGAATTTTCCAGCGATGCCAATTTCGAGACGGACATCAATCCGTTCGGACGCGTCGATCTGTCCGGCGCTCCGGCTGATGCGACATCGTTTACTGAGCACGATTTCCTTCTTCCCCTGAGCCGCCTGGTGGCGAACGGGAGCTATCACGTTCGGGTCCACTTCGGCGATCGCATGGGCGATGCAGACGAGGAATTCTCCCCGCTCACTACATTCCAGTTCTCGTTCGCCACGAACGCCGAGGGGCTTGTTGCTACGCGGTGCCGGGCCCCCGCAAGCTCAAGCGGCGCAGGCCCCGATCCGCTGTTTGCGGAGCAATGGCACCTTGCCAACACCGGGCAGACTGCCTTCTCCGGTACTGCAGGCGTGGCGGGCGCGGACCTGCAAATGAACCAGGCCATCGACAACAGCCGCAACGGACGCGGCGTGCGCCTGGCGGTGGTGGATTCGGGACTCGAGATCTGCCATCCGGACCTGGCTGCCAACGTCGAACCGGGCCGTTCGTACAACTTCGGCCACGCCCTGAGAGCGGGTGCGCTCGCGACCGATCCCTTCAACATGGATCTGTTCGGCGATCACGGCACTTCGGTGGCCGGGGTCGCCGCCGCGGCAGCCAACAACGGCGCCGGCGGACGCGGCGTCGCGCCCGAAGTCTTTTTGCGCGGCTTCAATCCCGGAGGATCGCTGGGCGACCGCTTCGACGTGGAACTGCTGCAAAGCCTGGGCGGCAGCGACCGCAACCCGGATTCGGCGAGCGCCGACATCTTCAACATGAGCTTCGGGATCGAGATTCCGTCGCGGAATTCCGATCCGGATTTCGCGCGGCTTTTCCGGATGGGCACG
The DNA here is from genome assembly GCA_965116895.1 of Gammaproteobacteria bacterium. Lineage (GTDB taxonomy): Bacteria > Pseudomonadota > Gammaproteobacteria > Steroidobacterales > Foliamicaceae > Foliamicus. The sequence continues at coordinate 2,339,027 of OZ220729.1, read as the reverse complement.
ACGGACCTGCGCGGGGGACGGGGCGCACTGTATGTCAAGGCCGCCGGCAACGAGTTCGGACTGTGCGCTCCGCACCCGCTCAACGAGGAGATCGGGTGCCTGGGCAGCAATGGCGATCCGGACAACAATCTGCCCTGGCTGTTGGTTGTTGGAGGGTTCAACGCGAACGATGTCCGCTCTTCGTACTCCAGCGCCGGCGCCAATCTCTGGATCGTCGCTCCCTCCGGCGAGGACGGAATCGACGCGCCCGCGATTATCACTACCGATCAGCAGGGCAGCGAGCGCGGCTACAGCATGGAATACGATCCCGAGGAGCTGCCGCTCGCTCCAGGCCATGTGCTGAACCCGAACGGGGATTACATCAGCATCTTCGGCGGTACCTCATCCGCTGCGCCGGCGGCGGCCGGTGCGATTGCCGTTCTGCTCGGCATTTACCCGGAGTTGACCTGGCGGGACGTCAAGCACATCCTGGCGTCGACGGCCCGCCGCATCGATCCGGACCGCGCACAAGTGCGCGCCGCGTTCAACGGCGCGCCGTACGTCGCGCAGCCCGCCTGGCAGACGAACGCCGCCGGCTATGACTTCCACAACTGGTATGGCTTCGGGGCGCTGGCGCTGGATGAAGCCGTCGCATTCGCCGCCGACCATGCGCCCAACAGCCTGGGCGCGTTTACGGAGTCCGGCTGGTTCCCCTCGGGTGAGCCCCAGGAACTCGATCTCGCCATTCCGGACAAGGATGGACAGGGCGTGACGCATACGCTTTCGGTTGCCGGTCTGCCGGACGCGGCGAGCATCGAAGCGGTCATTGTCGAACTCGACATCGAACACAGGTACGGCGCGGACCTCGGCGTGGCCGTCACGTCGCCGGGCGGCACCCGCAGCGTCGTCAACGCGCCATTCAACGCACTGCTTGAGGATTTTCCGGGAATGAGTGATTGGCAGCTGCTCAGCAACGCCTTCTACGGCGAAACGCCGAACGGCGAGTGGACGATCCAGGTGGTCGACCTGGCCGCGGGCGATACGGGCGTTTTGCAGTCCTGGCGGTTGCGCTTCCACTACGGGGAACATCCCGACTCCTCGTGAAGTGAGGAGAAAAAAAAGCGAGGCGGGCATGTAGCCCGCCTCGCTGCAACGTAAGTTGCTGTCTGACCTATGCGATGTCGAGACCGTCGTCGATTACCAGCATGAAGTCTTCGAGCAGGTCCTGTTCGAAGGTGTCCATGTTGTCGATGAAGTCCTCGATGATTCCGCCGAGCGACGCTCCAGGAGGCGGCGGGGCGCCGCCGTCGGTGTCATCGTCCGTGTTGTCGTCTTCCCTGTCGTTTGTGTCGGTGGTCTCATCGTCCTTCAGGCCCGGTATGTCGTTCGGCGTGGGCTCCCGGTCGTCAAACGTCTCGTTAGTGACCGTGATGGTAATTGTGATCGGCGCCATCGGCGTGCTCAGGCCGCCGCCGTCCTTGGCCGTGAGGGTGAGCTTGATGGTGGGATCGCGATCGGCATTCTCCATCTCATAGTCCAGCCTCGCGCCCGGCTTCAGGCGGATCTCCCAGGTGCTGCCGTCCCGGTCGGTATCCTTCGAATTGGCGGTCCCGTTGTACCCGGTGTGCGTGATCATGAACCGGTCATCGCCCGAAAGCATGACCTCGTGCATACCGAATTTGTGCATGCCCGAGTTCTCGTCCTGAACATCCACGTGGGCAATGAGCGTGCCGGCAGGGCTGGGGGACGTGGCGGCAGGGTTGGGGGACGTGGCGGTCCCGGCAAGCTCAGCCGCTTCCACTGCGAAGGTTCCACCCGTTCCCGTGCCGTCCGCAGCGGCAGAAAGTCCATCTGCTGCAGAAGCGAAGTGAATGTCAGTCGGAGCCACGTTGATCCGGAGGTTCACATCGGCCGTGCCCGTGCGGTTGCCTTCGTCGGTTGCGGTGATGGTCAGCTGAAGCATGTTGCCGTCGCCGTCGCTGTTATCGCCATCGTGCGTCCGGTAAACGTCGCTGTTGAAGGTGAGCTTTCCGCTGCCCGCTTCAAACGTCAGCACGCCGCCGTCCGCGGCGTCGTACACATACGTGCTGCCCGATCCGTTGTTGCTACCCAGGTTACCGTCCGTAGCCGTGACCGAGTAGGTCAGGCGCGCGCTGTCGGGATCCTGGAACAGGCTGGCCAGCGGAACGATCTCCTCGTGCGAGAGGTTGTGTCCCGCATTGTTGCTGGTGCCCCGGGCGGGGTGCCCGGGAGCGGCCACGCTCACCTCGATGTCGTGGTCCTTCACCCCGGTCGGCGTAGCGTTGCCCGTCGTGCCGCCGGAAATCGCAGTTCCGCCGTTGGCATTGACCGCAACGATCGCCGTGACGCCCGGATTGTCGTTATCCGTGCTCTGGTAGGAAACCAGCGCCCGAATCACCTTGCCGGCATGCGCCGACGTTATGCTCAGGCTGCCGGTGGCGCCGGCAATGTCCACCCAATCGGTGCCGCGCTGCTCCTGCCATTGCGTCGACGTGTTGCGCACGTTGACGCTCAGTGTGCCGCCCGGGAAGGGGTTGCCGGTGATCGTGGGTGCGGTGCCTGCAGTGTCGCGCACGTCGGCGACCTGGATCGCATCGCTGTAGACGCTCTCCATCTCCTCGTCGGCAGCGTCCACATCCGGATCATCGACCCCGTCCGCGTCGTAGCTCACGACTGCGCGGTACCACTTGCCTTTGCCGTCGCTCAACTCCAGCGTTGCCGTGTCGGTGTCGGTTCCCTGGTCCACGTCTTCCCATCCGCCGCGCCCGTTGTCGGACATCTGCCAGGTAACGGCCAGATTCGTCAGGCCGCTGTCCGGCACCAGGGAAGGGGAATAATCCCCGTCGGTAATGCGCACATTGACATCGGTAACGCTCAATACGTTGGCATCGGCAAGGACCGTAACGCTTCCCATGCCCTTGTCCGGCGTGTCGGACACCATCCGTTGGGTTGTCTCCTGGTTGAGCACGGTAGTGCTGGTCGTATCGAACCCGACGAGCTGGCCTGCGTTCTCTCCTGCCCCGACCTCGTAGTACTTCACCTTCACCGTGATGTAGTTGCCGACATCGGCCTGGGTCAACCGGTAGGTATTGCCGGTGCCCTCACGGACCATCGTCGCTCCGGCGCCGTCGTCCGCAGTCCCACGGAACCACTGGTAGATCACCAGAGCCGGTGTGGCGGAGCCGGCCAGATCGGGATCACGGTCGTCGTTGAAGCTGGCCCGCAAAGTGGCGTCCTCGCGAGGACTGCCGCTCAGCGTGACGGCGTTCATGGGATTCAGGTTCTGGTCCATGACCGGGATCCTGTAGGTCATGCTGCCCGTTCCACCGTCCTCGTCGCGCGCGGTGATCGTGAAGCTGCCCATGGGGTTCTGGTCATTGTTCCTTCCGGTGCGGTCGATCTCGATGATGAGCACCTGTTCGCCGTCGGCCGGATCGCCCGATTCGCCAATGACTACGGCGGTCCGGTTGTTCGTGCCCGTATTGCCGACGTCGGTGTCGTTCCACTCCACACCGGAGTCCTCGATATCGCCCCACTCGGCCGGGCCGTGCAGAATCGTGACCCAGGAACCGGTCTTCGACGCCGTGAAGGTCAGATCATCGGGATCGTCCTCCTGGTCGTCCCAGATGTCCTCCAGCCTGATGTACAGGATTTCCTTCAGCGTTTCCTGTTGGTTGACGCCGTAGGTTCCAGAGGCAATGTTGAAATCGGTTTCGACGGCGGGAGTGGCGGGGTTATCCCCAATGCCTTCGGCCATCGGATTGTCGTTCGCCTTGACAAGATCGACTGCGATGTCTTCGGTAACGGCCGTCGCGATGCCGTCGTTGGCCGTGACGTAGACCGTGACCCGGTCGATGGTCTCGTAGTCCAGAATTTCTGTCGTGTCAACGCGCGCGCTCGGGTTCGTATCGCGGACCCACAGGTCGTACGTCCACGAGTCACCGCTCTTCCTTGGCCCGGACAACCGGAAAGCCGCTGCGTAAGGAGCTTGTTCGTTAGTCAACGGTGTGCCTGGCGTAATGGCAAAATCCAGGTTCGCCGTGCCTTCGGCTCGAAAATCGACCACGATTCTTGTAATGGCCACGGTATCCAGTGCGAACGGATGGTGCTGCAGATCGTTGTCTTCGTCCCTGACCGTGAACGTGGCGACCCTGCGCTCGCCCGAGTTTTCGGGATAGTCGAATTCGTTCGGGCTTCCGAATCTCGGCGCCTCGTTGTCGTCATTGGCGGTGGCGTCGTCGCCGTCTCCGGACAGCGCCACGGCCAGCTTGAACGACGCGGAAGCCGATTCACCGTCCGGGTCCGTGGCCGTGACGGTGAGCGTGTGAACGCCGCGCACGGGCACTCCGCCCTTGGTGTTGGTGATCTGGCCGGTCCTCTCATTGATCTCAACCCAGGAGGGACCCCGCAGGGAATAGGTGAGCGTATCGTCATCGGGATCGGTGAAGGCCGGCTTGTCATCGTCCGGATCCTCCAGGCTGAACGTCAGCCATTCGCCCTTATCCACGTCATCGCGCCGCTGGCCGGACTCGGCCGTGACCCACCAGTTGCCGATCGTGCCGGCCTTGGGCGCGTCGTTCTCGTCGTTGATGACGATCGAGATGGTCTGGAACTCGACGTTGCCCGTGAATTCGTTACCGCGGCTATTGGTCGCGCCGTTCATGTCCACCGCGCGGATGGTGATGTCGACGACCCCACGCTCCTTTTCTTCATCCAGGGCCATCCCCGCCTTCAGCGCCAGCCACGGAATGCCCGCGTCGTCATACTTGACCTCGAAGCGGTCATCCAGCGTGGCGGAGGGGCTTTCGTTCCTGGTGTCTCCTTTCAGGATCTGGATCAGGTGCATGCCGTTCGGATGCATCTTGTGGTCCTGGTCGGACACCCGGATCTCGCCGAACACCACGCCCGAGGCGTCGTTCTCGTCCACGTCCGCTTCGACGGCGACTCTGCCGGCGTCGTCGATCAGGTCCACGTCGGTAACATCGTCGTTGCCGTCGTCCACGATCACGTAGAATTTCACCGATCCTTCGGCGCCGTCGCTGTCGGTGGCGGTAAGGGTCACCATGTGCGCGGCGTCGCTCTCGGCGCCGGTGACCGGCGGCGTGCCGGTGAAGATGCCTTGCGCCGTGTCGTTGCCGTCGTCGTCTTCGCCGAACTCGACAGCGAACCTCAACCAGGAAGGCCCGCCGCTCAGCTCGTAACGCACGGCGTTCGCATCGCCCGCGTCCGGATCGTTGAACAGCTTGAGCAGATCGATCGCGTTGGGCTTGATGGGCTCGCCGGACTCGGTCGTGATGGCATCGACCATGCCGACCGCCATCGGAGCCTCGTTGACGTCATTGACGGTAATGGTCACGGTGGTGGAGGCGGACATGGCGGGATCGCCGTCGTCCATAACCGTTACGGTGACGTTGACCGTGGCGGCGTCTTCGTGGTTGAGGCTCACGCCCTCGGCCAGCGCCAGCCACCAGCCGCCCTCGGCGTCCTGCTTGGTCATGAACCGGTCGTCGCTGGTGGACAGCGTGTGCATCTGGCCCGCGTCGGGGTCGGACAGCTTGATCTCGCCCAGGAGCGCCCCGGCGACGTTCTCGTCCACCGCGGAGGAGGCGGGCATGCCGTCGGGCGTCTCGCCGTCGGTCACTTCGATCATCGGCGCTTCATTCACGTCGTTGACGGTGACGGTGACCATGGCGGTGGCGGATTCGCCGTCGCCGCTGGCGGTAAGGGTGAGTTCGATCATGCCGCCTTCGACGGCCTCGAAGTCGAGGCTCATGCCGTCTTTCAGCTTCAGGTTGCCGTCGGCGACTTCGAAGGAGTCGTTGTCAACCGTAACTTCGGAGGCGTTCTCGGTCATTACCGTTGCGACCATTGCGCCATCGTCGTTTTCGTCCACTGCCGAAGCTTCGCCGACCGTGATCGTCGCTGCCGGAGGGGGAGGCGGCGGTGGAGGGGGCGGCGGGGGAGGCGGTGGAGGAGGAGGAGAAGTCGGCCATATAGTATCAAGAGGTATCATATAGTGTCATAAGAAAATATAAGACGCTGATAAAATTGAATAATGCTGAGTCATAGGTTTCTAAATATTCCTGTTGGTATCAGACAGTCCCTCGATTTCTGTAATACCGGAAGTGATAATCGATGAAGCGGCCGAACCGGCTTTCGGCGACGTTTGTGAACAAGATCAGCCGGCCCGGCCGGTACGGCGATGGTCGTGGCGGCTTCGGGCTGAGTCTCCTGGTGAAACCGAAGCGTGCGGGCGGACTGTCCAAGACCTGGTCGCAGCGATTGAGCGTGTCGGGAAGGGCCCTCAACATCGGGCTGGGCGCCTATCCGGTCGTGACCCTGGCGGAGGCTCGCGAGCGGGCGCTGAACAACCGTCGCGCGATCGCGAACGGCGAGGATCCGCGCCGGAAGCCGCGCTTCGTTCCGACGTTTGCCGATGCGCTGGAGGAGACCATCCGGATTCAGTCCCAGGCATGGAAGACGGGTGGCAAGAGCGAGCTCCAGTGGCGGTCAAGCATGCGTACTTACGCGCTGCCCCAACTGGGGAAGCGGCCGGTCAATGCGATCGAGCCACGGGACGTGATGAACGTATTGCTGCCCATCTGGAGTAGCAAGCCGGAATCGGCGCGGCGCATTCGCCAGCGCATCGGCGCGGTCATGAAGTGGGCGGTCGCACAGGGCTATCGCAGCGACAATCCGGCGGGCGATGCACTTGGGGCCGCGTTGCCGAAGATTTCGAACGCCCAGACGCACTATCGTGCGCTTCCCTACGGCCAGGTGGCCGCCGCGTTGCGCAAGGCCAGGGCCGCGAACGCCTACCCGGCGAAGGTGCTTTGCCTTGAGTTCCTTACCCTGTGCGCAGTGCGCAACAGCGAAGCCCGGCTCGCGGTCTGGGATGAGATCGACGAGGAAAGCGCCACCTGGACGATACCGGCCGGGCGGATGAAGGCCAATCGGGAGCATCGCGTGCCGCTGTCGAAACGGGCACTCAAGGTGCTGTCGCAGGCACGGGAGCTGCAGGACGACACGGGATACGTGTTTCCATCCTCACGGGGCCGCCCAATGGGCGAAAACACGCTGGCCCGGTTCTGCCGCGAGCTGAACATGGGCTGTGTTCCGCACGGCATGCGCAGCAGTTTCCGGGACTGGTCCGCCGAGTGCTCGGACGCGCCGCGCGAGGTCTGCGAGATCGCCCTCGCGCACGTCAATTCGGATCGCGTGGAGCGGGCCTACCGGCGCACCGATCTGTTCGAGCGCCGGCGCAAGCTGATGGAGGAATGGGCGGAGTATCTGACGAGCCCGGTTCGCCAGAACCCCGATCGACATGAAATAGACACGTAAAAAACTATTCTGTCCACATAAAGCTAACGATCCGGCAGGCAAAATCATGGGCATGAGTCAAGAGCGCATGCTGAGCCTGCCGTCGGTCGTGTTGAGGACGGGCCTCAGCAGGAGCACCTTGTATCGCCTCATCAAGCAGGGAAGCTTTCCCCCACCCCTGCAGTTGGCACCGAGGGCCGTTCGATGGCGCTCCGAAGAAATCGACGAATGGCTGTCGAATCGCCCCCGCAGCTGCGGCCCCGGCGCACGCGACGTAAACTGACCTGGGAAAGAGGGCGTCCCGCCCTCCACGAAGGCGAGACGCCGTCGCGTCCCGCCTTTCTTGAATCACCCGCCGCCGGCCCCATATCTCCGCTAGAATCCTAACGTTGGCCCCGCGCGACAGCCCGGCGCCGCCTTTTTCAAGTCTCTATGGGAGATACGCTGGATGAGCGATACCAAAATCTTTGTTGACGGTCTGATGGCCGCGGTGCTGCGAGACGGCGTCGTGCGCCTGGAGTTCGGGGAATTCGAAGCCGAAACCGAAGGCGCCGGGGACGACGCGCCGCCCCAGATGATCCCCAAGACCCGGATCGCCATGCCCTGGCCGGGTTTTCTCCGCACCCTGCGCATGATGCAGGAAGTCAACGAGCGCCTGAAACAGGAAGTCGAGAAGCAGCGCGCTGCCCAGGCCAACGGCGGCACCGCCACGTAGCCTGCGAGCGAGGGCATGTCCCTCGCGGCGTCCCGCCCTCGTAAAGACCGGTGAACGAGCAGCCTAAAACGCCCGAAGCGGAGCGCCCCGCGACGCCGCTTCGCGCCGCGCTGAGCAAGTACCGCGGCGGCTTCATCGCCATCGCGGTGTTCAGCTCGCTCGTGAACATCCTGATGCTGGTCTCGCCGGTGTACATGCTGCAGATGTACGACCGGGTGCTCACCAGCGCCAGCGCGGAAACGCTGCTGATGCTCACGCTCATCGCCGTTTTCCTGCTGGCCTGCTTCGGCCTGCTGGAATGGGTGCGCCAGCGCCTGATGCAGCGTATCGGCCTGGCGCTCGGCCTGAACATGGCCAACGACGTGCTCACCAGCGCCTTCCGCAGCAACCTGGCCAGCCAGGGGCAGGCCGCCAGCCAGCCGGTGCGGGACATCGACAACATTCGCCAGTTCATGGGCAGCCCCACGATCTTCGCGTTCTTCGATATTCCCTGGACGCCCATATTCACGGCCGTCATATTCATGTTCCACCCGCTGATGGGGGCGGTGGCCGTGTTCGGCGCGGTCGTGATATTCACGCTGGGCATCCTCGCCGAGTTCCGCTCGCGCCTGCCCATGCGGGCCGCGGCCATGGAAGGCATTCAGTCGCATCAGCTCCTGGAGTCGTCGATGCGCAACTCCGACGCGCTCAAGGCCATGGGCATGTTCGACGGGCTGCTGGGCCGCTGGCAGGGGCGGCACCGCCGTTCGGCGTCGTTCCAGTCGGCCGCCTCTGGACGCCTGAGCGTTCTGCTTTCCGCCACCAAGGCGTTCCGCTTTTCGGTGCAGGTGGGCATGCTCGGCACCGGCGCCTACCTGGTGCTGGCCGGCGACCTTACCCCCGGCATGATGATCGCCGGCTCCATCATCATGGGACGGGCGCTGGCGCCGATCGAGCAGGGCATCGGCGCCTGGCGCGGATTCGTGGGCGCGCGGCAGGCCTGGCGGCGCGTCAACGCGCTGCTGGAGAATTTCGGCGACGAAGACGAGGCCCCCGGAACGGAGCTGCCGCGTCCGCAAGGCAAGGTCGAGGTCGAAAACGTCACCGTGGTGCCTCCGGGCGCCGAAGTGCCGGTGGTGAAGGGCGTCAATCTGACGCTTCAGCCGGGCAGCATTACCGGGCTGATCGGCCCCAGCGGCAGCGGCAAGTCGTCGCTGGCCAGCGTAATGATGGGCGTGTGGCAGCCCGTGGAAGGCGCTGTGCGGCTCGACGGCGCGGAAATCGACGGCTGGCCCGACCATCTGCGTCTGAAGCACTTCGGCTACCTCCCGCAGACCGTGGAACTCTTCGACGGCACCGTGGCCGAGAACATATCCCGCCTGGAGGAACCGGATGACGAAGGCGTGATCGGCGCCGCCCAGCGCGCCGGCTGCCACGAGGTAATCATGCGCCTGGCGAAGAACTACACCACGCCGATCGGCGCCGGCGGCCGCGGACTTTCCGCCGGTCAGCGCCAGCGCGTCGCCCTGGCCAGGGCGCTGTACGGCGATCCGGCCTACGTGGTGCTGGACGAGCCGGACTCCAACCTCGACAGCGAGGGGCAGGAAGCGCTGGGCAAGGTGCTGGAGGCCCTGAAGGAGAGGCGCATTACCACCGTGCTGATCACGCACAATGTGCGCCTGTTGAGGCGCGTGGACCAGATCGGGGTGATGCAGGATGGCCAGATCGTGAACTTCGGTCCGCGCGACGAGGTGCTGGGGCAGTTCGGCGCGGCCAGGCCGCAGGCCGCCCGCCCGGCGAAGGCCCCCGCCTCCCCGGCGGCTCCGGCGCGGCCGATACAGGTGAAATACACGCAATGAACATTCAAATGCAGACGGCGCCCGACAACTGGCGAACAAAGGCGCTCGCGTTCCTGTCGCGCATCCTGGAGACGCCGCCGAAAATCGAGGACAACGAATCGATCGATCCGCTCAAGGACCGCGCCATGTGGATCGGCGGGACCGTGGTGAGCGTGGCCCTGGGCGCGTTCATCCTCTGGGGTTCGCTGGCCCCGCTGGCGCAGGGCGTGGTGGCCATGGGCCTTGTCGAGGTGGACGGCGAGAACAAGACGGTGCAGCACCTGGAAGGGGGCATCGTCAAGATCCTGCACGTGCGCGAAGGCGACAACGTGGCCGCCGGCGACCCGCTGCTGGAGCTCGACGACACCAAGCCGCGGGCCGAGCAGGAACTGCTGGAAGCCCGCTACTACAGCGCGCTGGCCCAGATCGACCGGCTCAACGCCGAACTGTATGCCCGCGAGGCAGTGGCTTTTTCCTCGGAATTCGAGCGCCTTGAGGGCGACCCCAGGATCGAGGAAATCAAGCAGGCGCAGATCGACCTGTTCAAGGAGCGGCGCGGCCAGCACGCCGGCGAAATCGAAATCCTGCAGGGCCGGGTGGAGCAGCTCGGCGAACAGGTCAACGGCCTGACGGCGCGCCGCGACGCCGCCAGCCAGGAGCAGGAGTTGCTGGAGAAGGACGTGGCCGCGCTGGCGAGCCTGGCAGAGCGCCAGCTCGTGTCCGAAGACCAGCTTACCCAGCGGCGGCTGAACCTGGCGCAGACGCGCGGCCAGGTGGGCCAGATCATCGCCGAAATCGCCGAGGCGCAACTGTCCATCGGCGAGACCCGGCAGCGGATCATCCAGTTGCAGAACGACTACCGCACGGAGCTATCCTCCGACCTGACCGAAGCGCAGAACCTCTACTTCGAGACCGGCGACCGCCTGTTCGCCGTGCGCGACCAGGTGGCGCGCACGCGCATCCTCGCTCCGCTCGCGGGCAAGGTCATCAACATGCAGGTGCACACCGTGGGCGGAGTGGTTCCCTCCGGCCAGCCGATCATGAACATCGTGCCGGAGGACGACAGGCTGATCGTGGAGGCCAAGGTCATGCCCACCGACCGGGACAACGTCAACGTGGGGCAGGAGGCGCGCCTGCGCATCACGCCGCTGAACCAGCGGGCGACGCCCGAGCTGCTCGGTGAAGTGATGCTGGTTTCCGCCGACATCCTGACCGACGACGAAGCCCAGCAGCAGTATTACATCGCGCGCATCGCCATCCCCGACTCGGAGTACTCCAAGCTGGGCGACAAGGACATCCGGCCGGGGTTCCCGGTGGAAGTGACCTTCAGCGGGGGCAAGCGCACCATGATCCAGTACCTGGCGGAGCCCCTTTTCGGCACGCTCCGCCGAGCCATGAAAGAAGAATGAACATTCCTATACGTATCACTCCCGGGAGCGACGGCGGCCCGCCCTCCCTTTGGCATCGAGGAGGTTCCGCCCTCCTCATACTCGCCGCCTACCTCCTCCTGGCAGCTCCCGCCGCCCAGGCGCAGCAGCCCTCCGCCGCCGGCGACGCCCCGTACACGCTGCGCGAAGCCCTGCGCGACGCGCTCCAGCGCGACCCCCGCATCCGCGCCGCAGGCAGCCGCGTGCAGGAAGCCGGCGAGGAGTTCGCCGAAGCCCGCGCACTGCGCTTCCCAACGGTCAACCTCACCGGGGGCCGGGGCTACGGCTACAACCGCAACGAGGCCCGCAACATCGGCATCTACGAGGGCGATTCGCGGACTTCGGGCCTGCAGGTCACGCAGACGATCTATTCCTTCGGACGCATAGGCGCGCGCGAGCGCGAGGCCAGCGCCATGATTGCGGCCGCCGGCTTCGACGCCGAAGACGTCCGCCAGTCGGTGCAGCGCGACGCGGCCGTGGCCTACGCCGAGCAGATTTACATGCGCAGGATTCTCAACCGCCGCATCGAGTTCGAGAGCCTGGTCGCGGAACAGGAAACCTCGGTGCGCGAGCAGTTGGAGCTGGGCAGGTCCGACCAGACGCAGGTGCACGAAGTGCTGCGCTACCTGCACCAGGCGCGGGCCGAGCGGATCGAGGCCGACACCGCCTACCGCCGCGCGCAATATGAGCTGGCGCGCCTGACCGGCGCGATCCGCGAAAACCTCGACGCCGAGGACCTGGGCATGCTGGAGCAGGTGCAGCCCGAAACGCTGGACGCGGCCAAGAGCCGCGCCAGGGACGGTGCGCCGATTGCCGGCAAGGCCCGCCAGAACCTCGTTGTGGCGCGCAGCCGGATGGAATTTCAGCGCTCCGAGCTCTGGCCTCAGCTGGAATTGAAGCTGGGCGGCTCCGACGGCTACGTGGGCGAGATCCAGACCCGCGACGCCGACGCGCAACTGATGCTGCGCATGCCGATATTCGAGGGCGGCCGGAAGTTCGCCCGGCTGCGCAAGTCGCGCTACGCGATGGAAGCGGCCGAACACGACCTCACCGCCGACCTGGAGCAGCTCGAACTGAACATCATCGTGTCCTGGAACCTGGTCAACGGACTCGCGCAGGCCTGCGAGGAACTCGAGCGCTCGCTCGAGGACGCGGGCGAGATCGTGTCCATCGTGGAAGAGAAGCTGCTGGTGGGGCGCGGCACCGTGCTCGACCAGCTCGAGGCCGAGGAGATCGTCGCCCAGACCGACGTGACCCTGCTCGAGAAACGCATGGAACTGGCGCAAGCGCGCATCGGCCTGCTTCGCACCCTCGGCGCCCTTTCCCCCGCCCTGTAACCCCCTGGGAGTGGGGGCGGCCCTCAATCGGGGCGACTGACGGAACTTGGCAGCGAACCGCAGGAACATGTTCAGGCATCGCCGGAACCTTCGTCTGCCAACTGCTCGATTCCACCCGGGCTACTACGGGACCCATGCGTGCGTGTGAGCCGGAGTTGCCTCCAGACAATCCCGTACACCAGAGCACAACGATGATTCATCAGGTTCCGGCAGTAATGGCGGCCGTTCAGTTAATCGAGCACGGAGGCGTCCAGGCTCTTCAATATCGGGAAGACGTTCCGACGCCCCGGCCTGGGGCTGGCGAGGTCCTGATCAAGGTTGCCGCCGCCGGCGTCAACAACACCGATATCAACACCCGTATCGGCTGGTACTCGAAGAACATCGGGGACGCGACCGGGACCGGCGGCGCCGAAGGGCTCGACGAGGTCGCCGGCAACGACGCTACCTGGTCCGGCATCCCCATGGCGTTTCCCCGTATCCAGGGCGCGGACTGCTGCGGCCACATCGTCGCTGTCGGCGACGGTGTGGACACCGCGCGCATCGGTGAGCGGGTAATCGTTCGCAACATGCTTCGAAGCTACGTCGACTATCGACCGTTCGAGTGCTGGACCTTCGGGTCCGAATGCGACGGAGCCTTCGCACAATATGCCAAGGCACCTTCCCGTGAGACCTATGCTGTGAACTGCGATTGGACAGACGCCGAACTCGCGTCCATTCCGTGTGCTTGGTCAACGGCGGAAAACATGCTGCACCAAGCGGCCGTCGGCTCCGAAAGGATCTTGGTCACGGGCGCGTCCGGCAGCGTCGGGTCAGCGGCGGTGCAACTTGCAAAGCGTCGGGGAGCGCACGTCGTAGCCGTCGCGGGTGCGTCGAAGGCAGATAGCATCCGCGCACTCGGCGCCGATGAGGTCGTCGACCGGACCGCCGATCCGATCACGGTTGTCGGCCGCGATACCGTCGATGCAGTCATCGACGTTGTGGGCGGCGCGGGCTGGTCGTCGTTGTTGGAAATCGTCCGCCGCGGAGGCCGCATTGCCGTGGCGGGAGCGATCGGCGGCCCTCTCGTGACCCTGGACCTGCGGACGCTCTATCTCAAGGACCTCTCGTTGTTCGGTTGCACGTATCAAGACGATGCCGTGTTCGAAAACCTCGTCTCCTACATCGAACGCGGCGAGATATACCCCGTCCTTGGCAAGACCTTTCCGCTCCACGATATCGGCCGGGCGCAGGAGGAGTTCCTTGCCAAAACCATCATCGGAAAGCTCGTCCTGATTCCGCCTGATTGAACATGGTCAGGCACCCTTGACTGTTACCGAGCGGAGCCCACGAACTTACCGGGTACAGCGTGACAAGGGCAGGCGACTTGGACGGCGACTGCTTCGATGAGGATTTCGCTAAAGCCTTCGGATCGGGTCCCCGACGCCCACTCGGCCCGACTGCACGACCTTCGCATTGATGCCCCGAAGGCAGAGCTTCTTCCCGCGCCGCGAGTTCACGAACTTCATCGCTTCCAGTCCGAACCGGGCCGTGAACTTCTTGCAGCCAAGGTGCGGAATCGCAGTGACCTCGATGATGGCCGAGCCCATGGCAAGCCGCGTGCCGGCCGGAAGGTTCTCCTTGCCGAGGTCGAGGTCGACGAACAGCTGATCGCCCGCGAGCGCCCAGCGCTCCCTGGACCTTGCCACGAGCGAGATGACCCGCGCGTTCATCAGATTGAGCTGCATCTCCGGATGCGCCGATCCGTCGGCCGTCATCCGGCTCCCGCGCGAACGCCAGTTGTCTCCGACGAGTCCCTCTGCGACGTCCAGCTCGCCTGATTCCAGCACCTCCCGCCGGTTGGTGTCCGGTCGGCGAACGATCATCGAGACGGTCCCGTCGTCACTGGGTGATGCGAGGATTTCCGGCAGCCCCGCCTCGAGTTCGTCTGCGTCCGGAAAACGCATGCGACTTACTCGTACGTTTCCAGCAGCTCCGCCGTATGCGCGGTGGTCCAGCACGGGTTGTACGAATACCCCCGGATGACCTCCACCGGCTTGAGCGGCAACAACTCCTCGTTGTCCGAATACCCGTATTCGACGCTGCCTTCTCCGGAAAACACGTTGATCGCGCGCGTGTTGCTGATCCGGTTGCGGATCAACTGCTTGGTGGCCGGCACGCTGGGGCTCATGGCCGGGTAGTAGCGCACCGAGTACAGCCAGCCGAACTTCGGCGCCGCGGAGTCGTCCTCGCGCTTCTCCAGGCGCACCGACAGGTCCACGATGCGGTAGCCCTCGCGGTCCACTACGCCTCTCAGGTTCGAACCCACGCCCAGCGGCTTGATCACGGGATGGTTGGGCGGGATATGCGTCAGGTGAATGCGGGCGATCTTCTTCGGCCAGCCCATGAAGTTGCCGAAGGTCATCGACCAGTCCCTCGACACCCACATCGCGTTCATGAAGGTGCCGGGCTCGCCCTTGTAGGAGCAGCGCAGACCCACGACGCCCTCGGTGTAGCGGGTGCGCTCCGGGTTGTCGTACACGAGGTCCGGGTTGTCGCCCGGCACGCACACCAGTTCATCGACGATGGCGAAGGCGCGGCCGGTGGGGTCCGGCTCCAGCGGCGCCGGCAGGTAGCGCGCCACCTGTTCCACGTCGGCGCGGTAGTCCACGAACAGGAAGTGTCCGCCGTAATGGTGCGGCGTGGGCGTGACCAGCGCCGCCTTGCCCTCCGGCGAAAGGGGGTTGCTGTAGCCCTTGAGGTTCAGTTTCCGCTTTTCGCTCACAACTCCGCGAGGATTTCCTCGGTGTGCTGGCCGGCGGTGGGCACGTCGCGCAGCAGCGCCGGGCGGCTGCCGCCCACGGCTACCGGCAGCGCCGGCAGGGACGCCTTCCTGCCCGCGTATTCGCCGTCCGGCACGGTCACTTCGAGCAGTCCGCCGGAAGCCGTCAGGTGGGCGTCGTCGAACAGGTCCTCCGGCCGCGTGATCGGCGCGAACGGCAGGCCGGCCTCGGCGCACAGCGCCATCAGTTCGGCCGGCGTCATCGCCGCGAAAGTCTCCTTGATCCTGGGGATGAACTCGTCGCGGCGGGCCACGCGCCCCGAGTTGGTCTTGAGGTTCTCGTCGGCGCCCAGCTCGTCCAGCCCGAAGACCTTGCAGAAGCGCACCCACTGCACGTCGCTCACCACGCCCACGAAGATCTGCTCGCCGGTCTTTGTGGCGAACACCTCGTAGATGGCCCAGGCCGACACGCGCGCCGGCATCGGCGTGGCGGCGGTTCCGGTGACGGCCTTCTGCGCCATGTGCTGACCCACCAGGAACACCGCGCTTTCGTACAGCGTGGCCACGACCTCGCAGCCGCGCCCGGTGCGCTCGCGCTCGTTGAGCGCCGCCAGCACGCCCAGCGCGCCGAACATACCGCCCTGCACGTCGATCACCGAGGCCCCGGCGCGCAGCGGCTTGCCCGGCGGCCCGGTCATGTAGGCCAGCCCGCCCATCATCTGCGCCACTTCGTCCAGCGCCGCGCGGTTCTCGTACGGACCCGCCTGAAAGCCCTTCTCGGTGCAGTAGATCAGGCGCGGATTGCGCTTCGACAGCGTTTCGTAGTCCAGCCCCAGGCGCTGCATGGCGCCGGGCCGGAAGTTCTGGATCAGCACGTCGGAGCGGTCGGCGAGCTTGAGCGCCGCGTCCATGCCCTCCGGCGACTTGAGGTTCAGGCAGATGCTCCGCTTGTTGCGGTTGTACATCGGGAAATAGCCCGCGCCGGACCCCGGCAGCCTTCGGGTGGGATCGCCGCCCGGCGGCTCCACCTTGATCACGTCCGCCCCCAGGTCCGCCAGCACCAGCCCGCACGCCGGCCCCATCACCATGTGGGTCAGCTCCAGTACCTTCAGCCCCTCAAGCGGCCTGCAACCGTTCGCATTCACAGCCCGGCAGCGCCTAGTGCAGTCGGTCTCTTATCAATCACTAGAGTGAACCTCTTTTGCAATACAGATCCCAAATCCCACTAACGATACTCTCGCTGTTCCACCCCACTAATTGAGTCGCTGCGTTTGTTACCACGGACGCCGAGCGCAGCTGTCCCCAAGGATTAACAGCAAGAATTGGCTTCACCAGATTGTTCGCGGAGTCTATTTCTTTCTTTATCCACATGCTGTGTTGAGCATACATGCCCGTAGGAATAACTACGACGTGACTCTGAGTGATTTTCTGAGAAATCGCGTGCAAGAGCTGCTTGGAATTTCTTGCAAAGTGGATTGGATCATCTCTAGGAACGGAATAGTCAACAAAAACTAGTGACGACCCATTAGCCTCCCAGGATTGTTGAAAGATCCATTCTGCTAATTTCTCATAGTGCTCAGAGTAATTCCACGAATGGCTAATGAATACATGTATCTGATGCGTACTCACTTTGTTTTCCTACGCTATGGAAAAAGTACACGATACAGGCTAACTAGTCCCGCACCTGCGACAAAGAGTTGCACAGCGCCAAACAAGAACGGTGTGGTACGTTCCGTTTGCGTAAAAGGAGTATATTTCTTGGAATCTTTGCCTTTTCCCAGAGCTACCCACTCTGCTTCAAAAACCTGAGCTGGCAATTTTCGTTCAAGAGCGTGGATAACAGCAAACTTTCCTTGGCTTAGCTGGCGGTATGATCGAATTAGTTTGCGCCAAGCGAAACACAAGATTGAACCTGCGTAGCCTAAGGCGATCAATGCCAAAGATTCAAGATCACCCGTTTGACCATTGCTCCATAACAGCCCGGCAGCGGCGAGGATTATGGAGTTCGCCGACAGAAAGAAGGCGTTTACGTTTTGTCTGCGAGCCGAGAGGGTTTCAGAGGTCGCAACAAAGATTTCGTATTGCTTCAAGAGGGCAGGAGTTCCAGCAACTCCCGGTTCGCCGCCCGCGAAAAGCTGTGAATCAAGTTGCTCTTTGTTCTGCGCCATTTAGCTCACCTACTATTGCATTGATGTTCCAAGGCATCGGCCTAACACCGATCTCAGAAAGCGCAGCCGGTACTTTTTTAATTTCCGATTGTAGGTAAACGGCCAGGACGCGTTTGTGAAGTTCTGCGCTCTTGCGCACCTCCCAATTCACGGGTTCGCTTTGCCAGGTACAGTCACCAACCAAGCAAATGGTTGCTGCTGAAGCTCGAATTCGTTGCTCAGCATGTGCTTTCCAGGCGCCTTCAACCGGCTCTTTGATGGAATAGTCGCGCAAATTCAGCGCTGAACAACTTTCCTTGACCTGACGTCGAAACCGGTCCACCAGGCTTTTATGCTCCATAGCAAAGCTGAGAAATATATTGGAAGGCATGGTCTTGGCTGCCTGATTCACGTATTCCATTCTAGCCCGGCTCGCTTCTTTCGTTAAGACGATCAAGCCACTGCTGCGGCGAGAATTACTCCCAGGAGGATGTGTATCGCGAGGAACGTCAGGGGCAGGGTGCTCGCCAGTCCCTTGGGCGGGGTCTCGTCATGCAACGGGATCCTGTCCAGCAGCCAGTACAAGTGCATGCGTATCGCCTCACGCAGCAAAAGTCTTCTGGTATGGGTTTCGGGACCCTCTTTTCCATCCCACAAGGTGTACGAGCCTCTCACCAGGATCAACCACAGAAAGCAGGCGGCGACTCCCACAAGTGACAGGAAGGGGAGCTTTGCCGGCAGCGGGTCTTCGGCGGTGTGCTGGACTGCCATCACTGCATAAGTAACGAACAGTGCCCCATTCACGAGCAGATAGAAGACCGTCGTGCCTACTCTGTAGGCTCTGTCGGTTTTTCGTGCCCTGACGAAATCCTCGTACTGGCCCAGTACTTTCTCAACGTCGGCCCAGTCGGGGCGGTCTACACCGACGGGCCGAGGATCGTGCTGCAATTGCTTATTGGTCATTGAATTCACCTACGGTTGCCAGGAAAGACCTCGGAATTGGGGTTGAGCCAATTTCAGAGAGCGCGGCCGGAACTTTTGTTGTTTCCGGTGGTAGGTAAACGGCCGTGAGGCGCTTGTGCAATTGCTTGTTCTGGCGAAACTCCTTTGCCGAGGGGTTCGCGAATTGTAACGCGCCGGATAGAGGGCGGGACGCCCTCGCTCCCAGGGTCAGGCCCAGGGGCGGGCGGTGCGGTCGGACTTTTCGAAGGCTTCTATGGCGGCGGCGTGTTCGCTTAGCGTGAGGGCGATGGGGTCGAGGCCCTTGAGGATCATCTCGCGTTCGCGGGGCTTCATGGAGAAGGGCAGGGGCTTATCGCCGACGCGCTGGACTTCGCAGGCGCCGAGGTCCACGGTCAGGCGCAGTTCCCGGCGTTCGGCCTCGGCGCCGAGCGCGTCCACCTGCGCTTCCGGCAGGACCACGGCCACGATGCCGTTCTGGGCGCAATTGGCCTGGAAGATCTCGCCGAAACCGGGTGCGATGATCGCGCCTATGCCCCAGTCGGCCAGCGCCCAAACGGCGTGTTCGCGCGACGAGCCGCAGCCGAAATTGTCCCCGGAAATCAATATCCTGGCCTTGCGATAGCGGTCGCGGTTCAGCACGAAATCCGGCGCTTCCTCGCGCGTTGCGAGGTCGGCGTAGCGCCAGTTGGCGAACAGCCCCTCGCCCAGGCCCTCGCGCGACACGCGCTTCATCTCGCGGCTCGGAATGATGGCGTCCGTGTCCACGTTGCGCCGCATCAGCGGCGCCGCCACACCGGAAACGACTCCCCTCACGGCACGCGACCCATCAGCCCAGTTTGCGCGGGTCCGTCAGGCGGCCCGCGACGGCGGAGGCGGCCACGGTGGAGGGGCTGGCCAGGTGGGTGCGGGCGCCGGGGCCCTGGCGGTTCTCGAAGTTGCGGTTGGTGCTGGACACGGCGCGCGTTCCGCCGAATCCGTCGCCGCCGGCGTAGAAGCACATCGAACAGCCGGACTCGTGCCACTCGAAGCCGGCGTTCTCGAACACGCGGTGAAGGCCCTCGGCCTCGGCGGCTGCGCGCACGGCCATGGAGCCGGGAACGCAGATCGCCTTGACGCCTACTGCCACGCGCCGGCCCTCGAGGAACTTCGCCGCCGCCCGGAGATCGGACAGGCGCGCGTTGGTGCAGGAACCGATGAAGGCCGCGCCGATTTCCAGCTCGTCCATCTTCTGGCCCGGCGCCAGGTCCATGTAATCCAGCGCCCGGCGCATGGCCTCGCGCCTCCCGGCCTCCCCCGAAGGCTCCGGAACCTGCGCGTCGATGCCGATGGAGTGCTCGGGGCTGGTGCCCCAGCTCACCTGCGGCGCCAGGTTTTCGCAGTCGAGCTCCAACTCGCGGTCGAAGCGCGCGCCCTCGTCGGTCTTCAGTTCGCGCCAGGACGCCAGCGCCTGGTCCCAAAGCGCGCCCCGCGGGGAAAACTCGCGCTTGTTCACGTATTCGAACACGTCCTCGTTCGGGGCCACCATGCCGGTCCAGGCGCCGAACTCAATGGCCATGTTGCATAGCGTCATGCGGCCTTCCACGCCCAGCGCGTCGATCGCCTCGCCGGCGAACTCCACCGCGCAGCCCAGACCGCCCGTGGCCGAGTGCTTCGCGATCACGGCCAGGATCAGGTCCTTAGCCGTGACCGCAGGATCCGGCCGGCCGGCAAAGCGAACGCGCATCGACAAGGGCTTCTCCACCCGGAGCGTGCCGGTGGCCAGCGCGTGCTCGGCCTGGGTGGTGCCGATGCCCCAGGCCAGCGCGCCAAGGCCGCCCACCGTGCAGGTGTGGCTGTCGGGACACACCAGCGTCAGGCCGGGCAGGGCGATGCCGAGTTCCGGCGAGATGACGTGCACGATGCCCTGGTTGGGATCGTCGATGTCGAACAGCCGGATGCCGGCCTCGCGCGCGGACTCGCGGGTGGCGGTGATGAACTCGGCGCCGCCCGGCATGCGCGTCAGCCCGGGCCGTCCGGGCACCGTATCGACGATGTGGTCCATGACGCAGAAGGCGCGCTCGGGACGGCGTATGGCGCGCCCGGCCTTCTCCAGCGCCTGCAGCGCCAGCGTGCCGGTGCGCTCGTGCAGAAATACCCGGTCGATGGCGATCAGCGACTGCCCGTCATCGGTCCGCGCCACCTCGTGGGCGGCCCAGAGCTTCTCGAACAGCGTGCGCGGCGTCGCGTTCAAGCGGACGCCCTCCTCCGGATCCGGAACAGGCCCTCCTGGGCCATGGTCGCGACCCGCGCGCCGTCGCGCGCATACACCGACGCCCTGGCGAAGCCTCGCGCGCCTCCGGCCCGCGGGCTGTGCAGGTCGAACAGCATCCACTTGTCCACCCGCACCGGGCAATGGAACCACATCGCGTGATCGAGGCTGGCCAGTAGAAAGCCGGTGGGCGGGAGAACGTGCGGGAAGGTCACCGTGCCGATCAGCCCCATGTCCGAGGCAAAGGCCAGAAACGCCTGGTGCGCCACGATATCGTCCGGCAGGGGCGCCGAGGAGCGCATCCAGACCATCTGGCGGGGCTCCCGCGAGCCCGTGCCCAGCGTGTGCTCCGGGTCCACCGGCCGGAAGTCGAGCGCCTGCGTGAGCCTGAGCAGCTTGAAATAACGGGGCGGCATCCAGTCCGCTTCGCCGGTGGTCAACTCGCGCAGGTCCTTGCATTCCTCGGGCGGCGGCGCGTCGGGAATGGGGTCCTGGTGCTCGGGGCCTTCCTGGACGGCCTGGAACGAAGCGGTCATGTTGAAGATCTGCCGGCCGTGCTGAACGGCCACGACCCGGCGGTTGGAGAAACTGCCGCCGTCGCGCGCGCGCTCCACTTCATAGACGATCGGCGCGCGGGTGTCGCCCTCGCGCAGGAAATACGCGTGCAGCGAATGCGCCACGCGGCCTTCCACCGTGCGCAATGCGGCGTACAGCGCCTGCCCCAGCACCTGGCCGCCGAACACCCGGCCGGTGCCGAAATCGCGGCTCTGGCCCCGGAACAGGTTCTGCTCCAGCGGTTCCAGTTCGAGCTGGTCGATCAGTTCCTTCAGGGCGTCCACGCCCATCGCGTCGGATCGCGTGTCCATGGCCGCAAGCGTACAACATCGGCGAAAAAAGAATGCCGTAAGATAGACCGCTCGCGTTGGGAGAGGCTCGGATATGGCCAGACATGGCAGGATGTCCGTAACGCTCGCCAGGATCGGGGTATGGATCTGGGGCGTGGGCGCCGTTGTCGTGGCGGCCAGCATCGGCGGATACCGGCTGGAGTTGCTCACCCTGATACCGGCCTTCATCGGCTATGTCGCCAGCGTTGCGATCATGGCCCTGGCGACGCTGTTCCTGCTGGTGGCGATGATCGGCGGGCGCGGCCGGATGGGTAGTTGGCTATTCAACGCCGCCTGCTGGATCGCGCTGGTCTTGAGCGTCGGAATGACCCTCAACAACCTCCTGTGGCTGCGCCAGGGGCAGGTGTCTCCGCCGATCCACGACATCACCACCGACACGGTGAACCCGCCCGAGTTCGTGGACATCCTGCCGCTTCGCGCCGGGGCGCCCAATCCGCCGGAATACGGGGGAAGCAAGGTCGCCGAACAGCAGCTTGCGGCCTACCCCGAGATCGAACCGCTGGAGCTTGACATGTCGCCGTCCGAGGCGATGGCTCTCGCGGAAAGCGCCGCACGGGCAATGGAATGGGAGCTGATCACCGTGGCGCCGGGCGAGGGACGCCTGGAGGCCGTCGCCACGACCGCCTGGTTCGGGTTCAAGGACGATGTCGTGGTGCGCATCCTCGAGTCCGGCGACGGTTCGCTGGTGGACGTGCGCTCCAAGTCGAGGCTGGGCCTTTCCGACGTGGGGACCAACGCCCGGCGCATCCGCCGGTTCATGGCGCAACTGCAACCGAACTAGCGGCGCCCAATGAAAGACCGGTCCGCATATGTCGATTTCATCGAGCGCCGCTATTTCGGGGGCGTTTCCGCCGGCGACCTGGAAGGGGTGCGCGACTGCTTCGCCGACGACGCCGAGGTCCTGATACGCCACGGCGACAACCCCGAGCGGCGCTACTCGCCGTCGCCGGGCGCCGGGCAGGAGCCGCTGGCGAGCTTCTTCGAGCATCTTTGCGGGAACTACGACTGCTGGTTCGGCGGGTTCCGCCACACGATCGACGTGGACGGGCAGCGCGCGGCCAGCCGCTTCAGCGTGCGCCTGACGCCCAGGCCCGGCGGGCTCTACGCGGACCAGCCGGTGCAGCGCTTGCTGAACTCGAACTTCTTCGAGTTCGCCGACGGCCGGATCACCTTCATGATGATCAATTACTCGAACGCGGCCGGCCCGGACACGCCCACCGGGTACCCGAAGGGCTAGATCATGTAGAGGGCCAGGGTCTCGGCGGTGCAGGCGGGCTTTTTCTGGCCTTCGATCTCGACCCTGTGCCGGCAGGTCATCTGTATGCCGCCCAGGCGGACCCGGGCCTTCAGCACCGTTGTGCGCACGCGCACCCGGCTCGGGCACACCACCATGCTGGAAAAGCGCACCTTGTTCAATCCCCAGTTGATCGCCCGCTTGAGCGTGGGCATCCGGACGAACTCCTCGGTGGCGCCCGGGATCAGCGACAGCGTAAGGTAGCCGTGGGCGATGGTGGCGCCGGTGTCGAGCTCCCGCGCCGCCCGCTGGGGATCGACGTGGATCCACTGGTAGTCCTCGGTGGCTTTCGCAAAGCGGTCGATCCGCTCCTGGTCCACCACGATCCAGTCGGACACGCCCACTTCGACGCCTTCCAGCGCCCGCGCGTCTTCTATCGATCGGACCTCGTGAGCCAAGTGATGTTCCGCGGCACCCCGTCGTGCCGCGTATTATCACCGCCCGCGGTCGATCATTGCCAGGAATTCGGCCCTTGCGCGGGCGTCGTCGCGGAAAATGCCCAGCATCTGGCTGGTCACCATGCTCACGTTGCGCTTTTCGATGCCGCGCGTGGTCATGCACTCGTGCGCGCCCTCGACCACCACCGCCACGCCGCGCGGCTCGAGAACGTTGGAAATGCACTCGGCGATCTGCGCGGTGAGCTTCTCCTGCACCTGCAGGCGGCGCGCGTAGGCGTCCACCACCCGCGCCAGCTTGCTGATGCCCACCACCTTGTCGCGCGGCAGGTAGGCCACGTGGGCCTTGCCGATGATCGGCGCGATGTGATGCTCGCAGTGCGAGTTGAAGTCGATGTGGGTGAGCGCCACGATCTCGTCGTAGCCGTTCACTTCCCTGAACGTGCGCGAGAGGAAATCGTACGGGTCCACGGCGTAACCGCTGAACCATTCCTCGTAGGCGCGCACAACACGCTTGGGCGTGTCCACCAGGCCCTCGCGCTCGACGTCGTCGCCGGTCCAGCCCAGCAGAACGCGCACCGCCTGCTCCGCCTCGCTGCGCGTCGGCTTGTTGCTGTCGTTGTCGCTCATGGGGTCGTGGCTCCGCTGCGCATATGTCTGCGCAGATCGTCAGGACTGTTTATGTTCGTAATGTGCATCGGAATCAGTTTCAGCGGCCGGCTTTCCAGGTAAGCGCGCGGCGAGGGGCCGGTTCCGCCAGCCGTTTCCTTCGCCAGGCCCGCAAGGGTAGCGGGTTCGTAGATCGCGCACAATGGCTGCACTGCCCCGGTGGCCGGATCGCAACAGGCGGTGGCGGCGGCGTTCGGGTCGCGTTCGGCCACCAGGCGCTCGAGGTCGGCGCGGCTCAAGGAGGGCTGATCGCAGGCCAGCGCCAGCCAGGCCCGCCCGGGCGCCGCGGCGTGCGCCGCCTCCAGGCCCGCCGCCGGTCCCTGGCCCGGATGGCGGTCGAGAAGGCAGCGGTAGCGCGAGCGCAGCGCGTCGGACGCCTGGTCGGCGCGCACCGATACCCAAACGTCGTCGAGGACCGATTCCAGCAGGCGGACCGCGCGCTCCAGCAGGCTTACCCCGCCGATCTCGGCGGCGGCCTTGTCGCTTCCGAAACGCGTGCTCAGGCCCCCCGCCAGCACCACGCCGGAAATCGGCGCGTCAGCCGGCGCCGTCATCGCGGTAATCGCTCTTGCCGCCGGTCTTCCCGACCAGCCGCGTCGCCGTGATCTCGATGCCGCGCGAAGCCGACTTCAGCATGTCGTAGACGGTCAGCGCGGCCACCGTCGCCCCGGTCAGCGCCTCCATTTCCGCGCCGGTCTTGCCGGTGACCTTCACGGCGCATTCGATCTCGATCTCGTTGCCTTTCAGCTCCAGCGCGATGCGGCAGCCTTCGAGCTTGAGCGGATGGCAGAAGGGGATCAGCTCGTGAGTGCGCTTGGCCGCCTGCGTCCCGGCGATGATGGCGGTCTGGAACACCGGTCCCTTGTGGGTGTTTATTTCGCCGTTTTCGGCCAGTCCGGCGGCCTCGGCGGGCAGCACGACGACCGCGCGGGCCGTGGCCGTGCGCTCGGTCACGGCCTTGTCCGCCACGTCCACCATGCCGGGGCGCCGCTTCGAATCCATATGCGAAAGCATCGCCTGAGAATTATAAATTCGGCCATCCGGGATATACTTTCCCCTCCGAATCGAGTAGTCAGATGCCGGTAGTAGCGAAGTTTGAAATAACGTATACGCAGTTCTTGGACGAGCACGGTAAAGCGCAGCAAGAATTGCCCGAATTTGCCGCCGACGCGGACGAAATGGCGCGCATGTATCGATTCATGCACCTGACCCGGGTGTTCGACCAGCGCTGCGTCAACCTGCAGCGTACCGGCCAGGTCGGCACCATCGCTTCCAGCCACGGCCACGAGGCCGCCCAGATCGGCCTGGCCGCCGCCATGCGGCCGGAGGACGTGATGGCCCCTTCGTATCGCGAGCACGGCGCGGTGATCTGGCGGGGCGTGCGCATGAGCCAGTTGCTGGCGGTGTGGGGCGGCGACGAGCGCGGCCACGACTGGGATGGCGCTCGGCGCGATTTTCCGTACTGCGTGCCGATCGCCACGCAGTGCCTGCATGCCGCGGGCGCCGCGCTGGCCTTCAAGCTGCGCGGCGAAGAGGCCTGCGCGGTGGCGCTTTGCGGCGACGGCGCCACCTCCGAAGGCGCGTTCTACGAGGCGCTGAACGCCGCCGGCGCCATGAAACTGCCGGTGATCTTCTGGGTCACGAACAACCGCTACGCCATCTCCATGCCGGTGAAAGGCCAGACCGCAGCCGAGACGCTTGCGCAGAAGGCGATCGCCGTGGGGATTCACGGCGAGCAGGTGGACGGCAACGACCTGATCGCGGTGCGTAACGCCGCCGAAATCGCCACGCAGCGGGCCCGCTCGGGCGGGGGCGCTTCACTGATCGAGGCCCTGAGCTACCGGCTGGCGGACCACACCACGGCCGACGACGCGACCCGTTACCGCGATGACGAGGAAGTCGAGCAGGCTGCCCGGCGCGCTCCGCTTCACCGGATGAAGCGTTTCATGCAGGAGCGTTTCGGCTGGACCGATGAGCAGGAACAGGCGCTGATCGAGGAGTTGGAAGCCGAGGTGGAGAAGGAGGTCGAGGCCTACCTGGCGATGCCCCGGCCGAAGATCGAGGACATCTTCGAGCACCAGTTCGCCAACATGCCGGCCGCGCTCAAGGCCCAGCGCGAAATCGCCCGCCGCTATCCCGTCCAGGACTAGCGCTAAGCTGATGGCCAACCTCACACTGGTCGAAGCGGTCAACCAGGCGCTGGCCTGGGAGATGGCCCATGACGACAGCGTGGTCGTGTTCGGCGAGGACGTGGGCTTGAACGGCGGCGTGTTCCGCGCCACCGTGGGCCTGCAGGAGAAATTCGGCGCCCGGCGGGTATTCGATACGCCGCTTGCGGAAGCGATGATCGCCGGCCTGTCCGTGGGCATGGCCACGCAGGGGTTCAAGCCGGTCCCGGAAATCCAGTTCATGGGTTTCATCTACCCGGCGCTCGACCAGATCATCAGCCACGCCAGCCGGATGCGCAACCGCACCCGCGGGCGGCTGACCTGCCCGATGGTGCTGCGCGCGCCGTTCGGCACCGGCATCCGCGCTCCCGAACACCATTCCGAGAGCACCGAGGCGCTGTTCGCGCACATGCCCGGCGTGCGGGTCGTGATCCCGTCGTCGCCGGTGCGCGCCTACGGCCTGCTTCTATCGGCGATCCGCGATCCGGACCCGGTGGTTTTCCTGGAGCCCAAGCGGAATTACCGCGCCTTCCGCCAGGAAGTGCCGGACAACGGCGAGGGCCTGCCGCTGGACAAGGCCTTCGTGACCCGGCCGGGCGCCGACGTGACCCTGATCAGCTGGGGCGCCTCGGCGCTGGAGAACTGGAACGCGGCCGGCGAACTGGCCGACGAGGGCATCGACTGCGAGGTGGTGGACCTGGCCACGGTAAGCCCCATCGACAAGGACACCATCCTGGAGTCGGTGTCGCGCACCGGGCGCGCGGTCATCGTTCACGAGGCCGCGGTGAGCGGCGGCCTGGGCGGGGAAGTGGCCGCGATCCTGGCTTCGGAGGGCCTCTACAGTCTGGAGGCGCCGGTGATCCGGGTGGGCGGCTACGATGCCGTGCCGCCGCTTTCGCGGATGGAGTACGGCTATATTCCGAGCGTCCAGCGGATCAAGGATGCCGTGCACGAGTGCGTGGAGAGTTGATTGGGTGTTAAACCCGGAAGATTGGAATGAAAGAATTCAAATTACCTGATCTTGGCGAGGGTCTGACCGAGGCCGAGATCGTGGAGTGGCATGTCGCCGCCAATGACGAGATCAAGCTGAACCAGCCGCTGGTGTCGGTGGAGACCGACAAGGCCGTGGTGGAGGTGCCGTCGCCGGTGACGGGCCGCGTTATCTCGGTGCACGGCGAGGCCGGCGACGTGATCCCCGTGGGCGACGTGCTGGCCCGCTTCGACGTTCCCGGGAGTGAGGATGTCCCGTCCTCCCCACCCAAGGACGATCCCGCCCCCAAGCCCGACGGCAAGTCCGACGGCGAGTCCGACGGCGAGGACGAAGCCCCCGGCGTCGTCGGCGAACTTCCCGCCAGCGCCATGGTGATGAGCGACACGACCGGGTCGGCCGCCGCGGCGCCCCGGAAGCAACGGGTCAAGGCCGCCCCATCGGTGCGCGCCCTGGCCCGCGAACTGGGCGTGGACCTGACGCGGATCGAGGGCTCCGGCCCCGGCGGCCGGATCACGGCCAGGGACGTTGCCGGCGCCGGTTCCACGCCCGCCTCCGCCACCGAAGAAAAACTCTCCGGCCCGCGCCGCGCGATGTTCCACAGCATGACCGCCTCGCACAGCGAAGTGGCGCTGTGCACTGTGATGGACGACGCCGACATCCACGACTGGGAGTCGCCGCGCGACTTCACCCCGCGGCTGATCCGGGCCATGGTGGCCGGCGCCCGCGCGGAGCCGCGGCTCAACGGGACCTTCAGCGCCGAGACCGGAGTGCTGTCCAGGTCCGAAGACGTGCACATGGGTCTGGCCATGGAAACGCCGCACGGCCTGATCGTGGCCACCATCTTCAACGCCGGCAAGCTGAGCCTCGATGAACTGCGCGACGAAGTGGCGCGGCTGAAGAAGGCCGGCGCCGACCGCACGCTCAAGCCCGGGGAAGTGCGCGGTTACACCATCACGCTGTCGAACATCGCCGGCGGGTCGTCGCGCTACGCCACGCCGCTGATGGTTCCGCCCACCGTGGGCATCCTGGGAAGCGGCGCGGCCCGCGAGGAAGTCGTGGCCGTGAACGGCGAGATCGCGATCCGCCGCGTGCTGCCGCTGTCGCTCACCTTCGATCACCGCTGCGTGGCCGGCGCCGATGCGTCCCGGTTCCTGGGCGCGGTGGTGGCGGACCTCAAGCTGGCCTCGTGAAGCCCTCGTATGGCCGGCTGATCCTTTGCCGGCACGGCGAGAGCCTCTGGAACCGCGAAAACCGCTTTACCGGCTGGACCGACGTTGACCTGAGTCCCGCGGGCGAGGAGGAGGCCTGCCGCGCCGGGCGCCTGCTTCGCCGGGAGGGCCTGGCCCCCGAGGTGGCGCACACGTCGGTGCTGACCCGCGCCGTGCGCACGCTGTCGCTGATGCTGGCCGAGCTTGACGCAAGCGGCATCAAGGTCCACCGAAGCTGGCGTCTGAACGAACGCCATTACGGCGCCCTGCAGGGGCTGAACAAGGCCGAAACCATGGAAAAGCACGGCGAGGCGCAGGTGAAGATCTGGCGGCGTTCCTACGCCACGCCGCCGCCGGTGCTGGAACCGGACGACCCGCGCCACCCGCGCCACGACCCGCGCTATGCCGATCTTGCCGCGCCGCCGGCCGCCGAGTCGCTCAAGGACACGCTGGTCCGCGTGCGGCCGTACTGGGAAAGCCGCATCGCGCCGGACGTCGGGGCCGGGCGCTGTACGCTGGTGTCCGCGCACGGCAACAGCCTGAGGGCGCTGGTGAAGTTGCTGGAGAACATTTCCGATGACGACATCGTTCGGCTGGAGATTCCCACCGGGGCGCCGCTTCTGTACGAGTTCGGCCCCGGCTTTACGGCCCGGCCGCGCCGCTACGTGGGAGAAGGGCAGTGATCTACGACCTCGGTGACCGCAAGCCGCGCTCGAAGGCGCTGTTCGTAGCCCCGGACGCGGCCGTGATCGGCAGCGTGGAGCTGGGCGAGAACTCCAGCGTCTGGTACGGCGCCGTGCTGCGCGGCGATACCGAGCCGATCCGCATCGGCGCGCGCAGCAACATCCAGGACGGCGCCGTGGTGCATACGGACGATGACTTTCCCACTACCATCGGCGACGACGTGACCGTGGGACACAACGTGATCCTGCACGGCTGCACGGTGGAGGACGGCTGCACCATCGGCATGGGCGCGATCCTGCTGAACGGCGCGCGCGTCGGCGCCAACAGCCTGGTCGCCGCCGGCGCCCTGCTGCCCGAGGGCCGCGAGTATCCGTCCGACAGCCTGATCATGGGCGTGCCCGCCCGCGCCGTGCGCGAACTCACCGAGGATGAGCGCACCCGCGTGGCGGAAGGCTCCGGCGTTTACCTGCTACGCGCGCGCGAGCACCGCGACCAGCTCCGCACCCGCACCTGACCGATTGCCCGGGAATCGGGGCATGTCCCCCACAGCGTCCCGCCCTCCGTGAAGGCGAGACGCCTTCACGCCCAGGTATCAGGCCGGACGGCTTGTGTATTCAGCGGTGAGTTCGGCCATGATGGAGAGGGCGATGGAGGCGGGGTCGTTGGCGCCGATGTCCAGGCCCACGGGGCCGCGGAGTTTGTCGTTGAGGTCGCCGGCGCCGTCGCCCAGTTCGCGCAGCAGGCGCTCGCGGCGGGCCTTCGGTCCCAGCACGCCCACCCAGGGAATCGGCCGGTTGGCCAGCGCCGCCAGGTAGGCGCGGTCCGACGCGAGGTGGTGGCTCATCACCACGCAGGCGTCCCAGGGATCCAGGTCCATCTCTTCGGCGAGGCGCTCGGGCCTTAGCTCCAGCACGGACTCGGCCGCTCCGAGATCGCCGCGCTCCAGGTACGAGCGGCGGTGGTCGCACACCGTGACGCGCCAGCCCAGCCGCTCGGCGAACTCCACCAGCGGCACGGCGTCCACGCCTGCGCCCAGCACCAGCAGCCTCGGAATCGGCGCAAGCGGATAAACCAGCACCTTGCGCGCCGGATCCTCGAGCGTGTGCAGGCCGTCGGGATGCTCGGCGGGCACCTGGTCGTCCAGGAAGGTGGCGCCCACCGGCGCCTCGTCGCCCTCCACCACGACCGCGCAGCGCGAAGCACGCGAGCCCATCGCCAGTTCCGCCATTTGCGTCAGCGGCGCCCAGGGACGGTCGCCGTCTTGCGACAGCGGCTGCAGCAGCACCTTGAGCATGCCGTCGCAGCCCACGCCGGTCCCGAACAGGATGTCTTGCTCGCCGCGCATGTCGTAGCAGACCGACCGCGGCTCGCCCGACTCCAGCACGGAAGCGGCATGCTCGGCCAGGTCGCCCTCCAGGCAGCCGCCGCTCACCAGTCCCTGGTAGTTGCCCTCGCCGTCGATCAGCACGCGCGAACCGGACTTGGAATAGGTCGATCCGGCGGTTTCATAGACGGTGCCGAGCACCAGGCGTTCGCCGGCCTGCTTCCAGGCGGCGAAGGTTTCGATCAGGTGCTTGAGCGCCATTGCTATCGCAGGGTGGGGCGGAGGGAGAGGAGGGATTCGGCGAGGCGCAGCTGGCCGCGGGCGCGCACGAGGTTGTGCTCGGCGCGCGAGGCGAAGCGCTCGGGGTCCCAGCCGAAGTAGCGGTCGTTGAGGATGTCGGCCGTGAAGCGCGTGGTCAGTTCCAGCGTGATCCAGAGCGTGGCGTCCACCAGGCAGGACCGCTCGTTCTCGGTAATGAAGGTGGCCACGTCCAGGTAGCCGGAGCGGGCCGCCTCGAACAGTTCGACCGAAAACCCGGTTTCCTCGCTGTCCTCGCCGACGGGATTGCACCACGAGCGAAACGCGTCGCCCAGCTCGTAAGGCAGGCTCAGGCGTCCCAGCGAGTCCAGGTCCACCATGGCAAGGCCCTCGCCTTCGCGCGTAAACAGCATGTTGTTGATCTTGGGGTCGCCGTGGACCACGCGCAGCGGCGTTTCGGGCATCGGCGGCAGTTGCGCCAGCAGCTTAAGCGTCCGGCGCTGCAATGCTTCGGCTTCCGCGTGCAGCGGGTGGGCGCGATGCTCGGCCAGCGCTTTCTCCAACTCCCGGATGCGGCGCCCGGGCTCGTGTATCGGCCGGCGCTTGCTGGCGAAGGGCGTTTCGAAATCCACCAGCGCCATGTGAAACCGGGCGAGAAGGGCGCCGGCCTGCCTGGCCTGGCCGGCATTTTCGAGCCGGTTGTGGAACTCCCCCTCAAGCCAGGTGAGCAGGCGCCAGACGCCGTCGTCCCGCTCCACGTGGAGATGCCCGCCGGCAGCGCGCACCAGCCGTGGCGTGGCCATGCCCCTGGCGGCGATATGAGCCGTCACGGCCTCTATGTCTTCGTGGATTTCCCAGCCCAGGATGGGGCTCAGGTGCTGCAGCGCGAAACTCGAGCCGTTTTCGCCGCGCACCCGCCAGGTGCGGTTGATCAGCCCGTGGTTCATATACTCCAGCGATACGCCGCGCAGTCCGTAGGCGCCAAGCACTTCTTCGGCGGCGGCGTTTTGGTCGGACGAATCGGTCCTGTAGATGGGCTGTTTTTTCACGGCGGCAATTTTGCGCAAACCGTCACTGTACATATACTGAGCCGGCGTGGGGACGGTGAATTCCCTGTTTCTTTCGGAATTCATTGCACTGGTCAACTCCCAGGGGACAAAATATGACAATTCGTGTCAGCTTCCGCCGGCTCGCCGGCGTCGCCGCGGTTTCCGCCGCAGCCCTGATGGGCATTCAGGATCTTGCTGCACAGCAGTTCGAGGAAATCGTGGTCACGGCGCGCAAGCGCGACGAGTCGGTGCTGGAGATTCCGGTGGCCGTGTCGGCATACAGCCAGGAGGACCTCGACGCACTCGGGATGAACACGCTGGAGCAGCTGGCCTCGGTGACCCCGGGCTTTGTCTTCCAGACCATCGGCGCCGGCGGGTTCGGCGGCCGCTACAACCCCTCCATCCGCTTTCGCGGCCTGGCCGTGCAGCAGGCCACGCCGGCTTCCCGCGCTGGCGCGGTCTTCTGGAAAGGCGCCTACATTTCCGATGGCGCCGGCATCCTGCCGCTGATGGACCTGGA
Organism: Gammaproteobacteria bacterium; assembly: GCA_965116895.1. GTDB lineage: Bacteria > Pseudomonadota > Gammaproteobacteria > Steroidobacterales > Foliamicaceae > Foliamicus. The sequence goes on along the minus strand of OZ220729.1, from coordinate 2,306,830 downwards.
ACGGGTTGAGGTCCTGAAAGGGCCGCAAACCGCGTTCTTCGGCCGCAACACTTTCGCCGGGGCGGTCAATTACATCCCGGCCACGCCGGGCGACGAGTTCAGCGGCAAGGTGTCCGTGTCCTATTCCGCTTCGGACGAGAGCAGCCACAACTTCACCGCGGCGCTCGGCGGGCCGATCAGCGACAAGGTAGGCGTGCGGGTCGCTCTCAGCCAGGAAAAGGTGGGCGCGGACTGGCAGTTCGACAACGGCGACCCCTTGAACGAAGAAAATACGACGGCATTGACCGGAACCGCCACGTTCGAGGTTTCCGACGCTCTGAGTTTCCAGGTCAGCGGCTTTTTTGTCGACTCCGACGATACGCGGATACTTCAGTCCCAGGAAGCTCATGTAGCGGCGGGTTCCTGCAACCGGACCTATACGGGTAATTTCCGCTCGGTGGGCACCGGCCAGAACGACGGCAGTTTCACCACCGATCTTTCGCAGTCTCCCAGGGGCACCTTCTGCGGGAACATGCCGGATTGGGACGCGACGCCCATCAACTTTTCCGATACCGGCAGGGTAAACGACAGCACACCGCTTTTTTCGACTTTCTTCTGGTTCGGGTTTCCTTTTCCCGTGGCCTCGAATCCATGGTCCTTCGTAACGACGCTGCCGCCGGAAATGGAGGGCACAAGCATGGTCTCGCCGCCGGAAGGCCTGGAAAACGTCTACGAACTCTGGAGGGTTGATCTTTCCGCAGAATACCAACTGGCCAACGAGGGCGTGATCACCACCCAGTTCGCCCGCGGGGAATCGTCAAGCTGGGTCATCAACGACAACAACTTCGGTACGCCGACGGTGCGGCCCGCAGCGCTGCCGCCGTTTTTCCCCACGAACACGAGCGGTCCGTGGTTGGCCTCGATCGCAAGCTGGGTTCGCGATACCTACATCGAGGCACGCTACACGCCGCCGGCAGCCGAGCGCCTGAACTGGACGGTCGGAGCCAGCTACTACGCGCAGGACAACCAGCGGTCCGCCTTTCAGGCCTTCGGTCCGACCCACAACCTGAACTTCCAGGAAGGCGATAATTTCGGGATATTCGGTTCCGTCGATTACGCGTTGAACGAGCAGTGGACGGTGTCGCTGGAAGGACGCTGGAACACCGATACCCAGACGATCGTCTATGACGGCGTTTCCGTTCTCCAGAACCCGAACGATCCCGGCGCGATCGTGGATGCCGAACAGAAATACAGCGCGTTCATGCCGCGTCTGATCATTTCCTGGCAGCCCTCGGAGAACACCAACCTCTACGCGCACTTTTCAAAGAGCAATCTGCAGGGCATCGACACGAACGCCGGCGACTATACGGAAAGGACCGGCATTCCCCTGGGTCTCGGCTTCTTCACGCCCAAGCAGACGCTTTCAGCCTTTGAGGTGGGCCTGAAGCAGCGCGTGGGAGGCTGGCTGAGCTATGCCGTGGCCGCTTTCGCCATGGACTGGGACAACCAGACCTTCTTCGAGCTGAGTCCGGCGCCGTTCTTTACCGCCGCCAACCTGTTCGGCGATGCGGAGATCAGGGGCATGGAAATCGAGTTCGACATGTCGCCCAACGAGTGGTTCAACTTCTCCGGCGGCTTTGCCTACAACAGCGTGGAGTTCGTGGACTTCGCCGGCGCCGGTTCGGTGGCCTCGGCCGTTCTCGCGCCCACGCTGTCGCTGGGTCAACAGATCTCCTCGGTCGGTAAACGGCCCCGCTACATGCCGGAATGGACCGGCAGCCTGTCCGCAAGCGTGCAGGTGGGTCAGCTGGTGGGCCTCGCCAACGATGTGTGGCTGCGGCTGGACGGGATCTACATGGGACAGTTCTATATCGACAACTTCGAATGGAACTCCGTTGATGGCCACTGGAAGCTCAATGCCAGGGTGCATGCCGACGTCGGCGAGAACTGGTCGGTCGAGGCGTACGCCACCAACCTGACCAACGACCTGAGCCACACGACCGCGGGCGGCACCACGAGCATTACCGGCTCGCTCAACCGCAAGAACTTTGCGCCGCTGCCGCGCAAACGGGAAGTCGGCCTGAGAGTGACCTACAACTTCTAGCGTTGGGAGTGGGGGCATGTCCCCCACAACCTCCCGGCACTTGAGGGAGGGCGGGACGCCCTCCCTCCTTGAGCGGGGTCAGTCCTTGTAGCCGCCGAAGACCACCCAGTGGGAGAGCGCTCCCATGCTGGGGTCTTCCTTGTCCATCGTTCCCCGTTCGCCGGCAAAGTTCAGCGTGCGCGGCTGGAATCCCTGCACGATGCGGGTGAAGCCGGCGTCCTTCATCGCCCGCTCGAAGTCCACGCAGCCCAGTGAACCCCAGAAGGGCTCGGCGTTGTAGTAGTTCTGCCAGTCGCGCACGATCACGCCGCCCATGTCCATGCCCTTGTAGCGCAGCGGCACTTCCAGGTTGCACATCGCGCCGCCGGGCTTGAGCACCCGGTAGGCCTCTTTCAGGATGGCGGGCATTGCTCTGGCTGACGTTTCGTGGAACAGGATTTCGGACGTGACCATGTCGAAGCTCTCGTCCTCGAACTTCAGATTGCAGGCGTCCTGCTGGTGGAAGTGCACCGGCTTGCCCAGCGATTCGGCGCGGGCGTGGGCGTAGCGCAGCAGCGCGCCGCCGATGTCGATGGCGTGCAGTTCGGCGTCCGGGTACAGGTCGGTGAGCGCCAGCGTGCCGTGGCCGACGCCGCAGCCCAGATCGAGGATCCGCTTCGGCTTCTCGTCAGGGAAGGCGTCCTGTATGAAGGCGCACAGCGTGTGGCCGCGCACGTCGTTGAGGCCGCCCGCGCGGCCCAGGCCGTAGAGCACGGCGCCGCGGTCGTAGATCGCACCGGCGCGCACGTCGTCGCCGCCGGCGTCATGCAGGTAGCCGCCCGGCTGAATGTGCTGATCGACAAGCGTCAGGTATTCCGGGTTCGGCACGTCCGGGTGCAGCGTCAGGCTGCCCAGCGGTTCGTCGATCGAGCGGAACTTGTCTTCCAGGTCGTCGAGCTGGCGGTCCACCGTGTCGGCAACGTAGTCCCACATCAATTCCTGCGAGGTGCGCAGCAGCGCTCCCCAGTTCTGGAAGACGGGCAACTCCTCGGCCTTGCGCAGCACGGCCGCGCGGTCTTCCTCGTCCTCGGGGTCGCGCTCGCCCATCTCCGGCATCACCCGCTCGTTGCAGGCGTCGATGGCATGCCCCATCAGCCGCCCGTTGGCATAGGCGCGCAGGCCCAGAAAGTACTTCTGCGCCGCGAGTTCGTCGTGGGTGGCGCCGGCCATCATGCCGTGACGCGGATACACGTCGCTGCGCATGGTTTCCTGGCGTACGCCTTCGGCTTCAAACATCACCATGTTGAACCTCCTTTGAAATGCGGTCGAGTTCACCGCCGGCCGCTGCGGGTTCCATGTCTTCTTCGAGGTAGCGGAGCACGCGGCCCATCATCTGCTGCCGGATCGGCGCGCGCTCGGCCTCGGTCTCTGCGTCGGGCAGCCAGGCGTCCACGGTGTCCTTGCCGAACAACCCGGCCTTTTCCAGCAGCCGCTCGTGCGTGTCGATGCGCTCGCGGATCACGCTGACCTCGCCCAGCAGGGTGGTCAGCATTGCGAACAGCATGTCCAGGCGCTCGTCGCCGTAGAACGCCGGGCGCTTGCCGAGCGCCCGCCTCGGTCGTGCCTCGGGCTGTGTATTGGTGGGCATAAGCAGTTCCGCTCCGGTTACCGCAGTGTAATCAGTGAATATTAATCGCGTCTTCGGGCGGCGTAAACGAGTGGTCCAGCGCCTCGGCAACCGCCGGGTTGGTGACGCGCCCGGCATGTATGTTAAGCCCCGCCATCAGCCCGGCGTCCTCGCGCATGGCCTGCCGCCAGCCCTTTCCGGCCAGGGCCAGCGTGAACGGCAGCGTGGCGTTGTTCAGCGCCTGGGTGGACGTGCGCGGCACCACGCCCGGCATGTTGGCCACGCAATAGTGCACAACGTCCTCTTCGGTATAGGTGGGGTCGGAATGGGTCGTGGGGTGGCTGGTCTCGAAGGTGCCGCCCTGGTCGATGGCGACGTCCACCAGGACCGAGCCGGGCGCCATCTTCCGCACCATTTCGCGGTCCACCAGTTGCGGCGTCGATGCGCCCGGCACCAGGACGGCGCCGATCACGAGGTCCGCCTGTTCGACGTATTCCTCGATCGCCGAGCGGGTCGAATACATGGTGTTCAGGCGTGGGCCGAACTGCAGGTCGAGCTCCCTCAGCCGCGGCAGCGACTTGTCGAGCACCACGACGCGCGCCTCCATGCCCACGGCGATGCGCAGCGCGTTGGTGCCGACCACTCCGCCGCCCAGCACGACGACGTTGGCCGCCAGCACGCCCGGGACGCCGCCCAGGAGCATGCCGCTGCCGCCCATTTCCGTTTCCAGGCAGCGCGCTCCGGCCTGCACCGCCATGCGCCCGGCGACCTCGCTCATGGGCGCCAGCAGGGGCAGGTGGCCGTGGGCGTCGGTGACGGTTTCGTAGGCGATGGCCGTGACGCCGGACTCCATCAGCCGCCGCGCCTGGTCCGGATCGGGCGCCAGGTGCAGGTAGGTGAAGAGGACCTGGCCCTCGCGCAGCATCCGGCATTCGTCGGGCTGCGGCTCCTTGACCTTCACGATCATCTCGGCTTTTTCGTAAACTTCTTCCGCGCTGGGGGCTATCGTTGCGCCCAGGTCCCGGTAGTCGTCGTCGCTGCGGCGCAATCCCGCGCCGGCGTCGGCTTGCACCAGTAATTCGTGACCGTTTTCGATTAACTCGCGAGCGCTGCTTAAACTTAAACCTACCCGGTGTTCGTCGGGCTTAATCTCTTTGGGTACGCCTATCAACATGCCCGCATTGTAACGCTGCCGCGCGTGCGGTTAGTGGCCGGGTGGGGGCTGGATGGGGGGCAGGGAATCCATGAAGCCGGGGGCGGCCTTTTCGACCTCGCCGAACAGCCGGATTTCCTCGGCCTGGGCGTCGGCGGTGTTGTCGGCCACGTAGTCCCAGTCGGAGTCCGCGAACTTCGCCTCTTCCTCGGCCAGCGTCGAATGCCGGCTGGCCGAGAGGATGTTGAGAAACACGTCCAGGAAGCGCCGCGCCTCGTCCTCGAAGCCCTCGCGCTCGCTCGCGCCCCGGGCCCTCAGCGCGTCGCGCGCCAGGACCAGGCCGGCCAGCGACTGCTCGCTGGCGGCCAGGCGAAATTTGAGCTTGTCCAGCTTGTCGCGGAACACGGCGTCTTCGGGGCCGGCGTGCGGGTTCAGGCGTTCCCAGAGCCGGTGGTCCTGGGCGTGCAGGCGGTCCAGGGCGTGCTTGAGGTAGTCCGAGCAGGCCAGGTACACGGGCACCGGATTGTCCGCCGCCGCCTCGCCTTCCAGCGCCGCGCCCAGCGTGCGGCGGACCATCGACATGCGCATGCGCTCCTGGCGCACGCGTTCGTGTGAAGCGGTGTTCATAAGCTTTGGTCTCCTTGGGGAATCTCGCATACCTGCACGCGGGTGGCGGTGATCGATCCCAGCAGCAGTCTGTCGCCGTAGCGGGCGGCGACGCTGCCGGCGGAATGCATCCGCCCGGAATCGGCCGCGACCAGTTCCAGCCCGCTGCCGTCGGCGTTGAGGCGATAGAACCGGCTGGGCGCGGGGTAGTCCTTATCGCCGAAGTGCCGGCCCAGCGCCATGCCGTTGGGGTGTTCCGCGACCCACAGCATGCCGTCGGCGTCCACGTCGATATTGTCGGGGAAGCCCGGCATGGCCACCCGCGCCTCTTCCGTCAGCCGCCCTTCGGTGTTCGCCGTCATGATCTTCAGCCGCTTGCCCTGGGTCTCGGAAATGAAGAAGCGGCCATCGGCGTAGGCGATTCCGGAGCCGCCCGCAAGCTTGTCGGCAGCCACGCGCATGACCTGGCCGTCGTAATAGACCGCCTGCGCCAGCCCTGCGCCGAACAGGAACTCCTGGATCTGCTGGAAGCGATTGGCGGCGCCGGTGTCGTTGACCGCGATGAACTGCTCCGCGCCCACGGCCTGGATGTCGTTGGGGCTGTTCATGAGCGGGCTTCGCACCGTGCGCACGTGGTGCAGCAGCCCGTCGTCGCGCAACTCGAAGATCTCCACGGCTTCCGGGCCCTCGCCGCGGTCGCGCGGATGGTTGATCACGAACAGCCGCGTGTTGCCGGCGGCGTCCTGGTGCAGGCTCATGCCGTGCGGGTGCAGGTGCGACGGCATTTCCGCCAGGGGCAGGAACTGGCCGACCGGATCGGTGTTCAGGTCCAGCGCCATGATGACGCCCCGGATGCTGCGGTTGGACAGCAGCGCGCGCCGGTCGAGCACCGACAGGTAGGCCACCCCGCGCATGCGGTCGATCACGATGTCCTCGGCGCTGCCCGGCAGGGAGACGGCCTCGCAGGCCCAGGGCAGTTCCTCGTCCACGCTGGTGAAGGCGTTCATCCGGGCCATGGAAGTCACGCCGGCCAGCAGCAGGAGCCCGAAGATGGCGCCTATCGCGATCAGGAATTTCTTCATGCCGCCGAGTATAAGCAATCCCTTGGGAGCGAAGGCGTCTCGCCTTCGCGGAGGGCGGGACGCCCTCCTACCTAAAGCAGGATCACCGCGGAGAGCGCCAGGCGGTAGAGCGCGAACGGCCACAGGCCCCAGCGCGCCACCAGGCGCAGCAGCAGGCCCATGCACACGAAGGCGGCCACGCCCGCCACCGCCATTCCCAGCGCCAGCGCGCCCCAGTCGGCGCCGGCCGGCGCCGCGCTCAGGTTCACCGTCTCCAGTGCGGCGGCAGCCAGGATCACGGGGATCGCCAGCAGGAACGACAGGCGCGCGGCCGCGGGGCGCGCCATGCCCAGGACCCGGGCGGCGGTAATGGTCACGCCGGAGCGCGATGCGCCTGGAATCAGCGCCAATGCCTGGCCGCAGCCGATCCACAGCGCCTGCTTCCAGCCGATCTCGCGCACCCGCGTCAGGTATTGCGGGCGCCGGTCCGCCACGACCATCAGGACCGCGAACAGCGCGCCGGCCACCGCGATCAGCCGCGGTTCGCGGAACGATGCCTCGACGGTGTCGTGCAGCAGCAGCCCGAGCACGCCGATCGGCAGCGTCGCCAGTACGATCAGCAGGCCCAGCCGCGCCGCCGGTCCGAGGGCGGCGCGATAAAGGAGCCAGGCGCGCCATTCGCCCAGGATCGCGGCGATCTCGCGGCGCGAGAACGCGATCACGGCGATCAGGCTGCCGAAGTGCACGGCCACGTCGAAGGCGATGCCCTGGTCTTCCCAGCCCAGCCAGGCCGGCACCAGGATCAGGTGGGCCGAACTCGAAATCGGCAGGAACTCGGTGACGCCCTGCAGCAGCGCCAGCAGGACGATCTGCCAGAAGCTCATGCGCCGGCCGTCTCCACCGCGTGCTCCGCGATGCGGTCCGGCTCCAGCGACGCCCGCAGGTCGCGCCCGCTGAAGCCGCCGGGGGTCCCGATTCCTTCGGTGGCCAGCGCCAGGAACTTGAAGGCTTCGCCCATTCCGCCGGGCAGCATCAGCCGGCGCAACGCGGACGCGTCCTCCACCGACGGAGGCGAACCGGCCAGATCCAGGATGCCCGCGGCCAGCAGGTACTGGGCCTGGTTGGTGTAGCCGACCGCCGCGAGGCCCGCCGTTGCGGCGCTGCGCGCGAGGGCGGTGAAGTCCACCCAGGCGGTGATATCCTCGCGCCCCGGCCGACGGAAGGGATCGTCGTGCCAGTGCTGTCCGTAATGGCAGCCCAACGTTCCCTGGTCGCGCTCGGCCAGGTACAGCTCGTGCCGCGGCAGCCCATAGTCGGCCAGCAGCACCAGGCCGGCCGCCAGCGACTGGGCCAGTTCGCCGATGAACTCGTCCACGTTTATCCGGATCTCGGAACAGTAACCCTCCGGCAGGATCCAGGGCAGTTCCGCCTGCAAACCGTCAAGCGCCTGCGCCAGCGCGGGATCGGCGCGCCGGTCTTCCCAGCCCAGCCCGTTCTCCCCGCCCAGGCTTACGCCGCGCTCCAGCCAGGCGTGCCGGTCGCGCCGGAAACACTTGCAGGGCAGGGCGTCGAGCACTTCGTTGGCGAGAATCACGCCCCGGATGCGTTCGTGCGTGAGCCGGTCCACCCATTCAAGGCGTTCGACAAGGTCCGGGTGCGATTCCGCCAGGCGCCGCTGCTGCACGGCGCGCAGGCCGGGCGCCGGCTCGACCAGAAGGTAGCGTTGCGGCAGCTTGCCGGCGTCCCTGAGTTCGCCCAGCACGACTTCGGCCAGCCGGCCGCTACCGGGCCCGAGTTCCACGATCTCTCCGCCGCCCAGGGCGTCCAGGACTTCGGAGCACTGGCCCGCGAGCGCGCGTCCGTATAGCGCCGAAGTCTCGGAGGCGGTGTCGAAGTCTCCGCCTTCGCCGATCCGGGCGCGGCCCGAGCCGTAATAGCCCTCATCGGGGTGGTACAGCGCCAGTTCCATGTAGCGGTCGAACGCCAGCCAACCGCCGGATTCGGCGATGGCGGCGCTGATGTGCCGGGGCGGCGCGGAGGTCTTGTGATCGTCGGTGTTCACGGGCAGCTTCATATAATGCCGCCACCGGGCAGCAAAGGGCGACGCAAGAGCGATGACGACGGCGAAAGTCGCACTGGTGACCGGCGGCGCAAAGCGCGTGGGCGCGGCGATCGCCGGAGAATTGCATGCCGCCGGATTCACGCTGGCGGTGCACTGCAATCGCTCGCTCGCCGACGCCGACGACCTGGTGGCGCGTCTGAACGGGCTACGGTCCGATTCCGCCTTCGCGCTGCAGGGCGACCTGCTGGAAGAGGGCGCCTGCGAGCGCCTCGCCGCCGAAACGATTGAGCGCGCCGGGCGCCTCGACTGCCTGGTGAACAATGCTTCGACCTTCTATCCCACGGCGGTGGGCGAGATCACCGAAGACGACTGGCAGAGCCTGGTGGGCAGCAACCTGAAGGCGCCGGTGTTCCTGTCGCAGGCGCTGGCCCCGGCGCTCAGGGAGTCACGGGGCGTGATCGTGAACATGGTGGACATCCATGCCCGCATCCCGCTTCGGGGCTACCCGGTCTACAGCGCGGCCAAGGCCGGACTCGCGGCGCTGACGCTCAGCCTGGCCGGCGAACTGGCGCCGGAAGTGCGGGTCAACGGCATCGCCCCGGGCATGGTGATGTGGGCCGATCCGCCGCCGCCGGAGCACGTGAAGAAGGCGATCCTCTCGAAGACGCCGCTCGGGCGGGCCGGCGAGCCTCGCGACGTGGCGCGGCTGGTGCGTTTCGTGGTCTGCGACGCGCCCTTCGTGACCGGCCAGATCATCGCCGTGGACGGCGGCCGCAGCATCGGCTGGTAACCCGGGAACGAGGTCAACCCCGGGAGGGAAGGCGTCCCGCCTTCCCGGAGGGCGGGACGCCCTCCCGCCCAGGAGAAAACGGCGCTACTTCGCTTATGTTCCAGCGGGGGCGGGCGTCGGGCCAGGCCGGCCCGGGAGCGCCGCCGGCCAGGCGCAGGCAGCCGGTAAGCGCGATCATCGCGCCGTTGTCGGTGCAATACTCGGCGCGCGGGTAGTAGAGGCCCACGCCCGACTCGTCGCACATTTCCTTCAACTGCGACCGCAGCCGGCGGTTGGCGCCCACGCCGCCGGCCACGACCAGGCTGCCGTGCCCGGTTTCTTCCAGCGCGCGCGCCGTGCGGTCGAGCAGCGATTCGACGATGGCCGTCTCCAGCGCCAGCGCCAGCGAGGCGCGGTCGGTTTCGTCGAGCGGCTTGTCGGCGGTCAGGTCGCGCACCTTGTACAGGAGCGCGGTCTTGAGTCCGGAGAAGCTGAAATTGAGGTCCCTGCGGCCCCGCATCGGCGTCGGCAGCGTAAAGCGGCCCGGTTCGCCCTTTTCCGCCAGCCGGGCGATTTCGGGACCGCCGGGATAGCCGAGGCCCAGCAGCTTGGCGCCCTTGTCGAAGGCCTCGCCGGCGGCGTCGTCCAGCGATTCGCCCAGCACGGCGTAATCGCCGTAGCCGCGCACGTCCACCAGCAGGCTGTGGCCGCCGGAAACGAGCAGCGCCAGGTACGGAAACTCCGGCGAGTCGCCTTCCAGCAACGGGGCGAGGAGATGCGCCTCCATGTGGTGCACGCCGACCAGGGGCACGCCCAGCGCCCGCGCCAGACCGCCGCCGAACACCAGTCCGGCCAGCAGGGCGCCGATCAGGCCGGGACCGGCGGTGCAGGCGACCCCGCTCAAGTCGGATTTGTGCAGTCCCGCGTCGTCGAGGGTCCCGTTCACCAGCCCGGCAAGGCGCTTGATATGATCGCGCGAGGCCAGTTCCGGCACCACGCCGCCAAACTCCGCATGCTGCTGCGCCTGGCTATACAATCGGTGCGCCAGCAAGCCCCGGCGGGCCTCGTAGACGGCCACCCCGGTTTCATCGCAACTCGTTTCAATGCCCAGAACGCGCATCCAGGAAATTTTAGTCGTCACTGCAAATGACTGATCGAATCATCATTCGGGACCTGCGCGTGAAAGCGACCGTGGGCGTCAATCGATGGGAGAAGGCCGCGCCGCAGGTGGTGGGACTGGACCTTGAGATCGGCGTCGATGCGGCGAAGGCGGCGGAAGCCGACGAGATCGCCGCAACGGTGGATTACAAGCGCGTGTCGCGCGACATTGCGGCGCTGGCCGAAGGCCGCAGCTACGAACTGATCGAGACCCTGGCCGAAGCCATCGCGGCGCTGGTCCTGGGAGAGCACGGCGCCGAGTGGGTTCGCGTGACGGCGCGCAAGCCGTACGCGCTGCGCAACGCGCGCGACGTGGGCGTGGTCATAGAACGCGGTAATGAAACGCGCAACGGCGCGTGACAAGGCGCCGGCACGCGTTTTCGTCAGCGCGGGCAGCAACATCGATCCGCGCGCGAACCTCGAGTCCGCCTGCAGGGCGCTGAAGCAACACTACGGCGAGCTTGAGCTTTCCCCGCTCTACCGGAGTCCGGCCGCGGGCTTCAGCGGCCCGGATTTTCTCAACCTGGTGGCGGGCTTCCGCACGGACGAAGCGCCCGGCGAAATACGCCGGCGGCTGGCGGAACTGGAAGCCGGGGCGGGCCGCGACCGCTCGGGCGGCAAGTTCTCCTCGCGCACGCTGGACCTGGACCTGCTGCTGCACGGCGACCGCGTCTACGCGTCGCTGAAGCTGCCGCACCCCGATATCGAACGCTACGCCTTCGTCCTAAAGCCGCTCGCCGACCTCGCGCCCGACCTCCGCCATCCCGTCGCCGGCGCCACCATCGCCGAGCTCTGGCGCTCCTTTTCCGGCTCAAGGGAAATCCGGCCTGTACGGCATTTCGTGAAGGAGGACGGGACGCCCTCTCTCCCGGGCTAGATCCAGGCGGCGATGCGTTCGCGTTGCCCGGCGTCCGGCAGCGGGCCCAGGGCGGCGCCCAGGTTGTCCACCATGTGCTCGACCTTGGTCGTGGCCGGAATGACGCAGGTCACCGCCGGGTGCCCCAGGATCCACTTGAGAAACAACTGTCCGGGACTGTCGCAACCCAGTTCCGCGGCAACGTCCGGGAGTTTCTTGCGGCCCACGCGGCGGAACAGGTCGCCGCGCACGAACGGCCGGTTCACCATGACCGCCATGCCGCGCTCCTGCGCCAGCGGCAGCAGCCGCCGTTCGGCTTCGCGCTCGCCCAGGCTGTAGTTGAGCTGCACGAAGTCCCAGTCGGCCGCCTGCATGACGCGCTCGAAGTCCGCGAACTGCCGCGGGTTCGAAGTCGTGATGCCGAGGTAGCGGAACGTGCCGTCGGCCTGCATCTCGAGCATGGTTTCGAGATGGGCCTCCCAGTCCACCAGGTTGTGGACCTGCATCAGGTCGATCCGGTCCAGGCCCATCTTCTCCATGGATTCCCGCATCTGCCTGACGCCGGACTCGCGCCCCTCGGTCCAGACCTTGGTGGCGCAGAACATCGTTTCGCTGCCGGCGGCCAGTGGCAGCAACTCGCCGAGGTGCGTTTCGGAGTTTCCGTACATCGGCGAGGTGTCCACCAGCGTGCCGCCGGCGAACAGCGCTTCCAGCACTTCCACGAGCGCGGCGCGCTGGTTCTCGCCGCTGACGCTGTTGAACACGCGCGAAGTGCCCAGGCCCACGGGCGGCAGGGCCTCGCCGCTGGACGGGATGTGGTGCATGCGGATGTCGGCGGCGCCGATAGGCGGCAGGCCGAGCGCCAGGCCGGTGGCGCCGGCGCCAATGAGTGCTTCTCTGCGGGTGATTTTCGATCTCATTTCTGCTTTCCTCCCTTGCTTGGCCAGCAAGCGTTGTTTCAGCAGTCTGCGATGGCGGCGATGCGCCGGCGGCGCAACTCTTCGCCCAGGCGGGCGCCTTCGTAGCCCTCGTCGGCCAGAGCGGCGCCCGATACGGTGCTCGCCGCGGCATGGGCGCGGCGGAAAACGTCCGCGGCGGGATAGGCGTCCTCGGTCATGCCCAGGCGGCCGCGGTAGTCCGCCTCGCAGGCCACCAGGAAGTCCTCCAGCAGGCTGTCGGCCCGAAAGGCGCCCAGCGATTCCAGCACCTTGAGCTTCGTTTCGGGGCGCAGTTCGTCGGCGCGGTGGCAGACGCCGTGGTAGCGAGCGACCTTCTCCGCCAGCGTGCGAAAACGCTTCGGCGCGCCCAGCCGCTCGCACATTTCGCCCACCAGCCGCACGCTGGCCGCCTCGTGCCCGCTGTGCCGCGGCCAGTACTGCTCGGGCGTGACCCCCTTGCCGAGATCGTGGGTCAGCGCCGCAAACCGCACTTCAACGCTGGGCGAAAACCGCGCCGCCTGCTCGAGCACCATCATCACGTGCACGCCGGTATCGATTTCCGGGTGCCAGCGTTTCGGTTGCGGCACGCCCCAGAGGCGGTCGATCTCGGGAAAGATCACCTTCAGGGCCCCGCATTCGCGCAGCACCTCGAAGAAACGCTGCGGCGCGTCCTCGCCCAATGCCCGCACCGTCTCCTGCCAGACCCGCTCGGGCACCAGCGCCGCCGCCTCGCCCTGCGCAACCATTTCGCCCATCAGCGCCATCGTCTCCGGGGCGATCGTGAAACCCAGGCCGTCGAAGCGGGCGGCAAAGCGGGCGACGCGCAGGATCCGCACCGGGTCTTCGCGGAACGCGGGCGATACGTGACGCAGCACCTTCTCCGCCAGGTCCCGCTCGCCGCCGTAGGGGTCCACCAGGCGCCCGGCGTCGTCCTCGGCCATCGCGTTGATGGTCAGATCGCGCCGCATCAGGTCTTCGTCCAGGGTGACCTCGGGACCGAAATCGACCTCGAATCCCCGGTAACCGGGTGCGGTCTTGGTTTCGCGCCGCGCCAGGGCGTATTCCTCGTGCGTTTCGGGATGCAGGAAAACGGGAAACGACCGTCCGACCTCCTTGTAACCCTGCTTGAGGAGCTCATCGGCGGTGGCCCCCACCACCACCCAGTCGCGCTCGCGCACCTCAAGGCCCAGGAGCCGGTCCCTGACCGCGCCCCCTACCAGGTAACACTTCATGGGTTCGCCCGCCGACGGGCCGGCGACGATCGGCTAGCCCCGCACCGTAATGACGACCCTGCGGTTGCCGCGGGCGAGATGGAGCACCAGCAACGACCGGTTTTCGGCCGCCGCCTTCATCTGTTCCACGTTGCGCACGTCGGTGCGGTTGACCCGGAAGATCACGTCCTCGGCCTGGAGGCCGCTGTTCTCGGCGGCGCTGCCGGGCGCGATGGACTCCACCAGGACCCCCTGGTAGCCGCCCTCCTGGCCGTTGACCAGCGTGGCGCCGGCCAGGGCCGCGTGCACCTCGTCGCCGCTGGAGGTCACCATGCCGCCCAGAACCACCTCGACCAGCTTGAGCTGGCCGTCCTTGCCGACGATCTGCAGCGAGACCTCCTCGCCCACCGAACGCAGCCCAACGGTATTGACCAGGTCGCTGCTGCCCTCGATCTCCTTGTCGTCCACCCTCACGATCACGTCGCCCGGTTCGACTCCGGCCTGCTCCGCGGCCGAGTCCGGAATGACCTCGCTCACGAAGGCGCCGGCCGAGGACGCCAGGTCCAGCGCCTGGGCCACGTCCTCGCTCACGTCCTGCACGAACACGCCCAGACGGCCGCGCCGGATTTCACCGAATTCCACCAACTGGCGCATGATCTCGCGCGCGATGGAAGTCGGAATGGCGAAGCCGATGCCGATGTTGCCGCCGGAGCGCGACAGGATGTTGGAGGGGATGCCGACCAGTTCGCCGCGCATGTTCACCAGCGCGCCGCCCGAATTGCCGGGATTGATTGACGCGTCGGTCTGGATGAAGTCCTCGATGGGGCTGGGCGCTCCCGCACCGCGGGTCCGCGGGATGGACCTCCCCAGGGCGCTGACGATGCCGGAGGTCACCGTGTGGGTCAGGCCGAAGGGATTGCCGATCGCCACCACGAAGTCGCCCACCTGAACCGTGTCGGAATCGCCCAGCGGCATCTCGGTCAGGTCGTCGGTCCGGTCCAGTTCCAGCACGGCCACGTCGGTGCCGGCGTCCGATCCCACCACCGCCGCGGCGATGGTCCGCCCGTCGCTGAGCGTCACTTCGATTTCGGTCGCGTTCTGGATCACGTGATGGTTGGTGAGCACCAGCCCGCGCCCGGCGTCCACGATCACGCCGGAACCCGTGGGCTGCGGCTGCGGGTCCTGCTGCTGGGGCTGCTGGCGGCGGCGTGGGTTGCCGAAAAAGCGCTCGAAGAAAGGGTCGCCCTGGAAGGGACTGCGGAAACTCCTGGCCGGGCGGGCTATTGCAATGCTCACGACCGCCGGCGTGGTGGCCTCGACCAGCGGCGCCAGGCTGGGAAAGGGTTGCCCGTCAAGTTCCAGCGGCAACGAGGCCTGGGCCGAACTGCCTTGAGCGTATGACGGCGTCGGCGCGCCGCCCGACAGCAGCGCGCCCGCGCCGGCCAGAATCAATGCCAGCGCCGAAAATCCGATCATGAATCCGCGTCTCATTTTCCTGTTCCGTTTGTCAATAAACTGCATTGGCGAAGTATCCCAATTGATGCGCATGTGCCGCAAACAGTCGCGCCGCGTCGGCGACCCGCTCATCGGAAAACGGCCATTTCATTGTACTGTTGCAAATGCGAATCGCCACGGTTAAGAATTCGCCGAAGTCAGCGCTTGATTAACGCTGAATCAAGGGGATAGCGCAAGCGACTTTCCGGCTCCCGCAGGCAGGGAACGGAAAGCGACAATTTGGGGGAGTCTATGGGGCAACCGGTCAAGCTGGCACATTTCGGCGAAGACAGAGAGGAGATTTCCTTACAGCCAGCCTCCCTCGACATCTGGGATTCCAAATACCGGTTAAAGACCAAGAAGGGCGAAGTCCTGGACGAAGATGTCCACGCCACCCACGCGCGGGTAGCCCGCACCCTGGCGGAAGTCGAACCCGAGGACATCCGCGAGAAGTGGTTCGGGTCCTTCCTCTGGGCGCTCAGCCACGGCGCGGTCCCCGCCGGCAGGATCGTCTCCAATGCCGGCGCCCGGGAGCACAAGCCGGCCACGTCCACCATCAACTGCACGGTGTCGGGCACCGTGCGCGACTCGATGAACGGCATCCTGGAGATGGCGCACGAAGCCGGGCTGACGCTCAAGGCCGGCTGCGGCATCGGTTACGAGTTCTCCACCCTGCGTCCGCGCGGCGCCTACGTGGCCGGCGCCGGCGCCTACACCTCGGGGCCGCTGTCGTTCATGGACATCTACGACAAGGTCTGCTTTACGGTGTCGTCCGCGGGCGGGCGCCGCGGCGCGCAGATGGGCACCTTCGACGTGGGCCATCCCGACGTCAGGGAGTTCATCACCGCCAAGCGCGAGGACGGGCGCCTGAGGCAGTTCAATCTGTCGCTGATGATCACCGACGAGTTCATGCAGGCCGTCGAGGCCGAGGGCGACTGGGTGCTGGCCTTTCCGCTGGACCCCCTGGAAGCCGAGGACGACGACGTCGATCTGACCGACGGCCGGACGATCGTGTGGCGCGACTGGCCGGTCACGGATGGCTATATCACGGACAGGGAAGGGAGAGTGGCCTGCAAGGTGTACGGATCCCTGCCGGCCCGGGAGCTGTTCGATCTGATCATGCAGTCCACCTACGACTTCGCCGAGCCCGGCTTCATCCTGATCGACCGCGTCAACGAGATGAACAACAACTGGTTCACCGAGAACATTCGCGCCACCAACCCCTGCGGCGAGCAGCCGCTGCCTCCGTACGGCGCCTGCCTGCTCGGATCGGTGAACCTGACCCGCTTCGTGCGCGAACCGTTCACGAAGAGGGCCTGTTTCGACTGGGACGAGTTCAACGCGGTGGTGGCGATCTTCACCCGCATGCTCGACAACGTGGTGGAGATCAACGGCCTGCCGCTCGACACCCAGGTCAGCGAAATTCTGCGCAAGCGGCGCCACGGCATGGGCTTCCTCGGGCTGGGATCGACGCTGACCATGCTGCGCATCCGTTACGGCAGCGACGATTCCACCGAATTCACCGAGCGGGTGGCGCGCGAACTGGCCGTGACCGGATGGCGCGTGGGCCTGGAACTGGCGCGCGAGAAGGGCCCGGCGCCGATCATGGACGAGGAGTTCGAAGTGACCCCGCAGATGCTGCGCCGCCGGCCCGAGATGGTCGAAGACGGCGTCACCGCCGGCGACAGGCTGCCCGGCAAGGTGCTGATGGCGCGCTACAGCCGCTACATGCAGCGCGTGGCCGGCGAGGACCCCGAACTGGTCGATGCCATCGCCGAGGACGGCGCGCGCTTTACCCATCATTCGTCGATCGCGCCCACCGGCACCATCTCGCTGTCGCTGGGCAATAACGCCAGCAACGGCATCGAGCCCAGCTTCGCCCACCACTATTTCCGCAACGTGATCCGCGAGGGGCGCAAGACCAAGGAGAAGGTGCCCGTTTACTCGTACGAGTTGCTCGCCTACCGTGAGCGGATCAATCCCGAGGCCAATCCCGAAGGCGATGGCGAGCAGGCGCTGCCCGACTACTTCGTTACCGCCGACGACGTATCGCCGTCGGAACACGTTGCCATCCAGGGCGCGGCCCAGAAGTGGGTGGATTCGTCCATCTCCAAGACCGCCAACGTGCCTTCCGACTACCCCTACGATCGATTCAAGGACATCTACATCGAGGCCTGGAAGAGCGGCCTGAAAGGCTGCACCACCTTCCGCTTCAATCCCACCGCCTTCCAGGGCGTGCTGGTCAAGGAGAAGGACCTGAAGAGCACCTTCTACGTCTTCCAGCTCGAAGACGGCAGCGAGGTCAGGTTCGCGGGCGACGAGGAAGTCGAGTACGACGGCCAGGTGCATACCGCCGCCAACCTCTTCGACGCACTCAAGGAAGGCTACTACGGCAAATTCTGAAACATGACTGAAACAGCCCGAAAAATCGCCGGCAAGATCGTCGGCTACCGTGTGGAGCAACCCGACGCCGGGGAGGCCTCCGCCGCCGAACAGCCCGCCGCCGCGCCCGAAGCGCCCGCGCAGCCCGAGTTGCCCAGGGCGCCCGCCGCGCGCCCGCCGCTCAGCGCCAGCGAGGACGGCAAGGTGGTGCGCATGCACGAGGGCCTGGAGCGCCCGGAGCGCCTGGAGGGCACCACCTACAAGGTCAAGACCCCGGTGTCCGACCACGCCATGTACGTGACCATCAACGACATCATATTGAACGAGGGCACGGCCGACGAGCGCCGGCGGCCGTTCGAGATCTTCATCAATTCCAAGAACCTCGATCACTACCAGTGGATCGTGGCGCTGACCCGGGTCATGTCCGCCGTGTTCCGCAAGGGCGGCGACGTGGCCTTCCTGGTGGACGAGCTCAAGGCCGTGTTCGACCCGCGCGGCGGCTACTGGCAGCCCGGCGGCGTATACATGCCGTCGATCATCGCCGAACTGGGCTGCGTGGTGGGCGAGCACCTGGAGCGGATCGGTTTCCTCGGCGAACACTCCCTGGACCCCGCCCAGCGCCGCGCGCTGGAAGCCAAGCGGCAGGATTTCGAGGACGCCCAGCGCCAGGAAGACGCCTTCGCCCGGAACTCCTTCCCCGCCGGCGCGCAACTCTGCGGGCGCTGCCACACCGCCGCCGTCGTGATGATGGACGGCTGCCTGACCTGTCTGAATTGCGGCGATTCGAAGTGTAATTGACCGCGCACCGGCCGGTGTTGCCGTGATTCCCGATTACTCGAAAGCGCACGTCCTGGTGGCGGGAGACGTCATGCTCGACGAGTACTGGCTTGGAGCGGCCACGCGCATTTCCCCCGAGGCGCCGGCGCCGGTCATCCAGGTCGAAAGCCGCGACTACCGTCCGGGCGGCGCGGCCAACGTGGCCTGCAACCTGGCCGGGCTGGGCGCCCGGGTGACGCTGCTGGGTATTGTCGGCAAGGACGACGAGGCCGAGGCGCTTGACGACGCGATGCGGGGCGCCGGCGTGACCTGTGAATGGCTGCGTTCGGAAACCCGCCCGACGGTCCGCAAGCTCCGGGTCCTGAGCCGCAATCAGCAGGTCATACGGCTGGACCGCGAAACGCCGTTCAGCGCCGATGACGCCTCGCGCCTCATGGTGCGCTATGCCGAACTGCTCGACGGCTGTTCGGCGGCGGTGCTGTCGGATTACGCCAAGGGCAGCCTGGCCGATGCCGGCACGCTGATCGAGGCCGCCCGCGCCGGCCGCACGCCGGTCCTGGTGGATCCCAAGTCCACCGATTTCGGAACCTATCGCGGGGCCGGCCTGCTCACTCCGAACCGCGCCGAGTTCGAGGCGGCCCTGGGAGGCTCCGGGGAGACGGCGGAGGAGATGGCCGCGCGGGCGCAGCGGGTGTGCTCGCTCCTCGATATCGGCAGCATGGTGGTTACGCTGGGCGAACAGGGCCTGCTGGTAGCGCCCGCCACCGGGCCCTCCCGCCATATCCCCGCCCGCACCAGGGAGGTCTACGACGTCACCGGCGCCGGCGACACCGTGACCGCGGTGCTGGCCGCCGGCCTCGCGGTGGGCGCGGAACTGGAGGATTCGGCGCACCTGGCCAATGTCGCCGCCGGCGTGGTCGTGCGCCGAGTGGGCGTGGCGCCGATTCATCTGCGCGACCTGGCCGAAGAGCTTCGCGAGCCGGGCGCGGCCGATTCCGCGATCGTCGACGCCGCCCAGGCCGCGGCCATCGGCCGGCGGCTGCGCGATTCGGGCAGGACTCTGGTCATGACCAACGGCTGCTTCGACCTGCTGCACGCCGGCCATACCGCCTGCCTGGCCGAGGCGCGGGCGCTGGGCGACCGCCTGATGGTTGCGGTCAACGACGACGAGTCGGTGCGCAGGCTGAAAGGCGGCTCGCGGCCGGTCGTGCCGCTCGATCAGCGCATGGCGGTGCTCGCCGCGCTGGGCAGCGTGGACTGGGTCGTGCCCTTCAGCGAAGACACGCCGGCCGCGCTGATCGAGCAGGTCGGCCCTCTCGTGCTCGCGAAGGGCGGCGACTACAAACCCGAAGAAATCGCCGGCGCCGATGCCGTCGAACGCCTCGGCGGCCGCGTAGCCATCCTCCCGTACCACGACGGCCTCTCCACCACCACCCTCCTCAACCGCCTCTCCCGCGAATGACGCAACCGTCGCCGGTCCCTGGGAGCGCAAAGCCTTTGCGCTTTCATGCCCAAGAGTGGAGCGCTTACCCATGCCCCTGCCGGCTGGGAGTATCGGAGCCAGGGATGGCGGAGCAAGCTACATGGATGTATTCATGTGTCTCCCGGCCGGCAGGGGCATGGGTAAGCGCGGGCATGCGCACGTGCGGATGAACGTGCGTGACAAGGTGGTGCTGGGCGCTTACGGCGCGCTGTCGTGGCTTGCCGCGCCCGCCATGTGCGCCTACATGCTGGCGCGCTCCGCGCGCGACCCCGGCTGGCGCCGCCGATTGTCCGAACGCTGGGCCATCAATACGCCGCAGCTTCCCCCGGGAGGAATCTGGCTGCACGGCTCCTCGCTCGGCGAGGCCGGCGCGCTCTCGGTCGTGGCCGGGGAGCTGCATGCCCGCCGCCCCGACCTCCCCATGCTGCTTACCGCCTTCACGCCCGCCGGTTCCGACGCGATCCGGCGCGGCCTGCGCGAAACGCAGTCACATTGCCTGCTGCCGCTGGACCTGGGCGTCGTCAACCGGCGCTTCCTGCGCGCCGCGCGCCCGGCCATGGGCGTCATCCTGGAAACCGAGATCTGGCCCGGCCTGTACGCGGCCTGCCGGTCCTCAGGAGTGCCCCTGGCCATCGTCAGCGCCCGCCTGTCGGAGCGTTCCCATGCCCGCTACCGGCGGGTGCGCGCGCTCGCCTCGGCGGCCTTGCGAGCGGTGCGGGTCGTCGGCGCGCAAAGCGAGGAGGACGCGCGGCGTTTCACGGAACTCGGCCCCGGCAGTCTGGACGTGCGGGTGACCGGCAACCTCAAGTTTCACTTCCGGCCGCAGGCCGGGATGCTCGAACGCGGCGCGGAAATCCGCCGGGCGATCGGCCCGGACCGGCCCGTGTGGATTGCCGCCAGCACCCATGAACCGGAGGAGAACGTGGCCCTGGATGCGCACCGCCAGGTGCTGGCCGGCCGGGATGACGCGCTGCTGATCATCGCGCCGCGCCATCGCGAGCGCTTCGCGGCGGTGCGCGCCTTGCTGAGGCAGAGCGGGCTGAAGATCGGGGTCCGCTCCAGCGACCGTTCCTCTCCGCCCGGAGCGCAGGTGTTCCTGCTGGACACCCTGGGCGAGATGAACGCCTTCTACGCCGCCTCCGACGTGGCCTTCGTGGGTGGCAGCATCGCGGAGGTGGGCGGTCACAACCTGCTGGAGCCGGCCGCCTTCGGCCTGCCGGTCCTGGCCGGCCCGCACCTGTTCCAGACGCGGGACACGGCCCGCCTTCTGGGCGAGGCCGGCGCGCTTTTCAGCGTGCATGACGCCAGGGAGCTGGCCGGACGGCTGGCCCGCCTGCTGGACAGCGAGCTTGCGCTGCGCAGCGCGGGAGCAGCGGCCAGGAGCTGCCTGGCGGCGGGGAAGGATGTTCTCGAGGAGACGCTCGCCCTTATTGAGCCGCTTCTTCCGCCTCGGTCTCCTCCATCCAGCGGCTGACCTCGGCGAGGTCCGCTTCGTTCAGAATGCCCGCCGCGTTCTTGAGCGTCAGCACGTTGACGATGAAGTCGTAGCGGCTGCGGGCATAGTTGCTCTCGGCGGCCACCAGCGCCTGGCGCGCGGCAAGCACGTCCACGATGGTGCGGGTGCCGATCTCGTAGCCGGCCTCGGTGGCCCGCAAGGCGGTCCGGCTCGAAGCCACCGCCTGTCGCAGGGCGTTCACGCGGGAAATCTCGGAGCTTACGCCGAGGAAGGCGTCTCGGGTCTGGCGCACCACCATGCGTTCCACGCCTTCCAGGCGTTCGGTGGATGCGCGGTGCAGAAACCTGGCCTCGCGGACCCTCGAGTTCCGGTTGAAGCCGTCGAATATCGGAACCGACAGCGTCAGCCGGACCGAATTGTTGCGGTTGCTGTCGCGGAACTCGCTGGGCAGTCCCCGGAAAACGCGCTCGCGGTTGCCGTTGCCGCCGCCCGTGTCCGCCACCAGTTCCAGGGTCGGCAGGTAGTCGGAACGGCGCAGCTTGACTTCGCTCTCGGCAATCGATGCGGCCAGCCGGGCGGAAACGAGGCTGGGGTTCTGCTGCAGCGCCGTGTCCACCCACGATTGCTCGACGTTGGGCGAGGGCAGCGGCAGCGGCATGCCTTCGCCGGGCCGCGTCAGGCTGGCGACCGGCATCGGCGCGCCGACGATCTCGCGGAGTTGCTCTTCGGCGCTCGCCAGGGCGCGCTTGGCGGCGATTTCCGCGGCCACGGCCTGGTCGTGCGCGGCCTGGGCCTCCTGCACGTCGGTGATGGCGATCAGGCCCACTTCGAAGCGCTTTTGCGCCTGCTCGAGTTGCCGGGCGATGGCGGTGCGCGCGGCGCTCTGCGCGGTCAGTTCGTCCTGCGCGCCCAGCACTGCGAAGTAGGCCTGGGACGTGCGCAGCATGGACTCCTGGCGGGCCGCTTCGAAGTCCGCCTCGGACTGCGCGAGGATGTCCTTGGCCGCACCCATGGCGACGATGGCGCCCCAGTCGAACAGGGTCTGGCTCAGCGTCAGTCCCCAGCCGCGGGTACGCGCATCCGACGAGCTGGTATCGGTGATCGGAGCGAACTCGCCGGTAGGCGTGGGCGCGTAGAACAGCAGGGTGCTGCGGGCGTCGCTGCGCGTGAAGTTGCCGGTGGCGTCGATTTCCGGGAACAGGATGCTGCGGGCCTGCGACCGGGTCTCCTGCGCCGCCATCAGGCGGGCCTCGGCCTCGCGCAGCACGGGATCGCCGGTGCGCGCGCGTTGGTACACCTCAATCAGGTTTTCAGACGATCCCGGAAGGGGCGCTCCGGCGAGCACCGCGAGCGTGGCGAAAAGCAATAGTTTCTTCATTGGTGACCAGCTGCCCAAGTCAACGGGGGGATTCTAACCGCTGCCGCCGGCAGGCTCGGGGCCCGCGGGACACGCCACGACGGGCTACAGGCGGAAGGGGTCGGGTTGAGGAGCGTTCGTCAATGGCTCGGCAACGGTTTCAAACAGCGATTCCTCGGTTCGGGCCTCGCCGGACGTGATCAGCAGCGCTTCCATGATCGGTTGCCGCCCCACGATGCAGAACAGCCGGCCGCCCTCGTCCAGCCATTGCTCGAAGCGGTCGTCGTACTGCGGCATGGAGCCGGTCAGGACTGCGGCTTGGTACGCGGTGTCGGGCTTCCACTCGAATGCATCGGCGCAAATGGTCTCGACGTTCGCATGTGTCGAGAGCCTTTCCGTCGCGCCGGCGTGCAGCTCGGGGGAAATCTCGAGGCTGTGCACTTCGCCGGCCATTTGCGCCAGGCAGGCGGCAAGCCAGCCGCTGCCCGTGCCGACCTCCAGCACGCGATCGACGGGCTTGAGGTCGAGTGCCTGGAGGATCCGGCCCTCCATGGACGGCGTCATCATTTCCTGGCCGCCGGGCAGCGGCAGCGCCAGGTCGGCGTAGGCCAGCTCGCGGTACTGCTGCGGCACGAAATCCTCGCGAGGCAGATCGCGGAATACCGCCAGCACGCGCTCGTCCAGCACGTTCCAGCAGCGGACCTGGCTGCGCACCATCCGCTCCCTGGCCTGCATATCCATCTCCTGCGCCATGATTCCCCAAGGTTAGAGGAGGGGGGCGATGAGGAGGGCGACGATGTTGACGATCTTGATCAGGGGGTTGATGGCGGGGCCGGCGGTGTCCTTGTAGGGATCGCCGACGGTATCGCCGGTCACGGCGGCGTGGTGCGCCTCCGAGCCCTTGCCGCCCAGCGCGCCGTCCTCCACGTACTTCTTGGCGTTGTCCCAGGCGCCGCCTCCGGTGGTCATCGAGATCGCCACGAACAGCCCGGTGACGATGGAGCCGATCAGCATGCCGCCCAGCGCCCTGGCGCCCGCGCCTTCGGGCATCAGCCAGCCGATCACCAGCACCAGGACCACCGGCGCCAGCACCGGCAGCAGCGAGGGCACGATCATCTCGCGGATCGCCGCCCGGGTCAGCAGGTCCACGGCGCGCCCGTAGTCGGGCTTGGCCGTGCCTTCCATGATCCCCGGGATCTCCCTGAACTGGCGGCGCACTTCCTGCACCACGCTGCCGGCGGCGCGCCCCACGGCTTCCATCGCCAGCGCGCCGAACAGGTACGGGATCAGGCCGCCTATGAACAGGCCGATGATCACGGCCGGGTCGTCGAGGCGGAACACGAAGCTCTTGCCGGCCGCCTGCAGGTTGTGTGTGTAGTCCGCGAACAGCACCAGCGCAGCCAGCCCGGCGGAGCCGATGGCGTAGCCCTTGGTAACCGCCTTGGTGGTGTTGCCCACGGCGTCCAGGGGGTCGGTGATGTTGCGGATTTCCTCGGGCATTTCGGCCATTTCCGCGATGCCGCCGGCGTTGTCGGTGATGGGGCCGAAGGCGTCCAGCGCCACGATCATCCCGGTCATCGAGAGCATGGCCGTGGCGGCGATCGCGATGCCGTACAGTCCGGCGAGCTGGTAGGTGAACAGGATGCTCAGGCAGACCGCCAGCACCGGCAGCGCGGTGGCCTTCATCGAAAGCCCCAGCCCGGCGATGATGTTGGTGGCGTGGCCGGTGGAGGAGGCCTGGGCCAGCTTGCGCACCGGCGAGAACTGCGTACCGGTGTAGTAGTCGGTGATGAACATGATCACGCCGGTGAGCACCAGGCCGATCAGCGCCGAACCGAACAGACTTGCGGGCGGATACGAGCCGGCGTCGGCCCACATCCGTTGCGTAAGGAACCAGATCCCGATCGCCGCGAGCACGGCGGCCACGATCACGCCCTTGTAGAGCGCCGGCATTACCCCCTGGCCCTTGCCCGCGCGCACCACGAAGGTGCCGATGATGGAGGCCACGATCGATACGGCGCCGATAGCCAGCGGGTAGAGCACCGCCGCGTCGGGCGCCTCCTCGATGGTCAGAAAGCCGAGCAGCATCGTGGCGATGACGGTCACGGCGTAGGTCTCGAACAGGTCGGCGGCCATTCCGGCGCAGTCGCCCACGTTGTCGCCCACGTTGTCGGCGATCACCGCGGGGTTGCGCGGATCGTCCTCGGGGATGCCGGCCTCGACCTTGCCGACCAGGTCGGCGCCCACGTCCGCGCCCTTGGTGAAGATGCCGCCGCCCAGGCGCGCGAAGATCGAGATCAGCGATCCGCCGAAGGCCAGTCCCACCAGCGCATGCAGCACGTCGGCCGTGCCCATGCCCGCGCTGTCCAGCACCAGGTAATAGCCGGCCACGCCCAGCAGGGCCAGTCCCACCACCAGCATTCCGGTGATCGCTCCGCCGCGGAAGGCCACCGCCAGCGCGGCGTTCATTCCGTTGTGGGCGGCCTGGGCGGTGCGCGAATTGGCCCGCACCGAGACGTTCATGCCGATATAGCCGGCCGCGCCGGAAAAAGCGGCGCCGAGGAAAAACCCGCCGGCCACCGCCCAGTCGAGCACGAAACCCAGGATCAGCAGCAGCGGCAGGCCCGCCAGGGCGACCGTCATGTATTGCCGGTTCAGGTAGGCGCGGGCGCCGACCTGCACCGCCGCGGCGATCTCCTGCATTCGCTCGTTGCCCGCATCCAGCTTCAGCACCCAGCGCGTGCTCACAAGCCCGTAGAGAATCGCCAATGCCCCGGCGGCGATGGCGCTGTACACATAGTTCATAAGGTCTGTCCCAAGCTTCGGGCGAACGCCCGCAAAACGGCGAATTTTATCCGCTTCCGCGGATAGTAAAATGCGCCATCCCATTCAGCCGCCCCGCGTTTCCCCTATGAACAGGATCAGTCTGCCCGCTCCGCTGCGGAAGGAACTGGCGACAATAGCCGTGAACGGATACCCGTATGAGACCTGCGGCGTCCTGGTGGGGGCCTGCGCGGACGACGAGGTGCGGGTCGAGCGGGTGTTCGAGGCCCGCAATCTCAATACCGAGCGCGCGCGCGACCGTTACGTGCTGGATCCCGACGACCTGATGTCGGCCGACCTGGCGGCGCGCGAGGCCGGCCTGGAGATCGTCGGATTCTGGCACACGCATCCCGATCACCCGGCGCGCCCATCCGAGACGGACCGCGAGGCCGCCTGGGACGGGTATTCCTACGTCATCCTTTCGGTGAGCGGCGCGCGCGTCGAGGACCTGCGTTCCTGGCGGCTGAACGGCGAGGGATTCGTGGAAGAGCAGGTTGCGGCATGAGCAGGGTAATCGTGCGCATCCCCACGCCGCTTCGCGGTTTCGCCGGAGGTCAGGCTGAAATCGCCGCGGAAGGCGCGGATGTCGGCGCCGTCCTGGGCGCAATCGGCGCCGAACACCCCGAATTGCTGGAGCGGGTCATGAAGGACGACGGTCAGCCGCGCGAGTTCGTGAACATCTATCTCGGCAGCGACAACGTGCGCACGCTTGACGGCATGGACACCCGGGTGAGCGACGGCGACGTCCTCTCGATCCTGCCCGCGGTGGCGGGAGGCGCGGCGTGAGGGCCAGGGACCGCCGGCTGGCCGACATCCGGAGCAAGGTTCCGGAAGTCAGCCCGCGCGAGGCGCTGGAACTGCAACGGTCCGGCGCGGCGCTGATCGACGTGCGCGATGCCGGCGAAGTCGCTCAGGGCAGCCCGGGCGGCGCGCTCAGGCTGGACCGAAACTTCCTGGAGCTGAGGATCGAGGAGGCGGTCCCGGACCTGGACCGCACGCTGGTGGTCACCTGCGCAAGCGGCCAGCGGTCGCTGTTCGCTGCCGACGACTTGAGGCGCATGGGCTACCGCGACGTGCGTTCGCTGACCGGCGGGTTCAACGGCTGGAAGGACGAAGGCCTGCCTTTCGAGATCCCGAAAATGCTCAATGCCGACGCCCGGGAACGCTATTCGCGCCACCTGGTCATGCCGGAAGTGGGCGAGGCCGGCCAGCTTAAGCTGCTGGAAAGCCGCGTGCTCCTGATCGGCGCCGGCGGCATCGGCTCGCCGGCGGCGCTGTACCTGGCCGCGGCCGGCGTCGGCACGCTCGGCATCGTCGATCACGACGTGGTGGACCGCAGCAACCTGCAGCGCCAGATCCTGCACTCCGACGAGCGCGTGGGCGTGTCCAAGGTGGCTTCGGCGCGCGAGGCGGTGCTGGCGCTCAACCCGGCCGTCAACGTGGTGGAGCACCGGCTGAGGCTGGAGAGCGCCAACGTCGAGGAAGTGTTCGAGGGCTACGACGTGGTCGTGGACGGCTCCGACAACTTCGCGACGCGCTACCTGGTCAACGACGCCTGCGTCAAGCACCGGGTCCCCAACGTGCACGGCTCGGTGTTCCGTTTCGAGGGGCAGGTCACGGTGTTCTGGCCTTCGCGGGAAGGTGAGCCGGGCCCCTGCTACCGTTGCCTGTACCCGGAGCCGCCGCCGCCCGAACTGGCGCCGTCCTGCGCCGAGGCGGGCGTGCTGGGCATATTGCCGGGCGTGGTGGGGCTTCTCGAGGCGGTGGAAACGATCAAGATCCTGCTCGGCGCCGGCGACCTGCTGGTGGGGCGGCTGCTGCACTACGATGCGCTGTCCGCGCGTTTCACGGAATTCACGCAGGCCCGCAACCCCGAATGCCGCTATTGTGCCGACGGCGCGGAATTTCCCGGCTACATCGACTACCAGGAGTTCTGCGCGCTGGCGGGGTAGCCATGCAGGCAAGGGCAATCGACGCGGGCGAACCCGCGCTGCCGTTGGCGGTCGATGACGCCGGGCTGTTCGCCGGCGTCGGTGAGACCCCGCTGGTGGAGCTGGACTTCCTGGAGGAAATTCCCGACGGGGTGCGGCTGTTCGCCAAGCTGGAGAGCACCAATCCCGGCGGCTCCATCAAGGACCGCCCGGTGGCCCGCATGCTGTCGGCCGCGCTGCGCGACGGGCGTCTGGACGGAGACCGGCGTCTTCTCGATTCCTCTTCGGGCAACGCGGGCATCGCCTACGCCATGCTGGGCGCCGCGCTGGACATTCCCGTCACCCTGGTGGTGCCCGGCAACGCCAGCCGCGAGCGCCTGCAGCGGATCGAGGCGCACGGCGCGGAACTGATCCTGACGGATCCGATCGAGGGCTACGACCATGCGCTGCGCGAAACGCAACGGATGGCCGCCGAACAGCCCGAGCGCTACTGGCATTGCGACCAGTATTCCAATGACGAGAACTGGAGGGCGCACTACCACAGTACCGGCGCCGAGCTGCTGGCGCAGGTCGGCGAGGCCGCCGGAAGCGCGCCCGACGCCTTCGTGGCCGGCGTGGGCACGGGCGGCACCATTACCGGCGCCGGCCACAGGCTGCGCGAAGCCAATCCCGGCCTGCACATCACCTGCGTGATTCCCGACGTGTTTCCCGGAATCGAGGGCCTCAAGCCGCTGGGCGCGCCCGACGACATCGTGCCCGCGATCCTGCGCGAGGACCTGATCGACGAGCGCATCGACGTGCGCATGGAGCAGGCGACGGCCCTGTGCAGGAGGCTCTCGAAAGCCGGACTGTTCGTCGGACCCTCGTCCGGCGCCTACGTGCACGCCGCACTGCAGGTTGCCGCCACCGGCCGCTACCCGGTCGTCGCCACCATCCTTTCCGACGGCGGCGAGCGCTACGCCTCCACCGGCATGTGGGGCTAGACGGGGACGGTGTAGTTCAGCGGCAGGCGGCCGCCGTCGGCGAACAGGGTCTGGCCGGTGATGTAGGAGGCCATTTCGCTGGCGAGGAAGACCGCGACCGAGGCGATTTCCTCCGGTTGACCCAGGCGCCCCATGGGGGTGCGCGAAAGGATCATCCGCCGCGCGTTCTCGTCGGTCATTACGGACTTGAGGATTTCCGTCTCGATGGAGCCGGGGCCGATGGCGTTGACCCGTATTCCGTGCACGGCCAGGCCCAGGGCCATGGCCCGCGTCAATTGCGACAGCCCGCCCTTCGACACCACATAGGCGAGCTGGTTGGGAATCGCCAGCCGTTCGTTCACCGACGACATGTAGAGAATGCTGCCCCTGCTCTCGCGTTTGACCATTTCGCGGGCCGCGAGCTGGCCCAGCACGAACCCGGCGCGCAGGTTGACGCGGTGCACGCGATCGAATTCCTCGCGGCTTACCGTCAGCACGTCGCCGGGCGCCAGGATGCCGGCATTGCTGAGCAGGATGTCCAGGCCGTCGAAGTGCTCCGCCGTGGCGGCGATCAGACCCTCGCACTGCCCGTCGTCGCCCACGTCGCAGTGATGCGCCAGGGTCGTGGCGCCGGTCTCCACGGCGATCTCGCGCGCCGCCTGCTCGCAGCCTTCGAGATCGATGTCGGCCAGAGCGACGCCGGCGCCGTGCTGCGCGAAGGCCAGCGCGCAGGCGCGGCCGATGCCCTGCGCCGCGCCGGTCACGACGGCGGTCCTGCCTTCGAGGAGTCCGGGACGTCCTGGCTCTACAGCTGCTTCAGGTACCACTCGGCGATCTCCTCGCGCGTGGTCCACCACACGCCCGGCAGCGACTTGGCGTGCTCGACGAACTCGCGCAGGGCGCGCATCCGGTAGGCGCGCCCTGAAACGTGCGGATGCAGCCCCACGTTCATCATGCGCGCCTGCGTCGCGCCCTCCCGGTACAGCTCGTCGAGCTCGTCGATCAGGATGTCGCGGAACTCGTCGGTCGTGTGGCCGCGCCGCGTGAGAATCGTGAAGTCGTTGATTTCATTGGAGTACGGGGTGGAAACGATGTTGCCGTGCGGGGTCCGGATCAGGTACGGCTGATCGTCGTTCATCAGGTCGCAGTAGAACAGCAGCCCCGCCTCGGCCAGGATCCCCGGCGTGGCCTGCGTGCCGCGCAGCGACGAAGACAGCCAGCCGCGCGCCTTGCGTCCGACCGTGCGCTCGTAGATGTCCAGCGTGCGCTGGATTACCTGGCGCTCGCGCGCCTCGTCGCCGGAAAAGTCCGTCAGCAGCTCGCCCTGCTCGTAGTTGTGCGCGATCAGCTCGCAGCCGCGCTCCATGGCGGCCTCGACCATCGGCAGGCGCCGCTCGCAGGTCACGGCGTTGAGCGTGCACCCCGGCGTGACGCCCAGCTCGTCGAACAGTTCGAACTGTCGCCAGATGCCCACGCGCTGGCCATATTCGCGCCAGGTGTAGTTCGGAAAGTCCGCCACCCGGCCCGGCAGGGCGTCCGGCAGGATCGGCGGCCCACCGGCGTAGTACGGCGCGTCGGTGTCCTTGGTGAGGTCCCAGGTCTCGAGATTGAACGTGATCAGCAGCGCGACGCGCTTGCCGTCCGGCCACTCGAGCCGCGGCCGCTGCGTGATCGGCGTGTAGTCGTATTCCACTTTGGAACTAGTGTTCGGCGAGCAGCGAGCCGAAGCCGTGGACCTTGTCGTCGATCCCGTTCTCCCGCAGCGCGTGCCAGTAGGTGCAGGTGTTGATGGCCAGCACCGGCTTGTCCAGCCAGTTCTCGGCCTCCGGCGCGATATGCGCGAACGCCAGGTTGGTGCCCACCTGGATGATCAGCTCCACCGAGTCGTCGTTGACCTCGTGCACCGACCGCCGCAGCGTGGCCGGGGTCTCGTGCGCGATCAGCATCGGGCTCTTGCTCTTCAGCCCCACCAGGTGGACCACCTCGAAGCCGCAGCCCTCGAAGAAGTTGCGCACTTCCTTGTCTCCCACCGGCATGTAGGGGGTGATCACGCCGATCCGCTTGATGTCGCCGTAACAGGCGATGGCGTCGCGGCAGGCGTGCGAACCCAGGCCCACCGACACGCCGGCGCGCTCCTCAAGCTTCTTCTTGAGTTGTTCGGCGCCGAGCACGCCCTCCCAGAAGGTCTCGGCCGACATGCCCATCACGACGTAGTCGGGGCTGCAGGTCATGACGCGGTCCACGGCGGTTTCGGTCTCCGCGCGGATGTTCTCCATGAGCTGCAGGAATTCCTCGTCGTTGTTCACGGGGTCATCCGGAATCCAGGCGCGGGAGAAGTGATTGGTCACGCCGCGCGGGCGCATGTCGTCGTATTCCGGCTGCACGCTGGTGTTGGTGGACGGCGCCACCACACCGAACTTCATGCGCCATCCCAGGGTATCGGTCATGGCTGGTTCCCCTAGTCCTTCAGAACGAAGTCAGCCACGATGCGGGTCCATTCCTCGGGCTGCTCGTCGATGATGTCGTGAGTGCCGCCTTGCAACTCGGCGTATGCGAAGTCGGGCCTGAGCTTGTTCACGCGCTTGCAGACCTCGTAAATGTCGTCGCCGGTGTTGGTGAACACCAGCGTCGGCTGGGTCATCTTGCGCAAGGGCTCGGAAAGGTCGTGGGCGAAGGCGGCAGCGTGGCCGAAGCGGGCGGTCTCGCCGGCGATCAGCATCTGCACCACGCCCCAGTGCATGGCGCGCAGGTTGGTCCAGCCCGGCGTGAAGTGCACGCGCCGGTTCCATATGTCCATCAGGTGGCTGCCGTCGGCCTTCGGTCCGGATTCGACGCGGTTGCCGGTCGCCTGCTTCCACTTGTCCTGCTCCTCGCGGGTCAGCAGCGGCGCGCCGTTCAGCACCACCCGGGTGACCCGCTCCGGCTCCATCACCGCCAGCTCCGCGGCGATCGACGCGCCGGTGTGATGGCCCAGCACGGCGGTGCGTTCCAGTTCGAGGTGGTCGATCACGCTGCGGATCGCCTGCGCGTAATCCGGGATCCAGGGCTGCTCGTCGGGCACGTGGGACTGGCCGAATCCCGGGGTGTCGACGCCGATGGCGCGTATTCCGCGCTCCGCCAGCGGCTGATAGGCCGCCTCGAACATCTCCGAGGAGCTGGGCGACTGGTGGAGCAGCAGCAGCGGCGTTCCGCTTCCCGCTTCCTGGTAGTGAATCTGGCCGAACGGGCCGTCAGCGTAGCCTTTGCGTCGTTTCATGTTCTCTGGAATCCCTCTCCCGGGCGGGCTAGTGTAGCCTAGCAATCGACCCCCGTGTCTTATACTTGCGCCCCGCCCCGAAGAGTTCATACGCCGCCCGATGTAGCCGGAGTACGCCCATGCCACAGATGCAAACCTCCAATCTGACGCCGCGCCAATACTGGGAAGAGGTCAAGTCGAATCCCAACCGGGCGCGTTTCGGCTTCGGCGAAAAGGCGGCGCTGATCAACATTGACCTGCAGCGCGCCTATACCGATATCGACAGCTTTCCCACGGCCTACCAGACCAACCCCGGCCAGATCGACTACATCAATCGCCTGTCGGCGCTGGCGCGCGACAGGAACATGCCGGTGATCTGGACCTACGTCGCCTACATGGACAACGCCGACGATGCCGGTGTGTGGGGCACGCGCACCGATACCGAGCATTCCCTTCAGAACATCAAGGAGGGCGGCGCCCGCGCGGAACTCGATGGGCGGCTGATCGTGGACCGCGAACGCGACGCCATCGTGAACAAGCGCATGGCAAGTGTCTTTCACGACAGCCTGATACCCTCGCTTCTGATCTGGCACAAGGTGGACACGGTGATACTCACCGGCGGCAGCACCTCCGGTTGCGTGCGGGCCTCCGCCATCGCCTCGCTCTCGCATGGCTATCGGACGATCGTCCCGGAGGAGTGCGTCGCCGACAAGCACGAGATACCGCACTTCGCCAATCTCTGCGACATCATGCTCAAGTACGCGGACGTGGAGCCCTTCGACACGGTGGCCGGCTGGCTGGAGAACCATCCCGGCTGCCCGCCCATTCGCCGGGCGCGCGGCGTAAGCTTCTAGGATTCCCCGTGCGGGAAGATCCGGCCCTTTACGACTGGCGCGCCTGGGACGAGCGCCTGCCGATCCGCTGGCCGGACGGCGCCAGGGTCGCCTTCTGGGTCGCGCCCAATATCGAGTTCTACGAACTGGATCCGCCGACCAATCCGATACGCAAGGCCTGGCCGCGCCCGGCCCCCGATATCCAGGGCTACGGCACGCGGGACTACGGCAATCGCGTCGGCCACATGCGCATGATGGAACTGCTCGACCGCCATGGCGTGCGTGGCTCCGTCAGCCTGTCGGTGGCGCTTTGCGAGCATCATCCCGAGATCATCGACATGTGCCGGGAGCGCAACTGGGAATTCTTCAGCCACGGCATCTACAACACCCGCTACGTCTATGGCATGGACGAGGACCAGGAACGCGCCGTGATCGAGGACTCGGTGCGCACCATCGCCGAACACACCGGGCAGCAGTGCTCCGGCTACCTGGCCCCGGCCCTTACCCATACCGAGCGCACGCTGGACCTGTTCAGCGAGGCCGGCGGGCTCTATACCTGCGACCTGTTTCACGACGACCAGCCCACGCCCGTCAAGGTGCGCTCCGGCAAGCCCTTCGTTTCCGTGCCCTACTCGCTGGAACTCAACGACACCATCGTCTATGTGGTCAACCGTATCGAGCCCAGGCGTTACGGCGCGATGATCAGGCAGGCCTTCGATCGGCTGTACCGGGAAGGCGAACAGGGCGGGACGGTCATGTGCGTGCCGCTGCATGCCTACCAGGTTGCGCACCCGCACCGGATACGCGCGTTCGAGGAGGCGCTGGCCTATATCACCGGGCACCCGGACGTCTGGGTGACCACGGGCCGGGAAATTGCCGAGTACTTCGTGGAGCACTACTACGACGAAGCCGTGGCGAAGTGGGGCGGCGGAAATTCGGGGGACGGCGGGAATGGCGCTTGACCCGGCCTACCTGAAGTACCAGCGCCGCCGCTACGGCATGGACCACGACCGCTACGAGTGGTCGATGCTGTCGAAGCGCGATCCGATCGCATGGCCGAACGGCGCCCGGGTGGCGCTTTGGGTCAACGTGGCGGTGCAGTTCTTTCCGCTGAACCAGAGCGGCAAGCCGTTCCGGCCGCCGGGCGGCATGGTCACGGCGTATCCGGACCTGCGCCACTTTACGCTGCGCGACTACGGCAACCGGGTGGGCCTGTTCCGCTGTCTTCAGGCCCTGGACGAAGCGGGCATTACGCCGACCTTGTCGGTGAACGCGGCCCTCGCCGGGCGTTGTCCGCAGTTGCTCGAGCGCCTGAACGCGCGCGGCAACGAAATACTGGCGAGTTCCTGGCACATGGACACCCTGCATCACGGCGAACTGGCCGTGGACGACGAGCGGCAGTTGATCGACCGCTCGCTGACGGCGCTGCGCTCGGCCGTGGACCGGCCCGTCACGGGCTGGCTGGGTCCGGCGCGCTCGCAGAGCCACAACACGCCGGACCTGCTCGCCGAGGCGGGCATACGCTACATGGGCGATTGGATCAACGACGACATGCCCTATCCGTTCACGACCCGGCATGGCGAGCTGGTCGCGCTGCCGCTGTCGCTGGAACTGGACGACCAGTTCATCATCCAGAACAACCTGCACTCCGAATGGGAGTACGCCGACCAGGTGAAGGACGCCTGCGATTACCTGCTGGCCGAAGCCGAGAGCACGGGGCACGGGCGGCTGCTCGCGCTGTCCGTCCACCCGTGGATGATGGGACAGCCGCATCGCATCGGCGCTTTCGAGTCGGCCCTGAAGCACATTACCGAGCAGACCGGCATCTGGTCGGCCCCGGCCGCCGACATCGTCACAGCCTGGTCAGCGCAACGCGCCTGACCGCAACCCCGTAGGGTAGGAGGGCGTCGCACCCTTCCACCCGAGGTTTTTAGAGGACGGAACGTCCTCGTTTCCCGGGTGGAAGGGTGCGACGCCCTCCTACCCGGGTTCCCTCAGAAGCGGGCGGTGAGCTCTACACCTATGCGCCGCAGGTCGGCCGGGTGGATGAAGGTGCCGCCGAACTCGGGCGCCGGGATGACCTCCTCCAGGTACACCTCTTCGGTCGCGTTCTTGGCGAACACAACGGCCGAGAACCGGTCGTTTTCCACGCCCGCGCGCACATTCAGCACCGTGTAGCTGTCGCGCCGGGTGGGCGTGAAATCGCTGGCCACGCCGTTGAACAGCGTAGCGCGCTGCTGGTCCTGGACCACGTGGAACCAGGTCTCGCCCACGGCTGACACGTCGGCCGAGGCGGCAAACCGCCAGTCGCCGGTGAGCGGCATCACCACGCGGGCGCCGGCGCTGGCCGTCCAGTCCGGTGTGTACGGCGACTTGTTGCCCACCGTGTCCGGCCGCACGCTGTTGGCCTCGATCTCGCTGTCCACGTAGCCCCAGCCGGCGTAGACATCGAGAATGTCCGTCACCGCCCAGGTCGCGCCCACCTCGGCGCCCTGCAGGCTCACTTCATCGACGTTGCCGTTCAGCCGCAGCAGGCCGAAGGGGCCCACCAGGAACTCGAAGAACTGCATGTCGTCCACCTGCACGTTGAACGCCGTTGCTTCCAGCCTCAGGCGGTCGTCCAGCAGGCTGCCCTTGACGCCCACTTCAAGCGAAACCGAGGTTTCCTTGTCCACGTCGTCGGTGATCCCCACGGGCACCTGCGGCGGCGCGCCGACGCCCGCCAGGAACACGTTGTTGATCAGGCCGTTGATGAAGATGTCCACCGTGGCCTTGGCGCCCTGGTTGTTGAAGCCGCCGCTCTTGAAGCCCACGCCGCCGCTGGCGAACACCGTCCAGTCCTCGGTCACGTCCCAGGTGAGCGAGAGCTTCGGCTGGAACTGGCTGAAGGTGCGGGACTTGGGTGCGATCGAACCGGCCGGGTTCACGCCGGGGCAGAGGCCCGGGTTGATCGGCGCGTTGCCGGTGTAGGGCGGTCCGTCGCAGTCGATGTACTGCGACAGGGCGTTGATCGGAACCAGGTTCTCCACCTTGCGGCGCTCGCTGTCGAAGCGCAGCGCCAGCGAGACTTCCGTGGTTTCGGTCATTTCGTATGAGACTTCGCCGAACGCTGCCGCCACCTGGCTGCTGAAACGGTCGTGCACGAGCTGCTCGGTGGGGTTGTCGCCGCTCTGCGGAACGTACAGCTCGTTGGTGATGCCGTGGCCCAGGTCCAGGCCGGTGTTGACGCCCACCTCGCGGTCGATGTCGAGGAAATAGGCGCCGGCCAGCCAGGTGAGGGGCCCGTCGCCGGTGGAGTTCAGCCGTACTTCGACGCTGTAGTCGGTCTGCTTGCGCTCCTGGTACTGGGTGCCGTCACAGGCGATGGGCGTGTAGGGTCCCAGCAGCGACACCGGGAAATTCGGGTCGGGTCCCAGGTAGGTGGGAGCGGGCAGCCGCACGCCGGCGTTGAACGCCTCGGTCACCGAATCCAGGCAATGCTGGTTGGCGTTGAAGAAGCCGAACGCGCCGCTGGTGCCGTCGGCGCTCAGGTTGTTGTCGATCTTGCTGAACAGGAACCAGGCGCGCATGTCGGCCCAGCCCAGCGCATGATCGACGCGGGCGGAGAACTCGGCGGCTTCCTGTTCGTTGCCGGGATCGATGTTGGTCTGGAAGACGAACTCGTGGTCGTTGACGTCCTCGAAGAACTGCGGCACGCCGAACAGCTGCGCGAACAGCGGCAGGTGAAAGGCAGCGTTGAAGGTGATCGAGGCCGCGTCCACTTCGCCATAACGGAACTTGAAGTCCCAGCTCGTCGCCTCGGAAGGGTCCCAGGTGAGCCGGGCATTGACGTTGTAGCCGCGATAGTCGTCCATGATGTCGTCGCGGTTGAGGTAGGTGTTCTCGTAGAAGCCGTCGGTTGTGCGGTAGTCGCCCTGCACGCGGAAATTGATGCCTTCGGCCAGGGCGCTTTCAACGGCGCCGGAGTACAGCCAGGTGCTGTCGCCCGCGCCGCTTACCTTGAGGTAGCCGCCGGTATCGCCGCTGGGCTTGTCGGTGGTGATGATGATGGCGCCGGCGGCGGCGTTACGCCCGTACAGCGCGCCCTGCGGCCCCTTGAGGATTTCGATCTGGCTCAGGTTCGCGTACTCGCGGTTCAGCGCCGCCGGATTGGTCATCAGCACGCCATCGACGATCAGAGCATACGAGTTCTCGGCATCGCGCGCGCCGTTGATTCCGCGAATGTTCACCTGCGTGTCGCCGACCTCGGCCGTGTCCACGATGGAAACGCCGGGCGTCATGTACACGAAGTCCTCGGCGCGCTGGATGCCCGACCGCTCGATGTCCTCCGCGGTGAGCACGCGCACCGTTCCGGGCACGTCGCGCAGGGTCTCCTCGCGCTGCCGGGCGGTAACGATGATTTCCTCGATCGCGTCCTGGGCCGGCGCGGCCGGCGCCAGAAGCACCATGCCGAGCACGCAGAAACTCAATTGTCTCAAAGGGTTCGTGTTCATTCGAAACTCCGGGGTCTGAACGATTGCCGGCTTTCGCTTCGCCGCCGGCTCGCTGAATTGGGGAATATTAGGCGTCGGGGACGATACCCGTCAATGCGGAGCATGGCCGGGTATCGGCCGCGGGCCTCCCTGTCCGACCGCGGGCTGCACGCGGCGGCGTGATAGATTAGCCGCCTTTCCGGGATCGCTTGGGGGCGGCTATGGCAGAGGCAAGGACAGTTGTGGTTACCGGCGGCACGCGCGGCATCGGCAAGGGCATGGCGCGCGAGTTCCTCAAGCGCGGCCACCGGGTCGTCGTGTGCGGGCGCAGCGACGACAGCGCTTCCGCCGCCGCCGCCGACCTGGCCGAACACGGCGAGGTGCTCGGCAAGGGTTGCGACGTGAGCGACTACGCCAGCGTGCAGGCGCTGTGGGACGCGGCGGTCGGGCGTTTCGGGGGCGTCGATATCTGGATCAACAACGCCGGCATCAGCAATCGCCGCGCCAACGTGGACACGCTGCGGCCCGAAGAGGTCGCGGAGGTCGTGAACACCAACCTGACCGGTTCCTTCAACGGCTGCCGGGTCGCCATCGACGGTATGAGTAAGCAGGAAAACGGCGGCGCCGTGTACGTGTTCGAGGGATTCGGCAGCAACGGCATGACCGCGCCGGGACTCACGCCGTACGGCTCCACCAAGCGCGCAATCAGCTACATGGCGCAGTCGCTGGCCAAGGAAGTGCGCGGCAGCAACGTGATCGTGGGCGCGCTGAGCCCCGGCATCGTGATCACCGACATGTCGATGCTGGCGGGCGGACGCGATACCGAGCGCGCGGCGCAGGCGCGCAAGATCTACAACATCCTGGGGGACAGGGTGGAGCGCGTCACGCCATGGCTGGTGGAAAAGGTGCTGGCGAACCGCAAGAACGGGGCGGCGTTCCGCTGGCTGACCCGGCTGCGGTCCATCGGCCGCTTCCTGTGCCCCGTCTACCACCGCCGCGACGTCGTCAGCGACTACGCCCCCGGCACCTGACGCCGGAGCATGGCGGCCGACGACTTCATCCGGCGGATCGTCGCCGACGACCTGGCGTCCGGGAAGCACTCGGGGGTAGTCACGCGCTTTCCGCCCGAACCGAACGGCTTTCTGCACATCGGGCACGCCAAGTCCATCTGCCTGAACTTCGGCGTCGCCGCCGAACACGGCGGTTCCTGCTACCTGCGCTACGACGACACCAACCCGGTGGCCGAGGAGCAGACCTTCGTCGACGCCATAAGGAACGACGTCAACTGGCTGGGTTTCGACACCCCGCTGGTGACGCACGCCTCGGACTACTTCCCGCGGCTGTACAAGATCGCCGAGCACATGATCGAGAGCGGGCATGCCTTCGTGGACAGCAGTTCGGCCGAGAAGATCTCCGCCGACCGCGGCACGCTCACCAGCCCCGGGCGGCCCAGCCCCTACCGCGACCGCTCGGCGAAAGAGAGCCTCGACCTGTTCCGGCGCATGCGCGCGGGGGACTTCGCCGACGGCGCGCAGGTGCTCAGGGCGCGTATCGACATGGCCTCGCCCAACATCAACCTTCGCGATCCCGTGCTGTATCGGGTGCGCCACGTCGCGCACGCGCGCACCGGCCGCGACTGGTGCATATACCCCATGTACGATCTCGCCCACACCCTGAGCGACGCGCTCGAAGGCATCACCCACTCGCTGTGCACGCTGGAGTTCGAGGACCATCGGCCGCTGTACGAATGGCTGCTGGATCACAGCGGCCTGGATTTGAAGACCCGTCCCCGGCAATACGAGTTCGGGCGGCTCAACCTGGGCCATTCTGTGACCAGCAAGCGCCGGGTGGCGGACCTGATCCGCATGGACGCGGTGGAGGACTGGGACGATCCGCGGCTGGTGACGCTGTCGGCGCTTCGCCGGCGCGGCTACCCTCCCGAGGTGCTGCGCGAGTTCTGCGCCCGCGCCGGCGTCAGCCGTTCCGAGCAGATGATCGGCGCCGATCAGCTGGAGACCGTCGTTCGCGATGCGCTCAACCGCGATGCGCCGCGCGCGATGGCGGTGGCCCGGCCGCTTAAGGTGGTGCTGACGAATCTGCCCGACGACCATTTCGAGGAGCTTCGCGCGGACAATCATCCCAAGCGGCCGGATATGGGCAGCCGAAACGTGCCTTTTTCGCGCGAGATCTATATCGAGCGCACCGACTTCATGGAAGATCCGCCGCGGCGGTTCTTTCGCCTGCGCCCGGGCGGAGAGGTGCGTCTCCGCAACGCGTACATCATCCGCTGCGATGACGTCGTGCGCGGGGCGGACGGCGAGCCGGCGGAACTCCATTGCAGCATCGATCCGGATTCCCGCAGCGGCAGCGAGGGCGCGCGCCGCAAGGTAAAAGGCACCATTCACTGGGTCAGCGCGCGCCACTCGATTCCGGCGGAACTGCGCCTGTACCGGCCGCTGTTTACCGTCGAGCGACCGAACCTGGCCTCCGGGACGCCGCCGTTGAGCGAACAGGTGAATTCCCGGTCGCTGGAAGTGGCCGCGGGCGCCCGTCTGGAACCGCGTCTGGCGAATGCGGGCGCGGACGATACCTGGCAGTTCGAGCGTCTGGGCTACTTCACGCCCGACCCGGTCGATTCCTCCCCCAACGCCCTGGTATTCAACCGCATCGCCCCCCTTCGCAGCAGCTACTCAAGCTAGTCCGTCGCGCGCCGTTGCGGCGCAAGCTCTTCCTTGCCCCCTTCCTCCGGGGGTATCGGAGGCAGGGATGCCGGAGCAAGCTACAGGGATGTATTAATGCGTCCCCCGGAGGAAGGGGGCAAGGAAGAGCGGGTTCGAAGCGCGTTTATTCGTCCTGGGTAAAGCTGCGCAGCCGCTCCGCATGCGAAGGATGGCGCAGCTTGCGCAACGCCTTGGCCTCGATCTGACGAATGCGCTCACGGGTCACATCGAACTGCTTTCCGACCTCTTCCAGCGTATGGTCCGTGTTCATGTCGATGCCGAAGCGCATGCGCAGCACCTTGGCCTCGCGCGCGCCCAGCGTCGCCAGCACGTCGCGCATCGTTTCCTCCAGCCCGCGCGTGGTGGCCACGTCCATCGGTGACGTGGCGTTCTGGTCCTCGATGAAATCGCCGAGGTGCGAATCTTCGTCTTCGCTCAATGGCGTTTCCAGCGAAATCGGCTGCTTGGCGATCTTCTGCACCTTGCGCACCTTCTCCTCGGGCATCTCCATGCGCTGCGCCAGCTCCTCCGGTGTGGGGTCGCGGCCCATTTCCTGCTGCATCTGCCGGGAAATGCGGTTCAGCTTGTTGATCGTCTCGATCATGTGGACCGGCACCCGTATGGTGCGCGCCTGGTCGGCGATCGAGCGGGTGATGGCCTGGCGGATCCACCAGGTGGCGTAGGTGGAGAACTTGTAGCCGCGGCGGTACTCGAACTTGTCCACCGCCTTCATCAGCCCGATGTTGCCTTCCTGGATCAGGTCGTTGAACTGCAGGCCGCGGTTGGTGTACTTCTTGGCGATCGAAATGACCAGGCGCAGATTCGCCTCCACCATTTCCTTCTTGGCGTCCTTGGCCTTGAGTTCGTTGTGGGAAATCTCCCGGTACAGCTCCTTGATCCCGCGGGCCATCGCCTTGCCGTTCTCTTCCCTGGGGATGGCCTTGAAGCGGTTGATCGGCAGGCAGCACTGGTCCTCCACCCGGCGCAGCCGCCGCGTGAGCTGCCGCGCTTCCTCGGCGTACGGCGCCAGCTTCGGGCCGTATTCCTCGCTGGCCAGCTGCTCCTCGAGCCATTCGTCGCTGCTCGGTTCGTTGGCGAAGTAGTCCTTGAAGCTCCTGACCGGAACCTTCGCCATGCGCACGTAAATCCGGCGCAGCCGCTTTTCGCAGCCCGCGACGGAAGAGGGATAGAGCGCGTCCTGGTCGTCGGACGGCGCGCGCATCGTGGTATGCAGCGCACCCAGCATGCCGTCGAAGGCGCGCGGCGTGAATTTCAGCTCCAGCAGCATGCGGCTCATGATCTGCTGGGTGCGGTTGAGATTGCGGCAGGACAGCACGAAATGCTCCGGGTCTCCGCCGTTCTGCGCCTGAAGCTCCTGCTTGCGCACCCGTTTCAGGGCGCGATGCACGCGGGCGCACTGGGCCCTGAGCGCCAGGAGGCGCCTTTCCAGCTCCACCGGGTCGGGTGGCTGCTTGCGCGCGGCGTTGTCGGCCGGGTCGCGCTCCGCGGCGGGACGCAGGTCTTCGGGTTCGTCCGGATCGATGATCCCGGCCACCAGGTCGCTCAGCTTCATCTGCCCGGCGCGGCAATCCTCATAGCGGTCCAGCAGGTGCTGCACCGAGGGCAGGTAATAGGCCATCAGGCGCTTGATTTCGCTGCGGCTCTGCTCGATGCGCCGGGCGATGCTGATTTCGCCTTCCCGGGTGAGCAACTCGACCGAACCCATCTCGCGCATGTAAAGCCGCACCGGATCGGTCGTGCGGCCCAGTTCGACTTCGAACGCGCTGATGGCGTCGTCGGCCTCGTCCACGTCGCCGTCGTCGGTGGATTCGCCTTCGGTCAGGGCCAGGGTGTCCGCATCCGGAACCTCGTCCTCCTCGTACACCTTGATGTCCATGTCGCGCAGCACGTTGATGATCTCCTCGATCTGCTCCATCTCCACGATCTCGTCGGGGAGCTGATCGGTCAGTTCCGTGTGCGTGATGTACGAGCGCTGCCGCCCAAGCGATATGAGGTTCTTGAGCCAGTTTCTCTGGCGCGCTCGTCGTTGTGTGGCGGTTCCGGCGGTCATGGGCGGGGCGGGCCTCCGGGAGAGTCAATCAAACAATTATCGCTCATTTATGACGGTCCATAAAGCAGGGGAACGGAAACGGCGCCCTGCCCGCGTTCCTTGATGCTTCGGATGTGGGAACCGTCTCAGGGGAATTCAACTCCCGTATTCGCCCCGCCGCCTTTCATTCCCTGAGGGCCCGCCGCAGGAAGAATACGCCCAGCGCCAGGACAATCAGCTCAAAGACGGTTGCCAGGCCCTGGTTCGCCGGGATTCCCGGAGCGCCGGCGAAGACCTCGACAAGCAGCCGGGTCAGCGCCAGGGCGCCAACGCCGAATACCGTGCAGGCCAGCCCGGCGAACGCCAGCCGCCGCGACCATACACCGGAAATCAGCAGCAGTCCGATGCCCGCCACCAGGCCGCCGTAGGTCGCGCGTATTTCGGTCACGCCCGAAGCGTCCGCCGGCGCAATGCCCATGGCTGCCCCGAGGGAATGCGGGTCTATGAAGGCAAACACGGCCGAGGCGACGAAGATGCCGCCCACGACCGCGAGGTAGATTTTCTGCGCCATCTGTCGAGTCTCCGTGCGTTCCGACCGCCGCCGGCCTCAGGAAGGGGTGCGGGCCGCCATTTCGCGGATGGAATTTTCCCTGCGCATCCTGGCGACGCCCTCCTCGAACTCCCGTTTGGCCTGCTCGGGGCTGAGTTCGGTTTCCCTGGCCAGAAGCCGCGATATCAGGCCATGTTCGGGTCGTTCGCGGTAGCGCTCGACAAGCTTTACCGGGTTGATCCCGGGCGTGGAGCGGGCCGTTTCGAACAGGTCCGCGAGCAGGCCCACGCGCGGTTCCTGCAGGTACTGAAGTTCCGGCAGGGGATCGAGGTCCACGGCCAGTTCCGGAAAATTGAGCAGCCGCCCGGCCAGCGATTCGGCCAGGTTGCCCCAGGGGTCGTTTCGCAGCGTTCCCGGCGCCTGCCGGCGGACGGCGGCGCGCCGGCGTTGCGACGTTTCGAGAAGCTGCCCCAGGCGCTCGCGCGGAAGCTGCACCTCTTCGGCCAGGCGGTTCACGAGGAGGTCCCGGTAGACGCCGATGGGCGTGGAGCCGATCAGCGGCCGCGCCAGTTCGGCCATCCGCGCGCGTCCTTCCGCGGTGGCGTGGTCGCACTGCGCCGAAAGCGTCTGCATCAGGAACTCGGACATCGGCATGGCGGAGTCCATGACCTCGTTGAGGGACGCCGCCCCCTCGGAGCGCACGTAGCTGTCGGGGTCCTCGCCCTCGGGCAGAAAGGCGAAGCTCAGCTGACGGCCGTCGCGCATTTCGGGCAGGGCCCGCTCCATCGCCCGCTCGGCCGCCCTGCGGCCCGCCTCGTCGCCGTCGAAACAGAACACGACGCTGGGCGCGATACGGAAAAGCAGCGTGAGCTGCTGGGGCGTGACCGCGGTTCCCAGCGTGGCCATCGCGCCGGGCACGTCATGCTGGGCCAGCCCGATCACGTCCATGTAGCCTTCCACGAGCACGCAACGGCTGACCTTGCGCCGGCCGAGTTCATGCAGCCCGTACAGCTCGCGACCCTTGTGGAACACCGGCGTCTCGGGGCTGTTCATGTATTTCGGCTGGACGTCGCCCATCGTCCGGCCGCCGAAGCCGGTAACGCGGCCGCGGCGGTCGCGGATCGGGAACATGATGCGGTCGCGGAAGCGGTCGTACAGCTCGCCGGAATCGCCCTTGAGCGCCAGGCCGGCGTCGACCAGCCTGCGGCGATCCTCGTCCGTTTGGCCGAAGCGCGCCAGGATGCCGTTTCCTGCGGGAGCGTAACCGATCCCGAAGGTCTGCGCGATCTTCCCGGTCAGCCCGCGGCCCTTGAGATAGTCCTTGGCCGGGGTGCTGGCCTTGAGTCCTTCGATGTAGTGCAGGGCCGCCCCGTTCAG
The DNA here is from genome assembly GCA_965116895.1 of Gammaproteobacteria bacterium. GTDB lineage: Bacteria > Pseudomonadota > Gammaproteobacteria > Steroidobacterales > Foliamicaceae > Foliamicus. Next base: position 2,263,425 of record OZ220729.1, on the reverse strand, counting down.
CAGTTCATACAGGCCCTTGCCGGAAGGCCGGGACGGACCGCGGCGGGGCACTTCCAGGCCGTAGCGGTCGGCCAGCGCCTCGACCGCGGCGGGGAAGTCGAGTCGGTCGTGCTGCATCATGAAGCTCAGGGCGCTGCCGTGGGCGCCGCATCCGAAGCAGTGAAAGAAGCCCTTCGTGGGGCTTACGGTGAACGACGGTGTCTTTTCGTTGTGGAACGGGCAAAGGCCCTTGTATTCGCGGCCGGCGCGCTTCAGCTTGACGCGTTCGCCGATGATTTGCGTGATGTCGGCGCGATCGAGGAGATCGTCGATGAACTCTGTCGGGATCGGGCCGGCCATAAACCCGAATATTGCACCATCCGCCCCGCTTGCCCAAACGCGACCGTGCTTCCTGCGCGCGGAATCAGGTTTTAGGGGGGAGGGGGTTAGTAGAGGCGGCGGCGGCGGTTCTGTTCGCGGCTGGTGCGCTTGGCCTGGCGCTTGACGGCGGCGGCCTTCTGGCGCTTGCGGACCTGGGTCGGCTTCTCGTAGAACTCGCGGCGGCGCACCTCGGCCAGGATGCCGGCCTTCTCGCAGGCGCGCTTGAAGCGGCGCAAGGCCGCATCAAAGACTTCGTTTTCCTTTATCCGTACGCTGGGCACGTCGTCGTTCTCGTCGCAAGGAGCGCGGATTTTATCGATTGCCCGTCCCCATTGCAATTGCCTGTTGTATTGTTGGCCGCCTTGCAGCGTGGTTTTTCATGACCGGACGAACCCGGATTTCCACCTTGATTCTGGCGCTTTTCCTGACGACGGGCGGCGCCGGATCCGCATGGGGCAAGGGCGACGTGGAGCGTGGCAAGCGCCTGGCGCGGGAGTGCTTCGCCTGTCATGGGCAGGACGGCTACAGTCCGTCGCCGATCAATCCGAAGATCGGCGGGCAGCACGAGCGCTACCTGTTCCTTTCGCTGAAGGAATACCGCGACGGCGGGCGCTCGCATTCGCTCATGCGCGGATCGGTGCTCAGCAAGACGGACCAGGACCTCGAGGACATCGCCGCCTACTACGCCAGCCAGCCGGGCTACCTGACGCCGCTCGAAATATGGGAGCGCACGCAGGAAGGCGTGCCGGCCGCCGGCCCGGCCCCGGGCGCACAACAGGGCGGTCCGCCCCGCGGCCCGGCGGGACCGCCCAAGTTCGACCACAGCGACCACATCGCCCGCTACAACAGCATGCTGGCGCAGGCGGTCAACGACGCCGCGCAGGCCCCCGGCCGGGTCGGCGGCGCCGCCTGCGCAGGCCTGTCCGGCAGCGCCGATGACGATCGGGACGGTGACGGCCTGGCGGACGCCTACGATGCCGCCCCGGACGATGCCGGCGAGTTCGTGCTCGACAGCGATGCGGACGGCTTCTACGAGATCTGCGACATCCGTCAGCTCGAGGCCATCGGCAATCTGGGCAGCGGCGAAGGCAAGTCCACGACCCTGGACCGCGCCGCGCGCATGGCGCGCAACTACCGCCTGGCGCGCGATCTCGACGCCTCCACGGTACCCAACTTCGAGCCGATCGGCGACTGCGGCCGGGCCGGAAACTGCATGGTGACGCTGGACCGCTTCGGATTTCAGGGCGTAATCGACGGCGGGGGACATACGATCCGCGGACTGCGCATCTCCAGGCCCGGGGGCAGCGGGATCGGCCTGATCGGCGTGCTCGGCGCGCAGGGCACCGTTCGGGACCTGGCGCTTGAGGATGCGGTCGTGATAGGCCGCGGCGGCGTGGCGCTGCTGGTGGGCAGCAATTTCGGCATGGTTTACCGCTGCCGCGCCGAGGGCGAGGTGGCCGGCGAACTGGCGCTTGGCGTTCTGGTGGGCGGAAGCGGCGGCCTGGTGGCCTACAGCGAGTCGGCCGGCACGGTTTCGGGCAACCAGGCGGTAGGCGGGCTGGTCGGCGACGTGCGCGGCGGCGTCTATTTCAGCCGGTCGAACGCCGAAGTATCGGGCAGCCGCGGCCTGGGCGGGCTGGTGGGGCTGAACACCTTCGGCCTGGTCCTGAGCAGCTATTCCACCGGCCAGGTGGTTGGCGGCAACGACCTGGGCGGCCTGGTTGGAATGAACACCGACGCCAAGGTGCGCAACAGTTTTTCGATCGCGGCGGTCGAGGGCGACGGGAGCAATATCGGCGGCCTGGTGGGGTTCAATTCCTTAAGCGAGGTGCGCAACAGCTACGCTGCCGGCGCCGTTTTCGGCGGCGATGCCGTGGGCGGGCTGGTGGGGCGCAACAACGGCAGCGTGCGCATGAGCTATGCCGCGGGGCCGGTAACGAGCGAGGGTGCTTCCGGAGGGATTTCCGGGTTTACGGTGGAGGGCGAGGAGGACGGCAACTTCTGGTCCGCGATGTCCTATTCCGCAGGCGCTTCAGACCTGGGCGCACTGACCGCCGAACAAAGTGGATGGGCGCCGCTCCCCGGCGATTTCCTGGGACTCATCGATGCCTATTGCGACGCCAACGGCAACGGCTTTATCGATCCCGACGAGCGCGCGCCGGACAATCGAGTCTGGGATTTCCGCGGTTCGGGCGAGTTTCCGGTAATCCGCTGTACCTTTGAGGCAGGATACCCCTCCGGGGACACAGACTCTATGGGGGAAATGTAATGCCGAGCCGCAATCCGTATTCGAGGGCCCTCGCATTGGCGCCGGGGCTGGTCCTGGCGGCGAGCCTGGCATGGGGCGACGACGAGCGCGTCAACACCTTTCAGCCCTTCGTCAAGGGCGACATCTTCGTCGCGTCCACCATCATGGACCACCCCACAGACGATCACATGGGCACAGGGCGCATTTTCCAGTACGACGCCGAACTGAACCTCAGGGGCGAGCTCTACACGAAAGGCACCACGCACAAGATCGGCGGCCTGAATTTCGCGCCGGACGGCACACTGTGGGCCTTTGCTCAGGGGACGCCGGCGGTGGTGGAAATCGGCCCGGACGGGGTGCAGAAGCCGGTGCGCAGTTTCTCCGAGCGCAGCCTGAGCAGCGTGACCTTCGCCCGCGACGGCAGCCTGTATTTCGGGGAGCACCTGCAGGGGCCCAACACCACCATTCCCACCAACACGACCGTCTTCAACCTGCTGACCGGCCGCGACGTGATCGGCGACGGCAACATCTTCAAGTTCAGCCCGGACGCGCGGCTGCTGAAGGAATTCCATTCGGACACGCATGGCGGCGTCGTCGGCATCCATGGCGTGACATCGACCGTGCTGACCGACGACGACACCCGGATGGTCTATTTGTCCGAGACCGGCAACCGGGTCATGCAGTACGACCTGGCCAACGACCGGCAATTGCCCGACCTGAGAGTGTTCGACGACGACGAGAACGTCTTCATGGTCCTGACCCTGATGCCGATGCTCGACGGATCGCTGCTGATCAGCACCGGCAACGGCCTGGTGGTGCTCGACAAGGACTCAGGCGAAACGCTCCGCTACTACGACATGCGCAGTCCCGGATGGGCGGCCTCGGGGCCGACCGTGGACGGCACAGGAATCATCGTGGGCAACTTCTTCACCGGCGAGGTCGTGATCATCAGCCGGGAGACCGGGGAAGTCGTCCGCAGCAACAACATCGGGCAAACAAACTCGCTTTCCGGCGTGGCCCAGTTTCCCGGCTGACCGGTTTCGCCCGAAAGAGGCTTTCTCATGACAAAACGACGCATTATTCTCATAGTCCTCGCCGTCATCGCCGTTCTGGTCCTGCTGTCCTTCCGAACCACCCAGTACCCCGTCTTCGAAATGGAGGCCGACGCGGCCCCCGAGGGCGGACACCATGTGCTGCTGTTCGGCGGCACCCGGAACACCGGGCTGGAGGTCGCCAAGATCCTCGCGGGACGCGGCGACAGGGTCACCGCCTTCGTGCGCCCGTCGTCGGACCGCTCCGGGCTGGAGCCGCTGGGCGTGAACTTCGCCGTGGGCGACGCGCTGGACATGGAAAGCGTGCTGGCCGCATTCGACGGCGGCGACTACACCTCGGTCGTCACGACGGTGGGCTGCTTCAGCTGCGATCCGCGTCCGGACTACCTGGGCAACCGCAACATCTTCGACGCCGCCGAGGCGGCCGGCGTGCAGCGGATGGTGTTCGTGACCAGCATCGGTTCGGGCGACAGCGAGATGGCGGCCCCCTGGCTGGCCCGGGTGTTCCTGCGCGAAATCCTGCCGTTGAAGACGCAGGCCGAAAACCACCTGATGGCCAGCGGCCTGGACTACACCATCATCCGCCCCGGCGCGCTCAGGTCGAGGCCGCCCACGGGCAAGGGTTACTTAAGCGAGAGCCGTGACGCGGAAGGCATCATCAACCGCAGCGACCTGGCCGGCCTGATCGTCGAGGCGCTGGACGACAACGCGACCACCGGAAAGGTGCTGGCCGCGGTCGATTCGGAGATGTCCTACCCCTGGGACTTGTTCTGACGCTCCTGGGAGCTACTCGAGGTCGAGCGTGTCGTGCAGGGTGGCGCGGCCCTGCATCCGCGCCTGGATGAGGTCGAGGCCGGCCCGGACCCGCTCATATAACCCGCTGGCGAGCAGTTCGCGGCGGAGTTGCTCGTTGATTCCGGCGCGGGTCGCGTGCTCCTCGACCAGTTCGGCGAAGCCCTCGCCGGTGGGCTGGGTCGATCTCTCGGCGATGCCGCCGAACAGCGAGCCGGTATAGCGGTCCGCATCCGCCGGATCGACCCCCTGGGCGCGCAGCCACGCCGAGACGGACTCCAGCAGTTCGAAATAGGGCGCCATCAGCGCCGAAGCGGAGAAGAACGCGTCGAGTTGCGCTTCGTCCGACACCTGGATCACCGTCGCGACGGGGTCGAACAAGTCGGCCAGTTCCCGGTTCGGCGGGCATATCGCGATCGGGCCGGTGCGCCGCGCCACCGGCGGCACCGGCGCCACGCGGCCGAGGAACCGGGCAGGCCGGACCAGCCGCCCGATTTCCCCGGAGCTCATCGTTGCGATAAAGCTGACGACCTTGAGGTCCCGCCGGAAGCCGAGCGCGCCGAGGACCTCCCCGGCATCCTGGGGACGCACGGCAAGGAAGACCAGCTCCGAGCGGTCCAGCACCTGCTGGTTGTTTGCGGCCACCTCGACGGCGGCATGGCGCTCGCTCAGGTTCCGCGAGCGTTCCCGGTTGCGCGGAGAAAGCAGGATGGACAGCCCGCGCGCGCCGGCCCCGCAAAGGCCCGTGACTACCGCCTCGGTAATCGTGCCGACGCCGATGAAACCCACGTTCATCGTCCTACTCCGAGTCCGGTTCGAGCAGCAGCCGCTCCACGATGCGGGCGTAGACGCGCCTGAGCCCTTCGACGTCGCTGGCCCGGATCCGCTCGTTGACCTGGTGGATGGTGCGGTTGATCACGCCGAATTCCACAACGTCGGCGCCGTGCAGCGCGATGAAACGCCCGTCGGAGGTGCCGCCCCCGGTGGACAGCTCCGGGTCGATCCCGCACTCCTCGCGCACGATGTCGCGGGCCTTCTCGACCAGCGGGCCGTGGGCGGTCAGAAAGGGCTCGCCGGCGGGGCGCCATTCGATCTCGTACTCGATGTCGTGGCGGCTTAGCAGGTCCTCGACCCACTGCTTGATCTGCTCGCTCTTCCACTGGTTGGTGAAGCGGAAGTTGAAGCGCGTGACCAGTTCTCCCGGAAATACGTTGGTCGCCCCCGCGTCCGCCTGCACCTTGACGACCTGGAAGCCGGTGGGCGGGAAATGCTCGTTGCCCTCGTCGAGCGGCGTCGCGTACATGTCCGCGAGCACCGGGGCGAAGCTCTGAATCGGGTTTTGCGCCAGGGCGGGGTAGGCCACGTGGCCCTGTTCGCCGTGGACGGTCATGGTGGCGCTCAGCGACCCGCGCCGCCCCACACGCAGTGTGTCGCCGAGTTTTTCCGAGCAGGAAGGCTCCCCCACCACGCACCAGTCGATCGTTTCGTCGCGGGCGCTCAGCGTGTCCATCACGCGGCGGGTGCCGTCCCTGGCCGGGCCCTCTTCGTCGCTGGTGATCAGAAAGGCCACGGATCCGCGATGGTCGGGATGGTCGCCAGCGAAATCGATCCCGGCGCGGACCATGGCCGCGATGCCGGTCTTCATGTCGGCGGCGCCGCGCCCCTTCAGCCATCCGTCATCGAGTTCCGGTTCGAACGGATGGTGCTCCCAGTCCTTCAGCGGCCCCGGCGGCACCACGTCCGTATGGCCGGCGAAGCACAGCACCGGCGAATCGCCGCCGTGACGCGCCCACAGGTTCGAGACCTTGCCGAAGGGCATGTGCTCGACGCTGAAGCCGGCCTCCTCGAGCATGCCGGCAAGCAGTTCCTGGCAACCGCCGTCCGCGGGCGTCACCGATGGCCGCCGCATCAACTCCAGGGCGAGGTCGATGGTGCGCTGGTCGCGGGAATCAGCCATCGCGCAGCAACTCGTTCAGGGAAGTGCGACGGCGGGTGCGTTCGTCCACCTGCTTGACGATGACGGCGCAGTAGAGCTGCGCGCGGCTCTTGCCGTCCGGCAGGCTGCCCGGCACCACTACCGAGCCGGCCGGCACGCGTCCGTACATGACCTCGTCGCGGGCCCGGTCGTAGATGCGGGTGCTCTGCCCGATATACACGCCCATGGCGATGACCGCGCCGCGCTCCACGATCACACCCTCCACGATCTCGGAGCGCGCGCCGATGAAGCAGTCGTCCTCGATGATGGTGGGCGCGGCCTGCAGGGGTTCCAGCACCCCGCCGATGCCGGCCCCTCCGGAGAGGTGGACGTTCTTGCCGATCTGGGCGCAGCTTCCGACGGTGGCCCAGGTGTCGATGAGCGTGCCGCTGTCCACGTAGGCGCCGATGTTCACGTAACTGGGCATGAGCACGACGCCGGGGGCGATGTAGGCGCCCCGGCGCGCCTGCGCGTCGGGCACCACGCGCACGCCGGACGATTCGATATCGCCGCCGGCGAATTTCAGCGGGACCTTGTCGAAATAACGCGTGTGTCCGGCAGGGATCTCGCGGTTGGGCATCACCGCGAAATAAAGGAGTACGGCCTTCTTGAGCCACTCGTTGACCTGCCAGCCGTCGTCGGTCGGCTCGGCCACCCTCGCCTCGCCGCGGTCGAGCAGGGCGATTGCCTCGTCGATGGCCGCGCGCAGTTCGGCGGGCGCGCTGTCGGGCGCGAGATCCGCACGCTGTTCGTACGCGGCTTCGATGATGTTGCGCAGGTCTTGCACTTCGGCTCTCGAGTGTGATTTCGGCCGCTTATCCGACGGCGCGCGCAATTATCGCATTACGGGCGAGCAAACCCTTCGCGCGGTTCAGGAGGTGTGCAGGGCGCCGGCGAGGTGGGCGAGGCGGCGCCCGAGGGCTTCGGCGAGGGTCTTCTCGTCGGGCGTGAGGCCGTTCGCGCTGGTGCGCTCGACGTGCGACGCGCCGTAGGGGGAGCCGCCGGACGTGGTCTTGCGCAATTCGGGCACGGTGTAGGGGATGCCCGTGATCAGCATGCCGTGATGCATCAGGGGCACCGCCAGCGACAGCAGCGTGGCTTCCTGGCCGCCGTGCATGCTGTTCGACGACGTGAATACCGCGGCCGGCTTGTCCACCAGCAGACCGGACACCCACTCCGCCGCGAGTCCGTCGAGGAAATGCTGGATCGGCGCGCTCGGGGCGCCGAAGCGGGTGGGGCTGCCCAGCGCCAGGCCGGCGCAGTCCCGGAGATCGTCCTTGCTTACGTACGGAGCGCCGCTCTCGGGGACGGCGGGCATGGCTTCGCCGGACTGCGCCGCGACCGGGGGTGCGGCGCGCAGCACGGCCTCGCAGCCGGGCGTCATTTCGATGCCGCGGCCGATGGCGCGCGCCAGCGCCTCGGTGGCGCCCTTGACCGAGTAATACACGACCAGGATCTTCAGTTCGCGCTTCATTGCCGGGGTGTCATACGACGATGACGGGGTCGGTGATGGTATGGATGGGCTCGGCGCCGTCGGCGGTGATCAGGCTCAGGTCTTCCATGTGGGCCGAGCCGCCGATCCCGGTGTTCAGGACCGGACAGTCGACGCTCAGGACCATCCCCGGCTCCAGCGTCAGGTCGTCCTTGACCCAGTAGGGCCGCCCGTCCTGGCCCGGTTCATCGGTGTGGGTGAGTCCCACGCTGTGCGGCGAGAACGGAATGTCGAAGTCCAGGCCGGCGGCGCGCACGGCCTTCCGGCCGATCGGCGGGATTTCCGAATAGCGCAGCCCCGGGCGCAGTTGCTCGCGGATCGCTTCCCAGCCGATGTGCATCGCGCGGGTGGCGTCGCGCATCGCCCGGGCCGGTTCGCCCAGGAAAATGGTTCGTGCGAAATCGCCGTGGTAGTGCCAGCCGCTGCTGACACAGTCCACGAAGAAAGCGCTCCCGTCCCTGAACTCGAAGTCCGCCACTTCCGTGATCATGCGGTCGATTGCCATGAACACGCCGGCGTTGCCGCGGTCGGCGGCCTCGGAGAAGAACGCCGCCCTCAGTTCCTGCGTCGTGGCGCCCTCGCGAACCGTGGCGACGGCGGCCAGAGCGGCCTCGGCATTGGCCTGCGCGGCCAGCCGCATGAGTTCGATCTCGCGCGGCGACTTGACCAGGCGGATCTTGCGCAGGGTATTGTCCGCCGGCGTGGCCGTGATCGAAAGCGGCGCGGACTCCAGCATGGCCATGATCGCCATGTGGTCGACGCCGATTCGTCCGCCGGTCATTTCCAGCGCGCGCGCCGCCCTGACCATGGCGAACTCCCGTTCGGCGCTTACGCCATGGCGTTCGGCAGCCGCCTCCACCGCCGCGCGGCGATGCAGTTCGAGCTCGCCCATGGGGACATCGCCCTTGTCCCGGTAAACGTGCAGCGCGCCGGCCGCGGGTTCGTCGTAGTCACCCTCGATCGCGGTGCCGCTGACGGCCCGGTGGGTGTACACATAGGGCTCGACGCCGCCGGAAAAGTCGGCGTCCGCGTACACGTAGTAGTAGAGAAACTGGGGCATGACCAGCGCCACCGGCTTCTTCGGGTCGGCCGACAGCAATGCCATGCTGGGCGCGGCGAAGCCCATCTTTCCCAGCTGCGGCCAGTAGCCGGTCAGGTGAAAGACGTTGAGGGGCTCGGCGACGATGAGCCCGGCAAGCGATTCCTCCTTCAGTACCCTTTCCGCCCGTTCGCGGTTGAACAGGGGACCGCCCTTGAGCAGCGACCCGCCCCGGGCGAAGGTTTCGCGGAAGGATTGCTGGCCGCCCATGGAAAATTCCGTATTTGGCTCGGCGACCGATTCTAATGCCTCCCGGAAAGGCTGAAACGGGCGTCGAAGTTCCCGTGGTTGGCGCCTAGCGGGTAGAATTTCCGTCCATGTCCGCAGAGGTCTGCCGCCGCTACATCGTTTCGGGACGCGTGCAGGGTGTGTTCTTCCGCGCCAGCACCGCCAGCGTCGCGCACCGTCTGGGCCTGCGCGGGCGCGCCAGGAACCTCCCCGACGGCAACGTGATGGTCCTGGCCCTGGGGCCGGAATCCAAGGTCGACGAACTGGCCGAGTGGCTGCGCGACGGACCGCCGTCGGCGGAAGTGACCGAGGTTCAGCAGGCCGACGAGCCGTTGGACCAGTGGCAGCACCTCCCCGACTTCAGAACGCACTGATCAGCGGCGGGCGCGCTCCGACAGGATCTGGGGCGCTTCGCCGGCGCCCAGGTGTTCGGCGTCTTCCGAGCGGCGGTGCTTGTATTCCAGCGTGTCCTGCTTCAGCCCACGGGAACTCACCACGACGCGATGCGGAATGCCCACCAGGTCGGCGTCGGCCAGTTTCACGCCCGGGCTTGCGTCGCGGTCGTCGAACAGGACGTCCACACCCTGCGATTGCAGCTCCTCGTAGAGCTGCTCCGCCGTCGCCCGCACCTCTTCGTCGCGGGCGATGTTCAGCGCCACGATCACGAGGCTGAACGGCGCCATCGCCTCGGGCCAGATGATGCCCCGCTCGTCGTGGTTCTGCTCGATCGCCGCCGCCACCGTGCGGGTAACGCCCAGGCCGTAGCAGCCCATCTGCATGTGCTGCTCGGCGCCGTTCTCGTCCAGCACGGCGGCGTTCATCGAGCGGCTGTACTTGTCGCCGAGCTGGAATATGTGGCCGACCTCGATCCCCCGGGCGATCTGAAGCCCGCCTCCGCCGCCCGGGCTGCGGTCGCCCTCCACGGCGTTTCGCAGGTCCACGCACTCGGGCTCGGGCAGGTCCCGGCCCCAGTTGACGTTCACGAAGTGCTTGTCGCGCCGGTTCGCCCCGCAGGCGAAGTTCGCCTGGTGGCCGGCGGCGTGGTCCACGTACGTGGTCACGGACAGGTTGACCGGTCCCACGAACCCCGGCGGGCAGCTCGCCGCCTGGGCGACCTCCTGCGCGTTGGCCAGTTGCAGCGGCTTGGCGACCCTGGGCAGGGCCGTTGCCTTCAGTTCGTTGACCTCGTGGTCGCCGCGCAGCACCAGCGCCGCCACGCCGCCGCCCTCGGCCTTGACCAGCAGGGTCTTGAGGCAGTTCTCCAGGGGGCGGTCGAGGTGCGCCGCGACCTGCCGCATCGTGCGCATGCCGGGCGTGTGCGCCTGCGACATGGCGTCGCCGGGGGCGTCCCGCTCGCCTTCGGGAGGAAGGGCGGGCGCCAGCTCCAGGTTGGCGGCGAAATCGTCGCCGTCGCACCAGACGATCAGGTCCTCGCCCGAATCGGCCAGCACGTGGAATTCCTGCGAGCGCGAGCCGCCGATCTCGCCCGAGTCCGCCTGGACCACGCGGTAATTGAGGCCCAGGCGCTCGAATACGCGGCTGTACGCCTTGCGATAGTCGCCGTAGGTGTCGCGCAGCGAATCCTCGCCAAGGTGAAAGGAGTAGGCGTCCTTCATGATGAACTCGCGGGCCCGCATCACGCCGAAGCGCGGGCGGATTTCGTCGCGGAACTTGGTCTGGACCTGGAAGAAGCTGACCGGCAGTTGCCGGTAACTCTTCAGTTCGCGTCGCGCGATGTCGGTGATCACTTCTTCGTGCGTGGGTCCGAAACAGTATTCCCGCTCGCCCCGGTCGCGCATCTTCAACAGCAGGTCGCCGTAGTCATCCCAGCGGCCGCTCTCGCGCCACAGTTCCGCCGGGTGAACGGCCGGCATCAGCACTTCGTGCGCGCCGATGCGCTCCATTTCCTCGCGCGTCACCTGTTCGACGATGCGCGCCACGCGCCAGCCCATCGGCATCCAGGTGAACAGTCCGGAAGCCAGGCGGCGCACCATGCCGGAGCGCAGCATGAGGCGGTGGCTGGCGATTTCGGCGTCCGCCGGGGTCTCGCGCAGCGTGGCCAGGGGCAGTTTGGAAAGTCGCATCGTGGGGTCCGACAATCGGAGCGGCAATTGTAGTGGACGCACAACGCTGCGGAAGTGGCTTGTGGCAGACTTGCCCGGATGGAGGCCAACCGCGAGAAATTTGCCAGGGGCAGGGCTGTGATCCGCAAGCGGGGCATCTACCTGTTCCCCAATCTGCTCACCAGCGCCGCGTTGTTCGCCGGCTTCTACGCCATCGTGGCCGGGGCCGACGGGGATTTCGTGAGCGCCGCGGTGTCCTTGTACGTGGCCATGATTCTTGACGCGCTCGACGGGCGGGTGGCCCGAATGACCGGGACCGAGACGGAATTCGGCCGCCAGTACGATTCCCTGTCCGACGTGGTCGCCTTCGGCCTGGGCCCCGCGGTGGTGATGTACCAGTGGGGCCTCAAGTACATGGGCGATTACGGCTGGATCTGGGACAAGGTCGGCTGGGTGATCGCCTTCCTGTTCGCGGTCGGGACGGCGCTGCGGCTTGCCCGATTCACCGCCCGGGAATCCGTGGGCGACAAGAACTTCTTCGAGGGCCTGCCGTGCCCGGCGGCCGCGGGCTTCGTGGCCGGCTTCGTGTGGCTGGCGGCCGATTCGCAATGGAGCGGCCTGCCTGTTCTCATGCTGGCCGGTTTCGTGACGCTGGCGACCGCGGTGCTGATGTGCGTGCGGATCGCCTATCCCAGCTTCAAGCATTTCGCGGTGAACCGGCGCCTGCGGTTCACCCAGATGGCGGCGATTCCCGTGTGCTTCGCCCTGATCGCGCTGGACCCGCCGCGCATGCTGTTCACGCTGTTCGGTGTCTACGTGGCGCTGGGCCCGGGTCTCCTGGCCTGGCGCATGATCCAGAAGAACCGCCGCCGGGCCTTGCGCAAAGCCGCCGACTGAGCAGCGCCGCATAGCGTTTGCGCGGCCTGATGGAAAGGGAAACCGGATTCAGCCGGGCGCAGCGCGATCTGCTGGATCTGATGGACACGCCGGTGTGGACGGCGCGCTCGGCGGTTGAGCCGGACTCAATGCCGCCGGCCGCGGCCGCGCCGCCGGAACTGGAGGCGTTGCGCAGCAAGGTGGCGGCCTGCACCGCCTGCGCGCTGCATTCCGGCCGCACCCAGACCGTTTTCGGCGTCGGCAACCCGAGGGCCGACTGGATGTTCGTCGGCGAGGGACCCGGTGAGGAGGAGGACCGCCGCGGCGAGCCTTTCGTGGGTCGCGCCGGCAAGCTGCTGGACGCGATGTTGCGGGCAATGCAGCTCGACCGCGACACCGTCTATATCGCCAACATCGTCAAGTGCCGTCCTCCCAACAACCGCAATCCCGGCCTGGACGAAGCCGCCGCCTGCATTCCCTACCTCAAGCGCCAGATCGAGTTGATCGCGCCGCGGCTGATCGTGGCCCTGGGAGCGGTAGCGGCGCAGCGCCTGCTCGAAACCGACCGGCCGGTCGGCGCCATGCGCGGCAGACTGCACCACGCCGCGCACCTGGAACCGCCGGTGCTGGTCACCTACCACCCGGCCTACCTGCTGCGGTCCCCCGGGCAGAAAGGCAAGGCCTGGGAGGACCTGCAACTGGCGATGCGCGAGATGGAAGCTATGCTCGAGGAGCACAGCGCCGCTTGAGCGCCGCCCGCGCCAGACGGTCGGCCACGTTCCGGGTGCTGTCGGGCGATGCCTGGCGCTGGGCGATGTACGACTGGGCCAATTCGGCCTTCGCCCTGATCGTCATGACCGCCTTCGTCCCGCTGCTGCTGCGCGAGCACTGGTCCGCCGGCGAGACGTCCACCGAAATCACGTTCATCTGGGGCTCGGCCAACAGCATCGCGGCGCTGTTGCTGGCCCTGGCCGCCCCGCTGCTGGGCGCACTGGCGGACCAGGGCGGGCGCCTGCGCCGGATGCTGGCGGTGTGCGTGGTGCCGGGCGCGATATGCGCGGTGCTGCTTGCGCTGCCCGGCGCCGGCCAATGGATGATCGGGCTCTCGCTGTTCGTTCTGGCCTGGCTCGGCTATTCCGCCGCCAATGTCTTCTATGACGCGCTTCTGACCGAGGTTGCCGAGCCCAAACAGTACGACCTGGTTTCCGCATACGGCTTTGCGCTGGGCTACATCGGCAGCGCAATGCTGTTCACCCTGTGCGCGCTGGTCACGGTGGACCCCTCGCGCTTCGGCCTGGACTCCCAGGTGCAGGCGATGCAGGTGAGCATGCTGGTGGTGGGCGCCTGGTGGGTGCTGTTCTCGATTCCGCTGCTGCGGGGACGCCGCCGCGCGAGGGGCGCCGGCCGTCCGGCGCGCCTGGGCGCGGCCTGGCGGCAGCTCGGGTCCACGCTGCGCGAGGCCCGCCGCTACCCGCAGCTCTGGCTGTTCCTGCTGGCGTATTTCCTCTATATCGACGGCGTATACACCATCATCAAGATGGCGGTGGATTTCGGCGCCGCGATCAATCTGCCGCCCTCGCACCTCGTTTTCGCGATCCTTGTCACCAACTACCTCGGGTTTCCCGCCACCCTGGCCTTCGGGTTCGCCGGGCGCCGTTTCGGCCCGCGGCGCTGCATCTACGTGGCGCTGGCGGTCTATTGCCTGGTGACCTTCCTGGCCAGCATGGCCAGCCAGGTCTGGCACTTCTACCTGCTGGCGGCGATGATCGGCCTCGCCCAGGGCGGCGTGCAGAGCCTGAGCCGGTCGATGTTCGCGCGCCTGGCGCCGCCGGGCAAATCCACCGAAATGTTCGGCTTCTACAACATGTTCGGACGCTTCGCGGCGATCCTGGGACCGGTCCTCACCGGCTACGCGGCCCTGGTCCTGGACAGTCAGCGCCTGGGCGTGCTCGCGATCCTGGTGCTGCTGATCGCGGGCTTCGCCTTGCTGACCCGCGTCAGGGAAGCACCATAGGAGAACGCCGGCACATGGTTGACCACGCGGCGTCGAACGTCTAGATTGCCGCAAAACAACAGGAATATCGGCTGGTCAACCCGGCCCCCATGGCATACGGTTGGCGTTTTTTGGTGCGGGGCCCAAGTTCTTCTGGAGGCTCTTTATGAAAAAGAGCGTAATCGCTATATCGGCAGTTCTTCTGGTTGCGGCCGGCATCGTTCTGCCGGCGGGCTACTTCGGCCAGGTCGCCGAGAACACACTCAAGAGCCGCCTGGCGAACATGCCGTACGGCATGCAGGTGGATGTGGTGGAGTACCGGCGGGGCTGGTTTTCATCGACCGCCCGGCTCGAATGGCGGCCGTCCGGAAACCCGGCGATGCCGGGCCTGCCCGGGCAGGAACCTTTCGGGGCCGGCTACGCGGTCGCCCTTGCGGAACTGGTTTCCGGACCGATAGCGGTCGATCTTGAAATCGCGCACGGCCCCGTGTTCTTCGCGGTGGGTCCCGGCGTGGGCCTGTTCAATGCCCGGGGCCGCTTCGAGCCTCCCGGCGGCGGCGCGGAGGCCAACGCGGAGCCGCGTGAGGACGGGGACAACTTCGTCGATGTGTACGTGAGTTCCTTCTCGGGCCGGACGGTCACCAACCGGCTCGAGTTCCAGGACCTTGACTGGAACCCGGGACCTGTCTCCCTGAAACTCGCCGGTGGGCGGCTGGCCGGCGAGTGGACCGGGTCCGGTGCGTTCCAGTTGCAGCACGCCTCCCTGGAAAGAATGGACGTTCTTGCCGGGACGGACGACGCGGACGTGCGTGTTTCGATAAGGGATGTCGCAAGCCGTACCGAGTACCCGCAGGGCCTGGAGACCGGGGCGATCCTGGCCCCTTCGGAATCGAACCTGTCCATAGGAGAAGTCCGGACAGCAGGTTCCGGGGGGAATACGCTGATACACATGACAGGCTTGAGTTCTCTGGTCAGCACCAGCGCTGGCGAAGACGGCCTGTATCGGACTACCGGCCGATTGGGGATCGAATCCCTGGAGGTAATGGGGCGGGAGTTCGCTTCCGTGGAAGTGAAGCAGGACGTCGCGAATTTCAGCGAGGCCGCGATGCTGAAATTGTCGGCGGCCCTGAGTTCCGGGATCTTTGAGGAGCCGGAGAATCCGCAGGCGCCCGGGGAGGAGCCGCAAGCACCGTCCGCACCGCCGCCGGGCGGGCCGGTTGCCGGCCTTTTGCCGCAACTGACCGCCGAGACGCGGGAGGCTGTTCGCGCACTGCTGGAGACCGCCCCCACCGCCGACATCGGCGCCGTTGCGACGTATCGGGGCGAGCATGCCCTGAAGATTGATTCGCACCAGGCCTTTTATCCGGATCGCGTTCCCGCCGGCGCGGACATGGCGAGTCTGCCCGCCATTGTGTCGTCGCTCGAATACTCGCTGGACATCGAGGTTCCAAAGGTGGCGGCGGAGGACCTGTTCGGACCGAACCTGTTGCAGGGTGCATTGGCGCAGATGTTGCTGGAGGAGAACGAAACGGCGTACAGCCTGAGCGTGGCGATCAACAACGGAAGGATTGAACTGAACGGACAGACCCTGCCGCTTTCCCTTCCCGGGGCCACGCCCTCTCCGTTCGAGGGGGCTGTGTCCTTTCCGCTGGGGGAGGATGAGCCCAATCCCTTCGATCAGGCTCCGCCCCCTCCGCCGGACTGAGCCTTCCGGCGACGCTCAGCAGTCCTCGAGGATGCGGCCGTGGCCGTAGATCCGGTCCCGGATGCCCGAGCGGCGCAGCGCGTCCCAGTAGGTAACGGCGTTGATGGCCAGCACCGGCTTGCCCAGCCAGGGCTCGGCCTGGGCGCAGATGTCCATGGCCGGCAGGTTGGTCCCCACCTGCACGATCGCCTCGGCGTCGTCGCCGTCCAGCTCGCGTAAAGCCGCGCGCATCTGCGGTCCCGTCGTGTGGGCGATTTCGATCGGCGACGGGCACTTGAGTCCGATCAGGCGCAGCACGTCGAAGCCCGCCTGCACGAAATACTCGCGCACCTGTTCGTCTCCGCGCGGCATGTGCGGCGTCAGCACCGCGATCTTCGCCACCCCGAACGCCTTGAGCGCCGCGACGGTGGCCGTCGAGCCCATCGAGATTCCCACTCCGGCTCGCTGTTCCAGGCTCTCCTGGAGTTCCGCCGCCTGTTTCACGCCGCCCCAGAACGCCTCAAGCGCCACGCCCATGATGACGTGATCGACCTGCGCCGAGCATACGCGGTCGATGGCGTCGCCCATGCCGTCGCGCATCGCCTGCACGTGTTTGAGGAAGTCCTTTTCGGTCGTGATCTTGCGCTGGCGGATGCTTACCCTGCCGGTGTGATTGGTGACGCCGGGCGGTCGCAGCAGCTCGCATTCCGGCTGCACCGTGGTGTTCGTGGAAGGAACGGCGAGGCCGACGCGCAAGCGGTGGCCGTGGTAATCGGTCATGGGGGTTCTCCGGGGGCCGATGAGCGTGCGGGGGATTGTAATTGCCGGTCAAATCGTTGAGTATCCGCCCGGATGGCTGAGTCTCCCACCTCGACCGGCGGCGTTTACCGGGTCCTCGGGCTCATTCCGTTGCGTCTCGAGGAGGGGGTGCGCAGCCGCCATGTGAACGCGCTCTACTTCGGCGCCTTTTTCTCCATCGGCCTGCTCACGTTCATCAACGTGCAGCAGGGCTACCTGTTCACGAACCTGGGCATCCCCCAGACCGAGTGGGGCGGGCTGGCCGGCCGGCTTCTTCTGATCAACGAAATCGTCGTTCTCGCGACGGTGTACCTGCTGGGAACGCTGTCCGACCGGGTCGGGCGGCGGGTGGTCTACGCGCTGGGCTTCAGCATGGTGGGCATCTGCTACGTGCTCTATCCCATGGCCACCGCGGCCGAGCACCTGTACCTGGCGCGGCCCATATTCGCGGTTGGCGCCGCCTGCATTTCCGCCATGCTGGCTTCGGTCATCAACGACTATCCCGACGAGGCGTCGCGCAGCCGGTTCCAGGCGGTGGCCTTCATACTCAACGGGATCGGTATCAGCGTGGTCAACGGGTTTGCCGGCAGGCTGATCGAGGGCTACAAGGCCATGGGCCTGGACTCGGTCATGGTGGGGCGGGCCACTTTCTGGACCGCGGCAGGGGCCTGCATGGTCGTGGCCCTGGTGCTGATCATTTTCCTCAAGCCGGGGGCGCCGGCCCAGGTTTCGAAAAGGGAAGGCGTTTTCAAGACCTGGGGCGTGGCGTGGCGGGCGGCGCGCAATCCCCGGGTGGCGCTGGCCTATGTCGGCGCGCTGGTGTCGCGCGGCGATCTGGCCGTGGTGAGCGTGTTCTATTCGCTGTGGCTGCGGCAGGTGGGCATTGAGCAGGGACTGACCAGCGAAGAGGCGCAGGCGCGCGCGGTCCTGTTCTACGTGGTCGCCCAGGCGTTTGCCGTGCCCTGGGCGGCGATCATGGCGCCGATCCTCGACAGGATCGACCGCGTGGCGGGCATCGTGATCGCCATGTTCCTGGCGGCCTGCGGCTATCTCGCCATGCCGTTCTTCCCGAATCCCATCAGCAACTGGATGTTCCTTGGCGCGGCCCTGATCGGCATGGGCGAAATGTGCGCGCAGCTCTCGGCCATCGCCCTGATCGGCAAGGAGGCGCCGGTGCGCGGCCGCGGCGCGGTGATCGGATTGTTCAGCTTTTTCGGCGCCGTGGGGATCATGGCTTCCGGCGTCTTCGGCGGCTGGCTGTTCGACAACTGGGCGCGTTACGGGCCGTTCGTCATGGTGGGCTGCGGGAACGTGGTAGTGTTCACGCTCGCGCTGCTGTTGTTGCGGCACGAGGCCAGGCGCCGCAAGGCGCAGGCCGCAGGCATCGCCTGACGGTAACCGGCATCAAAAGGGGGAGGAAATGCAAAAGAATCGTCGTGAAATCATCCAGAGCTTCGGCGCAGTCGGCGCATTGGGGGCTGCCGCGCTGGCTTTCGGACAGGCTCCGCGCAAGGCGGCGGCTGCCGAAGGCGACTCCGGCGCCGCCACCGACTACCTGAGCGGCCCGTACCTGGACCTGCGCACCCCGGGGGACAATCAGATCGGCTATGCCCGCCTGTCCAGCGACCTGGACGAGAGCAAGCAGCGCCCCGGCTGGTTCAAGGGCTACGTCATGGGCGTGCGTCCCGGCGAGCCGATCCGCGACCTGTTCGGATTTGCCGGGTTCGGGGTTTCGCGCCTGGAGACCCAGCCGGACGGCGCCATCGCCCGGGTGCTGCGCGAAGTGGGCTTTTACACCGACCTGCGCAGCGGCGAGATCCTGGAGGAGTGGCACAACCCGTATCTGGACGAGACCGTGAAACCGGTGCCGATCGCCAACGACCCATTCAACATGGTGATCAGGGACCACTTTTCGCGGCCGCCGCAGTTCGGCGGCCTGAACGAGGCCGACGTGCGCCCGGTGGAGCCGTTCATACTGCCATGGCGGCAGCTGGGGGAGCGGCTGCAGATGGAGCGCCATATTCATCTTCACTACCCCAGCGCACTCGATCCCGAAGTGTGGGTGCGCGAGTCCTCGGGCGAAAGGGTCCGGGTATCGGAGTTCTTCGCCTATTCCCTGAAGGGCGCCGACATGCAGAACCCCGAACTCACCGCGGTGCCGTCGCACGGTGTCTGGAACCGCACCACCCCGTGGCTGCCGTGGATGCTGATGGGCCAGGCAGAGGGACACTGCCAGTACGCCTGCTTTATGGGGTCGGGCGAGGACCTGGAGCAGATCCACGACCGTGCGCTTCTGGATTACACCGAGAAGCACTATGCGAAGTACTTCAACGCGCCGGAGACCTATTCGCCGGACACGCCCAGCCTGTCCAGCCTGGAGCTGTACGCGATCGAGCAGACGCCGGCGCCGCCGAAGCAGGAGACCTGATGGCGGGCGACGGCAATGTGCTGGTATTCTTGCTCGCCACGCGCCTGCCGCAGTACGGGCTCCGATGCCTGAGGGGATACGGCACGACAGGTTCGCGGAATTAGGAATATCGCAATAAGGGGAGAACTCATGCAATCGAAACGTCGGGAATTCATCAAAGGCTTCGGGGCCGTGGGGGCCTTCGGCGCTGCGGCGCTGAGCATGGGCGCCTGCGGCGACGTCAACGTAACCGTTAACGGCGGGAACGAAGACTCGGACGGCGGCGACGCCAACGGCGCGAAGGATTATCTCAGCGGCCCGTACGTGGACTTGAGCACCGGCGAAGGCAACAAGATCGCCTATGCCCGCACCCAGGGCAATCTCGACGAGAGCGTCCAGAAGACGGGCTGGTTCAAGGGCTACGTCATGGGCGTGCGCCCCGGCGAGGCGATCCGCGACCTGTTCGGGTTTGCCGGCTTCGGCGTGTCGCGCCTGCAGCAGAACGAAGACGGTTCGATCGCCAAGATCCTGCGCGAGGTGGGCTACTACACCGACCTGCGCAGCGGCGAGGTGCTTGAGGAGTGGCACAACCCCTACACCGACGAGACCGTGCCCGTGGTGCCGATCGCCAACGATCCGTTCAACTACGTGATCAGCGATCACTTTCCCGAGCCGCCGCGGTTCGGCGGGCTCAACGAGGAGGTGCCCCCGAAGATTCCCTTCATCCTGCCGTGGCAGCAGCGCGGCCCCCGCATCGACATGGAAATCCATATCCACCTCTACTATCCGAACGCGCTCGATCCGGCGAAATGGGTGCGCGAGTCCACGGGGTCGATGGTGCAGGTATCGGAGTTCTTCGCATTCCACCTGGACGGTGCGCAACTGCAGAATGCCGACAAGACCACGCTGCCCTACCACGGGGTCTGGAACCGCACGACGCCCTGGCTGCCGTGGATGCTGATGGGCCAGTCGCCGGGCTTCTGCCAGTACGCAGCCTTCATGGGCGCCGGAGAAGATCTCGAACAGGTGCATGACCGGGCGCTGCTCGACTACGCCGAGAAGCACCATCCCAAGTACTTCAACGCGCCGGAGACCTACGATCCGGAGACGCCCAGCCTGTCCAGCCTCGAGTGGTACGCCATCGAGCGCACGCCGGCGCCGCCGAAGCAGGAGACCTAGGCTTCACGAACATTTGAATGAGCGCTCGCGGCCGCCGCCGGCCGGCCGCGGATGCTTCGGGGTCCTTCAGCCGACCCTGACGTCGCCGGCACGGGAGCGATGCTGAGATGCCCAACGGACTCAACGTAGCCAAGGAGCGCGATCTGAAGCCGGACCCCTCCGGCAAGCGTCTGGCGGGATTGTGGTTCGTGCCGGGCCTCACGACGACCAACGCGTGGTCGTTTCTGTTCGTTTCGTTTACCACCGTTGGACTGCTTACCGCGATCACCGGCGTTCAGACCAATGTTCTGAGCGAGAACTTCGGCATCCCGGCCAGGGACCAGGGGCAGTGGATCAGCGGCCTGGTCCTGTGGACGGAATTCGTGCTGCTCGCCGTGTTCGGCCTCGTGGGCGTGGCCGCGGACCGCATCGGGCGCCGCCAGATCTTCGCGATCGGGCTGCTTCTCATGGGCCTGAGCTACGTCTTTCACGCCTACGCCTTCGAGATCTGGCAACTGTTCGGAGCGCGCGTTCTCTATGCGGTGGGCATAGGCGCAGCCACCGGCATGCTGGCCACCATCCTGGCCGACTACCCGCAGGAGATTTCGCGTGGCCGTGTGGTGGCGATCAGCGGCGCGCTCACCGGCCTGGGCGTGGTGCTCATCAAGCTGATGTTCGGCGACGGCGCCCGGGTGCTGGTGAAAAGCCTGGACCTGTCCGAGGACTCGGTTCTGCCCCTGGGGCTGTTCCTGGTTGCGGCGGTTGCTTTCGTGACGGCCGCAGTGGCGGCGTGGGGCTTGCAGCCCGGCACGCCGACCACGCGCGAGGAGCGCCCGCCGGTGAAGGAATTGCTTACCGCGGGCGTGCGCGAGGCGATCAGGAATCCACGTATCGCCGTGGCCTACGCGGGCGCCTTCGTGGCCCGCAGCGACCTCGTGATCCTGGGCAGCTTCCTGACCCTGTGGGGACGATTTGCGGTCGAGAGCGCGGGTCTTACGGGGTCCGAGGCCCAGGCCATGAGCGTGCGCCCTTTTGCCGTCGCCCAGACCGCCGGTTTGCTCTGGATTGTCGTGCTGGGATTCCTGCTGGAGAAGCGCGACCGGCTCCTGGCGCTGGCGGTGGCCTTCGGGGTTGCGACGATCGGTTACCTGGGAATGTGGTTCGTCGGCGACCTGCTTTCGGTCGGATCGATTCCGTTTTTATGCTTGCTGGGCGCGGGACAGATCAGCGCTTTCTGGGGCGCCACCACGCTCATCGGGCGCGAGGCGCCGAAGGCGTCGCGCGGCACGGTCGTCGGCGCCTTCAACCTGAGCGGAGTGCTCGGCATTCTGGTTTTCGTGGCGCTGGGCGGATTCCTGTATGACCGGTACGGACCGGTGGCCCCGTTCATCTTGGTGGGCCTGGCAAACCTGCTGGTCATGGCGGCCGCCGGAAGTCTGATGCTCAGGGAATCGCGCGCCGCCGCTACCCAGCGGGCTGAAGGCGCCGCCTGAAGCCGGGACGCCCACGGAGGAACCGGAATTGACTGAATCCGGCGGGCGCGTCAACTGGCGCGCGCTTCTTAATCCATATTTCCTGCAGGTTTTCGGCATCTGCCTGTTCGGCTGGACGCTGGCCAACATGGACCAGGCGTTCTTCGGCTATGCCATACCGCCGATCAAGGAGACCTTCGCGATCGGCGACCCGGAAATCGGCCTGATTCTCTCGGCATCGTTCCTCGCGGCAGCGTTCTTCGTCGTGGTGGCCGGCCTGCTCACCGACCGCTACGGCCGGCGGATGATGTTCTCCGTATTCCTTGCCCTGTCGGCGTTGATGGTCGGCCTGTTTTCGCTGGCCGAGACGTTGGCGATGCTGGTGTTCCTGCGCCTGGTCGGCTGGTGCCTGTGCTCCGGAATGGTCCCCATCGTCAATTCATACGTGGTGGAGGCTTCACCCGCCCGGTTCCGCGGGTTCAATGCCGGCATCCTTCAGATCGGCTATCCGCTCGGCTGGTTCATCGGCGGCTTGCTGGCGGTCGAACTGATGGGGGATCCCGCGATCGGGCGCGCCGTGGGCGGGTTCCTCGAATCGCTGGGGCTGATTTCCGCCGAGGCCGTGCAGGGGGCCGGGAGCTGGCGCCTGCTTTTCATGGTGGCCTTCCTGGTCATACCCATCGCCGTCGTTCTGTACTGGTGCATTCCGGAAAGCCGCCGGTTCCTGGCCGAGAAAGAGGCGCAGGAGGCCAGTCCCGATGCCGGCATGACGGCCGGTGATCGCATTGCGCTGCTGCTCAGCAGGCAATACATCCGCCGCGTTTCCCTGGGCTGGATCGCCTCGCTGACCTTCGGCGGCGCCTATGGCGGGACTGCGTTCTTCTTCCCGACCTTCTTCCACGAGGTGCGCGGCCACACGCTGGAGGAGGCCAATCTCATCGTGGGCGTGTCGTACGGCATCGGCGCGATCGGCTACCTGGCTTCGTCGCTGGTGGGCGAATTCCTGACCACCCGCCGCAACACTGTCGCGATCTGGGTCTTCACCGCCGTCCCCATGGCAGCCGCGGTCTTCTGGCTCGACCTGGGTCTGGGCGCCGACATCGCGCTCATGGCCGCCATGACCTTCTTCTTTTACGGCACCATCGCCGTGCTGCAGACTTACCTGGCCGAAGTGTTTCCCACCCGGGTGCGCGCCACAGCGGTGGCCTTTGTGGCCGGAGTCGGCATCAACGTCGGCTTCGCCGTCTATCCGCTGGTGGTCGGCGCGCTGGTCGGAATCATCGGCTGGCAATGGGCATTCACGGTCACGGTCGTGCCCAGCCTCCTGCTGACCGGGTTCTCCACGCTCATGCAGATCAACGTGCGCTCCGGCGAGCGCCTGGAGGACATCTCGGACTAGTGCGGGAAAGGGACTCCATCCCTTCCGGGCGAACCGTGCGCGTGACCCTGCTGATCGCCGGACAGCGGCGCGAATTCCGCATGGACCCGTCACGCGGGCTGGATGTTCTCAGCGCCGCCATCGAGGGCGGGCACACGCCTCCACACTCCTGCCGCAGCGCCATCTGCGCCACCTGCCGGGCGCGGCTGGTGGAAGGCGAGGTCCGGATGCGCAAGGACCACGCGCTGACCGAGGAGGAAATCGAGGCCGGGTTGGTGCTGGTCTGCCAGTCGCTTCCGCTCAGTGAACGGGTGGTGCTGGATTACGAAGTCGAGACTGCCTGAACGGGATTGAGACCCTCTGAACCCTTCTCTCCAAAGCCTCGCTGCGGTTCGTCCAAAGAGCTTTGGTGTTATGATCCAAAATTCGAGTTTCCCGAACTTCGGGCATCAGTTCCCAGGAGGTATAGCGGATGAAGAAAGGCAGTATTCCCTTTGGTTTTATTGCCCTTGCGATGATCGCTCCGATGGCGGTCGCCCAGGACGAGGGCATGGTCCTTGAGGAAATCATCGTCACGGCCCAGCGCCGTGAGCAGAGCCTGCAGGAAGTTCCCGTGGCGGTAACCGCGTTCACGGGAGAGGCGCTTGAGATCGCCAACATCACCGAGGCGGCCCAGTACCTCAACCTCACGCCGAACGTGAGCTATACGGAAGACGGCCAGGTGGGTTCCCGAGGCATCAGCATCGCGATGCGCGGCGTCAGCAATATCAACACCGACGAGAGTTCCTTCATCCAGTCCATCGGCGTTTACCTGGACGAGTTCAGCGTGGCGTCGGTGGGGCAGGGCACCGTCAACCCGCAGCTGCAGGACCTTGAGCGCATCGAAGTCCTGCGCGGCCCGCAGGGCACCTATTTCGGGCGCAATGCGGTGGGCGGCGCGCTCAACCTCACGACCCGCAAGCCGCAGCCGGAGTTCGACTCCAGCGCTTCGGTGGGGTTCCGGACATTCGAAAACGCCGCCGAGCAGTACGACTTCAGCGGCATGATCAATTTGCCGGTGTCGGACAGCTTCATGCTGCGCGGCGTGCTCTATTACGAGGACTCCGGCGGCCTGGTCGAGAACATCGTTCCCGGCGGCGGCGATTCCGGCCACGAATACACGATGGCCCGCGTGTCCGCGCGCTGGCTGCTGGACGACGCCACCACCGTGGACCTGATGCTGATGAACAGCGACGAGCAGCAGGGCCACGACGAGAACGTGCCCTCCGGCGTGCTGGACACCGACTCGGTGGCCACCTTCCAGTTTCGCGGCCCCTCCAGCGAGTTCGTCGCGCCCATTGACCCCGGCACCGGTTTCTGGCCCGACAATCGCAGCCAAACGGCCCGCTCGGCAATCGGCGAGAAGAACGACAACACCACCAGCATAGCGCTCCTCAAAGTGTCGCGCGAAATGTCCGACACAGCGACGCTGAACTGGATCAGCGGCTGGATCGACACCGAGCTGGACCGGGTTTTCGATAACGACCTGGTCGCCGAGAACGTCGTGTTCCGCGAGCAGACCCGTGAAGGCACATCGTTCAGCACCGAACTGCGCCTCGACATTACATCGGACACCTATGACTGGACCGTGGGCGCGCTGTACGCCCGCGACGAGAAGGACACCGAAAACGCGGTTCAGTTGGGCACCACCACCGTGGTTAACGGGATACAGATCGGCGGCCTGCCTCCTACCTTCCTCAACGACATCTTCGGGCGTCCTTTCTGCCTGGGATGCAGCACGCGCGGGTTCGAGTTGACCAGCATCGCCGTGTTCACGGACCTGACCTGGCATGTGAACGACCGCTTCGATCTGACGCTGGGCGGACGCTATACCTCCGACGACGTGACCAACACGTTTTTGCCGATCGGACCGGCCGGCGGCCCTCGCTGGCCGAACGACCTGGTGCCGACGGCTGCAATCAGCAACGAAGACACGTTTTCCGATCTGTCGCCGCGTCTTGCGCTGTCCTACGACCTCTCCGACGAGGCCACGGTCTACGCTACGGTGTCGCGTGGCTACAAGGCCGGCGGTTTCTCGCTTGATCGCAACGGCGCCGATAACTCGGCGGTGAACGAAGTCTTCGAGCCGGAGATTCTTACCAATTACGAGGTGGGCGTGAAATCCGAGTTGTTCGGCGGTCGCGCGCGCTTCAACGCCGCGGCTTTCCTGCTGGACTGGCAGGACCTGCAACTGGAGACTTTCTTCTTCCTGGTTCCGGGTGACGCCACGACGAATGTGCAGTTGACGATCAATGTGGAAGAGGCGCGCGCCACCGGTCTCGAGGCCGAGCTGGCGGCGCTGCTGACCGACAACCTGACCCTGACCGGCGGTATCGGCGTGATCGACACCGAGATCCAGAGCGACGACATGGCGCGGCTGAGCGGCAACCTGTTCGTGAACCTCAAGGGCCAGCCGCTGCCTCGCGCCCCGGAACTGACCTTCAGCATGGCGGCCGACTACGAGTTCACGCTGGACCGGTGGGACGGCTGGGCGCGGCTGGAGTATATCTACAAGGACTCGCAGTTCTCCACCATCGAGGACGTGACCTATCTGCAGACCAGCGGCGTGACGGTATATGCCGATCCGCTGACGCAGATGAGTGCGATAGCGCAGGTGCCCAACCGCAGCGATGGATTTCCGTTCCGCACTCCGGAGGCGGACATCGTCAACCTGCGGGCCGGCGTGCACCTGAGCGAGTGCTGGGAGGTCGTGGCCTACGTCGAGAACCTGACCGACGAAGAGTATTACACGGGTACCGGCGAGAACTTCGGTTTGAGCGGCTTCCGCCTGCGTCCGCATCCGCGTATCTGGGGCGCCAAGGTCAACTACAAGTTTGGCCGTTAGCCGGGCCGCCTTCGCGCCCGGCATGCTTGCGTCCGTCCTGGCGTGCCTGGCGCTCGCGTTTCTCGCCGCGACGCCGGCCGCTGCCCAGACCCGGGACGTCAATTTCGCCGTGGTGGGAAAGCACGCGGGGTATGAGCAGGTCGGCGCCGGCGAACCCAGGCGCCAGTACTACTCCTTCTTCTCGGAAATCTTCCTCGCCGAAGGAACGCCCCTCGACCAAGCCACGCTGGTCCGGCCGGATGGCCGGGAGGTTCAGTTCACGGATCAGCGGGCTGTCGTGGGTCCTTCAAGAGACCGGATCCTGCTGATTCGGGGCGACCGGACCTACGACAGCGAGGCGGACCTCGACGAACAGTGGCCCAATGGCGAGTACGTCTTCCGTTATTCGCCGCCGGGTGCGACCGCTCCGGTGTCCATATCCGTCCGGCTTGGCGAGGGCCGATACCCCCACGGCCCGCAGGTGCGGCTGGAGCAGAACGGCGAGCAGGTTTCCTTCGACAGCGTGGATTCCACAGATGACCTTGTCGTCAGGTATACGCCTTTCGATTCCGGCCGTCCGGACCCGCGCGAAATCGTCGACGACATGATCTTCGTGATACTGCGCGATGAGGAGAACTACAAGGTGGACCACAGCGGCCGTCCCTTCCAGGGCCAGCATTTCATGCTTTATTCGGACACCGAACGCGTCATTCCCGCGTCTGCCCTGGCGCCCGCAAGCCGGTATGCCCTGAGCGTCGAGTTCGCGATTCTCGAGGAAACGGCCCGCGGCTTTGGCGTGCCCGTGATGTCAACCCGGGCGGTAACGACGGCACTGGAGATTCACACGTTGCCGCCGCTTCCGCAGATGATGGATTAGTCCTTGTAGTCTTCGATATCGGCCGGGTTCGGCTGCCGATAGATCGATTCCGGAAATTGGGCCTGTTCGGCGCCATCGGGCGTGCGAAAGCGCAAACCGTGACCTTCCTTTATCGTGTAGGGAACCTGAGGTTGTCCCCCGGTTTCGAGGTTCAGGGAATACAGGCGTTGTCGCATCTGCCGCACGACGGGCCTGTGGTCGGCGTCATCAATCAGATTGCGCATTTCTCCCGGGTCATTTCGCAGGTCGTACAGCTCGTCCGTGTCCCAGATGCCGTGATACTGAATGAGCTTGAAATCGTCGGTGCGAAGTGAAAAAGTCGTTGGGGTCTGGGGGAAGACCCAGTTCCAGAAATACTCGTAATACAACTCGGAACGCCAGTCCCGCACAGGCTCTCCACGTGCCAGCGGACCGAAATCGGCGCCGTGCACGGGGTTTGAAGCGGTAACGCCGGCCAGCGCCAGCAGGCTGGGCGCTATGTCGATGTTGGCCACCATTTCATCCACCACCGTGCCTGCGGGAAAGCGCCCGGGCGCATGGGCGAGCAGCGGCACGCGCATGGATTCCTCATAGGCATTGCGTTTGTCGATCAGGCCGTGTTCGCCGAACAGGAAGCCGTTGTCTCCCATGAACACCACGATCGTGTCTTGCGCAATGCCCTGGTCGTCGATCCATGCCAGCAGCCGCCCCAGGCTGTCGTCAACTGCCGCCAGCGCACGGTTGTAATTGCGCTTGTACTCGCGAATGTCGAGGTCGCTGTGGTAGGCGAAATCCACGCCGTGCCAGCTGTTTCGCTGATTGCGGACCCACATGGGCTTGCCGGCGTAGTTCTCCGGCGTGTCCGCCGAACTGTCCGGAAGCCTTATTTCGACGTCCGGGTAGAGTTCCCTGTGCCGCTCCGCCGGCGTGAAATCCGCATGCACGGCCTTGTGTGACAGGTACAGGAAGAACGGTTTGCCGCGATCGCGCCCTTTCAGCCACTCCATCGCGTAGTCGGTCAATTCGTCGGTAATGTAGCCCCGCTGCGGAACGCGGTTTCCGTTGACGTTGATCGTGCTGCCGTCAACCGGCAGGTAGTTGCCCTGGCCGGCAAAGCTGACCCAGTAGTCGAATCCCGGTTGTTTTTCATCGCCGTGCAGGCCCATGTGCCACTTTCCGACATACGCGGTCTGATAACCGGCCGCCTGCAAGTCCTGGGGGAAAAAGCGAATGCCGGGGCTCAGGCTGCGTTCCAGGTTGTCAACCACGCCATGCGCATGGGCATAGAGGCCGGTGAGGATCGAAGCGCGGCTGGGCGAGCACAGCGATGTCGTCACGAACGCGTTTCTGAAATACACGCCCTCCGTTGCGAGCCTGTCCATGTTCGGCGTGTGGATTTCATGATTCAGGAAACCCAGTGCGTCATATCGCTGGTCGTCCGTGAGTACGAAAATGATGTTCGGCCGAGCAGGCGCATCCCCGGGATCCTGCCCGCAAGCGGAGAGCAGAATCAGCGCAGGCGCCAGTATCCAACACAATTTCCTCATGGTTGCGTTCCTTCCTGCCGGAATGGGCAGTGTGACGCGGGCTAGAGAAAGACCTCCAGCGGCTCGTGCGGTTGGTCGCAGTCGATCAGGTCCACTCTTTTCTCGCGAATCAGAAAGCTTTTTCCGCCGGACGCCAAGCGGTAGGTGCAGAGGCCCGCAAACAGCCGGGTTCTTTCGCCCTGGCGTTCGATCATCTGAAACCGCCGTTCCACGATCCAGTCGCCGCTTTCCTCGTCGATTTCGCGGAGCGCCGCCGGGCCCACGGTCCGGCTCGTGCGGACCCCGCCGGCTAGGGAATGCGCGGCCCGGTGCGTGACGCGGTCGATGCGCATGCGCATCAGTGTCCGGTTCTCGTGAAAAAGGGACGAGTGCGATTCCGCATCGTCCTGGCCGGGCGTCAGCGGCGCCCAGTAGAGGCAGTCTTCACTGAACAGCGCCAGCCACTCTTCGTAGCGTTGCAGGTTCAGGTATTCGCATTCCAGGTACAGGACGCGTTCCGCTTCCTCAAGCCGCCTGGAGGAAAGCTCAGGGTTCTCGGCCAGGATGATCATTCGCCTGCTTCCATGTATGCCCGCCAGGCGCGGTACTGGGAGCGAACGTATTCTTCGCTTAACGCCGTGCCCGGGTCCGGGCCGGGGTTTTCGTCCCGGCGGTGCTGGCTGACATGTCCCGGCCAACCCTCAAGTCCCTGCTGGACCCGGCGATAGGCTTCCGCATCGTCCGGCTTGACCAGCGATGAGGGCGAATGAATCGTGTTGGCGTAGCGGATGTTGCGCAGGAAATGCGATTCCGGCGCCTCTTCCGCCCGAAGGGTCCAGCTCTCGACCAGCGTTCGGTCGGTCGCCAGCGGAGTCAGCCGGCGCATCTGCATGTATTGCGGATGGGCCGAGGCGCCGGGGTAGAAGCAGGCGTTGTGCAGGTTGCGGGTCAGCGCCCGGCGCGCGCGCTTCGCGCCCCAGGCCGCTTCCAGCGCCTCCCGGTAGCCGGCATCCCGCTCGTTCGCTTCCTTGCGAAAGCCGCTCATGTCGCTGTGGCCGCGGGGGTGGCAGCGCACTTGAAGTTCGCCGAATGTGGCCAGCGGCTGGCCGTTGGCGGCGACCCAGCGCACCTCTTCGGGAGGGGCCGCACCCGCGGCAGCGGCGCGGGCGGCGGAAATCGAGGACTCGTGCACCTGCGGCGGATGCAGGCCGTCGTGCAGGTTCTCCACGTACACCTTCCAGTTGCAGCGCAGAACGATGGCCAGCCGGCCGCCGGCCACGCTGAGCCTGCCGGTGGGCGAGCGGTCCGCCATCAGGTCCAGGGCCTCGCCCGCCGGACCCAGGAACTCGGCCAGCGGCAGCGGCTCTTCCGGTTCCTCCAGGCGCACGAAAGCGAAATCGCGATACGTCTCCACCGGATACGATTCCAGCGACCAGGCCGGATCTCCGCAGCGCGGCGCCTCGTCGCCCGCGTAACCGCCGGGCAGCGGAATCTGTTTCAGCGCCCCGTCGGTTGCATAGGTCCATCCGTGATACGGGCAGCGCAGCCGCCGCGCCCGGCCGCAATCGCGCCCCACCACGGCCGCGCCGCGATGGGCGCAACGGTTGAGCAACACGCGCGGGGTCCCGTCCTCGTGGCGGACAAGGATCAACGGCCGTCCGGCCACCGTTGCGCGCCGATAGTCGCCCGGCTCGGGAATCTCGCTCAGGTGCCCGACGTAGTTCCAGCAGCGGGCGAACACGCGTTCGATTTCCGCGGCGAAAACCTCGCGGCTGGTATAGACCCGCCCGTCGACGGCCCCATCCCGAACCATTTCCTCGAACATCGCCGCATATAGTATGCGCGGGCCATGAGTAAGGGCGTGCAAACTGGAGCAGGGCGATGGTGGATCGTGGCCGTGGCGGCCTTCGGGCTGTCCACCAGCCCCGGCCAGTTCGCCTACGGCGCCTTCAGCCTCTTCATCGAGCCGCTCGAGCAGGAATTCGGCTGGGCGCGCGCCGACATGAGCCTGGCGCTGACCCTGTTCACTCTTTGTCTCGCCGTCACGCTGCCGTTTATCGGGCGGCTGGTGGACCGCTACGGTTCCCGGCGGGTGCTGGCGCCCTCGATGCTGGTGCTCGGAGTCGGGCTGTGCCTGCTGGGCTGGCGGCTGGATGCGCTCTGGATACTGCTCACCGTCTATATCCTGATCGGCGTGCTCGGCGCGGGCGCCAACAGTCCGCCCTATATGCGCACCGTCTCATCCTGGTTCGATCGCCGCCGCGGCCTGGCCATCGGCACCGCCATGGCGGGCGCCGGGCTCGGCTACGCCTACGTTCCGCCGATGGTGCGCTACATAAACGACGCTTACGGCTGGCGGTTCAGCTTCCTGGCGCTGGGGGCGATCATCATATTCGTGGCCACGCCGCTGGTGGCCCTGTTTCTGAAGGACCCGCCGCGTCCGCGCGTCGCGGCAACGCCGGGTTCCGAAGAAACCGGCGGCGCAGCGGACGGCGACGCCTGGCGCGAGGCGATCGGCCGGGGCGTGTTCTGGATGCTGATTTGCGTGTTCGCGCTGCTGTCGTTCAGCCTCTACGGCATGCTGGCTCACTTCAAGCCCATGCTCACCGGCATGGGGATTGCGGGGGAGCAGGCGGGATGGATCGCGGGCATGGTGGGCATCGCCGTCATGGTCTCGCGTGTCGCGATCGGCTATCTGATCGACCGGATCTTCGCGCCCCGCGTCGCACTGGTGGTGTTCCTTCTTTCCGCTGCCGGAATGGCCGTCCTGTCCACCGGCAACGCGGCAGGGTTCGCGATACCGGCGGCCCTGCTGCTGGGCCTGAGCATGGGCGCGGAAATCGATCTGCTCGCCTATCTGGCCGGGCGCTATTTCGGCCTCAAGTCCTTTGCCGTGATTTACGGCCTGCTGTTCAGCGCGTTTCTGGCCGGCACGGCGCTCGGTCCCTGGGCCTACGGCGCGGCCTACGACGCCGACGGCTCCTATGCCGCAATGCTCCTCGTCGGCGCCGGGTGCTGCGCCCTCGCCGCGCTGATTACCGGCTTTTTGCCGCGCTGGCCCGATCCGTTGAGGGCGTCTTCATGAGGGAGTGGGTGAACCGGCTGGCCGAGGCAGGCGAACTGCTGACCGTGGACAGGGTGGTCGATCCCCGCTTCGAACTGGCGGCGGTGACCAAGCGCGCCCAGCAGGCGGGCAATCGCCCGATCCTGTTTCGCAACGTAAAGGGGACCGGGCTCGAGGCCGTCACCAACCTGTTTGCCGACGGGGGGCGCCTGCGTAGCCTGGTGCCCGTGAAGGAGGGGCCTTTCGCCGCCGCCTACGCGAGCGTGCTGGACGCCGCGGAGTCCCGGGTCGCGCCCCCGACGCGCGAAGCCCCCACGCCAGGGGATCTGCATCAGGGGCAGCTTTCCGATCTGCCGCTGATCACCTACCACGAGCGCGACGCCGGGCCGTATTTCACCGCGGCGATCGTGCTGGCCCGCGATCCGGATACGGGCGTGCCGAACCTGTCGTTTCACCGGGCGATGTACGCAGGTCCGCGGGAACTGCGCCTGCGGCTGGGCGACAGTCACGATCTCACGGATTACCAGCGCCGCGCCGAGGAGGCCGGACAGGCGCTGCCCGTAGCGCTGCTGATCGGCGTGCCGCCGGCCGTGTTCATGGCCGCCGGCACTCACCTTCCGGCAGGCGTCGACGAGTACGCACTGGCCGCGGAACTGGCGGGCAGGCGGGTGGACGTATATCCCGGCGCGGGCAGCGGGCTCCCGGTCCCCGCCGCCACCGAAGTCGTCATCGAGGGCCGGATTCTGCCGGCGGAAAGGCGCCCCGAGGGACCGTTCGGCGAGGTTCTCGGATACTACGTGCCCGAGGCCCCCAACCACGTCATGGAAGTCGGGCGCGTGACCTGGCGGCGCGACGCGATGTTTCACAGCCTGCTGTGCGGTTCGCGCGAGGACCTCGCCCCGCTGGAAGCGATCAACGCCGCTCGCGTGTACCGCGATCTGAGCCGGCGTTTGCCGGGCATCGTCAACGTGTCCTGCGCGCCCGCGTTCATGAACACGACGGTGCAGATCCGCCCGCAGTACAGGGAGCACGCGCGCGACGTCATGCAGGTCGTCTTCGACAGCCACGCCGACTACAACCAGCTGTGCTGCGTGGTGGAGGAGGACGTGGACCTGAGCGACATGAACGCCGTGGTTCACGCCTTCATCACCCGCGGCAGAGTGGATGCGCGAACGCTGGTCATCAGCGACCGCGCCGGTTTCTACAGGGACACGGAGAACGATTTCGTCGGCAGGGTGGGGCTTGACGCCACCCGTCCCTTCGGCCGGGAAGACGAGTTTGTCGTGAAGAAAGTGCCGGGTCTGGACGCCACCCGGCTGGAGGACTACCTGACCCGCGGCAGCAGGATATAGGGCCAGGGACTGGGCATCTCGCTGACCGGCACTTCGATCAGTCCCGGCGCGTCGGCCTCAAACGCTTCGCGAAGCGCCGTGCGCAACTCTTCGGGCGTGCCCGCCCGCCAGGCTTCCAGCCCGAATGACTCGGCCATGGCCTTGAAGTCGGGATTGGTCAGGCCGGAGGCGAAAACGCGCCCCGAGTAGCGTTGCGCCTGGTCGCGGCGCACGTTGCCGTAGGCATCGTTGCTGAACACGATCACCACAACGTTGAGTCCGTGGCGCTTCGCCGTGGCCATTTCCGAGCCGGCATAGAGGAATCCACCGTCGCCGGCGAACGCCACCACCTTGCGGTCG
Source organism: Gammaproteobacteria bacterium (assembly GCA_965116895.1). Classification (GTDB taxonomy): domain Bacteria; phylum Pseudomonadota; class Gammaproteobacteria; order Steroidobacterales; family Foliamicaceae; genus Foliamicus. The sequence continues at coordinate 2,230,350 of OZ220729.1, read as the reverse complement.
CGGTTCGCCGCCTGCACTCCGAGGGCGGTGGGGTAGCCGTAGCCCAGGTTGCCCTGGAAGTTGCTGCTGATGTAGTGCCGCGCCCGGTACGAAGGGAACGCGAACCAGGACGTATAGGCCATTTGAGTGACCTCGTCCACCAGGAAGCCGTCTTCCGGCAGTTCCTCCCGCACCACGTTGAGCACCGCCATTTGCGGCGCGTTGTTGCGGGCAAATTCCTTCTCGAAGCGGCGCTTCAATCCCAGCAGTTCCTTCTTGCGCGACCGGCGCCGGCGGTTGACGCTCTCAAGCGCATCCGCCAGATCCTCCAGTCCGGCGCCGGCGTCGGCGCAGATCGCCACGGTCGGAGCCCGCCCGCGACTGAAAGCGCTGTCGTCCGCCTCCAGCCGCACGACCGGCAAATCGTCATCCAGGCCCCATTCCAGTTCGGGTTCCGTGAACCGGGTGCCCACCGCCAGCACGGCGTCCGCGTCGCCCCAGATCGCGTGGGCTGCAGGAAGGTTGATCCCGAGGTAGTGACGCTCGTCGATGACGCCCTTGGCATTGAAGTTGGCGGCCGCCGGCGCCTGCAGCATTTCCGCGACGCGCTTGAGTTCCACTCCGGCATCCAGCGCGCCCGCTCCGGCGATGATGATCGGATTCCGGGCGGAACCCAGAACCCGGGCCGCCGCCTTCACCGCGTCCGGATCCGGCTTGTTCGCTTCGTACGAGGAGGCCGGTTCGAGCAGCGTGGCTTCGCAATCGCCCTCCATCACGTCCGGCGACATTTCCAGCGCCACCGGAAGCGCCCGTCCCGTATGCAATTGCCGAAACGCTTCGGCCACCATTTCCGGCGCATCCGCGCCGCTCGGAATACGCTCGGCCCATTTCGTCAGGCGCCGGAGGATCCCGAGTTGGTCGTGGATCTCGTGCAGCATGCCCCAACCCTGGTCGATGTGTTGCGAGGGGACCTGCCCCGCCAGGCACAGCACCCGCGAGTTGGTGGCATAGGCCGTGACCAGAGCGGACCCGGCGTTGAGGACGCCCGGCCCCGGCACCACGCTGAACACGCCGGGCCGCCCGGTGGAGGCGGCGTAGCCCAGCGCCATGTAGGCCGCGCCCTGTTCGTGGCGCGAATTGATCACTTCCGGCGGCCGCGGGTGGCGGGCCAGGGCGTCGAACAGCGCGTAGGTCTGACCGCCCGGCAGGCCGAAGACGGTGTCGACGCCGTGCGCCAGCACGGACCGCACCAGCGCCTCGCCCCCCGTCATCCGCTCACTCATCCTCGTTTCCCTTCAGGTGGGAATCGGCCGACACCATTGAGCAAACTCAAGGAGTCACTCTTCGTGGGCGATCATCACTTCGAACTTCGAGCCGGTGGCGCGGCAGAACTCGACCGCGTCCTTGCCCGCGGCGGCATTTTCCTCCGAGCGCATTGCCGCTTCGAAGTCCTCCCTGGGGCCGAACTGCAGTCCCACCAGCAGATAAATGGAGGGATCGCCGCCCATTGCATTGCCCGTGATCCGGTTCACCACCAGTTTCTTGAGCCCCGGGATCTGCCGCACCATCGGCGCGTGAACGTCGCGAAAGTACTCGTCGAAAGCCTCGATGTCCGCGGGGCGTGTGTATGTGACAAGAATCTTGTGCATTTGGCACCTCTGGATCGTTTTTTCCGTGCGCCGCCCCGACGGTCGTCGTGCGGAGGGCCACCTATCTTAAGGCTTGTTCTGTTGCCGCCGGAACTCGTGCTGGGGGAAGCTGCCGAGCACGCGGACGATGTCGGTGTAGTACTCGATTTCCTCAAGCGCCGAGATTACCGGGGCATCGGACTCGTGGCCCTCGACCTCGACGTAGAAGCGCGCCCGGTCGAAGTTCTCCGAGCCGATATAGCTTTCGAGCTTGGTGAGGTTGACGTTGTTCGTGGCGAAGGCTCCCAGCGCCTTGTACAGGGCCGCCGGCACGCTGCGGAGCTGGAACCAGAGCGCCGTGATGTAGTCCGTGTCCTGCTCGGCGGGACCGCTGTTCTTTTCCCTGGCCAGGACGATGAAGCGCGTCGTGTTGTGGTGCTCGTCCTGGATGTCCCGGCCCAGGCTGCTCAGTTGGTACAGCTCGCCCGCCAGCGCCGAGGCGATCGCGCCGATGGACGGGTCGCCCCGCTGCGCCACCCGCTCCGCGGCCGCGGCCGTGTCGCTGGCAGCGCGCGGCTCCAGCCCCCGCTCGCGCAGATAGCGCCGGCATTGCGCCAGCGCCTGGGGATGGCTGTAGACCGCCTTCAGGCCCTCGGAGGTGGCGCCCGGAACGGCCAGCAGTTCGTGGCGTACCGGCTGAAAGTGCTCGGCCACGATATGCAGGGCCTGGTGCGGCAGCAGCTGATGAATGTCCGCCACGCGGCCGCCCAGGTTGTTCTCGATCGGAATCATGGCGAGGTCGCCGCCGCCGGCCTCGACGATCTCGAAAACGTCCTCGAAACTCGGGCAGGGGACGGCTTCCAGTTCCGGATGGACGGCGCGGCAGGCCAGGTGCGACCAGGCGCCGGCAATTCCCTGGTAGGCGATGCTCAAAGGGGGTCCTCCGGAAACACCGGCGCGAGTATACTCCTCCGCCCGCGCGTGACCGGAGAAATCCCATGAACGACGAAAACAACAGCCGCGAGCTGGAAGCGGCAGTGCTGCGGCGCCTGCTCAGGCACCTTGACGACAACAGGGACGTCCAGAACATCGACCTGATGATCGCCGGCGGCTTCTGCCGCAACTGCCTGGGGCGCTGGTACGCGGAAGCGGCCAACGAGCGCGGAATCGAACTGACCGAGACCGAAGCGCGCGAGCGGATCTACGGCATGCCCTACGCCGACTGGAAGAAGAAGTACCAGAAGCCGGCCACCGAGGAGCAACTGCGCCGATTCGCCGCCCGCCACGGCTGAGCGGCTCTACTCGAACGGATCGAGGCGTTTTTCCGCCGACGGCAGGTCGATTTCCTCGTAGACGGGCAGTCCGCCGCGAAAGGGCGGCAGGGACTCGCCTTCGGTGAGCGGCCGAAGGTAGGTCCGCGCGGCCTCGGTGATCCCGTAGCCGTCCTCCGTGATGAACCCGCGCGGCAGTTCCTTCTCGCGATTGGCCACCTGATCGAGCGGCGCGGCCGACGTTTCCCAGGTGTAGGGATCGTCGCCGGTGCGCCTGATCGTCACCATTACCGCGTTGCCGCCCGCGAGCGCCAGTTCGACGCCCGACCGCCCGGCCGCGTAGGCGTGCTCAAGGTCCGTGGCCGACGCCAGGTGCCGGGCCGAACGCTGCAGGTAGTCGCTGATGGCGTAGTGGTGCTTGTAGCCCAGGCTCTCGCGAATCATGTTCGCCAGCACCGGCGCCAGCCCGCCGAGCTGCTTGTGGCCGAAGGCGTCGGTGCCGCCCGCCTCGGAAAGGAAGCGGCCGTCGGCGTAGCGGGCCCCCTCGCTGGCCACGATCACGCAGTATTCATGCTGTTCGACGGATTCGCGGACCCGCTCCAGGAAGCGGTCCGCCTCGAAGGGCACTTCCGGGAACAGGATGATGTGCGGAGCGTCGCCCGCGCCCGATCCCGCCAGCCCTCCGGCGGCGGCGATCCAGCCCGCATGACGTCCCATGACTTCCAGGATGAAGACCTTGGTTGAGGTCCGGGCCATGCCGGCGACATCCAGCGCGGCCTCCCGCGTGGACACGGCCACGTACTTCGCCGCCGAGCCGAACCCGGGGCAGCAGTCGGTGACCGGAAGGTCGTTGTCGACGGTCTTGGGCAGGCCGATGCACTTGAGCGGGTAGTCCAGCCTCCGGCCCAGTTCGGAAAGCTTGAGCGCCGTGTCCATGGAGTCGTTGCCGCCGTTGAAGAACACGAGGCCGATGTGGTGCGCGCGGAACACGTCGATCAGCCGGTGGTACTCGCGCTCATCGTCCTCGAACCGGGCCAGCTTGTAGCGGGCCGTTCCGAAGGCGCTTCCGGGTCGCTGGCCCAGGGCGGTTACGTCCTCGGCGGAGGCGGCGTCGGTGTCCAGCAACTGCTCGTGCAGCGCTCCGAGGATGCCGTTTCGTGCGGCGTAAACCTTGCCGACCGCCGGCCTCGCCCGGCGAACCGCCTCGATAACGCCCTGGGCGGTGGCGTTGATGACGGCCGTGGGACCGCCCGATTGGGCGTAGAGTGCGTTGGGCGCGGGCATGCGGACAGTCGGTTTTCTGCGTGGGCTACCGTGTACGATAGCACCCCCTTGACCGCTGCCCAAGCCAGGCCGGAGGACTCGATGCGGATTGTTTTTCTGGGCGCCCCGGGCGCAGGGAAGGGCACCCAGGCGCGCCGGCTGGAGGAGCGGAAAGGCTGGCCCCAGGTGTCCACCGGCGACCTGCTGCGCGCCGCCGTGGCGGCCGGCACGGCGCTGGGGCTGAAGGCAAAGGCGGCGATGGATGCCGGGGAACTGGTTTCCGACCAACTGGTCATGCAGCTGCTGGACGAGCGGCTGAGCCGGGACGATTGCGAAGAGGGCTTCATCCTCGACGGCTTCCCCCGCAACCGTTCGCAGGCCCGGCTGCTCGGAGAACTGCTCGAGGGGTCGGAGCAGCAACTGGATGCGGTGCTGATGCTGGAAGTCGATCACGGCGTGCTGATGAAGAGGCTGACCGGCCGCCGGACCTGTTCGGCCACCGGCAAACTGCTGAACATTCACTTCTCGTCGCCGGAGGAACTGGAGGCGAGCCGCGCGGCCGGCGGCGAGCTGATCCAGCGCGACGACGACAGGGAGGAGACCATCGCCAATCGGCTTGCCGTGTACGAGCGCCAGACCCGCCCGCTGCTCAAGCACTACGCTCGCCTGTTGCGCCGCGTTGACGGACTGGGCACGCCCGACGACGTTTTTGCGCGGGTGTCGGCGGCGCTGGAACCCGCCCCCCGCTAGCGGGCGCAGTCGGCGAGAAGGGATCCGGGCCGATGGTCGCGATACTCCAGGGCGTCCTGATGGTGTCGCTCGGTCTGCGCGGACCGGACTCGCTGCCGGGTTCGCGCGAGATGCTGCTGCTGTGCCTGGTCCCCTGGGCTGCGCTGACCGCTCTCGGTTACCTGATGCTGCTGCCGGCGCCGGCGCTCTTCGTGCTGCCCGTCATGGCGTTCGAGCTGCTGCTATTGCTCGGCTACTCGCGATTCGTGCTGTGGATGGCGGGCAAACCCGAGCGCTGGCCGCAAACGCTGGTGTCGCTGCTCGGGGTGCAGGCGATCATCAACGCGCTGAACCTGCCGCTGGTTTATGTCGCCACGTCACAGGAGCAGCCGGGGTTCCTGATTCAGGCGGCGGAATACGGGTTTCTGGCCTGGTGGCTGCTGGCCATGGGCAACATCTTTGCGAAAGCCATGGATCGCGGCACCTGGGCCGGCCTGCTCCTGTCCGTGGCGCACTTTTTCCTCTACATGATCCTCTACGTCACGCTGACCCAGCTGTTCGGCATCCCGCTGGAAGCTTCCTGATGCACATCCATATTCTCGGCGTTTGCGGGACCTTCATGGGCGGGCTTGCCGCCCTGGCCCGCGAACTCGGCCATGAAGTCACCGGCGCCGACCGCGCCGCCTGGCCGCCCATGAGCACGCGCCTGCGCGAACTGGGGATCGAGCCCGCGGTCGGCTTCGATCCCGCGCAACTGGACGCCGGCCCCGACCTCGTGCTGGTGGGCAACGTCATGTCGCGCGGCATGCCGATCGTGGAGGCGCTGCTGGAGTCGGGGCTCGATTACCTCTCCGGTCCCGAATGGCTGGGCACTCAGGTCCTGGCCGATCGCGATGTTATCGCGGTGACCGGGACGCACGGCAAGACCACGACGTCCGGCATGGTGGCCTGGCTGCTGCACGAGGCGGGGCTCGAACCCGGCTTTCTGATCGGCGGCGCGCCCGGAAATTTCGACCGCACGGCGCGGCTCGGAAGCGGCCGGCACTTCGTCATCGAAGGCGACGAATACGACACCGCGTTCTTCGACAAGAACGCGAAGTTCCTGCACTATCGCGCGCGCACCGTGATCATCAATAATATCGAGCACGACCACGCCGACATCTACGCCGACCTGCACGCGGTGGTGCGGCAGTTTCACCTGTTGCTGCGCCGCACGCCGCCGGGCGGGCGCCTGATCGTCAATGGTGCGGACGGCAATATTGGCGAGTTGCTGGAAAAGGGTTGCTGGACGCCGGTGGAGCGCTTTTCGGTCGCGTCTTCCGCGAACGCCGACTGGCGCGCCGAGAGAATGGATGGCGCGCGAGCCCGGTTCAGCTGTGGTTCGGGCGAAGCCGAAGGCGTGCTGGAACTTCCCGGGCCGCACAACCTCTCCAACGCGCTTGCCGCGGTGGCCGCCGCGCACGGCGCCGGCGTCGATCTGGACCGCGCTTGCTCGGCGCTCGGCAGTTTCCGGCCGCCGGCCCGGCGCCTTCAGCTCATAGGGCGTTACGGGAGCGATCAGGACATTGCGCTGTACGACGATTTCGCCCACCATCCCACGTCAATCCGGATGACGCTTGAGGCCCTGCAGCAGGACCATGCGCGCGTTCTGGCGGTTTTCGAACCCGCTTCCAACAGCATGCGTTCCGGCGCCCACCTTGGAGGGCTGTCGGCGTCCCTGGGCGTGGCGGAGCATGTCTGGCTGGCCCCTTCGGGCAGCCTCCAATGGGACCCGGCAGCGGAATTCGCCGGGGTCGAACACGTGACGCCATGCGTTGACGCCAAAGAGGCCTCGGAGGCGGCCGCGGCTGCCGCCCGTCCCGGCGACGCCATCGTTTTCATGAGCAACAGCGGCGCGTCCGGCGGCGTCCGGCTCCTCACCGCCGCCCTGTCCGCCAGGTCCGGGACGGAGGGCGTCCCGCCCTCCTAGCGCACTACGGTCATTTCGTCGATCAGCGCTGCCGCGCCGTCCACTTTTTCCATTACCCAGAGCATGTAGCGCGTGTCCACGTGGATGGTGCGCGTGATGTCCGGGTCGAAGTCCCAGTCCGAGTTCACGCTCTCCAGCGTGCCGTCGAACAGCAGCCCCACCAGCTTGCCGTCGGCGTCCAGTGTGGCCGAGCCGGAATTGCCGCCGGTGGAGTCGAGGTCCGAGAGGAAATTGACCGGCACCGAGCCGATGGAATCCAGGTAGTAGTTCCCGTAGTCGCCCGCGCGGATCAGGTCGAGCTGTGCGGCCGGCGAATTGAACGGCTCCTCTCCTGTGTCCTTCTGCAGGATGCCTTCAAGGCGCGTGAACGGCTCGTAGAGGAGTCCGTCCGCGGGCGAGCCTCCCATTACCGTGCCGTAAGTCACGCGCAGCGTCGAATTCGCGTCCGGGTAGGCGGCGTGCCCCCGGGACTGCTGCCAGTTGATGATGGCGCGCATGTACTGCGGGTTGAGCAGGTTGGCGCGTCCGCTGCGAACCTTGGCGGCCTCTTCACGATCCATCTGCGTCTCGTGCAGCGCAACGGCAAGCTGCATGAAGGGGTCGGAGTGGTTCTCGAGTTCTTCGGCGGTCGCGTCCATGAACTCCAGGCGCGTCTCCAGTTTGCCGAGCGTAGTGCTCTCGTAGTATTCGTCCAGCTTCCGTGACAGTTCGTCGTCGCTCGCTTCGGGCGACAGGCCCATGGCTTCGTCCAGCGCCTCGATACGCATCTCCGCGGGTTGAGCCAGGTAGCCCCTGAGAAACAGCATCCATTCCGCCTTGTCCACCGCCGGATCGTAGCGGCGGTCGATAACGCTCATGCGCTGTCGGAACATCGCCATGTCGCGCTCCTGGTACCCGCTCTCGCGTACCGCGTCCGGCTTTCCGCGCTCGTGCGCCAAGCGGTACAGGCGCTGCGCCGCGCCCAGGAGCTGCGGCCGCAGGGCGTTGCCGTACCAGTAGCTGCGCCTTGCCTCCTCGGCGCGTTCCTCCGAAAGGGCGTCCAGTTCCACGATCGCCTGGCCCAGCATCATCCGGTGCGGGTCGGCCGCGATCCAGTCGTTCAATTCCGCTTCCCGCTGCGCGCGGCGGCCGACCAGGTCGTTGCGGCGCGCCCCGTCGATCTGGCCCTTGAGGTTCTTGAGCACATTGTTCAGCTGCGCCAGCCTGGAGGCATAGCGAATGCGGGCCTCGCTGCCCTGCGGCGCCGCGGCCTCGATCGTCGCTATCCAGTCGGCGAAAAACCGGACGAACTCGGGATACTGCCAATCGAAGGTCTGCCTGACGGAGGCGAGTCGGGCGTAGCGGGAAGTGCTTCCCGGGTAACCCATGGCCATGACGAAATCGCCGTCTTCCAGCCCCGAGGCGGATACCTCGAGAAAATGCGGCGGCGAATAGGGCACGTTTTCTTCGGCGTAGTCCGCAGGTTGCCCGTCCGGGCCGACATAGGCGCGGTAGAAGGCGAAGTCGCCCGTATGCCGCGGCCAGCGCCAGTTGTCGATGTCGCCGCCGTACTTGCCGATCGCGTCGGCCGGCGAATAGACGATCCTGACGTCGCGAATTTCCAGTCGCCTGATCAGCTTGTACTGCAGCCCGCCGAAGAACGATGCGGCCTGGCAGCGGTAGCCCGGCTCCGATTCGCATTCGCTGATCAGGGCCTTGCGGCGTTGCTCGATCTTCGTGAAGCGCTCGCGCGGCGCGAGCCCCGGGTCCAGTCCCCCGGTCACCCGTTCGGTAACGTCGTCCACCTGCAGCGTGACATAAACACGCGATCCCGGCGCCGCCGGCAGCTCCTCGGCCAGGGAGGCGGCGAGGAAGCCGTTCTCGAGGTAGTTGTTCTCGCTGGTGGAATTGAACTGCACCGAGCCGCGCGCGCAGTGATGGTTCGTGACCACCAGGCCCTGCGGCGACACGAAGGAGGCCGTGCAGCCGCCCAGCGAGATCACGGCGCCCATGGGAAATGCGGTCAGATCGGCCAGCGTCGCCGGATCCAGGTTCATTCCCGTGGCGCGCATGTCCGCGGCGATGCCGGGAATCTGCTCCGGCGTGAACATCCCCTCCTTGGCCAACGCTGTGGTCGCGGCAACGGCGCCGGCAAGCGCCGCGCAGAACAGGTCGACGCGAATGCGACTGTGCTTACTCATATGTAGATGCCTCTTGAACGGTCAGCAACTAAAGCCTATTCTCACGCCCCCTTTTTTGGAGAGCGTTGAAGCAAGGATAGCGAAACCGAGCCAGGGATGGCGCCTCTCGAAAAAAGGGGGCGTGAGAATAGGCGAGGGCCAGCACCAAACAATTGGCTCGCGCTCGTCGGTAGAATCGGCGTTTCTCATGTTTCTCGCGCTTCGGGACCTCGTCTTCGCCAGGGGCCGGTTTCTGCTCATGGCCGCCGTCATCGTCATGGTGGCCCTGATGATGGTGCTGCTGACCGGCCTGTCGAGCGGCCTGGTCGATCGCAATATTTCCGGCATCCGCGCCCTGCCCATCACCCACCTCGCCTTCGAATACGACGACAAGCCCACCTGGTCCAACAGCATGGTGGAGCGGGCGATGTGGGAAGGATGGGCGGACCGGCCCGGAGTATCGACTTCGACGCCGCTGGGCAACACCATGTTCAACGCCCGCACCTCCAAGGGTGAGCCCGTCACCCTGGCGCTGTGGGGCATGGAGCCCGGTTCGTTCATCGATCCCGGCGCGGACATCGGCCGGCCCATCGGCGACGACCCCTACGGCGTGGTGGTAAGCCGCATGCTGGTGGCGGAGAACAACGTCGAGGTGGGCGACACCATCGTGCTGGACCGGGTGCTGACCGAACTCAAGGTGGTGGGCCTGCTCGACGCCCACAACAACATCGCCCACACGCCCATCGTCTATGCGCCGTTCCGCCTCTGGGCCGAAGCGTCCTACGGCCCGCCCGGAGGGCCGCCGGACGGCGAATCGCTGCCCGACATCCTCTACGACTTCGCCACTGTGGTGGCTCTGCAGCTCGAGGAAACAACGGACATCGCTGCTGTCGACGAGGAGCTGTTCACGGTCGCGCTCGACAAGCCGATGTCGTTTGTCGCGTCCACCGGCTACAAGGCCGAGCGGGACTCGGTGCGCATCAACCAGGGCTTTCTGCTGGTGATCGCGACGCTGATCATCGGCGCGTTCTTTTCGATCTGGACCATACAGCGCACCCAGGAAATCGGCCTGATCAAGGCGCTGGGCGCGTCGACGGGCTATCTCGTCCGGGACGCCCTGGCGCAGGTGTCCCTGCTGCTGGCGGTTGCCGTGACCTGCGGCGTGGGGATCGGCTACGGTCTTGGCGACCTGATCGTCGAACGCACGGACATTCCCTATGTCATCGATGTCCGCGCCATGCTGATATCCGGCGCCCTGGTCATCGGCGGCGGCCTGGTGGGGGCGGTCATGGCCGTGCGCAGGATTGCCCGCATCGATCCCATCATTGCCCTGGGACAGTTGCGATGACGCTCGCCGTTGACTCCGTGTCCCTCGTTCTCGGCGACGGCGACCAGCAGGTCACCGCTCTGAACAAGGTCTCGCTGGCCGTCGAAGCGGGCGCCCTGTGCGCCGTGATGGGCCCGTCCGGTGCCGGGAAATCGAGTTTGCTGGCGGTTTGCGGCGGCCTGCTGCCGCCCACATCGGGCCGAATCATCGTCGAGGGCAAGGACCTGACCGCGCTGGGGGAAGACGACCGCGCGCGTCTGCGGCGGGAACGCATCGGGTTCATTTTCCAGCAGTCCAACCTGGTCGCCGCACTGACCGCCACGGATCAGCTCCTGCTGATGGCTCACATCAACGGCCGCAAACCGGACGGGGCCCAAAGGGAACGGGCCGCACGGCTTCTCGAAGAGGTGGGCCTGGCGCACCGTGCCTCGCACCGGCCCGACCAGATGTCCGGCGGCGAACGCCAGCGGGTCGGAATAGCGCGGGCGCTCATGACCGAGCCGTCGTTGTTGCTGGTGGACGAACCGACTTCCATGCTGGATCACAGCCGCGGCGGGGAAGTGGTCGAGCTGCTGGCCAGGCAGACCCGGGAGCATGGCGTCGCCACGCTCATGGTGACCCATGATCAGGCCATGTTGACCTGGGCCGACCAGGTGTCCGAAATCGAGGACGGTTTCCTGAGTCCGCCGGCAACCCCGCATCGCAGATGAGGAATTCGATATGAAACCTGGACGACTGCTTGTTCTGACCCTGGGCGCTGCCGGGCTCGGCCTGGGCCTTGCTCTTGCACAGGCGCAGGAGGACCACGGCGCGCATCGCGCCCACGGCTACCAGGGGCACGACATGCCGATGCCGCCGCCCGACGAACTGGGCCGCCGGCGCATGGGCATGGACATGCGCGACATGCTGAGCGACGACGTGGTCGCCGGCCTGAAGGAAAAGATCGCGCTGTACGGACTGCTCACGGACAACGAACTGCGCATCAACGTGGCGCAGATGGGCGAGAACTACACCTGGTACGTAAGTGACGCGGATGTCAGGGGCGACATCGGCGTGCTGGTCCTCTCGCACGGCGTCAGCGAGGCCGGCGACCGGATCATGACCGACTCCATGCGCGCCATCGCCGGCGAATACCCCACGGCCATCGGTTACGGCATGGCCATGATGACCTCGTCCCACCTGCAGGCTGCCATCGACGATCTCGAAGCGGCAGGCGCGACGACCATCGTGCTGGTGCAAACGACCTCCACCGTCCATAACTCCATGACCCGTCAGTGGGAGTACATCCTGGGCCGGCGCGACGAGTCCTCCTACCTGACGGTCAAGCCCATCGAAACCGGCGCCAAACTCGTGTTCGCGCCGCACATGGACGACCATCCCCTGATCGCTGAAATCCTCGCCGACCATGCGCAGGAAATCAGCACCGACCCTGACAACGAAGCGTTGTTCCTGGTGGCCCACGGCCCGGAGGACGACTTCGACAACGAGCTTGATCTACCGGTGATCGAGAGCCTGGCCGAACAGGTCAAGGCCGCCACCGGAATCAGCGAAGTGCGCGCCATCAACCTGCAGGACGACGCCATTCCGCCCGTGCGCGAAGGCAACGTGCGCCAGCTCAAACGCTGGATGCAGCAGGCGCAGCGCAAGGGCAAGAAGCTCATCGTGGTGTCGCCCGCGTCTTCCGCGGACGGTTTGCAGCACCACATCAAGCAGGACCTCATCGGCCTGGACTACACCTTCAACGAGAAGGGCCTGTCGCAGCACCCCAACTTCACCGAGTGGGTCGTGACCACCGTCCGGCAGACAATCAGCGGGTAACGAGGCGGCGGGGTTTCTGGCGGGATTCGGACCCCGTTAGATCCCGAAGCGCTCCCCGCTCGCGCAGCACGGCCGGCACCCGAACGCCCAGCCGTTCGCGGATCAGCCCCGTGATGCGCTCGGCCAGCCCCGGTAGCTCCGGGTCGCTCGCTTCAACCTCGATGTGCAGCTTTTCGCCCTCGCGCACGCACACGTAGTCGCCCGCGTATTCCTCAAGTTCGACCAGCACCGCGGCGGCCGCTTCCGGGTAGAAGTTGATGCCCTTGAACTTCACCATGTTGTCGCTGCGCCCGAGGAAGCCGGCGATCCGGTCGAACGGAAGCCCCAGCGCGTTGCTCCCCGTGAGCCGCGCGCTCATGTCTCGCGTGTTGAAGCGGATGATGGGATAGGCGTCGTCCTTGTACAGACAGGTGCAGACCAGCTCGCCCGCTTCGCCGTCGGCTGCCGGGCGCTGGCTGTCGGGGTCGAGTATCTCCAGGAAGTGGGCGTCCTCCATCACGTGCATGCCGTCGAGGTCCGGCCCCTCGGCGGCGATCAGGCCAGTGTCGCCCACGCCGTACCAGTCGTACACGGTGTCCGTGGCCCAGGCTTCGGCCATTTCCTCGCGCGGCATCAGCCCCAGGTGGGTGGAGATCATGCTGATCCGGATGTCGCGGCCCGGCTCAAGGCCCCGACCGCGCGCCGTATCGGCCAGCTTGCGCAGGTAGTCGGCGAAACCGACCAGGACGTTGGCGCCGAAGCGCGCCATGTTCGCCACCTGGCTGACCGAGGGGGTTTCATTCCCCGCGCCGGCGGAGAGGAGCACGGCGCGGGTGTAATGCAGCGCCGCCTCGCGCACGAAATGCCCGGCGTTCACCATTCCGTGGGCGTAGCTGGAATGTATGACGTCACCGGTCTTCAGACCCTGCAGCAGCCAGGCTCGTGCGACCATCAGCGCCTGCAGTTCGCGGCTGCGAGGCCCGAAGAAGATCGGCTGCGGCGCACCCGTGGTGCCGCTCGTGGTCTGCATCACCAGGCCGGCTGGACCCGATTGCAGGTCCTCGTCGCGATGCCGGTAGTAGTCGCCGAAAGGTGGGTCGCGTTCCACGCTTTTCATCAGGTCCGACTTTGAAAAGACCGGCAGCCTTTCGAGATCCTCAAGGCTCTGCACGTCGCCCGGCTCCAGCCCTGCTTCTTCCCACAGCCTGCGGTAGAAGGGTGTTGCCCAGGCGCGTTCCAGGCATCGCCGGAAGCGTCCTTCCTGGATCGCCCGCAGCTCGTCGCGGCCCATGCCGGCGAACCGCGCCACGAAGTCGTCGCCCAGGGGGTACTCGCGCCTCAACCCGGCCGGGTCGGCGACCGAAAAGTAGTCCGGAAGGTGTTCCTTGCCCATCAGGCGGTAGAGGATAGCCGACCCGCGCCTCGCGCTGCGCGGTGATACCATCCCGTGCGGGTCGGAAAACCCGCCGATGAAGCGAGTCGAAAAAGTCCAAACCCGAAGTGCCGGGAGCGCCGAAGTGGGCGTGCGCGACGGTCTTGGCGCCTGGCTTGAGGCGCTGGGCGACGGAGTCCTGCGCATCGACGAGCCGATGGCGGTGGAATACGAAGCGACGGCCCTGCAGCATGCGCTGGATACCGAAGGCCGGTATCCTCCGATCTGGGTGCGCAATCCGCGCCTCGCCAACGGAGAAATATCGCCTTTCGGACTGGTGACCAACCTGACGGCAAGCCGGGAGCTGGTTTGTTCGGCGCTTGGGCTGGCCGACCACCGCCGGGCCGCGGCCTGGTGGGCGGAACGGCAGGAGCGCCGGATCGAGCCGGTGACCGTTCCCGCGGAGGACGCTCCGGTGAGGGAAACCGTCATCGACGCCGACGACGTGGATTTGCGATTGCTGCCGGCCACCCTTCAGCATGAGGGAAACCCCGGCCAGTATCTGACTGCGGCCCATGCGACGACCTGCGATCCGCAGACCGGCATCGACAATTCGGCGATCCAGCGCTGCTGGCTCAAGGACGCCCGGAGCATGAGCTGGTTTCCGTATCCGAATTCACACAACGCGCGCAATATGCGCGCCTGGCACGAACGCGGCGAACCCTGCCCGGTGGCGTTCTGGATCGGCCACCATCCGGCGGTGAGCGTGGCGGCCCAGGTGAAGCTGGGTTACCCGGAAAGCCACTGGCCGGCGGCGGGCGGGCTGATCGGCGAACCGGTCCGGCTCACGCCGTCGCTCAACTTCGACGGCAGGCTGCTGGTTCCGGCCGACGCGGAAATCGTGATCGAGGGGCTGGCGCGTCCGGGCGTCACGGCCCCGGACGGGCCGTTCGCCGAATACACCGGCTTTCTGGGTCCCGCCGTGGACGCGCCCGTCTGCGAAGTCCTGTCGATTTCGCACCGCAAGGGTGCGGTGCTGCACGATTGCGGCTCCGGCCTGGCGGACAACCTGACGCCGGACAACATCGCCATGGAAGGCAAGCTGTTCTCGCTGGCGCGCGCGGTTTCGCCGCGCCTGGTCAACGTGCATGCCCCGGCCGAGGGCCGGCGCTTCCTGGCGCTGTTGCAGTTCGACGGCGCCCTTCCGGGGGAAGTTCGCGACGCGCTGGCGGCGGTGCTTGCCTGGCGGCGCGTGAAGACGGCCGTGGCGCTGGATTCGGAAATCGACCTGTTCGATCCGCAGCAGGTCAACTGGGCGCTGGCTACGCGCTTTCAGTGGGACCGCGACCTGATCCGGTTGGACGACCTGTCGACATCCCTGCTCGATCCGTCGCTGGAGCCCGGGCGCAAGACGGCTTCCAAGGCGGGCCTGGACGCGACCCTGCCGCGCCATCCTTCGACGCCGCCGGTCGCCCATCCCGATCCCGGGGCGCTGGAGAAGGCTGCCGGTCTCCTGGAACAGCTGACCGCGACGGGCGTGGCGGACGGCTGGCCCGTAAAATGAACAGCGCCAACAACACCAGGGGCGATATGCTGCGCCCGTCAAATGGGAGGACACAAGAAATGAGATATCCATTGCGCGCGGCGCTGTGCGGCGCCGTGCTGCTGGTTCTGGGCTCGGCGGCGACGGCCGCCGACAGGATGGATCCGGCCAACCCGGACCATGCCATTCTTCTCGGACAGAAGATGAACTGTTCGCTGAACGAAGGCGAAACGGTCCTCTACTGGTGGCAGGGCGGCGCCATGAGCCGCATGCCGGGCGAGAAGGACCGGCATATCTTCAACGTGCAGGGCATGAACATACGCCAGTGCAAGAACTTCGAGGACCCGGAACGCGGCCACGGCTACCGCTCGGTTTCGCGCGAACTGCTGATCTACCTGGATCCGCAGACCAACGAGGTCCTGCGCACCTGGACCAACCCCTGGACGGGCGAGGATGTGGAAGTCGTACACGTGGCCAACGATCCGGTCAACATGCGCGGTCCCGCCTACGCCCGGCGCCCCGACGGGTCGGGCATCACCTTCAACGGCCGCTTCATGAAGGGCCGCGTCTGGACCACCGGCTACGTTCCGCTTTTCTACACGAACCCGCTGGCCGGTGATTACCAGGACTATGTGGGAGGCACCTATCACGCCATGGAGATGCTCAACGCCTATGCGTACGAGGACGAGCTGCTGGACCCCGGGCTTGCGACGCTCAAGCGCTACACGCTGTCTTGGGCGCGCACCTCGAAGTGGTTGCCGTGGATGAAGATGGGCGACCGCCCCGGGATGATGATCTTCACCACCGTCGGCAAGCGCGTTGCCGGGATCGATGACCTGACCGAGCCGCTGCTGAGCGAGCTGCGAAACAACTATCCCGACTACGCCGAGCCGCCGCCCCTGGACGATGCGCGGCCCAACGTGACCAGCTGGTCGTATTTCGAATCGGTGACCGAGCCGGAGGGGGAATGGAGACAATGAAAGCAATCGCAACTTCAGGCATGCTGACCGGATTGGTCGGCGCGCTGTCGCTGGCTGCGGGCGCTGCCCACGGCGGAGAGCTGGACCTCAACGACCCGGATGACGTCATTCGGCTGCAGATGAAAGTCCGGTGCTCGCTCAACGACGGCGAGACGGCGCTGTACTGGTGGGAGGGACGGATGTACTCGCGCAAGCCCGCCGAGAAGGACCGCCATCTGTTCAACGTGCAGGGCATGAATATCCGCCACTGCGAGACGCTGAACGACCCCGTGCGCGGACTGGGTTTTGTCGCCCGCTCGCGCGAACTGATGTTCTACCTGGACCCCGAGACCAACGAAATCCTGCGCACCTGGACCAATCCCTGGACGGGCGAGGACGTCGAGGTCGTGCAGGTGGCCAACGATCCGCCCGGCAACTATCGCGAGAACTGGGCCCGTGACGAGGAGGGCAATCCCACAGCGGGGCTGTTCTACTTCTTCAAGGACGGCGTGATGATGAACGGCGGCGGGGCCGCGCGGCTCTTCTACAGCAATCCCCTGGGCGGCGATTACCAGCAATCCGTGGGCGGGATCTATCACGCGATGGAATTCGGCACCGGGGCCTCGCCCGTTGACGAGATCCTGGACGCCGACATTCCGGTCGCACAGGACCGGGTCATTTCCTGGGGACGCGTGTCCAAGTGGCTGCCCTGGATGAAGATGGGCGACCGCCCCGGAGTCGCGGTGTTCCATACCGCCGGAATGCGCCTGAGCAGCTACGACGAACTGCCGACCGTGGTGATGGACGAGATCAACGCGAATTACCCCGAATACGTCGAGCCGCCGGCAATACGCACCGAGAACCCCAGGGAAACCTCCTGGACCGTGTTCAAGGACCACATCGACGCACAACGCGCCGAGGAAAACCAGGCCGACTAGCCTGCACAGGCCGCCAAAGCCGCTTTAGTGGGCGCGTTCAATCAGGCGCGTGAGGTTTGCTATGTGTTCCTTCAGTTGGGTGCGACCCGAATCGGTCAACTGATACCAGGTCACCGGCCGCCTGTCGCGGAAGCTCTTTTCGATCGCCAGGTAGCCCGCGTCCTCGAGTTTGCGCAGGTGTGTGCCGAGGCTGCCGTCGTTTTCTTCCAGGACTTGCTTCAGCCGGCGGAACGACATCGCATCGTGTCTGGACAGCAGCACGCAGATCGCGAGCCGGACCCTGTGCTCGAACAACCCGCGGAGCGAACCCAGTTCCTCCAGGGTCGAGACGTTCGGGTCAGTTTTTGGCACGTTGCGCCCTTGAACCGATAAATGCCTGCGTCGCAAGTGCCGTCGCGGCGAGCACCCCCGCTACGGTAAACCCGTAGGACGGCAGTGCCAGCGTGACCAGGTACCCCACGCCCAGCAGCAGGCCGATGGGCAACATGCGCCGTTCAAGGTGCAGGCCCGCCAGGAAATAGGTCAAGGCGAGAAGAAGAATCCACGTGGAGCTGACGCCCTGCCACGACAACTGCCCGGTAGCAACAAGGCCGAATACCATCAATCCGGTGCAAAAGAACCCCAGGAAGTGAAACACCCAGCGTTTTCCCTCGCGGCGGTCGGCCTGTCCGACCTCGCGGCCGGCCCGCTTCGCGAGCCACCAGGTCAGCGCACCGCCCATCGGGCCGCCGATGGTCCAGTAAATGCCGATCCAGGCTGACCCCGGTCCCACGAGGTCCACCAGTGTGAAGCCGCACAGGCAAAGCACTGCCCAAACCAGGTAGATCGCCGGGATGTGGACAGACGTGGACCGCTCGGTCGCGCCGCGAACATAAGCGATGTCTTCTGTCAGTTGCTGCTTGTTGGTCATAATTCCTCCTTTGACCAGGGAAATCACTCTTAAATTGAGTTAACTCTGAAATATAGAGTAATATTCCCCTCATGTCAACAGGGTTGTCGTACGGCATGGCGGCGTCATGCCGCCTGCAGCTGTTCTATTGCTGGACGGTGGCCTGTTGGAGGTAGGCGATCAGGTCGGCGCGGTCGCGCGCACGGCGGATGCCGGCGAAGATCATCTTGTTGCCGGGGATGACCTCCGAGGGGCTGCGCATCCAGTGATCCAGCGTTTCCGGCGTCCAGGTGATTTCCGAAGCCAGTAACGCTTCCGAGTACTCGTAACCGGCCGCGGTGCCGGCAGGGCGGTCCAGGAAGCCGAGCAGGTTCGGCCCCAGCAGCTGGTTTCCCTGCGCCACCAGGGTGTGGCAGGCGCGGCACTGGATGTACAGGCGCCGTCCCCGGTCCGGGTTGGCCGCGGCGAGCAGGGTGGCGAGGTCTTCCTCCTCAACCGCGGGCGCCGTTGCGGGCGCAGCCGAAGATCCCGCCTCGGCTGAAGCCGCGGCCGGCTGTTCGCCCCCGCAGGCGCCAAGCGCAAGCGCTGCCGCCAGCATTGCCGGCGCGATTCGCAAAACGGGGTTCAACTTTCGCCGGCCTTGTTTGCCGACATAGCGCCGGCCGCGGCGTGAATGGCCCGCCGGATACGCGGGTAGGTGCCGCAGCGGCAGATGTTGGTGATCGAGCGATCGATGTCGTCGTCGCTAGGCGCGGGATTGTCCGCCAGCAGCGCCGCCGCCGCCATCACCATGCCGGGCTGGCAGTAGCCGCACTGCGGAACCTGTTCGTCGATCCAGGCCTGCTGCACCGGATGAGGCTGGCCGTCTTCCGCCAGTCCTTCAATGGTCGTGATGCTGCGTCCTTCGGCGGCGGCCGTATTGATCCGGCAGGATCGAACGGCAACACCGTCGAGATGCACGGTGCAGGCGCCGCACAGGGCGATGCCGCAGCCATACTTGGTGCCGGTCAGGTTCAGATGATCGCGCAGCGCCCACAAAAGCGGCATGTCGCCGGGCACATCCAGCGTCACCGCGCGTCCGTTAAGAGTGAAGCTCGCCACGGCAGCGCAGTTTATCACGCACCAGCGCCGCCGCTGCCTCGCGTCGAGCCGCGATTCCCGGGCATCTTCGCACGCGGGCCGAAACGCATCCTTCATACGGTTTATTATTCGTGGCGCTATGTTCAGACCAAACGCTTCATTCCCTGGTCGCACGGATTCGTCCGCCCAGCCTTGTCTTCCCCTCAACCGCCGTGAGCTGCTGGCCGCCGCCGGCGCCTTGCTGGCCGCCCCCGCCTTCGGACTGCGCGTGGGGTTCGCCCGTGAGGCGGGCGGCCCGCTCAATGCCTGGGTAACGATTGACGAGCAGGGCGCGGTAACGATTCTGTGTCCGGTGGGCGACATGGGGCAGGGCATTCTGCACAGCCTGCCGCTGATGCTTGCCGATGAAATGGAAGTCGCCTGGGAGGACGTTCAGGTGCGTTACGCACCCCTTGATCCGGGCAATTACGGCAACGCGGCGCGTCTGGATCGCGGCCAGGGTTCCGGCAACAGCGTGTCGGTGACGGGTTATCACAAGAGCCTTCGCCAGGCCGGCGCCGCTGCCCGCGAGATGCTGGTGGCGGCCGCTGCGGAAGAATGGGGTGTGCCGGCGTCGGAGTGTTACGCCGAGCAATCGCAGGTCTGGTGCAATGGCCGCTCGCTGAGTTACGGGGAACTGGCCGGGAAAGCCGCGGGCATGCCGGTGCCGGAGGAGCCGAGGCTCAAGTCGCGCGAGGAATTCCGGCTGATCGGCAAGCACGCCCCGCGCAAGGACAGTGCCGCGAAGGTCATGGGCACATTTCCGTTCATGGCCGATTCCGCCGGCGGCGAACCTGCCCTGCATGCCGCCGTACTCAATGCGCCTCGGCGCGGCGCGCGCCTCGCCAGCCTCGCCTTCGAGTCGCCGGGCGGCGACTGGCCCCAGGTCATGGCCATCGGCGACGATGCGGTGGCGGCGGTGGCCGAGGACTTCTGGACGGCGTCCATGGCGCTGGAGCAGGCAGACGTGGTCTGGGAGGGCGGCGACACCAGCAGCACGCAATCGGTCTTCGAGGAACTGCGCGGCGCGCTCGCAAGCGAGGACGGCCGCACCTGGATTGAAGCCGGCGATCCGGAGGCGGTGCTGGCATCCGCCGAGCGGACGCTGGATGCGACCTACGAAGCGCCCATCCTGGCTCACGCCAACATGGAGCCGCTGGGCGCCACGGCGCGGTTCACCGGTGACGGATGCGAGTTGTGGGTTCCTTCTCAGAACCTGCAGCGCCTGCAGGCCGACATCGGCAATATCTTCGGCCTGGAACCGGAACAGGTGCTCCTGCACCACTGCAACATGGGCGGCGCATTTGGACGGCGCATCGAGTCGGAAGTGGGCGTGCAGGCCCTCTCGATTGCAAAAGCGCTGCACGAGCAGGGACTGCCGGACCGCCCGGTTCGGCTGGTGTGGAGCCGCGAGCAGGACATGCGCCACGACTGCTACCGGCCGCCCTACGTGGCGCGGCTGCGTGCGGCGCTGGACGAGTCCGGCCGGCCGAGCGCATGGACGGCCAAGTCGGCCGGGCATTCGCTGCTGGCCGAGCGCTGGCCGTGGATGGTGGAGGAGTCGGCGGATCCGTCGTCGGTGGGCGCCCTGTTCAACGACCTGTACTCGGTTCCCAGCCGGCGCGTGAGCTACGTCATGCGGCAAATGCCGGTGCGCGGCGGTTTCTGGCGTAGCGTGGCCGCCAGCATGAACTCCTTTTTCGCCGAGAGTTTCCTGGACGAGGTGGCGCATGCCGGCGGACGCGATCCGGTGGAACTGCGCACTGAACTCACCACCGACCCGCGCGCTCTCAAAGTGCTGGAAACGGCGGCCGACGGCTGGACCGAGCAAAGCGGCATAGCGGTGGCCAAGCTTTTCGCCAGTTACATCGGCACACAGGTGGAACTGGAAATCAGGGACGGGGCGTGGCGGGCCAAGAGGATCCGTGCCGCCGTGGATTGCGGGCTGGCCGTGGATCCGAACAACATCGAGGCGCAGATTGAGGGCGCCATCCTGTATGGCCTGAGCGCCCTGCTGTTCGGGGAAATCAACCTGGAGAACGGCGCTGTGGCGGAAGGCAACTTCGACCGCTACCGGATGGTGACGCTGGCCAACACGCCGGACATCGAAGTCGAACTGATCGCGTCGGACCATCCGCCCACGGGAATCGGCGAACTCGGCACGCCCCTGCTGGCGCCCGCGTTCTGCAACGCGTTGTTCGCGGTCACCGGACGCCGCGTCCGCAAGCTCCCGCTTCGCGACGACGACCTCAAAGCCTGACGCCGATCGGAGGCCTGATCCATGCGAGCCATAGTTGCCGCGATCGCACTGTCCCTGGTGGCCGTGCCCGCCGGCGCTACCAACTCGAAGCCCGAACTGATGAAGGTGCTCGAGGACTTCATGGCGTGGATGCCGGGCGAGTACACGTCCATTCCACAGGTGTTCCTGGAGCGCAACCTGGGCGCGCCGCCGGATGGAGAGCACGACCTTTTCTACCGGGTGTTCGCCCCGATCGAAGCGCCTCACCTGGCCGAACACGTGATCTACACGCAGATCAGGCTGGATGCGGACGACGGACCGGTTTTTCCCGGGCAGCAGGTGCTGTTCCTGATTTCGATCGACGAGGAACTGGGTGCGGTGTCCATCTCCGGGCGGCGCATCAAGGACCCCCATCTGTATGTCGATGCCCACCTCCGGCCCGACGTCTGGCCCGACCTTGAGCCCGACCCCAATTACGGCGGCAATTGCAGCTTTAACTGGCGGCGCCACGGCAAACAGCTAAGGGGCCTGCTCGGCGAGTTCGGTCAATGCACGATGATCTCGAAGAACACCGGCCAGCAGATGACCTGGGACGCGGAATGGATCCTCAACCCCGACGAGCTGTGGATTTACGACAACGGCTACCTTGAAGACGGCTCGCTCATTTCCGGCCGCCTGGACCGCACCCACCTGCGCATGTACAAGGCGCGGCGCTACGAGTGTTTCGCCGCATTGCGCCACGAGGACGGCAGCAACCAGGTCATCAATCCGTTCTTCATGCACGACCGGGGCGACGTCTTCACCATCACCACAGAAGAGCCCGAACCGCGTGACATCCACCTGGAATTCCTGACATCGCTGTGGCCGTCCAGTTCCGGGCGCAACTTCGTCGACCTCGCGCGCCTCACGCTGCACTCCGGCGAGCCGGGCGCATACGAACAGGAAGACGTGATCGGCAATGCCTGGGCCACGCCGGAAAGCGGCCGGGTTGGCTTTTCCACCGAATGGGCGTCCGCGCGCTGCAAGCTGGCCGACCCCGCCGACCCCCGCTTCATCGAAGCGATGCGCTACAACGCCGACAACTGACTCGCCTGCCCGCCCACCGCGCCAGCTAAAGCCCCTTGTTCGCCCCCCTCCTCGTGGGAGCGTTGGAGCAGGGACAGCGAGAATCGAGCCAGGATGGCGTCTCCAGCGAGGAGGGGGGCGAACAAGGGGCGAGGAAGCTCTAGGCAGCGCG
Organism: Gammaproteobacteria bacterium; assembly: GCA_965116895.1. GTDB lineage: Bacteria > Pseudomonadota > Gammaproteobacteria > Steroidobacterales > Foliamicaceae > Foliamicus. Next base: position 2,207,932 of record OZ220729.1, on the reverse strand, counting down.
GGTTTTGCGGAGGCGGGCCAGCCAGATGGCGGTGAACAGGAAGTAGGTCTGCATCAGCAGGGAGAAATCCCACTCGATGATGTCCTGGAAGGTGTCCTTGTTGTCCATGTAGTTCATGACCGGGATGCTGAAGAAGCCGAAGAACAGCATCGAGAACAAGATCCACTTCATCGTTCGCGTCAGCCATAGCGGGGCGAAGGTTTCCAGCCGCCGCAAGGCCATGAGTTGCGCCACCATCGTCAGTCCGAAGTAGAGAAGCGTGCCGAAGCGGCGCATCAGGAAGTAGAAATCGCCTTCGCTGCCCAGGAAGGCCGTGTACAGCACCAGAAAGGCCGCGCCGCCCATGCCGGCCGCCGCGGCGACCGGCGCAGCGCGACCGGTGGCCTCGCGGATGTGACCGGACATCTGCCGCCAGAACAGGACCAGCAGGACCGCCGCGCCCACCATGCCCACCTTGAACAGGTAGTAGCTGATGCCGTAACGGCCGGCGGAACTGATCGACGTGCAGCCCTCGAAATAGGGGACGCAGGCCGGCACCAGCCCCTGCATGCTCGAGATCAGGTAACAGACGTTGACCGTAAGCGTGGGCACAACAGCCGTCAGGGCGGCGATCCACACCGCCTTGCGGTCCGCCTGTATCGCGGCGCTCCCATTCGGCGGCGCCGATCGGCCGCGCGGCGCGGGGCCATGCCGAATCACGAGTCGCGGGCGCTTAGGTACGAACCTTCCGAAATGGCCTGCCAGCCGGCTACGCCTTCCTGGAATTCGCGGTACGAGCGAAGGATCCGCCCGGCCAGCGGGTTGCCGGCGCCCAGTTCGTCCAGAGTTTCATTTGCGGCCTTGCGCAGGCCCTCAAGCACATCGTCGGGAAACTGCCGCAACTGCACGCCGTGTTCCTCGACCAGCACCCGCAGCGATTGCACGTTGCGGGCCATGAATTCGGAGAGCATCTGGTGGTTGACCGCCGTGCAGGCCGTCTGGATCAGTTTCTGCAGGTCACCCGGCAGCGACTCCAGCGCCTTGCGGTTGATGATGATCTCGATCGAGCCGGCCGGCTCGTGCCAGCCGGGGAAATAGTAGTAGGGCGCCGCCTGGTACAGACCCAGCGGAAGGTCGTTGTAGGGGCTGGCCCACTCGGTAGCGTCGATCAGCCCCGACTGCAGCGCCGTGAACAGTTCACCGCCCGGCAGGTTGACGACGGTCGCCCCGAGCCGGCGCAGCACGTCGCCGCCGAGGCCCGGCATCCGGATCTTGAGCCCGGAGAAGTCCTCCACCGAGCGGATCTCGCGGCGGAACCAGCCGCCCATCTGGGCGCCGGTATTCCCGCCGGGGAACGGCACCAGGCCGTAGGGCTCATAACATTCCCGCCACAACTCCATGCCGCCGCCATAGGCCATCCAGGCATTGAATTCGGCCGGCAGCATCCCGAAGGGGTAGCCCGTGAACAACTGGGTGGTCGGCGCCTGGCCTTTCCAGTACGCGGGCGCCGAATGTCCCATCTCCACGCTGCCGCGCGATACCGCGTCGAAGACCTCGAATGCGGGCACCAGTTCGCCTGCCGCATAGACCTGCAGCGTGAGCCGCCCGCCGGAGACCTCGCGCAGCGTGTCGGCCAGCGCCACGGCGGTCGTGCCGAAACCGGGCAGCCCCGGCGGCCAGGCGGTGACCAGCCGCCAGCGGTAGCGTTCGCCCGCACTGCCGCGGCTGTCCGCGGAGGCAGTCGTTCCGCCGCCCGGGGAAGGAGCGCAGCCGGCCGCCGCCACCCCCGCCGCGCCGGCGGCGAGCATCTTGAGGAATTGTCGGCGCTGCTCGGTCACCCTGTATGCCTTTGCTTGTCCGGATAAAGAATAACGCACCCGCCTTCGTTATCATTGCGCGCCATGAACACGACGAACCCGCTGGCGCCCGGCGAGACAAAGGGCGAAGCGCTGGTCGGCACGCTGGCCGCCGCAACGGTCGTTACCAGCGATATGGAGCGTTGCCGCGCCTTCTATTCCGAACTGATGGGCCTTGAACCGGCGATCGACAATTTGCCGGACGAAATTCACGACCCGCTGACCCGACTCTGGGGACTGGAGGACGAGGGCGACTGGGAGCATGTCCTCTACCAGCAACCGGGCAACACCGACATGCCGTACCTGCGCGTGATCGGCGTCAGCGGCGAGCGGCCGGAGGTGCGCCCGGGCATGAATGCACTGCTCGAAGGAGGGCTGGCGGTCGGCTTCGCCTGCGCCGACATGGAAAAGCTGATCGCCGAGAGCGAGCGCATGGGCTTCGGCACCGTGGCCGGCGTTACGCGCATTCCGCTCCATCGCCCGGACGGCACGCCCTACGATGCCCTGGAAACTCACCTGCGCGCTCCCGACGGCGTATACGTGCTGGGCATTGCGCGGCCGCCGGACCTGGCCCCGATCTGTCCGATTTCCGAGGGCACGCTGACCGGCGGTCCCGCCTATTCGAGCCAGGTCATCAACAACGGCCAGCGCAGCCTGGACTTCTATACCGAAGTGCTGGGCTACGAGGTGCGCCGCGACATCGATCTCCCCAGCGAAGGCCCGGCTGGCGGTCTGCTGGACGTGCCGCCGGGTTCGAACATGCGGTTCCTGCAGGTCTTTGCGCCGGGCTCGGAAAGCAAGTACCTGGTTTTTCTGGACTGGTACGGCACCGGCGCCGAGGCGGTCGCGCCGTCACGGCCGCCGAACCGCGGCATGGTGATGTGGTCATTCATGACCACGGACCTCGACGCCGTGCTGGATCGCGCCAGGGCGTTCGGCGCGGACGTGCTCTGCGAGTCCGAAACCATCGACGCCAGTGCTGTGGGAATGATTTCGACCCGGCGCGGGATGCTGGCGGCGCCCAACGGCTTCGCCATCGAACTGGTCGAGGAAATCGCCGATTAGGATTGAAGCGTAACAAACGCTTCACATTCGTAACCAAACCGTAATTTTCCTGTAACGGGAGGTTTACGCGCGGCTGATGAAATGCGAAGCCCAAGGAGGGTCTTACGCATCTCATGAAGATCAGAAGCGTTGCATTGGCGGCCTTGTCCGCGACCATGCTGACGGCCGCGCCGGTCTCTGCCCAGGAAGAGCAAGCAATCCCCGAAAGCCACGGCGGCGCTTCCGCGTCCACGGGCACGATGGAAGAAATCGTCGTGACCGGCGCGTACCGCCCGAATGCGGTGACCCGCAGCCGGGATTCCGAGTCGATTGTGGACGTGCTGTCGTCCGACGATTTCGCCATTACCGGCGACTCCAGCGTCGTGGATGCGCTGGCCCGGGTGCCGGGACTGACCGTGATCAACAGTAAGTACGTCTACGTGCGCGGGCTGGGCGAGCGCTACTCCAATACGTTGCTCAACGGAGCGCCCCTGCCCAGTCCGGACCCGACGCGGCGGGTCATTCCGATGGACATGTTCCCGACCGGCGCACTGGACAACGTGGACATTCAGAAGACCTATTCGCCCCGCCTGCCGGGAGACTTCTCGGGCGGCATGGTGGCGATGGAGACGCGTGGCGCGCCGGCGGAACGCGTAATGCAGATCAGCGTCGGCATCGGCGGCAATTCCCAGGCCACCGGCGGCACGGGACTCCACTTCGCGGGCGGCGGCCGGGACTGGCTGGGGATGGACGACGGCACTCGAAAGCTTCCGACGGAGTTGAACGGAATCACCGAGAACGGCGCCAGGTCCCTGAATCTCGTTTCGGACGACGAGCGGGCGCTGGCCGGACGTTCGCTCAACCGCAGCTACGCGACGGAACTCAGGGACATTGAACCCGGCGTGAGTATTTCCGGGCGCTGGGGCGGCGGGCGGCAGCTGGGCGGTGGCGATCTTGGCTTCATGCTTTCGGCGCGCTATTCGAACGACTGGGCGTACAGGGACGAAGAGCGGCGTACGTTCGGCCTGTCGGGCGTGGGCGACGAACTTTCCACTCTCGATGAAGGCACGCAGAGCCGGACCCAGAACACGATCGATCTTTCGCTGCTCGGGAACGTGGAGTGGGACGTCAGCGCAGGGACTTTCCTGCGCGGCACGACCTTCGTCACGCGCCGCATCGATCGCACGTTCCTGCGTGAGTTTGATTTCTACTCGGAAAACGACATCCATGTCGCCGACACAACGCTCGAATTTGTGGAAAGGCAGTTGTTCAGCCAGCAATTCGCAGGGGAACATTACCTTGAAGCAGCAAGAGGCCTGTCCATCGACTGGACCGTGACCTGGTCGGTCGCAACCCGCGAGGAGCCCGACACCCTGTTTTATCGCTACGAACGCTTCGACGAAGCCGGCAACCTCTACGCTTTTTCCGATACGGGGCAGTCAAACGAGCGGAGCTGGGAGGAGCTTGAGGACGAGGCGGTCAATTACGCGCTGAACCTGTCGCTGCCGATTCGGTTCAACCCGGATTCGGACGGCGAGATCGCATTCGGCCTGGCCTGGCTCGACAAGAAGCGCGATTCGTACTTTCGCCGGTTCCGCTTCCTGACCGATTTCTCGCGCAACACCCTGCGGTCCCGGCTGGGACAGAGTCCGGACCTCATCTTCGCCGACGAGTTGATCGCGGAGGATCTCTGGGAATTACGGGAAACCACTCAACCCACCGATAATTACGCCGCCGGACACAAGCTGGCGGCGGCCTACCTGATGGCCGATCTGAACCTGGGCATGAATTGGCGCTGGATGTTGGGCGCCCGCTACGAGGACTCCTCCCAGGACGTGACGACCTTCGAACTCATCGACCCGACCCGGCGCAACACGCGCGAATTGTCCGAAGCGGCCCTGCTTCCCGCCATGACGATCACCTGGCTGCCGGGCGGCGGGGAATCCCAGCAGATTCGCCTCGGCTACAGCCGCACGCTCAACCGCCCGGACCTCAAGGAGTTGTCCGCGGCGCCCTATATGGATCCGGAAGAGCGCTACACGGTTGTTGGAAATCCGGACCTGATGGTGGCCTCCATCGACAACCTGGACCTGCGCTGGGAGTACTACTTCGACAACCTCAGCAACATCCAGCTGGCTTTCTTCCACAAGAGGTTCCAGGACCCGATCGAACGCGTGATCCGGTTGGGCGCCGGCGGCATCCGCACCTTCGCCAACGCCGAGTCCGCCGCGCTCAAGGGAGTGGAGCTGCAGCTGCGCACCGAACTGGGACCGCTTGCCGACGCATTGCGGGATTTCGAATTCCGCCTGAATGCCGCGTTCGTGGACTCCAGGGTCAATATAGGCCGGGCCGGGGCACAGCAGACCAGCACCGAGCGCCACCTTGAAGGCCAGTCGCCATGGGTGGCCAACGTGCAGTTCAGCTACGACAACCCCGATCTGGACTTGCAGGCCGCGCTCCTGTTCAACATGGCGGGCGAGCGGATCGTGGACGTCGGCACGCAGGGACTGCCTGATTCGTACGAACAGCCCGTTGCGCGGCTGGACTTCAATTACCGTCAGGCGGTGGACTTCCTCGGCCTGCCCCTGAAGCTGCAGGTGAAGATCCGCAACCTGCTGGATGATGACTACGAAGTACTTCGCGGAGGACGAACCGAGCGCCTGTACACCAGAGGACGCTCCATCAGTTTCTCCGTCGATCTTCAGTTCTGACTGAAGCGCAACGCCCGTTCGCCCGACCTGACGAAATGGCGCGGATCGGGACCTTCTCGATTGAACCGCAGAACCCGCGGGAGGGGATTGCCCAAATGTCCGTGAATTGTGTCCGTTGTCTTCCGGCCCTGCTCTTGTCAGCCGTGATACTGGTTGGCTGCGGCGGCGGCAGCGCCGGCGAGGACCTGGTCATCAATACGGCCCCGCCCACCGGTACCGGCGGCGGTTCGGAGACTCCAACGTCAGCCGATGATCCGTTTCCCGTATCGGATGCCTTTGCAGGCAACGGCAACCGCGTCGGCCTGGACCCGATGCTGAACGCCAACGGCACGCCCGGCGACGGTTCGCCGGACCTGCAGGGCGCCGAGTGGGCCTTCAGTTCCAGTTCGCCCGACCTCCAGGGCGATGCTTTCGCCATATCGCTGGGCGGGCATTTCGAGGACGTGGACTACGTGGGCGCTTTCGCCCAGGACACGGCCGATACCTGGACCGAGGGCTGGACCGTGGGCGTGCACGGCAACAGCACCGTGTGGCAGCCGAAGGGCGAACCGGCTTCCAACAGCGACTGCCCGGCCGGAACCACCTTTGTGGAAGCGCAGACGCTGCCCGAATCGGTGGGCGGCGGCTCGATGGACCTTTGCCAACTGGCGCGCCGCTACGACAACGACGGGCAGACCATCACGCTCACCGGCGACAACATCTACCGCCTGGCAGCCGGCTTCCCCGGCACCTACATCGGCAATGGCGAAGCGGCCGACGGCGATTCGGGCAACGATGTATCGGTGACGCTGGTGATCGAGTCGGGCGTCCTGATCCTGGGATCGCAGCAGGAGGCCCTGATCATCACGCGGGGATCGCGCATCGAAGCCTCGGGCACCGCCGAAGATCCCATCGTGATGACCTCCACCGACCAGTTCGACGAATGGGTGGAAGGCCGGGCTAGGTCGGACGGGCGCGGCGAGTGGGCCGGCCTGGCGCTCATGGGCTATGGCCGCTCCAACGAGTGCGGCGATCCGTGCGACGTCAACGCGGAAGGCAATATCGGCGCCTACGGGGGCACGGACGATTCCGACGACAGCGGATTTATCGAATACATGGTGATCCGCCACGCCGGCAACGACATCGACGGCAACGGCAACGAGCTCAACGGCCTGACCCTGTTCGCGACCGGTTCGGCCACCCGGTCCTCCTACGTTCAGGTGCACTACGGTTTCGATGACGGCGTCGAACACTTCGGCGCCACCGATCACATGGACCACGTCGTGATCACGGGCGCCCGGGACGACTCCTTCGACTGGGGGCAGGGCTACCGCGGCAGCGCCCAGTTCGTGCTGATCATCCAGGCACGGGACGACGGCGACCGGGGAATCGAGGCGGACAATGACGGGGACAACCCGCTGGCCGTGCCGGTCTCGCAGCCGACCCTGGCGAATTTCACCATTCTGGGCGCCGCAGACAGCGCGGAAACGTCTTCGGACGGCATTCTGCTGCGGCGCGGCACTGGCGCGCGCATCTACAACTTCCTGGTGGCCGATTTTCAGGACGCCTGCCTAGACGTGGACGGCAGCGCTACCGAGGACCTGTTCGGCACCGACCTGACCATCGAGAACTCGCTGTTCCACTGCCCCGCAAAGGATGTCTATGAAAGCGGCGACGACGATGTGTCCCCAACGGCGATCGCCAACTGGGTGGACATGGACCCCGACAACCGGATTGCCAATCCCAACCTGCGCGCCGACTACCGTCCGAACGAAGTAGAGGCTGACGTGGAAAACAACCTGTTCGTGAGCGTCGACTATGTGGGCGCCTTCGCGCAGGACACTGACGACAACTGGACCGAAGGCTGGACGGTTTCGCTGAACGGCAACGACACCGTCTGGGAGCCCGCGGTCGACAACCCCGGCGCCGACGGAAGCTGTCCGGCCGGCACCTCGGCCGACGGCAGCCTGGACCTGCCCTCCGCGGTGGGCGGCGGCCAGATGGATCTATGCCGCTTGCAGCGCCGATACGACACCGACGGTTCGACGCTGACCCTGACCAACGACAACATCTATGCACCGCCGTCCGGTTTTCCGGGTACCTACATAGGCAACGGCGAGGAGGCAGACGGCGACGCGTCCGATAACGTTTCCGTGACGCTGAAGATCCAGCACGGCACGCTGGTGCTCGCTGCTTCCGGCGAGGCCGTGATCGTTACGCGGGGCTCGCGGATCGAAGCCGACGGCACCGCCGAGGACCCGATCGTGATGACCTCGAGCCGCCAGTTTGACGACTGGGCGGCCGGCGGCGACGGCACAGCGGGCCGCGGCGAATGGGCCGGCCTGGCGTTGATGGGCTACGCGCGCTCCAACGAATGCGGCAGCCCCTGCGACGTGGCGGCCGAAGGCAACATCGGAGCCTACGGCGGCAACGACGATACCGACGACAGCGGCTATATCCGCTACCTGGTGATCCGTCATGCCGGCAACGACATCGACGGCAACGGCAACGAGTTGAACGGCCTGACCCTGTTCGCCACCGGGTCCGGTACCCGCGTCTCCTATGTGCAGGTGCACAAGGGACTGGACGACGGCGTCGAGCACTTCGGGGCCAGCGACTTCATGGACCATGTCGTGATAACGGACGCGGCCGACGATTCCTTCGACTGGGGCCAGGGTTACCTGGGCGGGGCGCAGTTCGTCGTGATCCGACAGGCCTCCGACGATGCGGACCGCGGCATAGAGGCGGATAACGACGGCGACGCCCCCAACGCACAGCCGATTTCCGGACCGACTCTGGCGAACTTCACGATGATCGGCACCGAGGACGGCGGCACCAGTACGATCGGCGTGCTGCTTCGCCGCGGAACCGGCGCAACCATGTGGAACAGCGTGATCACGGGCTTCAATCGCTGCGTGGACTTCGATGACGAGGCCACTTTCGGCCGCTACGACACCGGCGCGATCGCTTTCCGCAACAACGTTGTGTCCTGCGCCACCAACTTCGACGAAGAATAGGTTGTGCCGCTACAGGTGGCATAATTTCATAGCGAGATGCGGCGTGACATTCTGGTAGTCGAGGACGAGGGCGCGATTCGCGGAATGCTCGCCTTCAACCTGCGACGCGCGGACTTCGACGTGCGCGAGGCCGAGGACGCAGGCGCCGCCCGCAAGGCCATCGCCGAACGCCTTCCCGACCTGGCCATCATCGACTGGATGCTGCCCGATAGCAGCGGCCTGGAACTGACCCGCTGGATCAAGCGCACGCCCGAGACCCGGGACGTGGCCATCATCATGGTTACCGCCCGCTCGCAGGAAGAGGACAAGATTTCGGGACTGAGCAGCGGCGCCGACGACTACGTCACCAAGCCGTTCTCCAGCCGTGAGTTGCTGGCGCGCATCAACGCGGTGCTGCGGCGCTCCCAGAGCGCTCAGGAAGACCCGATAACCCGCGGGAGGCTGACGCTGAACCCGGTCAGCCATCGCGTGCATACCGACAAGGGCGCCGTCGCTCTGGGGCCCACGGAGTTTCGCCTGCTGCGCCTGTTCATGGAACGCCCCGAGCGCGTTTTCAGCCGATCGCAGTTGCTCGACCGCGTCTGGGGGCCCGCGGTTTTCGTGGAGGACCGCACCGTGGACGTGCATATCCGGCGGCTCAGGAAAGCGCTGGAAACGCATGAGGTGGACCACTATGTCCAGACCGTGCGGGGCGCGGGCTACCGGTTCTCGCTTCAGTAGAGACGAATCTTGGATCCCCTGGTTCGCAGACTGGTCAGTCGCATAGCGCTGCGTGCGTGCGGCGCGGCAGCCGTGCTGGGAGCAGTCGCCTGGCTGCTGGCCGATATGCCGATTGCGGGCGCCCTGGCCGGCCTGGTCCTTGTTCTTGCGTGGGAACTGTCGGTCCAGGTGCGCGCGGCCGGCGAGCTGTCGCAGTTGTTCGACCCGGACGCCTGGTCCGGCGGCGCTTTCTCCTTCGCCGAACTGCCGCAGCAGTTGAGCGACCTGGAAAGCCGCACCGAGGAGGCCGAAGAGCGGCTCAGAAAAGTGCTGAAGGCCCTGCGCAGCACGGCGCGGTCCTTCCCCGACGCAGCCCTGGTGTTGAACGACCAGGGAGAGGTCGTGGTGAGCAACCGGCAGGCTCGACGGCTGCTGGGCGTGCGCAAACGGCTGGACAAGGGCAGGACGGCCCTGAAACTGATCCCCGATGCCGAGTTCAGAAACTGGCTCGAGCGCGGCGGAAAGGACCTGGTGCGCTTCAAGTCACCGGAAAAGCCCGACACCTGGCTGGAGGCGCAACGCGTACCCTATGCCGAAAAGCAATTCCTGCTCCTGGTGCGCGACATTACCGCCTCGGTGCTCGCGGACAAGACCCGTTCCGATTTCGTGGCCAACGCGTCGCACGAATTGCAGACGCCCCTGACGGTGCTGACCGGCTATCTGGAGTCGATGTCGGAAGACAAGGAGTTTGCCGAACGCTGGAACGACCCCATCCAGCACATGGCGTCGCAGTGCGACCGCATGACCAGGCTGGTGCGGGACCTGCTTGAGCTGTCGCGGCTGGAGACGTCCGAAACCCCGCCCGGCTTTGCGCCCTTGAACATGATGGACGTGCTCGGGGATGCGGTCCAGGTGGGAATGGCGCGCTCCAACGGCCAGCTGGATATCCGCGCCGAGGTCAGGAGCGAGCAGCCCCTGCTCGGCGATGAAGCCGAGATTCGTTCCGTGGCGACGAACCTCGTGATCAATGCAGTTGCGTTTACGCCACCCGGCGGCGAGGTCGTGCTGCGATGGCAGACGAACCGCTCCGGCGGACGCATTTCCGCAACCGATACCGGCATCGGTATCCGCCAGGAGCACCTTCCGCGCCTGACCGAACGGTTCTACCGGGTGCGGGGAGAGGGTAGTCCCGTGGTTCCAGGCACCGGTCTGGGGCTGGCCATCGTGAAGCACGTGCTGACGCGGCACGGCGGAAACCTTGAGATCGACAGCAAGCCCGGTTCGGGCAGCACGTTTACCTGCCACTTCCCGTCCAAGCGCATCGGCGACGAGTAGTGTAAAATTCCGCGGCTTCGCGCCCCCCGCGCCGTCCATATCCATCAACGATTCAACATGCGCACCGTTTCCGCAAAACCCGGGCAAGTCCGGCAGGACTGGTTCCTCGTGGACGCCGCCGGCCAGACGCTGGGGCGGCTGGCCACCGAAGTCGCCACGCGACTCAGGGGCAAGCACAAGCCCGAGTACACGCCGCACGTGGATACGGGTGACTACATCGTGGTCGTGAACGCGTCCCAGGTGCGCGTGACCGGGGACAAGCTGAACCAGAAGATGTATCACCGCCACTCCGGCTACATCGGCAACCTCAAGTCCGTGCCGTTGAAGCGGGTCATGAAGGAAACGCCCGAGCGCGCCATCCTCTCGGCCGTGCGGGGCATGTTGCCGAAGAACCGCCTGGGCCGCGCCATGCTCAAGAAGCTCAAGGTCTATCCGGGGCCCGAGCACCAGCATGCCGCGCAGCAACCCAAACCGCTGGAGATACAGGCATGACCGACACCGTGTATTACGGCACCGGCCGGCGCAAGACCTCCACGGCCCGCGTGTTCCTTCGGCCCGGCACCGGCAAGGTGACCGTCAACAGGCGCCCGCTGGACGAATTCTTCGGCCGCAAGACCGCCCGCATGATCGTGCATCAGCCGCTGCAAGTGGTCGGACTCGACGGCCGGATGGACGTCACCGTGACCGTCAAGGGCGGCGGCACCACCGGTCAGGCCGGCGCCATACGGCACGGAATCACCCGTGCGCTGCTTGCCTACGACGAGGAGCTGCGTCCCAAGCTGAGGGCGCCCGGCTTTGTCACCCGCGACGCGCGCAAGGTCGAGCGCAAGAAAGTGGGCCTCAGAAAGGCCCGCCGCGCCACCCAATACTCCAAGCGTTGATCGCGCTGCGCGGCGGCGCCCGCCGGTCCAACGGTTGGGGGATCGTCTAACGGCAAGACATCGGACTCTGACTCCGAGAATCCAGGTTCGAATCCTGGTCCCCCAGCCACCCTCCCTGTCACTTGCGCCGCGCCCAACGCCAGGCAAAATATGGGCATGACCGAAAACGAGCGATCCATCGGCGACCGGTTTCTCGCGGAACTGGGCCACTGCCTGCGCGTCTGCGCCGGCGAGCCCGCGCCGTCCGCCGACAACCCCGCCGGCGACGCGGACGACGGGATCGAATCCAGCCGCGATCGGGAACTCAGTGCCAGCCTCATGCGCGTCAATCACTCCGGCGAAGTTTCCGCCCAGGCGCTGTACCGCGGCCAGGCCATGGTGGCCCGCGACGCCGGCTTCAGGCGTAACCTGCTGAGCGCCGCGGAGGAGGAAGGCCGCCACCTGAAGTGGTGCGAGGAGCGCATCACCGAGCTGAACGGCCGCCGCAGTCTGCTTACCCCCTTCTGGTATGCCGGTTCCTTCGGCATCGGCGCACTTGCCGGCCTGATGGGCGACCGTTCCAGTCTCGGGTTTTTGGCGGAGACCGAGGCGCAGGTCGAAAGTCACCTCGACGGACACCTTGAGGAACTGCCGGCCGACGATGTGCGCAGCCGCAAGATCCTGGAGCAGATGCGCGCCGACGAGGCGCGCCATGGGAGGAATGCCGAAGAGGCCGGCGGCGAGCCCCTGCCAGAGGTTGCGCGCTCGGCCATGCGCCTGGTTTCGAGCGTCATGACCACCACCGCTCGCTACATCTGAACGCTGGAGTCAGCGACATGAGCCGCGCCCGCATCGCCCCATCCATCCTGTCGGCCGATTTCGCCCGCCTGGGCGAAGAGGTCGAGGCCGTGCTTGAAGCTGGCGCGGACGTGATCCACTTCGACGTGATGGACCACCACTACGTTCCCAACCTGACCGTGGGGCCGCTGGTCTGCCGCGCCTTGCGCGAGCATGGGATCACGGCGCCGATCGACGTGCACCTCATGGTCAGCCCGGTTGACGAAGTGGCCCGGTCTTTCGCCGAGGCCGGAGCGAGCATCGTGAGCTTCCACCCGGAGGCCAGCAGGCATGTCGACCGCACGATCGGACTGATTCACGAGAACGGCTGCCGCGCGGGTCTGGCCTTCAATCCCGCAACGCCGCTAGGCTGGCTGGACCACACGCTTCAGGCCATAGACCTGGTGCTGATCATGTCGGTCAATCCGGGCTTCGGCGGCCAGAAATTCATACCCCAGGCCCTGGCCAAGCTTTCCGAGGCGCGCAGCCGTATCGACGCTTGCGGGCGCGACGTGTGGCTGGAAGTGGACGGCGGCGTCAAGGCCGGCAATATCGCGGAAATCGCGGCCGCCGGGGCCGATACCTTCGTGGCCGGCTCGGCGATCTTCGGCGCCGACGATTACGCCCAGGCCATCGGAGAAATGCGCACAGCCCTTGGCGAATAGAAGGCGGGGTTAGCGCATGCCGCGCTGTTCCTTGATCTGTTCGTAGGCCCGGTTGACCTCGCGCGTGCGTTCCCGGGCGCGCTCCATCATCGCTTCGGGCAGTCCGCGGGCCACCAGCTTGTCCGGGTGGTTCTCCTTCATCAAACGACGATAGGCCGTCTTGACCTCCTGGTCGCTGGCTTGAGACGAAACGCCCAGGGCGCGGTAGGCGTCCGCGATCGGCTGCTGCCGGGCCGGCCCCGCTCGGCCGTTGCCGCCGGCGAACCCGGCCCGCATCCGCGCCTGCGCCTCAAGCTGGCTGATCTGCCATTGCGAGAGGCCTAGCGCCTGCCCGATGCGGTCCAGCGCCGCCCGTTCGCCGCCGGTCACGCCGCCGTGAGCGTAGGCCATGAAGAACTGCGTCTGGAGGAAGAACTGCATGAGCAGCGGCTGCCCGCGGCAGGCTTCGTTCATCCGCACCAGCTCGTCGTCCAGGTCGAAGTCCGGCTCCTTGCCTTCATTGAAACAGTCGATGGCCTCGCGTATCTGGGCCGGGTTCAGCCGCATTCCCTGCATGACCTGGCGCGCGGCCTGGATTTCCTCTTCGGTCACCCGGCCGTCGGCCTTGGCGATATGCCCCATGACGCGGAAGGTGGACGCGAAAAAGACCCGCCGGCGGTTGGCGGTCTGTGCGCCGGAGTAGGTCTGCCACGATCCGCCCAGGCCTCGTGACATGCTGCGGTCCACCATGTGCCCCAGCAGTACCCCGAGGAAGGCCCCCGGCAGGTTGCCGAACATGAAGCCGAAGATGAATCCGGCGGCTTTTCCTAGAAGAAATACGTACATTGGCCTGGCGTGGGCAGTGTCGCGCTCAGCACACTAGAATACGCCCGAAACGAACGCACAAGGGAGCAGACAGTGACCGTATCGTATACCGAAATTCCGGGTTTGCAGTCCATCGGCAGCGGCAAGGTCCGCGACCTCTTCGCGGTGGGCGACGACCGCCTCCTTCTGGTCACCAGCGACCGCATTTCCGCCTTCGACGTGGTGCTGCCCGATCCCATCCCCGGCAAGGGCCGCGTTCTGACCGCGCTTTCGCGTTTCTGGTTCGCCAATACCGGCCATATCGTGCCGAATGCGCTCCTGGATACGCCACTGGCGGACGTGATCGACGGCCTCGAACCGGACGCGATCGAGGAGCTTCAGTCGCGCTCGGTTTTGATGGAAAGGGTGCGGGCGCTGCCCGTCGAAGCGGTCGTGCGCGGCCATTTGATCGGTTCGGGCTGGAAGGACTACCAGGCCACCGGCGAAGTTTGCGGCATCCGCCTGCCGGAGGGCCTGAGGCTGGGCGAACGGCTGCCGGAGGCCATATTCACTCCGGCCACCAAGGCCGAGGCGGGCGAGCACGACGAGAACATCGGAATGGAACAGACGGCAGGCCTGATCGGCGACGCGCTGGCCGAGCAGGTGAGGGACATCGCGCTGGCCCTGTTCCGGTTCGGAACCGAGCACGCCGCGGCGCGCGGCATCATCGTGGCCGACACCAAGTTCGAATTCGGGATCAACGCGGCCGGGAAGCTGGTGCTGATCGACGAAGTGCTGACGCCCGACTCCTCGCGATTCTGGCCGGCCTCCGAGTACCGGGTGGGCGTATCGCCGCCGAGCTACGACAAGCAGTTCGTGCGCGACTACCTGAACTCGGTGGACTGGGACCATGAGCCGCCCGCGCCCCGCCTGCCGGAGAGCGTGATCGCCCGCACCGCCGAGAAATACCAGACCGCCCTCGAACTCCTCACGTCCTGACCCCCCCTTCCTATTCGGGTTTCCTCGCCCTTTCTTCGCCCCACTCCTCGTGGGAGACGCCATCCTGGCTCGATTCTCGCTGTCCCTGCTCCAACGCTCCCCCGAGGAGTGGGGCGAAGAAAGGGCTTACGCCGGCACATTGCTGCAAGCAAGAGCGGGATCGAAGCGCGTCGGCAAACCTATAATTAACGTCGAGCGGAAGTGGCGGAACTGGTAGACGCGCAGGATTTAGGTTCCTGTGGGGTTATCCCCTTGAGAGTTCGAATCTCTCCTTTCGCACCAGTACCCCACCCCTGAAACGCGGACCGAACCATCCAGCCCCATGAATCTCGACAGCGCAAGCTACAAGGTGGAAGACGGCGAGGGACTTCGCCGCGTAATGCATGTGCAGGTTCCCGCCGGCGTCCTGCAGCAGGAGTTCCTGGCGCGCCTGGGCGCGATACGGCGCCGCACGCGGATACGCGGATTCCGGCCCGGCAAGGCGCCGATCAAGCTGATCCGGCAGCGCTACGGCCAGGATGTCTGGAACGAACTGACCCGCGAGACCATCGAGCGGAGTTTCCGCGAGGGCGCGCAGAACCGGAAGCTGCGGGTAGTTGGAGGCGGAGAGGTCAAGACCAGCAATGCGCGCGAGGGCGCCGACCTCGAATACGAGGCCACCTTCGACGTGTTGCCGGACATCGAGTTCAACCGTCTCGACGAACTCACCTACGAGCAGCCCGACGTGGAAATCGGGGAACGGGACGTGGACCGTACCATCGAAAGGCTGCGGCGCCGCGACGCGCAATGGGACGATGTCGACCGGCCGGCGCGCAAAGGCGACCGCATGGTGGCGAACATCCACGTTTCGCGGCGGCGCCAGACCGTGGACGCCGGAGACATCAAAGAGGCGCCGCTGATGCTGGGCGAAACCCGCCTGATGCCGCAGCTTGAGGAGCGCCTGGTGGGATTGTCCGCTTCAAAGAAGAAGAAGTTCCGCCTGAAGATGCCGCCCGAGTACCCGGACGAAGCGCTGCGCGGAAAGCGCGTGCTCTACGAGGTTGAAGTGGTGAGCGTGTCCGAGCCTTCGCTGCCGGACCTCGACGAAGAGTTCATCAGGAAACTGGGGGTCGAGAGCGGGTCCATCGACGATCTGCGCTCGAACGTGCGCGCGACGCTGGAACGCGAACTGCAATCCGTTTGCGAGGACCACAAGCGCCAGGCCCTGTTCGACCAGTTGCTCAGCGCAAATCCCGGCCTTACGCCCAGGACGCTGGTGGACCAGGAAGTCGAGCAGGCGCGGGCGGCCATGCGTCCGCCGCCTCCTCCTCCGGACCCGGACGGCGGGGAAGAAGCCGAAGAGCCGCCGGAGTTGCCGGAGGAAACGCCCGGGATGCGCGCCGCGGCGGAGCAGCGCGTGCGCCTGCAACTGCTCATCTCCGAGCTCGCGGCGCGAGAAGAGATCGCGACCGATGAACAGAAGCTGCGCGAGCAGCTGCAGATGCTCGCCGCCGGAGCGCCCGATCCCGAGGCGGCGCTCGCGGAACTGGCAGGCAACCGTGAACTGGTCGGCAACCTGCGCGCGCGCCTGCGCGAGGAACAGGTGCTCGAATGGCTGTACCAGAACGCCGCCGTCACGCCGCGCCCGCAGGCCTTCGACGAGTTCATGGAGCCCATGCCGCCAGTCCTTTCCGGAGGAATATGAAGCGAGAGTTCGCAAGGAAACCCGAATGAATGAGAAAGCACTGAACCTGGTGCCCATGGTCGTGGAGCAGACCGCCCGCGGCGAGCGCGCGTACGACATCTATTCGCGCCTGCTCAAGGAGCGGCTGGTGTTCGTCGTGGGCGCCGTGGACGACCACATGGCCAACCTGATCGTGGCCCAGCTGATTTTCCTGGAGTCGGAAAACCCCGGAAAGGACATCAGCCTCTACATCAATTCGCCCGGCGGTCTGGTGAGTTCCGGACTGTCCATTTACGACACGATGCAGTTCATCAAGCCCGATGTGAGCACGCTCTGTCTTGGGCAGGCCGCCAGCATGGGGGCCCTGCTTCTCTCGGGCGGCGCCAAGGGCAAGCGCTACTGCCTGCCGCATTCGCGCGTCATGATCCACCAGCCCATGGGCAGCTATCAGGGGCAGGCGTCCGACGTGGACATTCATGCAAAGGAAATGCTCAAGACCCGGGAGCGGCTGAACCGGATACTGGCCGAACATACCGGCCAGCCCTTGAAGCGTATTGCCCGGGACACCGACCGGGACCACTTCATGAGCGGCGAGGAAGCGTGCTCGTACGGGCTCATCGACCGTGTTCTGGCCAGCCGGGACGAGGTGGCCGCGCCGGAAGACGAGAGCGCCTAGCGGTTACAATGCCAGCGCGCGCACAGGCGTGACTGCATCGCATTAAAGCTATGTCCAGCAAAAATAATCGTGGCGGCGGTGGCGAGCGGAAACTCCTCTACTGCTCGTTCTGCGGCAAGAGCCAGCATGAGGTACGCAAGCTCATAGCGGGCCCTTCCGTGTACATCTGCGACGAGTGCGTCGAGTTGTGCATCGACATCATTCGCGAGGAATTCGAGGACCGCGCGGAAAACCAGCCCGTGTCCCTGCCGCTGCCCGCGGGGATCATGAAATTCCTGAACGAATACGTGATCGGCCAGGACCGGGCCAAGAAGGTGCTGTCGGTGGCGGTCTACAACCATTTCAAGCGCATGCGTTCCCGGCGCAGGGAAAAGGACGCGCCCGACGTGGAGCTCGCAAAGAGCAACATCCTGCTGATCGGACCGACCGGCTGCGGCAAGACCCTGCTGGCCGAGACGCTGGCGCGCATTCTCAACGTTCCCTTCACCATCGCCGACGCCACCACCCTGACCGAGGCCGGTTACGTTGGCGAGGACGTGGAGAACATAATCCAGAAGCTGCTCCAGAAGTGCGACTACGACGTCGAGAAGGCCCAGACCGGGATCGTCTATATCGACGAGATCGACAAGATTTCGCGCAAGTCGGACAACCCGTCCATTACCCGCGACGTTTCCGGCGAGGGCGTCCAGCAGGCGCTGCTCAAGCTCATCGAGGGCACCGTGGCTTCGGTGCCGCCGCAGGGCGGGCGCAAGCATCCGCAGCAGGAATTCCTGCAGGTCGATACGTCGAACATCCTGTTCATCTGCGGCGGCGCTTTCGCCGGTCTGGACGCCATCATCCGCAACCGGACCGAGCGCAGCGGTATCGGCTTCACCGCGGAAGTCTGGGGCGAGGACGAAAGCCAGCGCCTGGGCGATGTGCTTTCGCACGTGGAGCCCGAGGACCTGATCCGCTACGGGCTGATACCCGAATTTGTCGGGCGGCTGCCGCTGGTGGCCACGCTTTATCCGCTGGACCTCGATGCGCTGATGGCCATCCTGGTCGAGCCCAAGAACGCGCTGACCAAGCAGTACCGCGTGCTGTTCGAAATGGAGAACTGCGAACTCGAATTCCACGAGGGCGCCCTTCAGGCCATTGCCGAAAGGGCCATGGAGAGGAAGACCGGCGCACGCGGCCTGCGCACCATCCTTGAGGATGTGCTGCTGGACACCATGTTCGACCTTCCCTCGCTGAAGAATGCCCGCCGCGTGGTCCTCGATCGCGGAGCGATCATGGGCCAGAACAAGCCCCTGGTGGTGTACGAGACCGACGAACCGCTGGCCCTGAAGCCACCCGAGGAATACGAGAGGGCTACGGGATCGGATGGCTAGTATCCTCCCTCGCGGCAAGGCGAACTCAGTTGCGGGGCAGGAAACCGGCCGGATCACCGGCGACACTTTGGGGGTTGGGTTTGACGCCGGCCAGCCCCATATCGAGGTAACACCATGAGCGACGACACCAGCACCGACCTGGCCGTGCCGCGGCGATTGGCAGTCCTGCCGCTGCGCGACGTGGTCGTGTACCCGCACATGGTCGTTCCCCTGTTCGTGGGCCGCAAGCCCTCGATCCTGGCGCTGGAAAACGCCATGGCCGTGGGCAAGGAGATCCTGCTGGTGGCGCAGCGGAAGCCGGAAGTGGACGAACCGCAGGCGCGCGACATCTACCGCGTGGGCACCCTCGCGACCGTGCTGCAGATGATGAAGATGCCGGACAACACGGTGAAGGTGATGGTCCAGGGCGTCCTGCGCGCGCGCCTCAGTTCGCTCAAGTCAGGCAAGTTCTTCAGCGCGGAGTTCGAGACCGTCTCGGAAGAGGCCGCCGGGAAGGACAAGCCCGAGGAAGTGGAAGCGCTGCGCCGCTCGCTGCTGAGCCAGTTCGAGTCGTATGTGAAGCTGCACAAGAACGTTCCTCCCGAAGCGCTGGCCGGCGTATCGGGGCTGGACGACACCGGCAGGCTGGCCGACACGATTGCCGCGCACATGCAGCTTGCGCTTGAGAAGAAGCAGGTCGTGCTGGAAACCGGCGATCCGGGCAAGCGCATGGAATACCTGGTGGGCCTCATGGGCAGCGAGATCGACATGCTCAAGATCGAGCGCAAGATTCGCGGCCGCGTGAAGACGCAGATGGAGAAGAGCCAGCGCGAGTACTACTTGAACGAGCAGATGAAGGCGATCCAGAAGGAGCTGGGCGAGCTCGACGAAGCGCCCGACGAGATTACGTCGCTCGAAAAGGGGATCAAGGAAGCCGGCATGACCAAGGAGGCCCAGGAAAAGGCCATGACCGAGCTGGGCAAGCTCAAGATGATGGCGCCGATGTCCGCCGAGGCCACCGTGGTTCGCAACTACCTGGACTGGCTGCTGAAGGTGCCCTGGAAGAAGCAGCGCCGAACCAACGGCAACCTGGCCCGGGCCGAACGGATACTGGAAGAGGACCATTACGGGCTCGAAAAAGTCAAGGAACGCATCCTCGAGTACCTGGCGGTCCAGAAACGGGTCCGTGCGCTCAAGGGGCCCATCCTGTGCCTGGTCGGTCCCCCCGGCGTGGGCAAGACCTCGCTGGGCCGTTCGATCGCGCGTGCGACCAACCGGGCCTTCGTGCGCATGTCCTTGGGCGGCGTGCGCGACGAGGCGGAAATACGCGGCCACCGGCGCACCTATATCGGGGCGCTGCCGGGGAAGATCGTGCAGAACCTGGCGCGCGCCGGCGTGCGCAATCCGCTGTTCCTGCTCGACGAGGTGGACAAGATGTCCATGGACTTCCGCGGCGACCCCTCGTCGGCGCTGCTGGAGGTGCTGGACCCGGAACAGAATTCCACCTTCAACGACCACTACCTGGAGGTCGATTTCGACCTGTCCCGCACGATGTTCGTCTGCACGGCCAACACGCTGGCCATACCGCCGCCGTTGCTGGACCGCATGGAAGTGTTGCGGATTCCCGGCTACACCGAGGACGAGAAGCTGGCCATCGCGCGCAATTACCTGATCGCCAAGCAGATGAAGAACAACGGCGTGCGAAAGGATGAGCTGAGGTTTACCGTCGGCGGGCTGCGCAACATCATTCGGCATTACACCCGCGAGGCCGGAGTGCGCAACCTGGAGCGCGAGATCGCCCGGGTGTGCCGCAAGGTCGTCAAGCGGCAGTTGCTGCGTCCCTCGCCGAAGGAAATATGCATCGGCCCCCGCCAGCTCGAGCCGTACCTCGGGGTGCGCAAGTTCCGCTACGGCCGCGCCGAGAACCAGAACCGGGTCGGCCAGGCCCAGGGTCTGGCGTGGACGGAGGTGGGCGGCGAGTTGCTGCGTATCGAAGCCTCGGTCGCGCCGGGCAAGGGCAAGCTGACGTTGACCGGCAAGCTGGGCGACGTCATGCAGGAATCGATCCAGGCCGCCGTGACCGTCGTTCGGGCTCGGGCCGCCTCGCTGGGTCTGGATCCGGGCTTCCAGTCCGAACTGGATCTGCACGTGCACGTTCCGGAAGGCGCCACGCCCAAGGACGGTCCCAGCGCCGGCATCGGCATGTG
The DNA here is from genome assembly GCA_965116895.1 of Gammaproteobacteria bacterium. Classification (GTDB taxonomy): domain Bacteria; phylum Pseudomonadota; class Gammaproteobacteria; order Steroidobacterales; family Foliamicaceae; genus Foliamicus. Next base: position 2,187,273 of record OZ220729.1, on the reverse strand, counting down.
CACCGCCCTGGTGTCGGCGCTGACCGGCATCCCCGTACGCGCCGACGTGGCCATGACCGGCGAAATAACGCTGGGCGGGGAGGTGTTGCCGGTTGGCGGACTGAAGGAAAAACTGCTGGCCGCGCACCGCGGCGGCATCGAGCGCGTCCTGATTCCGGAGGAATGCGTGAAGGACCTGGCCGAGATCCCGGCCAACGTCAAGCGCAGCCTCGATATCCGGTCGGTGCGCTGGATCGACGAGGTGCTGGAACTGGCACTGGAGAACATGCCCGAGGTGGCCGCGTCCGTTGCCGACGATCAGGCCGCCGCGGCAACTTCAACGCCCGCAGCGCCGCCCGCGCCGCCGGATCAGCCACGCACGCACTGAAGCCTTCCAAACCGGGGCGATCGACCTGTTTTTTTGCAGGCGAGGCGTGCGCTTGCAGTAAAGAGTATGTAATATTGCGGCGGCTTGGGGATTAGTACATAATCCCCGTTCATCCGGGATTTATTCCCGGTTTTTGGGATGATATGGCGGCATCAGTGGTTTTGGGTGCCGCTATACCAGTTTTGGGGGTGGATTTCATTGTCCTTTAGACACCGCCAGTGCGTATCGAACCGGTAAATCCGGGCAAAAACCTACGGAGAATTGCATGAACAAACGGGAACTTACGGATGCCGTGGCGTCGGCTGCGGATCTTGCAAAAGCGGATGCGGCGCGTGCCGTGGATGCGGTTTTAGGGGCCATCAGCGGTGCCTTGGGACAGGGAGACTCGGTATCTCTGGTCGGTTTCGGGACCTTCAGCGTCAAGCATCGCGCCGCACGGCAAGGACGCAATCCCCGTACCGGAGAGACGATACAAATCGCCGCGACGTCGGTTCCCGGATTCAAGGCAGGCCGCGCCCTGAGGGATGCCGTAAACTAACCACCTCCAGCTACCGGGGCCTGGCCCCGTTCAGCTGCTGCGGCGAGTTCCGCGAGGGTCATGGCGCCGGGGGGTGCTTAGCTCAGTTGGGAGAGCGTCGCTCTTACACGGCGAAGGTCGGGGGTTCAAGCCCCTCAGCACCCATAGCGGAGTGGTAGTTCAGATGGTTAGAATACCGGGCTGTCAATCCGGTGGTCGCGGGTTCGAGTCCCGTCCACTCCGCCACTTATCCTCGTCCTGAGGCGGATCGGCGCGCACCGATGCTCCAGGTAATCCGTGACCGGCTCAGCGGCTGGGTTGCCGGCATCATCTTCGGCGTGATCGGGCTGGCCCTGGTGCTCACGTTCGGCACCATGCGGGGCAATGTGGGCATGTCCAGCACCGCCGTAGCCAGCGTGGACGGCGTGGAAATCGGGCAGGCCGAGTTCCTGCGCACGCTGGATGAAGAACAGATCAGGCTGCGCGAACAGTTCGGCGAAGCCCTTCCCGAGGAATTCGAGCAGGAGCTTCGCGCGCTCGTACTCGACGATATGATCGACCTGCGCATGATGCAGGCGCATGCCGAAGAGCGTGGCTTCACGATCAGCGACGCGCGGCTGGCGGGCGTGATTCAGAGTATTCCCGCATTTCTGGACCGCGGCGAATTCTCGGTCGATCTGTACCGCAGCGCACTGGCCAATATCGGCGAGTCGCCGTCCTGGTTCGAGTATCAGCAGCGCGGGCTGATGACGCAGCAGCAGTTTTACCGGGGTATCGCCGAAAGCGCCTTCTATACACCGGTGGATTTTCGTTTCTACATCGAACTGGTGCAGGAAAGCCGGGCGGTGCGCGGCCTGTTCGTTTCTCCGGAAGCCTTCCGCGCCGGTGTGGCGGTGACCGACGAAGAGGTAAGCGGGTACTACGAGCAGAACGCATCCGGCTTCTGGACGCGCGAGTACCTGGACCTGGAATACATCGAACTGGACGCCGCGAACCTGCCTGGCCTGGACGAGATTACCGAACAGGACGCCCTGGAATGGTACGAGCAGAATCGCGACCAGTTCATCAGTCCATTGCAGCGCCAGTCCAGTCACATCCTGCTGGCGGCCAGCCCGGAAGGCGACGATGAAGTGCTGGACCGCGCCAACCAGCTTGTTGCGCGGCTTGACGCCGGGGAAGATTTTGCCGCCCTGGCCGGGGAATTCTCCGAGGACCCCGGTTCCGCCTCGCTGGGCGGGGACCTGGGATGGAACGAGCGCGGCGTCTTCGTTCCGGAATTCGAGGAAGCACTGTTCGGCCTGGAGGAAATCGGCCAGTACACCGCGCCGGTGCAAACGCAATTCGGCTATCACATCATTCGCCTCGACGGTATCCGCGGCGGCGACATTGCGCCCTTCGAGGACGCCACGGCGGACGTGCTGGCGGACCTCCAGGAACGCCGCAGCCGGACGCGCTTTTACGACCTGGCCGACCGGCTGGCCGACATGGCGCTGGAGAGCGATGACGGACTGGCCTGGATAGCCGAGGAACTCGAGTTGCCGCTCAAGACCATCGAGAACTTTACCCGCGAGGGCGCCGGAGAGTTTGCCGGCAACCGGCGCGTGATTGATGCCGCCTACGGGGAGACCGTGCTGGACCGCGGCGAGAACTCGCGGATTCTCCAGTTGGGTCCCGAGCGGGCCATCGTGCTGCGCGCCGCCCGCCATCAGCCTTCGGAGCAGCAGCCGCTGGAGGAAGTGGCCGACCGCATACAGGAGATACTCGTCAGCGACGCAGCCGCGGAGGCCGCCGCGGCCCGGGGAGCCGAGTTGCTTGAGCGGCGCCAGGCCGGCGACGACCTGCCGGAACTGGCGGGCGAAGATGGCGTGGAGTTTTTCGACGAGCAGGAAATGCGCAGGGATTCGGCCGGTTTCCCCTCGGAACTGCTGAACGCCATTTTCGCGGCTGCGCCCGGGCATTCCGCCGAAGGACTCAGGCTGCTGGACGGTCGGTACGCGCTGTATGAGGTCTCGGAGGCCAATCCGGGGCGTCCCGAGACGATTCCCCGGGATCAGCGCGACGAAGTCAAGGCCGAGTTGGAAGACCGGGAGGGCATGATGGAATTCGACGCCTATCGCGCCAGCGTGCGCGACCGGGCCAGCGTCTGGATCGCGCCCGAAACACTGGAAGACACGCCATGAGTCAATGGAATCCGATGCGCTGGCCCTTGTACGCGCAGATTTTCGCCGGGATCGTGCTGGGCGTGATCGCCGGGCTGATCAGCGGCGACACGGCCGAATTGGTTGCCGGCGTAACCTACGACTCGATATACGACTACATCGGCACGCTGTTTCTCAATGCGCTGAAAATGCTGATCGTGCCGCTGATCGCCACGTCGATCATTTCCGGGGTAGCCAGCCTGGGCGGGCCCGGCACGCTGGGCCGGCTGGGCGGCAAGACGCTTCTCTACTACCTGGCCACATCCACCATCGCCGTGCTGGTGGGACTGACCATCGTGAACCTGGTGCAGCCGGGCGTTCTCAACGGGGTCGCCGTGGGTGGGCTGCTGGATTTCGAGACCAACTCGGAGCTGGTGGCCTCGCGCGTGGCAGGCGCCGAGGGCGGCGTTGCGGAAGTGTTCCTGCGGATGTTTCCGCCGAACATCGTCATGGCCGCCGCCGAGGGCCAGATGCTCGGCGTCATCGTTTTCTGCATCCTGTTCGGCTACTTCATTTCCCGCCTTGTGAAGGAGAGACGCGAGCCGGTCACGAGTTTCGTGCAGGCCTGCTTCGAGGCGATGATGGGGGTCACGCGGTTCGTCATGCGGTTCGCCCCCATCGGGGTCTTCGGACTCGTCGCTTCGGTGGTGGCGGACGTGGGGCTGGGCGCGGCAAGGCCACTGGTGGTCTTCTCGTTAACCGTGCTGGCGGCCCTGGCGATACATTTCCTCGTGGTCATGCCGCTGATACTGTTGTTCGTGGCGCGCGTGAACCCGCTGCGCCAGTATCGGGCGATGGCGCCGGCGCTGCTGACCGCGTTTTCGACCGCTTCATCTTCCGCGACGCTTCCGATCACGATGCGATGCGTGGAGGACAATGCGAAAGTTTCCAGCCGCACGACGGGTTTCGTTCTGCCGCTGGGCGCAACCGTCAATATGGACGGCACCGCGCTGTATGAGTGCGTTGCCGTGATGTTCATCGCCCAGGCCTACGGTCTGGAAATAAGTTTCGGCGTGCAATTCACGATTGTCTTCGCCGCGCTGCTCACGTCGATCGGCGTGGCCGGCGTTCCCGCTGCTTCCTTTGTCGCCATTGCGGTGATCCTCGGGGCGGTGGGGCTGCCGGTGGAGGCGATCGGCGTCCTGTTCGTGTTTGACCGGATTCTCGACATGTCGCGTACCGCCGTGAACGTGTTCGGCGACAGTTGCGGCGCGGTGACGATCGCCAGGCTGGAGGGCGAGAGCGGCGTGCTGGGCGAGGAGAGCGGGCAGCGCCGCCGCGTTGAAGAGTGAGTGATTCGCAGCAACCGGGCCTGCGCCTGGTGCGCGAGCGGCGCACGGTCGCCCTCTTCAAGCCCGAGCCGCCGCCGCGCGAGCTGCTTCTGGCGGCCGTGGATGCGGCGCGCTGGGCCCCCAACCATCATGTGACCGAACCCTGGCGGTTTTTCCTGCTGGGCGCCGCTACCGTGGGCGCCATGATCGAGATCGCCGGGGAGCTGACCCTGGCCAAGCGCGGCGCCGGCGCGGCAAAGAAGAGGCGCCAGCTTATGGAGGCGGTGCCGCACTGGATGGCGGTGACCTGCCGCCGCTCGGACGATCCGTTTCGCGAGCGCGAGGACTACGGCGCCTGCTGCTGCGCGATACAGAACTTCATGCTCTGCCTGTGGGAGGGCGGCGTCGCATGCAAGTGGAGCACGGGGGCGGTTACGCGGGACGAGCGCTTCTACGAATTGCTTGGTGCGAGCCCGGACGAGGAAATGGTCGTGGGCCTTTTCTCGATCGGCTACCCGCGGATCATTCCCGAGCAGAAGCGCCGGCCGGTCGGCGAAATCCTCACCGAACTCGCCTAGGGGCTATTCGGGGAAGGAGAGGCCGACGGCGCCCATGCCGGCGTCGACCTGCAGGACCACGCCGGTGATGCCGGACGCCATCTCCGAGCACAGGAACACGGCGGCATTTCCCACTTCGTCCAAGGTCACGTTGCGCCTGAGCGGGGCCGTGGCTTCGTAGTGGTGGAGCATCTTGCGGAAGTTCGGAATGCCCGCGGCCGAAAGCGTCTTGACCGGTCCCGGCGACAGCGCGTTGACGCGTATGCCCTTCTTGCCCAGGTCCATGGCCAGGGCGCGCGTTACCGCCTCCAGGCTGGCCTTGGCGGGCCCCATGACGTTGTAGTTCTGCACGGCCCGGGTCGAGCCCGAATACGACAGGGTCAACAGCGACCCGCCGTCGGCCATCAGCGGCGCGGCGGCGCGCGCCAGCGCGGCGAAGCTGTAGGCGGAAATGTCGTGGGAGATCCGGAAGCCGTCGCGCGATACGCTGTCGGCGAAATCGCCCTTGAGATTGTCACCGGGCGCGAAGGCGATCGAATGAATCAGGATATCGAGCTTCGGCCAGGATGCCTGCAACTGGGCAAAGGCTTCGGCGATCGACTCGTCGCTGGCGACGTCCATCCCGAGGCAGAAAGGCGCATCGATTTCCGGGGCGAAGGCCTCGGCACGCTCAAGCATTCGTCCGGGCAGCGCGCTCAGGGCGACTTCCGCGCCCTCGCGGTGGAAACTCCGGGCGATGCCCCAGGCAATCGAGCGTTTGCTCGCGATGCCGGCAACCAGCGCCCGCTTTCCCTCAAGAATCGGCATGGCGCGATTCTACAGGCACGGCAAGCAAGCCTGCGCGCCGGAACGGTACAATCCTTTTCCGTGCAGCAGGTGGAGATCTATACCGACGGGGCCTGCTCCGGCAACCCGGGACCCGGCGGCTGGGCGGCCCTGTTGCGCGCGGGGAATCATGAGCGCGAGATAAGCGGAGCAGAGCCGAACACCACCAACAACCGGATGGAACTGACTGCCGCCTTGCGCGCGCTCGAAGCCCTGAAGCGACCCTGCCGGGTCGTGCTGCATACCGATTCGACCTACGTGCAGAAGGGCATGAAGAGCTGGCTGGACAAATGGAAGCGTAACGGTTGGAAGACCGCGAACAAGAAGCCTGTGCGCAACGAGGACCTGTGGCGCGATCTCGACAAAATCTGCGCCCGGCACCAGGTGGAATGGCGCTGGGTGCAGGCGCATGCCGGCATTCCCGACAACGAGCGCGTGGACCAGCTGGCGCGCGAGGCGATCGATTCCCTGCGTGGCGAGCTAGGGACCTGAGCCTGTGCGCCACGTTGCCGTCGACGTCGAAACCACCGGGCTGGACCCCAATTCCGGCGACCGCGTCATTTCCATCGGCTGCGTGGAGCTTGTCGAGCGGCAGTTCACCGGCCGCGACTTCCATCGGCTGATCGATCCGCAGCGGTTGATCCCGGCGGAGTCCTCGCGCGTGCACGGCATACGCGACGACCAGGTGGCGGGTCAGCCGAAGTTTGGGGACCTTGCTGAAGAGTTCCTCGACTTCGTGCGCGGCGCCCACCTGCTGGGACACAACGTCGAGTTCGACCTGGGTTTTCTGGATGCGGAGTTGCAGAAGGCCCGAAGAGAGGAAAGGCTTGGAGAGATCTGCGATTCGACCTGCACGCTGAAGATGGCCCGGGCGCGCTATCCGACGCAGCGCAACAACCTTGACGCGCTGAGCCTGCGGCTCGGCGTCGCGTCGAGCGAGCGGGGTTACCACGATGCACTGGAGGACGCCCGCCTGACGGCCTCCGTGTGGCTCCGCATGACCATGGGGCAGGGCGAACTCAGCATGAGCGAGGCGGCGGGCGGCGGCGCCAAGCGGGCCATCGACCGGGAGGGCCTTGATCTTGTCCGCTTCGAACCCGGCGTCGAGGACCTCGAAGCGCACGAGAGAATGCTGCGCAATATCGACGCCAAATCCGAACGGGGCGCCGCCTGGTTGAAGGAATTCAAGGAATCATAAGCCTGTTCAATTAGAATCCGGCTTTTGCCGAACTGGAGTAAATCGTGGCGCAGTCAATTCGGTCCGCTTTCGCACAAAACTTCCTGGGCGACTCGCCCCGCTGGTACAAGCAGACGATCATCGCGTTTCTGATCGTCAACCCGATCCTGTGGTTCCTGCTGCCGGGCGGCGAGTTTATTGCGGGCTGGGTGCTGGTGCTGCAATTTATCTTCACGCTGGCGATGGCGCTACGCTGCTATCCGCTGCAGCCCGGCGGACTGCTGGCGATACAGGCGGTGCTGATGGGCATGACGTCGCCGGAGACGCTGTACACCAAGACGCTGGAGAACTTCCCGGTCATCCTGCTGATGATCTTCATGGTGGCGGGCATCTTCTTCTTAAAGGAGATGCTGCTCTACGTCTTCACACGCATTCTGCTGGGGGTGCGCTCCCGGTTGCTGCTCTCGCTGCTGTTCAGCGCCACCGCGGCGGTGCTGTCCGCCTACCTGGACGCACTGACCGTAACGGCGGTCATCATTTCGGTGGCGATCGGTTTTTACCGCATTTACCACTCGGTTTCCTCGGGCCTGAAGGCCGGCGAGGTTGCTGAACGATTGACCGACGATTCGCAGGTTCCGGAGGGAAGAATGGCGGAACTGCGCCAGTTCCGGGCCTTTCTGCGCGGCCTGATGATGCACGCCGCGGTCGGCACCGCGCTGGGCGGCGTCACGACGCTGGTCGGCGAACCGCAGAACCTTCTCCTCGCCAAGGAGGCGGGCCGCGCTTTCGGTGAGGCCGGATGGAATTTCGGCCAGTTCTTCCTGAACATGGCGCCGGTGACCATACCGGTGCTGGTGGTGGGCCTGCTGACCTGCGCGGCGCTGGAACTGATCGGCAAGTTCGGCTACGGCGTCAAGCTCAGCCCCGCGGTGCGCGAGGTGCTCGAGCGCTACGACCGCGAGGCGTCCGAGCGCCGCACGCCGAAGCAGAACGCCGCTCTGGTGGCCCAGGGCGGCGCGGCCGTCATTCTGATCATCGCGCTGAGCCTGCATCAGCTTCACCATACCGAGGTGGGCCTGATCGGGCTGATGATCATCGTGCTCGCGACCGCTTTTTCCGGAGTCACGGAAGAGCATCGCCTCGGCAAGGCCTTTCAGGAGGCGCTTCCGTTTACCGCGCTGCTGGTGGTGTTCTTCGGCATTGTCGCGGTGATCTACGACCAGAAACTCTTCAAGCCGGTGACCGATCTGATCTTCACACGCGACGGGACCGAGCAGCTGGCGATCATGTATCTGGCCAACGGGGTCCTGTCGCTGATCAGCGACAACGTGTTCGTGGCCACGGTGTATATCGCCGAAGTCAAGCAGGCGCTGTTCGACGGGCTGATCGACCGGCCGCAGTTCGAGCTGCTGGTCGTGGCCATCAATACCGGCACCAATATCCCCAGCGTGGGCACGCCGAACGGCCAGGCGGCCTTCCTGTTCCTGCTCACCACCGCGCTGGCGCCGGCCATCCGCCTGAGTTATCTGCGCATGGTGCTGATGGCGCTGCCGTATACGATCACGATGACGGCCACCGGCCTGCTGGCCATAATCTACCTCCTGTAAGCGGGGTTTCCGCCCATAACCCGTGACATCGCTTCCCTGCCGGAATGGGACGTGCTCCTGGAGCACGCCGGGCAGGCGCGCAAGTGGCTGCCGGGTGAACTGCTGGATGCGCCGGGCCGGTTCGCGGATTTTTCCCTGCGCAGCGATGGTCCGGCCGGGGCCGGATTGCTGCTTGATTTCAGCCGGCAAAGGCTAAGCGGCGAAACCCGCGGACTTCTTGTGGCGCTGGCCGGGGCGCGCGGGCTTGAGGCCGCCCGGGCGGCGCTGTTCGGGGGCGAGGTCGTCAACGCAAGCGAGAATCGCGCCGCGCTGCATCCGGATGCCCGGTCGACGAGTCCCGCCGACGCGCTGCTGGCCGATCAGCGCGAGCGCGTGGGCGCGTTCGCCCGGCGGTTCCGGGCCGGCGAGGTCACTGGGGCGGGCGGCAGGCCGCTGGCACGGATCGTCAATATCGGCATCGGGGGCTCGGACCTGGGCGTGCGGTTGCTGTGTTCGGCGCTGGGGGACGAAAAATCCCTGCCGGTGGAGTTCGTGGCGGAGATGGACGGCGTCGAGCTTAAGCGGGCGCTGTCGCGGAGCGACCCCGAGGAAACGCTGTTCGTGGTGTGCTCCAGGAGCTTCTCGACCGCGGAAACGCTCGCCAATGCGTATTCGGCGCGTCACTGGCTGACGGCGGCGCTTGGTGAAGACGCTCCGGCGCGCCATTTCGCCGCCGTTTCCGCCAACGCCGAAGCCATGGCCGACTGGGGAATTGCGCCCGGCATGGCGTTTCTGATGCCGGATGCGGTGGGCGGACGGTATTCCGTCTGGTCGGCGGCCGGCTTGAGCGCCTGGCTGTCGCTGGGCTCCGCCTGCATGAACGAGTTTCTCGGCGGCGGCCGGTGGCTGGACCGGCATTTCCTCGAGGCGCCGTTTGTATCCAGCATGCCGGTGCTTATGGGTCTTCTGGCATTCTGGAACCAGTCCCTGCTGGGGTGTTCGACCCAACTCCTGCTGCCGTACGACACGCGCCTGAAGTGGTTGCCGGCGTACCTGCAGCAACTGGAAATGGAGAGCCTCGGCAAAAGCGCCGACGCGCTCGGACGCCCGGTGGAGGGCAAGGGGGTGGCGGCCCTGTTCGGCGTAACCGGCTCCAGCGCTCAGCACTCCATCATGCAATGGGCGCAGCAAGGCGCGCGCGCGCCAAGCGCCGACTTCATCGGCGTGCGGGACAGCGGCGGCGCCTATCCGCGGATGCACTCCGAAGCGCTGCGGCAGATGCTGGCGCAAGCCGAGGCCCTGGCGCGCGGCCTGCCGCAGAGCGCGATCGCCTCCGATCCATTGGCGGCGCACAAGGCATTGCCCGGCGGGCGTCCCTCGAACATATTGCTGCTCGAAAGGCTCGATCCCCGGCACCTGGGCGCGTTGATTGCGTTGTACGAACACAAGGTCTTCGTTCAGGCGACGCTGCTGGGCGTCAACCCTTTCGACCAGTGGGGCGTGGAACACGCTAAGCGCCTGGCCGCCGATCCGGACTCGCAGCCACCGCTGGCGAAACTTCTCGACGACTGAGTCCGGACGGGTGCAATCCAGCCTTGACGCGGCCTGCCTAAAATAGCGGGGCTATGAAGATTACAGTTCACGGCTGCGGCTACGTGGGCCTGGTGACCGGGGCCTGTTTCGCGGAAACCGGCGTCAGCGTGGTCTGCCTCGACATCGACGGCGAGACCGTCGATCGTCTGCAAAGGGGCGATCTGCATATCCACGAGCCGGGCCTGGCGGACCTTGTCCAAAGGAACCTGGAAGCCGGCCGCCTGCGGTTCAGCACCGACATCCAGGCCGGCGTGGCGCATGGCGATGCGCAGTTCATCGCGGTCAGCACACCGTCCGGAAACAATGGAGAGGCCGACCTGGGCCAGGTGTTCGCCGTGGCAGACTCGATAGCCGGGCACATGACCGGTTACCGCACGGTGGTCTGCAAGTCCACCGTGCCCGTGGGGACCTGCGCGAAGGTACAGGCGCGCATCGCGGAAAAGCTCGGGGAACGGGGCGTCGATTTCTCCTGTGACGTGGTCTCCAACCCGGAATTCCTCAAGGCCGGCGGGGCGGTATCGGATTTCATGCACCCGGAACGGATCATCCTGGGCACGCTCAGCGAGCGGGCGGTCGAGTATCTGAGCCGGCTGTACGCGCCGTTTCAGCGCAAGCGGGACCGCCTGATGGTCATGGACCCGGCGTCGGCCGAACTCACCAAGTACGCCGCCAACGCCATGCTGGCGACGCGGATCAGCTTCATGAACGAGCTGGCCGGGCTGGCCGAGCGCGTGGGCGCCGACATCGAGCAGGTACGCGCCGGTATTGGCGCCGACAAGCGGATCGGCTACAACTACCTGTACGCAGGCTGCGGATATGGAGGGTCCTGCCTGCCCAAGGACACCGACGCACTGGCGCAGACAGCGCGGGAGCACGGCTACCGGGCGCGGATCGTGGAGGCGGTATCCGGAGTCAACGAATCGCAGAAGGCGCTGCTGGGACGGAAGATACAGGCCTGGTTCGGAGAAAGGCTGCCCGGACGGCTGATCGCGCTCTGGGGCCTGTCCTTCAAGCCCGGGACCGACGATATGCGCGAGGCGCCCAGCCTGGCGCTGATCGAATTCCTGCTCTCGCAGGGCGCGCGCGTGCGGGCCTATGACCCGGTGGCCATCGAGCGGTGCCGCGCTCTCCTGGGCGAGCGGGAGGGTCTGGACTACGCCCAATCCGCCAGGGAGGCCGTGGACGGCGCCGACGCGCTGGCCATCGTGACCGAATGGCCCCAGTTCCGATCGCCGGACTTCGGCCTGCTGAAGGACAAGCTCAGGGAGCCCGTGATCTTCGATGGCCGGAACCTTTATTCGCCTGCCGTCATGCAGGACAGGGGCTTTCGCTACTTCGGCATCGGCCGGGGCGAACGGATTGCCCGCGACAACGGCTCCGGCGTGCATCCCGTGGGCGAGGAAGTGTTCCGTCCCTGGGGCAGTTTCGAAGGGCTGGGGCAGGGCGAGGGCTACCAGGTCAAACGGCTGCGTGTCCTTCCCGGCGAGACGCTGTCGCTGCAGCGCCATCGCCGCCGGGAAGAGCACTGGGTGGTCGTCAGCGGCGCGCCGGTGGCCGAACGCGACGGAGAGAGCCATTCCCTTAAGGTCGGCGATCACATCCTGATCCCGCTGGGCGCCGTGCACCGGATCCACAATCCCGGCGACGAGCCCGCGGAACTGGTGGAGGTGCAGTTGGGCGACTACCTCGGCGAAGACGACATCGAGCGCTTCGAAGACGTCTACGGCCGCGCGTAGCAGCGCATGAAGCTTAAGCCGCCGTTCAAGGCTTACGACGTGCGCGGGCGGGTGCCGGGCGAGTTCGATGCCGACCTCGCCTGCCGCATCGGCGCCGCGCTGGTGCGCTTCACCGGCGCAAAGGAAATCGTGCTGGGTTGCGACGCCCGCCTTTCCAGCCCCGAAATCGCCGACGCCGTGGCCGAAGGCGTGACCCGGGAGGGCGCGGATGTCGCCGACCTGGGCCTGTGCGGCACCGAGCAGGTGTATTTCGCTACCGGCCGGTTCGGCTGCGGCGCCGGCGTCATGGTGACCGCCAGCCACAACCCCGCCGATTACAACGGGCTGAAGCTCGTACGCGAAGACGCACGTCCCATCAGCAGCGACACCGGACTGGCCGAGATTGCCCGACTGGCGGAGTCGTCGCCGCCGCGTCGCGCCCGGGGCCGTAGGCGCCGCGCGAAAGTGCGTGGTTCCTGGCGTCGCCGGGTCCTCGGTTTTGTGGAAGGCTGGCCGATGGACCCGCTGAAGGTCGTGGTCAACTCCGGAAACGGCGCCGCCGGCCCCAGCGTGAAAAAGCTGTTGAAGCACATACCGCTGGAAATTGTTCATCTGCTTGCCGAACCGGACGGAACCTTCCCGAACGGCGTGCCCAATCCACTGCTCGAAAGCACCCGCACTGCCACGTCCGACGCGGTGCTCGCCAACAACGCGGATTTCGGGGTCGCCTTCGACGGCGATTTCGACCGCTGCGCCTTCTTCGACGAGCGCGGCGAATTCGTCGATCCCTACTACACGGTCGGCATGTTCGCCTCCGCGCTGTTGCCCGCTCAGCCGGCCGCCGACCGGCGTGTGGTCCACGATCCCACGCTGGTCTGGGACACCGAAGAACAGGTGCGCTCGGCCGGCGGCCGGCCGATTCGAAACCGGGCGGGGCACTCCTATATCAAGCAGCGGATGCGCGACGAGGACGCCGTCTACGGGGGCGAGAGCAGCGCGCACCACTATTTTCGCGAGTTTCTCTACTGCGATTCCGGCATGATTCCGTGGATTCTGATGGCCGGCATTCTTTCCGCGCAGGGCGGGGGCCTGGCCGATCGCACCGCCGATCGCCGCCGGCGCTTCCCGACCAGCGGCGAAATCAACCTGCCGGTCGGCGAGGACCCCGGGCCGTTGATGCAGCGCCTTTCCGAGACCTATTCGGCACAAGGCGCCCTCGTGGACCATATCGACGGCCTTTCGGTCGACTTTCCCGACTGGCGTTTCAACCTGCGGCCCTCGAACACCGAGCCGCTGCTGCGCCTGAATCTCGAAACCCGTGGCGATCCTCAACTGCTGGCCGAGAAAACCGCCGAACTCCAGCGCGCGGCATCGCAGTCCGACTGAAGGGAGCGCAAGAATGGTGGGCGATGCTGGGATTGAACCAGCGACCTCTGCCGTGTGAAGGCAGCGCTCTCCCCCTGAGCTAATCGCCCGTGGCCGGGTATTATTGACCGCCGCCTGCACGGCCGCAAGTGGCGCTGAGTCCCAACCTCAAGATCGCATGTCCGTTCGTACCCGTTTTGCCCCCAGTCCCACCGGTGTGCTGCACCTGGGCGGCCTTCGTACGGCGCTTTACAACTGGCTGTACTCGCGCCGTCATGGGGGAGAGTTCCTGCTCCGGATCGAGGACACCGACCGCCAGCGCTCGTCCGCGGAGCACGTCAGGACCATAGTCGAGGCTTTGCGGCGCTTCGGGCTGGACCTGGACGGCGAGCCGCTGTTGCAGTCCTCGCGGGTCGAGCGGCATCGGGAAGTGGCGCGGGAGTTGCTGGAGCGGGGTTCCGCTTATCGCTGCTATTGCACGCCGGAAGAACTCGAGACCATGCGCGAGGAACAGCGCGCGCGGGGTGAGGATCCGCGCTATGACGGACGTTGCCGCGAGCGCACGGAGCCGCGCCCCGGCGTGCAGCCGGTCATACGATTTCGCCGTCCCGATACGGAAGAGGTCGTGGTTCGGGACTGGTTGCATGGGGACGTGCGCTATCTCAATTCGCAGCTCGACGACCTGGTGCTGCTGCGGGCCGACGACTCGCCCACCTACCACCTGAGCTGCGTCGTCGATGACGAGGACATGGGCGTGCGGCAGGTCATCCGCGGCGACGACCACCTCAACAACACGCCCCGGCAGCTGCAACTGATTCACGCCCTGGGCTGGACGCCGCCGGAGTATTGCCACCTGCCGCTGCTGCTGGCGCCGGACGGCAAGAAGCTGTCCAAGCGCGACGAAGCCACCGACGCGCTGCATTACCTGCGCGCCGGCTACCTGCCCGAAGCGGTGCTGAATTACCTGGCCCGGCTTGGCTGGTCGCACGGCGACCAGGAAGTCTTCACGATGGAGGAGCTGATTTCCCGTTTCGGAAGGGAAGGGTTGGGCGCATCGGCTTCGCGGCTGGACTCGGGCAAGCTGAACTGGATCAACCAGCGGCACATGAAGACGGCGGAAGTAGCTGTGCTGTGCGAAGGTCTTGAAGTGCAGCTTGAGAGCATCGGCCTCAATCCGGCGGACGGCCCGCCATTGGAGCAAGTGGCGGAAGCATGGCGCGAGCGCGCGGAAACGCTGGCCGGCGTGGCGGAAGCGGCCCGATGGGCGTTCAGCAATGAGATCGAACTGAACGAAAAGGCGGCCAAAAAGGTTCTGCGCCCGGTGGTGCGCGAGCCGCTGGCGGCGGTGCGCGCGGCGCTGGCCGGGCTGGCGGAATGGACCGCCGGGGACATCCATGCCTGCATTGCCGAAACGGCCGAATCGCTGAGTATCGGCTTCGGGAAACTGGGCCAGCCATTGCGCGTTGCGGTAACCGGCGGTGGGGTATCGCCACCGATCGACACGACGCTCCATCTCGCCGGGCATTCCAGGACGCTGAGACGCCTCGACGCGGCGCTCGGTTATATCGACGCTCGGATCGCCGCCGCCGAGTCGGCCGGGCAGGGCTGAAGGCTCCGCGAAACCGCCATGCTCGATTGCCTGGAGCGCGTTACGGGCCCGGACCCCTTGTATTCCATAATCTGGTTGCACGGCCTGGGCGCGGACGCCGGCGATTTCTGGCCGATCGTACCGGAGCTCGGTCTTCCGCCTTCGCCCGCGTGGCGGTTCGTGTTCCCGAACGCGCCGGTGCGCCCCGTGACCATCAATGGCGGCATGCCCATGCGGGCCTGGTTCGACTTTCTTTCGCGCGACAGCATCACCCCCATGGATACCGACGGCATAGCGGCGAGTTGCCTCGCGCTGGAGGAACTGATCGAGACGGAAGAGCGTCGCGGCGTTGCCCGCAACCGGGTCGTTCTGGCCGGTTTTTCCCAGGGTGGGGCGATTGCCCTGCAAACCGCCCTGCTGTCGGACAAGCCTTTTGCCGGCGTCCTGGCCCTGTCCACGTTCCTGCCGCCGCTGGATCCGCTCAAGCCGAGCGCCTCGGCAAGGGGTTTGCCGTGCTTTGCGGCGCACGGCCGCTACGACGACGTGCTCCCCCTGCGCCTGGGGCTGGATTCGAGGTCGAGACTCGAAGCCGCGGGCTGCCGTGTGGACTGGCGCGAGTACGAAATGGGGCACCAGGTGTGCGGACCGGAACTCGCGGATGTCTCGGCGTTCCTGCAGAAAGTGTCGGGCGCCATGGCCGGAACCGGCTGAAACAAAACTGACTTATTCGGGCGCGCACGCCCGGTATCATTGGTGCCCGCAGGGCTGGCCGCGCCGGCCCGTTGCGGCAGCAGCGTTTGGCGTTTTCACTTACCGAAATCTACATGGTGGCCGGTTTCCTGCTGGCTGCCTACGCGGTCGTCGCCAACGACTCGATTCAGACGCTGGGCACTTTCCTGTCGTCGAACGCCCACCGGCCCTGGTGGGCGTTGTGGATATTCGCCTCCGGGATCCTGTGCGTGGTTCTCGCCTATGGCTGGTTCGTGCACGGCGGCGACGTGTCCTACGGCCGGCTGACGAATTTCCCGGTACCCGAAGGCGGCATAAGCTGGATCCACGTCATTCCGCCCCTGGCGCTGCTGTTTCTGACGCGCGTGGGCGTGCCGGTCAGCACGACCTTCCTGGTGCTGACCGTTTTCACGATCAGCAACCTCCAGGCCATGCTGACCAAGTCGCTGCTCGGCTACCTGGTGGCCTTCGTCGTGGCCATCGTCGTGTTCCGGCTGGTGTTCAAGCGCGCGACGGAGTATTTCCACCGCACCCGCGGCGAGGCGATTCCGCGCTACTGGGTGGTGCTGCAATGGTCGTCCACGGCCTTTTTGTGGAGCCAGTGGCTGATCCAGGACCTGGCCAACATCTTCGTCTACCTGCCCCGGCAACTCTCGTTCTCGTGGCTGGCCTTCGGCGTGCTGGTCCTGATCGCCATGCAGGGCTACATCTTCTACACCTTCGGCGGCGTGATTCAGAAGATCGTGCTGTCGAAGACCGACACCACCGACATACGCGCGGCGACCATCATCGATTTCATCTACGGGCTGGTCCTGCTGGTCTTCAAGGAGGTCAGCAACATACCCATGAGCACCACCTGGGTGTTCCTGGGGCTGTTGGCGGGCCGCGAATTCGCGCTGTCGATGTACCTCGCCGACACCGGCTTCAAGCGCACGCTCAGGAACGTCTCGATGGATGCGCTCAAGGCGCTGTCCGGCCTGATCGTGAGCGTCATTCTCGCGCTCGGACTGCCGTACCTGAACCGGTTGCTGTTCGGCGGATAGCACCGCGCCGGGCAGGACCCGCGGCCGTGCCCGGCCATCGGGTTGGCGCGGCCTGCTGCGAGCGGCTACAATTCCGCGTCTTGTGTAGGGGCCATAGCTCAGCCGGGAGAGCGCTTGCATGGCATGCAAGAGGTCGGCGGTTCGATCCCGCCTGGCTCCACCAGACTTCTTCAGTCCCCATCGTCTAGTGGTTAGGACACCGGCCTTTCACGCCGGCAACAGGGGTTCGAATCCCCTTGGGGACGCCACTTTACATACGGATAGATGACTTGGTGATGGTTTCCGAGCTGCTGGACGCATCCGAGCCGGCCCCGTACGAGGTGCACAGGGCCGGGGCCACGGCGCCCCAGCTGGTGGTTTGCGATCACGCCGGCCGGCGAATCCCGCGGTCCCTTGACCATCTCGGCCTTTCGCGGAAGCATCGCGCAAGCCACATCGCCCAGGATCTCGGGGCGGGCGACCTGGCGCTGGCGTTGAGCGACCGCCTGAACGCCACTGCCGTGCTCTGCAACTACTCGCGCCTGGTCGTGGACTGCAACCGGGCGCTTACCGACGCGTCCGCCTTTCTCGACCGGAGCGACGGGGTCGAGGTGCCCGGCAACCGGGAGTTGAGCGAGGAGGACAGGGAACTTCGAGCTGCAACCATCTATCGGCCCTATCACGGCGCCATCGACCGTGAGCTGGATCGCCTGTGCTCGATCGTGGAGGCGCCGGTGCTGATCGCGATACACAGCTTTACGCGATTCCTTGACGGCCAGGATCGGCGCTGGGACTGCGGCGTGCTGTGGGACCTGGACGCGCGGATCGCCCGCCCGCTGGTGGACGGCCTGCGCGGCGACGGAACGCTTCTTGTGGGCGATAACAAGCCGTATTCCGGACGCCACCCCGAGGACTTCACCGTCGATCATCATGCCGAGGACCGTCGCTTTCCGTACGCGGCGATGGAGGTCCGTCAGGACCTGCTGGACACTCCCGCCGGGCTGGAAGACATCGCGGACCGGATCCATGAGGTGCTGCAGCCCATCCTTTCCGATCCCGCCCTGTATACGCTGCGCAGCTAGTTGGCGTCCCGTCCGAATCCGCGTTATGATTTCTTCCCACAATAATGAGGACGGGCACGCGCGGTGCAGGCGCTCGTCCAGGGAGGCTTAGGGAATGCTGATTCTTACCCGCCGGTCCGGAGAGGCCGTAATCGTTGGCGATAACGTGCGCATTGCGGTGCTGGACATAAGGGGCAACCAGGTCCGGCTGGGAGTCGAGGCGCCGCGCGAAGTGACCGTGCACCGGGAAGAGGTCTATCAGCGTATTGTCGAAGAGCAAGGCGGCGTGACCGGAGAAGAAGAGGAGTCCTAGTGCGGGACACCGCACCAGCGGAGAGGTGGCTGAGTGGACGAAAGCGCTCCCCTGCTAAGGGAGTAAGGGTTAGAAGCCCTTCGTGGGTTCGAATCCCACCCTCTCCGCCAAATCCGGAACGAGTGAGGCCGCATGAAGCCCGCGCCTGAAATCAGACTGACCCGCCGGTCTTTTGTCGCGGCGGGAGGTTCGCTCGCGCTCGCCGTGTACCTGCCGAATGGGCGGTCCGACGACGCGGAAGGGTTTCGGCCCAGCGCCTGGATTTCGGTGGATGCCGCGGGCGATGTCTCGTTTGTCTGCGACCGCACGGACATGGGGCAGGGCAGTCCCTGGGCGCTGGCCCGCATCGTCGCCGAAGAGCTGGAGGCGCCCTGGGAGCGTGTGTCGGTTGCGCCCATGCCCGACAATCCCGCCGGCTGGCCGCGAACCATGGGCACCGGCGGCAGCACGGCGGTAAGCGGTTCCTTCGACTTGCTGCGCAAGGCGGCGGCGTCGGCCCGCGAGATGCTGCGGCTGGCCGCGGCGGTGGAGTGGGGCATCAGTCCGTCCGAATGCGTCTGCCGTGACGGCGCGGTGACCAATCGCGCCACGGGCGCCCGGCTGGACTACGGCGCGCTGACCGCGGCCGCGGCGCAACTGGATCCGCCCGACGATCCGCCACTGAAGGATCCGTCGGCGTACCGCCTTGTCGGCAGATCGTTCCCGCGCCCGGATGTATCCCCAAAGACCCTGGGCGCCCAGACCTATGCCATCGACGTGCGCCTGCCCAGGCAGCTGACCGGCCTGATCGCCCGGTCGCCCTGGCCCGGTTCCGTCGAGCGGCGGGCGATCTACGATGCCGAGGCCGCCCTGGGCCTTCCCGGCGTTGCGGAAGTCTTCGAGATTCCGGGCGACGACCACAGGCCGCCCGGCGTCGTGGTGCTGGCCGGCGACTTCTGGCAGGCGCAGCAGGCCCGCGCCGCGCTGAACGTGAGGTGGGTTCCGTCCGACGGCGGCGCGCAAACGGATGCGCCGGACCCGTCGGCGGACTTTCGGCGCCGCCTGGTTACGGCCCTGTACGAGCCCGGTTCCACGGCGCGCAGCGAAGGCAATGTTCGCGAAGTCATGCAGGACCCGGGGCTGCGCCGGGTCACGGCGCAGTATGAGGTTCCGTTTCTTCATCACGCCACCATGGAACCCATGAACTGCACTGCGGACGTCCGCGTTAATCGCTGCGAGGTGTGGGCGCCGACCCAGACCCAGACACGGGCGCAGCAGATCGCGGCGAAGCTCACCGGCCTGCCCATCGAAGCCGTGCACATCTACACGCCTGCGTTGGGAGGAGGCTTCGGACGCCGGCTGGAGAACGATTACGTCGCCGAGGCCGTGCTCGCTTCCCGATACGCCGGCCGGCCCGTAAAGGTCATCTGGACGCGCGAGGACGACATGCAGCATGGCTACTTCCGTCCCCCCGCGATCAGCCTGATGCACGGGGCGCTGGCGGAAAACGGCGAATTGCGGGCCTGGCGGCAGCATATCGCCTCGCCGTCGCTGCTCCGGCAGATGCGGGGAATGGAACCGGAAGTAGATACTGCCGCCGTCCATGGCGCCGTGGACCTTCCCTACCAGGTGCCGAACTTCGAGGTCAGCCATGCCGAAGTTCCGTCGCCGGTCAACCTGGGTTTCTGGCGGTCCGTGGGCCACTCCTACAACTGTTTCTTCGCGGAGACCTTTATCGACGAACTGGCCCACGCGGCCGGCCGCGATCCGTTCGCCTTCCGGATGTCGCTGCTGCCCCCGGAGTCGCGGATGGCGGCCCTGCTGTCACGGGTTGCGCAGGAAGCGGGCTGGGGCAGGCCGCCCGGCCCGCAGAGCGGCCTCGGCATTGCCTGCACCTCCAGTTTCGGCAGCCTTGCGGCCCAGGTCGCCAGGGTTTCGGTGGAGCGTGGCCGGCTCAATATCGAGCGCATTGACTGCGCCGTGGACTGCGGGCTGGCGGTGGACCCCGCCACGCTGGAAGCGCAGATCAGCGGGGGCATCGTTTTCGCCCTGACCGCGGCCCTGCACGGCAGGGTCCGCCTCGGCCGGGACGGCGCGGTGGAACGCAATTTCGACAGCTACAGGATGTTGCTCATGAACGACACGCCCGAAATCCGGGTGCATGTCGTGGCCAGTACCGCGCCGATCGGCGGCATAGGCGAGGTCGGCGTACCGCCGGTCGCACCGGCCGTGGGCAATGCGATCTTCGCGGCGCTGGGCAAGCGCCTGCGCACGCTCCCCTTTGAGATTCCGGCGGCGTAGCGCGCCCGGATGGAGGAACAGCTTTGATGAAAACATGTTTCGGCTTCGGCGCCATTGCGGTAGCCGCGGGGGTCCTGCTTGGCGGATGCCAGGCGGGCGACGAGTCCGGGCAGACGGGCGACGAATCCGGCCAGGCCAGCGTTCCGATACGGTTCAGCGAGGAGGCCGCGGAGCGCGGAATCGCAGACATCGGGCTGGATGGCGCCGGCGTGGCGTTCAACGACTACGACGGCGACGGCGACGTCGATCTCTACATCACCAATAACGACAGCGGGACGTTCGGGCTGGACTTCCGCAATCGGCTCTGGGAGAACGACGGCAGCGGCTATTTCACCGACGTGGCGCAAGCGCGCGGCGCGGCCAACGAAGGCGGGCTGGGGCGCGGCATCAGTTTCGGGGACTACGATCTCGATGGCGACGACGACCTGGTGGTTGCGAACATGCAGTCAGGCGCCAGGGGCGGCTACGATCCGCCCGTCACCCTGTACCGCAACCGCCTGGCGGAAACCGGCGCGCCGGACTTCGAGGACGTTACGGGCGACGCCTGGCTGATGCGCGAGGGGGTTTACGAGGACGAGTCCAACGAGGGCGTCACCGCGACCTCGGGCGGCGTGGGTTTCGGCGACTTTGACGGCGACGGCTTGCTGGACCTGCTCTGGCGTTCCGCCGACTACGACGTCGACCAGGCGCTGTTCCACAACGTCGGCGACGGCGAGTTCGAGGACGTCACCGAAGCCGCCGGCGTGTTGCTGCTGGAAAACATGAAGGAAGCCAACAGCCAGGGGTCTCCCGGCTGGTTCGATTTCGATTTCGACGGGGACCTCGACCTGCTTTCGCCGCAGGAAGGAGGCCCCAACGCGCTCTACATGAACGAGGGTGACGGCAGGTTTGCGGACATCACGCGCTCGAGGCAGCCGCCCGCCGGCTGGGCGTTCCTGAATCCCGGCAACGCCAACGGCGTCTGCCTGGGCGACGTCGACAACGACGGCGACATCGACGCCTATCTGCCCAACGCCGATCAGGCCAACCGCCTGATCCGCAACGACTACGCGGAAACCGGCCAGGCCGGCTTCACCGACATCACCCTGGCCTCCGGCGCCGGGGACGAAGGCGGCGCGCGCGGATGCACGATGGGCGACTACGACAACGACGGCTGGCTCGACATCTATGTAAGCAACGGCGGGCTGTCCAACGTGCTGATCAACGATATCGTCGAGGACCTGCCTTACTTCGTGCAGTTCTACATCGCTGTCGAGCCCGCCGAAAACGCGCTGCTGCGCAACAACGGCGACGGAACCTTCACCGACGTGACCGCCGGTTCAGGCTCCGAGGGCCACAGCATCGGCGCCGGAGTGGCCAGCGGAGACGTGAACGGCGACGGCTTTACCGACATCGTCGGCACGGCGCGGACCTTCTACAATCGCGGCGAGATGCTGTCGGAGCCGCAGCGCAATTTCCTGTGGCTGAACCAGGGCAACGGCAATCACTGGATCAAGGTGCGCCTTGAAGGCCAGCGGATCAACGCCCGGATACGGGTGGTTTCCGGCGACCTGGTTCAATGGCGCGAAATCTTCTCGTCAACCGGCTACAACTCCGTGGACGAGCCCGCGCCGGTGTTCGGCCTTGGAAGCCGCGACGGCGTTGATCGCGTTGACGTTTGCTGGGCGGACGGCCCTACGCAGACGGTCCTGGACCCTCCGGTGGATCAGGAACTGCTTGTGTCAGCGGCTGACCTGGAACCGCCCGGCGCCAGCAGCCAGACCAACGACGCCCAGACGAGCAGTACCGCCTGCGCGCCGGCCATGAGCAGAAACGGCGCCCAGGGTGTGGACGCGCTGAACAGCGCGCCTCCAACGCCTGCCGCCAGTATGATTCCTATGGAGCCGAACACGCTCAGCAAGCCGATCACCGCGCCCCGCTCGCGCGGCGGCGCCTCCTGACCGACCAGCGCCATGCTGCTCATGATGGCTCCGGCCATCGCCGCGCCCAACAAGGCGAACAGAGGCAGCATGCGCAGGTCGAGCGGCGACTCCACGAAGTAAAGCGCACCGTAGGCGACGACCGATAGCGCGAGCGACAGGGCCGCCCCCGCAACCCGGTTGATCCGGTCGAGTATGGATCCGAAGATGAACGACCAGGCTACCGCGAAGACCTGCATGACCGCAAAGGGCAGAAACACCTGGTATTGCGCGACCGCGGCTTCTCCGCCGGCCGCCTTGACGGCCATCGTGGCCCAAAGCGAAACGAACAATCCCGCCACGACCATGTCGCCCCGTGACGTCATCGCGGTGGCGTAGGCCAGCAGAATGCGCGGGTTCCTCGCCTGGCGGAACCCGGCCGCCACGAGTTCGGACCACCGTGGCCGTTTATGCGTGTATTCCGGCACTCCGCCCTTGAGGCCAAAGCGGAAGACAAGAACGGAAATGAAGCACACCAGGGCTGCCGCGCCATAGGCGTAGCGGCCCGCGGCAACGGGATCCAGGCCGGCGTCCTGAAGCCACTTGGGCAAGGCTGAAACGAGACGCGTTGCGAAGACAATGCCCAGGGCGTTGAAAGCCGAACTGAATCCGACAACGCGCCCGCGCGAGGATTCCACCGGATAGTCGTTCTGGATCGTGGCGGTCATGGATGCAACCGCCGCTACGCCCACACCGAAGATGATCCGGAAGTACATCAGGTGAATGACTTCCGTGGCCCAGGGATACATGGCGTAGCTGAGTCCGATCAGGCCGATACCCAGCATGATGACCGGTCGCCGGCCGATGCGGTCGGCCAGCATCCCGCAAGGCCAGATCAGCAGCAGGGCGATGACCTCGGTCATCCCGGTGAGTTGCCCGGTAATGGCCCCGGCAACGCCCTGGTCCGTGATCCCGAGATGCTCGGTGAGGATGTAGGGCTGGGAAAAGTTCATGTTCGTCATCATCCCTATGCAGATCAGGGATGCGTACATGTAGGTCCAGAAATGCCGGACCGTCACACCCGTTGCGAGCTGGATCTGCCCTATGCGCGCGCCGGCGCTGCGGTCAATGTCGATCATCGAATGGTCCCGTCGGTGCCGCCGCCATCATATACGTAGCGTTCAGGGCCAGTTGCTCCGCCTCCTGCCGAGTTACGTCAGGTCGTCGTCTTCCGGTTCGCCCACGTGCTCAAGCATGTCGATGAAAACGCGGCTGATATGTTCGTCGGCCACGCCGTAGTGCACGTGCTTGCCGTGCCGCTGGCCTCGCATGACGCGCGCTGCGCGCAGCAGGCGCAGGTGGTGGCTGACCAGTGACGACGATAAACCAAGCCGGTTCGCGATGTCGCCGACCGCCCTTGGGCCGCGCAGGCAGTCGAGCACGATGCGCAGACGAGTCGGATCACCCATCAGCCGGAACATCTCAGCCAATTGATTGACAGTGTCCTCGTCGAGGGTGGCCAAGCGCTCCGGTGCAGGCTGCGTATCCTGATTCATGCCTATGTAATGTAACACATGAACACATGTTAATATGTTGCTTCTGATGCATGATCATCACCGCGACCATGGATTCGGCCCCGGGGCCCACGCCGGCCACGATCACGGATCGCACTCGTCTGGCAATGACGATCAGCGCCGCCTACTCTGTGCGCTGTGGCTTACGGGCGGGTTCATGTTCGTAGAGGTTATTGGGGGGATCGTTTCCGGCTCCCTGGCGCTGCTCGCCGATGCCGGGCACATGCTCACGGACACGGCGGCGCTGGCGTTTGCCTACATTGCCGTGTTGGTGGCGAAGAGGCCCGTCGATGCCAAGCGAAGTTACGGCTATCACCGCTTCCCCGTGCTGGCCGCTTACGCCAATGCCATTACTCTGCTGGCGATAGTCGCCTGGATCGTGATCGAGGCCATCGCACGCATTCGCGAGCCTGTGGAAATACTGGGCGTACCCATGCTGGTGGTGGCCGTGATCGGTCTGCTGGTCAATCTGGCCGCATTTCGAATGCTGCATGGCAGTACAACGGAAAGTCTCAATGTGCGCGGCGCGATGGTGCATGTGCTCGGCGATCTGCTGGGCTCGGCGGCGACAGTTGCCGCCGCGGTTGTGATCATGGCCACCGGGTGGACTCTCATCGATCCGATCCTTTCGATGGTTGTTGCCCTGGTGGTGTTGAGGAGCGCGGTGTCGCTGCTCATGAAGTCGGGTCACGTCCTGATGGAGGGCCGGCCGGAAAACCTGCACCCTGCAGACGTCGCACGCGAGATTGCGGCCGTTGTTCCCGAGGTCAGCAACGTGCACCATGTGCATATCTGGTCGCTCAGTCCCGGCCAGCCGTTGATGACCCTGCATGCCCGCGTCGACCGGCAGGCCGCGCACGACCTCGCCCTGGAGAGAATTACTGCCTGCCTTCGCGAGAAGTTCGGCATCCGGCATTCGACCGTGCAACTGGAGCACGAACGGTGCGTGCAGGTATCGGAATGCACGCCCGGCGCCGCACCCAGCACACCTTGAGAGGATTCCTGAATGCTGGGAGTGGATGACAGGCTGGTGACACCGGCCACCCTGAAATGGGTGAGGGTGGGCCTGATTGCCGGCATCGCCGCGATGCCGATGACCATTCTGCTCTACTACGTTCTTGGCCTCGCGGTCGACGCGGCCTGGCAGGGCAGCAACCTGGTGCGCCAATGGTTCTGGGTCCTGGCCGTCCTGGTGCTTGCCAAGGCGGTCCTGGCCTGGGTGTTCCGGACCGGACAGTTCAGGGCGTCCGGAGAAGCCAAACTGAACGTGCGCGACCGCATACACAAGAAGGTCGTCGAACTCGGCCCCGGTCTTCTCGGCAAGAGGCGGACCGGAGAGATCGCCAATATCGCGACCGAGGGCGTCGAGTACCTCGACTACTACTTCAGCGTCTATTTCGTGCAGATCTGGGTCGCCATCGCCATTCCCGTCATGCTCTGCGCGGCGATTTTCTGGATCGACTGGGTCGTGGGCCTGTGGATGCTGGCCGGCGTGCCGCTGACACCGCTGTTCGTGGGGTCTTCGGCGCGCGGATTCCGGCGCATCAGCGCGCGCAACGAGGACGTGAAGAACCGCAACAGTTCCCAGTACCTGGATTCCATCCAGGGCATGACCACGCTCAAGATGTTCAATCAGGAAAAGGCGCGCGGCAGGGAAATGGAGGCGGGGAACGAAGTGCAGCGCCGCACCACGATGAAACTGCTGGCCGTGGCCCAGTCGCAGTTCGTTTTCCTGGAACTCGGGTTTGCCCTGTTCTCGACCGCAGTGGCGATGGCGGTGGCCTTGTACCGGTACTCCGGCGGCCATGTCAGCCCGGGCGAAGTGCTCGCGGTAGTGCTCATCAGCCTGGAGTTCAGCCGCACGCTGCTGCTCATCGGCGAGTTCTTTTTCGCCGGCGCGCTGGGCCGCGAGGTGGCGCGCGAGGTGCGGGAGTTCCTGGATGAGAAGGCCCCCGTGCGTTTCCGCACCGGGGAAGCGTCGAAGGAACTGCCCGTCGACGAAGTGAGCATCCGGATCAGGGACGTGTCCTTTACCTATCCGGATGCGGACGCGCCCGCGGTGCGAAATTTCTCGATGGATCTCATCCCGGGCGAGACCGTGGCGCTGGTCGGACGCAGCGGTTCCGGCAAGACGACGGTTACGAACCTGCTGCTGCGAACGCTGGACCCGGATTCAGGCGAGATCCTGTTCGGCGGGGTCCCGGAACGCGAACTGTCTCTCGAGGAGACACGCAAGCGGATCGCCCTCGTTCCTCAGGATCCGTTCCTGTTCTACGGGACCATTGCCGAGAACCTGCGGGTCGCCAGGGAAGAAGCGTCGGACGAGGAACTCTTCGAGGCGCTCCGGGGCGCCGAACTGCTGGATTTCGTGCAATCCTGCCCCGACGGACTCGACACGATGGTCGGCGACCAGGGCATGGCCCTTAGCGCGGGGCAGGCCCAGCGACTGGCGATCGCCCGCGCCATTCTCAAGGACGCGCCTGTCGTGGTTCTGGACGAGCCGACGTCGCAGATCGACGTGGAAACGGAAACCGCCCTGCATCAGGCCCTGCAGCGCCTTGTCCGCGGCAAGACGGTCCTGTTGATCGCCCACCGCCTGAGCACGATCGAACAGGCCGACCGTAT
The DNA here is from genome assembly GCA_965116895.1 of Gammaproteobacteria bacterium. GTDB lineage: Bacteria > Pseudomonadota > Gammaproteobacteria > Steroidobacterales > Foliamicaceae > Foliamicus. The sequence continues at coordinate 2,161,012 of OZ220729.1, read as the reverse complement.
CGTCGTCATGGTGGACGGCGCGGTGTCCGAGAAGGGCACGCGCGACGAGCTGCTGGCCCACGGCGGCATCTACGCTGGCATGATTCGGACGAAGAAGGAACTGGAGAGCCTGGCGGAGGCGCCGGCGTGATCTCCACAGCGAGCAACGCGCGGATCATCCGCCGGCTTTTGGGTCACATGAGACCCTTTCGCTGGATCATGTGCATTTCGCTGGTCGCCCGCGTCGTCAAGATCGTTGCCCAGGCCGCCGTGCTCGGCATCGCGGCAGCCGGCGTGGGCATTTACGTGGCGGCCCACCAACCCGGCGCGGTTCAATGGGACGTGATCTTTACGCAGGTGAAGTGGATTGCCATTGCGGGAACGACCGTCGGCGTTGCGTCGTATATCGAACAGTACACCGGTCACTACGTGGCGTTCAGGATCCTGGCGGCGTTCCGCAACATCTTCTACTACGCGATGCTTCCGCTGGCGCCCGCCCGCACGGCCAGGCTGCAATCCGGCGACGCGGTCAGCCGGGTCATGTCGGACTGCGAACGCGTCGAGCCCTTCTACGCCCACACCATCGCCCCGGCGGTGGCCGCAATCTGCGTTCCCGCCGTGATTCTGGCCTGGTGCTACAGCGTGCATCCCTCTTTTCTCGCGGTACTGGTCCCGTTCTACCTGGCCACGACCTTCGTGCTGCCCTGGCTGGTGGCGAAGCTGGGCGGAGATGGCGTGGCCTACCGCGAGCAGCTTGGACAGGTCAACGCCTACGTGGCCGACAGCATTCAGGGGGTTCGCGACACGGTCGCCTTCGGTTACGAGAAGCGCCGCGGCGAGCAGCTCTGGCGCATCGGCGCCACGATGCAGGAAGGACAGGACAAACTCTACGGGGCCGACGCCACCCAGCGCGCGCTGGGAGAAATCTTCGTGACCGTGGGCATTCTTGCCGCCGCCTGGTGGGGCATTGAACTGACCCTGGACGGGCGGATCTCGGCCCTGGTCGATCTGCCCGCAATAATCGCCGTTTCGGTGATCGGCTTTTACACGTCGATCGGGCTCGCGAACAATTACACGGACTTTCGCGTTTCGATCATTGCGGCGCGCCGCCTGTTCTCGATGATGGACAAACCGCCGGCGGTGCGGGAATCGGCCGATGCGGCGGCCGGCGGTCCGGATTCCGCCTCCCTGCATTTCCGCAACGTCTCCTTCGAATACGATTCGGACGACTCGGTGTGGAGCCGCGGCGCCGGCGTGCTGGAGAGTTTCTCGCTCGATATCGGGGCCGGCCGGCACGTGGCCCTGGTCGGACCCAGCGGCACGGGCAAAACGACGCTCATCAATCTGCTCCTGCGTCACTGGGACGCCGACAGCGGCGAGGTTGCGATCGGCGCCCGGCCGGTCTCCGATTTCCCGCTGGAGGTCCTGCAGAAGCAGTTAGCCGTGGTGTCCCAGCGCAGCTACATCTTCAATGAGTCCATCGGCGAGAACATCCTGTTCGGCCGTCCCGAGGCGTCGCGGGCGGAGGTGGAGGCGGCGGCGGGAGACGCGGGCTTGAGTGAATGGATCGCTTCGTTGCCGGACGGATACGAATCGCCGGCCGGCGAGCGCGGCGGCAAGCTGTCCGGGGGTCAGCGGCAGCGCATCGCCATTGCCCGGGCCATCCTCAAGGATGCTCCGATCGTGCTCCTGGACGAGCCCACCTCCAGCCTGGACGTGGAAACGGAAAAGGGCGTGATGGAAGCGCTACGGCGCCTGTGCGCGAACAAGACCACGCTGACGATCGCGCATCGGCTGTCGACCGTGGTAGACAGCGACGAAATCCTGGTCATGATCGGAGGCCGAATCGCGGAACGCGGAACTCATCGCGAACTGATGGCCGCCGGCGGCTGGTACGCGCAGATGTTCACCCTGCAACTGGACGAAGTGGACGCCGCGCTGGTCGCCTGAGAACGACGCGCTAGTGCCTGCCCATGGTGGCCGCGGCCCCCGGCTTCCAGTCGCCCGGCGCCACCACCCAGACGACGAGGGCCACTACCAGCACCACGGCCTGCGCGCCGGCTATCAGCAGGAACGGCGCCCAGGGCGTTGCCGCGCTGAACAGTTCGCCGCCGTAGAGAGCGGCAAGGATGATGCCGGCCGACCCGAACAAACTCAGCATGCCGATCACTGCGCCGCGCTTGGCCGGTGGCGCTTCCTGGCCCACCAGCGCCATGCTGCTCATCATGCCGCTGGCCATGGACGCGCCCAGCAGGGCGAAGAGCGGCAGCATGCGCAAGTCCAGAGGCGTTTCCACGAAATACATCGAGCCGTAGGCGACGATCGACATCGACATCGACAGGACCACGCCCGCGACCCGGCTGACGCGGTCCAGTATCCAGCCGAACACGAACGACCAGCCCACGGCGAACACCTGGACAACGGCAAACGGCAGCCACACCTGGTATTGGGCTATGGCCACATCGCCCCCGGCGGCCCTGACCGCCGTGCTGGCCCACAGGGACAGGAACAGGCCGGCCACCACCAGTGCGCCGCGCGCCGGTACCGCGTAAAGGTAGGCAAGCACTATGCGCGGGTTCCTCATCTGCTCGATGCCCGATCGCACCAGGGTCCACCAGGGGGGCCGCTGACGCGTTTGTTCAGGCACGCCTCCTTTCAGACCGAAACGGAAAATCAGCATTGACAGGAAGCAGACTATCGCGGCCGCGCCATATGCGTAGCGGCCCGCGGCCACCGGCTCCATGCCGGCGTCCTGCAGCCATTTCGGGAGCGCAGATACCAGGCGGGTCGCAAATACGATGCCCAGGGCGTTGAAGGCCGAACTGAACCCGATCACTCGGCCACGCGAGGACTCGACGGGATAGTCGTTCTGGATCGTGGCCGTCATGGCCGCCGCAGCGGCCACGCCGATGCCGAAGATCACCCGCATCGCCAGGAGTTGGGGGACATCCGTGGCCCAGGGATACACGGCGTAACCGAGTCCGATGGTGCCGATGCCCAGCATGATGACCGGGCGCCGCCCTATGCGGTCGGCCAGAATGCCGAAGGGCCAAATCAGCAGCAAGCTCATGATTTCCGTAATCAGCGTGAGCTGGCCGGTAATCCTGCCGGCTTCGCCCGGGTTGGTAATCCCGAGGTGCTCGATAAGGATGTAGGGCTGGGAGAAGTTCATGTTCGAAATCATCCCGATGCAGATCAGGGACGCGTACATGTAGGTCCAGAAATGCGTTACGCGCACGCCCGACGCCAGCTCGATATTTCCTATGCGACCGCTCATGCGCTCTCCTCCCAAGAACCGGCAGTCATCATAGCGCACGTCCCTGGAGGGAGAGCGTGTCGCCCTCCACGAAAGCCAGACGCGATCGCTGCAATACAGCCGAGGCGGCCCGTCAGGTATATCCAGCCTTCCGGCAAAGTCCATCGATGGCGATGTCGTAGTCCATACGCTCGCCACGCCAGCGGCAGCGGGCAGTTTCAGCGTCGATGGTCCGGCCGCGCGCGGTATTTAAGGCCTTGAGCCGCTCCGAGCCGCTGGCTGCGCAGGTGTTTCCGGACTCTATGCAAGTGTTTCCGCGGAAACATCCCCCATGCGCCTTCCCCGCCTGAGGGATCACCTGCCCATCCGGTCGAGTGAATTCGATCTCGCCCTCGTCGACATGAACGCCATAACCCCCCTCATGCACCTGCCGGTGATGGAATGAGCACAGGGTCACGAGGTTATCGAGGTTCGTCTCGCCCCCATCAGCCCAATGCTTGATGTGGTGGGCCTGCACATAGCGGGAACGGTCACAGCCCGGAAAGCGGCAACCCCCGTCGCGAATGCGCAGCGCGCGCCGAATGGCCGGCGGCACGGCGCGGGTCCTTCGCCCGATGGCCAGCGGTTCGCCCTTCGCGCCTTCAACAACTCCGACCAGCGCGCCGTCACAACCCAGCCGCCGCGCCGTCTCCACTGCAACAGGACGCCCGTTATCGAACTCCGCACCACTGCTCTCCGGCACGTCACACAGCGCATCGTGGGCAATATGAACTACTACTTCGTGAGCGCCGGCGCCGGAACCTGAACCGCCCCCGGCCAGAAACTGCTGGACGATGTGCTCGAAGGCATCCACACGCCGCTGACCGGCGCTGCGAGAAGGTGTTTCCGCGGAAACACTTTCAGGCTCCGTGTTCCAGCATGGCGGCAGCGCGGGTCGCGTCCGTGGCTGCGCAGATGTTTCCGCGGAAACACCTGCGGCCGCGCCTCGCTCCTCGAGTTGCGCTTGTGCTGCTTCCAGTGCCTTGAACAGCAACTCGCCCACCTCCGGCGCCAGGCGCGCCTGCAGCGTGACGCTGCCGTCGGCTTCCCGCCAGCAAAGCAGGTGGCGCTGCTCGTGCAATGCCTCGGCCTCGTCACGCTCGAGATTACGCGTAACCCGCCTATAGCCCCGCACCGTGCGTTCCACATGCGCCGCCGTGCCGTTCAGGGCAATGTGCAGCAAGCTCTCTTCCGTCTCCACCGTGGCCACCCGCGTGAGTGCGCGCACCTTCGAATACGACAGCCGGCCTTCGCCGAAGGCCGCGGAGATCTTCGGCAGTGATTCCAGGGCCCGTGCGGTGCGGACCTTCTCCGTTGCCGCCACCCGGCCGATGCCGCATTGCCATCCCAGCCACTGGGCGCAGCTGGCCATGCCGTGCTGGGCCCAGCCCTGCCTGCGGTCGAACTCCGCGACCAACTCCAGGAAATGCGCGGTGGCCGCGTTGATGTGGCCCCACAGCTCCATGATCTGCGCCTCCAGTGCGCCAAGTGCCTTTTCCTTGCGCTGCCACTCGGCCCTGCGCACATCGGCGTCCAGAGAAGGGTAAACAGCGTCTGCCGGGAGAGGCTCGGCATCGCGAACAGGGGCGTGGGAGGGGGTGCGGTGAAGGTCCATTTCGGGGCTCCGTTCAGTCCGTTGAAGTTTCCCGAATAATAGCATGAATAATTAATTAAATCAATCTTTTATGCAGGATTCATGCTGCCTTTTCGGTCGGTTTGATGTCCGGCTGCAGGACCGCCCGTGTGGACAGCGTCACCTTACTGTACGAAGCATCTGGGATGTTCATCCGACGGATTGCCGAGCGGCGCAATGCCCTTATGCGCTGCGCCAGGTCTCCGATCCTGGCCAGCGTTTCCTCCAGAGCGCCGGAAAGGTCGAGGGTGGCAACCTCCAGCCGTTTACCCGAATGGCGCACTGTATGCTCCATCGGTTCCCGTTCGCCCTGCGCGTAGATGAGAAGGCCGCCGGGAAGATCGAGCGCGGTCGCGTAGGCAAGCAACTGATACAGATCGGCATTGGGCACTCCGCCATCCGCCCGCTTGTACTTGACATCGCCGACGAATATGCAGTGGGAGCCATCCCGCCATGCCAAGTCAGGCTTCAGCTTCACGCGGTCCTCCAGGTCGAGCGAGCCTATCCCACGCTCTCCGAATACGTGCTCCGAAACGCCCAGCGCCTCCCGCATTGCAACCGTTACGAACTCTTGGAAGACCTGATTCATGTCCATCAGGAAGCCGGATGCGCGCACCTTGCCGCGGGCGGCCTCAAACGCGCCGTGGCGCAGAATCAGTCGCGCCAGTGTCGCCACGCTACGGTAGTGCTCGTTCAAACGGTCGAATCTGATATGCGGAACTGCGCTGCGGGGAAAGGCCACCAGAGACACGTCGCATAGCGATTCCGCAACCCAGGCGACACCGCTGCGCGCTTCCCGCGAACGCAGCCCCAGCATGCCGAGACGGTGGGCGGCGGCCTTCACAAGGCGATTCAGGAGGATGTCGTCGGTGAACTCGTCGTAGCGCACCTCGACCGGTAGCGGAATGCCAAACCTGCGGCGGATCTGCTCATCGAATCGGATGCGCCCGCGCACCGCGAGCAGCGCATCCTCCTCGGTGCGGTAGCCGTGAAGCAGCCCGCGCGAAAATGCTCGGCGGGCGGCTGTGCCGAACGCCAGCGCCAGAGCATCCGGCAGCGCCGCATGTTCCGGAAAATCGAACTCGGGCTCGTGGAGTTTGACTTTATCAATGGCATAGCACGCCAGCGAGAGCAGTTGATGGATGCCGATCTTGGGCTCTATGCGCACCGACAGTCCGCCAGTCTCGACGGCCCCAACCACGGAACTGGGTGTCAGCGTGTACTCGCTCGTGGTGCCGGGGACCGGCGCAATGGAGAGATTCAGTGCCTCTCGGGCCAGAGCGTCCCGTTCGTTAACGGAGAGGGTGAGCGCGTCACTCGTTGCGTACTCTTGAAGGTCAATCTCACGCATCGTTCCCTTCACCTGCATCCTGGAGATCGTCGTCATCGCCCGCTTCGCCGTCGGTCGGGCCGCGCGTGCGGCGAAGCGCATCGAGTGCGAACTCCTCCAGCAGGTCGCGCTGTCCGAACAGGTGCTCCTCTACATACGGAAGCACAGCGTGCTTCCAGATGCGTTCGACGGCGGCATCGTCTAGTTCCCGGCGCATGAAATAGCTCGGCCCGATGGCGGCGTGGTGGTCGTCCAGTTTCTCATTGGCGCGCTCCACGATGTCCGCCACCCAGTCCATACCGGCCAGATCGTTTGCCTCCAGCCAGCGGCGGAGGAGTCCTTTGACGGGCTCCGTGTCAGTGGCGAAGTCCACGAACGTGAACCGGCGGCGCAACGCGAGATCAACCAGCGCGATGGAGCGATCGGCGGTGTTCATTGTGCCGATGATGTACAGATTGGGTGGCATCATGAACGGAGGCTCGTCGTCTTTCTGATACATCAGGTTCAGCGCTTCCTTGCGGTACTCGAGGAGAAAATAGAGTTCACCGAGCACCTTGGCGAGGTTCCCGCGGTTGATTTCGTCAATGATCAGGTAGTAGTTCCGTTCCGGGTCCCGCTCCGCTTCACGAGCGATTCGCAGGAACGGGCCGTCCTTCAGCTCGAAACCCGCTTGCCGCTCGTCAAGCAGCGTTGGACGGTAGCCCCTGACGAAGTCCTCGTAACTGTAGGACGGATGGAACTGGACGAGCCTGCAGCGATCCTCCGTTCCGGCGAGATGTTGCGCCAGCTTCTGCGCGACGAACGTCTTGCCGGTGCCTGGCGGCCCCTGGAAGATGACTTGCTTCTTCTCCTCCAGCAAGGTTTCGATATTCTGCAGGAAATCGACCGGGAGGTTCAGTTCCCGGGCCAGCCCCTCTAGCGTGCTGATTGGCGGCAGCGCATTGTCGTCTGGAGGTTTTTCGAGATACTCGGGCTCCCAATAAATGAGCGACTCCCATCGTCGCCCGCTTTCCGTCAGAACCAAATTGCCGCTAGGATCAAGTTCCACAACACTTAGAGCGCGGAGCCAACTGACCATCTGGTCGGGCGCAAATTTGGTCGTCCAGCCCGGGTTAACTCTTTGCAGTAGCTCGGTCACGTCTTGCTTCGTGCAAGCCCTCTTTCCCAACGCTACCAGTACATGATCAGGTCCCAGTATGCGGGTAAGCAGCCAGTCGCGCACCGCGTCGGGATTTCTGGTCTCAAGCAGTTTCTTGCCAGTGTCGGTCAAAGAGTAACGATTTCCCCAAGCTTCGATGGCATTGAATTCCTTTTCAATTGAATTGATCTCGGTGGAGATACTCCCATCTTTCTTCGCCGGATAACCCTCACGCATGAAATCACGCAACTCATTCTTGGTTGGCTTGTTGTTTACGAACTCGACGACGCTCAGTAGTCGTTCCCACAAGCCGCCGAAAGCTACCAATCCTTTTCTGCGGTCCGATGCAGGCAGCGGTTTCAGTTCTGCCTCTTGGGCGGGCGCTGAATCCGAACACAGATTTCCGAGGCTCCGCGCCAGTTGCCTGCGAGTGGCAAGGGCGGTCCAATCGGACTCGGGGAGCGGGCCAAGAACCCCGTCCAGCCGGTCTATGATCGCTCGCGATTTTTCCGCGTATTTTCCATAGGTGTACTTACTCGTCCTTGACGTTAAGTCCATTGCAATGGTCAGTTTTTTTAGTGTCACCGCATAGGTCGGCGGCGTGAGATCGAACGGGAACAGCGCGGTCAACGCACGAAGCGTTTTGGCCATAGGTACTTGTTGTTCCCCGGAGTTGTTGGCTTTTACAAAGTTTTTGGCGAGATCCCCGGTTTGATCCACCAGACTATTGATCGCCTCCAGTCGCTGTTGTCCCTCTTGCGGAAGAGTCTGGTTGATCGCCTTCGCAAATTCATCACGAAAGCCAGCGTCGGTGTACGCGTCTTCCAGAGAGTAATCACCGTGGCCAAGCCCATCTAGTGGGTTCTGTTCCCACACAAGGCGGACAAACGGCTCTCCCGAGCGATCTTCAGGCGCGGTGCTTTGGACACTCTCCAGAAACTGCGCGACTTTATCGATGTCCGCAGGATCAAGATCGGCTTCCGCCCGACTACAGGCTTCCACGAGTCCCTCGTCCGTCTTCAGGTCGAGATTGGCCATGTTTACCCCCGCAAACTTAGCGGCGCGGCAATGCTATCACCGGGTGCGCTGGAACTTACGATCCGTGGCCGCGGGCACGAGCGATTTGCGACGAGTGAGGCAGGCGACAGCATTGCTGTACCGACCCCGAAAGTCAGTCAAACCGGCGCGGAGTCAGCAAACGGGTTGAGCGTGCGGATCGCGCCGTAGCGCTGTCCGGGGTTCAGGTCCTCGGTATAGATTGCTTCGCAACCCAGAACCCGCGCGGCTGCAATGATCGCCCCGTCCCGGCAGGAGAGCCGGAAGCTGCACGCGTATTGCGCGGGCGCGCGGACTGGTCTAGTGTTGGCTTGGGCAAGCCGGCCAGGCAATCGCCGGCCGTTTCGGTTTTTCCGGAGCGGCGGGAGGAAAGTCCGGGCTCCGGCGGACGGGACGCCAGGTAACGCCTGGGGGGCGCAAGCCTACGGAAAGTGCCACAGAAAATATACCGCCCGGCTCCCACAGCGGCGCCGGGTAAGGGTGAAATGGTGCGGTAAGAGCGCACCGCGCGGCCGGCAACGGCCGCGGCAGGGTAAACCCCGTCCGGAGCAAGGCTGAATAGGGAAGCAATGCGTATGTCCGCACGCGCTTCCGGGTAAGCTGCTTGAGGCCGCTGGCGACGGCGGTCCTAGATGAATGATTGCCCCCGACAGAACCCGGCTTATCGGCCGGCTTGCCCCTTTTTCTCACGCAAGCGGCGGATCAGGCTGGAAGTGTCCCAGCGGCCGCCGCCCATGGCTTGAATCTCCGCGTAGAAGCGGTCCACCAGTTCGGCCACGGGGAGTTCGGCGCCGTTGCGCGCGGCTTCTTCCATGGCGTAGCCGAGGTCCTTGCGCATCCAGTCGACCGCGAAGCCGAATTCGAACTCATCGGCCAGCATGGTGGCGTGCCGGTTGTCGAGCTGCCACGACTGGGCCGCTCCGGCGCCGATCAGGCGCGCGACCTGCTCGCCGTCGAGGCCGGAACGCTGCGCGAAGTTCAATCCTTCCGAGAGCGCCTGCACCAGGCCGGCGATGCATATCTGGTTCACCATCTTGGTGAGCTGCCCCGCACCGGCCGGCCCCATGAGGTCGATTCGAGCGCCGTAGCATTCGAGAAGCGGAAGCACGCGGTCATAGACCTTACCGCGCCCGCCGGCCATGATCGCCAGCTTGCCGTTCTCGGCCCCGGCCTGCCCCCCGGATACGGGCGCGTCGAGGAAAGCAAGACCGCGCTCGCGCGCGTTGCCGTCCAGTTCGCGCGCCAGTTCGGCGGAAGTCGTGGTGTGATCGACGAACACCGCCCCGTCGCGCATGCCTGCAAACGCGCCGTCGGGCTCCAGCGTCACGGCGCGGACGTCCTCGTCGCGCCCCACGCAGGTGAACACGAACTCCGCTTCCTTGCATGCGGCGCCGGGACTGGCCGCCGTCGCGCCGCCGTATTCCTCCGCCCAGCCCTGTGCTCTGGACTGCGTGCGGTTGAAAACCGTTACCGCGTGCCCCGCGCGCGCCAGGTGTCCGGCCATCGGGTAGCCCATCACCCCCAGCCCTATGAACGCCACCTTCGCCATTCCGCGAGGAAGCACGTCAGGTCTTGGGCAGGGTGACGCCGGTCTGTCCCTGGTACTTGCCGCCGCGGTCCCTGTACGAGGTCTCGCACTCCTGTCCCGCCTGGAAGAAAATCATCTGTGCCACACCCTCGTTGGCGTAAATCTTGGCCGGCAGCGGAGTGGTGTTGGAGAATTCCAGCGTCACAAAACCCTCCCACTCCGGCTCCAGCGGCGTGACGTTCACGATGATGCCGCAGCGCGCGTAGGTGGACTTGCCCAGACAGATCGTGAGCACGTTTCTGGGAATGCGGAAGTACTCGACGGTCCGCGCCAGCGCAAACGAATTGGGCGGGATAACGCAGTGATCGCCGCTCAGCGACACGAAGCTCTTGCTCTCGAATTGCTTGGGATCCACGACCGCCGAGTGGATATTGGTGAACACCTTGAACTCGTTGGCGCAGCGCACGTCGTAGCCGTAGCTTGAGACGCCGTAAGAGATCACCGACTTGTCTCCGACGCGGCGGACCTGCTGCTCGGCAAACGGCTCTATCATGCGGTGCTCGACGGCCATGCGCCGAATCCAGCTGTCAGGACCGATGCTCACGAGGTTCTCCCGTACTCCCTATTTCAGCCAGTCGGCCCGCATGGCAAGCGCCGCATCCTCGCCCCAGGCGAATTCGTACGCCTCGATGATCACCGTGCGTCTGTCCTTGCGCCAGATCTCCCACCGTGCGGGCAGCCATCCCAGTTCCCGCGCGTACCAGAGGTACTGGAAGTTCTCGGATCCCTCGCGCTGGCGGCGGTACTTGCGGGTCCGAAGCTCGCCGGCGCGAGTCTTCAGCGTCTCGTTGCCGAGCCCCTCGCCGCTGTACAGCTTGAGTTTTCCGCCTTCGAGCGTGGGCTCCACGCTGAGCGGACGGCCCGCTCCGAGATCCAGCATGGTCTGGATTTCCCATGACTTGCGGTCCATCGCGAGCGGATCCAGTCCGAATTCCAGCGATTCTTCCTTTTCGCTGTAAACGGCCAGGTTCGCGTCCAGGTCATAGGCGATCTTCACCAGTCCGTCCCTGCGGCCGTCGCAGGAACGGCACATATAGCCGAGCGGCTGCACCATGCCGTCTTCGTCGAGCACGAACCGGGTGCTCTCCAGTGCGTCCGAAGCGATGACCAGACGCGCCAGGCCCAGGCCGCGGGAGTAGGTTTCGTAGACGAAGCCGTCGCCGTCCCGCCGGACCAGGCTGAGGCTCAGTGCGCGCTGTCCGAACGGCGCGTCGACGTCGTACAGCACGCCGATGCTCTCGATGCCCGGCGGCGCGTCGACGGCGTTCGCCGCCATCGCCGGCCCGGCAAGCGTCAGCAGACAGGCTGCAAGCGCCAGTTGCGCGTGCGTCAAGACAGGTCCTCTTCTTCAAACATGACCGGTTCGATCAGATCGCTTCCGTCCAGTATCGCGTGCCGGGCGCCCATTGCCAGGCGACCCTGCGACATCCATTCCAGCACGCGAGGATACAGGACATGTTCGCAGGCTTGAACCCTGGCCCGAAGCGTGTCTTCGTCGTCGGTGCGGCCCACGCGGATGCGCGCCTGCGCGACCCGGGGTCCGGCGTCGAGATCTTCCGTCACGAAATGCACCGTGGTTCCGTGCCAGCGGTCTCCTTCCGCCAGCGCTCTTCGGTAGGTATCGAGGCCCGGGTGTTTCGGCAGCAGCGACGGGTGAATGTTGAGCACCCGCCCCTTGTATTCCCTGCACAACGCGGGCGGGAGAATCCGCATGAAACCGGCCAGCGCCAGCACGTCGGGATCGAGCGTCCGCAAGCGCGCCGCGATTCCGTCCCACCATGAGTTCGCGTCCGGAAAATCGCCGCGGGGCATGGCGATCGCAGGTATTCCCGCGCGCCGGGCCCGCTCGAGCCCCGGCGCCCGGGGCCGGTCGCTGAGCGCGGCGACCGGCTCGATGTCCAGCGACCCCGCGGCCGCGCGGTCAAGGATGGCCTGAAAGTTCGTCCCCGTGCCGGAGAGAAGAACGACGGTTCTCAGGCTCACGGCCGCGGTGCCCCGGTTTCAGTCAAGCGTCACGCCGCTGCCGGTTTCCACGCGGCCGATTTCGTGGACCTCCTCGCCCGCTGCAACCAGGTCTTCCCGCGCGGCGGGCGCGTCTTCCGGCGACACGGCCAGGATCAGGCCGATGCCGCAATTGAAGGTGCGCAGCATTTCCTCGCGTTCCACCGGCCCCTCGCGGCTCAGCCAGTCGAAGACGGCGGGCCAGGTCCAGGCGCCGGTATCGATCCTGGCCGCAAGGCCGTCCGGCACGATGCGCTCCACGTTCTCCGGCAGGCCTCCGCCGGTGATGTGGGCAATCGCCTTCAGCCGTCCCGATTGCGCCAAAGGCAATACCGACCGGATGTAGATCCGGGTCGGTTCGCACAGCGCGTCGATCAGGCTGCCGTCCAGGGCCCGCAGGCCGCCGGCTTTTTCCACGATTCGGCGCACCAGCGAGTATCCGTTGGAATGCGGCCCGGACGAGGACAGGCCCAGCAGGAGGTCGCCCTCCCCGACGCCGCTGCCGTCCAGCAGCCGGTCCTTCTCGGCCACGCCTACGCAGAATCCCACCAGTTCCAGCCCGTCATCGACGTAGGTGTTGGGCAATTCCGCGGTTTCGCCGCCCAGCAGGGCGGCGCCCGCTTCCTTGCAGCCGCGCACGATGCCCTTCAGTAACGGTTCCAGGCGCTCCGGGTCCAGGCGGTTGGCCGCGCAATAGTCGAGGAAAAACAGGGGCTCCGCCCCCATGGCCAGAAGATCATTCACGCACATGGCCACCAGGTCCACGCCGGGCGCCTCCGTGCGGCCCGCTTCGCCGCACAACCTGAGCTTGGTTCCGACGCCATCGGTGCCGGCAACCAGCACGGGCTCGCGGTATCCGCCGCGGGGGGCCTCGAACAGACCGCCGAAACCGCCGATTCCGCCCAGCACGCCGGGGCGGTGCGTTTCCCGGGCCAGAGGCGCGATACGGCGGACGATTTCCGCGCCGCGATCCAGGTCCACGCCAGCGCCGCTGTAGGTGATTGGTTTGCTCACTCAAACCCTCTCTTTCGGGAAGCCGCGCATCCTATAATGCCCTTTTCCATGCTCTCGCGTATCGTGCCTCACGCCTTGGTGCCCAACGCTTTGGCCCTGACGCTTTTGCTCGCGTCCGCCGCAACTTTAGCCGAAACGTCGTTCAGTTCAACCGCGCCATTGCCCGACTCCGGCCAGGCGGGAGTGGACACGGCCCTGCAGGACGCGCTCGCGCGCTTGCTGGTGCGGGTTACCGGCCGCAGGGGCGCCGCCGAACTCGCCGACCGCTTTCCGCCGGCCACGAGCATCGTGAGGCAATTCCGCGTCATCAACGGAGGGCGTCTGGAGGCGGAGTTCGACGAGCCGCTTGTTCGCCGGGTCCTTGAGGAGGCCGGCGAGGGCGTCTGGGAAGGCGACAGGACACGGCTTTACCTGTGGCTGGTCGTCAACGACGGAGAAAGGTGGCTGTTCCGGCCGGCGGGTGTTGCTGAAACGCCGCCGCAGGCCATGAACGCCCGCAACGTCTTCAGCGGCGCGCTGAGTCAGACCTTCGAGGAAGTTTCGGCGCTGCGCGGCATCGGGATCGACTTCGCGCCCGTCCCGGAGCGCCGGGCGGCCGGGCGATGCGCCGAGGAGTTGTGGATCGGAGATTTCGCGTGCCTGCCGGAAGACGACGGTCGACTGATGGTCCTTGGGCGCGTGGTGGTTCCCAGCGCGCCCGACCACATCGAGTGGAGGCTGCGCGAGGACGGATTCTGGCGGACGGTATGGGAAAGCGACGCTGCCGAGGCGGTTCACCGCGTGACGGACATGCTGGCCGCGCGTTTCATGGCCAACCAGGGGCCCGTGCGCTCGTACGTTCTGCTGGTTGCCCCTGTTCCCGACCTCAAGACGTACGCAAGCCTCAAGGAGGGCCTGAACTCGCTGCCGGCGGTGCGGGAGTGGCAGGTGCAGGGGGCCGCGGGAGACGCGTTGAGGCTGCGAATTACCTCCCGCATAGCAGAATCTCCGCTGCGCGAGGCCCTGGGCTCCCTGGGCGTTTCGTTTGAACTGACCAGGACGGACTCATGAGCCTCAAGCGCCACGTTCCGAACCTGATCTGCGTGTTCCGGCTGTTGCTCGCGCCGGTCATCGTGACGGCCCTTGCCCGCGGATCCTACGGTCAGGCGCTGCTGCTGCTGGCCGTCGCCGCCGTGTCCGACTGGCTTGACGGCTACCTGGCCAAGCGCTGGGGGCTGGACAGTTATCTCGGTTCGATCCTGGACCCGATGGCGGACAAGATACTGATTGCCAGCGTTTACGTCACCCTGGCCGTGCTTTCGCATATTCCGGCATGGCTGGCGGTCGTGGTCATCGTGCGCGACCTGGTGATCACCGTCGGCTGGCAGACCTTCCGCGTGTTGAGAGGCGAGCTGCGGCCGCGGCCCTCGCGGGTCAGCCGGCTGAATACATTCGTGCAGATTGCGCTCGGCGTGGCGGTGATTACCACCCAGGCGTTCGGCGGTTTCCTGCCGCCCGTCTGGATTCAGATCGGCGGAGCCCTGGCGCTGTTGCTGGCCGTGCTGAGCGGAGTGGATTACGTGCTGAGCGGGTCGCGGCTGGCTGCGCAACGAAAGAGGCAGGATGTCGAGTCGGTCGAGGGCGAAAGGCATCAGTTGCAGCTCGACGTGAGCCGCGAGGATCCCTGCGTCTTCGAAAATTTCTACAACGGCGCCAACGCGGACGTCGTGTCGGCGTTGCGAAACCTTATCGCGGGGGACAGCGCCGCTCCGTTCTGGTTATGGGGCGCCCCCGCCACCGGAAAGACCCACCTGCTGCTGGCTACCGTCAGGGCGGCAACGGACGCAGGGCTGACCTCGGCGTACCTGCCCGCGCATGCCGGTTTCAAGCCGGATGCGCTGGACGCCCTGCGCAGGATCGAACTTTTGTGCGTCGATGACGCCGACCGGATCGCCGGCGCACCCGAGGTCGAGGAGGCCATGGGCGCTCTTTGCCGGGAACTCGAACGGCGCGGCTCCCGGCTGGTGCTGGCCGCGGCCGGCACGCCGGCAGGGACGGGCTTCGAGCGTGACGACATGCGCACCCGCCTCGCTTCGGGACAGATCTGGAAGCTGCAACCGCTGACCGACGAAGAACGCCTCGAAGCCGTGCAGCTCAGGGTCCGCAGCCGAGGCATCAAGCTTCCGGAAGCGACCGCGCGTTTCCTGATGCGCCGCGTGCGCCGCAACCCCAGCGACGTGTTCATTCTGGTGGACCAGCTCGCGGCCCTGGCGGCCAGCCGCAGCAAGCAGCTGACCGTGCCCTTCGTGCGCCTGGCGTTGCGCGAGGGCATGCTGGAGGCCCGCGCCGGCCGTTAGGACACGGCGCTAGCCGTCTTCAAGTTCTTCCTTGAGGGCCGCCAGCAGTTTTTCCTGGCGGCTTTCCGACAACGGCTTGCGTCCTGCATAGGCGAGGTGAAACACGTCCTCGGCGCGCTCGCCTATGGTAGCGATCTTGGCGGTGCGAACGGCGATTTCCTGCCGCGTCAGGATTCCCCCCACCAGCCCCAGAAGGCCCGGCCGGTCCGTGGTCACCAGCTCCATTATCGTGTGGCGCCCACGTGGATCGGCACGGAAACTCACCTCCACGCCCACGTCGAAGGCCCGCAGCCGCCTGGGCAGCTTGCGGCTCGCGGGGCGCGCCGGCAGGCCGCCCCTGGCTAGCGCCTCGCGCAGGGAATCGCAGATGACTTCGAGGCGGTCGGCATCGTGCAGCGCAGCGCCGTTGCGCTGCACGACCAGGTATTGCGCAAGACTGCGCCGGCCCCCGGAGGGCAGGATGCGCGCATCCAGGATATTCAGCCCCTTCGCGTCCAGCACCGAACAGGTAATGAAGAACCGGCGTACCGCAGACGGACCGTGGACCAGTATCGCGGTGTTTCCGTCGGCCGTGTGGGCGCGCGAAGCGACCAGGAAGCCGCCGGAAGGGCCGTCATGCAGCGCCGTCGTGTGCCAGACGATCTCGTCGTCCCGGAAAAGCCAGAAATAGTCTTCCGCAAAACCGTTCCAGATGGCGCGAATCCGGTCTTCCTCAAGCCCGCGGCCGCGCAGCTCGAGCAACGCGGCATGTTCGCGCTCTTTCAGCAGTTTCCCGGTCCCTCGGGGGTGCTCTATGTTCATTCGCAGCGCCCGCTCGGTCTGGCGGTAGAGATCTTCGAAGGCGCGGGCCTTCCAGGCGGTCCACAGGCCCGGGTTGGTTCCGCGCACGTCGGCCACCGTAAGCAGATAGAGGTGATCCAGGTGGACCTGGTCGCCCACCAGGCGGGCGAAATCGCGAATGACCGCCGGGTCGTAGACGTCCTTTTTCTGGGCCGTCATCGAAAGGTCCAGGTGGTGCCGCACCAGCCACGCCGCCAGGGCCGACTCGCTGGGACTCAGTCCGTGGTCCGAGCAGAACTGTTCCGCGTCGCCGGCGCCCAGTTCCGAGTGGTCGCCGCCGCGGCCCTTGGCGATATCGTGAAAAAGCCCCGCGATGTAAAGCACTGCGGGGTTTTCGATGCGTTCCATGATCTCCCTGAGCGCGGCATCCCTCTTTTGGCCATCGGGCAGTCCGAAACGGCGGAGATTGCGGACCACGCGCAGGATGTGCACATCGACCGTGTAGCTGTGAAAGAGGTCGTACTGCATCCGACCGGTGATCAGCCCGAACTGGGGAATGTAGGCGCCCAGGACCCCGTAGCGGTTCATTGCCTCAAGTTGGCTGGGAGCGTCGGCGGGCGCGGACAGCACCTGCATGAACGTGGCGCGATTCTTTGGATCGTCCCGGAACTCGCTGTCGATCCCGGGCGCGGCTTCCATCAGCCGCTCGACCAGCGGGGCGCTGAAGCCGCGGATTTCGGCATGTTTCTGCCGCAGCAGGAAAGGTTCCAGTACTGCCCGCGGCGATACTTTCAGCAGGTTGGGCCGCTTCGAGTCCAGGTAGCCGTTGCGCAGTAGGAACCGCGCGTTGACGCGCCGCTCGGCGGTCCGGCCCCGGCCGATGACGTCGCCAAGCCGCCGGAGAACGACTTCATTGAACAGCGAAACTCTGCGGGTGGTCCGGTAGTAGCGCTGCATGAACTGCTCTACCGCGCGATTGCCGGTCTGGTCGTGATAGCCGAAGTTGCCGGCAAGCTGTTTCTGGTGCTCGAACAGCAGCCGGTCCTCCATGCGCCCGCTATTCAGGTGCAGGGCGAAGCGCACCTGCGAGAGGAAATCGCGCGCCCGTCGCAGCCCGACCAGCTGCTCGGCGGAGATCAGCCCCCGTTCGACCAGGGTTTCCAGCGCCGTCGATCCGAACCGGCGCTTGAGAATCCATTGCACCGTGTGCAGGTCGCGCAGTCCGCCCGGTCCGTTCTTGACGTCCGGTTCGAGATTGGAGGCCGTGTCGCCGTACTCGGCGTTGCGCCGCTCCTGCTCCCTGACCTTGGCCCGGTAGAACTGCGTCGAAGACCAGACGCCGCGCGCATTGATCGCCTTGCCGAGCTGCCTGAAGAGCCTGTCCGAACCCGTAAGCAGGCGCGCTTCCAGCAGCGCCGTCATGATCGTGACGTCGGCGCGTGCCTGATCGCGGGATTCCGCCACGGTGCGGGTGCCGTGGCCGGGCTTGAGCCCCACGTCCCAGAGAAACGCCAGGAATGCGCCGACTTCATTCCTGGCGCTGCGCGAGTAACCCTGCGGCATCAGGACCAGCACGTCGACGTCCGAGGAGGGATACATGTCCTCGCGGCCGTAGCCCCCCACCGCCAGCAGGGCGGCGCCGCTCAGCGCCGGCCCGGCGTGCATGCGCCACACCTCGCAGAGCAGTTCGTCGAGTTGCCGTGCGCGCAGCCTCAGCAGTTCGGGAGTGCTCTCCCGGCTGCGCAGAAACTCATCGCGAATGTGTTCTTCATGCTGCCGGATTCGGTCGCGGCAGGCGCCGAGTTGCCGTTCCCGCGAATCCGCCGACGGCGGCGCCGAAGCGGGCGCAACGGTCTGCTCAGGGTTCAACCGGTCCTTCTCCCAGCGTGAGTACTTCGTAGCTGTCCGCCGTAACCAGAACCGTATGCTCCCACTGCGCCGAGAGTTTGCGGTCGCGGGTCACGACCGTCCAGCCGTCCGGCAGCAATCGTGTTTCGGGACGCCCCTCGTTGAGCATGGGTTCCACCGTGATCGTCATGCCTTCGCGCAGGGCCAGCCCCGTGCCTGGCTCGCCGTAGTGCAGGACGTTGGGCGGCTCGTGAAACACGCGGCCGATGCCGTGGCCGCAATATTCCCGCACCACGCTCAGGCCCCGGCTTTCGGCCAGCGTCTGGATCGCATGGCCGATGTCGCCGAGGCGCTTGCCGGGAGCGATCTCGCGTATGCCGGCCCACATGGCGTCGAAAGTGATCCGCGCCAGGCGCCGCGCCTTGATGCCCGGCCGGCCCACATGAAATATGCGGCTGGTGTCGCCGTGAAAACCGTCCTTGATCACCGTGATGTCGATGTTCAGCATGTCGCCGTCGCGCAGCTTGCGTTTGCCGGGTATTCCGTGGCAGACCACCTGGTTCAGGGACGTGCAGATAGAGCGCGGAAAACCGCGGTAGTTGAGCGGCGCCGGAATGGCCTCAAGCTCCCCGGTGATGTATTCGTGGCAGACCCGGTCGAGTTCGTCGGTAGTGACGCCCGGGCGCACATGGGGGCCGATCATGTCCAGTACCTCGGCCGCCAGCCGGCCCGCCACGCGCATGCGTTGCTGCTCCTCGCTGGACTTGATGCTGACTTGCATGGTGTCGTATCGGTTCAAGACTGGCGCCGGCGCCAATGGTAGCGCGCAATTCCGCCGCACGGGAAAGCCTGATGTTATAAAATTGCGCGCTCGCTTCGGCGGGCGAACACCGGATGGCGGCAGGTCCTTGCCGCCGGGATTCGACCTTCCGGAGTTTCTTGGTATTTACGGGAGCAAGATATTGGCTGAAGTCAGCGTGCGTGAAATGCTGGATGCGGGCGTGCACTTCGGGCACCGTGCAAGGCACTGGAACCCGAAAATGGCGCCTTTCATATATGGCGAACGCAACCAGCTTCACATCATCGATCTGGAGCAGACGGTACCGCTCTACAAGAAGACCTGTGAGTTCGTGCGATCGGTGGCTGCGCAGCGCGGCACCGTGCTGTTCGTCGGCACCAAGCGCGCCGCGCAGCATGCGATCCGCAACGAGGCCACGCGCTGCGGCATGCCGTACGTCAGCCACCGCTGGCTGGGCGGCACCCTGACCAATCTCAAGACCATCAAGAAATCCATCGCCCGGCTGGAGGAGCTTGAGGCGCTGGATGAAGAAACGCTGCGCGAGCGGTTCACCAAGAAGGAAGCGCTCGGAGTCAAACGCGAACTGGCGAAGCTGAATCGTTCGCTGGGCGGGATCCGCTCGATGGACTCGCTTCCGGATGCGGTTTTCATCATCGATCTGGAGCATGAGCGTATTGCCCTGAACGAAGCCAGGAAGCTCGGCATTCCGGTAGCCGCCGTGGTCGACACCAATTGCTCGCCGCAGGACGTGGATTACATGATCCCCGGCAACGACGACGCCATCCGCGCCGCCGAACTCTATGCGCGCGGAATCGCCGACGCGATTCTCAAGGGCCGCGAGGAAATGCCGGAAATCTCCCTGGGCGACGACGAATTCGTGGAGCTCGACGAGTCGGGCAAGCCCATTGCGCGCAGCGGTCGCCCGCGGTCGCGGGCCAAGACCCCGGCGCGGCTGCGTGGCGTGTCGCGACGCATGCCCAGGCGCACCGCGGCGGTTGCCCGGGAGCGGGAGGACAGGGACGCGAAGCCTGCTGAAGCCCCGGCTGCTGCTGCCCCCAAGGCGCCGGCCCAGGAGAGCGCTGCTGCCCCCAAGGCGCCGGCCCAGGAGAGCGACGCGGCTCCCAAGGCGCCTGCGCAGGAGAGCGACGCGGCTCCCGCTCCGGCCCCGGCCGCAGAGCAAGCGGCAACTCCGGCCGAAGGGGAGGGCTAGCGAGTGGCGATTACCGCGGCCCAGGTGAAGGCACTGCGCGAATCGACCGGCGCGGGCATGATGGATTGCAAGCGCGCGCTGACCGAAACCAACGGCGACGCCGAGGCCGCCCGCAACCTGTTGCGCAAGAAGGGCGCGGCGGCGGCGGAAAAGAAGGCCTCGCGGGCGGCGGCGGAAGGCGTGATTGCGGTGGCCGAGAGTTCCGGGGCCATCGCCGTCGCGGAGGTGAACTGCGAGACCGATTTTGTGGCCCGTCGCGAGGACTTCCGCAGCTATGCCGCGTCGGTGGCGCAAACCGTAGCGGACCGGGCGCCCGCCAGCCTTGAGGATTTGCTGGCCCTGGACGTGGACGGACAGTCGCTGGAACAGATTCGCCAGGATGCCGTGGCGCGGATCGGCGAGAACATTTCGGTGCGCCGTTTCGAGCGTATTCAGGCGCAGGGCGAAGCGTCCGTGTACGTGCACAACAACCGAATCGGCGTGGTCGTGGACCTCGACGGCGGCGACACGGAGCTGGGCAAGAACCTGGCCATGCATGTGGCGGCAATGCGGCCGCAGCACGTATCTCCCGACGACGTTCCCGACGATATCGTCGAGCGGGAACGCACTTTCCTGAGCGACCAGGCCGCCGAATCCGGCAAGCCCCCGGAAATCGTGGCGCGCATGGTGGAAGGACGCTTGCGGAAGTTTCTCGACGGCATCTGCCTGACCGGGCAGATTTTCGTGCGTGACAGCAAGCTGACAGTGGGCAAGCTGCTGGTCTCCCGCAAGGCCCGGGTGCACGGATTCGTGCGCCTGGAAGTGGGCGAGGGCATAGAACGCCCGACCAGCGATCTCGCCGAAGAGGTCGAGGCTCAGCTTCGCGAGCACAGGTAGTCCGGCGTGGTGTCCCCGCTACGCCGTATTTTGCTGAAGCTGAGCGGGGAGGCCCTGATGGGCCGGGAGCCGCACGGGATCGACATGTCGATGCTCGAGCGCATCGCCGGGGAAATCAAGGAACTGTCCGACCTCGGGGTCCAGACCGCCGTAGTTGTGGGCGGCGGCAATATCTTTCGCGGCGAGGGCCTCGCGCGGGCCGGCATGGACCGGGTCACCGCCGATCACATGGGAATGCTGGCCACGGTCATCAACGCGCTGGCGCTTCAGGATGCGCTGGAGCGGCTGGGGTCGGGTGTGCGCGTCATGTCTTCCATGGCCGTTCGGGCGGTCTGCGAGGACTACATCCGGCGGCGCGCGCTCCGTCACCTGGAGAAGGGCAGGGTATGCATTTTCGCGGCAGGCACCGGCAATCCCTATCTTTCGACCGACACGGCCGCCAGCCTGCGGGCGGTGGAAATCTCCGCCGACCTGCTCATCAAGGGCACCAAGGTGGACGGCGTGTATTCAGCCGATCCGAACCTCGAGCCGGACGCCAAGCGGTACGAACGAATCTCGCACGATCAGTTGATCGGCGCCCGCCTGGGCGTCATGGACTCCACGGCGGCCGTCATGTGCCGGGACAACGATTTGCCGATTCGCGTATATGATGTCGCCGCGCCCGGCGACCTGTTGCGAATTGTCAGGGGAGAGGATGTCGGGACGCTGGTAACCAGCGCCGCCGGCCAGGGCTGACGGGCCCCGGCGACGGTTGACCCTGACGTTCGCCGGGAACGGCGCGTCCGTGGAGGCAAAGGGGGGCAAATGATCGACGAGCTTCAGGAAGATGCAATCGAACGCATGGACAAGAGCGTGGCGGCCCTGCGGTCGAGTCTTTCCCGCCTGCGCACCGGCCGGGCCCACGCCGGCCTGATCGATCACCTGACGGCGCCCTATTACGGCGCGGACACGCCCCTGCGCCAGGTGGCCAGCATCACCGTGGAAGACGCCCGCACGCTCGCCGTTTCGCCGTGGGAGGCCAATATGGTGCCGCCCGTCGAGAAAGCCATCCGGGAGTCGGGACTGGGTTTCAATCCGGTCACCGCGGGCACCGTAATCCGTGTGCCGATACCGGAACTGACCGAAGAGCGCCGCCGCGAACTCGTGCGGGTCGCGCGCCACGAGGCGGAGATGGGCCGCGTGGCGGTGCGCAATATCCGGCGCGACGTTCTGGCGGACATCAAGCAGCTCGTCAAGGAAAAGATGGCCTCCGAGGACGAGGAGCGGCGCTCGGCGGAGGAGGTGCAGAAGATCACCGACGCGCATGTTGCGCAAATGGATGCGATGCTGGAGGAGAAGGAAGAGGAAATCATGTCGATTTAGTGTCGTGAGTGAGGCATTGCGGCATCTGGCGATCATCATGGACGGCAACGGCCGGTGGGCCGCGCGGCGCGGACGGCCGCGCTCGGAGGGGCATCGGGCAGGAGTGGACGCGGCCCGCAACATTGTCGAGGAATGTGCGCGGCGCGGTATTTCCGTGCTGACGCTTTTCGGGTTGAGCAGCGAGAACTGGCGCCGGCCGCAAGACGAGGTAAGCGAACTCATGAAGCTCCTGACCGACAGCCTCAGGCGGCACATGGGACTATTGAGCGAGAACGGCATCCGCCTGCGCTGCATCGGCAACCGCACCAGGTTTTCGGGCGCTGTCCGGACCGCGCTGGAAAAGGCCGAGGAAGGCACGCGCGACAACGACCGCATGCAACTGATCGTTGCGCTTTCCTATGGCGGACAACAGGAAATCGTTCGCGTGGCGCGGGAGTTGGCCCGGGATGCGGCGCGCGGAGCGCTGGGCCCGGATGAGATCGACCTGGAAGCGTTTACGCTTCGCACCGGGCTGGCGGACCTGCCGCCGCCGGATTTCATGATTCGAAGCGGGGGCGAGCGCAGGATCAGCAACTTCCTGCTTTGGCACCTGGCCTATACGGAGCTGTATTTCACTGAAGTACTGTGGCCCGACTTCGGGCCCGCGGAATTGCAGGCGGCGCTGGACGACTATGCGGCGCGGCAGCGCCGATTCGGTACGGCATGAGCCGCTTCCTGCCTTCGAGGGTATTGACGGCGGCAGTACTGGTGGCCGCGATCGTGGTCGCCAGCGTTTCCCCGCTCAGCCTCAAACTGGCGATGATCGGGCTGGTCCTGTTGCTGTGCTGGCGCGAGTGGCTGCGTATGGCGGGCTTCGCCGGAACCGTGGCGCGATCGTCCTGGATTCTCCTGTTCGCCCTGGCGCTGGCCGTGCCGGTTGTGATGCCGCCGCCCAATCCGGTTTCCTACTCCGTCATGGCGCTGGGCGTGGCCTGGTGGGCGCTGGCCATCGTATTGCTGCGTGGTTCCTACGGTTCGATCGGCAACTCGGCGGCCATGGGCTACGGGCTCCTGGGAATGGCGCCGGCGTGGCTGGCGGTGCTCGCCATTCTCGGCGCCGGCAGGGGGGACCTGCTCGTTCTGTTGCTGATCCTGGTCGGCGCGGCCGACACGGGGGCGTTCGTATTCGGAAAGCTGCTGGGGCGCCGCCCGCTGGCGCCCGTCCTGAGCGGAGGCAAGACAGTCGAGGGCGCCGCGGGCGGGCTGGTCATGGCGACCCTCGCCGGCTTTGCCGCATCCTTTTACCTGCAGCAATCGGCACTGTTCTGGACGCTGGGAGGGCTGGCTGTGGGAGCTCTGGCGATGCTGGGCGATTTGACGGTAAGCATGTTCAAGCGGCGTGCGGGTCTCAAGGACAGTGGACGCATGCTGCCCGGCCACGGCGGGATGCTGGATCGCATGGACAGCAGCATTGCAACCGCGCCGCTGTTGGGATTGCTGGTGTTCCAGCCGGTGGGCTGGCTGCCGCTCTAGGCGGGGATCGAAGCGGTTGTTTTGGTAGCATAGAAAAGAAGCCCGCGAAAGACCGACCCGAGAGAGAAACCCTTCTGCCATGCTGGTGGATACCCTTATTGCAATTGGCGCGTTCGTACTGGCGATAAGCTTGCTTGTCGCCGTGCACGAGTGGGGGCATTACATCGCGGCGCGGATGTCGAAAGTCAGGGTCCTGGAGTATTCCATCGGTTTCGGGCCGGCGATCTGGCGCCGAAAGGCGGGCGCGGACCAGACCGAGTACCAGTTGCGGGCGCTTCCCGTGGGCGGATACGTGCGCCTGCTGGACGAACGCGAGGGGCCGGTGGCCGAGGAGGAACTGCATCGCAGCTTCAATCGCCGGCCCTACTGGCAACGGATCTTCGTTCTCGCAGCCGGCCCCGGCATGAACTTCCTGTTCGCCGTTGTGGCCTACTGGGTAATCTTCATGGTCGGCATACAGGCGGCCGCGCCCCTGGTCGGCGGAGTGGCGCCCGGCAGCGTGGCGGAGCAGGCCGGAGTGCGCCCCGGCGACCGCATAGTGGCCGTGGAGGATCGCGAATCGCCGACCTGGCAAGCCGCCGCAATGGCCATCATCGAACAGATCCTCGGCGATCCGTCGGTGCAATTGACCGTTCAGGACGAGCAGGGCGCCCGGCGCGATCTCCTTCTCGATCTCTCCGAGCACAAGAAGGGCATACTCGAAGACGGCAATCTGTTCGCCGCCGCCGGTTTCGAGCCGATGACGGACTCGCGCCCCCTGCTGGGCGACATCCTCCCCGACGGTCCGGCCGCCGCGGCCGGGTTCGCGCCCGGAGACCGCATTCTGGCGGCCGGCGGGGAGGAAATCGGCACCTGGCGCGACTGGGTCGAGTATGTGCGGGCTCGCCCGGGACAAAGCGTGCCCGTGACCGTGGACCGTAACGGGATGGAGCAACGGCTTTACCTGGAGATCGGCAGCCGCGGCGAGGCCGCGGGGCATGATGCGTCCGGCCCTGCCGCCATCGGCTTCGTGGGCGTGACGCAGTCCCCCGAGGCGCGCGCGCACCTGTTCGTGACCCAGCGGCTGGGGCCGGCGCAGGCCCTGGCGCGCGGCGTTCGGGAAACCGGTCGAATTACCGCGCTTACCTTCCGCGTGCTCGGCAACATGTTCACCGGGGACGTTTCGCTGCGCACGCTGAACGGGCCCGTGGGCATCGCCCGCTACGCGGGAGAGGCGGTCCAGATCAGCGGGGTCGCGTTCCTCACTTTCCTGGCGCTGGTCAGCGTGAGCCTCGGCATTCTCAACCTGCTGCCCATTCCGATCCTGGACGGCGGCCAGATCGTGAACCAGACCATCGAGAGGCTTCGCGGCCGCCCGATCCGCGAACGGACCCAGCTCGCCGTGCAGCGACTGGGGCTGGCGCTGGTGCTGGCCATCATGTTCGTGGCCCTGTTCAACGACATCAGCGGATTCTTCCGCCCGGGAGGATGAGTCGATGAAGCGGACGCTTTCGATAGCGGTGGCAGTGGTCCTGCTCGGCTTTGCCCCGGCGTATGCGAAGGCCCAGCAGGAGGAGTCTTTTGTCGTTCGGGACATCCGCATCGAGGGTCTGCAGCGCATTTCCGAAGGCGCCGTTCTGAATTACCTGCCGGTCAACATCGGCGACACGCTGGACGCGGCTTCGGTGCGGCAGCTTCTGAGGAGCCTGTACGGGTCGGGTTTCTTCGCGGACGTCGAATTTCGGCGCGACGGGGACGCGCTGCTGGTGGCGGTTCGGGAGCAGCCCACGATCGAATCGCTGCTGATCGAGGGCAACAAGGATGTCAAGACCGAAGACCTGAACCGGACGCTGTCCGGCAACGGCATCTCCGAAGGCAGCCTGGTCAAGCCGTCGGTCCTTGAGGAAGTGGAGCTCTCGCTGACCGACCTCTATTTCGGGCGCGGCAAGTATGGCGCCGAAGTCAACGTGGACGTAACGGAACTTCCCGACAACAAGGTGGACGTGGTCATCGACATCACGGAGGGCGACCGGTCGCGCATCCGCCAGATCAACATAGTGGGCAACGAGCTCTTCACCGACAAGGAGCTGAAGAAAGATTTCGAGCTGAAGACGCCCAACTGGCTGTCGTTCATACGCCAGGACGACCGCTACTCGCGCGAGGCCTTGCAGGGCGACCTGGAAAAGCTGCGCTCGTACTACCTGGATCGCGGCTATGCCGATTTCGAACTGCAATCGACCCAGGTGACGCTGGCGCCCGATCTGAAGGACGTCTTCATCACCATCAATGTCCGTGAAGGCAGCAATTACACCGTGTCCGAGGTCAAGCTGGCCGGCGATTTCGTGGTGGACGAGGCCGAGCTGAACCAATACGTGCTGCTCAAGCCGGGAATGCGCTTCTCGCAGCAGCTCATCACGCAGAGCAGCGAGCTGATCCGCCTGCGCCTGGGCCAGGAAGGATACGGGTTTGCGGAAATCACGCCGATTCCCGAGATCGACGAGGAAGCCGGCGAAGTCGCGGTCACGCTGCTGATCACCGCCGAGCGCCGGGTCTATGTGCGGCGCATCAGCTTTGACGGGGCGTCTTCGATCGAGGACGAAGTGCTGAGGCGCGAACTGCGCCAGTTCGAGGGCGCCTACCTGTCCAACGATCTGCTGGAGCGCTCCAAGATCCGCCTGCAGCGGCTTCCGTACCTGGAGGAGGTCGATTTCGAGACCCTGCGGGTGCCGGGCTCGCAGGACCAGGTTGACGTGGTGTTCAGCCTGACCGAACGGCAGCCGGGCGAGTTCCAGGGCTCGGTGGGTTACACGGGATACTACGGGATGCAACTGAGCGGCAGCGCCGTGCATTCCAACCTTTTCGGCCGCGGCAACCGGCTTGCGATCGGGCTGACGGGCACCAGTTACTCGCGGGTCTACAACCTTTCCTACACCGATCCGTACGCAACCATGAACGGGGTCAGCATTACCGGTGCGCTGACCTACCAGAACTACACCCAGTTCTTCAACGCCGCCTCGGACCTGGACACCACCACGGCTTCGGCCTCGGTCGAACTGAGCTATCCCATCACCGAATACCAGAGCGTGATCCTCGGGGCGACGCTGCAGCAGGCCGACCTGATCACCACCAGCTTCAGCAACGAGCAGTCCCGGCAATGGGTGCAGGCCAACGGCAAGCCATACCAGCGTGACGTCATCAGCCCGGTCACCGGGCAGGCCGACATTTACTACGGCTCCAAGTTCAACAGCCTGGAGTTATTGATGGGCTGGCTCTATGACAGCCGCAACCGGGTGCTGTTCCCCGACCGGGGCATGCGCCACCGCCTTTCCCTGTCGGCCACGATTCCCGGCAGCGACGTCGAGTACGCGACCGCGCGCTACCAGTACACGCAATACCTCGGAATTCCGGGACTGCGCTGGTTCGGCCTGCGGTTCAATGCCGATGTCGGCCTCTCCGAGGCCTTCGGCGATACCAGCGCGGTGCCGCCCTACAAGCATTTTTACGGCGGCGGACCGGATTCGGTGCGAGGTTTCAAGGAATACCGTCTGGGGCCCAAGGACCGGTTCGGCAATGCCTATGGCGGCAACATGCTGGTTACGGGTCAGGTCGAGTTGATCCTGCCGCTGCCCGAGCGCTTCCGCCAGAGCGCGCGCCTGGCGGCCTTTTTCGACGTGGGCAACGTGTTCTCCACGTCCGACCTGGAGTTCTTCGACCGCCAGGGCGATCCGTTGAGTTACGACTTTGAGACAAGTAAACTTAAGCGTTCCGTCGGGATAGGCGCGGAGTGGCTGGCGCCGTTGGGGCTGTTGAGATTCAGCTTTGCCGCGCCGCTGAACGCCGATTCCGAGACCGACCGATTTTGGGGGGACGAGGTGGAACGCTTCCAGTTTTCCCTGGGCGGCGCTTTTTGATTTCCGTTGCGTCCTCCCCATCCCTTTGGAAACAAGAGGCTTTTTTCAGACAATGAATATCGCAAAAAAACTGCTCCTGGGCGCCGCTTTGAGTGTGCTTGCGGCCGGCAGCGCACTGGCCCAGGAGACCGCCCTGAAGATCGGATTCGTCAACCTGGAGGCCTTGACCGTAGAGTCGCCCCAGGGGCGGGCGGCCAACGAAAGGATCAGCGAAATGTTTGCTCCGCGGCAACGCGAGATCAACGCCAAGCAGACTCGCCTGGGAGAACTGAGCGAGAACTATGAGCGCGACCGCGAAACCATGGGTACCGAGCAGTTGCGTAACGCCGAGCGCGAGATACTGGCCCTGCGCCGCGAGATTCAGCAGGAAGCGCAGGCTTTCGAAGAAGACCTGCAATTGGAGCAGAACAACAGCCAGCGCGACCTCGGGGCGGTATTTCTCGGCCACGTTCGCCAGGTGGCCGAGGAAAATGAATACGATCTCGTCTTCAGTGGCGGTGTGGTGTATTTCGGCGATGCGGTCAACATCACGCCGCAGGTTCTGGGCGCCCTCCAGGAAACTTTCAGCAGCGAACAGCAGGACTAGCAGGCCCTGGATTTCGGGGAGTGGCCGTTAGCCGTGAAACCGCGACAGGCTGCCGCCGGCCGGAAAGCTGATGCAGCGGCGTTCGCATCACGAACGGGGGCTGACGCTTAGCGAACTGGCCGGGCGCCATGGCTGCCGGCTTCGCGGAGAGCCCGGCATGAGGGTTCATCGCGCATCCACCCTGGCGAGCGCCGATTCCGGCAGCGTGGCCTTCTTTCTCAACCAGGCGTACCTGAACGATCTTCGCGCCACCGGGGCGGGCGCCGTGATCCTGAGCGAATCCCACGCCGTCGAATGCCCGGTGGCCGCGCTGATTACCCCGGACCCGTATCGCGTATTCGCCGGCGTGGCCGACGAGCTGCACGAACTGCTGCCGCCGGCTGCCGGGATACACGCCGACGCCACGGTGTCTGCCGACGCGAGCGCGGACGAGACTTGCGAAGTGGCGGCCGGGGCGCGCGTGGCCGCCGGGGCCACCCTGGCCCGCGGCGTGTACGTGGGACCCAACGCTACCGTCGGCGCCGACGCCCGCGTCGGCGAGGGCACGCGGCTTTTGGCCAACACCACCGTCTGCGAGGGCGTGACCATAGGAAAGCGGTGCCTGGTCCACCCGGGTGCCGTGCTGGGTTCCGACGGCTTCGGCAACGCCCCGGACAGGGAAGGAAGCTGGCGCAAGATACCGCAGCTGGGGGCGTTGCGCATCGGCGACGATGTCGAGATCGGCGCCAACACCACCGTTGACCGCGGCGCCCTCGATGACACGGTTATCGGGGACGGAGTGCGTCTGGACAACCTGATACAGATCGGCCACAACGTCCGCATCGGCGAGCATACCGCCATGGCTGCGGGTTGCATGATTGCCGGCAGCGTGAAGATAGGGCGCAGATGCCGCATCGCCGGTAATGTGGGCGTGGCCGGCCACCTTGACATCTGCGACGACGTGGTGCTCCTGGCCCGCACCGTGGTTACGCGCCCGATCCGCAAGCCCGGAGCCTATGCGGGTTCGATGACGCCCATGGAGGAGGTTTCGAGCTGGCGCCGCAATGCGGCGCGCTTCAGGCATCTCGACGCTCTGCACAAGCGGGTGCGGCGCCTGGAGCGTTCCGGGTGACGCAGGTCCACGCAACCGCGATCGTTTCCCCGCGCGCGGAGCTGGCGGCCGACGTGGAGGTGGGCCCGTATGCCGTAATCGGGCCGGACGTCGAGATCGGCCCAGGCTGCAAGGTCGGTTCGCATGCGGTCGTCGAGGGGCCCACGCGCATGGGTGAGCGCAACGTGATCCACCCGCACGCGGCCATCGGGCGCGATCCGCAAGACCGGAAATTCCGGCCGGGAGAAACGAGCCGGCTGGAAATCGGCGACGACAACACGATTCGCGAGTTCGTTACCATCAATCGCGGCACCCGGGAGGGGGGCGGAGTCACCCGGGTGGGTAACCATTGCTGGCTGATGGCCAGCGTTCACATCGCGCACGATTGCATACTCGGCGACGACGTGGTGATGGCCAATTTCGCCAGCCTTGCGGGCCATGTCCGCGTCGGCAGCCACGTAACGATGGCGGGGTTCTCGGGGGCGCACCAGTTCTGCCGGATCGGCGACTACGGCTTCATCGGGATCTACGCAGGCATCACCCGCGACGTGCCGCCCTACGTGCTGGTGGCGGGACAGCCGCCGAAGCCGCGCGGCGTCAACGTCATCGGCCTCCGGCGCCATGGGTTCGCTCCTGCGCAGCGGGCCAACATCGAAAGGGCCTACCGCACGCTGTACCGCAAGGAGCTCAGCCGCGCCGAGGCAACCGAAATCATTGCCGAAGCCGCCCGGGAACAGCCGGAGTTGACGCCGATGTCGGAGTTTCTGGCCGAGTCCGGGCGCGGCCTTTTGCGTTGACGCCGCCTGACCGGGCCCTGCGGATAGCGGTGGTCGCCGGCGAAGCCTCCGGCGATCGCCTGGGCGCGGGACTGATTCGCTCCCTGCGCGCCGGGCCGGTGGAGGTGGAGGTGGCGGGCGTGGCGGGCCCCGCGATGCGCGAGGCAGGATGCAGGGCCATGCTTGAGTCGTCGGAATTCGCGGTCATGGGCCTGGCCGAGGTCATCCGCCATCTGCCGCGCCTTTGGATGCTTCGCCGCCGGCTGCTCAGGCGACTCGGCGAGTTTCGCCCCGACGTTTTCGTCGGCGTGGATTCTCCCGAACTCAACCTGGGCCTTGCCGGGCGCCTGAAGCGCCGCGGTGTGCGTACCGTGCAGTACGTATGTCCATCGATATGGGCCTGGCGCTCCGGCCGGACACGGCGTATCCGCCGCAATTGCGACCGGGTCCTCTGCCTGCTTCCGTTCGAACCGCCCCTGTTGCGCGAAAAAGGCGTGGAAGCGGTATTCGTGGGTCATCCGATTGCCGATGAGCAACCTCCCGAACGGAATGGACCGTCGCCTCCCGCCCGCAAGGGCGACCTGCTTGTGGCCCTGCTGCCCGGTTCGCGCAGTTCGGAAATAAGCCGCATCGGCCCCGCGATCGCGCGCGCGGCCGCGTGGCTCAGGCAGCGCCGCCCCGGCGTCCGCTTTTCCACTGCGGCCGCCAGCCCGCAGGGGCAGGCGCAATTCGACGTGATCCTCAGGCGGTTTGCGCCCGGCGTCGACGTGCGCCAAACGTCAGGCGACGCGCGCGACTTGCTGAAGACGGCCGACCTGGCCGCGGCGGCCTCCGGCACGGTTACGATGGAGGCCATGGTGTGTGGTTGCCCGCTGGTGGCGGTTTACCGGGTTGCGCCGCTGACGGCTTGGATTGCGCGCGTGTTTCGTCTCCTGAAGACTCCATATGTCGCCTTGCCCAACATTCTCGCGGGCCGCGAACTGGTGCCCGAACTGCTGCAGGACCAGGCCCGCGGCGAGACGCTGGGGGCCGAGTTGCTGAGTCTGTACGACGATCCCGGCGCCCGTCAGACGGTGCGCGCCGAATTTGCCCGTCTTTCCGAATCGCTGGGCCGGGGGGTCAATGACCGCGCGGCGCAGGCCGTCCTGGCCCTGGCGCAAACCGCCTGAGTGGTGCGGAAGCCCGTCAGGAAGCATCCGGGAGCGAGGGCATGACCCTCGCCGAGTCTCGCCTTCACGGAGGGCGGGACGCCCTCCCGCCCAGCGCAGCCGGAGTCCTGGCCGGCGTGGACGAGGCGGGCCGCGGCGCCCTTGCGGGGCCGGTTGTCGCGGCCGCCGTCGCACTGCCGGCCGGCCGGGACATTCCCGGCGTCCGCGACTCCAAGCTGCTCTCGCCCGCGCGGCGCGCGGTACTCGAGGAGGCCATTCGAAGCGGGTGCCTGGCCTGGTCGGTAGGGATTGCGGCGGTGGAGGAAATCGATCGGCTCAACGTCTTGCGCGCCAGCCTGCTGGCCATGCGCCGGGCGCTGCTCGGCCTGTCCTGCCAGCCGGCGCTGGCGCGGGTGGACGGACCCTACCTGCCGGAGATGCCGGCGCGCTGGCGCCGGGACGTCGAGCTCGAGGCCATCATCGGCGGCGACCGGCGCTGCCCGCTGATCGCCGCCGCTTCCATCGTGGCCAAGGAACGGCGCGACCGTTTGATGCGGCGCCTGGATCTGAAGTGGCCCGGATATCACCTGGCCGAACACAAGGGCTACGCGGTGCCCGCCCATCGCGCGGCCCTCGAACGACTGGGCGCAAGTCCAGCGCACCGCCGCAGTTTCCGGCCGGTTCGCGCCGTCGCCCCGGCGCATGGCGGTAACAGGCCCTGAGGCGCCAGTGGAACAGACCGCTTCATTCGTTCATCTTCGCCTGCACTCGGAATACTCGCTGGTGGACTCGGTGCTGCGCATAAGCGGCGGCCAGGGCGGCTTTTGCCGCGCGGTGCGGGAGCGTGGAATGCCCGCCGTCGCCCTGACCGACCTCAACAACATGTTCGGGGCGGTGCGCTTTTACCGGGCGGCGCTCGACGCGGGAGTCAAGCCCATCCTGGGCGCGGACCTCAATTTCGGCCAGCCGGGGAATGGAACACGGCCCGGGCGGTTGACGCTCCTGTGCCGGAACGCAAGGGGTTACAGGAACCTGCTGGCCCTGCTTACCCGCATGTATCTCGAACTTGAGCCGCGGGGCACTCCCGTGCTCATGCGGGAATGGCTGAGCGCCGAGGGCCTTGAGGGGCTGATCGGGTTGATCGGCCTGGACAATTCCGCCGGCCGCGGACCCGAAGCCCGCCGGGAGCGCGAGCAGGTGCTGGCCTTGCGCAAGCTGATGGGCGACGGCCTCTTTCTGGAGGTGAGCCGTCTGGGCCGCCCGGGCGAGACGGAGCTGGCGCAGCGAACGGTGGAACTGGCCAACTCCGAAGGCGTCCCCCTGGTGGCGGTCAACGACGTGCGTTTCCTGGACAGCGTCGAGTTCACGGCGCACGAAGCGAGGGTGTGCATACACCGCGGAGAAACGCTGGACGATCCGCGCCGCGAACGGCGCTACACGCCCCAGCAATACCTCAGGAGTCCGGCGGAGATGGCGGAGCTGTTCGCCGACCTGCCGGAGGCCCTCGGCAACACGATAGCCATCGCCCGCGCCTGCACGGTGGAACTGGACCTGGGCGAGTCGCGGCTGCCGAAGGCGCGTGCGCCCGAGGGCCTGAGCGAAGGGGAATTTCTCGAGCAGGAGGCGCTGGCCGGCCTGAAGTACCGGCTCGGCGTCGCCGCGGGCGATGGCGCGCAAGCGGAGTTGCCCGGGCGTTACACCGACCGTCTGCGCGCCGAACTGGAGGTCGTGCGGCGCATGGACTTTCCCGGCTACTTCCTGATCGTTGCCGACATCGTGCGCTGGGCGCGCGAAAACCAGGTGCCGGTGGGTCCCGGCAGGGGATCGGCGGCGGGTTCGCTGATCAGCTATGCGCTGGGCATCACCTCCATCGATCCCTTGCGCTACGGATTGATTTTCGAGCGTTTTCTGAATCCGGAGCGGATCTCCATGCCGGATATCGATATCGACTTCTGCGCCGAGCAGCGTGAACGGGTTCTTGAGCACGTGGCCGAGGAGTACGGGCGGGACCGGGTGGCGCAAATCATCACGTTCAACCGGTTGGCGGCCCGCGCCGCCATCAAGGACGCGACCCGGGTCCTTGGTCAGCCCCTGGGACTTGGAGAACAGATCGCCGGTCTGATCCCGGCCCTGCCCGTGGGCGTGACCATCGAGCAGGCGATGAAGGACGACCGGGAACTGAGTCATTTGTACAACACCGACACGGAGGCGCGCGCGGTAATCGATCTGGCGCTGCAACTCGAGGGCCTGCCGCGCAATTCCAGCACCCACGCCGGAGGCGTCGTGATCGCGCCGTCGGAGCTGATGCATTTCACGCCGCTCTACCGCCAGGAAAGCGACGCGCCGACGGTCACCCAGTTCGACAAGGACGACATCGAAGCGGTCGGGCTGGTGAAGTTCGATTTCCTGGCGCTGAACGACCTCACGACCATCACCCGGACCGTGGACGAGGTCAATCGCGCGAGGCGCGCGGCGGACGAGCCGTCCATCGACATCGCCCGACTGCCGCTGGACGATTCGAAGGTGTACGAACTGTTGCGCAACCTGCGCACCCGCGCGGTCTTCCAGCTCGAGTCGCGCGGCATGCGCGACCTGATCCGCGATCTCAGGCCGGACCGCTTCAGCGACATGATTGCGCTGGTGGCGCTGTTCCGTCCCGGCCCGCTGCAGACCGGCATGGCCGACACCTACATCAAGCGCAAGCACGGCCAGGAGGCGGTGGATTACCTGCACGACGACCTGCGCGAACTGTTGGGCGAGACCTACGGGGTGATCCTCTACCAGGAGCAGGTCATGGAGATCGCGCGCCTGATCGCCGGCTACAGCTTTGCCCAGGCGGACGTGCTGCGCCGCGCGATGGGCAAGAAGCTGAAGGGCGAGATGGCGGATCAGCGCTCGGTGTTCGTGAAGGGCGCCCTGGAGCACGGACTGAGCCGAGGCAAGGCCGAGCACATCTTCAACCTGATGGAGACCTTCGCCGGCTACGGTTTCAACAAGTCGCACTCCACGGCTTATGCCATCGTCGCCTACCAGACGGCCTGGCTGAAGGCGCACTATCCGGCCCAGTACATGGCGTCCACGATGACCACCGACATGAGCGCGCATGACCGCCTCTACTGGATGACGCAGGAGTGCCTCGCCCTGGGGCTGTCCGTATTGCGCCCGGACGTGAACCGGTCACTCGTGGGATTCAGCGCCGTGGACGACAAGGCCGTTCGCTGCGGGCTGGGCGCCATCCGCGGACTGGGCCAGGCCGCGGCCCAGGCCATTCGGGCCGAACGCGAAGCCAACGGTCCCTATTCGGGCGTAGCGGATCTGTTTTCGCGAATCAGCGGCGCGGGCCTGCACCAGCGGCAGGCCGAAACGCTGGTTCGGTCCGGCGCCCTGGACAGTCTGTGCGCCAACCGGGCCGCGGTGATACGGGTGTTGCCCGCGGCGCTCGCAGCGGCGGCGCAGGCGGCGCGCGACGCCGAGAGCGGGCAGGAAGGCCTGTTCGACGGTGGCGGCGATCAGCCTATGCAGATCGAGCTTCCCGACGTGCCGCAATGGGGTCTTCGGGAACTGCTGGACGGAGAGCGCCGGAGCCTGGGGTTCTGCCTCAGCGGCCACCCGTTCGACGAATGCAGGGACGATGCGCGAGCCCTGACGGGCGGCGGCCTGCGCGAAATACTGGATCGTTCGCAGCCGGGCCCGCGGGATGAACGCGACGCGCCGGGCGTGACGGTGGCCGGCAGCGTGTTGCGCAAGTGGCGCCGCTCCGGCGCCAATTACTTCGACCTGGACGACGGAACGACACGGCTGCCGGTGCGTTTGCCGCGCTGGGACGCAGGCGCGCCGCCCGGCCGGCTGATCACGCCCCATTCCCTGGTGCTGGTGAAGGGCCGCCTGTCGCGCCTGCAGCGAGGCTCGCTCATGATGTTTGCGGAATCGGTGGAGCCGCTGGACGACGTGATGGAAGAGCGCGCCCGGGTGCTGTTGCTCGACTGTCGCGCGGCCGAAAAGCCGGCCGAGACCTTCACGCAGCTCAAGGATCTGCTTCGCCCGCACGTGCCCGGCGGAACCCGGGTCGTGGTGCGTTATTCGGGCCCGGCCGCCGCCGGCAGCCTGCGCCTGGGCACACACTGGAACGTGCGCGCAACCGGCGGTCTGCGGCATGCCCTGGGCGAATCGCCGGTAATCAGCGAGTTCAGCATTCGCTACGCTCAGCACTGATAAGGGCTTACAATCGCAGGCCCGGCCAGGTCGGACGCACTGCGTATGAATTCATTTCTTGACTTCGAGCAGCCCATCGCGGAGCTGGAAAGCAAGATCGAGCAACTGAGGTTTCTCGACAACGATTCCGGCGTGGACGTGGCCGCCGAGATCCAGCGGCTTGAGCGCAGCAGCCGGTCCGTGACCCGCAACATCTACCGCAAGCTCACGCCGTGGCAGACGGCGCAGGTGGCGCGCCATCCGAAGAGGCCCTACTCGCTGGACTACATCGCCGGGATGACCGGGGAATTCCAGGAGCTGCACGGCGATCGCATGTACGCGGACGACTACGCGCTGGTGGGTGGACTGGCCCGCATCGAGGGAACTCCGGTGATGCTGATCGGCCACCAGAAAGGGCGGGACACGACCTCGAGGGTGCGCCGCAACTATGGCATGACCCGCCCGGAGGGCTACCGCAAGGCGCAACGGCTCATGCAGCTTGCCGAGAAGTTCTCGCTGCCGGTGGTCACGCTGATCGACACACCCGGCGCTTATCCCGGAATCGGCGCGGAGGAGCGCGGCCAGAGCGAGGCCATCGCCTCCAGCCTGAGCTGCATGGTGGGACTGAAGACTCCCATCATCAGCGCGATCATCGGCGAAGGCGGTTCCGGCGGGGCGCTGGCCATCGGCGTCGCCGACGTGGTGATCATGATGCAATACAGCATCTACTCGGTGATTTCCCCGGAAGGCTGCGCCAGCATTCTCTGGAAGAGCGCCGAGCACGCCACCGAGGCCGCCCAGGCCATGGGGATCACGGCCAGGCGGCTGTTGAAGCTCAAGCTCGTGGACGAAGTGCTGGACGAGCCCGTGGGCGGCGCCCACCGCGACCCGACCGCCGCGATCGCGAGCCTCAAGAAGGCGATCGGCAAGCACCTGCTCAACCTGACCCGCCTGGAACCCGCCGAGCTGCTGGAGCGCCGCCATCGGCGAGTGCTCCAGTACGGCGTCTACCGCGAAGCCTAGTACATGTATCGGGAGGAAATATGAACACCAACCTGAATCGCCGTTCCGTATTGGCGGGTGCGCTTGGCGCGCCGTTTCTGGCCGGGCTGGCCCCCGGGGCACGTGCGGACGAGTATTCGGGACTTACCGACCTGGACCTGAGTGACGATGAAATGCTGCACTACTTCGTGAAGCTGCGCAGCAGCCTCGACGACCGCGTGACCATGGGCTGGGTGGACGCGGTCAACTACGCCTTCGTCGACGGCGTGACGTACCCGATGTACCGGCTTCTTTCGACCACCATCCGCCAGATGCGGAAGGTCAATGACAGCCTCTACAAGAGCGTCTCGCTGGAAGTCGCGATGTACATGGACATTGAAACGGGAGAGCTGTTGGACAAGCTGACCATGCCGGTGACCGGCAACGTGGTGGACGTGCCCCTGTACCGCGCCGGTCCGTCGCACATGGACATGACAGTACGGGCCGAGGACACCAACGAGTTCACCATGCAGCAGGAAACGGACGACGGCGAATCGTTCTTTGCCACGGGGCAGGTCGAGAGCCAGCGATACATCAGCCTGCCGCAACGGCGCGGCGACGACTTCTACATCCGCCAGGACATCAGTGCGCGTGTGTTCCCGGCCGGTGAGTCGAACCCGACCTTCTTCTACCGCGAGTGGACAATCAACCAGGGCAGCTGGTCGGCGCTTTCCGATCCGTCGACGGTCTCGGTGCCCGTCGACGTGGCCTACATTGCCAACACGGCGTTCCGGCCCTGGATGCAAATGGGCGATACCCCCGGTCACACGGTGCAGAACGGGCGGGGAGGCAAGGCGGAAAGCCCCGAAGGGTTGCCGGTCGAACTGCTCCGCCTGGTGAAGCTCCACCACCCCGATCTGATCGAGGATCCGCGCGGCGTCCTGGCCGGAGAAGCCGCATAGGGTTCGCCGCCGGTCGGAGAATGAAGCCGGGCCAGGCGGCCGAGCGCAGCGACGCCGTCAAGCCGGTTGTGGGGGCGGCACTTGGCCGTCTGTGTCCCGACTGGCGGGAGCGCCCGCTGCTGGTGGCGTTCAGCGGCGGTCCCGATTCGACCGCCCTGCTGCTGGCCATGCATGAGCTGCTCGGGGAATCCGGCCGCGAACGTCTTCGCGCCGCGCATGTCGATCACGGACTGCACCCGGATTCCGGCGACTGGGCCGGTCACTGCAGGGACCGGGCCCGCGCCCTGGGAGTGCCCCTGGCCTGCCGCGAGGTTGAAGTGCGGGCCGACGGCAGGGGCGTGGAAGCCGCGGCGCGGCGCGCGCGCTACGAGGTGCTGGAGGCTCTCATGGAGCCCGAAGAATGCCTGCTGACCGCGCATCACCAGGACGATCAGTGGGAAACGCTGATGCTGCGCTTGCTTCGCGGGACCGGCATCGCGGGTCTGGCGGGAATCCGCGAGAAGCGCCGTCTGGGCCGGGGATGGCTGTTGCGCCCGCTGCTCGATGTTCCCCGGGAAGATTTGCGGACCTGGCTCGAACAGAGGGGCGAGAACTGGATCGAGGATCCTTCCAATCGCGAGACGGGGTTCGACCGTTCCTTCCTGCGCAACGAAGTGCAGCCGCTGCTGCGCGGGCGGTGGCCCGGCGCCGCGGCCACCGCCGGACGGACGGCGCGCCTCGCCGCGGACACGCGCGGATTGCTGCGCGACCTGGCCGAGCATGACGGCCGCGGGATCGCGCGGGACGACTTTATCGAATGCGAGGGCCTGCTCAAGCTTTCGCCGGCGCGCCGCGCGAACCTCCTGCGCGAACGGCTGGCCGCGCTGGGCGTCGCCGCGCCGTCGGAGGCGCGCCTGAATGCGGCGCTGGAGATGCTGCTGAACGCGGCGGCCGACCGCCACCCCGTGGCCCGCTGGGGCGGCGTTCGCCTGACCCGCCGCCGCGGCCGTATCTACATTTCCCCGGAAACCGACCCAAGCTGATCGCCCCGGCGCTGCCGTAGCTCATTCTTGCCCCCTTCCTCTGGGGGTATTGGAGGCAGGGATGCCGGAGCAAGCCCCATGGATGGGTTCATGCGTCCCCCGGAGGAAGGGGCCAAGAATGAGCGGGATCGAGTGAAGCGAGGCGATACGA
This sequence comes from Gammaproteobacteria bacterium, assembly GCA_965116895.1. GTDB lineage: Bacteria > Pseudomonadota > Gammaproteobacteria > Steroidobacterales > Foliamicaceae > Foliamicus. The sequence goes on along the minus strand of OZ220729.1, from coordinate 2,122,458 downwards.
TCGGCCGGCAGTCTGTGTTATCGTAGATGCCCGATCCCTCACTGTGATCGGAGTGGTATGACCCGCTACATTTTCGTTACCGGCGGCGTGGTTTCCTCGCTGGGAAAGGGCATAACCGCCGCCTCGCTGGGCGCAATTCTCGAAGCCCGCGGCCTTTCCATCAGCATGATCAAACTGGATCCCTATCTGAACGTGGATCCGGGCACCATGAGCCCCTTCCAGCATGGCGAAGTGTTCGTGACCGCCGACGGCGCCGAGGCGGACCTCGATCTCGGACATTACGAAAGGTTTGTAGGCTCCAGCAGACCGGGGAAGGACTCCAACTTCACCACCGGGCGCATCTATAACGCCGTCATCGGCCGGGAACGCCGCGGCGGATACCTGGGCGCGACCGTGCAGGTCATCCCGCATGTCACCGACGAGATCAAGCGCTCGGTCGTGCTGGGCGCCGGCGATGCGGACGTCTGCATCACCGAGGTGGGCGGCACGGTCGGCGACATCGAATCATTGCCTTTCCTCGAGGCGATCCGCCAGATGGGCCTGGAAATGGGCCGCGAAAACGTCGCCTTCGTGCACGCCACGCTGGTGCCTTACGTGGCCACCTCGCAGGAGATCAAGACCAAGCCCACACAGCATTCGGTCAAGGAACTGCGCTCCATCGGCATTCAGCCCGACGTGCTGGTGTGCCGGTCGGAGCTTGCCCTGCCCGACGAGCAGCGGCGCAAGATTGCGCTGTTCACCAACGTGTCGGAGTCGGCGGTGTTCTCCGCCCGCGACATGGACGACCTGTACGCAATCCCCATCGAACTGCGAAGCCAGGGACTGGACGAGGTGCTGGTCACGCAGTTCGGCATGGACCTGCCGTCGGCCGACCTGTCCGAATGGGAACAGGTGGTGGAGGCCGGCCGGAACTGCGAAGGTCAGGTGACCGTTGCCATGGTCGGCAAGTACATGGACTTGCGCGATTCGTATATCTCGCTGAACGAGGCCCTCGGACATGCCGGACGGCGCTGCGGCGTCAACGTGCGGGTCCGGCACATCGAATCGGAGCAGGTCGAGGAGGAGGGCGTCGACTGCCTGGCCGGCGTGCACGCGGTGCTCGTACCCGGGGGATTCGGCGAACGCGGCATCGAGGGAATGGTGCGCGCCGTCACCCACGCCCGCGAGAAGGAGATTCCGTACCTGGGCATCTGCCTGGGGATGCAAGTGGCCGTGATCGAGTTTTCCCGGAACGTCGCCGGACTTGCGGGCGCCAACAGCACCGAATTCGACCCGGAAACGCCGCATCCGGTGGTGGCGCTGGTGACCGAATGGGTGGATGAGTCCGGTCAGGTGGAGCGCCGCGACGAGGATTCCGACCTGGGCGGAACCATGCGGCTGGGAGAGCAGGCCTGCCATCTTGCCAAGGGCAGCCTGGCGAGCAACGAGTACGGCGCCCGGACCGTGTACGAACGCCACCGGCATCGCTACGAATTCAACAATCGCTACATTGAGAAACTCGGGAAGTCGGGACTTGGATTCTCCGGCCGCTCCAGCGACGGACTGGTGGAAGTAGTGGAACTGCCTTCGCATCCCTGGTTTCTGGCCAGCCAGTTTCACCCCGAATTCACCTCCACGCCGCGCGACGGACACAGGCTGTTCGACGGTTTCATCGCCGCCGCCGTGAGCTACCGGCAGCGTGGCGACCTGCCGGCCAAGGCGGCCAGCGCCGCCGGCGCCTAGGCGCCGTGACGGCGCAATCCGGCCCCGGAAGGGCGCAGCTGGCGGGTTTTGCCGCCGGACTCGATCAGCCGCTGTTTCTCATCGCCGGCACCTGCGTGGTCGAATCGCGGGAATCGGCCCTGGAAACCGCGGGAATGCTGGCCGAAATCGGCCGGGAACTTGGCTTTTCCCTCGTCTACAAGTCGTCCTTCGACAAGGCCAACCGGTCGTCGCTGTCCAGTTTCCGCGGTCACGGCCTGGAGCAGGGACTCAGGATTCTGGAGGAGGTCAAGCGCCAGGTCGGCGTGCCGGTGCTTACCGACGTGCATGAGAACACGCCGATGGATGAAGTGGCCGCCGTTGCCGACGTGCTGCAGACGCCGGCGCTGCTCTGCCGGCAAACGGATTTCATATTGCGCGCCGCCGCCGCGGGCCGGCCGCTGAACATCAAGAAGGGCCAGTTTCTTTCCCCGGCAGAGATGTCCAACGTGGTGGACAAGGCGCGCTCGACCGGCAATTCCGACATCCTGGTCTGCGAGCGGGGCTTTTCCTTCGGCTACAACAACCTGGTGGTGGACATGCGGTCCCTGGCCGTACTGAGGGACACCGGCTGCCCCGTCGTGTTCGATTGCACCCACTCGGTGCAACTGCCGGGCGGCAAGGGCACGTCCTCCGGCGGGCAGCGGGAGTTCGTGCCGGTGCTCGCCCGGGCGGCGGTGGGCGCCGGGGTGGCGGGACTGTTCATGGAAACCCACCCGCGTCCGGATGAAGCGCTTAGCGACGGTCCGAACGCCTGGCCCCTTCATCGAGTCCGCGAGCTGATGGAGTCCCTGCTGGAACTGGACCGCCTGGTTAAATCCCGTCCTCTGGCCGAAGGATCGTGTCCGCAATAGCCCATATTCACGCGCGCGAGATTCTCGATTCGCGCGGCAACCCCACGCTGGAGGCCGACGTGGCGCTGAGTTGCGGGGCCCGGGGCAGGGCGGCAGTACCCTCCGGGGCTTCCACCGGCGCGCGCGAAGCGGTCGAGTTGCGCGACGGGGAATCCCGCCGCTACGGCGGCCGCGGCGTGCAAACGGCCGTAAGCCATGTCAACGGCGAAATTTGCAAGGCCCTGCTCGGCGCCGACGGCGACCGTCAGGACCAACTGGACGCGCTAATGGTTGCGCTGGACGGCACCGCGAACCGCTCGCGGCTAGGAGCGAACGCGATTCTGGCCGTTTCGCTGGCCGCCGCCCGGGCGGCGGCGGTGGCCCGGGGCGAGCCGCTCTACCGCGGCCTGGGCGCCGGGGCGCCCACCATGCCGACGCCGATGATGAACATCCTCAACGGCGGCGCGCATGCCGACAATCGCCTCGACGTGCAGGAATTCATGGTCCTGCCGGTGGGCGCCGGAGGCTTCGCCGAGGCCCTGCGCTGGGGAGTCGAGGTCTACCACGTGCTGAAGGACGTGCTGCGGAAGTCCGGCCGGTCGACGGCCGTAGGCGACGAAGGCGGATTCGCTCCCGATCTGCCTTCCAATGAAGCCGCGCTGGAGGCGCTGATCGAGGCAATACAAAAGGCCGGATTCAGCGTGCCCGGGGACTTCCTGCTGGGCCTGGACGTGGCCGCGAGCGAGCTGTATTCCGGCGGCCTGTATCGCCTGGAATCCGAAGGCCGCACCTTTGACGCGGCCGATTTCGCCGGCTGGTTCACGGAACTTGCGGACCGCTACCCGGTTGTGAGCATCGAGGACGGCATTGCCGAGGACGACTGGGACGGTTGGGAAGCTCTGTCACGCGCGCTGGGCGAGAGGGTGCAACTCGTCGGCGACGACCTTTTCGTTACGCAGACGGCGATTCTGGCCGAGGGCATCCAGCGCAACATCGGCAACGCCATCCTGATCAAGCCGAACCAGGTGGGCACGCTTACCGAAACGCGCGCGGCCATCGATGCGGCCGTTGCGGCGGGCTACGCGGCCGTCATCTCGCACCGCTCGGGCGAAACGTCCGACACCTTCATCGCCGACCTGGCGGTGGGGTCGGCGGCGACCCAGATCAAGACGGGCGCTCCGTGCCGCTCCGATCGCACCGAGAAATACAACCGGCTGCTCCGCATCGCCGAAGAACTTGGCGCCGACGCGCCCTACGCAGGCCTCAACGCCTTCCCCGCCTCCGTGGTGCAGCACCATGCGGGCTAGTCCGCGGCAACTCTTACCCCTGCCTCGCGGGATACGCGGCAAGCACATCCCTGTGGCTCGGTTCCGGCATCCATGCCTCCAACGCTCCCGCGAGGCAGGGGTAAGAGTTGCCGCTCCACCTGTCGCGAAGCCTTTGCCCCGCGCCCCAACCGGCAATGAAGCCTAAGACTGCGGGAATCGTGTTGGCCGGCCTGGCGCTGGCCGGCCTGCAGTATCCGCTGTGGTTCGCCGACGACGGCCTGCTGGGCCTGTTCCGCGCGCGCCAGGAACTGGCCGAACAGGAACAGGAAAACGCCGGGCTCAGGGAGCGCAACAGCCGCCTGGCCGCCGAAGTGCGGAGCCTCAAGGAGGGCGACGAGGAGGTCGAGCGCCTGGCGCGCTCCGAGCTGGGCATGATCGGTCCCGACGAGAAGATCTACCTGCTGGTCGAGGAAGAGGCGCCTGCCGAAGATCCCGATCAGTCCGATCAGCCCGGAGACCCGCGCGAGTAGCGCTCCCGTGCGGGTCCTGCTTTCCAACGACGACGGCTACCGCGCCGAGGGCCTGCAGGCGCTGGAGCGCGCGCTGCTCGGGCTGGCCGAAATCATGCTCGTTGCGCCCGAGCGGAACCACAGCGGCGCAAGCAATTCGCTCACGCTGTTCGAACCGCTAAGGGTCACGAAGCTGGGCAGGAACCGCTGGTACTGTTCCGGCACGCCCACCGACTGCGTGCATATCGCCATTACGGGGCTGTTGCCGGAGGACCCCGACATGGTGTTTTCCGGCATCAACCACGGCCCGAACCTGGGCGACGACGTTCTCTACTCCGGCACCGTGGCGGCGGCAATGGAGGCCAGGGTCCTCGACGTGCCGGCGGTCGCGATATCGGTCGCCGGCTACCCGCCGAAGAACTTTGACGCGGCGCAGCGCGCGGTAAGCGAACTGTTCGAGCGCCTGAACAGGAACAAGCCGCCGGGCAACATGCTGCTGAACGTGAATGTGCCCGATATGCCTTGGGACGACATCCGCGGCTTCAAACTGACCCGGCTGGGTCACCGGCACAAGGCTGCCCGGGTCAAGGTGTCCGGCGATCCCTATGGCGGCAAGCTGTACTGGATGGGTCTGCCCGGCCACGGGCTGGACGCCGGGCCGGGCACCGATTTCCATGCCGTGCGCGCCGGATGGATTTCGGTGACGCCGCTTCAATGCGACCTGACCGACCACAACCGTCTCGAAGCGAACCGCGACTGGCTGCAGCTATGAGCGTCTCGCGTCCGGGAGGCCGCCGGCGCAGCGGCATCGGCTTGACGTCCGCGCGAGTCCGCGACCGCCTGGCGGATGCCCTGCGCGATCGCGGAATCCGCAGCCCGGAGGTCCTGGAGCAGATACGCCGCACGCCGCGCCACCTGTTCATCGAAGAAGCGCTGGAACGCTACGCCTACAACGACAATGCGCTGCCGATCGGATCGGGGCAGACCATCTCGCAGCCTTACGTCGTGGCGCTGATGACGCAGGCGCTGCTGATGGAGGAGGACGGCCGGATGCGGCGGCCCGCCAAGGTGCTTGAGGTTGGATGCGGTTCCGGATACCAGACCGCGATACTGGCCCCGCTGGTGCGGACCGTGTTCGCCATCGAGCGGATCGGCTCGCTGCTCGCCGAAGCCCGGCCCCTGCTGGCGGAGTTGGGCTGCAACAACGTGCGCTTCCGGCACGGCGACGGGATGCTGGGCTGGCCGGGACAGGCGCCCTTCGACGGCATTCTGGTCGCCGCGGCTGCCGCGGCGGTTCCGCAGGCTCTGCTGGACCAGCTGGCGCCGGGCGGGCGCATCGTCATTCCCCTGGGCGACCACTCCCGCCAGGAACTCGTGCGCATCGAGCGCGCGGAGAGCGGCGACATGCGCGAGATCCTGGCGCCGGTGGCCTTCGTCCCGCTGTTGCCGGGGCAGGGCTGACGCCGGTCCGGACGATGGAAACGGCGCCGGCCCGGCTTGCCGATCGACTCGTGGCATGGGCCCGCATGCCCAGGGCGCCGGCTGTGCTGTGCGCGGTCAGCTTCGCCGAGTCCATTTTCTTTCCGATCGCCGTGGACGTGATGCTGGCGCCGATGTGCGCCGCGCAGCCGGCGAAGACGGTCCGGCTGGTCCTGCTGACGCTCGTGTTCTCGGTGGCCGGCGGATTGTGCGGCCTGCTGCTCGGCTATCTTGCGATCGACGCCGTATTGCCGCTGATTCAGGATTGGGGCTGGGGCGAGCAGTATTCCCGGGTCCAGTCGTGGTATGAGCGCTGGGGCTACTGGGCGCTGGTCATGGCGGCCTTTACGCCGCTCCCGTACAAGGTCTTCGCCATTGCCGCCGGGGGCATGAACATGGACGTGGGCGCCTTCGTTACGGCCTCGTTCCTCGGCCGGGGATTGCGTTTCTTCCTGGTGGGTTCGCTGGCCGCCTGGCTGGGTCCCAAGGCGCTGCGGGCCCTTCGCTATTCCGACCGGGCCGGTTGGGCGCTGATCGGCCTTCTTGTCGTTGCAATTGGGTTATTGTGGTACCTGTGAACGTGGCGCCTCGAATTTGCAGCGCAGGCCGCTTGTACCTGGCGACGGCCGGCGTTTTGCTGCTGTCCGGCTGCTGGGGCTGGATTCCGGAAGATCCCGCGCCCGCGGGCCAGGCGCCCGCCGAAGCGATCCCGTCCGCGGCGACTTCATCGGAGTCGCGCCGGGAGAGCGTGGCCGGCGCCGCAACGGATATCGCGCCCGACCGGTATACGGTGGAGGCGGGCGATACGCTTTTCTCCATCGCCTGGCGATTCCGCCTTCCGGTAAACGAACTGGCCGCCTGGAACGCGCTGGGGGACGGCAGCCTGATCCTGGTCGGGCAGCGAATCAGGCTCACGCCTCCGCCGGGATATGCGGCTTCGGGTTCCGCTGCCGCCGCTCCGGTTTCTTCTCCCGCGCCGCGCGTATCCGCGGGCGGCGGGACGGCCCGCGATCCGGCTCCCTCGGCAACCGCGGCTTCCGGGCCTGCGGCGCGCGCAACCGGATGGGAATGGCCCACGGGGGGGAGCGTGGACGTCGAGGGCGCGCGGGCGCGGGCCGGCGACTACGGCATCCGTATCCTGGGGACGCGCGGTCAGGACATCATGGCCGCCGACGGCGGCAAGATCATGTACGCGGGAGATGGGCTGAAGGCGTACGGACTCCTGGTGATCGTGCAGCATTCGCCGGAATGGCTGAGTGCCTACGGCCACAACGAAAGGATTCTCGTCAAGGAGGGCGACGAGGTGCGCTCCGGCCAGCCGATCGCGACGATGGGCGTGGGGCCCGGCAATGCGGCCATGCTGCACTTCGAAATTCGCCGCAACGGCAAGCCGGTCGAGCCCGTTGGCCTGCTGCCTCCCCGCGGTTGATGACTTCGGCCCTTCACGAGCACATTTTCGGAGGTGCATGACCCATGAAAGGTCTGATGATGGACTACCCGCTGACGGTGACCAGCCTGATGCGCCACGTGGAGGCCCAGCACGGCGCCTCGGAGGTCTACTCGCTTACCGTTGAGAATCCGGCGCACCGGACCACGTATGCGGAGATCTTCCGCCGCTGCGCGAAACTGGCCAATGCGCTCAAGCGCCTGGGCTTAAGGGAGGGCGACCGGGTCGCCACCATGGCCTGGAACGACTACCGGCACATGGAGCTGTACTACGGCATTTCCTGCATGGGCGGCGTCCTGCACACCATTAATCCGAGGCTGTTCCCCGAGCAGCTTCAATACATCGTCAACCATGCCGAGGACCGTTTTCTCTTTTCCGACCCCCTGCTGCTCCCGTTGCTGGAAAAGCTGTACGCCGCCTTTCCGAACGTGGAAGCCCATGTCCTGCTTTGCTCGAAGGAGGCCATGCCCGAGTCCTCGGTGCCGAACCTGGTCAGCTACGAGGAACTGATTGAAGGCGAGAGCGATGCCTTCGACTGGCCCGATCTTGACGAAAACCTGGCCAGTTCCCTTTGCTACACCTCGGGCACGACCGGAAATCCAAAGGGCGTGCTGTTTTCGCATCGCTCGACCATCCTGCACACCTACGCCAGCGGGCTGGCCGATGCGATCAGCATCAACAGCACCGACAGCGTCCTGCCGGTCGTGCCGATGTTTCACGCCAATGCCTGGGGGGTGGTCTACAGCGCTCCGATGGTTGGCTCCAGGCTCGTGCTTCCGGGTCCCAGGGCGGGCGATCCCGAGGCCCTGGTGGCGATGATGAACGGCGAGCGCGTCAGCAAGGCGCTTGGCGTGCCGACCGTCTGGCTGGGACTGTTGCAATACCTGGCGGCCAGCGGGAAGAAGCTGGAGACGGTCAAGAGCCTGGTGGTGGGCGGGGCGGCCTGTCCGCGCTCGATGATGGTGGACTTTGCCGAGCGGCACGGAATTCATGTGATTCATGCCTGGGGAATGACCGAAATGAGCCCGCTGGGCAGCGTGAATGCGCCTACCGCCAGTACCGCGGGCATGGACGCCGAGGGCAAACTGCACCAGCGTCTGAGCCAGGGGCGCGCGCCGTACGGGGCGGAAATGCGCCTGGTGGACGACGACGGCGAAGAATTGCCCAGGGACGGCAAGGCCGTGGGGCGCCTGCAGGTTCGTGGGCCCTGGGTCGCGAACCGTTACTACCGGGCGGAGGAATCGGCGCTTGAGGACGGCTGGTTCGACACTGGAGATGTCGCCAGCATCGATCCGGAAGGCTTCATGCGCATAACCGACCGCACCAAGGACCTGATCAAGTCCGGCGGCGAGTGGATCAGTTCCATCGAGCTGGAGGACGTGGCCATGAGGCATCCCGCCGTGGCCGAGGCGGCGGTCATTGCCACGCCGCACGAGAAATGGTCCGAACGGCCGCTGCTGATCGTCTGTCTTAAGGAAGACGCTGCGGTGGACGCCGATGACCTGTTGGCCTGGTTCGAGGGCAAGGTCGCCAAGTGGTGGATACCCGATGCGGTGGAATTCGCCGACGAATTGCCGCACACCGCCACCGGCAAGGTAAGCAAGCTCAAGCTGCGCCAACTGTTCGTCGCGGCGGCGTGAAGCTTCAGCTGGAAGCCGGGGGCGCGCTCACCGTGCGGTGGTGGCGGCCGGGTGAATTGCGTATCGGCAAGGACGTCTGGCGCGAGCCGGTCCTGCTGAGTCCGGAGGAGGTGCGGCCCTGGCCCCTGAAGGACGATGAACCCGTTACCCTGGATCACCTGGCGCCGCTCATCGAGGAACAGCCGGACGTCATCATCCTCGGTACCGGCGAGGTGCAGAGGTTTCCCGATCACGACATCGTCGGCAAGCTGCTGGTCAAAGGCATAGGACTCGAGGTCATGGACACGGGCGCCGCCTGCCGCACCTACAACGTGCTGGCGTCCGAAGGCCGCGCCGTCGCCGCCGCTTTGCGCGTGCGTTAACTAAGGGAAGGGCGGCCTGCGCGTGTCCGAGGGAGCGGCGGCTAGAGCGATACGCTGACTTTCGCGAATATCAGCGCGCCGTTGTGGCCCGCCGGCGCGTAACGCGGATACCGCCGCCCATTGCCATAGTTGATGGCCTCATCGGGATACTCGTCCAGCGCGTTTTCGGCGCCCAGGGTAAGCGCCAGCCCGTTTGCGAAGTTGTAGCGAACCTGGATATCGGCGAGCCCATAGCCGTCGAAATCCGCGCCGGCGTGATCGTCGTACCAGTCGCCGAAATAGCTGTAGCGAGCCGTCAGGTGCCATCTATTGAAGGATTGCCGATACGTCAGGTTGTAGCGCGTTTCCGGCCAGCCGTGTTCCAGGTTCCTGATCGTGCCGGCCGAGATACTGGACGAGTCCACCACTTCGGTATCCGTGCTGTTCCACGAAAACTGTATGCCTGCATTGCCACCGGCGGTGTCCCAGTCGTAGCTGGCCACCAGGTCGAAGCCGGTGGTTTCCGTATCGAAGTCGTTTGTGAAGTAGCGCACCGAGGTGAACTCATTGGCTTCGGGTACGCCCTGCGCAACCAGCTGCTGCTTGATTTCGTCGGTTACGGCAAAAAGTCCGGACAGCGCGATCCGGTCATCGATGTCGATGCTGAAGTAGTCAAGCGTGATACTGAAGCCGTTTTCCGCGCTGAACACCAGCCCCAGGGAAAAATTGCCGCTTTCCTCGGGCTGAAGTTCGCGTCCGCCCAGCGCCACGGCCACGGGATGGGTGGAGCCGATTGTGCCCCGTTCCTCGAATTCGTTGGTTCGGGCATTGACCACGGTCGATAGATTGCGCGCGTTGGACTGGCCCGGCGTGGGAGCGCGGAAGCCGCTGCCCAGCGAAGCGCGCAGCGCGAAGCTGTCCGCAAGGCGCAGGTGTGTGGCGAGCTTGAAATTGGTGGTGTTGCCGAAGCCGTCGAAATCCTCGTAGCGCACCGCACCGCCGATGCGCCAGGCTTCCGTCGGGTTTACTTCCAGGTCCACGTAGCCGGCAACGTTGCCGCGGTCCCAGTTTCCCGCCGTGGCGGGGTTGAAGCCGCCGAAGCCGTTCGAACCGGCGGCGAAGCCGTACTGCTGGTACGGCCCGACCTCCCAGGCGGACCGTTCGCCGCTGGTAATCTTGAACTCCTCGTTGCGCGCCTCGAGTCCCGCGGCCAGGTTGAGATCCGATGCCGCGCCCACATCGATCGGCCACGACAGGTCGACGTTGAAGTTGGTCTCCCGCTGCGTGTATTCGCCGATGTCGAAATTGCGCGGGGTATCGGGTCCCAGCGAGGCATTCAGGGTATTGTGGTTGAACGCGTCCAGATTGTTTTCGCCGATGCTGGCGGAAACATCCCAGAGAATGCCGTTCGCCAGTTCGCCCCTGAAGCCGGCAACGCTTGAGAAGTCGGATATCGTCGCGCCGAACTGCGGCGTGAAGCCTTCGGGAAGCATCTCGACGAACGAAAAGCAACCGGAATCCGCAACCAGCATGTCGCGGAAGGAAAGCAGATTCTCCGCGGTCGAGTCGATGTTGCCGTACCTGGCCACGCAGCCCTCGCCGCCCACGAGAAACTTGTTGCTGCTGGTCTTGAACACGCCATTGCGGTTCATGGGGCTGCGGAAGAAAAATGCCGTCGAAACCTCGCGGCTCGCGTAGTTGCCGAAGGCGTAGAACGCCATATTGCCGCCCAGCTCCAGGCCCACGTTGGCCACGGCCTTTATGCTGTCGTTGACGGTCGGCGAACCCCAGGGTTTGGCGGGAACGGCCACGTTCGGGATGCCCAGGCCGATGAGCGCTGTGGCGTGGCCGTGCTGAACGCTGCGGTCGGTGGGCGCCGACTCGCCGTATTCGATACTCAGATTGGCGAAGCCACTGGCCGTGAGCGGCAATCCGACGTTGGCGGCCACGGAGGTCATGTCCTCGCTTGAGTCTTCCGTGTAGGCGCCGTACCGCGCTTCCAGGGAAAAGCCGTCGGTGGCGTTCTTGAGCACAAAGTTGACGACGCCGGCGATGGCGTCGGAGCCGTACTGGGCGGCGGCGCCGTCGCGCAGTACTTCCATGCGCTGCACCGCAATGGCCGGAATGGCGGAGATATCAGGTCCCTGGGCGCCATTCGATGCGCCGTTGGAGATCCACTGAATCACTGCGCCGCGGTGGCGGCGCTTGTTGTTCATGAGCACCAGGGTGTGATCGGGAGCCAGCCCACGGAGATTGATGGGCCGCAACAGGGCGGCAAGATCGCGCGATGGATTGTCGCTGACATGAAACGAGGGCACGACGGCGCGAATGAGGTTGGACATCTCGAAACCGGCCTGCTCCTCGAAGTCCTCCGCGCTGATAACGTCCACCGGAACCGAAGATTCTTCGACCGAGCGCGGCAGGGCGCGGGTTCCAACCACCACCACCTCTTCGATGGGCTCCGTAGCGTTGCCCGGTTCCTGTTGAGCGATTCCACCGGCCGGCGCGGCAAGCAGCGCCGCAATCGCCAGGATTGCTGCAGTTGTGGAATGGTACGGACGCATGGAAAAAACAGTCAGAAAAAACACGATGACTCACCTTGCAATGGGGATTCTGAATACCTTTGCAATTGTATCGGTGGCCGTACGCGCGATGTTTCAGTTGCGTTGCGAGCGGGCTTGCCGTACGCTCTCGCTCCCATGGAAACGTCTCAATTCAAGCCCTCTCTCGCCGGTCTCGCCGCGCGCCTGGAAGCCTTAAGGGGGTATCTTTGATTACGCCGGAAAGCTCCGGCGCCTGACCGAGGTCGAATCCGAACTTGCCGACTCTTCCGTCTGGTCCGATGTGCAGCGGGCCGGCGCTCTGGGGCGCGAACGCTCGTCGCTCAAGTCGGTCGTTGAAGTGCTCGATCGCCTGGCCGCCGAAGCCCGCGACCTGGACGAGTTGCTGGAACTGGCGCTTGCCGAGCAGGACCAGGCGACCCTCACGGATGTGGGGCAGGGCGTGGAGGCGCTCGCCGCGGAGGTGGAGCGGCTGGAGTTCCGGCGCATGTTCGGCGGCTCGAGGGACGGCTCCAACGCGTTTCTCGAAGTAACGGCCGGATCCGGCGGGCACGATGCGCAGGATTTCGCCGAAATGCTGCTGCGCATGTACCTCAAGTTCTGCGAGGCCAACAAGTTCGACGCGCAGCTGATCGAGGCTTCCGACGGCGAGGTCGCGGGAATCAAGAGCGCCACCGTGCATGTGCGCGGCGATCACGCCTATGGCTGGCTTCGCACCGAGACCGGCGTGCACCGGCTGGTGCGTAAGTCGCCGTTCGATTCCGGGGCCCGCCGGCATACCTCTTTCGCCAGCGTTTTCGTTTCTCCCGAAATAGAGGAGGAGGCCGAGGTGGAGGTGGATCCGGGCGACTTGCGCGTGGACGTTTACCGCGCCAGCGGGGCCGGGGGCCAGCACGTCAACCGCACCGAATCCGCGGTTCGCATTACCCACCAGCCTACGGGCATCGTCGTGCAATGCCAGAACGAGCGCTCGCAGCACAAGAACCGGGCCACGGCCATGAAGCAGCTACGCGCCAAGCTTTTCGAACTGGCCGAGCGCGAGCGGCGGGCGGAGCAGCAGGCACTGGAAGACAGCAAGGCCGACATCGGCTGGGGAAATCAGATCCGTTCGTACGTCCTGGACCAGTCGCGGGTCAAGGACCTGCGCACCGGCGTCGAATCGAGCAACCCCACCGCCGTGCTCAACGGCGCCCTGGGCCCTTTCATCGAGGCGGGACTCAAGCAGGGCGTTTAGTCCGCCGGCGGGTCAGCCAGACGAGGACGCCGGCCGCGCCCCAGCCCAGTACTATGCCCCATTCCTGCGGCCAGGCCAGGCTCGACGGGCTGAAGGGCATGAACAGGCAGAGCAGGCCGAGGGCCAGCACGATGGCCGATATGCCGACGAAGCGGGGGTAGCGCAACCTGTAGGGGCGCGGCAGGTCCGGCTGGCTTCGGCGCAGGGCCAGGAACGCGATCGGCACGAACAGGTAGGCGGCCACCACGGCAAAGCTGCCGCAGTTGATCAGCCACACCAGGATCGTGCGCCCGAACAGCGGCGAAATGCAGCTCAGCAGTCCGATCGCGAGCACGGCGACATAGGGCGTTCTGTAGCGCGGATGAAGCCGCCCGAACACCGCGGGCAGGCTGCCTGATTCGGCCAGGGCGAAGACCACGCGGCTGCCGCCGATAATGAAGGCGTTCCAGCTCGTGAGCACGCCGCCGATGCCGCCGATCGTGAGCGCCACGGCCGCCCAGGATCCGCCCGCGGCCGCGGACCATAGCTTCTTCGCCGCGTCGGCCGTAATCAGTCCATCGCCGGCCAGTTCCTCCGGGGTGAGCGCCACCGCCACCGACCAGGCGATCGCGCCGTACCAGGCCACGGCCATGACCAGCGAGACGACCAGCAATCCCCCGATGCGCTTCGGCGGAAGGTCGATCTCCTCGGCCGACTGCGGCAATACGTCGAATCCGACCAGCAGGGCGGGGACCATGATCAGGACGGTGAGAATGCCGGTGGCCGGGACGGCGATTTTCGGTTCCGCCAGTTCGGGCAGCCCGAAACCGGCCGCGCCGGTGAACAGCACCACGCCGGACGCGAAGATGGCGAGTGTGACGACGCCCTGGACGATCGCCGCCGTTCGGATGCCGACGACGTTGATCCAGGTCATCGCGACGGCCCCTGCCAGGCCAACGAGGATGAACCCCGCATCGACGGGGGCGCCGGCGACGTGCCAGAGGGCGCCCATGCGGATCGCGGGTATCAGGTATTCCACCGCGGTCGGCAGCGCCACGGACTCGAACACGCATACCGTCACGTAGGCCATCAGCAATGCCCAGGTGCAGACGAACGACCAGCCGGCCCCCAGTCCGGCGTGGGTATAGACATGCTCGCCGCCGGCCCGCGGCATGGCGGAAGCCAGCTCGGCATAGGTGAGCGCGATGAACCCGATCACCAGGCCGCCGGCGGCGAACGCGATCAGCGTACCGATACTGCCGGCGTTGCCGACCCAATAGCCGGTCATCAAGATCCAGCTCCAGCCGATCATCGCCCCGAAAGAGAGCATCAGCACGTCGCGCGTCTTCAGAACGCGCGCAAAGCGTGTCGGAGCAGCCTGCATGTGGAAGGGTTTCAGGCTTCGGCGCCGGGGTCCCCGGGAGGCTTGTCTAGCGCGCGTCTAGCGCGCGGGCAAGAATCGCCTGGATGAAGGCATCGCGGTCGCGCAGGATTTCGTCCTGCTGGCCTTCGTCGGGCTTCCAGCGGTCCAGTTCTTCGCGGTCCAGCGCGCCCCGGCTTTCGAGCACGCGCTCCATCACCTGCAGGCGGTCGCGCGTGACGTAAAGCTCCTCGGCCAGGCCCATGATGACGTTCATCATGCGGTCCAGCATCTCGTCGCCCAGCCAGTCGTTTCGTTTCGCCATGAAACTCCGGTCGTTCAGCAGGGCAGGTGGATCAGTTCGCGCGGCATGTCGCAGAGATATTCGGGACCGTTGCGGCCGATCAGCAGGGTGTTCTCATAGTAAATGCCGCCGAAACCGATCTCGCACACCTCCATGTCCATGTTCACGACCATGCCTTCCTCCAGGTCGAAGCCGCTCAGGCCCGGCGACGCGCTGGGCAGTTCCAGGTGCTCCAGTCCCAGTCCGTGCATGAAGGCATGGCGGAAACCCTTAATCCCGCCGCGCTTGCCGACTTCCAGCGCCAGCTTGCGCAGATCCACCGTGTTCACGCCCGGCCGCATGGCCTCGAAGACGGCTTCCGCGGCGGCGTAGGCAGCGTTCCAGTAGCGCTTGAGCTTGGCGCTGGGCGCGCCCATGACGCAGGTGCGCTGCATGTCGCCGAAGTAGCGCTGCCAGGTGAGCATGGAGTCGAAGCACAACTGGTCGCCCTCGCGGATGGGGTAGTCGTGGTCGTGCCACAGCCCCATGCTCTTGTGTCCCGCGCCCACGTAGATGCACCACGGCATGCAGTCCTGTTCGGCCACCGAGAGGTGCCAGGCCCGGCGAATGTCGGACCAGTTCACGCCCACACCCGCAGCGTCGATGGCGACGCTCAGCGCCTGCTGGTTGCGGCGGCCCGCCTCGCGCATCAGTTCCAGTTCGGCGGGCGTCTTGACTGCCCGGATCATGGTCATCAGTTCGGGGCGGTCGAAGCATTCGACGCCGGTCAGGCGTTCGGCGCAAAGCGAGGCCAGGCGCGCGTCGTCGAAGCCGAGCCTGCGGTAGCCGCCCTCGCTTAGCGCCTTGAGGATCGCTTCCACGACGCCGGTGCTGGCCGTCGCGCGCGTGGCTTCCATCAGCGCCAGCGTCTTGCGGTCGGATTCCTCCAGTTCGGCCTCTTCGTCCACGGTGTAGTGGCAGAAAATGTCGTCGCCCACCTGGGTCTCGTAGACCCTGAGTTCCGGCATCCAGCTCGGATGCTCGGCCAGGTTGGTCAGTTCGACATCGTGCACGATGAGCGTGGCGGGGCGGTCGTCGGAAAGCGGCAGGATTGCGCACCCCGCCCACTGGTAGTCGAACAGCCAGTCGGATTCGTAGCCGCTGGCGTAGTAGACGTTGATGGGCTGCACGCAGACCATGGCTTCGAGGCCCGCTTCCTCCATCCTGGCCCGCGCCCGCTCGAGATTGACGATCACGTCCAGGGATGGTTCCTGAGGTGCTTGCGGATGAGGCCCATGGACCGCGGGTTCTCGCTGTAGTCGATACCGAGCAGGCCGTGGGTGAAGCAGAGGTTGACGTTGCCGTTCTTGCTGGCCAGCGGGCCGTGAATGACGCCGGCGGGCCGGCACATATAGCTGCCCACCACCATCGTGTAGCCCGTTTCTCCGCCCACTTCACCGATCAGCACGTCGCCCTGCAGGCAGTAGTTTTCCTCGTAAACGGGGTGCGTCTCCATGCCCTCCGCGTACCAGCCGGGCATCAGTCCGGCCAGGTGCGTGCTCGCCCTGGTTTCCGGATCCACGTGCAGGACCTTCACGAAGATCCCGGGGCGAAAGTCCTGGGACGGGTCGCTGGCGTCCAGCGGGTTGTGCCAGTCCATGGCAAATGAATCCAGCGCCGGGATGGCATCGGGCGCCGGGGCACCTCCATCGGGCCGAAACTCCGGTCCTTCCAGGAAGACGACGAATGCGCGTGCGCCCTTTGGCGAGCGCCAGCGGCCTTGCCCGGAGCCGGCCGGGTGGAAGCAGAAACCGCCGGGTCCGAGGCTGTTCCCGCCCATCTGCAATTCGCCGTCGATGACGAACAGGCGCATCTCTACGGCGCAGTTCAGGCCGGAGCCGCTGTCGTAGCCGGGCGGAAGGTCCACCAGGCCGGTAAAGCCGCCGCTGCCGGGATCACGGGCGAGCGGGCGCAGTTGCGCGCCGGGCGCTAGTCCTGGCGGTTCCCAGGGAGTCGGCGCGACAGCCGGTGCCTGAAGGTTCTCGACGTGCTCCTTAGACATCGAACCGCAGGCGAACACCGTGCTGCTTGATCAGGTCCTGCTTCTGGATGTCGGGACCGCGCACCTCGCCGGTGGCGGGGTCGGTGTCGAGCAGGCTCTGCGTGGCCTCGCGTCTCAGGACCACCACGATATCGGCATCTTCTTCGATCGCGAACGGGAACTCGTGCCAGGTGCCCAGCTTCATCGTGAAACCGGCCGAGCCGTCGAAGCGATACGCGCAGACCTCGTCCAGGTTCGGCAGGTCCCCGTCGGTGGGCGGCGCCATTACCGCGACAAAAGGCGCGCCGCCCAGCGGAATGAAGGTCTGGGTGTGCTTGAAGTGGCGTTCGATCCAGTGCACCTCGAAGGGTCGCCGCCGCACGTGGGCCAGGCTGAGTTCGGTGTCCTCGTCCGACCGGAAATCCACCGGGCGGTAGGTCTGCACCGAGCCCTTGTAGAACTGGATCGGCAGGGGTTTCGCTCCCGGGTGGCGGCCCAGCAGTTCCCCGCAGCCCGCCAGGGCCGCGGGCGTGGCTTCCACGAGCGGTACGACGCGGGTTTCCATGAGCCTGCTCCGTTACGGTGGTGGTAAAGGCGCTGCTCTAGAACTCGAACGTGGCACGCAATCCGAAGGTGCGCTTGTCCTGCGGCACAAGCGTCATACCCAATCTGTTGAAATTGAAACCGACGCTCAGCACGCGCGAGAAGTCCGTGTATTCCTGGCCGGTGCGCCAGTAGTCCTCGTCCAGGGCGTTCTTCACGTAGGCCTCCAGCCTCATATTTTCACGCTCCACTGCGAACCGGAGATTCAGCAGCGAGTAGCTCTGCAGCGTCGCCAGGTTGGTCAGTCCGGGGAAGGTCTCGCCCATGTAGGTGAGATCGCCGCGAAGCGACCAGTCCCAGCCGTTCTGGAAGGTTCCGCCATAGGTGGAGGAGACGTTGCCCGACCACTTGGGGAAGCGGCTGGAGCGGTGCCCCTTGACGTTGCGGGTGCCCAGCGCGTATTCGGCGGACGCCAGCGGGATGAGGAACTCCGTGAACTCGTTGTCGTTGAACGACCAGTTGAAGCTCATGTCCCAGTCTTCGGTGATCAGGAAATCCACTTCCAGCTCCAGGCCGGAGTATTCCGAACTGCCCGGCGTGCTGACCGGATTGAAGTTGGGGTTGGGATTGGGGATCGTGTCCCCGTCGTCGTCGCGGTAAACGGTCACGAAGGTCGGGAAGGGCGCATTCGCCCATTCCTGCCAGTAGGCCGCCACGTTGGCGACCAGCCGTCCGTCCATCCAGGTGGACTTGACGCCGATCTCATAGGCGTCCAGTTCCTGCACCGGCGTTACTTCCACCGCGTCGGCGCCCAGCGCATCGACGTATTGCTGGCACATCGAAGAGGTGCTCGGCTGACCGGTGCGCGGATCGATGAACGGCTGGGTGTAGGTGGTCGGGTTGCAGTTGATGATGTTGGAATTGATGACGCCGGGAAGAATGCCGCGCGATGTCGTGATGTAGGCGGTGATGTCCTCGGTAATGCGGTATCTCAGGGAAATCCGCGGCAGGAAATCCTTGAAATTGATCTCGAAATCGCCCCTGCCGTCGCTGCGCGTGTCGTCCTGCCAGCGCGCTTCCAGGTCCACGGTGAACTGTTCGGTGATGTCGTAGGACAGCGACCCGTAGAAGGCCCGCACGTCCACGAAATCACCGCCGTCCACGTCCACCGGTATGCGCGCCGGGGCGGCGCACTGCGCGGGCGTCCCGAAGGCTCCCAGGTTGCCGCAGGCCACCACGAACACGCCGCCGTTGGAACTGGTCAGGAACTCCTGGGTGTAGTAGTTGAACCCGCCCAGCCAGCGCAGTCTCGCATCGGGCGCCGAGGAAAGGCGTATATCGATGCTTTCGTCCTCGCCGGCCTGCGGGTTGGACACGTACCAGGCCTCGTCGGGCGTCATGTCCCAGTCGCGCAGGTTCGCCGCGTTGTTCTCGTTGTAGGCGCCGGTGGCGACCAGCGCCATTCCGTTGGCAAACTCGTAGTCGAGCACCAGGCTGATGCGGGTGATCTCGCGCTCAATACCGAAGTGGTCGATGTAGGGCACGCCTTCGACCTGCGAGGGTGCGTCGATCAGCGAATCGCGGATGAAGTTCTCGAATCCGGCGGGGAAACTGGCGGGACTCAACGATACGCTGGGGTTGGGGAAACCGATCTGTCCGCCCGGTCCAGGGATGGTGCCGCAAAGGTACTCTCTTGGCATCAGCGTGGTGGGCTGGCCGTCCGTGGTGAGGCCCGGCATCGTCTTGCCCGTGCAGCTGTCGTCCAGCCGCGCCTTGTAGAAGGTCACGCCGGCCGGTCCGTCGCTGTCGTCCTGCTGGTAGTAACGGAGCTTGATGCTGACGTTGTCGGCCGCCTGCACGAACAGTGTCGCGAACGCCGACTCGGAGCGCTGCTCGCCCACGCCCACGCCCGCGGCGTTGCGGTACATGGCGCCCTTGTTGAAGTAGCGCCCTCCGATCCGCAGCGCCAGGACCCCGGGAGCGATCGGAATATCCGCGGTAACGTCCAGTTCATGCTGGTCGTACTGGCCGGCATCGGCCTTGATCCTGGCCGTGAATTCCTCCATGTCCGGCGCGCGCGTGATGTAGTTGACGGCGCCCGCGAACGAGTTTCTTCCGAACGCGGCCGATTGCGGACCCTTGATGACCTCGACGCGCTCAAGGTCGCTCAGCGCCAGCGTCTGGGCGCCCTGCAAGGCAAAGACGCCGTCCACGAAAAGAGAGGCGGTCTGCAGAGTGGAGTACTCGCTGCCTTCGACGCCCCGGAATCGAATGTTGCTGAAAAGCCGTCCCGGCCGCGTTCCGGCCAGCTCGTTGTTGAACTGCATGCCGGTCGTCTGGAACGAGATGTCCTCGAGGTCCACATAACCTCCGCGTTCCAGCTCCTCGCCCGTGAACGCGGTGATCGAAAGCGGCACGTCCTGGATGCTTTCCTCGCGCTTTCGGGCGGTCACGACGATTTCCTCCAGCGCGGCCATCTGGGCCGAGGCTGTCGGCGCCACCAGGCTGGTGGCTGGGATTAGCAGAATTGACGCGACGGCGCCGCAAGAGATGGAGCGAATCAGGTTCATGGTGTCCCCCAAAGCTGTGGTCCTTGCCAAAAAAACGGCGCAGCCCTCAATGCGCCGATCGATCGGGCGTGTGAAACACGCCTTCCTATAATATAGACAAATTCCCCGGGAGTCTCCATGACAGCCACTCCGACCGCCACTCCGGACATTCGGCGCAGCCGCGCGGAGCAGGCGCGGCTTGATTTCGTGGGGGGCCTGATGGCCTTCAATTCGACCGGTTTCGGTCCCGCGATGGGCGCCCACTATCGGGAAAACGAGTCCAGGCTGAACGATCCATCGGACGTGCGCGAGGTGGGCGGGCTGATGGAGCAGGGCGCCGCCTACCGTTTCGGCGCGTTCTTCGAGCGCCACAACCACGCGCAGATGTTCCGCGCCATCCTGGACATACTCGAACGCCAGGGCGACGACGTTCGCGCCTGGCTGGACGACTTCAACGGGCCGGGCGCGCTGGGAAGCCTGGAGCTGGATCCGGAGCTGGAAACGCCCCGTTACTACCGCAAGATCGAAATCCATACGCAGCCGGGCAACTACCACGCCGAGTTCGCCGGATTCCTCTATCACTGGATGATCAGCCCGTTCCTGGTGGGCCGCGACGACGGCGACGAAATGGGCTGGAACCTGGCCCGCGCCGTGCCCGAGGGCGATTACCGGCGCATCCTGGACCTGGGCTGCGGAGTCGGCAAGAGCACCTTTCCCTATTGCGAGCTTTACCCGGACGCGGAAGTCGTGGGCCTGGACTACGCGGCTTCCATGCTCAAGTATGGCCACAAGCTGGCCGAGTCGCGCGGGCACAAGGTGCATTTCACCCAGCGGCTGGCCGAGGACACCGGCTACCCCGACGGGAGTTTCGACGTGGTCAGCGCGGTGTGGCTGTTTCACGAACTGCCGGGCAAGGTGCGCGCGGCCGTCGTTCGCGAAGCTTTCCGGCTGCTGCGCCCCGGCGGGGTCTTCGCGATCATGGAATCGCCGCCGTTCAAGGTGCTGCAGGAGGAATACAGTCCGCTATCGGCTTTTCTGCTGGACTCCACCGGGCGGCGCATGGAAGACCCTTTCCTGCCGGGATTCCTGGCCGACGACCGCGTGCGCATGTTCGAGGAAGGCGGATTCAGCGAGGTCCGCGACGTACCGCTGCCCAACGAACTGACCGGTTGGGGTTTCGGCGGCGAGTACTTTTTCGGCGCCTATCCCTGGTGGGCCACGATCGGAGTCAGGACGTGAGCGACGACCTCGAACGCCGGTTTCAGGCGATTACCCACAAGCTGTGGGGCGATGAAATGGGCGAGGAAATTTATCAGTGGATCGTAACCAGCCGCCCCCCGGCGTTTCATGCAAAGTTGCGAGGGGTCATGGTGCCGATCTGGGAGATGGACCGGGTGGATCTGCGCACCAAGATTCTGTGCAGCATCGCCATGTTCACGGCCACGCACAAGCAGGAAGTGGAATTCTTCATGAAGATGGCGGCCCATCACGGAATTCCCCGAGAAGAAGTAGAGGAAATCCTGTTGCTGGCGGGTCTGGAGTTCGGTTTTCCTGCTGCAGAGATGGCCATCGACGTCCTGACCCGCGTGTATTCCGAGCACGAAGCCCGTTTCGGCGCGGATTGATCGGCGGCCCGTCCGATCAGGCATCGATGTCGCGTCCGCGGGTTGAATTTCTGCGTCTGGACAGCGTGGCGCTGACGCCCAGGGCGGCGCCTGCATTCGGGCATGGATTGCGGGCGGCCGTTCTCAGCGCCCAGACCGGCGACTCGGGAGCCAGCAGCCTGCTGGTGCGGGCCGAGCCGTACTGGTGCTCTCATGACAGCGGCGTGCTGGAAAACGATCTCGAAGTTCTCCTTCTGGAAGGCGACCTCAGGCTGGGTGAATGCGAGTTCGCGCGCGGAAGTTACGCGTTTCTGCCCCGGGGGCTTGCCGTTTCCCACGCCGAATCCGCCAGCGGTTTCACGGCGCTGTGGATGGGCGAAGGCCGCGTCGGGCTGTCGCAGGACTCCGAACTCGCGGCGGCATATCGGGAGAAACGAAGGACCGGGCCACTGGACGTCAACGCAATGGCATGGCAGCCTGTGCCCGATTTTCCCGGCCGAACGAGCGAGGAGGCGGGATCCGGCCTGAAGGTGCGCAGGCTGCGCAGCGATCCGGACACCGGCGCCTACACGCTGATGACGCATCAGGCGCCGGGATGGTGCGATCCGAGGCTGGAGGCGCACGAAACCTGGGAGGAACTGGTTCTGTTGCAGGGCGATTACCTGATGGGAGAGACCGGCATGATCACTTCGGGTTCCTATATCTTTCGTCCGGGTGAGAAACCGCACGGGCCGCAGGCCACGCGAGGCGGCTGCGTTTGGTTCTGCCGCGGCGAGAAGGAAATCGACTTCCGGTTCACCGAGCCGGAGTGGAGCGCGCCGCGCTGTCGCGAGTACCTGGCGCGGGCCGCGCCGGACCCGCAACCGCAACTCTGGGGGAACTGGAGCTAGTCATGGTCGGATATACGCGACCGTTCACGCCGAACGGACAGGCCTCCATGCTGGAGCCTTTGCCGTGGCGTTTTGCGGGCAACCTGCTGCTGTTTCATTTCCGGACTGATCCGGATGCGATCGCGGCGTACCTGCCGGAGCCGCTTACGCTTTCCGATCCACCCGACGAGGCCTATGTGTGGAGCCCGCACCTGAAGTGCTATCCCGAGGGCGTGGCGCCCGAGGACTGGCCGGCGGCGCGCAGTCACTACGACGTCGCGGTGATCGGATTGCCATGCAGGCTGAACGGCGAGCGCACCATGTTCTCCACCTTCCAGTGGTGCAACCGCGACTGGCTGGTGCTGCTGAGCTGGTTTCTGGGCGCCTGCTCCAAGCAGGCGGAGATCGAAACCAGCGGCCTGCATCCGCTGCTGCCCGGCATGGCCCAGGACGGCGGGGTGGGCACGCGGCTCAAGCGCGTGGTCAGCCGCAACGGCGAGGCCGTGATGCGCATGGAGTTCTCGCCCCGGCGCGTGATCGATCTGTCGGAACTGGAGTTCTACACGCGCAACCTGCCTCTCACCTGCATGCGCCACGTCCCCGACTGCCACGTTCCGCCGCTGGGCAAGCCCCTGGTGCACGACCTCACGCAGATGGTGATGAGCGGTCTTCAGCAGGGCGAAACGCTGGCGGGCGTTGGGTCGCTGGAATTCTGTCCGGCCGACAACGAGGAACTGATGCCCCTGGCGCCGAAGGAAGTGCTGGGCGCATACTGGATGCCGATGGGGTTCATGCTGGACGGGGTGCGCATCGTGCATCAGTACGACGCGGCGATCTCTCCGCAATAGGGAGGACGGCATGCCGAAGGTACGCGTGGACGGCGCCAATCTGTGGTACGAGGTTCGTGGCGAGGGCGAGCCCCCGCTGACGCTGATCGGCGGCTTTGCGCTGGTGGACAAGCAGTTCGAGTTCTGCGAGCCGTACCTCACGCCGCATCACCGCATTCTGCAATGGCACTACCGCGGGGTGGGGAAATCCGACTGGACGCAAACCGAACCGTACTCGGTGGAACGCTGGGTGGACGACCTGGCCGCGATCCTGGACGCTGCCGGGATCGAACGTACGGCGCTCTGGTGCACCTCCACGGGCTCGTCGATCGGACTGCGCTTCGCAGCCAAGTACCCCCAGCGCATGCACTCGCTGATCGCCTATCCGTTCATCCGCGTGGACGACACCTGGCGCAACATCTACGAGGCCTCCTGGTGGGTGGGCAGGGTGTTCGGCATCGAGCAGCTATCGCGCCTCTACGCCGGCGTCGTGCTCCCGCCCGACGTGCTGTATTCCCAAGAGGGCATCAAGTATGAGCGCTGGGCCAAGAAGCAATACGCCGCCAACGTCAACATGGCCACGCTCAAGTCGGTGCTTGACGCCTATACCAACGTGGACCTTACCGCCGACATCCGCAATATCGAGTGCCCCACGCTGCTGCTGATGGGCGACGACAGCGCGCTCAACGAGAATGAGCGCATGGATTCCGCCAGTCACGACACGCTGATGCGCGAGTTTCTGGCCATCAAGTCGGACGTGGACAAGGCCGAGATCTCCGGCGCCGGATCGACCTATTGCATGATTACGAAGCCCCGGGAATGCTGCGAGGCCGTAGTGGCCTGGCTCGCGGGACTTGTGGACTGACCAGGAACGAAGGAGCAATGCCATGCCGATGCGCAGAGAAGACTGCCTCGAAGTAAGCAGCGTCACGCCGCAGGCGCTCAACTCCGGATTCACGCCGGGCGCCACCGCGCGCAACCTGAGCACCGAAAGCCGGACCGGGGGCGAACACCTGGTCATGGAACTGCCCGCGGGCTGGTCGCTGCCGCGCGGACGAAACGAAGCCGACATCGACCTCTACGTGCTGGAAGGGTCGCTGGACATCGGCGGCGAGAACTGGATGCAGGGCTGTTACGGCTATTTCCCGGCCGGCATGGCCTGGGGGCCGCTCAAGACTTCGGGCGGCTGCAGGCTGCTGCTGTTCACCAGCCGTTCGCTGTCCTTCGAGAAGGCCGCGGACTCGCTGGCCGATGCGCATGTCGAACGGCATATCGCCCGCACCAACACCTGGCACCTGCCCTGGGTGGACCCGATGGCGGACATCGTCAAGCGCTCCACCTGGAAGGACCCGAACACCGGCCAGGAGGCCCGGCCTCCCGGCGTGCTGACCAAGGGCCTGCGCAAGGACGACGGCACAAAAGAGGTGATCGCGCTGACCGCGCTGGCGCCGGGTTTCATCGATCCCGGCACCGAACATCATCCGCACAACGAATGCCTGTACCTGATCGCCGGAGATTGCTACATTGGCTACACCTTCGATCACAAGCGCGAGGACGTAAAGGAAGACCTCGTGCTGACCAGGGACCATTACATCGGCCGGCCGCCCGGCGTGCGTCACGGTCCGGTGTGCAGCATCAGCGGCGCGTTCTTTTTGATTTATCTCGCCGATTACTACACGGGCATTTTCGGCAAGGTGGACGACTGGGAGCAGCGCGTCAACGACTACTTCGCCAGCGCCTCCTTCCGCTGATCCGGGGAAATCGGCATGCTGCTGAATCGCGAGCGGGCGATGGAGCTGATGGAGCGCGACGGCCTGGACGCGCTGATCGCGGTCACACCCAACAACGTCCTGTACTTGAGCGATTTCGATACCGATTTCCTCTACGACGTGCCCTGGGTGGCCTGTGCCATCCTGCCGCGCGATCCGGACATTCCGCCCTGCCTCGTGGCCACCGAGATCGAGGCGGCCGTGCTGGTTCAGCGCCCGACCTGGATGCCGGACAAGCGCCTCTATTACTTCGGCCTGTACGGCGGCGTGCTGAAAGTGCACACCTTCGCCGAGGACACGGAACTCGAGGGAGAGGACCTCGCCATCCGGCGGATGGTCGCGGAGCTGGAGGAAGAACCGTACGCAGGGATCAACGGCGCCGTCTGCGCCATGCTCGGCGAAACCGGCCTGGACAGGGGCAGGCTCGGGTTTGACGACACGCGCTTCGCCGGTCTGCTGGGCGATGCCGTGGAACATGCCGAAATCGTCGACGCCAGCAATCTGCTGATTGAGATCCGGATGGTCAAGTCGCCCGATGAAATCGCGATTCTCAAGGAAGCGGCGGTCAAGAACGAGGCCGCGCTGCGCGCCGCACTGGCCGCGATCAGGGACGGGGCCACCTGGAACGACGTGTACACCGCCTACGAGGTGCGGGTGGTGGAGCAGGGCGCCCGCCCGTTCGCCACTTTCAACGGCGCCGGGCCCATGAGCGCCGGCGCCGGCCGGCCCGAGCGCGACTACGTGATCCGCCCGGGCGACCAGGTCTGCTTCGACAGCATGATGAAGTGGCGCCGCTACATGGGCGATGCGCAGCGCACCGCGGTTCTGGGCGAGGCGTCACCGAAACTGGAACGCTACTGGAAGGCCTACACGGCGGGAATCGACGAGGCCTATTCCAACCTGCGGCCCGGTATACAGACCGGCGAGTTACGCAATCGGGTCATCCAGGCGGTGCGCGGCGCCGGATTGCCGAGTTTCGAACTGGCCTTCACCCACGGCATCGGCCTGGACCACATCGAGGTGCCGTTCATCGCCGGCGGCAACCTCGGCGACTTCCGTATCGAGGAGAACATGGTGCTGAACATCGACATGGAGCTGCACGAAATCGGCTGGGGCGGGATGTTCTTCGAAGAATCCGTGCGCATCACCGCCAATGGCTCCGAGCGCCTCTACAACCTCGAACGCGACCTGATCCGCGTCTAGCAGGCTGGAATGGGCAGCGCCTACAAACCCTTCTCCGAGGCCGAGATCGAGCGCGGCCGCGCCATGTTCCTGCGCATTTTCGGGCCGGACTACGGAGCGGAGTTGTGCGAACAGCTCGACCAGAACGACTTCAACCGGCAACTGATGACGCGTATCGCGCCGGAAGTCTGGGACCAGGAGGTGGTCGATCTCAAGACCATGATCCTGTGCGCCATCGGGATCGTCACCGCCGCCCGCCACGATGTGGGCTATTTCGTGCGCGCCGGCATCCACCACGGCATAACGCGCGAGGAAATGGAAGCCGTGATCATGTTGGCCGGCCTGGAAGCCGGCTTCCCGTCAGCCGGCGAAGCCCGCCGCCGCCTCGACGAAGCCTACGCCGCCCACCAAAGCATGCTCGACCGGCTGAAGTAGCGCTTATTCCACGCGGCGCACGCGGATGCGTCCGTTGAGGCCCTCCAGGCGCATCCGGTAGCTGTTCATGAAGCCTTCCTTGATCTCCACCTTCGGATTGGTGGCGCGGTAGTTGCGCCGGGTCCGATCGATCTGCAGCCACACCTGGCCGTTTTCCAGCGTAAAGCGCGTGCCCTGGCGCGGGTTCCTGATTTCTCCGACAACGCGCGATTCGAGCAGGTTGTCGCCCGCTTCCCTGCCCGGAAGCATGCCGAACAAGCGGTCCGTCAGCGACCGCCCGGATTCCGCTTCGGGCGCCGCCTGCTCGGCGGCTGCGGGAACGCGGGTCCCGTCAGGCGCATCGGCAACGACGGCCGCGGAGACATCGTCGGTCACAGTGCCGCTTGTCCCGGACGGCGCGGTTGCAGACAAGGCGCTTACCGAGGCCAGCGCGTCATAACAGGCCAGACGCACCTGCGCATCCCTGAGCTGCGCGCAACGCATCAGTTCGTCGCGAACGTCGTCCGCAGAGGCAGTCCCCGCCAGCAGAGCGCCCACCGCTAGAAATGCGCCGCCAACCGTCTTCATCACCCTGGGCTCCTCGAATCTTCTCCCGCTACGATTATGGCGCAAGCGCAGCATCAATACCGCACGACGAGCGGATCCTTGCTATTGCGTCGGGGCCTTCACGTGGACGGTCACGATATCCACATCGTGGTATTGCTGGTGGCGAACCGACGACGCCAGGTGGCGCAGCAGCCGGAGGGAGGCCTCCTGCTCGGCCGAAGGCTCGTCGGCCGCGTTCCTCAGCAGAGCAAGGCGGTCCTGAATGTTCTGCCCTATCGGAGCGACCGCAAACTCGAGCACTGCGTCGCCGTTTCTGCGGTACGCCACGAGCCGCAGTCGCCGGTCTGGTCCCTCATCCCCGGCGTCGGGTCCGACGAGGCTGAGCAGCGCCTCCTCGCCGACAGCCTCGAGTCGATCGGCCATCGCGTCGTCCCAACCGCTTTGGGTCGCGAATGCCCGGAGGAACTCCCGAATTCCCGGCAGCGATGAACGATCCAGTTCCGCTTCCATCCGGCTGCGGCGAGAGTCGAGCATCTCCACGAACATGGTCATGAAGATCGCCGCCAGTCCGCCGGTCGTCATCGCATTGGCGAACAGTCCACCGGCGAATTCGGACACGAGTTCGGGGAAAATCATGCCGTTCTGGAACCCGATCCCGGTCCAGAACGCGATACAGACGATCAGTCCCTTGCGATAGTCCAGCCCGTCCTGCAGCATGACCTTGATGCCGACCAAAAAGAGCATCGCCATCAGCACGCCGAGGTAGCCGCCGACGACCGGGCCCGGTATCGCCAGGACCACCGCGAGCGCCTTGGGCAGGAGCGCTACAAGCAGGAATGCCACGCCGGTGGCGATGCCGATACCGCGGGCCGCGACGCCCGTTAGTTCGGTCAGCGACGCGCTTATGGAATAGGTTGTGTTCGGCACGGTCCCGGCGAGACCGGACAGCAGGTTGCTGACGCCCTCGACATTGATCGTGCCCTGCACGGCCCGGAAATCCACCGCGCGTTTCCGCCGCCACGAGACGCTCTGAATGGCGACGCAACTGCTGATGGTGCGCAGCGTCACGATCATCGATACCAGCAGGAAGGCCGGAATCATCGACCAGAAGTCCGCACCGAAGCCCAGGTCGAGTCCCGGCCATTCGATTTCCGGCAGACCGATCCAGGGCGCGGCAGCCACGCGATCGACGTCGTACAGACCGAAAAACGCGCCGACCAGCGAACCCGCGGCGACCCCGATGACTGGCGCCCAGAGCCGCATCGCTCCCGTGGCCTTGAGCGCGATCGCCACGATGATGACGACCGTGACGGCCGCGCTTGACGTTGCGCCCGTCGCCGCACTGCCGTCGGGCCCGGTCGTCAGCATACCGAACACGACCGGCATGGCCGTAACGGGCACGAGCATCAGCACGGCTCCCGAAACGGCCGGAGTGAGAATCCGCCTGAAAAGCGCGATTCGCGCGGACAGCAGGAACTGGAAAAGCGCCGAGACCGCCACCAGGGTCGCGAGCAGCGCCGGGCCGCCTCGCTGGATCGCTTCCACGCACAGCCAGATGAAGGCTGAGGCGCTGCTCATGACGAGCACGTGGCCCGACCCTACGCGCCCGTAGCGGAGCGCCTGCAGCGCCGTGGTCGCGCCGCAGACCGCGACCGAGGCATAGACCGCCCAGTTGAGGTAGGCCTCCGTCACACCGGCCGCGCGCATCACCGCGGTCGGGATCAAAATCGGGATGGCCACGAGGAGCAGCGCAAGCTGCAGACCGAGACCCAGCGTCAGCGCCGGCGGTGGTTTCTCGTCGGGCTCGTAGCGTATCGCGACACGCGGACTCATGATCCTGCAGTCCTTGTCTCTGTTCTCCGGGTACGGCCGGTCACTCCGCCCGGTCCGACTTGTGGAAGTTGAAATTCGCCATGGTCATGACGACCGTGTCGTCTTCAAGGCGCACGATCTTGTCGCGGAACCAGAATGCGTCCCCGGTGATCACGGCTTCGTAACTGAACGCCTGGCCCCCGAAGGCGCAGGCATTGGTGCGCATGCGCATGTGATAGCGGTTGCCGCGCTGTTCAACAATGAGATCGCAGATTCCGGGGAACGGCGCGATATCTTCCGCGGTTATGCCGTCGAGCATGGAAAGATCCCGGTACGCTCCGATGTACTTCTCCCGGTCCTTGAAGTTGGCGAGATTTACCCTGATTACCTGTTCCTCTTCGTCGACGGACAGTGTGTAAATGCGTTGACGATAGGTCTCGCCCGGTTGCCCGTCGCGGTATTCCTCGACGTACAGCACGTTGTCGCCGATTTCCGGTGCGTCCAGGCGCATGTAGTGGGAGGTCACGTTGAGATAACCGCCCATTCCGCTGCCATCGAGACGCCAGACCTCGCCGGTGAAATTCTCCTCGCCCATTCGCTCTTCGACTTCGGCTACCTGCCGGTCGTTGTTGTAGGTCCCCGGCCACCACGCCATGATTTGATCGAGGTCCTGTTCCAGCGGGCTTTGAGCCTGGGCCGGCATCGATCCCAGGCAGGCCAGCGCCACCATGGCAACTGCGATTTCAATTGACCGTCGTGCGTTCATTCACGTTCTCCCAAGTACAAATGGACTACGGATCTCCCGGGCCCTCAAGTTACCCGACTCCGGGAGGCACCAGGATCCCTTCCTCGACAAGACGGCTTACGGTTTCGCGTTGTGCCGCGATGTGTTCGTCCGTGGAAACCAGCGGTGCATCGAGGTGGGTGTCGACCGGGGCGAAGTCCGTGGCGCTGTACGTGTCCCGGTGCAAGGGCATCTGCAGATGGCTCAGCAGGTTCGAACCGCCCAGAGACGTGCGCTGGCGACGCAGCGCATCGATATCGATGGTGGCAACCGCATACTCCACGCCGCCGGATTGCGTGCCGGCCAGTTTGTTGCCCTTGAAGTCGATGATCTGCGACGGCTGGCGCCGGTCGAAGGGCGGCCGGGTATCGGCGCCCACCGGGCCGAGATCGGACAGGAGCACGTACGCCACGTTCTCATAGGCGCGCACGCGGCGCGTCATGGTGGTGTTCACGGGCACGTTGAAATTGTGGTCCGGGGGATATGTGGCGGACGCCGTGGGGCTCAGGATCACTTCCGCCCCCTTGAGGACCATTCCCCGGGTTATTTCCGGGTAGTTCATGTCGCCGGCCACCACGCAGGCGAGCCGGCCGATCGGCGTGTCGGCAACCGGGAAAAGACTGTCTTCGCCGAAATGATCCAGCCAGGCCGACAGGAGGTCGCCGGGGCGGGTCTTGCCGGTCAGGCCCGTGAGCTTCCTGTAGTTGAGGATCACGTCGCCGCTGGGGCCCACTATCATGCCCGCCAGAAAGTACCGGCCCGGAAACCTGTCGATGCCCTCCATGGGATTGAAGGCGACATAAGCGTCGGCGTCCTGCGCGGCCTTGCCGATGCGTTCGATCTCCGGCCCGTCGACACGGATGGTTCCCGGCCACCACTGGGCCGGCGTCATCGGTGCGCTGGGGACCTGCAGGCCGAACTCCGGAAACGACATCAGGCGCGCGCCGTGCTCGTCGGCCCCGCGCCTGATCAGTTCGCACATGGCGTCGACGTTCTGCCTCAAGGCGTCGGGCAGGAAATTTCCGGATGAATCGAACGTGCGGACAACGCCGGATTGCACACAGGCCGCCGGGTAGGGCTGAACCCTGGCGCCTCGCGGTTCGATGCCCGGAGTGACCGGCGGGTAGAAGGCGGACCTGTCCTGGGCCACGGCCGTTTTTGCCGCCGTCTCCAGAAGCGTACCGGCGGCGGCCAACCCGACTCCGGCCAGCAGTGCGGACCGTCGCGTCAGGCCTGTGGAACCGGATTTCGGGTTGGAGTCATCAGTCATATAAGCCTCCGATTGAGACTTGCCGGCGTCCAAATGATCCTCAGCGGAATACGACGGTGCGGCGTCCGTTGATGAGGACGCGCTTCTGCGCGTGGTACTGCACCGCGCGGGCCAGCACGACGCGCTCGATGTCCTTGCCCACCTGGGCGAGCTCTTCCGGTGGCATGCGGTGCGTAACCGGCTGCACGTCCTGCGCGATGATCGGGCCGTCGTCGAGCTGCGCGGTGACGTAGTGGGCGGTGGCGCCGATCAGCTTGACGCCGCGCCGGTAGGCCTGGTGATAGGGCTTGGCGCCCTTGAAACCCGGCAGGAAGGAATGATGGATATTGATCATCCGTCCGGCCAGCCGTTCGCACAGCGTTTGCGAAATGATCTGCATGTAGCGCGCCAGCACGACGAAATCGATGTCGTGCTTCTCGATTTCCCGGACGACCCGCTGTTCCTGGTCGGCTTTGTTGGCCGTCGTGACCGGCAGATGGAGGTATTCGATGCCGGCGGCATCGGCAAGCCATTCCGCGTCGGGGTGGTTGGACACGATCAGCGGAATGTCGATCGCCAGTTGGCCGAGTCGCACGCGGTTGAGCAGGTCGAGCAGACAATGCAGATGCCTGGAAACCATGATCAGCACGCGCGGGCGGGCGTCGGCCAGGACCAGTTCCCAGCGCATATCCAGCTCCCGGGCCTTCGGGTCGAACGAATCGCGCAACTCATCGAGCGCGACATCGCCGGCGAAGTGAACGCGCATGAAGAAGCGCTCGCGGAAGGGGTCCTTGTACGTGTCGCTGTCGAGCACGTTGCAGTCGTTCTCGAGCAGCCAGCGCGTGACGGCGTAGATCAGCCCGGTCCGGTCGGGGCAGGACAGCGCAAGCAGGTATTCGGTCAAGCGTGTTTCCCCGCCGGTTCAACCGTGCTTATTATGCGCTCATCTTCGTGCATTCCACATCACGCCGTACAATCCGATTCATGCCCGCGCCGCCCAACGACCGGTCGTCCGAGACCGTCCCGGAACACCGCCTGATCGCCGAGCGCCGGCGCAAGCTCAAGGCGCTGCGGGAGGCCGGCTGGTCCTTCCCCAACCACTACCGCCCCGACGCCGGGGCCGCCGAATTGCAGGGGGAATATGCCGGAACGGACGCGGCGACGCTGAAGAA
Organism: Gammaproteobacteria bacterium; assembly: GCA_965116895.1. Taxonomy (GTDB): domain Bacteria; phylum Pseudomonadota; class Gammaproteobacteria; order Steroidobacterales; family Foliamicaceae; genus Foliamicus. Next base: position 2,090,402 of record OZ220729.1, on the reverse strand, counting down.
ACTCGGGCGCGAGGTCCGGGTGGCGGGGCGCCTCGTGTCGCAACGCCGAATGGGGCGCCTGAGTTTCGCCTCGATCCAGGATTCAGGCGGGCGGATACAACTGATGCTGTCGCGCGACGCGATGGGCGAGGACGCCTACGCGCAAACCGGGGGCATGGACCTCGGCGATATCGTCTGGGCCCGGGGCGTCCTGATGCGCACGCGAACCGGCGAGCTGAGCGTGGAGGTGGAGGAGATCGCGCTGCTTACCAAGGCGCTTCGCCCTTTGCCGGAGAAGTTTCACGGGCTGACCGACCGCGAGCAGCGCTATCGGCGCCGTTACGTCGACCTGATCGTGAACCGCGATTCACGCGAGGTTTTCGAGCGCCGCGCCCGCGCGATTTCGGCGCTGAGAGAGTTTCTGGCCGGGCGCGGGTTCATCGAGGTGGAAACCCCCGTCATGCAGTCCATCGCCGGCGGCGCGGCCGCGCGTCCCTTCGCCACACGCCACCACGCGCTGGATCGGGACCTGTACCTGCGCGTGGCCCTGGAGCTGCACCTCAAGCGCCTGGTGGTGGGCGGCATGGAGCGCGTTTTCGAGATGAACCGCTGTTTTCGCAACGAGGGTCTTTCGACCCAGCACAACCCCGAATTCACGATGCTGGAGGTTTACCAGGCCTACGCCGACTACGACGACTTCATGCGGATGACGCAGGAGATGATCCGGGCGGCGGCCGAAGCGGTGCTTGGCGGGACCCGCGTGAGCTACCAGGGGGAGGACTATGAACTGGCCGGCGACTGGCCGCGCCTGAGCATGGAGCAGGCGGTGCTGGAGCACAATCCGGGACTGGACGCGGCGCGGCTGCGCGATGCGGACTACCTCCTCGAATGCCGCACGCGCCTGGGCCTCGAGAACGATCCGCCGGCAAACGCCGGCTGGGGCAAGCTCCTGGCCGAGCTGTTCGACCGCACGGTGGAAGACCGGCTTGCGGGGCCGGTGTTCATTACCGGCCATCCGGCCGAGGTCTCGCCGCTGTCGCGGGCCAACGACGACGATCCCGAGATCACCGACCGCTACGAGCTGTACATCGCCGGGAGGGAACTGGTGAACGGCTTCTCGGAACTGAACGACGCCGAAGACCAGGCCCGCCGCTTCCGTGAGCAGGTGCGCCTGCGCGAGAGCGGCGACGACGAAGCCATGCTGTATGACGAGGATTTCGTCACCGCGCTCGAATACGGCCTTCCGCCCACCGCCGGCCTGGGCCTGGGCGTGGACCGCCTGGTCATGTTCCTTACCGACCAGCCGGCCATTCGCGATGTGCTGCTGTTTCCGCAGTTGCGCGGCTGATACGAACACCAGTTGATAAGCGATTCCGAAACCAGGGCGAGCGTGCCTGCGGTGCAGGTTGACCGCGTCCTGTTCTGGGCGATGGTCGCCGTGATCGTCGCGTGGGGGACCTTTCTGCTGGGCTTTCCCGAAGTCGCCGGCAAGGCCGTCGACAGGACATATGGCTGGATTGCCGGCGAAATGGGCGTCGTTTACCAATGGGCCGTCGCGGCGGCTACCGTAGTGCTGGCCGTAATCGCCCTGGGCCGCTACGGACGCTATCGTTTGGGCGGAAAGGACGCCCGGCCTGCCTACTCCACGTTTTCCTGGGTGGCCATGCTGTTCTGCACCGGGATCGGTGGCGGCCTGTTGTACTGGGCGCCGATCGAGTGGGTGTATTACGCGGATACGCCGCCATTCGGCCTGGAGCCCGGTTCGGCGGAGGCGCTGGAGGTTGCGCCGGCCTACGCGTTCTTTCACTGGGGCGTATCGGCCTGGGCGCTGTACGCCCTGGCAACGGTGGCGATTGCCTATCCGTATTACCAGCGAAAAGTCGCCTACCTGCGTCTCTCCACATCGCTGGTCGGACTGATGGGCCACGATGTGTCCAGCCGGCCCTTCGGCAGGGTGGTGGACTTCATTTTCGTGGTCGCGATGGTGGGCGGAACGGCCACCTCGTTGAGCCTCGCGACCCCGATGGTGGGCGCCTGCATCAGCGCGCTGTTCGGAATCGGCGAGACGTTCGCCATCGACGTGGGCGTGATCTCGATTTCCGTGGCCCTTTTCGCCACCAGCGTGTACCTGGGCATCGACAAAGGCATCAGGCGCTTCAGCGAGATCAACGCCATAGCCGCGATCATCTTCGCGATCTATGTTCTCCTGACCGGCCCCACGGGATTCGCGCTCAAACTGGGGACCAGCAGCTTCGGACTGATGATCCAGGAATTCGTCCGAATGAGCACCTGGACCGACCCGATCCTGTCTTCGAATTTCGTCGAGGACTGGACGATCTTCTATTGGGCCTGGTGGCTGGCGTATGCGCCCTTTGTGGGCCTGTTCGTTACGCGGATTTCACGCGGCCGCTCCCTGCGGCAAGTGATTGGCGGGATGCTGCTTTACGGTACGCTGGGCTGCGCCCTCTTCTTTGTTTGTATCGGCAACACGGCGCAATGGATGGATACCAGCGGAGCGCTGGCCATTCGGGAAACGCTGGCCGCGGACGGGCCGGAAACCGCCATTGCCGGGTTTCTTGCCGCCCTCAAGCCCTTTCCGCTGCCGCTGCTGTCCTATGTGGCGCTTACCTTCATATTCATCGCGACCACCTATGATTCCGCCTCGTACGCGATCGCGGCTTCGGCTACCCGGGGGCTTACGGCGGGGCTGAATCCGCACCGCTGGCATCGTGTTTTCTGGGCCCTGGCGATCGTGGTCCTGCCGGTCGGCCTGATCTTCGTGGGTGGCCTGCAGGCAGCGAAGTCGGCATCGCTGGTAGTATCTCTGCCTTTGCTGGTCATCGGCGTAGCAATGACGGTCTCACTGTTCCGGCTTCTTCGCGAAGACCGGGCGGACCTGGACGTAAACGGCGCGGCGGCGTCGAAAGGCTCCTGAGGGAAGGGGCGAGGGAGAAAAACATGACGGATTGGGCTGCGCGGATTTTGAACTTCAAGCGGGGCGAGTTGCGCTTGGCCCTGCTCGCGGGGCTGTTCAATTTCTGCGTGCTGTGCGGCTATTTTTTCCTCCGGCCGGTGCGCGAAACAATGGGTGTGTCGAGGGGCCTCGACGAACTTCGGTGGTTGTTCGTGGTCACTTCCATTTCTTCCCTGGTCTTTGTTCTTCTTTTTGCTGGTGTGGTCGCGCGACTGGACCGGCGTCGATTCATTCCTGTGGGCTACGGGTTTGTCGTCGTGTGTCTTTTGGGATTCTCGGCGTTGCTGTTCGCGAACGCGCAGGCAGGCGGCGGATTGATCGGCAGCGATACGGAGACGCCGCTGGCGCGCGGCGTCGGATACACGTTCTACGTTTGGCTCAGCACAATCAACCTGTTCAGCACCAGCTTGTTCTGGGCATTCATGGCCGACATCTTCAATATGAACCAGGGCAAACGCATGTTCGCCTTTATTGCAGCCGGAGGAACGCTGGGAGCCGCGGTGGGTGGCTGGGCCTCCTATTTCATCAGCAGTTCGACCGATTCGGATTACCTGCCGATGGCGCTGATACTCACCGGGGCGGGACTGTTTGTAGTGGCAACTCTTGTCATGCTGAAGCTTGACCGGACAGCCGTTCAGTCCAGCCATTCGCAACTTGGTGAGACCAGCCGGTCGCCCGTGTCGATGCCGGGGCAGCGTATCGGCGGCGGGTTCTTCGACGGCTTGACGGCGGTGGGAACGTCGCCGTACCTGCTGGGGATCGCGTTGTTCATCGTGTGTATGGCCGTCTCCAATACGCTGATCTATTTCACCCAGGCCAACATCGTTCTGATTGACAACGATACGTTCAGTGAGCGCCTGGGTGCTTTTGCGCTTTTCGACGCGCTTGCACAAACGCTGACGCTCCTGACCCAGATATTCATCGCGACCCGCGTGATCCGGCGCCTGGGCGTCGGCTGGACGCTGGCGATTCTTCCGTTGGTCACGCTGGCGGGCTTCGCGGTTCTGGCCATCTGGCCCCTTTACGGTGTCATGGCCATCTTCCAGGCCGTGCATCGCACTACCCGTTACGCATTGTCGCGCCCCGCCCGCGAGACTCTCTTCATCGTTGTGCCGCCCGCGGAGCGATACAAGGCCAAGCCGTTGATCGACGTTTTCCTTTACCGGGGCGGCGACCTGGCGGGCGCCGGCATCCACGCCCTGCTCAGTGGGCTGGGCAGCCTGGGGCTAATGGTTGCGGCGGTCACGCCCTTCGCCGCCGTATGGACCGCGCTTTCCGTGGCGCTGGGCCGCGCGCAAACGCGGCGCGATCCGGCGCAGGAGCCCGCTGCGGCGGGACCGGCATCCGACGCTGCGGCCCAGACAGTGAGTTGACACTAGGGGTTGCGTTGAAATGAACGACAAATCGTGGAAATTTGTCCGGCTGGCTGCGTTCGGCCGGTGCGTCGTCGGCCCGGCGCTGCTTGCGGCCTGCTTCCTGCCTGAAGCAGGCGCGGCCGATCAGCGTGAGGCTGCGGAGATGTCGGACTACGCCCTCGCCATAGTGGAGTGGCGCGCGCAGCGGGAGGCGGAGTTGAAAGCCCCGGACGGCTGGCTGAACCTGGCCGGGCTCTACTGGCTCGAACCGGGCGCTACGAGTATGGGATCGGCGCCCGACAACGATATCGTGCTGTCGGACTTGCCGGCCGCTCCGTACCTCGGCGCGTTTCTATGGGATAAAGGGATGGTTGAGTTCAGGGCGGACCCGGGCGCGGAAGTAGTCAGCAACGGCGAACGGGTGACGCAGCTGCGCCTGGTGCACGATGAGGAAGGCGACCCTACGGTCCTGACGCACGGTTCGCTTTCCTGGCACGCGATCGGCCGCCTGGACCGGATGGGCGTGCGCCTGCGCGACCTGGATCATCCGGCGGTGAGCGCTTTCCCTGGGATACCGGCCTATCCCACGGACTCCGCCTGGCGCGTGGAGGCGCGCTTCGAGCCCTACGCGCAGCCCGAGCAGCGCATCCTGAATACGGTCGTGGACGGGCTGGGCTGGAACCCCACGGCCCCGGGGATACTGACATTCGAGCTTGGCGGCAAGCCGCTATCACTGGAGGCCTATGCCGCCGGGCCCGGGTTTCTGCTGATTTTTGCCGACCTGACCACGGGGAAGACCACCTATCCGGCGGGCCGCTACCTGTATGCCTTTGCGTCCCGCCGCGCCGGGGGAACCGTGACACTGGATTTCAACAAGGCCATAAACCCGCCGTGCGCCTTCACCGACTTTGCGACCTGCCCGCTGCCCCAGCGGCGCAACCGCCTGAAGGTGGCCATCGAGGCCGGCGAGAAATACGCCAAGGGGAGTTTCTGATACCGGCTGTAAGATGCTTCGCGACGCGCTAAGGGGTGTTGGAAATGGCGAGACTCAACGCACTGAAATCGGAGGATGAACTGAGAGGGTATTTCCCCGTCTCGGTGGAGCGGGCCAAACTCAAGGTCCTTGACAGGATCGACAGGCACTGCATCGACTTCATCGCCCGTTCGCCTTTCCTGTGCATCGGCACCTCGCGCCCGGACGGCGGCGCCGACGTGTCGCCCCGAGGCGATCCGCCGGGATTCGTGCACGTTGCGAATGCGAACACGCTGCTGATCCCGGACCGTCCAGGCAACAATCGCCTGGACACGATGAGCAACATCATGCACAACCCGAAGGTGGGTCTGCTGTTCTTCATCCCCGGCCTCGGGGAGACCCTGCGGGTGAATGGCGATGCAAGGATCATCGACGACGAAGCCGAACTTGCCCGGTTCGAATTCCGACGCCACATACCCAAAGTGGCGATAGCCGTCACTGTCAGGGAAGCCTTCATCCATTGCGCCAAGGCCATAAGGCGATCCCGGCTCTGGGAGGAAGACGCGAAGATCGATCCGAAGTCATTCACGCGGATCGGCGACATCATTTCCGACCACATCCAGGGCCGCAAGTCCGGCGACGAGATCGAAGAGATCCTCAAGGAAAACTACCGCTCCCAGATGTACTAGGGTTTGATTCTCCCTGGCGCCAGGCCGGCAAAAATGATTTCCTCTTATCCGGAGCGAACCCGCCGGCGGGTTCGGCTATTGCAGGCTTACGTGAGGGAGAACTTGCTCTCCGGAGACGGCCGGTTCACTTGCGGCAGCTATTCAGAGTGCCGGGCGAGTCGAAGCGCGTTTCCGTTCCATCCCGGGCAGATGAGCCACGTTGGCAAGCATTACGACCTCGAGGTCGATGGACGGGCGATGCGCATTGTCGTGCTTGGGCAGGAATACGGGCAGGCGCGCGAGTGCGTCGATCTGGCGGGCCGCTCGGAAATGCTCGCCCGTTCCGCAGCCGCAGGCTTTCGGGGCCGCAATCCGCACATGAAGGGAGTGACCTCCACGCTGCGGCTGCTGCTGGGGCGGGAGCTCGGCGACGACGAGGAGGGCGAACGCCTCCTCGACGGACATGTCTTCGATGGCTGCGCCCAGGTGAATTACCTGCTGTGCACGGCGTTGACCACTCCCAGAAGCAGGGACGCGCACGGCGGAGGCCGGGGCCATTCGAGCGTTGAGATGCAGCGCAATTGCGCGCCGCATTTCTTGCGCACCATGGAGATTCTTCAGCCGACGGTGATCGTGGTCCACGGCCTGGGGCTTCGGCGCTGGATGGCCAATGCCCTGCCGCTGCCCCCGGCAGGCGATACGCGGGAAACCGTGCGGATAGCAGGGAAGCCGGTGGACCTGCTTACCTTTACGCATCCCTCCGCGGGTGGTCATTCGGGTTGGTGGGGGACAACGCCGCGAACGCGCTATCTGCGTGAGACGGTAGCGCCTGCGATCAACGCTTTTCTGGAGCGGAGCTGAATCGGCTCAGGGCTGAGGCACGCCGCCGGCAAGCACCTCGCGAAAAACCTCGGCATCGACGTTGCCGCCGGACAGGATCACGGCGACGCGCTTGCCTTTCATCCGCTCCCGTTCCCGCATCAGCGCTGCGAAGGCGGCGGCGCCTGCCCCCTCGGCCACGTTGTGGGTATTGCGGTACAGGATCCGCATGGCTTCGGCGATGTCTTCCTCGCTGACTTCCACAACGCGCGCGGCGCCGCGGCGCACGATCTCAAGCGGTTCGGCCATCGGCACCCGGCAGGCCATGCCGTCGGCAAACGTGTCGGCGGAGTCGGTCGCAACAACTTCGCCGGCCTCGAAGCTGCGGGCCATTGCGGGAGCGCGCTCCGCCACGACTCCGACGATATCGGTCTTCAGCCCCAGCAGGTCCCGCGTGCGGATGAGTCCGCAGATGCCGGAGCCCATGCCGATAGGCACATAGACCGCATCGAGATCGCCGACAGCCTCGAACAGCTCCGCCGCATAGGTCGCCACGCCGCGCGCCAGGGCCGGATGAAACGGCGGCAGGAACAATGCGCCTTCGGCTTCGACGCGGCGCGCGGCTTCCTGGCGCGCTTCCTCGTAGTCGTTGCCGAATTCGACCAGTTCGGCGCCCCAGCCGACCATCGCGGCATTCTTTTCCGCGCTGTTGCCCTTCGGCGCAAGCACAGTGACCGAGATCCCGTGCGGGACGGCGGCGAACGGGATGCTCTGGCCGTGGTTGCCGCGGGTCGCCGTAACGATCTTTTCCGGTAAGGCGCCGGCGCGTTCCAGCTCGTCCAGCAGCACCAGGCCGCCGCGCACCTTGAACGCGCCGGTGGGCGTGTGGTTTTCGTGCTTTACCCAGACCTCGCAGCCGGCGTGGCGGCGCAGGCCGGGCCACCGGTACTGAGGCGTAGGAGGCATGACCCGGGCGATTACGCGCCGGGCCTGCTCGAGTCCGTTAGAGTCAAACATGGTTTGCCGCGCCGGAGCAATATAACAGAGCGATGGAGAGGCAGGAATCGATGAAGTCCCGGCCTTGCAAGCCGCACCCTGCGCTCGTTGCCGGGCAGTGCGCAGTCTTGGTCGGCGCGCTTTCCGTGGCTTTCGCGGCCGCGGCTCCGCGGGCAGGCAATGACGCCGAGGAGAAGGAGGTGCTGGAGTTGGGGCGCCAGGTGGTCACCGGCTCGCGCATCCGGCGGATCGACGTGGAGGAAGCCCGCCCGGTGGTTGTGATCACGCGCGAGGACATTGAGTTGAGCGGGCGGGAATCGGTGGCCGACGTGCTCAGAAACAATCCCGTCAACACCCTGGGATCATCGCGCGAACGCTCGGGCAACGCCTGGATCGGCCAGGCTACGATCAGCATTCACGGCATCGGCGCCAACCGCACGCTGGTGCTGCTGGATGGCCGCCGGATGCCGCGGTCGCCGGTCACGGCCAACCAGGCCGTTGACCTCAACATCATTCCCCTGGCGGCCGTGGAACGCGTAGAAATCCTCACCGACAGCGCCTCGGCCATCTACGGCTCCGACGCGATCGGCGGCGTCGTGAACATCATCCTGCGCAAGGACTACGAAGGCATGGAGATCCAGGCTTCAACCGATCGGCCCACGCGCGAGGGGGCCGACGCGGAATCGGGGGTGCTAACGCTGGGCGGAGCCACCGATCGCGGGCGTTTCCTGTTCAGCGCCGATTTTCGCAACAAGCGGCACATCGCCTCGGCGGACAGGTTCTACACGCTCGGGACCACCGGCTACGAGGCCGGTGCGGCCGCGTATCCGAATGCGCCGTTTCCGGCCACCTGGCATGCCTGGGAGAACGCCGACAACTTAAGCTCCTGGGGCAATACCATCTGGCCCCATCATCTCGCCGCGCCCAATTGCGAACAGGTCGTGGATCCGGCCACGGGACAGCGGCTGCTGGCTGGCCCCTACGTTGCCGCCAACGGGGAGGAGCATTGCGGATTCCACTACGCGAGTTCGGCCTGGGAAACTACCGACCTCAATCGGGCGGGCGCCTTCCTGCATGCGGATTACGAACTGACGCCGAACCACGCGCTGCGCCTGCAGTCGCTGTTCAGCAGGCAGGACGTGCATGGCCGTTTCGCGCCCCCGCCGGGCGACATCCCGCTTGATGAAGCGGCGGCTGTCGGACTGAAGCGGGGATTCGATTTCGACGTTCCGTATCCCGAGCTGCTTCCCTACACTCTCCGGCACCGCTTTGCCGGTATGGGCAACCGCGACTTCAAGGCCCTGCTGACGCTGTCCGAGACCGCGCTTCTGGCCTATGGAAGCGCCGGCGTCTTCGAGTACGAACTGGAAGCCCGGCACACGCGTTACGAGGGCCGCGAGGACAGTTGCTGCTTTCCCAAGGCGTTTACGACCCGGGAGTACGTCTCGCAAGGCCTCTACAACCCGTTCGATCCACTGCATCCCGGCAACGCCCGCGCGGTGGCCGCGATTGCCGCGAACTCCACCCGCGATTCCCGCGCCGATTTCCGCTCCTACAGCGGCAACGTGAGTTTCGACCTGTTCAGGGCGCCCGGCGGCCGCCTGGGCTGGGCCTTCGGGTTCGATTACTTCGATGAGCTGTACAGCGATATCTACGATCCCCTGAGCGCGGGCGGCGACCTGCTCGGTCGCGCCGGAGTCAGCGGTGAGGGTGAGCGCCGTATCCGGGCGCTGTTCGGCGAAGCGCTGGCGCCCCTGCTGCCCAACCTGGAACTGAGCGCGGCGTTGCGCTGGGACCAGTATGACGACTCGGCCGGAAGCGAACTGAGTTCCTACCTGTCGGCGCGCTACCAGCCCATCGACTGGCTGTTGCTGCGCGCTTCCTGGGGCGAGGGCTTCCGCGCCGGCAGCATGAACAATCTCTATGACGGCGCTTCGCTCTGGCTGCAGACGGGCTTCGACCTGGTGAAATGCCGTCACGACGGCATCGTGCCCTCAGAGTGCATCGAAGGGGAGTTCCCCACCTACACGGGCGGCAACCCGACTCTCAGGCCCGAACTGTCCGAGAGCTACAACCTCGGCGTGGTGGTGGCCTGGAACTCGCTGACGGTCCGAGCGGACTACTGGAACGTGGATCTTGAGAACGGAATAGGACTGCCGCCCCTGCAGGGGCTGATCGGCCTGGAGTTCGAGGGGCAGTGCCTTGACACCGGGCGCATTGAGAAAACGCGCTACTCGGCGACACGCGCGGCGATCGTCCGGTGCGGCAGCGGTAGCCTTCTCAAGCGGGATCCGGTCACCGGCGCCCTGCTGGAGGCCGACGTGTTCTGGGACAACACCTTCCGGGCGCAGTTCCGCGGCGTTGACCTGCAACTGATCTACGATCTGCCGACCGCGGGGCTGGGCGACTTCCGGTTTCAGGCGCACGCGGGGACCATACTCCGGCTTCGGACCCGCTCACGCACGGCCGTGGAATGGAGTTCGGGCCTGGGCGCCGTCGCCGGGGCTGCCGCGGCCGCCGGCGCCCGGCCCTCGGACCGCAGTTCGGTGGCGATCATCTGGCGTTACGGCAATCACACCGTCTCCAGCTACATCCACTATCTGGGCGGATTCGCTCTGCCGGAGGCCGAGTTCTCGATATCGGCGCACACGGAGTTCGACCTGTTCTATCAATGGTCCGCACCCTGGGACGGACTCATCACGGTGGGCGTGAAGAACCTCACCGACGAAGACCCGGAGCTCGGCTCGTTCCGCACTCCGCTGCCGCAGGCCTACAACCTCTACAGCCTCGACGGCCGTATCCTCTACGCGAGCTACCGCCAGCAGTTCTGATCGAAAACCGAAGGCTGCCGTCCGCAGGACGGGATGTGCCTGGCCTCGCCTGGCCGACGTTCGATTGTCGGTGTCAACTTTCCATGGCGTCCGCGCCGAATCGTTCGACTGCCCTGAGCGTCTCTTCAACGTCGCTCCACGCCGTGTTGTGGTTGATGATGCACAGGCGAAGCGAGAACTTGCCGTGAGGCGACGCCGACGAAAGGAACGCGCGGTCGTCCCAGAACATTCGCGCCAGCACTTTCCTGTTTATTTCGTCGCGGGTTTCTTCATCCATTCCCGCATCCTGCGGGTTGACGCGGAAACACACCACGCCCAGCGACGCGGGGCTGACCGCTTCGAGTATGGAGCTGGCTTCCACGTATTCCTCCGCGCGCAACGCAAGCCGTATCCCGTTCGCGACGGCATCCCGGAAAGCCGCCATCCCGAAGGTCTGAATCGACATCCATACCTTCAGCGCCCGGAACGAGCGGCTGAGCTGAAGCCCGCGATCGGCGAGGTTCGGATGATTGGCGCCCCAGACGGTGTCTTGCAGTACGTCGTGGCGCACTCCGAACGCCTTCTCCAGCATCGCGGGATCCTTGACCAGCAGGCAGCCGGCCTCGTACGGCTGGAACAGCCACTTGTGCGCGTCCAGCCCTACCGAGTCGGCGCGCTCGATTCCGCGCAGCAACGCCTTGCCCTCATCGCACACGACCGCGAAACCGCCGTAGGCCGCGTCCACATGCAGCCAGATGCCCTCCGCTTCGCAATAGTCGGCCATTTCCGGCAACGGATCGATGGCCCCGGTGCTGGAAGCGCCGGCGTTGGCGCATACCGCCACCGGGGTATAACCGGCCGCGCGGTCCTCGGCAACCTGGCGTTTGAGTGCCGCCACGTCGAGGCGGAATCGATCATCGCTGGGAACAACGCGCACGCACTCGCGCCGGATGCCGGCGATGATCGCTGCCCGATAGAACGCCGTGTGGCTTTGGTCGCTCATGTAGACGGTGGCTCGTTCCGGATGGCCCGCGGCTTCCCGCGCCGCCACGAAGGCGTCCAGGCTGGCGGCCGAGCCGCCGCTGGTAAACAGGCCTCCCGCGCCCTCGGGATAGCCCAGCCAGCGGCGGAACCATTCGATCACCACCAGCTCGAGCTGGCTGGGGCCGCTGGCTACAAGCCAGGAACAGGCGTTGACGTTGTAGCCGGCGGCGATGAACTCGGCCAGCACGCCGGGCCAGGTAGGGGCCGAGGATATGAACCCGAAGGAACGGGGATGGTCGAGTCTCAGCGTGTACGGAAGAACCTCGCGTGCCGCGCGCTCGATCACCTCGCTGCCCGGCCGACCCTGTTCGGGCGGATCCTCCATGAGAGACGCCAGCAACCCTTCCCGGAACTCGCCGTCCCAGGCGCCTTCGCGGGGCAGCTTGCTCGTCCTGTCAACGAGCAGTTCCGCAGCCTGGCGCGCCAGATCCAGCATGACCTCGGGCGCCATTTGCAGACCGTTGTCGGGACGTTCTGACATTTAATGGAACCTTCTGATTCGCAGGAACATGGCGGCTGCGGCGGCTACGACGAGTGGAATGGCGAATATAAAGTAGAGGTTGGGGCCTGTCCAACCGGCGTCCAGCAGCAGCCCGGCGACGGTCGGTGAGGCGACACCGCCCCATCTGCCCAGCCCGATCGCCACGCCCGTGCCCGTGGTTCGCACTTCCGTCGGATAGAGCTGCGGTACGGCGGCATAGGCGCCCATGATGCAGCCGGTGCCGAAAACGCCCACCAGGAAGGCGAGCACGAGGGCCGCGGAGAGCGTGCCGTAATAGAGCCCGAAAGCGATCAGCAAGCCGCCGCCCAGCAGCGCGTAGCCCGCCTGCAACCAGTTGAGCCGGACTCGGGAGGCCAACAGCCCCAGAGCGATGCCGCCGACGATTGCGCCTGCGTTGAGGATGATGCCCCCGGACAGCCCGACTTCTTCGGAAAGACCCGCATCGATCAGCAGTTTGGGCGTCCAGGACATGAAGAAATAGAACACCAGCAGCGTGCAGAAAAAGCACACCCAGATTAGAAGCGTATTCCTTGCCCGCCCATGCTGAAACAGGCTGGCCAGTTTCGCCCGCTGCGGTCGCTCCAGCCCGCCGGTTCCCAGATCTTTCACCGGCGCCTTGCCCATTCGCTTCAGCACGCGATTGACTTTCTCGATTGCGTTGGGTGGCCGGCTCGTAATGAGGTAGTCAAGCGATTCGGGCAGGGCAGCCCAGGCTACCGGAATCATCAAACCGGAAAGGACCCCGCCGAATACGAACGCCCAGCGCCAGCCGTATCCGAGAATGATCGGGACCGCCACCAGGCCCCACAGCAGGGCGCCGGCGGGGAAACCGGCCTGCAGGATGATCAGGGCCAGTGTTCGGCGGCGCCTGGAAGAGTACTCGGACACGACCACCGTCAGGCTGGCGAGCATGGCGCCGATTCCGATGCCGGTAAAGAAGCGCAGCGCGATCAGTTGCACGTGGTCGGCCGCCAGCGCCGAGGCAAGCATGCCCGCCGTGACAGCGGCAAGCGACCACAGCGTCATCCGGCGCCTTCCGAAGACATCCGCCAGCGGAGCAAGGAACAGCGAGCCCAGCGCCATGCCGACCAGACTGGACGAGAGCAGCAGGCCGGTCACCGTGTCGCTGATCGCCCAGTCCGCCGCAACGAAGGGCGCCGCGAAGGACATGACCAGCACGTCGTAGCCGTCCAGCATGTTGATCGCGAGGCAAACGGTGACCGCCAGCACCTGGAAGCCGCTCATCGGCGTGTTGTCGATCTGGTTCTGAACCGATTTCACGACTGCTCCATGGCTTATGTGCCGTCACGCGCAAGCCGGACTTCGGCCAGCGCCTCGACGTGCTCCGGCGCTGCGGACCAGGCGATTATGGTTGCAGCTCCGTGCTCCGGATGGTCCACTCGCGCCCCGGCCTCCACGGCCGAGCCCGCCGGAAGGTGCACGCGCTGCATCCTGCGCTTGGGCCTGCCCCGGTGCTCCATGCGCGCGATGATCTCCTGCCCGACGTAACAGCCCTTGGTGAAACTGACCGCGCCGGAGAGATCGAGATTCAGCGAATGGGCCAGGAACTTGCCGCTGGTTTTCTCGCCGATCCATGGCAGTTCCGCCTCGATATCGGCCAGCCGCCAGTCCTCAGGCGTCCAGCCGGAACCCGAAGCGTCTTCAAGATGCGCCGGCGGTTCGCCCAGGAGCAAGGCCCTCTCACGGGTTCCCGGCAACCGCACGGCGCAATACGCTTCGTCCGCCCTGCAGGCCCAAGTCTCTGTTCCCAGTTCCTCGATTCCCATGCATCCGAATACTCCCTCGCCCCCAGGAGATCGATCCCAGCCTTCGATCCGCACTTTCGCGCGCAGGATGTATCGCTTGAGGCCCTCGGCGCAGGTTTCAGCCATCCCGGCCGGCAATATCAGGAAGATCGCATCCTGCCAGTCGACGGCCACCATCAGGCACAGCACTCGTCCCTGGCGGTTGCACCAGGCCGCCGGAGCCGCCTGCGAAGGCGTGACCCTGCCCATGTCCTGGCTGAGCTGCCCCTGCAGGAAATCCACGCGGTCGTCGCCGCTGACCCGCAACGCGGCAAAGTCGTCCAGGCGTAAATGCCCGGGCGGATGCGGGCTACAATTGCTCACCCTCAAGACCATCCTCCCTCCAGATTCAGTAGATGCCTTCCGCCGCCAATCGGCCGCTTTCGCCGCACCTGTCGGTATATCGCTGGCAGTACACCATGGCTCTTTCTATTCTGCACCGCTTCACCGGCGTTGTGCTTTCCATCGGCTCGGTGGCGTTGGTCGGATGCCTTCTGGCGCTCGCGTCGGGACCGCATTGGGGCGGCAATCTGGAAGGCCTTTTCCGCCTGCCCATCGTGCGGCTGGCGGCGTTGGGCTGGACGTACTGCCTCTTCTATCACTTCGCCAACGGTGTGCGGCACCTGGTCTGGGACATCGGCCGGGGATTCGAGCCGAAACACGCGCAGCTTTCCGGCTGGTTCGTGTTCCTGGCCTCGCTGGCTGCCACCGGAGCGTACTGGTGGTGGGGACCCTTCGAGGGGCGGATACTGTGAGTTTGCGCACTCCCCTGGGCCACGCCGAAGGACTCGGCTCGGCCGGTCACGGCACCGGTCACTGGTGGGCGCAGAGAATCAGCGCCGTGGCGCTCATTCCGCTGGCGCCGTGGTTCCTCTGGCGGCTGGCGTCCCTGCCCACCTTGCGATACGAGGACCTCCTGCATTGCTTCCAGGGACTGGGCAACGCCACCCTGCTGACCGCCTTCCTGCTGGCGCTCCTGTATCACTCCGAGCTGGGCATGCGGGTAGTGCTGGAAGATTACGTGGGCGGCGGATTGCGGGTGGCCGGACTGATTGTTTCCAGGCTCGCGCACATCGTCCTGGCGCTGGCCGGCCTGCTGGCGATCGCCCGCATCGTTACCCAGGTCTGAACGGCGGGGGCGCGCAGGAATGCCAGGCGATTACACGGTAGTTGATCACACCTTCGACGTGGTCGTTGTGGGCGCCGGCGGCGCCGGCTTGCGCGCCACCTTCGGCCTGGCCGAAGCCGGGCTGGACACGGCCTGCATCACCAAGGTCTTTCCCACCCGCAGCCACACCGTGGCGGCCCAGGGCGGCATCAGCGCGGCGCTGGGCAACATGGGCGAGGACGACTGGCGCTGGCACATGTACGACACCGTCAAGGGGTCGGACTGGCTGGGCGACCAGGACGCCATCGAATACATGTGCAAGGAAGCGGCGCGCGCGGTCATCGAACTGGAGCACTACGGACTGCCGTTCTCCCGCACCGAGGACGGGCGCATCTACCAGCGCGCCTTCGGCGGCATGACCACGCATTACGGCGAGGGCCAGGCGGTGCGCACCTGCGCCGCCGCCGACCGCACCGGCCACGCGATGCTGCACACGCTCTATCAGCAGTCCCTGCGCCACGAGGCCCAGTTCTTCATCGAGTATTTCGCGATCGACCTCATCATGGTCGACGGGGTGTGCCGGGGCGTCGTGGCGATCGACCTGGAGACCGGCCACCTGCACCGCTTCAACGCCCACCGCGTGATCCTCGCCACCGGCGGCTACGGCCGGGCGTACTACTCCTGCACTTCGGCGCACACCTGCACCGGCGACGGCAACGGGATGGTGCTGCGCGCCGGGCTGCCCTTGATGGACATGGAATTCGTGCAATTCCATCCCACCGGGATCCTCGGCGCCGGCTGCCTCATTTCCGAGGGCGTGCGCGGCGAGGGCGGCTACCTGACCAACTCCGAGGACGAGCGCTTCATGGAGCGCTACGCCCCGTCCGCCAAGGACCTCGCCTCACGCGACGTGGTCAGCCGCGCGATCACCATCGAACTGCGCGAGGGCAGGGGACTGGGTCCGCGCAAGGACCACGTGCACCTGAACATCATGCACCTTGATCCGGATGTGATCGCCGAAAGGCTTCCGGGCATCGCCGAAACCGCCAGGGTATTCGCCGACGTGGACGTGACCAGCGAGCCGATGCCGGTGGTGCCGACGGTGCACTACAACATGGGCGGCATACCCACCAACTATCACGGCGAGGCCCTGAAGGACAGGGACAACATCGCGCCCGGGCTGCTGGCGGTGGGCGAGGCCGCCTGCGTATCGGTGCACGGCGCCAACCGTCTGGGCTCGAACTCCCTGCTCGACCTGGTGGTGTTCGGCCGCGCCGCCGCGCGCCGCTGCGCCGACACGCTGCGCGGCGAGGGTCCGCCGCCGCCATTGCCGGCCGGCGCCGGCGACGATTCGATCGCGCACGTGGACCGGATCCGCCACGCCGACGGGTCGCGTCCCACAGCGGAGGTCCGCGTCGAAATGCAGCGCCTGATGCAGGACCACGCGGCAGTTTTCCGCACCGGGGAGGTGCTGGCCGAAGGCGTGGCCAGGCTGCGCGATACGCTCGAGAGCTTTTCCGACGTGAAGATCGCCGACCGCTCGCTGATCTGGAACACGGACCTGATCGAGACGCTGGAGCTTGAGAACCTGCTGGGCCAGGCGATGGCGACTCTCGCGTCCGCCGCCGCCCGCGAGGAGAGCCGCGGCGCCCATGCCCGGGAGGACTTCCCGGACCGCGACGACGATAACTGGCTCAGGCATACCCTGTCGTGGGTCGACGGGAAGGGTCGGGCGCGCCTGGATTACCGCCCGGTGCAACTCGAAACCATGACCGACGAGGTGGAAACCGTCCCCCTCAGGCAGCGCGTCTACTAGCCTCCCCGGGAGCGAGGGCGTCCCCGCCCTCGAAAAACCGGGAACGCCAGGCTCTTGCACAATGAAACTCTTCCCGAACCTGGACGAATTCGCTGAGCGCTACGAGGCCGGCCATGGCCAGGTCGTCTGGACCACGCTGGTCGCCGATCTCGATACGCCGGTTTCGGTTTTGCTGAAGCTGGCCGGCGATTCGCCGAACAGCTTTCTGCTGGAGTCGGTCGAGGGCGGCGAGGTGCGGGGGCGGTATTCGATCATCGGAATGAAGCCCGACCTGATCTGGCGCTGCCGCGGCAACCGGGCCGAAGTCAACCGCAGCGCGCTGGCGCGCGCCGACGCCTTTGAGCCCTGCAGCGGCGATGCGCTTAGCGAACTGCGCCGGCTGATCGACGACTCGCGCATCGAACTGCCGGAATCGCTTCCGCCGATGGCCGCGGGCCTGGTGGGGTACATGTCCTACGACACCGTTCGGCTGATGGAGCGATTGCCGCGGCCGAACCCGGACGTACTGGGACTTCCCGACGGCGTGTTCGTCCGCCCGACGGTGATGGCGATATTCGATTCGGTCAAGGACCTGGTCACGCTCGTTACGCCCGTGCGCCCCGCCGAGGGGATCGCCGCGCAATCGGCCTACGAGAACGCCGTGAACGCGCTGGCGGGAGCGGTAGCGGGCGTCGAGCAGGGGCAGTACCACGCGCAGGGGCGGCAAGGGGCCAAGGCAGGGCCCTCGGAGCCCTCGTCCAACCTGAGCCGCGAGGCCTTTTGCGGGATGGTCGACAAGGCAAGGGAATACATTGCCGCCGGCGACATTTTCCAGGTCGTGCTTTCGCAGCGGTTCAGCCTGCCGTTCGAGTTGCCGCCGTTCGCCCTGTACCGCGCCTTGCGCCGCACCAACCCTTCGCCGTTCATGTATTTCCTGAACTTCGACGGCTTTGCGATCGTCGGGTCCAGCCCGGAGATCCTCGTGCGCCTCAGGGATGGAAACGTGACGGTGAGGCCGATCGCCGGTACCCGCAGACGTGGCGCGAACCGGACCGAGGACGCGGCGCTGGCGCGCGAGCTCCTGTCCGATCCCAAGGAGCGCGCCGAGCACCTCATGCTGCTCGATCTCGGGCGCAACGACGTGGGCCGGGTGGCGAGGATCGGCTCCGTGAAGGTGACCGAGCAAATGGTCATCGAGCACTACTCGCACGTAATGCACATCGTCTCCAATGTGCAGGGCGAAATCGACGACCGCTACGGCGCCATGGACGCGCTTTGCGGCGCATTTCCGGCCGGCACCGTCAGCGGCGCGCCCAAGGTCCGCGCCATGGAGATCATCGACGAGCTCGAGCCGGAGAAGCGGGGCGTTTATGCGGGCGCGATCGGTTACTTCTCGGCCAACGGCAGCATGGACACCTGCATCGCCCTGCGCACCGCGATCGTCAAGGACGGAACCATGTACGTGCAGGCCGGGAGCGGCATCGTGGCCGACAGCGACCCCGCCGCGGAATACGAGGAAAGCCGCAACAAGGCCAACGCCCTGATCCGCGCCGCCGAGGAGGCGGTTCGTTTCGCCGCGCTGGACACGGTCGCATGAAGGAAACACAAGCAAGTCCTGATGGTTTCACCATCGCCGATCCGGCGGTGCAGGAATGCCCGTACGACTATTACCGGGCGCTGCACGAAAGCGAGCCGGTCCACTACGACCCCAATACCGACTTGTGGATGATCGCGTCGTACGAGCTGGCGGTGGAAGCCTTGAGCAACTGGAAGGTTTTTTCCTCCGCCATCGACATGCGCAGGGACGTGGGCGGGCCCGACACCTCGGAAAGCGACGCCCTGTTCGAGAAGGAAGGCTACGTCGTCCACGACGTGCTGAGCCAGGTGGATCCGCCGCGGCACACGGTTTTCCGAAAACTCGTCGACCGCACGTTCACCGGCCCGGTCGTGCGGCGCATGGAAGACTACCTCGCGCGCCATACGGAGCAGCTCATCGACGGATTCATCGACAGGGGCCGCTGCGACTTCTTCAATGAATTCGCCGTGCCCCTGCCGCTGGGCGTGATCGCCGACCAGCTCGGCGTCCCGCAGGAGGACATGCCGCGGTTCAAGACCTGGAGCGACGCCTTCATCGAGACGCTCGGCATCATGCTGAGCCCGGAGCGCAAGCTCGAATGCACCCGGCTGATCATCGAGTACCAGCACTACTTCGTCGAGCGTATCGAAGAGAAGAAGTCCCACCCCGAAGACGACATCCTGTCCGGACTGGCGGCCGCGCGGCACGACGACGGCAGCGAGTTGTCGATCGAAGAACGGCTTGCCCTGGTGCAGCAGTTGCTGGTGGCCGGCAACGAGACCACGCGCAACCACCTGGCCAAGTCACTGCTGCTCCTGATCGAGAACCCGGATCAGCAGGAGTTGTTGCGCCAGGACCTTTCGCTGGTGCCCAATTTCGTCGAGGAATCGCTGCGCCTGGAGAGCCCGGTGCAGGGCCTGTTCCGTATCGCGGCCGAGGACACGACGCTGGGCGGCTACGAGATCCCCAAGGGCGCGAAGATTTACCTGGCCTACGGCGCCGCCAACCGCGACGACAGGAAGTTTCCGCGGGCCGATGCGCTCGATGTCCGGCGCAAGAACGCAATGCGGCACCTGGCGTTCAGCCACGGCATCCACAGATGCATCGGCCAGATGCTGGCGCGCAAGGAACTGGAGATCGCCATCCGGGCGATTCTCAAGCGGATGACCGACATTGCCCTGGACGAGGACTATCCGCATCCAGCGCATGCGCCGAGCTTCATCCTCCGGGGCCTGACCAGCCTGCACATCACGTTCACCAGGGCCGCGTAAGAAATGCTGGTCATCATCGACAACTACGACAGCTTCACCTACAACCTCGTCCACTACCTCGGCGAGTTGGGAGCGGACTGCCGGGTGTTCCGCAACGACGCCATCTCCGTGGACGAGGTGCTTGCCCTGCAGCCGCAGGGCATTGTCCTGTCGCCGGGACCCGGCTACCCGCAACGCGCGGGTATCTGCCTGGATCTTGTGGAAAAGGCTGCCGGTTCCGTCCCGATGCTCGGAGTCTGCCTGGGCCACCAGGCCATGGGGCAGGCCTTCGGCGGGCGCATTGCACGGGCGCCCAGGCTCATGCACGGCAAGCTCAGCGCGATACGCCATGACGGCGAGGGCCTCTTCGAGGGCCTGCCGCAAGGATTCGAGGCCACGCGCTACCACTCGCTGATGGTCGCGCGCGATTCGCTACCGGATGATCTTCATGTGGACGCGGAAACCGACCAGGGTGTCATCATGGGCCTCAGGCACCGGGAATGGCCGGTCTTCGGCGTTCAGTTTCACCCCGAAAGCATCGCCTCCGAGCACGGTCACGCGCTGCTGGCCAATTTCCTCCGCGCCACCGGGCAACAGCCCTCCGAAATTACCTGTCCGCAGGCTTGAAGCGCCACTCGCGCCAGCGCCTGCCGTCGCGGTACTCCACCACGACCAGGGACTTGACGGCCCGCGTGCCGCCGTCCTCGGTGCGGTAGAAGTCCTCCTCGATCTGCACCAGGGTGTTGTCGGTGAGCCCCCACTTGTAGACATTGGCGCCCAGCCAGGTTCCGGAACCGAACACGCCGCTCAGGGCCGAGCGCACCTGCTCGATGCCGCGGACCATTTCCTCGGCGCCCTCGTCGGTGATCTCGTACATCGTGAAATCGTCATCCAGGCTGAGGATCGCGCCCTCGACGTCCATGTTCTCGAAGTGTTCCTCCGAGCGGGCGATCACTTCGGCATAGGCATTGTCGTGTTCGTAAAACTGGCCGTAGAGCTTCTCGTAGCCCCCTTCATCCATGTCGGCCCCGTCGCTTGCGCAGGCGGCCAGGAACACTGCGCCCAGCAGTGCGCTTGCCTTGTCCGGAATCCTTGTCATTGTTGTTCTCCCTGCTGTCGTTCCGCTTCCTGCCTGGCCTTTTGCTCGGCAAGATATTTCTCGATCTCCGCCGCGGGATCCATGATAGTGTCCGAATACATGCCCAGGGCCATGTTCCAGTAGTCCCCGCCATCCAGGTTGTCCAGGATGAAGGCGGCGAAGTCCTCGTAGGTGATCACGCGCGCGCCCGGCGTATCGCCGGTGGTGTTGAACTTCATATCGTGGCGGGCCGGTTCCTCCACCATGAAGCCGGGCCGCAGCAGCATGAAGTCCAGACCGCTGTTTGCGATCATTTCCTCCATCTTCCACATGTCGTCGTAAAGATAGCGGGCGAGCCACCGCCACCTCTCGCTCAAGTCCCCCGGCGGCGGTCTGGGAGAGTCCACGTCCACGCGGTGCTCCACCCCGGTGGAGCTGGCCATGATGAGCCGAGTGTTGCCCTTCTGCTTCATGGCCGAGATGAGGTGTTCGCCCATCACCGTGTAGATGTCGACGGGTCCGATCTCGGCGGCGGGATCTTCGGGTGCCGGCACGCCGATCATCGATACCACCACTTCGTGTCCTTCCAGCACGGGGTCGATGGTGTCGCGCTCGTAGATGTCGCCCTTGAACAGCGTCAGGTTCTCATGCTCCACGCCGAGCTTGGAGGGAGTGCGCGCGAAACCCTTGATGGTGTAGCCCTGCTGAAGACCCTGGCGAATGATTTCCCGCCCGGACCGGGCCGTGGCGCCGAACAGGGCGATGACGGGTTTTTCGCCGTTTCCGGCGGCGAGCAGGCGCCAGGGTGCGGTGCCCAGCGCGGACAGCGCCAGCGTTCCCTTGACAAACGATCTCCGTTTCATGCGTTCCCCCTCCAGTTCGGCAATACCACCCTATACTAGCCGGATGCGGCTGCTGGAGATACGTTTTCGGGGTCCGGCGATAGAGCGTGGCAGGCTGCCGGTGGCCCACCTTGCGAGTTTCCTGGACAGTTGGCGCAAGGTGGTGCAGCGGACCGGGCGGGTCCTGCGCGGCGAAGCGAGGAGCGTCCGCCCGGGGCAGCCGCCTCAGGATCTCAGATCGGAACTGGAGTTCGAACTGGTCACGTTTGCCGGTGAAGGCGATTCGGCCAGCTTCGGGCTTGAACGCCGCCTCGAAAACACGTCCTTCCCGGAAATGGACTTCGGCCTCAAGGTCATGCAAAGCGCGATCGGCGGCTTGCGCGAGATCGGGAACAGCGACCCCGACCAGGCGTTGCCGAATGGCATCGATCCCGGCGTCCTCAGGGCATGGCGGGATGCCGGCGTGTTGCTGGGTCAGGGCGTCGAGGCCATCGAATTCACAATGAACGACAGTTCCGGAACCGTCCGATCGGCGCTGAATGCGGCCGCGCTGGAGCACATACGCGAGCGTCTGACGCGGCCCAACGTCAACATCCGCAAGATCGAGGGGCGCCTGCTCATGGTCGATTTCACCGGCAAGGAGGCCCGGTGCCGGATCCATCCCGCTGACGGCGAGCCGATGGAGTGCCTTGTTGACGAGGAGCGCAAGGAAGCGGTGCTGGCCAACATGCTCAAGGACGTGCTCATAACCGGCGAAGTGCGTCTGGACCCGGCCACCGGAAAAATAAGCAGCATCACGATTCAGGACATCGAACGCCCGGAAATGCCCGACGGGAGCCCGCCCGAAGAACGGTCCGAACCGCCGGGACTATTGGACGGTTCCGAAACGGACGGCTGATTTTTCTACATACCCGGCGTCGAGTCGCTCAGGCGACGCTGCATCGCGGTGCAGGCGCCGGCGGATTCCTCCCCGGCGTGCTCGTCGCATATGGCGGCGATACCGCTGTCCAGGGCGGCCAGCGACAGCCCGGCATGGTGCTCGTCGCGCCAGGCCTGAAGCGCGTCGACCAGCCAGCCGAAGGAGCGCAGGTTGCGGTTCGCCAGCGCGTCGGGCTGCCCCTGCATTTCCGCCAGCACTTCTTCCGATGCGGAGATGATGGCTTCGGTGTTCTCCGGGGTCCACTCGGTCAGCGTTCGGACGTAGGTCGCACCATGCTGAAAGCGCGTGGCCGGACCGCGCGCCTCTCGGTAATAGCGGTCCATCCAGCGCAATCCGCCGTCCACGTCGCCGGCCTCGAAGCTTAGCGAGGCCAGTGGCGACATGAAGTAGTAAGGTTCCTCGGAAATCTCCAGTTCCTTCTCCAGCAGCGCGCGCGCCCGCTCGAGCTCTCCGGCGTCGCGCAGCAGGCTGTAGCTGTAGAAGATCAGGCTCTGGCGTTCCTGCTGGGTCTCGGCGGCCGCATCGGCCTGCCCGGCCGCGGCCACGATGCGCGTGAGCAGGTCCGGAGAGGGCGGGGCTTCGGCGTTATCGATACGCTCCAGTTCCAGCAGCAGTCCCAGGGCGAAAATCGGCGCGGACTTGCTGCCGGTGGGACCGGCAAGTACCGACTCGATCGCCCCGGCCAAGGCGCCCCGGAGCTCTCCCTGCCGCGCCGGCCCGGTCGCCAGTGCGGCAAAGGCGGCGGAGAGCTTGCCGGAGAACATCATGAGGTTGTCGAGGTTGTGCTCGTCCGCCTCCAACAGGCTCATCAGTTCGGCGTAATGACCGGAGTCCGGCTCCGTTTCGCCGGCGCCCAGCGCTTCGGACAGCCGCAGCGCCTGAACGCGCCGGGTCAACTCGGGGTCGCCCTCGGGGATTTGGCCGGCTAGCCGGTCGAACAGTGCCAGGTATTGTTCCGGCGCCAGCGTCCGGCGGTCTTCGTACCAGGAGTGGTAAGCGAGGCGGCGATATTCGGCCGCCGTCAGCGCCCGTTCCTCGCTCAGCGCAACCTGCACCAGTTCGGTCACCGGCGCCAGGCCGGAAGAGGCGTCGTCCAGGGCCGCCATGAACGATTCGGGCGTCAGTGTGCTGGGAAGGCGGGTCATCTGGCGGCCGGCGGAGTCGAACACGATGAGCGTCGGATAGCCCACCGCATCGTGCTTCTCGCCCCAGATCTGGGCGCGCTGCGTGTCGCCGTCCAGGTAAACGGCCACGAAATCGCGCGTTCTGGCGATGAATTCAGGCTGCTGGAAAAGGGTGCTCTTCATCAGGTTGCAGGGCGGGCACCAGACCGCGCCCCAATAGAGAAACAACGGTTTGGCCGAACGCCCGGCTTCGGCGAAAGCCTCCTCAACGGTTCCGTCGTACCAGTCGATGGCCAGGTATTGGTCCGCATCGGCCTGAACGGCGGGCGCTTCGGAATCCGGCTGACAGGCAGCCAGGGCAAGTCCGGCTGCAAGAGTGAGTGCGGCAAGAAAACCTGAATCGGTGCGCATGGGGAACCTCCCGTTGCGGAATACGCGGCGCTGTTTCACGCTCGCGGCCATTCGAACGAGTGTAGCAGTACGATTCAAGGCAGCCGCCGCAGTATTTTGCTAACATTTCCGAATCCCGGCCCGGCCGGCTAGCTGAACCACACAGGACCCCCGCATGGCGCAATTCCTGCTGCCCAGGAACTCCCGGGTAAGGCGCGGACAGCATTACGCGCTGCCCGAGAACTCCGCGGCCAACGGCGAGCGCCGTATCCGCCGCTTCAAGGTCTACCGCTACGACCCGGATTTGGACGGGAACCCGCGGGTGGACACCTACGACGTGGACATGAACAACTGTGCCCCGATGGTGCTGGACGCGCTGATCCACATCAAGGACGAGGTCGATTCCACGCTGACCTTCCGCCGCTCCTGCCGCGAGGGCATCTGCGGTTCCTGCGCCATGAACATCAATGGAATCAACACCCTGGCATGCACCCAGGCGGTCAGCGATCTCAAGGGTGACGTGGCGGTCTATCCGCTGCCGCACCTGCCGGTGGTCAAGGACCTGGTCCCGGACCTGACCCATTTCTACGCCCAGTACGCATCCGTCGAGCCGTGGCTCAAGACGAAGACTCCGCCGCCGCCGGACCGCGAGCGGCTGCAATCGCGCGACGATCAGGAGAAGATCAACACGCCGGCCGCCTGCATCCTGTGCGCCTGCTGTTCGACGAGCTGTCCCAGCTATTGGTGGAACGGCGACCGGTACCTGGGTCCGGCCGCGCTTCTCGCCGCTTATCGCTGGCTGGAGGACAGCCGCGACGAGGCCGCCGGCGAGCGGCTGGACCACCTTGAAGACCCGTTCCGCCTGTACCGTTGCCACACGATCATGAATTGCACCGAGGCCTGCCCCAAGGACCTCAACCCGGCGCGGGCCATCGCGGAAACCAAGAAAAGGCTGCTGGAGCGCCGCGCCTGAGCCGGGCGGCCCATGAGCCGGGCGGCGAGACTGCGATGGCGCTGCCGCCGCGGGCGGCGGGAACTGGACCTGCTGCTTGAGCGCTACCTGAGTGATCGCTACGAGCAGGCCGGCGCCGCGGAACGGGCGGGCTTCGAAGCGCTTCTCGAGCGCAGCGATCCGGAACTGGAGGACCTGCTGACCGGGCGCCTTGCGCCGGATTCACCGCAGCAGGCGCGCGTGATTGAGCGGATTCGCCGCCACGATTGAGATTCGCTCTGCGCGGCCGGCCTGGGCCGTCCCGGTACTCGCGGCCGGATTTCTGCTCGCCGTTGTCGCGGTGCTGATCGCGGACCTGCCGGTCTGGCTGCGTCTTGTCGTGGCCCTGGGTGCCTGCGCGGGAGCGGCGCTTGAATGGCGTCGCGCCCGGAGAGGAGCGATCGCGCCCGGAATCGAAGCCGTCTGGCTTACGCCCGCGGGCGATTGGCGGCTGGTGCTGGACACCGGCGAAATCGACAAGGCCGAATTGCTGCATCGGCGTGGTTTTGTGTTCCGGCGTCTGGTCGGACTGACGTTGCGCCGCGTCGCTGCCGGGCGGCGCTGGAATTCAGGCGTGCGGGTGTGGCTGACTCCCGCCATGCTCGGGGAACGGGACTGGCGGCTGTTGCAGGTGCGGCTGCGGAATCCGTAGCGGCACGCGTCCCCACCACGGGTAAAATCGCGGGCCTATGGAAATCTGGCTGGTCGGAATTACGGGCCTGGCGCTGGTTCTTTGGGCGGTCGACCGCTTCATCCTGACACCGCGCGCCAGGCGCACTGTCGGGGAAGGCGGAGAACTGCCGCCCAGGTCGAAGATTTTCGAATACGCCGCGGCCTTTCTCCCCGTACTCCTGGTGGTGCTATGCATTCGCTCGTTCCTCTACGAGCCATACCGTATTCCTTCCGGCTCGATGCAGCCGACCCTGGAAATCGGCGATTTCATTTTCGTCAACAAGTTCGCGTACGGACTTCGATTGCCCGTTACCAACACCACCGTCGTCGAGCTGGGAAGTCCGAAACGCGGGGACGTGGTGGTGTTCAAGCTGCCCTCCGACCCGAGGGCCAACTTCATCAAGCGCATGGTGGGGCTGCCGGGCGATTTCATCGAGTATCGGGACAAGCGGCTGCACATCAACGGCGAGCCCATCGAGTTGAGCGAGCCGGTTCCGCTGAACCCGGCATCGCCGTACTCCGTGCGCAAGGCGGTGGAGCTTCTGGGCCAGGCCAGCCATGACGTCCATTTCATGCCCGGCCGGATCAGCAGGGAAGGCAGGTTCAGGGTTCCCGCGGGGCATTATTTCGTGATGGGGGACAACCGGGACAACAGCAGGGACAGCCGCTACCCGGGAGTCGGTTATATTCCGGAGGATCGCCTTGTAGGCCGCGCTGAGCGCATCTGGTTCAATTGGGAAATTGGCAGCATGCATGGGGCCGCATCGGCGACGCGATTAATTGACCGGCGGCCGGCAGCTTTCCCGGTGGGCCGGCCGCAAGCTAGGGCATGCCTTTGCCCGCCCCGAATTGCTCAGGCAGGCGCTGACCCATCCCAGCGCCGAAGAGAAGAACAACCGCCGCCTTGAGTATCTGGGCGACGCCGTGCTGGAACTGGTTGCTTCGGATTACCTCTACAAGCGCCACGAGGAAGCCCTGGAAGGCGGGCTGACCCAGCTGCGCCAGCGCCTGGTGCAGCGGGCCACGCTGGGCGCTGTCGCCAGGGAAGTGAATCTTGGAAAGTATCTGCGCTACAAGGGCGCGGACCTGGCGCCGGACGGACCCGCGCATGAGGCGATGCTGGCGGATGCGCTGGAGGCGGTGTTCGCGGCGGTCTGGCTGGACGGCGGCATCGAGCCGGCGGCGGCCGTGTTCGAGAAGCTGTTTGCCCAGCGGCTTGAGTCTGTCGCGGACTTGCCTCGCGACGCCAAGAGCGTGCTCCAGGAGTATTTGCAGGGACGGGGATTCAATCCGCCGGAATACCGGCTGGCCGGTTCGGGTAAGGATCCCCAGGCGCCGTCCTTCCGTTCCGTGTGCAAGGTGCCGGAACTGTCCCTGAGCGCTGAAGGCGAGGGACGCACGATACAGGCGTCGGAAGTCGAGGCGGCCGCGTCCGTGCTGGCCGCCGTCGGCGAGTCGCCATGAGTTTCCGCGCCGGGCTGGCGCCCATTCTCGGCCGTCCCAACGTGGGCAAGTCCACACTGCTGAACCGCCTGCTGAAGGAGAAGGTCAGCATCGAGACGCGCAAGCCGCAGACCACGCGGCACGCGATTACCGGCGTGCGCCATACGGACGAATCCCAGCTGGTGCTGGTGGACACGCCCGGGCTGCACGCGCCCGGCGCCCGGCTGCTGTCGCGCAGCATGAACCGCGCCGCGCTGGGTTCGGTAGCGGGCGCCGACGTTGTCCTCATGATGATCGAGGCGGGACGATGGCTGGCGGGCGACAAGCGGGTCCTGGAGGAAATAGGGAAATCGGGTTTGACGTGCATACTGGTCGTCAACAAGATCGATCGCCTGAAGAGTCGTGAAGAGCTCTTTCCCTTTCTCGAGGAATGCGCCGAAAGAGGCGAGTTTGCCGAGATCGTGCCGATCTCGGCGCTGCGCGGAGACAACCTGGACCGCCTGGGCGAGGTCGTGGGCAGGTATCTGCCCGAGGGCGATCCGCTGTATCCGCCCGAAGCCGTAACGGACCGTGACCTGAGCTTTCGAATCTCCGAGATGCTGCGCGAGAAGCTGACCCTGAATACGCATCGCGAGGTCCCGTACGACCTGGATGTGGCCGTAACGTCCCTGGATACGCGCGGCAGGGCGGTGGTCGCGGAACTCGAGGTGCTTGTCAACCGTGCGTCACAGCGCGGCATCGTGATCGGCCGCGGCGGATTGCGGCTGAAGGCGGCGGCAAGGCAGGCGCGCATGGAGCTTCAGCGCATCTTCAAGCGCCCGTTTCATTTGCGTGCGCAGGTGCGGGTGCGCAAGAACTGGTTCAACAATCCGCGGTACTGCCGATGAACACGGTTCGGCGCGTGGAACAGGCCGAAGCGTGGGTTCTTCACAGCCGGCCGTTTCGCGAGACGAGCCTGATCGTGGAGGCCTTCTCAAGGGAATTCGGCCGTATGGGCCTGGTCGCCCGCGGCGGGCGCAGGCCACGTTCGGCGCTGGCGCTCGTGGCGCTGCCCTTTCGGCGGCTGCTGCTTTCCTGGACAGGCAGAGGGGAACTGGCGACGCTGACCGCCGCGGAGAACGCTCCGCAGCATCCCGCTTTGGCCCCTCCGGCAGGGCAGACGCTTCTTGCCGCGATGTATCTGAACGAACTCCTGCTGCGCCTTACGCGGCGCGAAGATCCTCACCCGGAATTGTTCGAGCACTACTCGCGGGCGCTGGACGAATTGTGCGCGGACGGGGCGATGGAGCCGGTTCTTCGGCGCTTCGAACTGGATCTGCTGGCGTCGCTCGGCTTCGGACTGAACCTCGAGCAAGACATCGAGGGGCGGAACCTGGCCCCGGAGGCGGCCTATTGCTATCGTATGGAACACGGCGCCGAGGCTCTGCCGAACGGCGCGCGGACCGGCGAGGCCATGAATTTCTCCGGCGCCGAGCTTCTGGGCATCGCGCGCGGGGACTGGGACCGCCGGGACATAAGCCGCGCGGCGCGCCGGCTGTTGGGAACGGCGATTGATTTCTACCTGGAGGGGAAGCCGCTGAACACGCGCAAGGTGTTCGCGGCCATGCGATGACGATTCAACTGCTGCCGGACCACCTGGTCAACCAGATCGCCGCGGGCGAGGTCGTGGAGCGCCCCGCGTCGGTAGTCAAGGAACTGGTGGAAAACAGCCTGGACGCGGGCGCAGGGCGGGTCGTCGTGCAGGTCGAGAAGGGCGGCTCGCGCCTGTGCCGTGTGCGCGACGACGGCGTGGGCATAGCGGCCGACGAACTGGCGGTGGCGCTCACGCGCCACGCCACCAGCAAGATCGCCAGCCTGGACGATCTGCGCACGGTCGCGACGCTGGGGTTTCGCGGCGAGGCGTTGCCCAGCATTGCCGCCGTGGCGAGACTCACGCTGTCGTCGCGCGTTGCCGGCGAGCGCAGCGGCTTCACGGTCAGCAGTTCCGGCGGCAGCACCTCGGGACCGCGCCCGGCGGCACACCCACAGGGCACCACGGTTGAAGTGCGCGACCTGTTCTACAACACGCCGGCACGGCGCAGCTTCCTGCGCAAACCGGTCACGGAAACGAGGCATATCGACCGGGCGCTGTTGCGCATGGCGCTGAGCCGTTACTCCACCGGCGTGCGTTACGAAAAGGACGGCCGCCTGAGCTACGACCTTCCGTCCGCGCGAACCCGCGAGCTGGAGGAGGAGCGGATTGCGAAGCTGCTGGGGCCGCAGTTCATCGAACACGCCCTTTACTTCGAGGAACAGCGCCAGGGCATACAAATGCGCGGGTGGCTGGCGCGTCCGAAATACTCCCGCAGCCAGGGCGACATGCAGCACCTGTTCCTGAACGGGCGGGGGATTTTCGACCGCACGGTGGCCCACGCGGTGCGTCAGGCTTATGCGGACGTGATGTTCCACGGCCGTCACCCGGCATGGCTGTTGTACCTGGAAATGGATCCCGCGCTGGTGGACGTCAACGCGCATCCCGCCAAGCTCGAAGTGCGCTTTCGCGAAGGACGGAATGTCCATGACGTGGTCCGGCGCACGCTGGAGGCCGTTCTGGCGGACACCCGGCCCAGCGAAGCGGCCGGGGAAGCAGCGACTGCGGACGGGGGAGGCGCAGCTGGTTTTCACGGTCCGGGGGACCGCCCCGGCGGCGGACCGGGCGGCGCCGGGCCGCTTGCTGCGCTGCTGGGCGCCTCGCCCCTGCCCCTGGGGCCCGGCCAGGCCCACGCACCCGTACGCGAACCCCGGCCCATGGCGTCCGGGGGTGAAATGCCGCCCCTGGGATACGCGCTGGCCCAATTGGCCGGCATCTACATCCTTGCCGAGAACAGCGAGGGCCTGATCATCGTGGACGCGCACGCGGCCCACGAGCGGGTGGTCTATGAGCGGATGAAGGCCCAGCTCGACGACCAGGGCCTGGGCTCGCAACTCCTGCTCGAGCCGGTCCGCCTGAGGGTCGGCCGCGAGGACATGGACACTGCCCGGCGGCAGCGCAAAACCTGGGAACGGCTGGGTTTCGTGGTGGACCAGGTGGGTCCGGAGACGCTGGCGGTTCGCGAAATCCCGGCGCTGCTGGCCGGCGGGGACGCCGAGGCCATGCTGCGCGACCTGCTCTCGGGGGCGCAGGCGCGGCAGGAGGCCGAGACCGAGGACTCGGCCGAAGAACTCACGGGGCGGATTCACCATATCCTCGCGACGATGGCCTGCCACACCTCGGTGCGGGCCAACCGGCGGCTCACGCTGGAGGAAATGAACGCGCTGCTGCGCGACATGGAGAAGACGCCGCGCGCGGACCAGTGCAACCACGGGCGGCCGACCTGGCAGGCCTTCCGCATCCAGGACCTGGACCGCATTTTCCTGCGCGGCCAGTAGCGAGAGAGCGGGCTTATGTCCCCTTGTGCGGGGAGCGTTGGAGCCAGGGATGGCGGAACCGAGCTCCATGGATGGATTCATGCGTCTCCCCGCACAAGGGGACATAAGCCCGCTCGGGTAGAGCACGGAACGGGAAAGGATGCCGCGAAATCTCTTGGCACTGTGGAGGCGGTGCTCCTGAAGGGGCCGACCTGTGTGGGCAAGACGCGGCTGGTCGTGGAATTGGCGAAGCGGATGCCGCTCAGGGTGATCAGCGTGGACTCGGCCTGCGTTTACCGGGGGCTGGATATCGGCACGGCCAAGCCCAGCCCCGAGGAGCGGCGCATTGCTCCGCATTACCTGGTGGACCTGTGCTCGCCGCACGAGCGCTATTCGGCCGCACGCTTTGCTCGGGACGCCCGCCGGGAGCTTGAGCTGGCGCGGGAACTCGGGCAGGTGCCGGTGCTGGCGGGCGGCACGATGCTGTATTTCCGGGCGCTGGAGCAGGGCTTTGCGGATCTGCCCGGCGCCGACGCCGCGCTGCGGGAGGCGATTCAGGCGCGCGCCGGGCGGGAGGGCTGGCCGGCCCTTCACGAGCAGCTCAGGCAGCTTGACCCGGCCGCCGCCGCCCGCATCTCGCCCAATGACGGCGCCCGCATCGAGCGGGCGCTGGAAGTGTTGCGGTTGACGGGGCGGCCGATCAGCGAACTCTGGTCTGACGATTCCGGGGCCGAGCAGCGGAGTTATCTGAAATTCGCGATGATTCCCGAAGACCGCAGCGCATGGCGCCGGCGCATCGAGGAGCGCTTCGACGACATGATGAACAGGGGCTGGCTGGACGAAGCGCGCGCCTTGCATGCGCTGAAGCTCGATCCCGGCCTGCCGGCCACGCGGATTGCCGGTTACCGGCAGTTGCTGGAGCATCTCGACGGACAGTTTTCGCTGGACGAGGCGAGAGTGCGCGGAATCCGGGCCACCAAGGCGCTGGGCAGGCGGCAATTGACCTGGTTGCGAGCCGAGAAGGGCATCGTCCGCCTCGTCGCGGAAAATCCCGACTGCGCCGCGCAAGTGGCAAACGAAATCCACTCGCACTGGCGTATTCGCGGGAAGCTGGCCGCAGCCAGGGAAGATTGCAAATGATGATGTAATCGCGAGCTGGTGGCGCGATGCGGAAAAACTGGTCAAAACGGCCGAATTTCGATATTGGCTGAGCGCAGGTCTTGCGTCATTCTTGCCCCGACCAGCAGAACAATCCCCCGAAGGCCGCGGCCAGCGAGCCGGGCGTCGGGAGTCCGCCAAGGAGCCTCCCATGGAAACCCGCCAAGATTTGCAGAACCGGTTCCTGAACGCACTTCGCCGAAGCCGGGCGCGCGTTTACGTGTTCCTGGTCAACGGAATCAAGCTCAAGGGCGTGATCGGGGGTTTTGATATGTTCGTGATCCTGCTGCACAATGGCGTAAGCCAGATCGTGTACAAGCACGCCATATCCGCCATCGTCCCCGTTCGCCAGCAAGACTTGGAGAGCATTCTGCGCGAGGAGCAGGCCGAATCGTTTGATTGAGAATCTGCCTGACCAGAGGGCCATCCTGCTGGTGCCCGCGGGCGATGACGCCCGAAGGCTGGAATTCGAGTCGCTGGCCGCTTCAGCCGGCGCCGAAGTCGCCGACACCGTTACCGCGCAACTGCGCCGTCCCGATCCGCGCACCCTGATCCGCAGCGGCAAGCTCGAAGAACTCCGGACCAGGTGCGCGCAGGTCGCTCCCGCGCTGCTGGTCGTGGACTTTGCGCTGAGTCCTTCGCAGGAGCGCAACCTCGAGCGGGCGCTGAACTGCCGCGTGGTGGACCGCACCAGCCTGATCCTCGACATTTTCGCCCTGCGGGCGCGCAGCCGGGAAGGCAAGCTGCAGGTGGAACTGGCCCAGCTCAAGCACCTGTCAACGCGCCTGGTGGGCGGTTGGACCCACCTTGAGCGCCAGAAGGGCGGCATCGGACTGCGCGGCCCCGGCGAAACCCAGCTTGAGACCGACCGCCGCCTGGTGTCCCAGCGAATCCGGCGCCTGGAAACCCAGCTCGACGGCGTCATGGCGCGCCGGCGCCTGGGAAGGGCGCGCCGCAAGCGTTCCGAATCCGCGCTCGTTTCCCTGGCCGGATACACCAACGTCGGCAAGTCCACCCTCTTCAACCGCCTGGCCGGCGCCACGGTAACCGCCCATGACCGGCCCTTCGATACCCTCGATCCCACGATACGCCGGATTGCGCTCCCGCACGGACAGGAAGTCCTGCTGTCCGACACTGTGGGTTTTATCCGCGATCTGCCGCACGAGCTGATAGCGGCGTTCAACTCCACCCTGGAGGAGATTGCCTCCGCCGACCTGATCCTGCATGTGATCGACGCTTCCGCTACCGACCAGGTGGAGCGGATAGACGAGGTGGAACGGGTGCTGGAAGAAATCGGCGCGGGGAACACGCCGCTGCTTCGCGTATTCAATAAGGCGGATATAATTCCCGGAGGGCTGCAAGCGGTCGATGGTGACTGCGGCGCGGCCTGGATCTCGGCGCTCTGCGGCGCCGGTGTGGAAGAGTTGCTTGCAAAGGTTGCACAGCGTTTGTCGGCCGGGCGGCTGCGTCGCACGGTCCGGCTAGGCGCCGGTCAGGGAAGGCTCCGGGCATTGCTTTATCGCCGCGGCCGCGTACTCCGCGAACGACTGTTGCCCGGCGGAGGTTGGACACTGGATTTGGAAATGACTCGCCGAGCTTACGAAAAACTGGCCAGCCGCGAGGACATCGGTGCGGCCTAGGCGCTTATTGACGAGCACAACACGGAATAATTGATATGGCTTGGAACGAACCGGGCGGTGGTAACGGTTCATGGAATCGGGGCGGCCGCCAGCAACCCGATCTGGAAGATGTCGTCCGCGATACGCTGAAAAAGATCTTCGGCGGATTCGGCGGCGGAGGCAAGCGGTCTTTTCGGAGCACGCTGAGCTGGGCGCTTGGAATCCTGGTGGCCCTGTGGGCCTTTACCGGCCTTTACCGCGTGGATGAGGCCGAGCGGGCGGTGGTGCTGCTGTTCGGCGAGCACACCCGGACCACCGGCGCCGGACTGCGCTGGCACATTCCCTGGCCGATCGAATCCGTGGAAAAGGTGAATGTCTCGGCGGTCGACAACTTCAGCCAGCAGACCCGCATGCTGACCGCCGACGAGAACATCGTGGTCGTGGATCTGGTGGTTCAGTACCAGCGCAGCGATCCGGAGGATTTCCTGTTCAACGTGCGTGATCCGGAAGCAACGATCGGCGAAGTGAGCGAAAGCGCCATCCGCGAAATCATCGGCAAGAACCAGATGGATTACATCCTGGGCGAGGGGCGCAGCGATATCGCCCAGCGCACCGAGGACCTGATTCAGCGGACGCTGGACGATTACCAGACCGGCATCGGGGTGACCCAGGTGAACCTGCGCGACGCCAACTACCCGCAGCAGGTGGAAGCGGCCGTGCAGGACGCCATCAAGGCGCGCGAGGACAAGGAGCGGCTGGCCTTCGAGGCCCAGGCCTACGCCAACGACGTAGTCCCCAAGGCGCGCGGTGAAGCGGCCCGGCGGCTGCAGGACGCGGAGGCCTACAAGGCCCGCGTCATTGCCGATGCCGAGGGCGAGGCGCAGCGCTTCGAGAAGCTGCTGGCGGAATACGCGAAAGCGCCGGAAGTCACCCGGGAGCGTCTCTATATCGAGGCGCTGGAGGCATTCTACGGGGGCGCCAACAAGGTTCTGCTGGAGGCCGAGGGCAGCGGTAATCTGCTGTACCTGCCGGTCGATCAGCTCATGAAGCGTGGAAGTTCGGGACAGCCGGCCGGCGGTTTGTCCGAGGAGAATTCCACGATTACGGAACGAGAAGACGCACGCGTGCGCAGGGGAGGTTCGGGATCATGAAGTTCAAGGCCTGGTTTCCTTTGGCGGTGCTGGCCGTCATCCTCCTGAACAGCTGCCTGTTCGTCGTGGATGAACGCGAGTACGCGGTGCGGTTCCGGTTCGGCGAGATTGTTCAGACCTATGCCGATGCGGGGCTGTATTTCAAACTGCCGATCGTCAATAACGTCGAGTTTTATCCGGACAGGATTCTTACCATCAACAACCCGCAGGAAGCCTTTCTGACCGCCGAGAAGAAGAACCTGCTGGTGGATTTCTTCGTCAAGTGGCGCATCGTGCAGATCGGCACCTACTACACCTCCAACGATGGCGGCAACGAGCTTCGCGCCCAGCAGCGATTGCTGGAAATCATCAAGGACGACATCCGCGCCGAGTTTGCCAAGCGCACGGTGCCGGAAGTGGTTTCGGCGGAACGCCGGGAGCTCATGTTCGACATGTTGAACAACGCGCGCAACGCCGCCACGACGCTGGGGATCGATGTGGTGGACGTGCGCGTAAAGCGCATCGAGTTCCGCGACGAGGTCAGCGAATCCGTGTTTCAGCGGATGCGCCAGGAGCGGGCCCGCGTGGCCTCGGAGTTGCGCGCGGAAGGGGCCGAGACGGCCGAACAGATTCGCGCCGATGCCGACCGGCAACGCACCGTGATCCTGGCCGAGGCCTATCGTGACGCGGAGATCACTCGGGGTGAAGGTGACGCGAAGGCGGCCGAGACCTATGCCGGCGCCTACAACCAGGACCGGGAGTTCTATTCCTTCTACCGCAGCATCAACGCGTACCGCAATTCCTTCGGCAACGGCGGCGACCTGTTGGTGCTGGACAGCGACAGCGATTTCTTCCGGTACCTGAACGAGTCGGAAAGCAAGGAATAGCCCCGCCCCGCCAGGTTCCGTGGTGGCGGGGGCGTTCCGCGCTCGGACTCGCAACCTTATGCCTGATGCCTCAACCTCTGCCCGCGGCGTTGTGCTGATCGGCGCCCAATGGGGCGACGAAGGCAAGGGCAAGGTGGTGGACCTGATTGCCGGACGCTGCGACGCCGTCGTTCGCTTTCAGGGCGGCCACAACGCCGGTCACACGGTCATTCACGGTGGTGAGACGCTGGTGCTGCACCTGCTGCCCAGCGGAATCCTGAACCCCCGTGTGGAATGCCTGATCGGGAACGGCGTGGCGCTGTATCTGCCGCAGCTTTTCAAGGAGATCGAGTCCATCAGGGAGCGCGGCGTGGATCCCGCCGGCCGGCTGTTCGTGAGTCCGGACTGCCCGCTGATTCTTCCCTCGCACATGGCGTTGGACCGGGCGCGCGAACGCCACGCCGGCCGGGGACGGATAGGAACGACCGGTCGCGGAATCGGTCCGGCGTACGAGGACAAGGCGGCGCGCCGGGCGGTTCGCGTCGGCGAACTGTTTGCGCCGGAAGCGTTCCGGCGGCGGCTGGAGGCGGCCCTGGACCTGCACAATTTCATGCTGGAGAACTACTACGGGGCGGAACCCGTGGACCCGGACCGGGTAGCGGAGGAATGGCTCGCGCTGGCCGAAGAACTGCGCCCCCTGGTTGCCGACGTTGCCGCCCGTCTGGAAGGGTTGAATGCCGGTGGCGGGGCGGTGCTCTTCGAAGGCGCGCAGGGCGTGATGCTGGATATCGACCACGGCACCTATCCGTATGTGACTTCCTCGAGCACCGTGGCGGCCGGAGCACTGGCCGGAACCGGCGCCCATCTCGCGCAAGTCAAGGAGGTCGTGGGGGTTGTGAAGGCCTACACCACGCGGGTGGGTGAAGGACCTTTCCCTACGGAATTGCAGGACGAAGTGGGCGAGCGCCTGGCCCGCGAGGGCGCAGAATGGGGCGCGACCACGGGCCGCCCGCGCCGTTGCGGCTGGTTCGACGCCGTGGCGGTGCGCTCGGCCGCACAGCGGGGTTCGATCGACAGTCTATGCATCACCAAGCTCGACGTGCTCGACGGAGTGAATCCGCTTCGAATCTGCACCGGATACCGAATGGAAGGAGAAGCGATCGATACGCGCCCGGCGCTCATGAACCGGTACGCGGAGTGCGAACCATGCTACGAGCAGATGGATGGATGGAGCGGTCGCACGCGCAGCGTCGCCCGCTGGGAAGATCTGCCCGACGGAGCGCGCGCCTATATCAGGAAGCTGGAAGCCCTGGTGGGCCTCGAGGCCTGCATCGTGTCAACCGGACCGGCGCGCGAGGAAACGATCGTACGCCGGCATCCCTTCGATTCGTGATGCGACGCCGGGACCGGCATTCTGCGACCTGGTGCCGAGAAGAGGACTCGAACCTCCACGGGGTTGCCCCCACTGGCACCTGAAGCCAGCGCGTCTGCCAATTCCGCCACCTCGGCACGATGTTGCCTTGCGGGCCCGGCGCGGTTACCCGCCGCCGGGGCGCCAAGGCGCCTGGAACAGGCCGGAATTTTGCGTTTTAACACTCCATATGTCAATGATTCTCCGGGTTTCCGAATATGCCGACTGCGATCGAACAACGCGTAATTTCTGAAACGGGGCTTCGGGCGTTCTGGTCCGCGCGCGTTCGCCGGCATGCCGGAAGAATCGCCGCGCGTCCTCCATCCTCCGGAGAGCGGGAAGACCTGCGGGAACTGCCGCTGGTGACCATAGACGGCGCCAACGCGCGCGATTTCGACGACGCCGTCCTCGCCGAGCCCGCCGGCGATGGCTGGCGCGTCATTGTGGCGATCGCGGACGTTTCGCATTACGTGCGTCCGGCGGATCCCCTGGACCGGGAGGCCGCCCGGCGCGGCGTGTCGGTGTATTTCCCGGGCTCGGTGTTGCCGATGCTTCCCGAAGTGCTCTCCAATGATCTCTGTTCCCTCAAGCCGGACGTGGATCGGCTTTGCATGGCCTGCGAAATGCGTCTGGATGCCCGCGGACGCCTCAAGTCCTGGCGGTTCTACCGCGCCGTCATGCGGTCCGCGGCCAGACTGACTTATTCCGGAGTTCACGCTGCAATCGAGGCAGGCAACGCGAAGGCGCGTCGCGAGCTGGGCGCGCTGCTGGAACCGTTGCAACGGCTCTACACGGTCTGGCGCTTGCTGGCCATTGCCCGCCGCCGCCGCGGTGCACTGGAAGTGGACCTGCCGGAAACCCGGGTTCGCCTCGGACCGGACGGCGAAATGCGTTCGATGGAGCAGACCGAGCGCTACGACGCCCACAGGGTGATCGAAGAACTGATGATCACCGCCAATGTCGCCACCGCCCGGTTCCTGGGCCGGGCGAGGATGCCGGCGCTGTACCGGGTACATTCGCCGCCCGACGCTGAAGGTTTCGAGGAACTCCGCCACCTGTTCGCGCGTGCCGGGCATCCGCTTTCCGAGGCGGCCGGGCGCAATCCCGATGAGATCAACCAGGCGTTGCGGGCGCTTCGAGGTCAGCCTTCGTACGAAGCGATCGCGGTCGCAACGCTCAAGTGCATGCAGCAGGCCTGTTACCAGCCGGCCAATATCGGCCACTACGGCCTGGCGCTGAAGTCCTACACGCACTTCACTTCGCCGATTCGCCGCTACCCCGACCTGCTCGCGCACCGCGCGATCAAGCACCTGATTGACGGCGGCCGGGGTGAAGCCGCGCCGCTGCGGGGCAACGAGCTGGCTCAAACGGGCTCCGACTGCTCGGAAAAGGAACGCCTGGCGGAGATGGCAATGCGAACGGCGGTAAAGGCCTACAAGCTGCGCTATCTGTCCGGCCGTCTCGGCGACACCCTCGACGCCGTCGTCTCGCATGCAAGCGGCAAGGGACTGTTCGTGCAGGTGCCGGAGGTCGGCATGAGAGGGATGATCCCGCGCGGGCGCCTGCCGGCCGGCCGGGGCCGCCGCGGCCGCAACAGGCAGCGGGGTCGGGGCCTGCACGGTTTTGCTCTGGGTCAGCAAGTGCTGGTGCGCGTTGCCCGCGTGGACGAGGATCGGGGGCACCTCGACCTCGACCTGCTCGCCGGTTGACGGTTCCCGTATAATCCCTCCCCCACGCTGCGGGCTTCGGCCCGCGTTTTCTCCTTAGCCGCACCGTACCGTCGGGCGGCCCGAGACCATTGAGGAGTTCCATTGCGACACTATGAAATCATGCTTCTGATCCATCCGGATCAGAGTGAGCGGGCCCGCGTAATGATGGACCGCTACGTGGGCATCATCGAAGGCGGTCAGGGCCAGGTTCATCGCAACGAGGACCTGGGAAGGCGCATGCTGGCCTATCCCATCGCCAAGGTGCAAAAGGCGCACTACATGCTGCTGAACGTGGAGTGCGGGCAGGACACGCTGGACGAACTGGTGGGCGCGCTGCACTTCAGCGATGCGGTCCTGCGCCACCTCGTTGTCCGCCGCGACGAGGCGGTCACCGACAAGTCCGTTCTCGCCAGGGCGGTCGAGAAGGAA
The DNA here is from genome assembly GCA_965116895.1 of Gammaproteobacteria bacterium. GTDB lineage: Bacteria > Pseudomonadota > Gammaproteobacteria > Steroidobacterales > Foliamicaceae > Foliamicus. Next base: position 2,051,559 of record OZ220729.1, on the reverse strand, counting down.
GCGGCCCGGGAGAGCCGCGAGTTTCCGTACGACAAGGAACTCGCCCACGGCCGGCGCGGCAAGCGCGAGGAGGCCGGCGAGAAGGATGACAAGGCGAAGGCAGCCGCCAAAGATGCGCCTGCTTCCGAAGATGAGCCGGATGCCGCCGCCGCGCCGGAGTCCGAGACGGAGCCGGAAGCCGATGCCGCCGCGCCGGAAGATGCCGCGGAGTCGGAAGCCGCCGCGGAGTCGGACGTTGAGCCCGCCGCAACGGAAGCTGCCGCGGAGGCGGAAGCCGATGCCGCAGAAGATGATCAGGCCGCGGATGAAGCTGCGGCTGCAGAGGAGGAGGCGACGGATGCCTCCGCCGATGAGCCCGCCGGGGAAGCGGACGATCAAACCGGGGACGAATCCGGGGAAAGCGATACGCCGGGCGATGATGCCGCCGCCGGGGACAACGAGGACGCGAAGGAGGAGAAGGAATGAACCGCTACAACCGCCGCCGCCGCTACTGCAAGTTCACGGCCGAGGGGATCAAGGAGATCGACTACAAGGACGTGGGGCTGCTTCGGCAGTTCGTGACCGAGACGGGCAAGATCATCCCGGCCCGCACCACCGGAACCTCCGCTAGATATCAGAGGCAGCTCGCGCTTGCCGTGAAGCGGGCCCGCTATCTCGCCCTGCTGCCTTACACTGATCAGCAGAAGTAGAGCCGTCATGCGGATCATTCTCCTGGAAAGAGTCGAGAGCCTCGGCGGGATCGGGGACATCGTGAACGTGCGCGCGGGATATGGGCGCAACTACCTGCTGCCGCAGGGCAAGGCGGCGCCTGCCACCGAAGAGCAGATCGCCGCTTTCGAAGAGCGGCGCGCGGAATTGATGGCGATGGAAAGGGAACGCATGGCCGCCACCACGGCCCGTGCGGAGCAGGTGCAGGCGGTTCTGCCGCTCACCATCATCGCCAACGCCGGCCCGGTGGGCAAGCTGTACGGTTCGGTCGGCCCGGCGGAGATCTCCGCCGGTTTCGAGGAAGCCGGCGTGGAAGTGTCGCGCTCGGAAGTTCAGATGCCCGACGGCCCGATCAAGGAGCTGGGCGAACACCCCGTTATTCTGAAGCTGCATGCCGACTTGCAGCAGGAGGCCACGATCCGAGTGGTTGGACTGGCCGGCGAGACCGAAGTGTTGCCGGGGGCCGAACCGCTGCCGGCGGACGAGGACGAGGAAGCGGCGGAGACGGGACCGGAAGCCGGCGTTGAGGCAGCCGAAGAGACCCAACTGACGGAGCCGCCGGCCCGGGAATCGGATGAGATCGCCGCCGAGGCTGATGCCGAGACGCAGGCTGAGGCAGCGGATTCCGGCGGAGATGGCTGAGAGCGATCTTCTTCCCTCTTCGGTTGACGCCGAGCGCGCCCTGCTTGGCGGCCTCATGCTGGATAACGAGTCTTGGGATGAGGTGGCGGACCTGCTGGCGGGCGGCGATTTCTCCCGCGACGACCACCGCCTGATTTTCGGCGCGATTCGCGACCTCATCAATGGCGGCAAGCATTGCGACAATCTGACCGTCTGCGAGCATCTACGCTCGCGTGAACAACTGGACGACGCCGGCGGTGCCGGATACGTCGGGAATCTGCTGATCGGCACGCCCAGCGCGGCCAATGTGGAGACCTACGCCCGGATCGTTCGCGACATGTCCATCCTTCGCCAGCTGGCGCGGGCGGGGAGGCGGATTACCGGGAAGGTGCTGAAGACCGGAGGCCGGGAAGCCGAGGAACTTCTGGAAGAAGCCGAGCAGGAAATCTTCCAGATCAACGAGCAGAGTTACAAGGGCGACCTCGACGAACTGGGCATGGGCGAGGCGTTTCGCGCCGAACTCGTCAACTGGTTGCGCGAGCGGGAGAAAAGCGGCGAGGCGGTGACCGGCGTGGCCACCGGGCTGACCGATTTCGACAACCTGACCGCGGGGCTGCAGAATGGCGACCTGGTCATACTGGCCGGGCGTCCCTCGCTGGGCAAGACCTCGCTGGCGCTGACGATTGCGCAATCGGCGGTCTTGAGCCAGAAGCCCGTGTCGGCCCTGCTGTTCAGCCTTGAGATGCCCAAGAAGCAGATCGCGCTGCGATTGCTTTCCTCCCTGGGGGAAATCGACCACGCGGATCTTCGTATCGGCAAGATCGGACGCAACTGGAGCAAGGTCAACAGTGCGCTGAACATGCTGAAGGAAGCGCCGCTTCTGATCGACGATTCCCAATTGCTGACTCCCGATCGGATCCGCTCGCGCGCCCGGCGGGTATCGCGGGCGGAGGAGCGGTCCGGGCGCAAGCTGGGCCTGGTCCTGGTGGACTACCTGCAACTGATCGATGCCGCGCCCTCCGAACGGCGCGACGTGAACCGCGCCATGGAGCTGGGCTCCATCTCGAAGTCGCTGAAGGCGCTGGCGCGCGAGTTGGACGTGCCGGTCGTGGTCCTGTCGCAGTTGAATCGTGAGGTGGAGCGCCGACCGGACCGGCGCGTGCAACTTTCCGACCTGCGCGATTCCGGGGCGATCGAGCAGGATGCCGACGTTGTCGCCTTCGTTACGTTGCCGGAGAGTCAGGAGAAGCAGGATCTCTACCACGTCAACAAGCGCGTGCTGCACGTGGCCAAGCAGCGCAACGGGCCCACCGGTGAGTGCGAGGTGTATTTCGAAAGCGCCTGCATGCGTTTTCGCGACCTGCAGCCCGGGGACGCCGAGGAAGAGTTGCCACCGGCTCCTTCCGTCGAGTATTAGGGCCCGTTAACATCGGGCCCTAAGGCGGCTGGTGCGCTGGCGCTGCTGCGCGGGCGAACATCGCAAGTACTCGACGCAAGCTGAGGAGGGCGAAATCAGTAATACCGCCGACCGGGTGCTGGAAGCCTTCGCTCCCGACGGGCCGCTGTCGTCCGCGATCGAGAGTTTTGTCGCGCGCGAGGGTCAGCGGGAGATGGCGCTTGCCGTGGCCGAGACGCTGGCCGACGGCGGCTGCCTGATCGCGGAGGCCGGCCCGGGCGCGGGCAAGACCCTGGCCTATCTTGTTCCGGCCTTGCTCGCCGGGCGCCGCGCGGTCATCTCCACCTATTCGCGCAACCTCCAGGACCAGTTGTTCCTGCGCGACCTGCCGCAGGTGGGCGAGGCGCTCGGACGGCCGGTCAGGGTGCGCATGCTGAAGGGCCGCGCCAACTACCTGTGCCGCTACCGTCTCGCACTGGCCGCCGACAGCCCCGCCGAGCTCGACGGCAGGGAGCGCGTTGACCTGGAAAGCGTCCAGGCCTGGGCCGGGCACACCGTTTCGGGGGACCTGGCCCGCTGTGAAGGCGTGCCCGAGAACGCGCCAATTTTGAGAAGGGTTACCTCTACCCGCGAAAACTGCCTGGGCAAGGAGTGCCCGGATTTCGAGTCCTGCCACGTTTTTCGGGCCCGGGATCAGGCCGCGCAGGCGCAGATCGTGGTGGTGAATCACCATGTTCTGATGGCCGACCTGCAACTCAAGGCGGCCGGCGCGGACGGACTGCTGCCGAAGTTCGACTGTCTGGTCGTGGACGAAGCCCATGCATTGCCGGAAGTGGCGCGTGAGAGCCTTGCCCTAAACCTGGGCACCGGACAGATCATGGACGCCCTGAAGGACGTCCAGCGCGAGGCGCTGGCCGCGGGCGTGTGGGCGGAAGTGGAGGAGGAACACGATGCGCTGCGTAACGCCGTGCGCGATCTGCGTCTGGCCTGTCCGCGGGAAGCGGGAGAGAGCGACTGGGCGCCGGAAATGCTTCGCCGCGAGATCGAGATGCTTGGTTTCGCGATGGGGCAGTTGATCGAGTGTTGCGAGGACGCCGCCGACGAGGAGCAGGACGCCCTGGTTCTCGCAGCCGCCGGCCTGCGCGACATGCGCGACCGCCTCGAATACATGTCCGGAGCCCTGGACAATCTGCGCAGTGACCAGGAGTTCGAGTACGCGGATTACGCCTACCCGGACGCCGATTTCGACGCGGACCCCGCCGTGCCGGGTAATCTACGCGCCGGCTGGATCCGCACCACGCGAAGCCACGTCAGTCTTAATCTGACCCCGGTGGACATCGCCGGGGAGTTCCAGCGCCTGGTGGACGATACCGAGGCATCGTGGATCTTTTCCTCGGCGACGCTGAGCATCGACGGCAATTTCACGCATTTTGCGCGGCGTCTGGGATTCGAGGACGCGCGCGAACTGCTGGTGTCAAGCCCCTATGACTACCGGCGCAACACCTTGCTCTACGTCCCGCAGGACCTGCCGGTGCCGGGGCGCACGGCGGAAGGGTTTACCGAGGCGGTGCTGGAGGCGGCCCTGCCGGTTGCCACCGCTGCCGGAGGCCGGGCTTTCTTCCTGTTTACCAGCTACCGCGCCGTCGACGAAGCGCGGGAGATACTGAGCGGGAATCCCGTCTGGGAGGGCCGTTTCGTCGCCCAGGGCGCGGGCAGGCCGCGCAGTCTGCTGCTGGAGGAATTCAGGAGCAGGAAAGACTGCATTCTCCTGGGTACCCGGAGTTTCTGGCAGGGCGTGGACGTGCGCGGCCGGGACCTGATACTCGTGGTCATCGACCGGCTGCCGTTCGAGGCGCCCGGAAACCCCGTTTACCGGGCCCGTCAGCAGGCAGTCCGGGCGCGTGGCGGCGATCCCTTCAACGAGATATCGCTGCCCGAGGCGGTGCTTGCGTTGAAGCAGGGCGCAGGCAGGCTGGTGCGCGGCGAGAGCGACAAGGGCATCGTGATGATCTGCGATCAACGGCTGCTTACCAAGGGCTACGGCCGCCGCTTTCTGGCCAGCCTGCCGCCGATGCCGCTGACCCGCGACCCCGGCGAGGCCCTGCGCTTCATGACCCGCGTCGCCGGCGAGCCGCGCCGCGAAGCGGCATGAGCGGTTTTCGCTGCCTGGCGCTGGAGACCGGCGTGCGGCCGCCGTCGGTCGCCGCCTGCAACGGAGATCGGCATTGCGAGACGCAGTTGCCGGGCGGCACAAGGATCGCCGCTGCGCTCTATGAAACGGTGGATGAGGTTCTGGACCAGGTCGGTCTCTCGCTTGAGGATCTCGACTGCATCGCCTTCGGACGCGGCCCGGGCGCGTTCACCGGGCTGCGCGTGGCGGCGGCCGCGGCCCAGGGACTTGCAACGGGCCTGGAGATCGGGTTGTGCGCGGTTTCCAGCCTCGCCGTGCTGGCTCAGGACGCCCTCTCTCCCAGGGACCGCCCCGCTCCCGAGGGCGCGTGGATTGCGCCTGCTCTGCCCGCGGGGCGCGACCAGGTCTACCTGGGCTGGTACCGGATCGCCGAGTCCGGCCTCGTTTCGGCTGAGGCGGACGACTGGCTTGCGCCGGCGGCCCAATCCCGCGTACCGGGAACCGCACCTTTCATCGCCGCCGGCAAGGCCTGGTCCGAGAACCAGGCCCTGCAGGCCGCAAATGCAGGCCGAATAGCCGGGACGGCGGACAGCGCCGCTCCCTGCGCCGGCGCGGTGCTTCGCCTGGCAAAGCAGGAATACGGCGAAGGCCGCCTGCTTCGCCCGGAGGACGCCCGGCCCGTGTATCTGCGGGGCGCGCTGGGGGACGCCGAAGGCTGAAGGGGACTTTCGGCCCGCCGGTGCGGCGGGACTACTTGCCCCCTCAAGACCTCACCCGCTCGATCAGCTGGCCGACAGGGCCTGGTCCAGGTCCTCGAGAATGTCGTCGATGTGCTCGATCCCGACGCACAGCCGGATCATGTCGGGCGTCACACCGGCCCCCGCCTGCTCTTCCTCGCTGAGTTGCCGGTGCGTGGTCGAAGCGGGATGCGCGGCCAGCGACTTGGCGTCGCCGATATTGACCAGCCTCCGGAACAGCTTGAGCGCGTCGTAGAACTTCACGCCGGCCTCGAAGCCGCCCTTCACGCCAAAGCTCAGCAGGGCCGATGGGCGCCCGTTCGTGTACTTCTGCGCAAGGTCGTAGTACGGGGATTCCGGTAGGCCTGCGTAGTGGACCCATGCCACCCGCGGGTGCTCCTTGAGGTGGTTGGCCACGGCGAAGGCGTTGTCGACGTGCCGCGCCAGGCGCAGAGACAGCGTTTCGACGCCCTGCAGAATCAGAAAGGCGTTCAGCGGACTCAGTGCCGAGCCCGTATTCCGCAAGGGTACGGTTCGGGCGCGGCCGATATAGGCTTCCGGCCCCAGGGCGTCGGCGTAGACGACGCCGTGATAGGACGGTTCGGGCCGGGTGAGTCCCGGGTAGCGGTCGGCGTGCTCCGTCCACTGGAAGTTGCCGCTGTCTATGATTGCGCCGCCCATGGAGTTGCCGTGCCCGCCGATGTACTTGGTGAGCGAGTGGACCACGATGTCGGCGCCGAACTCAAACGGCTTCAGCAGGGGCGGCGGTGTGACCGTGCTGTCCACGATCAGCGGGACGCCGCGGCTGTGCGCCATCTCCGCTATCGCCTCGATGTCCGCGATATTGCCGGCCGGATTGCCGATCGTTTCCGCGAACACGGCAATGGTCTTCTCGTCGACATGCCGTTCCAGCGCGGCGGAGCTGTCGTCTTCGGCCAGCCGCACCTCGATGCCCTGCTTGGGAAGCATGTGCGTGAACAGCGTGTAGGTGCCGCCGTAAAGCAGCGGCACCGAAACGACGTTGTTGCCCGCTTCGGCGATATTCAGGATCGAGTAGTTGATGGCCGCGCTTCCGGAGCTCACGGCCAGAGCGGCCACGCCGCCCTCCATGGCTGCGAGGCGCTTTTCCAGCACGTCGTTGGTCGGGTTCATGATGCGGGTGTAGATGTTCCCCGGTACGGCCAGGTTGAACAGGTCCGCGCCATGCTGGGCGTTGTCGAATTCGTACGCCACGGTCTGGTAGATGGGCACGGCAATGGCCTTGGTGGTGGGGTCGGGCTCGTAGCCGCCATGAATGGCAATAGTTTCCTGTCGCATTGAAGCGCTCCTTGTGGTTGCAGTTGTAGTTGGGTTGGGGTTTGGAGAAAGATCAGGACGCGCAGTCCCGCATGCCGAAAGCGACCTTGCGGTCGACTCCCTGCATGAAGGGAATACAGCGTTCCGAATGAGCCAACCGGCACACCAGCCCTATCCAGTTTGCGAACAGGGCCTTGCCGGTGTCACCCCAGGTGTTGTCGAGGTGCGGCTCGATTTCTCCCTCGGGGAACGCGGGCGTTGAATCGCCTCGCGCCCTGGCGCGGGTGGCTTTGTCCAGGAAAGACTCCACGAGTTCCGCGGCATGGGAGGAAAGGTAGTTGTCCGGGAAGGGCGGACGCTCGCCGGTCTCACCGGCGAGATAGAGAAGGATTTCGCGCTTGTACTCTTTCAGCAGGCTGTTGTGGTCGTACTCGGGATGGCCCTGAAAGAAGACGAGGCGGGATTGATCGGGACTTGTCGCAAGATGGACGCCGGCCTCATCGCTTTCCGCGAGAACGTGCAGGCCCGCGGCTTCGAATTGTTCGCGGGTGATCTCGTTGAAGCGTGAGTGCGGCACGTCGAAGCGCGTATTGAGACCTTGCAGAAGAGGATGGCGGCGGTTGGTGGCCTGATGGCTGTAAACGCCCCACCTCTTGCGCTGAAGCGGCCGGCGGTCGATGCCGTACAGCTGTTTCACAAGCGCGTGGGTCGCCAGGCACGAGCACAGGATGCTGTTCACGTTCTCCTGCGCCCAGTCGATGATCTCTCGAAGCGGGTTCCAGAACGGCTCCCTGTCGATGGCGGGATTGCTTACGTTGGCGCCGGAAATGATCAACGCATCCAGCCGCCCTTCGCGCAGTTGCTCGAAAGTCGTGTAGTGCTCGGCAATGTGCGCCCGCGCCGCGCCGTTGCGCGGCAGGCATCCCACGGAAAAGAAGTGCACGTAAAACTGCACGGCCTGGCTGCAGTTGGCGATCAGGCGCAGGAATTGCCGCTCGGTAATCTCCAGGGCAGCGTCCGGCATCATGTTCAGCACGCCGACATGAAGTTCGCGGGGGTCGAGCGGCAGGCTGCCGTCGGCGGACAGCACGTCGTAGCCCTGCTCGCGCAGCCTGTCGAAAGAGGGCAGATTGTTGTGCGCCACGAGGGGCATGATGGGATACAGGCCGTGAGGATGCGGGGCGAGTGAGTATATGCCCGAATGACCTCGGGTCAAGGCAATTCCACCAGAACGTGCGTACTATTTCTTCCGGCGGGGCGCCACGAGGCGGCGTTTGCCGTCCCGGGACATGGTGATTCCTTTCTCCTGGAGTTCTTCGCGGTCCCACAGTTCGCAGGTGACCTGGCGGTGGCGCTGGTCGAGCGCCTCGCAGTAATTGGTGTAGAGGCAAAGCCGGACTTCATCGCCGCGGCCCGAGCGGACCTTTTCGAACCAGTCGGGGTCCGCCAGCGCCTGGCGGGCCAGGCCGGCGATATCGCCTTCGCCGTCGGCCAGCACTTTTTCCGCCTGCTCGAAATTGTGCAGGCCGCCCACCGCCACGGTGGGCGTATCCAGGCCCGCCTTCCGTATCGCGGCGCGCACCTGTCCCGCGGGCTGAAGGTTTCGGCCGAACGGCCCCTTCGCGTCGGAGTAGTACGAAGGCATGCACTCGTAGCCGCTGGGCCCGGTGTAGGGGTAGGCGGCCCAGCCGACCTTCGGCTGTTTGGCGTCCTCGAACTTGCCCCCGCGCGACAGTGAAATGAAGTCCATGCCCTGCGCCGCCAGGCGGCTGGCGAAGAACGCGGCCTCATCGGTTTCCATGCCGCCGTTCAGGCAGTCCTCGGTGAGCATTCGGCAACCCACCACGTAGTCGTCGCCCACCCGGCGCCGCACGGCCCCGAAGACCTCCACGGGCAGGCGCGCCCGGCCTTCGAGGCTGCCGCCGTAACCGTCCTCGCGGGTGTTCAGCGCGGACAGGAACGAAGCCATCGTATAGGCGTGCGCGTAGTGCAGTTCGACGCCGTCGAAGCCGGCTTCGCGGGAGCGCCCGGCGGCGTCGGCGAACAGGCCGGGGAGCTTTTGAGGAAGGTCGCGGATGTGCGGCAGCTCAGTGTCGGTCACGCGCTCGCGGGCGCCGTACTGCAGCGCTTCCCATTCGCGCTCGTTCAGCACCTCGATCAGCTCCTCGTCGGACATTTCGACCAGGGCCGAACGGATATCAACCTCCGGAACGGATTCAGATATATTTAATTTATCAATATGATGAGAAGTAATCTTTAGAAATTCTTTAAGAAATCTTTCGCGCTTGGGACGCCTGCGTATGCTCAGGAAGTCAATGATCTGAATGAACAGGCGCGTGTATCCGCCGCTGGCCTTGCGGACGGTCTCGGTCAGCGTGCGCAGCCCGGGCACGAAGCGGTCGTGGCCGATCCGCAACAGTGGCCCCGACGGGATGTCGCGGATACCCGTGGCTTCGACAACGATGGCGCCGGGGCGCCCCTGGGCGAAGCGCCGGTACCAGTCGAGGATGTCGGGCGTAACAATGCCGTCTTCGGTGGCGCGCCAGGGGACCATCACCGGCACCCAGGTGCGCTCGTTAAGCCGGCACTGGCCGTTCCGTCCCAGCGCCAGCGGCTGAAAGAGGCGTGACTGCCGCGCTTCTTCGCGGGTCGGCCAGCGGCCGGGCTCGGCCGCATACTTGATGCGCTCGGCCGGACGCCACATTGCCACGGGAATGCTCTCTTGCCGGCTAGTCCGGGATCACGGCCGTGGCTTCGATTTCCACCAGCGCTTTCGTTTCGACCAGGGCCGAAACCTCGACCAGGCTCATGGCCGGGTAATGCCTGCCGAGCACCCTCCGGTAGGCCGCGCCGATTTCAGGCCGGGCGTTCAGATACGCGCGCCGGTCGGTAATGAACCAGGTAAGCCGCACCAGGTGTTCCGGCCCGGCCCCGGCCTCGGCCAGCACCGCCGCCACGTTCGCCAACGCCAGCTCCGCCTGCCCGGTCAGCGTGTCAGGAAAATTGCCCTGCGCGTCCCAGCCGACCTGGCCTGCCGTGAACACCAGCCTGCCCCGCGCCGAGACGCCGTTGGCGTATCCTTTGGGGCGCGGCCAGCCGGGCGGTTGAAGGATCTCGCTCATCGGCCCGTACTTTATCAGCGGGCCGGGTTTTCGGAAATCGCCTTGCAGGTGTACGATGCAACTCCGCAGAGCGGTTTGGGAGAAACAGATGTCGTCAACCGTAATGGTTACCGGCGCCAATCGCGGATTGGGCCTGGAGTTCGCGCGGCAGTATGCGGCCGATGGATGGCGCGTGCTGGCTACCTATCGCAATCCGGAGGTGGCCGGAGAACTGCTGGAGCTGGCGGAGCAGGACAATGTGCAGGCGTTCAGGCTGGACGTGTCGGATTTCGACGCCATCGCGGCGCTGGCGGGAGAGTTGCAGGACGAAACGATCGACGTGTTCCTGAGCAACGCCGGCCTGTTCGGACCCAAACCGGGTGCGGAGTCCGACCTCAGGCAATCGTTCGGACATATCGACTACGGGATCGTGCGCGAAGTCCTGAACGTCAACGCCCTGGCGCCGCTGAAATGCGCCGAGTGCTTCGTGGAGCAAATTGCCCGCAGCGAGCAGCGCAAGTTCGTCGCGCTCTCGTCCATCGAGGGCTCGATCAGTCGGGCTCAGCGCGATCTCTACGCCTACCGCACCAGCAAGGCCGCGTTGAACATGGTGACGCGTCTGCTTTCCGGGGACCTGGCCGACCGCGGCATTACCGTCGTGAGCATCTGCCCCGGCTGGGTCAAGACCCGCATGGGCGGCGAATTCGCCAAGTTGGAACTGACACCCGCGATCCGCGACTTCCGTGGGCTGGTCGCCCGCCTCACTCTGGAGGAGAGCGGCAGGTTCATCGAGTCCCCCGGCAATCCATTGGACTATTGACGAACGGCAGGAGGAGTTGAAGATGGGCAAGGTCATGAATACGCGGCGTGGGTTCATTACATCGGCGGTTGCCGCTGGTGTCGCCGCCTCTGCGGCGTCGGCCGAGGGCGCAAACCGGCGGTCGCTTGATCTGGAGGACCCGCGAGACAATCTGGACGCGTACATCAAGGCGCGCTCCGACGTTTCGGGGGCGGATGCACCGTTGTGGAGCACCGGTCATGTATGGAGTTTCATTCCGGGGCAGCGCAGCAGGCTGCTGTTCAAGACCAGCGCGCTCGTCACCTCCCGGACTGTCAGGGACGAAGACGGGTATGACTGGCTGAACCGGGAATGCGTATATTTCCAGGACCCCGACACCGGCGAGGTCCTCGATACCTGGTTCAACCCTTTCACCGAACGCGAGGTGCAGGTATTTCACATCCGGAACATCAACGTAAACGGACGTTTCGACTACCCGGCTGAAGGAGGATCTGCCCTGCAACCGTATACCGAGCATATGGGGGACGTGACTTTCTACTGGGACCTCATGTTCTTCGGAGAATCGCCGCTGAGCATGGAGGAATACCCGGCCTATGTGGGAAGCCCCTACTATCAGGGCGCCGCCGTCTACAACCACCATGTCAAGCGCGCGGACCTGGAGAACCAGGACCTTGGCGCCGCGCCCGCGAACGTAAGCTGGGTCTCCAACCGCCAATGGGCGCCGTGGATGGAGATGGGGCGCTGGGCGGGCGGCCTGGTGATGTCGACGCGCGGCAAGAAGCTTGCCAGGGTCACCGACCTTCCCGCGGACATCCTCGACTACATGGAAAGGAACGATTCGGAATACCTGCGCTCTCCGGAGGAGGTCACTCGAAACACAACGACCTTCTACGAGGAGTTCAAGAAGTACGTGGACGAGAAGCGCGCCAACCAAATGGAGGAAAAACCATGACAAACCAGATAACACGTCGCAGCCTGCTTTCGGGCGGCGCAGGCGCCCTGGCGGGAATGGCCGCGTTGCCGACGCTGACCGCTTCGAAGGCCTCGGCGGACGAGACCGCCGGTAGCACCGACGGCACCTATCCCACGGCGCCGCTGCGCAGCGACACCGTGAACTTCGGCGTCGTGCAGTCGCGCGTTCATCCCGTGGATGCCGCCAATACGAAGCAGACGCTCAAGAAGAACCTCGACCATATGCTGTGGCTGATCGACCGGGCGCAATACTACGGCGGACACAAGGATTTCCTGGCCTTTCACGAGTTCCCGCTGACCGGCTGGGACCGGTGGACACGCTCCGAGATACTGAGCTTCGCCCCCGAATTGCCGGGAGAGGAAACCGAAGCCATCGGCGCCAAGGCGCGCGAGCACAACTGCTATATCTCTTTCGGCACCTATGCCCAGTACAAGGACTGGCCGCGCCACATCATGAGCGTGGCGGTGGTGATCGGGCCGGACGGCGAGATCGTTTCCCAGCAGTGGAAGGCCCGCAACATCCATGGCGTGTTCGTGGGCTTCGAGTTGTTCACGACTTCCGTCTACGAGGTGCTGGAGCGCTACGTCGAAATGTACGGCTGGGACGCCGTGATTCCCGTGGCGCGGACCTCGGTGGGCAACATCTGCATCTCGCCCTGCAAGATGGAGCCGGAGCTTTACCGGGCCATGGCCATCAAGGGCGCCGAGATCATCATCCGGACATCAACGGGCGGATACAACCACCTGGACATGCGCAACGTCTGCCAGTCGAACAAGGTGTACGGCGCGCTGTCCAACAACGCCGTGTCACCGGGGAACAAGAGCTTTTTCGAAACTGCGGGCGGCGGCGGCAGCGTCATCATCGGCCCGGACGGAAAGATCCTTGCCGAGGTCGAGGGCCACCACGAGGAACTGATCAACTACCGGATCCCCATGGCCGCCTTCCGCAAGCAGCACCGGATTCCCGATTTCCACTCCGAGCTTTACGCACACGTGCTTGACGGCTACAAGTCCCGCTACGCGCCGGGCGCGTTCCTGGATTACCTGCCGGAAGGGCTCGACGAGGCCTACCAGCAGTTCAAGGAAAAGGCCCGCTGGTAATTGACCTGAATCGCCGGTTCGATTGACCGGGCGGCCGCTGGAGTTCGGCGATGGCGCGCGCGCGAAAGGTTGTGCTGGCTTACTCCGGGGGGCTGGACACGTCGGTGATATGCCGGTGGCTGCAGGAGGCCCGCTGCGCCGAAGTGGTGACCTTTACCGCCGACATCGGCCAGGGCGGGGAGGTGGAGCCGGCGCGCGCCAAGGCGAAGTCGATGGGCGTGGAGGAAATCCACGTCGAGGACCTGAGGGAGACTTTTGCCCGCGACTACGTGTTTCCGATGTTCCGCGCCAATGCGCTGTATGAAGGGGAATACCTGTTGGGCACGGCCATCGCCCGTCCGCTCATTGCCAGGCGCCTGGTGGAAATCGCGAAGGAGACCGGCGCCGACGCCATCGCCCACGGCGCCACGGGCAAGGGCAACGACCAGGTGCGGTTCGAACTGGGAGCGTATTCGCTGAATCCCGACATCCAGGTGATCGCGCCCTGGCGGGAGTGGGACCTGAACTCCCGGGAGAAGCTGCTGGCCTACTGCCGGGATCACGACATACCGGTCGATTTCGAGCAACGGGACCAGTCGCCGTATTCCATGGACGCCAACCTGCTGCACATTTCCTACGAGGGAGGCGACCTGGAGGATCCCTGGAAAGAGCCCGACGAGAGCATCTGGCGCTGGACCGTGTCGCCGGAAGCGGCGCCGGATGAACCGCAGGTTCTGGAAATCGAGTTCGCGCGCGGCGACCCCGTGGCACTGGATGGCGGGCGTCTGAGTCCCGCCAGGCTGCTGACGCGCCTGAACGAACTGGGCGGAGCCCACGGAGTAGGCCGCCAGGACCTGGTCGAGAACCGCTACGTCGGCATGAAGTCGCGCGGCTGCTACGAGACTCCCGGCGGCACGATCCTGCTGAAAGCGCACCGCGCGATCGAGTCGGTTACGCTCGACCGCGAAGTGGCCCACCTCAAGGACGAACTGATGCCGCGCTACGCCGGGCTCATCTACAACGGCTACTGGTGGTCGCCGGAACGCAAGGCGCTGCAGGCGCTGATCGATGAAACGCAGGAACCCGTCAACGGGCTCGTGCGTCTGAAGCTCTACAAGGGATCACTGACCGTGCTCGGCCGGCGCTCGCCGGACAGCCTTTTCGACGAGAGCATGGCGACTTTCGAGGACGACCGCGGCGCCTACAGCCAGGGCGACGCCACGGGCTTCATCCGCCTCAACGCCCTGCGCCTGCGCCTCGCCGCAAAGCTCGGCCGCAAGCTGTAGGTTCAGAGCCTGGTTTTCGGCTTGCCTCTCAGGTGCGCCACGCGCTCCAGCACGTCCGTTCCAAGCTGTAGCAGCGCCTCGATTATGTCCAGCGGAATCCAGTTTTCGGCGATCAGGCCGTTCTCGATGCGATAGAAGTCCATGACGCGCATGGTCACGCGCTTACCGGTGGCCGCCAGCCCCAGCCAGCCGGGTCCTTTGTGAGTAGCCTGGACGCTCGGCCAGCCGCCGGTGACCGCGTAGCTGCCGCAGCCCATGTCAATGAAATGGCCCGCTCCGCCGCGGTCGGGAAACGCTCTCAGAAAAGGCGCCTGGTGATGCGCCCGGTAGCCGTCCATTCCCCTGGCCGTGCCGATACCGGCAGGGCCGTACCAGAGAAAGTTCCCGGTCCAGTACTTGTGCTGCTGCATGCTGTCCAGGTCCTTTCCGTCAAACCGGAACAGACCCTGGTGCATCGCCTGCACCAGTGCGATGCTGCTGGCGCTCAGTTCCGCATCTTCCTCGCCCAGACGCACCCCGTCCGCCGTAGCGGGCGCGGGCCATGCGACCTCGGCCCCAAGGCTGGGCGCGATCGGCCAGATGCCCGTCTGGCGCAGCAGATCAAGGAGGTCCCAGAGGGCATACGTGTGGCTAATCCGGCCGTCGACGAGCTCGTGCGCTTCGCCGTAACGCAAGTGCGCCACGCCGTGCGTTGCAGGCACGCCCAGCCAGTCGGCCACGAAGTTGGACTGGTAGATGCCGACCGTCGCGGCGTACTGCTTCGTGCCTGATTCGCCCACGAGAAAGATCGAGTCGCGACGCTCCATGTCCGGAAAGGAACGGCGCAGGTTTTGCCAGACCTCCTTGATGGCATCCGTTCCCTCAAGCTCATTGATCGGATGGGAACCGTACCAGCGCGCATCGGGATGATAGATGCGCTCTATGGTCTGGTCGAGCGCTTTTCCTTCGGCTGCGGCAAGCGCCTTCAGGGCCTCATGGATGCCGGCCTTGTTGCCGGTGTGCAAGGAATATTCACTCATGAATTGTTGAATCCGGCGTTGGGATTCGGTCTTCCGAGTGCGCCACTCAGTTCTGTGTCGCTTCTTCGCGTTCCGGGCGCGTGCGCCGGTCATAGGGCATGGCGTTTTCCGGGAAGCCCGGGGAGACCGATTTGCGGTAGAGGTGTTCCATGTAGGTCAGCGCGGACCAGGCCAGTTCGGCGTAATGAATGAACATCCAGCCATCGGGCTTCTTGCGGAAGACCGCGTTCACACGGTAGTCGTCGTTGATCGCCGGGCGGGTGCGCACCTTGAGGTCCAGGCGGTTGTCCCAGGTGGCGATGACGATGGAGTCCGAGACCTGGCGCACGCGCAGCCGGTAGGGCACGATATGGACGCTTTCCATCAGCGAGAGGACAAAGGCAGGCGGATTGAAGTAGCTGTGCAGGCCTTCCTTGCCCATGACCCAGCGGTCCCGCTCCTCGCCCAGGTAATAGGGCGCTTCTTCGTCGGGGTCCCAGGTGTCGTGGATCTGAGCCCAGTCGCCCCGGTTGAACTTGTCGGCCCACTCCAGCACCAGGTCCTCGATGTCTTCGGCAATCCCGGCGGGCGCCGTAGTCTCTTCGTGCAGGATGGATTCGGCGGGAAGGCCCGTGGGCAGCAGCAGCACCCAGCCAAGCAGTAATGCCTTTCTCATTGCGGCCGCCTCCCACCGGACAGAAGGTCGAGAAACTCCTGGCTGACCTGGCTGCGGTACAGCCGCTCCATGTACATGATGGCCGACATGGGGGCTTCGCCGTAGTGAATGAACTTCCAGCCGTCGGCGGTGTTGCGGAACACGGCATTGGCCTTGAAATGCTCGCCCTTGGCCGACCCGAACCGGGGCTTGAACTGGAAATCCACGTACCAGATCGCCAGGGCGAGATCGTCGTCGATCATGCGCACCCGGATGCGGTCCGGCGTGTACATCATTTCAGCCAGCTCGCCTTCGGCTCGGTACTCGTAGTGACTGGCCTCGATTTCCCGCAGGCCCGGCGGCGCCTCAGCGGGAATGCTCTTCTCGGGCATCGTCGGCTTCCCGGAGAAATAACCGTTGAGTTGGTCCCATCCGACCAGCCAGTCCGGCTGATGGGCGAGCAGCACGTACGGTTCGTCATCGGGATTGAACAGGTCCTTCACCGTCGTCCAGGTTTTCGCGCGCCAGCGGCCGGCGAAGTCCCCCACCAGCGACTCGATCGCCGCCGTCGTTTCCGGCGGCGCGGTGCTGCCTATGTCGAACTGGGGATAGAAGGACCCGGCGTTGCCGACGTAATGCTCGCGGTCCTCGCCTTCGTACCAGGCCGTCTGCGCCTGTGCGCCGGCGCCGCCCATCAAACCGGCGCAGACCGCAAGTGAGAGGATTGCCGATCGCCTGCTCATGGCCGCGCTATATTACGACCCTTCCCGGGTGATCGGTCAAGCTGCGACAGGGCTCCTTGCGCACGCGGCGCGGGCCGCGCTCTCGCCGGAGCGGATGGCGCTTTCGATTGTGGCCGGCAGGCCGGTGTCGATCCAGTCGCCGGCAAGGAAAAGGTTCCCGTAGCCGCACGCCGTGGCCGGCCGGCGGCGGACCTGCGAGGGCGTTTGCGCCATTGTGGCCCGTTTCTCCTTGACCACCCGGTAGCGGGGCAGGTCTTGCGGGTCCATTGCCAGCGCTTTGGCCACGTCGCTCCAGGTACTTGCGGCGAGTTCCTCGACGGGTTCCCGGACCAGGTCGCTGCCGGCGCTGACCGTTACCGACGCGATCCGGCCGCGAACGAACAGCCATTGGGCCGTTCCGCCGATCAGGCCGATAAACGGAAGTTCCGGCGCAAGATCGGTGGGTCGCGCCAGCAGAAAGTGGACGTTGACGATGGGATTGCTCTGCTCGGGCACGGTCAATCCCGGGACCAGCGAGGCCGCCGTGACCGGCGGCACTGCAAGAATGACGCTGTCGCTGTCTCCGAGCGGAGTCGTTTCGGAACCGAAATCCAGTGCGGTTGCGCGGCCTTCGCGGTATTCGACCGCCTGCAACCGCGTCTTGAACCGAATGCTCGCGCCATTTGCACGCAACATGCGAAGCGCGGGTTCCACAAACGCCTCGGACAGGCCGTGTTTTGCCACCAGGGGCCGGCAGGCTGCCTCGCCTCTGGCGAAGGTTTCCCGCAATACCGGCCACAGCAGGCGCGCTGCTCCCGTGCTGGTGGAGGTATTCAGCGCCGCAACCGCCAGCGGCTCCCACAATCTCTCGAACAGCACGCCGCTGTTTCCCAGCGTTTCCCGAACGGTGCTTTCCGGTCCGGCGAAAGCCAGTCGGAGCGCCGAGAGATAGCGCCAGGCGGGCGCGTCCGGCACGCGCCGCCGCTTGTCGAAGATCCACCACGGTATTTTTCCCGCGCCCGGCCGAAACGACCACCGCCGGCCGGTGCGAACGTCGAAAAAGGGAAAACGGGCGCGGGCAGGCCCGATCAGAACGTCGTCGGCGCCCGTCGCGTTCAGATAGCGCCTGGTTGCCGTATTGCCGCTGAGCAGCAGGTGGTTGCCGTTGTCGATCCGGCACCCAAGCCGGGCGTCCTCATAGGAACGGCAGCGCCCGCCGGCCTGGGCGGAGGCTTCGTATATCGTGACTTGCCGGCCGTCGGCCGCCAGGGAAACTGCCGTCGAAAGTCCGGCTAGTCCAGCACCGACAACATGAACCGCACCCGAACGGCCGCTAGAAGAGCCCATGGCGCAGCGCCAGCCAGACCTTCCGCCAACTCTTGAGCGACACCGGATCGGCAATCTTCTTCCAGCCGCGCGTTTCGAGCAGATTCAGTGTTTCCTGGTAGGTTTCCATCATGATGACGGCAGGGCGCATCAGTCCCCGCCGCAAACCCTTCAGCAACCACTCCGTTTCGAGGTAGTAGCGCCTGGCGAGTCTCGACACCTCCAGGCAGGCGCCGGCGAAGGACGGATGAACGATGATGCGGGACAGCGATCTTTCGTCCACACTGTATTTCTGCAGCGTCTCCGAAGGAATGTAGAGACGGTTCCTGGCCGCATCCGACTTGACGTCCCTCAGGATATTGGTGAGCTGCAAGGCGTTGCCCAGGGCCACGGCGATTCGCGGGCCCGGCTTCTGCGGCATGCCGAACACCCGGATTGAGAGCATGCCCACGGCGCCCGCGACTTTCCGGCAGTAGTCGAGCAGGCCATCCACCGACCGTATGCGAACCCTGGGAACCGCATCGATTTCCATGCCGTCGATAATGGCCTGAAACTCCTCTTGCGGCAGGTCGAATCGATCGACCGGTTCCAGAAGGGCCCGTGAAGTAAGGCGCTCGGGTTTTCCCCTGTAGAGCAGGTCTATTTCCTTCCGCCAACCGTCGAGCGCCCGCAACTTGTCCGCGGACTCGCCGGGTGAATCGGCGATGTCGTCGACCTCGCGGCAAAAGGCGTAGACGGCGTACATGGCCTGCCGCCGGTCCTCCGGCAGCAATCTCATGGCCCAGTAGAACGAAGTTCCCGATTGCCTGACCACGCGATTTGCGTGCGCCGCAGGCGATATGTTTTCCGGAACCGGGTCGGCAGGCCTAGTCATCGATTGATGTGCGATCCTGACTTGGTTCAAGCTTACCCCCTTAGCTTGTACGGCCCGTTTGTCGATTGAGAACACATTATATTCACGATCATACCGGCATCTCGCCATCCTTGCCGAGCCTATACTAGCAATCCGCCATGCGCACCGGTCTGAATCGGGAGAAAGCACTGCATCGAATCTCAGCCGTTGAGCGTCCGTCGGGCAAAGGCGCGGGGGACGAGAACTTTCCGGTCGGCTCGTGGCTGCTGCCCGCACGGCTGCGCGGGCACATTGCGCGCTTTTACGCCTACGCGCGCGCGATCGACGATATCGCCGACGATCCCGACCTTGAGCCGCAGGAAAAAATTTCGCGCCTGGACCGGTTCGCGCGGGCCGTGGCCGGAAACGGCAGCGGCGACCCCGCTTTGCGGAAGGCGCACGAAATCCGCCGCAGCCTCGAGGAGACCGGAGTCACTCACCGGCATTGCGTGGACCTGACGCTCGCCTTCAAGCAGGACGCCACCCAGTTGCGCTACGACGACTGGGACGACCTGATGGGCTATTGCAATTTCTCGGCGGCCCCCGTGGGTCGTTACCTGGTGGACCTGCACGGTCAGCCGGCCAGCGCGTATCCGGCGTCCGACGCCCTCTGCAACGCATTGCAGGTGCTCAATCATCTTCAGGACTGCGCGGACGACTACAAGGCCCTGAACCGGGTGTACCTGCCGCAGCGCTGGATGAACGAGGCGGGAAGCTCGGTTGAGGACCTCGTCGGCAGCCGTTCCACGCCGGCCTTGAGGCAGGTAATCGATCGTTGCCTGGAGGCGACCGGCCAATTGCTCGTGCTGGCCAGGACGCTGCCCGGGCAGCTTCGCGACCTTCGCTTTGGAATGGAAGCGGCGGCGATCGTGGCCATCGCCGACAAGCTTTGCGCCGAACTGCGCCGCCGCGACCCGCTGGCGGAACGGGTGGTGCTGAGCAAGGTGCAATATATAGGCTGTCTTCTGGCCGGGGTCGGACGCTTGCTGGGCGACAGAATCCTGCGGCGCTCTCGCGAGGAGGCGAGCGATGGCTGATACTCGAGCCGCCGACGCACGACGATCGTTCTGGCGGCGCTACTACCGCCCGCCGTTTATCGGCGTGATCGCCTTTTTCGCCGTTCTGCTGGCATTGCCGCTGGCCCACTCCTTCGTGATCCTGGTGCGGGACCTGATCGGCTACGAGAACGCCGGCGGACTGTTTATCGGCGTGGGCGCCGTTGCCGCGGCTCTCCTGCTGATCGGAATCAAGCGCAACGACGAAGTCAGCGGCACTCTGCTCGGTTTTGCGGCAGGGATGCTGATTTGGATCGGCTGGGCCTCGTATTCCTTCAAGTTCAACGAGGTTTCACTCAATCTGCCCATGCCGGAGGTGGGACCGGGCGTGAAGTGGCCCGCGCACCTGCTCTACATCCAGGGTTCCTTCGGCATCTGCGTGGCGACGCTGCTTTTCTTCGTGTTCAACAAGAACACCCGCTGCAATGCCTTCTACTGGATCCAGAAGAAGGGCCGGCTCAATCTGGGCGAACGCGAGCCGGGGCAGGGACGCAATATCTGCCGTATTACCTTCCTGGAAACGCTCTACGTGACCTGGTTTTTCTACGGCGCCTCGCTGTTTCTCGGCGACGCCCGGTTTCTGGGTTATGGCCATCCCGTGACCTACGGCATTGCCGCCGTCCTGGCGGTCTGGGGATGCTGGCTGCTGTGGCGGCTGATGAAATTCACCCGGGTGATGGCGGCCATCCGATACGCCATTCCCACCAAGGCCATCTTCTGGGTCCCCTTCGGCGAGCTGGCGCCGCGCTACGGGTTTTACGACGAGGTCTGGCTCAAACCGCTGGAATACTCGGCGGCGATGTGGACCGTACTCGTCGTCTTTGTCGTTGTCTTTCTGGCGACCGGGTTCCTGCCCCAGCGCCGCCAGCACTGACCTTCGGGCGGCAACCCGCAGCCGGCCCGGGATTTTCTGTCCGGCTACTTGCGGGCGCAGACCATCAGGTTTCCGTAGGCCCTGTTCTCCGCCAGGCACTTGTTCCGGAAGCGGGGGACCCCTTCACCCAGCTGGATCTTGTCCCTGTCGAAACCCGCCTCGACACAGATCCCGACCATGTCCTCGTCCTGAAGCGCGCCCATGTAGGGCTCGTTGTTATACCTTGCCATCCAGTCGCAGTAGTACTTTTCAAGGGCCTTGTCCGGCACGATGTTGTCCATGTGGATCATCAGGCCGCCGGGCGCCAGCAGGCGATGGCACTCCTTGTGGATGGCCCGGATCGCCTTGCGCGAGGTTTCGTGCAGTAGGGCGGTAGACACGATCAGATCGAAACTCCCGTCGTCGAATTTCGTGCGCTCCGCGTTTTGTTGGGAGAAATGGACTTCCTTGCCCATGGCAACGGCGCGGGCATGGCCATAGCGAAGGCAGGTGGCCGCCACGTCTATCGCGTGGATTTCCGCATCCGGGAAGTGATCGCAATAGGCCATTGTGGAGTGGCCTACCGTGCACCCCATATCGAGGATCCTCCGCGGGCCCGCATCGCTGAAGTGATCCTTCAGCCAGGCAACCAGCGTCTGGCCCATGCCGTCGAGGTTGGGGCCTAAACGGCCCATCGAGTAGAGGCGGTAGGTGCGGTCGAATTCGGCCCCGGCGAAGACATCGTCTGCGGTCATTTCCTGCTGGTAACTGCCCGGTTTGCAGTGAACGTCCACGGCCGCGAGGTACTTAGGCATTTCGACGCTGTCATCCAGGGTCAGCGATCCCAGCGTGCCCCTGAAGGAATTGGCCCTGTCGATGAGCTCGGGCAGCTGCCGTTCGATGCTGGGGCCTACCGTGTCATAAAGCACTTCCTGCGTGGTCCGCATCATGGAGCTCCACCACTTGTTGTGGGGCTCGTCTTCCAGGACCTCGCGCAATTCCTTGCGCGAGGGACAGGAGCCGTCCGAACGTTGGGGCGGGCGCTTTTCGGCAAGGATCGCGGTGTTGCCGGCGTGAAAATTGTTGGTCGTGAACACCCTCAGGGTCTTGACGAAACTCTGCGCCGATTGCTCGTCGTGGGTGGCTTCCGGAAACATGGCGTGGTCCGAGTTGTTGCGCATGTGTGCTCTCCCAGGCGCTTGCTTGGCCTTGTCTGGACTATCGACCTATACTACCCGCTCCAAAAAATGCAGGAAACAACCCGGTAAACAGGGCAAGGGGGCATACGCTGGCGGACGGGAAAGCTAAACCGAGACAACGGGTTGCCAAGGGGCGCAGGCCCTTTTTCCTGGAATCGCACGACTCCGACAAGTTGCTGGCCATGATCGTGGCCCTGGTCGGAGAAGTGTCCGTCGTCAAGGAGCGGCTCGACACGCATGAACGGCTTGCGGCCCAGGGCAAGGTCGCAACGGCGGAAGAGATCGAAAACTACGCGCCGGACGAAGACGTGGAAGACGAACGGGAAGCCTGGCGCGCGGCCATGCTCGACCGGGTCTTCCGGATCATTTCCGCTACTCGGGACATGGATGACTCCAGATCGGCATGAGACTGTTGCGGTTGGCGCTCGTGTGCGCGGTTTGCGCAGGCAATGCGGCGGTGAGTGACGAGCAGTCACCCGACGAATTCGCACCGGCGGAATCGACGCTGCAATCGTTCGCCCGGGGCGATGTGTTCATCGGCGCGACGCTGCTGAACGCCCCCGACGACGATCACGCCGGCCGCGGCCGCATCCTGCAGTTCGACGCCGACCTCAACCTCCGGGGCGTTCTCTGGATAGAGGACACCTCCCATCTGATAGGCGGCCTCACCTTCGGGCCGGACGATACGCTCTGGGCGTTCGACAGCTTTGCCTGGCTGGTGGTAAGGGTGAGGCCCGACGGCACGCTGTTGCCGGCGAAAAGATTCGCCGACCGTCCCTTCGGCTCGGTGCAGTTTCTCGGCAACGGACACTTCGTGCTGATCGAGTACTTAAAGGGCAGTGCCCAGCCGGAACAGCTCACGACCCGTTATCCTTATCTGCCCGACGATCCGGCCAGCGTCGGACATGGGGAAATCTACGAATACGACGCCGGGGAAAACCTGGTGCGAAAGCTCGTGCCCGAGGTGCACGGCGGCGTCAGCGGCAGCATGGGCGCCACCCACACCACGCTGGGTTCCGATGGCCGCACCCTGATCTATACGTCCGAGACCGGCCCGAGGCTGATGCGTTTTGATCTGCAGACGGGCGCCCAGCTGGCCGATCTCATGACCCTGCCCGAGGCGCCTCCCGGCGCGCCGCCGGCCATGATGTTCGATGTCGAGCACCTGAAGGACGACCGGCTTGTTCTGCCGCTGGGCACCAGGGTCGCCGTGCTGAAGGAGTCCGGCGAGGAGGTCGCCAGCTATCCCCTGGAGGGATTCGGTTGGGCGCTCGTTGCGCCGGGCCTCAACGGAGAGACGGCCTACGCCGCCAACTGGTTCACCGGCGAGGTGGTCAGGCTGTCGCTGGAGGATGGACACATCCTCGCCCGGGTGACCATCGCCCCCAAATGCCTGGCCGGAATCGTTCAGCTGCATTGACTGCATTGCGCCCGCAGCCCTGGGCGGGAAATAGTCTCGCGCGTCAGGCGTCTGTGCGGCTGGTTCGCCGCAGTATCGCGACGTAAATCAGCGCGGTAGCGAACATGGTCAGGCTGTAGGTTGCGGCCGGCACGGTCGCAAGCCCGCCGCCGAACAGGAGCACGGCGATGGCGATGGCCAGCGTCCCGTTCTGCAGCCCGCATTCAATCGCGATGGCCGTTCTCTGTTTCGCTCCGGTGGCGAACCACCGCGCCAGCAGGTAAGCGATCGCCATCATCAGCAGGTTCAGGGCAAGAGTGGCCAATCCGGCCTGCGCGTAATAGTCGGCGAGGTTATTGCGTTCCTGGTAGATGGCGCCCGCGAGCACCAGCACGAAAAGCACGGCGGACAGGGCGCGGGCCGCCGGCTCGATCCGCAGCGCAAAACCCTTGGCGAAACGGCGGACCAGCAGGCCGATCAAGACCGGGACGGTGACGATCAGAAAAACGCTGATCGCCGTGTCGGCGACCGTGACGTCCTGCATCGCCTGCTCGCCGATGAAATGTCCATAGGCGAAGACGACCACGAACGGGACCGTGATCACGCTCAGCAGGCTGATCACCGCGGTCAGCGAGATCGACAGTGCGACGTCGCCACGCGCAAATGACGTCAGGAGATTGGAGGTCACTCCGCCCGGGGCGGCGGCAATGATCATCAGTCCAAGGGCGAGTTCCGGCGCCATCGGCCAGACGCTGGCCAGGAGGAAGGCGACTACGGGCAGCACGATGATCTGCGACATTGCGCCCACCGCGAAATCCCGCGGGCGGCGCGCCACCCGGACAAAATCGTCGACGGTGAGACCGAGACCGAGCGCCAGCATGATGAAGGCCAGCGCCAGCGGCAGAACGACATCAGTCACAAATCCCATGCATTCTCCTGAATGTCGGAAATGGAGCCGATGGGATTCGAACCCACGACCTTCGCATTGCGAACGCGACGCTCTCCCAACTGAGCTACGGCCCCATGGTGGCTGCGGTCAGGAAACTGACCGGCAACGGAGCGCAATTTTAGCCCGCTCCCCGCCGCGTGCGGAATGATCAGGGAAGGGTGAGGGCGACGAGCTGGGCGGGGAGGCCGGCGCCGCCTATCGGGACCACGATGTAAGGTTTCCCGTCAATTGCATAGGCCATCAGGGCGCCGGTGGCATTGGCGGGCAGTGGGACTTCGCCGATCAGTTCGCCGGAGTCGAGGTCGAACGCCTTCAACGACGGCATGTAGGCACTGGCCTGGTAGCGAGCGGCGTTGTACTGCGGTGAAGTGCCGACGACGACGTTGATACCCTCCTGCACCGCCAGCAGCAATTCGGAGGTCGTGGTGACAAAGGTGCGGCTGGGGATGCCCATAGGCGGCATACTCCGGTTCTTGAACTGCGGAAGCTGCTCGTATCGCCGGCCCACGGGTGTCATCCAGACGTGTTCCCCCGTCTGCATGTCGATGGCGGTAATGCGGCCGTACGGCGGCTTGAAGATTGGCATGCTGTTGGACAGGAATGGCGCCGGCGTTGATATGGTGCCAAGCCAGAATTCCTGATCGCCGCCGACGGGCCTGACGTTCAGGATCATCCCCAGTGTTATGGACGGCACATAGAGGTATCCGCGAGTTGGATCATAAGCGCCACCGGACCAGGAAGCAGCAACTCCGGGCAGCGCCAGCCGGCCGCGGGCCGTCGGGGGCGAGTACATAGGCCCGCCGTCGAGCGATTCAAGAATCTCCCTGGCTTCCGCAAGCAGTTCCGGCGTCAGATCGTTGAGGTTCGCTTCGGTGGCGCCCTGACGGTCGAACGGTGCAGGCCTGGATGGAATCGGTTGCGTAGCTGCGGCGCGCTCGCCGGGCACGTCCGAGGGCGGGACCGGAGTGTCCTTGATGGGCCACACAGGCTCGCCGGTGATCCGATCGAAAACGAACAGCATCGCCTGTTTGGTGGGCTGTGCCGCCAGTTTCCGGCCGTCCGGCGTGTCGAGTAGTACCGGGGCCGAAGGCAGGTCGTAGTCCCATAGGCCGTGCCGCGTGATCTGGAAGTGCCAGCGGCGCTCGCCGGTATTCATGTCCACGGCCACGAGCGATTCGCCGAACAGATTGTCGCCGGGTCGGTTGCCGCCCCAGGAGTCATTCACCGGCGTGCCGAATGGCAAATAGGCAAGGCCCGCCTCCTCGTCGCAGCTCATGTAGGTCCAGACGTTGGCGGCCCCGTTGCGGTTGTTGGAACCGTCCAGCCAGGTGTCGGCGCCGTATTCCCCGTCTTTGGGAATGCTGTGGAAATGCCACATCAATTCGCCGGTGCGGGCATTGAAGGCGCGCACGTCGCCGGGAGGCGTATCCGGCCGCGGCGGGAACTCGAGGATGGAAGAGCCGACTACGATCGCTTCGCCGCAGACCAGCGGAGGGGAGGAAACGCCGTACGAGTCGTTCGATATTTCCTGGCCCAGGCCTTCCAGCAGGTTGACTTCGCCGCCATCGCCCCAGTCGTCGATCGGCCGGCCGTCTTCGGCGTCGAGTGCGATGAGACGGCTGTCTCCCGTTGCGAGAAAGATACGCCGCGCGGAACCTCCGGTCCAAAGCGCCAGGCCGCGGTTGATGAAGCCGAAATTCGGCGGCGTGCCGGCCTCGTAGCTCTTCGGATCGAACACCCACAGGGGCTTGCCGGTGGCGGCGTCCAGTGCGTAGGCCTGGCTGAAGGAGGTGCTGTTGTAGAGCACGCCGTCGGCCATGATGGGCGTGGACTCGTGCTTGCCGGCCCACAGTTCGTCGCTGCCTGCGCCGGGAATGCGGTCGTCGGGCGAAGTGAAGAGCCAGGCGGAGACAAGCGAGGAGAAGTTGTCGCGGGTGAGCGCGGGCAGGGGAGCGTAGCGTTGGGTGCCCTGATCGCCGGCATAGTGGGGCCAGTCGGTGGAAGGTTCGGACTGCGTGGCGGGGGTTTCCTGAGCGGCCGCAGTGAAGGCGGACAGCAGGAGGAGGGCCGGAACGGCGAGGGTGGGTCGACTAGCGGTCAAGGCCGCCCACGCAGAGGTACTTGATGTCCATGTAGTCGTCCATGCCGTAGCGTGAGCCTTCGCGGCCCCAGCCGCTGGCCTTGACGCCGCCGAAGGGCGCCATTTCGCTGGAGATGATGCCTTCGTTCATGCCGACCATGCCGTACTCCAGCGCTTCGGCCACCCGCCAGACGCGGCCGATGTCGCGGCTGTAGACGTAGGCGCACAGCCCGGCGTCGGTGTCGTTGGCCAGCGCGATGGCCTCCGCTTCGTCGCTGAAGCGGGTCAGTGCCGCGACCGGGCCGAAGATCTCGTTGCGGAACACCGGCATGTCCGGCGTCACGTCGCGAAGCACGGTGTGCGGGTAGAAGCACTCTCCGAGTTCGGTCCGCGCGCCGCCCATCACGCAGTCCGCGCCTGCTTCGATGGATGCCCGGACCAGGCCCGAGACCTTCTCGATCGCCTCGGCGTTGATCAGCGGCCCCTGCGTCACGCCCTCGTCGGCGCCATTGCCCAGCACCAGTTCGCCGGTGGCGGCCACCAGGCGCTCGCTGAACTCGTCGTAGATGCTGTCCTGGACCAGGAAGCGGTTGGCGCATACGCAGGTCTGGCCGCTGTTGCGGTACTTGGAGAGCAGGGCGCCGGAAATTGCGTCGTCCAGGTCGGCGTCGTCGAACACGATGAACGGCGCGTTGCCGCCCAGCTCCATCGTCGTGCGCTTGAGCGTGGGGGCGCATTGCGCCTCCAGCAGCTTGCCGACCTCGGTGCTGCCGGTAAAGCTCAGCTTGCGCACCAGCGGACTGCCTGTCAGTTCCGCGCCGATTTCCACCGGGTCGCCCACCACCACGTTGAAGCAGCCCGCCGGAAATCCCGCGCGCTCGGCCAGTTCCGCCATCGCCAGCGCGGACAGCGGCGTGTCCTCGGCCGGCTTGACCACGACGGTGCAGCCGGCGGCCAGCGCCGGCGCGACCTTGCGCGCAATCATTGCGTTGGGGAAGTTCCACGGCGTTATCGCCGCGACCACGCCCACCGGCTGGCGTATGCAGACGGCGCGCGTGTGCGGCGTCGCTCCCGAGAACACGTCGCCGTCGGCGCGCTTGGCCTGTTCGGCGAACCACTCGATGAAGGACGCGCCGTACTGGATTTCACCGCGGGACTCGAACAGCGCCTTGCCCTGTTCGGCCGTCATCAGCACTGCCAGGTCCTCGGCCGCTTCGATCGTCAATTCGTACCAGCGCCGGAGAATGCCCGCGCGTTCCTTCACGGTGGTTCGCCGCCATTCCCCGAAGGCGCGGTGGGCCGCCTCGATGGCGCGCCGCGTGTCGGCCGCGTTGGCCGTTCTGACCTCCGCGATCGTCGCGCCCGTCGCGGGATTGCTTACGGGCAGAGCCTCGCGCTCCCCGCCCGCCTCCCAGACGCCGTCCACGTAGGACGTGGTTCTCAGCAGGAGCTGATCTTCGAGTGCGGGTAGCTGTTGCATGAGCGCCCGTATTCTAGAATACGGAGCCACGATGGACTTCACGAAGCGCCGCCGATTTCTCAAAGGGGCAGGCATGGCCGCCGTCGGCGCAATGGCGGGCAGCGCGCTCCCGTTTGACCGCTGGTCGCGCTACGGCTTCATTTCCGAGGCCTCCGCCCAGGCCCTGCCGCTGGACGGCAAGGAGGGGCTCACGCTGCTGGGCGAGCGGCCCCTGACCGCCGAGACGCCGGCGCACCTGCTTGACGACGAGGTCACGCCGGTGGCGCGGCATTTCATCCGCAACAACGGAATCGTGCCGACGGACATGAACCCCGATACCTGGACGCTCAGGATTGACGGGCTGGTGGAACGCCCCATGACGCTCGGCATCGAAGAGTTGCGCGAAAGTTTCGAGGTGGTGACTCATCGGCTGGTCATCGAATGCGGCGGCAACGGCCGGGCTGGATTCGAACCCCCGGCGAGAGGCAACCAGTGGACCTACGGCGCGGTAGGCTGCTCCGAATGGACCGGCGTGCGCCTGGCCGATGTGCTCAAGGCCGCGGGCTACAAGGAAACGGCGATCTACACGGCCCACGAGGGCGCCGACCTGCACCTGTCCGGCACGCCCGGAAAGCTGCCGATTTCGCGCGGCGTCCCGCTGAAAAAGGCGATGGACCCGTACAACCTGATCGCGTTCGAAATGAACGGCGGCCCGCTGCACCCGATGAACGGGGCGCCATTGCGCCTGGTCATTCCGGGCTGGCCGGGTTCCTGCTCGCAGAAGTGGCTGACGCGCATCTGGCTGCGGGACGTTGTGCACGACGGCCCCAAGATGACGGGTTCCTCCTACCGCGTTCCGCCCCATCCGGTCGCGCCGGGCGAGTTTGTTCCGGAAGAGGACATGCGGATCATCCACGCGATGCCGGTCAAGTCGCTGATCACGAGGCCGCAAACCGGCCTGGCAATCGATTCGCGCGATCTTGAGGTGGCGGGGCACGCCTGGGCCGGCGACACCGACGTGGCCCGGGTGGATGTTTCAACCGACTACGGCGCCACCTGGCAGGCGGCCGAACTCGCGCCGCCGCACAATCCGCACGCATGGCAGCGGTTTTCCGCAAACGTGCGGTTTCCCGGCCCCGGCTACTACCAGGTCTGGGCGCGCGCCACCGACGGCAACGGCGTGAGCCAGCCGTTTACGCCGGCCTGGAACCCCAAGGGCTATCTGAACAACGCATTGCACCAGGTTTCGGTGCGCGTCGCCTGACTGCCATGACGGCGCGTACTCTGGCGCGGGTCATCCTGCCGCTGGTTCTTGCCGCCGCGGTTATTGGAATGAATGCCCGCGCGGACGGCGAACAGGAGATCGACCCGGAGAGCGAACAGGAACAGGCCCTGTTTCGCGGCATGCCGGATGATGACGGCCGGCTGGAGGTGTTCGGGTTTTGCGGGTCCTGCCATTCCATCGACCTGGTGCTGCAGCAGGGCCTGTCGCGCCCCGTATGGGAACAGGTGCTCGTGGAAATGGTGCGGGACCACGAAATGGCGCCGCTGCAATCGGACGTCCGCGTGAAGGTGCTCGACTATCTCGAGGAGTACTACGGACCGGACCGCAAGGCCTTGGGCGAGGGTTAGAGGAGATCGCGCAGCGCGGTCTTGATGACCTTGCCCATTGCGTTTCGGGGGAGGTCCTGCATCACCTTAAGTCGCCTGGGAATCTTGTAGGCGGACATCCTCCCTGCGCACCAATGCTTCAGGCCGGCCAGGTCAAGGATTGCGCCCTTCTTCAGCGTTACGGCAGCGGCCACGATCTCGCCCCAGGTAGCGTCGGGCACGCCTATGACCGCAGCCTGCCGGATGTCCTCGTGGGTCAGCAGCACGTCTTCGATTTCCAGCGCCGAGATCTTGAAGCCGCCGGACTTGACGATGTCCACCGATGAGCGGCCGAGGATGCGGTAGTAGCCGTCTTCGATCACGGCGATATCGCCGGTACGGAACCAGCCGTCCCTGAAGCTCTCCCGGGTGGCCCGCTCATCTTGCCAGTAGCCCTCGAACATGCTCTCGCCCCGCACGCGGACTTCTCCCGATACGCCTTCCTTGCGGACGGGACGATCATTTTCATCGAAGAGCTGTGCGCTCACCCCCGGCAGCGCCCGGCCGACGAACCCGGCGCGCCGTTCGCCGTCATAAGGATTGGAGATTGCCATGCCTGTTTCCGTGGCGCCGTAGCGCTCCAGAAGCGCCTGGCCGGTCAGCTCCTTCCATCGCTCGAAGACGTGAGCCGGGCAGGCGGCCGATCCCGACACGTTCAGCCGCATCTCACGGAATCCTTCGCACACCGCCTTGCGCTGCGGAGAGGCAAGCGATTCGATGTGTTCGATGAGTTTCACGTAAACAGTCGGAACGGCCATGAACATGGAAAAGGCGCCGCCGGCGGCCTGCTCGCACAATCGGACGACATCCAGCTTCGGC
This sequence comes from Gammaproteobacteria bacterium, assembly GCA_965116895.1. Classification (GTDB taxonomy): domain Bacteria; phylum Pseudomonadota; class Gammaproteobacteria; order Steroidobacterales; family Foliamicaceae; genus Foliamicus. The sequence goes on along the minus strand of OZ220729.1, from coordinate 2,021,376 downwards.
GCCGCATGCACGGTGGCGCCGCACCACAGCGCGCAACTCAGGACGTTGATGATGCCGTGCAGATGATGCAGCGGCAGAAACAGCGGAATGCTGTCTTTACTTGTCCACCGCCAGGACTCTATCAGCGTGGTGACCTGCGCGTGGATGGCCTTGTGCGTGATCACCGCGCCTTTCGGTTTGCTCGTGGTGCCGCTGGTGAACACGATCATTGCCGGCCGCGACCGCTCAACTGCAGGCAGTCGCTTCTGGCCCCCGCTTGCCGCGACAACGTCGTCCACATCCCGCGCCTCAATGCCCAGCCTCTTGCAGATCGGGTCAATGGCAACCGGGTGCTTGCGGCTGGTCATCACGCGAGTTGCTCCCGCCTTCGACAGGCAATATTCAAGCTCCGGCCGCGCCGCCGCCACGTTAAGCGGCACTGCCATGCCTCCGGCCCGCCACACGCCGTGCAGCGCCGTCACATAATCTCGCCCCGCCGGAATCAGAATCGCAACCCGTTCGCCCGCCAAATGATCCCTCTGGCCCAGGAGAACACGCGCAAACGCCTCGACGCGCGATTCCAGCGCCGCGTACGAATGCCGCTGATCCCCTTCGATCAGCGCGGTCCCCTGGTTGCCCCCGCGTAGTGCCGGGAAAGCTGTCGTAGTCATCTTTCTTGCCGGGAATGTTCGATTTGCAGGCTATTCCCTATAGTGACCCAATTCGCGTTTATATTCTCGTGTATGAGGATTTCCGTTTCGCTATTATTCGCCCCATGGCCACCGCTTTCCTCCCCAGCTAGCTTCCGAGCCATTCCACGTGGGGACTGGCCTACAATGTGCGCTTCATGCTGTCCACGTTTGAGGGAAAAATATGAAGCGAATGTTGTTGGTGGCTCTGGCGCTGTCGTCGGGCGGGCTTGCCCTGGGCGGCGCGCATGCCGACGAAAACCTCACCGGCGTTGCCAAGGAACGCCACGATCTGATGGAGGGACTGGCGGGAGCTATCGGGCCGATGGCCGACATGGTCCGCGGTGTTCAGCCGTACGATGCGGACAGAATGCGCGAGCTCGCCGCAACGATCGCCAACTCGGGAGGCGATACGCTGACTTCCCTGTTTCCCGAAGGCAGCTATGATCCCGCCGGAGACGCCCTGCCGGCAATCTGGGAGGACTGGGACCGTTTCGTGACGCTGGCCGGGAACCTCGTCGATGCGGCCAACGCGATGGCGGCAGCCGCCGACAATCCTCCGGGACCGCCGAGCGCCGGGCCGCCCGATCCTGCGGCCGGAGGCGGCGAGCCTCAGGCCGTGGATGCCGGCATGGCCCTGGTCCAGCTCGGCATGAGTTGCGGCGCCTGCCACGACGACTTCCGCAAGGAGGACGATAGCTGAGCGCACTGCCGCGCTTTCTCCCGGCAAGGCGCCTGGTCTTGGGCGCCCTGGCCATTCTCGCCGGCGGCATCGTTGCCGCGCAGGAGTCGGGTGAAGCGGTTTCCCGTGACTATTCGGGGGTGACCGGCGACGCGAATCGCGGCTTTTACGTTGCCCGGGTGGCCGGCTGCGTTACCTGTCACCGGGCTACCGACGATAGCGGCTCGCTGTTTTCCGGAGGCCTGGAGATCGAGTCCAGGGCGGGCACCTACGTTGTGCCCAACATCACGCCGCACCCCGAGGACGGCATCGGCGACTGGACATTCGAGGATTTCGAGCGCTCCCTGACCGAAGGCCTGGACCCCGAAGGCAGGCACTATTTTCCGGTCTATCCCTACCCGTTCTACACGCACATGACGAGCCAGGACATCGCGGATCTCTGGGAAGCGGTGAAGTCCGTTCCGCCCGTGGCCGGCCGCGCTCCCGGGCACAGGCTCAGGCTGTTCTACCGGATGCGCGGCGCGGTCGGCGCCTGGAAGAGCCGGTTCTTCAAGCGCGGCGAACTGACTCCGGTTGAAGGCAAGTCGGAACAGTGGAACCGCGGCCGCTACCTGGCGGAGGGTCCGGCGCACTGCGGCGCCTGCCACACGCCGCGCGGGGGCATGGGCGGGCGCGACCTGTCCCGCCGCTACCAGGGGGGCGTGGAGAAGGTCGGCTCAAACGGGCCGGACATCACGACCGCCACGCTCGAGGCGAACGGCTGGACCGAAGGGGACCTGGCGTGGTCGCTGCGCAGCGGGATCATGCCGGACGGCGATGCCTTCGGCAGCTCCATGTCGGAACTGGTGCAGCACGGAACGCGTTACCTCAGCAACGCCGACCTCGCGGCCATCGCAAACTACTTCTTCGACCAGCCGCCGTCGGAGTAATCTCCCCGGGACGGGCTCCGACCCAGGGTCAGTCGAAAGCGCCGATACTGCGTGCGAACAGCGTGTAGGGGCGCGGTTCGTCGCGCATGGCGGCGTGCCGCTCCTTCTGAGCGTCGCGGATGGCCGGGTTGGACTCGACTCCGCAACCCTCGACGATGCGGTTCATGAAATTGAAGATCGCGCACACCGAGATCGCGTGATAGAGGGCCTCTTCGCTCCAGCCGGCGTCGAACACCCGCTCCGCGTCGCCATCGGTCAGCCGCGCGGGGGCGTCCGTGAGCTTGCGAACGTAATCGAGCACCGGCAGCATCTTCGGCTCCACACCCGCCGCGGCAGGATCGCTCAGCACGTTCTCGAGCAAGTCCGAGTCGATGCCGTGCAACTCCGCGATGATGCTGTGGGCGCCATGGCAGTAGTTGCAGGCGTTGATGCCGGACACGTAGGCGGCGATGAACTCGCGCTCGCCCACGGTGAACGGCGAGGGTCCGCGCAGGAGATCGTCGGTGTATTCGCAAAGCGCCTTGACGCCCAGCGGGAAGCGGCGGAACACGTCGGCCAGGTCGGCCTGTTCGGGGAGAGAGGGCAGGCGGGCCACAGTACTTACTCCTTGTCCGGTCCCGCGGGAGCGGACGCCGCTCCTTCGGTAAGCGATTTGAGGTCGCGCAGTATGTCGTGGGTGAAGCGCTCGCGCCGCGCCCTCAGGGCCTTTGCGCGCTCCGCGTCGGGCCGATAGCCGTCAAGGTCGGCAGCGCTCACGACGCCTTGGCGCGAAAGCAGGTCCTCCAGCGCATACATGCGGTCCATGCTCATCCAGAGCTGGGCGCTCAGTTCCAGGATCATGTTCATCATCGCATCTTGCACCGGGTCCCTGAAATAGACCGGGTAGTCCCCGACCAGGGGCGCACCGCCTTCCGGCGTCTGCCCTGAGGGCCCTTTGCTCACTGGACCTAGCCGGGAAGGGTCGCGTACCAGACCTGGGTCGTGCCCAGGTGCTTGCCGGGCGCCGCCACGACGAAGCCGAACTCCTCGAGCAGTCCGTCGAAATCCGTGTAGCAGAAGTCGTCGCCGTACGCCTCGCCGTTGTTGCGCGAATCGAAGTGGCGGTGGTAGAGCTGGGCCGGCGTCATGCCGCTGGCCATCATGAAGTCGTAGACCGCGAACATCCCGCCCGGGCGCAGCACCCGGCTCACTTCCGCCAGGGTCTCGCGAATGATCCGCATGGGAATCTCGTGAAACAGGATGAAGGAGAACACAATGTCGAAACTGTTGTCGTCATAGCCGGTTTTCTCGACCAGCCTCTGGGAAAAGCACACGTCGATGCCCAGCTCCACGGCGCGGTGGTGGGCGCAGCGCAGCATCGGCTCGGAGTGGTCAATGCCGGTCACGTCCGCCTGGGGAAATCTCTGCTTCAGCGCGGTGGTGCTTTGCCCCACGGAGCAGGCCAGGTCGAGAATCCGCCCGACGCGGCCGTTGGCCGGCAACGGCAGGTGATTGTTCACCAGCGAGGCGTGCAGCTGGTCCTTGTCGTTGTCGCCCACGAAGAAGATCTTCGTTCCGTAGTGGTAGCGGAATCCCGCCAGCGGGTTCTTGTGGTATCCGTCCGGCTGCAGGTGGAAGTGCACGTTGGCGTATTCCGGCGGCTCGAAATCGGGATCCAGCTCCAGCCGGGCAGGGCCGCGGCCCTCGGCGGACTTGAGGCGACCGAGGTGTATGTCGCGGCGTGCATCCAGCGAGCTTACGATGCGCCGCCACTTCATTTCCTGCTGCGAGCGCATGAGGCGGTCGCGCACCCGGGCAATCGGCATATCCCTGGTTATTTCGCGCACTTTCTCCAGCCGTTCGTCCGGCGGTTGAGAGGTGTCCTCCAGGTGCGCGGTGCGGCTCGCGAGTTGCTGGTCGAACTGCATGCCGTCCAGCACGAATGAGCGCAGACTTTCCACGAAGTCCAGGTAACTCTCGTCCTCGCGGCTGGCGAGTTCGGGCAGTATGGTTGAGTTCTCCCGCTGCAGCGCCTGGCTGGTGTCGACTTCCATCAAAGGCATGGTACTTCTCCCCGGGGCGCTATTGAGCCGCCATTCCCCCGTCTATGGACAGCTCGGCCCCCGTAATGTGGCGGGAATCGTCGCTGGACAGGTAGCAGACCAGATCGCCGACGTCACGCGGATGCCCGATCTTGTGTATCGGCACGGTGGCTTCCATCTTGGGACGCAATTCCTCCACGCGGCCCTTGAGCACGCGTTCCACGCTTTCCGTCCAGACGAGACCCGGATGCACCGAGTTTACCCGTATTCCCGTGCCCAGCGCGGCGGCTTCGGCCGCGACGACCTTGGTCAGGGCGGTCAGCGCACCCTTGGCCGACGTGTAGGCGGTGCCGTGCGGGAAGCCGCGAAGCCCGGCCCGCGACGACATCACGATGATGCTTCCGCCCGGGGCCATCAGCGGAAGGCCGTCGCGCAGTCCGATGAACTGGCCTTCCACGTTGACTTTGTACAGAAAGTCCAGGTCCTCGGGCGTTACGTCCTCGAGCGGCCCCAGCTTTGCGTCGCCGGCGTTGCTGAGCAGCACGTCCATCGCGCCCCAGGCCTCGCGTACCCGGTCGTACAAGCGTGTCCAGTCCCCTTCGACGGTCACGTCCTGGCGAATGAATTCGATTTCAGTCTCGGGCGCCACCTCCCGGACCATGCGCAGGGTCTCGGCCGCTCCCTCCTCGTTGCGGCCCGTAAAGATCAGGCGCGCGCCTTCCTCGGCCATGTGCATGGCGCAGCCGCGGCCGATTCCGGACGTGGCGCCGGTGATGACCACCCGCTTGCCGGCGAGCCGGCCGGGTTCGCCGTGTCCCGCCGTGTCGTTCAGGAAATCCATAGGCCTCCGTCCAGCGTCACGGCCGAGCCGTGCGTATAGGTGGCGGCGTCGCCTGCCAGCTGCACGACCACGGCCGCGATTTCCCCGACGCCGATCTTCCCCTGCAGCAGCGGGTTTCCACCGTCCGGCAGGCCGGGGCCGCCTTCGTAGTGGCCTGTCAGCACGGTGTGTATATGAATGCCGTCGCCGGCCTCGGCGCAGGCCAGCGCCGCGGACTTGCTGAGCGACCGGATGCCGCCGGCGCTGGCGGCATAGGCGGCGGTGCCGGCCAGGGCCCGGTCCGCGAAGACCGAACTCATGTTGACGATCGCGCCCTTGCGGCCGGCCGCGCGCAAGCGCACCACCGCCGTCTGCGTTCCGAAAAAGGCCGCGGTCAGGTTGCTTTGCAGCGCCTGGCTGAACTGCTCGAGCGAGGTTTCGGCCAGCGCGCCGGCGTGATGTGCGTAACAACCGTTCACCAGGACGTCGGGCAGCAGCGAATCCGATTCCAGGCGGTCGTAGAGCTCCGGCCAGGCGCCCGGCTCGGCGCGATTGTGCGCAACCAACTGCGCCCCGGTTCCCGCCAGGGCCGACTCGGCGGCGTCCTTCGAGCCGGGGTCGTGGGCAACCAGGACGGCCTCGGCGCCGCAATCCAATGCGCGGCGCGCCACGGCGGAAGAGACCGCGGGGCCCGCGCCGCTGACGAGCATGATCTTGTTGGCGAGACGCTCGGACATTGCGGGCCGATTCTACAGGACGCCCGGCTCACGCCTCTTCCCGTGCGGCGTCGAGCGGACGCTCTCGCGCCGAGCCCTTCCCGCGGCCGGAAGAGCCTGGATTCCGGCTTGAATTCGGTGCAATTTATCCCCATTTCCATTGCAGAAGAGGCTCCCGCATGGGCGGGAGCGAACGAGTAGAACGCACAAAGGAGAAGAGCAATGAGAAACCTTGTCGTAAGAACCCGTCCGCGGACTTTTATCACCCCGTGGACCCTCGATTCCATGCATCGGCAACTGGAGAACTGGATGGACCGGGCATTCAGCGTTTCGAACGGCGAAAGCCTGGAGCGGCGCCTGGCGCTGACGCCGAGAATGGACATCGCGGAAACCGGAAAGGGCTATGAGCTGACCGCGGACCTGCCCGGGCTGCGGGACAAGGACGTGGACATTTCCGTGTCCAACGATGTCCTGACCATCACCGGCGAGCGCAGTTACGAGCAGGAGAGTGACGGCCGCAGCGTTCACCTGAGCGAACGCGGCTTCGGAGCCTTCAAGCGCTCCTTCAGCTTGCCGGAGGAGGTGGACCAGGACCAGATCCAGGCCCGCCTGAAGAACGGCGTGCTGGCGATCTTCCTGCCGAAGTCCGAAGAGGTTGCGCCGCCGTCACGCCAGATCAAGGTCAAGACGAGCTGACCCTTCCCCCAAAACCTGCCGGCCCGCCTGAGCCCTCCCAACACGGCGGTCGGCAGGTTCTCAAACCCTGCCGGCCCGCCTGAGCCCTCCCGGCAAGGCGGTCGGCAGGTTCTCATGCCACAATCGCGCCATGCGCGCGATGATCCTGAGCCGTCCGCGCGGCGGCCTGCATTCCGAAACACTGGACCTGCCGCCCCCCGCTGCAGGTCACGTGCGCGGCCGCGTTCTGGCCTGCGGCGTTTGCCGCACCGACCTGCACCTCGTCGACGGCGAACTGCCCGATCCGAGTCTTCCGGTCGTCCCGGGCCACGAGGCGGTGGCGATAGCCGAAGAAGTGGGAAACGGCGTGGAGCACCTCCGGCCCGGCCAGCGCTTCGGCGTGCCTTGGCTGGCCTGGACCTGCGGGGAGTGCCGCTTCTGCGGCGAAGGCCGGGAAAACCTGTGCGAGAGCGCGCAGTTCACGGGCTTTCACCGCCACGGCGGCTACGCGGAGGCAATCCTTGCCGATGCGCGCTATTGCGTATCGATCCCCGACGGTTATTCCGACGAACACGCCGCTCCGTTGCTGTGCGCCGGCCTGATCGGCTATCGCAGCTGGAAGCTGGCCGGGCCGGCCGAGCGCCTCGGGATCTACGGGTTCGGCGCCGCGGCCCACATCGTCGCCCAGGTGGCCCTTTCGCAGAACCAGGAAGTCTATGCATTCGTGCGTCCCGGAGACCGGCAGGGCGAGGCGTTCGCCCGCGAGCTGGGTGCGGTCTGGGCCGGGCCCTCGGACCGGCCGCCGCCGCGGCAACTTGACGCGTCGCTGATCTTCGCGCCGGTGGGCAGCCTGGTTCCCGCGGCCCTGTCAGCGGTGCGCAAGGGCGGAACCGTAGTCTGCGGCGGCATACACATGAGCGAGATTCCGGCGTTCCCGTACGAACTGCTGTGGGGCGAGCGCGTATTACGTTCTGTAGCCAACCTGACCCGCGCCGACGCTAACGAATTCATGTCGCTGGCCTCGGCGACGCCGATCAGCACGAGCGTAACCCGCTATCCCCTCGCGGAAGCCAACAGGGCCCTGGCGGACCTTCGCGGCGGCCGCCTCAACGGCGCCGCGGTTCTCGTGCCCTAGCGCCCCGCGGGCGGCGGGTGGGCGACCCGCCAGGCCTCGGCGATCTGCAGTCGGGTGGCGGCCCATACGCCCGGCCGCGTCAGGGCGCGCGCCAGGAAAGAGTCGAAGACCGCCGCCCGGCCGGGCCGCCCGGCAATGCGTGCATGTATCCCCACCGACATCATCCTGGGCTCGTTGCGGCTTTCCTTGAGCAGCAGGTCCAGGCTGTCGTTCAGGTAGTCGAGCCAGGACCGCGCCGTATAGGCGGGCGAATTCCACATCTTCATGTCGTTGGTGTCCAGCGCATACGGCAACACCAGCATCGGCTGCGATCCGTCGACGTCCCACCAGGGCAGGTCGTCGCTGAAATCGTCCATGTGATAGCCGTATCCCTCCTCGGAAAGAAGCCGCCGCGTGTTCTCCGTAAACAGGTAGCGCGACAGCCAGCCCTGCGGACGGCGCCCGACGGAGGACTCGATGCTGTCGGCGGCCTTGCGGATGAATTCGCGTTCCTCGGCTTCCTCCATCCGGTGCTGGAAGGCCCAGCGATACCCGTGCGCGCAGACCTCATGATGGCTTTGCCCCAGCCTTTCGGCGAGCTCCGGCGCGCGTTCCAGCGCCAGCGCCGCCGCCGCGACCGTGCATGGGGCGCCGTAGCGGTCCATGATGTCGAGCAGGCGGGGCGCTCCCGCGCGCACGCCGTACCGGTAATTGCTCTCGTTGGGGAGATTGCGCCCCGAGCCGCGTAGCGCGATGCCGAGTTCGTCCACCGGATCGGCGCGCGAATCGCCGTCCCTGGGGCTGGCTTCGGCGCCCTCCTCGATGTTGAGCACGACCGAAAGCGCAAGACCGGCGCCGCCCGGCCACCGAAAGCCCTTATTCATGTTCCGCGCGACTCCTTCTTGCCGGAGAAACTCTGCCGCACGGCCTCCCAGTGCGCGGGATCCGTCCAGGCGTTGGCCATGTGCTGCTCTTCCGCTTCGGCCAGCGCGTCGTGCACGCGCCGGCGCATGATCACCGCCAGGGCCTTCTGGCCGCGAAGCACCGCGCGGCTGCGCTCCATCATCGAATCGCTCCAGTCCTGGGCCAGTTCGTGCGCGGACTGGCGTTCATCGCCCACCTCGTCTACAAGACCCGCCTGAAGCGCTTCGCCGGCACCCAGCCGCTTTGCCCTGAGCAACAGCATCATGCCTCTTGCGCTGCCGCAGCGCGCAATGACGTCGGCCGCCCCGCCCCAGGCGGTCATGAGGTTAAGGCGCGCCTGCAGGAAGCCCAGCCGCGCGTGGCTGGCGGCCAGGCAGTAGTCGCAGGCCAGCGCCAGTTCGGCGCCGCCGCCCAGGGCGTCCCCGTTCAGCGCCGCGGCCACCGGCACCGGGAAGTACCGCACCGCGTCCAGCGCCCGCCTCCCGATGCGGGAGATTTCGCGGGCGTCGTCCAGCGACCGCATCGAGTCGAGTTCGTGCAGGTCGCCCCCGGCGCAAAAGGACCTGTCGCCGGCGCCGGTGACGATTACGCACTTCAGCGCCGCGTCCCGTGCGTAGCTGTCGAGTGTTTCGCGCAACTGCTCCAGCAGCGCGAAGCTCAGGGCGTTGTGCTGCCGTGGGCGGTTGAGCGTCAGGCGCAGCAGGCCTCCCTCGCATTCTTCCACCAGGAGCGTTTCGGTGGACACGACGCTAGCGGCTCGCTCGCACGAGCGGGCGCAGATACCGCAGGCGCTCCAGCGGGTCCTCAAGCTCCAGGCAGTGCTGCTTGTGCTCCAGGCCGATCGGCAGAATCTCGGCCAGCCGCAGCCCGACCCAGCTGGCGTCGTCGAATCGCGTCTCAATGCCCTGGTACAGGCGGTCCAGCTTCTGGATCAGGTGCTGCAGTGCGGAGCTCATGGAAACGAACTCCGGAGGCAGCGGAACCCGGGGTTCCGGGGGCAGTTCCTCGATGTCGCCGACCCGCAATCCGTCGGGCTGCTTGGCCGTGGCGTGGAGCTGAAACCTGAGCGAGCCGATGGCCAGTATGCCCAGCAGGCCGCCGTCGCTCTGGAACCAGTCGGCGATGATCGCAAGCGTTCCGATCCTGCACAGCCGCGTTTCCGAAGACGATTTGCCGTCCTCGTCGATCCGGATCACGCCGAACGGCTCGTCGTCGCGCATGCACCGTCCGACCATGTCCACGTAACGGGGCTCGAAAACCCGCAAGGGCAGCGGACCCTCCGGGAAAAGGACCGTGGGCAGGGGGAACAAAGGCGTGCCGGTGCGCATGCGCCAATAATATGCCGACCGGCTCCCGAAACTCCCGTCTCGGCGTTTATCGGAAACGGCCTGCGTGATAAACTTCCCCGCTTTCGTGGAAGCTTCCGGCGGCCAGTTCAAACTGCCTTGATTTAACCCGTCACCGCTTTGCCATCCAGCCTTTCCCTTTCGCTGCCGCTACCAAGGAGCACGCCATGCTGATGGGTCCGCCTCCGTGCGATTTCGGCGCCCCCGCGCCCCGTTTCAACCTGCCGGATCCGTCCGGGCGCGAGTTCAGCCTCGAGGACTGCGCCGGCGAGAACGGCACGCTGGTGATGTTCATCTGCAATCATTGCCCGTACGTGCAGGCCATCCTCGGCAAACTGTCGCGCGACACCGCCGAGTTGAGCGGGCACGGCGTCGGCAGTGTCGCGATCATGCCCAATGACGTGGTTCGCTACCCGGCGGATTCTCCAGCCCGGATGGCGGCCCTTTCCGAGCAGGCGGGATTCGGTTTTCCATATCTGTTTGACGAGTCGCAGGCGGTTGCGCGCAGCTACGGCGCGGTTTGCACCCCGGATTTCTTCGGCTACAACGCCGATCTGCAACTCCAGTACCGCGGGCGGCTGGATTCCAGCACCTCGAGCGCGGCGCCCCCGGATGCGCCCCGCGAACTGTTCGACGCCATGATCCGGATCGCAAGGACGGGACAGGGTCCGCGCAGCCAGAATTCCAGCCAGGGCTGTTCCATCAAGTGGCGCAGCTAGCAATGCAGGCCGCGCGCCGGGAGCGCGCAAACGCACTGCGCGCGCTGGCCATGGACGCCGTGCAGCGCGCCAACTCCGGCCATCCCGGCATGCCCATGGGCATGGCGGACATCGCGGAGTTGCTCTACTCGGATTACCTGAAGGTGGCGCCGAGGCAGCCTCAGTGGGTGGACCGCGACCGGCTGGTGCTGTCCAACGGACATGGCTCCATGCTGCTGTACGGCGCCGCCCACCTGGCCGGCTACGCCCTGGATATCGATCAGCTCAAGGCCTTCCGGCAGCTTGGCTCGCACACGGCCGGCCACCCGGAACTCAACGTCGAGATCGGCATCGAGACCACGACGGGGCCGCTGGGTCAGGGTCTGGCCAACGCGGTGGGCATGGCCCTTGGCGAACGGCTGCTGGCGTCCGAGTTCAATCGCCCGGAGCATGAAATCGTCAATCACAGGACCTGGGTTCTGCTCGGCGACGGCTGCCTGATGGAAGGCATCTCGCACGAGGCCTGTTCACTGGCAGGCGTGCTGGGCCTGGGCAAGCTGATCTGCATATACGACGACAACGGCATTTCGATCGACGGGGAAGTAGGCGGGTGGTTTCGCGACGACACGCCCGGCCGGTTCGCGGCCTACGGCTGGCACGTGGTTCGCGACGTCGACGGCCATGATCCCGAGGCCCTGCGAGAGGCGCTGGACCAGGCCTGCGCGGACGGGGACCGCCCCAGCCTGGTGTGCGCCCGGACCGTCATCGGTTTCGGGGCGCCCAACAAGCAGGGCACGGCGGACACGCACGGCGCGCCGCTGGGCGAGGCCGAGATCGAGGCCGCGCGCAAGGAGCTGAACTGGCCGCATGCGCCGTTCGATGTGCCGGAAGACATCCGCCGCGGCTGGGACATCCGCGATCGCGGCGACCGCCAGGTCGATGACTGGAATGAAGGCTTTGCGGCCTATCGCGAGGCGTTTCCGGTTGAGGCCGCGGAGTTCGAGCGGCGCATGGACGGCAGACTGCCGGATGACTGGCAGGCGTCGGCCGCGCGGGCGATCACGAATATCGCGGCGGAGCACAAGACGCAGGCCACGCGCAAGGCGTCGCTGGGAGCCCTGGAGGCGTTCGCGCCGATGCTGCCGGAACTCGTGGGCGGTTCGGCGGACCTGACCGGGTCCAACTGCACGCGCCATTCCGGTTCCGTTGACATCACGGCCGAAGGCGGCGGTAACTACGTATATTTCGGCGTTCGCGAGTTCGCCATGGGCGCCATGATCAACGGCCTGGCGCTGCACGGCGGCTTCATTCCTTACGGCGGCACCTTCCTTACGTTTTCCGACTACCAGCGCAACGCCATCCGCATGGCCGCGCTGATGCGTCAGTCCTGCATATTCGTTTTCACGCACGATTCGATCGGCCTGGGCGAAGACGGTCCCACTCACCAGCCGATCGAACACCTGGAATCGCTGCGCATTATTCCCAACATGCGCGTATGGCGGCCGTGCGACGCGGTCGAAACGGCGGTGGCATGGCGCGCGGCGATCGAGCGCCGTAACGGCCCCACCAGCCTGGTGCTTACCCGGCAGGGTCTGCCGGCGCAGACGCGCAGCGACGAGCAGCTGGCCGACGTGGCCCGCGGCGGCTACGTGCTGCGGCGGGAGGCGGCCGCCGCGCCCGACGTGCTGCTGATTGCGACCGGATCGGAAGTGCCGCTGGCGATGGCCGCGGCCGCCGAGCTTGACGGCGAGGGCATTGCCGCCCGGGTGGTCTCCATGCCTTGCGTGTACGTGTTCATGCAGCAGGACGCCGGCTACCGCGAGTCGGTGTTGCCCGCGGGCGTGAGGGCGCGGGTTGCGGTCGAGGCGGGCGTACCCAGGGGCTGGCCCGGCATCACCGGCCCGCATGGGCGCGTGCTGGGAATAAGCCGCTACGGCGCATCGGCGCCGGGCGGCGAGTTGTTCGAACATTTTGGGTTCACCGCGGAAGCGGTGGCGGCATTGGCCCGCGAATCCGTCGCGGAAGTGCGCGGACTCGCGTCAAGTTGAGGTAAGGAAGTGGCGGCAAGAATCGCAATCAACGGGTATGGACGAATCGGGCGCTGCATCGTCCGCGCCCTCTACGAAGAAGGAAAGCGCGGCGCGCTGCAGGTCGTCGCCATCAACGACCTGGGGGATACCCATACCAACGCCCACCTGACACGCTACGACACGGCTCACGGGCGCTTCGGCGCCGAGGTCGCGATGGACGGCGACGACATGCTGGTGGACGGAGACCGCATCCGCGTGCTGGCGGAGCGCGATCCGGCGCAGTTGCCCTGGGCGGAGCTGGGTGTGGACGTGGTTCTGGAATGCACCGGTTTGTTCCGCTCGCGCGACAAGGCCGGAATGCACCTGAGCGCCGGGGCAGGGCGGGTGGTGATTTCCGCTCCCGCGGGCAAGGACGTGGACGCCACGGTGGTGTACGGCGTCAATCACCAGGTGTTGCGATCGAGCCACACGATCGTTTCCAACGCTTCCTGCACCACCAACTGCCTTGCGCCGATGGCCAAGGTGCTCCACGCGGCCGTGGGCATCGAGCAGGGCATCATGAACACCGTTCACAGCTACACTAACGACCAGGTCCTGACCGACGTCTACCACAAGGACCTGCGGCGCGCCCGGTCGGCGACCCAGTCGATGATTCCGACCAAGACCGGTGCCGCGGCCGCGGTGGGGCTTGTGCTGCCGGAACTGGACGGCCGGCTGGACGGTTTCTCGGTGCGCGTGCCCACGATCAACGTGTCCCTGGTCGATCTCACGTTCCGCGCCTCGCGGGCGACCACGGTGGAGGAAATTGACGCCGCAATGAAGGCCGCCGCCGACGGCGAGTTGCGCGGCGTGCTTGCCTTCAACGACGAGCCCCTGGTCTCCACCGATTTCAATCACTGCCCCTATTCATCGGTCTACGACGCCGGCATGACCAAGGTGCTGGGCGACGACCTGGTCAAGGTGTGCTCCTGGTACGACAACGAGTGGGGTTTCGCCAACCGCATGCTGGACACCACGCTCGCATTGCTCGAAGCGCCCTGATGGCGTTGCCCGCGCTGAGTTCCGCCGTCGTCACCTCGCGGCGGGTCATGATTCGCGCGGATCTGAACGTCCCGATCGAAAAGGGCCGGGTTGCCAACGATCAGCGCATCCACGCGGCGCTGCCGGCAATTCGCCACTGCCTTGATCGCGACGCGGCGGTGATCGTGCTTTCGCACCTGGGGCGTCCGGCGGAAGGGTCGTTCGATGCGCGATTCTCCCTGGCCCCCGTCGCCGCGGAACTGGGCCGCGCCCTCGGCGCGCCCGTGCCGCTCGAGCGCGACTGGCTGAATGGAGTGGACGTTTCCCCCGGACAGGCGGTCCTGTGCGAGAACGTGCGCTTCAATGCCGGCGAAAAGGAGAACTCCCCGGAGCTCGGAAAACGCATGGCGGCGCTGTGCGACCTGTTCGTGATGGATGCCTTCGGCAGCGCCCACAGGGCCCACGCCAGCGTTCACGCAGTCGCGCGGGCAGCGCCGGAGGCCTGCGCGGGTCCGCTTCTGTTGGCCGAACTGAAGGCCTTGCAGGCCGCGTTTTCGGATCCTCCCCGGCCGCTGACGGCCATAGCCGGCGGCGCCAAGGTCTCCGGCAAGCTCGGCGTGCTGCGGTCGCTGGCCTCGCAGGCAGACATCCTGATCCCGGGCGGCGGAATCGCCAACACGCTTCTGGGCGCGACCGGCGTGGAACTGGGCGCGTCGCTTGCCGAGCCGGAAATGTTTGCCGAGGCGCAGGAAGTGCTGTCCGGCAGCGCCGAGGTCCTGTTGCCGGTGGACGTCGTGCTCGCGCCTTCGCCGGACGCTCCGCGGCGAGCCCGAATCGCCGCGGTCGAGGAGGTCGGGCCGGACGAAATGATCCTGGACATCGGGCCGCGAACGGCGGAGATGTACGCACAGGCGATTGCCGGCGCCGGCGCCGTAATCTGGAACGGCCCGCTGGGGCTGTTCGAGGTCGAGGCGTTTGCCGGCGGGACCCGAAAGGTGGCGGAAGCGGTTGCGGCCAGTCCCGCCTTTCGCGTTGCCGGGGGAGGCGATACGTTGCGCGCGCTGGACGAGTTCGGACTGGCTGCGGAACTGGACCATTTGTGCACGGGCGGCGGCGCGATGCTCGCGTGGCTTAAGGGGCGCAAACTCCCGGGCGTGTCCGTTCTCCAAACGCGCTAAAGCCCTTCCTTCACCCCCTTCCCGCGCCAGCTAAAGCCCTTTCTTCGCCCCCCTCCTCGTAGGAGCGTTGGAGCAAGGACAGCGAGAATCGAGCCAGGATGGCGACTCCTACGAGGAGGGGGGCGAAGAAAGGGCGAGGAAGCAAGACAGCGAGAATCGAGCCGGGATGGCGTCTCCCACGAGAAGGGGGGCGAAGAAAGGGCGAGGAAGCATGCCGCGCCTGTATGATGCAGCGTTGATGCGGCGCACGAAAATCATTGCGACCCTGGGCCCAGCGACCGACCGGCCGGAAGTCCTTCGCAGCGTTCTCGAAAACGGCGCCGACGCCTTGCGGCTCAATTTTTCGCACGGCGACTGGGATGTCCGCTACCGGCGCATTGCCCAGGTGCGGGAGGCCGCCGCGGAAATGGGCCGTTGCGTGGCCTTGCTGGGAGACCTGCAGGGGCCGAAAATCCGCATCGCCCGCTTCGCGAACGGTCCGGTGCGGCTCGAAGACGGCGCCGAGTTCTTCTTCGATCCGGAACTGGATGCCGATGCGGGCGACGTGCACGGCGTCGGACTGAATTTCACCACCCTCGGCGAGGACGTCGCACCCGGTGACACGCTGCTGATGGACGACGGGAACGTGGAACTCAGGGTCGAGGCGACTCGCGGATCCAGGGTGCATTGCAGCGTGGTCCACGGCGGCGTGGTTTCCGATCACAAGGGCGTGAACAAGCGGGGCGGGGGCCTGCTCGCAGTGCCCGCGCTCACCGAAGAAGACCGGCGCGACCTGAAGCTCGCAGCCGAAGCGGAACTCGACTGGATCGCCGTTTCCTTCGTCCGCGACGGCGCCGACATCGAGACTGCGCGCCGCCTGATCACGGAAGCGGGAGGTTCCTCCCACATCGTCGCCAAGATCGAGCGATCGGAGGCGCTGGACAACCTCGACGAAATCCTGGATGCCGCCGACGCAGTGATGGTGGCGCGCGGGGATCTGGGGATAGAGACCGGCTACGAGGGCCTGATCGGCCAGCAGAAGTCGATTATTCGCCGAGCGCGGCACCGGCACCGCGTCGTGATAACCGCCACGCAGATGATGGAGTCGATGATCGACCGGCCGATGCCGACCCGGGCGGAGGTTTCCGACGTCTCCAATGCGGTCATGGACGGCACCGATGCCGTGATGCTTTCGGCGGAGAGCGCGGTGGGCGAGTACGCAGCCGAGGCCGTTGCCGCCATGGCCTCCATCTGCGAGGGCGCCGAAGCCTGGATGCCGGCCCGCATGGAAACCAGTCCGGTCACCGAAGGCGCGTTCGAACGAGTGGACGAGGGAATTGCCAAGGCGGCGATGTACGCCGCCAACCACATGGACGTGCGGGCGATTGCGGCACTGACCGAATCCGGCGCCACGGCGCTGTGGATGTCGCGTATCCGCTCCGATCTCCCCATTTTCGCGTTGACCCGCCATCCCGGCACCCAGCGCCGGGTCACACTCTACCGGGGAGTGGTCCCGGTGGCATTCGACGTGACCGAGACCCAGCCGGACAAGCTCTTTCGCGCCATATTCCAGCGGCTGCGGGACGCGGGCGGGCTCGACGCCCGCGACCTGGTGATCATTACCAAGGGCGCCATTACCGGCGTCTCCGGCCATACCGACTCGATGACCGTGCTTCCCATAGAAGTTTGATGCTTCTGGCGCGCCGCGCCGCGCCGTTTTCCGCAGAACGCCGCATCGGGAAGTCCGGTAGAATGTCGCCCGTCATGAACGAGACAGGCGATCAGAGATGCTTGAGCATGCGCGCGACTCCTCCCAGCGCGAAGCCTTGCGCGCCCTGCTGGCGGCGGACACCGAGCCGCGCCTGCGCCGTCTCGTACACGCGCTGAGTCCGCGCGAAGCCGCAATCCTCCTTGAGTCGCTGCCCCCGGGGCGGCGAGAACTCGCCTGGGAACTGGTCGATGAGGAGGACGAGGGCGAGATCCTGGTCGAACTCAACGACGAGGTGCGGACCCAGATCATGGAAGGCATGGAGTCCGCCGCCCTGGTGGATGCCGCCGAGGGGTTGCCGCTGGACGATCTGGCCGACCTCGTCGCCGACCTTCCCGACGACATCACCGAACGCATCATCCGGTCGCTCGACGAAGACGAGCGGGAACTGCTGCAATCGGTCCTCGTTTTTCCGCCGGATTCGGCCGGCGGCCTCATGGCGCCGGAGGTCGTCTCGGTGCGCCCGGACATGACCCTGGAGGGAGTGCTCGGCTACCTTCGCTCGCACCCCGAACTTCCCGAGGACCTGTATTGCGTGTATGTGGTCGACCGCAGGCGCCGCTACCGCGGCGTATTGCAGGTGCGCGACCTTCTGGGCGGTGCGGCGGATGCCCTGGTCAACGAGTTCATGGATACCGAGGCGCGTCCAATCCATTGCAATGCCAGCGCGTCGGACGTCATTCAACAGTTCCAGAACATCGACAGTTCGGTGGCCGCGGTCGTCGACGAAGACGGCAGGCTGGTGGGACAGATCACCGCCGACGATGTCGTGGATGCCCTGCAGGAGCAGACCGATCACGAGATCCTGGGTTCCGTGGGCCTGGACGATGAAGACGACATGTTTGCGCCGGTGGCGGTCAGCACCGGCCGCCGCACGCTTTGGCTGGGGCTCAACCTCGTGACCGCGCTGGTCGCGGCCGGCGTGGTGGCCTGGTTCAAGCCGGCGGTGGAGCGCGTGGCGTTGCTGGCGGTCCTGCTGCCGGTCGTCGCCAGCATGGGCGGCATCGCCGGGAGCCAGACTCTCACGCTAATGGTGCGCGGCCTGTCGCAGGGCCGGGTTCAGAATTCCAATGTGCGCTGGCTGCTCTGGAAGGAAATCGCTGTGGGCCTCTTGAACGGCCTGGGCTGGGCGCTGGTCGTGGCGGTGGTCACGCTGGGGGTGTTCAGCAACCTGGAGGTGGCGCTCATCGCCGGCGCGGCGATCGCCATCAACCTGCTGGCGGCGGCGGCGTCCGGCGTGCTGGTGCCGCTGATTCTGCGGCGCATCAACATCGATCCGGCGCTGGCGGGCGGGGTCGTGCTGACGACGATTACCGACGTGGTCGGGTTCGCAGCCTTCCTCGGCCTGGCCACCATGCTCCTGCTATAGCGCCCGCATCGGGCCCGCCTTTCCTCGCTCCTTACCGCGCCAGCTCAAGCCCTTCATTCGCCCCCTTCCTCGTGGGAGCGTTGGAGCAGGGACAGCGAGAATCGAGCCAGGATGGCGTCTCCCACGAGGAGGGGGGCGAATGAAGGGCGAGGAAGAACCAGCCGGTGGTCAGCCCAGGCCGTGGTGGGGCGCTTCCCGGGCGTGATGGTCGTGGAGTTTCTCCTTGTGCCGCCGAACCTGGCGGTCCAGTTTGTCCACCAGATCATCCAGGGCCGCATTGAGGTCGTGCCGGACCGCGTCGGCGTGCAAACGACCCTGGCTGAGATGGACGGTGGCTTCGGCCTTGTAATGCGATTTCTCCGCGGACAATACGCAGTGAATCTGCGTGACCCGGCTGAAATGCCTCTTGATGCGTTTGAACTTGTTGCTGGCGTATTGCCTGGTACGCGGTGTGATCTCCAGATGATGGCCACTCAAGTTAAGCTGCATACCGTTTCTCCATGTACCCATAGCAGGATTTGTTCGTTCCATTATGCACAATAGGATCACGGTAGCGGCGGGCGTCATTCGACGGGAAGATGGCCGCGTACTCGTTGCTCGCCGCCCGAAGGGCAAGCACATGGCCGGCGCCTGGGAGTTTCCCGGGGGCAAGGTCCGGCAGGGTGAAACGCCGCGCCGGACGCTGGACCGCGAACTCCACGAGGAACTCGGGATTTCCGTTCGCCGGTCGGCCGAACTCATGAACTACGAACAGGAATACCCCGACCGCCTGGTCGAGCTTCATTTCTTCGCGGTGGAGGATTACGACGGCAAGCCCGGCGGCCGGGAAGGACAGGAACTCTGCTGGGAATTCCCCGAAAACCTCGGTGGCATGGGATTCCTGCCGGCGGACCGCCCGCTGGTCGAATTGCTGATTCAGCAGACCGCCAGCCTGAAGGAAAAATCGGCCGCGTAAGGCTCCGATGCCTCCTTTCCGGAGGGCGTCTTGAAGAACCGGACGTGAATCTTGCTGCTGTCGGAAGTGCCGCTGACCTGCGGAAAGCAGGGGGCGTCGTCCGGCACCGCCACTCGGACCATCCACAGTTCATGGCCGTGGGTAACGGAGGCCGTGAACCCTCCCCGGCTGGCCGAGCACTCGCGATACTCGCCGCGCTGGCGCAGCAACTCCAGGAACCTGCGGTTTGCGTCCATCAGCGGCCGAAAGGCTTCGGTCCAGCGCTGGATGTCCTCGCTGCGTCGGTCCGGTCCGGCGCTCAGCCACCACTGGTACATGGGCAGGTCCACGGCCATCGCCGCATCGGTCACGGAGTCGCGCTGGCGTAGCGCGCTGATCAGGGGGTCGAAACGCAGCGTTCTGACCTCGTTGGCCTTCAGTTGCGCCAACTCGTCGCGGAACTCCTCCAGTTCCGCGAGAACCGCCTTGAGGCCTTCCTGGTGGATGTCCTCGCGGGCGCGCAGGATTTCATAGTTGCGCTGCAGGTAGTAGATCTGCTGCAGCAGTTGGGCGCGCAGGTCTTCGCGGAATACCAGGTCCAGCGCGCTCAATACGGCATGCGCGGCAAACCGGTTCCGCTCGCGGCCGCGATAGTCGCGAGCGTGCTTCAGTTGCCGTTCGAGAACTTCCAGGCGCAGAAGCAGCCGGGTGGCGTCGCGCAATGGGAACTCGTACAGGATGCCCGTTGAGGAGTGCGGACCGAAGGAGTCGTTCATTCGAGGTGCGGCAGCGCTATTCCCGTCAATGTTATCGCGCAAACGCCTTCCGGCGCCACGGCGCTAGCGTGCGCCCGGGGCTTCCGCCTGCATGAGATAGCGGGCGTGGAGTTCGTCCACTTTCCCGACAAGCCGGCGGCGGGATCCGTCGTTGAGTATGACGTCGTCGGCCATGGCGCGACGCTGCCGCCGGTTAGCCTGCGATGCGAGTATGGCGAGGACCTGGCGGCGGGTAGAGCCGTCCCGTTCCCGCAGCCGCGCGATCTGCAGTTCCCTCGGCGCGTCGATGACCAGCACCCGGTCGATTCCGTCGGTGAAGCCTGTCTCAACGAGCAGCGGAACCACCATCACGAGGTAGCTTCCCGCGGTCCTGCCGGCGCGCTCCCAGGCGGCTTCGCGAATGCGCGGGTGCAGGATGGCTTCAAGACGTTTACGCGCGCCGGGGTCGGAAAAGACGTGTTCGCGAAGCCGGGGGCGATCCAGCGTGCCGTCGCCGCGGATCAGGTCCGGGCCGATTTGACGGCCGATTTCCGCAAGCGCGGGCATGCCGGCTGCGGTCTGTTCACGTGAAATGACATCGGTATCGACCACCGCAGCCCCCAGCGAAGCCAGGCGGTCTGCGGCCAGGCTCTTGCCGCTGGCGATCCCGCCGGTAAGGCCCACGGTGAATCGCCTCTTCATGGCCCGGTCCAGCCCGCGGCGCCGGTGAATCCCCACAGCAGGGCCAGGTCCGGCCCCAGGAAAAGCGCAAACACGCCGCCGGCCGCCAGGAACGGGCCGAATGGAATCGGCTCGGACAGCGAAGCGCGTCCCAGGGCAATCATCACAAGCCCGCTCAATGCGCCGGCGACGGCCGCCGGCGCCAACACCAGCGGCAGTCCGTTCAGTCCGAGCCATGCCCCCATTGCGGCGAGCAGTTTACAGTCGCCGAGGCCCAGCCCGTCCCGCTTCCGCAGGATTCGCCAGACGCGATTGAAAAGCCAGAGGAACGCGTAGCCCGCGATGGCGCCTGCAACCGCCTGGCCGGGGCCGGGAAAGGGCAGCAGGGCCGTCGCACCCGCGCCGGCTGATTTCGGCGCCAGGCTGTAGGCGAGTCCGGCCCAAAGAAGGCCCTGTGTCAGGCGGTCGGGCAGCAGGCCGTGCTCGACGTCGATCAGCGCCAGCGCCACCAGCGCGGCGCACACCAGGAGCGCAGCGACCGCCTCCGGCGAGGCGCCGAACACATACCATGCGGCCAGGGCCAGCAGAGCGCAAAGCCCTTCGCTGAGCGGATATCGCCAGTGAATGCGCCTGCCGCAATGCGCGCAGCGGCCGCCCTGAATGAGAAAGCCGATCAGCGGAATATTGCGTCGCCAGCCTATCGGCGTGCGGCATCCCGGACAGAACGATCCCGGCCTGTCCAGCGCCAGGCCGCGCGGCAGCCGATAGATCAGCATGCCGGCGAAACTTCCCAGCGCCAATCCGACCAGGACCGCAACGAGCGCCGTCCATGCCGGCGCCGTCTGCCCAAGCTGAAAATTCCAGTACAAGGTTCCGTTCCGATCCTCTGGCGATCGCGCCCGCCTCGAATTATCCCCGCACCGATAACCGAAGGCCGCAACCGCAGGGTCGGCGCGCCCCGGTCATATCACCGATCCCATCCGGAAAATCGGCAGGTACATGGCCAGCACAAGGCCCCCGATCAGGACGCCGAGTATCGCCATGAGCAAGGGCTCCAGCAGCGCACCCAGGCGGTCGGCGGACGTCTGCAGTTCTTCCTCGTAGCGCTCGGCCAGGTGCCGGCACATTTCGCTCAATCGTCCGGTTTCCTCCCCCACGCCCAGCATCCGGACAAGGGCGGGCGGCAGCGCGTTAAGGTAGGCCATTGCGCGCATCAGGCTCAGTCCCGTTTCCACGTCTTCCCGGGCCTGACGGATGGCCGATTCATAAACCCGGCTCCCGCAGGCGCCCGCGGCTCCGTCCAGCGCCTCGGTCGCCGGCAGGCCCGCCTCCAGCAGGGTCGCCAGCGTGCGCATGAATCGCGCCAGGGCGGCGCGGGCGAAGAGTCCGCCCAGCATCGGCAGGCGCAGCTTGAGCCGGTCCTCCAGCATGCGCAGGCCGGGCAGGCGCCTCCGCAGCCACATTTGCGAGACGACTGCTGAGCCTGTCATAACCAGCCAGACAAGGCCGTTTTCGCGCAGGCGTTCGGACAGCGTGACCACGGCACGGGTCAATGGCGGAAGCCCGGCTCCGTATCCGGCGAACATGCGCTCGAATTCCGGTACCACATAGATCAGCATCAGCCCGACCACGACGGCGGCGATGCCCAGCACGGCCATGGGATAACTCAACGCGGAAGAGATCTTCTTGCGGATCCGCTCGCGCCTCTCCAGCCAGGTGGCCAGGTTGGCCAGCAGGTCCGGGAGGCGTCCGGAGCGCTCGCCCGCCGCCACGAGGCTGACATGGAGGCTGCCGAAATGCTTCGGGTGGCGGCTCAAGGCTTCGCTGAGCGAATTGCCTGCGGCGACCTCGCGCGAGATTGTTTCGAGCAATTCCTGCATGCGGACCTGGTGCTGGCTTTCGGCGGTGATGTCCAGGGCCTGGACGACCGGCAAGCCCGCCTCGAGCACGGTGGCGAGTTCGCGCACCATGAACGCGATGTCCGCCGGCTTGATCGCGCGGCGCTGACTGCGGCTCGGCCGCGCGGCGCTTACCCGGATGGGCGCAACGCCGTCGCGTTGCAGTTCCGCGCGAACGTTCGCCGCGCTGATATCGCGCCGCGAACCCTTGAGCAACCGTCCGTCGCGCGATCGGCCTTGCCAGGAGTAGGTGCGTTTGGCCATGTCATCCGGGGGCTGAGCCGGAAGCCGTCACACGGTTGATTTCCTCGAGGCTCGTAACGCCGTCACGGACTTTCCGCAGTCCGGACACGCGCAACGTGGAAATGCCTTCGCTTCCGGCCTGCGATTCGATCGCGGCTATCGGAGCGCCGTCCAGTATCAGTTGCCGCAGCGCCGGAGAAACCGGCATGACCTGGAACACCCCCACGCGGCCGCGGTACCCGTCCGCGCAGTGACGGCAGGCGCCGCGTCCGCCGGGACGGTAGAGCCGTGTGCCGGCGGGCAGGATGTCCTCGCCGACGCCCTGCCGGCGGAGCGCTGCCTCGTCCGGCGAATAGCTCTGCCGGCATTCCCGGCACAGGCGCCGGGCGAGACGCTGCGCCAGGATCAGGTGCACCGAGGCGGCCGCGTAGGGTGGGACCTCGAGGTCGCGCAGGCGGGTCAGCGAGGCGGGGGCATCCTCGGTGTGCAGCGTCGAAAGCACCAGGTGGCCGGTCTGGGCCGCGCGCACGGCGATGGCGGCGGTTTCCGCATCGCGTATTTCCCCCACCATGATCACGTCCGGGTCCTGCCGCAGGAACGCCCGCAGCGCACTGGCGAAGCTCAGCCCGGCGGCGCGGTTCACATTGACCTGATTGACGCCCGCAAGCTGGATTTCGCAGGGATCCTCGACGGCGCTGATGTTGCGTTCCTGCACGTTGAGGCGCTCCAGGGCCGCGTAGAGCGTCACGGTCTTGCCGCTGCCGGTGGGTCCCGTGACCAGGATCATTCCCTGTGGCCGGTCCAGCGCCGCAAGGAAGTGACCTTGCTGGCGCGCGGTCATGCCCAGTTCATCCAGCGACGGCAGCGCCGAGCCCGAGTCCAGGATTCGCACCACGACCTTTTCCCCGTAGAGGGTCGGCAGGGTATTCATCCGCAGGTCGACCTTGCGCCGGTTAGGCAGGCGCAGCCGCATTCGTCCGTCCTGCGGCGCCCGCCGTTCCGCGATGTCCAGTCGGGCCAGGACCTTGAGCCGTGCGCACACCTTTACCGCCAGTCCGGCCGGCGGCCGGGCCGCGATCCTGAGCAGGCCGTCGATGCGCACGCGCACGCGATAAGCGTCCTCGTACGGTTCGAAGTGGATGTCCGACGCTCCCTGGCGTATGGCCTTGAGCAGGATGCCGTTCACGAAGCGCACAACCGGCGCTTCGTCAACGGAGGCAACAATGGCCGGGTCTTCGTCCTGCGGCGCTTCGGCCTCGAACTCCATGGGCGGCAGTTCGTCCGCCAGCAGAGCGCCCTCCGGCGGACCGGCGTCCGCCGACCGCAACCGCGCCGCCAGTTTCCGATGCTCCACGAGCACGGCGAAGGGCTTGAGACCGGTGCGCCGGCGTACTTCATCGAGCACCGTGATCTGCGCCGGATCCGCCAGGCCCAGGATCAGCCTGTTCCGGTCGGCCGCCAGTGCGGCCAGGCCGTGAGAAGCAAGGAAATCGTGATCGATTCCGATAGCAGTCGCCGCCGCTTCGGCCAGGCGGTCAAGGTCGAGCAAGGGCAGGCCGAACTCGCGCGCGAGCGCTCCGGTCAGCCGCGCCGCGTCGACCTCCCCGCGGTCAGCCAGCCACGCGACGAGGCCCGCGTCCGAGGCGCCCAACTCCCGTTCCGCCAAAGCCAGCGTGTCGCGCCCGACTACGCCCAGCGCCACCAGGCGTTTGCTCAGCGGGCTGGCCAGCGCGCCGTTTCCCATCGCGTCGGCGGCGTTCTGCGGCGAAGGGGGTCAGGAGCGGCAGGTTTGCGGCAGGTAGGAGTTCTCCAGGTCCGTGGCGGCTTCCTCCGCCCCCAATGCTTCTCCCTCCGGGGCGGGGGCGTTGCCGCACTTCCATCGTAGGGTGGCGCCGTCTTCCGCCACATACGGCGTCAGGTAGAGCATCTTGTCCCTGATGATTCGATTGGCTTCGTTGCCGAAGGTGACGATTACTTCACTGTCGACGATGTCCACCGAGGCGACGTAACGTCCCTGCGTGTCCGCCGCATCGCCGCTCAAACCGGCTGCTTCCCGGTTTTCCGGCCCGCTGCCGCTCCCCACATAGGTTTCGGTGACGGCATTGCGCGTCTGCACGGACAGCGACAGACCTTCCTGGACCTGCGCCCGTATCGTGTAGTCCTGGTAGGCGGGAATCGCCAGGGCCGCCAGAATGCCGATGATGGCGATGACGATCAGCAACTCCACCAGGGTAAATCCTTGTGACCTCTGTTGCATGGCATTTTGTGCCGTGTCAAGCAGATACCTTCGCATCAGCGCGTCCCCCATGGTTCGTGGCAAGGCGCGTCCCGCCGGGAATGGCCTCTCCCATTGCCCAGGGGCGCAACGCGGCCACGGGCCATGGGGGACGCGCCCTTCGGGAGCGGGCGGGGCGCGCCACTGCGGCGTTGCCGCCCTTGACAATACGGATGTATTCCCTGCGGTCGGCGCCTTGCATTGGCCCGCCCCGCCCGCTCTGATGCGAAGGTATCTGCTTGACACGGCACTCATCCTTTTGCGCGAAAGGCCGCCAGAATAAGGCAGGCCCAGGGGGCGCGCAAGCGCGAATTCGCGCGTGTTTGAGCGCAATTTCCGGCGCCGTACCGGCACTTCGCTTGCGCGGCTTTGCGCTATTGATTCAGAATGCCCGCGTGAATCTGCACGAATACCAGGCAAAGGCGCTGTTGAGCCGCTACGGCGTGCCGGTCGCCTCCGGGCGGGCGGCGTCCTCGGGCGAGGAGGCCGTGGCCGCGGCGGGCGAACTCGGCGGCGAAAAGTGGGTCGTCAAGGCGCAGGTGCATGCCGGAGGACGGGGCAAGGGCGGCGGCGTGAAACTCTGCGATTCGCCGGAAGCCGTTCAGGAAGCCGCCGAAGGGCTGCTCGGCACGTGTCTTGTGACCCCGCAAACCGGCCCGGAAGGGCTACCGGTCGAGAAGGTCTACGTCGAGCAGGCCAGTTCGATCGCCCGCGAACTCTACCTGAGCCTCCTGATCGACCGTGCGGATGAATGCGCCTGTTTCGTGGGGTCCGCCGCAGGTGGCATGGACATAGAAGAAGTCGCTCGCGTGACCCCGGAGAAAATCGCACGGGTAAAGGTGCGGGCGGCCACGGGAATCATGCCCTATGCGGGCCGGCGCCTGGCCAGGGTATTCGGGCTTGAGGATGCGGCGGCCCGGGAGATGCATGATCTGGTGGGTGCCCTGTATCGCCTGTTCGAGGAATGCGACGCAAGCCTCATCGAGATCAATCCCCTGGTCGTCGACGGGGAGGGCAGGCTGCTGGCCCTGGATGCCAAGATCGCGGTGGAGGACAACGCTCTGTTCCGGCAGCCGGACCTGGCCGCGCTGAGGGATCCGGGGCAGGAAGACGAGCTGGAGCGCCGCGCGCAGGAAGTGGGCCTGAGCTATGTTTCCCTGGACGGCTCGATCGCCTGCATGGTCAACGGCGCGGGGCTGGCGATGGCCACCATGGACCTGATCAAGCTTCAGGGCGGCGAGCCGGCCAATTTCCTGGACGTGGGAGGAGCCGCCGATTCGGCGCGGGTTGCGGCCGGCTTCCGGTTGATACTCTCCAATCCCAGGGTTAGCGCCATCCTTGTGA
Organism: Gammaproteobacteria bacterium; assembly: GCA_965116895.1. Classification (GTDB taxonomy): domain Bacteria; phylum Pseudomonadota; class Gammaproteobacteria; order Steroidobacterales; family Foliamicaceae; genus Foliamicus. Next base: position 1,995,309 of record OZ220729.1, on the reverse strand, counting down.
ACATCTTCGGCGGCATCGTGCGCTGCGACGTGATCGCGGAGGGCATTCTGCAGGCGGTTCGCGAGGCCAGCGTGGAGGTTCCGGTCATCGCACGCCTGGAGGGCACGAATGCCGAGCGGGCGCGCGCGATGCTTGACGAGAGTGGGCTGACGGTAACGGCAGCCCCGGATCTGGCCGATGCGGCCCGCATCGCCGTGGAGATGGCGGCGTGAGCATTCTGGTCGATTCATCCACGCGCGCGATCTGCCAGGGCTTGACCGGCCGCCAGGGCCGCTTCCACGCCGAGCAATGCCTGGAATACGGCACCCGCATTCTTGCCGGCGTGACCCCGGGACGGGGCGGCCAGGAATGCCTGGGACTGCCTGTTTTCGATACCGCCGAGGAGGCCGTGCGGGCGACCGGCGCCGACACCAGCCTGGTGTTCGTCCCCGCGCCTGCCGCCGCCGATGCGATCATGGCCGCCGCCGACGCCGGTATCCGCCTGATCGTCTGCATAACCGAGGGGGTTCCGGTCCTGGACATGGTGCGCATCAAGGCGGCGCTGAAGTCCTTCGATTGCCGCCTTATCGGACCCAACTGTCCGGGCGTGATCACGCCCGGACAGTGCAAGCTGGGCATCATGCCCGGCTTTATCCACGAGCCGGGCCGCATCGGCATTATTTCCCGCTCGGGCACGCTGACCTACGAAGTGGTGCACCAGACCACCGCGCAGGGCCTGGGGCAGACGAGTTGCGTCGGTATCGGCGGCGACCCCGTGCGCGGATTGAGTTTTATTGACTGCCTGGAAATGTTCGAGCGCGACCCGGACACGGAAGGCATCGTCATGGTGGGCGAGATCGGCGGCGCCGACGAGGAGAAGGCCGCCGAATACATCTCGAGAGAGGTGTCCAAGCCGGTCGTGGCCTATATCGCCGGCGTGACCGCGCCTCCCGGGAAACGAATGGGGCATGCGGGCGCGATCGTTGCCGGCGGGCAGGGCACGGCGGAAGCCAAATACGAGGCGCTTCAGGCCGCCGGGGTTGCCGTGACCCGTTCCCCCGCGGAGATCGGCGCAACCATGGCGAAGGCGCTTTCCTAGCCTTGCCTGTTGGCGCCGTGAAGATCGCCCTGGCGCAACTCAACCTCCTTGTGGGAGACGTTCCCGGAAACGTGGCGCGCATTCTGGACGCGATCGACGAGGCGCGGGCGGCCGGAGCCGGACTGGTTGCGTTTTCGGAACTGGCCCTGTGCGGCTATCCCCCGGAGGACCTGCTTTTTCACGCAGGCCTGCGCGAGGATCTTGCCGCCGGCATCCGGCAGGTTCGGGACGCTTCGCGCGGCATTGCAGTCGTGATCGGCTACCCGCACCGGGAGGACGGCCGGTGGTACAACGCTGCCGCTCTATTCGCCGGCGGCCGCCGGCTTCACCTGCACCGCAAGAACGTGTTGCCCAACTATCGCGTATTTGACGAGCGCCGCTACTTTGCGCCGGGCACGGAAGCGGACTGCGTGGACCTGGACGGGCTGAGGCTGGGCCTTGCGGTTTGCGAAGACGTATGGGAACCCGAAGTGCCGCGGCGTCTGGCGGACGACGGCGCCCAGTTGATCGTGGTTCCGAACGGCTCCCCGTACGAATTGGGCAAGCAGCCTAAGCGCGAGAAGCTGCTGGCGCAACGCGCAGCGGAGACCGGCCTGCCTTTCGCCTACGTCAACCAGGTGGGAGGACAGGATGAGCTGGTTTTCGATGGCGCCTCCTGCGTGATCGATGGCTCGGGCCGGCCTTGCGTTCGCGCCGAAGCCTTTGCGGAAGGCTTGTGGTACTGCCGTGTGGATACGACCGATAGCGCGCCGGCCAGGCCCCGCCGGGGAGACCTGGCCGCCTTCATGCCGGAAGACGAGGAGGTCTATCGCGCCCTTGTTGCGGGGGTTCGCGACTACGTGCGAAAGAGCGGCTTCGAGAACGTCGTGCTGGGACTTTCGGGCGGGATCGACTCGGCGCTCACGCTTGCGCTGGCGGTGGACGCCCTGGGCGCGGACCGCGTGCTTGCGGTGATGATGCCGTATCGCTACACGCAGCCCCTGAGCCTAGAGGAGGCCGAAAGTCAGGCGAAAGCCCTGGGCGCGCAATACGAAGTGCTGCCCATCTCCGGCATGGTCGAGGCGATGCGCGACACGCTCGCGGACTTGTTTGCGGGTCTTCCCGAGGACGTGACCGAGGAGAACATCCAGTCGCGCTGCCGCGGCATGCTGCTGATGGCGATATCCAACAAGCAGGGACGCCTGGTGCTGGCCACCGGCAACAAGAGTGAGTACGCGGTGGGATACGCCACGCTGTACGGCGACATGGCGGGCGGTTTCGCCCCGCTCAAGGACTGCACCAAGACCCGCGTATATCGCCTGGCGCGCTACCGGAACACGCTGTCGCCGGCGATTCCGCAGCGGGTCATCGACCGTCCGCCCACCGCGGAACTTCGCCCGGGGCAGCTCGACAGCGACTCGCTGCCCCCGTACGAGGTATTGGACGAGGTGCTGGACGCGCTGATGCTGGAAGACCTGTCGGTGAAGCACATCGCCGAGCGGGGGTTCGAGCCGGGCGTCGTGCGCCAGGTGCTCGATCGGGTGCGCCTGAGCGAATACAAGCGCCGGCAGGCGCCGCCGGGAGTGCGCGTGACCCAGCGCGCCTTCGGCCGCGACTGGCGCTACCCCATCGTTTCCGGCTACCGCCCTTCCCGGGCCGACGACTAGTCGAGGGGCAGAACCGAGGCCAGCCAGATCAGCGGCAGGCCGACGATGGCCGTAGGGTCCACCGTCTCGAGCGCTTCGAGCAGTAGCGGTCCGGCGCCCTCGGCGCGAAACGCCGCCGTGCAGTCGTAGGGCGCATCCAGAGCGAGATAGCGCTCCACCAGCGCCCGATCCAGCGGCCGGAACCGCGCCACCGTCAGGTCGGTATGGGCATGGACATTGCCCGCTGGATCCAGGACGCATACGGCCGTGTGGAATCTGAGCGCCCGCTGGGAGAGCGACATCAGCATCGCGTGCGCCTGCTCCGCAGTGGGCTGTTTGCCTACGGCGCGGCCGTCCAGTTCGGCCAGTTGGTCCGCGCCAATGATCCACGCGCCGGCATGGCGCGGCGCGACCTCGCGGGCTTTCGCCTCGGCCAGCCGCTCCGCCTGCTCGCGCGGACTCTCGCCGGCGAGCGGACTTTCGTCGATGCCGGAAGGATCGGTCACGAAATCGCCGAGCAGCCGTGAAAGCAAATGGCGCTTGTAAGGTGACTGCGTCGCCAGTACCAAATTCGAGGACATGGAATCGCGCCTAACCCGCTGAATTGACAGCCTAAAGACGGCTTTCTATGATAGCGGCCCGCGCTTCCTTCGTCATTTCCCGAAGTTCCGGGCCAGGGGCATCAGTGTGATTCAGCGTAACGCCATTGCATTTCGAAAGTTGCGTGAGTGGGCCGGCCGCCGCCATTGCGTGGAAGCCACTGTCGCCGTAGGAGAATCCACGCGACTGGCCGACGTGTGCCGGGGCAGCGGGCTGACCGAGCAGCTGAATGCGAGCTGGTCGTTCGAGTTGGGACTGGAGGGTTTTCCGCTGGTGCGCGTGCGTGCCGCCGGCGCGCTCAAGGTCAAATGCCAGCGCTGCCTGGCGCCGGTGCGGCTGCCGATAGAGGTGGATTGCAAGCTCACCATAGTGGCCGGCGAGAACGAGATTCGGGAGGTGGCCTCCCCCTACGACACCGTCGTGGCTGGCCCCGGAGGGCTGGCGCTGGGTACAATACTGGAGGATGAGATATTGACCAGCTTGCCCCTGGCGCCCGTACACGATGAGTGTACGGTTTCGGGGCAAGAGGAGTCCCACTCATCGCCGGATGCAAGCCGGCCGCTGGCCGGTTTGGGGGCGCTGCTTCGGCAAGAGTAGGTTTAACCGCACTTTGGGCCAGTTCCAAGGGGTACGACAATGGCAGTTCAACAAAATCGCAAATCGCGCTCACGCCGGGACATGCGCCGGTCGCATCACGCGCTGGGGCGCCCGACACTTTCCATGGATCCCGAGACCGGTGAGTTGCACCGTCGCCACCATATAGCGCCCGACGGCTTCTACCGGGGTCGCGAGATCATTCCCCCGCCGCCGGAGGCGGATGAGGAGGAAATGGAAGGCTGACCCCGCGCATTCGCGCCGGGCTGCGGCAATCGTGATTCCAAGGGGAGCAGTCGTTCGACCTGCGCCGGCCGGGCGTTTGCCGTGAGCAAGCTCGTTACGATAGCGGTGGACGCCATGAGTGGCGACCTGGGTCCCGCCGTGGCAGTGCGGGGCAGCCTGGAAATGCTCCGCAATCGCGAGGAGTTGCGCCTGATCCTGGTGGGCGATGCGGATACCGTGCGGCGCAACCTGGGCCGGCTGGGAAAGGAGTCCAGGCGCGTGGAGATACACCACGCCGAGCAGGTGGTGTCGATGGAAGACACGCCGTCCGAAGCCCTGCGGCGCAAGAAACGTTCCTCTATGCGCGTCGCCGTGGAACTTGCCCGTTCCGGCGAGGCTCAGGCCTGTGTGAGTGCCGGCAATACGGGGGCCCTCATGGCGATCGGACGGCTGATCCTGCGGATGCTTCCCGGAATCGACCGGCCGGCCATACTGGTCGCGCTGCCCACGCTAAAGGGCGCCTGCTACATGCTGGATCTCGGCGCCAACCCCGTGTGCACGCCCACCCACCTGCTGCAGTTTGCCGTGATGGGCTCGGTGATCGCCTCGATCAACAATGTCGAGAACCCCGCGATCCGATTGCTGAACAACGGCGAAGAAGAAATCAAGGGTATCGAGACGGTGCAGGCCGCCGGCGCACTGCTCAGCGACAGCCACCTCAACTATCACGGCTTTGTGGAACCGAACGACGTCTTCAAGCACCGTGCGGACGTGGTCGTTTGCGACGGCTTTACGGGCAATATAGCGCTCAAGACGATGGAAGGTTCGGCGCAGTACGTATACGCGCAGATGAAGTCGTATTTCCAGACCGGATGGATCAGTCGCGCCTACGGGCTGGCCTGCTGGCCCTTTCTCTACACCATCAAGAAACGGCTGGATCCGAACCGCCACAACGGAGCGGCACTGGTGGGGCTGAACGGCATCGTGATCAAGAGCCATGGCGCCAGCAACGAGGTCGGCTGGCAGCAGGCCATACAGCTGGCCATGCGCGAGGTGGCGAAAGGTTTGAATGAGCGGATCCAGGGCGTATGGAGCAACCTGGCGGCATAGCGGGTCCGGTTGCCGGACTGAGACATTCTCGTATTGCGGGTACCGGAAGGTACCTGCCGGAGCGGGTGCTCACCAATCAGGACCTCGAGCGGATGGTCGATACGAGCGACGAATGGATTCGCACGCGCACCGGAATGGAACGGCGCCACATGGCGTCCGATGAACAGGCCAGTTCCGATCTGGCCGTTCCCGCGGCCCGCGCCGCTCTTGAAGCCGCCAATTGCTCCCCGGACGAGATTGACCTGGTGGTAGTGGGCACGACCACGCCGGACCTGGTTTTTCCCAACGTGGGCTGCCTGGTGCAGAAGGCCCTGGAGATCCCGCCCTGTGCCGCTTTCAGTTGCGAGGCAGCCTGCACCGGCTGGCTCTATGCGATGAGCGTGGCGGACGGGATGATCCGCCTGGGGCGGGCCAACAAGGCCCTGGTCGTGGGTGTGGAAGTGCTCTCCCGCATTACCGACTGGAGTGACCGCTCGACCTGCGTTCTTTTCGGGGACGGGGCGGGCGCCGTGGTGCTGGAACCGGCCGAGGAACCGGGAATGATGAGCTTCATTCTGGGCGCCGACGGCAACTACGTGGATATCCTGCGCAGCCGGGCGGGCGTTTCCCGCAATCCTGCGGAACTGGGCGACGGGGGCCTCGCGGTGCGGATGAAGGGGAACGAGGTGTTCAAGATCGCGGTCCGCACCATGGGAAGCACCGTTGACAGGCTGCTGGAGCGGCACGGCCTGGATCGCGACGGAATCGACTGGCTGATACCCCACCAGGCCAATCTGCGCATCATTCAGGCCATCGGCAAACGCCTGCGCCTGCCGGACGAGCGTGTGATTCTGACGGTCCAGGATCACGGCAACACGGGAGCGGCTTCCATCCCGCTGGCGCTTGACGTTGCGGTAAGGGATGGACGAATCAGGCGCGGACAGCGCATAATGATGGTGTCGTTCGGTGGAGGTTTGACCTGGGCCGCAGGCTTCATGCAGTTCTGATGCGCAACGGCGGGATGCGAATCGCGCCCGTGGGGCTCCTGGTTGCCGGGACCTTCGCCGTCCTGCCCGTAAAGGCGGAGAACTTTCTGCTGCCGTCGCCGACCGTGACGGTCGTGGGCGAATCGCACTGGATCGACGCCGACCGCCGCGAATCCCTGCTGGATGCGGCCCGGCGCAACGGCCTGGGTTTCTCGGACATGAAGCAGGCCAATCCCGATGTCGACATGTGGGTGCCCAGGGAGGGTGCGCGGGTCCTGCTGCCGACTTCCTTCGTTCTGCCGAACGCGCGCCGCCGGGGCGTGATCGTGAATATCGCCGAGTACCGCCTGTATTTCTACTTTGAACGGGACGGCCAGGACATGGTGGCGACCTTCCCGATCAGTATCGGCCGCATGGATTGGCAGACCCCGCTGGGCGACTGGAGAGTCACGCGCAAACGGACCCGTCCCACCTGGCGTCCGCCCAAGTCGATCATCGCGGAGTACGCCGCCGATGGCGAAGTGCTGCCGCCGGTGGTTCCGCCGGGTCCGGACAATCCCCTGGGCGATTACGCCATCAATCTCTCCGCCCCGGGCTACCTGATCCATGGCACCAACAAGCCGCGCGGAGTGGGCATGCAGGTGACCCACGGCTGCCTGCGGATGCTCCCCGAAGACATCGAGTGGCTGTTTCCGCAGGTTCCCACCGGAACGCCGGTGACCATCGTCAATCAGCCGGTCAAGGTGGGCTTGCGCGACGGCAGGCTGTTCCTTGAGGCGCATCCCGCGCTCGAGGATCGCGGGCCGGAAGAAATCGACACGCTGATCGGGCGCATCACGGCTTCGGCGCAGGCCGCGCGCGTCGTTCTGGACGTGCAGGCAATGCGCCGGGTGTTGATCGAGCGGCGGGGCGTGCCCACGCCGATTTCGCCGTCCCCGGAGCCTGTCCGGGCGGCTGTGGCCGGAGGCTGAAAACGGCTTCCCGGCAAGCGTCCGAAGCGGCAAATACAAGCTTCCGAAACACCCCGATCTCTTGCATTTTCCGGGCGGCTGGGCGAATATATGCCGGTGCGCCGGATTCAGGCGCGCTTAATAGCCGTCAACCCGAGGACCTTCATGAAAAAGACCAGATTTGTTGTTGCTCTGCTTGGAGCGCCGGCGGTCGCGGTGGCCATGTCCGGCTGCTGTACCGCGGGCATGGACGAAATGGCCGCCAAGATCGATGCCGGCGCTGCCGCGATGGGCAGCAGACTGTCTGCCCTTGAGGGCAGGATCGGCGATCTTGAAGCGGCTCAACGTCAGACCGCGGCCGAAGTGGAGCGGGCAAGCGTCACTGCCGAACGTGCGGCCGAGGCGGCTGCCGAGGCGAGCGCCTCAGCGGACGCGACCAGCGAACGCATGGATCGCATGTTCGAGCAAAGCCAGCAGAAATAGTCTCACCGAGGTAAAGCGGTCGTGTTAGCAGAACACGACCGCTTTACCCTTTCCGGCGCCGGTTGAACAGCCCGTCCGGGCCTTCCGGAAGCCCAATCTACTCCGCGCATTTCGCAAGTCGCGGCACGTAGCCGCTCTCTCTTTAATACGCCCGCTTCCGGCGTCGCTACTGTCCGATGAGGCGGTTCATTTCGAAGATCGGCATCAGTATGGACAGCACGATCAGCAGCACGAATCCGCCGACCAGCATGATCAGCACCGGCTGCAGCAGCGAGGTCAGGGTGTTGATGCGCGCCGACAGTTCCCGTTCCTGAGTTTCCGCCGCGCGGCCCAGCAGTTGATGCAGTTCGCCGCTGGCTTCACCGCTGGCGATCAACTGGATGCAGAGAGGCGGAAACAGCCCGTTGCGGTCCAGCGCCTCGGCGGCCGGCTTGCCCTCGCTGACTTCCCGGGCCGCGTCCATCGCAGCCTCGCGCATGGGCAGATTGGTCAGCATGCGGGCGGCCACACGCAGGGACTCCCAGACGGAAACGCCGGCGTCGGTAAGCGTGGAGAGCGACTGCATGAGGCGGGCCGAATTGAGTTCGCGGGAGAGTGCGCCGAACAGCGGAGTGCGCAGGAGCAGCCTGTGCAGCTTCAGGCGCGCCGCGGGAAGGCGCAGCGCGCGAGCGAGCAGGCCGCAGCCCGCTGCCGCTGCCAATAGCGCCAGCCAACCCCAGGCGCGGGCGAAATCGCTTACTGCGATCAGCACGCGCGTCAGGCGCGGCAGTTCAACGCCGCTGTCAACGAATACCGGGGTGACCTGCGGCACGACATAGACCAGCATGAGGCTGACGATGGCCAGGCTGAAGACGGTCAGCACCATCGGGTAGGCCAGCGCCGCCCGTACCTGCTGGCGCAGCGCCTGGCGTTTCTCGAAGTGTTCGGCCAGCCGCTCCAGCACTTCCTCAAGGCGGCCGATGCGCTCGCCGGCGCCGACCGTGGCGACGAGCAATTCCGGAAACGTGCGCCGCGAGGCGCCCAGGGCCTCGGCGAAGCTGTAGCCTTCCTGCACGCGGGCCCGCACGCCCATCAGGACTTCACCGTGACGGGCGCGCTGGGCGGCCAGCGCGCTGAGGGCCGCGTCCAGCGGCAGTCCGCCTCGCAGCAGCGTGGCAAGCTGGCGGGTCAGCTGCGCCAGGGTCTCGCTGCCGAGTGCGCGCCGTCTGCCGAGTCGGAAGCGGCTTGCGATGCCCGGCGCCGCCGGCCGCACGTTGAGCGGCCGCAAGCCCTGCTCGCGCAACAGGCTGCGCACATGACGCGGGTTGTCGCCTTCAACAGTGCCGCGCCTGCGGCGGCCATCCTCGTCCAGCGCGGCGAAACTCCATTGGGCCATGGCCCCAGGCCCTACTCCTCGCTGGTTACGCGCATTACCTCCTCCAGCGAGGTAACGCCCTCGAGCACCTTGTCCAGTCCATTGGAGCGAAGCGGCGGCGTATCCTTCCGGACTTTATCCTCCAGTTGCTGTTCCGGCGCTCCGTCGTGTATGAGTTTACGCAAACGGTCGTCGACACGGACCATTTCATAGATGCCGGTTCGGCCCCGGTATCCGCCTCCATCGGCTGTGGCGACCGATCCGGGGCGGTAGAGTGTCGGCGCCTCGCCGGGACTCAATCCCAGCAGCGCGCACTCGTATTCTCCGGGCGAATAGGATTCGTACGTTTCCGGATCGAGCCGGCGCACCAGCCGCTGCGCCAGGATGCCCTGCAGGCTGGAGGAAATCAGAAAGGGCTCCAGCCCCATGTCGCGCAACCGGGTCACCGCTCCTACCGCGGTGTTGGTGTGCAGCGTGGAGAAAACCAGGTGACCCGTGAGGCTGGCGCGCACGGCGATTTCCGCCGTCTCCAGGTCGCGGATCTCGCCCACCATGACGACGTCCGGATCCTGGCGGAGGATTGCGCGCAGGCCGCGGGCGAAGGTCAGACCCACACGGGTGTTGACCTGTGTCTGGCCGATGCCGTCCAGGTAGTACTCCACCGGGTCTTCCACCGTCATGATGTTGCGCGTGCTGTCGTTGATGCGTTCCAGCGCCGCGTACAGCGTGGTGGTCTTGCCCGACCCCGTGGGGCCGGTGACCAGCACGATCCCGTGGGGACGCTCGATGAGCTGTTGCATGCGCTCCAGCGTCCCGGCATCCATGCCCAGCGATTCGAGGTCCAGCCTGCCGGACTGCTTGTCGAGCAGCCGCAGAACCACGCGCTCGCCGTGAATGCCCGGAAGCGTGGAAACCCGCACGTCCACTGCGCGGCCCGCGATTCTGAGCGAAATGCGGCCGTCCTGCGGCAGGCGTTTCTCGGCGATGTCCAGGTCCGCCATGACCTTGGCTCGGGAGATCACCAGCGGGCTCAGTCCACGGCGGAGCTTCAGCGTTTCGCGAAGCACGCCGTCGACGCGGAATCGCACGCTCAGGTTGAACTCGCCCGGCTCCAGGTGCACGTCGGAGGCGCCGGTCCGGATGGCGGACGCCAGCACCGCGTTCAGCAGGCGGATGATCGGGGCGTCGTTCTCGCTGTCGAGCAGATCGGAGGGAGCCGGCAGTTCCCGCGCCAGCGCGCCCAGTTCAGTGTCCTCGTCCAGGTCCTCGGCAATCGACAGCGCACTGTCGGCGCCGCTTTCGTAGCGTGCCCTCAGGCGGCGGTCGAATTCGTCCGCATCGATCAGTTTCGATTTCAGGGGCCGGCGCACGACGCGGCCGGCCTCGGCCAGCCCGGCCAGCCCCGCGCCGGCCCTAACCAGCGCAATCAGCTCACCATCCGGCCCGGGCGCAAGCAGCACCCCATGGCGCTGCGCGAAGCTGAAGGGCAGCGTGTTCAATCGGACCCGGAGCTGTCGGCCTCTTCGGTCCCGGCGTTGTCTTCGTCCTCGTCGCCGAGATTGAAGGCATCCTCAATCTCGCGCATTTTCGTGCTTCCTCCCGAGAACGACTGCGCCAGTTGCTGGCGGCGCAGGTAGTCGTACTTGACGTTGGTGGCCGCGTCCGCCTGGGCCGAGTCGCGCAGGATGGTGGGGCGTATGAACAGCATCAGGTTGGTTTTCTCGCGGGTCTGGCCGCTGGCGCGGAACAGCGCGCCGATCAGCGGCAGGCTGCCCAGCACGGGCACGGATTGACTGCTCTCGCGCACCTTGTCCTGGATCAGACCGCCCAGGACCAGCGTGCCGCCGTCCTCGACGATCACCGCCGTCGTCAGTTCGCGGGTATTGGTCACGAGGTCGACGGCACCCGCCACCGACGGCGCCAGCTCGGACAGCGTCTGGTCGATCTCCAGCCGTACCGCGTCGCCTTGGTTGATCCTCGGCGTGATCGTGAGCGTAAGGCCGATGTCGTTGCGGCCCACGGTCGTGAAAGGCCGGATCTGACCGTCCGAGCTACTGGGGTTGATGCCCGAACTGGCGTAGCTGCCGGTGATAAAGGGCACGTTCTGCCCGACGTTGATCGTGGCTTCCTCGTTGTCCAGCGTAACCACCATGGGGGTGCCCAGGATATTGGATCCGGCCGTGTTCTCCACGGCGCTGATCAGGGCCGCGAAGCTGAGTCCCTCGTCGCGCACGCGCCCCACGGCGAAACCCGCGCCGGGCCCAAGCGCTTCGGCCGCCACCGCCCGGCCCTGGTCGGTGCCCGAAAGCGATCCGGCCACCAGTTCGCGCAAACTGGTTCCGGAAGCCGGGAAATCGGTGCTGCCGAGCACGCGTTGCGGGTCGTACGCCGCCCAGTTGACGCCGAGCTGGTTGGCCCGATCCGCGCTGACCTCGGCGATCAGGACCTCGACCAGCACCTGCGCGCGCCGGATATCGAGCTGGTCCACAACGGCCACAATGTGGCGCATGGTCGCCGGCGGAGCGTCGATGATCAGTGCATTGGTCGCCTCGTCGGCCGAGACCAGTATCCTTGCGTCCTCGCCGGCCCGGTCGGCAAACTGCGTGGAGAGTTTTTCGGCAAGGTTCGCGGCATCGGCGTAGTTGAGATACCTGACGCGCGTGTTTCCGCCCTCCAGCGACGGCGTATCCAGATGCGCGACCAGGGCCCTCAGTTCCAGGCGCCGATTCCGCTCGCCGCCCAGCAGCACGCTGTTGGTGCGGTCGTCCGCCACCGCCAGATTGAAGGAAGTGTCCGCCCCCACCGCCATCTCGTTCAGAACGCGGACGACGTCGCGCGCGCTGGCGTGTTCCAGTGGAATGACTTCAACGGGCCGGTCGTTCTTCTGGTCGATGCGCCCGATTACGCGTGCAACCTTGTTAACGTTGGAGCCCCGGTCGGAAAGGATCAGTACGTTGGTCGGAGGGTGGGCCGCCACGTGCGCGCCGGGCGACATCATCGGGCGAACGATCGGCACCAGGCCCTGAGCGTCCACGTTGGTTACGGGCAGAACGAGGGTCTGGAGTTCGTCGTTCGCCGATGATTCCGGGCCGGCGCCGGCAAGGATCCGCATGGTCCGGTCCGGAGACAGGCGGATGACCGGCCCGGAGGGCACGGCAACGATGCCGTGAGCGCTAAGCATCGACAGGAAGGCCTGGTAGTACGCGTCCGGGGACAACGGCTGCGATCCGAACAGATTGACTTTCCTGTCCGCGCCCACCAGGGGATCGATCACGAAGTTCCTGCCGGTGGCTTCGGCGACGGCCGCCACCACCTCCTGCAGGTCCGTGTTGCGATAGTTCAGACGGACGGTGTCCTGCTGGGCGGACATCGCGCCGGCGAGCAGCAGGACGGCCGCCGCCGGCCACCGCCGGACAGGCTTCTTTCGGATGGGACTCATCTGCATACCCTCACATGGCCAGCAGGCCGAAGCTTTCGCTTCCTACGTTTATTTCCAACTGTTCCCCGTCACGCAGCACGGTGAGCATCATATCGTTTCCGCTGCTCATTTCCCGCCGGGCCCGCGTCATGTTTTCCGGGGCGAAGGAAAGACCGTTGACCGCGACCAGGAGGTCGCCCGAGATCAGCCCCAGGCTGTCGAACCATGCTCTGCGGGAGCGGGGAGAAAGCCGGTAGCCTTCCATTCTGCCTTCGGCGTTCATGACGGGCTCCATGTTGATCAGTTGCGAGAGCGTCTCTCGCGGAAGCGCCAGCAGATCATCGCCGATGCCGCCCGCGCCGGACGGCGCCGCTCGGCCGCGCGCCGATGCGGTCCCGCTCGCGGCCAGGCCCGAATCGCTGAGCGGGAGGCGGAGCGTTTCGGCGCCGCGCCGAAGCAGCGCTTCATTCGGCCGCACCTCCTGCAAGCGGATGCCGGAAGCCACCGTGTCGCCGAGGAAGTAGGTTTCGGAAACTCCGCCGGTCTCGATGATGGCGTGCGCCATCTTGCTGTTTGCGCTGGCCACCACGCCGGTGAGACGAAAGTTTCCGTTGCGCAGGACCGCCGGCGCGCCGGCTGCATCGCCGCGCCGGGCCGGCGAGCCGAAGAGGCTGCTGCCGGGCGCACCGCTGCCGGTCTCCCGCGCCGCAGCCGCGGGCCCGGGACCTGTTGCCGCCGGTGGCTCGAACTGCGCCATGCCCCAGGCCGTCAACGCGATTTCCACCAGCAGCCACGCCGCAACGCCCATCAGGGCGAGTGCCGGCAAGCGCCACAGAAGTCTGCCGCTATTCTCGAAACTCATGCGAAATATCCACGCTTGCGACGCATTGTTGCAGGGAGGTTGTGATAACTTTAGGGCATTATTCCAGACGCCCCGAAGGCATCATTCCGGATGCCCTAAAGGCATCATCCCGCATCCCGGAAATGAACAAGCCAACCAACAAAGATCGCCTGCACAGTTTCGGCAGCGCCCCGGACACCGAAGTCGCGCCGCCGGATGTCGATCGCCCATCACTGTATCGCGTCGTGCTGCTCAATGACGACTATACGCCGATGGAGTTTGTCGTGCAGATGTTGCAGAAACTGTTCGGTTACGGACGCGAGAAGGCGACCCGGATCATGCTCGAGGTGCACATGAAGGGTCGTGGCGTATGCGGCGTGTTTTCTTTCGAGATCGCCGAGACCCGCGCCGCCCAGGTGCTGGACTACGCTCGCCGCCACGAGCATCCGCTTGCATGCACGGTCGAGAAGGCCTAGTGTTCGCCCGACGCGATACTTTACGAACATGCTGAGCCGCGAACTTGAAATCTGCCTGTCCAACGCGCTGGTGCGCGCCCGGGAAAGCCGCCATGAATTTCTCACGGCGGAACATCTGCTGCTGGCGCTGACCAGCAGTCCGGTGGTGGCGGAGATTCTGGCTGCCTGCGAAGCCGACGTGGATGATCTGGCCCGGGCGCTGGAGGAGCATCTCGAGGAAACCATGCCAACTCTGGGCGTGGAAGCGGACCGGCAGACCCGGCCCACGCGCGCGTTCGACCGGATACTCAAGCGCGCCATGGCCCATGTGCAGAACAGCGGCGTCAAGGAAGTCAGCTCCGCCAACGTGCTGGTGGCGCTGTTCGCGGAGAACCAGACCTTCGCGGTTAGCGAACTGAATCGGCAGGGCGTCACGCGCCTGGATGTCGTGAACTACATTTCCCACGGTATTTCGCGGACCAAACCCGCGCCCGCCGGGGAGGCGGCCGAAGATTCCCCCGATGCGCGCGCCAAACGGGCGCTGGAGACCTACGCCGCCAACCTCAACGAGCGCGCCCGCAACGGGCGGATCGATCCCCTGGTTGGGCGCGCCGGAGAAGTCGAGCGCGCCATGCAGGTGCTCGGCCGCCGGCGCAAGAACAACCCGCTCTTCGTGGGCGACGCCGGCGTGGGCAAGACCGCGCTGGCCGAGGGCCTGGCGCTGATGATGGTCAGCGACGACGTCCCGCCTTCGCTGGACGGGTGCACGCTGTATGCGCTGGACATGGGCGCGCTGCTGGCCGGAACACGCTACCGGGGCGATTTCGAAAAGCGCCTGAAGGCTCTGGTCAACGAACTTGCCGAGGAGGAAGGCGCCATCCTGTTCATCGACGAGATCCATACGGTGATCGGCGCCGGCGCCGCCTCCGGCGGAATGCTGGATGCCTCGAACATCATCAAGCCGGTGCTGGCCAACGGCGATCTGCGCTGCATCGGCTCGACAACCTACAAGGAGTACCGGGGCGTGTTCGAGCGCGACCGGGCGCTGGCCAGGCGCTTCCAGAAGATCGACGTGCCGGAGCCCAGCGTCGACGAGACCTACGAGATCCTTTGCGGGCTCAAAAGCCGCTTCGAGGACCATCACAAGACCAGCTACGACGACGACGCCCTGCGCGCCGCCGCCGAGCTCTCGGCCCGCCATATCGGCGACCGCTGCCTGCCGGACAAGGCCATCGACGTCGTCGATGAGGCGGGAGCGCGGCTGAAACTCAGCGCAACGGACGATCAGGAACTGATCGTGGACGTGGGGCAGGTCGAGGCGGTCGTGGCGCAGATGGCCGGCATACCGCCGCGGACCGTCTCGGCCTCCGACCGCGAGTTGCTGGAGCAGCTGGAGAGCAATCTGAAGCGCGTGATCTTCGGTCAGGATCCGGCCATCGATGCGCTGTCCTCCGCCATCCGCATGGCCCGGTCAGGTTTGCGCGAAGCCGAAAAGCCGGTCGGAAGCTTCCTGTTTTCCGGCCCCACCGGCGTCGGCAAGACCGAGGTGACGCGCCAGCTTGCCTACTGCCTGGGCCTGGAACTGCTGCGTTTCGACATGTCGGAGTACATGGAGCGCCATACGGCGTCGCGGCTGATCGGGGCGCCGCCGGGCTACGTGGGCTTCGATCAGGGCGGACAGCTCACCGAAGCCGTCACCCGCCATCCTCATTCGGTCTTGCTGCTGGACGAGATCGAGAAGGCGCATCCGGACGTGTTCAACCTGCTGTTGCAGGTCATGGACCACGGCACGCTTACCGACAACAATGGCCGCAAGGCCGATTTCAATCACGTGATCGTGGTCATGACCACCAACGCGGGCGCCCGCGAGGCGGCCCGCGGGTCGATGGGCTTTACGCCGCAGGACCATTCCAGCGACTCGATGTCCGCGATCGAGAAGGTGTTTTCGCCCGAGTTCCGCAACCGCCTCGACGGCGTCATTCAGTTTGCGGCGCTGGAGCACGATTCGGTGCTGCGGGTGGTGGAGAAGCTGGTGCTGGAGCTCGAGGCGCAATTGCAGGGCAAGAACGTGACCCTGGTGCTCGAGGACGAGGCCCGGGAGTGGATTGCCAGGCGCGGGTATGACCGTAAAATGGGCGCCCGACCCATGGCGCGAGTAATCCAGGAGCACATCAAGAAGCCGCTGGCCGAGCGGATGCTGTTCGGCGACCTGCAGCAGGGCGGGCGCCTGCTGGTGCAACTCGATGAATCGGGCGAGGGTCTGGAGCTGGAAGTGGACGAGCGCCAGATGGCCGAGGAGGACCAGTGAGGTCTGCGCGGCGATCCGGCGCACCGGCGGGGTAACGGCTCAGTGGCCAAGCAGGAACCGATCCAGTTGCAGGGCGTAGTCACCGAGACCCTGCCCAACACGACTTTCCGGGTCACGCTCGATAACGGCCACATGGTGATGGCTCACATATCCGGAAAGATGCGCAAGCACTACATACGCATCCTTACCGGCGACCGGGTCACCGTGGAACTGACCCCCTACGATTTGAGCAAAGGGCGCATCGTCTATAGAGAGAGATGAACCGCGGGGTAAGCACTGCGGTCTGTATCCTGGCTGCCCTGCTGACGGTGGGAGTCGTTCCGGCCGGTGCGCAGGAATTGACGGCGGAACGGCAACTGGATGAGCTGTTCGCCGACGAGTGGGCGACCCGGCTGCGCGAGAACCCCCTGCTGGCCACCTCGATGGGCGTCAGCGACTACAACCGCAGCTTGCCCGGTGTCTCCATTGACGACATCGAGCGCCGCAAGCGGCAATCGGCGGCATTTGCGGATCGGCTGAACCGGATCGAAGTCGATGCGCTTCCGGCGGAGCGCAGGATGGACCGGGAACTTTTCGAGTGGATGCTGCGCAACCGCATCGAATCGGCTTCGTTCTACCCCGAGCGGATTCCCTTTATCGCCGACAGCGGCTTTCATTCCGGCCTGTTGCGCGCCGCGGACGGCGTGAGTTTTCGCGAGTTGCGGGATTATGACGACTACCTGCTGCGTTTGCGGGCAATCCCCCGGTACGTGGATCAGAACATCGAGAACATGCGCGCCGGCATGGCCGATGGTTTTGTCGCGCCCCGGGTGGTGCTGGAAAGCGTGCTGCCTACGGTAGCCGCCCCGGCCGGACAGGCAGTCGGGGAAAGCCCCTTCTTCGCGCCGTTCAGGCGCCTGCCGGATTCACTGGGCGAGGCGGACCGCGAGCGGCTCGAGGCCGAGGCCCGCGAGGTCATCGGCCGGCAGGTGCTGCCCGCGCTGGGACTGCTGGCGAAATTCCTGGATACCGAGTACCGACTGCACGTCCGCGACAGTGTCGGCGCTTCGGAATTGCCCAAAGGGGCGGAATACTACCGGCAACGGATTCGGGCCATGACCACGCTCGACCTTTCCCCGGATGAGATTCACGAGATCGGCCTGTCCGAGGTAGCGCGGATCCGTTCGGAAATGCTGGCCATCGTCGAGGAACTTCAATTCGAGGGCGGCATCGATGCGTTCGTTACGTTTCTGCGCACGGACCCGCGCTTTTACGCCGAGACCGCGGAACAGTTGATTGGCCACGCGTCGCGGATCGCCAAGAAGGTGGACGGCATTCTGCCGGGCTGGTTCAACCTCTTGCCGCGCACGCCATACGGCATCATGCCCATGCCCGCCGAAATGGCGCCGACCGGAACGACCGCCCGTTACTGGTCCGCACCCCGCGGCGGCAACCGGGGCGGGTACTACTGGATCAATACGTACGCTCTCGACCAGCGCCCGCTCTATGAGTTGCCCGCGCTCACGGTGCACGAAGCGGTTCCGGGCCATCACCTGCAGATTGCGCTGGCGCGCGAACTTCAGGACGTCCCGGAATTCCGCCGCACGCTGGGATTCACCGCCTTTGTGGAGGGCTGGGCGCTTTACACCGAATGGCTCGGCATCGAGATGGGCATTTACACGACCCCCTACGAGCATTTCGGCCGGCTCAGCTACGAAATGTGGCGGGCCTGCCGGCTGGTCATCGACACCGGAATTCATGCCAAGGGCTGGACGCGCGACCAGGCGGTCGCCTTCCTGGCGGACAACACTTCGCTCAGCCTGACCAACGTCGAAAACGAAATCAACCGCTACATCGCCTGGCCGGGCCAGGCCCTGGGCTACAAGCTCGGCGAACTGAAGATCAGGGAATTGCGCCGGCGGGCCGAGGACGCCCTGGGAGCGGAATTCGATGTGCGGGCGTTTCACGACGCCGTGCTGGCCAACGGCGCCCTGCCGCTGCCGATCCTGGAAGGGCAGATCGACCGCTTCATCGCCCGCTCGCTCGATGCCCGCTAAGGCTACGCCGCTGCGGGACCAGCATCGCGCCTGCGGCGGACGCCTGGTCGATTTCGCCGGCTGGGAGCTGCCGCTGCACTATGGTTCGCAGGTCGCCGAACACCATGCGGTGCGCACGGCCGCCGGCGTTTTCGATGTTTCCCACCTGGCCCTGACGATGGTGTCCGGACGCGGCGCCAAGTCTTATCTGCGCCGCCTGCTGGCCAACGATGTCGATCGCCTCGGCGAGCGGATTGCGGGGCTCTACACCTGCCTTCTGAACGAGTCCGGTTGCGTCGTTGACGACCTGATCGCCTACCGCCTGGCGGATGACCGTTACCGGGTGGTGAGCAATGCCGCAACCGTGGATTCCGTGCACGCCCGGATGCGGAAGACGGCGCGTGCGTTTCCCGTGAAGATCGCGCCCGAGGATGATCGCGTCACCCTGGCGGTCCAGGGCCCGTCGGCCATGGAAACCGGCGCTTCGGCGGCCGAGACGGTGCTCGGCGGCGGATTCGCGTCCGAACTGGCGGCCATGAAGCCGTTCAACGCGATGGAATCGCAAGGTTTCCTCGCCGCACGAACCGGCTATACGGGAGAGGACGGGTTTGAAATCTACCTCGACGCGGCCGCGGGACAGGCGTTCTGGAAGGCGTTGCTCGAGGCCGAAGTGCCGCCATGTGGACTGGGAGCGCGCGACACCTTGCGGTTGGAGGCGGGCCTATGCCTGTACGGCCAGGATATGGACGACTCGGTAACGCCGCTTCACTGCGGATTGAAGTGGACCGTGGCGATGGATCCGGCGGCGCGGGACTTTATCGGAAGGCGCGCGCTGGAGGGCCTGATGGACAATGACGACCTGCCCGTGTTCAAGGGTCTGGTCCTGAAAAAAAGGGGTATGCTACGCGCCGGTCAAACGGTGCGAACTGCGAGCGGGCGGGGCATCGTGACTAGCGGCGGTTATTCGCCTACCATGGGCGCCTCAATCGGCCTGGCGCGCATCCCTGTAGGTGCGTACACCGATTGTGAGGTGGAAGTCCGCGGCGCGGGTGCGCCGTGCGCCGTTGTGAAGCCGCCATTTGTGCGCCGCGGCCGGATACTGGTGGAAGTGGACGGCAGGGAAGAAAACTGAAGAGGAAAGAGCAGTGTCAGACATACCGACGGACCTCAAGTACACCAGCGAGCACGAGTGGGTGCGTTTGGAAGACAGCGGGACTCTGGTGGTCGGTCTGACCGACTACGCTCAGGAACAGCTCGGCGACCTGGTCTATGTCGATACTCCGGAGGTGGGAGCTTCGTTCGCGGCCGGCGACGTCTGCGCAGTCGTGGAATCGGTCAAGGCGGCCAGCGACGTGTATGCGCCCGTCGGCGGCGAGGTCGTGGCGGTCAACGAATCGCTCCAGGATTCACCGGAACAGATTTCGAACGATCCTTACGGCGACGGCTGGTTGTTCGAAGTGGCGCCGGAAGACCAGGCCGAGTGGGAGGATTTGCTGGCCCCGGACCAGTACGAAGAACTGCTGGATACCTGATCCGAAATGCCGTTCGTTCCGCACACGTCCTCGCAGGTCCAGGACATGCTGCGGCGCCTGGGCGCCCGATCGGTCGTCGATCTCTACGACGAGATCCCGGATTCGCTCTTGCGGAACGATCCCCCGGGCATACCTCCGGGCCTGGACGAAGCGGGCATCGGGCGGATCGCCAGGCAGAGAGCCAGCAGTAACGAGCAGCTGCTGTGCTTCGCCGGCGGCGGCGCCTATGAACACCACATTCCGGCGGCGGTCTGGGACATAGCGTCGCGGGGAGAGTTCTACAGCAATTACACGCCCTATCAGGCCGAGGCCGCGCAGGGCTCGCTGCAGCTCACCTACGAATACCAGACCATGATCGCCGGACTGACCGGCATGGATGTCGCCAATGCGTCGCTGTACGACGGCGCCACGGCCTTTGCCGAAGCCTGCCTCATGGCGGTGCGCTGCAACAGGAAGTCGGACGCTCGCCGGATTGCCGTGGCGCGCTCGCTGCACCCCGCCTGGCGAGCGGTCGCGGGCACGCTGTTGAACGGCCAGGGCATCGAACTGGTGGAAGCTCCCCTGGACGATTCCGGACGCGCCGATTTCAACCATGTGTACGAGAACGTTGGCGGCGGTTTCGACGCAATCGCGGTGGCGGCGCCCAATTACCTTGGCGGAATGCCCGACCTCGAAGCCTGGCGCGCGCTTGCCGACCGAGAGGGTGCGCTGCTGGTTGTGGGCGTCAATCCCGTTTCGCTGGGCCTGTTGCGGCCTCCGGGCGAGTTCGGCGCCGATATCGTGTGCGGCGAAGGCCAGCCGCTGGGCATTCCCATGTCCGGAGGCGGACCGTACCTGGGTCTGCTGGCCTGCAAGGCCCGTTACATTCGCCAGATGCCGGGACGACTGGCGGGGCGGACAGTGGACACGGCCGGCGACACCGCTTACGTATTGACGCTGCAGGCGCGCGAGCAGCATATTCGCCGCAGCCGGGCGACTTCGAACATCTGCACCAATCAGGGGTTGATGGTGGTCGCGGCTACCTTGTATATGGCTTTGCTCGGCGGCGAGGGAATGCGCCGGGTCGCGTCGGCCTGTCACGCCCGGGCGGCGCAGCTGGTGCAGGCGCTGACCGCCATAGGGGGTGTGCGGCGGGCCTTTGACGCTCCCTTTTTCCACGAGGACGTCCTTTGCCTGGACCGCCCGGTAGCCCCTGTTCTCGCCGCCCTGGCGGAGCGGGGCATCCTCGGGGGCATCGACATCTCCTCCCACTATCCCGAACTGGGCAACGCGCTGCTGGTTTGCGCAACCGAGATGCGCACGGAAGACGACATTTCGCGTTACGCGAACGTGCTCCGCGAAATCATGGAATCGGACGATTCCAGATCAACAGCGTGACATGGCGCGCAGGCTGATATTCGATATGTCACGTCCCGGGCGGCGGGCCCGGGCGCAGGCGCCTGCCGGGGCGAGCGCCGCTCCTGCTGACCTGCCGGCGGAATTGATCCGGGACCGGGAGGCTCTCCTTCCCGCGGTCTCGGAGCTGGATGTCGTGCGTCACTACACGCGCCTTTCCCAGCTGAATTTCTCGATCGATACGAACAGTTACCCGCTGGGTTCCTGCACGATGAAATACAACCCGCGGGCCTGCCATCGCCTGGCTTCGCTGCCGGAGTTTCTCGACGCGCACCCGGCCGCTCCGGACGCTTCCGTTCAGGGCCTGCTGGAGTGTCTCCACGAACTGCAGGACATGCTGGCCGCGGTGACCGGCATGGAGGCCATCACACTGGCGCCGATGGCCGGCGCCCAGGGGGAGTTCGCCGGGGTGGCGATGTTCAAGGCCTACCATCATGCCCGCGGAGACCACGGCCGCGACGAGATCATCGTGCCCGATGCCGCGCATGGCACCAATCCGGCCACGGCCGCCATGTGCGGACTGAAGGTCCGGGAAATCGCCACCGGCAAGGACGGGGATATCGAACTCGCAGCGCTGGACGAGGCCCTGGGGCCGCGCACGGCCGGAATCATGCTCACCAACCCATCGACTCTGGGGGTGTTCGAGCGCCACATTCTGGAGATATCAAGACGCGTTCACGCTGCCGGCGGCCTGCTGTATTACGACGGCGCCAACCTCAATGCCCTGCTGGGCCGCGTGCTGCCGGGCGACATGGGCTTCGATGCCGTTCACCTCAACCTGCACAAGACGTTCTCCACGCCGCACGGCGGCGGCGGGCCGGGCGCCGGAGCGGTTGGCGTGGCGAGCAGTCTCAAGCCCTTTCTCCCCGTGCCCTACGTGGAAGAGGCCGAAGGGGCCTACCGGTGGCGCACCGACAGTCCGGACAGCATCGGAAAGCTGGCGGCCAACGGCGGCAACATCGGCGTGCTGCTGCGCGCCTGGGTGTACCTGAGGATGCTGGGACGCGAGGGACTGCAGCGCGTGGCCGACCATGCGGTGCTGAACGCCAACTACCTGGCGTTCCGCCTCGCGGAAGAGGGCTTCGACCTGGCCTATCCCGAACGGCGCGCCGGGCACGAATTCGTGATCAGCCTCAAGCGCCTGCGCGATCGAACCGGCGTTACCGCGGCGGATTTCGCCAAGGCCATGCTGGACGAAGGATTTCATGCGCCCACGGTGTACTTCCCGCTGCTGGTTCCCGAGTGCCTGCTCATCGAGCCGACCGAAACGGAGTCGCCCGAAGCGCTGGATGCGCTGATCGATGCCATGGTGCGTATCCGCGACGCGGCTCTGAGCGATCCCGAGGCGGTCCGCTCCGCCCCGCACCGCATGCCGGTCCGGCGTCCCGACGAGGTGCTGGCGGCGCGCAAGCCGGACCTTGCCCACGCCCCGGCGTTGCACCGGGATTGATGCGCGCAAGCGGTTGCCATGAAACGGGCCTACGTATCGACGCAAAGGGGTCAGATTCACCTGCGGTATCTCCAAGCGCGCCGGAAGCCCGCCGGCGCGCCCCTGGTCTGCCTTCACCCGTTTCCCTATAGCGGCGCGTTTTTCGAGACCATTGCACTGCTGCTGAGCGGGCGGCGCATGGTGTGCGCGCCGGATTGCCCGGGGTTCGGCGGGTCCGATGCTCCCGGGAAGATGCTGTCAATGGACGAACTCGCGGAAACCGTGCTCGAAGCCCTCGCAGGGGCGCCGGAACTGGGCGAAGGCCCGGTGGATCTGCTGGGCTTTCACAGCGGCTGCCTGCTGGCGGTGGAGATGGCGCGGCTCGAACCGGACCGCGTGCGGAGACTGGCCGTTGTCGACGTGCCTTACTTCACCGCGGAGGAACAGCAGGGCCGGTATCCCAGGTCCACCGCGCCGGTCCGCTACGATGCGGACCTGGCAAGTCTGGCCGACGCCTGGGAGTTCAGCGTGGTCAGGCGCCTGGACGGAATGCCGTTCAGCCGGGCCTTCGGTAACTTCGTGGAATTGCTGCGCGCCGGGGAGCGCGCCAACTGGGGATACCACGCCACGCTCACGTACGATTGCGCGGCGCGCTTTCGGGCCGTGCAGCACGAAACTCTGGTCGTCGCCAGCCAGTACATGCTCAAGGAACACACGCGCCGGGCCGCGTCCGATATTCCCGGCGCCCGCTTCGTCGAACGCAAAGACGTGACCCGGGCCGTCATGGAAGAGGGCGCCTCCGCCATCGCCGAAGAAGTCCTCGCCTTCCTGGGCTGACCCTGCCTGGATTAGCGCGCGGCGTTCGCCAGCCAGCGGCGCAGGTAGTCGGAGAAGCTCCGGCGAACGACGATTGTGTAGGTTGACGGGTCGCCGGCGGCGAGCAGGACAGCCGCCCTGCCCAGGCCGGTCTGCGCGCATTGCCCCGGGGCGAACTCGCGCGGATGCAGATCCAGGGCGCAGCCCTTCGCCAGCACCGTACGAGCGCCCACGCCGCTGACATTCAGCTCGATGTTGCCGCCGCTCACGTCGTTGACCGCGGCGTGGAACCCGTCCAGCGCTTCGGCGAGTTCGTTGCCGAGACTCGCGACGCGCTCTGCCCCGGTCACGATCAGCCACTCGTCCGGTCCCAGCCAATAGATCTCGTGCTCGCCGGCCGTGAAGGTATTCGCGGCCGCAGGAATGGCCTGGCCGAGGATGCGCTCGGCGGCCTCAAGGGCCTGACCGTCGCGTGGATTCAGCCTGAGGTTGAGGAACCCGCGGCCGGATCGGACGGTGATGGAAACGCGCGCGTCGGGCGGGCCGGCTTCAAACATGCTGACGTTGTCCCCTCGAATCGTAAAAGACCGGCGAAACGATCTGCGCCGGCAGCGGGTCGCGCCCGGGCAGAGCAGCGTAGATGGTCTCGCCCTTGCGCGCCTTCCCGCCGGCCACGAGGGCCAGTGCAATCGGGTGGTCCAGGCAGGCGCTGAAGTAGCTGGACGTGACATGACCGCACATCGCTGCGTTGCTGGCGGTCGCGTCGACGAGCTGCGTGCCTTCCGGCAGCACGGTCCGGTCGTCTTGCGACAGCAGTCCCACCCATTGCTTGCGGTCCTCGCGCCGGCAGTCCGGGCGGTCAAGAGAACGCTTGCCCAGAAAGTCCTTCTCCCTTGAAAGCAGCCAGTTCAAGCCGAGGTCCACGGGCGTTACGGAGCCGTCCGTGTCCTGGCCCACGATGACGAATCCCTTCTCGGCGCGGAGCACGTGCATGGTTTCCGTTCCGTAGGGCGTGACGTCGAATTCCCTGCCCGCCTGCATGATCTTCCGCCACATGGCCAGCGCGTTGTTGCTGTCGATATTGATCTCGAACGCCAGCTCGCCCGAAAAACTCACCCGAAACAACGTCACGCGCATGCCCGCCAGGACCGCCGGCTTCAAGGTCATGAACGGAAAGCTCTCCGCATCCAGCGGGATATCGCAGCCCAGCTTTTCCAGCAAGCTGCGGCTTTTGGGGCCGGCCGCCGCAATCGTGGAATAGTGGTCGGTGAGCGACGTCAGGTAAACCTCAAGCTCCGGCCACTCGGTCTGCAGCCACTTTTCCATCCAGTCCAGCACCGTGGCCGCGCCGCCGGTCGTCGTGGTCAGGTAAAACCGGCGCTCGCCGGCCCGGGCCATCACGCCGTCGTCCATGAGCATGCCGTCCTCGCCCAGAATGACGCCGTAAGCGCAGCGCCCGACCTTCATCCTGCCGACGTTGTGCGTGTAGATCCGCTCCAGGAATTCGACCACATCGGGCCCGCGGGCGTCGATCTTGCCCAGGGTGGAGGCGTCCATGACGCCGAGTGAGTTGCGCACCGCCAGGCATTCGCGCGCCACGGCCGCATCGAGGTCTTCGCCATCCCGCGGAAAGTACCAGGGACGGTGCCACTGGCCGACGGTCTCCATCGGAGCGCCCGCGGCCGCATGCCACTCGTGGATGGCGGTCATCCGGACCGGATCGTAGAGCGGACCCACGCTTTCGCCGGCGCAGACACCGAAGCTCACCGGCGTGTAAGCCGGCCGGAACGTGGTCGTGCCGACCTCGGGAATCGGCTTGCCGAGGATGTCCGCGAGCACCGCCATGCCATTGATGTTGCCGAGCTTGCCCTGATCGGTGCCGAAGCCCAGCGCCGTGTATCGCTTGACATGCTCGACGTTGCGATAGCCCTCGCGGGCGGCAAGTCGAATGTCGGCGACGGTGGTGTCGTTCTGGAAGTCGACGAATTGCCTGGGACAGCGATCCGCGTCCCTGGCTGCAGGCACTCGCCACAGGGGTTCGATCGGGTTTTCCCCGGCATCGGCGGAAGTGTCCGGCGCGCTGATGGCCGCCGCTTTCAGCCCCAGCCTCGAGACGGCTTCGGCGCCGGCGCGCAATCCGTCCGCGAGGCATTCGCCCAGCGACCACTTGCCGTTGCCTGCGCCCGCCGAGACATTGGCCTGGCGGGATTCCGCGGGCAGGAAGCAGAGCCGCGAATCGTCCCAGGCAAGCCGGCCGCCTGCCTGGGAGTGCAGATGGATCGCGGGACTCCAGCCGCCGGACACGGCCACGAGGTCGCATTCCATGCGGATCGTGCTCCTGACGTTTTCGCTACCGTCGCCGCTCCACCTGGCGATGCCGGCGCCCGTGACCCGGCGGCGGCCGGCGACGTCGCTTACGACGTGCCCCGCCAGAACCGGAATCCCCAGTGCCCGGGCTCGCGCGCCCAGTTCCCCGGCGGGCCCCGTCCGCCCACCTGCTCCGAGACGGCTGTCAACGATGGCGGCGACTTCGGCCCCGGCGCCGGCGAGGCTGAGCGCCGTGCGGTACGCGGAATCATTGTTGGTGAAGACCACCGCGCGGCGGCCGGGCAACACTGCGTACCGGTCGATGTAGGTCGAGACGGCCGAGGCCAGCATTACGCCGGGGCGGTCGTTGTTGCAGAACACCAGCGGCCGCTCAAGACTGCCCTGCGCGAGCACCACCTGCCCGGCCCGCACCCGCCACAGCCGCTCCCGGACGCCCCCGCCGCCCGAGCCGTCCGGATGACAGTCGCAACGCTCCGCAATGGTCAGGAAGTTGTGATCGTAGTAGCCGAAGGCCGTGCTTGAAGGCAGCAGGACGCAGTCTTCCCTGTTGCGCAACTCCGCAATAGCGGAGGCGGCCCACTCCGCGGCCGGGACCCCGTCAATGCCCGCGGCGGAAGCGAGCAGACTGCCGCCGAATTCGTTCTGCTCGTCGGCCAGCAACACCCGGGCGCCGGACCTCGCAGCCGTCAGCGCCGCCATGAGGCCGGCCGGACCGCCGCCCACCACAAGCACGTCGCAGTGCGCGTTCATGTGCTCGTAACGGTCCGGATCGGGTCCTTCCGGCGCCCGGCCGAAGCCTGCCGACTTGCGGATCGCGTGCTCGTAGTGTTTCCACCACGAGCGCGGCCACATGAATGTCTTGTAGTAGAAGCCCGCGCCCAGCACTCGGCCGAACAGATCATTGACCGCGCCGATATCGAACCGGACGTTGGGCCAGCCCCTGGTTGAGCGCGCGGTCAGGCCCTCGCGCAGTTCGACCTGCGTAGCCGGCAGGTTGGGCCGCGCCGCGGCGCCTTCGCCGATCTGCATGATCGCGTTCGGTTCCTCCGCGCCGCTGCCGACGATCCCGCGCGGGCGCCGCAACTTGAAGCTGCGTCCCACCAGGGTAACGCCGCCGGCCAGCAGCGCGGACGCGAGCGTGTCGCCCGCGAAGCCCTCGCAGACCGTGCCGTCAAAGGAGAACGCCAGGGGCCGGGAACGGTCTATCCGCCCGCCGCGCGGCAAACGGTTGGGCTGGGCGGCTGCCATCGTCAGGGGTGCTTCCCTCGGCCGCTCAATCTGTAGCTCTTCTCGATGCGGTGGCTGACCGTGTCGCGCTCGACGCCGAACCACCGCCGGCAGCCCTGGGCGTGATTCCACAACTCCCGGTGGGCTCCCCTCGGGTTGCGGCGGAAGAACAGGTAGTCGGCCCACTCCGCGTCGCTCAGCGCATAGGGGTCCTCGGGGCGCACGATACCGGCTTCCCCTCCGTAGCTGAATTCGGTCTCGGCCCGGGGCCCGCACCATGGGCATTCGATCAGCAGCATGGCTAGTGCGCCACCGCGGCGGCGCCGTGTTCGTCGATCAGTGCGCCGGAGGCGAACCGGTCCAGGCTGAAGGGCGCGTTGAGTTCGTGGGGCCGGTCGTGGGCGAGCGTATGCGCGAACACCCACCCGGAGCCTGGCGTCGCCTTGAATCCGCCGGTGCCCCAGCCGCAGTTGAAGTAGAGGCCCTTCACCGGCGTAGTCGACACGATCGGGCAGGCGTCCGGACAGATATCGACGGTGCCGCCCCATAGCCTGAGCATGCGCACGCGGCTGAATGCCGGGAACAGTTCGACGATCGCCTGCATCGCGTGCTCGATCACCGGGAAACTGCCGCGCTGGCCGTAGCCGTTGTACGCGTCGATCCCGGCGCCGATCACCAGTTCGCCCTTGTCCGACTGGCTGATGTATCCGTGCACCGCGCCGGACATGACCACGGTGTCCAGCACCGGCCGGATGGGTTCGGACACGAACGCCTGCAGGGGGTGGCTTTCGATCGGCAGGCGCAGGCCGGCCATGCCCGCCAGCACGCCGGCGTTGCCGGCCACCACGACGCCGATGCGATCGGCCGCGATCGCGCCGCGCGTGGTCGCGACTCCCACGGCCCTGCCTGCCCGGACATCGATGCCGGTGACTTCGCACTGTTCGATGATGTCCACGCCGAGCGCGTCGGCCGCCCGCGCGAAGCCCCATGCGACGGCATCGTGGCGCGCCACGCCGCCACGGCGCTGCAGCGACGCGCCGAGTATCGGGTAACGCGCGCCGGGCGAGGTATTGATGCAGGGAATCGCCTTCCTGACCTCGGCCGGGCCGAGAACCTCCGCGTCAATCCCGTTCAGCCGGTTGGCGTTGACGCGCCGCTCGATGTCCCGCATGTCCTGCAGCGAGTGGCCGAGGTTGTAGACGCCGCGCTGGCTGAACATCACGTTGTAGTTCAGGTCTCGGCTCAGCCCTTCCCAGAGTTGCAGCGATTTCTCGTACAGCAGCGACGCTTCGGTCCAGAGGTAGTTGGAACGTACGATGGACGTATTGCGCCCGGTGTTGCCTCCGCCTATCCAGCCCTTCTCAAGCACGGCAACGTTCCCGAGGCCGTGGTCCCTGGCCAGGTAGTAGGCGGTGGCCAGGCCGTGTCCGCCGCCGCCGACGATGATCGCGTCATAGCCTTTCTTCGGTTCCGGACTGCGCCATGCCGGCGGCCAGTTCCTGTTGTAGTCAAGCGCGTTGCGCAGCAGGCCCAGCGCCGAGTATCGTTTCATGCCGCGTTATCCGTTGGCGCCGTTGGCCCCGTTGACGTCCCGCAGCCGTTCGTTGGCCGGATCGAAGGGACTGTCGGCAATCACCGTCGCCGGAAGGGTCCTGTCAAGAACCTCAATCTCGACCTCGGCCCCAGGAACCGCCAGGTCGGGCGGCAGCATGCCCAGCGCAAGCGATTTGCCCACGCGGAAGCCGTAATTCCCACTGGTGGCGCGGCCGACGGTCTCGCCGTCCTTGAGCAGCGCGTTGTTGCCCAGCGCGTCGGCGCCTTCGACGTCATGAACCTCGAGCGTGGCGAGCACTTGCCCGAGGCCGTTCCTGCTTCCCTCCAGCAGCCGGTCGCGCCCGAGGAAGTCGCCCTTGTCGAGCTTGACGAATCGATCCAGCGCCGACTCGAAAGCGGAGTACTCGATCGACAGTTCCGTGCCCACCAGACGGTAGGACTTCTCCATACGCATGGAATCCATGGCGCGAATGCCGAACGGCGCCAGCTCCAGGTCTTCGCCGGCCTCGAACAGCGCGTCGAAGATGTGGTTCTGGTACTCCATCGGGTGATGCAGTTCCCAGCCGAGTTCGCCGACGAAGTTCACCCGCATGGCGTTGACCGGCGCTGAACCGACCACGATATCGCGGGCCGTCAGCCAGCGGAACGCCTTGTTGGACAGGTCGGCGCGCGTCACCCGCGACAACAGCTTCCTCGCCTTCGGGCCGGCCACCACCAGCACTCCGACAGCGCCGGTCAGGGGCGTGAACTGCACCGAACCGTCCCGCGGCATGTATTTCCGCAGGTAGTCGTGGTCCAGCCGCTGAAAGGCGCCGGCCGACACCAGGTAGAAGGAATCCGCGGACTCCCGGCGGATCGTGAACTCCGAATGCACGCCGCCGTTGCGGTTAAGGGCGTGGGCCAGGCACAGGCGCCCGACCTGCTTCGGCGCGCTGTTGGCGACGAAACGGTTGAGAAATTCTTCCGCGCCCGGGCCTGACACGCGGCACTTGGCGAACGCCGTCATGTCGAGCAGGCCGACGTTGCGGGTCACGTTGTCGACTTCCCTGCGCACCGCCTCAAACCAGCGCGAGCGGCGGAACGACCAATCATCTTCCTGGGGCAGGCCGTCGGTGGCGAAGAAATTCGGCCGCTCCCAGCCGAACTTCTGCCCGAACACGGCGCCGCGCGCCTTCATGCGCCCGTAGCAGGGCGCCGTGCGAAGCGGACGCGCGGCCGGTCGCTCCTCGTCCGGATAGTGGATGACGAAGACGTGCGCGTACGCTTCCTCGGTTTTCGAGACCAGGTAGTCCCTGGTCGCGTATTCGCCGAAGCGGCGCGGCTCCACGCCCAGCATATCGATGGTCGGTTCGCCCTCGACGATCCACTCGGCCAGTTGCCAGCCGGCGCCGCCCGCCGCCGTGATGCCGAAGCTGTGCCCTTCGGACAGCCAGAAATTCTCGATGCCCCACGCAGGCCCGATGATCGGATTGCCGTCCGGCGTGTAGGCGATGGCGCCGTTGTAGGCTTTCTTGATCCCGACTTCGGCGAACGCCGGCACCCGGTTCATCGCGGCCTCAATGTGCGGCATCAGGCGGTCGATGTCTTCCTGGAACAGTTCGTACTCGGCATGCGGGTCCGGGCCGTCCACATAGCAGCAGGGTGCGTCCTTCTCGTACGACCGAGGATGAAGCCGCTGTTTTCCTCGCGCAGGTACCACGAACCGTCCGATTCGCGCAGCACGCCGAGTTCGGGCAAGCCCTCGCGCTTGCGCTTTTCAAGGTCCGGATGCGGTTCGGTGACGAGGTACTGGTGCTCCACCGGCATCACGGGGACGTCGAGTCCCACCATCTCGCCGGTCTGGCGGGCGTAATTCCCGGTTGCGGAGACCACGTGGTCGCAGGTGATGTCGCCCTTGTCCGTGTGAACCACCCAGCCGCCGGAAGTCGCCTGCGTGATCCCGACCACCGCGGTCTTGCGGTAGATCGCGGCGCCGCGGGCGCGGGCGCCCCTGGCCAGTGCCTGGGTCAGGTCGGCAGGCTGGATGTAGCCGTCCTCCGGATGATAGATGCCGCCCACCAGACCGTCGATGTTGCACAGGGGCCAGAGCGACTTGATTTCCGCCGGCGTCAGGAAGCGCACGTCGACCCCGATGGTCTTCGCCGTGGCCGCGTACTGGTAGTACTCGTCCATGCGGTCGTCGTTCATGGCCAGCCGGAGGTTGCCCACCCGGTTGAACCCGACCTGCTGTCCGGTCTCCTCTTCAAGCTGCCGGTAGAGGTTGACCGAGTACTTGTGCACCTGGCCCACCGAATAACTCATGTTGAAAAGCGGCAGCAGGCCCGCGGCGTGCCAGGTCGAGCCGGACGTCAGTTCGCCCTTCTCGACCAGCACCACATCGTCGCCCCAGCCCTTCCTGGCCAGGTGGTACAACGCGGCGCATCCGACGACGCCGCCTCCGATCACGACAACTCTCGCTCGCGACTTCACCGCTCGGGATTCCGTCTCAGAGAAATGTCCGCTACGCCCGCGAGCGCCGGCGCCGGCGCCGTTCCGCACCGGTCGATCCTGGTCTCGCGGCCGGCCTGTCGACTACCGAGAAAAGCCCTGGAAAGGCGTCCCGCTTGTTCGGGATCGCCATGGCGTCCACGAAGTACTCCTGGAAATTTGGTTCCACCGCCGTCTCGATCTTCTCGATCCCGCTCACCGCAGCCTCGATCTCGGCTCGGGCAGGTACGTGAAGCAACGCAATGAGCGCCCCCATGCCCGCGGCGTTGCCGGCCGATTCGACCCGGTCGAGGTCGCAGTCGGGGATCAGTCCCAGGACCATGGCGTATTTCGGATCGATGTGGGAACCGAACGCGCCCGCTAGCCGGATACGATCGATCCCGTCGAAGTCGGCGCGGTCCTGGAGCAACTTCACTCCTGCGTACAGCGCCGCCTTGGCGAGTTGCACCTGGCGGATGTCGTTCTGGGTGACGAGTATCCGCTGCGGGCCGTCGTGCAGCAGGTAGGAGAAGGTGCGGCCGTCCGCGACGATACGTTTGCTGCGGGCAGCCAGCGAACCGTCGACGACGCCATCCTCGTCGACGATTCCGGCCAGGTACATCTCGGCGACGACCTCGATGATGCCGGATCCGCAGATGCCGGTCACTCCGGAGGCCCCCGCGGCTTCCTCGAACCCCGGATCGTCCGACCAAAGCTCCGAACCGATGACGCTGAAACGCGGCTCGAGACTCTCCGCATCGATGCGGACGCGCTCGATGGCGCCGGGCGTGGCGCGCTGGCCGGCGGAAATCTGCGCGCCCTCGAAGGCGGGACCGGTGGGACTCGAGCAGGCCAGCAACCGGTCGCGGTTCCCGAGCACGATCTCCGCGTTGGTGCCCACGTCCACCACCAGCGAAACCTCCTCCAGCAGGTGCGGCTCCTCGGCCAGCACCATGCCGGCCGCGTCGGCGCCCACGTGCCCGGCGATGCAGGGCAGCACGTAGACATTGGCGCCGGGATGGATCCCGATGCCGACGTCGCGCGCCTTGAGATCGAGCGCCGTATCGACAGCCAGCGCAAAGGGGGCGCCGCCCAGTTCGCACGGATCGAGCCCCAGGAACAGGTGGTGCATGATCGGATTGCCGACGATCGTCAGCTCGATGATGTCCGCCGCGTCCAGGCCTCCGCGGCTGCAGACGTCGCCGATGAGGTCGTTCACGCCCTGACGTACGGCGTGCGTGAGTTCGGCGGCGCCTTCGGGATGCATCATCACGTAGGAGACCCGGCTCATCAGGTCCTCGCCGAAACGAATCTGCGGATTCATGATGCCCTCGGTGGCCAGCACGTCACCGGTTGTCAGGTTCACGAGGTGGGCGGCTATCGTCGTCGAACCGATGTCGAGCGCGACGCCATGGACGCTGGGCTTGAAGCCGGGCCAGACGGCGACTACGGTGGATTGCCGGTGAACCGCCGCGGTGACCCGCCATTCCCCGTCCCGCAATGCGCCCTGCAGGCCCGGCAGGATGATGGGGTCGCAGTCCAGATCGGCCAGCTGCCATTCCCAGGCCAGGGCGTCGCAGAGACGCTTGAGGTCGCCGGTCGCTTCCAGCAGATCGGCGGGCTGCACCTCGACGTGGTATGGGCGCGTGGCCGGATCGAGCTTGATTTCACGGTGCTCGGCATCCTTGCGCACCACCTGGCGGTGCATCTGGCTCTCCGGCGGCACATCGATGACCAGATCGCCCCGGATCTCCGCCTGGCAGCTCAGGCGGTGGTCTTGGGCCAGTTCCCGACGGCGCTCGCTGTACCTCTCCTCGGTCTCGTTGATCGGAGAAAGGTTCGTGGGGCGGGAAACGATCGCATGCTTGGCGAAGTCGCCGTTCATGCAGACGATGCGGCAGCGGCCGCACAGGCCGCGGCCGCCGCACACCGAGTCCACGTCGACACCGATGCTGCGGGCCGCGTCCAGCAGCCGGGTACCGCGCGGAAAGGCGCCCCGGCGCCCGGAGGGCGTGAACACGATCCTGGCGTCCTTCACGGCCACGCGGGTCTCTCAAGCGGCGTCCGGTAGCGTGGGATGTACCTGTTCCCACGCGGCGTCCTTCCAGTCGAGAGGGGGGCTCCAGGGGCGGCGGCCGTCCAGCACGCCGGACCGCTCGACGATTTCCGCGACCCGGTGCTCCTGGCGGTAGGCCATGATGTGGATACCGTGCACGCCCTCGATTTCCCTGATCCGGTCAATCATGTCGATGCAGATATTCACCCCTTCCCGCTGCTGATTCACGGCGCCTCTCAACCGTCGGACGATCGCATCGGGAATATGGACGCCCGGCACGTTGCCGCGAATCCACTCGGCCGAACGGGCCGAGGCCAGCGGCCCCACGCCGGCCAGGACGAAGACCTTTTCGTGGATACCGGCGTCGCGCACCGCCGCCATGTAGCGCTCGAACAGCTCCATGTCGAAACAGTACTGGGTCTGCACGAACTGCGCGCCGGCAGCGACCTTCTTGGCCAGCCGGAGCGGGCGGTATTCCAGCGGCGGCGCGAACGGGTTCGCGGCGGCGCCGAGGAACACCGGTGGCGGTTCGGTCAGTACGCGTCCGCTCAGGAACCGCGATTCGTCGCGCATGCGGCGGATCATGCTCAGCATCGACATGCAGTCCAGGTCGAATACCGGCTTGGCCTGCGGGTGATCGCCCACATCCACGCCATCGCCGGTCAGGCACAGAATGCTGGCCACGCCCATGGCCGACGCGCCGAGCACGTCGCCCTGGATCGCGATCCGGTTGCGGTCCCGGGCCGATACCTGCATCACCATGGCGTAGCCGCGCCGGCACAGCAGCGAACACATGCCGACGCTGGACATGTGGCAGTTGGCGCCCGAGCCGTCGGTGGCGTTCATCGCATCCACGTAGCCGTCGTACAGCGCCGCGCGCTCGTAGACTTCGGCCGCATTGGCCGAGTCGGGCGGCGCGATCTCCGCCGTCACCGCGAATCCGCCGGCCCGCAGCACGCGTTCGAGCCGGCCGAACGAGGAGTGCCCGGGCCTGATCGGCAGCCGTTCGCCGGGCGCCAGCGGCTCGTCTTCAAACTGCATGGCTGGAGTCCCCGACCCGGTTGCGGACCTCGCGCAGCCACGCCGACCGGCCGATCAACCGATGGTCGATGGACGGCTGCACGACCTGGAGCGGAATCTCCTCTTCGCGCAACCGCTGGTTGCCTTCCCACGCGAGCACCCACACGCAGGGCATGTCGGGCTTGACCTCGCAGTTGCCGTCGGCGCGCACGCCGCCGCAGGGACCGTTGCGCATCTTCTTCGGGCAGTTCATCGGGCACGACAACCCGGTGAAGCCCACGATGCACTGGCCGCAGTTCTGCGAGTCCAGCAGGAAGCCCTTGGTGACCGACTCGATCCTCATGAACGGCTTGTCCAGCCGCGCGTAGCCGATGCGCCGCAGCAGCGGGTGGCACAGGACCAGAATCCGCTCGATGCCGGCGTAGAGTTTCTTCAGGCCGCGCGCGTTGCGCACCGACCATCGCCGCATCCGGTACCTCACGGTCCGCTCCGTGGCGGGAACGGCTGTTCGAACCGTTCCGCCAGGCCGGTTTCAAGTTCGCCGTAGCCGCAGCGCACGTGCTCGAAGACCAGTCCAAGGCGTGCGGCGGCCCGGGCGGCGGAGTCGAGCAATCGCGCGTCTTCCGTTTGCGAGAGGTATACGAGCTTGCGGTAGTGGCCGAAATAGGTGTCGCGCAGTTCCGGGTGCCGGTCCAGCCCCAGCGGCTTGATTACGAACCGATCGAAGTGTCGCGCGAGGAAGTCGGTCAGGTAGAACGTGCCGGGTTCCGCCGCGGCAAGTGCGGCGAAGCGCTCGCGGCCGGCGAAAAATTCGTAGCAGTGTGCGCCCTCCAGCCGCTCGGCGCCTTCGTCGGCAAGTACCCGATCGATGCCGCCGGCGGTGCCGCAGTCAGCGTAGGCGACGAAAATCCGGGCATATGCCGCACGCTGCTCGCGGATCATCCGGCGCAGGCGTTCGGGAATCTCCATCGGGCGGTTGTGGAGTTCGGCGGGAAGGCACTTCAGGTGCAGGTGGCTCCAGCCCCAGCGCCGCCGGAGCGCATCGATCTCGCGCGACAGGGCGCCGCAGGCGATGACCAGGATCGGGTCAGGCATCAGTAGTCCCGGTCCTCGAACTCGGACTTGCGTCGCTGGATGAACTCCAGCAGCGCCTCGTCGATGGCCGGATCGAGCGGCGGCGCCTCGTACTCCCCGAGCATCCGCTTCCAGATCCCGTTGGCGCGCTGCGCGGCGTCGAGCGAGCCGTCCTGCTGCCATTGCTCGAAGCTGTTGTTGTCCGCGACGACGGAACGGTAAAACGCGCTCTGGAAGTTGGCCTGGGTATGCGCGGCTCCGAGAAAGTGCGAGCCGGGTCCGACCTCGCGCAGCGCATCCATGGCCTGGCCGTTCTCCGACATGTCCACCCCCTGCAGCAGCACTGCGATCATATTGGCCTGGTCGGCGTCGAGGATGAACTTCTCGTAGCCCATCGCAAGGCCGCCCTCAAGCCAGCCGGCCGTGTGAAGCATGAAGTTCACGCCCGCCAGAGCCGCGGTTTGCAGCGTGTTGGTGGATTCGTAAGCCGCCTGGGCGTCGGGAATCTTGGACGCGCACAAGCCGCCGCCGCTGCGGAACGGCACGCCCAGGCGGCGCGCCAGCTGCCCCGCGCCGTACAGGACCAGGCTGGGTTCCGGGGTGCCGAAAGTCGGCGCTCCCGACTGCATGGACACGGCGGATGCGAACGAGCCGAACACCACGGGGGCCCCGGGGCGCACGAGCTGTATGTAGGCCATTCCGGCCAGCGCCTCGGCCAGGATCTGGGTCAGCGTGCCGGCCACGCTGACCGGCGACATTGCCCCGGCGAGCAGGAACGGCGAAATGACCGTCGCCTGGTTGTTCTCGGCATAAACCGTGGCCGCTCCGAGCATGGTCGCGTCGAAGCACATCGGCGAATTTGCGTTGATGAGGCTGGTCAGCACCGTCTTGCGCGGCAGGAAGTCCTCGCCGAAGAGCAGCCTGGCCATGGCCAGCGTGTCTTCGGCGCGCTCGGGGTGCGTGACGGAACCCATGAAGGGCTTGTCGGAGTACCTGATATGGCTGTAGATCATGTCGAAGTGACGCTTGTTGACCGGCAGGTCCACCGGTTCGCAGATCGTGCCGCCGGAGTGGTGCAGCCCCGGGCTCATGCAGGCCAGCTTCACGAAGTTGCGAAAGTCCTCGATGGTTGCGTATCGGCGGCCCTGGTCAAGATCGTGCACGAACGGCGATCCATAGGCGGGAACCAGCACGGTGCGCGCGCCGCCGATGATGGTGGAGCGCCTCGGGTTGCGGGCATGCTGGGTGTACTCGCGCGGCGCCGTGGCCTGGACCAGCGACCGGCACATGCCGCGCGGGAACCGCACGCGCTCGCCGTCCACGTCGGCGCCCGCGTCCTTCCACAGCTTCAGCGCTCGCGGGAAATCGCGGAACTCGATGCCGATTTCCTCGAGCACGGTTTCAGCGTTGTGTTCGATCAACTCCAGAGCTTCGGTATCGAGAACCTCGAAACAGGGAATCCTGCGATCGATCCAGGTCACAAGCTGGTCCACGGTTCCCTTCCGGCGCGCGGCGAGCTTCGCGGCGCGGCCGGCACGCCGTTTTCGGCCGGGGTTTCGCCTGTCTTGCGAGTGGCTGCTCATTCACGGCACCGGGAGTTGAGATGGAGCGGCTGAACGTCAGGCAGCATAACAGTTTTTGTTGCATTCGCGCGCCGGCGGCCTTGTCCCGTCAGCCGCCAATCCACTAACATGCCGGGGAGTGGAGTCCGGTCAACAACGGCACGGGTTTGCGGTGGCCGCGCGACTTGGGCAGGACCATCCACCCGAATCAGCGGGAGCGGGCATATGAGCGACCAGGGCAAAGCGCCAAGCGACATCGAAATCGCACGCGCTGCGCGCACCCTTCCGATCGGCGAGATCGGGGCGAAGATCGACATCCCACGAGAGCACTTGTTTCCCTATGGCCACGACAAGGCCAAGATCGGGTTCGACTACATCGACTCGCTCGCCGACCGCCCGGACGGCAAGCTCATCCTCGTGACGGGGATCACTCCCACACCGGCCGGAGAGGGCAAGACCACGACCGCCGTGGGGCTTGGCGACGGCCTGAACCGCATCGGCAAGCGAGCCGCCATCTGCCTGAGGGAGCCAAGCCTCGGCCCGTGCTTCGGAATGAAGGGCGGCGCGGCGGGAGGCGGCTACGCCCAGGTCGTGCCGATGGAAAGCATCAACCTCCATTTCACCGGCGACCTGCATGCTATCGGCGCCGCCCACAACCTGCTGTCGGCGCTGGTGGACAACCACATTCACTGGGGGAACGCGCTGGGGATCGACCCGCGGCGCGCCACCTGGGGGCGGGTGGTGGACATGAACGACCGTGCGCTCAGAAGCGTATCGATCGCACTGGGCGGAGTCGGGAACGGATACCCGCGCGAGTCCGGCTTCGACATCACGGTCGCCTCCGAGGTGATGGCGATCTTCTGCCTGGCGGAAGGGCTCGCGGACCTGGAGCGCCGGCTCGGCAACATCGTGGTCGGGCAGACCCGCAAGCGGGAGGCCCGTTATGCGAGCGAGCTCGAGGCGGATGGCGCGATGACCGTGCTCCTCAAGGACGCGCTGATGCCGAATCTCGTCCAGACTCTCGAGAACAATCCCGCGTTCATACACGGCGGGCCGTTCGCGAACATCGCGCACGGCTGCAACTCGGTGATGGCGACCCGGTTGGGGCTGAAGCTCGCCGACTATACGGTCACGGAGGCCGGGTTCGGGGCGGATCTCGGGGCGGAGAAGTTCTTCGACATCAAGTGCCGCAAGGCGGGTCTCAAGCCGGACGCCGCGGTCGTGGTGGCGACCATCCGCGCACTCAAGATGCACGGCGGCGTCGCGATCGCCGACTTGCGCGCTCCGAACGTCGACTCGGTCCGCGCCGGTCTCGTCAACCTTGGTCGCCATCTCGACAACATTGCCCGCTTCGGCGTGCCCGCGGTCGTCGCCATCAACCGCTTCACCGGGGACTCCGACGCGGAACTCGCCGCGGTTCGCGAGTACTGCGAGCAGCGGGGCGCGGTCGCCATCGAGTGCACGCACTGGGCGAACGGCAGCGCCGGCGCCGAGCAGCTCGCGCGGGAGGTGGTCGAAGTGGTGGAACGCGGCACGGCCGGCTTCCGCCCGCTATATCCGGACGACATGGGCCTGTGGGAGAAGATCGAGACCATCGCGCGGACCATCTACGGCGCGGCGGAAGTGGCCGCGCCGCCCAACGTCATTGCCGAGATCGCCAGGTTTGAGGCGGACGGCTTCGGCCACTACCCGGTCTGCATGGCGAAGACGCAGTACAGCTTCTCGACCGACCCCAACGCCAAGGGCGCCCCCTCCGGCCACTCGATCCACGTTCGGGAGGTGCGCCTCTCCACGGGCGCCGAGTTCCTCGTCGCCATTTGCGGCAACATGATGACCATGCCCGGCCTCCCGCGAGTTCCCTCCGCCACCAGCATCCGCCTCAACCAGGCAGGCGAAATCGAGGGCCTCTTTTGAGCGCGCGGAGCGAAGACGGCGGCACTGGCGCGCATGAAGCGCTGGTCTCCAGGATTGCGCGGCGCCATGTTGCCCGCCCCGGAGGATTACTGCCGGCCCTGCACGCCATTCAGGACGAACTCGGCTATTTGCCCGAGGAGGCGGTTCCGACGGTCGCCGAGGTGTTCAACCTCTCCCGCGCCGAAGTGCACGGCGTCATCAGCTTCTACCACCTTTTCAGAACCTCCCCACCCGGCCGCAGGACGCTGTACCTGTGCCGGGCCGAGGCCTGCCAGGCGATGGGCGGACGCGCACTGGAAAGACATGCGACCGAGCGGCTCGGCATCGGCTTCCACGAGACCACCGCCGACGGCCGGATCAGCCTGGAACCGATCTTTTGCCTCGGCAACTGCGCCTGTTCGCCGGCGGTCATGATGGATGACTTCGTATACGGACGCGTGACTCCCGAGCGCCTCGACGCGCTGCTGGAAGAGGGCTAGCGCCGTGACGGCGGCTGCGCACAAGGTCTTCGTTCCCCGCGACACCACGGCGCGGTCCATGGGCGCCGACGACGTGGCGGCCGCGATTGCCGCGGAAGCCGCCGGACGCGGCGAATCGGTCACCGTGGTGCGCAACGGTTCCCGCGGCCTGTACTGGCTGGAACCCATGATCGAGGTCGAAGCCGGCGGCCTGCGCCACGCATACGGACCGGTGCAACCCGCCGACGTTGCGGGCCTTTTTGACGCCGGGCTTCTGGCCGCGGGCGGACATGACCTCGGGCTGGGCCCCACCGAGAAAATCCCCTGGCTGGCCGGGCAGTCGCGGCTGACGTTTGCCCGCGTGGGCATTACGGATCCGCTGTCGCTGGACGATTATTGCGCCCACGGCGGCTACGAGGGACTGGCGAAGGCGGTGGAGCTGACGCGCGGCGAGATCGTGGATATCGTCACCGAATCGGGCCTGAGAGGACGCGGCGGTGCCGCCTTTCCGACCGGCATCAAGTGGCGGACCGTACTTAAAGCGGAGGGGACGCGGAAGTACGTCACCTGCAACGCGGACGAGGGCGATTCCGGCACCTACGCCGACCGGATGGTCATGGAGAGC
Organism: Gammaproteobacteria bacterium; assembly: GCA_965116895.1. Lineage (GTDB taxonomy): Bacteria > Pseudomonadota > Gammaproteobacteria > Steroidobacterales > Foliamicaceae > Foliamicus. The sequence goes on along the minus strand of OZ220729.1, from coordinate 1,955,832 downwards.
GATCCCTTCGTGGTGATCGAGGGCATGACCATTGCCGGTCTGGCGGTGGGCGCAACGGAGGGCTACATCTACCTGCGCGCCGAGTATCCGCTGGCGATCCGGATCATGAACGAGGCCATCGAAATCGCCGAAGCGGCGGGCCTGCTGGGCGACAACGTCATGGACAGCGGCCAGGCGTTTCACCTGGAAGTCCGCGAAGCTGCCGGCGCCTATATCTGCGGCGAGGAGACATCCATGCTGGAGAGCCTCGAAGGCAAGCGCGGCGTGATCCGCTTCCGGCCACCGCTGCCTGCGATCAAGGGCCTGTTCGGGGCGCCCACCATCGTCAACAACGTCGTCACACTGGCGACCGTGCCCATCATCCTGGCCGAGGGCGCCGAGCACTACCGGGACTTCGGAACGGGCCGTTCCAGAGGGACGCTGACCGTGCAACTGGCCGGCAACGTCAAGCGGGGCGGGCTGGTGGAGATCGGTTTCGGCCGCCCGCTGCGCGAACTGCTGGAGGATTTCGGCGGCGGCACGGCCACCGGGCGGCCGATCCGGGCCGTGCAGGCGGGCGGACCGCTGGGCGCCTACGTTCATCCATCACAGTTCGATACGCCGCTTGATTACGAAGCGTTCCAGGAATTCGGCGGGATGATTGGCCACGGCGGCCTGGTGGTCTTCGACGATACCGTGGACATGGGAGAGCAGGCCCGTTTCGCGATGGAGTTCTGCGCCATCGAGTCCTGCGGGAAATGCACGCCCTGCCGGATCGGCGCGGTGCGGGGCGTGGAAGTCATCGACCGGATCCTGAACGGCGACGACGAGTCCGGCAACCTGCTATTGTTACGGGACCTGTGCGATACGATGATTGCAGGATCGCTGTGCGCGCTGGGCGGGATGGCCCCGTTCCCAGTAATCAGCGTTCTGGATCACTTCCCCGAGGATCTGCGGGCGCGCCGATCGTCGGTGGAATCGATGGAGGCGAGCCATGAGTCGATCTGACGCGGCACCAGTCTACGACGCCTACCGGCGTCCTGAAGACCTGGGCGCGCCGCCCAGCGAGTCCACGACGATGGTGCAACTCACCATCGACGGCAGGCCGGTGACGGTTCCCGAGGGCACCACGGTCATCCGCGCGGCCGCGCTTGCGGGCATCAACATTCCAAAGCTCTGCGCCAGCGACATGCTGGAGCCCTTCGGTTCCTGCCGGCTGTGCCTGGTGGAAATCGAGGGCGCCAGGGGCCTTCCTGCGTCCTGTACCACCGAAGTGGCCGACGGCATGGAGGTGACCACCGAGAACCCGCGGCTGGCCGACGTGCGCCGCAACGTCATGGAACTGTACATCTCCGATCATCCGCTGGATTGTTTGACCTGCCCCACCAACGGCGACTGCGAGCTGCAGGACATGGCCGGCGCCGTGGGCTTGCGGGATGTCCGTTACGGCTACGCAGGCGAGAACCACCTGGACGCGGAGAAAGACGAGAGCAATCCCTACTTCACCTTCGATCCCAGCAAGTGCATCGTCTGTTCGCGCTGCGTGCGCGCCTGCGAGGAAGTCCAGGGCACCTATGCGCTCACCATAGATGGCCGGGGTTTCGAGTCCAAGGTGGCGGCAAGCCAGGACCAGCCGTTCCTTGATTCGGAATGCGTGTCCTGCGGCGCCTGCGTGCAGGCCTGTCCCACCGCGACACTGACGGAAACCTCGCTGATCGAAATGGGCCAGCCGGAGCATTCCGTGATCACGACCTGCGCCTACTGCGGCGTCGGCTGTTCTTTCCGCGCCGAGATGAAGGGCGAGAAAGTAGTCAAGATGATCCCCAACAAGGACGGCCACGCCAATCACGGCCATTCCTGCGTAAAGGGACGGTTCGCGTTCGGCTACGCCACCCACAAGGACCGCATCACCGCGCCGCTGATCCGCGAGTCCATCCAGGACCCCTGGCGGGAAGTGTCCTGGGAGGAAGCCATCGGTTTCGCGGCCGGCAGGCTCGGGAAGATCCGGGAGAAATACGGCCCCGATTCGATCGGCGGCATCACCTCGTCGCGCTGCACCAACGAGGAGACCTACCTGGTGCAGAAGATGGTCCGCGCCGCATTCGGCAACAACAACGTCGATACCTGCGCGCGGGTGTGCCACTCGCCCACGGGGTACGGACTGAAGACCACACTGGGCGAATCGGCGGGGACCCAGGCGTTCGACTCGGTCCTGAAGACCGACGTAATCATGATCATCGGCGCCAACCCTACCGTCGGACACCCCGTATTCGCTTCGCAGATGAAGCGCCGCCTCAGGGAAGGGGCCCGGCTGATCGTCATCGATCCACGCGAGATAGACCTGGTTCGCTCTGTCCATGTGGAGGCGGACTGCCATCTGCAGCTTCGCCCGGGCACCAACGTGGCCATCATCAACGCGCTGGCCCATGTGGTTCTTTCGGAGGGGCTGGAGGACCGCCCCTATATCGAGGACCGCTGCGAAGCGGACGCCTACGGGGACTGGCGCCGGTTCATCCTCGAAGAGCGCAATTCCCCGGAAGCCATGGCCGAGGTTGCCGGCGTGCCCGCCGAGGACATCAGGGCCGCGGCGCGGCTCTACGCCGCCGGCCCCAACAGCGCCATTTACTACGGGCTGGGCGTGTCCGAGCATGCCCAGGGATCCACGATGGTCATGGGCATCGCCAACCTGGCCATGGCGACCGGAAACCTGGGCCGCGAGGGGGTCGGCGTCAGTCCGCTGCGGGGCCAGAACAACGTGCAGGGCGCCTGCGACATGGGTTCCTTTCCCCACGAACTGCCGGGCTACCGGCATATTTCGGACGCCGAGACCCGCGCGCTGTTCGAGCGGGAATGGGGAGTGGAACTGTTGCCGACGCCGGGTTTCCGGATCCCCAACATGTTCGATGCGGCGGTGGCCGGGCAGTTCAAGGGTCTCTACGTGCAGGGTGAAGACATGGCCCAGTCCGATCCCGATATCACCCATGTGTCCGATGCGCTGTCGTCGCTGGAGTGCCTGATCGTGCAGGACCTGTTCCTGACCGAGACTGCGAAATTCGCCCACGTGTTTCTGCCCGGTTCGTCATTCCTGGAGAAGAACGGCACCTACACCAATGCGGAACGGCGGATCTCGCCGGTACGCAAGGTGATGAAGCCGCTGTCCGGTTACGAGGACTGGGAAGTGACCCAGTTGCTGGCCAACGCTCTGGGTTACCCGATGAACTACGGGCATCCCGGCGAGATCATGGACGAAATCGCGCGGCTCACTCCCACTTTCAACGGCGTGAGCTACGAGAAGCTCGATCGCCTCGGTTCCATTCAGTGGCCGTGCAACGAGAAGGCCGAGCATGGCACGCCGACCATGCATGTGGACACCTTCGTGCGGGGCAGGGGATTGTTCCGTCTTACGCCCTATGTGGCGACGCAGGAACGCTCGACTTCCCGGTACCCGCTCTTGCTCACCACCGGGCGCGTTCTGAGCCAGTACAACGTCGGCGCGCAGACACGGCGCACGAAGAACATGGAGTGGCACGTGGAGGACATCCTTGAGATTCACCCCCACGACGCCGAGCAACGCGGTATCGAGCAGGGCGACTGGGTGGGCCTGAAGAGCCGCGCCGGCGATACCGTGCTGCGCGCGGACATCACCGAGCGGGTTCAGCCCGGAGTGGTGTATACGACTTTCCATCATCCGGAATCCGGCGCCAACGTCGTGACCACGGACAATTCCGACTGGGCGACCAACTGTCCGGAGTACAAGGTCACGGCCGTGCAGGCTTACAAGGTGACCCGGCTTTCGGACTGGCAGCGGGAGTTCGGGGAATTCACCGAAACGCAGTTGGAGTTCCTGCGCAGGGCGAGGACCCCGGCGTCCGCCTGAACTGTCCGCGGTTCAGCGCCCTGAATGCAGGTTGGAGGCCACTCAGCGCATGAATACGGCCAAGCTGGTACGCATGGCCAACGATATCGCAGCGAACTTCGACTGCGGACTCGATCGTGCGACGGAGCTGGCCGGTGTCATGGACCATCTCGGCCGGTTCTGGAGTCCCGGCATGCTCGATGCGATGGCTCGACACCTGCAGTCGGGCGACACCGGGCTGTCCGAACTGGCCGAGCAGGCGCTCAGGGAACTGATCGAAGAACGGCGGGGCCGATGACGCGCGCGCCGCGGAACGGGCGGAGGGCCGGACCTTGAGCGCCCGGGGCCTGGCCGCGTCGAAGAGCGTCAAGCGTCTTCAGATTCGGCGTTTCGGCGCTGACGGGGGGACCTGCGACGATGTGGTCGCGACGGAAGAACCGTTGGAGATTCGCCTGTCGTGGACGCAACCCGATGGCCGGCGCGCGCAGAAGAGCATCTCAGTCACCATGCGCACGCCGGGCAACGACGAGGAACTGGCGGCCGGTTTCCTGTTGACCGAGGGAATCGTCGCGGGCCGTGCGGAAATCGAAGCCATCGGGCCGTGCGGGCCGCCGGCGGCGAACGGGCTGATCAACGTGGTGCGGGCGGACCTGGCGCCCGGCGTGGAAGTGGACCTCGCGCGCCTCGAGCGCCACTTCTACACGTCCTCCAGTTGCGGTGTCTGCGGCAAGGCGTCGCTGGAGGCGGTCGCGGTTCAGGGGCGCTACGACCTCAGCGGCAACCTATTGCAAGTGAGCGCGGGAAACCTCGGTGCGCTGCCCGACCTGTTGCGGGCGCTGCAGAGCGTTTTCGAGCGCACCGGAGGTCTGCATGCGTCCGGGTTGTTCGACGCCGACGGGCAGGTGCGTGTCAGCCGCGAGGATGTGGGCCGGCACAATGCGCTCGACAAACTTGTGGGCCAGGCGCTCCTCGCCGACGAATTGCCCCTGAGCGACTGCGGAGTCGTGGTGAGCGGAAGGGCAAGTTTTGAATTGATGCAAAAGGCCATGATGGCCGGCATCCCCATGATGGCCGCCGTGGGCGCGCCCTCATCCCTGGCGGTGGAATTCGCCGAGGAGTTCGGGATGACGCTGGTGGGCTTTCTGGCGGCGAACCGGTTCAACGTTTATTCGCGCCCCGATCGGATCGTGTAAGGCACCCCTCACTTCATCGTGGGCATCGAGAATTCGGGGTTGGCGGACGGTCCCTCGGGCCAGCGCGCCGTGACCGATTTCATGCGCGTGTAGAACCGGACGCCGTCCGGGCCATGCATGTGCAGCGGGCCGAACAGGGACCGTTTCCAGCCACCGAAGCTGTGAAACGCCATCGGCACCGGGATCGGCACATTCACCCCCACCATTCCGACCTCTATCTCCTCGCAGAAACGGCGGGCGCTGTCCCCGTCGCGCGTGAAGATGGCGGTTCCGTTGCCGTATTCGTGCTCATTGATCAGGCGAACGCCTTCATCGCGGGTGTCCACGCGCACGACGCTGAGCACGGGACCGAAGATCTCCTCGTCGTAGATGCGCATGCCGCGCCTGACGTGATCGAACAGCGTGGGGCCGACAAAGAAACCGCGATTCTCTCCTGACGATCTGAAGTCACGACCATCCCGGCGAAGCGTGGCGCCTTCCTCGACCCCGCTGTCGATGTAGGCGCGCACCCTGTCTGCATGCTCCGCTGAAATCAACGGCCCCATCTGGGCTTCGTGCTCGAGGCCGTAGCCCGGGCCTACCTGCAGCGAGTCGATCTCCTGCTCCAGGCGACCGACGAGCCGGTCGGCCACATCATCGCCGACGCAGACCGCCACGGAAATCGCCATGCAGCGTTCGCCGGCCGAGCCGTAGGCCGCGCCGATCAGCGAGTGCACGACCTGGTCCGGGTCGGCGTCGGGCATGATGAGCATGTGGTTCTTTGCGCCGCCCAGCGCCTGCACGCGCTTCCCGCATTCGCCCGCCGTCGCGTAGACGTACTTCGCCACGGGGGTTGATCCCACGAAGCTGACGGCCTGGACGCGATCGTCCGTCAGCAGAACGTCAACCGCGGCCTTGTCGCCGTTGACGATGTTGAAGACCCCATCCGGAAGTCCCGCCTCCGTGAGCAGTTCCGCCAGCCGCAACGTCACCGACGGGTCTTTTTCCGACGGCTTCATCACGAAGGTGTTGCCGCAGGCGATGGCGACCGGGAACATCCACATGGGCACCATGGCCGGAAAGTTGAAGGGGCTGATCCCGGCGCAAACGCCAAGCGGCTGCATGAGGCTGTAGCCGTCGACGCCCCGTCCCACATTGAGGCTGTGCTCGCCCTTGAGCAGGTGCGGGATGCCGGTCGCGAACTCCACGACCTCGAGTCCGCGGGCCAGCTCGTTGCGCGCATCGGAGAGCACCTTGCCGTGTTCCATCGTAATGAGCTCGGCCAGCTCGTCACGATGTTCATCGACGAGCGCCTTGAAGGCGAACATCACCCGGGCCCGGTTCAGCGGCGTCACCGCCCTCCAGGCCGCGAACGCCTGCTGCGCCGCTGCAATGGCGGCGCGCGTCTCTTCGTCGTTCGAGAGCGCAACATTTCGGCGGTGCTCTCCGGTCGCCGGGTTGTAAACCGGCGCGACGCGTCCGGACGCGCTGGCGGCCCGTTTGCCCTGAATGTAGTTTCCAATCGTTTCCATGGTTTTGTGCCCGGCTTGTACCAGTGCGCCCTCGCGACCCGGTGTCAGCAGCGAATGCGCTTGTTCCGGGGATCGTACATCGGGACTGAAGAAACCTCCGCCGGAATTCGCTCGCCGGCCACTTCGATGCAAAAGCCCCCCTCGTCCGGATCCGGCGCCCTGGCCGTATCGACGTAGCCGAGCCCGATGGCGCCGCCGAGCGTGTGGCCGTAGGCGCCGGAAGTGACGTGACCGACCAGGGCGTCGTCGCGCCAGATCGGTTCGTTGTGGTAGAGCAGCGGGTTCGGGTCCAGCAGCTTGAACTGCAACAAGCGCTTCGCCGGCCCCGCTTCCCTGTCCTTGAGCAGCGCCTCCCGGCCTATGAACCCGCCCGGCTTTTCGAACTTCACGGCAAAGCCCAGGCCCGCTTCCAGCGGGGTGTCCTCGTCGGTGATGTCGTGCCCCCAGTGGCGATAGGCCTTTTCGATGCGCAGCGAGTCCAGCGCGTGGTAACCGGCGTGGGTCAGTCCGAACGGCGCGCCCGCGGCGACGATGGTGTCGTAGACGCCGGCCGTGAACTCCGTGGGGACGTAGAGTTCCCAGCCGAGTTCGCCGACGTAGGTGATCCGGGAGGCCCGCACCCGGGCGTAGCCCAACTCGATTTCCCGGCTGTGGGCGAACGGAAAGGCCTCGTGGGAGAGATCGTCCGGGGTCAGGGACTGCAACAGCGCCCGGGCATTCGGCCCCATGATCGAAATCACGCCCATGGCCGAAGTGACGTTGGTCAGCACGCAGTGGGCGTCGGCGGGAATGTGCCGTTGCAGCCAGTCGAAGTCCCGAAACTCGGTGGCCGCGGCGGTCACGATCAGAAAGCAATCCTCGGCCAGCCGGGTCACGGTGAGGTCCGCCTCGATACCGCCCCGTTCGTTCAGCCACTGGGTATAGACGATGCGGCCGCGGCGCACGTTCACCTCGTTGGCGCAGACGGGGTTGAGCACGCGGGCGGCGTCGCGGCCCTGGAGCCTGAACTTGGCGAAGGAGGACTGGTCGAACAGCCCCACCTGCTCGCGCACGGCGCGGTGTTCCGCCGCGGAGTGCTCGAACCAGTTCTGCCGTCCGTAGCTGTATTCGTAACGCGCGAGATTCGGGTCCGGCGCGTACCAGTTCGCCCGCTCCCAGCCCGCAAGCTCTCCGTGGCAGGCGCCGACGGCTTCGAGGCGATCGTAGAGCGGCGATTTTCGCACCCCCCGGGCGGATTCGTACTGACGATAGGGGTAGTGCGTGGCGTACAGCAGGCCGAGGCTCTCGGATACGCGTTCGCGCAGGTACTTGCGGTTGCGCTGGAAGGGCTGATTGCGGCGCACATCCACTTCCCAGAGGTCCTTCGGCGGGTGGCCGAGGCGTATCCATTCGGAGATCACCCTGCCTATGCCGCCGGCGGATTGCAGGCCGATGGAATTCAGGCCCGCCGCCACGAAGCAGTTATCGAGTTCGGGCGCCTGGCCGATGTGGTAGCGCACGTCCGGCGTAAAACTCTCCGGGCCGCAGAAGAACGTGTCCAGGCCGGCGGATTCCAGCGCCGGAACGCGCACAAGGGCCTGCTCCAGGATCGGTTCGAAGTGTTCCAGGCTGCCGTCGATCTCGTCGAAACAGAAGTCCTCGGGGATGCCCTCGATGGCCCAGGGCCGGGCATGGGGTTCGAACGCGCCCAGCATCAGCTTGCCCGCGTCGTACTTGTAGTAGGCGCAGGCGTCGTAGTCGCGCACGACCGGGAAGCTGGAGTCCAGGCCGTCCACCGATTCGAACAGGGCGTAGTAGTGCTCGCAGGCATGCAGCGGCACGTTCACTCCGACGGTCGCCGCCAGCTCCCGGGTCCACATGCCGGCGCACAGCACCACGCAGTCCGCGTCGATATCGCCCCGTTCGGTGCTTACGCCGGTGACGCTGCCTGCCGACGTGTGGATGGCAGTGACTGGCACATTCTGAAGGATGCGCGCACCGGCGTCGGTGGCGCCCCTGGCCAGCGCGTTGGTGATGTCCACCGCGTTGGCGTAGCCGTCGGTGGGAATGTGGATGCCTCCGAGCACGTCTTCGGTGTGCAGCAGGGGCACCCGGGCCTTGATGGCGGAGGGCGTGACCACCTCCACCTCCAGCCCGAAGACCTTCGCCATCGAGGCGCTGCGTCGCAACTCCTCGAACCGTTCCTCGTTGGTGGCGAGCGAATAGGAGCCGCAGCGCCGGTAGCCTGTCGCCTGGCCGGTTTCCGCCTCCAGGCGCAGGTAGAGTTCGCTGGTATAACGCGCCAGTTCCGTCATGTTGATGGAAGTGCGCAACTGGCCCACCAGTCCCGCAGCATGCCAGGTAGTGCCCGAGGTGAGCTGCCTGCGTTCCAGCAGCACCACGTCGGCAACCCCGTCCCGCGCCAGGTGATAGGCCACCGAACAGCCGATCACGCCGCCGCCGATCACGATCACGCCGGCGCGGCGCGGAAGTTCGGTGGTGCGTGCGGGCCGGCGTGGCACGGAGCTGCCCGTCAGGCGCGCAACCGGTGGTTGGCAGGGTCGTAAACCGGGGCCTTCAGCATCGAAACCCGCCGCCGTTGGCCAAGGATGTCGACCGTCAGATCGGTGTCCGGACCTGCCAGCGCCGGCGGCACATAGCCGAAGCCGAGGCTTTGCCGAACGAAGTGCCCGTAACCGCCGGTGGTGGTCACGCCAACGCAGCGCTCGCCGGCGAAGATCGGCTCCCCTCCCTGAACGTCCGCATCGCCGGGATCCAGGGCGAAGTAGATCAGTTGCAGCGTGCGGTCGCGCTGCGCCAGGGTCGCCTCCCGGCCGATGAAATCGCCCTTGTCGAACTTGATGAACCGCTCCATGGCCGCGTCGATCATGGTGACTTCATTGGTCAGTTCCGCACCCCAGCTGCGGTAGGCCTTTTCCAATCGCAGGCTGTTGACCGCGTAGAGACCGAAATTGCGGATGCCGAAGTCTGCCCCGGCCTCCATCAGCGCGTCGTACAGAGGCTCCATGTGTTCCATTTCCGGGTGCAGTTCCCACCCCAGTTCGCCCACGTAGTTCACGCGCAGCGCCCGCAGCGGCATCCCGGCCACGTTGATTTCCCGGCCGCTGAGCCAGGGAAAATCGCCGCTGCCCAGGGGTGAATCCGTCAGCCGGGCCAGCACGTCCCGGGCGCGCGGTCCGGCCAGCACCAGGACCCCCCGCCGGTCGGTGACATTGGCCACATGCGTCTGCTCCGTGGGGAGCCGGCCCTGTGTCAGGTGGTCGAGATCGCGCAGTTCGGCGCCGGCGGCGGAAAGCACGTAGAAGGTCTCGTCGTCCAGCCGGGTGATGGTCATTTCGGCGCCGATGCGCCCGCCCTCGGACAGCAGGTGGGTGAGCGCGATGCGGCCCGCTGTCGGCACACGGTTGGCGCAGAGTCGATTCAGCATCGTGCTGGCATCGGGACCCGTCACGTCGTACTTGGAGAACCCGGAGAGGTCCAGGAGGCCGACCCGCTCGCGCACGGCCAGGCACTCTTCGCGCACCAGCTCGAACACGTTGTTATGTCGAAAGCTGTATTGCTCCTCGCGGCCGTCGGGAGAGAACCACTTGGGCCGCTCCCAGCCGAAGGTGTCGGTGTAGACACAACCCTGGGCCTTGAGCTTGTCATAGAGGGGGCTGGTCCGGCATCGGCGGGCCGCCGGCAGTTCTTCCCCCGGAGGCGGAGTGACGTAGGTCCTGGCATAGTCCTGGCGCCCCCTGGCGCTCATGTAGCCGGCATCGGCAAACACTCCGAATCGCCGCGGATCGAACCCGGTCATGTTGATTTCGGAATCGCCATGCAACATCCACTGGGCCAGGTACTTGCCGCAGCCGGCGCCCTGGGCAATGCCGAACGACGAGCCGCAGCACAGCCAGAAATTGCTCAGGCCCGCCACCGGGCCGAGCAGCGGCAGACCGTCGGGGCTGTGGGAGATGGCGCCATTGACGATCCGCTTGATGCCAGCCGGTTCGAAGATCGGCATGCGCTCCATGGCCCGCTCCAGCCAGGGCATCAGGCGCTCGAGTTCGTCCTCGAACAGCTCGCTGTCGGACTCCCAGGGCGGCAGTCCGCCCGGCTGCCAGGCTTCGCTGAGCCCTTCGGACTCGTAGATGCCGATCAGGCCGGACTCCTGCTCCTGGCGCAGGTAGACGGAGGCATAGGGGTCGCGGGTTACGGGGAGTTCTTCACTTCTGCCGGCCAGTTCCGGCACCGGGCCGGAGACGAGATAGTGGTGCTTGATGTTGCAGATCGGAAGATCCGCTCCCACCATCCCCGCCACTTGCCGGGCGAAGCAGCCGGCTGCGTTGACAACGGTTTCGGCGATGACCGGCCCCTGCTCGGTCATCACTTTCCACTCTCCGCCGCGCATGGATTCAATCCCGATCACCCGGTTGTGCCGCACGATCCCGGCGCCGAGGCTGCGCGCTCCCTTCGCCATCGCCTGGGTCAGCCCGAACGGGTCGGCATGGCCGTCGTTGCGGGTCCAGGCGCCGGCCAGCACGCCTTCGGTCGAGACAAAGGGATTCAGCTTGCCGATCTTTGCAACGTCCACGATCTCCATGTGGTAACCGACATTCGCGGCGATCCCGCGCAGGTAGCGGAACCAGTCCAGGTCCTGCTCGGTGAGGGCAAAGCGGACGCTGCCGCAGTCGTGCCAGGTGACCGACTGTCCGGTCAGGTGCTCCAGTTTCCTGTACAGGGAAATGCTGTATTCGTGGATCTTGGCGAGGTTGTAGTCGCCGACCAGGTTGGGGCATTGACCGGCCGCGTGCCAGGTCGAGCCCGAAGTCAACTCGCCCTTCTCGATCAGCAGGACGTCGGCGCATCCCTCGGCCGCCAGGTGATACAGCAGGCCGACGCCCATGATGCCGCCGCCGACGATGACAATTCGAGCCTGTTTCTGCATGGCGCCCTCCGGGCCTGAAGCGATTCTCACGGAAGTTGGCGCTCACTTGCAATAGTCGCGTTTTTCCATTGCGGATGTCGATTCATGACTGCTAATATGCCGCCGTGGGCCGCAGGATCGGCCGGGATCCCGTCCTGGAACCACTGAACTTTCGAGGCTGAAGTTCGGTGGTTGGAGGTAGTTGGCATGAACGACGACGCGGACGGCAAGGACAAGGCCGCCAATCAGTCGGACGACTTCGTCCTCTCCGAGCTTGCCGATGATGAGCTGGTCGAGCAGATGCACGACGATCTGTACGACGGTCTCAGGGATGAAATCGTTGAAGGCACGGAGATTCTGCTGGAACGGGGCTGGTCGGCGGAAAAGGTGCTGAGCGACGCCCTGGTGGAGGGCATGCGGATCGTCGGCATCGACTTTCGCGACGGCATCCTGTTCGTCCCGGAGGTGCTGCTGGCGGCCAACGCCATGAAGGGCGGCATGGCCGTGCTGCGGCCGTTGCTGGCCGAGACGGGCGCGAAGCCGGTCGGCAAGATGGTGATCGGCACGGTCAAGGGCGACATCCACGACATCGGCAAGAACCTGGTGGGAATGATGATGGAGGGCGCCGGTTACGAGGTGATCGATATCGGCATCAACAACAGCGTCGAAAGCTACATGGAAGCGCTGCAGGAACACCGCCCGGACATTCTCGGCATGTCGGCGCTGCTGACCACCACCATGCCCTACATGAAGGTGGTCATCGACGAACTGGTGGCCCGGTCCATCCGCGAGGACTACATTGTGCTGGTGGGCGGCGCGCCCCTGAACGAGGAATTCGGCAAGGCAGTGGGCGCGGACGCCTATTGCCGCGATGCCGCCACCGCGGTGGACACCGCCGCCCACCTGATGCGGGAAAGGCACAAGCACGGGTGACGCGGGTCGCTCCGAATGGGATTCGGGTCCGCCGGGAGGAAGCGGGCTGACGCCATGAACGCCGTCCTGGTGAAGTGGCGCGACATTCCCGCACAGGTGATTGTCAGGAAGGGCAGGCTGCGCGCAAGGGCGCGGTTGAGCGGGCGCTTCCAGAACGCCATCGATCGCGCCGCCATGCGGGCGAAGAAGCAAAGCGCCGATGCCTATCTCAGCGAATGGGCGCGGGAACCGATCAGGCCCGGGTCGGATGCCGCGGCGGACGATCTGCAGGCGGTCGCCGAAAGGCTTGCGGCCGGGATCGAAGCGCGATACTCGGATGAGAGCCTGCTGGCGCTCATTCGCAATCACGGTCTGGAGGAGACGCCGGATGCGTAAGCCGGTGGCCGAGGCATGACGGACACGGTAGTCGCCTCCGCCAGCCGGGAGGTCGTGATCGGTTTCGACCGGCCCTTCGTGATCATAGGCGAGCGTATCAACCCCACCGGGCGGAAAATCCTTGCGGAGGAAATGAAGGCGGGCAACTACGATCGCGTGGTCGCGGACGCCCTCGCCCAGGTTGAGGCGGGCGCCCACATGCTGGACGTGAACGCCGGAATCCCGCTGGCGGACGAACCCGCCATGCTGGCCGAGGCCATCAGGCTGGTGCAGTCGGTAACCGATGTGCCGCTGTCTATCGATTCGTCCATCGTCGCCGCGCTGGAATCCGGACTGGCGGTCTATCGGGGCAAGGCGCTGGTCAACTCGGTCACGGGCGAAGAGGACAGGCTGGAGACTGTGCTGCCGCTGGTAGCCCGGCACGGCGCCGCGGTGGTGGCCATCTCCAACGATGAATCCGGCATTTCCGAGGATCCGGACGTGCGCTTCGAAGTGGCCAGAAAAATCGTCGAACGGGCGCAGGACCACGGCATTTCCCCGAGCGATGTCGTGGTCGATCCTCTGGTCATGCCGATCGGCGCGATCAACGCCGCCGGCAAACAGGTCATGCACCTGGTCAGGCGGTTGCGCGGGGAACTGAAGGTCAATACCACCTGCGGCGCGTCCAATGTGAGTTTCGGCCTGCCGAATCGCAACGGCATCAACAGCGCATTCCTTACCATGGCGATCGGCGCCGGCATGACTTCGGCGATCACCAATCCGCTGCACGTCGAGGTCGTGCAGGCGGTCCTCGGCGCCGATGTCATGATGGGCAAGGATCCCGATTGCGCGCGCTGGATCGGCAAGTACCGCGAACCCGGTGCGCCGGCCGGGGCTCGCGGGGCCCGTCGGGGCCGCCGTCGCCGTCGGGGCTGACCCCCGGGAACAAGCTATGCTTTCGGCGTCTTTCAACTCGCATGTAACGGAGAGCAGCCATGCCTCGACGATCGGGCGGTAGACGGGCCAGAAGGGCCGAGCGCGCCGCGCCGCTTGCCGAAGCGATCAAGCCGGTTCGGCCGGGGCATGCCGGAGGACAGTACCGGCCCTTGTCCGCCGACGGCGTTACGGCCATAGCGGACAATGCCTTCGAGATTCTCGACAGGGTGGGATTCGCCGACGCCACGCCTCACTGCATCGAGACCTGCACGGCGGTCGGCGCCGTGCTCGGCGAGGACGGGCGCCTGCGCATGCCCCCAAGCCTGGTCGAGCGAACCCTCGAACTGGCCCGGCGGAATCTGGTGCTCCATGGGCAGGATCCGCGCAGAGACCTCGATCTGAGCGGCGCCAGAGTGCACTTCTCCACCGCCGGCGCCGCGGTCATGGTGGCCGACACGGAAAACAACCTTTACCGGGATTCGCTGGCGCAGGATCTGTACGACATGGCGCGTATCGTCGACACCTGCGAGCACATTCACATGTTCCAGCGCACCTGCGTGCCCCGGGACATTCGCGACAACTACGAAATGGACATCAATACCCTCTACTGCTCGGTGATGGGCACCAGCAAGCACGTCGGTTCGAGTTGGACGCTGCCCGGGCACGTGGAGCAGAGCCTCGAGATGCTGCATCTGATCGCCGGCGGCGAGGCCGAGTGGCGGGCGCGTCCCTTCGTCAGCCAGTCCAACTGTTTTGTGGTGCCGCCGATGAAGTTCGCCACCGACGCCCTCGAGTGCCTGCGCGTGGCCGTAGAGGGCGGCATGCCGGTGCTGCTGCTGTCGGCGGGGCAGGCCGGCGCAACGACCCCCGCCTATCTGGCCGGGGCGGTTTCCCAAGCCTGGGCGGAGTGTCTCGGTGGGCTGGTCTATGTCAACGCGATCAAACCCGGCGCGCCGGCGATTCTCGGCGCCTGGCCGTTTGTTTCGGATCTGCGCACCGGGGCGATGAGCGGCGGCTCGCCCGAGCAAGGTCTGCTGTCCGCCGCCTGCGCCCAGCTCGGCCTCCACTTCGACCTTCCCTTCGGCACCGCCTGCGGCATGACCGACGCCAAGTTCCCCGACTTTCAGGCCGGGGCGGAACGCGCGGCAACCGTGCTGGCGGCCGCCTTGTCCGGGGCGAACATCGTTTATGAATCCGCCGGCATGTACGCCAGCCTGCTGGGGACCTGCCCGGAGAGCCTCTTGCTGGACAACGACGTTCTTGGCGCCGTCGGGCGCGTTACACGGGGGATCGAAGTGAGCCCGGAGACGCTGAGCTTCGCCGAGATCGAGCAGATCTGCGCCGGCGGCGAAGGGCATTACCTGGGTTCGGGGAGTACCCTGCAGGTGATGCAAAGCGAGTACATATACCCCGACTTCAGCGACCGGGACAGCCCGACCGTCTGGGAAGAAAAAGGCAAGCCGGCGCTGCTGAATCGGGCTGCCGAAAAGAAGCGGGAAGTCCTCGCCGATCCGGCGCCGCGCCACGTCAGCGACGAGATCGACGCTGGCGTGCGGTCCGGGTTCCCGATCCTTCTGTCCCGGGCTGCCATGGGGCGATAATCGGCCGGCAAAATCTATGGGTTACAGTATGGGAGTTGGCTCAGCATTGAGCCGCCGGGAGATTGGGGACTATGGCGATTAATGTACCAACGAAACAAAGCGTATTGTCCGCTGCGGTAGCCGCTGCGATTGTCGGCGCGCCGGTCGCGGCGTCGGCGCAGGAGGCTGCCGGCGGGCGGGTGCTCGACGAGATCGTGGTTACCGCGAGGCGCGTCCAGGAATCGCTGCAGGATGTTCCTCTTGCCGTGACCGCCCTGGACACGCGCGAGATCACCGAACTCGGGGTCACCAATTTCGCGGACTACGTGCTGCAGCTGCCGAACGTGACAGCCGGCGGCAGCGGACCGGGCCAGAACACCATCTACATTCGCGGCGTGGCTTCCACGACGCCGAACCTGACTGTGGCCGGCGTGGCCGGCCTGGCGCCCAACGTCGCCTTTTACCTGGATGAACAGCCGCTGGCGCATCCGGGCCGCAATCTCGACGTTTACGCCGCGGACCTGGCGCGCATCGAAGTGCTCTCGGGTCCCCAGGGCACGTTGTTCGGGGCCAGTTCGCAGGCCGGCAACGTCCGCCTGATCACGAACAAGCCGGACCTGAACGAGTTTTACGGCAATGCGAAGCTCGGCGCGAACACGATCAGCGGCGGCGACGGGGGTGAGAGCATCGAAGTCATGCTGAACGTTCCCTTAAGCGACAACTTCGGTTTGCGCGGCGTCTTCTACCACGACAGCAAGGGCGGCTGGATCGACAATGTGGCCGCTACGAGGACCGCCGAGGAGAGTGCACGGTTCCGGCCCGCGGGTGCGGTTCGCAAGAACGGAGTCCCCGTCGCCTCCTATCGCGCCGGATTCCAGGCGGGAGTGGATCTTTCCAATATCACGTTCTTTGAGGTCGACAACAGCGCGATAGCCGACGAAGACATCAACGAAGTCACCTACAGCGGCGGCCGGATCTCGGCGAAATGGGACATCACCGACGACTGGAGTCTGCTGGTTGCGCATACGACCCAGGATACCGAGGCGGACGGTGTGTTCTTCGCCGATCCCGATGTCGGCGAACTGGAAGTCAACCGCTTCGTGAATGAAGGCATCTTCGACACTTTCGACAACACGGCCGTGACGCTCACGGGACGGCTGGCGGGGCTGGACGTCATCTACGCAGGCGCGTTCACGGACCGCGAGTCGGACCAGATCGTGGACTACTCCGACTACCTGTTCGTGGGTCAGTACCTGCCTTACTACATCTGCGATTACTACGCGACGTATACGTCATTCAACAGTCCTCCGGGCATTCCCCGTGCAGGCACGAGGTGTCACCCGCCGCAAATGTACGTGGACAGCCTCAACAGGCTCGACGTCCAGACGCATGAAATCCGCTTCACCACGGACCAGTCGAGGCGGTGGCGGCTCCAGGGCGGTGTGTTTACAAGCGAACTGGAACTCATCGAGGTCAACGACTTCATCTATCCGGGTTCCGTTTGGGCCATCTCGTGGAACGGGCATCCGGGGTTCGCGCCGAACTACCCGCTGACCAATCCTGGAGCGGCTCCCGGTAATCCTGCCGGAAGTGCGTTCGGCGCCGGCCCCGGTTACTACACCTACCCGGGGCCATTCGGTCCGGATCGCCACGGCGGCGACATCGGGGTCATCTTCCGCAACGACATCCGGCGCACGGATGATCAGTTCGGCGTTTTCGGCGAACTGGACTTCGACCTCACCGAGCAGTTCACGCTGACGCTGGGCGCGCGCAATTACGAGATCGAGGTGGACCTCGAGGGCAGCGCCAACTCGTCGTTCGGGAATTTCGGCGCAAACAGAACTGACGGGCAGCGCTTCGGCACCAACATTTCGCAGCAGTTCATGCCCGGCAACGCCGTGGGCGCGCCCGACAAGGCGGTAGCCGACGGCACGATCTTCAAGGCGACGCTCGGGTGGCGGCCGCAGCCGGAGCACCTCTACTACGTCACGCTGTCGGAGGGCTTCCGGCCGGGCCTGTTGAATCGCCCGGGCGGGCGCCCGAGCGCGGATGGCAGCGGTTTCGTGGTTCCCTTTGAGCTGCAAACCGACGAAGTCGTCAATGTCGAAGTGGGCATGAAAGCCGATTTCGGTAACGCCTTCCGCATTAACGCGGCGCTGTTCAACGTCGATATCGACAATCTGCAGACCACGATCTTCGATACCAGCATCGTCAACCTGTTCTTCTCGGACAATGCGGCGGACGCGAGGGTGAGGGGTCTGGAGGCGGACTTCGTCTGGCTGCCCCCCGGCATCGACGGGCTCACGATCGCCGGCGCGCTGTCCTTGCTGGACTCCGAGATCACGCGGAAGATCACCCCCACCAACGATGTGCGCGAGGGGGACGAGCTTGCGTTCGCCCCGGGCAACCAGGGCAATCTGCGGGCGCGCTACGAGTGGACCCTGCAGGCCAATGGGTGGACGGCGCACGTCATGCCCATGATTACCTGGTCCGCGGATTCGTACAGCGACATCATTACCATCAACCGCGACCGGATCGATAGCTGGACGATGCTCGGCCTGACGGCGGGCGTGGCCAGCGACAACTGGTCGGTGACGCTTTTCGGCAGCAACCTGACCGATGAACGGGCCGAGGTGTCGCGCTCATTCGTCTTCGACACCAAGCACGTCACGTATGCGCAACCCAGGACATTCGGCGTACGCGCGAGCGTGAACTTCTGACCGACCCGGATACGGCAACACGAACGGACACGGCGTCCTCCCCGGAGGACGCCGTTGTCGCGTCCGGCCATGCCGGAGGTCCCGGCTCCCGAGGTGATTACCGCCCCCGGGGCGGCGCCAAAGCCGTGCTGGATGCCATTCAGGCCAGGATCGTCGGGAAGCAGTTTGACGAAGCGCTGGCCGACCTCTATGACATCCTCAGGGACGAGCCGGAAAACACCGACGCGCTGTACATGAGCGCGGTCTGCCGCCGCTACCGTGGCGAGTTCGATGCGGCGCTGGCGCAGCTCGCCAGGCTGAAAGCCCTCGCGCCCGAGAACGGCCGGGCACACCAGGAGGAGGGCCACGCGTACCGCGACATGGGCCGTCCGGCCCAGGCGTTGCGGGCGTATGCGCAGGCGTGCCGGTTCAACCCGGCGCTGGTGGCGAGCTGGAGGGGGCAACTGAACATCCTGGCCCGGAGCGGGCGCCTCCGGGAGGCTGCGCAAGCGAAAGCCCAGATTGACCACTTTGAGCAGTTGCCGCGGCCGCTCGTCATCGTCCTCGACCTCATGAGCCAGGGCAAGCTGCTCAAGGCGGAGGACCTGTGCCGCAAGTTTCTCAGGAAAGTGCCGCACCACGTGGAAGCCATGCGGCTGCTGGCCGACATCGGCATCCGCTTCGGGGTCCTGGCGGACGCAGAATTCCTGCTCGAGTCGGCGCACCAGTTCGATCCGAAGAACGTGCGGGTGCACATGGACTACATCCAGGCGCTCAGGAAGCGCCAGAAATTCGAAAAGGCCCTCGAGCAGGCCAGGCTGCTGCTTGAGACCTCGCCCGGCAATCCGCAGTTCCAGTCGATCTACGCGATCGAATGCATGCAGACCGGCGACTACGAGGAGGCGCTGGGTCTTTTCGACAGGGTGCTGGAGAAGATTCCGGGCGACCCGGTCACGCTTACCTCGAAGGGCCATGCGCTCAAGACCCACGGCCAGTACGACGAGGCTGTCGCCTCCTACCGGGCGGCGCTCGCGAGCCAGCCACGCCACGGCGAAGCCTGGTATTCGCTGTCCAACCTGAAGGTCTATTCGTTCAGCGACCGCGAACTCGAGCGGATGCATGCGCAGGCCGGGAAGAATGATCTGTCCCATGCCGACCGCGTGCATCTGAACTTCGCCCTGGGCAAGGCCTACGAGGACCGCGAAGACTTCGAGACCTCGTTCCGGTTCTACGAGCAGGGCAACCGCTCGAAGAAGGCTGCGAGCCGCTACGACGCGGACAAGATGACGGAGGAACTGCGCGCCCAGCATCGGGTGTGCGTCGCCGGTATGTTGTCGCGCGGCGCGGAGGCGGGGCATTCCGCCGGCGATCCGATTTTCGTTGTCGGGCTGCCGCGCGCCGGATCAACTCTGCTGGAACAGATTCTTTCATCCCATTCGCGGGTGGACGGAACCCTGGAACTGCCGAACGTCCTGTCGCTGGCGCAGCAGTTGCGACGGCGCGGGCGTAGCGGGCCCGAACCGGACTATCCCGAGATCCTGGCGACACTGTCGGATGAGGAACTGCGACAGTTCGGGCAGCAGTACATCGACGACACCCGGATTCACCGCCAGGACGCTCCGTTTTTCGTCGACAAGATGCCGAACAACTTCCGCCACATCGGACTGATTCACCTGATGCTGCCCAATGCGAAGATCATCGACGCCAGGCGGCACCCCATGGCCTGCGGCTTCAGCGGCTACAAGCAGCTCTTCGCCGAAGGCCAGCAATTCACCTACGACCTGGCGGACCTCGGACAGTACTATCGCGATTACGTGGAACTCATGGACCACTGGGACACGGTGCTTCCCGGCAAGGTGCTGTGCGTCCAGTACGAGGAAGTGGTGGGCGACCTCGAAACCCAGGTGCGCCGGATTCTCGACCACTGCGGACTCGACTTCGAACCGGGGTGCCTGAGCTTTCACCGCACGGAAAGGGCGGTGCGCACCCCGAGTTCGGAGCAGGTCCGCCAGCCGATTTTCAAGGCGGGACTGGACTACTGGCGCAACTACGAATCCTGGCTCGACCCGCTCAGGGATGCGCTTGGCGAAGACGTGCGGCGGCGCTTCGCGATATGAACTCCAAGGCGGCGCCCGATATCGGCCACAAGATCGGCGAGCAGAATATCCGCTTCCTTGGGCTCGACATCCACAATCCGGTCTTCATCGTTTCCGCCGCGCTGGTGGTCATACTGGTGATCGGAACCTTGCTGTTCCGGCAGCAGGCGGCGACGCTGTTCGCTGATCTGAGGGTCTGGACGACCACGACGTTCGACTGGTTCTACTTCGCCGCGTCGAACCTCTTCGTCCTGTTCTGCCTCGGCCTCGCGCTGTCTCCGTTGGGACGGATTCGCCTCGGGGGACGGGACGCGGCGCCCCAGTACGGCTATTCCGCGTGGCTGGCCATGCTGTTCGCGGCGGGTGTGGGCATCGGCCTGATGTTCTTCGGCGTCCTTGAGCCCGTGACCCACACCCTGGCGCCGCCGCTCGGCGTCGATCCCGCCGACACCGCGACCGCGCGGGCCGTCGGCATGTCCGCGGCGATCCTGCATTGGGGGCTGCACGCCTGGGCCATATACGCCGTCGCGGGCCTGTCGCTGGCATTCTTCTGTTTCAATCGCGGCATGCCGCTGACGATGCGCTCCGGTTTCTTCCCGCTGATCGGCAAGTCGGTCTGGGGGCCCTTCGGTCACGCCGTGGACATCGTGGCGGTGCTGGCGACCCTGTTCGGGCTGGCGGTGTCGCTGGGCTTCGGCGCCGAACAGATCGCCGGCGGACTGCAATACCTGTTCGGGATTCCCGCGACCGTCGCCACCAGGGCCGTTCTGATCATGGTCATCATCGGCATCGCGTTGGCGTCCGTCATCGCCGGGCTGGACAAGGGCGTCAAGCGCCTGAGCTGGATCAACATGGTGCTTGCGGCCCTGTTGTGGCTGTTCGTCCTGGTCGCGGGACCCACGCTGGTGATTCTCGCGACGATCGCCAACGCGGGCGTCGATTATGTCTATTACCTGCCGGCACTGAGCAACTGGATCGGCCGCGAGGACGTGGCTTTCGTGCGCGACTGGTCAACCTTCTACTGGGCCTGGTGGGTCGCCTGGGCGCCGTTCGTGGGCATGTTCATCGCGCGCATCAGTTTTGGGCGCACCGTGCGCGAATTCATCACCTGGGTGCTGATCGTCCCGACGATCATCGGAATCCTGTGGATGGCGACGTTCGGCGGCGCCGCGCTGGACCAGTACTTCTCCGGCGGTTATACCGGGGTGGCGGAATCGGTGCCCGAACTGGCCTTGTTCAAGATGCTGGAGCCTTTGCCGATGACCGGAATCGTCTCGGCCGTCAGCGTGCTCCTGATCACGATCTTCTTTGTCACCTCGGCCGACTCGGGATCATTGGTAGTGGACACCATTACGGCCGGCGGGAAGATGGACGCGCCGGTTCAGCAACGCGCCTTCTGGTGCCTGCTGGCCGGCCTCGCCGCGATGGCGCTGATGCTGGGCGGCGGCATGGCCTCGCTGCAGGCGCTGACGCTTTCGGTGGGCCTGCCCTTTACTCTTGTGCTGCTGTGCATGTGCGTCGGCCTCGTCAAGGGCCTGCGCGAGGAATTGGGCTAGAAGGGCGTGTCGCCCGAGACCGAGGCGCGCTGCATCTTGCGGTGCTGCGGCCAGTAGTCGGCCAGCGCGTAGTGGGAGGTGCAGCGGTTGTCCCAGATCGCCAGGGTGCCGGGACGCCAGCGCAGCCGCACGCAGAATTCGGGCGTTTCGATGTGCTTGTACAGGAACTGAAGCAGGTTTTCGCTTTCCTGGGGAGTGAAACCGTTGATGAAATTGGTGAAGAAGCGGTTGACGAACAGTGACTTGCGGCCGGTTTGCGGGTGGGTCCTCACCAGCGGATGCGACACCGGCGGGAATATCTCCCTGAACTCCTTCAGCGTCTCCTCGGCGTTCTCCCAGTTCCTTACGATCGGTTCGTAGTACCCGAGTATGGTGTGGGTGCACGTCAGGCTGCCGAGTATCCGCTTCATTTCGTCCGAGAGGGATTCGTAGGCGCTGTAGTTGCAGGCCCACATGGTGTCGCCGCCCCCATCGGGCACGATCAGCGCGTGCAGCATGTGCAGCGCCGGGGGTTGCGCCAGGCCGGTCATGTCCTGGTGAAAGGTGTTGAGCGTGGGCGGCTTGCTTTTGTCGTTCTCCAGAAACAGCAGTTCCTGGTACTTGTGCGCCAGCGCCGGCTGGACGAAGCTCTCGCCAAAGCGGCGGGAAAAGTCGACGAGTTCTTCTCCGTTCAGTTCCTGGTCCCGGAAAAACAGAACTCTGTGTTCCAGTATTCCTTGTTCTATCTCGTCGATGACATCCTGTGCAAGGTCCGGCGTCAGCTCAACGCCCGAAACCTCCGCGCCCAGTTTTGCGACTCGCTCAAAATTCATGTTCATTGATCCAGAAATTCGCGGGAAACGTCGGCCAGCCGGTCCGCGCCGACATCGAATGCGCCGTGGCTCAGGTCAGGCATTTCCACCACCCGCACATCATTCAGCAGCTTCGCGGCTTCGCGGGACGGTTCATTGAGATTGCCGTGCGTGTTGGGCACCAGAACGGGCTGCCGCACCAGAGGAAGACGTTCTTCGGCCGGGTAGCTGAACACGCTGTGATACGCCCACCACGCGTAGGGGCCCGACTGCAGGTGATCGACAAAGTGCGAAGCGCCGCGTTGCAACGAAACATCCGGGTGTCGGTCGGTCACCCAGAAGCGCCACACTTCCATCGCGTTCGAGCCGTCTTCCTTGAGCTCACTGGGCCGGGCGTACTGCTCGTACAGCGCCTCGCGCTCCTCGCCGACGCGGTAGGGGATGCCGGGCAGCACCAGGCGGCGCACCAGATCCGGCCGGACAATGGCCAGTTCCGCAGCGATGAAGGTTCCCGTGTGGTAGCCGATCACGTCCACGGCGCCTTCGCCATCCGCCCCGTAGCCGAGCGCGACCAGCGTGTCGGCCGCGGCGCCGGCCAGTTCGCTCATCGGCTGCGGTTCAGGCGGCGGATCCGATCGGCCGTAGCCCGGCGTATCCATCGCCATGACCCGCCGGTCGAGACTCATCGCCAGCATGTAATCGCGATAGAAGTCCCCCGACAAGGCCGTGGGATGAAAGCACATCAACGGCGTGCGCCGTGCGGTTTCATCCAGGGCTTCGGCAATATGCACATGCACCTGGCCGAAGCGCCCGTCCACGTAGCGCCGGCGGATCCGTCGCGCGGCCGCCGACGGCGCCGATTCGGATGCAGAAAACGCCTGGTCCGCGCCTGTCCGCGCCCAGACGTATGCCAGCGGTGCGGCCAGCATTGTCTGGACCAGCCGCCGCCGATGAATTCGTATTTTGTTTTCCCGCACTCTATTCCCCCTGACGCGTCGTTCGGAATCCTCCGGGCGCAACCGGGCGAATCTTATCAGGCAGCCGGATGTCCTGGAAATGATTTCCCGCCCGGCGATATAGCGAGTATGGTAGTGGTCGTGAAACAGGGCATTGGTCACATCGCGCGGGTTGCCGGGATTGTCTTCGCGCAGGCGGCGCTCGCCATTGCGTGCCTTGCACAGGAGCGGCCGGCCGCTGCGGAGAACACCGGCATCACGGTCTTCCCGGCGGCTTTCTACGCGGACGGCGAACCGGTCAGCGCAATGGACGTGATCAACCGCACGCCGGGATTCATCTTCGAGCGCGGAAACAACGACATGCGCGGCCTTGAGAGCGCCGCCGGAAACGTGCTCATCGACGGCCGCTGGCCGACCATAAAGGCCAACACCCTGCAGGAGGTGCTCACCGCCATTCCTTTTGCGGTCATCGAGCAGGTGGAAGTGATACGCGCGGACGTCGCGGACTTCGACACGATGGGCCGCCAGGTCGTCGTCAACGTCGTTCGCAAGGCGGGCGGCAAATCGACGCTGATCACCGAAGCGGCATTCAAGAAGTACACCGACAATGACCGTGACTTCGGCGGAACCGCGCGTGCCGAGTACTCAAGGAGTTCGGGGCGCTTCAATTTCGATGCGAGCCTTGTCTACGAGAACGAACAATTCGAATGGGGAACGGGAGAGGGACCGTACACCCTTACGGCCGTGGATCCCCAGTCCTCGCTGACCGGCCGGTTCGATATTGACGACTGGACCAGGAGTGTGCACGCCACGGCCAGCGGCAATTACGCATGGGACCGTTTCGATTTGGGGCTGAACCTTACGGCCAAGACGTCGACGCTGCTTCTTGACCGGCTCGGCGAGTACCGGACTGCGGGCGGCGAGCCGTACGATCAGCTCGTGGACATCGAGCGGGGGAACGACGTATTCGAGGTGGGTTCGGACGTCGCGATCAACCTGGCCGGGAATCGGCGCCTGAACGCCAAATTGCTCCACCGGCTGGAGTCCCTGGGCAGCGACTCGTATCTGCAAGTCGGTTCCCTGGAGACCCTCGCGGACGACGATTTCGACTGGACCGAGACCGCGGCGCGAGCAATATACCGGTGGGACCTGTCCGATCCCCTGAGCCTGGAGTTCGGGGCCGAGGCCGCATTCAACGAGCTGGACAGTCTCGTCGAGGTCAGCGTGGGCGACGTCCCACTCGAGCTGCCGAATGACAACGTCACGGTAGCGGAAGACCGCTATCAGGCGTTCGCCAAGGCCATTTACCGGGTCCGGCCCAACCTGTCGTTCGAAGCCGGCCTGGCGTTCGAGAAATCCACCCTCACGCAAAGCGGCGACGCCAATCTCGTCAAGCACTTCGACTACCTCAAGCCGCGCCTGACGGCGACCTGGTCGATCAACAGCGTGACCGATGTCCGGCTGCGCGTGGAGAAAGTCGTGGGGCAACTCAATTTTTACTCGTTCGCCGCATCGCCGAACCTGGAGTGGGACATTCTGGCCGCCGGTAATGCCGACCTGGAACCGGAAGAATCAGCCGAGTACGAACTGCAATTCGAACGCAGGTTCTGGGGAAGGGGCTCGGCCATCCTGACCTACACCCGTTACCGGCTGGACAGCGCGCTGGATTTCGTTCCGGTCGGCCTGGGTTTCGACGCGCGGGGCAACGCCGGCAACGCGACCCGCGGCAGGTGGATACTGGTGACGAATTTTCCCCTGGACCCGTTGGGTTGGAAAGGAGCGACGTGGCGGTCGCGCACCGTGCACTTCGATTCCCGGATCACAGATCCATTTACCGGGGAGACACGGCGGCGATCGGGCCGCGATTCGTTTGTGGGGTTCATCGGCCTCACCTGGGAATTGCCGCGATGGAATTCAGTGCTGGGTCTTGACGGATTCATCGGTTTCCAGGAGCGCGTCTATCGCATTTCGGAGGAGCGGCTCATTCGGGAAGCCCCCCTGCCGATGAATATCTGGTGGGACCGGACTTTCGGTGAGGACCTCTCCGTTCGTTTCGAGATCATGAACTTTACGCCTGCGCGCCGCACGCGAACCCGCGACCTATACGGAGACGGCCGTTCCGGCGGCGCCATTACCGCGGTGGAAGAGCGCAGGACCGAGCAGGCAATGCACTTCATGCTGCGGGTACGCAAACGCTTCTAGCGTCCTGGTTCGCCCCATGCCGCGTCGGAGACGCATGAACCCATCCCTGGGGCTCGGCGGCGGCTCCTGCCGCCGACGCTCCGCCGCGGCATGGGGCGAACCAGGACGCGGCGCTCTATATGTATTCCCTTTCCTTAAGGTAGCGGATCACCTGGCCCGCCAGTTCGTCCGGTGGGCTTTCCGCAGACCGCAGCCGGATATCCGGATTTTCAGGCGGTTCGTAGGGTGAATCGATGCCGGTGACGTCCTGGATATCGCCGGCCCGCGCGCTGGCGTAAAGCCCCTTCGGATCGCGCCGTTCGCACACATGAAGCGGCGCGTCGACGAAGATCTCCACGAACCGGTCGGGGCCGGCCAGTTCGCGGATCCGCTGGCGGTGGTCGCGGAAGGGCGAGATCAGGGCAGCCACCGCGATCGTTCCGGCGTCGAGAAGGAGTTTGGCGGCGTGGCCGGCTCGGCGAACGCTCTCGTCGCGGGCCGCGCGGCTGAACCCGAGGTCGCTGTTGAGACCCAGGCGGAGGTCGTCGCCGTCCAGCACGAAGGCGCGGACGCTAAGCGTTTCAAGCCTGCGGGCGATTTCCCGGGCGAGGGTCGTCTTTCCCGCGGCGGGCAAGCCGGTCAACCAGAGAATGCAGGGCTTTCGGGCTTCGTGCAGACGCCTTCCCCTCCCGGCGGGGGCAGGGCCTGGGTCTCGCGCGTTCAAGGGCGCGGCTCCCGCTTTCCGGCCGCTTCGGCGGCCGGCCGGTCGATGGCGCGCCACGACCGCTCGGGAGTCCGGGCGCGGCGAAGTTCGCGCAGAACGCCTGCAACGTCCGCCGCATCCGATTCCACGGCGCCCGTCAGCGGCCAGCACCCCAGCGTGCGGAACCGCACCGTGCGCATCGTGGCCTTCTCGTCGTTCGCCAGCGTCATTCGCTCGTCGGCCCTGACGATCAGCAGTCCGTCCCGCCGCACCACCAGCCGCGGCGCGGCAAAGTAGAGCGTCGGCAGCGGGATGTCTTCCGCCTGAACGTAGCGCCACACATCAAGCTCGGTCCAGTTGCGCAGCGGGAACGCGCGCGCCGCCCCGCCGCCGCCGGAGGGCGTGTCGGAGCGTCGCGAGTCGCCTCTGAATCGCTCCTCGTCGCCCCGCGCCCCGTCGATCATGACGTCAAAACCGTAGCGCTCCAGGGCCTCTTGCAGAGCCTCGCTCTTCATGACACGGACATGGGTCTCCGCGCCGTGGCTGAACGGCCCGATTCCGCGCGCAAGTCCTTCCCGGTTGACGTGGACGATCAGCTTCATGCCCGCTTCGTTCGCGGTCCGGTCCCGGTACTCATAGGCCTCCGGGAACTTCCAGTTCGTGTCCACATGCAGCAGAGGAAACGGAGGCAGCGAAGGCGCGAATGCCTTCTGGGCGAGGCGCAACATCACCGCCGAGTCCTTGCCGGCCGAGAACAGCAGCACCGGCCGGCGAAACGCCTCGACCGCTTTGCGCAGGATGAGTATTGCCTCGGACTCCAGCCGGCGCAGATCGACCGGACCGCCCCGGCGGGTTTCCGTCGACAACTCAGTCCCCTTCGGTCAGCTCCAGCAATTCCTCGTTGGCGCCCAGCAGCAGCGCCACGCGCGTTCCGCCCACTTGCGTTGGCCCGCGCAGGAGAGTTCCGCCGGATTCGCAGGCCTTCGCCAGCGTGGCGTCCAGGTCGCTTGCCCTGTAACTGAAGAGGTTCACGCCCAGCTTTCCGGGTCGCATTCTCCCGGTGAGCCGCTTGCTCGGGACGCCGGCGAAATGCACGAACAGGAGCTTGCCGCTGGGCTCGCCCGGTGCGCGGACCAGCAGGAAATACATGCCCGTGCAGCTCGGGACGCCGGTGAGGCGGCGTGCCAGATCCAGGTTTTCTTCCGCCACCCAGGCGTCGGTACCGGATTCCAGTCCCAGTGCGTCGCAATACAACGCACGCGCCGCTTCGGGATCCGCGCATATGACGGACGTCGTGGCGATTTCGGAAAAACGGACGCCGGCCGGCAGGGCGCGCATCGCCTCCGGCGGGTGTCTATGGCCGATCATCAGCAGGGCGGGCACGCCGTCGGGCCCCGTAAACAGGCACTCCTCGCTTTCGATATCGCCCAATTCGTAGCGGATCGGCTCGGAGCGGAAAGTGTATCCGGCACCGGTGATCGCTTCGACGGCGGCGCTCATTGGCGTCGGAACATAGAAATCGATCGCCTTGGGGCCGATGTCGGTGGAACCATCGACCGCGCCAGCTCCATGATCCAGCCGCACGGCCTCGGTCACGGCGGGCGAATACTGCGCCAGGCGCAGATGCCCGGCGGGATAGCCGCGGCAGGACAGTTCGACCAGCCGCGCCGTTACGTGCTGCGGCAGGCCCCAGGCATCGAGGAGCGCGCGCGGCGCCTCGCCGTCGCTCTCCACCTGCAGTCCAATCACGTCGCGAAAGAGTCCCAGCGACTCATCGATGTCGCTTACGCCGACGGTCACCGAAGTCATGCCGTAAACGCTCATTACGCATCCTCCATCAATATCTGCAGCGCTCCGCTGCCGGGGTTCCGCACCAGCATCGCGGAAACGCTGCCCGAACCGGGCCATGGAGTTTCCTGGGGCTTGCTCAGGACCTCCGCTTTCAGCGCGCTGCACCTGCCGGCCGCCTCCTCCAGGTCGCCGACCGCGAAGGTTTGTGCCAGGTAACCGACGTTCGGGGGTTTGGCCCGCTCGATCAGGGACTCGCACTCGTAATTCAGCGGCTGGCTCAGCACCACCTTGCCGAACATGTGGTTGCCCTGCATGAACACGACGCGGGTCTTCGCGTCCTCGGGCAGGTTCAGCAGGCGGTTGGACTCCGGCGTGCCCAGGACCTCGTCGATCAGCGGCTTCATGTTCAGGACCTGTTCGTAAAAGGCCATCGCGCGTTCGCTCGAATCCACGCCATGCGAACTGGTCACGATGGGCGTGAAGCCGGCATCGGTATAGCCGCGCTGCTCGACGTAGGCGCGCATCTGGCCCACGCGCGTCGCCGTGTCGCGGGTGGCGAGTTCCACCAGGTTGATCGGCACGCGGTCGGGACCTTCGAAAATGCCTTCTATGGGATCGCCCACGTCGTCCCCGAAAAAGTGCTGGACGGGATCGGACCAGAGGACGTAGCCGTCTTTCTTCAAGCCCTCGAAATCGCGGTGAATGTCGGCAGTATAGAAATTGAGATTGAAGCATCCATAGGCCCGGACAATGCTGCGATCGCGGATTTCCACGGGACTGGCGCTGCCTTCGGGCAGATGAAAGTCGAGCAGAAGGACCTGCCCGACCCCCTCGTCGCCTTGCCCCAGCAGGACGGCTCGGGCGGAGGCTCCGCCGTTCAGGTTCCAGAAGCTGCGAAAGGCCGGGCCGCCCAGGACCTCGTCGGCAAGCACCGACAGGCCGATGCGGTCCCGGTAGAAGGCCAGTGACTTTTCGACGTCGCGGCAGCCGATAACGGCGGCCCGCAAGGGCGATCCGTCCGGCGCAATGATTTCCTCGCTCACCAAGTACCCCTCAGTTTCCCGGTCTCTCCGACCGGCGGGGCGCTAAGTCTAAACGGAATTCCGCGCGCCATCGCTGAAGTTCAACGACGTGGCCGCACAAAACGGCCGCGTAGTATGATTCCGGGCAAGGGAGGACTGCCGTAATGACCGACCACGTACGCCACGACCTGCGGATCAAGCCCACCCGGGACGAGTTGTCGCGCCAGCGTTTCGTCTCCGACATACGCCGCCACATCCTGGGGGACCTGGCGAACGGAATGCGCTCCGCATACCACACTAAGGTGAAACCGGAACTCGTTCGCAAAAACGGCCGGGAGCCCGCCGACGGCGCGGAAGTTCACAGGGCGATGCGGGGCGAGAGTTCCTACCGCTTCTATTCGGCCATGCGGGTGAACTGCCAGAAACTCGTCTGGCGATCGGTCATCCCCACCATCGAACGCAACCTGGAAGACCTGAACCGCAGGGTCGCCGGCGTGGACGCCAACGGAGGCGGACAAGGCGGTTCGATTACGCTCGACCCGGACCTGGAAACGCCGCCGTACGTGGCCAACCACGACGTGCACCTGATGCCGGGCTGCTACCACACGGAATACGGCGACGACGACGTGGCCGCGGGCGCGCTGTACGACAACGGCGGCGCCGTGTTCAGCATGGGGCTGTTCGGCAGCGAGCGCGACGACATCGGCAGCAGCATCGCGCGCTTCATTTCGCTGAAATTTCCGGAATTTCGCCCGCGCCGCATCCTCGACATGGGATGCTCGATCGGCTCGAATACCTTGCCCTGGGCGCGCACGTTTCCCGAAGCCGAGGTCCATGCCGTGGACGTCGCGGCGCCAATGCTGCGTTACGCCCACGCCCGCGCCGAAGTGCTGGGCGCGCGGGTTCATTACCGGCAAATGGACGCCTCGCAATGCGATTTCGACGGCGAGCCCGGTTTCGACATCGTCTGGTCGTCGATGTTCCTGCACGAATTGCCGCCCAAGAAAGTGCGGGCGGTGTTCCGCGAGGCATACCGGCTGCTGCGTCCCGGCGGGCTGATGCTGCACATGGAACTGCCCCCGAACTGCCACACCGTGCCGTACGAGAGTTTCTACTTCGACTGGGACAGCTACTACAACCAGGAGCCCTATTACAAGGCGTTCCGCGACATGCGTCCGATCGACTGCTGCACGGCGGGCGGATTCGACGAGTCGAACTTCGTGGAATTCATCGTGCCCAGCCTTGCCCGCAACGGCGAGGAGGAACTGCAGGCTTACGTATCGCGGGACGATATCACCGTGGACGAGAACACCGGGCGCCTGGTGCCGTCGATCCGCTGGTATTGCTTCGGAGCCTGGAAGTAGGGCGGGGCCCTTGTCCAAGGATTCCCCGGAGACTCGGCTGAGGGACCTGACCCGCGGCAAGCAGCCGCGGTTCTTCGACGTTCAGGGCGTCGATGAACTGGTGTCCATCACGATGGGCCTGGCGCAGGAGCTTTGGGCGGTCAGGGAGCGCCTGGCGGCCGTCGAAGCGCTCGGCAAGGCGGGCATAAGCACCGCCGCCGTGGAAGCCTACGAATTCAGCGAGGACGAGCGCGCCGCGCTCGATCGGGAGCGCAGGGAATTCATCGATCGGATCTACTTCGTGCTGCGGGAAGGCGACGACTAGCGCCTCGACGCCATAGTGGCTCGCCGGCGCCTTTTTGGGTATATTGCGTCGTTTTCCAGCATCCGGAGTATTGCTCATGAGGATTCGAATCACCATTCTTGCCTGCGCGTTTGCCCTGACCGCGCCGCCGGCCCTGGCGCAACAGGAAGCCGGCGAGATCGAGGAAGTCGTGGTTACCGCGCGCAAGCAGGAAGAGCGGATCCAGGACGTGCCGCTCACGATCAGCGCCTTCACGGCGGCCGAGATCAGCGAGCGGGGCCTGTCCGACGTGATGGACATCAGCCAGTTCACGCCGGGCTTCTCGTTCGAGAAACTGAACCGCTACGGCGTGCAGGGAGGAGGCAGCCGGCCGGTCATCCGCGGCCAGTCGCAGATCCTCGGCGGCGCCAACGCTTCCATCTTCGTGGACGGCGTGCTCTACAACGATTCGATCCTGTCGTTTCCGTTCGATATCGTCGAACGGGTGGAAGTGATCAAGGGCCCCCAGGCGGCGCTGTTCGGCCGGGCCACCTTCGCCGGCGCCATCAACCTGATCACCAAGACGGGCACCAACGAGCCCGAAAACAAGTTTTCGCTGCGCGTGGCGGAGCACGAGGAGGGCGAAATCAGCCTTCTTTCGCGCGGACCCCTGGCGCAGGACACCGCCTTCTACATGGCCCACGTGCGCTACTACACCTACGGCGGCTTCTATCGAAACACGCTGGACAACCAGCTTGTGGGCGACGAGGAGTCGATCAACCTGAACCTGTCCGTGGAGCTGCGGCCCTCGGACAGCTTCACGGCCCGATTCAATCTGGGCTACGGCAGTGACGACGACGGCGCGGCCGCGGTAACCCTGCAGGACCGCAGCTACAACAACTGTTTCCTGGAAATCGCGCGGCAGTACTACTGCGGCGAGGTTGCGGAACTGGACAGCACCGAGCAGAACCTGGACCTGTTCGGCGACGATATCGGACTCGACAAGACGGCCTGGCGCGCATCGGCGCAGCTTGAATGGGACCTGGGCGGCTTCACCGTGCGGTCCAACACCGGCTATTTCAATGCCGATTCCACCTACGGTTATGACGTGGACATCACGTCCAACTCGACCGCACTGGGCGGAACCTTCAATCGCATCGCGGTGAGCGACCGCCGCGAGTGGTCCACCGAGTTGCTGATCAGCACCGACCTGGTGTCCGCCACCCGGCTGCTGGGCGGGGTGTACCTGTATCAGAGCCGCCGGGACTTTCGCGAGGACCGCCTCAACGGCCGCACCGTCGATCAGGGCGAGGCCCGCACCGACAACTGGGCCGTGTTCGGATCGGTCGCGCGCGACTTTTCCGATACCGTTACCGGCACGCTGGAACTGCGTTATGCATCGGACAAGATCGGCAACGACAATCCGCCCGCGCGCCCCACGCTGCCTCTGATCGAGAACACCTTCAAGACCTGGTCGCCGCGCGCCACGCTGGACTGGAAATACGCCGACGGCCGGATGATTTACGGGACGGTGGCCGTGGGTAACAAGCCCGGCTTCATCAACGCCAACCCGTTACTGGATCCTTCGCTGCGGTTTGCGGAGGAGGAAGAATCCTTCAACGTCGAGGTGGGCACCAAGAACACGCTGAACGATGGCCGCACGACCTTGAACGTGGCCGTGTATTTCATCGACTGGACCAAGCAGCAGCTCACCACCACCGGCCTGCTCAGCGACGGCCGCCCGGTGTCGTACGTA
Organism: Gammaproteobacteria bacterium; assembly: GCA_965116895.1. GTDB lineage: Bacteria > Pseudomonadota > Gammaproteobacteria > Steroidobacterales > Foliamicaceae > Foliamicus. Next base: position 1,923,407 of record OZ220729.1, on the reverse strand, counting down.
ACCAATGCCGGTGAAACCGAGGGCAAGGGTCTGGAGCTGGAAGTGGCGCATATCTTCAATGAGCAGTTCACCGCCGGCTTCGGCTACGCGCTGAACGACGCCACATTCGTGGAGTTTGACGAGTTCCGGGAACAGGCCGTATTTACCGGCGGCAATCCGTCGGTGGCCGGCAACCAGACGCCCAACGCGTCGAAGCACATGGCCAACGCCTTCGCCCGCTACGAGTGGCCGGTGGGCGCCAATACCGCCTACATCCGCGCCGACTACGCATACGCCAGCCGCAAGTACGCGCAGATCTTCAACCATGCCCACAGCGGCGATCAGAACCTGATCAATGTGAAGCTTGGGCTGGACGTGGGGCAATGGCAGCTGGGGCTGTTCGTGCGCAACCTGACGGACGACCGCACGCCTTCCACGGTGATCCGCTTCGTGGACTTCAAGAACATCCTGCCGCGCGGCGACAGCGCCCGCACCTCGGGATTCGTTCGCGCCTTCCAGTATCCGCTGGCGGACCCGCGGCAGATCGGAGCTACCGCAACCTACATCTTCTGATCCCGGGAGAAGGGCGCTTAAGCCCGCCCCATGGGGTCAGATGGGCAGGGTCATGCCTAGCCAGCGGCCGATGGAGAGTGCCGGAGTGAGCATCATTCCGGGCGCGAACGTGGAGCCCAGCGTGGTGCCGGACCCGAGGACTTCGCCGGCGGCGTAGAGCCCCGGCACCGGCTCCTGGTTCCCGCGCACGACCTGGTGCGCGTCGTTCACCACCACGCCGGCCGACGACGTGGCCGAACTGCCCAGGTGCGTGATGGCGTAGAAGGGCGGCTCGGCGATGGGCGCGGGCAGATGCCGCCGCCCGAGCGGGTCTTCGCCGCCGGCCACCGCATCGTTGTAGTCGCGGACGGTCTGCGTCAGTCCCGCTGCGTCCACGTCCGCTGCCGCCGCCAGCTCGGCCAGGCTGTCGGCGCGGGCGAACATGGGATGGTTCTCGCAGTGGGCGAGAAACTCCTCCCGGCTGAACTGTGGCAACCCGGGCGGTGCGCTGTTGAAGATGTTCTCGTCGAAAACGATGACGTAGCGAAGGCGCGGCAGTGCGAGCACGGCGCGAGCCCGTGGGCGCACCAGCGGTTCGTCCTCGCGAATGAAACGCTGCCCCGAATCGTTGACCCAGATTTCCCAGGGCAGACGTTCCTGAGGGACCGTCGCGAAACGCGCGTAGACCTTGGCGGGAAATGCCGCCCTGGTAAGGATGGAGCCGGTGCCGGCTCGATGAAGGTGCTGGCCGCGCAGCCAGCCGCCTACGGAAACGGCCAGGTCCAGGCCGTCGCCCATGGAATGCGGCCAGGAACCGGCGGCGTAGGCCGGATGGCCGGTCAGCAGCTCGAACATGTCCGGGTTCATGGCGTAGCCGCCGCTGGTGAGCAGGATGTGGCGCCCGCGGAAAGTCCATTCCTCGTCGCCGCTCTCCGCGCGAACGCCTTCCACCGCGCCCGAATCGGACGTCAGCAGCCCGGTCACCCGGGTGTCGAGGCGGATCGCGATATTGCCTTGCGGCATTTCGCGCTCAAGCTCCTCGAGCACCACCTTGAGGATCGCCTTGCCGGCCTCCTCGGCCCAGAAATAACGCGGAACGCTGTAACCTGCGCGCCCCGGCGCCGCTCCTGTCACCGGGTGACCGGGTAGCGGAACCAGCCCCTTGTCCAGCAGCCAGTTCAGCGTGTCCGGCGCGAGGTCCACGGTGCGCCGAACGATCTTCGGGTCCGCCTCGCCAAAGGTGATCTCCATGATGTCCTCGAAGTGTCGGTCCGGCGAATCGGCGATGCCCCTGGCTTCCTGCAGCCGTGTCCCGGCCGCGCTGACCTGACCCGAGGCCATGGTCAGCGTGCCGCCCAGCGCGTCGGCCGCTTCCAGCATCAGGACCTTCGCGCCGCGCCTGGAGGCGTGGATGGCGGCGGGCAGTCCCGCGGTGCCCGCGCCCACGACGATGAAATCCCACTGCGATTCCAGCAGTGTGCCGGCCCGCACGGCCGGGATCGCCAGGGTCAGGCCGGCGCCCGCGCCTTTAAGCAGTTCTCGACGTTTCACAGGCGCGGAGTGTACATGCCGGCCGTCCCGGGAGCGAAAGGACTCTACGGGCGCCAGCGCGCCTGGGCGGCGAGCAGTTCGCGGGTGTATTCGTGCCGGGGCGCGTTCATGACCCTGGACGCGGGCCCCTGTTCGACGATCCTTCCGCGGCGGAGCACGATCACGCGGTCGCCGATTTCCGCGGCCAGCGCCAGGTCGTGCGTTATGAGCAGCAGCGCCAGTCTGCGTTCTTCGCGGATGTCCCGAAGCAGCGCCAGGATCCGGGCCTGGGTGCGAATGTCCAGCGCGGAGAGCGCTTCATCGGCCAGCAGCAGGCGCGGATTCATCGCCAGCGCGCGCGCCAGGGCGATTCGCTGGCGCTGGCCCCCGGAGAAAGCCGCCGGGCGCCGGTCCATCTGCTCCGGATCCAGGCCGACGCGGCCCAGGAGAGCGGCCACTCGGGCCTTTTGCTCCGCACGGGCGCACAGGCGGTGGGTGCGGATCGGTTCGGCGACGATGCGTTCCACGGGCCACCGCGGGTTGAGACTGGAATAGGGGTCCTGGAAAACCATCTGCAGATGGCGCGCGCGAACCGTCGCGCCCGGCAATTCGTCGTTCAGCGCCGGGAATCGGAGTTGTTCGGGTTCTACCCTGATTACGCCCGCCAGCGCGCGCGCAATCGTGGTCTTGCCCGATCCGGACTCTCCCACCAGGCACACGGTTTCGTTGGCCCCAATCGAGAAATCGACGTTTTCTACGGCCGGTTGCCGCGCCCCCCGGTAGCGGACCGTAAGGCCGCGCAGGGCGACCAGGGCCTCCCGCGATTTCGGGCGGCCGACGCGCCCGCGAGCGGCCGCCCGTTTTCCCGGCATCGCGTCCAGCAGCGAGCGGGTGTATTCGTGGCGGGGCCTGGAGAACAGTTCGCGGGCCGGCCCATGCTCCACCACCCGCCCGCCGTGCATGACGTAGAGGCGGTCGCAGAAACGGGCGGCCAGCGCCAGGTCGTGGGTGATCATCAGCAGCGTGTGGCGCTTTGCGCGGCGTTTGAGCAGATCAAGGATCCGTGACTGCACCGCGGCGTCCAGCGCCGTCGTGGGCTCGTCGGCGATGAGCAGCGGCGGCTGGTTTATCAGCGCCAGGGCGATCATGATGCGCTGACGCTGGCCGCCCGAGAACTGGTGCGGGTAGGCGCGCAGGGCCGATTCCGGTTTGGGCAGTTCGACCGAGCGCAGGGCTTCGATCGCTCTCATCCGCGCCTCTTGGCGCGTCAGCCCGGTATGGCGCATGGCGCTTTCGACCAGCGCGGAACCGATCGGGCGGACCGGGTTGAGTGATTTCAGGGGATCCTGAAAGACGAATCCGGCGAGCCGGCCGCGCAATGGCCGCAGGGCTTCTTCATCGAGTTGGGTCAGCTCCCTGTCCCTGACGAACACCTTGCCGCCGGCGATGCGTCCCGGCGTGGGCACGAGGCCCAGAATGGCCAGCGCCGCCAGCGTCTTGCCGGCGCCCGACTCACCGACCAGGCCCACGACTTCTCCCTCGGCCGCATCCAGCGATACGCCGTGCAGGACCCTGCCGGCGCGGGGAAAATCCACGCACAGCTCGCGTATTCGCAGAAGGGAGGCGGAAGCGTTCATCTGCGAGCCCGATCCAGTGCGCTCAGGCCGTCTCCCAGCAGGTGGATGGAAACGACCAGCAGGGCGATGGCGGTGGCGGGCACGATCATCAGCCAGGGCGCGACGATCAGGAAGTCGCGCGATTCCTGCAACAGCGAGCCCCAGGTGGGAACGCCCAGCGGCGCTCCCAGACCCAGGAAGGAGAGGGCGCTTTCCGCCACCAGCATGTCGGCGAAATGAAACGTGAATACCACCGCAAGCACCGGGCGCAGCCCCGGCAGCAGGTGGCCCAGCAGAATGCGCGGCGTGCTCACCGCCATGATCCGGGCCGCCGTCACGTAGTCTTCGGCCAGCAGGCGCAGGCTCTCGGCGTAGACTACGCGGGCGAAAACCGGCCAGCTCAGCAGTCCCAAGGTGATGCTGAGCGGCCAGAATCCCCGGCCCGCTATCGCCACGATGATGATCGCCGCGACCAGCCCCGGAAAGGACAGCGTGGCGTCGACCAGTTGATTGATGGCGGTGCGAGGGTGGCCCGGGAACTGCGCGGCGCACATGCCCAGCGTGCCGCCCAGCAGCAGCGCCAGGATGCAGGAAACGGTTGCGACGCCCACCGACCATGGAAGACCCGAAAGTACCCGCGACCAGAGGTCCCGCCCCAGGTTGTCGGTCCCCAGCAGGTGGCCCGCGGCACCCGCCGGTGCAAAGCGTTCCGCCAGGTCGCCCAATTGCGGGTCGTGCGTCTGCAGCAGCCCGCCCAGCGCCAGCAGCAGCACCCAGCCCAGCAGCGCCGCCGCGCCCAGCGCCAGTTGGGGCGACGCCTTGAGCGGCGCCAGCATCCGGCGCAAAGCCTGTTCCGTTTTCATTGCGCTGCCGGCCTCAGCCTCGGGTCCATCAGGCGCAACAGGGCGTCCGCCAGGCTGTTCACCAGGAACACAAGGATCGCCACGACAAAGCAGATCGCCTGAAGCACCGGAAAGTCCAGGTTCTGGGCCGAGTACAGCAGCAGCAGACCGATGCCCGGCCACAGGAACAGGGTCTCGATCAGCACGACGCCGGAAACCAGGAACGCGAATTGGGTGCCCACCAGCGCGACCGCCGCCGGCAGGGCGGCAGGCAGCGCTTCTCTCCAGAGGATGAACCGCATCGACGCGCCGTTGGCGCGGGCGGTGCGTATGTAGTCCTCCTGCATCGCCTCGGCAACGCCGGCGCTGACCACGCGGCACAGTTTCGGCGCGAGGAAGAAACCCAGCGAAATGCTCGGAAGTATCCAGGCGGCCGGCTGCGAGTAACCGAGCGAGGGCAGCCAGCCGAGCCGCACCACGAAGACCTGGATCAGCACCAGCGCCATGACGAAACCGGGGATGCCCTGGGCCACGGCAGTCAGCGCGGCGCCGAACCGGCGCGAAGCGGCCTCGGGACGCTGGCCGATCCAGACGCCGGCGGGGATGGCCGTGACCAGGGTCAGGGCCATGCTGAGTACCGCCATCAGCAGCGTGCCCGGCAGTTGTTCCAGCGCCATGACCAGGGCCGGTTGCCCGGTATAGATCGAGACGCCGAAGTCGAGTTGTGCCATGCGCCCAAGCTGGACGAGGTACCGTTGCCAGGCCGGGAGGTCGAGGCCGTATTCGGCGCGTATCCGTTCAAGCAGTTCCGGCGTCGGGTCCTCTCCGGCCAGCATCAGCGCCGGATCGCCGGCCAGGCCAAGCGCAACGAAAAGCAGCGCGTTCACCCCCAGCAGCAGGATCAGCAGCCGTACGGCGCGTTGCGCCAGACCGGGAAGAATCATTCGACCCGCTCTACGCGGTAGAGCTGCGGAGCCCGGGTGCGCACGCGGAACCCGCTCAAGCCGGGCGCCACCACCCACATGTGGCCGTACTCCAGCAGCAGCAGGCTGACGGCGCGCTGCCGGTAGTCGAGGGCCAGCTCCTGGAGCAGGGCCTCCCTTCGCCGTGTGTCCATTTCCCGGCCGGCAGCCACGAGTTTTCCGCGCAGCCCTTCGTCGCAGAAGAACGGGCGGGTCTTGAGGCAGGAATACTGCTCCATGGGCCGCAATGCGTCGTTGTGCGGCGCGGTGTTCCAGGCGAGAGTGAAGAGTTCGGTGCGCCACGCGCCCTGGAAGAACTGGCGGATCCAGTCGGAGAACAGCACCCTGCGGAACGCCATGTCAACGCCCACCGCCGCCAGGTCCTGCTGCAGCTTGGCGAAGATTTCCAGGTCGTTGGGATAGGTGCCGGTCACGACCTGCACCTCGGTGGAGAAACCCTGCGGGTAGCCTGCCTCGGCGAGCAGCGCTCGGGCCTTCTCCGGATCGTGGGGATAGGGCTTGATCCGCGGATTGTGGCCGAACACGTTGGGCGCCGATCCCTGGCTGGCCGGCGGCGCAAAGCCCTGAAGGATGTCTTCCGAGATGGCCCTTCGGTCAATGGCGTAGTTGAGCGCCTGGCGCACGCGCACGTCCGCGATCGGCGAATCGGGATGCCCGGTCACGTCGAAGGCGAAGGCGAGGATCTGCCGCAGGATATCGGCGTGGACCGTAAAGCCGCGGCGGTGAAAAATGTCGAGTTGCTCGGGGCGCAGGGACATGATGATGTCCAGCTGGCCGGACAGGGCCGCCTGCAAACGCGAGGCGTGATCGCGCAGCGGATAGATCTCCGCCCGCGAAATTCCGGGCGGCCGCCAGGCGTACGGGTTGGCCGTGAGCACCACCGCTCCGTTGCGGTTCTGCCAGTCCGTGAGCAGGTACGAACCCGTGCCCACAGGGGTTCGCGAAAAACCCTGCCGGCCCAGTTCGCGCCAGGCCTGCGGCTCGACCATCATCGCGGAAGTCAGCCGGTTGGGCAGGACCGGGTCCGGTTCCCAGGTGGTGAAGATCAGCGTGCGGGGATCGGGCGCCTCGACCTTGCTGACCCGGCGTATCTCCCAGCCTACGACCGTCGCCTGGCCCTCGTCGCTGATCAGCCAGTCGAAGACTTCTTTTGCCGAGAAGGCGTTGAAGGGCCGGCCGTTGGCATAGCGCACGCCTTCGCGAAGCTCGAAACGCCAGGTGTGGGGATCGAGATTCTCGAAGCTTTCGGCCAGCAGCGGAACAATGCGTCCTTCATCGTCGCTTTCGGTGAGCGGGTCGAAGATCTGGCGCCAGACCCAATCCCCCGGGACGCCCAGGGTCCGGAAAGGGTCGCCGAAGCTGGCCGGCATGAGCGTCACCGCCACGCGAAGCGGCGTTTCCTCCGCGAAGGCCCGGGGCGCTTCGCAAATCGTGGCGATTCCAAGAATGACCGCCGAACAAAACGCGGTTCGGGCAAGCCGCAACTTTCGGGCGTGTGGTTTCAGCGGAAGTATCAGCCTGTCCCTCCGGGGGCCGCATCAGCGGCGTAGTCTATTATGGTCTTTCGTCGATTTCGGGGAGGCGCGCCGATGCCGGAGCCCTTGCGTGGAACGGTACTGGAGCCGGGGACCGCGGCCGGTGTTTCGCGCCGCCGGTTTCTCGGCGCGGTCGCGGCAGGGTCGGCCGGCATGTTCGTGGCCGGCGGGGCGTCCAGGGCCGACGCCCGGGCGTCGATCGCCTCGATGGAGGAGGCCCGGGCGCTGCCGGAAGAGGATTTCTGGTCGAAAGTGCGCCGCGAGTTCCTGATCTCGGACGAGTTGGCCTACATGAACAGCGGCACGCTTGGTCCGATGCCAAAGCCCGTGTTTTACGCCGTGGTGGACGGCTACCGGTCGCTGGCCGCCGATCCCGGCCGCGAGAACGCGCGCCAGGTGGAGGCCGAGGACGAATTGCGGCAGGAACTGGCCGCCTTCGTCAACGCCGCCCCCGGCGAGGTCGCATTGACCCGGAATACGACCGAGGGAATGAGTTTCATCGCCAATGGTCTCGACCTCAAGGCCGGCGACGAGGTGCTGTGCACCTTCCATGAGCATCCCGGCGGGCTGGAGCCCTGGAAAATCAAGGCGAAACGTCACGGCGTGGTCGTGAAGGAGCTGCCGTTTCCGATTCCGGTCTCGGACCCGGCGGAACTACTGAGCCTCTTCGAGGACGCCATCACTCCCCGCACCCGCGTGATCAGCGTCAGTCACGTCACGTTTCCTACCGGCTGCATGCTGCCGGTGGGGCAGCTCGCGGGCCTGGCCCGTCCCCGCGGCATCCTTACGCTGGTCGATGGCGCGCACGCGATCGGGATGATCGACCTGGACATGCAGGACCTGGGCGTCGACTTCTATGCCTCCAGCCCCTACAAGTGGGCGGGCGCGCCGGTCGGGACGGGCTTTCTCTATATGCGGCGCGAGTCGCAGGACAGGGTCTGGCCGACCGTGGCGTCGATGGGCTGGGACGACGAGGAGACCGGCGCGCAGCGCTACGACCGCCTGAGCCAGCGCGCCGGCCCGTTGCTGCTGGCAACGCTTGCGGCGCTAGAGTTCCAGAACGCCATCGGCCGCGGCCGCATCGAGGAACGCGTCCGGGCACTGGCCGCAAGGCTGCGGGAAAGGCTCAGGGAGATTCCCGGAGTGACGCTGTACGCCTCGGAGAACCCGGAACTGTGCTGCGGGCTGACCGGTTTCGCGCTGGAAGGCTTCGACCGGATTGCGGTGGTCGATACGCTCTGGCGGCGCAACCGCGTCTGGGTGCGGGAGACCGACTACGGCCTGAATACGGTGCGCGCCTCGACCCACCACTACAACACCGAGGACCAGGTGGACCGCCTGGCCGACGGAATTCACGACATTTTCAAGGAGGGCACGCTATGACGAAGCCCGATCCCTATCACATCGAGCGCCGGGACTTCTTTGCCGGGATTGCCGGCGGGGCGGCATTTGCGCTGGGCGCCGGCATGCTGGGCGCGCAACAGGCGCACGCCAACTGGGGGCTGATCGCTCCCGGACCGGTCCCGGGCGAGGACTTCGACGGGCGCAGCCTGGTCAACAGGCCGCGCGCCTACGAGGTGATGGAACAGGAGGGCGTCGACGGGATCGTCGCGCTCAACCCGGTCAACGTGTTCTACCTGGGCAACTACTTCTCGTACGAGGTGCAGAAACTCAGGGCCATTCCCAGCTTCGCGGTCATGCCGCGCGACCCCGGCAAGCCCTCGTTCCTGGTCGTGGCCTCGACCGACCTCTGGTTCATCGCCAACGCCGAGCGGGAGTACCCCGAGATCATCCCGTACGGCGCGCCGGTGGCGTGGGAGCAGTACCGCGACCCCGATACCTGGAACCGGCCACCGGAAGCGCGTGGCGGGTTCAGCCGGCCGATTCGCGAAGAAAGCCTGACGGACATCGAACGCGGCTGGGTCGAAATGGAGCGCCGCTTCGAGAACCGCAAGGCGGCCACGCCGGAATGGGCGCTGGTGCGCGCGCTGGAGGAAGCCGGGCTGGCGAAGGGCCGGGTCGCGGTGGACGACATGAGCATCGCGCACATTCTGGAGACACTGGGCCAGGACACGATCCGGTGCGTGCCCGGCGACAACACCTTCCGCAAGATCCGGATGATCAAGTCCGAGGTGGAACTCGGGCACATGCGCGCCGCGGCGCGGGCCAATCAGGACGCCTGCATGGCGATGCTTCGACAAGTCGAAGCGGGGATGACGAAGGCGGACACGGACCAGCTCTTCCTTGAGGAAGCGGCCAAGCGCGGCGCGAAGGCGATCTGGATCGCGATGGGCACGATCGGCGGGTTCGCCGACGGCGAGGTCGTGCCGGGACGCCCGATGATGGTCGACGCGGTGTGCCAGATCAACTACTACCACGGCGACTTCGGCCGCACCTGGTGCCTGGGCGAGCCCCGCAAGGACGTGCTCGACCGGGTGGGCATCATCCGAAAGGGCTACGAGGCGGCGCTGGACGTGATTCGTCCGGGCCTCAAGTACTCGGAACTGCGGGCGCATGCGGGCGAGGCCATGAACAAGGCGAACGCGGCGCTGGCCAAAGCCACCTTCGGCGCCTCGCCGCATTCCGTGGGACTGCAGCATACCGACCAGCCGTACCGGGACGGTTTGCCGTTCATGGTTTCGGACGACCTGACGTTCCGGGAGAACATGACGCTGACCATCGACATGCCGTCTTTGGAGATCGGCTGGGGCGGCGCGCACCTTGAAGATCTGATTGTCGTTACGAAGGACGGTTTCGAGCCGCTGGCGACGATGGACGACCCGCTGGTCGTTCTCTAGGCGCGTCCTCGCCGGGAGTTGACTTCCTGCCGGCGCACAATGTCGGTGAGAGTGCGAAAATCAGTCTTGCCGCTTCCCATGGCGGGGAACTCCTTCACCACGACGTACTTTTTCGGCAGCGCCAGGTTGGGCAGCTGTTCCGTGAGTCTCCTGGCCACGTCCCGTTCATCGATCTGCCTGCTGGTGACTGCAATGATTCGTGAACCTCGCCTGGCATCCGGCAATTCCACGGCGCAACACTCCACGTCTTCCCCGATTACCTCCTTGAGTGCCTCTTCCACGTTCACCAGGGAGACCATCTCGCCGCCTATCTTGACGAATCGCTTGAGACGACCCTTGTGCCACAGATAGCCATCCTCATCGAGAACCCCGAGATCGCCGGTGTCATACCAGCCTGACTTCAATCGCAGGTGGGACTCCGCCATGTCATTCAGGTAACCGGACATGACCCCTTCGCCTTTCACCATGATCCTGCCGATCTCGCCCGGCGCACAGTCCTCCCCGTTGTCGATGTTCTCGATTCGTACCCGGGTGCCCGGTATCGGCACGCCGATGCTGCCGGGGCGATTTCCGTCCCTTGGGTTCACCGAGATAACGGGTGAAGTCTCGGTGGCGCCGTAACCTTCGAAAATCTCCAGCTTGTGCTTCTCACGGTAGAGTTGCCTGAGGGAATCGGGACATTTGTCGGCGCCCGCAACGGTCAGTTTCACACTGGCGAAATCTCCCGGCCGGGACTGTCTTGCATATCCTTCCAGGAACAGTGGAGTGCCGACAAGCAGCTGGGGTTTTTCTTCCCTGATGAGTCTGGCGATGACCTTGAAATCAAGAGGGTTGGGGTAGGTAATGGCCGTCATTCCCAGACACAGGGGAGTCCAGAGATGGATTGTCAGGCCAAACACATGAAAGTAGGGAAGCACAGCCAGCATGTGATCCATCCCGCGGATGTCCATCATGTCGGAGAAGGAATCTATATTGGACAGGATGTTTCGCTGAGTAAGCTGGACACCCTTGGGGTCTTTCTCACTGCCGCTGGTAAACAGTATTACGGCGGGACTGTCCAGGCCACCAGTGCCTGTAATGCGCTTCAGCCACCCCGGCGGCAGCCTGGACTTGAGATAGGCCAGCAGCTTTTCGTAGCGACCCAGTCCGGCCATGATGTCCTCCATGAACACCATGTCCGGCAGTTCCTCGCAGCCGACCCGTTCCACCAATGCGCGGGCCGTGACGATGGTTCGGAAATCACATTGGGCTTGTGCGTACGCGCAGTTTTTCGCGGCGCCGGTCGAATAGTTGATCATTACGGGTGTCAACCCGCCCATCAGCGCACCCACGACAGCCAGGGCTCCACCGGACGAGGTGGGCAACATGATGCCGATGCGGCCTCGCTCCATTTTCCGGAAGCGCCGCGCCAGAACAAGCGCGCCGAGCAGGGCCCGTGAGTAGGTCACATCCCGATGGGTGGCCCTGTCCCTGATGGCTGTCTTGTTCGGGTGTTTCCTGACCCTTTCGATGAATCGGTGTTGCAGCATGATCGCAGTTTAGTCCAGCAGGCATTGCGCTTGAATATGCGCTGCGGTCGGAAAGGTGGGCAGACGGGCTGTAACCGTCTATAATCGCGCGCCGTCAAGGGTTGGAGTTGTTCGTGTCCATTGGTGTTTTCGAGGCCGCGCGGCCGGTAATCAAGGGCTTGATTGTTGCCGCGCTGGGGATTGTCGGTGCTTACATCGGACATTGGGCCCACGGCGCCATGCTGAACGACTACACGCCGGTCCAGCCGATCGAATTCAGCCACGAGGTTCACGCCGGCGAAAACGAGATTCCCTGCGAGTACTGCCACTCCTGGGCCGGCCGCTCGGCGACGGCTGGCGTGCCCAGCGTAGAGACCTGCGTGGGCTGCCACAAGGGCCTCACCGAGGTTCGCGACAAGCCCGACGTGGTCAAGCTTTTCGACTACTGGGAGCGCGGAGAAGGCATCCCCTGGGTGAAGGTCCACGATACGCCGGATTTCGTCCATTTCCGGCACAAGCCGCATATCCGCGGCGGGGTTGAATGCCAGACCTGCCACGGACCCGTGGAGGAAATGGCTCGCGTTACGCGGCGCGTCGATCTGAACGAGAACCTTCGCATGCCCTGGTGCATCGATTGCCACACCGAGGAAGACGTGGCCAACGGCCGCGACTGCCTCACCTGCCACTACTGACGCCATGCTGAACCGCAGGGACATATTCAAGTACCTGGCCGGCGGCGGAGTCGGCGTCGGGACCGGCCTTCTGCTCGGAGAAGTGAACCAGCGTCCGCTGGAAACGCTGCTCTCCACGCATATTCCACCCGAGGATTTCTCCCCGGGCATGGACACCTGGTACAACACCCTGTGCCGCATGTGCCCGGCCGGCTGCGGCATTTCGGTTCGGGTGCGCGAGGGCAGGGCCAAGAAGATCGAGGGCAATCCCAATCATCCGGTCAGCCGGGGCGGCACCTGCGCGCTGGGCCAGGCCAGCCTCAACGCCTTGTACAACCCCGACCGGCTGCGTGCGCCCATGCGGTCCGACGGGGAAGGCGGCTTTGTGGAATCTTCCTGGGACGAGGCCCTTGAGGCCATCGCGCCGCGCCTGGGGGCGATGCAGTCCGCGGGGATGGGTAGCCGCACCTGGATCCTCACCGGCGGCCTGCTCAGTTCCGGCGAGGAGGCGCTGGACAAGTTCCGGGAAGCGCTGGGCGCGAACGTGCTGCGTCTGGGGCTGGACACGCCGGCAACCGAGCTGGCGGCCGCGAAGGCGATGTACGGCTTCAATGGCCTTCCTCACTACGACATCGGATCAGCCGACCTGGTCGTTTCCTTCGGCGCCGACTTTCTCGGCGCATGGCGCTCGCCGGTGGGCTATTCCAAGGCCTACGGCGAGTTTCGCCAGGGCGGCGACGGCCATCGCGGATACCTCGTGCAGGTCGAACCGCGCATGTCGCTGACCGGCGCCAATGCGGACGAGTGGCTGCCCGCGCGGCCGGGCACCGAAGGCGCGCTGGCGCTGGCGCTGGCCGCGGAGTTGCATGGCCGGGGCGGTGCGGACGAGGGACCGGCAGGCCGGGAAGGCCTGTCCGGCGCCCTGAGCCTTGACGAGGCCGCGGCGCTGGCGGACCTGCCCGCCGAACGATTGCGCGCGCTGGCCGAGCGGCTGGCCGCCGCCAGGACACCCCTGGTCCTGGGAGGCGGAGCAGCGGGCGCGGGCGTGAACGCGACCGAAGCGCTGACCTGCGTGGCCGCGCTGAACCGCATTCTGGGCGCCGCCGGGACCACCGTCAGGCCCAACCTGGCGCACGCGCCCCGATTCTCCACGCTGAGCGAGATAGAGAAATTCGTGGCCGAGGCGGCCAACGGCGAAGTGTCGCTGGTCATCGTGGCGGGCGTGGATCCGCTGCACGATCTGCCGGACTCCCTGGGCTTGCGCGGCGCCCTGGACCGGGCCGAACTGGTTGTGGCGCTGGACAGCTTTCCCAGCGATACGGCGAGTGCGGCCGACTGGATCCTGGCTACGGACACTTTTTTCGAGACCTGGGACGACGACATTTCACTTCCCGGAAACGGGAAGCTGTCGGTCACCTTGCAGCAGCCGGTGCAAAGGCGCCTGTATGACACGCTGTCGGTTACCGATATCCTCCTGCAGCTTGCGCAACGGTCCGGCGGCGCTCTTGCCGAGGCGCTGCCCCATGAAGACGCCGAAGCCTATACCCGATCCGAGTGGGCGACTGCATGGAAGAACCTCGGCATTGAGGACGATTTCGACGCCGGTTTCCGGCAGGTGCAGCAGCAGGGCGTCTGGGTTGCCGACCTGGCGGAGGGAATGGCCGATGAGTTCTCGTCCGATGCCCCGGCTCCCGCGGCGCCTTCAGAGCCGCGGTTTGCGGGCGACGCATCCGAGTATCCCTTCGTGCTGCACCCCTTTCAGACGCCGGGATTGCGCGAGGGCAAGGGCGCCAGGCTGCCCTGGATACAGGAACTGCCGGACCCGCAGACCAGCGTTGCCTACGGAAGCTGGGTGGAAGTGAACCCGGCGACCGCGGATGAGCTGGACCTCAAGGACGGCGACGTCGTGGAAGTGAGCTCGCAGGCCGGAACGGTGACCGCGCCGGCGCTGCGGTATCCGGGCGTGCGTCCCGACGTGATTGCCATGCCGCTGGGGCAGGGGCACCAGGCCAATGGTCGTTACGCGCAGGGGCGCGGGGTGAACCCGGCCTCGCTGCTCGCGGCGGAAAGCGACGGATCCACGGGGGCGCTGGCCTGGGCCGCCACCCGCGTGGCGCTGCGCAAGACCGGCGAACGCGTACGCATGACAAGGACCAGCGGCGTCAGCCGCACGCTGGGCCGGCAGATTCTCGGACCGGACGACGAGCACTAGGACGATGAGCACGATAAGGGACAAATTGCGCGAGTACCGCACCGCCGGCTACTACACGGAATTCGAATACCACTGGACCATGGCCGTGGACCTCGACCGGTGCACGGGCTGCGAGGCCTGCGTGGTGGCCTGCCAGGCGGAAAACAACCTGCCCATCGTGGGCGAAAAGAGGATGCGGCAGGGCCGCGAGATGAAGTGGCTGCGCATCGAGCGCTATTGGGACGGCGAGTATCCCGACGCGCGGCTGAACTTCATTCCGATGCTGTGCCAGCACTGCGACGAGGCGCCCTGCGAAATCGCCTGCCCGGTGTTCGCCACCTATCACAACCAGGACGGCCTCAACGCGCAGGTCTACAACCGCTGCATCGGAACGCGGACCTGCGCCGTCTACTGCCCCTACGAGGTTCGGTTCTTCAACTGGTTCACCTACACCTGGGACGAGCCGCTGGAGCAGCAACTCAACCCGGACGTGACCGTGCGCGAGAAGGGCGTGATGGAAAAGTGCACGTTCTGCGTGCAGCGCATCAACCGCGCCAAGGACCTGGCGCGCGACGAGGACCGCCGGGTGGCCGACGGCGAGGCCCAGCCGGCCTGCGCCCAGGCCTGCCCGACCGACGCGATCGTGTTCGGCGACCGCAACGACCCCGACAGCGCCGTTTCGCGCAAGCTCCAGGACCCGCGGGCCTACAAGGTGCTGGAAGAGCTGAATACCCATCCCAGCGTCGTCTACCTCAAGAACGCGCGGGAACCGGCAGCCGGCCACGACGATGACGACCATCACGGCGACGAGTCCGATAGCCACGCGGCAAGCCCGGTCATGTGGCCGGAACAGGCGAGCGAGGCGGTGACCTGACCATGTCCGCCACCCGGGAACTCATGTTCGACCACGGCCAGCCGAGTTACTCGGAGGTCAACAACGACGTCATCAACGCGCTCACCACCACCACCTGGCGCTACTGGGTGACGCTCGGCATATCCGCCGGCACGGCGCTGCTGTTCTTTGTCGCGCCGTGGATCTACCAGATCATCGTGGGCGTGGGCGCCGCGGGCATGAACCGCAATGCCATGTGGGGCACCTACCTGTCCAACTTCATTTTCTGGATCGGGCTGAGCCACTCGGGAACGCTGCTCTCCGCGGTACTGCATATCACGCAGTCGGACTGGCGCAAGTCGATCTACCGAAGTGCGGAGGCGATGACGCTGTTCTCGCTGATGACTGCGGCCATGTTCGTCATGGTGCACGTGGGACGGGTGTGGTTCGTTCACTGGACCTTCCCCTTCCCCAATCCGATGGAGCTGTGGCCGAACTTCCGCTCGCCGCTGATGTTCGACGTGATGGCGATCCTGACCTACCTGACGGCCAGCAGCGTGTTCATCTACATGGGATCGCTGCCGGACTTCGCCGCGGTGCGCGACCGCTCCACCGGGTTGCGCCGAAAGGTCTACGCGGTCATGTGCTTCGGCTGGCGCGGCACCGCCCACGAGTGGCACACGCTGGGCTGGGCCTATACGTTCTTCGCCGTGCTCGTGATCCCGCTGGCGGTTTCGGTGCATTCCATCGTGTCGTGGGACTTCGCCATGTCCACGGTTCCCGGCCTGCACCACACCATTTTCGCGCCTTACTTCGTGTGCGGGGCGATCTACTCGGGCACGGCGGGGATCGTGACCGTAATGTGGATGCTGCGGAAATTCATGGGTTTCGGCCGCTACATCGGGCAATTGCACATCGACAACCTCTCCAAGCTGCTGCTGGTGCTTTCGCTCATCTGGACGTACATCAACATTTGCGAGAACTTCAGCGGCTGGTACAGCGGCACGAGCTTCGAATACGAGGCAATCCTCTACAGGATCTGGGAGGGCCCGTTCTGGTGGCTGTACTGGGAGATGATCCTGTTCTGCGCCGTGGTTCCGCTGGTTCTGTTCTCGCGCCGCATCCGGACCAACTGGAACCTGATGCTGGTGATCTCCATCCTGATCAATATCGGCATGCTGACCGAGCGCTTCGTGATCGTCGCCAGTTCGCTGCCGCGCAAGTTCCTGCCGGACGTGTTCGGAACCTACTTCCCGAGCCTGGTTGAAATCTCGATCACGGTCGGCTCGTTTGCCATCTTCACGACGCTGTTCCTGCTGTTCGTGAAGATATTCCCGGCCGTTTCCATCTACGAGGTCAAGGAGACGCTCAACCCCTTGCGCAAGAGGGAGGCCCACTGATGACGCTGCTGGCCTCATTCGCGCACGAAGACGCCGCGCTGGACGCCGCCCGTGCCCTGCGCGAGAAGGGCGTTGCCGGAGTGGATCTGTATTCTCCGATCCCGCTGCACGGGGCCGACGAAGCGCTGGGGCTGGGCAAGTCCATGGTGCGGGTGTTCACGCTGCTCGGAGGCATCCTGGGCGCCATCGGCGGATTCACGCTGTGCGTGTGGACCGCCACGCGCTTCATCCTGCCGACCGCGGGGCGGCCCGTGATCGCGCTGCCTCCGTACCTGCTGATTACCTACGAGAGCACCATCCTGCTGGGCACGCTGATGACGCTGCTGGGCTTCTTCGTCGTGGCCCGCTTGCCGGCGTGGCGGGACCGCACTTACCGGGCCTCCAGCAACGTGGACCGCTTCGTGATTTCGGTGGCCGGGCCCGGCGCGCCCGAGGCCGAGGAGATCCTGCGCGCCGCGGGCGCCGAGTCGATCGAGCGGGAGCAGTCGGAATGAGCCGCGTCGCTATCGCCCTGCTCACCGCCACGCTGGTCGTGTCGGGCGTGGCCGGCGCATTGCCGTGGAACGACGACATGAAGGACCAGGTGAGTGTCAAGACGCAGGAGACAACGGTCGAATTGCCGGCGGAATCCGTCCCTGCCGACGGCGGCGAACTGGACGGGCCGGCCGATCTCGCGGAGCTGGTGCGCGCGCGGCTGAAGGCCGGAGAGCAGCTGAGCAATCCGCTTGCCGCGGAAGATCCGGACGATGGCCGCGCGGCGGAAATGTACGACATTTACTGCCGCGTATGCCACGGCGTGGCGGGCGCCGGCGACGGCAGCGTGGGACTCAAGTACAACCCGCAGCCCATGGACCTGACCTTGCCCTACGTGCAGCAGCAGACCGACGGACAGCTTTACTACACGATCACGCACGGCGGCGTGATCATGCCCAGCTACCGTTTCGCGATGTCGAGCGAAGACCGCTGGCGCATCGTGCGGTACCTGCGTACCGGCCTGATTGAGGAAGCCGCGAAAGTGGCGGACGCCGCCGAGGCCGAGTCCGGCGGCGAGACGGCGGCGGAATGAGCGTCGGCGGCGGCACGGGTGCGCTGGGCGCGAAGGCGTTCATGGCCACGATCGGCCTGCTCGCGGGACTCGCGGCCGTTTCCTTCGCGCTGCTCTGGATGGCCGGCGCCGACGGCGATTTTCCCTGGGCGTTCGCGCTGGTCATGTGGATGTTCGTGCTGGGCCTGAGCCAGGCGGGCATCTGTTTTACCGCGGTCATGCGCCTGTGCAAGGCAGAGTTTTCGGGGGTCTTCTACCGCCTTGGCGAAGTGATGACGCTGGCGTTCCTGCCGTTCGCCTTTATCGGCTTCGCCCTGATCTTCTCCTGCGGGCGGGAGTCCCTGTTCTACTGGCTGCAAGAGGGCGACCACGGGCATTTGAGTCCGTGGCTGAACGAGAACCTGCTGCTGTGGCGCAACCTCATTGCGCTGGCGGCCTTCTACGGCCTGTCGTTGCTGTATTTCCTCTGGGGGCTGCTGCCGGACGTCCGCGACGAACTGGCCGAAAGCGGCAATCCCGTGTGCCGCGCCTGCTGGCGCTGGCTGGCGTCCTGGCGCGCGCGGGTCGATATGTTCACGCTGCAGCGGCGCCTGTATTTCTCGTCCTTCTTCATCCTGTTCTTCTACGTCATGTCGAACTCCTTCATCGCCTGGGATTTCGGGATGACGCTGATCTCGCACTACCACAGCAGCGTTTACCCCCTCTACTACATCCAGGGCATCAACCTGGCCGGAGCGGCCGCGATCCTCCTGATGAGCGCGGTGCTGTGGCGCTGCGAGGGCCTGAAGGAGTGGTTCGACGCCGGCCGTCTCAAGCAGATGGGCATCCTGATCACGTCCTTCAGCCTGTTATGGCTCTACATGTTCTGGGCCCAGTTCTTCGTGTCCTGGTTCGGCAACCTGGACTACGAGTACGGGGTGGTCTCGCTTCAGATGTACGGGCACTACCAGCCGTTTTTCTGGATCATGGTCAGCGGCATGTTCTTCATCCCGCTGCTGTGCGGACTCGCGGCCTGGGTCAAGCGCACATGGCCGGCCATGCTGGTGCTGTCCGGGTTCATCGTGGTGGGTTTCTGGATCAACCGCTATCTGAACGTCATGCCGATACTGGAACCGGCGCATGTGCCGTTCACCGATTCCAGGGAGTGGCTGATTGCGATTTCCGCGCTGGCCTCCTGGTTCTTCCTGGTGCTGGTGATGTTCCGCAGCATGCCGATGATCTCCGCCTGGCAGATCAGCAGCTACGCGACCGAAGAGCAGCTCGAAGCCGCCTCCTAGCTTCGCGCCGAGGTTAGTCCCGGAACCGGACGGTAGCGCACCGTCCGGCGGCGGAAGGGGTCCACGCAAACGCCCACCCGAGTCGCGCGCAAATCCGCTCGACCAGCTGCAGACCGAGGCCGAACCCGTAGTCTTCGGCCGTATCCGTAACCTGGTTGTCGACGTCCGGCGCGTTCGAGTTCTGAATGGTGATCTCTCCGGCGCCGATGTGGAGCTCGATCCGGCCGGCGTGAGTGTACTGGAAGGCGTTGCGGACGAGGTTGGCAATCACGATTCGACAGGGAGTGCGGGGAGCGA
Organism: Gammaproteobacteria bacterium; assembly: GCA_965116895.1. Classification (GTDB taxonomy): domain Bacteria; phylum Pseudomonadota; class Gammaproteobacteria; order Steroidobacterales; family Foliamicaceae; genus Foliamicus. Next base: position 1,904,351 of record OZ220729.1, on the reverse strand, counting down.
TCACCCGGGAGGCAGCCTCACCGGTCACTTCCACGGTAACCGCCTTGCCAACGAGCAGATAACGATTCTCCTCGACAAGCTTCACGACGAGCGCGTGCAAATCGACGGTTTGCGGTTCGAGAAGGCGTTTCGAAGGCCGATGAAGCCAGAGCAGGGTCTCGGACAGTTGCCGCATATCGGTTACTGCGGCCGACAGCCTGCTGAGAGCCTCGGCTTTCGTGTCGTTGCGCGGGGGCAGGCCGTCGATCTTCTCCAGGATCTCAAGGTTGCCTGAAATCACCGAAAGAGGCGTACGTAGTTCGTGGCTTGCGTGCCGCAGGAAACGTTTTTCCTCCGCGAGGCCCTCCGTCAGTCGCCGGAAGGCGTGCTGAAGTTTGGCCGCCACCGCGTTCAGTTCTCGAAACCGGAATCCGGGCGGACTCCCGAGCGTCCCCGCATCGAGGGTATCGGCCCAGCGCGCCAATTGCTCCACCGGTCGACCGACGCGGTTGATCAACACTACGGCAAGCACCGTCAACGCTGCGGCAAAAAAGGCGCCAAGCACAATGGCGCGGGTCTCGATGAGATCGTATGCGGCGTCTTGATCCTCGCTGACGGCCACACCCTGTAGCAGGTAGAGCCAGTCGTGCTCGTTCAGCCGATGGCTGTAGAAAAAGAGCACTTCGCAGGGCGTCTGTTCGCATGCCGGCAAGATGCCGCCCAAAGCGGGCAGGGCTCGCCCCCGCTTATCGAAGTGTTCGGCTGCCTTGAGTTCGCCATGTCGGTACTCCGCGGGTGGAAAGAGTTGGCGGATTGCTTCGGGCACGTCCTCGATCAATCGATAGGCGGCGATTTTCGCTTCGGCCGGTAACGGCGCGTCGGCGTCTACCGCGTACAGGCCGGCGTATTCGGACGCGACTTGCTCAAGGGAGTTCCTTGCCAGCAGTTCGATACCGCGGTCCAAATAGAATTCGAGCAGGACCGTGTAGCAGAGCACCAGCGCCAAGCCGCCAACGACTATCCACCGCAACAGGAAGCGGCGCAAGCTGGGCGACTGCGCGTCCTTGTCAGTCACCGGGGGCCCGGATTGCGACACCGTGATTGGCGAGGGTTCGAATCATCGCGACGGGGAAGGGTTTGTCGACCTCCTGGCGCAAGCGATAGAGGTGAACCTTGAGCGCATCCGTTTCCGGCTGGTCGTCGTCCCAAAGCGCCTGCTCGAGCGCCGTGCGGCTGACGACATTGGGCGCGTTGCGCATCAGGAACTCAAGAATGGTCCAGCCCGTCGGCGTGAGACCGAGTCTGAGACCGGCACGGGTTGCGGTTCTGGTCGACAGGTCCAGTTCCAGATCGCCGACCCTGAGCAGTTTCGCCTGGGCGCTGCGCCGGTTGGCCAGCGCCTTGATCCGGGCTGCGAGTTCCGCCATTTGAAACGGCTTCACCAGATAGTCGTCGGTACCGGCATCGAAACCCGCCAGCTTGTCGGTCAGCGTATCGCGTGCGGTCAGCATCAGGACCGGCACGTCGAGCCCGCGGCGGCGCAAGGCCTCGCATACCTCCAGGCCGTTCATCTTCGGCAGGTTCACGTCGAGCAGAATGGCCTGGTATGGGTTCCTCAGCGCCAGTTGCAGACCGGCCGCGCCGTTGGCCGCGTAGTCGCAGTCGATGTTCTCGAGCGCCAGGTATTCGACCACGGTTTTGGCCAGCGACAGGCTGTCCTCCACCAGCAGGGTCAGGATCTTCATGTGGGCGGGATTCGGATCTTACGTGCGGAATTGTCGTCCAAAACGCGCAGCGGCGAAAGCCGGTTTCGTTACCATGTCTTCTCGAATCGAATGCCGATCAACGGGAAGGGCTCCCCGTCGTCCGGCACGACGGACCCGGTGGCCGGGTTGAACTCGAGCACGTCCGATGGGGGGCTGGCGTAGATGTTCAGTATGTCCAGGAAAGCGACCAGATCCACTGGCCCCACTGGACGCCGGTAGTCCACGCGCAGGTTGAGCGTATGGAAGTCGTCCCAGCGCAACGAGTTGTTGGTGATGAACTCCTGCGAGTACCGGAGCGGCCCTCCGAGCGATGCCAGCACGTCGCTATGGAGAGAGAACGCGTCACGTGGCCGCCCCGTCGCGTACTTCCACCGGAACCCGACCTGCCAGCGCTCATTGATTTCCCAGCGCGCGCCGAGACCGAAAATGTGGCGGTGGTTGTAGTCGGGGGCGTATTTACCGTCGCCGTCGTTGTCGTTGCGTGTGGCGTCGTTGTAGGAATAGACGGCATTCGCCGACCAGCCGTTGTGGAACGGCCGGTTCAGGACGACGTCCACACCGTACGCGGTGCCCTCGCCGTTGTTCGTTGCGACGCCGGTGACCGCGTCGCTTTCGGTGATAAGGTCGTCGAGCCGCCGGTAGTAGGCTTCGACGAGCACGTTCCAGCGGCCGAACTCGCGATCCAGCCCCAGGCTCACATGATCCAGGCGTTCGTTCCGTAGACCGGCGTTTTCCGGGGCCCGGGCGCGGTCGAGAAAACGCGGCGACTGGTAGAAGGTGCCCGCGGTAGCGGAGAGCCGGGTGATCGGAGAGATTCGGAAGTTCGCCGACAGCCGGGGCGAGACACGACCTCCGGCGGAAAACCCGTCGTGCTCGTAACGGGCGCCGACCCGGAAGTCCCAGCGGGGAGCTTCGAAAACCTGTTCGGCGTAGGCGGCGTACTGGAACTCGCTCCGGACGAACGTCGAGTTGGTGAACCGGGGCATCAGCACGATGAAGCGGTCCATGGGCTCGCGGCGATGATCGCCGGCATCGTACTCGTAGCGGATCCAGTCGCCGTCGAGCACCGTTTCGAACTCAAGATCCAGGTCCGCCATGCGGATCCCGGCGTCGAACAGGCCCCAACGGTTGCCCAGCGACAGGTCGCTTCGGAAACCGATCTCCGTCTCGGCCTCCTTCAGAGTAAGGATGTCCGCCCGCGTCGGCACCTGGTCTTCGGGTAGCAAGACCGGTTTGGAGAAGGGGAACGCCTCGCCCTCCCTGCTGGTCTTCTCGCTGTCGCGGAAGTAGGCGCGGTTCTCCCAAGTCCCGTCCTTCCCGAACAGCCGGGTCCACGTGACGCCGACGAGCGCGCTGTCCTGTTCGGTGTTCAGGAGTTCGCGGTCTTCAAAATCGACGGAATGGAGCACGTTCGCCACCGTGCGTTCCGAGTCCTCCGGCGTGTACAGCAACAGGAACTCGAACTCGTTGGCGGGATTGATCCGGGTATGGGTCTTGAGGATGAGATCGGTCATCACGGGGCTGCCGATGTCCTCCTCGCCGATAGTCTCGAAGAAACGACCGAAGTCGAAGCGTCTGGCGGTCGCTATCAGAGATGTTTCATCGTGCAGACCGCTCGGGCCGTCGTAGACAAGTTCGGCACCGGCCAGGTCAAGCCTGAGGCTGGCCGACGGGCTCGGGTTGCCCTTGGCCACGTCGAGCTTGAGCAGCGATCCGTTGCGGCCGCCGTAGGCAGCGCTCCAACCGCCGGGCGAGAACTCGGCGCCCTCGATCAGGTTCGGTGCGAAGATCGAGTACCGGCCGCCGCCGCTGATGTCGTCCTGCTCGCCCAGGGAGTCATCGAAGTGGACGACCTTGTCAAATGGGAAGTCGTCGACAAGGATCAGGTTGTCGCGCGGCCCACGCCCTCTAACAGTGAAATTCGAAAATTCGCCGCCGGACACCATTCCCGGCAGGCCATCGAGCGCGCGCAGGACGTCGCCGCCGCCGCCGGTGGCCGTCCTCAAGTGTTCCCGATCAACGTAGGTCGAAGCGACGCTGCCGTACGCGTCGCGACGAATGGCCTCGGCGACGACCACAATCTCCTCGATGGCTTCGTACCTGCTGCGGCGCAGCACCATCTCCACGGGCACGATCTTGCCCCTGACAACGCGAACACTCGGCTCTACCACGCGCACAAAGCCCTGCAACTCGGTCGTAACGCGGTACAAACCCACCTGCAGGTTCCGGATTACGGCGCGTCCGCTCGAATCGGTGACAGCCTTCTGTTCGTCGCCCGCTCGCGACTCAATGGTGATTGAGCTGCCTGTCAGGGGCCGGTTTTCCACGCTGGTTACGGTCACCAGGAGGTCACCTGTGTCCGCGTATGCGTTAACTGTTGAGGCGGCCAGTGCGCAAAGGGTAAGGCAGGCACAAGTGAGTGTCCGATGTAGCATCGATAACAACCTCGAAGAGCATGAAGTTGTCTCCGAGCCTACGCCTCGCGGGGTAAACGACTGGTAACGGCACGGGCTCATCGACGAAACCTCCGCCGGATGATCGTCAGGGAATGCGCAGGGCGGTCAGGGGGTCATGAGAGGCTGCGGATCAGGGCCTCGATATCGCGGTCGCTGGGCGTGGGCGCTGTGGCGGGGGGAGCGCCGGACACGCGTGCTTCAGCCCGCTCCCCCAGCTCCGCCAGCCTTTGACGGCGTGCGCGGAATCGGCGCCGTGCCGTTTGTCCAAGGCGCCGGAGCTTGTCGCGCCGCATGCCTTCATCTTCGTCATCGGCGGGCGCGCCGGGAAAGCGCGGTTCGATGGCGATGCAGTCCACGGGGCAGGGCGGCAGGCACAAACCGCATCCCACGCACTCGTCGTGAATGATGGTATGGGTGAAGTTGCGGCTGCCGATAATGGCGTCCACCGGACAGGCCGGAAGGCAGCGTGCGCAGCCCACGCATAGTGCTTCGTCGATTCGCGCTACCGAAGGCTGCACGGCACTAGCGCACGCGCATGCCCGGTTCCGCGCCTTCGTCCGGAGAAAGCAGGAAGACCCGCGACTCTCCCTCGCCGGCGGCCAGTACCATGCCTTCCGACACGCCGAAACGCATCTTGCGCGGCTTGAGATTGGCGACCAGGACGACCTTGCGTCCGACCAGGATGGCCGGCGCGTAAGCACCGGCTATTCCCGCGAACACGGTGCGGCCCTTGCCGCCGTCGTCCAGGGTCAGGCGCAGCAGGCGGTTGGCGCCCGCAACGCGCTCGGCCTTGACGATCTTCGCCACCCGCAGGTCCGTTCGCAGGAACTCGTCGATGTCGATGGGCTCGGAATGCTCGACTTCGGCGGCAGACTGTTCGCGATTGGTTTCCACCAGCGCCTTGAGCGTCTTTAGCGATATTCGGCCGGCCAGCGGCTTGAATTCGGCAATCGATTCGTCAAGCAGGGGTTCGTCCACGTCATTCCAGTTCAGATCGGAGCGCAGAAACGCCTCGGCCTTCGAGGAGATTTGCGGAAGAACCGGGGTGATATACGTCATGAGCACCCGAAACAGGTTGATTCCCTGCGTGACAATCGCATGCAATTCGTCCTGCCTTTCCGGATCCTTGGCCAGTTCCCAGGGCTTGCGCTCGTTGATCCACACGTTGGCGCGGTCGGCCAGGGCCATGATCGCCCGCATGGCCTTGCCGTAGGAACGGGATTCGTAGTACTCGCCGATCTGCTCCCTCTGCGCGACGAAGTCCTCGTACAGGGCCGGGTCGTGCAGGCGCGGTCCGAGACGGTTGTCGAACCCGCGCTGCACGAAGCTGGCGCAGCGGCTGGCGATGTTCACGAGCTTGCCCACCAGGTCGGAATTGATCCGTGCGGCGAAGTCCTCCAGCTGCAGGTCGAGGTCGTCGAGGCCCGGACCGAGCTTGGCGGCATAGTAGTAGCGCAGATACTCGGGGTTCAGGCCGGCCGCCAGGTAGTCGGCCGCGGTAATGAAGGTGCCCTTCGACTTGGACATCTTTTGCCCGTCCACGGTAAGGAAGCCGTGCACGAAAACGCCGCTGGGCGTGCGCATGCGCGCGCCCAGCAGCACCGCGGGCCAGAACAGCGCGTGAAAGTAGAGGATGTCCTTGCCGATGAAGTGGTAGAGCTCGGCGTCGCTGTCCGGCCCGAAATAGCGCTCGAACCGGCTCTCGCCGTCCTCGCCGGCGCCGCACAGGTTGCGGAAGCTGGCCATGTAGCCCACCGGGGCATCGAGCCAGACGTAGAAGTACTTGCCCTTCTCGCCCGGCACCTCGAAGCCGAAGTACGGCTCGTCACGCGTGATGTCCCAGTCCCTGAGGCCTTCCCTGAACCATTCGGCCAGCTTGTTGCGGGCGCCTCGGTCCAGGTTGCTGGCCTGCATCCAGGTCTTCAGCAGCGACTCGAACTCGCCCAGTTTGAAGAACTTGTGTTCGGACTCGCGCGTGACCGGCGGCCGGCCGCTCAGGATCGAACGCGGGTTGACCAGCTCCGAGGGGGCGTAGGTGGCTCCGCAGGCCGCGCAACTGTCGCCGTACTGGTCTTCCGCCCCGCAGGACGGACACTCGCCCCGCACGTAGCGGTCGGGCAGGAACATGCCCGCCTCCTCGTCGTAGGCCTGCTGGATCGTGCGGGTGCGGATGAAACCGCGCTCCACCAGCCGGCCGTAGATGCGCTCCACCAGTTCCCGGTTTTCCGGCGAATGCGTCGTGTAGTAGTTGTCGAAGCGGATTCCGAAGGACTCGAAGTCCCGCACGTGCGCAGCGCGGCAGGACTCGGCGTATTCCTCCGGATCGACGCCTTCCTCGCGCGCCTTGAGCATTGTGGGCGTGCCGTGCGCGTCGGTCGCGCAAACGAACGAGCAGTCGGCCCCCGAAAGGCGCTGGTAGCGGACCCAGATGTCGGTCTGCACCATCTCAAGCAGGTTGCCGAGATGGATCTGACCGCTGGCGTACGGCAGCGCCGCGGTAACGAGGATCTTGCGCGCCATGCCGCGATTATCCCGGATTACCAGCCGCAGGAAAGGCCCTGGTTCCGGGTCTCAAGCCAGTTCATCAGCGGCTGAAAATAGGCGATGATCGCCGAGGCGTCCATTTCGCGCTGGCCGGTGACGGCTTCCAGCGAGTCCTGCCACGGCCGGCTGGAACCGGACTGCAGCATCTTCCACAACAGCGCGCCGGCCTCCTTGTTGCCGTAGATCGAGCACTCGTGCAGCGGTCCCTCGAATCCGGCGGCGTCGCACAGCGCCCTCTGGAACTGGAACTGCAGCACGAAGGCCAGGAAGTAGCGGGTGTACGGCGTATTGCCCGGTATGTGGTACTTGGCGCCCGGGTCGAAATCGGCCTCGCTGCGCTCCACCGGTGGCCTTATGCCCTGGTAACGGGTGCGCAGGTCCCACCAGGCGGCGTTGTAGTCCTCCGGCGCGATCTCGCCCGAGAACACGCCCCAGCGCCACTGGTCCATCAGCTTGCCGAAGGGCAGAAAGGCGATCTTGTCCAGCGCCAGCTTCATCTGCGAGTTGATCAGCGCCTCGGGACTGTCCTTTACTTCCTCGACCAGCCCCAGGTTCTTCAGGAACTCGCCGGTCATCGATAGCGTGACCGTGTCGCCCACGGCCTCGTGGAACCCGTCGTGGGCCCCGGACTGGAAAACGATCGGCTGATCCTTGTAGGCCAGGAAGTAGTAGATGTGCCCCAGTTCGTGATAGATCGTGAACAGGTGATCCTGGGTGGGCTCGATGCACATCTTGATCCGCACGTCGTCCTTGCCGTCCATGCTCCAGGCGCTGGCGTGGCAGACCACCTCCCGGTCCTGCGGTTTCACCAGCAGCGAACGCTGCCAGAAACTCTCCGGCAGCGTCGGCATGCCCAGCGAAACGAAGAAATCCTCCGCAAGTTCGGTCATGTAGACGGCGCTGTAGTCCTGGTCCTGCATCGCCTCGGTCACGTTCAGTTCCGCCACGCCAGGGTACGGCTCCGCCAGTTCGTAGATTTCGCCCCAGGTCTGCGACCACATGTTGCCCAGAAGGTGCGCCGGAATGGGCTCGCCCGGGGGCACGGTTTCCTCGCCGTAGGCCTGCCGGAGCCTGTCGGCGGTGTAACAGTGCAATTGCTCGTACAACGGCGACACCTGGCTCCAGAGCCGCTCCACTTCGTCGCCGAAATCGGCCACCGGCATGTCGTAGCCGGAACGCCACAACTCGCCCATGTCGTTGAAACCCAGTTCGCGCGCGCCCTCGTTGCCCAGTTCCACGAAACGTTGGTAATCGGCCCGGATCGGGGGAGAGATGGTGCGCCATCCGCGCCATGCTTCCAGCAGTTCGTAGTAGTCGCGGCTGTGTGCCATGACCACGCTGAGCTGCTCCAGATCCCGGCAGCTTTCCGGCCCGTCGGGGCAGTACTTTCCGCTGCCGTAGGCGCCTTCCATGCGGGTCATGATTTCGGACAGTTCGCGACGCTTGGCGTCGTCGTCCGGCGCCGGCAGCGTCGTCCCCCACTTGATCGCGTTGATGGCGCGCTGCGTCAGCGGGGCCAGCTCGATTCCGTCATAGCGTTTGGCGCCCTCGACTGCGGAACTCTGGAACTTGAGCCCGCGTTCCTGCGCCCTGGCGGCGAGCAGCGCCGTGTCCGGAGTGATGTAGGTCTGGTAGGCCCAGGCGGCCGCGGCGCCTTCCAGGCGAAGTTCCTCGTATCGCTCGCTGGTTTCCCTGACGTAATTCTCGGCGCTTTGCAGCGGGGTATTCTCGGTCGATGCGCTGACGGGCAGGGTCAGGGCCAGCGCCGCGACGACGGTTCGGGTAATCACTTGTCTTCTTCCTCCGCAGGCGTCATGCACTTCTTCAGTGGTTTCAGGAAAACGGCGAGAATCAGCCCGCTGCCCACGGTCGTAAGCACGATCTGCCAGTACAGCGCGGGCATGTCGCCCAGGGCCTCGGGATCGAACTCACCCGCGATCAGGCCGGCAATCAGACTCCCCAGCGACGCGCCCAGGAACCAGATGCCCATCATCTGGCCCACGTATTTCTTCGGCGCCAGCCGGGTTACGGCGGAAAGTCCCACCGGGCTCAGGCAAAGCTCTCCGGTGGTGTGCAGCAGGTAGGTAAAGAACAGCCAGGTGGGCAGCACCGGGTTGCCCTCGGCCACCAGCGTGGCGGCGCCGATCATTACCACGAACCCCAGGCCGAGTTGAATGAGGCCGAACGCGAACTTCAGCGGCGTGGAAGGATCGAGATTGCGCCGCGCCAGGGCCGTCCACAGCATCGCGAACAGCGGTCCCAGGACGATGATGAAGAAGGGATTGAGCGACTGGAACCACTCGGCCGGGAAGCTGAAGGAGCCGAACTCGCGGATCGTGTAGCGCTCGGCGAACAGGTTGAGCGACGAGCCGGATTGCTCGAAGCCCGCCCAGAACATGGCGGCGCCGAAGAACAGGACGATGATGCCGATCACGCGAAGTCGTTCGTCGCGCGTGAGTCCGCCAAGAAACAGCAGGAACAGGAAATAGATCGCCGCCACGATCACGATCACGAGCGCGCTCGCTTCGGCGATGGCGCGCGCGTTCAGTTCGATCGCGCCGGCCAGCGCCCCGGCATATACGGCGGCGATTGCGGCCAGGAAGCCCGCCACGCCGAACCAGACTTTCCTGCGGTAGGCGGCGGACGCCGCCGACTCGGGACGGGCGCCGGCCTCACCCAGGTACTCGCGGGTGTAATAGAACTGAATCAGGCCAAACAGCATGCCCACGCCGGCGGCGGCGAAGCCGTAGTGCCAGTTGTAGTCGGCCAGCCAACCGCAAACCAGAGGTCCGAGGAACGCGCCGACGTTGATGCCGAGGTAATACAGCGTGAAGCCGCCGTCACGCCGCGGGTCCGTGGGCGAGTAGAGTTGCCCGACCAGGGCGCTGATGTTGGGCTTGAGCAGGCCGGTGCCCAGCACCACCAGGATCAACCCCATGTAGAAGGCGGCGACGGTCGGAACGGCGAGCACGAAGTGCCCGCACATGATGATGATGCCGCCCGCCCAGACCGCCCGCTGGCCGCCCAGAAGCCGGTCCGCCATCCAGCCACCGGGAAGGGCGACCAGATACACGGCTGCCGTATAGACGCCGTATATCGCGGTGGCGATCTCGTCGGTCAGGCCCATGCCGCCCCGTTGCACTTGATCGACCATGAACAGCACGAGCAGGGCGCGCATGCCGTAATAGCTCATGCGCTCCCACATCTCCGTGAAGAACAGGGTGATCAGGCCCCGCGGATGTCGGAAGAAATTGAGCATCGGCGAATTATAGTCAGCGCGTTTCCCGGCCCGCCGGGCGCGCTATCATTTGCGCCGCCGTGCAGGTTTTTCTGGACTTTTTCTTTCTTGTGCCGTTCCTCGCGGCCTATCTTCTGTGGGGGCTGATCCCGGCCGTGTGGGTGCTCATGGGCGCCGTGATCGTGCAGGTTGCCGCGCAGTGGCTGCTCGGCGGCCGCTACAAGCCGAAGCCGATCACGCTGGCCTCCGCGGGGCTGGTGCTGGTGTTCGGCACGCTGACCGTGGTGCTGAAGGACCCCGTGTTCATCAAGTGGAAGCCGACGGTCCTCTACTGGGCAATGAGCGTGGCGCTTGTGGGCGCGCGCCTGTGGAAGCGCAAGGGCGTGATCCATGCGATCCTGGCGTCGCAGGCGGAAGGCTTTTCCGCTGTGCCTGCCCGCACGGCGTCGGCACTGGATTGGGCATGGCTGCTGTTCTTTGTCGTGATGGGCGCGCTCAACATCTGGGTGGCCTACAGCTTCAGCGAAGCCACCTGGGTTTATTTCAAGCTTTTCGGCTTGACCAGCCTGACCCTCGTGTTCGGCCTGCTGCAGGGAATCTGGATTGTCCGGTCCATGAAGACGGTTGAAGGCGATTGACCGCCGATCGCCCGTCCCTGATCCGCGCCCGGCTTCTTGAGGCGCTGGCGCCCTGCGATGTCGAAGTGCAGGACGATTCGCACCTTCATGTGGGGCATGTGGGCGCCCGCGACGGCGGGGGGCACTATTCGGTCCGCATCGTAGCGGAGCAGTTCGACGGCCTAGCCCCGCTCGCCCGCCACCGCCTTGTTTACGCTGCCCTGGACGAAATGATGCAGGGCCCCATCCACGCCCTGACCATCACCGCCCTCACGCCCGACGAAGAAACTCCAGGATAACGCCCACGTACTCGCCCGCCTTTTCCGGATAGTGATGCGGATGACCACCCTCGAAAGTGTGGCCCACCGAGCCCTCAACCAACTCCAGCACCTTCTCGTGACAGTTGTTCAACGGATCCGTCTCGGCCGTGAGCGCAAGCGTCGGAACGCGGACCGTCTTTAGCGCGTCCCCCATCTCGTATTCCCTGAGCGCTTCGGTGGCGTCGTCCATCTGCTGCGCCAGCATGCTGTCGATGACCGCGTTGCGGAGCAGGGCGGCGCCGGCGTCGTCCAGCTGGAATTTCGAATCCCACATGCGCTGCAGCCACAGCGACCGCTCCCATACCCAGGCGATGTGGGCGCCGTCCTCCGACCAGTCCGGCGCCGGTTGCCGGGACACGCTGAGCACCTCGTCGCGAAAAGCGCGGTCCCAGACCGGGCAGCCGTCGAGAACGAGATGCGTTACGCGCGCGGGATGGCGAAGCGAGAGTTCGACCGCGAATTCGGAAGACACGTGGCCGCCCACCACGGCTGCGGACTCCAGCCCCAGCCCGTCCATTACCGCGGCGATGTTGTCGGCATAGTCCTTTACCAGCCACGGAGCGGGGCGGGGGTCGGACTGGCCATAACCCATGTTGTCCGGTGCGTAGCCGGCGTATCCTGAATTGCCGAGTTTCTCGAGCACCGGGACGTATTGACGGCTGGATGCGGGAGTCCAGTGCAGCAGCAGGATAGGAGAACCGGAGCCGGCGGACCGGACGTGGACGAAGCCCGATGGTGTCTCAACGAGCGTGCGGCGGATGGTCATGCCGGGCGATTCTGCCGGCAATACACTCAGGCGGCTTTCTTGCGCGGCGCCCGCCGCCAGGTCACGGGCATGACCTTATCGGGAATGCGTTCGCCCTCCGTCAAGAGCTCGCTGCCCTCGAACGGGTTCTTTCGGGCCGTCGGATTGAACTGGTAGCGGATGTCGCTGCCGATCCAGCGCAGCGAGAACCCGAGGCGGCGGCCCGCATGGCCGGCCGTGCGCGGTTTGGAGGCGTGGATCGTCTTCGGGTGGATGATCAGCATGTCGCCGGAGCGCGCTTCCCACACGCGAATGTCCGCATCCGGCGCGGCGACCCGCTCCAGCAGTTCCGACCAGGGATGGAAATTGGGTGGCGCTTCCACGCCGTCAAGCGCCCAGGAACTCACGTAGCGGTGCGGGTCCCTGTTGGAACCGGCCAGGGTCAGCAGGGGCGCATTGTCCGGGCCCATGTCGGTCAGGGCCACCCACATCGACGGGCTGTGCTCGCCCGAGAACGGGAACAGGCACTCGTCGTTGTGCCAGGGCGTGGCCGTTTCCTCCTTGTTGCCCTCCTTCAGGAACGTGCCGTCCACCCAGGCGCGCATTTCGTCCGAACCGATCACGTCGGCGACGATCTCGGCGCAGCCGCAGTCCTCGACCAGCGACTGCATCTCCGGCACTCGCCAGTAGGCGTTGACCAGCCGCACGTAGCCGTCGTGGTCCTCGAATTCCACGTCGCGCATGGTCTCGTGGGGGCCGAAAACGACCGAGCCGTCGCGCAGCCCGGCGACGACCGAATCGATGACCTGCGTCATGCGTTCGACCCATTCCTCCGGGAAGACGCCCGGCACGTGGGCCACGCCTATTTCCCTGTAGGCGTCGATGATTTCCTGCGTTACCTTCGGGTGCACGTCGAGGATCGCTACATGCTGTAGCTCACCCGCAGACCCACTGTTCGCGGGATCGGACGGTAGCCGAAGCCGGACGGCGCGAACCCGTTGAAGAAGTCCACGTATAGATTGCCGTCGGTGACGGTGTCGTCATCCAGCAGGTTGTCCACGTAAAGCGCGGCGCGCATGCTCTCGCTGCGGACCCCGAGCTGGCCGTCTACCCGCCAGTAAGCGTCTTGCGTGGCTACATTGGCGGAAGAAACGAAGCGCTCGGACGTGTAGCGTGCGCTCAAGTCGGTAAACCAGTCCCAGTTGCCGTTAAGGCTGGCGGTGTAGTTGCCGTTGAGATTCAGCTGATGCTCGGGCAGGTCCGCCGGCCGATTGCCGTCCTTGATCAGGAGACAGGCGGGCCGGGCGAAGTCCAGGAATTCGCCGCAGCCGCTCTCGCCGATCCTCGATGCGCTGGTGGAAACCACCCGGAAATTGTCGAACTCCCCGTTGATGTAGGTGTAGGCGCCGGACAGGGTCAATTCTTCCGAAGCTCGCCAGTTCGCCTCGAACTCAAGCCCCCAGACCGTCGATTTGCCGGCATTCTCGATCACCGGCTGCAACTGCTGCGCCTCTTCATTGAAGATCTGCGAGGAGACCTGCTGGTCCGTGTAGTCCTGGAAAAAGGCGGCCGTGTTGACGGCCAGCGCGCCGCCCATCAGCAGGGCCTTGGCGCCCACTTCATACGACCACAGCGATTCACGGTCGAAGGGCCTGTCGAGCGAGAACACCGCGCCGTCCTGGAAGCCGGAAGGCTTGACGCCCTTTCCGATGGCCCCGTACAGGTTCAGATTGTCGTCGGGCCGGTAGCTTAGCGCGACCCGGGGGATCGTGTACTTCTCGGTGATTGTCTCGGAGTGAATGCCGGTGACCTGGCCAAACGAACTCAGTATCGGCGGCGCTACGCCACCGAGCGAGATCACGCCGAAGAAGAAATTGAACGGCGGATCGAAGTCCAGTATGTGCTGTATCTCCTCGTCCGTGTAGCGGACTTCGGCGGAAACGAACAGTTGCTCGGTAAGCGCATACTCCGACCAGGCAAAAACCGACTGGTGGTCCGTGTAGCGGCTGACGTTGCGGCCCTCACCGTCGCGCGTGTCGTAGAAGGCGTGGACGTCGGAATCGAGGATGGGCCCGAGCGCCAGGCCGGTGTCGTTGCTGCCGAACTGGTCCACGTCTTCCTTCCAGTACAAGGCCCCCAGGAGCCACTGGAAACGGCTGTCCGCCTGCGAGAAGATCCGGACCTCCTGGCTGAACTGCACCGTGTCATTGATCCGTTCCGTTTCCTGGAATGCGCCGACCACCATGCCGTTCACCGACCCGCTGACGAAATCGTTGTCCTGGAAGATGTCGTCGTTCGAGTCCACCCAACTGGTCAGCGACTTGAGCCCGAAGTCGCCGGCGTCCCAGTCGGCGATGACCGTGGCGCGGAAATACTCGACGTCCATGCCCTTGTAGTCCTCGCCGGTGCGGTGATTGATGTCGAACCTGATCGGACCGTCCACAAGCGGTCCGGAAAAGATTCTTGTGGTGGGCCTGTTGAGTACGATTTCGGCGCCGTCGACCAGAGTTACGTCGGTATTGCCGTTGATCACGAACGCGGCCTGTGGCGCGTAGCTCTCGTCGGAGTATTCCAGCCGCCCGTAAACGGAAAAGTTCTCGTTTGCCTGGAGCAGGAATGCAGCCGAAATGCCCATCCCGTCGCCGCCGCCCACATAGGCGTCGGAAACCGTGTTCTTGTACGAGCCCCGCTCGTCGAAGTAGTAGGCGTTGACCCGCACGCCGAACGCGTCTTCGATCACAGGCGCCCCGCCGGAGACGGTAATTTCGTGGCCGGACTCGCTGTGCACGTCTAACCCGGCCTTCAGATCGTATTCGTCCAGGCTGGGGCGCTTGGTGATGTAGTTCACCGCGCCGCCGAATGCGGAGCGGCCGTAGAGGGCCGCCTGCGGCCCCTTTACGACCTCGATCCGCTCGACGTCCACCAGCCGCAGGCGCGCCAGGCTGCCGCCGCCGGCCACCTGCACGTTCTGCGATGAAATATCGATGTCGTCGATCAGCAGGCCAACGCTGTTGCGGCCCTGTTCCGCCTGCAGGCCGCGCAGGGCCGGCGCGTAATCATTCTGCGTGACCGAGCGGTCGAAGGTCAGGCCGGGCACGATCTTCGCCACGTCCTGCAGGTCGTTGAGACCGAGATTCTCGATCTGCTCTCCTGTAATGGCGGTGATCGCGACCGGGATGTCGAACAGATTCTCTTCGCGCTTGCGCGCCGTGACGATGATCTCTTCAAGCACCGCCTCCTGGGCAAGTGCCGGGGTCTGGATGGCTCCGAATGGCAACAGCGCCAGCAACGTGGCCGTCGCAGCCAGATTTGCTGCGGGCAATTTCATAAGAATCTCCGGACGGGACAGTCCGGCCGCGGGAACAGCGGCCTTTGTGATTGAGTTCGCTTGCGTTTCCGCATGGTCAGGCCCCCTTGTCCCGCGATCCCAGGGCCGACGAAGCGTCGGCCTTCGATCTTACCAGATGTCCCTGAGGCGCTTCGCTCAGCCGGCCGCGGCGCTTGCGGCGCGCGCCGACTTGAGTTTTTCTTCCGTCAGGTCGTAGTTGGCCAGGAATATGAGGCTCATCCCGTAAAGCAGCGCCGGGGCCAGCCCCGCGGTCACGTAAATGGCGTTGATCGCGCTTTCCGGCTGTTCGATCTGCATGCCCTCGGTGCCGGACTGGTAGCCGAATGCGCTCAGCATCAACAGCGCCAGGGCCGGGCCGGCGGCGAACGCCAGTTTTTCGACCGTGGCGTAGAACGCGGACATCGTGGCTTCGCGCCGCATTCCCGTTTTGATGTAGTCATACTCGACGGCGTCGGGCAGAAGCGCGGCGCCCATTATGATCACGCCGCTGGCGAAAAAGCCGAGGAAGACGGCCCGCGCAAAGATGTACGACAGCGGATCGGCGGCAGTGGCCAGCAGCCAGGTGGAGGCAGTCAGGGCGAAGCACCCGGTTGCGATCATGTACGTGAGCCGTTTGCCGTGCCTGCGCGACACGCGGTTCCACAGAGGGATGGCGGCCAGGATCACGGCGACGTTCACCACCAGGAACCAGGTCGTTTGCGTGTAACTCATCTTGAGAATGACGACCTTGAAATAAACGCCTGCCGCGCCGGACGCCGCAAGCCCCAGGAGTTGGCACAGCTTGGCGCCCAGCAGGCTCATCAGCGGCCGGTTCGCCGCGATGGTGCGGACCTGGCGCCGGATCGAAGGCGTTTTCGCGCGCGGCGCGGCGGTGGTCTGGCGGGCTGAGGCGAGGCCGAAGAAGCAGTAGATTGAGCCACCTGCAATCAGCGCGGCGTAGATCAGCCCCATGGCGCCGTGCGCCTGGCGATCGTTGCCCAGCCATTCCACGAGGGCAAACGAAAAAAACGCAAGCAGCGCGCCCACGTTGATGAACACGGTGCGCCACGACATCAGCGCCGTGCGTTCGTGATAGTGGGTGGTCATCTCGGCGGGCATGGCCAGGTAGGGAATGTTGAACAGCGTGTAGCCGGTGTAGGTCAGCAGCAGCGCGCCCAGCACCCAGGCGTTGAGCAGGGCGGGGCTATGGTCCAGCTGCGGCGGATTGAAGATCAGGAAGAAGCCCGCGGCGGTCACGATGCCGCCGAGAAAAAGGAAGGGGCGGCGGCGGCCCCAGCGGGTTCGGGTGCGGTCGCTGAGTACGCCCATGAGCGGGTCCGTCACCATGTCGTAGAGCTTGGAGGCCAGCAGCAGCGCCGCCACCGTTGCGGCGCCGATGCCCAGAAAGTTGGTCATGAACGGCGCAAGAATGCCGGCCAGCGTGTTCAGTACGATCGCCATGCCCAGCGCTCCGGCGCCGAAGTTGATGCGCAGTGCTCTTGAGACTGCCTCTCCCGCTCCCGTCGCTTCAGGCGCGTGCGACGGGCTTGCGTCTTTCCGGTTTTCCATGGGACTCCCTCGAATGCGAAGGGCAGTTTAGCCGCTCGGCCCGGGCACGGTGTCCGGAGAGCGGCCGCGCAGCGCCTTGAGCCTGTCTTCCGAAAGGTCGTACTTGAACAGAAACACGAGGCTCAGCCCGTACAGCGCGGCCGGCGTCAGGCCCGCGCCGATATAGATCGCGATGATGGCGCTTTGCGGCTGTTCGATCCGCATGCCTTCCGTTCCCGCCTGGTAGCCGAACCAGCTAAGGAAATACAGCGCCAGCGCCGGGCCGACCGCAAACGCCAGCTTTTCCACGGTCGAATAGAACGAGGACAGCGTGCCTTCGCGGCGCATCCCGGTCTTGAGGTAGTCGTACTCGACGGCGTCCGGCAGCAGCGCCGCGCCCAGGACCAGAATGCCGCTGGCGCAGATGCCGAGCAGTACCGCCCGGATGAACACGTACGAGAGGGGATCGTCCGCCGTGGCCAGCAGCCAGGTCAGCGTCACCAGCGCGTAGCCGGCGCTGGCCGCCATGTAGGTCAGCCGCTTTCCGTACCTGCGGGAAGCCATGTTCCAGACGGGAATGAACGCAATGATCACGACGCTGCTGGTATAGAGATACAACGTCGTGAGCTGGTAGCTGAGCCCGAGGATCACGACCTTGAAGTACACGCCCGTTGCGCTCGAGAGCGACACCCCCAGCAACTGGCAGAACTTGGCCCCAAGCAGGAGCACCAGCGGCCTGTTCGTCAAGGCGCTCCGGATTTGCGTCCCGAGCGAATAGGCATGCTCCTTCTGGATAGTCTGTCGCGCTGGCGCCGTGCCGAAGAAGCAATAGGCCGAACCCAGAAAAATGAGCGTCGCGAACGCCCATGCCATGGTTCCGTGAGCGGCCCGATCGTTTCCCAGCCATTCGACTATCGCAAACGCGGACACCGCGATCAGCGCGCCGATATTGAGGAACACGACCCGATGCGACATCAGCGTCGTGCGTTCGTGGTAGCTGTCGGTCATCTCCGCGGGCATGGCCATGTACGGAATATTGAAAACCGTGTAGCCGGTATAGGTGACCAGCAGGGATCCCAGCACATAGGCGATGAGCCACGCCTGATCGGCAATGTCCGGAGGATTGAAGACCAGTACGAGCCCGATCGCGCTGATGGCGCCGCCCAGCAGCAGAAACGGGCGCCGGCGGCCCCACCGCGTGGTCGTCCGGTCGCTGACGACGCCCATCAGGGGGTCGGTCACCATGTCGTACAGCTTCGAGACCAGCAGCAGCGTGGCCGCCGCTCCCGCGCCTATCCCCAGGAAGTTGGTCATGAACGGGGCGAAGACGCCGCCCATGGTGTTCAGGATCACGGCCATGCCCATTGCGCCGGCGCCGAAGTTCATGCGCAGGCTCCGTGGGAGAGCGCCTTCGGCGCGAGCGGAATCGCACGGCGGCGAATGCCTGTCTTTCATTGCGTTGTCCTGCAAATCTACCGGCAGTCTAGCGGCTTGCCTGCCGTTGGGCACTTACAATCAGGTCAATTCTTCGGGAGAACACGTGTCTAAGGACCTGGAAACGGCGGTTTTGGGGGTGGAGGCTCCGTTCGGCGGCTTGACGCTGGGCGAGGCCGGGGGCCGCGTTCGCGCGAGCAACGGAGGCCGCGCCGTCGAGTTGACCGTGGGTTTTCCCTGCGACGGGTTCGTGGAAGAGTTGAACGCACGGGTCCGTGAAGTCACGTCCGCGGAAGAGGTGGTGGTTCGCACGGAGATCGCCGCGCACGCGGTGCCGCCGCAGGTGCAGAGGCTCGAGCAGGTCAGGAACATCATCGCGGTAGCCTCGGCCAAGGGCGGCGTGGGCAAGTCCACCGTGGCGGCGAACCTGGCCGTGGGGCTGGCGATGGACGGCGCCGCCGTCGGAATCCTCGATGCGGACATTTACGGTCCCAGCGTGCCGCGGATGCTGGGCCTGGAGGGCGAACGGCCGCGCAGCGCCGACGGCAAGAGCTTCGAGCCCCTGCGGGCGCACGGCCTGCAGGCCAGTTCCATCGGCTTCCTGGTCGATACCCGCAGCCCGGTGGTGTGGCGCGGCCCGATGGTGACGCAGGCGCTCATGCAGCTGCTTGGCCAGACGCGCTGGAAGGACCTGGATTACCTCATCGTGGACATGCCGCCGGGCACCGGCGACATCCAGCTGACGCTTTCGCAGCGCGTGCCGCTGGCCGGCGCGGTGGTCGTGACCACGCCGCAGGAACTGGCGGTGGCCGACGCGCGCAAGGGCATCGCCATGTTCCGCAAGGTGAACGTGCCGGTGCTGGGCGTGGTGGAGAACATGAGCGCCTATGTCTGTCCGCATTGCGGCCATGCCGAAGCGCTGTTCGGCGAGGAGGGCGGCGCGCGGCTTGCCGGCGAATTCGACTTGCCGCTGCTGGCGCAACTGCCGTTGTCGGCGGGCGTGCGCGCGGCTACCGACGACGGGCGGCTGGTGGCGCCGTCGGAACCGGACGAAGGGGGCGACTACCGGTCGCTTTCCAGGGCGGCGGCCGCGCGCCTGGCGGGCAGGGCCCGCGGAGCGAAGACGGCATTCCCTAAAATAGTAGTAGAGTCCGACTGATCGACAATGGCCGACAAGCACCAACTGTTTGAGGAGCCCGCCGCCGCGGCAAGCCTGGCGGTCGTCTCGGGCGAGCCGTACGTGGAGGCGCCCGCCGACCTTTTCATACCGCCGGAGGCGCTGCGCGTGTTCCTCCAGTCCTTCGAGGGACCGCTGGACCTGCTGCTGTACCTGATCCGCCGCCATGACCTGGACGTCATGGACGTTCCGATCACCGACATCTGCGAGCAATACGCCCAGTACATCGAACTGATGCAGGAGATGGAGCTGGAACTGGCCGGCGAGTACCTCGTCATGGCCGCCACCCTGGCGGAGATCAAGTCCCGCATGCTGGTGCCGCAACTGCCGCTGGAGGAAGAGGACGAGGAGGACCCGCGGGCGAAACTTTTCGAGCGCCTGCTGGAATACGAGCGGCTCAAGCAGCTGGCTGCCGGGCTGGAAGAGCTTCCCCGCCAGGAGCGCGACGCGTTTCAGGCCAGTGTGGACGCGCTAGAGGACCAGCGGCCGCGCGAACTGCCCCAGGCGACGCTCAACGAGCTGGCGCTGGCCTACGCCCGCGTGATCGAGCGGGTGCGCTTCAGCGGGGGGTGGGCGGTGCAGACCGAACAGCTTTCCATTCGTGAGCGCATGTCGGACATTCTCAAGCAAGTCTCGGGCAGCGAGTTCACCGAGTTCACTGAACTGTTCGATCCGTCGGAGGGGCGCATGGGAGCGGCCGTTACCTTTTCGGCGCTGCTGGAACTGGTACGCGACAACGGCCTGCAGGCCGTCCAGAATGAACCGTTCGCGCCGATCTACGTCAGCGGTCCCGGCCAAGGCAGGGACGCCGCCAAGTGAACGCACCGGATACGCGCAACCTGGTCGAGGCGGCGTTGCTGGGGGCGGGACGGCCCCTCAGCATGACGCAGCTTCTGAACCTGTTCGATCCGCTGGAGAAAGTAGGCGAAGACGATGTGCTCAAGGCCCTCGGCGACCTGGAGCGGGACTATGCCGGCCGGGAGATCGAAATCACGGAAGTGGCCGGAGGCTGGCGGGTGCAGACGGGCAGCGCGGCCGCGGAGCGGCTGGCGAAGCTGGAACGGTTCCGTCCGCCGAGGTTTTCCCGCGCGCTGCTGGAGAGCCTGGCGGCCATCGCCTACCGGCAGCCGATCACCCGGGCGGAAATCGAGGAATTGCGCGGCGTGCGCCTGAGCGGCCACATCATGCGCACGCTCATGGAGCGCAACTGGATCGAGGTGGTGGGCCACCGCGAAACCCCGGGCCGGCCGGCGCTTTACGGCACGACGAAGGATTTCATGGACTATTTCGGACTCAAGCGCCTTGACGATCTGCCCTCGGCCGGCGAATTCGCGTCCCCGGACGATGCTCCCGCCGCCGCTCCTCCGGGCAGCGGGTCTCCCGATGCCGCCGACGGCGCCGGCGAGCAGGGCGCGGGCCTCTTCGACGCCGGCCCCGATTCCGTCGAAGCCAACCCAGTCCCCGATTGATTCGGGTCCAGAAGTACCTGGCGGCGGCCGGCGTGGCCTCCCGCCGCGAAGTGGAGGCCTGGATCGCGGCAGGGCGGCTCAGCGTCAACGGGCGCCGGGCAGAGCCGGGACTCAAGGTTGACGGCAGCGAGAAGTTTCGCCTGGACGGGCGGATATTGCAGCTGCCGCGAGGCAATCTCGGGGCGCACCGGGTCATCGCATACAACAAACCGGAGGGCGAGCTCGTCACGCGCGACAGCCGCGCCCGGCATCCGACCGTATTCGCCGCACTGCCGCGGCTCAAGGGCCGGCGCTGGGTAGCGGTCGGCCGCCTCGACCTGAACTCCAGCGGACTGTTGATTCTGACCACCGACGGCGGACTGGCCCACCGGCTGATGCATCCCTCCTTCGGAGTGGAACGCGAATACCTGGTGCGGGTCCTGGGCCAGCCGGGCGCGCAGGCGTTGCGCCGCCTGACCGAGGGCGTCGTGCTCGAAGATGGTCCCGCGCGGTTCGACGCGCTGGTCGAGCAGCGCGGCAGCGGGGCCAATCGCTGGTACCGCGCGACGCTCAGCGAAGGCCGCCACCGCGTGGTGCGCCGTCTCTGGAGCTCGCAGGGGCATGCGGTAAGCCGCCTGATCCGGGTCCGCTACGGCCCCGTGCGCCTGCCGCGCGACCTGCCCCGCGGCCAGTGGCGCGAAATCGACCCCAAGCACCTGGTCGCTGGAGGCGAGGGCGTCCCGCCCTCCGCGAGGACGAGACGTCCTCGCTCCCAGCCGAGTCCTCGCTCCCGGGGTTAGTGGGGTTTCGTGACGGGCTCCTTCGGGGACTCGGATTCGGAGGCCGCTTCCGGCGAGCTTTCGTTCGCCAGCAGCGGCGTGGCGGCCGTGGCCACTTCTTCCGGCGCCTCGATTTCCCGGGTCTTCTCGACGCCGGCCTTGTTCATTCTGTCCAGCGCAGGGAGAAAGCGGCTCTTGAACGAACTTACGGCGCTGTTATAGGTGCCGATTGCGGTATTGAGCTGATTGCCCAGCCGTCCGACGTGGCCGCTGAAGACCGCCACGCGCTCATGAAGCGTTGCGGCCAGTCGTGAGATTTCCTCGGCGTTCTCGGCCAGGGCCAGTTGCCGCCAGCCGTAGGCCGTGACCCGCAGCAGCGCCATCATCGAGGTGGGCGTGGCCAGGATCACGCGTGCGCGCAGAGCTTTCTCCAGCAGGTCCGGCCGCTGGTCGCCGGCGGCCGCCAGGAAATGGTCGCCGGGCACGAACATCACCACGAAGTCCGGGCTGCGTTCGAACTGGTCCCAGTATTCCTTGGACGCCAGCCGCTTGACCTGTTCCTCCACGTTGACGGCGTGCTGGGCCAGCAGGGCCGCGCGCGCGTCCTCGTCGTCGGCTTCCACCGCGCTCAGGTAAGCGTCCAGAGGCGTCTTGGCGTCCACCACCAGCTGGCCGCCGTCGGGCAGCCGGACAATCATGTCGGGCCGGGTCCTGCCCTCCGGGCCCTGCGGCTGTTCGACGAAATCGCAATGCTCCTGCATGCCCGCGATCTCAACCAGCCGCCGCAGTTGCATTTCACCCCACTGGCCCCGCACTTCCGGGCGCCGCAGGGCAGTCACCAGGCTGCGGGTCGTGTCCCGCAGCTCCTTGTTGCCGGTAGCCATGGCCTGAATCTGTTCGCGCAACTGGCCCTGGGCCTCGGCCCGTTCCTTTTCCATGTCTCCCAGTGTCTTGCGGGTCTGCCTGAGGCTCTCGTTGATCGGCTTGACCAGCGCCTCGATGGCTTGCTGGCGCTTTTCCAGGTCGGCGCTGGATTCCGACCGCGCCTTGCCGAAGGCCTGTTGCGCCAGATCGAGAAAGTCCTTCTGACTCTGGCTCAACGCCTCGCGGGCCAGCGCTTTCAATTGGCCCTGGAACTGCTCGTCGGCCGTGCGGCGGCTTTCCTCGCGGGCCTGTTCCGCGGCCTTTTGCTCGCGCAACTGCGCCCGGGATTCCGCGAGTTGCTCGTCCTTTCGCGCGATCGCGGACTGGCCGCGCGAGCGCTGCCACAGCAGGCCCAGCAATACGCCGGCGGCCAGCGCCGCCAGCGCGGTCAGGGCAACGGCGGCGCTCATGCCGCGCGCGGCGCCGCCGCGCCGGCGTTCGCCCTGGCGCCCCGATCGTCGATCCAGCCCAGGAGGTCGCGGGGCGATTGCAATATGGCGGCCGCGCCCCAGGCGCCCAGGTCTTCGTCCGGCGGAAAGTAACCCCAGGCGGCAGCCAGGCCGGTCATTCCGGCGGCGCGGGCGGCCTGGATGTCGCGGGGGTCGTCGCCCAGCATGACGCAGGCGCGCGGCTTCACGGCAAGCCGGTCGGCCGCGAAGATCATCGGTTCTGGGTGCGGCTTGGTGTGGGTGGTGGTGCCGCCGCCCACGGCCACCGCGCATTCGTCCGCCAGGTTCAGGGCCTCGAGCAGGGGCCGGGTCAGGTATTCCGGCTTGTTCGTGACGACGCCCCAGGGAATTCCGCGCTTGGCGAGGCCGTCCAGTACCCCGCGCACGCCCGGAAACAAGCGCGAACGCTCGGCCAGGCGGCCCGAATACAGCTTCAGGCAGCGCTCCAGCACGTCGGGATATTCCTCGCTGTCGATGAACTCGGCGCCGTAGGCGGCCGTCAGCAGTCCCCGCATGCCTTTGGAAACGAACTGGCGCAGGCTCTTGAAAGGCAGCGGCCGCGCCCCCCGCTCCCGCATGACGTCCTGCACGCAGCCCACCAGGTCGGGGGCGGAATCGACCAGGGTCCCGTCCAGATCGAACAGGACCGCGCGCACCACGGGATTCGCCGCGCTCATGCGTCGGCCGCTTTCTTGAAGTGGGCGATGTAGTTCACGTCGATGTTGCTGCTGCGCCGAAAGCTTCCGTGCAGGGGATTGTATTGAAGCCCGGTAAAGTCCCGGGCGCTCAGGCCCGCGGCGCGCGCCCAGGCCTCGAGTTCGGACGGGCGGATGAACTTCTCGTAGCGGTGCGTGCCGCGCGGCAACAGGCCCAGCACGAATTCCGCGCCGACGATGCCCAGGGCGAACGCCGCCGGCGTGCGGTTGAGGGTCGAAACGAAGACGTGGCCGCCGGGGCGCGTCAGCCGGCCGCATTCGGCCAGCAGTCCGGAAGGCCGGGGCACATGTTCGAGCACCTCCAGGCAGCAGACGACATCGAACTCGCCCTTGAGTTCTTCCGCGGTCCCAAGGCGGTATTCCAGGCTGTTCGCATTGCCCGCTTCCGCGTGCAGACGGGCAACCTCCAGCATCTCCTCGGAAGCATCGAGCCCGAGCACGGAATCCGCGCCCTCGGATGCCAGTGATTCACTAAGCAAACCACCACCGCAGCCCACGTCCAGGCAGCTCTTGCCGGCAAGCCCACCGGCGTTCTCGGCGATGTACTTCACCCGGACCGGGTTCATTGCGTGCAGGGGCCGGTTCGGACCGTTCGGGTCCCACCACTGTGCCGCCATCGCGGCAAAGCGCTCGAGCTCCGCCGCGTCGGCGTTGGGTTGCGTTGTTTCTTCGTTCATTGCGATTCCACGGCAGCCTCCCGGTCCCCGGCCGCGTTGCCGATTCGCGCCCCCCACTCGCGCGCCTGCGCGAGGATGCGGTCCTCGTCGTTCCAGCCGAGTCTGCCGGCTTGCATGATCGCCTTCCCGCGCACCCAGACATCGGTGATCTGCGAGGACTTGCCGGAATATGCGACCTGCGATGCCGGATCATAGACCGGCTGCGTATTGGCTGCGGACAGGTCCAGCGCAACGAAATCCGCTGCCTTGCCGGGACGCAGCGAGCCGATCTCGCCGTCCAGACCGAGCGCCCTGGCCCCGGCCAGCGTGGCCATCTCCAGCGCCTCGGCCGCGGAAACGGCCTCGGCCTTGCCCGACACCCCCTTGGCGAGCAGCGCGGCAGTCTGCATTTCCTCGAGCAGATCGAGATCGTTGTTGCTGGCCGTGCTGTCGGTGCCGAGGGCAACGTTCACGCCGGCGGCAAGCAGCGTTTCCACGGGAGCAAAACCGCTCGCCAGTTTCAGGTTCGATTGCGGGCAGTGCACGATCGAGCAGCCCCGCTCGGCCAGCATCGCGATTTCTTCTTCCTCGAGCTGGACCGCATGAACCGCCATCAGGCGCTCGTTGACCACGCCAAGCCTGTCCAGGCGGGCGAGCGGCCGGCAACTATGCCGTTGAAGCGACTCGGCGATTTCGCCCATGGTCTCGTGAACGTGAATGTGTATGGGGATATCGCGTTCCTCCGCCAGCTCCACGGACAGCGCGAGACCTGAATCATCGACCGAGTACGGCGCATGCGGGGCCATCGTGAACGAGATGCCCGCTTGCCCCCGGTATCGTCCGTACAGTTCCGCGTTCTTGCGCAGCGAGGCCTGCCGGTCCTCGGCCCAGCGATTGGGGAAGTCGACCATCGGCAGGCCCACGGCCATTCGCACTCCGCGGCCCACTGCGATTTCGGCGCCGACGTCGGGAAAGAAATACATGTCGGCGAAGCAGGTCGTTCCGGACCGCACCATCTCGACCAGCGCCAACTCCGTTCCGGCGCGCACGTAGTCCTCTCCCAGGTGCCGGGCCTCCGCCGGCCAGATGTGATTCTCAAGCCACGCCTGCAGGGGAGTGTCGTCGGCAAAGCCGCGCAGCAGGGACATGCCGGCGTGGGTGTGCGCATTCACCAGCCCCGGGACAACGACATGCTCGGGACGCTCGACCCTTCTGGCCTGCGGCCAGCGGCGCTTCGCCTCGGCGCCCGGCAGCAGCGCGGCAATGCGCTCGCCGCGCACCGCCAGCGCGTGGTCCTCAAGCACCGTCCCGGCAGGTTCGACGGGCAGTATCCAGCGAGGGAGAATCAGGGAGTCAGGTGCTTGCATGAGGGCCCGGGAACGCGCGAGGAGCCAGGAGAAATTGTACCGGCGGCCGGCGCGTGGGGGCATATACTTTTCTTCCTGTTTTCCGGGAGGCGGGCTTATGTGGATACGCAAGAGCGACAAGGACCGGCGGGAGGGGCGGCGCACGCCCATCCCGACCCAGGTCGTGTCCAACGAGGAGTACATCCCGATGCCGCAGTCGGAGGACCAGCGGCGCGTGGAACGGCGGATCTACGAGCTGGCGGACCGCCTGGCCGGCAGGCGCAGGATGAGCCGCAGGCAATACCTGGGCAGCGCCGCCGGCATGGCCGCGGCCTTCCTGGCCATGAACGAGGTGTTCGGCCGGTATTTTCTGGTCGACTGGGCGGAAGCCGCGGAGGCCGGGGGCGAAGGGGAGGCCTGGCCCGACTTCATATTCGATGCCCAGCTTCACCACGTAAAGGAGGGAATCGTGGGCCCGCTGGGCTTCCGCCGCCTGGCCGGCATGTTCAACCTGAATCCGGACCTGGTGGGCGTAAAGCCCGGGCGCGAGGACCTGCAACTCGAGAATTTCACCAAGGAAGTCTTCCTGGACAGCGAAACCACGATGGGAATCATCAGCGGCGCGCCCCTCGGCGAGGACCGCTACAACATCCTTCCCGTGGACATGATGGTGGAGACTCGGCGGACCATCAACGAGCTCGCGGGCTCGCAGCGCATGCTCAGCCACGGCCTGGCGGCGCCCAACGTGCCCGGCGGCCTGGAGGAAATCGAGCGCCAGGCCGTGGAACTCAAGGTGGACGGCTGGAAGTGCTACACGGGCGTGCCGGTCAATCCCTGGCGGATGGACGACGAGGAGATCGCGTATCCGTTCTACGAGTTGGCGCTCAAGCTGGGAATCTCCAACATTTCGGTGCACAAGGGCCTGCCCATAGTCGGCACCGACCCCGAATACTGCCGTCCCTGGGACATCCGGAAGGCCGCGCTGGACTGGCCGGACCTGAACTTCATTGTCTATCACTCAGGATTCAGGAACCTCGTCAATGAGCTGGCGGCCGGCGCCACCGGCATCGACGACGACGGCTACCTGGTATGGACCTCCGACATCGTGAAGGACCGCCTGGAAACGCCCGCGATGACCAACGTCTACATGGAACTCGGGAGCGTGTTCGGGCATACCGCGATCACCCATCCCGAGATCTGCAGCCACCTGCTGGGCCAGATCCTCAAGGCATTCGGCAGCGATCGCGTAATCTGGGGCACCGACTCGATCTGGTGGGGATCGCCGCAGTGGCAGATCGAGGCCTTCCGCCGCTTCGAGATACCCGAAGAACTGCAGGAGAAGCACGGTTATCCGGCGCTCACGCGGCGGGACAAGGAGCTGATACTCGGTCTGAACTCGGCGCACTTGTACGGTATCGACGTGCCGGCCGCGCTGGAGGCGATCCCGGGCGATCGGCTCAGCCGGATGCGGGCGGCCTACCTGGAAAGCGGGCCTCAACCCAGCAACACGCAATACGGCTGGGTGCATGAAGGGCCGCTGGCGGAAGATCCGGAAGTTCCCTGGAGCACCCCCATATGAATTACGAACACATTACCGTGCGGCCGGCAACCGGCACCTTCGGTGCCGCGGTGGCGGGCGTGGACATGTCCCAGCCCCTGGATGACGCGACACTCGGCGAAGTCCGTTCGGCCTGGCTCGAATACCAGGTGCTGTTCTTCCGCGACCAGGAAATGACCCCGCAGCAGCACGAGGCCTTTGCCGCGAATTTCGGAGAACTGACCAGGGCCGGATTCATGCCCACGCTCGAGGGGACAACGGGCGTCTTCGTTCAGGAATACCCGGGCCTGTACAGCCGCGACGTGACCGACATCACCTGGCATTGCGACGCAGCCTTTCTGCCGGTTCCGTCCCGCGGTTCCGTTCTGTATGCGCTGGACGTGCCCGAGGGCGCCGGCGACACGGTCTGGGCGAACATGTACGCGGCCTACGAGGACCTTTCGGACAGCATGCAGTCGTTCCTTTCGGGCCTGACCGCGGTCAACGACAACGCCTACCGCAATCTCGAGACGCTGCTCGAGCGGCTGGGCCCCGAGGGCTTCGCGCAGATGCGAAAGATGCTGCCGCCTTCCGAGCACCCGGTGGTGCGCACGCACCCGGAAACCGGGCGCAAGTCGCTGTTCGTGAGCGAGCTCATGACCTCGCGCATAAAGGACATGAAGCCGGAGGAAAGCCGCATGCTGCTGGATTTCCTGTTCCGGCACAGCACCCAGCCCGAGTTCCAGTGCCGCTTCGCCTGGGAGAAGCACTCGGTGGCTTTCTGGGACAACCGCTGCACGATCCACAAGGGCGTGTTCGACTTCGGCGACCGGCATCGCCTCATGCACCGGGTTTCCATCGACGACGACCGCCCGCCGGCCTGACGAACCCCCGGGTGCGAGGGCCTGTCCGCCCCCGTCAAGAGGTCAGCCGAGGGTGGGGCGGGCGACGAAGGTGCCGCAGTTGCGCTCGCACAGCACCCGCATCAGGTTGGCGAAGCGGCTGGCCTGGCCGAAGGCGCCGCCGCGCAGCAGAACGGGGAAACCCACCGCGTGGATTCGGACCAGGCAGTTGCCGAAGCGGTCGGCCTCGTTGATCCGGGCCACGTAGCGCACCAGGGATTCGGCCGAGCCCTGCGAAAAGTCGTCTCCGAACACGTAGATGCTCACCTTCCTGCTCTCGTCGTAGAAGGTGGAAATGGCCTCGACGATCCCTTCGGCGGGGTTTGAGTCGGAAAAGGCCTGCCAGTTCGCGATGGCGCGAATGATCGACTGACGGCGCGACGCCGAGTCCGGAATCCACCTGCGCGCAAACGACGAGAACAGGTACTGCCCTTCGTCGTTGAGCACCTGGATGCCCTTCACCGTGGGATAGACTCGCAGCGTCTCCGCCACCAGCCGCTGGACCGCCGGCCAGGCGTTGCCCACCATGCTGCCGGAAGTGTCGATCACGAAAATGATGTACTCGCTGTCCACCGGGATTCCGCCCACCGTCGTGTCGTTGGGGGCCGGGCGGTAGTCGGCCAGCAGGCGCTCCATCTCCTCGGTGAGTTCCTGCCGCGCCGCCAGCAGTTGTCCGGCCTCGTCGCTGCCCTCCGAGGCGGTCTCCCTGGCGGCGAAGTGGCGCTCTTCGGCGGCCTCCACCTCGCGCCGCGTCAGGCTTACGCGGCGCACGCTTTCGGCGGTCTCGGAGCGCAGCGGCTCCAGGTCGCGCTTCAGCACCGTGGTTTCGCCGCGGATTTCGAACAGTTCGCGCTCCAGCATCAGGATCAGACCCTCGAGCTCTTCGCGGCTGCGCTCGATGATGACCGGCTCGTGGATCTTGGTCACCACCAGCAGCAGGATTACCGCCCCGAAGCCGCAGCAAACGACATCCAGAAACGACAGGTTCAGGCCCTGTTCCTCGCGCTTGAACCGCTTGCCCGGCACGCTCAGCTTCCTTTCTTCGGCGGCAGCGGGAAGAACATGCTGGTGCGCTTCATGTAGTCCCCGTAGCCGGGACGCGTGGAAGCCAGGTGCTTCTCGAGGATGGGGACGCCGGAGAACTTCAGCAGGGCCCAGGTCATGAGCGCCGGGCTGAAGAAGGTCCAGGCGGCGGCATCCACTTCCGCGGCCACCAGCCAGATGCCCCACCACAAACAGGCGTTGCCGAAATAGTTCGGGTGGCGGGTGTAACGCCAGAGCCCCGTATCCAGTACCTTGCCGCGGTTGTCCGGATCGGCCCGGAAGCGCTTGAGTTGCGCATCGCCTATCGTCTCGAACAGCACGCCGACGAACCAGACTGCAATCCCCGCCAGCGCCGCCCAGCCCAGCGTGACCGGCGCGGCGTACAACTGGCCGAACTGGACGGGAAGCGAAACCAGCCAGAGGATCGCCCCCTGGAGCAGGAACACGACAAAGAGGCTGCGCACGTTCCAGGAGCGGCCCGCGGCCTCGGTCCTCTCGCGCATTGAGGCGTAGCGGTAATCCTCTCCGTGCCCGATGTTGCGGCGCCACAAATGCCAGCTGTAGCGCAGCGACCAGGCGGTGGTCAGCAGCGCCAGCAGCCAGGCCCGTGGCGAAATGCCGCCCGTGCGCCAGAGCGTCGCCAGCGCGATGACCGCAAAGCCCAGGCCCCAGAAGAGATCGACGATGCTGGTGTCGCGCAGCCGCAGGCTGATCAGCCAAAGCGCCGCCATGATGCCGAGTACGAGGCCCAGGTTTCCGAACAGGATTCCGGTCACGGAGAAGTCCATGCGTTTATTCTATACAGCCGCCGCCGCGGCTCCGCGGCGGAAACAGTGTTGGTTTACGGGAGAATTTGATGAGATCGATTGGACGAATCTGCGCGCCGGTACTGGCCGGCATGCTGCTGGCCGGCATGGGCCATGCTGCCGCCGCGGCGGGTCTGGACACAGCCGAGGGGCGCCTGGCCGCTTACCGGAGAATGCAATGCTCGATGATCGACGGCAAGGAGTCCTTTTTCTGGTGGACCGGCACTGCCTACGGTCATGTAGCCGGTCAGCCCGACACCCGGCTGTTTCGCGTGGAGGGCATCAATGTGCGCCGTTGCGCCACCGTGCCCGACGCCGAACGCGGCGACGGGTTCCGCCTGATTTCGAGGGAGATCCTTGTGTACCAGGACATCGAGACCGGTGAAATGCTGCACACCTGGGATAACCCCTACACCGGCGAGACGGTGGAAGTCCTTCACGTGGCCAACGACCCGGTCAATCAGCCGGCCCAGCATCCGCTCAGGCGCGACGGTTCCGAATACCAGATGCCCCTGGTGACGCAGGGGAACGACTGGTGGTGGTCGGCGGCGGTGCCGCTGTTCTATCCCAACCCGCTTGGGGGCGACTACCAGAAGTACGTGGGCGGCACATATCACGCCACGGAGATGTTCAACTTCAAGGGCAAGCTGGATGACCTGCTGGATGCCGACAGCGATTCGGCTACGCTGTTCGTGGGCTGGGTGCGGCTCGCGCAATGGCTGCCCTGGATGGAAATGGGCTCCCGCATGGGCAAGATGTATTTCCACGCCGGCGGCAAGAAGGTCGGCGATTACGAGAACGTGCCCGCGGATTTCCGCGCGATCATCGAGGAGCATTTCCCGCTTTACCGGCACGCGCCGCCCATGGACGACGACCGGCCGAACGAAACGAGCTGGACCTACTTCAAGAAGATCGTCGACGCCCGGGACGATTAGGGCGTCAACACGCCCTAAAGAGCTCAGTCCGCCGGTTCGAGTCGCACGATGTCGGTGAGCTGGCCGCTGCGATCGTCGGTGGCCAGGTAGATGAAGCCGTCCGGCCCCTCGCGGACATCGCGCAGCCGGTAGACGTCCTGAAGCAGCGGTTCGCGGGCCGTCACGCGGCCTTCGTCGTCCGTGCGGATGCGCGACAGGCGGCGATGCGTGCGCGCCAGCCCCCCGGCGAACAGATCGCCGCGCCAGCGCGGGAAGGCGTTGCCTTCGTAAACGATCAGGCCGGAAGCGCCGATGGACGGAGTCCAGTAGGTTATGGGCTGCTCCATGCCTTCGCGCTCGCTGGCGTCGTGAATCGGCGTTCCGGTGACATAGTTCACGCCGTAGCCGATCACCGGCCAGCCGTAGTTCAGGCCCGGCAGGATCAGGTTGAGCTCGTCGCCGCCCTGGGGTCCATGCTCGGTTGACCAGAGCCGTCCGGTCGCCGGGTGGTAGTCCAGCCCCTGTGGATTGCGGTGACCGTAGCTCCAGATCTCCGGCAGCGCGCCGGGCTGGCCGGCAAAGGGATTGTCATCGGGCACGGAGCCGTCTTCCCCGAGCCTCAGAATGGCGCCCGCGTGGCTGCCGAGCGCCTGCGCGGGATGGCTTTCCAGGTTCCCCCGGGGCCGCGCCATGCGATCGCCGACGGACAGGAACAGGTGCCCGTTGCCGTCGAAGGCGATCTTCGCGCCGTAATGTCCGGGGGCGGTGCTCCAGGCCTCGGCCTCGAAGATTTCCTCGACTTCGTGGAGACGGTCTCCCTCGAGCCGGGCGCGCACCAAAGCGGTGGTGTTGCGATCGCCGTCGGCCTTGGAGTAGCTCAGATAGACGATGCGGTTGACCTCGAAGTCCGGGTGCACCGCGACTTCCTGAAGCCCGCCCTGGCCCTGGACAAGGGCGTCGGGGACGCCGGCGAGCGGCCGCTCCAGCAGCCTGCCGTCGCGCACCAGGCGCAGTTCGCCGGTGCGCTGCGTGAACAGCATGTCGCCACCCGGCAGAAAGGCGATGCTCCAGGGATGCTTCACGCCCGCCACCACCGTGACCACGCGGAAGCGGTGCTCCTCGGACTCGTAAACCTCGGCCTGCGCCTGAGCGCACAGCGCGGCAACCGCCGCCAGTGTCAGCGCGGCACGCGGCAGCATGCGAAAACGACTCCGGTCAGGTTTGGCCGGCGGTTTCCAGCGCGTTGGCCTCGACCCATTTCGCAAAGTCCGGATGGGCGGACAGGCCTTTCTCGTTGAACGTGAATTCAAGGCCCTCGAAATCCACCGGGATCTTGTGCTGGATGCCGCGCGTGGAGAGCAGGTAGCCCACCATGATCACGTCGAGCCCGGCGGCGCTTGCTTCCTCGATCCAGCCCCGCATGGTCTCCACGTTCGCCGAGCGGATCTCATCCGGGGCATCGTCCTGGAAGTTGTAACCCTTGACGTCGGCGAAACCGCCTTCGGCCTTCACGCTTTCGACGTGCTTCTGCAGCGTCTCCAGTTCGACCGCATTGTCCGCCGGCTCACCCGGACCGTGACCGACGATCAGCAGGAATTCGTTCTCCGGGTTCTGGCTGATTTCCCTGGCGTGATCGAGCAGCATGCCGGCGGCCATGGGATGCCCGGCCAGCGGATCGGCAAAAGTCAGCGACACGTTGGAGGTCACCCTGGGCGCCGGCAGGTAGGCGGCCTCTTCACGCTCGCCGACGTAATAGGCCCATTGTTCATAGACGGTTCCCATGGGCGAGAGCGCTGCGGGCACGACCACGATCTGCTTGGCCCCGGCCGCCTCCAGCTGATCGATCGCCGACTGGATGTGGTTGCCGTTCATCATCGCCATCCCGTAGCCGATTGCGACGGGGTGTTGCCTGGCAAGGCCGGTCAGCGAGTTGGCGAAGTAGGTGTCGCCCGGCTCGAAAGCGCCATGCGTCAGAACGATGATGCCCAGGTCGCCCTTCAGTTCCGTATCGCTGATATAGCGCTCGTGAGTGGGCGGCATGGCCATCATGTTGTCCATGATCTGCTTGTTGGTGTAGTTGCGGTAGGTGACGATCTTTGCCCGCAGAAGGTCGTACTCCTCCTGGGTGATGTTGTGATGCCCGGAATGGTCCATTTGCTCATGGTCCATTTCCTGCGTCTGGGCCACGCCGAAAACAAGCAGCGCGCCAAGGAGCACGGGAAGGATGCGTATGTGTCCTGGGTTCATGTCTAAACTCCTCTGAATAAAGCCTGAAGCCGTGAACGGGCCCAAAAGCATATCACTCTTGCCCGTCGTCGCCTCAGCCGCGCATGCTGGCGATCAGCAGGTTCCCGAACTCGCTGCAACTGACCTTGGTGGCGCCTTCCATGAGCCGGTGGAAATCGTAGGTGACGGTGCGGTCGGCGATCACGGCGTTCATCGCGGCGATGATCCGGTCGGCCGCCTCGTTCCAGCCGAGATGCCGCAGCATCATTTCGCCGGAAAGAATCAGCGAGCCGGGGTTGACCATGTCCTTGTCGGCGTACTTGGGCGCGGTGCCGTGGGTGGCTTCGAATACGGCGTGGCCGGTGTCGCTGTTGATATTGCCGCCCGGCGCGATGCCGATGCCGCCCACCTGAGCGGCGAGCGCGTCGGAAAGGTAGTCGCCGTTGAGGTTGGTCGTGGCGATCACGTCAAAGCTGTGGGCCCGGGTCAGCACCTGCTGCAGCGCGATGTCGGCGATCGCGTCCTTGACCAGGATCGCGCCGCCGTCAATGGCCTTCTTCTGCTCGGCGTTTGCCGCCTGCTCCCCTTGTTTCTCCTTGGTCCGGTCCCACTGCCTCCAGGTGTAGAAGCTGTCGCCGTAGCCGTTCTCGGCCAGGTCGTACGCCCAGTTGCGGAACGCGCCCTCGGTGTACTTCATGATGTTGCCCTTGTGCACCAGCGTGACGCTGCGGCGGTTCTGCGCCAGCGCGTAGTCCAGCGCGGCGCGCATCAGGCGCTGCGAGCCTTCGCGCGAAACGGGCTTCAGGCCGACGCCGGAGGAATCGGGGAAACGCACCTTCGCGTACCGCTCGGGGAAATGTTCCCGCATCAGAGAGAGAAATCGCTGCGTGTCCTCTTCTCCTTCCTCGAATTCCGCGCCCGCGTAGATGTCTTCGGTGTTCTCGCGAAAGATCACCATGTCCACGGCGCCCGGATCGCGCACCGGGGAGGGCACGCCCTCGAACCAGCGCACCGGCCTCAGGCAGACGTAGAGGTCGAGCATCTGGCGGATGGCCACGTTCAGCGACCGGATTCCGCCGCCCACCGGCGTTGTCAGCGGCCCCTTGATGGCGACCCGGTATTCGCGGAAAGCTTCGATGGTCTCGTCGGGGAGCCAGGAATCGAACTTTTCCCAGGCGGCCTCGCCCGCGTAGGTTTCCATCCACATGAGCTGCCGCTTGCCGCCGTATGCGGCCGAAACCGCGGCGTCCAGCACCCGTTCCGTGGCCCGCCAGATATCGCGGCCGGTGCCGTCCCCGCGGATGAAGGGAATGATGGGGCGGTCCGGCACGGAGAGTCCGGCGCCGTTCATGGTGATTTTTTCGGCTTGTTCCGGGATTTGCATTCAGCTTTTCCTTCCTGCTGTGTCTGATGCGCGCGCATTATCCGCGCCACGCTCCGCAACGGCAACCATGGCCGGCGATTTTTCCCGCGGGCGCGACAGGCCCCGGGATGTTCGCGGGGCCAATAGGCTGTACACTTCGCAGCCAACAGTCGCAAGTTTCTTTGGTGACCCATGCCGGCTGCAAGCCTGAAACACGTCCGGGGGCACGTGAGACCGCGGGGGGGACGAACTCTCCGCCGCCCGGCAATCCTTCCGCTCGCGTGCGCCGCTTCCATTGTCTTCCTGATTGCGCCTGCCGCCGGAGCGTTCGATGTCGGCGAAGCCGTGGCGGGCGGCAAGACCGCGCTGGGTTTCCGCTACCGGCTGGAGACGGTTTCGCAGGACGGGATCGACGAGGACGCGCTGGCGTCCACGGCCCGCGCCCGCCTGACCTGGAATTCCGCGGAATCGGAGGCCCTCACTTTCGGCGTCGAGACGGACTACTCGCTGATCCTGGGCATCGAGGACTTCAATTCAACCGCCAACGGCAAGACGGCGTACCCGGTCGTGGCCGATCCCGACGGGTTCGATCTCAACCAGGCGTTCCTGAAGTACAAGCAGGACAACCTCACCCTTACGGTGGGCCGCCAGCGGATCAATCACGGCACCCAGCGTTTCATGGGCGGCGTGGCCTACCGCAACAACGAGCAGACCTACGACGGCATGCGCATACAGTCGTCCGCCGGGGCGCTGAATCTGGATTACGCCTTCGTGCACAACATCAACCGGATTTTCGGGCCGGACGACGGCGCGCAGCCGGGCGACTGGTACGGCAATTCCCATGCATTGCGCGCAACCGTCGAGGCCGCCCCGGGGCACACGCTTGCCGGGTATGCCTACCTGTGGGACCTCGAGAACGACAACGGCCCCGCCAACGCCAACACGACCTACGGCGTGGAATACGTGGGAGCCTTCGATCCGGTGACGATTACGGCCGCGGTTTCGAATCAGGGCGACTACGGCGACAATCCGGTTTCGTACGACGCCCTGCATTACCTGATTCAGGGCGACATCAGGCTTGAGGGCGTCAGCATCACGGCCGCCTACGAGGTAGTCGGAAGCGACGATGGCGCCGCGCAGTTCCGCTTCCCCGCGGCGACGCTGCACAAGTTCCAGGGATGGACGGACAAGTTCCTGATTGCGCCGGCGACGGGCGTGCGGGACACCTGGGTCAGCGTGAGCGGCAAGGTGGCCGGCGCCACGGTCACGGGCGTTTTTCATGATTTCCGGGCGGATTCCGGCGGCGCCGACTACGGCCAGGAACTGGGTCTTTCGATTACCTATCCGGTGCGCGACAACCTGTCGCTCCTGTTCAAGGTCGCCAGCTACTCGGCGGACGAATTCGCCACCGACACCACCAAGGCGTGGCTGATGTTCGACTGGCGCTGGTAGCCTAGCCGCCGCTTCCCGAGGGTACGCGGATACGGCGCACCAGCGTCTGGACGGACTCCGGCGGCGACGGCGTCAGCGCGCTGACGGTAAGAGTGACCGCCAGGTTGAGCGCCGCGCCCACGGCGCCGATGCCTTCCGGCGAAATCCCGAACAGCCAGTTCCCGGACACGTTGGCGGCGAACGGCTCCACGAACACGCCCTTGAACCAGATGATGTAGCCCATCGTGAACAGCAGCCCGGTCAGCATGCCCGCGATGGCTCCCTGCTTGTTGACGCGCAGCGAAAGAATGCCCAGCAGGATGGCGGGGAACAGCGATGCGGCCGCCAGGCCGAAGGCCAGCGCCACCACTTCCGCCACGAATCCGGGCGGGTTGTAGCCCAGGTAGCCGGCCAGCAGGACCGCCAGCCCGGCGCTAATGCGGCCGGCCCTCAGTTCGGCCCGTTCGGAAATGTTGCGCGCGAACACGCTCTTGATCAGGTCGTGCGATACCGCGGCCGATATGACCAGCAGCAGGCCCGCGGCCGTGGACAGGGCCGCGGCGATGCCGCCGGCCGCAACCAGCGCGATCACCCAGTTCGGCAGGCCGGCGATTTCGGGGTTGGCGAGCACGATGATGTCGCGGTCCACGGTCAATTCGTTTCCGCGCCAGCCGTTCTCTTCCGCACGCCGCGCGAAGTCGGGGTTGGCGTCGTTGTAGTACTGGATCCGGCCGTCGCCGTTTCTGTCCTCGAACCGGAGCAGGCCGGTCTCCTCCCAGGTCCTGAACCAGCCCGGCCGGTCTTCGTATGCCAGATTGGCGTTTTCCTCGAAGACGGGCCCCGTCTGGATGGTGGTCGTGAGGTTGAGGCGAGCCAGCGCGCCCACGGCCGGGGCGGTGGTGTAGAGAATCGCGATGAAAAGGAGCGCATAGCCGGCCGAGACCCGCGCGTGGCGCACCTTGGGCACGGTGAAAAAGCGCACCAGCACGTGGGGCAGCCCCGCCGTGCCTATCATCAGCGCGAGCGTGATGAAGAACACGTCCACCGTGTCCTTTGCTCCGGCGGTAAACGCCGTAAAACCGAGGTCCGTGACGATGCCGTCCAGCGTGGTCAGCAGGTTCCCGCCGCCGTTGACGACATCGCTGCCGAACGCAATCTGCGGCACGGCCACGCCCGTCACCTGCAGTGAGATGAACACGGCCGGCACCGTGTAGGCGAAGATGAGCACGCAATACTGCGCAACCTGCGTATAGGTGATTCCCTTCATCCCGCCGAGCACGGCGTACAGGAACACGACGCCCATGCCCACCGCGAGCCCCACGCTGATGTCCACTCCCAGGAAACGGGAGAACACGATGCCCACGCCGCGCATCTGCCCCGCAACATACGTGAACGAGATCACAATCAGACAGATCACGGCCACCACGCGCGCGGCGTCCGAGTAGTAGCGTTCGCCGATGAACTCGGGCACGGTGAATTTGCCGAAACGGCGCAGGTACGGCGCCAGCAGCAGCGCAAGCAGCACGTAACCGCCGGTCCAGCCCATCAGGTACACGGAGCTGTCATAGCCCAGGTACGCGATCAGCCCGGCCAGGGATATGAAAGAAGCCGCCGACATCCAGTCCGCCGCCGTGGCCATGCCGTTGGCCACCGGATGCACGTGCTTGCCGGCCACGTAGAAGTCGCCGGTCGTGCGCGCCTTCGACCAGAAGGCGATGCCGATATACAGCGCGAACGACAGCCCGACGACGATGTAGGTGAGGGTCTGCAGGTCCATCAGTCTTCCCGGACCCCGTGCTTGCGTTCGATCCGGTTCATGAGCACGACGTAGACGAAGATCAGCACCAGGAAGCCGTACATGCTGCCCTGCTGCGCGAACCAGAAGCCGAGCCGGAAACCGCCCAGCGCGAACTCGTTGAGCCAGTCAACCAGCAGCACGCCGCAGCCGAATGAAATCGCGAACCAGACCGCCAGCAGGATCGCGATCAGCCGGATGTTCTCTCCCCAGTACGACAGCTTCCTCATGCCTCCGCCCCGTTTACCGCAAGCGCGCTAGTGTACCGGCGGCTCAGGCGCCATTCGCGAGCGGCAGCAGTTCCCGGTAGATGGCGGTGTGCAGCGGCGTTGGGACGCCGCTTTGCTCGCCCATCCGGTGGATGGCGCCCGACAGCCACTCGATCTCCAGCGGACGGCCGCGCTCGAGATCCGTCAGCAGCGAGGCCTTGCCGCCGTGAGCGAACACGTTCCTCAGCGTGGCGCGGGTCTGCGCCTCGATGTCGCGCGGCAGGGGAACCTCAAGCGCTCGCGCCACGGCCAGCGCCTCCTGCAGGGCGATCTCCAGGAGCCACGGCATGGCCGGATTGCTTGCCATCGCGTCGAAGCCGCTGCGGATCGCCACGTTTATCGAGCTGGAGCAGGCCACCATCAGGAATTTCAGCCACAGCATGGTCTCCATGTTGCTGTGAATTTCGGCGGCGATGCCCGTGGGCGCCAGCGCGTCCTCCAGGTTTCGCAGCCGTTCGCTCGCCCCGCCCGAGGGTTCGGCCAGATTGAGCTGCAGCGTTTCGCCTTCGCGCAGGATCACGCCGGGCCCCATCAGCTTGGCGACCACCTGCACGGTCCCGCCCAATGCGATGTCCGGGGGCAGCAGCGCCGCGGCGGTTTCCTGCGCATCCAGCCCGTTCTGCAGCGTGATGACGCTGCCGCAGGACGCCAGCCATTCCGCGTGGGTTTCGATGGCGTCGATCAGGTCGTAGCGCTTCATGCAAAGCAGGACCGCCTGGGCGGGCGCCTGCCCGCGGGGGTTCGAGGTCACGTCGATTCTCCCGGCGCGAAAGGGTGAACGCTCATGTTTCACGGTGAGCCCGCGCTCGGCAAGGGCTCGCGCGTGGTCGCCGCGGGCGACGAACAGAACGTCGTGGCCCGCCCGCAAAAGAGCCGCTCCGAGGCTGCCCCCGACGCCGCCGACTCCGATGATCGCAAACCGCATGCGGGCTATACTGCCCGTTTTTGCGCAGAACCTGAACTCCCCAATTCCCGATGAAAAAGGGCGAAGCGAACGGATCACTCTCCAGCCTGCCGCCGGATTGGGCGGCCCGGGCCAAAAAGGAGCTCAAGGGCGCCGACGCGGCGAGCCTGATCTGGGATACGCCGGAAGGGATCC
Organism: Gammaproteobacteria bacterium; assembly: GCA_965116895.1. Lineage (GTDB taxonomy): Bacteria > Pseudomonadota > Gammaproteobacteria > Steroidobacterales > Foliamicaceae > Foliamicus. Next base: position 1,865,495 of record OZ220729.1, on the reverse strand, counting down.
CGGTCAAGCCGCTGTACACGGTCAAGGACCTGGAGGGGCTCGAGCACACCCGCAGCCTGCCCGGCGCGCCGCCGTACGTGCGCGGCCCGCGGGCCACCATGTATGCCGGCCGGCCCTGGACCGTGCGCCAGTACGCGGGTTTTTCCACCGCCGAGGAGTCCAACGCGTTCTACCGGCGCAATATCGCCGCCGGCCAGACGGGCCTGAGCGTCGCCTTCGACCTGCCGACGCATCGCGGCTACGACTCGGACCATCCGCGCGCCCTGGGCGATGTCGGCAAGGCCGGGGTGGCCATCGATACCGTGGAGGACATGAAGCTCCTGTTCGACGGCATTTCACTCAAGGACATGTCGGTTTCCATGACCATGAACGGGGCGGTGCTGCCGGTCATGGCCATGTACGTCGTGGCGGCGGAAGAGCAGGGCGCCCGCCGCCGGGACCTGTCGGGCACCATGCAGAACGACATTCTCAAGGAATTCATGGTCCGCAACACCTACATCTATCCCCCGGCGCCCTCCATGCGGATCGTGGGCGACATCATCGCCTTCAGCGCCCGCAACATGCCGCGCTTCAATCCCATCTCGATATCCGGGTACCACATGCTGGAAGCGGGGGCCACGGCGGTCCAGGAACTGGGTTATACGCTGGCTGATGGCCTGGAGTACGTTCGCGCGGCCATGAGCGCCGGTCTCGACGTGGACGAATTCGCTCCGCGGCTGAGCTTCTTCTTCGGGATCGGCATGAATTTTTTCATGGAGGCGGCCAAGTTGCGGGCCGCGCGGCTGTTGTGGGCGGAACTGATGCAGGAGCGGTTCGCCCCGGAAAATCCCCGCTCGCTGATGCTGCGTACGCATTGCCAGACTTCCGGCGTGAGCCTGACCAGCCAGGATCCCTACAACAACGTCATTCGCACGACGGTGGAGGCGCTGGCGGCGGTGCTGGGCGGCACGCAGTCGCTGCACACCAACAGCTTCGACGAGGCCCTGGCGCTGCCGACCGACCATTCGGCCCACATCGCCCGCAACACGCAGCTCGTCCTGCGCGAGGAGACCGGCGTGACCCGTGTTGCCGACCCGCTGGGAGGTTCATACTATGTGGAGAGCCTTACCGCCTCCCTGGTGGCGGGCGCGCGCGACCTGATCCGCGAAGTGGAGGACCTGGGCGGCATGACGCGGGCAATCGAGGCGGGCATTCCGAAGCTGCGCATCGAGGAAGCGGCCGCCCGCCGGCAGGCGCGCATGGAGCGCGGCGAGGACGTGGTGGTGGGCGTGAACCGCTACCGGCCTGCCGACGAATCCGAGGTTGAACTGCTTGACATTGACAATCGAAAGGTGCGGGACAGCCAGTTGCGGCGAATCGCCGAGGTGCGGTCGCAGCGCGACGAGAAGGCCTGCCGGTCGGCGCTCGAAGCGCTTGAGCAGGCGGCCTCGAAGGACGGGACCGAACTCGTTTCACCGGCGCTTGAGGCGGCCCGCCGGCGGGCCACGGTCGGGGAGATCTCCCTTGCGATGGAACAGGTGTTCGGCCGGCACCGGGCCGTGTCGCAGACGGTGAGCGGGGTGTATTCGCAAGCCTATGAAGGCGACGAGGAATTCGCCGCCCTCCGGCAGCGGGTGCGCGAGTTCGGGAAGCGGGAAGGACGCCGGCCGAGAATCCTGGTGGCCAAGCTCGGCCAGGACGGGCACGATCGCGGCGCGCGGGTCGTCGCATCGGCGCTGGCCGACCTCGGATTTGACGTGGACATCGGGCCCCTGTTTCAGACGCCCGGGGAGGTTGCGCGCCAGGCGGTGGAGAACGATGTCCACCTGGTGGGTATTTCCTCGCAGGCGGCGGCGCATCGGGAACTGGCGCCGCGCATGATCGAAGCGTTGCGCGCCGAGGGCGCGGACGATGTCCGGGTCGTGATCGGCGGCATTATTCCCAAGCACGACCGCAAGCTGCTCAAGGATGCGGGCGTCGCGCTGATCTTCGAGCCCGGGGCCAACATTACGGTGGCGGCCGGCGACATGCTGGCGCTGCTGGAGGGAGGCGGAAAGTGAGCGAGCGCGCCCGAATGCTCGAGCGGCTGGAGGAGATGCGGGCCGCTTCGCGCGCCGGCGGCGGCGAGGCGCGGGTCAAGCGGCAGCACGAACGCGGCAAGCTGACCGCGCGCGAACGCCTGGAGGTGTTGCTCGATGCCGACAGCTTCGAGGAGTGGGACGCCTTCGTGGAGCACCGCAGCACCGATTTCGGCATGGACGAGCAGCGCATTCCCGGCGACGGCGTGATAACCGGGCACGGGCGCATCAATGGCCGCCTCGTGTTCGCGTTCAGCCAGGATTTCACCGTCTTCGGCGGCTCGCTGTCGGAGACCAATGCGCGCAAGATCTGCAAGGTAATGGAGCAGGCCATCAAGGTGGGGGCGCCCATCATCGGGCTGAACGACTCCGGCGGCGCGCGGATCCAGGAGGGCGTGGCCTCGCTGGGCGGCTATGCCGACGTTTTCCAGCGCAATGTCCTGGCTTCGGGCGTGGTCCCGCAGGTCTCGCTGGTGATGGGGCCCTGCGCCGGCGGCGCCGTGTATTCGCCGGCCATCACCGACTTCATCTTCATGGTGCGCGGCACCTCGTACATGTTCGTGACCGGTCCGGACGTCGTGAAGACGGTCACGGCCGAGGAAATCACCGCCGAGGAGCTGGGCGGGGCCGACACGCACAATTCCCGCTCCGGCGTTGCCGACCGGGCCTTCGACGACGACGTGGAGACGCTGCGCATGGCGCGCCTGCTGATGGGTTACCTGCCGTCCAGCAACCGCGAACGCGCCCCGGCCCGACCGACCGACGACCCCGAGGACCGGGCCGAGCCATCGCTCAACAGCCTGGTTCCCACCGATCCGGCCAAGCCGTACGACATCAAGGAACTGATCTACAAGGTGGCGGACGAGAGCGAGTTCTTCGAGCTGCAGCCCGACTTCGCGCGTAACATCGTGACCGGTTTCGTGCGCATCGGCGGCGAAACGGTGGGTGTGGTGGCCAATCAGCCCGCGGTCCTGGCCGGCTGCCTGGACATCGAAGCATCCGTCAAGGGCGCGCGGTTCGTGCGCTTCTGCGACGCTTTTTCGATTCCGCTGCTGACGCTCGTGGACGTGCCCGGCTTCATGCCCGGATCGCAGCAGGAATACGGCGGCATCATCCGCCACGGCGCCAAGCTCCTCTACGCCTACGCCGAGGCCACCGTGCCCAAGGTCACCGTGATCACGCGCAAGGCCTACGGCGGCGCCTATGACGTGATGTCGTCCAAGCACCTGCGCGGCGACGTCAACTTCGCCTGGCCCAGCGCAGAGATCGCCGTGATGGGACCGCAGGGCGCGGTGGAAATCATCTTCCGCCGCGACATCGGCGATGCGGAAAAGATCGCCGCGCGCACCGAGGAATACCGGCGCAAGTTCGCGCATCCGTATGTCGCCGCGGGACGCGGCTATATCGACGACGTGATCGAGCCGCGCGTGACCCGCGCGCACCTGTGCCGCTCGTTCGCGATGCTGCGCAACAAGCGCATCAGGGACCCCTGGCGCAAACACGGCAACATCCCGCTTTGAAGAAGCTGCTGATCGCCAACCGCGGCGAGATCGCCTGCCGCATCATGCGGGGCGCGCAGGCTCTCGGCATTCGCACCGTGGCCGTCTGCTCCGACGCCGATTCCGAGGCCCTCCACGTGCGCACGGCCGACGAGGCCGTCTGCATAGGCGGCATGACCGCGGCCGAGAGCTATCTCGACGTGGGAAAAATCATTGCGGCCTGCAGAGAGTCGGGCGCGGACGCGCTGCACCCCGGCTACGGGTTCCTGTCGGAGAACTCCGGGTTCGCGGCGGCGGTGGAGGAGGCCGGCATCACTTTCGTCGGACCTCCGGCGGAAGCGATCCGGCTCATGGGCGACAAGCTGGAAGCCAAGCGAATCGCCGCCGACGCGGGCGTTCCCGTGATTCCCGGCCGCCCCGAGGCCATGGAGAGCGCCGATGCCGCCGCCGAAGCGGCCGCCGACATCGGCTACCCGGTATTGCTGAAGGCCCAGGCCGGCGGCGGCGGGCGCGGCATGCGGATCGCGCGCGACGAGGCCGAGTGCCGCGCGGGATACGAGCAGGCCGTGCGGGAAGCCGAGGCCGCATTCGCCGACGGGCGCGTCTTCGTGGAGAAATACCTGGAGCGGCCGCGCCATATCGAGGTTCAGGTGCTGGCCGACGGCCACGGTTCGGTGGTGCATCTTGGCGAGCGCGAGTGCTCCATTCAGCGCCGCTACCAGAAAGTCATCGAGGAGGCGCCTTCGCCCTTCTTGACGCCGGAAATGCGCTCCGAGATGGGCCAGGCCGCCGTTTCGCTGGCGAAGGCGATCGGCTACCGTTCAGCCGGCACGGTCGAATTCGTGGTCGATGCCTCGGGCAGTTTCCACCTGCTGGAAATGAACACCCGGCTGCAGGTGGAGCATCCGATCACCGAGTGGATTGCCGGCATCGACCTGGTTCAGTGGATGTTGCGGATTGCCGCGGGGGAAGCGCTGGATTTCACCCAGGAGGACGTGGAACTCAAGGGCTGGTCCATGGAAGCCAGGATCTGCGCCGAAGACCCCGAACGGGACTTTCTGCCCGCGGCCGGACGGCTGGTTCGCTGGCTGCCTCCTTCGGCCGGCCCGGCGCTGCGACTGGACGCCGGGGTGGAAGAGGGCGACGAGGCTTCCGTCTATTACGATTCGCTGATCGCGAAGCTGGTGGTTTACGGGCGGGACCGCGACCAGGCCGCCGATCGGCTGGCCGCCGCGCTCGACAACTTTGCCGTGGAAGGGCCGGCCACGAACGTGCTCTTCCTGGCTTCGCTGGCGCGTCATCCCCGGTTCGTCGCGGGCGATCTCACCACGGCATTCATCGCCGAGGAATATCCGCAGGGTTTTCGGCCGGGAGACGATTGCCCCGCCGCACTGGCGCAACTGCTCGGCGCCGTGACGGTAATGGTCCAGGATCGCGCCGCCCGTCTGATGCCGGCCGACTGGACCGAGGCGGTGCTGCTGTCCGATGATCGGGAGACGCCGGTCAAGAGGAAATGGGAAAGCGGGCGTCTGAGCGTTCGATTCGGCCGGCGCGTGTATCGGCTGGAGAGCGGCTGGCGCCCGTTCGAGCCGGTTGCCTGCTGCAGCGTGCGGGTTCCCAAAGGCTCCGGGTTGACCGGAGGCGAACTGTTTTTCGTTGTCCGGCGTGAAGGACTGCGCGTAACCGTTTCGCATGCGGGCGCCAAGCGCGAGTTCGTGTACCTGCCGCCGCGTTCGGCCCGGCTGAAGGGCCGCATGGCGGCGCGGCCGGCGCACCTGGGAGTCACCGTGCTGAACGCGCCCATGCCCGGCGTGCTGACCCAGCTGCGCGTGGGGGAAGGCGGGGAAGTGAAGGCCGGGCAGGAAATCGGCGTCATCGAGGCGATGAAGATGGAAAACAGCCTGCTCTCGCCCCGCGACGGCCGCATTCGGCAAATCGCCGTGAGTCCGGGCGACAACCTGGAGACCAACCAACTCATCCTGCGCTACGAATGAGCGGACAGATCGACATCCTGGCCGACGGCGTGCTGGCGGGCGACCGCCGCAGCCTGGCGCGCGCTCTGACCCTGGTGGAGTCGGAGCGGGGCGCCGACCGGGATGCCGCGCGCGAGCTCATCGAGCGCCTTCGGGCCGGATCCGTCCCGGCCAGGAGAATCGGGATCACGGGGCCGCCCGGCGCGGGCAAGTCCACGCTGATCGAGCAACTGGGCCTGCGCTTCACGGATGCCGGCAAGCGCGTGTGCGTGCTGGCCGTCGATCCCACCTCGTCGCGCACCGGCGGCTCGATCCTGGGAGACAAGACCCGGATGGCCGAACTCGCGCGCAAGGCCGGCGTCTTCATCCGGCCGTCGCCCACCGGCGACGCCAGCGGCGCCTTGAGCGGCCGAACGCGCGAAGCCCTTGCGGTGCTGGGCAGCGGGCCCTTCGACTATCTGGTGCTTGAAACGGCCGGTTCGGGACAGGCGGACACCGACGTCGCCGAACTGGTGGACGTGCTCGTGCTGGTGCTCGCGCCCGGCGGGGGCGACGAACTGCAGGGGATGAAGCGCGGGATACGGGAGCTTGCCGACCTGATTGTCGTCAACAAGGCCGACGGCGAAACGCGTGAACTGGCCCGGTCCACGGCGTCCGACTACGCGCGTTCCGTCCCGGCGGCGGGGCGCGACGCGGTGGTCAGTTGCTCGGCGCTGGAGGGGACCGGCCTGGACGAACTCGCTCGCCGGATCGCCGATCTGGCCGATTCGGCGCCCGACAGGCGGGCGGCGGAACCCACGCCGGAGCGTGACGCATCGGGCGCGATCGGCCGGCTGAACCACGTGGCGCTGGCCACGGCGGACGTGGAACAGGCCGCCGCTTTTTATCGCGATGTCCTGGGCGCGGAGGTTTCCGAACCCAAGCCGCTGCCCGAGCATGGCGTCACCACCGTCTTTGTCCGATTGCCCAACACCGCGCTCGAGCTGCTGGAACCGCTGGGCGAGGACTCGCCGATCAGCGGATTCCTGAAGCGCGCGACGGCCGGCGGCATGCACCACATCTGCTGCGAAGTGGACGACATCGTCGCGGCGCGCGACCGGGTGCGCGAGCAGGGCGTGCGCATACTGGGGGACGGCGAGCCCAGCATCGGCGCGCATGGCCTGCCGGTTTTGTTCCTGCATCCCAAGGACTGTTTCGGCGTGCTGATCGAGTTGGAGGAACGTGCTAGTGTTGGGTCCGGGAAATAGGCCGGGACAGGCGAGGAGGTCCTGATGCCACTGGTGTTTTTGCTCTTGGCGGCGCTGTCGCTGGCGTCATCCATCTTTCTTGGCGCCTACGGAACGCACGGTCTTTACGAGGCGGGCGCCGCCGTTTCGGAGGTGCGTGCCTGGGACTGGGCGAACAAGATTCAGGTAGCGCACTCGCTTGGATTGCTGGCCGTCGGGCTGATGCTGCGCCGCAGCCCGGACATCCTGTTCTACAAGGTGGCCGGCTGGTTGTTAATCGCGGGCATTGCGGTGTTTTCGGGCACGGTCTACATGAACCTGCTGGGCGGCCCGGACTTTGGCCCGCTTACTCCCTATGGCGGCATGGCTCTGGCGGTGGCCTGGCTCAGCGTCGCCGCCGGCGTCTGGCGCGACTTCCGCTAACCCGGTTTCAAAGCGAGTGCGTCGTCGGCGTTGATGACGGCGCTGATTTCGGCTTCATGGCCGGCGCCGCGGCAGTATTTGCGCAGAATGCCCTGCAGATTGGGCCGCTTCTCCGCAGGCGTTTCGCCCCGCCCGATCCCGCCGCCCAATTCCAGGAATGACGACACGCCGTTCTCCACCGCCCACTGCATGCAACCGACCCAGTTCACCGGGTTGATGAGCTGAAAGAAAAGCCGCGTGCGGACGGCGTCCGGCGCCGGATCGTGCGGCCGGGCCGTGTAGTTGGACAGCACCGGGAAACGGGGAGCGCGGAACTCCGTGCGCTTGAGTACGTCGCGGAACTCCCGCGCCGCCGTCACCATGAGATAGGTGTGGAATGCGCCCTCCGTGGCCAGGGGCGTTCCCCGCTTGCGCGGATAATTCTCCGCCAGGTCGGCGGCAAGTTGCTCCAGGTCCGCGTGGGTGCCGCCGACGACCGTCTGGGACGGCAGGTTCAGGCCGGCGACCTGGCAGCAGTGCCGGTCGGCTAGTTGCCGCGCTTGTTCGGCGTCCATGGCCAGCGCCAGCATGCCGCCTTCGCCGTATTCGCCCATCAGCCGGCCGCGCTCGCCGACCAGTCGCAGCGCATCGTCGAAATCCAGCGCCCCGGCTGCGACCAGCGCGCTGTACTCGCCCAGGCTGTGTCCGGCCGCCGCCAGCGGCGTCAACTCGCGGCCCGACTGCGCTTCGGCCACACGCAGGCAGGCGATCGAATGGGTCAGCAGCGCGGGTTGCGTATAGCGGGTCAGCCCGATCTGTTCTTCGGGATCGTTGAAGCTGAGCTCCCGCATGTCGTAGCCGAGCGCCTCGCCGGCCTCGTCATAAACTTTGCGGGCCGCGTCGAAGGCCCCGTAGAGATCGCTGCCCATGCCCGCGTACTGGGCGCCCTGGCCGGGGAAAACCAGCATTGCCGTATCCATGAGGCTCAGGCTGCCTTTGCTTGCAGGCGGGAAACTTCCTCGCCGATGATTCTCAGCCCTTCGAAGACCGAGTCCGCATCGCCGCAGACGTTGACGCGGATGCATTCGCGCTCGTGGGTCCAGGGCTTTTGGAGACCGGGGAAAAATTCGTGGCCGGAAAGTATCATCACGCCGCGGGTCTTGAGCCGCTGGTAGAGGGCCTGGTTGTCGTTCAGCCCCGGGAACCACAGCCACAGGAACATCGAGCCTTCCGGCTTGTGAATGTAATAGTCGCAGTTGGTTAGCGTTTCATGGCAGAAGCCCACCGCGTCGCGTATCTTGCGCTGGTAGAACGGCATGATCAGATCGCGGCTGATCCGCAACAGTTCGCGGTTCTCCAGCAACGGCGCGACCAGTGCGGCGCCCGCGGCCCCCACCGCCAACTGCGTAAGCGCGTTCACCCGCCCCATGATTTCCGTGACCTCCTCGTTGGCCACGACGATCCCCGTGCGCAGCGCCGGCAGGCCGATCTTGGACAGGCTCATCGTGAGGATGGTGTTGTCGTTCCACTCCGGGCGCTCGTTGACGTAGATCATGCCGGGGAAGGGGAAGCCGTAGGCGTTGTCCACGATCAGCGGGACCTGCCGTTCCCGCGCCACTTCGTCGAGCCGCGCAAGTTCCGACTGGCGAATCACGTTGCCGGTGGGATTGGTGGGCCTTGATACGACAATCGCGCCGACGTCCGCGACTTCATCCAGCCCTTCCATGCGCAGGCCGTACTTGAACTGGCGGTTCGGAAGCTTGCGGATGACCGAACGGCGGGACGCGACGTCCGCATCGTCGGAAAGCAAACCCTTGTAGCCGATGTATTCCGGACACAGCGGGATGATGATCCGGCGCCGTTTGCCGCCGGGGCCCACGCCGCCGAAGAGGTTGAAGAGATAGTAGAAGCAGAGTTGGCTGCCGGGCGCCAGGGAAATATTTTTGGCGGTCAGGGGCCAGCCGTATTCCTCGCGGAGCATATCGGCCAGCGCCTCGCGGAATCGGGTGTCTCCGAGCGGCTCTGAGTAGATCGAAGCCATGTTGTCGAAACGGTTGGGGTCGGCGGCTATTTTCGCCAGTTCGGCGCGGAAAATTTCCCTGACTTCGGGAATAATTGCCGGGTTGCCGCCGCCCAGTCGATACACCTTGTCGACTCCGGGAATGGGGCACGACATGTCTTCCATCAATTCCTTCGCGCCGCTATGGGCGTTGAAGGTCCTGACAAAATTGGAGTACTGCATCAAATTGTCCTGGCCGGTGCGCTCGCGTGTGGATTATGAACTAGGAAGTGTACTGATCTACCATCGGATATGAGTCTATTCAGGCTGAATTCCAGCATAGCACAGCGGCGAGATTGTGCGCTCGCGCTGGTGTTTCGCCGACCGCGCGCGCGTCACGGAAAACGCCGTCTGGCAGCGTCCCTGGAGGAACGGCACGTGGTGGAACTCTGCCGGCTGATGCTGAACTGCGCTCTGGAGGACCTTCGGGCCTGGCGCGGCCCGGTCGTGCTGGTCCCGGAAGACCGCGACGATATCGACTGGGCGCGTTCCCTGCCGGCGGGGCGACCGGGCCGTCAGGCGCCGGTCAGGGTCCTCGCGCAGGGCGCCGGCAACCTGGGCAGGCGGCTGGAAAGACTGGACCGGGCGCTCGACTCCATGCAATTGAAGCGCCGTATCTACATCGGCAGCGATGCGCCGGTGCTGAAGCCGCCGCACTACCGGCGCGTGGCCGCCGGCCTTGCCGGGCATGATGCGGTGCTGGCCGCGGCCCGCGACGGCGGCGTGACGATGATGGCCACGCGCCGGGGCTGGCCTCCGCTGGCCGGACTTCCCTGGGGTTCGCAGGGTCTGGCGCATGCATTGAACGCCGCCTGCCGCAAGGCCGGCCAGTCGGCGCTGAGCGTTCCCGGCGGATTTGACGTCGACCGCCAGGCTGACCTGGCGCCCCTGGCCCGGGCGCTGCGCGGGGACGCCAGGCCGGCGCGGCGCGAGCTGCATCGCTGGCTCGTGCTGAACCGGCTGGCCTGATGGAAGTTTCCGTCGTCATCCCCGTCTACCGGGACCGGCAGGCGCTCGGGCGAGTCCTGACGGCCCTGGCCGTGCTCGATCCGCCGCCTTCCGAGGTCATCGTTGTGGATGGCGGAAGCGATGCGGAGATCAAGGCGCTGTGCGCCGATACGGGCTGCCGCTACCTGGCGTCTCGCGCGTGCCGGGGAGAACAGATGGACAAGGGCGCGCGGGCGGCGGCGCATGAGCTGTTGTGGTTTCTGCATGCCGACAACACGCCCCGGCCGGAGTCCATTGCCGTCATTCGCGCGCACATGAAGCAGGGCGCCGTGGGTGGCTGGTTCCGGTTCGTTTTCCAAAGCGAACATTGCTGGCAGGCGCGTCTGCTGGCTTTTCTGATCAACCTGCGTGCGGGAATCGGCACGCCGTACGGCGATCAGGGTCTTTTCATGCGCCGTGATGCCTACCGGCAGGCCGGGGGCTTTCCGCCCCGCGCGCTGTTCGAAGAACCTCCGCTGGTCAGGCGCCTGCGGAAATCAGGCCGGTTCGCTCCCGTGCCGGCCGCCCTGGGCGTGTCGGCCCGGCGATGGAAGCGTGACGGGTGGTTCAGGCGCAGCCTGAGGAATCGGTTGCTGGCCCTGGCGTATATCCTGCGCCGTTCTCCGGATGCTTTGGCGCGGCGCTATTTTCGGCGCGGCTAGCGCGGGTTCAGGATCCGGGTTCGCAAACCCCGCCCAGGATTTGCGCATCACGCCATTCGTCAGGCCATTCCGAGGGGGCCGGAGGGCCGGTAACTTCCACCGCGGGCACGCCGGCGCTTGACGGAAGCGAAACGGGCGACCGGCTGGCCATCCCGTACCCCGGGGCGTCCGGCGTTATCCATGCGCCGTCTCTGGAGGCGATGGCCGCTTCCGGCTCCAGCAAAGGCCGCTTCCTCGGCAGGGGCGCCGACGGGTCGGGCTTTGCCGAGCTCGCCAGTTCGCTGCCCACACGCGCGGCCAGTTTCGCGCCACGCGCTTCAGGACTGTTGCGTATGGAATCCACCGCCAGGTCCTTGGCGCCATCCAGCGCCGTGTCCGCAAGCCTGCCGGCGATCTTGCCGCCGAGCCCCGAACCGGACGATTGCCCTCCACCCGGCTGCGGGCTTCCGGTCGCGGGCGTCACCCACGACCCCGCCTGCGGCTCTGCGTTTGCGCTCAGGCCGCTCGCGGCGCCGCCGGACGCATCGCGCCCCGTGCTGCCGCGCAGATTCATCCTTGCCGATTGGCCGGGCGCGGAATCGGGTGCGCTGTCAGCCACGGTTTCCGCGTTCTCGTCGCCGGCAAAGCGCAGGTCCACATCCGATTCGCCTTCGCCGCTTGCCGGGATCGCTTCCGGCGAAACGGGCGGCACGGACTCGTCGAGAACGATGAGGAAATGCTGCGCGACCGGCGGCAACTCCACTTCCTCGTCCTCAAGCAGGGTCCGGCCGTCCAGCCCGATGGCGTCGTTGTAGAACTCGACGTTGGAGTCCTTCTCCGTCCGGAGAACTCCTCCCTCCAGCGACACGCCCGCGAACAGGCCCTTGGAGCGGGCCATCATCACGATCCGGTTCTCCAGCTTGTTGTCCGTGCCGGCAGTCGCGCTGCCGCCCAGCTCTCCCGCCGCATAGCCGGCGTCGGCGCCGATCGTGAACTGCCCGCCGGAAATCGCCTCGACGGCCTTCGGGTCCTTGAACACGATCAGCAGTTGCGACATGGACACGCCGAACTGCAGACCGAAGCTGCCGCTGGTGATGCGAACGAAGGCCGGCCTGCTCCAGCTTCCCGACTCGAGCCGCGTGGAAAGCACGCCGCGGCCGTGTTTCACGCCGCCGAAAAGACCCACCTTCACGAACTCCGGAAAGATCGCGACGGCATAGGCGTTTTCAAGGACGCCGGGGGCTTCTTCTTCGAGGGGTCCGCGGATTTCCTGCAGGATCGATGCCGAGTGCATCATCCGGTCTTTGAGTTTCTCGTCGGCGACCAGTGGCGCCGCGAGCAGAAACAGAGTGATTCCAACAACTGCTTTGCGCATTATCGTTGCCCCAAGGCTGGCATTGTTGGTTCAGCAAATATACATTATTTCATGGGTTTGTCAACGATATTTACATCACACTCGAAGCAAAAAATGGTCGGGGTGACTGGATTTGAACCAGCGACTCCTGCCACCCGAAGACAGTGCTCTACCAGGCTGAGCTACACCCCGACCGTAGGGATGAGTACACGGATGCTAGTAGCTGCGCTCCGCTGCAAACCGCGCCAGCGATGTCAACACGTCGCGATAGCGGTTTTCAGGCAGGGCGGACAGGGCATCCGCGGCGCGCCCGGAAGCTTCACGTGCGCGCCCGGCGGCGTATTTTAGCGCCCCCGTGGATTCGATCGCTTCCATGACGTCGGAAAGGTTGTCCAGACCACCGGTGCGCAGGGCATTGCGCAGCACGCTCTGCTGGCCGGGAGACCCGACCCGCATGGCGTGAAGCAGGGGCAGGGTTGTCTTTCCCTCCTTCAGATCGGTGCCGACGTTCTTGCCGAACTCCTCCTCGCCGCCGGAGTAGTCCAGCACGTCGTCGGTGATCTGGTAGGCCATGCCGAGCTCAAGCCCGTAGCGGGCGGCGGCGTCCTCGACATCCCTGTCGCTGTGCGCCAGGATGGCGCCGATCCGCGCGCAGGCCTCGAACAGGGAGGCGGTCTTGCGCCGAATGACCTCGAGGTACTGCTCCTCGGTCACGGCCAACTCGTTCAGATTCATCAGTTGCATGACTTCGCCTTCGGCGATCTGGTTGGTGGTGGACGCAAGGACCTCCACGGCCCGCCGCTGCTCGAGCAGCTCGACGATCAACTGGAACGCGCGCGAGTAGAGGAAATCGCCCACCAGGACGCTGGCGGCGGGCCCGTGCAGCACGTTTGCCGCCGATTTGCCGCGGCGCATTTCCGCCTCGTCCACGACATCGTCGTGCAGCAGCGTGGCCGAATGGATGTATTCCACGATGACGCCGGCCCGGACCTGGGGGCCGCCCGGAGCGCAGCCCAGGGCGCGCGCCACGAGCATCAGCAACAGGGGGCGTATACGCTTGCCGCCCGAGTTCAGGAGGTATTGCGCTACCCGCCCCACCAGCGGCACGTCGCTGCGCAAGTGGCTGTAGATGAGGCGGTTGAGGAGGTTGAAGTCCTTCCCCACCAGCCGCAAGGCCTGCCGGAATACCTCCGAATTGGACACCGCGCCAATGATATCAATTTGCCGGCTCCAAGCGGTCCCTAACGGCTAGAATTCACGCTCGCCCGAGTGGAGTTGCCCGACATGCGCAGAACTGGTCTTCTTGTTTCGCTGGCCCTGCTTGCCGCGGGCTGCTCACAGCCGGGTGACGACGTACTCGAATACCCGTCCGCGGCGCGCTCCGGACAGCAGGACGACTATTTCGGCGTTCAGGTTGCCGACCCCTATCGCTGGATGGAGGAGATGGATGCTCCCGGGACCGCGGCCTGGATCGCAGCCCAGAACGAGCTGGTCGAGCCCTACCTGGCGTCGATCGAGCTCAGGGAGCAGCTCAGGGAGAGGCTGACCGAGGTCTGGAACTATCCGCGCCGCTCCACGCCCTGGCGCGAGGGACCGTGGTATTTCGAGTTCCGCAACGACGGCCTGCAGAACCACAGCGTGCTCTACGTGCGCGAGGGCCTGGACGGCGAAGCGCGGATACTGCTCGATCCCAACTCCTGGAGCGAGGACGGGACAGTCAGCCTGGCAGGCAACGCCGTCAGTCCCAACGGCCGCTATATCGCCTATGCGAAGTCCGACGGGGGTTCCGACTGGCGCGACTGGCACGTGAGCGAAGTCGCAACCGGCGAGGACCTGCCCGACCGTCTGACCTACACCAAGTTCACCGGCGTTTCCTGGACTCCGGACGAGCGCGGCTTCTACTACAGCCGCTACCCGGTGGACGGCCAGGGCGCCGGCGACGACAAGAAGGCCGTGTCGGTCTACTTCCACGAACTCGGGACGGACCAGGCCGACGACCGGCTGGTGCTTCGGATGCCGCCGGACGAAGGCCGCAACGCGTACGCCGCGGTCACCGAGGACGGCGACTACCTGATTGTCATACTGCAGGAAGGCTATCTGAGCAATGCCGTGCATTACCGGCGCATGGACGAACCCGATTCCGCGATACGGCCGTTGCTCGACGAATGGGACGCCATATACCGCTACGTTGCAAACGTAGGCGAAACCTTCTTCTTCTCCACCAACAAGGATGCGCCGCGCCGCAAGGTGATTTCCCTGGACATCAACAGCCCGCAGGAGCGGACCGAAGTCATTCCCGAGGGCGAAAACACCATGCAGAGCATCAACGCCGTGGGCGGACGGCTGATCGCCTCCTATCTCAAGGACGTCAAGCCGCTGGTGATGGTGCATGAGGCCGACGGCAGCCTGGTGGAGCGGATCGAACTGCCCGGGATCGGCACGGTGCGCGGATTCGGCGGCAGATGGGACGATCCCGAGACGTTCTACAATTTCTCCGGATTCACCGATCCGGGCGCCGTCTACCGCTACGACGTCGGCACGGGCGAAAGCGCGCTGCACCATCGCACCGAAACGCCGGTCGACGGCACGCAGTTCGTGACCCGCCAGGTCTTCTACGACAGCCGGGACGGCACCCGGATCCCGATGTTCCTCGTCCATCGCAAGGGACTGGAGACGACCGGCGAGCACCCCACGCTGCTGTACGGTTACGGCGGTTTCAACATATCGCTGACGCCCGTTTACAGCAGCGCCCGCCTGGTCTGGCTGGAACTCGGCGGCGTGCTCGCGATCCCCAATCTGCGCGGCGGTGGCGAGTACGGGCGCGAGTGGCACCTGGCCGGCACCCGCGAGCGCAAGCAGAACGTTTTCGACGATTTCATCGCCGCGGCGCAGTGGCTGATCGACGAGGGCTACACGATGCCCTCGCGGCTCGTGATCCAGGGCAGCAGCAACGGCGGCCTGCTTGTGGGCGCCGTGATGACCCAGCGCCCCGACCTGTTCGGCGCGGCGCTGCCGGACGTGGGCGTGCTCGACATGCTCCGCTACCACACGCCCAGCGCCAACGCGCGCGCCTGGGCCGACGACTACGGCCTGTCCGAGAACGAGGCGGATTTTCGCGCCCAGTACGCGTATTCACCCGTGCATCGCGTCGCCGAGGGAGTCTGCTATCCGCCGACCCTGGTCACCACCGGGGATCATGACGACCGGGTCGTGCCATGGCACAGCTACAAGTTCGCCGCGGCGCTGCAGCATGCCCAGGGCTGCGCCAGGCCGGTGCTGATCCGCATCGAGACGCGCGCGGGTCACGGCGCCGGCACGCCGACCTGGATGCGGATCGAGGACGTCGCCAACCAGTTCGCGTTCGCCGCCGACGCGGTGGGGCTGGGCGGCAGCGCGGATGGTGGATAGATTGTCCAGCCGGAGGTTTGAGCGGATATAATCGCGCCCCGGCCAGTCAGGTTCCCGGAGAGTCCAGATGTTTGCGGTGATCAGCACCGGCGGCAAGCAGTATTGCGTTTCCGAAGGTCAGCGGGTGCGCGTTGAGCGCCTCAGCGCCGAGGTCGGCGACAAATTGAGTTTCGATGCCATGCTGATCGGCGGGCAGGAAGGCTCGGATACGCGCATCGGGACTTCCGGCAAGCCGGTGGGCCAGGTTCGGGCCACCGTGTGCGAACACGGACGGGCAAAAAAGATCGAAGTGATCAAGTTCAAGCGGCGCAAGGACTATCGCCGCACCCTGGGGCATCGCCAGCAATTCACGACCGTGGAGATTGCCGGCATCGATCTGCCGAAGGCGCCCGCGAAGAAAGCTGCCGCAAAGAAGGCCCCGGCGAAGAAAGCCGCGGCGGACAAGGCGGGCGAGGAGAGTTGACCTATGGCGCATAAGAAAGCTGCGGGCAGTTCCCGCAACGGCCGCGATTCCGAGTCCAAACGGCTGGGAATCAAGAAGTTCGGCGGCGAGCAGGTGCTGGCCGGCAATATCCTGGTGCGCCAGCGCGGGACCGCCTTCCATGCCGGCGCCAACGTGGGCCTGGGACGCGATCACACCCTGTTCGCCACCAGCGACGGCATTGTGCGGTACGAACGCAAGGGCCCGGCCAACCGCCGCTTCGTCTCCGTAATCCCCTCCTGACCCCGGGGAGCGAGGGCGTCCCGCCCTCCGCGGCAATCACCCCGTTTCGGGCGGGGAACGTGGTAGCGTCACGACTCGCCAGCCGCCACCGCCATCATGAAATTCTCCGACGAAGCCCGGATCCGCGTTCGCGCCGGCGATGGCGGCGACGGCTGCGTGAGCTTTCGCCGCGAGAAGTACATTCCCCGCGGCGGCCCGGACGGCGGCGACGGCGGCGACGGCGGCGACGTGACGCTGGTGCTTGAGCCGGACATCAACACGCTCGCCGATTTCCGCGCGCGCAAGGTGTTTCGGGCCGGCAACGGCAGGGGGGGCGCGGGCCGCGACCGAAGCGGAGCGGCCGGCGCCGATCTTGAGATCCCCGTGCCGGCCGGGACCCGGGTAACGGAAGCCGACACGGGTGAGATCCTGGGCGAACTGAACGCCGACAGGACCGAATTGCTGGTGGCCCGCGGCGGGCGCGGAGGGCGGGGCAACGCCCGCTTCAAGTCCAGCGTCAACCGGGCGCCCCGCCAGCACACGCCGGGGACGCGCGGCGAGGTCAGGAGCCTTGACCTGGATTTGACGCTGCTGGCGGACGTGGGGCTTCTGGGCCTCCCGAACGCCGGCAAGTCCACCCTGCTGCGGGCGGTGTCAGAGGCCCGCCCCAAGGTGGCGGATTATCCCTTCACGACCCTGCATCCGCAGTTGGGCGTGGTGGCCGTGGGTCCGATGCAGAGCTTCGTGATGGCCGACATCCCCGGCCTGGTGCCGGGCGCCGCGAGCGGCGTCGGACTGGGGTCCCGGTTCCTGCGCCACCTGAGGCGCACGCGGCTGCTGCTGCACCTGGTGGACATGACCTCGGCGGATGGCAGCGCGGCTGCGGTCGGCGGCCTGGCGGAGGACGTCACCACGATTGCCGGAGAACTGGAGAAATTCGATGAGAAGCTGGCCGGACTGGAACGCTGGCTCGTATTGAACAAGGCCGACCTGCTGCCCGAAGAGGAGGCCGCGCGGATCAGGGAAAGTCTTACCGGGGAACTGGCCTGGTCCGCACCCGTGTTCACAATTTCGGCATTGACCGGCGCGGGCGCCCGGGAACTTGCAACCGCATCCGTACAAAGACTGGAACAACTGGAGAAAGAGCATGATTCTGACCACGACACCAACCGTTGAAGGCAAGACAATCCGCGAATACCGCGGAATCGTGACCGGCGAGGCCATCGTCGGCGCCAACATCCTCAAGGACATATTCGCCGGCATTCGCGACATCGTGGGCGGCCGATCCTCCGCCTACGAAAAGGAATTGCGGCGCTCCCGCGAGACCGCGCTCGCCGAATTGTCCGAAGAGGCCCGCATGAAGGGCGCCGACGCCGTCGTCGGCATCGATCTGGACTACGAAGTCGTAGGCTCCGGCGGCAGCATGCTCATGGTCGCCGCCAGCGGCACCGCCGTGCGCCTGCGCTGACCCCTGGGAGCGAGGGCATGCCCCTCGCGGCGTCCCGCCCTCGACAAGGAAGAACCTGTCTGCAGCGCCTAGTCGGCGGAGAGGGCTTTCAGGCGTTTGTTCAGGTGGCTCTTGTGGCGGGCGGCCTTGTTGGCGTGGATGATGCCTTTGCCGACCATCGAGTCGATGACGGGTCTGGCCTGCTCGTAGGCGGCCGCGGCCTTTTCGGCATCGCCGGAGTCGAGGGCGCGGACGGTCCTGGAGATGGCGGTGCGCAGCCTGGAGCGTGCCGACATGTTGCGCGCGCGGCGCTCCACGGCCTGGCGGGCGCGTTTGGCTGCTTGTGCTGAATTCGCCATGGGCGCGCATTGTAGCCGAAGCGCCCGTGCCTGTGAGCCTGTTGGCGTGTAGATTGCGCGGGGGATTGGGGGGCTGCTATTGTGCCGCGGTAGCAATCGCCGGGGCCGGCCATTCTTTCCGACCTGCTCAGCCGCAACATTCTGATCCTGCTCGTGGCGCAGGCCGCTTCCGTTGCCGGTACGGTCGCGGTCGTTACGGTGGGTGGAATCCTGGGCCGGAGCCTGGCGGGGAACCCGGCGCTGGCTACGCTGCCGCTTTCGATGCTGATTGTCGCCACGGCGCTTTCCACGATCGTGGCGGCTGCGCTCATGTCCCGAATCGGGCGGCCGCGGGGTTTCGCGCTGGGCGCGGCCCTGGGCGCTGCGGGAGCGGTGTGCGCCTGGGTCGCCACCGCGGTGGGGAGCTTCGCCCTGTTCTGCCTGGGCTCGATACTCATCGGTTGCGCCACGGCCTTCTCGCAGCAGTACCGGTTCGCAGCAACAGAGAGCGTCAGGCCCGCTGCGGCGCCCACGGCGGTCGCGGTGGTATTGACGGGCTCGATGGCCGGCGCGATTGTGGGTCCCGGCCTGGTGGCGCGGGGCGAGTACTGGATTGCCGGAGCGCAGTTCGGCGGCAGCTTTGCGGCGATGGCGGGTTGCTACGCGCTGGCCGGCGCCCTTCTCCTGTGGCTGCGCCCGGCGTCACTGAAAGCGCGGGAGGAATCCGGCGGCGACGTCCGCCCGCTGCGGACCATTGCCCGGAGCCGGCTGTTCATTGTGGCCGTGGTCGGCGCGGCGATGGGGCAGGGGGTCATGGCCTTCATGATGACGGCGGCCCCATTGGCCATGCATGTGGTTGACGGGCACTCCCTGGCCGTGACGGCGGCGGTCATCCAGGTGCATGTGCTGGCGATGTATGCGCCGTCCCTGGTTGCCGGGGGCCTGATCACACGATACGGGGCCGGGCGCATCATGATGGCCGGCGCGCTTCTGCTTGGCGCGACGCTCGCCGCGGGGCTGGCGGGCCGGGAGGTCATGCACTACGGAATGGCCATGATCGCGCTGGGTTTCGGCTGGAACTTCCTGTATGTCGGCGGAACGACGCTGCTGGCGCGCTCACATCGGCCGGAGGAACGTTTTCGCGTCCAGGGCCTCAATGATTTCACCGTGCTCGGATGCGCGGCCTTCGGATCCCTGAGTGCCGGGGCAGTGATGCAGCTTCTCGGTTGGGACGCGGTGTTGTACGCTTCCATTCCTGCGATCATGCTCGCGATGGCTGCGATTCTCTGGGCTCGTCCCGACCGCGAAAGCGTGGTCGCCGGTTGAGATGCCGATCAGGAAATCCGTATTCGCGAAGGTTCCGGGCGTGGCGGTCTGGGCCGCGCTGTCATGCGGTTGCGCCGCGATTCCGTCGCCCGACACCGCAGGTGGTCCGGACGCGTCGCGGCAGTCGGCCGCCATGCCGGCCGGGGGGCTCGTGCGTTACACCGAAGAGCGCGAGCCCTGCGCGAACCGGAACCCCTATCGCAACGCCTATTTCGGCGATCTGCATGTGCATACGTCCTATTCTTACGATGCGCGGCCGCTGGGCGTGACGACGCTGCCGTCCGATGCATACCGCTTTGCGCGCGGCGAGGAGATTCTGCTGCCTCCCTACGACGAGGGCGGGGATCCGATGCCGGTTCGGAAGATCGGTCCGCCGCTGGACTTCGCCGCGGTTACCGACCACGCGGAGTTTTTCGGCGAACACGCCCTGTGCGCGGACGCCGGCAGCGAGGCCTACGGCAGCCGAAGCTGCGAAGCCATCCGCAACGGCGGTCCCACGGCGATCCTGGTCCTGGTGCGGGGCCTGTCGAGGGACGCGCCGACGCGCAGCGCGGACATCTGCGGCGAGGACGGCGCCCGTTGCCGCGAAGCCTCGCGGACCTATTGGGAGCGTACCCGCGAGATGGCGGAAGCGGCCTACGACCGGTCCCCGGGCTGCAGCTTCACGTCCTTCGTGGCCTACGAGCACAGCGCCACGCGCGACAACAACTCCTACCATCGCAACATCATCTTTCGCAACGGCCAGGTGCCGGAACTGCCCATTTCCACCTTCGAGGCGCCGACCGACCGGGAACTCTTCGATCAGTTGGCCGCCGAGTGCCTCGAGGGCGCGGCGGGATGCGATGTGCTGTCCATACCGCACAGTTCCAACCTGAGTTCCGGCACCTTGTTCGCTTCCCCGAATGCCCGGTCGGATTCCGGGCAGGACGCAACGGTCGCGGCGCAACGGCGCAATGAGCTGGAGCCGATCGTGGAGATCTTTCAGCACAAGGGCAGCGCGGAGTGCTTCAACGGGCTTCCGGGCATCCTGGGCGGGCCCGACGAGCTGTGCGACATGGAGGAACTGCGCCGGTATTACCGGGGATTGCCGGCGGAGGACAACCCGCCGCCGTTCTGCGGGGAAGGCGAGACGGGGATGGGCGCCAGCCTGAACGCCGGATGCGTCTCCCGCAACGACTATTACCGCGGCATTCTCCTGACCGGCCTGCAGACCGGCCGGCAGCTTGGCGCCAATCCCTACAAGTTCGGTGTGATCGGCTCGACGGACACGCACCTGTCCACGTCCGGCGCCGTCGATGAGAGCGGTTGGCGCGGCCACACGGTTTCGGAAACCGATCTCGGCGAGCGCCTGACGCCCAGCCCCGTTCATCCCATCGGGCTCTACACCAATCCGGGCGGCCTGGCGGGCGTCTGGGCGGTGGAGAACTCGCGCGACGCCCTTTTTGAAGCACTGAAGCGGCGCGAAGTGTTCGGGACCACCGGCCCCCGCATCCGGCCGCGCTTCTTCGGCGGCTGGGATTATTCAGAAGACGCCTGCAAGTCCGTGCCGGAAACCGGGTACGCGAATGGCGTGCCCATGGGAGAGGATCTGCCGGCCGGCCCAACGGGCTCGTCTCCGCGATTCGTCGTGGCGGCCGGGCGTGATCCGGAAAGCGCGCCCCTGCTGCGCCTGCAGGTGATCAAGGGCTGGGTGGACGGCAGCGACCAGGCGCACTACAAGGTGTTCGACGTGGCGGGCGATGCCGAGTCTTCGGGTGCGCTGGATCCTGAACGGGGCGTCTGGAACGGCCCCGGACACGACGCGCTCTGCGCCGTGTTCGAGGACCCGGAATTCGATCCGGACCAGCCGAGCTACTATTACATGCGCGCGGTGGAAACGCCGTCGCTGCGATGGAGCTCGCGCCAGTGCCTGCAACTGCCGCCCGAAGAGCGTCCCGCCGAGTGCCGGAACACGGCGCCGCGAATCATCCGTGAACTCGCCTGGAGCTCACCCATCTGGTACACCCCCGGCGACACCTGAGCGCGATAAAATTCCCGGATGCCTTATGCAATCCAGGTAGACCGGGCGGGCGGCCCGGAAGTGATGGAGTGGCGCGCCGTCGATGTGGGCGCTCCCGGCCCCGGCGAACTGCTTATCGGTAACCGGGCCATCGGTTTCAACTTCATTGATACCTACTTCCGCACAGGAGTCTATCCACTCGAATATCCGAGCGGACTGGGTTCCGAGGGCGCCGGCGAAGTGCTGGCGGTGGGCGCGGGTGTCGAAGACTTTGCCGTGGGGGACCGGGTGGCCTATTGCACGCCGCCGATAGGTTCGTATTCGGAAGAGAGGATTTATCCCGCGGACCGTACCGTGCCTCTTCCGGACTCCGTCAGCTACGAGCAGGCCGCCGCCATGATGCTGAAAGGACTGACGAGCTGGTACCTCTTGCACCACAGCTACGCCGTGCAGGAAGGCGATGACGTGCTGCTGTATGCGGCTGCCGGGGGCGTAGGGCAGATCGCCGCGCAGTGGGCGGCGCTGCTGGGGGCGCGCGTCATCGGAATCGTGGGCAGCAGCGGCAAGGTGGACGAGGCGCTTGAGGCAGGCTGCGCCGACGTCGTGCTGGCCGACGATCCGGACCTCGTGGCCAGGGTGAAGGAGCTGAGCGGTGGCGGCGTGGCGGCGGTGTACGACTCGCTGGGGAAGGACACGTTCGTGCAGTCGCTGGACTGCCTGCGCCCGCTCGGCACGATGGTCACTTTCGGCAATGCGACCGGCCTGGTGGAGCCGATCGCGCCCATTGATCTGGCGCGGCGCGGCTCACTGAAGCTGACCCGGCCGATCCTGTTCGATTTCGTGTCGACCGAGGAAAAACTGCGCAGCGCGGCCGCCACGCTCTTCGAGCAGGTGGGATCGGGCGCGCTGTCGATCAAGATCGGGCAACGCTACCCCCTGCGGGAAGTGGCCCAGGCGCACAGCGACGCCGAGGGGCGGCGCACCACCGGATCGACGATACTGCTTCCCTGATTCAGGCGTTGGGCAGGACGATGATCTTGCCGTCCCGGGCCGACCCGGTGCGTCCGGCGTGGGCGAAGGCTTCCTGCCATTCATCCAGCGTGTAGCGCGCGGCGATCTTTGCGCTCAGGCGCCCGTCGGCGGCCATGCGTGCGATTTCGTTCTGGATACGCTCGATCTCCTCTTCGCTCCGGGTGGAGAGGCAGCGCACTGTTGACATGCCGCACAGCCGAATGTCGTGCAGGAACATCTGCCAGAAATCGAGCTGGCAGGGTTCGTCGGTAAGGGTCCCGTAACTGACGATCAAGCCGCCGTCACTCAGGCATTCGGCCATGCGCATTACGGATTGGCCGGCAACGGCATTGATACCGACGCGAATCTCTGCCCCGCCGGTTGCCTCGCGCATGCGTTCCGGTAACTCCGGCCCGTCGAGGATCAAGACGTCGGCGCCCAAATCCTTCAGTTCCCCGCAGACTTCCTCGCGGCGCACAAGGTTGACCGTGCGGATGCCACGCTGCGCCGCCAATACGATCAGGTAGCGCCCGACGTTGGAGTTTGCCGCGTCCTGCAGCACCCATTCGCCCTGCTCGAGGTCCACGAAGTCCGTAAGCAGGGTCCAGGCCGTTGCGCCGTTGATGTTCGAAAGCACGAGCTGTTCCGCATCGCCGGCCGGCGCGCGCCGCATGCCCATGTCGTTCCTGTGGACCCGCGCGTACTCGGAGAACGTGCCGCAGCCCAGCGGCAGAAAGACACGGTCGCCGACCTCGTAGCCCGAATCCGGGCCGGTCTCCGCGACGTTGCCCACGCCCTCGAAGCCCGGCGTGACGGGCAGGGGACGGCGAAGCGCGTCGATGCCCTGCACCAGCTTGATGTCGGCGATGTGCATCGCGCTGGCTTCCAGCCTGACGATGACTTCGCCGGGGCCGGGATCGCCGAGTTCAACCTCCTCCAGCCGCACCACGTCGGCCGGTTCGCCGTTTTGGTCGAACCTAAGCCGGCGTGTCCGCATCGGTGCGATATCTGTCCAGCAGTTCCTCGCTGAGGCCGAATTCGCGGGCCAGTCCCTCGAACAGCTCGCCGGTCACGGCGTCCTCGCCCCGGTCGCGCAGGGCGCCTTCCACCTGGCCCCTCACCATCTTCTGCAGCGCCTTGGGGACCCCGTCTAGCATTTCCAGCGCCCGGGCGTCCCACTCCATCGCATCGGCCTCCGCGGCCTCTTCCTCGGCCTCTTCGGCTACCGGTTCCACCTCGACATCCGGCGGGTCGCCCAGCTCGTGCATGACGACGTCGTGGGTCGAGGTGTAGAAGTAGTACTTGCGCTTCTCGTCGCCCAGCCCCACCGGCAGGTTCATGGCCGGCAGGCGCTCGGCGCGGGGCAGGGCGGCCAGGCCCTTGTCCATCACGATGGCCTCCATCTTGCCGAGAACGTGGCCCTGGGTGCGGTCGAGCTCGTAGATCTTGTCGACCGTGCATTCGATGATCTGCGGGCACTCGGCGATGCTGGGCGGTTTGACCTTGCGTGACGGAATCATCGTGTAGTTGGTGTAATCCAGCTCGTTGGCGCCCTCGGGATAGAAACGCCCTGTTTCCATCATGTCGGCCAGCGTGTCGTACTTGGGACAGTTGATCACGAACTCGCCGGTCTCGCGAATGTTGTTGAAGGTGTCCGAAGTGTTGCGGAAACCCAGCAGGATTCGCGGAGTCTTGTGCATCACGTCGTGCTGCATGATGTGCGAATACGCCCCGGCGTTTATGCGGCCGTGCTTGTCCAGCGTGGTGACGATGGTGATGAGCTTGGGGAAGATCCAGTAATCCGAATACCAGAAGGGCCGGATTCGTACTTCCTCTTTCTCGGGCAGTGTCTTGGCTTGTGCGTCCATGTCGCGGAAGTATAGCCGCCATCTCGCAAACGGCGCGTGATTTTTCGATCTGTTAGACTCGCGCCGCGTCGTATCGGTCGGCCGGCCGGCGCGACATCGATTTCGAAAGGCGGGAAGGTTTCATGGGTTTGCTGGATCGGTTGTTCAGCCCGAACACGATCGACGAAGAGTTCGTCGACAGCCCGATGCGCGATAACTGGTACCAGGCCAGTTCGTACTGGCCGTCGTCCTTCTCGTTGATCACGACCGTGAGCGAGGACGGTTCGACCAATATCGGTCCGTATCAACTGACTCTTCCGTTCGAGGTCATCAAGGAGCGTTCCTTTCTGGTCTGCAGCCGCAAGGGATCGAACACCGAGACCAACCTGCACCGCAATCCGAAGTGCGCGGTGAACTTCGTCGAGTTCGACCGGAAGAAGCTGAAGAAGATCGTGAGCCTGGGCTATCCGGGCCAGACCACCGAGGAAAAGATGGCGGACAACCCGTTCACGCTGATCGAGAGTCCCACGCCCGGACGAGGAACGGCGGACGGTTGCCCGCTGATCATCAAGGAAGCGTTCCAGGTGCACGAAGCGCACTGGGACGAGACGGTCCGGATCAAGGACGACGGCAGGACGCCCGAATACCTGGTGCTCAGGCTCGAAAACATCCTGCTGAAGGAAACCTGGGCGAAGAACATCGAGAACGGCACCCGGCGCATGCCCAACATGCCCATCACGTTCGGGTTCCGCGACGGCGAGAAGTTCTGGTTCGCCGAGCGGAAGAAGGCCTTCTGGTTCCCGACGCCCACCGACAAGGGCGCGAAGGAAGAATCGGTGCTCTACGAAGCCAACCGAATCGACCCGGAAGTGAGGTTCACGCGCGAAGCCTGCAAGCAACTGACCGGCATACCCAAGCCCTTCATCAAGACGGCGCTCAAGGGAATCATCAAGCAGGCGAAGGAGCGTGGCGTCACCGAGGTCGACCGCGAGTTCGTCGAGATGCTGAACAAGGAGCGCGGCTGACCGCGCTGGCTAAAGGCCCTGGTCAGGTCCCCCCCCCGGAACTCGATACGATCGCCGCCCGGATCTCGTCAAAAACCGAGTCGGCAAACCTGTGGATCTGCTCGGTGGTCCGGTTCAATACCGGGTGAGGCGTATACACGGACGCGCCGTCAAAACCTATCTTCGAGCACTGTTGCTCGAACGCCTGCCTGAACGCGGTCGTCAGAACGCTGACGCCGGGAATACCCAGGTTGTCGAGATCGTTCAGGTCATGGGTCGAACAGGATGTGCATGACCCGCAGTCGGAGAGAGCCAATACGACCACATCGGTTTCGGTGACGATGTCCTGGATTATCTCGGTCGGGGCCGTGCGCGTATTCGTCGGTTTCTTGTACCGTTTGGTGGCAACTTTCGACTCGGTGAACAATTGTTCGAGGCGATCGACAAATTCGTCTCCCCGCATCTTGCCGATATCGAGCAGAGCCACGGTCTTGCCATCCAGTGACGCGGGCGGTGGCTGCCGCGGCCTGTTCACCGCGGCCGATTCCGCTGTGGGGTCCCGCAGGGTAATCGCGCTCACAACACTATTTCCCTCGTGACGGGCTGAGATTCCTCTCGAAACCGGCCACCGGTCCAGCCGCAAAGAATCGCCGAGTACAAGCCGGCCTGTCCGCCGGCGCGCACGATCAGCAGACCTTCGGGCCAGAATTTATTGACAGTTTCTTCGGCGCGGGCCGGATCGATACCCTCGCCCACGCCCTGGGCGCCCTGCACGATCTCGGCCCCTGGTCTCTTCAGGTCCTCGTGCAGCGCCGCCGTGATGTCGGCGCGGGTCCATCCCGCATCGCGAAAGATGGCGTGATGCTCCGGCGACAGTACGAGCATCGCGTTCGTGAACTCGGCGAGCTTTACGTGGCCAACCGCCAGCAATGACATGGCCAGCGACTTGCTGAGTTCTTCAGGCGTATTGGAGCGCCAGTCGATGATTCCCTGAACGCCGTCGCCCTGGAACAAGGTGACGGTGTTCTGCCCTCGCTCGAATCCACGCGAGACCGACAGCGGCTCCCATTCGGGGTCCGTGTACTCGTCCTCGGCGAAACAGAATGTGTGTTTTCCCGGTCCGCCAAGCGTCGAGCGATCCAGATCGCCCGGTATGCCGCCGCCGACGTTGCGCACGATCAATTGCAGTGCGCGGCCGATCGTCGAATTCGCCCGATTGCCCTGGCCGAGCGCATTGATTCCCCAGTTCATCCCGATCCTTTTGGCGATCGGCCCGTTGACGACGATGATCGGCGACGAGAAGCACGTTGTGCAGAGCAGCCCGTGAAGTGTGAAGACGGGTTCGAGCGCGGCCTCCAGAGCGGCCAGAACGACCGGGAAATACTCGGGCTTGCAGCCTGCCATGACCGCGTTGACGGCGGCCTTTTCAACCGTAATCGACGCCAGGTTGGGCGGTACATTGCCGATGACTTCGTCGGCAGCGCGGCTCGTTCCGCTGAGCATGCGAAGAATGCGCGCATCGGTCGGTGGCGTGACCGGCAGGCCATCGGTCCAGCCGTGATCGAAGCAGGACTCCATTTCGTCGTCCCATTCCTCCAGGCGAACGACCCGTGCCGACAGTCCCGGATCTCCATACCTTGCGACCAGATTCTCGTAAATTCCGGGCTCGAGGCTCCTGGAGCCGCACCCGGGGCGAAACTCGGGCAGATCCTCCGCCAGCGTGGGCAGGTCCAGCATTTCACGCCAGCCGGCCCGGTCCCAACCATCGACCCGACCCGTTTCCCTGTCGTGTTCGAGCGCGATCAGCGTCGGCGTTGTCTCGACGTTCCAGCGGTACGACTCTTCGAGCAACGTATCGTCGCCGGGCGAATGCGCGCCGAGAAATGCCGGATCGTCCTGCACCAGGATTCTGATCGCCTTGCCGGCATCTATTGCTTCTCCGATGACCGGCTCGATCAATTGACAGGTCTCGCACTCCGCCTTGACGAACAGGAGGTGCGATATTTGCGCGGCATCGCCCATTTTCAAGCGCCTTCAAAAAATACTTGAATGGTAGTATGGTAAATGGCATACTCCCTGATGTCTACATGAGCGAGTGGCGACTCTTGCTTGTGTGGATGGAAAACCGAACGTAGGGACCAGCCGCAGGTCCTAAGGAGAAATCGACATGAAAAGTCAGTTGAGATTCGCCCTGCCAATGCTCGCGCTGTTGGTAGCCAATCCCGTGATCGCTCAGGATGCTGCATCGGAAGATGTGGACGGAAGTCAAGCCATCGTGGAGGAGGTGGTCGTTACCGGTTCACGTATTGCCAGAAATCCGGCCGACGTCGCGGCGCCTCTGGTCTCTGTCGGTTCGGACGACGTTCTTTATTCCAACACACCCGATCTGGGTCAATTTTTGCAGGAAATGCCCCAGCTTTCGAGCTTCGGTGGCCGCAATACCATTTCGGCGGACTCCCGTAACGGGTCAACCAGCAGTACAGGGTTGAGCCGGGCCGACCTTCGCGGTCTGGGCACGTCGCGGACCCTGGTTCTGGTGAATGGCAAGCGACATGTTTCCGGGGCAGCCGGCACCCAGGCAATCGACCTTTCAACTATCCCTCCCATCCTGATCCGGTCGGTGGAGGTCATTACCGGCGGCGCATCCGCGGTTTACGGATCTGATGCGGTAACCGGTGTGGTCAACATCATCCTCGACGATGAACTGGAAGGCATAGTCTTCGACAGCAATTACAACCGCCGATTCGAGAATTCCGCCGGCGAAAACTACCGGTTCGCCATTGCAGGAGGTTCGGAGTTGGCGGAAGGGCGCGGGCACATCACCGCGTCTGTCCAATATGACCGGCAAAGCCTCATGTTGGCGCCCGATCAGCCATTCTCGAACAATTATCAGAGGGTGAACGTCACCGACGCCAATAACGTCAGGGGCGACGGCAGTCCCGATCACCTGATATTGCCGAATGTGGCCG
The DNA here is from genome assembly GCA_965116895.1 of Gammaproteobacteria bacterium. Classification (GTDB taxonomy): domain Bacteria; phylum Pseudomonadota; class Gammaproteobacteria; order Steroidobacterales; family Foliamicaceae; genus Foliamicus. The sequence continues at coordinate 1,837,245 of OZ220729.1, read as the reverse complement.
AAGACATCATCGGCCCCTTCAGTATTCTCAACACGCGCCATGACCTGGACGCGGCATTGGGTGATACCGGCCGCTGGAGCTTTACCGAAGACGGCAGCGATATTTTCAGATTGCCCGATCCGATTGTGGCCGGGCGGTATCCGCGTTCGCAGAACTTCCTTGGGGGTGACTTTGCCGAAATTATCCCCGCGCTTGGGCCGCGTGATCCGTACCTGACCATCATTCCCGCGGCTGAGCGATTCGTTGGTACTGCAAGCGTAAAGTTTGAATTGGGCGCCGATTTTGAAGCCTATGCCGATACCAAGTACTCCAAGACATCCGGCCGCGATATCGATTTTCCCCGGCAAATCATTTTTCCGAAGATCACTGTTGCGGAAAATCCCTTCCTGCCGGAATCGGTTCGCACCCGGTTCCTGGGCGCCGGGGTCCAGCAATTTGAAATTCTGGACAACGTACTTGAGCTTGAAACTTCCGGCGAGTGGTACGATCGCCAATCTTCAACCATCGTTGCAGGACTTCGGGGCGACTTCGATGCAGGATTTTCCGCATTGACGCTTGACGCCTATGCGCAATACGGCTCAACAAGAAACGAGATTCGCCGGGCGCCGCAACGAATCACGCCCAACTTGCTCGCAGCCATCGATGCCGTAGTCGATCCGGCCACGGGCCAGCCCGCGTGCCGCAGCCATGTGCCGTCCGCGCAGCCCGCCGGCTATCGCAGTCCGGCAACTGTCGATGCCGCAGGTTGCGCGCCCCTGAATCCGTTCGGCATTGGCCTGGTATCGCAGGAAGCGCTCGACTTCGTGTTCAAGCCGGCGACCAACCTGCAGGAGGTTGACCAGACCGTCCTGGGTCTTACCTTTACGGGCGACACCAATCGCTTTGCCAATCTTCCCGGCGGACCGGTCTATTTTGCGGGCGGCGTCGAGTATCGGGACGAATCAGCCGCATTTGACTGGGATACGCTCGAGGAACTGGGGGCCTTTGGAGGCCCCGCTTCGGATTCATCGGCCTCGTTCGACGTATCCGAGGTTTTCGCCGAGGTGAGTGTGCCGGTGCTGGATACGCTTACGCTTGATGGAGCGATCCGCTACGCGGACTACAGTCATGCCGGCGGAGCGACGGCCTGGAAGGTCAGCGGCAATTTCACGCCCGTGGAGCGATTCGGTATCCGCGGCACGTACTCCGAAGCCGTGAGAGCCCCGAACCTGACAGAGGCCTTCTCTCCTCCCGCACAGATGAACTTCCTGCCCGATGACTTGTGCGACTTCGAGTTCCTGGCAAATGAATCGCAGACTGTCGCCAACAACTGCGCCGCCCTGGGTCTGGGTCCCACATTCGACGCCTTTGACGGCTTGACGATTTTCGGATCGGTCAGCGGGAACGAGAATCTGACGCCCGAGGAATCGGAAAGCTACACCTTCGGCGTTGTTTTCAGGCCATTCGAAGGCTGGGAATTCTCCATTGACTACTACTCGATCGAGATTACCGACGCGATCGCTTCCATTGGCGGTCAGGACATCGTCAATCTTTGTCTGCGCGACGAGTCCGGAGTCAACAACGAGTTCTGTGACCGTATTGAACGGAACCCGGGCCCGGGTGTTTCGCCGCGCGGCATTCCGGTCGGCGGCATTACCGACATCGCCTCCGGCTTCGTGAATGTCGCAGCGCTCGAGACCAGCGGCTTTGATGTCGCGGGTTCGTTTTTCGGGGACGCGAGCGACCTGACTTTCGGGATGCTCAGGACGGGCACGATGACCTTCAACATCGTATACACCAATGTGGACGATCTGTCGGAGTTCCCGTTTCAGAACGATCCGTCCAGGGAAGATATCAAGGCCGGTGAGATGGGCCGTCCCAAGCATCAATTCAAGGCGGCTCTCGCATACAGTGGAGGCCTGTTTGATGTTCGTTGGGAATTGCTCTATATCGGCAATCAGGTAGCGAGGAATATTTCCTTTGACGAGCCCGACATTGTGTCGCCCGATGACACGGGCACGACCCTATACAACGACCTGTTCGTTTCAAAGGCTCTGGAATGGTTCGGGTCGGAAACCATGGTTTATGCAGGAATCAACAATCTGTTCGATGAAGAACCCCCCATAGCGGCGCTGGAATACACTGCGCGGAATGAGGCCGCCAACTATGATCAATATGGCCGTAACTTCGTGCTCGGCGCCAGGGTCCAGTTCTAGATCCGGGGTCCCCATGTTCATGGGCGAACAGTCTGAACGTCCATGACTAACGCTGTGCGCTCACTGACCTGTTCGGTGAGCGCACAGCCATTTACAGGCCGGGCGCGCGACTGGAGCGTCGCTGAATCGATACGCGGCTTCATTTTGGGTAAGGTGCTTTGATGGTGAAGATTTCTGCAGGCGTTTGCGACAGGGCATTGCCCCTCCTGTTTGTGGCAGCCGCGGGACTGTGTGTTTCGGCCTGCGGCGAATCGACTGCCCCGGCCGATGGCCCGGAGCTTTCGACGGTAGTTGACGGGAATTGGCCCAATACCGGCCGAAATTTCAGCGAGGACAGGTTTTCCCCGCTGGATCAGATTTCACTCTCCAATGTCTCTGAACTGGGACTCGCCTGGCGCCTGCCGGTCGCTACGGCAACAAACCTCAAGGGCACTCCGATCGCGGTGAACGGATCCCTTTTCGTCACCGACGGATGGGGTGTCGTGAGCAAGGTCGACGGCGCCTCCGGAGAGCTGATCTGGAGATATGACCCTGAGCCCGATCACAGTGCGGTGCGGGGAGCTTGCTGTACCGTCCTGAACAGAGGCCCCACGAGTTCGGACGGCAAGGTTTTTGCGGCCGCTTTCGATGGTCAGCTTTTTGCTCTGGACATGGAGAGCGGCGAGGAGATCTGGAAAGTGGACACGATAGACAGTGAGGGGCTCTATTCAAGCTCGGGTGCGCCGCGTATTGCCGGGGACAATGTCCTTATCGGGAACGCGGGCGCCGAGTTCGCTGTCAGGGGCTATGTGTCGGCCTACAACAAGGACACGGGCGAACTGGCCTGGCGCTTTTATACGGTACCCGGGGACCCGGGAGACGGGTTTGAGAATGCCGCCATGGAAATGGCTGCCGGGACCTGGAACGGCGCCTGGTGGGAAAACGGCGGCGGTGGAACGGTCTGGGACTCCATGTCCTATGATCCGGAGCTGGACATTGTCTACATAGGTGTGGGCAACGGGTCCCCATGGAATCGGGAGACCCGCAGCCCGGGCGGGGGCGACAATCTTTTCCTGTCGTCGATAGTTGCGCTCAACGCGACGACCGGGGACTACGTCTGGCATTACCAGACTACGCCAGGCGATTCCTGGGACTTTACCGCCACCCAGCCCATGGTCCTGGCCGATATCGAGATTGATGGCCAGGTGCGCCAGGTCATCATGCAGTCGCCGAAAAACGGCTTTTTTTATGTTCTGGATCGCCGTTCCGGCGAACTCCTGTCGGCGGACCCGATTGCCACCGTGAACTGGGCCTCGCACGTTGATATGGAGACCGGCCGCCCGGTGGAACACCCCGATGCAAGATTCATCGAAGAACCATTCCTGGGCATCCCGGGACCGAGCGGCCACCGGAATTGGCACGGCATGTCCTTTCATCATCCTTCCGGGCTGATGTTCATGGCGGTAAACGAAACGGCCTTCCTGTTTACTCAGACCGACGACATCGTTGACGTGCAAGGCCGTTTCCGGCAGGACCTGGGATACAGGCCGTGGCAGAACCTGGCTTCCATCCTCGAGGAAAGGGGCGTCACGCTCGAGGGCCAATACCTGCTCGCATGGGACCCGGTGGCCCGGAAGGAGGCCTGGCGGGCCAGCCGTAATCCGCCGCGTGGCGGCAGCGTTCTTTCAACCGCGGGCGAACTGGTGTTTCAGTCCGATCGATCCGGCGAGTTTGCGGCCTACCATGCGAGAACGGGCGAAAGGCTGTGGTCGGCCTCCCTCGGCACGGGCGCGGTAGGCGGGCCGATTTCCTACGAGGTGGACGGTCGGCAATACGTAGCCATTCTCGGGGGCCACGCGCATCCGGGCTACAACATGGCAAGAAACGCGGCCCTGTTCGCCTTCAGCCTGGGAGGCGACAGCCCCTTGCCTGCAAAAATCGAATGGCCGGTGGACAACTATGAAGCGGTGACCCTTGGCGCGGAGCAGGCAGCCATGGTTGGACTTGGCGACAGGCTTTACCATGCGCACTGCATGCATTGCCACGGTCCGAACGCCGCGAGTGGCGGCAATGTTTCCGACCTGAGACATTCGCACGTTTCAATCTTTGATATCTGGACGGAAATTGTTCTTGACGGGACGCTGGAATCCAACGGAATGCCCGCGCATGCCGATGTTCTGACGCAGGAAGAGTCCGACGCGATCAAATACTACGTCCAGGACCGAGCGAACCTTAGAAAAGGTGTCCCTTCCGGCGCCGACGATTGATCGTCAGTTCCGCAATACCCTGCACGGGCCGCGTGGGCCGGAGAGAGGCGCTCTCAATGAAGCCTTTTCAACGGCCTTGATAACGGCAGCACCCGGGCGGGATTGCCTGTCATGATGTCGTTGATCTGAGCATCCGTCATCCCTTCGTCGCGGAAATAAGGCAACAGCACCGTATGCACATACTTCAGTCCGAAGCCCCCGAACCGGGTCAACTGAAATTTCGTGCACATGTCATGCGACACCAGGATCTGTTTTGAGTAGCCTTTTTCCACCAGCGAAAGAATGGCGTCGGCGCCGCGCAGATCATTCATACTCAACTGCCACGGGTTCCCGAATACGTCAAACTGCAGAAAGACTCGCCGCTGCAAAAGACCCTCAAGAAACGAGAGGTCCGCTACCGCCGCGTTCGATATGTGGCCCAGGATGACGCGGGAAAGATCCGCGCCATCTCTTTCGAGCAGGTCCAGGGCCAGGGTGAGTTTCGACATATCGTAAAAGTCGCTGTGAATCGAAATGGCTGCGCCCGTCCATGAACTTGCCATGGCCGCCGCCCGAAGGACTTTCGATTCCCCCGTAACGGGCTCTGCGGAAGTGATTTTCTCTATCGGTATTTCGCCGATGATTCCCGCCTTTACCGTCGTGCCATTCACGCCTTCGGTGATGTCCTCATACATCCGCAGGGCCAGATCACGGGTGCTCATGCCCGTCAGTGTCGCGGGATGCCAGGCGGTTCGGTAGTAGCCGGTACCCATCACGATATGAACTCCCGTTCGCTGTGATACTTCTCTCAGTTTTTCCGGTTGCCTGTTGAGTCCGATGGACGTGACGTCAACAATCGCGCCTCCCCCAAGCTCACGAAAATCGGACACCTCGTCCAGTGCGTCCTGCAGGCTGTCCAGAGTGAAGGCATCCCGGTTGGCCCACAGGCGAGCGGCCATCCCGGCGCGGTTGTGCATCGTCAAAGGCTGTTCCCATGCCTTCAGTTCCTCGGGCGAAGTCGGCGGAGTCCGGCCGAAGAGCTGGCTCCAGCGGGCCGGCTCATCGGCGGGCAACCAGAAGTCGATGAACAGATGCTCATGCATCAATGTCTCGCCCAGCCGGTCGGGCTCAATGGCGCCCGTGACCGTGAGTACCTTGCCGATGTAATCAGGGCCGGGAGCGTCGTCGATCTTGAGTACCAGTTTCCGCCGAACTTCCGCGACGCGGGTCATGAGGGGTTTCTCACGCAGACGGCCGACCTCTTTCTCGTCATATGGAGAAAAAGAGTCGGGGATGTTTTCCTTGTCGAACTTCCGGAGCATCCAGTTCAACAGATCCGCCACCTCGGAATCCGAATGATTGGCAAAGGCGACGCCGGGCACGCGGACCAGATATTGCCGCCCGCCTTCCACCCTCAGGAAGCGGGCTACCTGGCCCGCCATGTTCGGCGCGCCACCTTCGGTTCCCTCCGCATTTGTCCCGTGGCAACCTCTGCAACTCATTGTCCAGTTGAGTTCCGCGCCCGACAGGACGGGTGCATTTTCAGGAGCGGCAGTTTCGGAGGCGTTGACGCCAACGGACAGCAGCAGCCCCGAAACGCAAACGGCGAAAAAGCGCACGACCAGGGTCGCTGTTACTTCTCGACGGCGATGCCGACGACATTCGAGGTCGAGCAGGTAAACGTTGTTTCTCCGGATCCCATGCACCAGAGGTAAGCCCGACTCGACTGGGACCTTATCGGAGGCTTCGCATTGGGATCGTTTGGAGAACACAAACATCGCTTGCATGTGGGTTTTCCGCAACAGTCGTTGTAGGAAATGATGTAGTAGACGTTGTCGGCGGGATTGAGGCAGGTTCCAATCCAGGAGAGCGGCGACATCACGGTCCCCGGCGGGCAGGCATTTGCGCTGCCTCCGCAACAGGCACAGAGCGGTCCGCCGATGCCACAGTAACGCCAGTAGTCGCAGCTCGTCTGGCTGCCTTCTTCTCCCTCGCTTACCGGTGGCCTGGGGGCAACCCCTTCATAGCCGGCCGGTTCCTGGTCGGCTTGGGCCCTGGCCACAGGCAAAAGGGGCAGGGCCGCGCCGCCGACGAGCAGCGAACCCAGGCCGCCAAGCAAGCTGCGCCGGGAAGTGCGTTGCGCCAGTTGCCGCGTCATTTTCTCCGACAGTGTCTCTACGAATGACACATCGCCCCTCCCGGGCCATAGGGATTTGCGAAAACCGATCATTGAGGCCGCGCGTTGGCGCTGTCGGGGGCCTTGATGCCGAAATCGACCAGTTCCAGGTGTTCCTGTATGGTCGAGACCTTCATCATTTGCGTTTCGATCAGGCTCTCCAGGTGCTCCCGTGAATTTGTCAGTCCCAGCCCGCTGATTCGCCCGTCGTCATCGATGAGCACCGCGAACGGCAGTTGACTGACCCCGAACTCAATACCGAGCGACTGCGACAAGACGTACGGGTAGCTGCCGATCCTGTGCCGGTCGATAAACTCGATGTGCGCGTCTAGCGATTCGCCGTCGCTGGCGAAGACAAGGTCAAGCCAGCCACGCTCCCTGGCCGCGATGGACTTGATGGCCGGCAGCAGGGTCTTGCAGATCGGACACCCGGGAGCGAGAAAAAATATCAGCTGCGCCTTGTCTTTGCTATCGGCATCGGAGGGTTTGCCGATTTCGATTTCTCCTCCGTCGATCGTGTCCAGACGCAGCGCCGGAGCGATATCGCCGCCGGCCAGCTTCCTGTTCATCGCGAGCGCGCCCGCCGGCGCGATTCGCTCGAACAGGACCCCGACCTGACGCGCGAGGGCAAAAGCAATAACCCCGAGCGCCAATACCAGGACCCAGAGGATCAGATTAGAGACTACGAGAAAATTGGTCATGCTGTTCACTGTTCGGGGTCAGGTAACTTCTGTTCGCAAGCAAGGTATCGATCAGGACATATAGCAAAGCGGCGGCCGATAACATCAACGGCAGGTGAAGCCAATCAATGGTTTGCAGTTCACGCGCGCTGACGGGCAACACGCCGGCAAGACAGATCAGGATCAGGACGCCATTACGGCAGAGGTGCCAGGTCGAGATCAGTGATCGCTGCTTGTGAAAGGAGCAACCGCAGTCTATTTCCCGATTTCCTCGTGCCAGAGAGTAGGCCATCAACAACAGGTACGCGAACAGGAGCGCGGCGCCCGCAGCAAATCCACCCATTCCGAGAATACGCAATTGCGGGAACAGGAGCGACGCCAAAAGCGCGAGTCCGACAGTCGCCTCAACCGCAATGATCAAGCCCGCGGCTGGGGCAAGCAGATCTGAACGAAAGACGTCATATTTGCCCAGCAGCGAAACAAAACGTTCAAAATCCCTGAACTTGTGGTGCCCGCCGGCCAGGAATATTCCCGCCAGGAAAAGAGCGACAAGCCAGTGCGCCAGAGGATCGATCATGGGCCAGGTCATCTGTTCGTGTGGATGAGCTGGAACGTCGTCGCGTCTTCCCACCAGCCTCCAATCTCCTGGATGAATTCTCCGGTCTTCGCGTCATAGACACCGAAGCCGTTTCCGGTAATCAATACCAGGTGGGGGCTGTCTTCCCCCGTGACTGCAAGCGCGGACGCGTCCTTGCGCAAACCGATGCGAGCAATGCGCTCCCGGGCTGCCGGATCGAATGACCAGACTTCGGATGTGCCGCCAATGCGCGAGCCGTCCTCTTCAACCCGATGCATCAGGACGTAGAGCGTTCCGGAGCGGTCCACATCAACCGTTTCACGCTTTACGGGTCGCCAGCGCGCCTGTTTCTCTTCTTCGCTGATCAGGCTCCAGCTCGGAAGAATTTCCGGCTCGGCGCCCGACAGCCTGACCGGCTGCAATTTGCCGAGCTGAGTCGGGAAATAAAAGACCTGATCGAAGACCCCCGGGGTCATATACATGGCATCGTTATCGATGTCGTTAAACGGATCGGTCAGCCCTTCTTCAGTCACGTTGCCCGCTTCATTCAAGCTGAAGTGGGCCAGTGATCCATCGCCGCACAGCGTGAAGAAACTCTGGTCCGCATACGGGTAGATGAAAGTGCAGCCCGGAATCTGTACTTCGCCTGCAACAGTCCTCTGTTCCATGTCGACCACCGTGACCGATGCGGCGGGCGTGAAATTGAACAGAAGCAGGAATCGCTCGTTGCCGGTCAGCCGAGTCATGGCCGATCGGGGGGTCATGAATGCCCGCTTGTTGCCGGGCAGAGAAATTCTGCCGATCGGTTGCAGGTTTGCCTGTTCGTATATCGTGACGAGATCGCTGCGCTGACCATAGCCCACGTTTTCATAGTAGCTCTCGGCAACGTAGAGCTCGGCGCGCCTTTTTGACCAGGCAAAGCCTGCGAACTGCGCCCCCTGGAACTGTCCTTTCACCTGATCGGTTTTCGCGGCCACGTCAATGATGATGTAGCTGCCCAGCACCATTGTCGGATAGTTCAAGTCCTGAACGATGACCCAGCTTTCAGGATATTCTTCGGGGAGCGTACGCGAATTGGGAATGGTGTCCGGAGGAACCTGCGCAAACGCACCGGCCGAAAAAATCGACAGCATCAGCAGTGGATAAAGTACGGCCGGGAACACAGGAGCCTGGAGCCTGAGAGGAAAGATATACTAATATACTCGAGCGGGAAGGGGCAGTTCATCATGAACGTGAAAACGGGATATCTGGCCTTACTCGGGGCGCTGCACTTGTTATTTCCGATGCAGCCCTCATTCGCACAGTCAATGCGCCCGACACTGGATTCCGATGCAGCGCAGACAATCATTGAAGCGTGCAGGCAGAAGGCTCTGGAAAACGACTGGAAAATGGCGATCGCCATTTACGATGACAGAGCGACCCTCCTGGCTTTCCTGAGGATGGACGGCGTCAAGACCGGCAACGTCAGGATCGCGCTTCTCAAGGCGGAGGCAGCGGCAAGCTATGGCCGGCCAACGAAATTGTGGGCCGAGCGCGCGGAGAAGAATCCCGCTTATCTGGGGCTGCCCGCTTTTCCCGGATTCGGGGGAGGGGAAGCCATTTTGGCGAGTGACGGAACGTTGCTGGGTGGAGTCGGTGTTTCCGGTTCGTCGGACAGCAACGACGCCGCCTGTGCGCAGGCAGGCATTCTCGCTGCGGAATTGCAATTTCAGACGAACTGAGATAATTGTCGGCGTAACGGGCTTCCCGACGGAACTGCAGGTGTGAATCGCACGAATCTAAACGTTCTGGACATGAAAGTGGCGCCGCTAAGGGTGAAGGTGGCGCATATGCTCCGTGAGGAGATCACCTCGGGGCGACTTCCGCTTGGATCCCAGATTTCCGAGCAAAGCATAGCGGAAGATCTGCAAATCAGCCGAACTCCCGTACGGGAAGCGATCATGTCGCTTGCCGTGGAGGGGCTTGTGGACGTAAGACCCCAGTCCGGCACCTACGTTTTTGGCCCCGACCCCGATGAAATCGTGTCGATCTGCCAGATGCGTTTCGTGCTGGAATCGGCGGCGCTCAAGATTCTGGCGAAATCCGACCACAAGGAAATATTCGTTCAGACATTGGTCGACAATGTGAGACAGGCCGCCAAGGCGCTCAGCGTAAATCTCGAAGAGTGTCATCAACTGGACACCGCTTTTCACCGCGCGCTGATCGAGGCGAGCGAGAATCCTTTTCTCATTCAGTCCTATCACGGCATTTCGAACAGATTGCATGCTCTAAGGCAACTGTTGCCCTTCACAAAGGCCCGGTTGAATGCCGCGCTGAAACAGCATCGTCAATTGATCGCGTCCATCAAGCAAAACGACATAAAGGGCGCGCAGTCGATTATTGAAGAGCATATTGCCAACGTTGAGGTCATGCTCCTTCAGAGACTCGACAAGCCCAGGGACAGTCACACGGTGATTCGCTCCCGCGGTTCCAGGCGCGGTTAGTCTCGCTTTGGCGTGAGCGACGCTGCGACGGCGTCCGGCGCAGGCCGCTATCTCGGCGCCGGATGGGCAACCCCGCCCTTGATCACCATTTCGATCGAGCAGAGGGCATCGATGTCTTTCGTCGGATCCGTCGAGGTGGCAATTACGTCTGCGTAGTATCCTTCCTGGATCCTGCCGATCTGGTCCGCCATGCCCAGATTCTCCGCGGCATTGACCAGCGAGGCCAGCAAGGCCTCCTCGTTGGAAAGACCGGCTTTCACCAGCAGGCCGAATTCTCCGCAGTTCTTGCCGTGACCGTCCATGCCGGAATCCGAACCAAGAGCAATCCTTATTCCCGCTTCGTGCGCCTTGCGGGCTGTCGTGAGCATCTGGGCACCCACGACAAGGGCCTTTTCCTTTTGACCGGCGGGGAGGGGAGAATCTTCCATTTCCGCCCAGCGCGAAATGGTATCGCCGGCGAGAAGTGTCGGGACCAGAAAGGCGCCTGTTTCCCTGAAGCGAAGAATGCTGCTCTCGTCCAGAAAGGTGCCGTGTTCTATGGAATCGGCGCCCGCGTCCAAAGCGGCATTGATTCCGTCCAGCCCGTGGGCATGGGCCGCAACCCTTCGCCCAAGGGAATGCGCGGTATCGACAATGGATTCCAGTTCCGCGCTTGTGAACTGTTGACCTACGCCGGCGCTGGCTGCGCTGAGAACGCCGCCCGTGGACGTCAATTTGATGGCTTCCGCCGAGTCTCTGACTTGCTGGCGCACGGCCTTGGCACACTCATCCGCACCGTCGCATACGCCGGAAGGGGTAAAAAATTCGAAAAGTCCGTGCCGGAACCCGGTGCTCCTGTCTATATGTCCGCCTGTCGGGGTAATGGTCTGCCCCGACGCCAGGATTCTTGGACCGGCGATGTCGCCGCGGCTGATTCCATCACGCAGCGCATATATCGAATCGGGTCCCCGTGCGCCCAGGTCGCGAACCGTCGTGAACCCGGCCGAAAGAGTCCTTTCGGCCGCCGCTGCGCCAAGAATGGCGCGGTCCGCGTCCGAGAAAACCACAAAACCCAGGCGCCTGTTTCCTACTGGCAGCGCGGTGAGATGGACATGTCCGTCGATCAGTCCCGGAAGGACGTAACTTTCCTTGAGATCAATCAGTGTTGCGGAGATTGAATCCTCATAGCCCAGCTCCCCGAGGGTCGGAAAACCATTCTCCACTCGCGCAACCTTGTCCTCAACGATCACGATCGTCCTGGATCTGGAGGATTCCAGCGTCCCGTCGACGGGCGTAATCAGGGTGCCCGCATGGATAATGGTGACGTTCTCGGCAAAGACGGGATTGCCCGCCAAAAGAAACAACAGTCCGACTATCCAGCACCGTGCCCGCCATGGCTGAACGACCGAGGATTTACAGGCCAACGACGGGGCATGCAGGGGAGTTTTAGGTTCGGGCTGGCTCAAGACCATTAGTTCCCTCATTTCTGAAATACTATGTTAATTCACCTTGGCGATTGTGAAATGCAGGGCCGCGGGACTAATCCGGTAGCGTGACAGACTTGATGACAAGAAAACCCGATTTGAGACCTCGGGCGTGAGCGGTCTCTCTGCAAACTTCAAGACTGTCGGCGTCCTGGGCGGCATGGGCCCGGACGCGACAATCGACTTTCTGTCCGAAGTGGTCTCGCTCACCGAGGCCGGCTGCGACCAGGACCACGTCCCCATGCTGGTCGACAACAACACAAAGGTGCCGAACAGACAGGCCGCCATCCTGGGAGACGGCGATGATCCGGGACCGATCATCGGGCAGATGGGACGACGGCTCGAGGCTGCCGGCGCCGACTTCCTCGTGATGCCGTGCAACTCCGCGCACGCCTTTCTGGAGCCGCTGGCGGAACTCACGACCATTCCGTTGATATCCATCATTGAGGTTACCGCCGATGCCTGCGCCGACTACTCGAGCGTCGGGGTTCTCGCAACGGACGGCTGCCTCGAGTTTGGAGGATTCCAGCAAGCCCTGCGCGGCCGGGGCATCACGCCCGTTGTTCCCGACGCACCCGATGTGGCCGAGCTCATGCGACTGATCACCTGTATCAAGTCGGGCGACAAAGGCCCCGAAGTCCGGCGGTCAATGCGCGTCCTCGCCGGCACTCTGGTCGAGCGGGGGGCCGAGGCAATCATCGCCGGCTGCACCGAGATTCCGCTTGTTCTGGACGACGGCGAACTGCCCGTTCCGGTCATCAGCTCCACCCGGGCGCTTGCCAGGGCGACGATTGCCGCGGCGGCGCCAGTTGGTAAAATTGGTTAGGAGGCGAACGACGTGGGCAGTGCAGGGTCCGACGGCAGACTGGAGCGGTTTCCGGCCAGGCTGACGCACGCTTGAGATGAAGGCCCTCGTCAAGGCGCGATCCGAACCGGGGCTCTGGTTGCGGGATGTTGCGGAACCGGAACTCGGAATCAACGATGTTCTCGTGCGCATTGACCGGACCGGTGTCTGCGGCACCGACCTGAGTATCTTCAACTGGGACGCCTGGGCCCGGGAGACGATCAACGTACCCATGGTCGTGGGTCATGAATTCGTCGGTGAAGTGATCGAAACCGGTTCGAACGTGAGCGATTTTGAGCCGGGCGCAATCGTCAGCGGCGAAGGCCACGTTGTCTGCGGGACCTGCCGGAACTGCCTGGCCGGGCGCCGGCACCTCTGCGCGGATACCCGGGGGATCGGCGTCAACCGCCCAGGCGCGTTTGCCGAATACCTGGTCCTGCCCATGACCAATGTCTGGCACCACGCGCCGGATGTCGATCTGGACGTGGCGTCGATCTTCGATCCGTTCGGCAACGCCGTGCATACCGCGCTGTCCGTTCCGGTGCTGGGCGAAGACGTGCTGGTCACCGGCGCGGGGCCGATCGGCGCGATGGCGGTGGCCGTCGCCAGGCACGCCGGCGCCCGCTACGTGGTGGCCACGGACGTCAATCCCTACCGACTGGAACTGGCAAGGAAGATGGGCGCGACCCTGGTGCTGGACGCGCGAACCGAGCGCGTCGCGGATGCCCAGAAAAAGCTCGGCATGCTGGAGGGTTTCGACGTGGGCCTGGAAATGTCGGGCAATGACCGTGCCTTTGAGGAGATGCTGGACAACATGTGCCACGGCGGCAAGGTGGCCATGCTGGGAATTCCGAAGACGAAGATGGCAATCGACTGGAACAAGGTCGTGTTCAACATGCTGACCATCAAGGGAATCTACGGCCGCGAGATGTACGAGACCTGGTACAAGATGACCGTGATGTTGCAGAGCGGGCTCGACATCACACCGGTCATCACCCACCAGTTCCACTATTCGGAATTCGGCAAGGCCTTCGAGATCATGCGATCCGGGGATTGCGGGAAGATCATCCTGCACTGGAATGACTGATTCGTACAAGGAAGTTTCGCGGCAATTCGGCGCGACTCTGGGCGCGATCCGGGAACAGGGCCTGCACAAGGACGAGCGCGTACTGACCACGCCGCAGCGGGCCCACATCGGCGTGGCCGGCGGCGCGCAGGTGATCAACCTGTGCGCCAACAATTACCTGGGGCTTTCGGATCATCCGGAGGTCATCCGCGCGGCCCACGAGGGCCTCGACCGGTGGGGATACGGTCTTTCGTCAGTACGGTTCATCTGCGGAACGCAGGCGATCCACAAGGAACTTGAGGCCAGCCTGTCGAAGTTTCTGGGAATGGACGACACCATTCTCTACACGTCCTGCTTCGATGCGAACACGGGCCTGTTCGAAACGCTTCTGGGGCCGGACGACGCCATCATTTCGGACGAACTGAACCATGCCAGCATCATCGACGGCATCCGGCTGTGCAAGGCGCAGCGTCACCGGTACCGCAACAATGACATGGAGGCGCTTGAAGCCGGTCTCAGGGACGCTTCCGGTGCGCGAACCCGCCTGATCGCGACCGACGGTGTCTTTTCCATGGACGGCGCCGTCGCCGATCTGCCCGGCATATGCGACCTGGCCGACAAATATGGCGCGCTGGTCATGGTGGACGACTCGCATGGCGTGGGGTTCATGGGAGACGACGGACGGGGCACGCCCGAATATCACCGGGTCGTCGATCGGATCGACATCGTCACCGGCACACTGGGCAAGGCGCTGGGAGGCGCCAGCGGCGGCTATACCGCCGCACGCCAGGAGATCGTGGACCTGCTGCGCCAGCGGTCCCGGCCATACCTGTTCTCGAATTCACTGGCGCCGTCGATCGTGACCGCGTCGCTCAAGGCCATCGAACTTCTCGCGGACAACAGCGGGATTCGCGAGAGCCTCTGGGCCAATACGCGGCTTTTCAGGGAGCGGATCGCGGCAGCCGGGTTCGAGGTCCTGCCGGGAGAGCACCCCATCGTGCCGATCATGCTGGGCGATGCCGCGCTCGCCAACCGGTTCGCCAACCGAATGCTCGAAAAGGGGGTCTACGTCGTCGGGTTTTCCTATCCCGTCGTGCCAAAAGGCAAGGCCCGTATTCGCACACAGATATCCGCCGCGCATTCGCTGGAGGACCTGGACACCGCCGTGGAGAAGTTCGCCGAGACGAAGGCGGAATTCCAAGCATAGTCCGAAGGCGACTGGCGAATATTCAGGGCAACCGCGTCATTTTCTGACGGGCGGGTACAAACTCCTCAAGCGACGCGGCGACATCACGGAACCGGGAGAGGGAGGTTCCTTGATGAGGAGTTGGTCGCCCGTTATCAGCACCGCCTTCGGGAAGGTGGCGAGCAATGCCAACAGGTGCCCGTCCGCGGAGTCGGGGGCATCGCCCGGGACGGCGGGATCGCGCCACATGGCATTGGCGACAAGGTGTGTCAGCAGTCGATCGATGTCGTCGCCGCTTAGTCCGTGCAGCCGCATCAGCTTGGCGCGCCTCAGTACGGTCGAGTATTCGTTGAGCAATTCCTGTGAAAGTAGATAGACCAGGTCGCCGCCAAGCATTGCGTCGAGAATAAAAACCGTGGGACTGTCCTTGTCGGAGCTGATCAGGCCCGATACGACCACGTTGGTGTCGACAACGCATACCGCGGACGCCGTGCTGCTCATATGCTTGTCCCATCCCTGGCCATCGATCGAATCGCGGGCCTAACGGCCTGCTCGAGAGTTCCTTGTTTCCTCCAATGCCAGCGTCATCGCCTCTTCTGCGTCCAGTCCTGCCGTTCGCCTTGCCCTGGCGACCAGTTCCTGGGCGCTTTCGACCGGCTGTATGCCTCTGAGCCTCAGGCTTTCTTCGATGATTGCCGCCATCGAACGATTCTGTCGGGCCGCCGCCTCCTTCAAGGCGCGATGGGTGCGCTCGGCCAGGCTGATGGTGAGGCGGACCATGGTGAAAACGAACCATAGCACCACTACACCATCCAGGCAACCCTTTTGGGCCGGGGCCGCGCATCGTTAAACTGCCGGCTGGGATGGAAGACATCAAGAAAAAGGGATTGCTGGGGTCCTGGTCGCTGGTGGCGGGGCTTACGACCGTGTCCCGCGTGCTGGGACTGGCGCGCGAGATCGCGTTCGCATGGTTCGTCGGCGCCGGCGTGGTCATGGACGCGTTCATCGTCGCCTTCCGGATTCCGAGCCTGTTCCGGCATTTCTTCGCCGAGGGGGCGCTGTCGCAGAGCTTCGTGCCGGTTTACTCGGAGCGCATGGAGGCGGGAGACGGAAAGGAAGCGTTGCGGGACCTGCTGGGCCGGGTCATGGGCACGCTGGGCGCGGTCGTGGCCCTGGTGTCGCTGGTCGGTGTGATATTTGCGCCGATCTTCGTATGGCTGTGCGCTCCCGGTTTCGCGCTGCAGGGCGGCGAGTCCTACGAACAGGCGGTCACGATGCTTCGCCGCACCTTCCCCTACCTGTTCTTCATCTCGATCACGGCCATGCTGGCCGCGGTGCTGAACGCCCACCGCAAGTTTGCCGCCGCGGCCTTCACGCCCGTCATGATGAACGTCTGCCTGATTGCGGCGGCCAGCCTTTATGCGATGCAGCCGGGACCGCAGGGCGCCGTGCTCGGCTGGGGCGTGTTCGTCGCGGGGCTGGCGCAGATGGTTTTCCTGCTGTTCTTCGCCCGCTCCACCTGCGGCGCGTTCCGGCCGCAATGGGGCTGGCGCGACTCGAAAGTGCGGCGAATCCTGACCCTGATGGTGCCGGTCATCATCGGTTCGTCGGCGGCCCAGGTGGGCGTGGTCCTGGACACGATCCTTGCCAGCTTTCTCGTGGCCGGGAGCATCAGCTGGCTCAACTTTTCCCAGCGCCTGATGGAATTTCCGCTGGGCGTGTTCGGCGTGGCGCTGGCCACGGTGGCGCTGCCGAAGCTGTCGCGCCTGCACGCCGCCGGGGACCGCGACGAGTACCTGGCGTCGACGGGCTGGGCGATCCGTTCGGGCCTGGCAATTTCGCTGCCCTGCGCCGCCGGGCTGTTCATCCTCGCGGAGCCGATCATGGCGACCCTGTTCCTGGGCGGAAAGTTCAGCCTCCAGGATGTCGAAATGGCGGCCGTGAGCCTCCAGGCCTATGCCCTGGGACTGCCCGGACTGATCGGGATCAAGACGCTGGTGCCGTCGTTCTTCGCCCGCCAGGACATGAAGACGCCGGTCAAGGTAGCGGTGGCGGCGCTGGCCTGCAAGTTCGTCGTGACGCTGCCCTTGCTCTGGTTCTGGGTGGCGCAGGGCCTGCACGCACCGCACGCGGTGCTGGCCGGCGGCACGGCGCTTGGCGCGACGATCAACGCGGCGGTGCTGTGGCTGCTGTTCAGGCGCCAGGACCCCGAGGGCAGGCGGGGCGCGATGTTCAGGCCGCTGCTCAGGATCGCGGTCGCCGTGGGCCTGTTGTCGATGCTGCTGATCGAATTCGCGCCGGCGCCCGCGCTCTGGCCGGAGGTTTCGCGGATCGTCCGGGTGCTGTGGATACTGGCTTGCGTGGGCGGCGCCGCGGCGGCCTATTTCCTCTGCCTGTTCCTGACCGGCCACCGCTGGCGCGACACTGCATAGCGCCGCTGCGCCCGCGCCTTCTATAATCTCCGCATCCAGGGATTCCCGCGCCGCAAGCGATGCTTCTCCTACGCCGAATTTCCCGCTTGCCGGCCGCCATCGACCGCGGATGCGCCGTGACCATAGGCGGTTTCGACGGAATGCACGTCGGTCACCAGGAGGTCCTGGGCCGGGTCCTCAAGGCCGCTCGCGAACGCAACCTGGCGTCGGTCGTGTTCAGCTTCGAGCCGTCTCCGAAGGAATTCATGGCGCGCGGAGCGCCGCCGCCCAAGCTGATGACCCTGCGCGAGAAATGCGCTTCGCTCAACGCCGCCGGGGTGGATGCCCTCTACTGCCCACCGTTCAACGATGCGATACGCACGCTCTCGCCGGATGACTTCATGCGCAAGCTCCTTGCCGGGCTGCTGAACGCGCGCCACGTGATCCAGGGCCCGGGTTTCCGGTTTGGCTACCAGCGCGGCGGCGGCATGGATGAACTCGCGGAAGGGGGCCGGAAGCTCGGCTTCAGCGTCGAGCAGGCGCCGCCCGTGAGCGTCGACGGCGAGCGCGTCTCGAGCACCGGCGTGCGGCGGGCGCTGGCGGCCTCGGACCTGGCGCAGGCCGCAAGGCTCCTGGGCCGCCGCTACTGCATGGGCGGGCGCGTCATTCACGGTTTGAAGATCGGCGCCGCGAAGCTGGGCTATCCCACCGCCAACATTGCCCTGAAAGGCCGCGTCAGTCCCATTGACGG
This sequence comes from Gammaproteobacteria bacterium, assembly GCA_965116895.1. GTDB lineage: Bacteria > Pseudomonadota > Gammaproteobacteria > Steroidobacterales > Foliamicaceae > Foliamicus. The sequence goes on along the minus strand of OZ220729.1, from coordinate 1,819,188 downwards.
GATATTCGCCGTGCGCGTGCACGGGGTGGAGGACGAGCCGCTGGCGGGCGTGGCCAGCATCGGCTACCGGCCCACGGTGGGCGGCACGGAGAAGATCCTGGAGGCGCATATCTTCGATTTCAGCGGCGATCTGTACGGACGCTTCCTGGACGTGGAGCCGGTTGCGAAGCTGCGCGACGAAGTGCACTTCAGCAACCTCGAAGAATTGCGCGAGCAGATGGACCTCGACGCAGTCCAGGCCCGCGAACTCTTGCGCGCCGCCTAGTCGTTCGCCACACTTCCGCTTCAGGCACACTTCACAGCGACATGCCCGACTACCGCGACACCCTGAACCTGCCGCGTACGGCTTTCCCGATGCGCGCCAACCTGGCGCGCCGCGAGCCGGAAATGCTGCGCGATTGGGAGAGCAGCGGGCGCTACCGGCGCATCCGCGAGCACATGGCCGGGCGCAGGAAGTTCACGCTGCTGGATGGGCCGCCCTACGCGAACGGTTCGATCCACATCGGCCACGCCTACAACAAGGTGCTCAAGGACCTCATCGTGAAGTCGAAGATCCTCGACGGCTACGACGCTCCGTATGTTCCGGGCTGGGACTGCCACGGCCTGCCGATCGAGGTGCGGGTGGAGCGGGAACTGGGCCACGAGGCCGCCGCGATCGACGGCGCGGCCTTTCGCGAAGCCTGCCGTCGCTATGCGGCCAGCCAGGTCGAGGGTCAGCGCGAGGACTTCCGCCGGCTGGGCGTGCTCGGCGAGTGGGAGCGGCCGTACCTGACCATGGCGGCCCGCTACGAGGCCAACCAGATCCGCGCGTTCGCGGAGATCTTTGCCCGCGGGCACGTCTATCGCGGCCACAAGCCGGTCCACTGGTGCCTGGACTGCGGTTCGGCGTTGGCGGAGGCTGAAGTCGAATACGAAGACAAGACCTCGATTGCCGTGGACGTGCGGTTCGTCGCCGACGATCCCGCCGATTTCCTGTCCCGCGTTCCCGGCGTGGAAGCCAGCGACGCACCGCTGTACGTTCCGATCTGGACCACGACGCCCTGGACCCTGCCGGCCAACCGCGCGGTGGTGCTCAGCGACACGTTCGACTACGTGCTCATGGAAGCGGAGATCGAAGGCCGCACCGAGCGCCTGGTGCTGGCGCGCGGGCTCGCCGAAGATGCCCTGCAGCGCTACGGGGCGACGGGCGCGCGCGAACTGGCCGCCCTCAAGGGCGCGCAACTCGCGGGCGTGAACCTGCGGCACCCTTTCTGCGAACGCCTGGCGCCGGTGCTGACCGCCAACTACGTCACGCTGGAAGCCGGCACAGGCGCGGTCCATACGGCGCCCGCGCACGGGCTGGACGACTTTGCGACCGGCCGCAAGGCGGGCCTGCCGCTGGACAACCCGCTCGGCCTGGACGGCCATTTCCTGAAGGACACGGAGCTGGTGGGCGGACTGCACGTCGAAGCGGCCGACAAGCGCATTCCCGACCTCCTGGCGGAGCGCGGCATGCTGCTTTGCCGGGAAAGCTACCGCCACAGCTATCCGCACTGCTGGCGGCACCACCGGCCGCTTTTGTTTACCGCGACGCCGCAGTGGTTCGTGGGTCTCGATCGGGAGGCACTGCGCGACAAGGCCGCAGGGGCGATCGGGGAAGTGGACTGGTATCCCGGCTGGGCCGAGCAGCGCATCGCGGGAATGGTCGAGACCCGCCCGGACTGGTGCATTTCGCGCAGCCGCGCCTGGGGCGTGCCGTTGCCGCTGCTGGTGGACCGGGAATCCGGCGAACCGCACCCGGACTCGGCGCGGCTGATGGCGGAGATCGCCGCCCGCATGGACGAGAAGGGCATCGAGGCGTGGTTCGAGCTCGACCCGGCCGAAGTGCTCGGAGACGAGGCGGAGCGCTACCGCAAGGTGACGGACGTGATGGACGTGTGGATGGATTCCGGTCTCGTGCACCGCTGCGTGGGCGCCGAGCACCCGGAGATCGAGAACCCCGCCGACCTCTACGTGGAAGGCTCCGACCAGCACCGCGGCTGGTTCCAGTCGTCGTTGCTGACCTCGGTGGCCATCGATGGGCAGGCGCCATATCGGGCGGTACTGACGCACGGTTTCGCGGTGGACGAGGACGGCCGCAAGCAGTCCAAGTCGCGGGGCAACGTCGTGGACCCGCGCGATGTGGTGGAGAAGCTGGGCGCCGACGTGCTCAGGCTGTGGGTAATGACCACCGACTACCGGCGTGAAATGAGTATATCGCCGGACATCCTCACGCGCGTTTCGGACGCGTACCGCCGCCTTCGCAACACGGCCCGGTTTCTGCTCGGCAACTTGAGCGATTTCGATCCCGGGACGCATGCGGTGGCGCCGGATAAGGCCGTGGACCTGGACCTTTGGGCGCTGCGGCAGACACGCGAACTCGACGAAGCCGTCCGGAAGCACTACCGCAACTACGAGTTCCACCCGATATTCCAGCAGGTGCACAATTTCTGCGTCGTCGATATGGGCAATTTCTACCTGGACGTAATCAAGGACCGCCTCTACACGATGCCGGCGGACAGCCACGGCAGGCGTTCGGCGCAGACCACGCTGTGGCATATCGGCGAGTGCCTGGCGCGCTGGCTGGCGCCGGTGCTGAGCTTCACCATCGAGGAGTTCTGGAAGGAATTTCCGGGAGACCGCCCGGAATCGGTGTTCATGTGCGGCCCCCACGATTTGCCGGACCTGCCCGAATGCCGCGCGGACTGGGACACTTTGCGCGAAACGCGCGCGGAGGTGCTGGGCGTGATGGAGGAAGCGCGCAAGGCCGGACAGGTGGGCTCGTCGCTGGAGGCGGAGCTGACCGTGCCGACGGATGACGCCACGCTGCCCGCGTTGCGGCAACTGGGCGACGAGTTGCGCTTCGTCTTTATTTCCGCGGCGGTGGAGCTTGAGCCGGGCGACGCGGAACAGCCGCCCGTCTGCCGGGCGAGCGAGCACCCGAAATGCGAACGCTGCTGGCACCGCGTGCCGGTGCGCCCGGAAGGCCGGGAGCATGCGGGTCTGTGCGAGCGTTGCGTCGTGAACGTCGAAGGCGAGGGCGAGGCGCGGGTGTGGGCATGAAGGCGCCGAGGTTCAGTGTGTTGCTTTGGGTCTCCGCCGGTGTGGCGGTCGCGGACCAGATCGTGAAGTGGATTGTCGCCGGGCGACTGGACGAGCTGCAGCGCATCGTCGTGCTGCCGTTCTTCGACCTGGTGCGCTGGCACAACACCGGCGCCGCCTTCGGCCTCCTTTCCAGCGCGTCGGGCTGGCAGAACTGGCTGTTCCTGGGACTGGGGCTGGTGCTGGTCGTGGTTCTCGGAGCGATGATGCGCGGCGCATCGAAAGACGGGGACGCGCTCTGGGGGCTGGGCCTGGCGTTGATGACCGGCGGAGCGGTGGGCAATCTCATCGACCGCGTTGCGCGCGGCTACGTGCTGGACTACATCTCGGTGCACTACGGAAGTTGGTACTTCCCGGCCTTCAACGTCGCCGATTCGGCGATCACCGTAGGCGTTTCCATGGTGCTCCTGCACGTCATTCTCCAGAGCCGCACCCAGGCTTAGGGCCAGCAGGCGTCCGTGCTGTCCTCGCCGTCGACGTTTTCGGCCAAACGTCGCCCCGTCGAGTCGACGGACAGGAGGCGGCACTGCTTGTCGCCGGCCTGCGGACCGTCCGGATCGGCGATGGCCTCTACCGCGAAACCGCCGGACAAGTCGCCGTCCGGCGCGCGCAGGCGAAGTTCGTAGTAGCCGCGCTCGGTGCCGCCGAAGCCCAGCCCCTCGGGTGGCGCGGCCGCCAGCTCGCCCGCGCGGGCGTAGCGTCCGTTTTCGAAATGGAAGCGCTCCTGCAGGACCGCTACGCGCACCAGCGCGTCGGTGGCGTCCAGCCGCCGCGCGCGCTCAAGCTGCTTGATCCACAGGGGAGTGGCCGCCGCGGCCAGCAACGCGAGAATGGCCAGTGTCACCAGCAGCTCCGTCAGACTGAACCCTCTGGCATCACTCATTCCACGTCCTCACGCCAGTAGCGCCGAACGGGCGGTTCCGCGGAATCCTCAGGGCAGTCGTCTTCCTTCCGGCAGACTTCAATTTCTTCGGGCAATTCGGCCTCCGGTTCGCCGCGCGCCAGCAACATGAAGCCCACGACGACCGGCGCACGGGCCCGGGGGCCGGCGGTCCCCAACGCGCTGATCTCGAAGTGCAGCGCACGTTTCGGCGTGTCCGCTTCTTCAAATCCGGCCGGAGGCGCGGTCGTTTCCACGTGTCGCACGGTCCATTCCACGCAACGCGAGGCCACGCGGCAATAACGGCTGTTCCGTGGCGCATCCAGCCGGAAGCGAACGGCCGCCAGCGCCATTCCGACGCCGGTTTCCGCCAGACGGACCGCCTCGCCATATTCCCGCACATTGCGGACCTGCAACCACTGAAGCGCAACGTCGCCCTTGCCGGCCACCGCCAGCAGCGACAGCGCCGCCAGCACCATCAGCACCACGGCCAGCACGACCCCGCTCTCGGAATCCTCAATTCCGGCGCGCATTCGCCACCACCTCGCTCGCGCTCACCAGCAGGCGGCGCCTCGCATCGTCGAAACTGCGCGCCGCGCGGTCCGCGTAGGCATAGGTCCTGCCGTCCGCGTGTCCCGTTTCGGGGTTGTCGTGACGCAGGAGCAGCCAGAACCGGACCGCCACGACGCGCGCATCGGCCGGAGCGGCCGCCCCCGGATCGACCACGCGGTCCGCCGCGCCGTCCTGGTCGGTGTCGAGCGCCAGACGGACCTGCAAGTCCTCCACGCCCGACAGGATCTCCTCGTCGCGCAATAGTCCGCGTCGGACCAGCGTCTTGCGCCGCAGCGACGGCTCCTCCGAGTCGTGACTGGACCGTGCGGATACATACCAGGCATGCACGACGAGATCGCGAATTTCCGTTTCTCCTTCCAGGGACGGTGGCGAACCGGCGGAAAAGAGGATTGCTTCGAGGCGCGACGAAAGAACCTGCAAGCGCCGCGAATCCACGCCGGTGGTCGCCTGGCCCGCCCTGCGAATCTCCAGCACGTCGGTTCCCGGCTGCCGGCTGTTCCGGTACGGGGAGCAGGGCAGAGGCCATGCATCGGCGGCGGCCACGTATTCGGTGACCCGAAGGGCCCAGTCGCTCGCATCCGCGCCGCCGCATCGGACCGCTGCCCCGGCCGCCACGCGAAGCGACCCGGAGTCGGAATTGAGCCCCCAGAATCCGGCCGAGCGGATGTCGGCGCGCAGCAGCTCCAGCGCGAAACGCGCCTTCTCCTCGAGACTGTGCAGATTGTCCGCCGCCCGGGCGGAGTGCCGCATCGACTGCGCAGAGCCGAAGACCCCCAGCAGCAAAAGACTGGAGACGGCGAGGGACACGAGCAATTCGGCCAGGCTGCTACCCCGTTCGCCATCCCGGCCGGAGTCTAGCGGCCGATCCACAGCACCAGCCGCCCCGCGTCGCCCGCGCCCTCGGGCCAGCGCATCACGACCCGGAATGCGGGCGGCGCGCCGCCCAGCGCCGTCACCTCGCATTGCAGGCCCGGCAGAGCGACCGCGGCCTGCCGCTGCCATGACCGCAACTCTTCCCCGCCGACCGCCGAAGGGTCGGCGCCGATACGCGCGACGAGATCCTGCGCCAGTATTTCGGCGAGGAAGTAACCGTGCGCGGCGCGGCTTTCCTTCAACCGCTCGGCGATCAGCGCGCCGGCCCCGAGCAGGCCCAGGCTGAACACGGCCACCGCGAGCAGGCATTCCGTGAGACTGAAGCCGCTTTCCGGCTCAGCCGGGCGGGCAGGACAGCGGGTCGCCATCGCTGGCGGTAGCGGCAAGCCGCGGCCTGCCGATATTGTTGACGACGATTGCGCGTGCCGCGCTGCTACCGCGCCGGTCGCAAACGACCAGCGTGCCGTTGGTGGAGCGCCCGCGGAACGGCCGGAACACGAACCGGGTGCGGTTCGCTCGAATGGACAAACCGGCCTGGCCCCGCGATCGGTAGAGGATCGAACCCGGCGGCGGCGCGGGCGCCGTCGAACCCGTTGGGCCGTCGTGAACGATCCAGCCGGCGCCCCAATTCTCCGCGGCCCCGCACCGCGATCCGTCCGGGCTGGAACACACAGTCGTGTCCCGGCCGTTTTCGGCGGCCGTGCGGCGCGCGAAGTGCAGGCTTCGGATCAATCCGTTGATCGTCGTGCTCCGCTGCAGATTGAGCATGCCGGTAGCGATAACGGGCTGGGCCAGGAGGACTGCAACGGCGCTGACAGTCAGTGCGATCAGAATTTCCAAAAGCGAAAAGCCACGCATCATGCGATCCCTTGCAAGCGCCGATTCCGCGGGCGCAGAAGGGAAAATACGCGCCTGACGGCAGCCGCTGAAGACTCCAATTGCGCGCGTTCGCCGACAAATCCGCCAAACGGCGTTTGCGATACAATCCGGCCTCTCTGTGGACCACCCGGCCGGAATAGCTCAGCTGGTAGAGCAACGCATTCGTAATGCGTAGGTCGTCAGTTCGAATCTGACTTCCGGCACCACCTCATTCGCGTCCTGTTCTAACGAGTCGCAGTAAAACGTTACATCTGTTAATTGATATATATCCTTTCTTGGGAATTAAGGATATATATTGATATACTATCTGTCCGCTTCCAACAATATATGGATACACCTATGAGTGTTAAGCAAACTGCTAGAAGGCAATATGCCCGGATCATAGATGGCGCGAGCAAAAGCGTCGAAGGACTAAGCGCGCCGCGTGAAGGATGGATCGCAACGATGCGCAAAGCGCTCGGAATGTCTGCGCCGCAGCTTGCGCGTCGTGCGCAAGTATCAAAAGCTGCAATCTATCAGGCAGAACGCAAAGAGCGTGAAGGTGGAATCACAATCAGGCAAATGGAAAAGCTTGCCGCATCCCTTGGCGGGCGCTTCGTTTACGCAATTGTGCCAGCCGAGGGCGACATAAGGGATCATGTACTTGCCCAGGCCCGCGCCAAGGCCGGAAGGATTGTTCGCCGCGCCAGTTCTCATATGGCATTGGAAAAGCAATCGTTGCCGGACAATCAGGTTTCGCAGGAAATCGAGAGATTGAGCCGCAATCTTGCCCGCGACATGCCACCTGATCTATGGGATAAGGCGTGACATTTGCTTATCCCCCGGGCGCAACGCCACTTGGCCCGGATGAATTGACCGGCCTGAAGTTTGGACACATAACGACAAGGGGGGAGCTGGACGAACTGGAACAGGCCAACATTGCGCAGGGATTGCTTTGGCTTGAGAGGAGTCGTGGAGGAGATATTCTGAGTGAAGACTTTCTGCGCAGACTTCACAGGCAACTATTCGGCGATGTATGGAAGTGGGCAGGAACTTTTCGAATCCACGAAACGAACATCGGTTGTGCTCCACTTGAGATCGCTTCCAGGCTCCACGTACTGCTGGGTGACGCGCGTTTCGGGAGCGAAGGCGGAACTTATTCTCCCCTGGAAGCGGCAGCTCGTTTCCATCACCGTATGGTTCAGATCCACTTGTTCCCGAATGGCAACGGTCGCCACGCCCGCATTGCCGCAGATACTTATCTTGAACGCTACTTCGAGTGTCCCGCCATTGATTGGGCAGGCGGATTCGACTTGCAAACGGATAATGTGCGTCGAGATTCCTATATCAGGGCGCTGCAATTAGCCGATACGGGTCAACTGGAACCTTTATTGGAATTCGTGGGCTTGCGAAGGTGACCTGCTAGCCACAAAATGTGGACCGAGAATTTATGCGACTCATCATTGGAATCTCCGGCGCCAGCGGCGTGATCTACGGCATCCGGCTGCTGGAAGCGCTGCGCGAGGCCCCCGAGGTGGAAACTCACCTCATTGTCAGCAACGGGGGCAAGGTCAATATCGCGCTGGAGACGGACTGGAAGGTCCGCGACGTCGAGGCGCTGGCGGACGTAGTCTATTCGGACAGCGACGTGGCGGCGACGATCGCCAGCGGTTCGTTCCGGACCGGCGGCATGATCGTGGCGCCCTGTTCGATGAAGACGCTGGGCGCCATCGTGAATTCGTATGCCGCCAACCTGCTCGTGCGCGCGGCGGACGTGACGCTCAAGGAGGGCCGGAAGCTGGTGCTGGCGCCGCGCGAGACGCCGCTGCACGCGGGGCATCTGCGCCTGATGCATGAAGCGGCGCTGATGGGCGCGGTCGTTGCGCCGCCGGTGCCGGGTTTCTACGCCAAGCCCGCCAGCGTCGAGGATATCGTCAACCACACGGTCGGAAGGCTGATGGACCTGTTCGGCCTGGAAACGGACCTCGTGCGCCGCTGGCCGGGCGGCAAGGAAGCCGCGAAGAACTAGGTGGTTGGCGGGCGCCGGGCGCAGGTGGTCCAGTGACGGATGCGCCAGTCGCCGTCAATTTTCTCGGCCACCAGCGTGCCCATGCCTTGCTTGGTGCGCCTCTGCCCGTCCCGCTCGGCGGACGCCGTGAATACGAATACGCCGTAGGAAAGATCGCCGTTGCCGAAGGCGTGCACCAGTTCCGCCTTGTATTCCATGTCCTTGAGCATGCCCAGTTCAAGGCTGAGGTGATTCTTGTCATAGTCCGCCCAGCCGTAATTGGGGTAGCTGGATTCGACGCTCAGGAATTGCTCGTCCGTACGCATGCAGGCCTCCACCGCGGCAAGCTCCGCGGACTCGACGCCCTTCGCGTACCGGTCCAGCAACTCCTGCAATTCCTTCTGGATTCCGCTCAGGGATTCCGCGGGGCCGAGCACGGGCATGTCGGACAAGGGGCGCGTCACCCACGCCGGCATTTCTCTTCCACCAGGTGCGGCCATGACGATGTCTCCTGTTGTGCGTGAACCGGTCTCAACTTTACCGCAGACTCGGCGTACCGGCTAGAATTGCGCGCCATGAACGAGCGGAAGACGGCCATCGTAACGGGATCGGCCACAGGTGTCGGCGCGGCTGCGGCGGAGTTGCTGGCGGAACGCGGCTGCAACGTCGTTGTGAACTACACGCGCAGCGAGAAAGAGGCGCACGAGACGGCCGCGCGCTGCGAGGCGGCCGGCGCGGAGACGCGCGTCGTGCAGGCGGACGTTTCCGACGACGACGACTGCCTGAAGCTGGCGGCGGCGGCCGTGGACGCCTGGGGGCGGATCGACTACCTGGTCAATAACGCCGGGCGGACCAAGTTCAACCCGTTCGCCAATCTTCACGGCATCGACAAGCAGGACTTTCTCGACATCTACGCGGTCAACGTGGTAGGCACCTACCAGATGATCCGCGCCGTCGAGCCGCACATGCGCGCCCTGGGCAGCGGCGCGGTGGTCAACAACTCTTCGATCGGCGGCGTGACGGGCATTGCGTCGTCGATTCCGTACGCGGCGTCCAAGGCTGCCCTGAACCTGATGACCAAGTCGCTGGCGCATGTGCTGGGGCCCGAAATCCGCATCAACAGCGTTGCGCCGGGCATGATCCAGACGCGCTGGCTGCAGGGCGGCATGGGCGACGAGGCCTACCGGGCGATGCTGGACATGGCCAGCGAAGCATTGCCGCTGAAGCAGGTCGCCGAGCCGCACCATGTGGCCGAAGTCATCGTCTGGTTCCTGGAAGGCGCCCCGCTGGTCACCGGCGAGACACTGATCGCCGACAGCGGCGTGCATCTCGGACAACTGCCGCCCCTGGCCAGCGGCGACGACTAGTGCTGCATTGACCCCGGGCGCGGGCTCAGGCGCCGAACTGGCGCGACTCAAGGCGCGGCTCAAGCTGCCGGCGTTCGCCGCGCCCATGTTCCTGGTGTCCGGGCCCGATCTCGTGATCGAGGCCTGCAGGGGTGGCCTGATCGGCGCGTTCCCGTCGCTCAACGCCCGTCCCCTCAAGGCGCTGGAGGACTGGCTCGATCGGATTTCGACGACGCTGGAAGAAGAAGAGCGGGCCAATCCCGGCACGATCGCTCCCTGGGCCGTGAACCTGATCGTTCATCGCAGCAACAAGCGGCTATCCGCCGATCTCGACCTGACGGTGAAGTACCAGGCGCCCATGGTCATCAGTTCGCTGGGCAGCCCCAGGCTGGTGCGCGAGGAGGTGCATTCCTACGGCGGCTTGCTGTATTGCGACGTCAACAGCCTGTTCTACGCGCACAAGGCGGCCGACGCGGGCGCCGACGGCCTGATCCTGGTGGCGGCCGGCGCCGGCGGGCACACCGGCATGATCACGCCATTTGCGTTCGTGGCCGAGGTCCGCAAGTTCTTCGACGGCGCCATCGTGCTGGCGGGAGGCATTTCCTCGGGCGCCGACATTGCCGCGGCAATCGCCATGGGCGCGGATTTCGCCTACGTGGGCACCCGCTTCATCGCCGCGCGCGAAAGCCTGGCGTCGGACGGCTACAAGCAGATGCTGGTGGACAGCGGCGCCGACGACCTGGTGCTTACCCCCTACTTCACCGGCGTGCCGGCCAATTACCTCAAGGCGAGCGTCGAGCGGGCCGGGATCGACCCGGGAGAATTGGGCAAGGCCAACCCCGACATCCAGTTCGACAACGAAGAGAAGCGCTCGAAGGCCTGGCGCGACATCTGGTCGGCGGGACAGGGCGTGGGCTCGGTCGAAAGCGTCCTCAGCACCGCCGAACTCGTCGCCGAACTCGAAGACGGCTACCGCGAGGCCATAGCCCGCCTGAACAAGGCCTGACGGCCGCTCCGGATCGATTCAGGGTCCGCCTAGCCGGTGGGCCAGCGGGTGTGATGCAGGTCGATCACGTAGTCGTGCGAGTGGCGCAGGGGCTCGTGGCGATGCGGATGACTGTGCGGTTCCTCGCCTTCGCCGCCCTCGTGGGCGTGCTGGTGATGGCGGTCGTGGAAGTGCTTGTGGGTGTGCTCTACCGCCTCGTGTTCGTGCAGGACCTCCTCGTGGTCATTGCGCGGCCACAGCCGGGCGCCCGCCAGCGCCAGCACGATGCAGATCAGGCCCAGGACAAGGCCGGCCGTCGATAGCCCCAGCGTCGTTCCCAGCCATCCCGCGAGCGGGTAGCCGACCAGCCAGGCGCAATGCGACAGCGAGAAGTGGGCCGAGAAATACGCGGGCAGGTCGGCGGGATTCGAGGACCGGTTGATGACCCTTCCCGAGGGCGTATAGACCCAGGAGCCTCCGGCGCCCATGACCGTCCACATCACCAGCACCGGGACCAGGCCCGGCGAGAGAATCATGAACAGGGCGGCGAACCCGGCCAGCAGGGCGCCGCGCGCCATCAGCTGGCGGCTCTTGATGCGGCGCAGGATCAAGGGGGTGGTGAGGGCCGCGGCCATCGATCCCGCGCCGTAGGCCAGCATGGTCACGGCCACCAGGTAGTCCGCGCCGCCGAGCTCGGTGCGCACGTAATCGACGTTGTTCACCAGCACCGCGCCGCTCACCATGGCGGCGCCGAAGTAGAGCACCAGCAGCGCCCGCAGCCTGGGCGTGGCCATGTACGAACGCACGCCGAAGGTCACGTCGTCGAGCACCTTGCCCGTGCGCTCCACGGGGGCGATCTTCGGCAGGCGGGTGACGACGATCAGCAGCGCCGAGACCAGGAACGCGGCGGAATTCAGTTCGAACAACAACTCGAAGCCGCTGCCCGCGGCCATCAGCACGATCGCCAGCATCATGCTGCCGACCGTCTCCAGGTCGTAGGCCAGGCGGGTCCAGGAAAGCGCCCGCGTGTAGGTGGCCTGGTCCGGCAGCACGGTCGGAATGATTGCCTGAAACACCGGCTTGAACGCCGCCGACAGCGCCTGCACGGCGAAGATCAGCACGTAGATCTGCCATTCCGTGGTCACGAAGGGCAGCAGAAGGACCAGGCCGGCCCGCAGAACGTCGCTGGATACCAGGATGCCCTTGCGCGAGGTCCGGTGCGCGAGCCCCCCGCAGATCGGCGCCAGGAACACGTAGGCGATCATCTTGATCGACAGGGCCGTGGCCAGCACCGGCGCCGCCTGGCCGCCGGTCAGCCGGTAGGCCAGCAGTTGCAGGCCCACGGTGCTCAGGCCCGTTCCGACCAGCGCGATGACCTGGGCCGCGAACAGCCGCCGGAAACCCGCGTAGCGAAACGGGTTGTCCCGCATCGGCAGCGTGTCCCTGCTCATTCCCTCCCTCCGTGGAGCCGGCGCAGTTCCGTCTTCAGCAGCTTGCCCTGCGGACTGATCGGCAGCTCGTTCACGATCTTCACCTTCCTGGGAATCTTATAGCGGGCCAGGTTGGCGCGGCATTGCTCCAGGACCTCCTCTTCGCTCACCCGCATGCCCTTGCGCGGCAGCACCAGCGCCATGCCGACTTCGCCCCACTTCGGGTCCGGCACGCCGATCACGCCCACCATGCTGACCGCCGGCATCCTGACCACCACGTTCTCGATCTCCACCGGGTAGATGTTCTCACCGCCGGAAATGAACATATCCTTGAGCCGGTCGACGATCGTGAGCGTGCCCTCGTCGTCCATGCGGGCCGCGTCGCCGGTGCGGAACCAGCCGTTCACCCGCGACGCGGCCGTGAGTTCCGGGTCGCGCCAGTATCCGGGGGTAACGCCCGGGCCACGCAGCTGGATCTCGCCCACCTCGCCGCGCGGCAGTTCAATGCCTTCGTCGTCCCCGACCTGCACCTCCACGTGCATCATCGCGTGGCCCGCCGAGCCGAGCATCTCGCGGGCGCGGTGCGGCGGGGTCATCGTCACGCTGAAACATTCCGTCAGCCCGTACGACTGAGCCAGCGCCACACCCTTGGCTTCCCAGGTGCGCAGCAGTTGTATCGAGGCGGGCGCGCTGCCCACGCCAAGGCATGCCAGCGCGGGAAAATCCGCGTTTTCGAATTCCGGCAGCTCGCTCATCATCAGGTAGTGCGTGGGCACGCCGATGCAATGCGTAATGCCCATTGCGGCGTCCGTCAGGTAGCCGAGGCACTTGCGCGCGTCCCAGCGGGGCATGACGTTCACGCACCCGCCGTAGTGGAACAGCGACGTGCCCGCCGCGTTCAATCCGGCCGTGTGAAACAGCGGGGCGTAGGTGAGGCTCACCGAGTCCCGCGACAGGCCCGCGTGCAGTGCGCCGCACAGCACGGTGTTGTGAACCATTCGGTAGTTGTACATCACGCCCTTGGGCCGTCCCGTGGTGCCGGAGGTGTAGAGCAGGCAGTTCAGATCGTCGCCGGTGAGCGGCGGCATGACCGCCTGCGGTTCGTGACCGGCAATCAGCCGCTCGTGGGCCGAGTCGCCGCTCTCGCGGCGGATCAGCAGTGCCCCCTCGTTCCAGCCCTCGGCCAGCGGCGCGTACTCCTCGTCGCAGAACACGGCCGTCGGTTCGCCGTGCGAAAGAAGCTCTGCGATCTCCACCGGATGCAGGCGCCAGTTCAGCGGCACGAACAGCGCGCCCAGTTTCCAGCAGGCGAACATGAGTTCGTAGAAGTCGGTGCTGTTGGCGGCGATGATGGCGACGCGGTCGCCCTTGCCCACGCCGTGCTCGGCTGCCAGCCCCGTGGCCAGGCGCGTGCTTCGTTCGTTGAATTCCGCGTAGGTGAACCGCCGGCCGGTGCCGAGGTCCACGCAGGCGGGCGAGTCGGCGTTGTGGCGGGCGTGGTAGGCCAGCCAGTCGTAGACCCTGTCGCTGCTCAAACTGCGGTCCTCATGCGCCGGCCGGCCCCTGCCCGTGGAAAGAAACGGTAAATTGCATTAGGCTGCGCGTTTACGCAAGTGCCGCCGGGAGGATTGTTCATGGCATACGAGGATTTTCGGGCATTTCTTGATCTGCTGGAGGAGCGCGACGACCTGCGCCGCATCAAGGAACCGCTTTCGGTGGGACTGAACGAGTCCGATCTGCAACCGCTCATGGCGCTTCTGCACAGCGGCCCCAATCGTGCCCTGATCCTGGAGAACCTGACCGGCTACAACACGCCGGACGTCCCCGTCGCGTTCAATCCGTACGGCTCGCGCGAGCGCACCGCGCTGTGCATCGACGAGGAGGACGTGCTCGAGGCCAAGCGCAAGCTGGCGCGCGTGCTCGCCGACCCCGCGGGGTGGCACAAGCCGGTGATGGTGGACCGCGACGACGCGCCCTGCAAGGAGGTGGTGATTCCCGAGGACGAGGTGTCGCTGGGCAAGCAGATTCCGCACGTCTGGTTCGGTAAGGAAGGGCCGGGCTACATCACCAACGGCATTGCGATCACCAAGGACCCCGAAACCGGCGCCCGCAACGTGGGCTGGTACCGCCATACCCAGCTATGGAACGCCCAGCATCCGGCCGGCGGCGAGTATTCCCAGCACAACCAGGACCGTTGCCTGGCGGTGTTCGTCTACTGGAACCCGCCGATGAATCACGGTGGTCTGCACCTGGCCAAGGCCATTGCCGCCGGCAAGACTCTGGAAATCGCGATCGCCTGCAACTGCGATCCGGCGCTGCACCTGGCGTCCGCCACCGGCCTGCCGTTCGGCCAGGACGAATACGACTTTGCCGGCGGCCTGCGCGGCGCGCCGCTGGAGCTCGTGAAATGCGACACGGTGGACATCGAAGTCCCCGCCACCGCGGAATACGTGCTGGAAGGCGAGTTTCTGCCCGGCCAGCAGGAGCAGATTGGCTGGCACTCCAATCCGCTCGGTTACTACGACGCGGTGCAGGTTTTCCCGCTCATGCAGGTCAACCACATCACCCACCGCAAGAATCCGATCTGGCACTCGACGATGGAGATGGTGCCGCCCTTCGATCACAACTACCTGGCGCTGCTGCCGGTGGAAGGCGAAGTCCTGAGCGACCTGGGACGCAAGATTCCCGAGGTCAAGGACGTGGTCGTGACGCCCAACATGACCTACATCGTGCAGCTCTCCGTGGACGGCGCCACCAAGCCGCATCCGGAGTTCGGCAAGTACGTGCTGCACGCCGTCTGGGGCGCGGCCGGGCGTTGGGGGCGCACCGCCAAGCTCGTGATCGTGGTGGGGCCGGACGTCAATCCCTACGACCTGGCTTCGGTGGAGTGGGCGATCATGACCCGCGTGCAGCCCGTATCGGACATCATCATGAACCCGTCCGGCCAGGCCTTCGTGCTGGATCCCTCGGCGCCGAAGTCGGCCCAGGGCGTGCCGGTGCAGTCCGAGCAGATGGGCATCGACGCCACGGTGAAGATTCCGGAGCGGTTCACCGAGTATCCGGAAGTGAGCCAGGCCGATCCCGCCGAAGTGGCGGCGCTGGCCAAGCGTCTGGGCGACGCCCTGGACTAGCGCCAAGAGGCACTGGTCTTGGCGGAGCCGGTCGATCTGTCGAAACTTCCGCGGCTGACCAGCCGCGACGCGGTCGGCGGCGAACTGGTGTCGGTGGACGCCGACGCGGGCGTTGTCATGGCCCGCTACCTTCCTCCGCAGGAGCTGGCCAACCCGATCGGTTCGCTGCAGGGCGGCTACGCGCTGGCCATGCTCGACGACGTGAGCGGCTCCACCACCTGGTTCGGCGGCGAAGGACGGCCGTTCACGACGGCGCAGATATCCGCCAACTTCCTCAAGGCCGTGCCGATGGGAGAACCGCTGCTGGGCGAGGGCCGCATTGTGCACAACGGCCGCCGGCAGGCCGTGGTCGAGGCAGTACTCAAGCGCGAAAAGGACGGCGCCGTGCTGGTCCGGGCCACGGTCATGAACGTATTCCTGGAATAGCGGGCCGCGAGCGCCCCTGAAACGATGGCAGATTTGGAAAAGCCCGCCCCGCGCCCGGAGGCGGTGCGCGAGGACGTGCGCCGGGCGCTGCGCGAAGACGTGGGCGCAGGCGACGTTTCCGCCGAACTACTGCCTGAAAACTCTCACGCGACCGCGGTGGTCGTCGCGCGCGAGGAGTGTGTGCTGTGCGGGCGCGACTGGTTCGAGGAGGTGTTTCGCGCCTGCGACGAGCGGATCGCGATCCGCTGGCGGGTTGCCGAAGGCGAGGCAACGACCGCGGACAAGGCCGTCTGCGAGCTCGAGGGACCGGTACGAGGCCTGCTGAGCGGCGAGCGCTCGGCTTTGAACTTCCTGCAACTGCTCTCGGCCGTGGCGACGCAGGCGCGCGCGATGGCGAAGGCGATCGAAGGAACTCCCGCGATCCTCCTGGATACCCGCAAGACGCTGCCCGGCCTGCGCCAGGCGCAGAAGTACGCGGTGCGCGTGGGCGGCGGCAGCAACCACCGCATGGGCCTCTACGACGCCGTGCTGCTGAAGGAAAACCACATCGCCGCCGCCGGAGGCGTGCGCCAGGCGCTGCACGCGGCTCTGGATAGAGGCGGCGATCTGCCTGTCACGGTGGAAGTGCAGGACCTGGATGAACTGGCCGAGGCGCTGGACGCCGGGGCCCGCTGGATCATGCTGGACAACTTTTCGGTGGATCGGCTCTCGGCCGCCGTTCGGGAGCGCGACCGGAGCGGCCGCGACGTGATCCTCGAGGCCTCCGGATCGGTTGGACTGGACAACATTGCCGAAGTGGCGGCCACCGGCGTGGACCGCATTTCCGTCGGCGCCCTGACCAAGAACGTCAGGGCCTGCGATTTCTCGATGCGCCTGGGCTAGAACATCATGCCGTGGCCGGCGCCCACCATGCTGGCCAGCATGGGAATCGAAAGCAGCGTGTTCGTGCGCGAGAATACGAAAGCGGTCCGCCGCGCCTTGTTGATCTCCTCGGCGCTGGCTTCCACCATGCCGAGCACCTTCTTCTGGTTGGGCCAGATGACGATCCATACATTGAACAGCATGATCGAGCCCAGCCAGGCGCCGATGCCGATGGTCAGGCCATACATGGCGTCACCGCCGCCGGAAATGGCGCCCAGCGTGAAGGCGTTGATGAAATCGCCGCGGTGCAAAAGGAAAGTGGCGCCGGCCAGCCAGGTGACCAGCGCGGCCCAGCGGAACCACCACAGCGCGCGGGGCGCAACGTAGCGGGTAATGGCGGCGCCGCTCGGACCTTCGTCGTCCGAAGCCGCGTCCGACAGGGCCTGTACCTGCACGAAATTGAAATAGTAGAGCAGGCCGATCCAGGCGATGCCTGCAAATACGTGAAGCCAGATCAGAAATGCGTTGACCCAGTTAGCGCCGGCCATCGAACTGCCGGTGCCGGCCGCGATGGCCATGATGATGAGTGATAGTACGAGGCCGCCCACCAGCGTGCCTGTAAGGGTATTCAATGGGTTCATAACGTCCCCTCTACGTTAAATTCCGGAGCGCCGATTGTGCCACAAACGGTTTACCGGTAAATTTCATCGCCTCGGGTTCTTGTCGTGAAGGGGCAGCGCATCGTGAGCATCGTTCAACGCATTCTCGGAGCGTATTCCGTGGTCGTGGCCGCCGTCGTCGGCGTATTGTTTTTCCTGACTCCCGTCTATGACGACGGCAGCACCGGCTATCCAACGTGGGTGGTCGTGAACTGGTTCATGGCGCCGGCCGTGCTGACCGCGCTCGTGGCGAGTTTCTCCTGGAAGCTCGGGCTTAACGGGGGTGGAGCGGGCGACGGCGATCTCAGGCGATCCATCGAGGTCAACGCGCTCTTCTACAGCGCGCTGGTGTTGGCCTTGTGGTATCTCTCGAACTGGTTCGGCGACATGGTCGGCCGGGAGGTGCCGCTGCTCTGGTCCTTCATCGATCCCCTGTACGTGGCCGTAACCGGCGCCTGCGGCGTGCGCCTCTGGCGCTCGGGCGGGTAGCCTATAATTGATAGATTATTCAGCGTTTATTCAAGATCATGCAGGACAAGCAATTAGAGCAGCGCATCAGCAAGCAGATCGAGGAATTTCCCCTGTTGCTGTACATGAAGGGATCGCCGGATTTTCCCCAGTGCGGGTTCTCGGCGCAGGTCGTGGCGGCCTTGCGCCAGTGCGGAAAACGCTTCGCCTACGTGGACATTCTGCAGGATCCGGACCTGCGCCAGGGACTGAAGGAATTCTCGAACTGGCCCACCTTTCCGCAGTTGTACGTGCAGGGCGAACTGGTGGGCGGCGCCGACATCGTCACGCAGATGGCGCGCACCGGCGAGCTGCTGGAACTCGTACAGGACCTGGACTAGGCGCGGCGCCTAGCGTAGCGCGGGGTTGGATTTTTCGTTGATCCGGTTGACCGCCTCGCAGAAGAGTTGCGCGCAGCACTGGGCATCGTAGAGAGCGGAATGGGCGCGTTCCTCGTTCCAGTCCAGTCCGGCGGCCCGGACAGCCAGGCTCATCACGGTCTGGCCGAACATCGCTCCTCCCAGTGTGCAGGTGTCGAACACGCTGAACCGGTGAAACGGGTTGCGCTTGATGCCGCTGCGCCTGATCGCCGCATTTAGAACGGACAGGTCGAAGTGCGCGTTATGGCCCACGAGTATGGCGCGTGAACAGCCGGTTTCCTTCAGTTCCCGGCGCACGACGCGGAACACGCGCCGCAGCGCTTCGCGTTCCGGCACGGCGGGCCGCAACGGGTGGTTCGGCTTGATGCGGTTGATGCGCAGCGCCTCTTCGTCGATCTCGGCGCCCTCGAAAGGCAATACGTGCAGCCAGACGTGTTCGGAAGGTGCCAGTTGGCCGTCGCCGCCCACCGTGAACAGCACCGCGGAGATTTCCAGCAGTGCGTGGGCTTCCGGGTCGATGCCGCCGGTCTCGACGTCCACCGCGACCGGCATGAAGCCGCGAAAACGGTCTTTCAGGTTCCAGGGAGCTTGCATGCGAAACGCCGTTAAAGGCAGGCCAAACTACACGAAAATATTATTCTTGCCAGCCTGATTGTATGCCAGACGACCCCGTAATTCGCGCCAATCCCTTCCACGACAGCGACCCGCTGGAGACCCGCGAGTGGCTGGAGTCGATCGATTCCGTCCTGCGCGCGCACGGCCCCGAACGCGCGGCCTTTCTCCTCAACCGGATCACCGATCGCGCCCGCCGCTCGGGCGCGCACATGGCCTATGCCGCCAACACCGCCTACCTCAACACCATCGACCGCGCCGACCAGCCCGAATACCCGGGCGACGTGGCCCTCGAGCGCCGGATCGAGAACTACATCCGCTGGAACGCCATGGCGATGGTGGTGCACGCCAACCGCAAGAGTTCCGAATACGGCGGCCACATCGCCACCTACGCGTCCGCGGCGACGCTCTACGAAGTGGGCTTCAACCATTTCTGGCGCGCGCCGACGAAGGAGAACCGCGGCGACCTGGTGTATTTCCAGGGCCACTCCTCGCCCGGCATCTATGCGCGCGCGTTCCTGGAGGGCCGGCTGACCCACAAACAGCTCGCCCGCTTCCGCCAGGAGGTCGGCGGCGGCGGCCTCTCGTCCTACCCGCACCCCTGGCTGATGTCGGACTTCTGGCAGTTCCCGACCGTATCCATGGGCCTGGGCGCGATGATGGCGATCTTCCAGGCGCGCTTCATGCGCTACCTGGAGCACCGCGGGCTGGCGGAAATGGGCGACCGCCGGGTCTGGTGCATGCTGGGCGACGGCGAAATGGACGAGCCCGAGTCGCTGGGTGCGATCACGGTCCCCGTGCGCGAAGGCCTGGACAACCTGATTTTCGTAGTTAACTGCAACCTGCAGCGGCTGGACGGGCCGGTGCGCGGCAACGGCAAGATCATCCAGGAGCTGGAGGCGGCCTTCCTGGGCGCCGGCTGGAACGTGATCAAGTCTATCTGGGGGTCGCGCTGGGACCCGCTCCTGTCCCGCGATCACAACGGCCTTTTGCGCCGGCGCATGGAAGAGTGCGTGGACGGCGAGTATCAGAACTGCAAGGCCCTGGGCGGCGAATACACGCGCGAGAAATTCTTCGGCGCGATCGACGGTCTCAAGGACCTGGTGGGGCACATGTCCACCGAGGACATCGAGCTATTGAACCGCGGCGGCCACGACCGCGTGAAGATCTATGCCGCATACGAGCGCGCCGTCCGGCAGAAGGGGCGGCCGACGGTGATCCTGGCCAAGACCGTGAAAGGGTTCGGCATGGGCGAGGGCGGCGAGAGCCGGATGACCGCCCACCAGGCCAAGAAGCTGGACCTGGACGCGCTGCGGGAGTTCCGCGACCGGTTCAATATCCCGGTCACCGACGAGGCGTTGAAGGGTGAAAAGATTCCTTTCCGGATGCCGGAAGAGGACAGCGAGGAAATCCGCTACCTGATGGAGCGCCGCCGCCGGCTGGGCGGCTTCATGCCGCAGCGGGTGACGAAGGCGGCGCGCTTGAAGGTCGCGGCGCTGAGCAAGTTCAAGTCCATCACCGGTGGTTCGGGCACGCGCTCCATCTCCACCACGATGGCGCTGGTGCGGATGCTGCAGATGCTGGTGCGCGACAAGACCATCGGCAAGCATGTCGTGCCAATCGTGCCGGACGAGGCCCGCACCTTCGGCATGGAGGGCATGTTCAAGCAGCTCGGGATTTACTCGTCGGTGGGCCAGCTCTATACGCCGCAGGATTCGGAGCAGCTGATGGCCTACCGCGAGGACATCAAGGGCCAGATCCTGGAAGAGGGCATCAACGAGGCCGGTTCGTTCTGCTCCTGGCTGGCGGCCGGCACGTCGTATTCGAGCCACGGGCTGCCGATGATCCCGTTTTACATCTTCTACTCGATGTTCGGCTTCCAGCGCATCGGCGACTTCATCTGGGCCGGCGGCGATTCGCAGGCGCGCGGCTTTTTGATCGGCGGCACCTCGGGGCGCACCACGCTGGCCGGCGAGGGCCTGCAGCACCAGGACGGCCACAGCCACCTGGCGGCCTCCACGGTGCCGAACTGCCTCAGTTACGACCCCGCCTACGCCTACGAACTGGCCGTGATCGTCCAGGACGGACTGCGGCGCATGGTCGAGAGGCAGGAGAACGTCTTCTACTACATCACCACGATGAACGACAACTATCGCCAGCCGCCGATGCGCAGGGACATGCGTGAAGGCATTCTGAAGGGCATCTACCGGCTGCCCAGCGACGGAAAGGGCGCCGCCGACGCCGAGCGGGTGCAGTTGTTCGGATCCGGCGCGATTCTCAACGAGGCGGTGGGGGCGGCCGATCTGCTGCGCACGGAATACGGCGTCGAGGCCGACGTCTGGTCGGTCACAAGCTACAACCAGTTGCGCCGCGACGGCATGGCCTGCGAGCGCTACAACCGCATGAACCCCGGTGAGGAGCCGCGCCGCCCGTTCCTGGCCGAAGCGCTGGGCGACGCCACCGGGCCGTTCATCGCGGCCAGCGACTACATGGCGGCGCTGCCCGATTCGATACGGCAATGGGTGCCGGGGACCTTCATCACCCTGGGCACCGACGGGTTTGGCCGTAGCGACGGCCGCTCGGCGCTCCGGAACCACTTCGAGGTGGATGCGCGCTACATTGCGGCGGCCGCGCTCTCGGCGCTGGCCGCGGAAGAGCGGATCGACCCGGGCAAGGTGTCGGAAGCGATGACGAAATGGGACATCGATCCCGAAAAGGCCGATCCCGTAACGCTCTGATTTCGCCCGGAATCATGCCCGAAGTTACCCAAGTTCGCGTGCCCGGCCTGGGCGAGTTCACAGACGTGGAAGTCGTGGAGGTCGCGGTGGCCGCCGGCGAGGAGGTCGCGGCCAACGATCCGCTGATCACGCTGGAAACGGAAAAGGCGGCCATGGACGTGCCCGCGCCGTTCGACGGGCGCGTGGTCAACCTGAAAGTGGGCGTGGGCGATACGGTCAACGAGGGCGACGTGATCGCCGAACTGGAAGGCGAGGCCCCGGCGGCTGCGAGCGAGTCCGCGACGGCGTCGGCGGATGCCGGCGCTCCGGCGCAGGCCGCGGCGCCTTCCGCACAGGCTGCGTCCGCGCCGCAGGCCACGGTTGCGCCGTCGGCGCCGGCGGCCGCCCAGCAGCTTCCTTCGGCGCCCGGAACACTGCCGCCCATCGACGAGGAGGGTTTTTCCAGGGCCCACGCATCGCCCGCGGTGCGCAAGTTCGCGCGGGAACTGGGCGTGAACCTGGCGGCCGTAACGGGATCGGGCGCGAAGGGCCGGATACGCAAGGCCGACGTCAAGGCCTGGGTCAAGCTGGCGCTGGAGCGCGGCGCCCCCGGCGCCGGGTTGCCGGAGATCCCCGAAGTCGATTTTTCCGCCCACGGAGAGGTCGAAACGGTCCCGCTGGGCCGGGTCCAGAAGATCTCGGGCCCGCGGCTCTGGGCGAGCTGGGTCAACGTCCCGCACGTGACCCAGCACGACGAGGCCGACATCACGGATGTCGAGGCGAGGCGCAAGGCGCTGAAGGCCGAGCTGGCCGCCGACGGTGTGCGCCTGACGCTATTGGCCTTCGTGGCCCGCGCCACCGTGCTGTGCCTGAAGGAGTTTCCGACGGTGAACGCCTCGCTGACCGACGGCGGCGAGGCGCTGGCGCTGAAGAAGTTCGTGCACCTGGGCTTCGCCGCCGATACCGAGCGCGGCCTGCTGGTGCCGGTCATCCGCGACGCCGACAGGCTCGACATCGCCGGACTGGCGCGCGCCTTCCAGGAGCTGTCCGGCAAGGCCCGCGACGGCAAGCTGGCGCCCGACGAGATGCAGGGCGGCTCGTTCACGATTTCGAGCCTGGGCGGCATCGGCGGCACCGCGTTTACGCCCATCATCAACGCGCCCGAAGTGGCGATCCTGGGCGTCTCGCGCGCGCGCATGATGCCCGTATTCGGCGAGGTCGGGTTCCGGCCGCGGCTGATGGCGCCGCTGTCGCTTTCCTACGACCACCGCGTGATCGACGGGGCCACGGCGGTGCGATTCACGACCCGCCTGTGCGCGCTGCTGGCGGACGCGGACCGGCTGCTCGCTCCGGTGGCCGACGAAGGCGAGGCGGAGAACGGCGAGTGAAGACGCAACTCGCGGTGCTGGGCTCCGGGCCCGGAGGCTACACGGCGGCTTTTCGGGCCGCCGACCTGGGCCTGGAGGTGACGCTCGTGGAGCGCTATCCCACGCTGGGCGGCGTGTGCCTGAACGTCGGCTGCATTCCATCGAAGGCGCTGCTGCACCTGGCGCGCGTCATGGAAGAGGCCGAGCACGTCGCGGAAGCGGGCATCCGCTACGAGGCGCCGGCGCTGGAGCCGTCCGAGACGCGCGTCTGGGTAGAGAGCGTGGTGGGCCGTCTGACCGGCGGCCTGGCCGGCATGGCGAAGAAGCGCAAGGTGACCGTGCTTGAGGGCACGGGCCGCTTCGCCGGCCCCAACGAACTGGCCGTCGAGACCGCAAACGGCGTCGAAACGCTGGAATTCGAGCAATGCATCATCGCCGCCGGCTCGCAAAGCCGCCCGCTGCCCAACCTGCCCGACGACCCGCGGATCATGGATTCTACCGACGCGCTGCTGCTGGACGACATTCCCGGGCGCCTGCTCGTGATCGGTGGCGGGATCATCGGCCTGGAGATGGCCACCGTATATGCGGCGCTGGGCAGCGAGATCACGGTGGTCGAGGCGCTGGACCGGTTGATGCCGGGGCCGGACGCCGACCTGCTCAGGCCGCTGGAGCGGCGCATCCGCAAGCAGTACGCGGCGATCCATACAGGTGCGATGGTGGCGTCGGCAAAGGCCACGGCCAAGGGAATCGAAGTTGTGTTCGAGGGCGAAAAAGCCCCCGGGCCGGACGTGTTCGACCGGGTGCTGGTGTCCGTGGGCCGCGTGCCCAACGGCGCCAGGATCGATGCGGAGAAAGCCGGCGTGACCGTGAACGAGCACGGCTTCATCCCAGCGGACAGGCAGCTCCGCACCAACCAGCCGCACATCTTCGCGATCGGCGACATCATCGGCCACCCCATGCTGGCCCACAAGGCCACCCACGAGGGCAAGGTCGCGGCCGAAGCCGCCGCCGGAATGAAAGTCGCCTTCGACGCCCGCGTCGTGCCGTCAGTCGCCTACACCGACCCGGAAGTGGCCTGGGTGGGCCTGACCGAGGCCGAGGCGAAAGAGCAGGGCGTGGACTACGGCAAAGGCGCCTTCCCCTGGGCCGCCAGCGGCCGCGCCATCTCCATGCAGCGCTCCGAGGGCATGACCAAGCTGCTGTTCGACGCTTCGGACGGCCGCATCATCGGCGGCGGTATCGTGGGCGTGAACGCGGGCGACCTGATCTCGGAAGTGGCCCTCGCCATCGAAATGGGTGCCGATGCCGAGGACATCGCCCTCACCATCCATCCGCACCCAACGCTGTCCGAGTCCGTCGGCATGGCCGCCGAGGCCTACCTCGGCACCATCACCGATCTCTACCTCCCCCGCCGCCCCGCAAAGTAACCCCGGGAGCGAGGGCATGTCCCTCGCGGCGTCCCGACCTCGGAATCAGTCCGCCAGCCAGCGAAGCAGCGGAAATATCGTGATCGCCAGCGCGGCGCCCGTCAGGACGGTGATCGAGCGCACGGCCGCGCTCAGGAACTCGCCGGTCAGCGAAACGGCCTGATCCACCCGGCCGCCCAGGCCGTCCAGCACATTCGGGTCCACGCCGTTCCATGCGGCGAGCAATTCCCAGTATGCTGGCAGGCCGACCACGCACGCGATCAGGCCGGCGCCGCCCAGCACCCACCACCGCATCCGCTCCCGGCGGCGGATCTGCGTGATGACTCCCGTCACGAACTGTTCGTCCGTTTCGGGTGGCGCGTCGGACCTGGCGAAAAGGGCCGCCATTTCGCGGTCAATGTCCCTGTTGGTGTCAGGATCTTGCATCAAGTTTCTCCCGTACCTTCCGGTTACCGCGCTGGATCAGCGACTTGACCGTGCCCAGCGCCAGGCCGGTCAACTCGCTTACCTCGCCGTGCGAGTAACCGTAAGCATAATTCAGAACCACGACCGCGCGCTCGCGCTCCGACAGAATCGAAAGCACGCGCTCCAGTTCGACGGCGTGCTCGGGATCTTCCGCGCGGGCCATGTTCCCGTGGACGTCCTGTTCCGTCGCCAGCCGCTCCGCCAGCCGTTGCCGTTTCTGCGCCCGGCGCCGGCTTTGCAGGAATTCGGTGTAGGCGATCCTCATGAGCCACGAGGAAAAGCGGGCCGCGTCCTTGAGGTCGCTCAGCCGCGTCCAGGCGCGCACGAACGCTTCCTGCGCCAGGTCGTCCGCCTCGGCATGATCGTCGCAGAGATGGCGCAGCCAGCCCCGCACACGGCCCTGATGCCGCGCGACCAGTTCGCCGTACGCCGCCTGGTCGCCGACCCGCGCCCGCAGTACGAGCGACCGGTCGCTTTCCTGCATGACACGCTCCGCGCAGGGTTACTTGTTGTGGCGCGTTCGCAATATCCACAACGCAGTCAACGCCAATCCGATCAGGAACGGAATGGATCCGATGCCCATCAGCGGCCCCACGGCGTCGTCTTCTCCGACAAGGACGCCGAAGGCCCCGATCCCCAGGCCCACCGCGATCAGGACAACGCCGCGGCGCAGGTCCTGGTCCTTCTTGGGCCGACTTTTCGGGCTGCTGATTGTCTCGAGGAACTCCGTGGGCAGTTCCTGGCCTTTTTCGATCGCTACACGGATCGTCTCCTGCACTTCGCGACGCCTGCGAAACCGGTAGTAAGTGATCAACGCAATCGTCCCGCCGATTACCAGCATGGTCACCGTGGGGACCACGATCGGAATCATCAGGGCGAGGTCTCCGCTATTCATACGCTCCTCCCGGGCTGTTCATGAACGTTCATGAAGTAGAGATGCTATTACGGTCGCGTTTGGATGCGCGGGATTCGCACGCATTAGGTCCTGCGCGCGAACCGTGAGGGCGGGACGCCGCGAGAGACATGCCCTCGCTCCCGGGCGTCGTCGTCGTTTGCGGCGCTATTGTCCGCGGCGGCGCCAGGACTGGGCGATGTAGTGGTCGAGGCTCACGAAGCGGCCGCCGCCCAGGTAGAACAGCGCCAGAAGCATCACGAAGTAGGTCACGCCCAGCACGACGCCGTTGTTGAGGATGACGATGCTGCCGAACTCGGTGAACCAGCCGGAGTCGCCGTGCAGGGTCTCGCCCTGTTCGCGCAGGATGCGCCGCGCCTCGCTTAACCGTTCCCGCGCCGCGCCGACGTCTTCGCTGGGGAAGGGGCTGCGCGGGTCGGCCGTGATCTGCCAGCCGTTCTTCCAATGCACGGTGGTCACCGCGATGGTCATCACGAACATCAGCGGGATGCACGCGAGTCGCGTGGCCAGACCCAGCAGCAGCGCCACCGCGCCGACGACTTCTGTCGCGGTGGCCAGAAAGGCCATCAGTTCGGGCAGCGGATAGCCCAGCCGGTCGAAATAACGCGCCGTGAATTCCAGCCCCCGTTCGGGATGCCACTTGTTCGTTCCGGCCACCCAGAAAACGGGCACGAGGTACAAACGGATCGCCAGCGGCGCCAGCCAGTCCACGGCGTGCAGGCGCTTCATCCCGCCGCACCCGAACCGGACAAGAGAGTTCAGCCAATTCTTCATGGCCGGCAGAATATCACGCTCCTCCGGGATTTAGCTGCGATTGGCGAACATCGATGCCTGCGGCCCTTTTCAGGGTGTTCTAGTGGAGGCACGCAGCGCTAGCATCGCGAGACTTGATCTTGCCATATCGAAGGAGTAGGATGGTGGCCCATATACATCAATATGGGAACCCATATTGAAAACCACGATTGAGATTTCCGACGATTTGGCCCGGACCGCCAAAGCGCATGCGGCGCGAGAGAACATCACGCTACGCGCGCTGATCGAGCGCGGTTTGCGATTGGTGTTGCGCGCGGACCGCAAGGAACAGCATTTCCGATTGCGGGACGCCAGCGTTGCCGGTAAAGGACTCCAGGCGCCATACAGTGATTCCGACTGGGCGCGAATTCGTGATTCGATCTATGAAGGCCGCGGGAATTGATTGCGACGGATACCAATATCCTCGTGTATGCCCACCGGGCTGATTCCCAATGGCACGATCGCGCGAAATCCCGGATCGAGGACCTGGCGCATGGCCGTATCAGTTGGGGCGTGCCCTGGCCGTGTATCCACGAGTTTGTGGCTGTCGTTACGCATCCGCGCATATACGACCCGGCTTCCACGCTTTCGCAAGCCATCGATCAGGTAGGCGCATGGCTTGAGTCTCCGGCGGCGGTGCTGCTCGGTGAAACCGGGGAGCATTGGCAGGTCCTCACCGAACTGCTGCAAGAGGGCAGGGTGACGGGATCGCTCGTTCATGATGCACGCGTTGCGGCGATCTGCATTGCGCACGGCGTGACGGAATTGTGGACGGCTGATCGCGACTTCAGCCGCTTTCCCGCCCTCGCTGTTCGCAACCCCTTGCAGGGATAATCCCAACTTCGTTTCGTTCGTTGGTAGATTACGATGTCGTAGTGGCCGGCGCCGGCTTTGCCGGGTTGGCGTGTGCGCGGGAGCTGGCGGCGAGCGGTGTAAAGGTCCTCGTGCTGGAGAAGAAACGGGAAGCGGGTCAGCACATTCACACGACGGGCATCCTGGTCAAGGAAGCGCAGGACGAATGGGCGGCGCCGGAGCACCTGGTCCGGGAGATCAGGCGGGTGCGGGTGTATGGGCCGAGCCTGCGCTCGGCGGCGGTCGAGCGGGGCGACTATTTCTTTCTGGCTACTGATACGGCGGGGCTGCTCGGGTGGCTGCAGGAAGAAACCGCGAAATCGGGTGTCGAAATCCGACTTGGCGAAGCCTTCAACGGAGCAAGACGGGAACGGGGGCGCTGGGTTCTCGAGGAGTCGGGAACCACCTGCCGGTTTCTGGTCGGCGCGGACGGCGCCCGCTCGCCGGTCGCGAAGCTTATGGGGCTGGACCGGAACACGCGCTACCTGAAAGGTGTGGAGTACGCATACGGGCCGCTCGACGACGCCGAGCTGAGCCTGCATTGTTTCGTGGATCCTGAGTTCGCCCCCGGCTACATCGGCTGGGTGCTGCCGGGCGTGGACGTGACGCAGGTCGGGCTGGCCTGCCACGCTTCTCATTCGGTCGATCTGCGCGG
This sequence comes from Gammaproteobacteria bacterium, assembly GCA_965116895.1. Lineage (GTDB taxonomy): Bacteria > Pseudomonadota > Gammaproteobacteria > Steroidobacterales > Foliamicaceae > Foliamicus. The sequence goes on along the minus strand of OZ220729.1, from coordinate 1,791,351 downwards.
GTTCATCCGGCGCATCGATCCCCTGTTCGGATTGTCGCTCCGCAGAGTCCTGGAGAAGCGGGGCGGGATCATTCCGATCGGCGGATTGTTGCGCAACTTCTACGCCAAGGGCGTCATGCTGCTCGGCGACGCGGCCGGAATGGTGTCGCCGCTCACGGCGGGCGGGATCCATCGCGCCTATCTTTATGGACGGCTGGGCGGGCAGGCCATCGCGCGCTACCTGCGCGATGGCGGACCGCATCCCGGAGAAGTGATCCGCAAAGGCTATCCGCGCCGCCCCTGGCAACATGCCGCCCGATGGGTCTACGACCATCTGCCCGCGGGCGCCATGCTGGAAGCCGCGCTGCGCATGCCGGCCGTGTTCAGGCGCTTGGCGGGTAAGATCTTTTTCGATCGTATGAGTTGGCCGGAATGAATGAGGAAAAACGGGCCGGGGCGCAGCAGCCTCCGGCGGGCCTGAAGGCCCAGATCGACCTGCCGGCGCCGGTGGCGGCGTGGGTGTTCACGGCCCATGCGATCGCCCTGCTGTCGCCGCTGCTCCTGCTGTGGGCGGTCCATGTCAACTGGGACTACGTGGCGGGCCAGGCGAATGCGCCGGGACTCTTCTACCTGGCGGTCGCATTCATGATGGCGTCCGGTGCCTTCGAGTTCGCCCAGAACACGGCGGACCGCTGGTACCTGCTGCCGGGCATGGGCAGCACCACCAGCCCGGCGCTGGCGGACTTCCTGTTCTACATGTGCAATGCGCTGAGCATGATGGCGTTGATCACCGCCTGCGTGGGCATCATCTGGTGGGTCCTGGCGCTTTGCGTGCTCCTGACCGGACTCTTCGCTTTTCTTTACCTGACCGGGCGGCCGCCTTTCGCCGCGTTCGGGGTGCTCGGCTTCATCTCCACGTTCGCGCTCTTCTTCACTTTCGACAATCCCATCGTGTTCCTGCAGTTGCTCACCGGGCAGCTAACGCTGTACTTCTTCACGCTGTTGCTCAAGACGCGCGCCCAGTCGCTGCACGGCTGCGTGGCGCTGGTCAGCACCTCGGGGCTCTGGGTGATTGCATGGGCCATCCAAAGCAGCGCCGCCGGCAGGCCGCCGGGCTGGGTGCTGCTTGTCGTGCTGGCCGTGGCCGCGGGCGGTCTGGCTCTATTGCTGAAGCCGCGCCTGGAGAAACTCAAGGCGACGCCTCGCCAGCTCCGGACGGGGTAACTAATGACCAATAAATAGGCTAAATCAAAATAACATTTTTATTTAGCCTATTTTTCTGTTAAACTCCCGTTCGCCATGATTGCCCGGGACATCGCACCGGTATTGCTTAGGTCTGCAACGCAGTTTCCCGCAATTACGCTTACCGGACCTCGTCAAAGCGGGAAGACTACGCTTTGTCGAGCGCTATTCTCGCAGCATCCTTATGTGAACCTGGAACTGCCCGATGTGCGTGAATTCGCACAAGATGATCCCCGGGCGTTCCTGGCGCAATATCCCGCAGGCGCGATATTCGATGAAGTTCAGCGCGTACCTGAACTGCTTTCCTATCTACAAGGCGTCATTGACGACGATTCCAGTTCTGGTCGATGGATTCTGACCGGATCGCAGAATTTCCTTTTGCTGGAGTCGGTAAGTCAATCTTTGGCCGGACGCACAGCAGTCCATCATCTGTTACCACTGACCCGTAGCGAGATCATGCGCTCCAGCGTTGTTCCTGCAACACTGGAAGAGTCACTCTTTTCGGGAGGCTTCCCGCGCATTTTTAATCGCGGGCTTGAGCCTGAGCAGTGGCTGCGCTCCTATGTCGCAACCTACCTTGAACGCGACGTGCGGACGATTGGAAATGTGGGAGACCTTGGAACCTTTCAGAGGTTTCTCCGGCTTTGCGCAGGCCGAACGGCTCAATTGCTCAATTACTCCTCGCTTGCCAATGACTGCGGTATTTCCCAGCCAACGGCAAAGGCCTGGATGAACCTGTTGGAGGCCAGCTTCGTCGCATTTCGCTTGCCGGCGTTTCACGCAAACATTCGTAAGCGGCTGGTGAAAATGCCGAAGCTGTTCTTTCACGATACGGGCCTGGCATGCTGGCTACTGGGTATACGGAGTTCGGAGCAACTTCTCTCGCATCCGCTGCGCGGACCGATCTTCGAAACATGGGTCGTGTCGGAGATCCTGAAGCACCGTACGAACCAGGGCATGAGCCGCGGCGTCTCGTTCTACCGCGACCGGAACGGAGCCGAGGTTGATCTCGTAATCGAGGACGAGGGGAACATCACGCTGATCGAGGCCAAGTCCGGCGCGACACCATCGCCGGCGCTTTTGAAAAGCACTAAACGGGTGCGCCGTCACTTTGATTCATTGCCCCAACCGTGTCAGGTTGCCGTGGTTTACGGTGGAAGCGAGTTTTATCAGCACTCGACGGGCCAGATCGTGCCATGGCAAATGCTGCCCGATCTCGCCTTGCCGGATTCTGCCCTTTCAATACCCGTGGAGGCCGAAGGCACGCCACCCTCGCCAGGAGGTTAGCGGTAGGCGCCGAGGAGCACGCCGATGCGGCGGAAGCGGCGGAGGTGTTCCTTTCCCTGCTTGATCAAGGTCGGGCGGGCGTCCGCCAGCGCCTGATGCATCATGTTTTCCAGCAGTTCGGCGCCGGTCTGGGTCGCGCCGTCGAGGATCATGGCGAGAAGTCCCGCGGAAAGCACGCCAAGTTCCTCGGTCCGCATGCGGCCTGCGCTGTCGCGCCTCAGGAGCAGGAAGGAAGGCACGTCGGGAGGCGTATCGTCGAGCTTGACGGATTTCCCCTTGTGCACCGGGTAGCGCAGCGTCAGCAGCCGCAGCAGGGGGGAGGGCGCCGGAACGCCGGTAATGACATCGCCGTCGGGATCGATCTCGGGGGACGTCGCCGGGTCCGCGCTGTTCCTTAGTCGGCGCTTTTCCGACTCGAACAGGACCAGTTCCCGCAGCCACGCCGGGTCGTACTCGCGGCGGTGCTGGACCTTCTGGTACCAGGCCTGCAGTTCGCCGGCCAGACGCGGGAAATACGGCGTTTCGGCGCGGTGTTCGCGCAGGAAGTCCCGAATCAGGGCGGAAAACGCTTCCTCGCCGAGCTGTTTGCGCGCAATGGGGAAATTCGCCGCCAGCAGGCGCGACACGTTGCCGAACACGAGCCGGCGGTAGATCGCGATGCGCCGGTCTTCCGGGCCTTCCGGCGCCGGGTTGGACCGGGGGTCGCGCAGGTGGGCGGTGAGTTGGCGCTGCAGGGCCTGGAAGTCGTCGGTCATGCGCAGGTGCGTTGGACGTCGCGGATGCGCGTGACTTCGGCGAGTAGTTCCGATAGCGGCGGCTGGTTGAAGTCACGCTCCAGAACGGTCGGCCGCGGCCCCAGGCGCTTATAGGCATACGCCAGCAGGTCCCAGACTTCTTCCTTGACGGATGCGCCGTGGGTATCGATCAGCAGGTCCGGCGCCTCGTCGTAGTGTCCCGCCGTGTGCAGGTAAAGCACGCGGTCGGCGGGAATGGCGTCCAGGAACGCGCGCGGGTCGTAGCCGTGGTTGGTGCTGTTCACGTACACGTTGTTGACGTCGAGCAGCAGTCCGCAATCGGCTTCCTCCAGGACCGCGGTCAGGAACTCGGCGTCGCTCATTTCCGCGCCCATCGACGCGTAGTAGGAGACGTTTTCCACGGCGATCCGCCGGCCCAGGATGTCCTGCACCTGCCGGATCCGCCCGGAGACGTAACGCACAGCCTCCGCCGTGCACGGGATCGGCAGCAGATCGTAGAGCTGGCCGTCGTCGCTCGTGTAGCTGAGGTGCTCCGAGTAAAGGCGCACGCCGTATTCGTCCATCCAGGCGCCGACGTCGCGCACCAGCGCCTCGTTGAGCGGGTGAGGGCCGCCGATCGACAGCGAAAGGCCATGGCAAATGACCGGCCAGCGCTCGGTGAAGAACTTGAGACGGCCGCCGAGCGCGCCGCCCACACCGATCCAGTTTTCCGGGGCCAGCTCGAAGAAATCGACCTCGCCCGGGGGTTCTTCCGTGAAGGGCTTGAGGTACGGGCGGCGGAGGCCGAGGCCGGCGCCGGAGATGCCTTCGATTTTCGGGGTCATTGCTTATTCCTGGGAGGGAGGGCGTCCCGCCCTCCGCGAAGGCGAGACGCCTTCGCTCCCAGGCTCCTCGATTTTACTCTTTGGGGCGCAGGCGCTTCGGGTATTCGCAGAGGTCGGCGATCACGCAATCGTGGCAGCGCGGCTTGCGGGCCTGGCACACGTAGCGGCCGTGCAGGATCAGCCAGTGGTGGGCGTGCATCAGGTATTCCTCCGGTGTCAGGCGCATCAGCCGCTTCTCCACTTCCAGTACGTTCTTGCCCGGTGCGATCCGGGTGCGGTTGGACAGGCGGAAGACATGGGTGTCCACGGCAATCACCGGCACGCCGAAGGCCGTGTTCAGGATCACGTTGGCGGTCTTTCGGCCCACGCCGGGCAGGGCTTCCAGCGCCTCCCGCTCACGCGGCACCTCCCCGTCGTGCTCCTCCAGCAGGATCCGGCTCAAAGAAACGATGTTGGCCGCCTTGGCGTTGAACAGCCCGATCGTCCGGATGTGCCTGCGAATGCCCGCCTCGCCCAGGTCCAGCATGCGCTGCGGCGTGTCCGCTTCGGCAAAAAGCGTCTTCGTGGCCTTGTTTACGCCGACATCGGTGGCCTGGGCGGACAAGACGACCGCCACCAGCAACTCGAACGGCGAGCCGTAGGAAAGCTCGGTGGTGGGGCGCGGATTCGACCGGCTAAGCCGCCGGAAGATCTCCGCTCGCTTTTCGGCGTTCAGCGCTCGGCCGTGACCAGGCCCGGCTGGCTCTCGTAGAACTCGGACAGCTCGTTCAACTGCTCCTCGGTGAGCATGTTGAGGAAGGCGTTCATCGAAATGTCGCTGCGTTCGCCTTCCAGGTACTGGCGGATCGTCTCGTTCAGATAGTCGGCATGCTGGCCGGCCAGGTGCGGGAACTCCGTCGTGATGCTGACGCCGTTGACCCCGTGGCAGGACACGCAATAGATCCCCGATTCCGGAGGCGTGACCTCGGTGTTCGCTTCAACGGTGGCCTCCCCGCCGAAGAACGCGCCGATGTCCCTGAGTTCCTGTTCGTCCAGGTCGGCGGCCTGGGCGTGCATTCCGTCGTGCACGCGGTCGTCGCCCGCGTAGCCCTGCAGCGCCTTGACGATGTAGTTGGGGTTCTGCCCCCCCAGCCGCGGCACGTGGTACGGCGGATAGGTGGTCATGTTGCCTTCGATGCCGTGACAGCCAAGGCAGGGCTCGGCGAGTATGCGCCCGCGTTCCGGGTCGCCCGCAGTCGGGTCGTCCTGGGCGGCCAGTTGTGAAGACAGGGCCGCCGTCACCAGGAAGGCCGCCAGTTGCAGTTTCTTACTCATTCGCACAAAGCCTCTGCTATAGCACGTAAACGAAGATGAACAGGCACACCCACACCACGTCAACGAAGTGCCAGTACCAGGACACGGCCTGGAAGCCGAAGTGTTCGTTGGGCGTGAAATGCCCTCGCAGGATGCGGATGTAGGTGACGACCAGCATGATCACGCCCAGCGTGACGTGCGCGCCGTGGAACCCGGTCAGCATGAAGAACGTGGAGCCGTAGATCCCGGTGCTGAGCCTGAGGCCGAGGTCCTGGTATGCGTGCACGTATTCATAAGCCTGGACGTACAGGAACACGGCGCCCAGAATGATCGTCAGCAGGGTGCCGATGTTCAGCAGCCTGCGGTTGTTGCTCTTCAGCGCGTGATGCGCGATCGTGATCGTGACGCTGGACGTGAGCAGCAGGGCCGTGTTCAGAAGCGGCAGGCCGCCCCAGCCGATGATCTGGAAGTTGCCTTCGGCGTCGCCGCCGATCTCGCCCGGGCCGTTGGTGGGCCATTCCGACTCGAATCCGGACCACAGCAGGCTGTTGGTGGCCTCGCCGATGCCGTCGCCGCCCAGCCAGGGCACCGCCAGCACGCGGGCGTAGAACAGCGCGCCGAAAAAGCCGACGAAGAACATCACTTCGGAGAAGATGAACCACGCCATGCCCTGGCGGAAGGAGCGGTCAACCCAGCCGCTGTAGAGACCGGCGATGTTCTCCCTGATAACAGTCCCGAACCAGCCGAACATCATGAACGTCAGTCCGGCCAGACCCAGCAGCAGCACGGTCCTTCCGGCGTCCGAACCGTTCAGCCAGAGCGCTCCCCCAAGCGCCATGGCGAACATGGACACAGAGGCCACGATGGGCCAGGGACTGCCATGCGGTACGAAATAGTCCGATTTCGTGTCGGCCATCAACTTCCTCCTAAACCGGGCTCGGCGGTAAACAGGGTGTAGGCCAGCGTCACGGTCTCGACGTGCGCCGGCAGTTCGGGATCAATAGTGAAGCGCATCGGCAGCTCGCGCCGTTCGCCGGCCGCGAACGGCTGCTCCTCGAAGCAGAAGCAGACCTGCTTGGATACGTGGCTCACCGCCTCCAGCGGCCGCACGGCGGGCCGGGTGACGGAAATGACATCATGCGCGAGCAGGTTGCGGGCGAAGAACACGGTCTCGGCCGTGCGTCCTGGCGTGACCTCGATGCTGAGGTCGCCTGGCTGGAAGTCCCAGGCCGCCGGGTTCATCGTGTTGGTCAGAAACTCGACGGTGACCGTGCGGTTCTCGTCGATTTCCGATGCAACGGCGGTACCGGCCGGCTGGGTCGCGCGCGTCAGCCGCTCCGAATCCAGCCCGGTGAGTTCGCAGAAGACTTCGTACAGCGGCGACAGCAGGAAGGCGAAGGCGAACATGCCCGCCACCGCGCCGCCCAGCGTCAGCACCAGGCGCCGGTTGCCGCTCTTGCCCTTGACCGGCTTCACCCGCCGCTCCTTATCCACTGCGCCAGGATGAAGCCGCCGTAGAACGCCATCGCCAGCAGCACCAGCAGGGCCGCGTGGACGCGCTTTCGGGACTTCTGGAACACCATGTGCCTGTCTCGTTCCCGCTAGACCTTGGGCGCGGTCTCAAACGTGTGATACGGGGCCGGCGAGGGCACCGTCCACTCCAGGCCGTCCGGATCGTCCCAGACTTCGGTGCTGGCCTTCTTCCCGCCCTTGACGCACTTGACGAGCATCCATACGAACAGCAGTTGCGAGAGGCCGAAACCGAACGCGCCCACGGTCGAGATCATGTTGAACTCGGTGAACTGGATGGAGTAGTCCGGAATCCGCCGCGGCATGCTGGCCAGGCCCAGGAAATGCTGCGGGAAGAACAGGATGTTGACGAAGATCGTCGACAGCCAGAAGTGCCACTTGCCCAGCGTTTCGCTGTACATGTGGCCGGTCCACTTGGGCAGCCAGTAATAGACGCCGGCGATCACGCCGAAGATGGCGCCCGGCACCAGCACGTAATGGAAGTGCGCCACGACGAAATAGGTGTCGTGGTACTCGATGTCCGCGGGCACCAGCGCCAGCATCAGCCCGGAGAAGCCGCCGATGGTGAACAGGATCACGAACGCGATCGCGAACAGCATCGGCGTCTCGAAGCTGATCGAGCCGCGCCACATCGTCGCCAGCCAGTTGAAGATCTTCACCCCGGTCGGCACCGCGATGAACATCGTCGTGATCATGAAGAACAGCATTCCGGCCGCCGGCATGCCCACGGTGAACATGTGGTGCGCCCAGACGACGTAGGACAAAAACGCGATCGCCGAAGTCGCGATCACCATCGACACGTAGCCGAACAGCGGCTTGCGCGAAAACGTCGGAATGACCTGCGAGATGATCCCGAAGGCGGGCAGGATGAGGATATAGACCTCGGGATGCCCGAAGAACCAGAAGATGTGCTGGAACATAACCGGGTCGCCGCCGCCGGCCGCCAGGAAGAAGCTGGTGTCGAAGTAGCGGTCGGTGAGCAGCATCGTGATGGCGCCGGCCAGCACCGGCATCGCGCCGATCAGCAGGTAGGCTGTGATCAGCCAGGTCCAGACGAACAGCGGCATCTTCATGAAGCCCATTCCGGGCGCGCGCATGTTGGTGATGGTCACGATGATGTTGATCGCGCCCAGGATCGACGATGCGCCCAGCATGTGCAGCGAGAACACAACGAAGGGGAAGGCGTCGCCGGTCTGCAGGATCAGCGGCGGATAGAGCGTCCAGCCGCCCGCCGGGGCCCCGCCCGGCATGAACAGCGTGCCCAGCAGCAGCAAAAAGGCCGGCGGCAGAATCCAGAAGCTCCAGTTGTTCATGCGCGGCAGCGCCATGTCCGGCGCGCCCACCATCAGCGGGATCTGCCAGTTGGCCAGGCCCACGAAGGCCGGCATCAGCGCGCCGAAGATCATCACCAGCGCGTGCATCGTGGTCATCTGGTTGAAGAAGTGCGGGTCCACCAGCTGCAGGCCCGGCTGGAACAGCTCGGTGCGGATGATCAGCGCCATGGTGCCGCCCACCAGGAACATGATCAGGCTGAACACGAGGTACAGCGTGCCGATGTCCTTGTGGTTGGTGGTGGTCAGCCACCGCCACATTCCCGAGGCGTGCGGGCCGTCGTGATGTTCGTCGTGTGTCGTTTCGCTCATATTCGATTACCCCGGTTTATCGGGAGGATGCCCCGCCGGCTGCGGCGGGCGCTGTCTGGCTCACTACGGCTTCCGGCTCTTCAAGCGCTTCGGGCTCGGCCGGCGGCATAAGCCCGGCTGCCCATGCGTCGAATTCGTCCTGCTCCAGTACCTCCACCACGATCGGCATGAAACCGTGGCCGCGCCCGCACAACTCGGCGCACTGGCCGCGGTAGGTGCCCGGCCGCTCGGCCTTGAACCAGGTCTCGTTGATCGTTCCGGGCACCGCGTCGCGCTTGACGTAGAACTCCGGCACCCACCAGGCGTGGATGACGTCGTTGGAGGTGAGCTGCAGCTTCACCTTCTTGCCCACCGGCACCACCATCGGCTTGTCCACGTCGCGCAGGTAGTGTTCGTGCAATTCGTGGCCCGCGCCCACTATCGACGCGGCGTTGCTGGCGTCGTCGATGTTGCTGAAGAAGCTGATGCCGTGGTCCAGGTACTCGTAGCGCCATTTCCACTGGTAGCCGGTGACCTTGATCCTGAGATCGGCCGCCTGCGTGTCCTCCATTTCAATGAGCACGCGGGCGGTGGGGATGGCCAGGCCGACCAGGATCAGGACCGGAATCACGGTCCAGACGATCTCGGCCTTGGTGCTGTGGCTGAACTTCGCCGCCTGGGCGCCCTGCGATTTGCGGAACTTGACCAGCGAGTAGCCGAGCACGCCGAACACGACGATGCCGATGACGGTGCAAATGATCAGGGCCAGGTGATGCAGGCCCCGCACCTTGTTTCCGAGTTCCGTGGCGCTGGCGGGGAAGTCCAGGGCCCAATCCGCGGCCGCCGGTGTGGCGATGGCCAGCGCGGCCGCGGCGATTCCCATGAACAGCCAGCGGCCGTGTGCCTTGCTGCGATTCATCAAACGGTTGCTCCTTACTATTCTTGCGCGGCTTGCTACTTTTGCACGGTAACCGGCACGCGCGTCAACTCGCGCAAGCGCCGGCACAGCGATTGCCTTTCTTCCTCCGTTAGGCAGGCGGCCAGTTCGCATGACGTGCCGCCGGCTCCCAAAAAAAGGCGCCCAGGCAAGGCAGGACTCGCCCCCGGTTCGATCCAGGCTCGGGTCCAGGGCCGGGGGAATTCTACATGTTCCTGACGGCCCGCATAACCCCTGCGCACGCGCACGTAGCGTTTGCCGAAACGGACGGTTTCGCGATAGCGCCCGCGATGCACGGTTATGGCCAGCGCGATGCCCAGAACGGCCAGTTCCAGGCCGGCGAACGGAAGGATCAGCCAGTAGCCCCGAAGCGCCCAGGCCACCGCGATTCCGAGCACCGGAACCGTCATTGCGCAGAACAGCAAAAACGCGCCGCGGCCGGTGAAATTGCTGTTGGGGCGGATTTCGATGCGGGGAGCGGAATCACCAGTCTTCATCGAACCCCAATTCTACTTCGGAGATGGACTATCCTTGCGGCCCCCGCATGACCGTAAATCGAACATGAAAAACCTTATTGCCCTTGTCCTGCTGCTCATCGCGCCGGCGCTGCACGCCGGCAAGCCCAGCCTCGCGCCCGAGGACGTGTTCTCGCTGGCCTACGCCAGCGATCCGCAGGTGAGTCCCGACGGCTCCTTCGTGGTCTATACCCGCAACTTCATGGACATCATGGAGGACCGGCGCCGCTCCAACCTGTGGCGCATCGACGCCGACGGCGGTAACGCGCGGCCGCTCACCACCGGCGCGGTGAACGATCGCGGCGCGCGGATCGCGCCGGACAACGATCGCGTGGCGTATCTCTCCAGCGACGGCCGCGGCGTGCAGATATTCGTTCGCTGGATGTCCAGCGGCGAGACGCTGCAGGTCACGAGGCTGGACCGGGCGCCGCGCAATCTCGCCTGGTCGCCCGACGGCCGGTGGCTGGCATTCGCGCTGCTGGTGCCGTCCAAGCCGCCCACGATGGGGTCGCTGCCGGCCAAGCCGCAGGGCGCGAACTGGGCCAAACCGCCGGAAGTGGTGCAGCGCGCCGTATTCAGGGCCGACGGGGCGGGGCGCCTGCCGCACGGGTTCACGCACCTGTTCGTGGTTTCCGCCGACGGCGGCGCGCCCCGGCAACTGACCTCGGGCGACCACAACCACGGCGGTTCGATCGCCTGGTCGCCCGACAGCCAAAGCCTCTATTTCTCCGGCAACCGCAACGAGGACGCCGAACTCAATCCGAACAACACCGAGATCTACCGGGTCGGCCTGGACGGCGGCGACGTCGAGGCCATCACCGACCGCGACGGCCCGGACAGTTCCGTGGCCGTTTCGCCGGACGGGAGCATGCTGGCCTTCACCGGCCATGACGACCGGGTGCGCAGCTACCAGGTCACGCACCTGTACGTGATGAACGTTGACGGCGGCGAGCGCCGCCAGCTGCTGCCGGAACTCGACCGCGACGTGTTCCGGCCGCGCTGGTCCGCCGACGGCAAGGGCCTCTATTTCGCCTACGAGGACCAGGGCCTGACGCGGCTGGCCCACGTGGACCTGCGCGGCAGGCTCACCGACGTGACCGGCGAGCTGGGCGGACTGGCGCTGACCCGCCCCTACACAGGCGCGCAGTTTTCCGTGGGCGGCAACGACACCTACGCGATCACGCGCGGCGACGCCCTCTCGCCCGCCGATATCGCGGTCGGGCGCGGCACCGACGGGCCCTGCCGGCTGACCCGGCTGAACGCCAATTTGCTTGACTATCGCGAGCTGGGGCAGGTGGAGGAGTTCTGGTACCAGTCGAGCTTCGACGGCAAGGACATCCAGGCCTGGGTGGTCTGGCCGCCGGGCTTCGATCCGTCGAAGAAATACCCGCTGGTGCTCGAGATTCACGGCGGGCCCCACGCCGCCTACGGGCCGCATTTCTCGGTGGAAGTGCAGCTTTTCGCCGCAGCCGGCTACGTGGTCGTCTACGCCAACCCCAGGGGCAGTTCGAGTTACGGGGACGCCTTCGGCGGCTACATCCATCACAACTACCCCAGCGAGGACTACGACGACCTGATGTCGGCGGTTGACGCGATCATCGACCGCGGCTCGATCGACGCCGACCGGCTCTACGTGACGGGCGGAAGCGGCGGTGGCGTGCTGACCGCCTGGATCGTCGGCAAGACCGACCGCTTCGCGGCCGCGGTGGTGGCCAAGCCGGTGATCAACTGGATCAGCTTCGCCCTGAGCGCCGACTACGCGCCGGTGTTCTCCAAGTACTGGTTTCCGGCCTTGCCCTGGGACGATCCCATGGGCTACTGGGAGCGCTCGCCGCTGTCGCTGGCCGGCGAGGTCGCGACGCCGACCATGCTGCTGACCGGCGAGGAGGACTGGCGCACGCCCATGTGGGAATCGGAGCAGTACTACCAGGCGCTGAAGCTGCGCGGCGTGGAAACGGCGCTGGTGCGCCTGCCGGGCGCCTCGCACAGCATCGCCGCGCGCCCGAGCCAGCTACTGGCCAAGGTCAGCGCGATCCTGGAGTGGTTCAAGCGCCACGACAGCGCCGAATCGGCTGAGTAGGCTACGCCCTCACCCCCAGGGCAGCTTGTCGGGGTCCGCGTTGCCGCCCGACAGGATGATGCCCACGCGCCGGCCCTGAAACTCATCGGGTTGCGCGAGCAGCGCCGCCACCGCCACGGCGGCCGACGGCTCGATGATCAGTTTCAGGCGCTCCCAGATCAGCCGCATCGCGTCCGCAATCGATTCTTCGCCGACCGTGACGATCCCGGCCACATGGTCCCGGATGATCGGAAAAGTGAGTTTCCCCAGCGTGGTCAGCAGTCCGTCGGCGATCGACGTTTTCCCGGTGGAAGGCATGATCCGCCCGGACTTCAGCGATTGCCAGGCATCGTCAACGTTGCGCGGCTCCGCTCCGAAAACGCGCGTGGACGGGGCCAGACCCTTCGCCGCCAGGGCCGTGCCGCTCAACAGTCCGCCGCCGCCCACCGGCGCAATCACCGTGTCGATATCGTCGGCCTGCTCGAACAGCTCCAGCGCGGCGGTCCCTTGACCGGCGATAACCCGGGAATCGTCGAACGGGTGAACGATCACCGCCTGCGTCTTTTCCGCGACCCGCGCCAGCGCCTCGTCGCGGGCCTGCGGCGTCGGCTCGCAATAGACGATCGTGGCGCCGTATCCGGCCACCGCCCGTTTCTTGATCTCCAGCGCGTTGCCGGGCATGACCACCGTCACCGGTATGCCCCGCCAAGCGGCGGCCCTGGCCAGCGCCGCCCCGTGGTTGCCCGACGACTGCGTGGCCACGCCGCGCGCGGCTTCTTCGTCGGACAGGGAGAAGACCGCGTTGGTTGCGCCGCGCGCCTTGAACGCGCCGGCTTTCTGCAGGTTCTCGCACTTGAAGAAGACTTCGGCGCCGGAGATTTCGTTGACCGCGCTGCTGGTGACCACCGGCGTTCGATGAACATACGGCGCGATGCGTTCGGCGGCGCGCCGAATGTGCTCTGGGGAAGGAACGCCATCGCCGGAATTCACGTCGCGGAATTGTATATTTCGCCGGCGCACACGCTTTGCATCGCGCGCGGCATTTGGTACAGTTCGCGCCTGTCGCCCGAAGTGCTCGAAAACTGCTGTTTGACGATGAAAAGAATCCTGCTGTTCTGCCTGCTGGCCTGCGCCGTTCCGCTTGCGTCCTCCGCCGACGAACCGGACCTCGAGCGCGGCGCGCAACTGTATTTCTTCTGCGGCACCTGCCACGGCCAGGCGGGCGAGGGCAACGCGCTGCTCAACACGCCGGCGGCCGGCAAGCAGGACACCTGGTACGTCGAGCGGCAGCTGGTCAATTACCGCGAGAACCTGCGCGGCTACTGGGGCCCGCTGGAGGACATCTACGGCAACCAGATGAAGAACATGGCCATCGCCCAGGTGCCGGACGAGCAGTCGATCATCGACATGGCGGCTTTCATGTACTCGCTGGAGGCGCCGACGCTGCCCATCACCGTGGACGGCGACCCGGAGGAAGGCCGCAAGATTTACGAGGAGACCTGCGTCGCGTGTCACGGACCGAACGGCGAGGGCTCGACGCTGCTGGGCTCGCCGCGGATTTCCAACCAGTTCGACTGGTATCTGCTGCGGCAGCTCGACGATTTCTTAAGCGGCGCCCGCGGGCACAAGCCCGACGACATTTACGGCACGCAGATGCGCTACATGGCGCAGGTGCTCGACACCGAGCAGAAGCGCAAGGACGTGATCTCCTACATCGCCACGTTCAAGTACACCGAACAGCGCGACTGATCTAGCAATTCCCGGCGATGAAGTGGGCGGCGGCCAGGTCCTGGGCGACGTTGCCGAGGCTCTTGTAGAGCGTAATTTCGTCTTCGCTTCGGCGTCCCTCGACGGCGCCGTCGATCACCGAGCCGATTTCTCCGGCGAGGTCGTCTTCGGTCAGAAAACCCTCTTGGATCGCCAGCAGGATGTCGCCGGCCTCCTTCATCGCGAAGTCCGAGATTTCGGTGAATACGCGCGCGCGGCCCATGGTCTCGCCGTCGGCCTCCCGCGTCTTGGGTGAGTGCGACCCCACCAGGTTGAGGTGACAGCCTGACGCCAGCCAGCCGCCTTCGATGACCGGCTCGCTCGCAGCGCTCACCGCGCAGACGAGGTCCGCGCCGTTCACCGCATCGCCCGCCGTTTCAACCGCGGTCACCGCCAGGCCTTCCTCCGCATGGGCGGCGGCGAAGCGGCCGGCCTTCTCCAGGCTCGGCCCCCAGACGCGCACTTCGCGCACCGGCCGCACGCAGCGCATCGCTTCGAGATGCGTTTCCGCCTGCACGCCGTATCCCAGAAGCGCCAACACCGAAGCGTCCTCGCGGGCCAGCGCGCGGGTGGCGGCCCCGCTGGCCGCGGCTGTTCGGATCCCGGTCACCGAGGCGCCTTCAACCAGTGCGGCCGGCGCGCCCGACTCGCGGTCGAACAGCAGGATGCAGCCCTGGATCATCGGCAATCCCCGGACCGGATTGCCCGCGTAGAGGCTCACGAGCTTGGCGCCGAACGCGGAAGGGGTGTCGCCCGGCATGATCCCCATGCCGGCCTTGCCGCCGGCGACCGGGACGAACGAACGCAGCGGCGGCGTGATTTCGCCGCGGCTGATCGCCGCCTGGGTGTCGGCCATCAGGTCGATGCAGGCGTCCATTCGCAGGACGCGCCGCACGGTGTCGGCGTCGAACCAGGGGACGTTCGTCATTCCGCGCTCGCGTCTGGCGCCTTGCCGAGGTAGAGCGACGGGCCGTACACCTGCGTCCCGTCAACGTCGATCCGGACCCGGTAGCGTCCCGGTTCCGGAAACGTCACGTCCTCCAGCGGCAGGTTGAGCTGCGTGCGCGGCGGGGCCGCGGACCCGGGCGACTCCTCGACCTCGCTGAATCCCTGGATCGTGAACACGACCTTCTCGCCCGGGTCCAGCAGTTCGATCAGAAACGGCACGCGCCCGCGTTCGCCGTCGTTCCAGCTCACCAGTCCAGCAAGCCGCATGCGCGGCTGGCGCGCGGGAAACGACGGTGCGCGAAGCTCGTCGAAAATCCCGCGGATCTCGAGCTGGCCGGCGTCGTCGGAACCGGCCCGGTGGCAGAAGAAAAGTGCGCACTCCATGCGTGCAGTGTACCTATCATTCGGCGTAAAATACGCAGGTTGAGAGCGCGTATCTTGTATCGGTCAGTGGAATCGGATACCTTTCGCGCCGGTTTGCCAGAGAAGCAGAGGAAAAGTATGAAGCGCCTTGCATGTTTGATGATCAGCGCTGCCGCCATGGTCGCGGCGGGAACCGCTTTCGCGGCCGGTGACGCGGCCCGCGGAGAGGCCGAATTTGAAGTCTGCGCCGTGTGCCACGGCGAGCAGGGCGAAGGCTTTGAGAAGTACGGCGCCCCGAAGATCGGCGGCCAGGAAGACTGGTACGTGATCACCAGTCTCAAGAACTTCCGCGCCGGCCTGCGCGCCAGGGACAACTGCGACGTGGCCGACGTGGCCGGCACGCTGGAGCGGGCCAAGGCCCAGTCGCCGGATTACGCCGAGATCGAGGCCGAGCTGGCGACCCATTTCGAGGGCGGGCTGCCTTCCGGCGGCGCCTGCAGCCAGGCGTCCAACGACGTTTACGGTCCGCTGATGCGCGCCATCGCGCTCACGCTGGCCGACGACCAGGCCGTCGAGGACCTGGCGGCCTATCTGCTCACGCTTTCACCCCCGCAGCCGCCGGCAACGATTGAAGGCGATATCGCTACGGGAACGGTCGGATACGCCACCTGCATCGCCTGCCACGGCCCGGCCGGCGAGGGCAACCAGGCGCTGAACGCGCCCGCCGTCGCATGGCAGCACGACTGGTACACCGTGCGCCAGATGGAGCACTACATTTCGGGTATTCGCGGCAGCGACCCGCGCAACATTTTCGATACGCAGATGCGTCCGATGGCGATGGTCCTGCCCACGCCGGAGCAGATCCGCAACGTAACCGCCTATATCAACACCTTCCCCAAGCCCTGAGCCGGGGACGGGTCAGGAGGCCTTCTTGAACGGCGTGTGTTCGCCGGCGATTTCGACGTAGCGCGCCACCTGTTCGCGCTCGCTGGCCAGGTAGCCGCTCAGCGCGTCGGCAAAGCCTTCGTGGCGCACCCAGTGCGTCGAGTATGACGTTACCGGCATGAACCCGCGCGCCAGCTTGTGCTCGCCCTGCACGCCCGGGTCGAAGAGCTTCAGGCCCTCGCGGATGCAGTACTCGATGCCCTGGTAGTAGCAGGTCTCGAAATGCAGGCTGTGGTAGTAGCCGCGGCTGCCCCAGTAGCGGCCGTAGAGCGCGTTGTCGCTGCGGAAACAGATGGCCAGCGCGACCGCCTCGCCGTCCAGCCGCGCCAGGAACACGACCAGCGATTCCGGCATGTCGCGCGTGACCCGCTCGAAGAACTGGTGGTTCAGGTACGGATACTGGCCGCGCTTCAGGTAGCTCGCGGCATAGAGCGGATAGAGCGTCTCCCAGAGTTCGGGCGTGAGCGAGTCGCCGCTTAGCGTCTCGAAGCGGATCCCGGCTTCGCGCACCCGCCGCCGCTCGCGCTTGACCTTCTTGCGCTTGGCGGAACTGAAGGTCTTCAGATAGTCCGAAAAATCGGCGTAGCCGTCGTCCTGCCAATGGAACTGGCAGTCGGTGCGCAGCATCATGCCTTTTTCCTTCATCCACCCGGCGTCTTCCGGAGTGGGGAACAGGCAGTGCAGCGAACTGGCCTCCAGGCGGTGGGCCAGTTCCACCGCGCCTGCCAGCAGCAGGGCAGGGGCCTCGGCGCCGTCGGCCGCGGATTCCGCGCCCGCGCACAGGAAGCGTGGCCCGGCCACCGGCGTAAACGGAATGGCGTTGAGCAGCTTCGGGTAGTAGTCGTAGCCGGCGCGCTGGTAGGCTGACGCCCAGGCCCAGTCGAACACGAACTCGCCGCGCGAGTGGCTCTTGAGATAAAGCGGCATGGCGCCGACCGTCGCGTCCTTCTCGTCGAGAAGCAGCAAATGGCAAGGCTGCCACCCTGTTTCCGCGGAAACACACCCGGACACCTCCAGCGCGTTCAGGAACTCGTGGCGCAGAAACGGATGCGAGCCGCCCGCCAGCGCATTCCAGTCGCCCGCCGCGACTTCTGAGATGTTGTCGAGCACCCGTATCCGCACGGGTCAAAGGTTAGCAGCCGTCCCCTAGAGGGGATTTGTGTCGCAGAACTTCTCGGCGTCGAGCGCGGCCATGCAGCCGGTGCCCGCGGAAGTGATCGCCTGGCGATAGACCGAATCGGCCACGTCGCCGGCGGCGAACACGCCCGGCACGCTGGTGGCCGTGAAGCCGCCGGAGTCGCCGCCGCGCGTGATCAGGTAGCCGTCCTTGTGCTCGAGCGAGTCCACGAACAAGGTCGTGGCGGGGTCGTGCCCGATGGCGATGAACACGCCGTTCACCTCCAGTTCCTCGACCACGCCGTCTTCCTTCGTGCTCCTGATCCTGGCCCCGGTCACCTGGTCGCCGTCGCCGAGGACTTCCTCCAGTACCCGGTCCCAGCGGATGTCGATCGGACCGTCCTTCCCGGCGCGCTCGAACAGCTGCTGCTGCATCATCTTCTCGGCGCGCAATTCGTCGCGGCGATGGACCAGCGTCACGCGCGAGCAGATGTTCGACAGGTACAGCGCTTCCTCGACCGCCGTATTGCCGCCGCCCACCACGACCACGGGCCGGTCCCGGAAAAAGAAGCCGTCGCAGGTGGCGCAGGCCGAAACGCCCTTGCCCAGGTAGTTCTGCTCGCTTTCCAGGCCCAGGTAGCGGGCCGTGGCGCCGGTAGCGATGATCAGCGACTCGGCGCGGTAATCGTCGAGGCCGCCCTTCAGCGTGAACGGCCGCTTCGACAGGTCCACGTTCTCGATATGGTCGTAGATCACCTCGGTGCCCAGCCGCTCGGCGTGCTCGCGCAGTTCGTCCATCAACTGCGGCCCGAGCAGGCCCTCGCGGCCCCCGGGCCAGTTGTCGACGTCGGTGGTGGTCATCAACTGGCCGCCCGGTTCGCTGCCCGTGATCAGTACCGGCGACATGTTCGCGCGGGCACCGTAAACGGCCGCGGAATAGCCGGCGGGACCGGATCCGAGAATGAGCAGTCTAGCGACGGAATTCGGCACGGCGGCAAGTTTATCCGGGTTTCTATTGCGACACTACCGGAATAAGATTAGCCGCCAAGTGAAGGCGAAGGAACGAACCTGGTTGGAGCGCGCGCTGCGCGAAGGCGGATTGTGGCTCTGCCTGGGTCTGGGCCTGCTGATGTTCCTGGCCCTGATCAGCCACGTTCCGGACGCCGCCGAAGCCGGGCTTGGGGGATCGAACCTGGTCGGCCTGGCGGGCGCGGCCTTTGCGGGCCTGGCCTTCACCGCGGCCGGGAGCGCTTCCTACCTGTTCCCCGTGGCCGTGATCGGCTTCAGCGCCTGGTACCTGGCGCCGTCGAGGACCCGCGCCGACTGGTCCTGGCCGGACGCCGGCGTGCGCGCCTCCGGCCTGGTGCTGGTCGTGATCTGCGGCTGCGGCCTGCTCGAGATATCCGCGCGCGGCGGGCTCGGCGGGGGCGTCATCGGCGTCTGGCTCGACGACGTCCTGGCCCCGGTGCTGGGCGACATGGGCGCCTGGGTGGTCCTGCTGGCGCTGTGGATGACCGGCATTACGCTCGTGACCGGCCTGTCCTGGGTGGGCCTGACGCAGGCCACCGGACACCTGACGCTGCGCGGTCTGGTTTGGCTGTGGGACGGCGCGTATTCCGGCCTTGCCGCGCTGTTCTCGCAGGTCGGGCGCCGCGACCGGCCGCGTGAGCGCAGGCGGGGCAAGGTGAAGGTTTCCCGGCCCGCGCGCAGGCGACGGGCCGCCGCCACCAGCCCCAGGAAGCCCCGGAAAATCGAGCCGGACATGCCCGTGAAGGCTGCAACCGGCGGGGACCTGCCGTCGCTCAGCCTGCTGTCCGACCCGCCGCCGGAAACCTCGCTTCAGTCCGAAAGCGTGCTTCAGGACCAGGCCAGGCGCCTGGAGGAGAAGCTGCAGGAGTTCGGCGTGGGCGCCACCGTGGTGGCCGTCTCCCCCGGCCCGGTCGTGACGCTGTTCGAAGTGCAGCCGGCCGCCGGGATCCGCGCCAGCCGCATTACCAGCCTCGCCAGCGACCTGGCGCGCTCGCTGATGGCGCACAGCGTGCGCGTGGTCGAGTCCATGCCGGGCAAGTCCACCGTGGGACTCGAGATCGCCAACAACGAACGGATGCTGGTCACGCTGGGCGAAGTCCTTCGCTCCGGCACCTACGACAAGTCCCAGTCCACGCTCACCGTGGGCCTGGGCAAGGACATCGCCGGCGACCCGGTGGTGGCGGACCTGCAGAAGATGCCGCACCTGCTCGTGGCCGGCGCCACGGGCTCGGGCAAGTCCGTGGCGATCAACGCCATGGTCCTGAGCCTGCTCTACAAGTCGACGCCGGAAGCAGTGCGCCTGATCATGATCGACCCCAAGATGCTGGAGCTTTCGGTATATGAAGGCATCCCGCACCTGCTGTGTCCGGTGGTGACCGACGTCAGCGAGGCCGCCAACGCGCTTCGCTGGTGCGTGGCCGAGATGGACCGCCGCTACCGGCTGATGTCGTGGGTCAAGACGCGCAGCGTGGAGGGCTTCAACAACCGCCTGGAAGTCGCCCGCGAAGCCGGCGAACCGCTTTGCGGACCGCCGGAGGCCGGCGAGGAAGAGCCCGGCCCCGGCCCCGAGCTGGAACCGCTGCCGCGCATCGTGGTCGTGATCGACGAGCTCGCCGACCTGATGATGGTGGTCGGCAAGAAGCTCGAAACGCTGATCGCTCGCCTCACGCAGAAAGCCCGCGCCGCCGGCCTGCACCTGATCGTGGCCACGCAACGCCCATCGGTGGACGTCATTACCGGCCTGATCAAGGCCAATATCCCGGCGCGCATCGGGTTCCGCGTGGCCTCCCAGGTGGATTCGCGCACGATACTCGACCAGGTGGGCGCCGAGACGCTGCTGGGCAAGGGCGACATGCTTTACCTGCCGCCCGGCTCCGGCGACCTGCTGCGCGTGCACGGCGCGTTCGTGGAAGACGCCGAAGTGCTGAAAGTGGTCGCGCAACTGAAGCGCACCGGCGGCCCCAGCTACGACGACCAGGTCACGCAGGGCCCGGTGGAGTCGGAAGATGCCGATGCCCCCGGCGCCGACGGCGAGGAAGTGGACGAACTCTACTCCCAGGCAAAGGAAATCGTCACCGAGACCGGCCGCGCCTCGATCTCCTACGTCCAGCGCCGCCTGCGCGTAGGCTACAACCGCGCCGCCCGCCTGATCGAAGAACTGGAACGCGCCGGCGTAGTCTCGGCGCCGGATGGCCGCGGCGAACGCCGCGTGGTCGGCGGCCCCGAATAATGCGCGCCAAGCGATCGATTGCGCTGGCGCTGGTCCTGTCGGCGCCGTTCGCACTGGCGCAGGAAACCGACGACGATAGCGTTCTCACCCGCTTCTTCTTCGACATCCAACACCTCCAGGCCGACTTCACCCAACTCGAATACGACGGCGAAGGCGTCTTCCAGCGCGAAAGCACCGGCCGCCTCTACCTCGCCCGCCCCGGCCGCTTCCGCCTCGACTACCTCGAGCCCGACGAGCTCATGATCTGGGCCGACGGCGAGCACCTGTCGCTGTTCGACAAGGAACTCGAACAGGTCACCGTCTACAAGCAGACCGAGCAACTCCGCGAGTCCGCCGCAGCGCTTCTGGCCGGCGACGCCTCGGTGTTGGCGAACTACGAAGTAAAAGAAGCCGAATTCGACGACGGCCTGCAATGGTTCGACCTGACCGGAGCGGACGCCGAAGAGGGCGACCTGCGCCTGGCCCTGCGCGGCAGCGTGCCCGCCGTGCTGGAGTATTCCGACGACCTCGGCAGCCGCGTGCGCATGCTCCTCTCCCGCCTGGACCTCGACAGCGAACTTGACGACGAGGTTTTTGCCCCGACAATTCCGCCCGGCGTGGACATTTTCGAGGCCGCCGAATCGTGATCGATCCCAAACTACTGCGCGAGCAGCCCGAAACCGTGGCGCGCAACCTCGCGCGCCGCGACGCCGCCTTCGACACAGCCGCCTACGCGGAGCTCGAAGCGCGGCGCAAGAAGTGGCAGGTGAACGTGGAGAAACTGCGCGCGGACCGCAACAAGCTGTCGAAGCAGATCGGCGTGGCCGCCCGCGAAGGCGGCGACGTGGACGCGCTCAAGCGCCAGGTCGAGAAGGCCACCTACGGCCTGTCCGACGCCGGCGGCGAACTCAAGTCCGTCCAGGCCAGCCTGCGCAAGATCGAGCTGGACCTGCCCAACCTGCTCGATGAAGCCGTCCCCGACGGCACCGACGAAAGCGCCAACCGCGAACTCAAGCGCTGGGGCGAGCCACGTCCCGCCGGCGACGACATCCAGGACCATGTGGCCCTCGGCGAAGCGCTGGGCCAGATGGACTTCGGCGCCGCCGCCCGCCTGGCCGGCGCACGCTACACCGTCCTGACCGGCGACCTCGCGATAATGCACCGCGCCCTGATCCAGTTCATGCTGGAACTGCACGTGCGCGAACACGGCTACACCGAAGCCTACGTCCCCTTCATCGTCAACCCCGAATCGCTGGTCGGCACCGGCCAGCTGCCCAAGTTCGAGCAGGACCTGTTCGGCATCGAAAGCGAACGCTCCGGCTACCTGGTGCCCACCGGCGAAGTCCCGCTCACCAACCTGGTCGCCGGCCAGACCGTCAAAGAAGCCGACCTGCCGCTCAAGTACACCGCGCACACCCCCTGTTTCCGGTCCGAGGCCGGCGCCTACGGCAAGGACACCCGCGGCATGCTCCGCCAGCACCAGTTCGAGAAGGTCGAGCTGGTGCAGATCACGCACCCCGATCGCTCAGACGAAGCCCTGGAAGAGCTGACCCGGCACGCCGAAATCGTGCTGGAGCGCTTGGAACTGCCCTACCGCCGGGTGGTCCTGGCGTCCGGCGACACCGGCTTTTCGTCCGCCATCACCTACGACCTGGAAGTCTGGCTGCCCGGCCAGAACCGCTACCGCGAGATCTCCTCGTGCAGCAACTGCACGGACTTCCAGGCCCGGCGCATGAGCGCCCGCTGGAAGGGCAGGGACGCGCGCGGCTTCGTGCACACCCTGAACGGTTCCGGCATCGCCGCCGGCCGCGCCCTGATCGCCGTGCTCGAGAACTACCAGCAGCCCGACGGCAGCATCGTCATCCCCGACGCTCTCAGGCCCTGGATGGCCGGCGCGGCTAAAATCCCTGCCTGATCCTCGATCATCGGAGAGGTGGCAGAGTGGTCGAATGCGGAGGTCTTGAAAACCTCTGACGGTTTACGCCGTCCGTGGGTTCGAATCCCACCCTCTCCGTTTTTTCTCGGTAATTCTTGACCTCTTTTTGAAGATCAAGAAGGCGACGAAGATCGGCGAGTACCAGTTGCGCTTCACTTCAGCGGGCCGGCAACGGTCAGATCGCCTCAAGAATCAAAGCTCTGTTTCACCGCCGTGAGGAGCGTGCATTTTGGCCCTGAGTCCTGTCGAGTAGCCGCAAAACTTGGCTTCGCAGCGGTCGTGGAAACGAGAGTTGTCCGTCGCTGAATTTTGCGAAACAGATGGAAAGGATTGCGGAGAAGTCTTGGCGCAACGTCTCGGGTGTATGTTGGTCGTGAAGAGCGCGCAATTCTGGACCGTGGCATAGGCGAACTTTGCGCCCACTCCCACAGGGACAGTTATGGTGACCTCGATAACCATGCTCGAATAGAAAACAGATGACAGCCAGTGCGGCGAGAGAATCCCGTAGGCCAAGTGCATCGATATAGTGATCAAGGATGCCTTCGTATCCATGTGCGGCTTCACCGAACGGATGCCAGCCGTGTTTAATCCAGAAGCAGTACCCGTAGAAATAGGGAATCAACAGCCGATCAACGAAACCGAGGAGCGTCGGCTGCTTAAGAAAAACGCGTCGCTCCTCAATCGGTACAGCCAGGCACAGCGTGCCGTCGGGGTTGAGATGATCATAATCGGGCCTGATCCGGCCCCCCAATTCCTTCGCCCGAGGCAGTCGGTCGGGAAACACATGCGGAATGGTGAGTTCGATGTCGAACGAATCGGAAATACTCTCCAGCCCGTCAGCCGATGCCTCGAAATCCAACTTGCCGGACAGCAGCGCATCGGCATCTAGCTCGACGATGTGGATCAGTCCTTTATGGACACCTTTTAGCTCAGTGAGCTGCTTCTGTAAGTTTTCTCTCAACTGCACCGCCACGGTTTAGCGGGCGTCGTGATGTGAACTCGTGGTGGCGCTTCGACGGCGCCGGCTGACGGGATCAGGACATCGAAATGCTTAGCGACCACGGCTGTGCCCAACAGCTGGGTGAGGTTAGCCTTTAGCAGACGCGCGTTCGTGGTGGTCTGAAGTGTCAGCAGTTCCGTCTGCAAGGCGTCCGCCCAAGAGAAGAACGCCCGAGCGCGCGCATGATTGTCCTCATGCCATCGATCGGCGAAATTCTCGTCTGGATTGACCGGGTTGCCGATATACCATGTTCCGTCCGGGAGCCTGCGGATTAGTCCCATCGACGCCAAAGACTGGTCGATTGCTCTGCCCTCAACAAGTGCTGCATGCCCTTGCAATCTACCGACGATGCCCAATAAGGCTGCAAAAGTATCTAGTTCGCCTGAGTAGAGGTGCGCCGCAAGTGTCGTTATTACGATCGAGATCGGTGCGTAATCAATCGTCTCGGCACGATTGAAGTGAAGGTCGCGGTTTCGCTTTAGGAGTTGGATCGAACGTTGTAGCGGCGTGCGGACCAATTGGTCAGGGACATCGTCGACTCTTGCAAAAATCAGGGAAGCACCGCGCTGAATGGTCCGCTTCTGCTGAGAGACGACTTGGGCGAATGCGTCGGCGTTCTTGGCATCGAACCAATCGCCGTATCCTCGTGGATCACTCGCGGACCATGAATAGCCCGAATCGCCTTTGTGCGTGATCGCAATGGCGCTGCTCCCCAGCCCATTTCCGTCCGGTATAGCGGGCAAGACGTCCAGATGGAAACCGATGCCGTCCTGTTCAGCGTATTCGAGTGTCCAGCAACGCCGGCCTTCCGGATCGAGAAGCCGACGGTAAGTCTGGTGCTCACGGAGCCGGGAGCCCACCATTTGCTTGACCGCCTGTGGAGTGGTCTGATACTTGAGCAGTGGTATCTCGCACGCCAAATCGATGTCATAGCTTGCCTCGATACCGTGACGAATCGGCCTGACGACTGTTCCGAGCCTAAAGGAGCCCTGTGGATAGATGCTCAGTTGACTTGAGCATCCTGGATAATTGCCGTTCTCGAGCCAGTGCCCGACCGCTTCGTAGTGATTCACCGCGTCCCGGTACTTGTTCGGTGGTATGTCGATCTCGTTGGCGACAAGATCGAGAAACTGTGGATATCTGTTTGCATCAACGGTCATGGGTCGGTGCCTCTTGTGACTCTGAAACGCCCTGCACTAGGGTGTAAATGGGGTAAAACGCTTCCGCCGGAGCGGTAAAGAAAATGGGCTCAAGGCCTGGATGGCGATCGCGCGCTAGGGAGTGGCCTAGCCCCTTGAGATCCTGAATGACCCGTGCGTCATCCATCTTGAAAGTGTTCAATGGGACAGGGTGATCGATTCGATGGATCGCCTCGCGCTCGTGCTCATGGCCGGTCAGTAGCTTGGCGATGCCCATCGCACCATGCGATTGTCCGTCCATGAAGAGCTTGATTATCCTTGAGCCAAGCGTCCCGACACCTGCCCCCTTTCGAATGGTGTAGGTTTCATCGAGGCAGCCGAGGCTTAAGACATGGAGCGAGTCTCTCGACCAGCCGAGCGTTGTAATCGCCTCGACGACGACGAGTGCCGTTGGGTTGTTCGCCCAAGTGCCGCCGTCCGTCAGGCCGGCCGAATCCTGCGTCACGTGCTGACGAAAAAAAGTTGGTGCGGCAGCCGTCGCCATCGCCGCATCGACCGCCAGGCACTTGTAGTCGTTGCGCAGGCGCGGGTGATGTGCGGTCTTGTAGACATAGACTGAGCGAGCGACAGGGTTCCAAGCGGGCACGAGTAGTCGGGTACTCGCGTCGCCGATGCGCCGGTTACCGAGAACTTCCTCCAATACGCCCTGAAGCGGCTCGGAGTCGT
Organism: Gammaproteobacteria bacterium; assembly: GCA_965116895.1. Classification (GTDB taxonomy): domain Bacteria; phylum Pseudomonadota; class Gammaproteobacteria; order Steroidobacterales; family Foliamicaceae; genus Foliamicus. Next base: position 1,766,130 of record OZ220729.1, on the reverse strand, counting down.
ATTTCTGCAAAACCGCCTGCCGGACGCCGCGTGCTTTGCGGAGGAGGCAATTTACGAACGCTCCGTGGTCTTGCCCGAAGATCTCCGGGCCACGATTCACATATAAATCAAGCAGTTCGCTCGCGCGCAGCCCCATCGCAAGGCCGATAGCAATGATGCCGCCAGTTGACGTACCGGCGATCAGATCGAAGTAGCTGCCGATCGGTTTTGGTAAGTGCCGCTCGATCCCTGCCAGGAAAGCAGCAGGAAACGTGCCCAGAATTCCGCCTCCGTCTATGGAAAGGAGGCGGCGATGGTGCAGATGCGGCTCCACCTTTGACATGGCTAGTCAGTGTCCTTCACTGTCGAAATGGGAATTTCATTGTCTATTTAACTGCGCGAGACGTCCGGGTCTCCTTGTCAAAAGAGCCTTGTCCTCTGGGTGCCCCTCGGGCTTGTCTGCAGTCATGTGAATTCTCCTGTTGACTCAATCTTCAGTATGGAGTTGATATTTTCGTTCAGAAACTATATATTGTCAACCGATCAACGCACAGGAGGAAAATCGTGATTGGACAAAGACTTAGAATATCACGACGAGCTTCCGGTCTTTCTCTTCGTGATTTGATGGCCAAGATTGACAACCGCGTTACGGCCCAAGCGATCAGCAAATACGAACGCAACGAGTCAATGCCGAGTTCGGGCGTTCTTATCGCGCTCGCCGATGCGCTTGATGTATCCGTGGATTATCTGGCTGGAGATGGAGACCTGGTCCTGGAAGCCGTGGATTTCCGTAAGAAAAAACATATTGGCAGGCGGGAAGAGGCACGCATTGAAGCGAAGGTGTTACACCTGCTGGAACGCTATCTCACGGTCGAAGAGATTCTCGGTCTCCCAAGCGTCGCCTGGGATAAGCCAAGGGAGGCGCCCTGGCCCGTTGTGCGCAATCTGTCCGAGGCCGAGCAAGGTGCGCTTGGGCTTCGTATTCACTGGGGCCTGGGCCTCGATCCGATTCCGAACCTCGTGGAGCCACTGGAAGAACGCGGTATCAAAGTGCTTGCAATGGACCTTCCTGATGTTGATGGCCTGACAGCTCGTGTGAAGCGGGAGAAGGGCGCAGCAGCCTCCGTAATTGTCGTAAACCAGGCGGATTGGGGTGAACGGCAAAGGTTTACCGTGGCGCACGAGGTCGGCCACATGGTTTTGGATGTATTTCCTGAATTGAATGAGGAGAAAGCTGCGCACCGCTTCGCCGGCGCCTTCCTCATGCCCGCGGAAACGCTACGAGCGGAAATTGGCAAACACCGCAAGTCCATGGGTTGGGGCGAGCTTTTCGAGTTGAAACGATTATTCGGCGTCAGCGTGCAGGCGCTTACGTATCGCTGTAAGGATCTCGGTATCTTCAGCAACAGCTTGTTCCGATCACTCTTCGACGAGTTTGATCGACGTGGCTGGCGCAGTCCACCGTTCGAGGAGCCTTATGCAATGAAAGGCGAAAAGCCTAGACGGTTCGAGCGGTTGTGTTACCGCGCGTTGGTGGAGGGTGCAGTCTCCGACGCCAAGGCAGCTGAACTTCTCGGCTTTTCGGTTCACAAGTTGAACCAGCGCGTAGAGGAACCCCCTCGCTTCGAGCCGGCTGTTGCCTGATACAGATCATCGTGAAGGTTCTGGTGTCCGATACATCCGTTTTGATCGATGTCGAACGCGGGTCGTTGTTTGATGCCTGCTTTGGCCTGCCGTTTGACTTCGTTGTGCCGGACTTGCTATACCAACGGGAACTGAAAGATCACGGTAGTCCAGGCTTGATCCAGCGCGGGCTCAGGGTCGAGATGTTGGATGGAAATGGCGTGATCCTTGCGCTCGATTACCGGCGCCGCGATCAATCGCTATCGCTGCCCGATAGCTTCGCTCTCGCCCTCGCGAGAGTCAATTCCTGGGTTTTGTTATCAGGTGATGGAGGAATGCGTGAACTGGCCCGCTCAGAAGGAGTTGCCTGTCGTGGAGTTCTATGGCTGATTGACCAAGTGTACGAACATGGTCTCGCGTCCGCCGACCAGATTTGCTCCTATATCCGGGCAATTGCGTCACATCCCCGCTGCCGGTTGCCGAAAAATGAAATCAGAAAACGGATTCGGCTCTACTGTGGTGGCTGAACTGTTAATAATGGGATGTTTAGCTCTCCTGCCAAGCCCAGCAGGACATCGTCTCGTTGCGCGTACTGTTGGAAATATTTACAGTGTTCGGTGCCAAGGCCAGCGGATGGGCCGATGGGGAAAATAAGTTGAGGTGCCTATTGAGTGCGCATTCATTTCCGAGTTTCGGCGGAAAGGTTGCAGTCGTCGTTGGTTGCACGTCTGCTTCGATAGCGGAGGCATGGAGCATGTCACATTTTGCCTCTGCGCTAGTCAAACCGCTCGATCCGTATCTTGAGGCAGTCGGCCAGAGCTCGCTGGGAGAGAAAGATCGTCAGGGTCAATTGCCCCTCGTTGAAGGTTTGGGGTCAATCAAATGATCAAGAAGCGTATTCCATGGTCATGGAGCAAGCAGTTCGGTCTGGCGCTTTCTCCGATGTTCGAGAATGCCGATGCCCCGATGCCAGGCGAACATCATGTCTTGCTTGATGGTGGGTACGGATCCTTTGGCCTCTCCGTGATCGAAGACAAGATAAGCCCAGAAGAGGTCGCTGGTTGGGCTTGGTCATCCGACCTGCCTCACCACGTAGCCATTAATCCGTTCGGCGTCCAGGTTGTGCGTTGGGATGCAGCCAATTCTCCTGAGAACTTTGAGCTCAGCAAAGTTGAGAAAGATCTTGATGAGTTCTATCACTTCCTTTGTAGGGACCGTCTTAACTCCAATAGGACTGTGGTCCAGCACTTGGTAAGTGTGTTTGCGCGATTGCGTTCTTTAGCTGGCCATATGCGACTTTCTGATGACCGAACGGTCGACGCATTTGTAACGATACTAGCTGATTTGATTTCGGAGGACGAGGCAAAGGGCGATCCGCATTCGTTCGGACTTCCGGATGATGCTCCGGATCTACGTAACCGGCTTGCGAGTCCTACTTTGGACGATCTCATACAAGAGATTCGAACTGCGCCAGGAACACTTTCCGCTCTCTCGCTGCACCCAAGTCTGGCAATTCGTCATGCCGGAGGCCAGATTTTTCAGGAGGCTCACTTTGATCTGGTTAGTACTCCACCGCCAGACATGTTTGGATACGTAAGTGCTGCAAGCGCCGAGGCAAACACAAGGGGTGGAATGCACTTCACGCCTCCAGCAATTGCTCGAAGTATCTCAGATCAAACTTTGAGCCATGTTGCAAAGTTATCCTCCCGCCGAACACTCACGATCTGTGATCCCGCGTGCGGCTCAGGCGCGTTCCTGCACGAGGCGATTCGTGGATTGCGCAGACTGAAGTTTCAAGGTGCGCTCAAGATTATTGGGAATGACGTATCTGCTGCGGCAATTGCCATGGCCAGGTTCACACTTAAGCTGGCGCTGCGCGACTGGACTCCGGCCGGAGGCGCTTCGTTGGACTTGCATGTACGAGACTCGTTGGCTAGCCAGCAGTTTCCTCCCGCCGACGTCGTTGTCATGAATCCTCCCTTTATTTCTGCAATTGCACAGTCCCCGACCCAAAAGGCTCAACTTCGAGACGTTGTCGGCCGGCGTGCGGCGAGCCGCGGAGATTACAGCATGGCCTTCGTGGCCAAGGCGCTTGAGTCTCTTTTGGATGGAGGAGCATTGGGTACTCTGTTCCCTGCGAGTCTTCTTACCCACCAAGCCGCAACGTCCTGGCGAGAAAGACTGGCTGCCAAGGGAGATATACGTTTACTTGCAAGCATTGGCGATTTTGGAATGTTTGCTCATGCCCTAGTGCGAGTCGCGTGTGCGGTCATCCGAAAGTCGCATGAGCGCGAAACAGAGTTTGCAGCGGTTATCACCGCCAACGATCCGATTGCAACCGGAGAGGCTCTTCGCGAATTAAGGAAAACCAAATTGCTTCCTCGTGCGACTACTGGTGGGAACAGAAGATGGCAACTCTTTGCGGCCAATTCCGATGATTTGCATAAAGAAACATGGCGAATGCTTACTCCGAAAGAGCGTGCAATACACAAGGCTTTGGACGCGACACAGCTCAATGCTGTTGTCGGAGACCTGTTCACTGTTTCACAGGGCGTGCAAACAGGTCTCAGGAGAGTTTTTTTACTAAATCAATCCCAGTACACCTCTCTGCCGCCCAAAGAAAGAGGTTTCTTTCGGCAAACACTCATGACCGACTCCATACGCGACGGGCGGATTGTGCGAACCTACTACTTGTTCTTTCCTCATACAAAGGATGGTCCTCTATTTCGGAATGAAGCGGACTTATCCAATTCCGTCCCTAGGTATTATCGTGACTATCTGAAGCCCAACGAAACAGCCCTGCACGGAAGAGCTTCAATTTCAGGTCCAGGAAGGTCAGATTGGTGGGGGCTCATGCGTCCACGCGAATTTAGTCATAGCGTCGGGCCGAGAATTATTTCGAAGGCATTTGGATCGCAAGGCAGCTTTGTTTGCGACTTGGATGCAGCGTATTTGGCTGCTACAGCACATTTTTGGATTCCTAAATCGGGATTTTCACTACGAGGCGTTAGCACGGATGCTGAAGAGCAGGTTGATAGAGATGTGCTACTTGCATATGCGGCACTATTCAATTCTCGTGTATTCATGCGCTTGGTTTCTCTCCACTCCAATGTGGTTGCAGGTGGTCAATTCGATCTAGGAAACCGCTTTGTGAAAGACATTTTCTTGCCCGATCTTTGGGATAAGGTTTCGGATTCAGTGTCGGGCAAATTAATTCGACAGTTATCGCAAGTAACAAGTCAGACTCTAGGTGGCGAACACATTTCTTTGATCAATGTAGATCGTGCAGTCGCCCAACTCTACGGGGTGCCGCAACTTGCCCAGGAGTGAACCCGCCGAACCGACGCTATCAGTAAGAGCTGTTTCAGATCGTTGTTCGAATCTCGCGCGCAAACTTAGTCCCATTCTTGAAGAAAGTAGGGATCAAGTTGCATGCTATTACCAGATTCCAGACCCAGATGCCTTTATTTTCTTGGGGGGGCCGGCTAGCGAGGTAATCGAGCGTAACCTGGGGTCAAAGCATAGAGTTGTAAGGCTCTGTGCTCTGACAAGAGACATCTTTGCATGGGCAGGCTATCGTGAACAGTGGCAGCGCTTGGAAAGAGAACGAAGTTTCAGATTTGTAAGCGCAGGATTCACCTTCCATGCCGGACGTCAAGGTGAACTTCACAAACCGCAGATGATCAGAAGTGAATGGGTTTCGAAACGTAGCCCTGCGTTTGACTCAATGATTGGGCACCCGCATTGGCAAGTTGATGTGCTAGATACGATTCGTCGGCAGTCAATGTGGGAAGCCGCTTACTTCGGCGACGATACCGAGTCTAATTTCACCGCGAGTTTTCGAGAGAATGGCCCTACCGATCAAGTTGTCCAATCGTTTCTCAATTTACCCATCGAACGAATGCACCTAGCGAGCGCTGCAGCATGGTGGCGGCGGCCACAAGTCGATATTGCACACTCCCCCAAGAGTATTACTGAGTTGGATCGTTGGGTCGTGGGTTGTATTGCGTATATTCGAAAAGAATTCGCACGATTGTGAACTTTTTGAATTACCTGCAGTTCATGAACCACCGGAAGAGATAGGCGCAAGTACGTATTGATTGTTCCTAAAGATCTGCTACCTCAAGTTTGGGTGCCGTGCGATTCCGGCTAATGAAAAAACTACACCCAGTCTAGAGCAGAACTATCGATTCTTCAGCAAACTAATTGGAGCAAATGCTGCATAGAAAGAAAGATGTAATCTCGGAGAGAAATAATGGCCTTCAAGAAAACTGCAACCTCAGAAGCGACCACGGACAATCCTGCCAGTCTCTTCAAGACATTGACCCAACGCACTTTGCCGGATGTCATGCCGCACCAAAAGGATATGCTTGAGGCATATGGCCAAGAAATGGTCGATGAAGCTGATGTGGCGCTCCAATTGCCTACGGGGAGCGGCAAAACTCTGGTTGGATTACTGATTGGAGAGTGGCGCCGCAGGAGCTTTGGTGAGCGTATTGTGTATTTGTGTCCCACCAAGCAGTTAGTACACCAAACGGTTCATCAGTCTCAAAGCCAATATGGTATCGGTCTTGTTGAGATGACGGGCCCCAAACGAGACTTTCGCCCCGCTGATCAAGCGGCGTACTTCACTCGAACCAAGATAGCCGTCACGACGTATTCCGGTCTATTCAACACCAATCCATTCTTTTCGACGCCAGATGTCATTCTGGTGGACGACGCTCACGTCGCAGAGAACTACATCGCAAATATGTGGTCACTCCAAATTGAGTCTGGAACGGAGGATCATTTTCCTCTTTATTCCGCTCTCACAGATTTCCTCAAAGACCATATCGGAGGCCAAGACTATGCTCGGCTTACGGGAAATGGGCATAGTGCGTCTGATGCCACATGGGTTGATAAGCTACCTTCACCTTTGCTAAGTGAAATAGGGCCTCAACTCTCTGCCATTATTGACTCCCACGCCGAGAGAAATTCTGAATTTAAATTCCCATGGTCGCTGCTGCGAGATCACCTCGACGCTTGCCATTTGTATCTCACTTCACGCGGGCTACTCATTCGCCCTCTGATTCTGCCTACTTGGACACACGCTCCGTTTGACGGTGCCAAGCAGCGTGTTTTTATGTCAGCAACGTTGGGAGAAGGTGGTGACCTTGAGCGGCTCACGGGGCGTATAGCAATCCGTCGCCTTGCGTCGCCAGACGGGTTCCAGACGTCAGGCGTAGGCCGAAGATTCTTCATGTTTCCGAGTCTTTCTCTTGAATCGGATGATTGCGTAGCTGTGCGTCTCGCGATGCAGGAAGTGGCTGGCAGATCAGTGGTAATCACGCCGAACACGGCGTCGGCTACGACCCTCGCTGACCAGGTCGAGAATCTCGATGGATTCAAGATCTTCCGGGCTGGAGACATTGAAGAGTCAAAAGACAATTTCGTTGCAGAACCGAAAGCCGCGGCAATTCTTGCAAATCGATATGACGGTATTGACTTTCCTCATGATGAATGCCGCTTGCTGTGTCTAGATGGTCTTCCTCGAGCGATGAATGCGCAAGAACGTTTCTTAATGTCCAAGATGGGTGCATCTGCGTTGTTCAATGAAAGGATTCAAACACGAGTCTTACAAGCAGCGGGACGGTGCACGCGGGCGCTACAGGATCGTTCGGCTGTAGTAGTCACTGGCAGTGAGATGGTCGACTATCTTGTAGATGATCGGAACTGGGCGCACTTCCATCCTGAATTGCAGGCCGAACTATTCTTCGGCGTCGACCAGTCCCAAAATGTGAACGCGGGATCGATGATTGAGAATTTTCGTCTATTCCTCGAAAACAAGGAGGATTGGGAGTTAGCCAACGGACAAATCTTGTCCAATTCAAAAAACCGAACACGTGCACCCTATCCTGCGATGGATGTTCTAGCGGAAGTGGTCACTTTCGAAGTGCGTTACCAAAAAGCCCTGTGGAATAAGGACTACGAGACTGCGCTAACGGAGGCACGCAGTGTCCGAGCAAAATTGTCGGGAGAAGAACTGCGAGGCTATAGGGCTTTGTGGCACTATCTCGCGGGGACTGCTGCGCTTCGGCTTTCTAATTCCTCTGATGACCAATTTGCTCGCACGGCGCGTGAGCAGTTCACTAGTGCAAAAGGGGCGGCCCCCTATGTTTCATGGATGAACCAACTGGCACGGACGGCTGGCGATCGAGATGATATTGGTGAGCAGCGTGTAAGCGCCGAAACACTCGCGCAGGTCGAACACATTGAACGCCGGCTTCTGGCACTAGGTATCTCACACGAGCACAAGTTCGAGCGGTTGGCCGCCGAGATCTTAAATTCGATCGCAACTCCAAGTCAGTTCGAAGAAGGTCAGCGGCGCCTTGGAGAAATGTTGGGCTTTATTGCGGGTAATGCCGAGTCAGACGGCGCGCCAGATCCTTGGTGGCTTGGGAAATCACGTGGGGTCGTTTTCGAAGACCATGCGGACGCCGCGCCAAGTACGATCTTCAATGCGACTAAGGCACGGCAAGCTGCCTCCCATCCTGAATGGATTTCGGAGAACCTGCCAGAGACCGAAAGCATGTCAATCATCCCTATTTTGATAACCCCCTGTACACAGGCGAGGTCCGGTGCAAAGCCACACTTGAAGAAAGTCCTGCTTTGGCCCTTGGAGGATTTCCGGAGCTGGGCATCCCGGGCACTTGCATGTCTCCGAGAATTGAAGGCAACGTTGTCGTCCGAGGGAGATCTGGCTTGGCGCGCAATCGCTTGTACCAAAATCGAAACTGACTGTTTGACCCTCGTGTCAATTGAAGGGGAGCTCAGCGATGCGGCATCTACAATGACATTCGTAAAGTGAAGGGTTGTGATTATTGGCCGGACGTGGTCGTTGGCGTCCATCAAGGAAGAAGAACTTGAGGACCTGACAAAAGCCGGGCGGTTAGTGCTGCGTGATCGCAAGCGCGGTGGCTTTACCTCTGGATGAAGTAGCCCTCAACATTTCGGCGGTGACTGCTTAATTGCAGGCGCGAGGTCCGAACAAGAGAGGCTGCAAGCCTATAATTCTTCCAAGCGTGACAAGCGCAGTGTCAAGTTTTCTGCACCCGTTTTTCCGAACAACTTGTTCCCCGCTGGCACTTGTCGCGCTTGCAAATAACACGAAGGTACTGAGTCTCACAGATGACCAATTCGGAAACAGCCCTTACGCGGCTGCTTGATTCCTTTCGGGGGTATACGAAGTCACAACGCGAGAAGGGTCGATATTTCGAAAACCTTGCGCTGATTTACTTCCGCCACGATGCCAAGCAGCAGAACTGCTACGAGCAGGTTTGGACGTACGAGACATGGGCCAGGGAGCGGGGTGAAAGCGCCCAGGATCCGGGGATCGACCTAGTCGCAAAGATGCGCGGCGAGAATGGTTACTGCGCGATTCAAGCGAAGTTCTACGAACCTGGCAAGAGGCTGACTAGGGGCAGCACCAAGATTGATTCGTTCTTCGCGTCCTCGTCACGAGCCGAGTTCACTCACAGGGCGATCATTGATACCAGCGGCAAGGACTACGGATCGCAACTGCAGAATCTCATCAACCAGTCCGAGAAGCCGTTCACGCGCATCCGACTGAACGACCTGGAGCGCAGCGGAATTGATTGGTCGTCGTTCCCGACGGCCGAGGAAATCCGCGAAGATATTGCCCGGCTCATCGAGCCGAAAACTCCGATGGACCACCAAACAGAAGCGGTGGAGGCGGCCCGCAAAGGGTTCGCCGAGGCCGACCGGGGACAGTTCATCATGGCCTGCGGCACCGGCAAGACCTATGCCGGCCAATTGGTGGCCGAAGATTGGGATTGCCGGCGGGTGCTCGTGTTGGTTCCTTCGCTGGCGCTGGTGTCACAGACCATTGCTGAGTGGTGCCAGGATGCGCGCTCGCCTATCCGGGCGATCGCGGTGTGTTCCGACACCCAGGTCGGTCGCCGGCGCGTGGGCGGGGACGACTCCATCCAGTACGACATCCACGACCTGGCATTCCCGGCAACGACCGATGCGGAAAAGCTTGCCGATCGCTCTGCTGCGGCAGACAGCGGTGAGATGACCGTGGTGTTCGCCACCTACCACTCGCTTGACGTAATCGCCAAGGCACAGCGCGAGTACGGAATGGTGGATTTCGATCTGGTGATCTGCGATGAGGCCCACCGGACGACTGGCCAGATCGATGTAGACCGAGAAGCGTCGAACTTTGTGCGGGTGCATGACCAAGCATTCGTGAAGGCCGACAAGCGGCTTTACATGACGGCCACTCCCCGAATCTATACTGATGCCGCCCGCTCCAAGGCTAAGGAGCGGTCCACGACGCTATGCACCATGGATGACGTGTCCCTTTTCGGGGAGGTGTTCTTCTATCGCGGCTTCGGCTGGGCCGTTCAAAACAAGCTGCTAAGCGACTACCAAGTGGTGGTGCTCGCACTTGATGAAGCGCAGGTTAGCGCCCACGTCCAGCAGGCCCTAGCGGCGGGAAAGGAACTGAAACTCAGCGACGCTGTAAAGATCCTGGGCAGCTACAAGGCGCTACTCAAGCAGTCGGTGGATCCCAAGGAGTTCAGTGACGACCCCGATCCGGTACAGCGTGCCATGGCGTTTTCCAACACTATCCGCGAATCCAAGCGTATTCGTGACGGGTTCAATAAAGTTGTGGGGGAATACCACGCGAACCACCCGGATCTCAAGGGCTATTGCGCGTGGAACTGCGAGGTACGTCATGTCGACGGCAAGACCCGCGCCACGGAGCGCGAGGCCTTGTTGCGCTGGCTACGCACCGAGGCATCAGCGGGATCCTGCCACATCCTGTCGAATGTGCGCTGCCTGGGTGAGGGCGTGGATGTGCCGGCGCTCGATGCCATCTTGTTCTTGCATCCGCGCAAATCGCAGATCGACGTAGTGCAGGCGGTCGGGCGCGTGATGCGCAAGGCAAAGGGTAAGAAGCGCGGCTACGTCATCCTGCCCATCGGCATTCCTGCCGGCGTAACCCCTGAGCAGGCGCTGGCCGACAACGAGCGCTATCGTGTCATCTGGCAGATCGTCAACGCTCTGAAATCACATGATGAGCGGTTGGAAGCGCAGATCAATGCGAGCGCCTTCGGCGAAGAGCTACCCTCGGACAAGATCCGCATCACGCTGTGCAATCTCAACGAGACGGCCCTTGCCGAGCTGGGCATTCGCAGAGAGGGTGAAGGCACGTCGGGAGTCGGGGAGGTTTCACCGCCCCCTCCTCCCGGCCCGGTGCAAGGCATGCTGGACCTCCAAGGCGAGATTGCCGAAGCCATCTATGCTCGGATCGTCAAGCGTTGTGGTGCTCGGGACTATTGGGAGGACTGGGCAAGCGACGTACAGGCTATCGCCAAGGACCACGTCACACGTATCGGCACGATTGTCAACGACTCCGATCATCCCGAAAGAGCGGATCTCTTCAAGACTTTCCTGGTCGAGTTGCAGGATGACTTGAACCCGTCCGTTACGGATCAACAGGCCATTGAGATGTTGGCGCAGCATCTGATCACAAGGCCGGTGTTTGATGCCGTGTTCGAGGGCAATTCCTTCACCCAGGAGAACAGTGTCTCGAAGGCGATGCAGGAGGTTATTGAGTTGCTCGATGCACAGAACATCGGTGAGGAGAGCGTCTCGCTGCAAAATTTCTACGCTAGTGTGCGGCGCCGGGCCGGCGAAGTGCAGACGGCGGCGGGTAAGCAGCAATTGATCAAGACACTATATGAGTCGTTCTTTCAGAAGGCGTTCAAGCGGATTTCCAGTCAGCTGGGAATTGTGTATACACCGGTCGAGGCGGTGGACTATTTGCTGCATGCCGTTAATGGCGTGCTCAAGAATGAATTTGACTTCGGGCTCGGCGCTCGGGGAGTAAAGCTCCTGGATCCGTTCGCGGGAACCGGCACCTTTATCGTGCGGGCAATCGAGTCCGGTATGATCAAACCAGAAGACCTGCCGCATAAGTACCGGCAGGATCTATACGCCAACGAGATCGTGCCGCTGGCCTATTACATCGCCGGCATTAATATCGAAAACGCCTACCACGATAGGTTGGGCCATAAACGGTACGAAGGGTTCGATAACCTGTGTCTCACGGACACGTTCCAATTGACGGAACACAAAGGCGCATTCGGTGACCTGTTTCCGCAGAATCAGAAGCGGATCGACCGGCAGTCCGAGTTGGATTTTCTGGCTATTGTCGGCAATCCGCCGTATTCGGCGGGGCAGAGAAGCGCCAATGAGAACGCGCCGAATATCGGGTATACACAACTGGATCAGCGGATTACTGAGACATATGCAGAAAAGTCAACAGCACAACTTAAGAACTCCCTTTACGACAGCTATATCCGTGCCATCCGATGGGCCAGCGATCGAATAGAGAAAAAGGGCGTAATCGGGTTCGTCACGAACGCTGGCTGGCTCGATGGAGCAGCCATGGCCGGACTACGGAAATGCTTGTGCGAGGAGTTCACCAGCCTTTATGTGCTCAACATGCGGGGGGACGCTCGCACTTCAGGTGAATTGCGACGCAAAGAAAAGGACAACGTGTTTGGCCAAGGTACCCGCACCCCTGTGGCGATCCTTGTCTTTGTCAAGAACCCCAGCAAGTCGGAACGCGGACAAATCCACTACCATGACATCGGCGACTACCTGACGCGTGAAGAAAAGCTGGCGCAATTGGTCGCTTTTTCGGATGGACGCGTCTCGATTCCATGGAGGCGGATTGAACCGGATGAGTATGGTGATTGGATTAACCAGCGCGATCCTTCGTTTAATCAACACATCGTTCTTGGAGATAAGAAAAGAAGAATTGCTACGAAATTATTTGACGTGCATTCGAATGGATTAGTAACGAGCCGTGACGCTTGGTGTTACAACGCCAGCCGTACCGAACTGGAACAGAATACTCGGCGAGGCCTAGATTTTTACAACAAGGAAGTTGAACGATACGCAGGAAGCAACCGTTCCGTCCCTAGCCAAGAATTTGTTAACAATGACACGACTCTGTTTAGTTGGGATGACGCATCTAGGCGACATATGGAGGCTGGCAGAACAAAGGAGTTTTTCCCGTATGCGATTCGCCAAGCCTTTCAGCGACCCTTTTCTCCTCAGTGGGCCTACTTTCATACTTCTTTGAACGCTCGTGTTGGCCAACTTCCCAAGATCTTCCCCTTAGCTAACTCCGAAAACCGGGTGATCTGCGTATCTGCCGTTGGGGCAAAGAGATTTTCCTGCCTAATGGCAGACGCTCTTCCCGACTATCAGTTCCTAAGCAATGCGCAGTGCTTCCCGAAATACATTTACGCCGAACTCCCTGACGGCAGCTACGAACGCCTGCCCAATATCACCGAGCCGGCGCTGTCCCGTTTCCATGAGGCATATCCCGACCTGAAGGTCGATGCCGATTTGCTCTTCGATTACATCTACGGCCTGCTGCACTCGCCTGACTACCGTGAGCGCTTTAGCAAGAACCTGCTCAAGCAGCTACCCCGTATCCCCGCAGTGGGCAGCGCGGATGACTTCATGACATTTTCCCAGGCCGGTCGGGTGCTGGGCGATCTGCATGTGAACTATGAGCGGGCGCCGCTGCCCGAAGGCGTGCTGGTGAACGGGAAGCCATTCGGCGCGAACTGTCTTGCGGACGAAGATTATCGGGTCACCAAGATGCGTTTTGCCGGCCGGCGCGGTAAGGATCTGGATCGCTCCACGGTCATCTACAACAGTCAGATCACCGTCTCCGAAATTCCCGAAGAAGCATATTTTTATTCGGTCAATGGAAAGTCACCGGTTGAGTGGGTACTGGATCGCCAGCGAGTCACCATCCACAAGGCATCGCAGATCGAGAACGATCCGAACCGGTATGCGATGGAGACGGTTGAGGACGCGGCTTATCCGCTCAAGCTGCTGCTGCGGGCGATTAGGGTCGGGGTAGAGACGGCACGGATTGTTTCGCAATTGCCCGCTTTGAAGTTGCGAGACTAAACGGCTCACATCGGCAAAATATCAGCTGGGGATCCTGAAATGGGGTCGATGATAAGTCTCTCTGTCGGTCGCTTGGAAATCGACTGGGGCAAGAATTCTTTTTATTCCGACCATAGCCAGCTTTTCCAACCGTGTGATCTTGCAAACGTTCCTTATTACTACATTAACGAGGAAGACCCCTTTAACGAGGAGAAAGACGAATACAACCTTGTTACCGAGATAAAGGACGGTCTTACCAAACCACTCGAACAGGTAATCGAGCGAGTGAATCTTCTGGGCTACACCATGGAATATGCGCGAAGGGAGTTTGAGCATATGTGCCAATTGAATGATTTCGATACAAAAGAGTTGAGTTTCGACGAATTGGCGAAGGCGCTTGCAGCGATTGATGTCACCTCTATATCAGCAGACTACGGCGACGGCGAATCATTTGGGAAGTTCTTTCGGCGATACCTATTTGATCGCATTGGCTTGGAGCGGATAGTAAGCAACCCGGAAGTCGTCCAGGCTTGCGCCGGCGAGGCCATGGAAAACATCAGCGTCTACACAATTCTTCGGCTTGTATCAAGAAATCCGAAAGCCAAATTGCTGCCAGTGAGCTGGCACTTCGCGGACATAGAGGATGAAGAATGGGCTACTCGAGATCAATTCATAAGGGCGGTCTATCCGCAGAATCGCTTTCTGATTGTGACTGAGGGTAGTTCGGACGCCAAAATTATCCGACACGCTCTTCATCTTCTAAAGCCGCATGTTGCGGATTTTTTTGACTTCGTGGATATGGAAGAGGGGTATCCCTTCACTGGAACGGGCAATTTGTACAATTTCACAAAGGGTCTTATCAGCATTTCCGTCCAAAATAACGTTGTCATACTCTATGACAACGATGCAGAGGGCGTTTGGAGCCACAGTCGGACAAATGCACTTAACGTGCCTGACAACATGCGCGTTCTCAAGCTTCCTGACCTAGAGGCATTCCAAAACTTCGAAACCGTTGGGCCTTCAGGTTCGCATCGTTCGAACATCAATGGACGGGCCGCAGCCATCGAATGCTATCTGGACGTCGGCCAGAACGCGGTGGTTCGTTGGAAGAACTATCACCAGGAATTGGGCGTCTACCATGGCGAGTTGATTAGCAAAGGCAGAGTCATGAAGGCGTTCTTCGAGCAGACGGACTTAGTCGGTGATTACGATTTCTCAGGTATTGCGGCAGTACTAGACATGCTCGTCTTGGAGTGCACGATCCTTAGGGAATCGGCGCGGCTTGCAGAACTGCAGACCGCGTAAGGAAGCTGTCCGTTCCCCGTAATCCGAGCCATCACGTCACGGCTTTTGCCCGATCTATCACCCACCATCTGCAATGTAACGATTCGAAATAGTTCCCAAACATGTTGAGGCGAACAATTACCTGCCGCACACTCTACGCAGCCGTCGCCCTGGCAGCCTTCTTCGCAACCAGCGCCACCGCCCAGAACCGGCCCAACGTCCTTCTCATCATGACCGACAACCAGAGTCCCAACCTGCTCGGGGCGTACGGCAATCGGGATATCAGGACGCCCAATATCGATCAACTGGCGCGTGACGGTTTGCTGTTCGAGAGGGCCTACGCTGCCTCCGGGGTGTGCTCGCCGTCGCGTGCCGTGCTGATGACCGGGCTGATTCCGTCGGCCAATGGCGTGCACAACGGGCTGCCGGCGCGTTACGCGGTGGAGGACTATGCCGCGATCGAGGAATTCCGTAACCTGCCGCAGACGTTGGCCGACGCCGGCTATTACACCGGCCTGGTCGGGAAGTATCACCTGGGCCGGCATGAGAAACCCCAGCTCGGGTTTCGGTGGTGGACCACGTTCCGCGGTGGCCATACGTCCAGTTTCCTCGATGCGCAGATCTTCGATAACGGCGAGACCTATAACGTGCTCGACCGGGACGAGCATCTCACCGACTTCTGGTCCCGCCGGGCGGTGGACTTCCTTGCCCACTACAAGGAAGAAGAATCGGCCCAGGGAGCGCGTCCGTTCTTCCTCTGGCTGTCCTACAACGGGCCGTACATTCTGCCGCCCACGGTGAATCAACCGCCGGTCTCCCGCCACGCGGACTACTACGAGCACAACGTGCCCGCCATGCCGCAGAACCGGGTGCACCCGTACATGCGCGAATGGGCCAGGAACAATACGGCTCCCGCGCCCGAGCCGACCGAGGGCGGGACCTATCCCTGGGCGGCCATCGACGCGCTCAACAACAAGACGGCCATGATCAACATTGCCGCGGAAATGACGCATGTGGACGAGGGCATCGGCACCGTTTTGGCGGCTCTGGACGAACTGGGCCTGCGCGACGACACACTGGTGGTGTTTCTCGCCGACCAGGGATCGAGCTGGGGACAGCTGGGCATGTGGGGCAATTCGTCCTGGGGCGAACCCGAGCCGGCCTACAACGCGAACATGCAGGTGCCGTTGATCTTTCGCCATCCCGGCGTGGTGGAAGCGGGTGCGACGGAAACCGCCATGGTCAATCAGTTCGACATGTTGCCGACCTTGCTCGATTACCTTGGTCTTGGTCACCTGGAGATCGCCGATTCTCCCGGAGAGAGCTTTGCGCCGATGCTGCGCGGCCGGGACATGGCCTGGGAAGACGAGGTTTTCTTCGAATACATTTCCACCCGGGTGATCCAGACCCGGCGGTGGAAATACACCAAGCGCTTCTTGGCGTCGCCGAACGAGCTCTACGACATGACTATTGATCCGGGCGAGACCGCCAATCTCGTCGACGATCCGGCCTACGCGGACGTTGTCGCGGACCTGGACTCACGCCTGACGGCTTTCTTCTCCGAGTATGCCGATCCCGCTTTCGACCTCTGGAACGGCGGCACCGGCAAGGCGCTGGTTTACTACGGCCGCCGCAATCAGAAATTCCGCGACGCCTTTCCCGACTGGCGCGAGCCCTTCGTCGAAAAGCAGACCGCCTTCCGCGACCACTAAACCAACCCTTTAATCCATGGCCTAAGTGCGCTTAGGCCGGCGACGGAATGGCGGGGAGTTGCGACTCCCCCGCACTTTTTGGGCCTCGAATCTCAAGAATGGAGTAGTGTCGCCATTCGAAAAGTGCGCGTGATTCTCGCCTCTAGCATGATCGGTCTATATCGGAACAAACTGCCAGCTAATTCGGCCATTGTCCTGCTTGCTTTTCTGCGTCAATTCGAGATTTGAGGGGATAAGCGTTAGCCACGGGGCAATTTCACTATCTGAGGGTCCATCTATCTGAATGGGTTCGGACAAGTGAACAGGATCAACTCTGATATCGGTATACGCTTGAAAATAACAACCATATGATCGGAATAGAAGTTGCAATGCTTTATTGACTTATACTATATTCATCATATGACAACACCATGTATAGGAGGCAGCAGAAATGGTAAACCTTTATGAGCATAAGCGAGTCCATAAGACATCAGCTAATCACTCTTGCGCGTAGAAAGAACGCTCGAGTTGTCGACTGGTCTCGGGAACGTCCAACCGACTGGCGCCCACAAAGTGTGCGGAATCCTGGTGGGATTGTTGATACTCACTTTACGGACGCGGCCGCCTGGGACCTGATCGTTTCTCAGCTTTCGGCAGATTGTGAAGTCGAACCCATCATTCTCGAAAAGCCACCCGGAGCAACGGGCTACGTGATGCTGATCGAGTTGGATCCGGACGAAAAGCCCATCTACATCAAGCTTCAACTCGGGTCAGGAAAGATCATTGGGCGAAGCTTCCACTACTCGCAGAAAAACTAGAGCGAATTTGAAATGAACACGAAACAACACATGAACGAATCGAAGACAAACGGGGCCTCCACCGCTCTTGCGTGCCCGCAATGTGGGGAGAGCGCGGTTTCGACATTGATACAAACGGACAAGTTCGTTTACGGCACCGGCAATTCAGCAGTGGAGCTAATGGTCGAGCTGCCTGTTCGTAACTGCAACGACTGTGACTTTCACTACATTGATTCTGAGGCGGAAGACATCAAACACGAAGCGGTGTGTCGGCACCTGGGCGTTCTTCCGCCCGCAGCGATTGTGAATATCCGAAAGAAGCACGGTTTGTCGCGCGCTGCCTTTGCAAAGATCACGGGACTTGGCGAGGCAAGTCTTGGGCGATGGGAGAAAGGAATCAATATCCAGAATATTGGGAATGATCGGTACATTCGTCTTTTGGAAGATCCCAGAGTTATGCAGCAACTGCGGGAAGTGGCAAGGTCTACGGAATCCAGGCCGTTACAACGTAAGAGCAATGTCCTGCCATTTCCAAACTTGGAAATAACGAAGGAAGTGCTGCAACGGAAGGCGAGTTTTAGATTGCGCCCGGCCGCTTGATGTACGTCACAACCTTCTATTCCTTCAAAGGTGGTGTCGGGCGCACCATGGCGCTGGTCAATTCGGGCGTGGAACTGGCAAAGAGAGGCCGCAAGGTCCTGCTGGTTGACCTCGACCTGGAAGCACCTGGGCTTGACACATTCGAAGCCGTCAAGCCGAAGAAAACCGCACCGGGAATCGTTGACTTCGTACGAAACTACCTGGATACCGGACAGGCGCCAGAGGTGGATGGATACTTGCAAAAGTGCCCCGACATCGGCGATGACGGAGGTGAGTTATGGCTAATGCCTGCAGGCACCAGAAAGGCTGCCTACGTCGAAAACTTCCGTGGAATTGACTGGGGTGATCTTTATGAGAGGCGGGATGGGTTTCTCTTGTTTGAAGATTTGAAGGCACAGTGGAAGAGCACCGTACAACCAGACCACGTATTTGTCGACTCTCGCACGGGCCACACAGATGTGGGTGGTATTTGTACTCGACAATTGCCGGACGCGGTGGCGATTCTTTTCTTCCCGAACGAGCAAAACCTCACCGGGCTGACCAAGGTTGTTGCTGACATTCGATCAGAATCCAAGGAATCTCCAGGAAAGCAAATTCAATTGCACTTCATCATGTCGAACGTTCCCGACCTGGATGATGAAGACCGGATTCTGGAAAGGAAGATCAAGGCATTTCAGAAAAAGCTCGGCTTCAAAAGAGATCCGTTGGTTGTCCACAGATATGACAGTCTTTCCCTATTGAACCAGGTGGTGTTTACAAAGGATCGTCCAAGGAGCCGACTTGCTGGTGAATACAGGCGGATTGTCAAGGAAATAGTCAGACACAACTTGGAGGACCGGGAGGGAGCGCTTGATTATCTGAAGAAGGCCGAAAGGGTGGCCGGATTAAGGTCCAGGGAGTTTGAAACATCCCAAGAAACCGATCGCAAATTAAAAGAGATTGAGCGCCTGCACGAGAGTGATGGAGAAATTCTCTTTCGGTTGGGCATCCTGAAGCAAGAGCAATGGGAATCCAGGCAGGCCGCAGCCTTGTTCGGTCGCGCAATTGAAAAAGGATACGCGAAGCCTCAGGTCCATTTGCGAAGAGCACGAGTGCTTTCGGATATCGGGCAACTCAGTGAAGCAAGAGAAGAAGTACTGCGAGCGCTTCAATCCGAAAAGCTACCACTGCGCTCTATCAAACAAGCATTCAGGCTAACTGACCCGGATGACTCCTCAATAGTAGCTGGATCTCCCGCCCTGGCGTCACTGGGAACGACCGATCGAATCAACCTCGCTCATGACGTGTTCTTCGAGGACCCGAAGTTGCGGGATGCCGCGTTGCTCATACTGGAACCGGTGACGGAGGATGCTCGCCTTGAAATCGAATCGGCCGAGAGCAGAGACGATTTGGCGCTCTTGTATATTGCGACAGGCAAATTTAAGGAAGCGGCAGACTTGCTTTCCTATGAGAAGGCTGAAGAAGTTGATATTGATGCGGTCTTCAACTACGCAATGGCTTCCTGGGGACTACGGGGCAGTGCCGATGCTGATGCGTTCATTGAGGTAATCCAACTGCATGAGACCCAAGAAAGATCTGATCATTCCAATGATGCAAATTACTTTCAGTGCCTAGGCCTCGCCTACTGGGTTGCCGAAGATACAGAACAGGCGATGGAATGCGCGAAACTCGCGCTGAAAGCCGTTGATCCCGACGATGAGACGTTCACTTGCTGGCGCTACCGCTTCGTGTCGGCAAACGCCTTCAAAGATGACATCGGGGAAATGATTGAGCTCTTTAGCGGCGATGCTCCGACGGCGCCACCTTTCGTTTCGAAGTGACGTAATCCGCTTCGAAAAGAGAGCAATTGACAATCGTGTAAACCATTCGCATACTCGTACTTAGAAATGCTGATTGTCGACCCCGTGTGGGCGACGGACACTATGGCCACCATCCGGTGGCCATAGCTTTTTCAGTGGCATGCGTACCATGACAAAACACGATAAACCCCTGATCCCCAGGCAAATCGCGTCCGTCAATGATCAGGATATTGACCTCAGCGATATTCCCGAATTGGATGACGATTTTTGGCGAAACGCCGAACTGGTTGAGCCGGACCAGACCGAGCAGATCACCTTGCGTGTCAAGCGCTCCGTGTTGGCCTACTTCAGGGCATCCGGAAAGGGCTATCAATCCCGGATGAACCGCGTGCTCGAGAGCTATGTGCGCGCACAGGACAAATGAAAGACTCATACGACTTTTCAAAATCGGTCAAGAACCCGTACCTTCGGAAACCGAAGAAACAACTGACGATTCGATTGGACGAAGACACGATCGACTACTTCCGCTCACTTGCCGGGCAAAGCGGTATTCCGTATCAGAGCTTGATCAACCTGTACCTGCGCGATTGTGTTGCGGAGAAGAAGAAGTTGCGACTGGAATGGGCGAGTTAGAGAAAATGACTTCGGAGCGAGCCCTTCGTCGAAAAGCAGACCGCCTTCCGCGACCGCCAGGAGAAAAAAGCGATAGCAAACGCGCCTGACGCTGCGACAATGGCAGTCCCAGAATGGAGGAATCCATGCAGATTGGAATAATCGGCACGGGAGCGATTGGCGGCTACGTGCGCGACGAGCTGAAACGCAGGGGGTTCGCGGTACGTGCGCTCCTCGTTCTTCCGGAATGTGTCGAGACAACCGCCGGCGAGTTCCCTGACACCGTGTGCGTCTCATCCGCAGCGGATCTGCCCGACGACATCGACCAGATGATCGACTGCGGGGGCCACACGGCCCTGAAAATCCACGGGCCCGAAATACTGCGCCGCGGTTTCGACCTTACGACGGTATCGCTGGGCGCCCTGGCGGATGCGGCGTTCTACAGCGACCTGGAACAGGCCGCCGCTGACGGCAACGCGAAGCTTCGCCTCGTGAGCGGGGCGATTGGTGCGCTCGACTGCCTGCGGGCAGCGGGCGTGGGCAACCTGCGGTCCGTCACCTACACCGGCCGCAAGCCGCCGAAAAGCTGGAAGGGCTCGCCCGCCGACGGGAAACTCGATCTTGATAACCTCGCCGGCGACGCGCAGGTGCATTTCGAGGGCACTGCGCGCGCTGCGGCTACGCATTACCCCGAGAACGCCAACGTCGCTGCGGCCGTCGCGCTAGCCGGCGCAGGTTTCGACGAGACGCAGGTAAAGCTGATCGCTGACCCGAACGTGGACCAGAACATCCACGAGATCGTGGCTACGGGCGATTTTGGCCAGTTCTCGTTCAAAATCAGGGGCAACGCACTGCCCGACAACCCGAAGAGCTCGGCAATTGCGGCAATGAGCGTCGTCTGCAGGCTGGAGCAGGAAACGCAACGCATCCGTTTCTAGAGGGTTCTGCATGGCCTCGGGATTGATCCGCCCGGCCCAATTGCAATAGGGTGAGGGACCATGCCCGGATCCAGGCTGACTCATACACTGCGCATTGCCGCGGCGCTGGTCTTGCTTGTCTCGACCGCGGCCACGGCGCAGCAGCACGTCTTGATCATCGGCGGGGCCGGCCATGCGGGATCGGCGGTGGCCAGGATGCTGATCGAGCGGGGCGATCGCGTCACGGCGTTTGTGCGGGCCACAACCGACCGTTCCAAGCTGGACGGCGTGCCCGTGGACTACGTGGTCGGCGACGCGATGAAGGCGGAGGAGGTGGCCGCCGCCCTCGAAGGCAAGCAGTTTGACGTGATGTTCGAGACCGTGCAGGTCTGGCCCGGCACCGAGGCGAGCTATACCCAGATGTACGAGAACTTCGTGCCCTGGGCCAAGCGAATGGGCGTCAGGCAATTCATCAGCATCGGCGGCGGTTGCGGCGAAAACCCCAGGGAAGGCTGTCCGCTGAGCCCGCCGCTCTACGAGCTGTCCCAGGACATGAACCGATCCGAGCACATCCTGCGCGACTCCGGCGTGCCTTACACGATCATGCGCGTCGGCGTGCTGATTCCGTCGAATCCTTTTCATCCCGATGCCGACAAGCGCAGCGGCACGTCCTATCTGACGACCGACCTGACCCGGTTTGGCGGGGTGCTCCGAGTCGATCTGAACGAGCAGATCGTGGCCTGCATCGGTGCCGAGCGCTGCCTGAACAAGACCTTCATCGTTGACGATCCCACCATCAAACCGCAGTACGATCACTGGATCTGCAAGCGCGCTAACGAAGGCCCCGTCGTTTCCGGTAACGTTCCGGCCTGCGGCCCGATGCCGCGCGTAACCGAAGCCCAGTTGAGAGGGAGCCCATGACCAAGCTGACCCGCCGAACGGCGCTGGCAACCGCCGGCGCCGCTGCAACCTCGTTTTTCGTTCCCGACCGCACGGACGCCGCGTCGTCGCCTCCGCGGCTGGAGTTCCCGACGCCCGAGGCCCATGCCCGCGCGTTCATCAAGATCCTGGCCAGCCTCGAAGACGACACCATCTTCCACATATACAAAGGCACGCTGGAGGCCGTGGTTCCCGGCAGCGCTCCGGTTCGACTGGTCGACAGCACCACGGCCATTCGCCGCGAGGTGGAGGTCGTGCCGGAAGGCCTTCGCATCAGCATCTGGGAAGGCACCGTCTATCACGGCCAGGGAGAAACCGAACCGCTCGAGTCGTTCGTCAATCCGCTGAACGGCCGCACGGTGCGGCCCTTTCATCAACGCGAGGGCCGCGGTCAGACGCTGTGGACGGATGATGGACCGCAGATCGTGCGCGCCGACGGTTCGCTGCTTTCCCGGTACGGCCCCGACAATCCGTTTGCGATGGAGTGGTCGCAGGCCGGCGAACGGGTCTGGACCTCGCGGTATTCGGCCGGCGTTTATCTCAAGCATCCGCTCGACCCGGAAAACTGGCCGCTCGAATACTCCGGCCCGGACCTCCTTTACTCGGAAAAGACGACCAGCAGCGGACTGGCGCGCGAACTCGCCGACCCGTCGATCGCCAACGCGTCAGCCACCTATTCGCTCAACATGTCCCTGATCTGGTGGCCTTGGCTGCTGATGGGACAGAGCCCCGGCTTTCTCATTTGGAACACCCACGGCCTCAAGCTCCCGAACCTGGACGCGATTTCAGTCTCGGACCGGAAACTGGTCGAGGCAATTCATCCCACCATCTTCGGTCCCGACGCGCCGTGGGAAGGGCGCTTGAACCTCTGGACCGAATACCCGCAGAAACGAACACCCGAGCAAGTCTGAGCGTCCCGCTTTAGCTGGATTTTTCCAATGGAGAGAACGATGGGAACATCAGGCGATCGTGGTCAGCGCGCTCGTTGGGACGAGGAATACGACGTTGTTATTGTCGGGTTCGGCGTTGCGGCCTGTTCCGCGGCGATCGAGGCGCTGGATGCCCGGCCGGACGCCCGGATTCTGATACTGGAAAAAGCGCCGGAAGAGCACGCCGGGGGGAACTCGCGTGCTTCAGGCCAGGGTCTGGTCATTCCGAAGGACAAGGAGGCCATGAAGCAGTATCAGCGCAATCTGAGTTATTCGAACCCGGTTCCGGAGGACTTGCTCGAATTCTGGGCCAGCGAACTGATGGAGCTGCACCCCTGGATCGAGGAACGCGCAAGGGAGGCCGAACAGGAATACCTCGTCTCCGAGCCCATCTATGAATTTGCCGATCTGGGCGCCGAAGAGGCGGTCAGGGACCAGGCGACCATACTGCCGCGGCCGGGAGGGCTGTGGGAGGCCTTCAGGAAGAACATCGACAGGCGGCCGGTCACGGTCTGGTACGAGAGCCCCGCGGTGGACCTGGTGCAGGATTCCGATAGCGGCGAGGTGTTCGGCGTCATTGTCGAACGCGGCGGCCGGAAGGTTGCCGTCAGGGCCGCCGGTGGCGTCGTCATGGCCTGCGGCGGATACGAGCACAACGAGGACATGAAGCGGAATTACGCGGGGTGGATGGACGTGCCTACCTTCGGCAGTCCCTACAACACCGGCGACGGCATCCACATCCTGCAGCGCGCGGGCGCCGATCTCTGGCATCTGCGCAACCGCATGAATTCCGGCGGTTTTCATCTCGCTTTCAAGGTGCCCGAATACGAGACCGCGTTCATGCGCGCGTTCGACTACGTCAGCTACAGCTGGATCGAAGTGGCTGCCGACGACCGGCGCTTCGGCGACGAAACCTACCCGTTCAACCGAACCCACTACAAGTGGAAGCAGCACGGCCACTACGTCGACACCCTGCATGCCTGGGTCATGCCCGTGCACATGATCTTCGACGAGAGCGTTCGCAGGAACAATTGCCTCGGCATGAAATGGATGACCTGGAACATGGCGGTCGAGAAGTACGACTGGAGCGACGACAACAGCAGGGAAGTGGAACAAGGCTGGATCACGAAGGCCGACTCCATAGCGGACCTTGCGCTGAAACTGGGCCGGGACCCGGACCGGTTGGTGAGGACGGTTGCCGAATACAACGCCGCCTGCGCCGATAAAACCGATGCGCTGTTTAACAGGGACCCTTCAACGCTTCAGCCTGTCGTGACGCCTCCCTACTACGCGATCGAACTCAAGCCGGGGCTCGTATGCACGTCGGCCGGGGCAAAGCGCTCGCCTCAGGGCGAAGTACTGAACCGCGCCGGCGAACCCATTCCGGGGCTGTACGAGGCGGGGCAACTGGGCTCCATGGTTTCCGACCTTTACCAGAACGGCACCTATCTGACGGAAGCCATGATCTCGGGCCGGTCCGCGGGCCGTAACGCCGTTCTGCGCGCCCGCGCTCAATAACCTCGCTGCTTCTTTCTGGGGCCCCGTCGTCTCCGGGGGCCTCAGGCGGTCAGGAACGCGACGCCGGTCCAGCAGATCGCGGCCAGGCCGGCGGCGATGGATGCCTGCGGGATTTGCGTCTTCACGTGATCCATCAGGTCGCATCCCGTACATACCGAACTGAGCACCGTCGTGTCCGATATGGGCGAACACTGATCGCCGTACACGCTGCCGTCCATGACCGCGGCGAAGCAGAGCGTCATGAACAGTTCCGGGTGGGCGAGCCCCTGGCCGGTGGCGACCGCCCAGGCCAGCGGCATGGCCAGCGGAAATGCGACGGCATAGGTTCCCCAGCTCGTGCCCGTGGAGAAAGCGATGACGATGGTCAGCAATTGCAGCAGCACGGGCAGCATGAAATACGGAATGCTGCTTCCGAGTTGCTCGACGAGAAAGTGGCCGCCGCCGGTTTCCCGGCTTATCGCGCCGATCGTGATCGCCAGCAGCAGGATCACCGACCCGATCAGCACGCCCTTGATGCCGTCCTGAAATCCGGTCATCAGGTCCTTGAGCGACATGCCCTTGGCCAGGGCCATTCCGGCCGCCAGAAGGAGCGCCGCGCCGAACGCCCAGTGCACGTTGGGCGATCCGGAAGCGATGAAAGTTCCCACCGCGAGCACGATCAGCGTACCCAGCGGCAGGAAGAACTCCAGGATGTGCGGCTTGTAGCCCTCCGGCACGTTGCTGCCCTGCAACTCCTTGGCGGCCAGCGGCGCCGCATCGGGCGCATCGAGCGCGCCGGTCTCGCGCGACCGCTGCATGGCTTCCTTGAGTTGCCGGCCCAGGAACAGGGGCTTTTCGATGCTGAGCAGAAAGGTGCCCAGGACCGCAAAGATCGCGTAGAAACAGAACGGCACGCTCTGGAAGAAGAAGGCGATGCGGTCCGACTCGGTGGCCAGGAAGCTCACGCCGGAAACGAAGATGAAGGCCTGCACGTAACCCGGCCAGGCATTGAAGGCCAGTTGCGAGGCGATGGGCGAAGCGGTGGAATCGACGACGTAGGCCAGCTCCTCGTGGCTGACGCGCTCCTGGTCCGCAATGGGCTTGACCGTGGTGCCCACCAGGACCGTGCTGACGGTGCCGCCCTGGAAGAAAACCACGCCCAGGAACCAGGCCACCAGCTTGGCGGAGCGCGGCCCCCGCACGAAACGCGCCGTGACGAACTCGGCGAATGCCTGGGCCGCGCCGGTGCGGGACCATACGCCCATCAGCCCCCCGAGCAGCCACAGGTAGAGCACCAGTAAACTGGCCGCATTGGTCGTGGCGAACGACGGGATCAGCACCTCGCCGGTCAGATCGTACCTGCCCAGGATCAGCGCGCCGGATACCACTCCGCCCAGCAGCGCGGTGATCGGCTCCCGGGTCACCCAGCAGAGCATGACCGCCACCACCGCCGGGAGCAGCGATAACCAGCCGAAGTGGAATACGGCATTGAGCCGGTAATAGACGGTCCGGGATTCGCCGTCGACCGTTTCCACGACGGACACGTATTCCTCCCGTACCGGCGGCTCCACCTTTGAGCCCGTGACCCGCTCCGGGTTGAGCTGCGCCTGCGTCAGCGGAACGGGGTTGAAGGCAACGGACTCGCCCTGCACCTGGTAGTAAAGCTGACCCGATTCGTCCGCCTGGGCATCGAGGGCAACACGCTCCACCATCCAGGTGGGCGGCACGGTCAGGCCCGCAATCCAGGACCCGATCAGGGCCAGTGCGAACAGCAGGAATTTTCGGTATCCGACAGGCATTTACTCCCCCCGTGGCCGGTCGGCCGCAGCCTAGCGGAGTCGGGCCTTCAGCGTCAAACCGAGCGCGCGGGGCGCGTTCACCCAGGTGTGCCAGCTCCCGGGCTGAAACACGGAGTCGAACACCAGCGCGTTGGTGCGCTTGTCGGCCAGGTTTCTGCCCCAGAGGATCAGCTCGTAGCGGCCGTCCGCGGTCCCGACTCCCACGTTGGCGTTGTAGAGATTGAACGCGCCGCGCACCTTCTCCGGGTCGAGATCGGACCCGGTGTTGACCGCGCCAACGTGCGAGAAGTTCAGGTTGGACCACCAGCGCCAGCGGGTCCCGGGTATCTCCCGGTCAATGAACAGCGAAGCGCTGCCCTGCCACAACGGCGACTGCGTCAGCCGCTTGCCTTCGAGGTGTGTATTGGCGGGGACCAGGTCGTCGCCGTAGCGCGCGTCGGCATAGGTGGCGCCCGCTGTCAGCAAAAGCCCGCCGCCGAGCGCGAGCGAGGACTCGACTTCCAGGCCATTGCTTATCACGTCGCGGACGTTGCCGACGGTGAAGCCGAGCCCGGTATAGGTATTGAGCTGGAAGCCCTCGAAGGTGGTATGGAACAGGGCGCTATTGACGGTCAGCCTGCCGTCCAGCGCCCGCGCTTTCAGGCCCAGTTCCCAGGAATCCGACGTTTCCGGTCCGAAACGGCTCTGGTCCACGAAGTTGCCGTCGGCGTCGCGGAATCCCACCGCTTCCTGGTTCAGATTGAAGCCGCCGGCCTTGTAGCCGCGGCTGAAACCGGCATAACCGTTAACGTCGTCGCCGAACCGCCAGGACGCCTTCAGTGTGCCGGTGACCTCGCTCTCGTCCGCCTGGTTGTTGTAGCTCAGGTTGTCGCAGAGCGAAAAGAATGTCGATACGCTCCCGAACGCCGCGCAGAACGGGTCGTTGACGAACTCCCCGAAGGGGGCGTCGTTGACGATCGCGCCGGCGTCTTTTTCTTCCGTCGAGTAACGCAGGCCCAGGGTCAGGTCCAGCGCCGTGCTTGCGTGCCAGGTGTTGTGCGCGAATAGCGACCACCCCTCCGCTTCGGAGAAGTACAGCGCGTCGAAGCCCTGCCCGGGAACGCCCCGGCCCGCCGGGTCGCCCAGGAACAGCGGTGCGATGGCCGGGTTGCCGAACAGCGCGCCCACGTAGGCGCCGCCCTGATGCGACAGGA
The DNA here is from genome assembly GCA_965116895.1 of Gammaproteobacteria bacterium. GTDB lineage: Bacteria > Pseudomonadota > Gammaproteobacteria > Steroidobacterales > Foliamicaceae > Foliamicus. The sequence continues at coordinate 1,738,486 of OZ220729.1, read as the reverse complement.
CGATCTGCTCGGTGGACTCCATGTCCTCGGTGTAGATATAGGCGCCTGCCAGCCAGGAAAAGGCGTCCGTTTCGCCGTACAGCTGAAACTCCTGGGAGAAGTTTTCGAACTCCTCTTCGGTGTCCTGCGGATGCAGGATGTCGGCATTGGTGAAGTCGATGTCCTGGCCGCGCGAGATCTCGAAATCCAGGTAGGCCGTGATCGACCGGAAGGTCATGCCGGCTGTGGGCTCCCATGTCACGTCCAGCGACAGCCCCCGGTTTTGTACATTCTCGAACGGCGGGTAGTTCACGCCCACGCGGGCGTCCTGATCGTGCTCGAACGGAGTGGTATCGCCTCCGAGAGCGGCAATGATCGCGCTGGTGGGGCCGGTTATCCAGAACGACGCCGGACAGCATGACTCGTCCTTCTCGGTGTAGTCACCGATCACGCGTATCTCCAGCGCGTCGTTCGGGGTCCAGAGGAGCTGGCCCCTCAGGTAGCGGCGGTCCCGGTGGTCGTAGGTGTCGCTGGAATCGATGTCGCGGTAGCCGCCGTCGCGTTCGCGGTAGGCGAGGCTCAGGCGTGCGGCCAGGACCTCTTCCGCCAGCACGGCGTTGCCGACGACGGCCGCCTCCCTGGAATCCAGGTTCCCGAGACCCAGCGTGACTTCGGCGCTGTTCTCAAATGCCGGCTTGCGCGTGATGATGTTCACCGCGCCGGCGATCGTGTTCTTCCCGAACAGCGTGCCCTGCGGCCCGCGCAGGACCTCCACCCGGTCGATGTCCACGAGGTCGTCGAAGGCGAGCCCCGCGCGCGAGCGATAGATGCCGTCGATGAACGTGCCGACCGCGGCTTCCAGCCCCGGGTTGTTGCCAGTCGTGCCCACGCCGCGAATGCGCAGCGTGCCGCCGTTGGATGTGCTGTTGGAGTTGTACACGGCGATCGAGGGCGACACCTCCTGCAGCCCGTACAGGTCCGTCACGCCTCGGCCGGCGAGGTCTTCTCCGGTGTACGCGGAAACGGCAATCGGGACGTCCTGAATCGATGCCTCGCGCTTGGTCGCGGTCACGAGAATCTCCTCGATGACCGCCTGATCCGCCGCCTGTCCTATCAATGCCCGCGGCATCGCCAGCGCAAGCAGGCCGGCCGCAATCAAGAACCGGTTTGTCATCGAGCTTCCCCCACAGCCTGGCGCCGGGAAACCCTCCCGACGCCGTTCAAGCACGACCCCGAGTATACGGCGATTGGAGGCGCTTGGCCCGGTGCGTCGCCGCTAGAAGAGCATGCGCAGTCCCGCTTCGATCGTGCGTCCCGGCTGGGGCGCCAGGTCCTTGACGACGGACGTGTGCAGCCGCTGCTCGTCGTTGGTGAGGTTGCGCCCGGCCAGGTATAGGTCCAACGTCGTGTCGGCAGGGCGAAGACGCCACGAGACGCGCGCGCGCAGGTCGTTGTAGCCGTCCGTCGGCAACTCGAATTCGGCGACATCGTCCTGCCCGGACGCCCGCACGTAGTCCACGTTGGCCCGCAGGCGGTCGCTCGTGAACTCAAGGGACAGGCCGACCCGGTCGGGCGGCATGAGCGGCAGCTTGTCGTTGCCGGAGACGTCGAGTTCCGGCGACACCATGTCGAAGAAAGCCCCGAGTTCCAGCGTTCCCGCCGCCCACTCGGCGACGGTCACTCGGCCTTCCACCTCGAAGCCGGCGAGTGTCGCGTCGGCCTGGGCGTAGCGGCGTACGTCGAACCCTTCCCGCTCCTCATCCGTGGCCGCCTGGTAGATGAAGTCCGCGAAGTCCGTGTAGTAGACGGTGCCGCGCACGGACCAGCGGTCGCCGCCGCCGGAGAGGGTGGCCGCCAGGTTGCGGGCCTGTTCGTGGTCGAGCCCGGGATCCCCGATCTCGAAGAAGCCAGTGCCGGGGTGCGGGCTTTCCGAGAAGAGTTCCTCGCCGACCGGAGCCCGCGACGAGTAGTCGGCCAGCAAGGCGCCCTCCCAGCCCCCGGCCAGCGGCACGATCAGGCCCAGCGAAGCGCTGCCGCCGCTGAAGTCGCGGCTGCCGCCGTTCGCGGGTTTGTGCTCGACCCTGTCGTATCGCAGGCCGGCCTCGAGCCCGAGTCGGCCGAGAGGCCGCTCGCCAACCCAGAACAGGCCGACCGACGACGTGTCCACGGGGGGCGTGAAGGCTTCTTCGCCGACCACGGAGAATTCGCGGTCGCCGAACTGGATGCCGACGGCGCCGCGCCAGCCGGCAGCCGGACCGTGCGTCAGCTCCGCGCGTGTTTCCCAGGCCTTGTTCGTGAAGGCCGTTCCCGCCTCGCCGGCTTCGTTCTCGACGTGCTCGTAGTCGTTGATGCCGAGCCGGAGGTTGAGACTCTCGAAGCTGCCGAACGGTTCGTCCAGCCCGGCCTTGAGGTCGATGCGCGTCTGCTTGAGGTCGACGATGGGAGTGCCCTCGTGTTCATCCTCGTGGTGCTCCTCGTCCTCGTGATGCTCCTCGTCGTCGTGGTGGCCGGTCTCTTCGTCCTCGTGGTGGCCGATTTCATCGTGCTCGTCGTGTTCGTCGTGCCCGTGGTCATGGCTGTGGCCGGGGATCCCATACTCGGAGTCGAGATTGCTGACGGCGAGGCCGACGAAGCCGCGGTCGCCGACGAACGACAGGCCGACGGAACCGCCGCGGACCTCAAGGCCGCTGCCGGGCAGTTGCCCGTAGGCTTCTTCCTCGTCGTGGTGCTCGTCCTCGTCCTCGTCGTGGTGCTCGTCCTCGTCCTCGTGTTCATGTTCGTCTTCGTGATGCCCTTCCTCTTCGTGGTGGTGTTCCTCCTCTTCCTCCAGTGCGCGCAGGGCCGCGGACTCGGCGAACCCGGGAATGTCGTAGTCGTCCATCTCGCGGGCGAAGGCGTCGAGGTGCCACGCGATGTTGCCGGCGCCACCGTCGAGTCGGAAGCTCCCGTTCCTGCCGTGGCCGTTGTCGGAGCCGCGCAGATCGAGTGCGCCGCTGACGCGCTCCGGCACTGCCTGCGGGATTCGGCCCGTCTGGACATCGACCACGCCGCCGATGGCGCCCGAGCCGTAGAGCAGGGTCGAGGGGCCCTTCAGGATTTCCACGCGCTCTGCGACGAACGGGTCCACCGTGACCGCGTGGTCACCGCTGCTCACGGACACGTCGAGCGTGTCGATCCGATCCTCCATGATGCGAACGCGCGCGCCGCCCAGACCGCGAATGACCGGGCGCCCCGCGCCCACGCCGTAGGAACTGTTGTGGATGCCCGGTTCGTTGCCCACGGTCGCGCCGATGTTGTCCACCGCCTTGCGTTCGAGCTCGTCGGCCTCCAGCACGTCGGCGGCCTGTGCGAGTCCGTCGCGCGCGAGCGGATGCGCCAGGACGATGATCTCCTCGATGGCCGCCGGATCTTCCGCGGTGGGAGCTTCCTGGGCGAGAGCGGCCGCAGCCAGCCAGGGCGCCGCCGCGAGCAGGGACAGTAGTTTGCGTTTCATTGCCAATCTCCGGATTAACGAACAGGGGAGCGAACCGGGACCCGTTGCGCCAGGGCCCATCGCGATCAAGAATGTTACAATATAACATATCTTTTTTGCGATAAGATATCGATTTTGCGGCAGGAAATACCTGATGATTCCGTCTTACGCCAAAGGGGTCCGGTGGGGTCCGTCGGCACGCTTGGATCTGTGCGCGATCGGGCTCTCGACGCTATGCGTACTCCACTGTGTCGCCCTGCCCGTACTTGCAGCGCTGATGCCGGTGGCCGCCCAGGCTGCGGAAAGCGAGCTTGTGCATCGGTTACTGGTGGTTGCCGCGATTCCCGTGAGCCTCCGGGTGATCTGGAAGACCCTGGCGGCGGCCGGCAACAGGCTGTTCGTGGGTGCGGCCCTGGTTGGCCTGGGCTTGCTTCTGCTGGCCGCGTTCGTGGAGGCGTTGTCGCCGTTCGAGGAGCCGCTCACCATCGTCGGCGGCGTGCTTCTTGCTTTGGCGCATCTTTGGCACTGTGTGCGACAATGCGGAAATGGCTAAACAGTCGGCGGGAGTGGCGCCGCTTGCGGCGAAATGGCGAAAGCTGGCCGAAGGGCGCTGCGCGGACAAGGGCGAGCGCCTGACCCCGGCCCGATTGGCGGTCTACGCGGAAATGCTGGCCCGCGGCCGGCCGGTTTCAGCCTATGAACTGATCGGGCTGCTGGAGCAGCGGCAGGAACGCAAGATCGCGCCTCTGACCGTCTACCGGCACCTGGACTTCCTCATTCGAACCGGCCTCGTCCACCGGTTGCAATCCGCCCAGACCTACTTGCCGTGCGACCATCCCGACCATACCCACGAAAGCCAGTTTCTGCTGTGTTCCTCGTGCGGCCACGTGGACGAAGTGGAATCCAGGGGGCTGGAGACGTTGCTGTCCCAGATCGCGGACGAGCACGGATTCCGGCCCGATAACGCGGTTGTGGAGGTCAAGGGGTTGTGCGGGACCTGCGCTGTCGACGAACAGGGCTGAGCGGGCTGCGCTTCGCTATGCGGTTTGCTCTTGCCGGCGGAACAGAAGCCAGATGGCGAGCACCACGAGCGCGTTTACGGCGCCCATCAGGATAAAGGGACTGCCGGCCCCGTAGGCGTCGAACAACAGACCGCCGATGAAGGTGAGGGTCACGATGCCGGCCGAGCCGGCGACGCCATAGGTGCCGAAAACCGTGCCCTTGTCGCCCTCGGGCGCCACCTGGCCGATCAGAACGCCGGCGCTGACGATGGCGCTGGCCTGGCCAATGCCGAGCAGGAAGGCCGCGACCCACATCATCGGTCCGAGCGGATCGTCGATCAGCGCCACGCTGGCGTAACCCACGCTTGCGATTGCAAACGAGATCCCGATCCCGACCAGGCGCGGGACCCGATCGAGCATCGTGCCGACCACGAAAGGCCAGAACAGGCCGCAGGCCGCAACGAAACCGAAAATCATGCCCGCCCGCGCGACGGCTTCGGCCGGCGACATGCCGGCGGCAATGCCGGCCTGCGTGACCCACAGCGACAGGAAGGTCGTGACAATCACCAGGTCGCCTTTCGAAGCGAAGGCGGTCAGATAACTCAGTCCCAGCAGGGGCTGTCGTTTTACCAGGGTCAGGCCCTTGGCCGTCTGCCGGAACAGATTCGGCGCTGAACCCGTCGCTCCCGGACTTGGGGCCTGCAGCCCGAAATGAAGAACGATCGCCAGCAACAGGGCCGCTATCGAGCAGACCCAGAAACTGGCTCGCAGCGCGTTGACGTCGCTCAGCCCCAGCTGCCCGAAGAACACCGGAAGCTTCGAGAACACCGCGATCATCACGACCACGCCCAGGGCGTTGATGATCGCCACGACGCCGATCCAGCGGCCGCGGCACTTGTCGGTGATGTATTCGCCCTGGCAGGTGGACATCATCACGGTGCAGGCCGTGGCCCCGATCGCATAGACAATGCGAAGTCCGACCAGCTGCGCCTCGCCTGAAGCCAGCGGGTAAGCCACGAATCCCAACGCGAGCAGGACCATCGCGCCGACGTAGATGGGACGGCGGCCGGCGCGGTCGGACCAGGCGCCTATGAAGCCGCAGATCGCGATCTGCGTGATTTCCTGCAACGACACGAGCAGGCCGGCCAGCGAGCCTTGCTCGTCTTCGGGAATGCCCAGCAGGGCGAATACGTACGGATTCATGAAGTTCAGGAACGTCACGAAGCCGATCGTCCAGAAGCCCGCGAACAGCAGGGTCAGCGCGTTTCGCCTGCTGATGTCCCTCTCCAGGACGAGAGGGCCGAGGCGCGCGTAACTTTCCTGGCCGGCCGTCACGGGGATCCTGTTCGTCAGATCTCGACCGTCATGGCGTTGTAGTCGAACTCGGTTTCCATGCCGGTGGTGGGCGGCTTGGCCCGGTCGGCCGGGTCTGCGCTCATGTAGATGCTGCCGCGCTTGAGCGACTGCACGTGGAACCGGGTGGTCCGGGCGAGGCGGGCCCGTTCGTAGCGCACGAAAGCCGCCTGCCAGTCGCCATCCTCCGCTTCGAAGCAGCGGGCGAGGATCGCGGCGTCCTCGAAGGCCATGCCCGCGCCCATGCCGTAAAAGGGCGTCATGGGATGGGCGGCGTCGCCCAGCAGGGTGACCCGTCCGGCGATCCAGCCGGCGAGCGGTTGGCGACTGGAGAGCGCCCAGCGCAGGCACTTCTCGCCGGGCGAAGCCTGGATGATGCGCACGACGTCTTCATGCCAGTCCCTGAACTCTTCGAGGACCTCGTCGATGTCCGTTTGCGCGTACCAGTTCTCCTCGCCGATGTCGTCGGGCCGGTAGGCGTTGGCCACCCAGTTGATCTGGGCGCCCCGGCGCAGGGGATAACGGGAGAACATGCTGCCCTCGGCCGGATAGGAGGCAAAGTGGGGCACGTGTGTGACTCCGGGCACGTCGGCGGCATCGACCACGCCGCGCCAGGCCATGTAGCCGGTGTAACGGGGTGGTTCGGTGGGAAACAGCCTGTCGCGCACGACGGACTTGAGGCCGTCGCAGGCGATGACGATTTCGCGCCGGTCGGTCGCGCCGTTGGAGAAGCGCAGGGTCACGCCTTTGTCGTCCTGCCCGATGTCCGTGAGCGCGTGTCCGAGGCGAAGGGCGTCGCCCTTGTTGTCGAACGCGTCTTCCAGGACCTTGTGCAGGTCCGCCCGGTGCATGTGCCGCGTCAGTGCGCCCCGGGTCTTGATGGCCTCTTCGATGCTCCGCTCCGAGAACCATATCGGCTCGCCGGTCTTGTAGTGGAGCGCGCCGAAGGTCGTGGAGCCGTCGGCGTAGGATGCCGCCGCATCTTCCAGGCCGAGGCCGGCGAGGACCACGCTGATGTTGGGCCCCACTGTGATGCCGGCGCCGATTTCCCCAAGGGCCGGCGCCTGTTCGTAGACGGTGACCTTGAAGCCGCGCTGCTGAAGCGCAACGGCGGCGGTCATGCCGCCCAGGCCGGCGCCCACGATTCCGATGTCCGGACCCTTCATGACGGGCCTTGTCCGTAGCCGAGATCGCGAAGAATGATGTTGGGAATCACCCCGTCGTCCCAGTCCGGCGAGGCCATGCCGGTTCGCACGATTACGAGGTCGGCGGACGGAACGACGTAAACACGTTGGCCGCCGCCGCCGTCGAAGAACACGACGTCATCGGCCAGAAACGGCTCGGCCTGTTTCACTCCGAACGGCGTGTTGCGGTTGTAGAACCGCTCGGTCACGTGCGGCGAGCCGATCCACGCCTGCAGGCCGTACTTGGGATTGGTGGGCGACGGCGTGAACATCAGCGCCAGCCACCCGGAGGGAATGACCTGCCGCCTGTCAACGGCGCCCTTGTTCTTGATCGCCAGACCGATACGCAGCCAGTCCCGCGGGCGGGCCTGGAAGAACGCGTAGCCCTTGGGCATGCCTCCGTCCCGGTCCATCCACAGCGTGGCCGCTTTGGCGCCCAGCGGCCGCCAGAGCTTTTCCGACACGTAGTCGGCATAGGCGCGACCGGTCGCGCGCTCGAGAATCAGCATGAGCAACTGGGAGTTGGCGCTGTTGTAGTTGAATTCCGTTCCCGGCGCCGCCGTGAGGTCGAAGCGGAGAATGGCGTTCTCCATGTTCGGGCCGATAAACAGCCGTATGGCCTTGTGATAGGGGTTTTGCAGGAGACGGTAATCGAACCGGAAGTGCTCCAGTCCGCTCGCCATATGCAGCACGTGGCGAATGGTCAGGCGTTCCTTGTCCGTGCCTTCCCACTCCGGAATGTATGCCGTAACCGGGTCGTCGATGGACCTGATGGACCTGTCTTGAACCGCGAAGCCGAACGTCAGGGCCAGCACCGACTTCGCCATGGAGAGCGTTTCGGTCACGTCATCGGGGCCGAACTCCCGCCAGTAGGTTTCGAACTGGATCCCGTCGCCGTGATGAACGATGAGGGAAAAGGACTCCAACTGCTCCGCATGGTCCACCAGTTCGGCAATCGCGCCTGCGGACAAAACCCGGTCGCCCGGCGGCACGCTGGCCAACGGTTCGCGGAAGTTCCCCTCGACCGTGGCCGTCGGGCTGATCCAGCCGGGAATACTGACGGAGTCCTGATCGCGGATGGTCGCGAAGCGGTACCAGAAGCTCCGGTCGATCGCGACGGCGGCCGCGACCAGGATCACGGCGGCGGCGATGATCCGCCGGGTCATGGGGCTTTTTCGCTCATGGCGCGCTCTATTCCTCGGATGATCGTGTTGGGCAGAAAGGCATTGTCCCACTCCGGCCGGCCTTCGAGCGGCCGGAAGCCGGTGCGGACAATGACCAGCTGCTCGGACGGCACGATCGCGACCGACCGACCTTCGGAACCGTCGAACAGAACGAGATCGTCGGCCAGGAACGGCTCCGAGTTATAGACGCCGGGCTTCGGCACTTCGTTGAGCCAGGAGTCCGGGCGGTGATAGAGCCGGCGCTCCACGTGGGGTCTGCCGAGCCAGATCATCAGGCCGAAGTGTTCGTTATTGGGCGACGGCGTGAGCATTTCCGTCATCCAGTAGTCGGGGAGGAGTTGCCTGCCGTTCCAGGCCCCGCCGTTCATGACGAGCAGGCCGAGGCGCAGCCAGGTTTCCGGCGGCAGCATCAGGCAGCAGCCGCCGTGCGGCATCCCGCCTTCCCGATTGACCCAGATGAACCCGCCGAGCGCGCCCAGGGGTTCGAGCAGGGCTTCGGAGAAATACTCCGCATAGCGCTTGCCGGTGGCGCCTTCGACGATATGGGGCATGACGTCGGCGGTGATGTCGCTGTAGTCGTACTCCGATCCCGGCGTGAACGACATCGGAACCTCTTCGAGCAGGACCTCGTCCCAGTACGGGCTGAGATAGCGCCGGGAGCTGAGCCCGGTAATCGGCTCGTCGCGGATGGAGAACCAGCGCAGTCCGCTCGACATCTGCAACACGTTGCGGATGGTCATGGGTTCCTTGTCCGTGCCCCGCCAGCGCGGAATGTAACGGGCGACGGAATCGTCCAGCGAATCGATGTGGCCTTCGGCAATGGCGCGGGCGATGAGCAGGCCGCCGGCCATCTTGTGCATGCTGCGGGAATTGACCACATCGGACGGCCCCTGACCCATCCAGTAGTCCGCCGATTGCAGGGCGCCGCGATGCCAGACGAGCAGGCTCTCGGATCGGTTGCGCCGGGCGTAGGCGCGAGCGGCGGCCAGTGCGTCTTCCGGGATCGTGCGCTCCTCCTGCGCGGCGACCTCGAAGAAACCGTCGTGCGCGCCCGCGATCGCTTCCGTCGGCTCATACCACCTGTAGCCGCCGGGCCCGCCCGTCTGCCCCTGCGTATTGAACCGCCGAACGAGAACCTCTTTTGTGGTTTCAACGCCTGTTACGGCCGATTGAGCGTCCACCAGGGCGGATTGCGCGCCCATCGATACGACCGCGGCCACAACAACGGCTGCTTTTCCGATTGTCATGAGCACGGATGTTCGCATGTGGCGAATTTATATCAGCGATTGATACCATTGAGGGGACGCATTTCGGAAAGAGGAGGCAGGGCCGGTGTATACGAATGTCTGGTACGTCGCTGCGCGAAGCGAGGATCTGAACGACAAACCCCTGCAGGTCCGCATGCTGGGCTGCGACTTTGTGCTCTACCGCGAGCCGGGCGGCAAGGCGGTCTGTCTCAGCAACGTCTGTCCTCACCGGGGCGGGAGCCTGGCGAACGGCAAATGCAAGGAGGACGGATCCATCGCCTGCCCCTATCACGCCTGGTCTTTCAACGGCGAGGGCAGGTGCACGCAGATCGCCTCGCGCCGCGACGAGGATCCGCAGGATGTGGCGCCGGGCGTCAAGATCGACGCGTATCCCACGGAAGAAAAGTACGGCTTCGTCTGGGCGTTTCTGGGCGACGAACCCGAAAACGCGGCGCCGATTATCGAAATGCCCGAACTTGACGACGAAGGTTTCCGTTCCACGACCACGCACAGCGAGGTCTGGGAGACCAACTATCACTGGGCGAAATTCTCGAATCTCGATCTCGTCCATTTGCCTGTCGTTCATGGCATCGAATTCCAGAACCAGGACAATCCCGTTACGCCGCCGCCGTTCGAATTGACGGAACGCGAAGACGGTTTCGACCTTGTGTATTACCCGTCAACGTCACGTATTCGCAAGGGAGGGGAGTGGGAAAAACTGCGCGAAGACGGCGAAGCGAAGACAGTCGAGTCGCGCATGAAATTCCGCATCGCGGGGATCAGCCTGTACGGCAAGGTTGAAATCGGCGGCGTCGGCAGCGGCATGCACAACGTGTTCTACGAATTTTCGACGCCGATCGACGAGCAAACGACCGCCATGCACTACATCTTCTTCCGTAACTTCATGCTGCAGCCCGAGCTCGACGGGGAGCACCTGAAGCGCAATCTCATGCAGGCGAGCCAGGACAAGGCGATCGCCGAAGCGCAGCAACCCCGCATTGCGCCGGTGGGACCGGATCCCAACGGTTATTACACCTACGACGAGGACTCCGAGATTGAGCTCTACTGGAAGCTGATGGCCGGGATGCGTGAACGCGGCTGGCAAATCGATCGCAAGGCCTGGGCCGAGGCCTCGGTTGACGGCCGCTATCGGGCCATCCCCTCGCCGGTGCGTAAGAAGGATCCCAAAGGCTGGGTCCACGAGGAAGTGCCGCGCTACGCCAGGGGCACGACCTTCGCCGCCGCCGCCGAATAAGCGCCTGCCCCGCGGGACGGAACTCTAGTCCAGTACCGCTCCGTACAAGGATGTGCGCAGGGCCATCTCCAGGTCATCCTGGCCGGGGCCAAGGTACTGGCTGAGCGCCACCGCAACGATGGCGTTTTCCGGATCGACGAAATACGTGGTGTTGGCGAGACCGTCCCATTTGAATTCACCATGCCCGCCGGCGATGGCGTGATCGCCTCCCTCGGCGCGCACGCCGATGCTCAGGCCCCAGCCATAGCCGTCAAGCCGGGTCCACGGGTCGTTGTCGGTAAAGCGTCCCTGGGCGTACCAGTTGAGCGGGCGCTGATCCGGGGTGAGGTGGTTGCGGGTCATCAACGCGACGGTGTCGGTCTTTAGCAGGCGCGTGCCGTCGAGCTGGCCCCCGTTCAGCAGCATTTGCGCCACGCGGAGATAGTCCATGGCGGTCCCGGCGAGACCGCCGCCGCCTGAGAAGATGGTTTCGCCGTCGCGGAAGGAACTGATGTTGGGCAGGCGTGCCGTAGCGTTGACCAAGCCGCCGCCTTCGCCGGGGGCGTAAACCTCGGCCATGCGGTGCCAGTCGTCGTCGGGCACCGTGAAACCCATGTCCTTAAGGCCGAGGGGATCAAACACCCGTTCCTGCAGAAATGCGTCGTAGGGCCGGCCCGACCAGATCTCCACCAATCGCCCGAGCACGTCGCTGGAAAAACCGTAGTACCAGTAGGCGCCCGGCTGAAACAGCAGCGGACGGGTGGCGAGATAGTCCACGCCCTCCCTGATGGTCAAACCGGGCCACAACGTTTTTTCGAACGTCACCTCGAGTGAGGGATCGTAATCGAAGGGATAACCGAGACCGGACGTATAGGTCAGCAGGTGATATATGGTGAGCGGTGTGGCTTGAGGTTCGGTCTCCGTGCCCTTGCGGTCTTTCAGCACGGGCGTGTCGGCGAATGCCGGGATGTACTTTGAAACCGGATCGTCGAGGTCGAACCGGCCCTCTTCGTAATTGATCATCACGGCGACCGTCGTGATGGTGCGCGTCATGGAGTAATAGCGAAACAGAGTGTCCGTCTCCATGGGCAGGCCGTCTTCCCTGTTGCGGTAGCCTGTCGCCTTGAGGGCGACCAGTTTGCCGTCCTTGGCCACGGCCCAGACCACGCCGGCGCGCCGGTCGGTTTCCACCAGCGCCGTCATGGCCTTCTCGAGGTGGTCCAGGGCCAGGGGAGACAGGCCCACGTCCTGCGGGTCCGCCGTGTCCATCGCCACGGAAACGCCTGTCGTGGCAAGAGCGCAGACAAGCGTGAGAAGTGTCAGCAGGCGTTTCATGATCCGCTCCGTAACGAACCTAATCTGCGAGCGCACCGTAAACCCCCTCGCGCAGGCGGAAGACCAGCTCGTCGGAGTCAGGCCCGAGGTATTGAGTCATGGCCACGGCGACGATGTTTTCGACCGGATCGAGGAAAAAGGTGGTGTTGGCCAGACCGCCCCAGACCAGGTCCCCCGGCGAACCGGGCACGGTGTGTACGCCGTCGGCCAGACGCACGCCGATGGCCAGGCCCCAACCGTATCCGGCAAAGGGTTTGGGCGGGTCAAAACCGTCGCCGAAAGAAACCGTCCCCTGGGTCGGCCCCAGGGCATTGGCGCCCATTTCCGCCACGGTCCCGGCCTTGAGAATGCGTTCTCCGTCAAGCTCGCCGCCGTTCAGGATCATCTGGCCGAAACGCAGATAATCGGGCACCGTCGAAATGAGGCCGCCACCGCCGGAGAAAAAGATGCCCGGTTCCGTATAGGAACTGGAGGGCGGGGCATCGCGGCGCACCAGGGCGCCGGTGTCGTCGGGCCCGTACACCACGGCCAGGCGGTCGTTGGATCCTCGGCGAACCCAGTAGCCCGTGTCCTTCATGCCCAGGCGCCCGAACAAACGACGGTCAAGGAAATCGTTGAGGTCTGTTCCCGACACCTCTTCCGCCAGGGCCCCGAGCACATCGGAATGAAAGCCGTAAATCCATTTCTCGCCGGGCTGGGCCAGAAGCGGATAAGTGGACAACTGATCGACCATGTCCTCCAGGGTGTGCTCGAGCGACAGAATCTCCCGCTGTTCTATGCCGACGCCGGAGGGCCAGTGGCGGGCATAGCCAAGGCCGGCGGTGTAATTGAACAAGTGCCGGATGGTCATGGGCGGGTCCTGCGGCACGGTGCGCACGACCTGGTTACGGCGCAGTTCCGCAATCACCGGCATGGCGGCGATCTCCGGCAGGTATTCGGCAACGGGGTCGTCCAGACCCATGGACCCGTCGTCCACCAGGGTGAGGATGGCGGCGCCGGTGACCGCCCGGCTTTGGGAATAGAGCCGGAACACGGTGTCCGCCTCCATGGGAAGGCCTGCTTCGCGGTCACGGTGTCCATAGGCTTCCAGTTGCACCAGCTTGCCGTCCTTTGCCACGGCCCACACGACGCCGGCGCGGCGGCCTTTGTCGACCAGATCGCGCATGGACGCCGCCAGCGCGTCCAGACCCGACCCCGTCATCCCCACATCGGCGGGCTGGGCGCGCGGCAGGGGTTCCTGCGCAAGAACGGTCGCCGCTCCAAGCACGATGGCCAGGGCGGCGCAGAAGATCACGCGTTTCATTGTCTTGTGCTATGTCCGGGTTAGGGGGCTGTGCCGGCGCCGTATTCGTTGGTGGGGTCCCGATACATCGTATGGAAGTGCGGCCCGTCCACGGCGATGCCGTCTTCGGTCGAGAACTCGATGATCAGCGTGGGGCCCTGGATGCGGTAATAGACTTGCCCGCCGTCGCCGGCTTCGTGGGGGCCGTTCCATGCGAAATGGAGGTCGTCGAGGCCCGCCTCGAGCGCCGCCATGCGCGCATCCGCATTTTCGGGCGGCTGCAGCCGCACCCAGTGGCCGATGGTCTCCAGCAGCAGGGTGCGGGCCGTGCCGGGCCAGCCCGAAACGGCGCTGCCCAGGACCTCGGGAATGAAACCATCCTGTCCCGCTCCGGCCTCAACGCCGCGCGGCCGCGGGATCGAGGCCTCCGTTTGAAGCGCTTCGGGAAGGGCCTGCATGACGGCCCGACCGGCGGCGAGTTCGTCCGCAAAGGGTGTCGCGCGGGCGCCGGCGTAGTCGAAGCTGGCGGGCTCGACGCCTACGAAAGTGGGCGACAACCCGGTCGTGCGTCCGTCCGCAAAGCTCCCGTTGATAGCCAGGTGGTGCCCGCCGAACTGCCAGCCCCAGTGGCCGGCGCCTGTCGGCTGGCCGAAGAAGGCGAGCCAGTAGTTGTCGTCCGCCCATCCGGCGCGCGCTGCCCTCGGCGACTCCTCCAGAACGGCGTCCGCGCCGACTATCTGGGTGGCCGTTTCGTAACCGTGCGGGCTTAGCGCCGCGGCGAGAAATTCGAACGCGCGTTCGATCTGAACGGGCGTCAGGTCGCCGAGGCGCAGCCCGTGCCGCTCGAAGCGCGTTACTCCGGAGGGGAGGTTCGACCAGTTGCCGCGCCGCGGGCTGTCGAGGGGCAACACGATCGAGTCCGCCTGCCCGGCACTCAGCGCCGCCAGCAAGGCGTTGGCCGCTTCGAGCGCGGCGCGCGCGCCGGGCTGTCCGTACGTTTCGGCGTACGGCGGTGCGGGCGAAATTTGCGTCCGGACAGGCTGCGCTTCGGCGTTAGGGTCCTGCAACAGCGCCTCGTGTGCGCCGAGGCCGCCTGCGCCCGGCCAGGCCGCCGCAAGGACCGCCAGCAGCAACACAAACTTGCGGTTACGCATGGATCAACTATACGCGGAGTTGAAGAATCGGCGTCAGGAATCGCCGACCACAGCCGCGATATAGGGAAGATGGCGGAATTGTTCGCCCAGACCAAGTCCATAGCCCACCAGGAATTCCTGCGGCGCGTCAAAACCGACCCAGCGCACGTTGTGTTTGAGGTCCTCTGCCTTGCGCTTGTGAAGCAGCACGCAAACCTGAATTTCACCGGCTCCCTGTTCTTCCAGAAACGGGATGACGAAATTCATCGTATCGCCGGTATCGACAATGTCATCGACGAGCAGTACGGATCGTCCGCGCACGCGGATCCCGGGGTTGTAGGTCATCTTGACCCGCCCGCCGGATTCCATTGAGTCCCCGTAGCTCTCCGCGCCCAGTAAGGCAATCTCGTGCGGCGTCTCGATATGACGGACCAGGTCGGACAGGAAAATGAACGATCCCTTCAGAAGTCCGATGACCAACAGATCCGGCGTCGAATCGTAGTAATCGCTGATGGAGACTCCCAGCTCCTTCACGCGCCCCCTGATTTCCCGGGGAGTCAATACCTGTTTTAGTTGACGCACGCGGTTCATGGTGCCATGTTTTCCCGACATGGACTTCGAACAGGATCGGATCGCGCTGGCCTGTGCTTTGCGCTGGGCGGCGCGCCTGGACCTGCACGAAGCGGTCGCCAACCACTTCAGTCTCGCCGTCAACGGGGCGGGCGCCCGGTTCCTGATGAACCCGAAGGGACGCCACTTCTCTCGAATCAGGGCAAGCGAGCTTCTTCTGCTCGATGCCGGCGACGATGCGACGATGACGCTGCAGGATGCCCCGGACCCCACGGCCTGGGCGCTGCATGGCAGCATCCACCGGAACGTGCCGCATGCGCGCTGCGTGCTTCATGTTCACTCCAGATACGCGTCGGTGCTGGGCTGCCTCGCCGATCCGACACTGCCTCCCATCGACATCAACGCGATGAGGTTCTGGGGCAGCGTGTGCGTCGACGACGGTTTCGACGGCATGAGCCTCGGCGACGAGGCCGAACGCATCGCCCGGCTGTTGGGCGACAAGCCGATTCTCCTGATGCGCAATCACGGGTTGCTGGTGATCGGCGAGACGGTCGCCCGGGCGTTCGACGATCTCTTCTACTTCGAGCGCGCCTGTTCGACCTACATTACGGCCCTGCGGACCGGGCGTGAACTGCGCGTCGTTTCCGAGGAAGTAGCGGCGAAGACGGCACGCCAATGGCGTGACTACCCGGGATTGGGCGAGGATCACTTTCGCGAGCTTCAGGCCATCCTGGACCGGGAAGAACCTTCCTATCGCCGCTGACGAGTCAGCGCTTGAAGTAGCCCACGGTTCGCACGGGAGCATTGACCAGTTATGGCGACGACAGGAAAAATGGCGGGAATGTCGCTCAATCCGGGCGTGGCGCCGATCAATGCGGCCGGGCTGCTGTTGGGCGTCTGCTGTCTGGCGTTCTGTTTCGTCGGCCTGAACATGGTGCAGCCATGGTTGCTCGAGCATCACCTCAATCTGCCCACCTCGGAGATGGGCGATGCAACGGGCACGCTGGGGGCGATCGGCCAGATCATTACCGTCTTTCTCGCGGGCGCGATGGGCGCCCTGGCCGATCAGAAGGGACGGCGGCTCGTGCTGACGCTGGGCGTGGTTGTAATGGCGCTCGGTATTCTGATCGCGCCGCTGGTGTCCACGCTGTCCGGGCTGATCGTGTCCCGCACGGTCTTTTCCATAGGGCGCACGGCCGTGGCGGCCTGCTTTCTGATTGTGGTGGCCGATTACCTGCAGGAAAACAGCCGGGGCAAGTGGAACGCGTTTCAGGGCGTGACCTTCGGCATCGGTTCCATTGTGGCCGCCGTGGTGATCCTCAGAATGCCCAAATGGTTGCTCGAAAGAGGCTGGGACGCCATCGATGCCGGGTACGCGACCCACTTCGTGATGGTCGGAGCCGCCGTGCTGTCGGCACTGGTGCTGGCGTTCATGCTGCGCGCGGATGGTCCTCGCGAGGGCGTTGAACATGAAAGCCTGTGGGGGCTGATCCGTGAAGGCGTCGCCCAGGTCAGATATCCCGGGGTTCGACTGGCCTATTGCGCGGGCTTTGCATCGGGGGCGAGCATGGCGGTCATAGGCACCTACCTGAGCTTATGGACTACGGGCCATGCGGCGGCCACCGGGATGGGCTTCGCGCAGGGACTGGCCCTGGGCGGCGTGTTGATGGTGATTGTCCAGATGGTTTCTATGGCCGCCATGCCGGCCATCGGCATTCTCAACGATCGGGCGAAACCGCTGCTCGCCCTTCAGGTCAGCCTTGCCCTCGCGGTCGTCGGCTATGGGTCGACGTACCTGGTCGCCGACCCTTCCGCACTGTCCGGCACGCTGTCGGTCGCGCTGCTGTCCGTGGGTCAGTCGGCGGTCATCATTTCCGCCCAGGTGTTCGTCCAGGCGGAAGCGCCGCTGAAGATTCGCGGCACGATCATCGGGTTCTTCACGGTATGCAGCGGGCTCGGTGCGGCTGTTATCCTGAAACTCAGTGGTTACGTGTTCGACTCGTGGTTGCTGACCGGGCCGTTTGTATTGACGGCGGCCGTGAATGCCATCGTGCTGGTCTTCGCCGTCCTGCTGGGACCGGCGATCAGTCGCGAGCGGGCCCGGATTGCGTCGGGCTGACGGCACGCAAGCGCTTGTAATTCAGGAGGTTTCGTGAAGGCGTCAATTAGGCGGGGACGAGTTCTTCTGTACGAGACGAACATCAAGCCGGAGTGGATCGACCACAACGGCCACATGAACGTCGCGTTCTTCGTGCTCGCCTTTGACGAAGCGACCGATGCCGCTTACGAACACTGGGGCATCGGCATGGATTACCCGGACACCAGCGGATGCTCGGTGTTCACCTTGGGCATAAACGTCGACTACCTGGGCGAACTGTTCGAAGGCGACGCGATCCGCGTCGAGACCACGCTGGTCGATTACGACGCCAAGCGCATCCACTATTTCCATCGCATGATCGACACGGACAAGGACAAGCTCGTTGCGACCAACGAGTGCCTGTGCATGAACGTCGATCTGACGGCCAGGAAGTCCGCGCCTTTCCCGGACGACGTTGTCGAGAAACTGGCGCCGTTCGCCGGTGATGCCGAGCCGCCCGGGGGCTTCGGCCGCACGCTGCGCATCCGGCGTTCGTGAGGAGAAAATGAAAGCACGCCACCGAATGATCCTGCTGCTGTCGGGCGCGCTGCTGTCGGGCGCGCTGCTGCTCGGCGGGTGCGGGAACCAGGGCGATGGAACGTTCGAGCCGGGCCCGGTCGTGGAGGATCCGGGCTGGCCCACGTATGCGGGCCTGGCGACGGGCACCCGCTATTCGCCCCTGAACCAGATCAATCGCTCGAATGCAGGCGACCTGGAAATCGCCTGGATCTACAACACCGGCCACCTCGAGCGGGCGCCGCATCTCAACGTGTTGCTGGGTTTTCAGGCGACGCCCATTCTTCTTCCGGAAGAGGCGGGGCGCCACCTGGTGTTGTGCGATCCCTATAATCGGATCATCGCGCTGGACCCGGCCACCGGGCGGGAGCGATGGGCGTTCGATCCCGATATCGATCTGAGTCCCCATGCCGGGCGATTCAATTGCCGGGGCGTGACCTACTGGCGCGACCCGGATGCGTCCGAGGCCGATGCCTGCGCCCACCGCATCCTTCTCGCTACGAACGACCGGCGGCTGGCCGCCGTAGATGCGCGAAACGGCGAGTCCTGCGCGGGCTTCGGCGAGAACGGGTTTGTCGATGTGACGCCCATCATTCAGCAGTTGCGGCCGACCAGCCAGCTCCTGACGATGCAGCTGAATTCGCCGGTCGCGGTCGTCAACGGCGTGATCGTCATCGGCGGGACTGCCGCCAAGTTCAGCGATGCGAGTTCCACGAACGGTGCCGTGCGCGCCTTCAGCGCCCGCACCGGCGAGCACCTGTGGACCTTCGACACGCTTATCCGCGAGCCGGAGGGCGATCCCCAGAGCAGCGCCTGGCACGTGGGCGGCGCCAATGCCTGGATCAATTTTTCCTGGGAAAACGAGAGCGACCTGGTGTTCATTCCCACCGCCAGCCCGTCGCCCGACTTCTACGGCGGGAAGCGGCCGGGCAACAATCTCTATGGCAACTCGCTCGTCGTGCTTCGCGCAAGCACGGGAGAGCTGGTCTGGCACTACCAGATCCTGCATCACGACGTGTGGGACTGGGACCTGCCGACCAACCCCATCCTGGCCGAGATCACGCGCGACGGCGAGAAAGTCCCGGTGGTGGTGCAATTGACCAAGCAGGGCATGGTTTTTACCTTCCACCGCTACACCGGCGAGCCGTTCTTCGAGATCGAGGAGCGTCCCGTGCCCACCAACGGATTGCCGGATGACGGGCTCTCGCCCACGCAGCCGTTTCCGGTCAGGCCGCCGCCGCTGGTCAGGCACGGCATCGGGCCGGACGACGCCTGGGGGATGACGCCCTATGACAGGAACAAGTGCCGGGAAAGCATCGAGGCCATGCGCCATGGCCCCATCTACACGCCCCCGAGTACGAAGGGCACGCTGATGATGCCGAGCGTCGCCGGCGGAATGAACTGGGGCGGCGGCGCCTTCGATCCGGACGGCAACGTCCTGGTGGCGCCGGTCAGCGAGACGCCCTCCTGGATCAAACTGGTCCCCAGCGAGGATCTGGATCCGGAAGTGGCGGGGGCTCCCGGTTCGGGGCTTCCGATGGGACCGCCGGGATACATTGACGGCACGGACTACGGCCTGCAGCAGGGGGTCCTGTTTTCTCCATTCATGACGCCGTGCACGGAGCCGCCCTGGGGCAAGCTGGTCGCGGTGGACATGGCCGCGGGCGAGATCCTGTGGGAAGAGCCGCTGGGGCTGATCGACAAGTTGTCCCCGATTCCCATTCCGCTGCGTTGGGGCACGCCGTTCGCGGGCGGGCCGATCGCCACCGGCGGCGGAGTGGTGTTCATCGGCGCGACGGCCGACGAGCGGTTCCGCGCATACGACACGCTAACCGGCGAGTTGCTCTGGGAGTTCGACGGCCCCACCTCGGCCAACGCCACCCCCATGACCTACATGGCCGGCGGCAAGCAATTCGTAGTGGTCGCCACAGGCGGACACGCCTGGGTCTATCCGCAAAAGAAGGGCGACTCGGTCGTGGCCTACAGCCTGCCCGACCATTCACACGGGAGGTAACGAAAATGAGATCCATCTTTCTCGCCGGGCTTCTTCTTGTCGGCATGGCTCATGCTGACGATACGCAGGAACAGCCGACGGACAGCGAAGCTACCGCGCCGGATCCATTGGTGGCCGAAGAGGAACCGACGACAGTCCGGGACATACTGAATTTCCATGAGATGACGGACGACATCGCCATTGCCGGGCAGCCGACCGTCAGCCAGTTGGCCCAGGTCGCGGATGCGGGTTACTCCGTTGTCGTGAACCTCGCAATGCACGACTCGGACAACGCGATACCGGAAGAGGGCAGCGTCACCGCTTCCCTGGGCATGTCCTACGTTCATATTCCCGTTCCGTCCGATGCTCCGACGTCAACGCATGTACGGAAATTCTTCAACGTAATGGACGCCTTTGAAGGCGAGAAAGTCTTTGTTCATTGCGTTGTGAGTGGGCGGGTATCCGCCTTCATCAATCGCTACATGGTGCTCAGGAAGGGGGCTTCAGCCGAGCAGGCCACTTCGCCGTTGCTGCAAAGATGGCTGCCCGCCATGGAGGAGCCGTGGACGTCGATCATGAACCTGGAACTGGACGATATCGAACAATGAAGAATCGAAATTCGGCCCGGGACCGCCCAGGGCCCTCGGCCGCACGCCGGATTCATCTCCGAAGATTTGCCCGTTTAGTCCTGAAACGGCGCGGACGCACCCACAGCCAGCTTCCGACGACCGCAGCCCCGAAAAGCGTATAGCAGACCGCAAAAACCCATGCCGGCGCACGGTAGTAGAGCAACGATTCCAGCCAGTACGCCACGAACGATCCCGGATAAGTCGAATCGCCGGCGCGCGAGCGGAGCGTCATTTCAATTGTCGTGAGCGGGCAGATCGCCCCGAACCATGACTGAACCACCACCACCCCTATGGCGAGGAGATGCGCCAGTCGAAACCACGGATTCCGGACCCACAACCAGCGGCGCGCCTTGCCGGCGAGGATGAGCGCGAGACCGCCGATAACGAACGCGACGAAAAGCACGTGCAGCAACAGAACCGCATCGGCAGCCAACAGATAGACCGAGGATGATTCCGCCTGCTCCACCGCCCCTCCCGCGACCTGGCTCATGGCTAACACTAACTGATCTTGCGTTCATATACCGTTCGGTAGCCAAGGGAGGGACACGGCGCCGCCAAATTATTCTCCGAAGAGCTACCAGTAGATAATTAATTGATGACGAGTTTTGGAAGTGCTGTCCGACTGACGCCCGAGGATATGGCTCGACATATTCCCGATGTGGCGGGAAACCGGTTTCATGTCGGGTTGGAAAGGGGGCAGCTTCAGGTTGAGTTCTACGTTCCGGAGGGCACGGATGCGCAGCAACCGCATGGCCGGGACGAATGCTACGTGGTTATCCGCGGGTCGGGACGGTTCCGGATGAGGGCAGAGGAGGTTCCCTTCAAGGCGGGCGATTTTCTCTTCGTGCCCGCCGGCGTGGAGCACCGGTTTATTGATTTCGGCGACGACCTTGCGACCTGGGTCATTTTCTACGGTCCCGAGGGCGGCGAGTGATCGCCCAGGTGAAGCCCCGCGCCGCTCCGTTATCCTCCCGTCGCGATCGTGGTTGGCGTCCACGAGCGCTTGCGCCTGCCTACCCGACCTGCAAGGTCTTCGTCTTCAAAACTGACCGGCTGCACATGCTGCACATCGAGTTCCGTCAGTCGCAGATTGACCACTGACCTGGAGCCATCCTCGCTTGGGATTACCGCGCCCAGGCAGGTTCCGCACACGCGGCAAATGTAGAAATCCGCCGTGTGCAGGCCAAAGCGATACTTCTGCAGATGCCGCTCGTTTGCGACTCGAATGATGACCGAGCCTTCCGGATCGGCCCAGTACGTCGCGCCGTGCTTCTGGCAGAACCTGCACTCGCAGGAACGCGCAACTATTTCATGGGGCGCTGTTCTCGTCGTGAGTTCGAACGAAAGGTTCCCACAGTGACAAGCTCCCGCGATGGTATGAGTCATCGGTCCGATCCCAGGAACAGTTCGTAGGCCGAATTGCCGGTCTCCTCGTGGAATGGGTAGTCCAGGTCCGAAAGGAAGGCATGAAATCGCGCCAGTTCCTCGTCCGGCACCTGAATCCCCGCCAGCACTCTGCCGTACGCGGCGCCGTGACTGCGGTAGTGGAACAGGCTGATATTCCATTGCTTGCCCATGCGCGTCAGGTAGCGCAGCAGCGCGCCGGGCTGCTCGGGCAGGTCGAACCGAAACAGCCGCTCGTCGCGCAGGCCGGCCGCCCGGCCGCCCACCATGTAGCGCACGTGAATCCTTGCCATTTCGTTGTCTGAGAGGTCCACGACCTTGTAGCGGCGATTCGCCAGGTTGGCGATAAGTTCTTCCTTGTCCGAGCGGCCGTTCCTCAGTACCACACCCACGAAAACGTGCGCTTCCTCTGCGTCCGCGTAGCGATAGTTGAACTCGGTGATCGACCGTTGCCCGATCGCCCGGCAAAACGTGCGAAAACTTCCCGGCCTTTCCGGAATGGTCACGCCGAGCAGGGCCTCGCGGCGCTCGACCAGGTCGGCAAGCTCCGCAATACCCCGCAGCCGGTCGAAGTCCACATTGGCGCCGCTGACAACCGCGATCAGCACCTTGCCGGTCCAATTGTCCCGCGCCACGCAGCGCTTGAGGCCTGCCAGCGCCAGCGCGCCCGCCGGTTCGGCGATGCAGCGCGAATCGTCGAAGATCTCCTTGATCGCCGTGCAGATCTCGCGATGTGTGACCGTAACGACCTCGTCCACGCACTTGCGGGCGATTCGAAAAGGTTCCTCCCCGACCTGGCGCACGGCGACGCCGTCGGCAAACGGGTCGACATCATCGAGAACGACACGTTCTCCGGCTTGGAGCGCACGCGACATGCAAGCCGCGTGCCTCGGTTCTACGCCGACCACGCGAATGTCCGGGCGCAACGATTTGACGTAGGCCGCCATGCCGGCAATCAGGCCGCCGCCGCCGACCGGAACGAAGATCGCATCCAGCCGCCCCGGCATCCGGCGCAGGATTTCCATTGCAATCGTGCCCTGTCCCGCAATCACGTCCTTGTCGTCGTAGGGGTGAATGAAGGTGCTGCCGAGTTCTGCCGCCTTGTGCTGCGCGAACTCGAGAGCTTCGTCATAGCTGCTTCCCTGCAGCTCGATGGCCGCCCCCAGGGCACGAACGGATTCCAGCTTGATCTGCGGCGTGGTTTGCGGCATCACGATCAGCGCCTGCATGTCCAGTCGTTTTGCGGCCAGAGCGATGCCCTGGGCGTGGTTGCCGGCGGACGCCGCGATGACCCCGCGCTTTTTCGCATTGGCGGAAAGCCCCGCCATCTTGTTGTAGGCCCCGCGCAATTTGAACGAAAAGACCGGCTGAAGATCCTCTCTCTTCAGAAACACCCGGTTATCCAGTCGTCGCGAGAGTATCGATACCGCCTGCAGCGGAGTCTCCTTGGCAGCCGAATAGACTCGGGAGTTCTCGATTCTTTCTACGTAGTCCTGGAACATGTCGACCTTTCCTGGTCGAGACCCAAGCTCGCCGGATCGCCTTCCGAAACCGCCTGTTTAACCGGCTTCGTATCCCGCAATTTCGTCCGAAAGCCGGCGAGTCGCTTCCTCGATACCGTGCGGAGTCCCTCCGCCGGAGTAGATGATGGAACGCGACGCGCTGATTATCAGACTGTTCGCATTGACGGACGACCCGCCGTTACGGATGCTTGAAGCCAGGGAGCCATTCTGAGACCCGATGCCCGGCACGAGGAAAGGTACGGAGGGCGCCGCCTTGCGGGTAAGAGACATTTCCCTGGGAAAAGTGGCGCCGACCGCGTGATAGAAGGCAGCCTGGGGCTTGAAAATTTTGCAGTAGTTCTTTGCCGAATCGACGATACGTTTGTTGAATTCGAAAATGGGCCGTTTCGCGCTGCGGAGATCGTTCGGAATCTTGTGCAGATCAGGGTCCAGCCCTACGCACAATTGAGCATTGCTCCCACGAAAGGACCTGGCGAGTTTTTCGGGAAAAGTCAGCATTTTTTTGGGTGCACGGATTTTCTTGGCGGGATTTCGCGTATTTTACGGTTCCGCCACGTTTCGAGCCATCAGACCGCATTACAAGTCACCTGGCTCCATCGTGACTGAAGCGGTCAATTCGCACTGGCCGCTTGGAGTGCCTGAATGAACGCCGCCGGATTCTCCAGGCTGACCAGCACCGTCGTGCCGTCGTTCAGCGGCAGGCAGGCCACGGATGAGCGATCCGTCAACGCGACCAGCGCCTTGCCGCCGCCGACCAATTTGAACCACCCGAGCGAATAACCCAGCGAACCGAGCCCGTTGGTTCGCAGCCCCAGCCGTACGTCCCGGTCCGTTCTCATGTTCACCACGCGCGCGCCCGCTGGCTCGATTGTGTCAAGAGGAATTGAACGGCTGTAGACCGGAACGCTGAATTCGAGCGCGTCCCCCGTAATCATCACGCTGGAACGGTAGCCGCCGTACAGAAAGTAGATCAGGAGCAATGTAACCAATACAGGCAGGCCGACCGAAAGGGCAAGGCTGATCCACGACTGTGTCGCGAAGTAGCGCGCAGGACCCCCTCCACTTACTACTACGAATATGCTGATCGCGAGAGGAACGGCCGCTATCAGCGCCAAGACAGTTGATGCCGTCGCATCAATCGGGATGATCGGAAATCTCATCGCTGCACTTGCAAGTGTAGCGTTTCTTCGGTGTCCGGTTCGGTGTCGAAGCACAGGCCGTTTTCGAGCAGGGGCTTGAGCCAGGGTTGCGCGCTCTTCGTCCACAGATGGCAGGTGGGGGTGATGCGGGAGGTGTCGTCGAGAGTGCCGGCCTTGATGCTTAACGTGTCGCTCTTGCCGGAGCGTATAGCGCCGCCCGCGTGGTAGATGCGGGTGCCGCAGTTCTCGCAAAACGCGCAGAGTTTCTCTTTTCCCGAGCCTCCAAGTGTGTGGAAAATGCGCGGCTCTGCGCCGGTGAATTCGATCGCATCGCGTTCCATCCACATGGACAGACCGAATGCACTTGAAGATTGTTTCTGGCAATCCTTGCAATGGCAGGCATAGAGCGCCACCGGCGCCTGCAACAGTCGGTAACGAATTGCGCCGCACTGGCACCCGCCTTCCTGTCCGGGTTCGATGCGCATTCTCCTGGCTTCGTGCATGGGCAGGGACTCCTGAGAACTGTAAGTGCAGCCCTTTCTTGAACGCTTAAGATAGCTATCGAACCTATCCTACTTGCGGTCAGTGCGCATGAGCCACGGCACGCTCAATTCTTTCCGAGTCCTTACGCTGGCAGCCATTGCCTTCGCGTATGCGACTTCGCAGGCGCAATCTCGTCCACCGGAGGAGGGCGTAATCGAAGAGATCGTGGTGACGGCCACGAAGCGCAGTGCCCGGATTCAGGACGTGCCCTTTTCCGTGGCGGCAAAGACGGGGGAGGAGATCGCCCGCGCCGGCGCCAGGGGCATAGAAGACCTGGCGCTCGGCTTTGCCGGCATGAGCGTTCAGAACCTGGGGCCGGGACAGAGCCAGGTGGCCATGCGCGGCGTGTCCGCCGGGCAGATCGTCCGCGACCAGCCGGGAGTGAAGGAACAGGTCGGGATCTACATGGACGACTCGGTGGTTTCGCTCTCGTTGTTCACGCCCGACTTCGACCTGTTCGACCTGAACCGGGTGGAAATTTTGAGGGGGCCGCAGGGAACGCTCTATGGCGCCGGATCGGTGGGGGGCACGGTCCGCTACATCACCAACCGGCCCGAGCGGGAACGGAACTACGGACTCGTGGAAGCCGACTTCAATTCGATAGCTGACGGCGAAATGGGGTGGCACCTGAAGGGCATGGCCAATATGGCGATCTCCGATTCCAGCGCGCTGCGACTGGTGGGCTACACGACGGAATACGGTGGCTACATCGATGCGCTGACGGAGAACGGGGCGCGGAACGACGATGTCAATGACGGCAACCGGACCGGCGTTCGCCTGTCACTGCTGTGGGATGTAACCGACCGGGTATCGGTCTTGCCGAGACTCATCCATCAGCGAGTGGAGGCCGATGGCTTCAACCGCGAGGAGGTCTTCAACCTGTTCGCCAACCCCTATACGACGACCCGGCCGGCCATTCAGATCGGCGAGCGGGAGCAATACCTGCTGTTGGACGAGGTGTTCGAGGACGAAACCACGTTATTCGACGTCAGGCTGAGTGCAGGCTTCGAGCGTTTCGATCTGACTTCCGTATCGAGTTTCCTGCGCCGCAAGTTGCTTGCAAGCCGCGATGCGTCGGCCCTGGTGGGCAGCGTCACGGTGGATCTCGGGTTCCCTCACCAGCACGTGACGATTCCGTCCAACCTGCGCGATACGACGGAACTCGATCAGTTCACGCAGGAGATTCACCTGGCTTCGGCGAACGAGTCGCGGCTGCAATGGCTCGTTGGGGTGTTCTACTCGAAACTCGAGAGAGACTATGCGCAGCGCCTCCCGACGCCCGGATATGACGCCGTGGTGGACGCCGCGCTGGGTGCGGGCGTTTCCGCCGGCTCCATGAACGGCTACCCGCTGAACGACAGCCCCTACAACTCCGACCTCCCGTACGACATCACGCAGCTGGCCGTGTTTGGCGAGGCGACCTACGCGCTGACCGACCGCTTCGACTTGACGCTCGGCGGGCGTTGGTACGACTGGGCGGAGGAGCGCAGGTTCCATTCCGGCGGGCTGTTCTCCAACAGCGACCTGCAGACGGACAGCACCGATGCCAGCGGCTTCAGCCCGCGCCTGCTCGCCAGTTTCCGTTACAACGAGAAGCTGACCTGGAATGCGCAGGCCGCCCGCGGATTTCGTCCGGGCGGCGTAAACGATCCGTTGAACGCAAGCCTTTGCACAGGGTCGGACCTGGCGAATTTCGGCGGTTTTCAAACGTACGACGACGAAACCATCTGGAACTACGAGACGGGATTCAAGTCGGAGTGGCGCAACGGGGTGCGGCTGAACGCCGCGGTTTTTCGCGCGGAGATCGACAACCTGCAGGTGACCCTGGATGCCGGCTCCTGTTCCTCGCGCATCTCCTTCAACGTCGAGGAGGCCCACACCACGGGTATGGAAATCGAATTGACGCTCATGCCCGCGCAGGGCCTTGAAATCGGTTTTGCCGGCAGCCTTGTCGAGTCCGAGTTCGACTCCACCGTGATGGCGGAAGAGGGCGGGGTGCTTGGCGGCGTCGCCGATGGCAACCGGCTGGCGTCCGTGCCGGAGTTTCAGTTTGCGGCAACGATGAACTACATCCTTCCCGTGGATCTGTTCGGCGGCAGCGAGTTGTCCCTCTTCGCAAGCGTGCAGCACGTGGGCGACCGCATCACGCAACCCAGCGACCAGGTGGCCGGCGCGGGCCGGTTCGTGTCCGGACTGGCCTACGGTGGCGCCACGGGCATGGAAGTAACGGACCTGGATCTGGAGCTTGACGCCTATACGCTGGTCGCGGTGCGTTTCGGAATCATCAGGGGCGACTGGGAAGCCGCCCTTTACGTCAACAACCTGACCGACGAAAAGGCGGCGCTGTCGTTCGATCGCGAACGGGGAGGCCGCGCGCGGCTGGGCTTCCGGGTCAACCGGCCGCGCACCGTCGGGTTCCTGATCAGAAGGTCTCTGTGAGTCCGCTGATATGATCCGTTTCCCCACTGGAGGAACACGCCATGACAACCACCCGCAGAGACACACTGAAGTACACCGGGGCCGCCATTGCGGTGATGTCCGCGGCCCGTGCCGGCGCCGCCGACACGCGTGCGGAAGGCAACCCCTGGGCGGTCAGGTCCGGGCCGATGGACGTGCCCTATGTGCCCAGGCGCGGCTATGCGGACGGACCGTTCGGGCAGGTCCACTTCCGCGACACGGGGGAGGGCAGGCCCCTGATCCTGTGCCCCCAGGCGCCGCAGACCTCGCGCCAGTTCGAAAACGTGTACGAACCCCTGGCGCGCCGCGGGGTGCGGGCCATCGGTGTCGATTCACCCGGTTTCGGGGAATCGGATCCAACGCCCTTCGTTCCCACGGTCAGTGACTGGGCCGAGGCGGTGCCCGCCGTGCTCGATCTGCTGGGCATCGACAAGGCCGACGTGCTCGGGCACCACACCGGAGGCATGGTGGCGACGGAAGTGGCCATCCTCTTTCCGGAAAGAGTGAACAAGCTCATCATCAACGGGCCCTTGCCGATGGGCGAGGAAGAACGAAGCAACTTTCTCAAGTTCGTCGAAGAAGGCGAGATCAACTTTGTCCACCAGGCCGACGGCAGCCACATGCAGGACGCCTTTGCAGGGCGCTACCGAATGTACGTGGACGGCGGAGGAACGCCCAACCCCGAGCTCATCACCCGCTATACGGTGGAGCGCTTCCAGGGCTACGCGCCGTTCTGGACCGGCCACCACGCCGCTTTCATCTACGACCACAATGCAGCGCTCATGGATCTCATGGTTCCCACCATGATCCTCACCAACACGGGCGATCAGATTTATGAGAACGCGAAGCTGGCTGCGCAGATGCGCCCAGACTTCGCCTACGTGGAGCTTGAAGGCGGCGGCATCGACATCGTCGATCAGATGCCGGAGGAATGGGCCGACGCGGTGGTTGGATTTCTGACAAAGGCCTGAGGGCCGTGTATTATTCATTGCGCGTTGCCGGGTGAGGGGGTCTATCCGGTTCTTTTCATGTCTTTTTGGGGGACACTTATGAAATTGCGAAATCTCGTTGCGGCGTCGATTATGGTTTTGATGGCGGTGCCCGTCGTGCAAAGCGTTTCGGCGCAGGAACTCTCGCTGGAGGAGATCGTCGTTACCGCCCGGAAGCGCGAAGAGAACATCTACGAGATCCCGGTCTCGGTGTCGGCGTTTTCACAGGAGCAGTTGGAACAGGCCGGCATCGGCGATTTCCATGAACTGTCCAAGCTGGTTCCCGGTCTGGACTATCACGGCGTCACGGCGACTGCCGGACGCGTGAATCCGCAGATCCGCTTCCGCGGAATGAACCAGCAGATCATCACGCCTTCAACGCAAGTCGGCGCCCTGTTCTGGGACGGGTCGTACATCGCGGCCGGTGGCGGCTTCCTGCCGATCACGGACGTGGAACGTGTCGAGGTCATCAAGGGCCCGCAAACTGCGTACTTCGGGCGCAACACGTTTTCGGGCGCCGTCAATTACATCCCCAGGCTTCCCGGGGACGAGTGGGAAGCGGACCTGACGCTTCAGTACTCGCCGTCCCAGCACGACGAGTACATCGTTGGCATCGGCATAGGCGGTCCGATCTCAGACAGCGTGGGCCTGCGCCTTTATGCCGGTTATGAGCAGAATGCCGGCGATTTCAATTTTCAGGACGGCTCGCCTTTCGGCGTTCAGCAGGACCTCACCTTCAACGGCACGCTGACCATTGACGTCACCGAAGACTTCCGCCTGAAACTCACCGGATACTACGTGGACGCCGAGGATGGCGGCGTCAATGGTGGTGTCGATTCAAGGTTTCACGGCACTGCCACCGGTGATTGCGGAATCGTCTACACGGGCGAGTATCTGAATCCGGCCACTCGCGAACGGACTCCCTTTACCCGAACTATCGCCACCGACTTCACCGGGTCTCACTTGTGGTGCGGCAGGTATCCCGACGGCGAGCACCTTGTGTTCGGAATCACACGGACACCTGAGGGCGACTTCCCTTTCGGCCAGAAATTTGGCGGTCGTGTTCTTAACGAACTTCACCCACTGCTCAGGGAATACGATATCCTCAAGAACCCACCAGACGAGTTGGGTGGATTCAACCGGACCTACCGCGTTCAATTGAGCGGCGAATATGACCTTGCCGGTCACACGCTGTCGTTCCAGGCTTCGCTCGCGGACACGGGAACCATTAACAACGTGGACTTCTGGTATGGCGTTCCGTCAATTCCCGGCACGTCCTTTGCTCTTGGGACTCAGATTGCCACGAAGGAAAACTATTACGAGGCCCGGATCGCCTCGCCTCAGGATCAAAGGCTCCGGTATCTCGTTGGCGTCAGCGATTACGACCAGCGCTATCGGGCCGGCTGGCTCGCGACCCGGTCGCAACTGGACCCGAACTCGCCCGTAGGTGCAAGGGTGGACTTCCAGGACAATGGGACCACGGCACTGTTCGCATCGGTTGATTACGACCTCACCGAGGACCTGACGCTGTCTGCGGAAGCCCGCTACACCGATGAAGAAGCGATAGCGGTACTGCAAGGGGGGAACCCCAACGCCGAGTGTTCATTCTCGCTCGTGTGCGATGAACTGAACGATTACACCGATTTCATTCCCCGGGTGATTTTCAGTTACAGACCGCTTGAAGGAGCAACCACCTACTTCAGTTACTCCTACAGCTCCCTGCTTGGTGTTGCCACGCAGGCCGGGTACGTAAACAGCGTCGCGCCGGAAGTCATCCCTGACGACCAGCTCGACGCACTGGGTCTGCACACGCCGCCCCAGGAGAATACACAGTATGAAATCGGCTGGAAGCAGCAGACGGACAATTGGGGCTTTACCGCTGCCGTCTTCTACATCGACTGGAAACACCAGCCCTTCGCGTCCGTGATTCTGCTTCCCACGGGCGGGACGACATCCTTCCGGGGGCCGGGTGATTCAAAGTACAAGGGCGTCGATCTGGAGGCGCAAGGCAACCTGACGGACTGGTTCAGCATTCGCGGGACGCTCACTTACGTGGACGCGATCATGACTTCATTCTCTTCGCGTGGTTCGAATGAGTTCGTAGTGCTCGGATCGGGCGGGCTGTCCGTAGTCAACGATGGTAACGAGGCGCGCAACACGCCGAAATGGACGGCGTCATTGAGCCCGACCCTTCTCGGCCAACTTTTCGGACGCGAATATTTCTTCCGCACCGATTTCTTCTACGAGAGCCCGAAGTGGGCGGACTACTCGGAATTCAACCGGACCAAGTCAATGTTCAAGATCAATGCCCGCGTGGGATTCGATCTGACCGAAAACAGCACCGTCGAGGTCTTCGGCACCAATCTCACCGACAACAAGGTCCTGCCCAACACCAACGGAACGACCAGCGGGCCCGGCGGCAGCCGCAAGGCTTTCACGGCTGGTTACCTAAGGCGGGAATTCGGAGTGCGCGTAAAGGCGTCCTTCTAGGACTTCGTCAGGCTTTCCTGAATCGCCAGCCGTACAGCATGCGTCCGTAGAAGTTGAACCACTTCTTCGCTTCGGCGTCGTCGAACGGATAGTCGGCGCCGAGTTGCCTGGCCGCGATGAGGCCGGTCACGAAGCAGGTTTCCTGGCTGTTGATCAGCGTGTGGGCGCCACAGTGCCAGCTTCGCCGCTTGCCTTGTATGAAGCGGAACAACTGGACCAGAAGGGCGATGTGGCGCACGTCGTGGACGACGTGCTGGAACCACCACCTCTTGATGATCTTGCTTTCGTCGATCGGGGTGTTTGCGTTGTAGGTCACCAGGCAGGGCTTGTCCGAGCGTTTCGCCCACGGCTGCTGGTTGTGCATGATGTAGGTGATTTCGTAGTTGTCGGGCCGCGCGCCGTACTGATCGATGTGGTTGCTGCGCGTGGCCAGCGCTTCCACGTCGCTCTCGGGCAGGACCGAGGCGTCCGAGTGAACGACGGTGTGGTTGTGCAACTCGCTCTCGTAGCGGATCGACGAGAGAATCGAACTCTCCAGCCAGGTGGGGTCGTGCAGCATCATTAGCGTCTGGTTGGCATTGCAGGCGAAGACCACGTCGTCGAACTTCTCTGTATTGCCGTTCTCGTCTTCGAGCAGGACGTGCGACGAGCGCCGGTACACCTTCCGGACCGGCCGGTTCAGGTAAATCCTGTCCCGGAAATCGCGTGAAAGCGCCTCGTAGATGCGCCGCGTGCCCTGGTCCCAGGTCTTCATCGGCGTCGCGGCCTCGATGTCGAAGAACTGCAGGTAGCGCGAGAACAGCGATGCGGGCATGTCGAACACGTTCGTCGCCATGAGGAAGTTGACGAACATGGGCTTGAGGATCTTGTAGCGGAAGTTTCCGGAATACCGGCCCCAGTTGAGCACCGTGCCCATGCTCACGTAGTTGAACGGGTTCAGCAGATTGAGCAGCCTGGACCGGGTGTTGTTGACCCGGCCGAACCAGTGCAGACGCTTCAGGAGCTTCTGGAATTTCTCGATTTCCGGTTGCAGTTCGCGGCGGATGTCGGAGTCGAAATCGTGCGCATAGACGCCGTCGCGGTACTTGACGCTGTAGCTGAACCGTGTGTCGACCAGGTCGATGTCGTGCTGCTCCATGACCAGCAGGATGTGCTGGTAAACGGAGGGGATCAGCGCGGTGACGGAGATGTCGAACGGAATCGAGCCGCCGTCGTCCTGCGGCATGTCGGCGGTAATGGCATTGCCGCCCACGCGGTCCTGCGCTTCGTAGAGCCGGAAATCGAACCGGTCGGGATGCCGGCTGAGCGCCCAGGCGGCTCCCAGTCCCGAGACTCCCGCGCCGATGATGGCAATCCTTTTCGGCATCCCCCCGCCTGCGTGTTCGACCTATTTTTCCGTTGACGCCGCGACGACGGTGCCCTGGGCAACCGCGCAAAGCGTTTCGGCGCCATCGTCGGAAACCGAGAAAACCTTGCCCCGGCATACGGCCTGGCGCTTGCCGAGCGCCGTGGTGCGCGCGCGTGCGATGAGCCGGCCGCCGACGGCGGGCCGGACGAAGTTGATCTTGAATTCCGCCATCAGGGCGTCGCCGCCCAGCGCAAGGCCGCCCGCGAAGGCCATCGCATTGTCGGCCAGGTAGCTGATGATGCCGCCGTGGGCGAAGCCGTGCTGCTGGGTAAGCTCATCGGTGACCGCCAGGGCGATTTCCGCGCTGTCGGGCCCGACCGATTCCAGCGAAGCCCCCAGGTGCCTGCTGAAGGGCTGCGAGTCGAAGATCTGCCGGGCGAGCTTCTCCAGATTGCTCATGGCGCGCCATCTTATCCGTAACTAAAGCGGCTGGGAACGCGCTTCGCGCCAGTGATGGCAGGCGACGAGATGCGACGCCGAGACGCTCTCGCCGGGCGGCCGCGTGCGCGCGCATTCGGGCGTGGCGATCGGGCAGCGCGTTCGGAACACGCAGCCCGACGGCGGGTCCAGGGCGGAGGGGATTTCGCCGGGCAGGGCGTCGGCCATGTCCAGCGGGTCGCGCTCGGGGTCGGCCTCGGGGATCGCTTCGATCAACGCCCGGCTGTAGGGGTGCCGCGGGTCTTCGAACAGCTCGTCGCGCGGGGCGATCTCCATGATGCGGCCGAGGTACAGCACCATCACGCGGTGCGACATGTAGCGCAGTACCGAGAGGTCATGGCTGATGAAAAGGATTGCGACTCCGGTCTCGCGCTGCAGCCGGCGAAGCAGGTTGCAGATCTGCGCCTGAATCGAAACGTCGAGCGCGCTGACCGGTTCGTCGCAGACCAGCAGTTTCGGCCCGGTGATCATGGCGCGCGCGATGCTGATGCGCTGGCATTGCCCGGAGCTGAACTCGTTGGGGTAGCGGCCGGTCATTTCGGGTCGCAGGCCCACCCGTTCGAACATGTCTGATACTGCAACCTGGCGTTTCCGCGCGGACATGTCCGCGCCGGCATGCACGCGCAGCGGCTCGGCGACGATCTCGCCGACCGGCATGCGCGGGTTCAGAGCGGACAGCGGATCCTGAAACACGATCTGCAGCTCTCTTCGGAGTCTGGTCAGCGTCTTCGCGTCGGCGCGCGCCAGGTCCGCGCCGCGCCAGAGGACCTGTCCAGCCGACGGGGCGACCAGTTGCAGGATCGCCTTGCCCAGCGAAGTCTTGCCGCAGCCCGTCTCGCCCACGATTCCCAGCGTTTCGCCTTCGGAGAGCTCGAAGCTGACGTCATTGACGGCGCGCAGCGTGCCGGCGCCCGAGCCGAACAGGCCGGCGCGGCGTTGCTCGTAGTCAACGCAAAGCGAACGGACGCTGAGCAGCGGCAGGGTCACGGCGAAACGAGGTGGCAGGCGGCCGCGTGCCGCCCTTGCGTATCGCCCAGCAGCGGACGCTCGGAGAAACAGCGGTCCATCGCCTGTTGGCAGCGCTCGGCGAACGCGCAGCCGCGCGGCGTCGCGAGCGCGTCGGGCGGCTGCCCGGGAATCGCCGCCAGATCCGTTGCCGGGTCGGTGGCGAGGCTGGGCAGCGAGGCGAGCAGACCCGCCGTATACGGGTGCTTTGGGGCGCGGAAAACTTCTCGCGTGGTTCCGGATTCGACCGGCCGGCCGTTGTACATGATCAGGATGCGATCGCTCAGGCCCGCGGCGACGGCCAGGTCATGCGTGATCAATACCACCGAGGTGTTGGCGTCGCGCCGCAGTTCGGCGAGCAGCCCGAGAATCTGCGCCTGGATCGTCACGTCGAGCGCGGTGGTCGGTTCGTCGGCGATCAGGAGATCGGGGCGGCAGATCATTCCCAGCGCGATCATCACGCGCTGGCGCATGCCTCCCGACAGTTCGAACGGATACAGCTCAAGGCAGCGCCTCGGATCGGGCAAACGCACGGTCTGAAGCATTTCCCGGGCCTTTTCGCGCGCCTGGCGCGCGTTCATGCCGAGATGCCGGCGCGCCGATTCTTCAAGCTGGCGGCCGATGCGCAGCGTCGACGTGAGTCCCGACAGCGGGTCCTGGAACACCATGGCGATGCGCCGGCCGCGCAGCGTGTCGAGTTCGCGCCGCGGCGCATTGAGGATTTCGCGCCCCCGGTAGCGCACCGAACCCTCGGCGCGCGCGTTTTCGGCGAGAAGCCCCAGCGCGGCGAGAAAGGTCTGGCTCTTGCCGGCGCCCGATTCGCCCACAACGCCCAGGCATTCGCCCTCGGCCACTTCAAGCGATAGCCTGCGCACGGCGGTCAACTCCGCGTCCCCGACGTCGAAGCGGACGCTCAGGTCGCGAATCTCCAGTAACGCACTCATTGCCGGGGGCTATCGGTGGGAGGGGTCGAGGGCGTCGCGCAGCCCGTCGCCGATGAAGTTGAAGCAGAACATCGTGATCGCCAGCAGCGTCGCCGGAAACAGGATCAGCCACGGCGCGGTATCAAGCTGGCCGACCGCCTGCGAGATCAGCAGGCCCCAGCTGGTGAGCGGTTCCTGCACGCCCAGCCCGATGAAGCTCAGGTAACTCTCGATCAGGATATTGGTGGGAATCAGCAGCGTCACGTAGACGACCACGGGCCCGACGACGTTCGGAATGATGTAGCGGCGCAGGATCGCCGGTTTCGACAGCCCGATCGCAACGGCCGACTCGACATACTCCTTTGCCTTCACGCTCAGGGTCTGGCCGCGCACGATGCGCGAGAGCGTCAGCCATTCCACCGCGCCGATGGCGACGAATATCAGGAAGATGTTGCGCCCGAACACGGTCACCAGGATGATGATGAAGAACAACAGCGGCAGCGAATACAGGATGTCGACAAAGCGCATCATGAATCCGTCGGTGCGCCCGCCAGTGAACCCCGCGACGGCGCCGTAGCCGACCCCGATGCCGAGCGCGACCAGTGTCGTCATCAGGCCGATGGTCAGCGAAATGCGTCCGCCGTAGAACACCCGCACGAACTGGTCGCGGCCGTTCGCGTCGGTGCCGAACCAGTGCCAGTTCTCGAAGCTCGGCGGCAGGAGGATGTTCTCCCAGGAAGCGTCCTCGACCGCGTGCGGCCAGAATGCCGGGATCAGCACCGAAGCGAGCGCGATGGCCAGCAGCACGCCGATGCTGGCCATCGCGGCGCGGTTGCGCCCGAAGCGACGCCCGGCCTGGCGCCAGAGCGAGCCGGACAGTTCGCCGCCCGCCGCCCGGCGCAGGGCAGGCGACCGCAACAGCCCGCCGGCGCTCACCGGTAGGTCCTCCGCACGCGCGGGTCCAGCGCCGCGTAGGCAAGGTCCGACAGCAGGTTCAGCAGGATGATCAGCGTGCCGTAGACGATCACGATCCCCATGACCAGCGGGTAGTCGCGGTTCAGCGCGCCCTGGATGAAGTAGCGTCCGACGCCCGGCAGGTCGAAGATCAATTCGATGACCAGCGACCCGGTCATGATGCCGGCCAGCGCCGGGCCGAGGTAGCCGACCAGCGGAATCGCCGCCGATTGCAGCACGTGGTTGATCACCACCTGGCGTTCCGGCAGGCCCTTGGCGCGGGCCGTGCGGACGAAGTTCGCGCGCAGGACCTCGAGCATTCCGCCGCGCATCAGCCGGGCGATGATTGCGAGCTGCGGCAGCGCCAGCGCGATGACCGGCAGCACCATGTTGGCGGCCGCGCCGCCGTTCCAGCCGGCCACGGGCAGCAGTTTCAGATAGAGCCCGAAGAACAGCGCAAGGATGGGCGCCGTGACGAAAGAGGGGATGGCGATGCCGGTCATCGCCATCGTCATCGTGGCGTGGTCGAAAAGCCGGTTGTGCCGCAGCGCGGCGACGATGCCGCAGGTTGCGCCGAGCAGCAGCGCCACGAGCATCGCGGTGAAGCCCAGCTTTGCGCTGACCGGCAGGCCGATCGCGATGAGCTCGGTAACGTTGAAGTCCTCGTAGACCAGCGAGGGCCCGAAATCGCCCTGGAGCACGTTGGCGAGGTAGATCCGGTACTGCTCAAGCAGCGGCTGGTCGAGCCCGTAGGCGCGGTAGAGGTTCTCCAGCACTTCCGGATCGAGGTCCGCTTCCGTGTCGAAGGGGCCGCCGGGCGCCGCGCGCATCAGGAAGAACGACGCGGTCGCGATCGCGAGCAGTGTCGGGATTGCGACGGCGAGCCGCCTCAGCGTATATGCGAGCATCCGCCGGAGCATAGCAGGGAGCTCCAGGTATTAGCCGTTCTTCGCCCCCTTCCTCCGGGAGTATCGGAGGCAGGGATGCCGGAGCAAGCTCCATGGATGGATTCATGCGTCTCCCGGAGGAAGGGGGCGAAGAACGGCTTGGGCTGGCGGCCGGCTAGCGAAGGCGGCGCGTTCGCTACTGGTTTGCGCGGTAGAGGAAGCGGGTGGCGGTCATGCCGCGCGAGTTGGGCGTGTAGCCGCGGATGTCGGGCGCCACCAGGTTGCGGTGCACCATGAAATACAGCGGCATCACGGGATAGTCCGCCAGCGCCAGCGCTTCCGCTTTGCGATACGCCGCCAGGCGGGTGTCCCGGTCGAGCTGCGCCTCCGCCGAAGCGATCAGCCGGTCGAACTCGGGATTCGAATAACCGGAATAGTTGGTCGTGGCGCCGGACTCGAGAATGAAGAGAAACGTTTCGGGACTGTCGGTGGGGGAGAACCAGGTGAACCGCGCGGCCGTGTAATCGCCCGTTCCCACCGAGCGATAGAGGGTGCCGAAGTCGGTGAACAGCAGTTCCGTGTTGACGCCTATTTCACGCCAGATCGCCTGCAGCGCGATCGCAAGGCGGCGGTTTTCCTCCGGCGGTTCGTAGCGCAGTTCGAACGTCAGCGGCCGGTCCGGCCCGTAGCCCGCGGCCTCGAGCAGGGCCCGCGCCTCGGCCATTCGCTCGGGCATCGGCCGGTGGGCGTAATCGGGCACCGGGTTGTCGTAATGGCTGACGACGGAAGGCGTCATCGTGTGGGCGGGCGGGACGCCGACCACCATGATCCGGTCGGCGATCTGCTGCCGGTCGACGCTGATGCTCAACGCCTGGCGCACCCGGACGTCGTCGAACGGCGGCTTGCGGTTGTTGAAGGTGATGTAGCTGATGCCGAGCGCCGGCCAGATCTTGAGCTGACCGGGCAGGTTTTCCTCGATCCACTCCATCCGGTCGGCCGGGAACGTGAGCAGAAAGTCGAGATCGCCCGCCAGGAAGCGGCGCATGGCCGTCTCCGCGTTGGAGGTCGGGAAGTACTGCACGGTCTCGATCCCGACTTCGTCGGCGCCGTAGAAGTGCGGGTTCTTCTCCAGCTTCAGGTACGACTGCGGCACCCATTCGGCGAGCCGGTAGGGTCCGGTGGTCACAAGTCGGCCGGGGCGCGACCAGCGGCGGCCGTGTTCTTCGATGACTGCCTGCGGCATCGCCGCCGCCGCGTAGTTGCTGAGCTTCTCCAGCAGGCTCGCATCGGGCCGTTGCAGCTCGATGACGAACGTGCGCTCGTCCTCGGTGCGCACGCCGAGTTCGGTCGGATCGACCTGGCCGGCCATGATGCGCCTGGCGTTCCGGATCGAATAGAAGAAGGACCCGAACCGCGTGCGGTTTCCCGGCGTCAGCAGCCGCCGCAGGGTATAGACAAAGTCCTTCGCGGCGATCGGCGAACCGTCGGACCACTTGAGGTTCTCGCGCAGGCGGAAACGGTAGGTCAGGCCGTCCTCACTGATCTCCCAGGATTCGGCGGCGCCCGGGATCAGCCGTCCGGCCGAGTCGTAGGAGGTCAGCCCGGTGAAGAGATCGCGCATGATCGTCGACGAGGCGCCGGACACGATCTGCGGATCGAGGCTGTTCGGTTCGGCCACGGCGCTGCGGCGCAGCGTGTCGCCCGCTGCGGCGCCGGCCAGCAGCAGCACCGCGGATGCGGTCAGCGCCGCTCGCAGGGTGCGCATCGGCCGGTTCATGCGGCGGCAGACTGCCCGCCGTTCGCCAGCATCCCTGCGACGTCGTCCTCCACGGCGGTGCCGGCGAAGAAATCCGGGTCCATGCTCGCGAACAGGCGCGCGGGATTGTGGAAGACGAAGTCCGCGAAATCCTCGTCGCTCAGCAATCCGTCGTCGACCAGTTCGTGCGCTTCCACGAGAACGCCTGCCATGTCGGTGACGTCCCAGTGGCCGAAGTCCGACGAGAACATCGCGTTCAGCTTCCGCCCGCCCGGCAGCACCCGCGTGTCGAACGCCGTCACGTTCATGCGGTCGTCCGCCTCGCAGCCGTAGTAGAAATTCGGCACCAGCCGGTCGAGCAGCTCGTCGATGCTGTTGACGTTGGCCGCGGCGAAATCGTCGACGCCGTCGCGCTCCACGACGTTACGCAAAATGGCGCCCTCGGGCAGGCGGCCCGTCAGGACCTCGCCGCCGTATTGCTCGAACAGCGAGCCCATGAGCTCCCGGTCGATCTTCGCCGGGTTGAACTGTTCGATGGCCTCGGCGCTGCGTTTTTCCCAGCGCTCCTTCAGGTCGCAGACGAGGCTCGCGCCCCAGGCGACGCCGCATTCCAGGAACGCGAAGTTGAGGTCCGGGAAGCGATGGGTCACGCCGCCGAAGAACAGCGCCTTGGCGAAGGCGTGGCCGGCGTCGGCGAAGTGCCCGGTCTGGTTGTACATGTAGTTGCTGATGGAGCGGCGCATGTGCATGCCCTGGCCGACCGAATGGGCGGTGACCGGCACCCTGAGTTCCATGCAGCGCTGCCAGAGCGGGTCGTAGTCGAAGATGCTGTCGATGGCCAGCGTGTCCACCCAGAACGCGTAGGGCCTGAGATCCGGGTTCACTTCCTCGACCGCGCCGATGGGGCGTTTCACGAGGTTGATGAACATCGGCACCTTGAAGTCCAGTTCGCCCATCGCGTAATCGAGTTCCTCGATGGCCTCCGCGGGCGTGTGGCAGGGAATGACGGCCGCCGGCGTGAGGCGGTCCTCCACGCCGCGGTAGATGTCCGCCATCATCAGGTTGTGGGCGCGGCACGCGGCCCGGCGCACTTCGTCGTCGGCGATCTCGGGAAGCAGGAAGCCGATGGTGGGATAGACGACGGCGTAGTCGATGCCCATTTCCGGAAGCCGCTCGTGCATGAGTTTCGGGAGCATCGCGGTCGCGAGGTCGGTCGTGTTCTCGGCGGGCGCCGCCCAGAAGGCGGGGCGGATGAGGTTGTGGTGGCGCCGCTGGGCGTGGTCCATTTCGTACCAGCTGCGGTTGTTCTGGCGGCGCAGGCTCGTGAACATCTTCTCGGACATTTCCGGCCCGCCCACCTGCTTGATGTAAT
Organism: Gammaproteobacteria bacterium; assembly: GCA_965116895.1. GTDB lineage: Bacteria > Pseudomonadota > Gammaproteobacteria > Steroidobacterales > Foliamicaceae > Foliamicus. The sequence goes on along the minus strand of OZ220729.1, from coordinate 1,698,949 downwards.
CGAAAATTACCGGGAACAGTTCCACCATGTGCCCGTCCGTGTCGATGACGGGATGGTTCAGACGCTTGCGAAGTTCGCTGGACGGTGAGGGTTTCGCTTTGCCCATGGTCTTGTCCTCCATCGGCGGCTCAGGCAGCGGCGGCTTGTATGTCGTTCCCGAGCAGCTTCGCGACGTCTTGCTCCACGGCGGTGCCGACGAAAAACTCCGGGTTCATGCCGGCGAACAGCCGCGCGGGATTGCGGAACACGAAGTCGGCGAAGTCGTCGCTGCTTATCAGGCCGTCGTCGACGAGTTCGTGCGCTTCGCTCAGAATCCCGGTCATGTCGGTGACGTCCCAGTGGCCGAAGTCCGACGAGAACATCGCGTTGAGTTTGCTCCCGCCCGGAATGAGCCGGGTGTCGAACGCGATCGCGTTCATGCGGTCGTCCGCCTCGCAGCCGTAATAGAAGTTCGGCACCAGCCTTTCCAGCAGGTCTTCGACGCTGTTGACGTGGGCGGACGCGAAATCGTCTTCGCCGTCGCGCTCCGATACCTTTCTCAGGAAAGCGCCCTGCTGCATGCGCCCGGACAGGATATCGCCGCCGTACTGCTCGAACAGCGATTTGAGCAGCTCGCGGTCGATCTTCTCCGGGTTCAGTTGCTGGATTCCCCTGGCGCCGCGTTTCTCCCAGCGCTCCTTGAGGTCGCAGACGAGGCTCGCGCCCCAGGCGACGCCGCATTCCAGGAAGGCAAAATTCAGTTCCGGGAAGCGGTGGGTCACGCCGCCGAAGAAAAGCGACTTGGCAAAGGCGTGGCCGGCGTCGGCGAAGTGGCCGATCTGGTTGTACATGTAATTGCTGATGGAACGGCGCATGTGCATGCCCTGTCCCACCGCGTGGGCCGTCACCGGAACCTTGAGCTCCATGCAGCGCTGCCAGAGCGGGTCGTAATCGTAGATGCTGTCGTAGGCCAGCGTGTCGATCCAGAAGGCGTAGTGCGACATTTCCGGAGCCCGCTCTTCGACTGCCTCGATCGGGCGGCGCACAAGGTTGATGAACATCGGCACCTTGAAGCCGAGTTCGCCGATGGCGTAGTCGAGTTCCTCGATGGCTTCCCCGGGCGTCTGGCAGGGGATCACCGCCGCCGGCGTGAGGCGGTCCTCGAAACCCCGGTACATGTCCGCCATCATCAGATTGTGGGCCCGGCAGGCGGCGCGGCGGGCGTCGGCGTCCTTGATGTCGGGCAGCGCGAACCCGATGGTCGGATAGACGACCGCATAGTCGATGCCCATTTCGGGCAGCCGTTCGTGCATGAGCTTCGGCAGCATCGCGGTAGCAAGGTCGAGCGTGTTCTCGGCGGGCGCCGCCCAGTGTGCGGGCCGTATGAGGTTGTGGCGACGGTGCTGCGCGCGGTCCATCTCGTACCATTTCAGCCCGTCGCGCAGACGCAGGTCCGTAAAGGCCTCCTCGGTCATCTCCGGTCCGCCCACCTGCTTGAAGTAATCGAAGATCAGGGGCGACAGTTCAAGCATGTGCCCGTCCGTATCGATGACGGGGTGGTCCAGGCGGGCGCGAAGCTCGCCGGATTCCGAAAGTCTCGCTTTGCTCATGGTTTCGTACCCTTTGCGCTGCGGGGTGACCCCGAATTGTAAGCTGCTCTCGCAACGCGGCGCGCCGGGTTGCGCTCCAGTGCGCGGCAGTGGAAGAATGGCGTCCAACGGGACGGCGGAAGGAGGGGAGCATGAGGCAAGGACAAACAGTGCCTGGCATGGTGTCGGTGGCGCTGCTGCTTGCGCTGGCGGTATGGGCCGAGGCGCAATCGCCTGGAGCGAACGCTCCGCGGCCGGGCGAATCATTCGCCGATCCGCTGTCCTCCGGCGGGCAGGGACCGGAGATGGTCGTGGTTCCCGCGGGCAGCTTCTCGATGGGGTGCGTCTCCGGACTGGACTGTTACGACGACGAGAAGCCGGTTCGCGAAGTGACCATTTCGCAGCCGTTCGCGGTTTCGCGCTACGAGATCACCTTTGAGGACTACGACCGGTTCAGCGCTCCCGACGCCGTGGACGACGAAGGATGGGGCCGCGGACGGCTTCCGGTCATGAAGGTCAGCTGGAACGGCGCGAAGGAATACGTGGATTGGCTTTCCGCGCAGACCGGTGAGTCGTACCGGCTGTTGTCGGAGGCCGAATGGGAGTATGTCGCGCGGGCCGGCTCGGGCACGAAGTACAGCTGGGGAAATTCGATCGGGAGCAATCGAGCCAATTGTTACGGTTGCGGCAGCCAATGGGACTACGAGCAGACGGCGCCGGCGGGGTCCTTCGAGCCCAACGCGTTCGGTCTTCACGATGTGCACGGAAACGTTTACGAATGGGTGGAGGATTGCTGGAACGGCAGCTATGAAGGCGCTCCGGCGGACGGCAGCGCGTGGCTGAGCGGCGACTGCGGGCGCCGCGTGGTGCGCGGCGGCGCCTGGGACGACTTTCCCGACGACTTGCGCATCGCGCTTCGCGTCAACGCCGCCCCCGACCGGCGCGACAGCTATTACGGCTTTCGCGTCGCCCGAACGCTTGGCCGCTGAATCCTGATAGGCTTCGCGCATGAGCTACCTGGTCCTGGCGCGCAAGTGGCGGCCGCGCAAGTTTTCGGAGGTCAAGGGCCAGCCGCATGCGGTGCGCGCGCTCACCAACGCCATCAGCGCCGAACGGGTGCATCACGCCTGGCTTTTTGCGGGCACCCGGGGAGTGGGCAAGACGACGCTGGCGCGTATTCTTGCCGCGGCCCTGAACTGCCGGAAGGGCGCGGCGCCGGAACCTTGCGGCGAGTGCGAGAGCTGCAGGAGCATCGAGGAGGGCAGTTTCGTCGATCTCATGGAAGTGGACGCGGCCTCGCGCACCAAGGTTGAGCAGACCCGCGAGCTGCTGGAAAACGTCCAGTACGCCCCCACTTCCGGCAGCTACAAGATCTACCTGATCGACGAGGCGCACATGCTGAGCGCTTCTTCTTTCAATGCGCTCTTGAAGACGCTGGAGGAGCCGCCGCCGCACGTCAAGTTCCTGCTCGCGACGACCGAGCCGCAACGGCTGCCGGTGACCGTGCTGTCGCGCTGCCTGCAGATCAACCTGCGCTCGATGGACAGCGAGACGATCGGCGATCAGCTCGCCGCCATTTGCAAGGGCGAGGGAGTGGAGGCCGAGCCGGGGGCGCTTTCCCGGCTGGCCCGGGCCGCCAACGGCAGCATGCGCGACGCATTGAGCCTGCTGGACCAGGCCATCGCCTACGGGGCCGACGCGGTGCGCGAGACCGACGTGGCCGACATGCTGGGCGGCGCCGATCAGCCCAGTATCGTGCACCTGCTTAACGCGCTTGCCGGCGGCGACGGAGAGGCCCTGCTGAACGGCGCCAGGGAGTTGCGCGAGCGCCTCGCCGATCCGGCCAACATCCTCGCGGAAATGGCGGCGGCTTTGCAGCGGCTGGCGCTGCTGCAGACGGTGGGAGAAGGCGTGCTGGACGAGGATGACGAGTCCGGGTTGCTCGCGCCGCTGGCCGACGCGCTACCGGCCGATCAGGTTCAGTTGTTCTACGAGATTGCGATACAGGGGCGAAGCAAGCTGGCGCTCGCGCCGGATCCGGGCCTCGGGCTGGAAATGACCCTGCTGCGCATGCTGGCGTTCCGGCCGGTATCGGCGGAGAAGGCGACGCGGGCGAGCACGCCCGCCAGGCCCACACCAGCCGCGCCGGAAGCGCCTGTCGCGCCTGCGCCCGAAGCGCCTGCCGCGCCTGCCGCGCCTGCGCCGGAGCCGCCTGCCGCACCCGCCGCGCCTGCGTCCGAAGCGGCTGAAGCGCCTGAAGCGCCTGAAGCGCCTGAAGAGGACGGGAGGCTGGAAGAGGTTCGCGCGCCGGCCGGCGATCAGTCTTTGAGCCCGGGGAGTTGGCCGGAGACTGTGGCTGGGCTGGGCCTGGAGGGACTTTCCGGAGACATCGCGGCGCACAGCGAGCTGGTGGACGCTGCGGATGGCTGCCTGCGGCTTCGCCTGGACGGAGCGCACGAGAACCTGTTGACGGATGAGGCGCGGCGGGAATTGGAAACTGCGCTGCTGGCCGCACTGCCGGCATTTCGGAAGGTGGAAATTGAAATTGCCGGCGCCGGTAAGGGGGATACTCTGGATGCCCGAAACCGGGAGGCAGAGCGCCGGCGCCAGCAGCGAGCCGAGGAAGAGTTCAAGTCGGATCCCTTCGTTCAGGCGTCGCTTGAGATATTCGACGCGAAGATCGAGGTTGGATCCATCCGCCCGGTCGATCAGGCCGAAGCCAAGCCGTGACGGCCAATGTCTTTCCGCCGCGCCTGGCGGAACTGCTCGAAGCGCTGAAATTCCTGCCTGGAGTAGGGCCGCGGTCGGCGGAGCGCATGGTCCTGCACATGTTCGCCCGCCAGCCCGAGGGGGCCCGGAGGCTGGCGCGCAGCCTGGCGGAGGCGCTGACCTCGGTGCGGCCCTGTTCGCGCTGCGGCATGCTCGCGGACGGCGACCTGTGCCTGATCTGCCAGTCGACGGGCCGCGACCCCAGCCAGTTGTGCGTCGTGGAATCGCCTTCGGACCTGGCCGCGGTGGAGTCTTCGGGCGCCTATCGCGGCCTGTTCTTCGTGCTGTCGGGCCGACTCTCGCCGCTGGACGGCGTCGGACCGGAAGAACTGGGTCTCGACAAGCTGGAGAGACGGCTCGACGAGGGCGTCATCAGGGAGCTCATACTCGCGACCAGCGCCACGGTGGAGGGCGAGGCCACCGCGGCATACCTGGGCCGTATGGCGCAGCGTCGGGAAATCAAGGCCACCCGCATCGCGCAGGGCGTGCCCCTGGGGGGCGAGCTGAGCTACGTGGATTCGGGGACGCTTTCGTCGGCGCTGGCCCAGCGGCGGCAGGTGGACTAGGATGCTGCCGTTCTCAGGAGGTGAGGTATGAGTGAGAAGCACGAATCGACCATGCAGCCGTTTGCCGCCGGGGATATTTTTCTGGGCTGCACGCTGTTGAACGATCCCCACGACGATCACGCCGGGATCGGGCGGATTCTTCAGTACGACGCCGACTGCAAGCCCAAGGGGATTCTCTATACTGAGGGCACCCGCCACCTGGTCGGAGGGCTGGCGGTTGATCGCGACGGCGTGTTGTGGGCCTTCGACGACCACCTGGTCATTCACGTGGACCCGGCCACGGGACGGCAGCTGCCGAAGAAGGATTTTCTGCCGCGCGTGTACCGCAGCGCCAGTTTCGCCTCCGACGGCAGCGTGTACCTGGGCGAGCACCTGTGCGCGGAAGCGCCGCCGCCCGGCATCGAGAACCTGACCACGGTGGAGTTTCCCCGGATTCCGGACAGCGGCGCGCTGGGCTACGGCAATATCTACCGCTATGACGCCGACTGGGAGCTGGATTGCGTGTTCGAAGTCGAGAACGCCCCCGAGCCGACCCGCTTCAAGGGCGTGACCCATTCCACGCTGCATCCGGACGAGCAGTTCATTACCTACACCACGGAACTGGGCAAGCGCGTCATGCGCTACGACGTGGTGGAAGGCCGGCAGATGGACGACCTGGTGACCTATCCGGGCGAGGACATCAGCGACGGCCTGTTTGCGATCGCGGTGCGCTATCTGCCCGACGGACGGCTGCTGCTGACCCGCGGCCGCACGATGGAGATGCTGGACGAGGAGGGCAGGGTGATGCGCGAGTACGACCTGCCCGAATACGGCTGGTCCGATGTCTCGTCCTGCGGCGATCCCCGTTACGCGCTGCTGAGCAACATATTCACCGGGATCATGCTCAAGATTGATCTTGAGACGGGGGAGTTCGTCGGACGCATCGACACCGGCCAGAGCAAGCCGTTGCGGGCGCTGGCCGGCGTTGCCGAATACCCCGGTTAGCCGGGATACGGCTAGACGGAAGCGGCGAGTTCCTCGAACTCGCGCAGCAGCGCGAGATAGCCGGCGTGCCGTCCGGCCGGCAGCCGTCCGGCGGCAACCGCTTCCAGCACCGAACAGCCGGGCTCGTTTCGGTGCCGGCAGTTGGCGAACCGGCATTCCTGGGCCGGGGAGGAGAACTCCGGAAAGCCGGCCTGAAGCTCGCCGTAATCGGTCAGGACAGGCATGAGGGAACGCACGCCCGGAAGGTCCATCACGCGCCCTCCGCCGGGCAGCGAGTACATGGCGGCCGACGCCGTCGTGTGGCGTCCGCGGCGCGCCTTTTCCGAAAGCTCGCCGGCCGCGGCGGCTTCCCGGCCCAGCAGGGCGTTCACCAGCGTGGACTTGCCTCCGCCGGATTGTCCGGCCAGCACGCTCGTGTGCGCCTTGAGGCGGCGCCTGAGCCGCCCGATTCGCGCGCCCGACAGCGCGCTGACCGCGACGATGTCGAATCCGGCGGCTTCGTATTCGCGCAGGCGCGCGGGCTTTCCGCGTCCCAGGTCGCTCTTGTTCCACACGATCAGGCCTTCGGCCCCCGATCCGGCCGCCGCGCACAGCAGCCGGTCGACGAGTTCGTAGTCGGGCGCGGGTTCCGGCGCGGCCACGATCGCCAGCAGCGAGAAGTTGGCGGCCACTACCTCAGTGCGTTCCCTTGCCGCGGTCCTCGAAAGCTCGTTGCGGCGCGGGAGGATGGCGCGCAACAGGGCCGGCGAGTCATCGGCGCGCAGTTCAAACAGGACCTGGTCACCGCAAACCGGCTTGTGGCGGCGGCTTGCCGCGAGATAAGGCAACTCTTCCCCGGTGGCGGCTTCCATGCGGCCGCGGCGGCCGTAGCAGGCCGTTACCAGTCCCGGGTTTCCGGATTTTTCCGAAACGGGTGCCGATCCCGACATATTCCGGCTAGAATCCGCGCCCGAACGACTTGGGAGAGTTAATTCGCAGAATTAACCGCAGAATTAACCGGAGACTTAATGGGCAAGAAAGATTCACGACTGGTTTGGATCGACCTGGAAATGACCGGGCTGGACCCGCTGCGGGACCAGATCATCGAGATCGCGACCGTCGTAACCGATGGGGACCTCGAGACGGTGGCCGAGGGGCCGAACATTGTCGTCCATCAGCCGCGTTCGGTGATGTACGAAATGGACGACTGGAACACCCGCACTCACACGGCTTCGGGTCTGTTCGCCGAGGTTCTGGACAGCCGGATCAGCACCGAGGAGGCGGAACGAACGACGCTGGAGTTTCTCAAGGAGCATTGCCTGCCCAAGAGTTCACCGATGTGCGGCGCAAGCATCTGCCAGGACCGGCGGTTCCTTTCCCGCGCCATGCCCGATCTCGCGGCGTTCTTCCACTACCGCAACCTGGACGTGAGCAGTATCAAGATTCTTGCGGGACACTGGAGTCCCAAAGTGCTCGACGGAGTCGAGAAGGACGATCGGCACCGCGCGAAGAGCGACATCCTCGCCTCGATCGCCGAACTCAGGCACTACCGCGAAACGATGTTTCGTTCAAGCTAGGGCGGCGGCCGCGAACAGCCCGACTACCGCGACCATTCCTCCGAACCATGACACCGAGCGTGCGGTGGAGCGGTCAAGGACATAGAACACGCCGTGCAGGACGCGCGAGACGATGAACAGCGCCGCAAGCCAGTTCGCCGTCATTTGATCCGCGCCCACGAAGTGAGCCGTCAGCACGGCGGCCGCGAATGGCGCAAAGGCTTCCCAGGCGTTGGCCTGTGCCCATATGGCCCGCTGCCTCCAACCTTCTTGCGCAGCCATCCATTCGCGCGGGCGGGTATTGCTGTAGCCGCCGCCCCATTTCGCAAGGCCGGCCCACAGCAGCGGCAGCCACAAGCCGACGAAGACGCACCAGAGAGCAAAAGTCACGGGCGGGAACTCATGCTGCTACCGCGGTTCGCGGTCCCGACTGGGCCCTGTGACGGGCAATGAACCATGCCAGCCCGGCCGCGAAGGCCAGCAGGACAATCACGTTGGTGATCGGAAAACGGAACGGGTAGATCCAGGGCTCCGTATACAGTTGCCAGGCTGACCCGGCTTCCACGCAGAACCACAGGACATTGGCGCAGGGCACCGCGTAGCGCAGCGCGGCGGCCGGCCGCCGGAAGGGCAGCATGCGGAAGAACAGCAGCCACAGGCCCCACAGCAGCACGGCGCATACCACGGCTATGGTGGCGGGATGAAACGGCCCGAGCACGCGCGGGTCAAACAGCCAAAGGATCAGCACGTAGAAGAACCAGTTGATCATGATCACTTCCAGCGCCACGATGCGCGAGAACTGGCGCTTGTAGCCGGGGGTCCTGCGCGCGGGCGTGAGTTTGAAGTTGCGGTGGAACCACATGAACATCCGGCAGTGCGTGTCCTTGTTCGATCCGAGCCAGATCAGCATGGCGACCAAGATCACGCCGGTGGCCTGCAGCAGAAGCAGGTTGGCCGTGAACAGCTCCACGCCCATGAACATCAGCTTGGGCGGATTCAGCCAGTGCCCCATGAATTCGAACGACCCTTCCATCCAGCCCAGCCAGATCAGCGCGCCTCCCATGAAGCCCAGAATCGTGGCCGGGAGATCGTCGGCCCTGAAGCCTCTCCAGACCATGACCCAGCCGATCAGTCCAATGACAAAGCTCAGCAGGTAGGCCGGCCCTGTCGACAACTGGCCGTATTGAAGCACCATCAACGTGTGCGCCAGCGGCGTCCACAGCAGTACCGTCGCGAATGCAAGAAGACCCAACAGTGGAGGGCGCAGCAGCGCTCCGTTGGTCGCCTTAAGCACAGCGTTCATTCCGCCTCCTCGTCATTTCCCGATATTCGGTCTCGGAGATTACCGCCGCCGGTTCCGACGCGCAAGCAGTTTCGGTTCTGCTATATTCCGGGTTCTCATGCTTGCGCTCACCAGAGTCTCCCGGCAACTCGCTCCGGCCATGCTTCTCGGCAACCGGCCGATGGGACTGGGCGCGCTGATCGACATGTACGAACGCAACTACGCCGGCCTCTGGCGGCTGTTCGGACATGCGCTGCGCCAGCCGGGCTGGCACGTTTCGCACAGCCCGGTCAACGGTGAACTGCACATTGAAGTGGAGCGCAGGTCGGCGTTTACCACGGTATTGCGCATGACCTACCTGTTTCCCGGCGAGGGCGACAGCGAAGCGGAGCCCGATCTGATCGTCAACCTCTACGACGACGCGCGGGTGGCCGAGGTGGTGCACTGGTCGCAGCGCTACGGGGCCTGCTGCGAAGCGCCGGGAGGATTTGCCGATTGCTGGCGGCGTAACTGCGTGCTGGGCAAATGGCTGCAATTCCTGACCGATTCGCATCACGGCCCGGTGCAGGCGCGCACGGCCGGCCGGCCGCCGTTTCAATGCAGCGAACTGCTGGCGGTTGCCCGGGAAGAGGCCGCCTGAAGCCGCAGGAGGTCGACGACGACCTCCGAGGCCTGCTCCAGGGCCACGTCCGGCAGGTCCATCCCCCTCAATTCCTCCAGGCTTTCGATCGGCGACAGGTCGTTCTCCGCCAGCCATTCGTTGGTCATGGCCAGCCTTTGCGCCCGGCGACCCTCCTGATCGGCCCGCCGCCGTTCAAGATGGATGGGCTCCGATTTCCGGTCGGTCAGTTCCTGCATGGCCTGTATGCGGCCTTTCAGCAGCCTCAGGTCCGGGTCCTCCGATTCCCGCCTCTGGTGATTGGCCACCAGCATGCTCAGGGTCGCTCCGTCCACGCTCCCTCCCCGGTACTCGGTTTCCGGGATCGTGTCCCAGGGCAGGGCGTTATCGCTGGCGCTTTCGCCGATGTTTTCCCCGATGACCTGGTTGGGGAACACCAGGGGTAATTCCGCCGCGGCCGCCGAAAGCGTGATATCGGGCGCAACGCCCCGGTGCTGCGTGCTCTCGCCGGTTACCCGGTAGTACTTGCCCATGGTCAGCGTCAGGCGCCCGGGCATTTCCTCGCCGCGCCGGCGAATCCGGTAGATGTTCTGGACCGTGCCCTTGCCGAAGGTGCGCTGTCCCACCACCACGCCGCGGCCATAGTCCTGGATGGCGGCGGCCAGGATTTCCGAGGCGGAGGCGCTGAGCCGGTCCACCAGCACCACCAGCGGCCCGTCCCAGATTGATTGCTGACGCCGGTTCTGTAGCACCTGCGTGCGCAACTCCGAGTCGCGCACCTGGACCACCGGCCCCCTGCCGACAAACAGTCCGGCCAGCGAGATCGCCTCGTTGAGGTGGCCGCCCCCGTTGCGCCGCAGGTCCAGGATCAGGCCGGCCGCGCCCTCGGACCTCAGTTCGGCGATCAGGCGCTTAACGTCGCGGGTCGAACTGGGGTAGTCCTCCAGCCCCGCCTGGCGGCCTTCCATGTCGTAGTAGAAGTTGGGGATACGCACCACTCCGACGCTGAATTCGGATCCGTCGCGATCGACCTGGAGCAACTCCTTTTCCGCTCCCGTCAGGCGCACGCGGCCGCGGGTAAGGTCCAGCATGAACGAGTCGCTGCCGGCGGCGTCGCCTCCCGGCAGGATGCGCAGAACGACCGGCGTATCCGAAGGCCCGCGGATCAACTCCACGACGTCCTCGAGCCGCCATCCCACGACATCGGTCACCTCGCCCGAGCCGGTGCTGTCCACGCCGGTTATGCGATCGCCGGCGCGCAACCGTCCGTCCTTGTCGGCCGGCCCTCCGGGCAGCACCTCGCGCACCTGGACGTAGTCGTCCTCCGTTCCCAGGGAAGCGCCTATGCCGTGGTAGGCGCGGCTCATCTGGATGCGGTATTCCTCGTAGTTATGAGGCGAGAAGTAGGTCGAATGCGGGTCCAGGGTGTGGGTGAAGGCGTTCATGAAGACCGCGAACACGTCGTCTGCATCCTGCGCATACAGGCTCTTGCGCTGCCGTTCATAGCGCTTGCGCAGCGCCTCGGCGGCTTCTTCGTAACTGCGCTCGTCCAGAACGAGATTGATGAGTTCGTGGCGGACCCGGTCGCGCCAGACTTCGTGCATCTGATCCTGGCCGGCGGGCCGCTGCCTGTCCTCGCCGCGGCGTATCCACGTCCGGTCCGTGTTGAGCGCCGGCTCGGTCTGAAGGTATTCCAGGGCAAAGTCGAAATAGCCGGTCATTCGCGCCCGGAAAAGCCGGTAGATTTCAAGCACGGGATCCAGTTCGCCCCGCCGCATCGCGTCGTCGAGCCGGGCGCCGTACCGGTCGAGGAAATAGTCCTCCTGGTGCTTGAGGAAATAGAGCTTCTGTCCGTCGAGCAGGTCGATGTAGTTGCGCAGCGTCTCTCTCGACAGGCTGTCGTCCACCGCAATGTTCTGGTAGTGGGCCCGCTCGGCATAGGACACGACGCGCTGGACCGTTTCCCGATGGCCGTCGTTGATCCGCAGGGTTTCGGGCCTTTCGCCGGTCGCGGCATATGTCTGCGCCTGGACGCCGAGCGCCAGCATTATTGCAAGGGCCGCGGATGTCGCCTTTCGTGTCGGGCCCGATGTGCGCGCAGTTATGATTCGCATGCAGAGCAGTCGTTTTTGTTCCCGGCGGATCATACCAGCAGCATGCGCCCCTTCGGTATTCTTCTCGGCGTATTTCTGGGCAGTTGCCTGGCCATATTCGCCGGGCTTGCCATCGTCTGTTTTACCTTCTGGGTGATCATGGACGACTATCCGCGTCTTGAAACCGAATTGCCCCTTCTCATGGTGGCGACGGCCATGTTCGGCGGGTGTTCGGCGTTGGGCGGAGTGGGCATGTGGGGGCACCTGCGCCGGGCGGCCTGGAGGTGGGCTCCGCTTTGCCTATTCTGGGCCTCGCTGGTGGGCGTGGGCGCCTATTTCTGGCCCTAGCGGACGAATTTGCGCCAGGCGCGGAGCGCGGCCCAGCCGATCTGGAACATGAGCAGCGGCCCCAGCAGAAAGATCAGCCCCGCGGCTCCGAATCCGAACGCATCGCCGTAGATGCTGGTCCAGAAGACCAGCAGGCCCCCGGGGTCGGCGTATTCGCCCGCGGCCTTACCGCCCAGCCAGTAGGCCACGACCGGCCCGGCCAGCAGCCCCAGCAGCAGCGCGCCGGCCGAGCCCGCCATCCACGGCAGGGACAATCGCCTGAGCATTCCCACGGCATCCGATTGTGCGCAGTCGTGTGGCGTCCCGCAAGTACGTTGCCTTTAGAATGCAACTTCGTTTCGCATTGCGTGGGAGGAGGAACCATGACGAAGGGAACAGGCATCGACCGCAGGAGCCTGCTGCGGGGCGCGGCCCTGACGGGCCTTACGGCGGCCGCCGGCGGTATCGCAACGCGCCGGGCGATGGGAGCGGAGCACGGCGAGAGCGAAGACGTATCCGTTCATGCCGACGGCACCTACGCTACCGTGCCGCTGGCCAGCGACAACGTGCGCCTGGGCGTCGTGCAGTCGATTGTGCGACCGGTCGACGAGACCAACCCGGGGCCCGGCAAGCGCCGCAACCTGAACCACATGCTGGACCTTATCGACATGGCACAAGCTTCAGGTTTACCGAAGAACATCCTGTTTTTCCACGAGTTTCCGATTACCGGATTCCGGTTCCACTGGAACCGCGACGACGTGCAGCGCATCGCCATCGAGGTGCCGGGCGAGGAGACCGAGGAGATTTCGAAGAAGGCCAGGCAATACGGCTGCTTCATCGTGTTCGGCAGCTACGTCAGGGACAGCGACTGGCCCGGCCACAACCTGTCCATCACCACCATCATCGGCGATGACGGCGAGATACTGGCGCGGCACTGGAAGGCGCGCAACATCAAGGGCGTGTTCCAGGCCGGCGCGCGCACCATCGAACTGATGACCACGACGATCTACAACGTCCTCGACGAATACGTGGAGATGTACGGCGAGGACGAGGTGATTCCGGTCACGCGCACCAAGTACGGCAACATCTGCACCACCGCGGTGCAGCGCGAGCCGGAGTTGATCCGCGCATTCGCGCTGAAAGGCTGCGAACTGATGCTGCGCACCGCCACGGGGGGGTTCAACCACCTCGACGTGCGCTCCGGCGCGATGCACAACGGCATCTACACGGCCCTCGTGAACAACGCCCATTCGCCCGGCACGCGGGGCGTGTTCGGCGATACGGGCGGCGGCGGATCCGGTATCTGGGGGCCGGGAGGAGAAACGCTGGCGGAAGCCAGGAGCGGCTTCGAGCAGCCGATCAGCGCGACGATTCCGATGGCCGCCTACCGGGCGCGCAACAGGATTCCGGACGTGCACTGGGACCTCTACCGCCCCGTCTACGACCGCTACGTGCCCAAGTTCGGGCCTAACCTGTTCTCGGAGTATCTGCCGACGGATCTGGACGACGCGGGCGTCTACCTGTCCGACAAGTCTCGCTGGAAATAGCCGGGGATCAGTCGAGTTCGAGGTAGTCGCGCAACTGGCTTGCGAGGCTGTCGCAGGCCTTCTCGCGGGTGCGGGCAATTATCGGAACGGGTATGACCAGCGCGGGTATGACGGAGGTGCCGCGCACGTTCGCCTTCATCGCGCCCATGTCGCTGAGTTCGTTCATGTCCCATACGGACGCGGTGTACTCGGAGTTGTTCTGCCACCAGGCCACCCCGAAGCAGCCCGCGCCGCCGGGACCCGCCGCGCAGGAAAGGCTGCCGCCGCTGCCTTCGCGAAGCGTCTGTCCGCTCAGCCAGACCATGTAGCGCACGCCCTTTCGACGGATCGCGTCGCCGACGCCCGGCCGTCCCATGAATTCGCCGAGGTCGGCGCTTTCGCGCGGCATCGTGCGCGGTTCCAGCCAGGGATAGAGTTCATCGATGAATTCGCGCTCGGGATGGACATTGGGACGTTTCGCGCCCGAGCGGATCTTCTTCGAGACGCAACTGACGAACGCCTCCTCGGTACGATTTCCCGCCAGGTAGCTGGTCCGGAGCAGGACCAGCGATTCCGCTTCCTCGTCGGCCGACGCGACGAACGGCGCCGTCCCGGCCGCCAGGCTCAGCAGCGCCGCCGGAGCGATCGATCGCATCCAACGCACGGCCTTGTCCCGGTTAATCATGATCGGCTCCCGACAAGCGCAAGGATAGCAGTGTCCTGACCCAGTTCCTGCGTCAGCGTCGCTCCGGCGTCGCGCAGCGCGTATTCGGTCGCTTCGCTGAGGTTCCTGCCCAGCCCTCCGCCCCCTTGCGAGCCTTCGCCATAGCCGGGAATCTTCAGACGCGTCAGCGGAGCCCCGTCCGCGGTGGTGATACGGATGTCGAATTCCACCCAGGCGGCCGGAATGTCCACCTTGGAACGCCCCGGCACGCCGAGCTCGAAGCGGATGATGTCCGGTTGGATGATCAGGTCGGGGACAGGTCCGGCGCCGCCTGCCGGAACCAGCGTCAGGCAGGATCCGAGGACGCTGTCGAGCATGCGCATGCTGGGCGCGCCGAGCGCGATGGTCCAGCGGGTGGTGTCCAGCGCTTCTTCCACGTGCGAGAACTCGCGCAGGCCTTCCGGATATTGCACCTGCGCGGTGAGCGGCAGGCGCTTGATCATGGGCGCCGGAAAATTGGCGCTCAGGTTCACGGTTCCGCCGCATCCCGCAAGGCCCACGGCGATTGCGCCCAGCATCATTACGGAGCGCATGCGCAGCCTCGGGAAGCCTTTTTCCGCCACGCGCTTGAGTATACTCCCCGAACCCTTGAGCAAGCGTTGCCGGCCTTGATATGAACGTCGAAAAATTTCTCGAAAAAGCCAGCGAGGCGGGCGTGCCGCCGATGAGCGCCGGGCGCCTGGTGGCGCGCCGGCTGGGTTCGACGCACGAGATGTGCGACTTGCTGCTCGGATTGGTGCTTTCGGAGCAGAAAACCTGCACCTATTCGCTGATCCAGCTTCTCGAGGAAGAGGGCGGACTGCTCGAGCCGGGCGACCGTATCGTGTTCCTGGACGCCGATATGCACCCGCGCTGCGTCGTCGAACTGGACGACTGCGAACAATTGGCCTTCAACCAGGTGAACGAGCGGCACACGGCAGGCGAGGGTCCGGCGGCGCGCGACGTGAAGGTGTGGCGCGAGATTCACGCCGCCTACTGGGGCAAGTGGCTCAAATCCCGGGGGCAGGAGTTCCACGAGGAAGTGCCCGTCATGTGGCAATCTTTCCGCCTGCTGTACCCGCGCCCGGATTCGTCGAAAGAGGCATGAGCCCGGACGACATCCGGGCCGCCGCGGAAGGCTGGCTCGCCCAGTACCCGGCTGCGGCTGCGGCGCTGGCCGTTCTGGGCCTGGCGCTGGCGGCCCTGATCGCGGACTGGCTGGCGCGCCGCGTGATTGCCGCGGCGGCCCGCCGGCGGCTCAAGTCTTCCAGCCCCGGCCCGTTCGCCACGGCGCTCCTGGAGTCGCGTGTGCTGCTGCGTTTTACGCAACTGGCGCCGGCCCTGGTCCTGTTCTTCGGCGTACGCGCCCTCGAACCGCAGCTTGGGGCGTCCTGGACCCGCGCGCTGGGCGTGCTGGCCTTTGCCTGGGTGGTGGTGGCGCTGATCGCGGGCGGTGTGTCCATGCTCAAGGCCGCCGGCCTGTACCTGCAGAGCACGCCGGGCAGTCACGCGCGCCTGCCGCTGAAAGGCTACGCCCAGGCCGTCTCGCTGGTGCTCTATTTCGTCGCCGGCCTGGTGATCGTGGCTTACGCGGCGGAAGTCTCCGTATGGCTCCTGCTGAGCAGCCTCGGGGCGCTGACGGCGGTGCTGCTGCTGGTGTTCCGCGACACCCTGCTGTCGGTGCTGGCCAGCATCCAGATCTCGGTCAACGACGTGGTGCGGATAGGGGACTGGGTGGAAATGCCGTCGCACAACGTCGACGGAGACGTGGTCGACATCGCGCTGCACACCGTGACCGTGCGCAACTGGGACAAGACCCTCAGCACCATCCCCACGCAGGACTTCATCGCCGGATCGTTCAGGAACTGGCGCGGGATGAGCGAGGACGGCGCGCGCCGAATCAAGCGGGCCGTCTACATCGACATGGCCTCGGTGCGCTTTCTCAAGGAGGAGGAAATCGAGCGTTTTTCGAAGTTCAAGCTGCTGGAGAAATACATTCCCGAAAGACACCGCGAACTCAGCGAGTACAACACCCGCATCGGCGCCGAGTCGCTGGCCGTCAACCTGAGGCGCCTGACCAACGTGGGGACGTTCAGGGCCTACCTTTACAACTACATCACGAACCATCCCAAGGTGCATGCCGGGCGCACCACGCTGGTTCGGCAGCTGCAGTCCGGGCCGGACGGGCTGCCGATCGAGATCTATTGTTTTGCCGCGACCACCGACTGGCTGGCATACGAGGACCTGCAGTCGGACCTGTTCGACCACATTCTGGCGGTGGCGCCCGAATTCGGGCTCAACGTGTTCCAGCGCGCTTCCGGCCGCGACCTGCGCGAGACCGGGCGACCGGTGGTGACTTAGGGCTGATGGCCTTCCCTCCCAGGGGGTAACATCGCAATCACAATTTCCGGGAGCGGACCATGTTCAATCATTCGATACTTGAAAGCGTAATCAGCCGGCGCGGCCTGATGGGCGGGGCGCTGGGGGGACTGGCCGCGGCGGGCCTCACCGCCTGCGGCGCTCCGAACGGCAACCCGGAAGAGCCCGCGGGCGCCGCGGCGCCGGGCACTGGCGGCGGTCTGGACCTCGGCAGTCCCGAGGACAACCTCTACGCCTTCGGCAAGATCTGGGGCACCTATGCCGACACGCCGATCTACAGCGGCTATCAGGGCGTTCAGTTCGCGCGCATCGGCGTGAACAGGCTGACGCCGCTGTTCGGTTACGTGGGCTGCGGAAATATGCAATGCAAGATGGACGAGAACGGACACCTCTGGATACGGGGCACCGAGGCCGGCTATTTCACCGACCTGGCCAGCGGTGAAATCATCGACTACTGGGACAACCCCTACACCGGCGAGCGCGTGGATGCGTTTCCCTTCTTCAACTATGGCCTGCGCGGGCGCCTGACCCAGGAGATGCCGCGCTTCTCGATGGAAGGCGCCCCGGACGACGACACGCTGATGAATGCGGCCGACGCCCGCATGAACGAAGACGGGGTCATCCCGTTCATCATGCCGTTTGAGAAGGTGCACGATCAGTACCTGCTCGCCTGGGAATACGCGCACGAGTACACCAACCCGGTTACGCCCGAAGGCTGGCCCAAGGCCTCGACCGGGCCCAGGATCAATCCCTCGGAGCACTTCGTCTTCTATATCCCGGCGGCGGAGCTCGAAGATCGGAGCCGTCCGTCGGCCCGCTTCCACGCCGGTTTCATGCGCACGTCGCCCTGGTGGCCGTGGATGCGCATGGGGCAGACGGAAGTGCGCGACGGCGCCCTGTTCGGCCGCATGCACAGCTTCAAGATGTCAGGCGAGCTCGACAACATTCCCCGCGTGGTGCTGGAGCGCCTGGAACGGGACAAACCCGAGTTGCTTGAGCCGCAGACCGGCTGGGAGATCGGCGCCGGCCCGCGCGGTACCTGGGAGTTGTTTGCCGAGGAATCCCCCCGGGAGGTCCAGGGGTAGGCCATGTTCATGAATTCCCTGCTTGAAGGCGTGGTCAGCCGGCGCGCGCTGATGGGCGGGGCGCTGGGCGGACTGGCCGCGGCGGGCCTCACCGCCTGCGGCGCGCCGGACGGCAGCGAGGTAGAGCCATCGGGCGTCGGGGCTGCGGGAACGGGGGGCGGCCTGGACCTGGGCAAAGCCGCCGACAATCTCTATGCCTTCGGGAAGATCTGGGGCACTTTCGCCGACAAGCCGGTCTACATGGGCTTCCAGGGCGTTCAGTTCGCGCGCATCGGCGTGAACAGGCTGGTACCGCTGTTCGGCTACGTCGGTTGCGGCAACAACCAGTCGAAGATCGACGAAAACGGCAACCTTTGGGTCCGCGGGACCGAGGCCGGCTACTTCACCGACCTGGCTTCGGGCGAAATCATCGACTACTGGGACAATCCGTACAGCGGCGAGCGGGTGGAAGTGTTCCCGTTCCTGAACGACCGGTTCCGCGGCCGGATCACCGGGGAAATGCCGCGCTACGCTATGGGCGGCGCGCCTGAAGACACCCCGTTGAACCCCGCCGACGCGGTTGAGGAAGAAGACGGCATGATTCCCTTCCTGCTGCCGTTCCAGCGAATTCACGACCAGTACCTGCTGGTCCTGGAATACGTGCACGAGTACTCCAATCCGGTCACGCCCGAGGGCTGGCCCAGGGCCTCGACCGGACCCAGGATCAACCCCTCCGAACACTTCGTTTTCTATATCCCGGCAGCGGAGCTGGAAGATCGAAGCAATCCCTCGGCCCGCTTCCACGCCGGATTCATGCGCACGTCGCCCTGGTGGCCGTGGATGCGCATGGGGCAGACGGAAGTGCGCGACGGCGCCCTGTTCGGCCGCATGCACAGCTTCAAGATATCGGGCGAACTCGACAATATCCCGCGCGTGGTGCTGGAGCGCCTGGAGCGTGACAGGCCCGACCTGCTGGAGCCGCAGACCGACTGGGCGGCCCTGGAGCCGATAGGCACCTGGGAGTCGTTCGCCGAGGAGGTCCCCCCGGAGGTCTGAAGCGCCGGTTCAGGCCTTGCCGAATTCGCGCGGGCCGGGGTGATAGCCCTCCGGATCGGGGTGCAACAGCAGTTCGCAGCCGGGAAACTCCGCGAGGATGCGGATCTCCACTTCGTCCAGGATTTCATGGGCCTCGGCCAGGCTCAGGCCGGCGTCCAGCAATACGTGGAACTGCACGATGTAGTTCGAGCCGCCGTGGCGCGTCTTCAGGTCGTGAACGTCCAGCACCCTGGGATGGCTTTCGGCCAGGCGGATAATGGTTTCGCGGTCCTCATCCGGAATCTCCCGGTCCATCAGGATGTCCAGCGCGTGTTTGGCGATCTTCCAGACGCCGAACAGGAGATAGGCAATCACCGCCGCGGCCACCAGCGGGTCCGCCAGCCAGCCGCCTGGCCAGGCCGCCACGGCGATCGCCGCGGCCACGCCCAGGTTGATCACCAGGTCGGTCCTGTAGTGCATGGCATCCGCCTCGATCGCGGCGGATCCCGTAACAAGGCGAACGTAGCGTTGAATCCCCAGCAGCAATAGCGTCATCGCGACGGACACCCCCATGACCGCTATGCCGGTCTGAGCATTCTCGACGGCGGCGGGCGCCAGGATCCGCTCCACCGACTCCTTCAGCACGAATACCGCCGACGCGGCGATGATCAGGGACTGCGCCAGCGCCGCCAGCCCTTCCGCCTTGCCGTGGCCGAAACGATGTTCCTTGTCGGCGGGCTTGAGCGATACCGTAACCGCGAAAAACGTAATCAGCGATCCCAGCACGTCCAGCGTCGAATCGACCAGCGAACTGAGCAGCGACACCGAGTCCGTGGCCTGCCACGCCCAGGCCTTGATCACCACCAGGATTGCGGCGGTGCTCACCGAAGCGTAGGTGGCCAGGCGCAACAACCGGCGGCGCAAGCGCCCCGCCACCATGGGCCCACCCGCTCCAGCGGTCATGTGGAGCAGGCGTTTCAAACGGGTGCGAAGAGAGCGGGACACGGCGGCGTTCGAATCGGGTGCAAAGCAGTACCATAGCCCATCCGCGGGGGCGACGTGGGCTGTGAGCGGGTCTGCCTTGGTATTATCTGTGAAGGACGCTTCAGGGCGTCCGTGGCGTGCGGAGGCAAGACCATGACCAAGAACACCACGTTCCACCAAGTCTATGAGCCCACCCACGACGAACATGCCCGGCAGGCGTTTGTCGGCGCCCTCAAAGCCGAGGTGAACGGCCCCGTCGAGGATGAGTTGGCCTGGCTGTACGACAATCGCATCGGACCTGGTTACAAGGCCGAGCATGGCCGCGAACCCGGTCACCGCGATGACGTCATCCCCGCCTTTGAGAAGGAATACCTTTATCAAAGTTGGGGCTCGATGGTTTACACCTCCCAGGACTTGTTATGGGAGACCGTGGGGGACACCATCGACAGGCTTCGACCTGCCTTTGAGGCGCGGGCACGGGAGATTCTCGAATCGCACAAACGCCTGGGGACTCTGGAACTCAATCCGGACCTCGAAATTCCCAAACCCATAGCGGACGTGGAGATCCACAGACAGCCCGGCGGGTACTTCTTCGAAAACAGCGAAGACGATCTGACCATGGGCCTGCTCTACATGGGCACCGTGGAGCTGTATCGCACGGCAAAGGGTCTCGGCACCGGATCCAGGCCGGGCGAACCGGGGAAAGGACGCAAGATTGTCGAGTTCATCGATAAATATTTCCCTGACCTGAAGCCGGACAGGATCCTCGACATGGGGTGCGGCATCGGCACCGAAACAGTGGCCTACAAGCAACGATGGCCGGACGCCGAGGTTCATGGCATCGATCTTTCCGCTCCCTTTATGCGCTTCGCCCATATCTGGGCGGAAGACCAGGGCCTGCCCCTGCATTTCCACCAGATGGATGCGGCGAAGACGTCGTTTCCCGACGGGCACTTCGACCTCATCGTTTCCCACATCATGTTCCACGAGACATGGTTCGACGTTCAGGACCGGATCATGGCAGAGGCCCACCGCCTGCTGTCCCCGGGCGGCTACTTCGTCAATGCGGATGTGCCTTATCAGCCCTCCGCCATCCCCATGGTCAAGCAGGTGACCAACGCATGGCAGGTCATCAACAACGGCGAACCCTATTGGACGGGATTCGCGGACCGCGACATGCGCACTGACCTCGGCAACGCCGGCTTTGCCTACGATCGGACCTTTGCCGAATACGAGGCCCTGGGCCCGGGCGTCTACTACTACTTCGGCGCGTCGAAAGCCGCCTGACCGGCGCAGCGGGAATGCCGAGGTCCAGGACCGCGTTAATGAGTACGGACGCCATCGTCGACGCCTTGATGTCGGATCCCGCCCGGGAGCGATTCAGATTCATCGAGCAGGTGGACATGGATCGCGTGGTGGCGGCGATCCTGCGCCTGACCATGGAAGTATCGGTATTGCGGGACCGCATCGACACCCACGAGTCCCTCGCCGAAAGGCACGGGGGCTACTCCCTGGCGGACGTGGAGTCCTATCGGCCCACACCCGAGGAAGAACAGGGCCGCGCGGAACGGCGACGAACCCTGGTTGCCCGTATTGTCAGAGACCTGACATAATCTCCGGAGCCTGCTTCCAGGCAGGTACGGGACGGGAAAAGCCAGGGGACGCAAAATGAATACGCGCTCGGATCATTCTGAAGACAGTAGCCAACAGCGTCGCAGGCCCGTATCCAAGGAGTTCTGGCGCGAAGGCGACGATGGACTGTTCAGTCAAAGCTGGTATCCCATCTGTCTTTCATCGGAAGCCAGACAAGGTGAAATAGTCGGACGCCCGTTCCTGGACGGCGAAGTGATCGTGTTCCGGGGGCCCGATGGCATGGCGCACGTTTTCGGCGCCTTTTGCGTGCACATGGGGGCCAACCTCAAGGAAGGTGACGTGGTGGATGACTGTATCCGCTGCCCGTATCACCACTGGCGATACGATGACACCGGCACCTGCGTCAAGACCGGCGCGGGGGATCCGCCACCACCGTCAGCCAGCCTTTTCGAGTACCCCAGCCAGGAACGCTGGGGCCTCATTTTCGTCTTCAACGGTGACGAGCCGCTGTGGGACCTGCCCGACTTTCGCAACGTCGATGAAACCAGGCGCTACGAGGATGTCGAGTTGCGCACGGCGGCCATCAAGCTGGATTACTTCCCGGAGGATCCGGCCCGCTCCGCACTTCCCCTCGATCCCTGGATGGTGATCACCAATCCCCTGGACTTCCAGCACTTCGTGTCGGTGCACGAGATGACATTCAGGGACGCCAACCCGGAAAGCGGCATTGTGTGGTCCGACCACTTTGCCGAGTTTCGAATCCTGTCCACCAACCGGTACGGAACGCCCTACAACAATCACCAGGGCATTTACGGGAACAACTGCCTCTATCTGAGTGGCGATCTCGACGGCAAGTGGTTCGGCTTTTTTGCAGCCCAGACCATTCCGAAGCCGGGTTATTCGGAAATCTACTTTGTCGCGGCAGCCGACAAGGGAGACGGTTCGCCCAAGGCGGAGGAAGAGGCGGCCAAATGGGCCGATTTCGTAATCAACATGGAAGTCGACTTCTTCATGCAGGATATTCCCATCCTTCGCTCCCTCAATTTCAAGCCTGGTCTCCTGACCAGAATCGACAAGGCCCTGTCCCGTCATATCGACTATCTGCAAAGCCAGCCGCGGGCACATCCGGGAGCGGAGTTCATACGGTAATCCGGTGGACAAATTTTCTGAAAGAGTTGCTGTCATTACGGGCGCGGCAAGGGGTTTGGGAGCCGCCTTCGCACGCGCCCTGGCCGAACGGGGCGCCGCTGTGTCGGTGCTGGATGTGTTGGTCGATCAGGCTGAAGGCGTGGCGGAAGACATCGTATCGAAAGGCGGGCGCGCACTGGCCGTGGAAACGGACGTGTCCGACCGCAACGCCTTCGGCGCGGCCGTGGACGCGACCATCAGGGAGTTCGGACAGGTCGACATCCTGATCAACAACGCCGGGCTCGGCACCACCGACCAGACCCATGGGGTACCGTGGTACGAATGGCCGGGCGAGGCGTGGGACAAGGTCGTGGCCGTCAACATGCGCGGGTGCTTCTTCGGCGCCCAGGCGGTCGCGCCTCACATGATGGAGCGCGGATGGGGCCGGATCATCAACGTGTCGTCGGCCACCTACTGGAGCCCCGTGGCCGAAGCCATGCACTACGTGGCAGCGAAGGGAGGCGTCATCGGTCTCACCCGGGCGCTGGCCAAGGGCCTGGGCAATCACGGGGTCACGGTCAACACCCTGGTGCCGGGGCTGACCCGCACCGGGCAGATGGACGGCCTGTACCCGCCCGAAGTCTTCGAACAGTACGCCAGGATGCGTTCCATTCAACGGGATGAGGTTCCCCAGGACCTGGTGGGGACGGTCCTTTACCTGTGTTCCACCGCCAGTGACTTTGTCACCGGCCAGGCCTTCATCGTGGACGGGGGACACATCTTTGACTGAATACGAAAAGACGGCGCCGGATGCGTCCAGCGTATTGTCCCCTGGCGACCTCGACGGAAAGGTCGCGGTGATCACCGGAGGCGGCGGAGACATCGCCCGTCACTACGCCAGGGCCCTCGCCGAAGCGGGCGCGGCCATCGGCCTCATCGACATCAAGCCGGACAAGGTAGCTGAAGCCGCCGACGCGTTGACAAAGGCGGGACACATGGCCCTGGGTCTGACTGCCGACGTGGGCGACAAGAAACAGCTTAAGGAGGCCGTGGAAAGGATCATCGACGGCTTCGGCGGCATCGATATTCTGGTCAACAACGCCGGCTACGCCACCACCATCGACTTTGTGGACATTCCGGAAGAAGAGTTCGACAAGGTTCTCGATGCAAACCTGAAAGGCGCATTCCTGTTGAGCCAGTTGGCGGTCCCCTCCATGAAAACGCGCGGCGGCGGCAAGATTGTCAATCTCACTTCCACCGTGTCCAGGTCAGGGCCGGGAGACCTCGTGCATTACGTGGCCACCAAGAGCGGGATTATCGGCATGACCCGGGCCCTGGCCCGGGCCCTGGGGCCTTTCAACATCAACGTAAACGCCCTCGCCCCCGGCATGGTCGCAACCGAACCCATTGTCGCCTTGTATCCCGGCGAAGTCCTCAACCGGTCCGCCGCGGGTAGATCCATCCAGCGCTGGGAATACGCGGAGGACCTGGTGGGGACGCTGACGTTTCTCTGTTCCCCGGCCAGCGACTTCATGACCGGCCAGACCATCTTCGTCGATGGCGGCCATGTGTTCGATTGACCGGCCATGTCCCACGTTACGAACGATGCGCTGAAGCTGCATTACGAGACCGAGGGCGCCGGACCGCCGGTCCTGTTCCTGCACGGCTACACGTCCTCCATCGCCCTTTGGCGGGACCAGGTTCCCGTTTTCAGCCTTCTCTACCGGCTGATTCTCATGGACCTGAGGGGCCATGGCGAAAGTGAGGGGACCGGCATTAACGCTATAGCCTCGCCGCCCTGGCCGGGGATGCCCTGGCCGTCCTCGATCAGGAGGGCGTTGAACGGGCCACGATCGTCGGTCACTCCATGGGCGGCATGGTTGCGCAGGAACTCCTCGCCCGCCACGGAGACCGCGTGGGCGCTGCCGTTTTCAGCAGCACCACCTGCAAGGCGCCCGCGCGGGAGTACTTTCAGCCGGTTGTGGAGTGGGCCGTAAAACTTGGCGATATCCCCGCCGCGGAACGCGCCGCCGATCCCCTGACGCGCAGTTGCAGGCCAGTTTCCGAAGCCACCGCCCGGGGCTGCGGGGAAATGCATATCAACATGGAGAATTTCGCCGACGCGTTGAACGGCAGCACCACGCCTTGTATTGTCATCCGGGGCAGCGAAGAGGCGGGCACCATCCTCAGCGGCTCGTCAATGCTTCTCGATGCGCTGCCCAATGCGCAGGAGGCGGTCATCGAAGGGGCCGGCCACGTGCCCCAGATCACCCATCCCGCCGCATACAACGACGTTCTGGCCGGTTTCCTGCGCCAAGCGCACTAGTTTCAACCCGGGGAATTGTCACGCGCTCCGTTGATTGTCCCGACAAATGAATTGACCCACAAACCATGGCGTTCAAAGCGGTAAAATAGCCAATCTACGGGGGCGACATGGCTTCGACGTGGGCCGTGAGACCCTTGGTGTGCATGCCGAGGCGCAGGGTTCCTCGTAAATCCGCCTGCAAACCCAATAGTTGCCAACGACGACAACTACGCTCTAGCGGCTTGACCGCTAGCGTTCCTGCCAGGATTTCCTGTGGCCAGGCCGGAGCGTCGCTTGCACAGGATCGCCCGTAGACCGGATTGGCGCCTGCGGGTTAAGAGTTAGCCGATCACAGCGGTAGTTCATTCCTGCCCGTCGGAGAACTTCCGTCTATTGAGACGCGGCTAAGCATGTAGAGCGCCTCGGGCAGTAGCGCTTGCGGACGCGGGTTCGATTCCCGCCGCCTCCACCAAGTTAAACTGTTTTGAATGTTCCATCCTCTTGCGGGAGGGCATCATGAATTTGAGAGTTGTAGTTCACGAGGCCGAGGAGGGCGGCTACTGGGCGGAGGTTCCCGCCGTTCCCGGGTGTGTGACTCAGGCAGACACCCTGGAAGAACTGCGCAAGAACATTCATGAAGCGATCGAAGGTTGTCTTTCGGTCGAAGTGCGGGACATCGCCGATTGCATCTAATGAGACCTGTCCATGGTCGGGCGAGCCGGTGCGGGCGGATTCGCTCACGGAGTACAACAACCATGTCGTTGGTTTCTGCAATCCCGGCTGCCGCGACAAATTTGATAGCGCGCTTTGCGAGTTTGAGGAAGCCCTGAAAGCATAATGGGCATGGCGATGCTCCGCTTTTACGACTGCCGTTCCTCCGGTAACGGTTACATGCCGACACTGTTGCTCGCCGCGCTGTCCCTGGTGACGTCCGTTTCCGTGGCGCAGGCGCAGGACGGGTTTTATCTGGGGCTGGAAATCGGCGCGGCGTCGGCGCCCGGGATGGATACGTCGATGACCGACAACGACGTGTCGACCCGCTGCGACGGCTTCATCAACAGCGAGGCCTACCTCGAGGACCCGGCAGGGCCCGGATGCGCCAATCCGGCGCCCGGGCTCTGGTTTTTCGAGCATGACGGCGGCAGCGGCATTCTCGCCGGTGCGTCGGTGGGATACCGGCGGGGCAACTTCCGGCTTGAAGGCGAATACTTCTACGGCGGCATCAACCACGA
This sequence comes from Gammaproteobacteria bacterium, assembly GCA_965116895.1. Lineage (GTDB taxonomy): Bacteria > Pseudomonadota > Gammaproteobacteria > Steroidobacterales > Foliamicaceae > Foliamicus. The sequence goes on along the minus strand of OZ220729.1, from coordinate 1,673,257 downwards.
TTCGAAGGACGACTCCGTAACGATCGCCGACGAGGACGCGATACAGCGTCTGAAGCGGGAGCAGGAACTGGCGGTCGTGGATGCCGAGCTGGACGATGTCCTGTCGCACAGCCTGTTCGCCAACGCGTACTACGATTTCCGTTCGGCGTCCCGGTTCACGCCATACATCGGCGTGGGCGCCGGATTCTCCAGGGTTACGCTGGACTATTTCAATCGCTGGGCGCGGCGGATCGATCCCGCCCTCATCACCACTTTCGGCAGCGAACCGCAGGGCCTCAGGCTGAACGAAAAACTGGCCGGGACCACCACCATCGCCAATGCCGGGCATTCCGACACGGTGTTCGGCTATCAGCTTGTCGCGGGCGTGGATTACCAGCTTCGCGAGGCGCTGAGCCTCGGGCTCAAGCTCCGTTGGGCGGACTTCGGCGAATTCGGGCACGAGCGCGAATGGGACCAGCTACGCAGCCATGAATCCGCCCGCAGTCCGGGAGGCACGCGGGTGCGCTACAAGCTGATGACCGACGATCTTCGGTTCTTCAGTCTCGGGCTGAATCTCAAGTACCATTTCTAGCCTGTTCCCGGGGGCAAACATGAAATACTTTCCTCTCTTTGTTGCAATGATGGGTATGTCTTTTGCGGCGCTTGCGCAGGGTCCTTCGCCGATCAGCCTGGAAGATCTTCGCAAGAAATACGCCGATGATGGCAGCCGGTTCGTGACCATCGACGGCGCCGAAATTCATTACCGCGATGAAGGGCAGGGGCCGGTCGTGGTTCTCCTTCACGCTTCGTACTTCAACCTGCTGGCCTGGGATCAACTGACGGAAGCTCTGGTGGACGACTACCGGATCATTCGACTGGATTTTCCGAACGTGGGACTGAGCGGGCCGGAGACGAAGGAACCGCCGGGCGGCAAGTTCAACCTGATCGAGCGCAACGTGGAGGTCTTCAGCGGTCTTGTCGAGGAACTCGGCCTCGACCGGTTCGCCCTGGTTGCGACGTCCAGCGGGGGCAGTGTCGGGTTCCGATACGCATCACGGTTCCCGGAACACGTCACCCGGCTTGTGCTCATCAATTCCGCCGGCATGCCCCGGACGGCGCGGACGGACCCGAACCGGGCGCGCCCGGAACTCGCGCAATGGGACGATATGCTGGTCAAGCCCCGCGAATATTGGAAGTTTACGGTCAACGGGAATTTTCCGTCGGACGCGCATGCGCCGGCCTGGTTCATTGATCTTGCCTACGACGTCAACCGCCGCTCTGAAACCACACCGGTTTCAAAGTACTTTTTCGAGACCGGCGATACCCAGGCCATCCTCGCCGGAATAAAGGCGCCGACCCTGATCCTGTGGGGAAAGGCGAACCCGGTGGTCATGCACCTGGAGGGGGATGTATTCCAACACTGGATCACCTCCGCTCCGACCTATCTCAAGAAATACGAGGGACTGGGACACTACCCCTATGTCGAGGCCCCGGAGTTGGTCATCCCGGACATTGCAGCGTTTCTCGCCGGCTCATGGGACGACAGGCTGAGGCAGACGCAACGGGTCGAGGTGACACCTTAGGGGGTTGACCTGCCCGATCCGGTGGCGCCGGTGGACCGCTCCGCCATGCCCCTCGGGCTGATCGGCGCGCTGATACTCGTTTGCGCGCCGGCGGCGGCCATTGCGGAAGAACCGATCGAACTGGTGGTCAACCAGGTCGCGCCGCCGAATCACTTCTACCACAAGGACGTGCTCGTGCCCTGGGCCGGGGAGGTCGCGCGGGTCACGCAGGGGCGGGTCAGGCTGAGGTTCAGCGTTGCGCCGCTGGGCAGCTACCGCCGCAACTTCGACATGGCCTGGGCCGGCCTGGTCGATATCGCCGGGGGAAACCAGAGTTCGACGCCGGGCCGCTTCGTCGTGACGCAGGTCAACGAAACGCCTTTTCTGGCCAGCAGCGACGTCGAGGCCCTTTCGGTCGCCTTGTGGCGCACGCACGAGCGCTTTCTCCACCGGGCCGAGGAATTCGCCGGCACGCGGCTGCTGGCGCTGCACGCCAGCGGCACCCAGCACTGGTTCACGGTGGAGAAGCCGATCGAGCGGCTTGACGACATACGCGGGCTCAAGATGGCGGCGCCCAGCGACGTGGGCGCCCGGCTGTTGTCCGCCGTCGGCGCGATACCCGTGTTCCTGACCGCGCCGGAAATCCACGATGCGCTGTCGCGCGGGATCCTCGACGGCGTGAGCATGCCCTACAGCGGCGTCACCCGGCTGGGGCTGCAGCCGTATCTTCGCTATCAGACGCGCCTGGCCGGCGGCGTGGGGCTGAGCTTCGGGGGGTTCTTCCTGACTGCCAACGCCGGAAGCTGGTCGCGCATATCGGTGCAGGACCAGGCGGCGATATTGCGTATTTCCGGCGAAGCATACGCCCGCCGGGCGGCGAAGGTCTTCAACAGGGAAGGGGCGGCGTCGGCGCGGGAAATGCTGGCGGCCGGCATCGTCGATGTCGAGACGGCCGCCGGGTTCGACGAGGAACTGCGTGAGGCTACCGCGTTCCTGGACGCCGAATGGTTGGAGAAGGCCGAGGCCGCGGGGGTGGAAGCCGAGGCCGCGCTTCTGTACTTCCGCGAGGAAGTGCGCCGCGAGAGCGAGCTGCTCGGGGGACCGCGACCGGCGGGCGAAGTTCCGGGCGCCGAAGGAGAGGCCAGGCGGTGAAGCGTTTTCTGCTGCTTTCCAGGCGGACCCTGCGGTGGCTCACGGGCGGCCTGCTGATCGTGCTGATGCTGCTGACCTTCGTGGACGTGATCGGCCGCTACTTCCTGGGACAGCCCGTGCCCGGCGGTCACGTGCTCGTCCAGTGCCTGGTCTGCATGCTCGTGTTTACCGGGTTGCCTCTTGTGGTCCTCGATGACGAACACCTTCGCGTGCGCCTGCTTGACGCGCGAATGACGCAGAGGCAAAGGAAGTGGCGGGACTTCGCCGTCAAACTCGTCATCGTCGGCGCGCTGGCGGTTCTGGCCGTCCAGATGTTCTGGCAGACGGCGTATTTTTCCGGCAACGGCGAGTATTTCGAGTCGATCCGCATCCCGGTGAGCTGGATGGCCGGCTACGCGGCGGTGACGACCGGCATCGCGGTCCTGTTCGCCATCGGCAATCTGTTTGCGGAAGCGGATTTCGACGAGGACCGCGCGTGACCCTGTTCGTCGCGGCCGTCGTCCTGCTGCTGTTGCTGCTGCTGGCCGGCCTGCCGATCGCGTTCAGCCTGGCCCTGGTGGGCGTGGGCGGATTTGCGCTCGTGCGCGGTCCCGACGCCGCCTTCATCATGATCGGACAGGTCGGACTCGACGCGGCCACCAACTACAACTTCTCGGTGCTGCCGCTGTTCATACTGATGGGCAACATCATCGGGCGGACCGGCCTTGCGCGGGACCTCTACGCGTGCGCCTACGCATTTCTCGGCCATCGCCGCGGCGGCCTGGCAATGGCCACGATCGGCGCCAGCGGGGGCTTTGCCGCGATATCGGGCTCGAGCTACGCCTGCGCCGCGACGATGACGGGGATCTCCGTGCCGGAAATGCGGGAATACCGCTACGAGCCCGGTTTCGCCGCCGCGTCCGTGGCCGTGGGCGGCACGCTGGGCGTTCTCATTCCGCCCAGCGTCGGCATGGTTTTCTACTCGCTCATTACGGGCGTATCGCTGGCCAAGATGATGATTGCCGGCATTCTCCCCGGCCTGCTGACGATCGCGCTGTACATGCTCACGATCGCTGCGGTTACCCGCTGGCGCCCCGCCTACGGTCCCGCCGGGGAAAGGAGCGGCTGGCGCGTGCGCCTGCGTTCCCTGACCGGCGTCTGGCCGATCCTGGCACTGTTCACGCTCATCATCGGCGGCATATACATCGGGGTCTTTACCGCGATGGAGGCGGCCGGCGTCGGCGCGGCCGGCGCCCTGGCGATTTCGCTGATCCGGCGGCAACTCACCGTCGCGGCCCTGATGAAAGCCCTGGTCAGTACCGTCAAGACGTCGGTCAGCCTCTTTCTCGTGTTCCTGGGCGCGCTGTTGTTCGCCAACTTGGTGACCATTACCGGCGTGCCGGTCGTCCTGCTGGAACTGATCTCGGACTCCGGGTTTTCGGCCATGGCGATACTGGGCATCACGGTCCTCGTGTTTCTCGCGCTCGGCTGCATCCTGGAAAGCAGTTCGCTGCTGCTGCTGACCCTGCCCATCTTCTTCCCGGTGCTCACCGGCGTGGGCTTCGATCCGGTCTGGTTCGGCATATTCGTGATCATCGTCGCGGAGATCGGACTCATCACGCCACCGGTGGGGATGAACGTCTTCGTGGTCGGCTCGATGCTGCCCGACGTGCCGGTGCAGAAGATATTCCGCGGACTGGGCCCGTTCCTGCTGGCGGACCTCCTGCGGCTCGCGCTGCTGATCTTGCTGCCGGCCATCGCGCTGCTGCTGCCGGGCCTGATGTCCTGAGCACCCCCGCGCGCCGCGATTGACGGGCGAAAAGGTTTAGCTGTAAAGTGTTTGGCTTGTGATCCATGGAGCCTGCGGCGCCCCGGGGCCGGTCAGGCGCTACCCATAAGGGGGACCCAATGACCAAAAGGACCGTTTTTTCACTTTTGCCCCTGCTGGCAATGAGCCTGCCGGCGTCATTGCCCGCGCAGGACGACGGCGCGCAGGCGCTCGACGAAATCATCGTGACCGCGCAGCGCCGCGAGCAGACCCTGCAGGACGTGCCGATCAGCATCACGGCGTTTTCCGCGGAGCAGATCGAACGCAGTAACTTCAAGGGCGCCAGGGACTTCCTGGAGATGACGCCCAACGTTGCGTTCACGGCCAACGATCAGCAGGGCAACAAGAACGGCGACATTTCGATTCGCGGACTCGGCGACCTGACCAACGGCGGCAACGAGCGCCTGATCCAGTCCCGGCCCACCATCGGCTATTTCGTCGACGACTTCAGCACCGCCTTCGTGGCGAGCGGCAGCGCCAATCCGCCCCTGGACGACATCGAGCGCATCGAGGTCCTTCGCGGTCCGCAGGGCACTTACTTCGGCCGCAACGCGACCGGCGGCGCCATCAACGTCATCTCGAAGAAGCCCGACGAGAACAGCATGGCCAAGGTCCGGCTGGGGATCGGCAACCACGGCGGCTACGAATACGGCGTGATCGGGAACGTGCCCGTCAACGACGAGCTGTTCGCACGCGGCGGCGCCGCCTTCACCTCCAGCGACGGTTATGTGGATAACCTGCATCCGGACGGCAACGACACGGGCTACGACAACCTCAACATGCGCGCCGCCGTGCGGTGGACGCCCGGCGACTGGACCGTCGACCTGACGGGGCAGTACATCGAGGAGGAGGACCGCCAGATGGCCCGCGTTCCGAGCATGTCAGGCCCGGCCGGTTTCCTGTTCAACGCTTCCGGCGGACCCGTGGCCGATGCTCCGACCTGCGGCCTGGGCGAATCGATATTCGCCGAGAACGGCAACACCGACAAGATGTGCGAGGATTCGCCCGGATACACGGATGTCGAGAACCTGGTCCTGACCGCGAAGCTCGAGTACCTGGGCTCGCGATTCGGTATTACCGCGATTACCGGGATGATCGACAGCGACATGTACCAGTACGAGGACATCGACAACAGCGGTATGGATTTCTTCAACCGGATTTCCGACTACGAGAGCGAGTCCATCAGCCAGGAGATACGCCTTTTCTCGACCGAACCCCTGATGATGGGCGCGACGCCCGTTCAGTGGATGGTCGGCGCCATCGCCTACGACGATGAAGCGCAGGTCAACAACACGATCGTCTCCGGCGACGATGTGATCGAGGCCGGCCGGTTCCCGGGTGGAGGCCCGCTGGGCGCCACGACCCCGGGCGATCATCCGAACGAGAACGAAATCACCGTGCAGCGGGACGGCTTCGCGGCCTTCTTCGACCTTGGGTTCGAGGTCACGGACGCGGTGACGGTATCGGTGAGCGGCCGGTATTCGTCCGACGACGACCGTCAGTTCTGGCAGAACACCTACGCGTCCTTCGCTTGCGGCCGCCGCGCGGTGGTCGACGGCGTGCCGGCGCCGTTTCTTGACAATTGCGCGCTGCAACCGGAGCAGGACGTGCTGATCTACACCGGCCCCAACGGCGCTCAGTTCACCAGCGGCGGGCGGTTCAACCAGACGACGGACAATCCCTATCTGGATGCCACCAACGACGGCAGCAACTTCTCGCCCCGCGTGGCGCTCAACTGGAACTACAGCGACGATGCGTCGGCCTACGCGACGATCTCCACCGGCTATCGGGCGCCGGGGGCCCGGACCGCGCCCGATGGCGTGTCCCGCACCGGCGGTCCAAGCTACGATCCGCGCTCGCGGTTCGACGAGGAAACCGTCACCAACTACGAGATCGGCTGGAAGGCGTTCCTCAACGATCGCCGCACGCAGGTGGAGGCCGCCGTATTCCGAATGGACTGGGAGGACATGCAGGTCCGCCTGGCCCAGACGCGTTGCCTGCCCGGGCAGGAAATCGTGCCCTCGCCGGCGGACTGCCCGCCCAACGGGACCGGATTCGCGCCGCTCAACGTCGTGGCGAACGCCGATTCCGCGAGCAGCCAGGGCCTCGAGATCAGCGCCCAGACCCTGGTTGGCGATTCGATCACGCTGATGGCCGCGTTCGGCTACATGGACGCCCAGTTCGACAGTTTCGCCAACGCTCCCCAGGGCGACGTGAGCGGCGAACAACTGCCCAGCGCACCGGAAACGACCGCTTCCGTGTCCGGTCAGTATGACTGGGAAGCGAACGGCTTCAGCGGCTATGTGCGCCTGACGGCAAACCACCGCTCGGACATGGTGGCCCGCTTCTCGGACGTTCCGGCCTCGGTGTTCCCGCGGGTTTCGCCGTCCGCGACGATCGTGAACCTTCAGGCGGGACTGGACTGGAGCAATCACACCTTGACGCTCAATGTGTCGAACCTGCTGGACGAGGACTATTACTCCGGCGTGGACAGCTTCTCGCATTCGGGCGCCGTGACGACGCCCGGCGGCCAGTTCGTCAACCTCGCCTGGACGATGACCGCGGACTTCTAAGCGGACTGGTTCGAAACGGGCGGCGCGGGTGCCTCGCCGCTTCACCACCAGCCGCCCGTTTATCCTTGCGCGTCTCTATGGGGACTTTGTCGCTACGCATCAGTCGCGCGCGCCTGCCCGAATTTGCGGCGCTCCTGGTGCTGGCCGCTGGTTGCTCGGGCGAGGATGAACCGACGTTGGACAATCCGGGTGCGGACGCAGCGCCGCCGAATATCGTCGTAATCCTCGCCGACGATCTCGGTTACGGCGACATCGGCGCGTACGGCGCGAAAAGGATCAGAACGCCGAACATCGACCGGCTGGCCGCGGGCGGACTGCGGTTTACGCAGGGGTATTCGAGCGCCAACGTCTGTTCGCCGTCGCGCGCGGGGCTGATGACGGGCCGCTACGCGATCCGTTCGGGCCTGGCCTACAGGGTGGTCGATGCGGAGTCGACGCACGGCCTGCCGGAAGAGGAGGAGACGCTGGGCGAACTGGTCAAAAGGCGCGGCTACGAGACACTTTATGTAGGCAAGTGGCATCTGGGCAATTTCCCCCGGTTCCTCCCGCAAAAGCATGGCTTCGACGCGTTCTTCGGCGCGCCGGCAAGCAACGACATGACGAATTTCGCGCTCTATGACGGCGATGTCTCCGTTGAGCAGCCGGTCGACCAGAGCACGCTGACCCGGCGTTACACGGAGCGGGTCGTGCGCTTCATTGCGGAGCGTCCGGACGTGCCGTTCATGCTGTTCCTCGCCCATACCTTTCCGCACATACCCCTCTACGCCTCCGGGGAGTTTCTCGGGAAGTCCGGCGCCGGCCTGTACGGCGACACGGTCGAAGAGCTGGACTGGAGCACCGGGCAGGTTCTCGCGGCGCTCGAGGAAAACGGAATCCTGGACAACACGCTGGTCATCTTCACCAGCGACAACGGCCCGTTTTTCGAAGGCGGGACCGCGGGGCTCAGGGGCGGAAAGGGCACCTCGTGGGACGGCGGCTACCGGGTGCCCCTGGTTGCGAGCTGGCCCGCGGTCATCTCTCCGGGCCGGGTGACCGGCGCCATGGCGATGAACATTGACGTGCTACCGACGATTGCCGAGATACTCGGCCTCGATCCGGCGGCGGCCGTGGTGGACGGGCGCAGCCTGCTGCCCATATTCAGTGGCGCGGACGAGTCCGCACACGATTTCCTCTATTACTTCAACAACGAGCGCGTTATCGGCGTGCGTTCGCAGGAGTGGAAATACGTAACCCATGCCTACTATCTCGGCAGCCTCGGCGCATTCGAGAAGTTCGACCAGCTTCCTGGTTTCGCCGCGCCCTACGAGATGCTGCTGGACGCCGACGGCATCGACGGCGAGGCCTACAGCTACGCCGACCGCTTTCCGGGCATACTGGACGAACACAAGGAAGCGCTGATGAGCGCCCGGCGGCATTTCGACGCGCTGCGCACGCGCGACCTTGAAGCAACCTATCCGCGGTAGCGGGGCATTGGGGGGAGCGATGGATTGGAAACGGCCTCTGCGAAGGGTGCTGGCCGGCATGGTGCTGGCCTGCCTGGGTCCGGCGCCAGCGGCTGAAACGGAAGCAGACCTGCCGTCGGGCGGGCTGGTCATTCATGCCGGAACGGTAATTGCCGTGCCGGGCAGCGACGTGCTCACGGACAGGACCATTGTCGTAAGCGATGGAAGGATTGCCGCGGTCAGGGACGGTTTCCTCGATCCGTCGGCCGCAGCAGGCGACGACGGCGCGATCTTCGAGTTTCTGGATCTCAGGGATGCCGTGGTGCTGCCCGGCCTGATGGACATGCACGTGCACCTTTCCATGGAGTTCGGGGTTGAAGGCCAGCGCAGTTACGGAGTGTCGGACCAGTATGCGCTTCAGCACCGCACCGCGAAGGACGATGCGTATTTCATGGTGAACGCGATCATCAATGCCCGGAAGACGCTCGAGGCCGGATTCACGACCGTCAGGAACGTCGGCGCCGACGGCTGGCACATTTTCGCGCTGCGTGACGGGATTCGGGACGGCGCCCTGACCGGTCCGCGCATCATCACCGCGGGACACCTGATTCGGATGGGCGCCGACGAAGGACCGGGCGCGTGCTGGAGCGTGGAATCCTGCCGCCGGGCGACCCGTGTGCAGATCGACATGGGCGCCGACCTGATCAAGGTCGTGGCCACCTGCAGCGGTTCGAAGCCCTGCGGCAACGAGTTCGCGCCGTCGGTCATTCTCGAGGACGAGTTTCGGGCGATCGTGGACACGGCCGGATCGCGCGACCTGAAGGTGGCTGCCCATGCCCACGGCACCGACGGCATCAATCTGGCCGCGAGACTCGGCGCCTCGTCGATAGAGCACGGTTCGTTCAATAATGCGGAGTCCCACCGGATCATGCTTGAGAACGGCGTCTACCTGGTGCCGACGCTGGCCGTTCAGGACAACATCCGGGCCGACATCGGCAGCGCGGGCGCCGAAATGGTGGGCCTGATGCAGAGCTTTCTCGACAACCACGGCCCCCGCATCTACGCCGCGCACGAGGCCGGTGTCCTGATCGCGGCCGGAACCGACGCCGGGGTAACGAAACACGGCAACAATGCCCGCGAACTCGAGCTGTACGTCGAGCACGGCCTGACACCGGAGGAAGCCATCGTTACGGCCACCGTGAACGCCGCGGCGCTGATCGGAATGGAAGACGAACTGGGAACGATCGAGCCGGGCAAGGTCGCCGACCTCATTGCCGTCGCCGGCGACCCGCTCAAGGACATCTCGGTGCTGAAGAATGTCCGGTTGGTGATACAGAACGGCCGTGTGGTCAAGGACACGCGCCGAGCGGAATAATGGACAAGCCGACCGTATTCGACCTGGTCCTGGAGTCGCTGCCGGAAAACGCCCACCACCGCCGCGCCTGGCTGGGGCTGCTCCGGTGCTTCTCGAGCATCGACCGGGCGCTGATGCGGCGATTTTCGGAGAAATTCAATTCCAGCCTCCCGCGCTACGACGTCCTGACCGCCCTGGCTCTGTCGCCGAACGGCATGACCATGGGCGAGCTGGCGTCCAGCCTCATGGTGACCAAGGGCAACATCACGGGCGTCGTCAACCGGCTGAAGCAGGACGGCCTGGTCAGCAAGATCACGTCAAGATCGGACCGGCGGATTCAGTCCGTGACGCTCTCGGCGGAGGGCAGGACGCTTTGGGACGCCATGCATGCCGACTACGACGAAACGGTTTCAGAGATCTTTTCCGGTCAATCCAGTGAAGAACTCGACGCCTTGACCGAGATGCTGGAAAACACGCGCGCCGCCGTTCAGAAGAAGACCCGGGCAAGCTAGTGTCCATCCTGCGAAGCGCGCTGCCTGCGGGACTGGTAGTCGCGGCCGCGCTGGGTTGCGGCTGCGGTGGAGCTGCCGCTCCCGAAGCGCCGGGAATGCTGCTGGTTCCCGGCGGCGAATTCACGATGGGCGCCAACGACGGCTTGCCCTTCGAAGGCCCGCAACACACTGTCGCGCTGGATTCCTTCCTGCTGGACCGGCACGAGGTCACGAACGCCGAGTTCGCCGAGTTTGCGGATGCGACGAGCCATCTCACGGAATCCGAAAGGCTGGGCTGGTCGGGCGTCTTCGATACGCGGCGCGGCGGGTGGACCAGGGTTGCCCGCGCCGACTGGCGCCATCCTTCAGGGCCAGGATCCTCATACCGGGAAATGGGCGATTACCCGGTCGTGCACGTTTCCTGGTACGACGCCGCCGCCTACTGCGAGTGGCGCGGCGCCCGGCTGCCCACCGAAGCGGAATTCGAATACGCGGCGCGCGGCGGAACGGCCCACGCTCGCTATGCCTGGGGAAACCGGCTTACGCCCGGCGGAGCCCACCGGGCGAACCTGTGGCAGGGCGAGTTCCCGGTCGAGGACCGGGGGCGGGACGGCTTCTCGGGCCTGGCTCCGGTCGGGACCTTTCCTCCCAACGGGTTCGGGTTCCACGATCTGACGGGCAACGTCTGGGAATGGGTCCAGGACTGGTACGCAGCGGATTATTTCGCGCGTTCGCCGAGGAAGAATCCCCGGGGTCCGGCCGGCGGGACCCAAAAAGTGCACCGGGGCGGGAGCTGGCTGTGCAGCGAGAACTACTGCCGCGGATACCGCCTGGAGGCCCGGATGATGACTCCCCCGGACTCGGGCCTGAACAACCTGGGATTCCGTTGCGCGGCCGATCCGCGAAGCTGATCCGTTAACGCAGCACAAGCCCCCCGGCGCGGTCCGGGCGCGCCCTCACCAGGGTTTCGCGGTTCCCAGGTAGGCGGCGATCAACACCATCGCCAGGATGCTGTGGCTGCCCCATTGGGCGCGGCGTATCGTCGCGATCAGTTGCCGCGAGTCGGGACCCGTATCGGCGGCGGCATCGACCGAGGCGAACCGCACGGCCCGCGTCTGCCAGCGGATCCAGCCGCTGATGACCAGGATCAAGCCGAACAGCAGGACCTTGGCGGCCAGCCAGTTCGTCTGGATCATGCCGTCGCCGGCAAAGCCGACCACGGCGTCATAGACGTTGCCGAGGCCGATGACGATGCGCAGCACGCACTCGGAGTTGTAGATGCGTTGCGCCCATTTCGAGTTTCCGGTCATTTCGGACAGCAGCGCGATGGCCAGCCAGGCCAGGCCCACAATCCAGGTGGCGATCAGCCAGCCCGAGGACATCAGCGTGTAGACGCCGAGCTCGGTGGCGATCTGCACGCCCAGGGGCAGGAGCAGGACCAGCATGATGGCGGAGACCGCGTCGGCGTAGCGCTTTACGCGCACCGCCATGGAGCGGGTGGAGTCGTTGCCGGACGGCGATCCGGCCATCCGCAACGCGTAAAGCGCCGGGAGTTCGATGCCGACAATGACCGCGAACACCAGTACGTGCAGAAAGTTGAAGATGCCGTATGCAATCATGGCCCGGTCCTGTTCCTTCGCTCGCCGGCATTGTAAGACGAAGTAGCGTTGCAATCGATTCAGGACTTATCGGTTATCGTTTTGCGTCGCCGCAACTTTCCGACCGGGAGCATGAACCCGATGAAACGACTTTTTCCGGCGCTGGCCCTGGCCTTCCTGAGCGCGCAGGCGCTGGCCCAGGCGGGGCCCATCGTGGAGATCGGCCAGGGCCGGGTTCGCGGTTTCAGCGAAGACGGGATCCACAACTTTCGGAACATCCCGTTCGCCGCTCCGCCTGTCGGTGAACTGCGCTGGCGCCGGGCCCAGCCCGCTGTGGGCTGGTCAGGCGCCAGGGACGCGACGGCTTTCGGCGCGGTGTGTCCGCAACGCCTGATGCCGGGGCGGAACGCCGAGGGGGTGCAGGACCGGCCCATGGACGAGGACTGCCTTTATCTCAATGTCTGGACGCCGGACCTGAGTCCGCGGGAGCCGCTGGCCGTCATGGTCTGGCTCCTGCCGGGCGGGTTCACCTTCGGCGACGCGGGAATGCCCGTATACGACGGATCCGGGCTGGCCGGGCAGGGCGTGGTGGTGGTCACGTTCAACCAGCGCCTCGGCTTTCTCGGTCAGTTCGCGCACCCGGCATTGAGCGCCCTGGAGCCGGACCATGCCATCGGCAACTTCTATCTCTCCGACCAGGTTGCCGCGCTGGAGTGGGTGCGGGACAACATTTCGGCCTTCGGCGGCGATCCCGGTAACGTCACCATCTTCGGGATGTCCGCGGGCGGCGTGGCGGTGAACTACCTGCTCGCATTGCCTGCGGCCAGGGGGCTGTTCCACAAGGCCGCCTCGCAAAGCTCCAGCGTGAGGCCGTACCGGCCCAGACAGCTCTCGGACGACCGCGACGGACGACCGTCGCTGGAGACTACAGGCCTGGACATGGCCCGCAGTGTGGGAGTGCAAGGGTCCGGGGACGAGGCCGTTACGGGATTGAGAGCCCTTGCCTGGCAGGAGATATTCGACTACCAGGATCAACTTCCGCTCGGATCGATGAACCCGGCCGTGGACGGCAGGTTTCTTCCGGAAGCGCTGGGTCCGGTGTTCTCAGAGGGGCGCCAGCACGATGTCCCCTACCTGACGGGCGCCACCAGCTGGGAAGGGAGCCTGCTCATGCGGATGGACAACGCCGACATCCTGCTCAACGCGCTGGGCATCAGTCGCGACGAGATTCGTGATCTGTACGGCGACGTGAATGAGCGAACGATCCTGAACAACCTGGAATTCGACACGTTTTTCGGTTCGCAGCGCTGGCTGGCCAGGCAGCACGCAAGGGCCGGAAAGCCCACATTTCTTTATCACTTCGACTACGTTTACGAGAAGCAGTACGGCAGCGTTCCCGGCGCCTTTCACGGAGCGGAGACCGCATACGTGTTCAAGACCCTGGACGCGCGGGCTCCCGACGGGCCCACCCAACAGGATTGGGATATGAGCGAGCTGGTGAGCGCCTACTGGGTCAGCTTCGCGAAGACCGGCGATCCCAACGGCGCCGGCCGCCCTGTCTGGCCTTTGCACACCCGGGATTCGGACATTCTTCTCGACTTCGGCCAGGACGGCGTAAAACCCGTCATCGAGCTCGAACGGCGGCGAATGCAGTTCATGGAGAACCGCTACGATTCGGGTCGGATGTGATGTCTGCGACCAGGGCGCGGGAGTGCCGGACATGAAAATTCTGAAACGTGTATTGATCTGGATGGCGGGTGTCGTGGCCGTCGTGGTGCTGGCCGTGGCGGGGCTCATCGCCTGGTTCACCGTTCGCGGGGAGCGGCAGATCGCCGAACAGGAAATCGTCGATCGGCATGCCGAGGCGCCGGGCCTGTTTCTGAATGTCGGCGGCTACGAGTACCACGCGGTAGTTCGCGGAGACCTGTTCGCCGATCCGACCGGCGCCCCCATCCTTGTCATTCACGGTTTCGGCCCGACCGGCAGCAACGTCATCATGCCGCTGGCGAACAACCTGGCCGCCACCCGTTCCGTCATCGTGCCGGACATGCTGGGTTTCGGTTACTCCGAGAAAGTTTCCGAACCGGGCGAGCACTACACGGTCGAGGGCCGCGTCATGGCGCTTCTGGGCCTGCTTGAGGCCCTCGGCGTGCAGGAGTTCGACGTGGTGGGTCATTCCTACGGCGGTTCGGTGACCGGACGTCTGGCTTTGACGGTGCCGGAACGGGTGCGGCGCATCGTGCTTGTGGCCCCACAGATCTACCCGCAGACCACGCCGGGGGATTTCGTCGCGTATCTGCCCCGGCCCGCGGCCCGCGTGGCCATCTGGGGTTCCCTGGGCGGTGGGCCCGGCAGCCTGGTCGGCCGGGCTTGCGCGGCCGACCCCGGAGCCTGCGATGGTCTCCGCATAGCGCGCGTAAGAGGCACGGTGGATGCGTTGCTGGCGATCAACAACACGCCCAGGATCCATGCGCTGCCCGGCGAACTGCCGAACGTGCAGCCGCCGGCGCTCGTCATCTGGAGCAACGACGACGCCATAGTGCCGCCGGAATCGATTGCCCGCGCCGCGGCGGCGATGGGCGCCGACACCTGGATGGTGCCCGGCGGCAACCATTGGCCTTTTGCGGTCGATCCGGCCGGCGTAACGGAGCGTATTCGCAGCTTCTTCGCCGCGGGCATCGCCCCCGTCCGGAAAACGCCTACCAGTTCGGAATAATCCCGCGGCGCGGAAGGGCCTTTGGCGTAAGGTTCTACTATTCGCTTTGACGGCGCGCTAGAGAAGCTCCAGCACCCGTTCGGGGGGCCTGCCGATTACGGCTTTCCCGCCCGCGATGAAGATGGGCCGTTCGATGAGAATGGGGTTCTCGGCCATCGCCCGGATCCGCTCGACGTCGGAAACATCGGGGGCCTTCAGCCCGAGCTCGCGGTACCGGGTTTCGCCGCGGCGCATGAGTTCGAGCGGCGTCATGCCCAGCTGGCCCAGCAGCTCGCGCAGCGCGGCTTCGTCGGGCGGAGCGTCGAGGTAGCGCACGACATCAAGGTCAACGTCGCGCTCCTGCAGAAGCGCCAGGGCGGCGCGTGACTTGGAGCAACGCGGGTTGTGGTAGAGAACGGCCATATCGGATACAGCTCCTCGGTTTCGGTCCGGGGCAATGGTATGCGATCCAATGCGTTGTAGACTTCCCGATTCAGTGGAGGGGTTTGGGTTCATGCGGCGATCGAATCGGCGGCCCGGCGCCGGCCAACGGCGGGTGGTCGCGGCCCGTATCGCGATGGTTCTGGCTCTTGCGGCCAGCGCCGGCTGGACGGCGCTGGCGCAGGCAGACGGCGTGACGGCAGCCTACAAGACGGAACGGGGACCGTACGGGGTTCAGGTAATCGACAATCACGTCCTGCCGTCGGAGGACGACCAGCGAAGCCTGCGGGCCCGTATCGCGTTCCCGCAAGGCGAGGGCCCATTTCCGCTGGTCGTGTTCTCGCACGGCTTCGCCTGCTATCGCGAAAACTACTCCGGTTTGACGGACCACTGGGCCTCGCACGGCTATGTCGTCGTGCAGCCGGAACACCCCGACTGCCCGACGTCCGAGCGCAGGCTCAACGCCCGGACTGCCCGCGACCTGCATTACGTGCGGATTTCCGACGTGCGACGGGTGCTGGACGCGCTGTTTGCACCGGACGAGGAAATACCGGGCCTGACCGACAGGATCGACTACGAACGCAGAGTGATGGCGGGTCATTCCTTCGGCGGGATGATCACGCAGATCATCTGGGGCCAGCCCCTGAAGGACCCGGAGAGTTCCGGGAGCGTGAGCTATGCGCTGGACTTCGATGCCGCCATCGTCATGAGCGGCCCGGGGCCGATGCCGCAGATGGCCGACGAACCCTTCGCCGAACTGTCGGGACCGTTGCTGGTCACGGGCGGCACCCGCGATACCCGCAATGCAGGCGATGGCGTGATCCAGCCCTGGGAATGGCGCATGCTTTCGTATGAACTCAGCCCCCCGGGAGACAAGTACTCGGTGGTGCTTGAGGAAGGCGACCATTACCTGGGCGGGCTGATCTGCCGTGAGGACCGCGGCGGGCCGGAGAACCGTGGCGGTGCGCCCGATGCCGAGGGAGTGACTGTCCTGGCCGGCGTTACGACCGCTTTCCTGGACGCCTGGTTGAACAATGATGCAGCCGCCAGACGGTTCCTGGAGGAATTCGATCAACACGCGGGGATCACCGGCGGACGCGCCCGCTTCGCGCGGAGATAATCGGGGTTGCAAGTACCGGGGAAAAGCTATGCCGCATTCCAGACTCAGGCTGATCAGTATTCTGATCATCGCGCTGGCCGGGGCCGGCCATGCCGATGAACCGGCGCGGATGGGCGTTGAAATCAACGGCGAACGGCTTGCCGTTATCGATATGCATCTGCATACCGGAACCTGGATAACTAAGTCGCTGCGTTTTCAGCAGCGCCTTCTGGGGCGCATTCCGGCTGATCGGAAGCCGACCATGATACGGAACATGGACGAAAGCCAGACCGGACAGGGCATTCTCGCCACGCTCGACCAGGCCGGCATCAGCGCCGGCGCCGTATTCGCGGTGTGGAGCCCGGCCACCACCGGCATCGCCACCAATGAATTCGCCGCCAGGCAGGTTGCGGTAAACCCCGACCGACTGTTCGGCTTTGCGAGCTTTCGCGCCGACCGCTGGAACCGGGACGGAACGGAGCAGTTGCGGCGGATGGAAGAGGCGATCGAGAAGCACGGCATGGTCGGCATCAAGGTCGCGCACGCGCACCAGCAGTTTCGCCTGGACGACGAGCGCTTCAACGGGGTTTACGAAATCGCCCAACGGCAGGGCACGCCGATTTACCTGCACACCGGCACCAGCCCCAACCCGGGCACGCGCACGGAAGCGCCGTATTGCGACCCCGCTTACCTTGAGGGCGCGATACGACGATATCCGGATGTGGTCTTCATCCTCGGTCACTCCGGCTACGACAGCTTCAACCGGGCGCTGACCTATACCGACTCGGCCATCGACCTCGCCCAGCGCTATTCGAACGTTTACCTGGAGCCGGGCGCGCTGGGGGCGCGTCGGGCGTCGGGCGTATTGCAGGATTACCTGGAGCGTATTCGCGCGGGTGGCGTCATCGAAAAGTTGCTGTACGGGTCCGACGGCCCGCAGTTTGCAGGCTATGTAAAGTCACACCTCGACGCGTTTGTTGCCGGCATGCAGGCGGCGGGGTACACGACGGACGAAATGCGTCTGATCCTGGCCGACAATTTCACCCGTGTCTTCGGCATGCCGAAGATCAGCCTGGAGAATCCGCAGCAATCAAGGGAGTAAGGAAATGAAGTTTCTCAGACCGTGCATTCTGCTTGTCGCGCTGTCCGTCACGGGATGGGCCAGCGGGCAGGAAAACATGGGAGTTGCCGTCAACGGCGAACGGCTTGCCGTGATCGATATGCACCTGCATACCGGGACCTGGGCCGGGACGCCGCCGCGCTTCAGGAAGCGCCTCACGGACCGCGTGCCGACGGGCCTGAAATGGACCATGGGCGTCTTCATGAATCGCCGTCTTGACGGCGAGAGCATTCTCGGCACGCTGGACGAAGCCGGCATCAGCGCCGGCGCGGTGTTCGCGCTGTGGAGCCCGGCCACCACCGGCATTGCCACCAACGATCACGTCGCCAAGCAGGTTGCGATAAATCCCGACCGCCTGTTCGGTTTTGCGAGTCTGAGGGTCGATCACTGGAACCAGGACGGCCCCGATCAACTTCGGCAGATGGAAGAGGCGATCGAGAAGCACGGCATGGTCGGCATCAAGCTCGCGCATGGGCACCAGCAGGTTCGCCTTGACGACGAGCGCTTGTACGGCGTCTACGAGATCGCGGCGCGGCAGGGCACGCCCATTTACCTGCACACCGGCACCAGCCCGAATCCGGGCACCCGCACCGAGCCGGCGTATTGCGATCCCGCCTACCTGGAAGAAGCGATCGAGCGCTACCCCGGCGCGATATTCATACTCGGCCACTCCGGCTATGACAGCTACAACCGGGCACTGACGCACACCGACTCGGCGATCGATCTCGCCCGGCGTTACTCCAACGTGTACCTGGAACCCGGAGCGCTGGGCGCCGAGCGGGCGGAACACGTATTGCACGACTACCTGGAGCGCATCAGGGCCGGCGGCGTTATCGAGAAGCTGATTTACGGATCCGACGGCCCGCAGCTTCCCGGCTACGTGCAGTCGCATCTCGACGCATTCGTCGCGGGGATGACGGAGGTCGGGTACACGACCGACGAAATGCGTCTGGTCCTGGCCGACAATTTCACGCGTGTCTTCGGAATGCCGAAGATCGTTCTGCAGGAGCAGTAATCATGACCGTACATAGAAACAAGACAATTCCGGTTTTCCTCGCCACGCTGTGTTTCGGCTGCGCCGCGGAAGAACCGCCTCCGCCACCCTTTGCCGTCGAACTCACGGCGGCGGTAGCCGCTCCCGAGGAAGTGGACCCTTCGGCGACCGTGCACCTGTCCGTTCATCACGCCTGGACCGGGACCGGGGACTTGCGCTATCCGCTGGAAATCGTCGAGCGCTGGGAAACGAACCTGGGATCCTCGAGTTTCAGTTTCGACTATCCGGCTGAACTCGGCGAAGGCCTGATCGTTTACGCGTGGGTCGATTCCGACGGCGACGGAGCCAACTGCACGCCGACGGTGCGCGGCGACCTGGCCGACCTGGTCGAGGTCGAGGCGTTTCCCTCGGAACAGGTGTCGGTCTCGTTGTTCCTTGACGCACCGTGCGCAGGGCCGGACTGGTTCTTCCCGGGGCCGGAACCCGAAGGCGATGTCTGGTAGAGTTGCGGCTTCCATTGCGGGGGGCTTATGAGAACCGTCCACATTTTCTGCCTGGCGCTCGCGTGCGCGCCAATGGCAAACATTGCAACGGCCCAGGAAGAGAGCGACGCCGTCATCGAGGACATCGTCGTTACCGCGCAGAAGCGGGAACAGTCGCTGCAGGAAGTGCCGATCGCCATTACCAGTATCGATGGCGACGAGTTGATCGGCAACGGCGCGGACGATCTGAGCGATCTGAGCGGGATCGCGCCCAACGTGTCGATCGGGGACCTGTTCGTTCCGAACGTCGCGCAGTTCTCGATACGCGGAATCGCTTTCGGCGATCCGGACGCGAACGCCGAGTCCAAAACAGGCGTCATGGTGGACGGAGTGCCGCGCACCCGCACGATGGGCCTGCTGACCAACGCGTTTGACGTCGAGCGGATCGAGATTCTTCGCGGTCCGCAGGGCACGCTTTTCGGACGCAACAACCTGGCGGGGACGATCCGGCTCGTCACCAGGCGCCCGGGAGAGGAATTCGGCGGCAACTTCAAGTTTGCGGCAGGCAGTTACGGCTTGCGGAAAGCCCACCTGGCGATCGATACGGGGGCGTTTGCCGGAGGCGCATTGAGAGCGCGGTTGGCAGGCGCAAGCGTGGACCGGGGCGGTTTCTACACCAACTCCTTCAACGACAACGAACTCGGCAAGAGAGATTCCAGAGGTATCAGGGCAACCCTGGATGCGGATTACGGGGCCTTTGACGCCACGCTGATTCTGGATTCCGAGCAACAAGACAGCTTCGGCGTTCCCCTCAACAATTTCGTGCTGGAGCCCGACGGGAAGCGTCTCGACGGCGATCCCTACACTGTGCGCCTCGACTACGACGGATATGGCGAATCCGACAGCAGCGGCATTACCCTCCTGTCCAACTACGAAACGGACTACGGACGCTTCTCCCTGGTCGCCTCGGCCCGCGAACTGGATTTCGCGACCTATGCGGACTACGACGGCCGTGCGGGTTTTCGGCCGCCGCCGCCGCTGCCGCTGCACGTGGGTTTCGTCACCGCGCACGAACAGCGTAGCGCCGAGGTGTATTTCAGCGATTCGCACAGCGAGCGGTTCGACTATGTGCTGGGGCTCTATTTCGTGGAGGAGGAGCACGTAACCGACATTCTGCAGGCCGTCCTGATCCCGCCTTTCGATCGCCTGGTTCCGGCCACCATCAACAGGCAGGACGCGCGCTCCGTTGCGTTGTATGCGCAGACGGACATCTGGCTCAGCGACCGGCTCGCCGCCGTTGTCGGAGGCCGGCATACCCGGGACGAAAAGGACTTCGACTCCACCATATTTTTCCCCAGGAGGACCCAGGAGTACGCCCGGGAGGCGGAATGGAGCGATTCCACCTGGAGGGCCGGTTTCAATTACTTCTTCGCTGAAGACCTCATGCTGTACGCGAATGCGTCAACCGGCTACAAGGGCGGGGGGTTCAATTCCCGGGCCACCCTGCCGCAGAACCTGGGACCTTATGACCCGGAATACGTGACCAACTACGAAGCGGGCATCAAGGGGACCTTGCTGGAGGGGCGCCTTCGCATCAGTGCAGCCGCTTTCATGATGGAATACGAGGACGTCGCCGCAGTTGTACGGCGGCCGGGGTTGACCCGTAGCGGCACGGACTCCATCCAGGAAAACCTGGGCGAGGCGGAGTTGTCCGGCCTCGAGCTGGAAGCGCAATTGGCGGTCAGCCGCCAGCTGGCGGTCAGTTTCAACGCGGCGTATCTCAATTCCGAATGGACGGAATTCCTGGCCGATCTGAACAACGACGGAGTCGTGACGGACAATGCGCACTTCGATCTGCCCGCCGCGCCCGAGTGGAGCTTTTTCGGTGCGTTGGATTTCCGGACGCCGGTGAGCACGGGCACGTTCCACCTGCACCTGGAAGTGCGCCACAGGTCACGCCAGGCGCTGCTGACACAGACAAACGCCGCGTTTGCGCAGCGCGCCGCAAACACCCTGATCAACGGCTATGTTGCCTGGGCTCCGCAGAACCGCCGATTCCGCGTGTCGGTTTACGCCAGAAACATGATGGATGAGCGCTTCAGGGGCTCCGCGTATGCCGGCCTGTTTCCGCTGAATACCTTCAATGCGCCCCGCACTCTCGGCATGGAGGTGCAATTCAACCTCTTCTGACAGCCGGCTGACGCCGTTGCCGGAGGCGGGCGGTCGTCAGGCTGTGAGGCCCGGTCGGGTCTGGTCCCCGGAAGGTGCGCGCTGGCCCGGTCCCAGGATCGCTTCGCGGGTTCCATCCACGATGAGGACCAGGGCGGGAACGAAGAACAGCAATGCGGCGCCGGCTGCGATCAGCCCTCCCGCAATGCTGACAACCATGGGCAGCAGGCCCTGGGTCACTTCGCTCTTTCCGTAAATCACGGGCGCCAAGCCGACTATGGTGGTGATCGTGGTCAGGAAGATCGCGCGGAAACGTTGCCGGGCGGCGGCGCTCACCGCGGCGATGGCCGGGGTGGCGTCGGATTCCGCTCGAATCCGGTTATACCTGTCCATGAGGACCAGCGTGTCGTTCACGACCACGCCGCCGACCGCGACCATGCCGAATACCGAGGTCACGGACAGATCGTAGCCGAGCACAAGGTGAGCGAGCAGGGCGCCGGCAATGGCAAAGGGCAATCCGGCCAGCACCAGCGCGGGCTGCCAGTAGCTCCGCAACTGCACCGCCATCAGGAAGTACATGAACAGCAGCGCCAGGGGCACCGTAAACCGAAGAATCCTGTTGACTTCCGCTTGCCCTTCACCCTGCCCCTGACGGACGACCCGCAAACCCGGGTATTTGCTTGACAAACGGGGAGCCACGTCCTCCTCGACCTCCGACATGACGGCGTTGGGTGAGGACACCTGACGGTCGACGCGGCCGCTCACGGTGGCCGCGCGCACGCCGTCGATCCTCGTCAGGGTCGAGTAGTCGCGGGTCTCCACGATCCGGGCGACGGCAGACAGGGGAATCTGCGCGCCGCCCGGCCGCAGTATGCGTTCGTCCAGCAACTCGCGAACACTGCGGCGGCGTTCCTGCGGATAGCGCGCCATGACCCTGATTTCGTCGCGGCCGCGCTGTATGCGCTGCACCTCGGCGCCGTAGAAGCGGTTCCTCAGTTGCACGGCCAGGCCGGCGGGCGACAGGCCCGCGGCGATGCCGGCCTCGGTCAATTCCAGGTCGAACTGCCGCTTGCTCTCGCCGAGCGAATCCTCGACCTGGAAAAGCGCGGGAACGTTCTCGAACGCGCTCCTCAGATCGTTCGTCGCCGCTACCACGGTGTCTTCGTTCGGATGCACGAGCGCATACTGGATCTCGGCGTCATTGGGGACCAGTGCCGTGTTGTAGCGTATGCTCTCCACCCCCCGGACCTGCCCCGCATTGAGGCGCCACATCGTTTCGAGTTCGGCCGGCCTCAGCGACCGCTGCGATTCGTCCCTGATGTGCATGGTCACGGAGGCCAGGTGGGTTCCATAGGACGGCTCCTTCGAGCCCCTGAACCGGTAGGCGCCGAAGTGATGGCCGACCACGGCCGCGACCGTTGTCACCGGATCGTCTCCCGCCTGGTCGTTGGTTGCATGGGCGGCCGCGATCAATTGCTCCGCGGCGGCCCATGTGGTCTCGTAAGGCGTTCCGGTGGGGAAGATGATGTCCGCCTGAATGCGATTCGCGTCGGCCGTGCGCAGAAACATCCACTGCGTTCCCGCCATGGCCACAAGCACCACCCCCACAACGAGCACGACGCTGGTGGCAATGGTGAGGTAGGGGCGGCGCACGGCCGAGGCGATCGCCCCGACGACCCATCTGTCACGCAGGTTGTTCAGGCGGTTTCGCACGCTCGCCTGTATGCCGGTCAGCGGAGGCCTGCTCCACGAAGAACTGTGCGACAGATGCGCAGGCAGAATCAGGAACGCCTCGATCAGGGAAACGGAAAGCACGAGGAAAATGATCAATGGCATGGTATTGAGCGACTGCCCGATCACGCCATAGGTGAATGCGAGCGGAACGAAGGCAATCATTGTCGTGAGCACGCCCACCGTTACCGGCGCCATGACAGCGTGGGCGCCCGCTATCGACGCCCGGGGCCCCCGCAGGCCGTTCTCCCGCTGGGTCGCGATGCTCTCGCCCACAACGACCGCGTCGTCCACGACGATTCCGACCGCGATCAGCAGCGTGAATAGCGTGACCACGTTCAGGGTCAGTCCGAAGGCCGGGAAGAACAGCATCGCGCCCAGCATCGAAGTCGGGACGCCGATGGCCACCCACACGGCTATGCGGAAGTCGAAGACCAGGGAAAGGAACAGGAATACCAGCGCGAACCCGAGCAGTCCGGCGCCGATCACCGTCCGGATTTGCACCCCGGTGAGCAGCGTATTGTCATCCCAGACGAATACGCTGGCGCCTGCGGGAGGCTGGTAGTTCGCGATCAGGTTCCTCGCATCGGAGGCGAGCTGCGTCATGTCGTGAATGTCCGCGGCGCGGATGTTCAGGAACATCGCCGGAACGCCGTCCACTTCCCCGTCCACATCGACATCGGCGAAGCCGTCGATGACGGTCGCCACGTCCCTCAGCCGTACGATGGTGCCGTCGATGTTCGCAATCAGCACGATGTCCAGAAAGTCCTCGCCCACCATGCGTTTCTGGTCGGTGCGCAGGATCAGTCCGCCCGCATCCGTGCGCAGTTCTCCGGAGGACACGTTGAGCGAGGAATCGCGTATCGCCCGCGCCAGCCCGGAAATGGTCAGGTTGTTGCGCCGCAATTGCTCCTCGCTTACGACGATCGAGATTTCCCGGTCCGCCGCCCCGAAAAGGGAAACCATCGACAGCGAGGGCAGCGCCAGCAGGTCTTCCTGCACCTGCTCTGCAGCGGTCCGCAGTTCCGCCCTCGTGAGCGTCGCGGAGGTCACGGCAATGGTCATGATGATCCGATGCGCCTTGGAGAGTACGACTTCCGGCTGCTCGGCATTGAGGGGCGGGAATCCTTCGATGCGATCGACCGCCGACGTGACGTCGTCGAGCACTGTGACCGGGTCCGCGAACGGGTCCAGGTTGACGGTGACTGTTGCCATTCCCTCGGTGGCCGTGGAAGTTACCCGCTTCACGCCCTCGATGGCGATCAGGTTCTCTTCCAGGCGGCGGTTGATGCTTTCCTCGACTTCCGCGGGCGAACTGCCGGGGAAGGGGACCGTTATGGAGATTTGTCGCGAATCCAGGTCGGGGTAGTCCTCGATTTCGAGATTCGAGGCTGCGAAAAGCCCGCCGCCCAGAAGCAGCAGCATGAGCAGATTGCCCGCTACCGAATTTCGCGCGAAAAAGGCGATGATGCCGTGGAAGGGATTTTTGCCCTCGGCGCCGGGGGTATCCGGCTTGTCCGCCGCCTGATTCACGCCTTATTCCCCCCGGAAGTTTCGTGAGGCATCCACCACCGTCACGGACACCCCGGGGTCCGCGGCAGGGACAGAACCCAGCACCACGCCATCCCCGGTATCGAAGTCCGAAACGATCCAGCCGGCTTCGGTACGGCCCAGCGATCGGGGCGTTACGGCTTCCAGCACGCCGCCGCGAACCACCCACACCGTGCCGTTGGCCTGCTCCGCCGCTTTCGGAAGCAACAGCGAGTTCTCGAATGCCGGTCCCTCGATCGACAGGTTGACGAACGTGCCCGGAGCCGGAATGGTTGCCAGCGGGACCGAATCGGCAAATTCCACATAGAGCCGGACCAGGCGGCTGCGCCGGTTGACGATCGGCGCGACGCGATCCACCAAGGCGGGAAAGAGTTCTCCGTTCGCCACAACCTGCACCGTCCTTCCCTCGGCCGGATCCAGGTAGTCCAGGTCATCCAGGGAAATGGGCGCCTCCACCTCCAGGGAGTCTCTCGAAAACGCCAGGCCGAAAGGCTCCAGCGGGCCGACGAGCTGCCCCCGCATCGCGGTCGTCTCAACGATCCGCCCGTCAAAAGGCAGCGAGTATCGGGTCCGTGCCAGGTCCAGTTCGGATTTCTCCACCGCCGCCCTGGCCGCGTCCACCCGGGCCTGATAGCGTGCGATTTCAGTTTCGTTGTTGACCAGCGGCGGAACCGGCTGGCCCGGATTCCGGCTCTGAAACTCTACGCGTTTTTCCTCAGCGCGCAATTCCCGCCAGCGCAAGCGCGCTTCCTGCTGTTCAAGGAGCGCTGTCTTGACTCTCAGGTCGATTTCGAAGTCAGCCGGGTCAATCGTCAGCAGGGTCTGTCCGGCACGGAAAGTTCCTCCGCCCCGTAGCGCCTCGGAAACGGAAAGCACCCGCCCGGCAACCTGGGAACGGAGACCCACCTTGCCCTGGGCACGCACTTCGCCGGTCAGGGAAACGCTGAGGGAATGTTGCCCCTTGACCGGATGCGCAACGACGACTTCCGGATTCTGCAACTGGGCTCGCGCGACGGATGACTGCTGCCCGCCCATTTCCGGGGCCCGGGCGAAATATATCGCTACCGCAAATACCGCCAGAACCAGGACGATCTGCGCAATTCCCGCAAAGCGCCGACGCTCGCCCGTATTGTTGCTGTTCATTGGCTGTCCCCCCCGCTAAGGTGCCGTTCGATTCTATATGGGCGACCCACCGCTTTCAATCATCATCATCGACTGCGATCGCTATCGGCGCCGGCGGCGCGCCACGCCTTAGCCGGCGAATGTCCGATCCAGGATACGAGCGGTTTCGAGCGCGGTATGCGGGATCAGATCGCCCAGTTCGTCAAAATGGCTGACGCCGCACACTTCCGCGATCATGGCCTTCTGATCCTCGGAGGCGGATTCGGGATCGAAAGCGTCGCCGCAGGTCATCTGGAAATAGCCTTCCAGGTTTTGCCATAGCGTCGCTGCCTCAACCAGCCCGGAGGCCTCTCGGGCATCGATAAGGCCATGCTTGCCGGCAGCTTCGAAGGTGGGGATGAGGCCGTGTGCGAGCATCTCGGGCGTATTGCGGGCATGCGTGAGCTGCAGGAATTCGGCGGCCAGTTCCAGGTCGGCGAGGCCGCCCGGACGGCGGCGTATCTCCCAGGCATCGCTGTCCTTGTGCTGCTGCGCCAGGCTCCCGCGCACCGCGATCATGTCGGCGGCGATGGCGCCGGCGTCATGAGGGCGTGTCAGCACGGAATGTCGGAATTCCCCGAACCGGTCGCCGAGGTCGCCTTCGGCCTCGATGACGCGGGCGTGGACCAGCATGCGCAGATCGGCGGTATCCGCGAATTCGTCGAAGTGTTGCCGGGTTGCCCTGAGTGTCGGAGCGAATGTTTCGCGACCGCCGCTTTGCAGGGTGTAGGGCGGCACAAGCCTGAGCAGAATGCCTTCGGCGGAGAAATCACGAATCAGCCGCATGAAGAATTGCACGAATTGTGCGTGCCAGGCAGTCGGGTTCAGCGTTGCGGCGCTTGATGTCCGGTCTTCACGGTCGCAGACGAACAGCAGCTCCAGGGGGCCGCCGGTCACGAACTCGCGCCGGCCCGTCGGGCCGAGCGCCACCAGCGCTATGCGGCTGCCGGGAATTTCGCCGTGCTGCGTGGTGAATTCGGCCCTGGCCGCCGGCAACAGCGATGCCAGGCAGGTTTCCAGGATGTCGGTCAGGGGTCCGGCGGCTTCCACCGGCGGCATCGTCCCGCCGGCAATGTGGGCGCCGAGCTGGAAGGTTCGCTCTTCCGCCCAGGTTCGGGCCTCATTGACGGCATCGCCGGTGTTCGGCGCCCTGGCGGCGACGGCGCCAAGCTGCGCGCGCATTTCTCCGATGTCGAACTCGCGCTGGTAGTACACACGCACCAGGCCCTGGCGTGCAATCTTCTCCATCTCCGGGTCGAGGTCGAGGTCTTCCGGCAGTTGAAGGTCGGTGAATTCCTGCGCTCTCAGGCTTTCCTGCACGTAGGGATAGCGCGCCATCCATTGGGACAGCCGCGGCGCGGCGCCGATCACGCCGGCCACCATCTTGTCCGTGACGCGCCGGGTCCCGCCGGAGATGTCCCGCAGCACCAGCCACAGGGCCGGGACGAACAACAGCGCGGCAACCGAGGAGAACACGACGCCGAAGGCCAGCGAGGCGGCCATCGGCACGAGCGGTTGCGCCGGGACGCTGTTGCTCACCATCAAAGGCGTGACGCCCGCAAAGGTGGTCACCGTGGTAATCAGTATTGGACGAAAACGGGAAACGGCGGAATTCAGCAGTGCATCCTCCATGCGGTCGCCGTCGGCCCGAAAGCGGTTGACGCCATGAATCAGGACCAGCGTCGAGTTCACGACCACGCCGGAGGCGGCCACGATCCCGAATACCGAAGCCATCGAAAGACCCACGACAGGTCCGAAAAACTTCAGAATCACATGCCCCCATACGGCCCCCACGAAGGCGAAGGGCAGCACCGCCATGATGATCAGCGGTTGCGAATAGGAACGCAGGGGCAGGGCAAGCAGGGCAAAAATCGCGAACAGCGCCATGAGAAACAGCGGTCCGACCGTAGCGACCGTTTCCTGCTGCTCGCGGGCGCTTTCGACGGTGAAGGAAACGCCGTCGTAGCGGCGCGGCGCCTGGCTCAGGAATCCGGCGGTCAGTTCGGCCATGACGGCTTCCGCGGAAGTGATTCGGGGATCCACTTCGGCCGACACATCGACGGTGCGCGACCCGTTGGTGCGCTGGATCTCCGCCAGTCCCCGCCCGCTGCGCACTTCAGCCACGGCCGCGAAAGGCACCTCACCGCCCTCCGGCGTGCGGACTCTCAGCGAGTAGAGCGAATCCAGCGAGCGCCTTTGCTCTTCGGGATACCGCACCATCAGGCGGACGTCGTCGCGTCCACGCTGTATGCGCTGGGCCTCTTCGCCATAGAACGCCTGTCGTACCTGGCGGCCGAGATCTGAAAGCGTGATCCCCAGGGCCTCCCCGGCCGGCGTGACCGAGAGCTCCAGTTCCGCCTTGCCCACGCGCAGCGAATCGACGATTCCGAACACGCCCGGGTACTGCAGCAACTCGCCGCGAAATTCGTCGGCGATCCGCCTGAGGTCGTCGATGTTTTCACCCGCGAACCGAATCCATATTTCCGGGTCTCTTTCGATCCTCTCCGTAATGAAGTTGAGTTGGCCCGAAGGGGCAAGGGACCCGGCGACCTCGCGCCACATCCTGGCGACTTCCTCGGTGCGGATATCGCGCTCTTCGCTCGGGTTCAGTTGCATCGTGACTTCGGCGAGGTGCGCCCCGGACGCCGCCGGAATGGCGCTGCCGGGCTGTGCCGTGGACGGGTGCCCGCCCATCGCTTCCAGGATGTGCAGCACCACCGGCTTGCCTTGCTCTTCGGCCAGTTGCTCCCTTAAGTCCCGGGCGGAATCCGCAAGTTGCTCAATGATCCCCTGCGTGGTCTCCTCGTTGACTCCCAGCGGCATCCGCAATCGGGCGGTGACGGTGTCTCCCTGTATCGGCGTGAAGAACGTGAACGGCAGATGACCGCTGAGAACGACGCTGATCGAGACAATCAGCGCCGCCAGCGAAATGGCCAGCGTCAGGACGCGTTGCCGGTACGCGGCGCGCGCCAGTTCGCGGAAGCGCCCTTCAACAAGCGCCTCCAGCGCCGATTCGAACATGACCTGCACGCGCGCGAAACGGGCGCCAAGCCGGCTGAGCGCGCCTGTGACGTGAGCGGCGTACACCAGTGACACGCCGCCGATGGCGACGCCGATCGCGGTGCGCAGGTCGGGCGTGACGGCGAACGCGCCGATCACGACGGCCGCAAGAACGGTCATCCCGAACTCGCCCAGCGGCATCCGTGTCCGGCGGTGACCGAGATGCGCCGGCAGCACCATCTGGCATTCGATCAGGGAAAAGGCAAGGCAGCAGATGACGGTGCCGGAGATCACGCTGAATATCTGCCCGATCCGCCCGACGGAGAACAACAGCGGCGTGAAGGCCGCCACGGTGGTCAGAACGCCGAACGTGACCGGAACCATGACCTGCTGCGTTCCCCGGATCGCTCCGGCGAGTTGACCGGCGCCCCGTCGGTGCGCGACATAGGTGCTTTCTCCGACCACGACGGCATCGTCCACCAGCATGCCGAGAGCGAGGATGAAGCCGATCACCGAGATGGAGTCGATCGAAAAGCCGAGCGAATACATGAGGAAAAGGGCGCCGAGGAAGGCGATGGGAATGCCCGCGGCCACCCACAGCGCCAAGTGGGGGCGGAGGAACAGTGCCAGCAGGAGCAACACCAGCAGAAGGCCCTGGACGCCGCTGTCCACCAGGGCTCCCAGTCGGCCGGTAACCAGTTTCGATTCATCCTTCCATACCCGCACCTCCACCCCTTCGGGATAGCGGGAATGCGACCGGGCGACAAATTCCTTGACCGTCTCGGTGATCAGGCGGATGTCCTGCTCGCCCATCCGGCTGACTTGCACCAGCGCGGCCGGCCTGCCGTTGAATGCGAGGCCCTGGCTGGTGTCCTCGAAGCCGTCCACGACCCGGGCGACGTCTCCCACGAGGACCCGGGTGCCGTCGTTACGGGTGGTAACCAGCAGGTTCTCTATTTCACGGCCCCAATAGGCCTGGCCGCTGGTCCGCAGCAGCACTTCGCCTTCGCGGGTTTTTACGGTCCCTCCCGGCAAGTCCAGCGAACGCTTGCGCAGCGCGTTGGCGACGTCGTCGAAAGTGAGGTTGTTGCGCGACAGCGACAGTTCGGAGACCTCAACGGATATCTCGTAGGGTCGCGCATTGGTGACTTCGGCATGCGTGACGCCGTCCAGTCTCAGGATGTCGTCGCGCACGCGGCGCGCCATTTCCTTCAGCGCGCGTTCGTTGGCAGGGCCGGTAACGGCAATCTCCATGACCACGCTGGAGGGCGTGACCAGCTGAATGATCGGCTTCTCCGCTTCCTCCGGAAACGTGTCGATGGCATTGATCTGCGCATCGACGTCGTCCAGCACCAGGAACCGGTCGGCGTCGTGGAAGAGCTCCACCACGACGTTGCAGCGTCCCTCCATCGCGGTTGAGCGCACCTCCTTGATGCCGTTGATGCCCTCGATCTGCTCCTCGATCCGGGTGCAGATTCCGGACTCCACCTCCTCGGGGGCGGCGCCCAGGTAGGGAACGGTGACCGTAATGACGGGCAGGTCGAAGTCGGGGTAGAGCTTGACCGGGATCTGGCCGAGCGACGCAAGACCGGCCAGAACGGCAAATCCCATAAGCAGGTTGGCCGCCACCGTGTTGGTGGCGAACCAGGCGATCATTGCCTTCATCCGGGGGTGGCGGGGGCGGACACGGGGCGAACGCTCTGGCCCTCGACGGCGTCATCCAGGGCCGTTATGCAGATCCGCTCGCCGTCCGAGACGTCAACCCTCAGGTAGGCGGTTTCCGCGGTCAGACGCACCACTTCCGCCTCCCGAAAGGAAAGCCGATTGCCCGCGTCCACGACATAGAGCCGGTTGCCGGCCTGCAGCGCCGCGCTGGGAACCACGACCACGTCCTCAACGCGGTTGCCCATGATGTCGGCCTCCACGAACAAACCGACGGTCAGCGGCGGCGTCCCGTCTTCGGGCTCATACGGTTGGGCCACCTGTGCGATCACGTTGACGACCCGGCTCAAGGGGTCCAGTTCGCCTTCGGTCCGGACCACGTCGGCCTCCCATGCATGCGTGCCGCCGGCGAATTCCGCGCGCAGTATTGCCTTCGTCTTCACTGCGGAAGGCGGATCGGTCCGCGCGAGGGAGAAAGGCAGAAAGGCGAGGTCCTGGTCCTTCACCGGCAGGCGCACCTCGGCGTAATCGGTGGAGTAGAGGGTTGCGATGGCCTCGCCGCGCGAAACGAACTGCCCGGTGTCCACATGCTCGGAGCGCACCCTCCCGTCATACGGTGCGGTCACGCGGGTCCGTTCCAGATCGCGCTCGGCCCGGGCCAGGGCCGCCGCGGCCTGGCGCAAGGCCGCGCGGGACACGTTGAGCTGGTTCAGCGCCTTGTCGAGGTCCGCCTGGCTGACCGACTGCGCGGCTGCGAGTTCCTCCGTCCGGCCGAAAGCGAGTTCGGCGTTGGCGAGTTCGCTTTCGGCGGAGGCCAGTGCGGCCCGCGCCTGCTCCAGGGCGGCTTCGTAGTCGATCCGCTCGATCTCCACCAGCACGTCGCCCTGCGAGAAAAACCCGCCCGACACCATGGAGGGCGATACGGCTACGATCCGGCCGGACACTTCCGCGACCAGGTTGCTCTCGGTCTTGGGCACGACGGTTCCGTGCGCGGTGACGGTCAGTTGCGCGGTCCTTTTGGCTGCCGCGACGGTCTGAACCGAGGGAGCGTCGGGAGGGCGCGCCTGACGGTCCGGCCTGGGGCCGGTGGCGATGATGGCTATTGCCAGAACCAGCCCGGCAAGCACTATCAGGATCGGACCGATGTATCGCTTGATCATTGCTCCCGGATTATGCCCGTGTCCGCATGTGGGGCTTGAACCGCATCAGTCGGCGGGCCCCGGAGCATCGACATGGACCGTGACGATGTCCGTGTCGTGATATTGCTGGTGGCGCACCGAGGACGCGAGCGCACGCAACAGGCGCAGCGACACTTCCTGCTCAACGGCCACCTCCGAGGTTTGCTCGGCGAGCAGTGCGATCCGGTCCTCCACGTTGCCTTCGCCGGGCGTGGCGATGAATTCAAGCACGGCACCCGCGCCTTCCTTGTGCGCTATGAGCAGCAGGCGCCGCCCGGCATTTTGCTCTTCGTCGCGCTGCCCCAGCAGCGTCAGCAGGGTCTCCTCGCTGGCGGCCTCAAGGCGATGGGTCATGGCGCCCTTCCAGCCGCTGCGCGCCGCGAAGGCGCCGAGGAACTTTGTGATTTCGGGCAGCGCCGCCACACCAAATTCCACCTGGATCCGGCTGCGCCGCGGCGACGTCAACTCCACGAACAGGGTCATAAGGATGGCTGCGAGGCCACCGGCCGTCATGCCGTTCTGCAGCATGCCTCCGGCAAACTCTGAAAAGAACTCCGGGAAGATCACGCCGGCCTGGAAGCCGGTCCCCAGCCAGAAGGCGATCCCGCAGATCAGGCCGTTGCGGTAGCCCATGCCGTCCTGTAGGACCAGCTTGATGCCCACCATGAAGAGCATCGCCATGAGCACGATGACGTAGGCGGCCACCACAGGGCCGGGAATCGCCAGGATCAGCGCCAGCAGCTTCGGCAGCAGGGCGGAGGCGAGAAACACCAGTCCGACCGCTATTCCCACGCGGCGGGCGGCCACGCCGGTGAGTTCGGTGACGGAAATGCTGGAGGAGTAGGTCGTGTTGGGCACCGTCCCCGCGAGCCCGGACAGCAGATTGCCGGTTCCGTCGGCCGCCACCGCTCCCTGCACGGCGCGAAAGTCCGCCGCCCCGGGCTTGCGCCAGGAGACCCGCTGGATGGCCAGAGCGTCGCCGATGGTCTCTATGGCCCCCACGAGCGTCGCGAAGACGAATGCGGGCAGAAGGCCCCAGAACGCCGGTCCGAAGCTCAGGTCGAGTCCCGGCCAGTCGCCTTGCGGCAGACCGAACCAGCCCGCCTCCGCGACACGCGCGGTGTCATACAGTCCGAACCAGCCCGCGACCAGCGAACCGACCACCACGCCCACCACCGGCGCCCACAGGCGCATTACCGCGCTGCCCCGCAGCGCAATGCCGCAGATCAGCAGTATGGTCACCGCCGCCGTGAATGGCGCGGCCAGGGGCGAGGCGCCCTCCGGCGCTTCGCCGATCATGTCCCAGGCATACGGCATGACCGTCACCGCGATCAGCATGATGACGGTGCCCGAAACCGTGGGCGTGAGGATCCGGCGCAGCAGCGACAGCCGTCCGGAAAGCGCGAACTGGAACAGCGAGGACGCGATCACCAGGGTTGCCAGCAGCGCGGGGCCTCCCTGGGCGATGGCGGCGATGCAGACGGCGATGAAGGTCGCGGAAGTGCCCATCACCAGCACATAGCCTGCGCCGATCCGGCCGACCCGCACAGCCTGCAGGATGGTGGTGATGCCGCTGATGGCGACCGCCGCGAACACCGCCCATGACAGGTAGGACTCGGTGCCGCCGCCCGCCCGGATCACAATGGCGGGGGTGAGCACGATGCCGGCCAGGCACAGGACCGCAAACTGCAGGCCCAGGCCCAGCGCCAGCGGCTGCGGCAGCTTCTCGTTCGGTTCGTAGCGCACGTTGGCGGCGGAGTCGGGCGTGTCAGCCATCATGTAGCTCCGGTTGAGTGCGGGGCGCAGCCGGTTCGTCCAGTGTCCATTTGGCGTTGCTCATCCGGCGCCGAGGTCAGTTGCCGATCAGGCGTCTGACCGTCAGCATGAGCGTCCAGTTGCGTGTGCCGCTGAAGGTATTGGTGTTGGTAAGGTCGGGATCCAGTTGGTGCATGGGATGAAATTCGTAATAACCCATGTCCTCGAAGTCGCCGGTGGCGGACCAGGTCAGTTTCAGTCCCAACTGCACCTTGCCTCCCGGGTTGTAATCGGCCCCGACGTGCAGTCGCCAGACCATGACGCGGTCCTCGAGATCGTTGTTCTGGGCGCTGTTGTAGAACGAAAGCGGCGGGTCGTACGTCTCGCCGACGCCCGAGGTGTCCTGGTAATCGCTGGCGTAGTACACGTTGGCGAACTGCACCGACGCCAGCCCCAGCCCCGCGCCCGCGTAGGGCGTGATCGCGCCCCACGCGCCCGGGAAGTCGTAATACGCATCCAGCGAAACGGAACGCACCCGCAGGTGGTCGATCGTGGCGCGTCCGTTGGACACGACCGTGCCTCCGGGCCGCGGCCGGATGGCGGTTCCGTCCAGGTAGGTGATGTCCCTGAACATCTGGCTGGTGTCGTTCCTGTGCTGCGCGAGCGCAAGCTCCAGCCGCGTCCGGCCGAAAAAGCGCCCGGCGGACAACTCGAACGCGGCGCCGCTGTCGAGGCCGATGTCGTAGTGCCAGCGGTATCCGGAACCCTGGGGAACGGGGTCCTGATCGAAACAGGCGGCGTCCGGGTAGCAGAACGTGTCCAGGGTCCAGCCTTCCTGGTCCATGTCCGAACCCTTTCCCGCGCCGAAGCCCGCGCCGACATACCATCCCGAACGCGTCGGCGCCGCATCGCCCCCGGACTCGGCCGCGCCGGTCACGCTGGCCACGCCGGCGATTGCAAGAAGGACGCCGGCGGCTCCAAAGATCGATCTAGTACGTTTGGGAAGTTCCCCCGCAGCCATTGCTCCACCCCCGAATGCAGGCCGGTAGCCTACCATCACTCCCCGGTCCGAACGAAAGCGGACCCGCCCGAAGCCGGGTTACGAGCGGCCCTTGGCCGAACGGCGCGCGAGGCGCTGTTTTTCCCTCTGCCAGTCGCGTTCCTGGTCCAGCCGGCGCTTGTCGTACTGCTTGCGTCCTCTTCCCAGGCCGATGCGCAGCTTTACCTTCGATCCGCTCCAGTACAAGGCCAGCGGAATCAGGGTCAGCCCGCGCTGCTGGACCTTTCCGGCCAGGCGGTCGATCTGGTTGCGGTGCAGGAGAAGCTTGCGGCTGCGGTCGGGCACCGGGGGCGGGTGGGCGCTGGCGCTGGGAAGCGGCGCGAAGTTGGCGCCGGTCAGCCAGGCTTCGCGTTCGCGGATGGCCACGAAAGCCTCGGCAAGGCTGGCCCGGTTGGCGCGCAACGCCTTCACTTCCCATCCCAGCAGCGCGAGCCCGGCGTCGAGTTCCTCGAGGATCTCGTAGTGACGGTAGGCCCGGCGATTCGCCGCGATTCGTCCCGGTTGTGGTTTACGCGCCATGTTGTCGGATGTGATGTCGCAAGGCGCAACGGGCGCCCCGGCCAGGACACGAGTGCCGTGTCGAGCCTATATTGTCGCATCAGCGCGTGATGCGGCACTAAACTAACGCGGCGGCGCGCAGGTGACATCAGACGACGAATGCGTGAAATATTCAGAGAGGCCCTGACGCCGGGTTCGCCTGAGACCGTTTTCGATCTCGTGGCCGCGGTGGAGGAATACCCGCGTTTCCTTCGTGGCTGCGCCGGCGCCGAGATTCACCGTCAGGACGAGGAGGAGGCGCTGGCCAGCCTGGACCTGAAAGGCGGGGTGTTCAATCAGCGCCTGACCACACTGAACCGGATGGAACGGCCCCGGCGGCTGGTCATGAACCTGAGCGAGGGGCCCTTTCGGCACTTGCGCGGGGAGTGGCGGTTCGAACCGGCCGGCTCGGGCTGCAGGGTTTCACTGCGGATCGAGTTCGAGTTTTCCAGCAGGGCCCAGGATTTGTTGCTGCGGCCGAGCTTCGAGGCCTTGTGCGACCGCCTGGTTCAGGACTTTCTCAGGCGGGCGAGGGAGGTCGCCTCCGCTCGTGGCTGACGAAATCGCCATTGAAGTCAGTTACGCCATGCCCGGCGCACAGCGTGTCCTCCCGCTGCTCGTGCCGTCCGGCTGCACGGCGCGCCGCGCGATCCTGCGTTCGTGCATCGACGCGCTGTTCCCGGAGATCGACGCTGCGAGCTGTCCGCTCGGCGTGTTCGGGACCGCGGTGGCCGACGAATACCAGCTGGAGGACGGCGACCGGCTGGAGGTCTACCGGCCGCTGGAAAACGATCCGATGGAAGCGCGGCGCCTGGGTGCTAGCCGGCGGGCAGGGGCGTGATTTCTATCGAGCTTACGCCTTCATCCGAGAATTCGATCATGACGATGCGGCGCTCGCCTTCGAGAGTTCCGGGGGTAAACACGTAGTCCCAGCGATCGGTGTGAAACGGGTCG
This sequence comes from Gammaproteobacteria bacterium, assembly GCA_965116895.1. Classification (GTDB taxonomy): domain Bacteria; phylum Pseudomonadota; class Gammaproteobacteria; order Steroidobacterales; family Foliamicaceae; genus Foliamicus. The sequence goes on along the minus strand of OZ220729.1, from coordinate 1,637,710 downwards.
CGAACCGTCGGGGTGCCCAGCAGATAGGCAACCTGCTCGCGGGTCATCCCCATTTCCACCTTGTCGATATCGCCCGGATCGGTGATCCATCCCTGGTAGATGTTCACCTTGTAGACGCAACCCGCCATCAGCGCGCCGGCAGCGGCGATCACGACCAGGCGGCGCAAGTAACTACAAGGATTCATGGCGGAGCCGGAGTATATCAGCGCGCTCCACCGTAGCCTTCTCCTTGCTCCCTTCGTCCGGGGGTATAGGAGGCAGGAATGCCGGAGCAAGCTACATGGATGTATGCTTGCCCTCGCGGGTCAAGCTGCAAGCAGTCATGCGTCCCCCGGACGAAGGGAGCAAGGAGAAGGCGGGATCGAAGCGCTCCAGCCTTTGAGGTCAGTCCCGCTTGCGCACGTACAGAACCAGGCTGTGGTCGATCAGTTCATATCCCGCCGACCGCACGACTTCCTCCTGCAGACGCTCGATATCCTCGTTCACAAATTCCATGACCTCGCCCGTATCCACGCAGATCATGTGGTCATGGTGATCGCCCGAGTCAAGCTCGAACACGGAGTGGCCGCTTTCGAAGTTGTGCCGCGTCACCAGGCCCGCCTGTTCGAACTGCGTCAACACCCGGTAGATCGTCGCCAGCGGGATTTCGTTGTCGTCCGCCGCGAGCTTGAGGTGGATGTCGTCGGCGCTCATGTGGCGCTCGCTGCTTTGCGCCAGCACGCGAAAGATGCCGAGCCTCGGCTGGGTGACCTTCAGGCCCGCGGCCTGCAGGTTCTTGCGCGGAACGTTTCTGGTCACTTGCCCGCCGCTCCCGCATCGAGCCCGGCGCCCGACACTTGACGCACGCGCCCGCGCGCGAGCATCTCCTCGGCATGGGCCAGGGTCCGGGGCGTGATCTCCACGCCCCCAAGCATACGCGCAACTTCCCGTATCCGCTCGCTTTCGGCCAGTTGCGCGGACACCGTTCGCGTGTCGCCGTCGCGCACGAGCTTGCTCACCCGAATCTGCCGGCCGGCCTGGCTGGCCACCTGCGGGAGATGGGTCACGCAAAGCACCTGGCCGCGCTCGCCCAGTTCCGCCAGCCCGGCGCCCACCACTTCGGCCACCCGGCCGCCGATTCCGGAGTCCACTTCATCGAAAACCATGGTTGGCGGCTGTCGGGCGCCGACCGCCGCAAGCTGGATCGCCAGTCCGATCCGGGCCAGTTCGCCGCCCGAGGCGCAACGCGCCAGCGGACGCGCGGCCTGGCCGGGATTGAGCGCCACGAGAAATTCCACCCGGTCACGTCCCCTGCGCCCGGGAGGGCTGGTCTCGCCGAACCGCACCGACAGCGATCCGCCTTCCATTGCCAGGCCCTGCATGCGGTCGGACACCGCCCGGGCAAACTCCTTTGCCGCGCGGCGGCGGGCCTCGGACAGCGCGGCGGCACCGTCCTCCGTCTTTCGCAGCAGAGCGTCGCGCCGCTGAAGCGCGCGCGACAGCTGCTCGTCCAGCGATTCCAGGCCGTCCTTCTCGGCCCTGAGCTCGGCGGCCAGCCCCGGCAGTTCCTCCTGGCTGCGGCCGTGCTTGCGGGCCACGGCCAGGAGGGCCTGCCGCCGTTGCTGGACCTCGTCAAGATTGCCGTCTTCCTCTTCGAGGTCCATGCCGAAACGCTGAATCGACGCCACCGCCTCATCGACCAGCACTTCCGATTCGCCGAGCAGGCGGGCCGCCTCCCTGATGTCGGGTTCGATGTCGCCGGCGCTCTCGAGTGCCTGACGGGCGGACGCCAGCGCGCTCCCTGCGGAATGCTCGCTTTCCCGCAGCGCCTCCAGCGCGCTGCCTGCCGTTTCGAGCAGGCGCGCCCGGTTGGCGAGGCGCAGGCGAATGCGGTCCAGTTCCTCCATTTCGCCCTCCTGCGGATTCAGGGCCTCAAATTCGCCGATCCAGCTGTTCAGCAGGTCCTGGCGCGCGGCGCGCTCTCCGGCGCGCTGATTCAGCGATTCGCATTCACGCTCCGCCTCACGCAGTTCCGTGTAGCACGCGGAGAAGTTTTCCACGGACTCGGATAGCCCTCCGAACTCGTCGAGGATGCGCAGCTGCGCCCCGGTATGAAGCAATGCCTGGTGCGCCTTCTGCCCGCAGATGTCCACCATGCAGGCGCCCAGTTCGCGCAAACGTCGGGCGGGAACCGGCACGCCGTTCAGGGAGCCGCGCGAGCGCCCGTCGGCACGGATGACCCGCCGCATGATGCATTCGTCGGCGAGATCGTATTCATCGGCCCAGGATGGCAGCGGCGTTGACGGTTGGACCTCGAAACAGGCGGTAACGTCCGCCTGCGTTTCGCCCGTGCGCACCTGGTTCGAGTCCGCGCGCTCGCCGGTGGCCAGCGAAAGCGCCTCCACCAGGATGGACTTTCCCGCGCCGGTCTCCCCGGTCAGTGCGGTGAACCCCGGCTCCATGTCCAGTTCGGCGGAATCGACCACAGCCAGGTTTCGGATGGCCAGGTGGGTCAGCACGAATCTAGCCGGCGTCCTGGGTTGCCGGCCCCTTGGCCCAGTTGAGCTTTTCGCGTAGCACCGAGAAATAGTTGTAGTCGGATGGATGGATCAGCTTGAGCCGGCGGGAGGACCGGGACACGTGCAGTGTCTGGCCGTATTCCAGGACACCCAGGTCGATGCCGTCGCAGCTCACGGCCGCGGTAATTCCGGTATCTGCCGGTATCGCCAGCGCGAGCTTTGCAGCGCCCGGAATCACCAGCGGCCGGTCGTCCAGTTTGTGTGGGCAGATCGGCACCAGGACCGTGGCGTCGAGGCGCGGGTCGACGATGGGTCCCCCGCAACTCATCGCGTAGGCGGTGGAGCCGGTGGGCGTGGCGGCGATGAATCCGTCGCCGCGGTGAGTGGCGATATGACGCCCGTCCACCGTGGTGGAAAGCTCCAGGATGCGCGCGCCGCCGCTGCGGTGCGCCACCACGTCGTTGACCGCCGCGGCGCGCAGGGCCTTGCCCTTGCTGCGGGTCAGCCGGGCGCTCAGCAGCATGCGGCGTTCCGAAAAGTACTGGCCGGCAAGCAGCGCGGACAGTTCCGATTCGAATCTTTCCTGGCCCAGGTCGGCCAGGAAGCCAAGCCGGCCCAGGTTGACGCCCAGCAGGGGAGTGTCGCGCTGCACGGCGACTTGCGCCGCGCGCAGCATGGCGCCGTCCCCGCCCATTGCGATGATCAGCTGGGCCTCCTGCACCGCCGCCGGGTTCTCCTGCCCCTGCGCGAGCGTTGCCGAGCACCCCAGTTCGGTCAGATGGGCCGCCAGTTCGCCGGCCGCCCGCGCAATGGCGCTATGCCCGTCGCGGGCAAGAATCGCCACTCTCTGAAACTGGATTTTCGGCATTTGCGGGACCTCCGTTCGGCGGCAGTCCAACAGGCTGGTGCGGCTTGAAAAAGAGGAATAATGCACCATAGTACCCCCGCATGGAAAACATGGGAGCGGGCCCGCCCCGCTTCCGGCAGCAAAGGGGAAACTGTTGATGAGTGAGCGGAACCAATCCGAAGAGCCGCAAGCGGAAGACGCGCCGGATTCGGCCGACAGCGCCGAATCCGCTGAACCGGAGGACCCCGCGAAGGAAATCGAGGGCCTCAAGGCGGCGCTCAACGAACAGCACGAGGCCCACCTGCGGGCGGTGGCCGAGGCCGAGAACGTTCGGCGGCGCGCGCAAAGGGAGATCAGCAATGCATACGGCCGCGGGCAGCGGCAGATCGCCCGCGAGCTCCTGGCGTCGATCGACAGTCTGGAGCTGGGCCTGAGTTCCGCCGACGGGGCCACGGCCGAGAGTCTCCTGGAAGGCCAGCAAGCCACGCTGCGCCAGTTTCTGAAGGCGCTGGAACAGTTCGGCGTGGAGGCGGTGGACGCCGAGGGCGAGCCCTTCGACCCCGAGCGCCACGAAGCGGTGAGCATGCAGCCGTCCGATTCGGTCGCCGCCGACAGCGTGATCGCCGTGATGCAGAAGGGCTATCTGATGCAGGGTCGCCTGCTGCGCGCCGCCCGCGTCGTGGTCTGTTCCGGCCCTCCCGCCGCCAAAGACCCGGAGGACGGCGCAGACGGCTAGTGTCGTGTCCCGCTACTAAAGCGCCCCTGCCCGTTGAATTGCGCGCCGTGAATCCTCATATCGGGTAGAGGCAACAAATATGTACAAGTTCATGGAGAAACACGCATGAGCAAGATAATCGGAATCGACCTCGGGACCACCAATTCCTGCGTGGCCGTCATGGACGGCAAGCAGGGCAAAGTCATCGAGAATTCCGAAGGCGACCGGACCACGCCTTCGATCGTGGCTTTCGCCAAGGACGACCAGGTCCTGGTGGGTCAATCCGCCAAGCGCCAGGCCATCACCAATCCCACCAACACGCTGTACGCGATCAAGCGCCTGATCGGGCGCAGGTTCAAGGACAGCGTCGTGCAGCGCGACGCCGAGATGGTGCCGTACAAGCTGGTGGAGTCGGACAACGGCGACGCCTGGGTGGAGGTCAAGGGGCGCAAGATCGCCCCGCCCGAGATTTCCGCGCGTGTGCTGCAGAAGATGAAGAAGACCGCCGAGGATTTCCTGGGCGAGGACGTGACCGAGGCCGTGATCACGGTTCCGGCCTATTTCAACGACTCCCAGCGCCAGGCCACCAAGGACGCCGGCAAGATCGCCGGGCTCGAGGTCAAGCGCATCATCAACGAGCCCACCGCGGCCGCCCTGGCCTACGGCATGGGGCAGCAGCGCGGCGACCGCAAGATCGCCGTCTACGACCTGGGCGGCGGGACCTTCGATATCTCCATCATCGAGATTGCCGAGATCGACGGCGAGACGCAGTTCGAAGTGCTGGCCACCAACGGCGACACCTTCCTGGGTGGAGAGGACTTCGACAACCGGCTGATCGACTACCTCGCCGGCGAGTTCGAAAAGGAGCAGGGCGTGGACATCCGCAAGGACCCGCTGGCCATGCAGCGGCTGAAGGAGGCTGCGGAGAAAGCCAAGATCGAACTGTCCTCGCAGCAGCAAACGGAGATCAACCTGCCGTTCATCACCGCCGACGCGGACGGTCCCAAGCACATGAACATCCGGGTCACGCGCGCCAAGCTCGAGGCCCTGGTGGAGGACCTCATCGCGCGCACGATCGAGCCGTGCCGCACGGCCCTGTCGGACGCCGGTCTCTCGGTGGGCGACATCAACGACGTGATCCTGGTGGGCGGCCAGATCCGCATGCCCAAGGTCCAGGACGCCGTGCGCGACTTCTTCGGCCGCGACCCGCGCAAGGACGTCAATCCCGACGAGGCCGTGGCGCTGGGCGCCGCGATCCAGGCCGGCGTGCTTTCGGGCAGCGTCAAAGACGTGCTGCTGCTCGACGTGACTCCGCTGTCGCTCGGCATCGAGACGCTGGGGCAGGTCATGACCCGGCTGATCGACAAGAACACGACGATTCCGACCCGCGCCAACCAGGTGTTCTCGACCGCCGATGACGGACAGTCCGCGGTGACGATTCACGTGCTGCAGGGCGAGCGCCAGCGGGCCGCGGACAACAAGTCGCTGGGCCGCTTCGACCTCACCGACATTCCGCCGGCGCCGCGCGGCGTTCCGCAGATCGAGGTGACCTTCGACATCGACGCCAACGGCATCCTGAACGTGTCGGCCAAGGACAAGGCCACCGGCCGCGAGCAGAAGATCGTGATCAAGGCCTCCAGCGGGCTGTCCGACAAGGAGATCGACCAGATGGTCCAGGACGCCGAGATGCATGCCGAGGAGGACCGCAAGTTCCGCGAGTTGGTGGACGTGCGCAACCAGGCCGACGGGCTGGTGCACTCCAGCGAAAAGGCGCTGTCCGACCTCGGCGAAAAGGTGCAGCCGGACGAGCGGGCCGCCATCGAATCGGCGATCGCCGATCTGAAGACGGCGCTTCAGGGCGACGACAAGTCGGTGATCGAGGCCAAGAGCCGTGCGCTGTCCGAGGCGGCGGCCGGCCTGGCCCAGCGCGTCTACCAGGAGCAGGCGCAGGCGGAGCAGGGCGGCGAAGGCGCGGAACCGGAAATGGACTCCGGCGGTGATGACGCCGACGTCACCGACGCCGAGTTCGAGGACGTTACGCCCGACGACCAAAAGAAGTCCGCCTGATCGCAACGCCCACCGTAGCCTTCTCTTCGCCCCCTTTATCCGGGAGACGCATTAATCCATCCATGGAGCTTGCTCCGGCATCCCTGCCTCCGATACTCCCGGATAAAGGGGGCGAAGAGAAGGCGGGATCGAAGCGCCCCGGGGAGTAGATTGAATGGCCGAGCGCGACTACTACGAGGTCCTCGGCGTGGACCGCAACGCGTCGGAAGCGGATGTCAAGAAGGCATTCCGGCGCCTGGCCATGCGCTATCACCCCGACCGCAACCCCGACCAGGGCGAGGAAGCCGCCAACCGCTTCAAGGAAGCCAAGCGCGCCTACGAGGTCCTGAGCGACGAGCAGAAACGCGCCGCATACGACCAGTTCGGCCACGCCGGCGTCGAAGCGGGCGCCGGCGCCGGCGCGTCCTCGGACCCTTTCAACACGATTTTCGGCGACATTTTCGGCGAAGTGTTCGGCGGCCGGCGCGGCGGCGGCAGCCAGTCCCGCCGGGGCGCCAACCTGCGCTACCGGCTGGACCTGGACTTTACCGAGGCCATCTTCGGCGCCGATATGCGGATCACCATTCCGCGCACGGTGGCCTGTTCCACCTGTTCCGGCTCCGGGGCTCGGCCCGGGACCGGACTGAGCACCTGCGGGCGCTGCGGAGGCGCCGGGCAGACCCAGGTGCGGCAGGGAATCTTTTCCATCCGGCAGACCTGCGGCGCATGCGGCGGCGAGGGGCGCGTCGTGTCCGATCCCTGCGGAGACTGCTCCGGCAACGGCGCGGTCCGCAAGAGCGAGGAGATTTCGCTCAAGGTGCCGCCTGGCGTGGACACGGGCGACCGCTCCCGCGTGCGCGGCAAGGGCAATGCCGGGAAGCGCGGCGGTCCCGCCGGCGACCTGCTGGTGGAAATGAATGTACGGCCGCATCCCTTCTTTGAGCGGGACGGGGCCAATCTGCAGTGCCGCTTTCCATTAAGCTTTACCACCGCTGCCCTGGGTGGAGAGGTGGAAGTGCCGACTTTGACCGGAAACGTGAAACTGAAGATCCCCGCCGGCACCCAGTCCGGGCGCACTTTCCGCCTGCGCAATCGCGGCGTGAAGCCGGCGCGTGGCGGACGCAAGGGCGACCTCTTCTGCCATATCGAAGTGGAAACGCCCGTGGAGCTGAACAGCGCGCAGAAGCGGCTGCTCAAGCAGTTCGCCGGGGAGCTTGAGCGCCAGGGCGACCGCCAGCAGCCCCGCCGGGCGCGGTGGCTCGAGTGGGCGAGGGACAAGGGACGCGAGCGGCGCGCATCATGAAGATCAGCCTGCTCGGAGCCAGCGGCCGCATGGGCCGCGAACTGATGACACGGGTGGCCGCAGCCGGCGACCTGGAGCTTGCCGGCGCCCTGGCGGCGCCCGGCGATGCCTGGGTCGGCCAGGATGCCGGGCTGGCCGCAAGCCTTCCCGCCGCCGGCGTCAGCGTTACGGACTCCCCGGCCGAAAGCGTCGCCGGCGCCGATGTCGCGGTCGACTTTTCCTCGGCCGCGGTGACCGCGGAGATCGCGGCCGCCTGCGCCGAGTCCGGCTGCGCGCTCGTGGAAGGCGTGACGGGAATCGACGACGCGGGCCAGGCGGCCCTCGAACAGGCGGCCGGGCGAATCGCCGTGTTGCAGGCCAGCAACATGAGTCTGGGCGTGTACGTGCTGAACGAACTGCTCACGGTGGCGGCCGGACAGCTTGGCGAGGACTATGACCTCGAAATCGTCGAGACCCACCATCGCGGCAAGGCCGATGCTCCCTCCGGGACCGCGCTGCAACTGGGCAGGACGGCCGCCGCGGCGCGCGGGAGGGAATTCTCCGACGTTGCGGTGTTTGCGCGCCACGGTCAGACCGGCGAGCGCAAGAAGGGTTCCATAGGATTCAGCGCGGTGCGTGGTGGGGGGTATTCCGGCAATCATTCCGTGCTGCTGGCGGGCGACGAAGAGGTGCTGGAATTGCGCCACCAGAGCCTGAGCCGCGGCGTATTCGCCGCCGGAGCGTTGCGAGCCGCGCGCTGGCTTGCCGGACGCCCGCCCGGACTGTACGATTTATCCTCCGTAATGGCGGCTTCCGCGACCTAGTGAAATCTGCGGTGCTAGCCCTGGCGGGCGGGGCCGTATTCCGTGGCTGGTCGATCGGCGCCGATGGCGAGACCCAGGGCGAGGTGGTGTTCAACACCGCCATGACCGGCTACCAGGAAATCCTCACCGATCCCTCCTATTGCCGCCAGATCGTTACTCTCACGGTTCCCCACGTGGGCAATACCGGCGCAAATCGCGAAGATTACGAGTCCGACCGGGTCTATGCGGCGGGTCTGGTCATCCGCGACCTGCCGGTTACGGAAAGCAACTGGCGCAAGGACACGGCGTTCACGGATTTCCTGCGCGACGAGGGCACGGTTGCGATCGCCGGGATCGATACCCGGCGGCTTACACGCATCCTGAGGGAAGAGGGTGCGCAGCAGGGCTGCATCCTCACCGGTACGGACCGCACCGACGAGGCACTGGCCAGGGCCCGCGCCGCGCCGGGAATGGTCGGCATGGACCTGGCCCGTGTCGTGAGCGTCGATTCGGCCTATGAATGGCCGGTTGACGCGGGAGACCCGGGAATTGCCTGGACCGGCGGTGCGGGAGGTCGGAAGTTCGACCGGATCGTGGCCTACGACTACGGCGTCAAGCGGAACATTCTCCGCTCCCTGGCCCGTCTGGCCCGGCGCGTGATCGTGCTGCCCGCCGAGGCGCCGGCAAGCGAGGCCCTTTCGCTCAAGCCGGACGGCATTTTCTTGTCGAACGGACCCGGCGATCCGGAACCCTGCAGCTACGCGATCGAGGCCGTGAAGGAAATCCTGGAGTCGGAAACGCCCGTCCTGGGCATCTGCCTGGGGCACCAGATTCTGGGTCTGGCCTGTGGCGCCCGCACAATGAAGATGAAATTTGGACATCATGGCGCCAATCATCCTATTGTGGACCTGGAAAGCGGGGAGGTGGCCATCAGCAGCCAGAACCACGGATTTGCCGTGGAAGAGGAAAGCCTGCCCGATTGCCTGCGCGCCACCCATCGCTCGCTGTTCGACGGAACCTTGCAGGGCCTCGCGCACCGCAGCCGTCCCGCCATCGGCTTTCAGGGCCACCCCGAGGCCAGCCCGGGGCCGCACGACCTCGGCTACGCCTTCGAGCGCTTCGCCGGACTGATCGGGGCCTCCTGACGCCATGCCTCGCAGGGACGATCTCGAAAGCGTGCTGATCATCGGCGCGGGGCCGATCGTGATCGGTCAGGCCTGCGAGTTCGACTATTCGGGCGTTCAGGCCTGCAAGGCGCTGCGCGAGGAGGGCTACCGCGTGGTGCTGGCCAACTCCAACCCGGCCACCATCATGACCGACCCGGAGACCGCCGACGCCGTTTATATCGAGCCGGTGAACGCACGCTCCCTGGCCGCGGTGATCGAGCGCGAGCGTCCGGATGCCCTGCTTCCCACCATGGGCGGACAGACCGGCCTGAATACCTCGCTGGAACTGGACCGGGAGGGCGTGCTCGAACAGTTCGGCGTGGAGCTGATCGGCGCCCGCGGCGACGTCATCGACAAGGCCGAGGATCGCGAGCGCTTTCGCGACGCCATGCTGTCCATCGGCCTGGAAACGCCGCGCTCCTGGATGGTGCGTAGCGTTCCCGAGGCCCTGGAGGTGATCGGCGAGATCGGGTATCCGGCCATAATCCGCCCCTCCTTCACGCTGGGCGGCGTGGGCGGCGGCATCGCCCGCGACGCGACCGAGTTCGAGTCGGCCATGGCGCGGGCGCTGGACGCGTCCCCCAGCCACTCGGCGCTGGTCGAGGAGTCGGTGCTGGGCTGGAAGGAATTCGAGATGGAAGTTGTCCGCGACGGGCGCGACAACTGCATCATCGTGTGTTCGATCGAGAACGTCGATCCCATGGGCATACACACGGGCGACTCGATTACCGTGGCGCCGGCGCTGACGCTGACCGACAAGGAATACCAGCGCATGCGCGACGCGTCTATCGCAGTGCTGAGAGAGATCGGCGTGGACACCGGCGGCTCCAACGTGCAGTTCGCCATCCACCCCGATGACGGCCGCATGGTAGTGATCGAAATGAATCCGCGGGTTTCGCGCTCGTCGGCGCTGGCTTCCAAGGCCACCGGCTTCCCTATCGCCAAGGTGGCGGCCAAGCTGGCCGTCGGCTATACGCTGGACGAACTGAGGAACGAGATTACCGCGGGGCTGACGCCGGCCTCCTTCGAGCCGGCGATCGACTACATCGTGACCAAGGCGCCCCGGTTCGCCTTCGAGAAGTTTCCGCGCGCCGACGCGCGGCTGACCACCCAGATGAAATCGGTGGGCGAGGCGATGTCGCTGGGCCGGACCTTTCAGGAATCGCTGCAGAAGGCCCTGCGGAGCCTGGAGATCGGGATCGACGGGCTGTGCGAGCGGGTGGACCCCTCCGGTCCCGATGCGCGGGCCCGGGTCGGCGAGGAACTTCGCACCGCCGGCGCGGAACGCCTGCTCTACGTGGCCGATGCACTGCGCCTGGGGATGTCCGGGCACGAAGTCTTCGAACTGTGCCGGATCGATCCCTGGTTCATCGGCCAGATCGCCGACCTGGTGCGCGAGGAAGAGGCGGTGAAGAAAACGGGACTGGAGGCTCTGGGCGACGACCGGCTTCTGCGGCTGAAGCGCAAGGGCTTTGCCGACAGCCGCCTGGCGCATCTGCTCGGCGTGAGCGAGGGGCAGGTGAGGGAGCGGCGGCGGGCGGCGGGGATAGCGCCGGTCTTCAAGCGCGTCGACAGCTGCGCGGCGGAATTTCCCACGTCCACCGCCTACATGTACTCCAGCTACGAGGAGGAATGCGAGGCGGATCCTTCCGACCGGGCCAAGATCATGATCCTGGGCGGCGGGCCCAATCGGATCGGGCAGGGCATCGAGTTCGATTATTGCTGCGTGCACGCGGCGCTGGCGCTGCGCGACGCCGGTTACGAGACGATCATGGTGAATTGCAACCCCGAGACCGTTTCCACCGACTACGATACCTCCGACAAGCTGTATTTCGAGCCCCTGACGGTCGAGGACGTCATGGAGATCGTGCTGCGCGAGAAGCCCGAGGGCGTGATCGTCCAGTACGGCGGCCAGACGCCGCTTCGGATCACGCGGGACCTGGATCGCGCCGGCGCCCCGATTATCGGCACGCCCCCGGACGCCATCGACCGGGCCGAGGACCGCGAGCGCTTCAAGGATCTGCTCCGCGACCTGGGTCTCAGGCAGCCGGAGAACCGCACCGCCCGCTCGGTCGATGAGGCCGTGAGGCTGGCGAGGGAGCTGAAGTATCCGCTCATGCTGCGGCCTTCCTACGTCCTGGGCGGGCGCGCGATGGACGTGATGCACGGCGAGGAGGAACTGCGGCGCTACATGGCCGAGGCCGTGTCCGTGTCCAACGAAAGCCCGGTGCTGCTGGACGAGTTTCTGCCCCGGGCGGTGGAATTCGACGTTGACGCGATCTACGACGGCGAGCGGGTCCTGGTCGGCGGAATCATGGAGCACATCGAACAGGCCGGCGTCCACTCCGGGGACTCCGCCTGCTGCCTGCCGCCCGCAACGGCCGGAGAGGAAGTTCAGGACGAACTGGCGCGCCAGACCGGGCTTCTGGCCCAGGCCCTGGGCGTGCGCGGACTGATGAACGTGCAGTTCGCGATCCAGGACGGGGACATCTATGTCCTCGAGGTGAATCCGCGGGCCTCGCGCAGCGTGCCCTACGTTTCCAAGGCCGTCGGCATCCAGCTCGCCAAGGTCGCGGCGCTGGTCATGGTGGGACGCACCCTCGACCAACAGGGCGTCGGCGATCCGCCGCGGCCGGCGTATTTCTCGGTCAAGCAATCGGTATTTCCGTTTTCCCGTTTCCCGGGCGCGGATCCGATACTCGGCCCGGAAATGAAGTCCACCGGCGAGGTCATGGGCGTGGGAACCAGCTTCGCCGAGGCGTACGCGCGCGCCCAGGAAGGCGCCGGCGTGGACCTCAAACGGGGCGGGGCGGCCCTGTTGTCGCTACGCGATCCGGACAAGGAGGATTCGGTGGAACTGGCGCGTATGCTCCGGATGAAGGGGTTCGACCTGGTGGCCACGCACGGGACCGCCGCTTTCCTGGCCCGCCACGGCGTTTCCTGCCGGCGCATCAACAAGGTGCGCGAGGGCCGTCCGCATATCGTGGATCTGATCTGCAACGGCGAGGTGGACCTGATCGTGAACACCACCGAGGGACGCGCCTCGATCCTGGAGTCGCACGAAATCCGCGCCGAAGCCGTGGGCAACAACGTCACCTATTTCACCACCCTGGCGGCCGCCGACGCGGCCTGCCGGGCGATCGACTACTACGGAGCGGGCGCGGTATCGCGGCTGCAGGATCTGCACGAGGCAATGGCGACATGACCCAGGTTCCCATGACCCGCGCCGGCGAACAGGCGTTGCGCGAGGAATTGAAGCGGCTGAGGAACGAGGACCGTCCGCGCCTGGCGCGCGCCATAGGGGAGGCGCGCGAGCACGGCGATTTGCGCGAGAACGCCGAGTACCACGCAGCCAAGGAGCAGCAGGGGCTGGTCGAGGCGCGCATCCGCGATATCGAAGGCCGCCTGTCCCACGCCCGGGTGATCGACCTGGATCGCATTCCGCATGACGGTCGGGTGGTTTTCGGGGTCACGGTGGAACTCAGGAATCTCGACGGCGACGGACAGGTCAGCTACCAGATCGTGGGGGAGGACGAGGCGAGGGTGCGGGACGACGCGATTTCATTCGTCTCTCCGATGGCCCGTTCGCTGATCGGCAAGTACGAAGGCGACGAGATTTCACTCAGCACGCCGGGAGGTGTTCGAAACTACGAGATCCTGGCCGTGAACTACGAATAAGGCCGGAATGAAGAAAGGCGCCTGGGCGGATCACTGGACCCGGCGCGCGCGGGCGGAAGGCTGGCGGTCCCGGGCCGTATTCAAGCTACAGGAACTCGATCGGCGCGAGCGCCTGTTCAGCCGTGGCGGCAGGATCGTTGATCTGGGTGCGGCGCCAGGAGGATGGAGCCAGTACGCGGCGCGAAGGGTGGCGCCGGGTGGACGGGTCGTGGCGATAGACATTGAGCCGATGGAGCCGCTCCGGGGCGTTGCCGTGCTGCAGGCGGATATTGCCGACCCCGCGGCCATCATGGACGTGCGCAGAGCCCTGGACGGGCCGGCGGACGCCGTCCTTTCGGACCTGGCGCCAAAGCTGAGCGGTAATCGGGACCGGGACCAGGCGGTATCCATGGAACTGGCCGCCCTGGCCCTTGAGGCGGCTCTCGAGCTTTTACGGCCCGGGGGAACTTTCGTGGCCAAGCTCTTTCAGGGCGCCGGTTTCGAGGAATTCGTCGCCACGGCGCGCGCCGGCCTGCGCAAGGCGCGGCTTCGCACTCCGGAGGCCTCGAGGAAGGCCAGCCGCGAAACGTACCTCGTCGGCCGTACCTGACTTCTTGGGCCGTCGGCGCTTCGATCTCGTCGTTCATTGCCCCTCTTCTTACGGGAGACGCCATCCCTGGCTTGGTTCCACCATCCTTGGCTCCAACACTCCCGGAAGAAGAGGGGCAATGAACGGCTACAGCGGCGACTTGAAGAAGTCGCTTGTCGCCCTCAAGTCCGTGTAGAAGAAAACGACAACCTGCGTGTCAAGGTTTTCGTCCGTTGCGAGAACACCGTTTTGGTACAATCCGACGGCCAATCCGGACCTCGAAGCAGGGGTCCATAATCATCAAGGAGGCACGCAATGAGCCTGAGAATCAACGATGTGGCGCCGGATTTCACGGTCGAGACGACCGAAGGCGCAATTCGTTTCCACGAGTGGATCGGCGACGGCTGGGCCATTCTCTTTTCTCACCCCAAGGATTTCACGCCGGTGTGTACCACCGAGCTGGGCTACATGGCGGGGCTCATGCCGGAATTCTCGAAGCGCAACGCCAGGGTCATCGGACTGAGCGTCGACCCGGTAAGCGATCACAACGAGTGGGTCAAGGATATCGAGGAGACGCAGGGACACGCCGTCACGTATCCGCTGATCGGCGACTCCAACCTCGAGATCGCCAAGCTGTACGACATGCTTCCGGCCGGCGCGGGCGAGACGTCCGAAGGCCGCACCGCGGTGGACAACCTAACCGTGCGTTCGGTGTTCGTCATCGGTCCGGACAAGCGGATCAAGGCCATGCTGACCTACCCCATGAGCACCGGGCGCAATTTCGACGAAGTGCTGCGGCTGCTGGATTCCTGCCAGCTCACCGCTTCGCACCAGGTCGCGACCCCGGTGAACTGGAAATGGGGCGAGGACGTCATCATCGTGCCCGCGGTCTCAAACGAGCAGGCCAGGGAGAAGTTCCCGGACGGGTGGGAAGCGCCCAAGCCCTATCTGAGGATCGTTCCGCAGCCCGAATGAAACGCAAGAACTACTCGTGCGATAACAGAAAGGTGGCCCGCCCCGGTGCGCTCCACGCGCCGGGGCCCTTCATGTATGGTTGTACGGCCTGACGGCGCCGGATAATGAACAAGTTCACCAAGAATATCTTCCTGTGGCTGGTCATAGCGCTGGCCCTGATGATGTTGCTGCAGCCCCTGAACAACCGGGGCACCCAGGCCGAGGAGATCAATTTCTCGCAGTTCCTTGAACTTGTGGCCAACGGCGGAATCAAGGAAGTCGAAATCCTGGAAGACCGCACGATTCGCGGTGAACAGGTCGGCGGGCAGCAGTTCGTGACCTACAGCCCGCCTTCCACCGACAATTCCGAACTGGTTCGCGAACTCACCGTGAGCGGCGCGGAGGTGCATTCGCCCAAGCCGAAGTCGGAGAGCGCCTGGGTCTCGTTTCTGCTCAATCTGCTGCCGTTCCTGCTGCTGATCGGCATCTGGCTGTACTTCATGCGCCAGATGCAGGGCGGCGTGGGCGGCCGTGGCGGGGCCATGTCCTTCGGCCGCAGCCGCGCCCGCCTGCTCAACCCGGAGCAAACCCCCGTGACTTTCGAGGACGTGGCGGGCATCGAGGAGGCCAAGGAGGAAGTTGCCGAGGTGGTCGAGTTCCTGAAGGACCCCTCCAAGTTTCAGCGGCTCGGCGGAAAGATACCCAAGGGTGTGCTCATGGTGGGCCCGCCCGGCACCGGCAAGACCCTGCTGGCGCGCGCGATCGCCGGCGAGGCGGAGGCTCCCTTCTTCACCATTTCCGGCTCGGATTTCGTGGAGATGTTCGTGGGCGTGGGCGCATCGAGAGTGCGCGACATGTTCGAGCAGGCCAAGAAACAGGCGCCGTGCATCATCTTCATCGACGAGATCGACGCGGTCGGCCGCCACCGGGGCGCGGGACTCGGCGGCGGCCACGACGAGCGCGAGCAGACGCTGAACCAGCTCCTGGTGGAGATGGACGGGTTCGCCGGCAGCGAGGGCATCATCGTCATCGCGGCCACCAACCGCCCGGACGTGCTGGACCCGGCGCTGCTGCGGCCGGGGCGCTTCGACCGCCAGGTGGTGGTGCCGTTGCCCGACATCCGCGGCCGCGAGCTGATTCTCAAGGTCCACATGCGCAAGGTTCCGGTGCACGAAAGCGTCTCCGCCAGCACGCTGGCGCGCGGAACGCCGGGCTTCTCCGGCGCCGACCTTGCCAACCTGGTCAACGAGGCGGCACTGCTGGCCGGGCGGGTCGGGAACAAGTCGGTGGCCATGGAGGAGTTCGAGAAGGCCAAGGACAAGATCCTGATGGGCACCGAACGCAAGTCCATGGTGATGAGCCCCGAGGAGCGCAAGCTCACCGCCTATCACGAATCCGGGCATGCCATCGTGGGCCTGAACGTGCCCGAACACGACCCGGTGCACAAGGTCACGATCATTCCGCGCGGCCGCGCGCTGGGTGTAACGATGTTCCTGCCGGAAGTCGACCGCCACAGCCATTCGAAGCAGCGCCTGATCAGCCAGATCACCAGCCTGTTCGGCGGACGCGTGGCCGAGGAGCTGGTGTTCGGCAAGGACGCGGTGACCACGGGGGCGGCCAACGATATCGAACGCGCCACCGCGATCGCGCGCAACATGGTCACCAAGTGGGGCCTGTCCAGCCGCCTGGGCCCGCTGACCTACAGCGAGGAGGACGGCGAGGTGTTCCTGGGTCGCACGGTCACCCAGCACAAGCAGGTGTCCGACGCCACGGTGCACGCGATAGACAAGGAGGTGCGCGGGATCATCGACACCGCCTACGAGCGGGCCAGGACGATCCTCACCGACAACATGGAACTCCTGCACGCGATGGCCGACACGCTGCTCAAGTACGAGACGATCGAACAGCTCCAGATCGGCGAGATCATGGACGGGGAGGAACCCACCCCGCCGCCGGGTTGGGGCAAGTCGGGCAGGAAAAAGAAAAAGACCGCGCCCCGAAAACGCAAGCGTCCCGCTGCCGACATAGGCAAGCCTGCCGAACAGCACTAAACTTTCTATATCAGATAGTTGCAGCGATTTCCTGAATCGTTTTCCAGGCTGAGCGCACGTGCCTGGCCTCGGTGCGGGTCTGGCCCACGGAAAAGCGGATGACCATGCGGCCGTTCACGGAACCCCGCGTCAGGTACAGGCGGCCGTCGTCGTTGATCGCCTGCAGCAGACGCTCGTTGAGTTCGTCCAGCGCCGCCCCGCTCACGCTGTCGGGGGCATAGCGCCAGGTGATGAGCGCGAGGTTGGGGCCGGTGACCAGTTCGAAGTCTTCGGCGGCCTCGATCTCCCCGGCGAGTTCTCCGGTCCACTCGACGTGCGAGCGGATCTTCTCGCGCAGGCCCTCGGCGCCGAAGGCGCGGATCACGAACCACAGCTTCAGCGCGCGGAACCGGCGGCCGAGCGAGACGCCGAAATCGCGGTACTCGGTGATCTGTTCGTCGCTGGTGTTCTGCAGGTAAACGGGATTGATCGACAGCGACCGCTGCAGCGATTCCGGGTCTTTGAGGAAGTGCGCCGAGCAGTCGAAGTTGGTAAACATCCACTTGTGCGGATTGAACACGAAGGAATCGGCCTGCTCGATGCCGTCCAGCAGATGGCGGTATTCCGGCAGTATCAGGGCGCTGCCGGCCCAGGCGGCGTCCACGTGCAGATAGACATCCTCGCGCCGGCAGATTTCGCCTATTTCAGCCATAGGGTCCATCGCGCCGGTGCCGGTCGTTCCCAGGGTGATGACCGCGCAGGCCGGGGTCAGCCCCGCGGCACGGTCGTCCTTTATCGCCTGCGCGAGCGCATCCGGCTTCATTGCCTGGCGCTCGTCGGTGTCGATGCTGCGGATGCGATCCAGCGGGAAACCGGCGATGCGGGCGCCCTTGTGGACCGAGGAATTGGCTTCGTCGGACGTATAGAACGCAAGCCTGTCGACGACCGTGTTCTCTCTCGTCCGCTCGCGCGCCGCGAGCATTGCGCAAAGCGTGGCGCCCGAGGCGGAATCCTGGATCACCCCCCGCCAGGCGCGGGGCAGGCCGAGAAGATTCTGGAGCCACTCCATCATGCGGGCTTCCAGTTCGTTGGCGGCGGGCGAGGTTTCCCACAGCATGCACTGGGCCGCCATGCCGGCGGTCAGCATCTCCGCCAGCACCGATGGCGGGCTGGAGTTGGCGGGGAAAAACGCGAAGAAGGACGGATGCTGCCAGTGCGTCATTCCCGGCGGGATCAACTGCCGGAAGTCCGCCAGGATGCGCTCCATCGATTCGGGCCGTTCGGGTGCGCTGGAGGGCAGGGCGGCAAGGAGGTCGCCGGGTTGCACCCGCGAGCGCACCGGGAATCCCTCGACCTCCTCGAAATAGTCGGCAATCCAGTCCGCCACCTCGTGCGCGTGCCGCCGGAACGCACCGGCGTCAAGCACCGTGTCTTGCCCGGGGCCTTCAGTCGTCATCGAACCAGTCGTCGAGCTCGGTGCCCTTCAGCTCCATGATCGCGTGCTCATTGAACGCGCGATACGCCACCCAGTGGTTGATCCTGTCCTGGATCGCGAGGTCCTGTTCGTCATCCGCTCCTGTCAGGGATGAGCGGTACTTCCGAAGCTTGTTGTCGGAATAGTCGTTGCAGCGCCTGAGGAAATCCTCAACGATGCGCTTTTTCTCTGCGGCCGTGGCCATTCGGTACTCCTTTTTCGGCTGGCCGATATACTACGCCGTGCCCGCAAGGTTGCCAGCCCATGACTGCCTATCCCGACCTCGACACCTACCGCCGCAACCTGTTCGACTACGAGGACGAGCTGCTTGCCGGGATCATGCCCGCGGCGGTCGCGCGCGGCATGCCCGATATCTCGGTGAACGCCGAAACGGGGCAGGCGCTGAATCTCCTCGCGCGGCTGATCGGGGCGCGCAGGATCCTGGAATTCGGCACCCTGGCCGGCTATTCGGGAATCTGGCTGGCGCGCGCGCTGCCCCCGGGCGGCCTGCTGGTCACCAACGAGTTCGAACCGCTGCACGCCGAAGTCGCAGCGGAGAACTTTCGCCGCGCCGGAGTGGAGGACAGGGTCCGCATCGTCATGGGCGGCGCGCTGGACGTGCAGCCCGAACTGGCCGGGTACGGGCCCTACGACCTGGTGTTCATCGACACGGGCAAGGAGATTTACTGCGACGCGCTCGATTTCGCCCTCGAGCACACGCGGCCGGGCGGCCTGATTCTGGGCGACAACACCGACTGTTTCGGCCAGGGGAACGAGGAACTGGCGCCCGATCATCCGGCCTACGGGATCCAGGCCTTCAATCGGCGCATCGCAACCGAAAAGAGGCTGCAATCGATGATCATTCCGGTCGGCTCCTGGCTTTCCGTGTCGCGCGTGCTCGAAAACCCCGAATGACCGTCCTTCGCTGGCGGGCGCGCCTGGCGGGCGTTGCCGTCCTGCTTGCGGCGCTGGCGTTTCTTCCTGCCCCGCGCGGCCTGGCCGGTGAGGTGCTTGAAGTCGCCGAAGGCGTCTACCTGGCAACCGGCTTCGGGCCGTCGAACTCCACCCTGATCGCCGGCGAAGACGCGGCCATCCTGATCGATGCGCACCACTCCGGCGCCGCGGCCGAAAGGGCCGCCTCCGCCTACCGGCAAAGGGTGGAACTGCCTTTTGCCGCGGTGATCTACACCCACGGCGATCAGGCCCACGTGGCCGGCGCGGCGGCGTTCACCGGAAGCTACTTCGCGCCCAACGTATACGCGCGCTCCAACTTCCGGCTCAGGCGCAACGTGGTCGGCGTGGAAGCGCGAAAGCGGCGCCAGCGGCAGAAGGGCCTGCTTCTCGGACAGGGGAAGCGAGCCGTTGCGGTGATCGATCCGGCGCCGGCGGAAGAGGACACCGGGGATCGCTACCTGCCTCCCGACAGCCTGTTTTACGGCGACCGCTACCGGCTGCGGATTTCGGGCGTTATGGTGGAGTTGGTCGCGGCCCCGGGCGAGACCCAGGATCAGCTCTACGTCTGGCTGCCCGAGCGCAAGGTACTGATTGCCGGAGGCAATTTCTACCAGGCCTTTCCCGGCGACCTGGACGGAATCGGCGACCAGGCGGCGGATTTCGAGCAATGGGCGCGCAGCCTGGACCGTATGCGGGCGGAGAAGGCGGAAGTGCTGATTGCCGGTCACCTTCAGCCTCTGTTCGGCGCGGCCGCGATCGATCGGGCGCTGGCCGACTATGCCGCGGCGCTTCGTTTCGTCCTGGACGAGACCCTGCGGGGTATTGACGCGGGCCTGGGGCCCGGGGAGCTGGCCGCCGCGATCCGCCTGCCCCCGGACCTGGCCTCAAGCCCGGTCCTGGCGCAGTCGCACGGCACGCTGAGCTGGGCCGTGCGCTCCGTCTACGCGCGTCATATGGGCTGGTTCGACGGCAAGCCCGGCAGCCTGGTGCCGTTCGCTCCGCGCACGCTGGCCTGGCGATTGCACGAACTGGCTTCCGGCGGCATCTCGCTGGACGAGGCGCTGGACAACGCGCTGCTGCTGACGGATTACCGCTGGGCGGCTTATCTCGCGGACCAGTTGATGCTGATCGAACCCCTGGAAGCGCGTCACGCCGAGCGCAAGGCCCGGGCGCTTGAGGGCCTGGCGCGGGGGCTGGAGAACCCCCAGGCGCGCAACTACCTGCTGTCCGCCGCCAAAGAACTCCGCCTCAACGGCCCCTAGTCGGTAAAGCCTTTTTCCTCCCCATCCTATCGGGGAGCGTTGGAGCAGGGATAGCGAGAATCGAGCCAGGATGGCGTCTCCCCGATAGGATGGGGAGGAAAAAGGCGAGGGCAGCACATAACGGCTACGGTGGCGGAGTCCATGCGGGGCGCTAAACTTGAGGGTTCCCTCTATAGAGTACGACGATGGTAGAGCAGAGCCTGCGCGATAGGACTTGCCTGATTACGGGGACCGCACGCGGCATGGGACGGATCGCCGCGCGCGAACTCGCGAAACTGGGAGCGCGGCTGATCCTGGTCGACATCAAGGACGGAGAGGGGCGCGCGGCGCGCGATGAGATCGTCGAGCTGACCGGCAACGATCAACTGGAGTTCGTGCACTGCGACATCGCCTCGTTTTCGCAGGTGCGCTCGCTCGCAAACCACGTGCTCGAGCGCTACGACCGGCTGCACGTGCTGATCAACAACGCCGGATTCGTGGATCCCGTCTACCGGCTCACCGAGGACGGTTTCGAGCAGCATCTGGCCGTGCATTACCTGGGCCATTTCCTGCTGACCCGGCTGTTGCTCGGGCGCATGAAGGAATCGGCCCCGGCCCGGGTGGTGATGATTTCCTCGGACTCGCACAAGGCCGGCGGACCCCTGAACTGGGACGACATGCAAATCAGGAAGCCCTGGGGGCGCCGGCCGATCTCCAACCGCGGCGCGTTTGCCGCCTATCAGCAATCCAAGCTGGCCATGACGCTGATCACCTATGAAATGGCGCGGCGCCTGAATGGCAGCGGCGTGACGGTGAACGCGGTGTCTCCCGGCTATTTCGTCAGGACCTCCGTGTACGACAACATGCGTGGACCGCTAAGGCTGGCCAGCAAGCTGCTGCGGCCGTTCTTCAACGATCCGGAGCGTTCGGTGAAGACTTATGTGTACCTGGCGGCCTCGCCGATGCTGGAGAAGGAAAGCGGCAAGTACTGGGAACACCTGGCGACCAAGGAAAGCTCGCCGGCCTCCCGTGACCGCTCGGAAATGAAGCGTCTCTGGAACTGGAGCGAACAGGCCGTTGGGCTGGCCCCCCGACCGGAGGGCGCGCTGTGACGACTGATCGGGCTGGCTCTTTCGGTGCGTCCTCTTCCTTGCCTGCCGGGAGTGTTGGAGCCAGGGATGGCGGAACCAAGCTCCATGGATGGATTCATGCGTCTCCCGGCAGGCAAGGAAGAGGACGCACCGAAACCCCGGGGAGCGAGGATTTGTCTCCGGAGGGAAACGCGGGGCGGGGATGGCCGCTGGCGGTGCTGGAGCGGCCCGGCGTTCACGAGTTTCTGGGAGAGCGGGGCGCGGACCGGGCGGTGGCGCTGTCGCTGCTGTTGTGCGCCGCCGCGACCCTGCCCGGCGCCGCCGAAAGGCGCCTGGTGTGGGTGCAGACACGCGCCGCCACGCGCCGCTGGGGGCTGCCTTGCGGCGAGGGACTGGAGGCTATCGGTTTGAACCCCCGGAATCTGCTGCTGGTGGAGCCCGACAACGAGCGCGAGCTGCTCTGGGCCCTGGAGCAGGCGCTGGATTGTCCCGGTCTGCTGGCGGTGGTGGGCTGCCTGCCCGGAGCGGAGCGGCATTATGGATTTACCGCGTCGCGTCGTCTGTCGCTGCGGGCGCTGCGCGGCGGATCGAGGATCTTTCTGACACGCGGCGCCCGGATTCGCGAAGCCTCCTCGGCGCAGACCCGCTGGCGGGTGGAACCGGCGCCCGGCGCGCCTTCCGGACTGGTCTGGAGCGGCTTTGAACTGCCCGGCGCGCGAAGCTGGCGCGTGGGCCTGGAGCGGGCCCCCGGCTGGACGCCCGGCGCCTGGAACATCGAATGGAGCGAGCATGAGAATCGCCTGCGTCTGGCTGCATCGCCTGCACGAGCGAACCCCGTCCGGGCCGCCGGCTGAATCCGCGCAGCGATTGCTCGCGGAACGCCTGGCGCGCCTGGCGCATGCCTGCTGGCGTTTCACGCCGAGGATCGCCCTGGCGCCCGGGAACAGCCTGTTTCTGGACGTTTCCGGCTCCATCGGCCTGTTCGGCGGAGAACGCCGACTGCTTCGCGAGGTTCTTGCCGAGCTTGGGGAGCGGGACGAAGCGGCGCGGATCTGCCTGGCGGACACGCCCGGCGCCGCCTGGGCCGGGACCCGGGCCGCTTCGGGGCCCGTGACCATTCTTCCGCCGGACAGCGGTCTTGAACCCATGAGCGCATGGCCGGTTGAAGCGCTGCGGCTGGACGCCGGGGATTGCGGCTTGTTGCGGGAGCTGGGCCTGGACACGATCGGCGCTCTTGGCGGCATTGCCTCCGAGTCCCTTCAGGCCAGGTTCGGCGCCGGAACGGCATTGCGTCTGAAGCAGGCCGCGGGCCAGGCTCCCGAGCCCCTGGACTACCTGCCGCCACCGCGAAAATTCAAGGTGCGGATGGACTTCGAGAGCCCCGTGGTGCTGCGGCAGGCCATTGCCGCGGCGGTTGCCGAACTGGCCGTTCGGCTTTGCGATCGGCTGGCCGCGGCCGGCATGGGTTCGCGCCGTTTCGAACTGCGCCTGCACCGCTCGGACGGCAAATGCGTGGCATACGGCCTGCGCACGGCCCGGCTCATTCAGCCGGCGCCGCAACTGGCCGAACTTCTGGACGAAAAGCTGCAGGGGAGCGCGCCGGGCAGGGAACGCGGGGTGGGCTACGACGCCGTCAGCCTCATTGCCCGCGACGCCGAAGACGTAATGGCCGAACAGGCGGATTGGCTTTCCGGCACCTCCGCGGGCAACCTCAAGGGCGATTTCGCGCGCCTGGTGGACCGGCTTTGCAGCCGCCTGGGGGCCGATGCCGTGCGCATCCCCACGCCGGAAGCCAGTTACCTGCCCGAACGGCGGTGGCGGTTTGTCTCGGCGCTGGACAGCCCGCCGCCGGAACATCGGTTCGAGGCGCCGCACAAGGCCATGCGCGCCCCGCTGCTGTTGCTGGAGCGGGCCGAGCCCGTTGAGGCTGCCGCAGCGGCGGCCGCCGGCCCCCCGGCCTGGATACGCTGGCGCCGCAAGCGGCTGGCGCTACGGCGCGCGCAAGGTCCCAGGCGCGTGCTGGCGGAGTGGTGGCGCAGCGAGGAACGCGGCGGCCGGGAATACTGGCTGGTGGAGGACGAGCAGGGACGCTCCCTGTGTCTGTACCGCAGGCAGCCGCCCGGCGATAAGGCCTCCCGCTGGTACGTCCAGGCGCTGGCCGCCTGAGGCCATGGTCTGCTGAGCCATGAGGCCGTCTTACGCCGAACTGGCGGCGGCAAGCAACTACTCTTTTCTTCGTGGCGCCTCCCACCCCGGGGAAATGGTCGCCCGGGCCGCCGAACTGGGCCTTGCGGCGATCGGGCTGGCGGATTGCAACAGCGTTGCGGGCGTCGTGCGGGCGCATGTTGCAGCCCGGGAAGCGGGCATCCGCTTCCTTCCCGGGGCGCGTCTTCAACCCCGCGACGGCCCGGACGTTCTCTGCTATCCCGGCGACCGCGCGGCCTGGGGACGGCTGTGCCGGCTGCTTACCCTGGGCAAGCGTCGCGCGGCGAAGGGCGAATGCGATTTCAGCCTGACGGAACTGTGTGCGCATGCCACCGGCCAGCTCCTGCTGGTGGTGCCGCCGCGCAATCCGAATGAAATTCCCGGCCTGGCCCGCCTGACCAACGCGGGCGCCGAGCGGGTGGGCCTGGCCGCGCCGCTCCGCTTCGACGGCCAGGACGCAGGCCGGCTCAGGCGGCTTGAGGCCATCGCCGGGCAATGGTCGATCCCGCTGGTTGCGGTGGCCGACGCCTGGATGCACGCGCCGGATCGCAAACCGCTGGCCGACGTGCTGGTGTGCGTGCGCGAGGGCGTCACCATCGATACCGCGGGGTTTCGGCTCGAGGCCAATGCCGAGCGCCATTTGCGCAGCGCGGAGGAAATGCTGGGCCTCTACGAGGGCTGCGAGCACGCCGTGGCGCGCAGCCTTGAACTGGCGGAAGGCTTGCGCTTCAGCCTGGACGAACTGCGCTACGAGTACCCCGAAGAGCGGGTCCCCGAAGGCTGTTCGCGCCAGGAATGGCTGGAGCGTCTGACCTGGGACTCGGCGGCCGAGCGCTACCCGGACGGAGTTCCCCAGCGGGTCCGGCAGATGGTTTCGCGCGAACTGAAGCTGATCGCCGAACTGGATTACGCCCCTTATTTCCTGACCATTTACGACCTCGTGCGGCATGCCGGAAAGGAGGGCATTCTCTGCCAGGGGCGCGGCAGCGCGGCCAATTCCGCCGTGTGCTTCTGCCTGGGCATTACCGCGGTGGACCCCGAGAAGATCGATCTTCTGTTCGAGCGTTTCATTTCCAGCGACCGCGGCGAGCCGCCGGACATCGACGTGGACTTCGAGCACGAGCGGCGCGAGGAGGTCATCCAGTACGTTTATCGGCGCTACGGCCGGGAGCGCGCGGGGATGACCGCCACGGTCATCCACTATCGGCCGCGCAGCGCGCTGCGCGAGACCGGCAAGGCGCTGGGCTTGCCGCACGCGACGCTGGACGCTTTGGCCGGACGGATCTGGGGCGGGGGCGGCTGGCCGGACGAGGCCCGCCTCAGGGCCCTGGGCCTGGACACGGAACACCCGCGGCTGAAGGCCACCGTGGCCCTGGCCGCGGAGCTGGTCGGGTTCCCGCGGCACATGTCCCAGCACCCCGGCGGAATGATCATGACCAGCGGGCGGCTGGACGAAACAGTGCCCATAGCCAACGCCGCGATGGCCGATCGAACCATGATCGAGTGGGACAAGAACGATCTCGAAGACCTGGGAATGCTCAAGGTGGACGTGCTGGCCCTGGGCATGCTTACCTGTCTCAGGAAGTGCCTGGATCTGCTCGCCCGGCACCATGGCCGACCGTTGACGCTGGCGTCGATACCGGCGGAAGATCCCGAGGTGTACGACATGCTCTGCCGCGCCGACGCCGTGGGGGTGTTCCAGGTGGAGAGCCGTGCGCAGATGAACTTTCTCCCCCGCATGCGGCCGCGCTGCTTCT
The DNA here is from genome assembly GCA_965116895.1 of Gammaproteobacteria bacterium. Taxonomy (GTDB): domain Bacteria; phylum Pseudomonadota; class Gammaproteobacteria; order Steroidobacterales; family Foliamicaceae; genus Foliamicus. The sequence goes on along the minus strand of OZ220729.1, from coordinate 1,612,401 downwards.
ACGACCTGGTGATAGAGGTGGCCATCGTTCGGCCCGGCCCGATACAGGGCGATATGGTCCACCCCTACCTGCGCCGCAGGCACGGCAAGGAGGCGGTGGACTATCCGTCGGAGGAACTGCGAAAAGTCCTGGCCAACACGCTGGGCGTGCCGCTGTTCCAGGAGCAGGCGATGCGGATCGCGGTGGTCGCCGCCGGTTTCAGCCCGGCGCAGGCGGACGCGCTGCGCCGCTCCATGGCCACGTTCCGGAATACCGGAACCGTAGCGGCGTTTCGCGAGAAATTCGTGGACGGAATGACGGGGCGCGGCTACTCGCTGGAATTCGCCGAACGCTGCTTCGGCCAGATCGAGGGTTTTGGAGAATACGGGTTCCCGGAAAGCCACGCGGCCTCGTTCGCGATCCTGGTGTATGCCTCGGCGTGGTTCAAGCGCCACTACCCGGAGGTGTTCGCCTGCGCCCTGCTCAACAGCCAGCCGATGGGGTTCTACGCGCCCGCCCAGATCGTGCGCGACGCGCGCGAACACGGCGTAAACGTCCTCCCGGTGGACGTCAACTCAAGCGATGTGGACTGCACGCTGACCCCGGACGGCAGCGGCCGGCCCGCCCTGCGTCTGGGTCTGCGGCAGGTGCGGGGCCTGGGCGCCGCGGCGGCCGGGCGCCTGGTAGCGAAGAGGGGAAGCGGCTACACGGACATTCCTTCACTCAGGCGGCGGGCGTCCCTGGACAAGGGCGCGCTGCGCTGCCTGGCGCGCGCCGACGCGTTCTCTTCCATGGAACTGACCGGTCGGCGCGCCTTGTGGGAGGTGGAACGGTTGCCGGTCGGCAGACCCTTGCCCCTGTTCTCCGCCGCCGGTCTGGACGAGTTGCCGGCCGAGCAGTCCGCGCAACTCCCGATCGAGCCGCCCGGCGAGCGGGTGCTGCGCGACTATGGTGCGCTGGGCCTGAGTCTCAAGGGCCACCCACTGGCCTTTGTCCGGGCGCAACTCGGAGAACTCGGCTACGGCGCCGCGGCGAGGGTGGCGGAAGCCGCGCCGGGCGATCCGGGCGCGGCCGCCGGCCTGGTCCTGGTCCGGCAGGCCCCGCACAGCGCCGAGGGCGTCGTGTTTCTCACCCTTGAGGACGAGACCGGGGTGGTGAACGTGGTGGTCTGGCGCGACATATTCGAACGCAATCGGGACATTCTGATGTCCTCCATCCTGCTGGGCGTGCGCGGCGAAGTGCAGCGGGAAAACGACGTCGTCCACCTGGTGTCCCGGCGCATGGAGGACCTCTCCGACCTGCTGGGCGGTCTGGCTTCTTCGCAAGTCGCGGCGCCGCACACGGCTCGCTTCAGTCCGCGTCTGGGCCGGGCCTGACGTGGCGGTTGCACCGCCATCTTTGGTACAATTCGCAGGTTTACGAGCGGCGCGGCCGCGGGATCACTTTTCATGGTAGGCATCAGGCTATCCCGGCACGGGGCCAAGAAGCGGCCCTTCTATCACATCGTCGTTACCGACCGGCGCAACAAGCGCAACGGCCGGTTCATCGAGCGTCTGGGTTTCTACAACCCCATCGCGACCGGCGGCGAGCAGCCCCTGAAGCTGGCCCTGGATCGGGTCGATTACTGGCTGGGACAGGGCGCACGGCCATCCGAAAGGGTGCGGCAATTGATTCGCCGCCGCCGCATGGAAGGCGACCTGGCCGCCAAGGCGGCGGAGACGGCCCCGGCTGAAGAAGTCGAGGCCGACGAAGCTCCTGCGGAAGAGGCTGTGGCCGAAGAGGCGCCTGCGGAAGAGTCCGCCGTGGAAGAGGCTGCCGAGGCCGACGGCGAACCCGCGGCTGAGGCCGAAGAAGCCGAAGAGCCTGCCGCCGAGGCGGAAGCGGCGAGCGAAGAAAGCGCCGAAGAGTCCGCTGCGCCTGAAGAAGCCGGAGAAACTGCCGCGGACAAGGCGGAAGAGGTCGAGGGCGAATCCGAACAGGCCGCGGCGGAAGACGAGGCTGAAGCCGACGAGGCCGCGCCGGAAGAAGACGGCGCCGAGGATGATGGCGAAGACGCCAACGCGGACGAAAAGGACTCCGGCTGAGCCGGACCCGCCGGAGAACCGATCGCCGGAAGCGAAACTGATTCCCATGGGTCGGCTGGGCGCCGCCCGGGGATTGAAAGGCTGGCTCAGGGTGAAGTCCTATGCCGACCCGCCGGAACAGCTTCAGAACTACCGTATCTGGAATCTGCTCGTGAACGATCAGTGCAGGAAAACGACCTTGCGGCGCTTACGGACCACCCCCCGGGGTCTGGAATGCCTCCTGGACGGGATAGACACGCGCGATGCGGCGGAAGCGCTGCGCGGTGCGGAAATTCGCGTGAATCGCGCCGACTTGCCGCCGGCCGGAAAGGACGAGTGGTATTGGGCCGACTTGGAAGGCCTGGAAGTGCGCAACCTCGAGGGGCAGCCGCTGGGCCGGGTCCACGGCCTGATGGCCACGGGCGCCAATGACGTGCTTATCGTGCAGGGCGAACGCAGGCGGCTGATCCCCTTCGTGCCGGGCAGCCGCGTACGCGAGGTCGACCTTCAGGAGCGCCGGCTGATCGTGGACTGGGACCCGGCGGATTAGGGACTGCGGACAGGCCCCGAGAGCGCGGCAGCTTACCGATGCATATCACTACCGTATGCCTGCACCCGGAGATGGTGCTGGACGCCTTCAGGGGCGGCGTATGCGGCCGCGCGCTGGAAGCCGGCGTGGCCAGTCTGCGATGCGTGAATCCAAGGGACTTCGCCGCCGGACCTCACCGCAGCGTGGACGATCGTCCCTACGGCGGAGGCCCCGGCATGGTCCTGAGCGCCGAGCCCTTGCTGGCGGCGGTAAGGATTGCCCGCGCCGAGGCGCCGGGCGGCGCGCCGGTCATCTTCCTCACTCCGCAGGGCGGGCGCTTTACCCAGCGGCGCGCGCGGGAACTGGCGGACGGGCCCGGCATGGTCCTCGTCGCGGGGCGCTACGAGGGGATCGACGAACGCGTGGTGGAACTGGAAGCCGACGAAGAACTGTCGCTGGGCGATTTCGTTCTGAGCGGCGGCGAACTGGCCGCTTGCGCGGTCATTGACGCGGTGGTGCGGCTGTTGCCCGGAGCGCTGGGGGACGATCGCTCGGCCGAGGAAGACTCGTTTTCCGTTGGCCTTCTGGATTTTCCGCAGTACACTCGTCCCGCCGTGGTGGAAGGTCGGGCGGCGCCGGAAGTGCTGCTGAGCGGCGATCACGAGCAGGTCCGCACGTGGCGCCTGAAACAGTCGCTGGGCCGCACATGGGCGCGGCGGCCGGAATTGCTCTCCGGGCGCGACCTGAACGAACGGGAAAGTCGCCTGCTGGCGGAATTCCAGGCGGAATACGACATTAAAATACGAGACGCTGACGATGACCAATCTCATTGAACAACTGGAAGCGGAACAACTCCGCACCGACCTTCCCGATTTTTCTCCGGGCGACACGGTGGTGGTGCAGGTGCGCGTGCGCGAAGGGCAGCGGCAGCGCTTGCAGGCCTTCGAAGGCGTCGTGATCGCCAAGCGCAACCGGGGCCTCAACTCTTCCTTCACCGTGCGCAAGATCTCGCACGGCGAAGGGGTCGAGCGGGTGTTTCAGACCCACAGCCCGATGATCGCCGGGGTCAAGGTCAAGCGCCGCGGCGACGTGCGGCGCGCCAAGCTCTATTACCTTCGGCAGCGGCGCGGGCGGAGCGCGAGAATTCGCGAGAAGCTATGAGGTTGAAGGGCCTGGCCCTTGCTGTAGTTGCGATAGGCCTGTCCGGCTGCGGTTCGCTGATCCAGTCCGCCACCAGCGGCCTGACCGAACAACTCGGGGACGCCGTCCTGGGACACGACGATCCCGAACTCGTTCGCGACGCCACGCCCACGCTGCTCATCCTGATCGACAGCCTGGCCGGCGAGGATGCCGGCCCCGCGGTCCTGGGGTCCGCCGCGCAGCTGTATGCGGCCTACGGCGTGGTTTTCGTCAACGATTCCGAACGCGCCCACAAGCTGACCGAGCGGGCCTACGGTTACGGCCGGAGGGCCCTGTGCGCAGCCGACCGGGCGGGATGCGGCGTGCAGCAACTGGGGTTCGAGGAATACGAGGCCAGGATCGGCGCGTATCCCGCCTCGAAGGCGCAGGCTTTGTACGACTACCTGATCGGCTACCTCTCCTGGGTCCAGGCCCGCGGCGACTACGAGGCGCTTGCCCGGCTTCCGCGGCTTCAGGTGGCTTTGAACCGGCTGCTGGACGTTGCGCCGGCGGACATTCGCGGGCGCGCACATATGTACATGGGTGTGCTGCAATGCCTTCGGCCGGCTTCGCTGGGCGGCGAGCCGGAAGCGGGCATGCGGAATTTCGACGAGGCGCTGCGCCTGACGGAGCGCAAGGACCTGAGCGTGCTGGTGGAATATGCGAGAAACTGCGCCCGCTTGCTCTATGATCGAGAACTGCATGACCGGCTGCTTGAAGAGGTGCTGGACGCCCCCGCCGATCAGCCGGGTCTTACGCTTTTCAACAATCTTGCCAAGGCCGACGCCCGCGACTTGCTGAGCACTGCCGATGAATACTTCTGAGTCCGGTCGAAAGCAGCGGATCTTCCGCCGCGGACTGCTGGCGCTGGCTGCGCTGCTGGCGACCGGTCCGCTCCCGGCGCAGACGCTGAAGATCGCGACCGTTACGCCGGAGGGGTCGGCCTGGATGCGCGACATGCGCGCCGCGGCCGCGGAAATTCGCGAGCGCACCGGCGGACAGGTGCAGGTGAAGTTCTACGGCGGCGGCACGCAGGGCGACGACCTCAGGGTGCTGCGCAAGATTCGCGTCGGCCAGTTGCAGGGGGCGGTACTCACTTCGAGCGCACTGGCCGGCAGGTATCCGGACGTGCTGCAGTACGGGCTTCCGCTGCTGTTCCGCTCGCGCGACGAGATGCTGTTCGTGCGCGAGCGGTTTGACCCCGTGCTGGCGGACGGCCTGCTCGACAGCGGATACGAGACCTTCGGCTTCGGCAGCCTGGGTTTCGCCCGCATCATGTCGGGCAAGAATCCGGTGGTCCGGCTGGAGGACGCGCGCGGGCTGAAGATCTGGGTGCCCGAGGGTGACGACATCGGCCTGCGCTCGATGCGTTCGGTGGGCCTGGCCCCCGTACAACTTCCGATCTCCGACGTGCTGGTCGGGCTGCAGACGGGGTTGGTTGAAGTCATCGTCACGCCGCCTTCGGGCGCCATTCTGCTGCAGTGGCACACACGCTTGCGCTACGTCACGGACTTCCCCGTGGTATTCGCCTTCGGCCTGCTGGCGATGGACAAGAGGGCCTTCGGCCGGCTATCGGAACCCAACCAGGCGATAGTCCGCCAGGTATTCGGCGCGCTGGCGGCCCAGCTTGACCGTCGCGACGCCCAGGACAACCTGGAAGCCGGGCAGGCGCTGAAGAATTCCGGACTCGAATACCTGGCTCCGACGTCCGACGAAGTAATCCGCTGGCGCCAGGCGTTCACGCGAATCTACCCCGAACTGGTGCGTGAAGCCGGGATGTCGCGCGGCATGCACGAGGAGATCGTGCAGGCGCTGGAAGACTTCCGCGGCGCATCGGAATCCGGTTGATCCACGTGCCGCGCCGGCGCTGAGGGAGTTCCCGGTGCCGGGCAGGGCGGGAAAGATTGCCGGGCGGCTGCTGACCGGCCTGCTGGCCACTTTCCTGGGCGCCATGCTGATTCTGGCGGCGGCGCAGATCCTCTGGCGCAACGTCTTTCGCATGTCGATTCCGTACAGCGAGCAGTTGCTGGAATGGCTGGTGCTCTGGATCGCCATGCTGGGCGCGATGGCCGCCAGCATGGGTAGCCGCCACATCACGATAGACGCGCTCTCGCAGGTGCTCTCGGACTCGGCCCGCAGATGGGTGGGCGTGGCGGCGCAGTTTTTCGCACTGGTCGCCTGCTTGGCGCTGTTCCTGATCTGCGGGGCCTATTGGCTGGACACCATGAGTTATGGCGAAACCACGCTGGGCGGACTGCCGCGATGGGCATTTGAGGTCATTCTGCCGGTTACCTTTGCCGTGATGGCGGGCGCCCACCTGGCTCACATGGTTTCGCTGCTGCGGCACGGGCGCCTCGCCGGGGCCGCGGGAACGGCCACGCCTCCGAAGGCGGATTGAACCCATGCACTGGCTTGTTCTGGGGCTGCTGGCCATACTGGGAGTGCCGCTTTTCGCGGTCATCGCGGGCGGAGCGATGCTCGGCTACCTGAGCGCAGACATCCCCCTGGCCTCCATAGCCATCGAAATACTGGGCGTGGCGACGCTGCCCGCGCTGGTGGCCATTCCCCTGTTCTGCTTCGCCGGCTACGTGCTGGCGGAGAGCCCGGCGCCGAAGCTGCTGGTGCGCCTGAGCGAAGCCCTGGTGGGGTGGATGCCGGGGGGGCTGGCGGTCTTCGCCCTGGCCGTTTGCGCGCTGTTCACCGCCTTCACCGGCGCATCCGGAATCACTATCATCGCGATGGGCGCCTTGCTCTATCCGGCGCTGAAACAGGCGCGCTACCCGGAGCGGTTTTCTCTTGGGCTGGTCACCACCGGCGGCAGCCTGGGGCTGCTGTTTGCGCCTTCGCTGCCGCTGATTCTCTACGGCGTCGTCTCCGAAACCCGCATCGACTCGCTCTTCCGGGCCGGCGTGCTGCCCGGCCTGGCCATGATCGTTCTCCTTGCCGCTTACTGCCTGTGGGTCAACCGCAGCGAGCGCCGGCCGCTTTCCAGCTTCGACTGGCGCGAAGTCGCCGGCGCCGTCAGGGCGGCGGGCTGGGAGCTGCCGTTGCCGGTCATCGTGCTGGGCGGCATCTACTCCGGCTATTTCGCGATTTCCGAGGCGGCGGCGGTCACGGCGCTCTACGTCGTGGTCGTAGAAGTGTTCATCCGCCGCGCCATCCCGCTTTCTCGCCTGCCGGTGATCATGCGCGATTCGATGACGCTGGTGGGCGGGATACTGCTGATCCTGGCCGTATCGCTGGCGTCCACCAACCTGATGATCGACGCCGAGGTGCCCCAGCGGCTGCTGGCGGTGGTCGGCGAGGTCGTGAGCGGACCCGTGACCTTCATGCTGGCCCTGCTGGTGTTCCTGCTGATCCTGGGCGCTTTCCTGGACATCTTTTCCGCCATCGTTCTGGTCGTGCCGCTGATCCTCCCGGTCGCCGCCCAGTTCGGCGTCCACCCGGTCCACCTGGGCATCATTTTCCTGGCCACCATGCAGCTGGGTTACCTTACGCCTCCCGTGGGCCTTAACCTGTTCATTGCGAGCTACCGGTTCGACCAGCCGATCGTTCGCGTTTACCTGGCCAGCCTGCCGTTTCTGCTGGTGCTTATGGCGGCGGTGCTGCTGATCGCCTTCTGGCCCTCGCTTTCCCTATGGATGATCGGAACATGATTCGAAAAACCACCATTGCATTGTGCGCCCCGGCGCTGCTTGCATTCGCCGCCGGCGATACGCACGCGGACCTTGATTTGCGCGAAATCCGCCTGCCACCGGGCTTTGAGATCGAGGAGTACGTGAGCGGCCTCAGAAACGCCCGCGGGCTCGCGGTCGGCGAGAACGGCACGCTGTTCGTCGGCACCCGCAACGCCGGGAAGGTATACGCGGTGCGCGATCCGGGCGGCCCCGGTCAGGAAATCATCGAACTGGCCTCGCGCCTGATCCTGCCCAACGGCGTGGCGGTGCGCGGCTCCTCGCTGTTCGTGGCGGAGGTGCACCGCATTCTGGAATACGAGAACATCGAAGCGCGCCTCGGGGAGGACATCAGCCCCAGGGTGTTTCATGACGGCCTTCCCACCGCCCGGCATCACGGCTGGCGGGCCATGGGATTCGCGCCCGACGGCTGGCTGTACGTGGCGGTAGGCGCGCCCTGCAACGTTTGCGACAGCTATGCGACGATCGAGCGTATTCCGGCGCAAGGCGGCGAACGCGAGGTCTATGCGCGCGGCGTGCGCAACAGCGTGGGCCTGGCCTGGCACCCGGAAACCGGCGAACTCTGGTTCACGGAAAACGGGCGGGACCTGATGGGCGACGACATTCCGCCGTGCGAGCTGAACCACGCTCCGAAGCCCGGAATGCACTTCGGTTTCCCTTTCTGCCACGGCACGGACATCGCCGATCCGGACGCCAGATGGGCCTCTCTGGGCGACTGCGCGTCGGCCGTGCCGCCGGCGCAGGAACTGGGACCTCACACGGCGCCGGTGGGCCTGACCTTCTATACCGGCGACGCCTTTCCCGCCGAATACAAGGGGAGGCTTTTCATCGCCGAGCACGGCAGCTGGAACCGCAGCAGGAAGATCGGCTACCGGGTGATGATGCTCGAGCTCGAGGGCAATGAAGTGGTGAGCTACGAGCCTTTTGCGGAGGGCTGGCTGCGCGATGAAGAGACGCTCGGACGTCCTGCTTACGTCATCGAGGATCGCGACGGCAACCTGCTGATCAGCGACGACCACCGCGGCGTCGTATACCGCGTGCGCTACACGGGCGCCTGAACCCAAGCGCTTCGATCCGCCGTCACCGTAGTTCCTTTGTGTGCCTCCTTCTCGCGGGAGCGTTGGAGCAGGGACAGCGAGAATCGAGCCAGGATGGCGCCTCCAGCGAGAAGGAGGCACACAAAGGAACGGAATCGAAGCGCGGGTATCCGGTACACTAGGCGCCGCAATTCTCAGGAGTAAAAACTCATGATCGGGAAGATATTTCGTGCTATCTGGACGGGTGTTGACGGTTTTCGCAAGGTCATCCACCTGGTCCTGATGATCTTCGTGTTCGTTGTGATGCTGGCGGCTCTGGGTTCGGGCCAGACAGCAGTGAATATCAAGGACGGCACCGTCCTGCTTCTGAATCCTTCGGGTGTGCTGGTGCACGAACTCAGCGCCGGAGAGCTCGATCTGGAATTGCTGCGCATGAACGACGAGCCGCCGGCCGAGACGCTGGTAAGGGACGTGGTGCGGGCGCTCAGGCACGCTGCAGACGACGACCGGATCGCGGCCGTTCTGGTGGATATCGACGGCCTCGCCGGCGGTGGTTTCACCAAGCTGCAGGACGTCGCCGCGGCGATGCGCGAGTTCAGGGAGTCGGGCAAACCCATGGTCAGCTATTCGAGCTGGTACGGGCAGGGCGGCTATCTGCTGGCGTCGCAGGCGGACGAGGTGTTCGTGCACGACTACGGCGGGGTGGACATCCGGGGCATGGGGCGCTGGCGGATGTACTACGCCGAAATGTTCAAGAAACTGGGCATTGATCCTCACGTGTTCCGGATAGGCGAGTACAAGTCCTTTGTCGAGCCCTATTTCCGCAACAGCATGTCGGACGAGGACCGGCAGAGTGCGGAACAGTGGCTGGGCGCGCTGTGGGGCGAGTACCAGCGTGAAGTTACGCAAGCACGGGAGCTGGCTGATGACGCGCTCGACCAGTACGCGGCGAACCTTACCGAGGCCCTGGAGGGCGCGGGGGGCGACCTGGCGCGGGTCAACCTCGAGGCCGGCCTGATCGATGCGATACACAACGACGAGAGTTTCAAGGAATACATGAAGGAACGCTTCGGCGATTCCGAGGACGGGGAATACCACAAGGTCGGATTCGCCGACTATCTGACGGTGGCCGACCGCGAGAACCCGCCGTACTCGGACGACGAAAACAAGGTGGGCGTGGTTGTGGTAGCCGGTTCCATCATTGACGGCAGCGCCGGTCCCGGAGCCGCCGCCGGCGACAGCATCGCCAAGCTGGTCCGCCATGCCGCCGAGGAGGACGACATCAAGGCCCTGGTATTGCAGGTGGACAGCCCCGGAGGCAGTGCGTTCGCCTCCGAAGTGATTTCCGGCGCGGTTGCGACCGTCTCCGAGGCGGGCAAGCCGGTCGTGGTCTCCATGAGCAGCGTGGCGGCCTCCGGCGGTTACTACGTCGCCGCGGAGGCCGACGAGATCTGGGCCTATTCGGGAACCATTACCGGCTCGATCGGAGTGGGCGCGGTGTTCTTTACCGCTCCCAAGCTGCTGGAGCGCATCGGCTTTACCGAAGACGGCCTGGGTACCACGCCGTTGTCGGAACAGGGCCGTATCGGCGCGGACCTGGGCGACGATCTCCGCCGGCAGGTGGATTCGCAGATCGGCAGGGTCTACGAGCGGTTTGTGGGCCACGTCTCGCAAGGGCGGGGCATGACCTTTGACGAAGTGGACGATATCGGCCGCGGGCGCGTCTGGATCGGCTCCGATGCCGCGTCCATCAACCTGGTTGACAGTATCGGCACGCTGGAAGACGCAGCCGAGAGCGCCGCCGGCCTGGCCGGCCTGGAAGAGGGCCAGTACAGCGTGGAGCGGATAAAGCGCAAGCGCCCGTTTTTCACGGGCCTGAGCGAGTTCTTCCAGTTGCGCCTGGCGAGGCTCAGGCAAAGGCTGGGCATCGGTTCGGAGCCCGACCGGTTTATGGACGCGGTCCAGCAGGCGAGAAAGATATTGAACGCCGAACTGGACCAGTTGGCGCAACTCAACGATCCGCGCGGTTTTTACTACCATTGCGGAACCTGTGCCGCCTATTGAGCATTTTCTCGCCCGAGAGCTTCGTTCCCTCCGGCTGAGAGCAGGCCCGCGCCCCGATGCTTGTAGCCGATAACGTCACCTACAGCTACTGGGGGCAGGAGCAACCAGCGGTCCGTGAGGCCGGCGTCCGGGTTTCACCGGGCAGCATCGTGGCGCTCGTTGGGCCGAACGGCGCCGGAAAGACCACGCTGATCCTGTGCCTTGCGGGCCTGTTCAAGCCGCACGCGGGCCGCGTCGCCAGGCATGGCGCCGATGTCCGTCACGGCCTTCGCCGGCACCGGGCGCGCACCGGGTTTCTGTCCGAGCACTACGGGCTGTATTCCGGGCTGACCGCGCGCCAGAGCATGGAATACGCGGCGCAGTCCCGCGCTAGCGCATTTCCCGAGCTGCTCTCGCCGGCGGCGCGCAACGAGGCGATCGAACAGGTGGCCGAGGAGTGCATGGTGGCGGACCTTCTGGACAAGGACCTCGACACGCTCTCTCGCGGGCAGCGTCAGCTTCTTGCGATGGCCGAGGTTGAAGTTTCGCGCCCGCCGCTGCTGCTTCTCGACGAACCGGCATCCGGGCTGGACCCCGATCACCGCGAGCGACTGGCGGTCAGGCTGGAGAAGCTGCGCGAAAACGGCCGCGCGATCCTCGTGTCCTCGCACATCCTCGCGGAACTCGAGGAATACGCCACCGACCTGGTGGTGATGCAGGAGGGCGCGACCCTGCCGCAGCAGAGCGGTTTGTCGCCGGGCAGCCTTCGCGACGTGTATCGCCGGCTCCGCGACGAGGCGCGTGGTGGCGGCCGTGAGTGAATTCGTCGCCCGGCTGAACCCCGAACTCCTGCGCGGGTGGCGGGCGGAAGCCACGCGGTTGCGCCTGGCGATAACGCTGCTGCTTTCGGCAGGCGTGGCCTGGTGCATCCAGTTGGCCTGGGACTGGTCTGCGCTGGGCCGGGCCGGCGCCATAGCTTTCGGCATTTTCAGCTTTGTCGTCACGCCCATCCGGATCGTCGGCGCGATCGCGGAGGAGCACAACCGGCACACCTGGCAGCGTCAGCGCATGAGTGCGCTCAGCCCGGCGCAATTGATGCTGGGCAAGGCATTCGGCGCTACCGCCCTGACCGACCTGGCGGCGCTTTGCGCGCTGTTCTGCTGGGGGCTGGGCGTGTATTTGCCGTCGGGTGAAATGGTCGTCCTGGGTGGCGTGGCCCCGCCGGAGGCAGCCGAGCAGATAGCGCAGCGGATGCGCGCCGGGTTCCCGCTGAACGCCTGGCTGATGGTGTGCGCCAACCTGTTCACGCGTTTCCTCGCGCTGGCGCTGGCGATCCGCAACTGTGATCGCTCCAGGGCGGCGCGCGGCCGGTCCTTTGTCGTCGCGATCCTGCTGGCGCTGTTGCTGACCAGTCCGCTGACGGCCCTGAAGGAAGGCCTGACCGGCTGGCTCTCCGAGGATACGTTCGCCGTGCCGCTGTGGTTCGGTTTCCTGCCCATGAACGGCGACGCCTTCTGGGCCGCAAGCGGGTTTGCATTCGTCGCGTTCGCGGCGTGCTGGTGCTGGTGCGCGACCCGCGAGACGCTCAGCGGCAGCCGTTTCGCCGTTGAAGCACTGGTGATTGGACTTGGCGTGGGCCTGTGGTGGGCGGGCACGGCCTATGCGGCCGGCTCCCCCGCACGGGTGGCGTTGATTGAAGGTGGCTACGGACCCGGCCGGTACGCTACCGCGACCCTGCTGTTGATCCTGACGGCAATCGCTTACCTGTGGGGCGTGGCGGAACGCGTGGACCGAAGAAGGGCGCGGGAATTCCTGGCCGCGCCCAGCCTGCGGGCCACGCCCGCCTGGCTGCTGATTCTGCTGCTGGCGGCCGTCACCGTTCTGTTGCACCTGGTTGCCGGAGTGTTCGCAGCAGGCGGTGAACTGGGCTACATGCAACAGAATTTCTGGGCCGTGAGCCTGCTCGGGTTCCTGGTTCGCGACATGGGCATCCTGTTCCTCGTGCTGGCGGGGCGGGTCCGCCGCTGGCCCGAGCTGGCCGCGCTGGCCTCCTGGCTGGTGCTGGGCCTGTTTGTTCCCGGGGCCCTGAGCGGGGCCGAGGCCGCCGTGGGAACGTTCGATTTGTATCTGCTGTTTTCTCCGATCGCATTGCAGGAGGCGACGGGGCATCTCGTCATCGGGGCGGTTTCGGCCTGGGTGCAGGCGGGCATGATGGTAAGTTGGCTGATCTGGCGCCGCCGCGCGCACGGAGGTAATGAACATGTCGAAGGCAACGCGTAGAGCTTTTGTCGGAGGGGCCATAGCGGCCGCGGGATTGTCGGGCGCGGCAGCGCATGAACGGCCGGAGGACAGCGTCCTGTTCGTCCTGGTGCACGGCACCGGGCACGGCGGTTGGTGCTGGAAATTCGTGCGGGACATACTCGACGAGCAGGGACACCGCGTGTATACGCCCACGCTGACCGGCTGCGGCGAGCGTTCGCACCTGCTCCACCCGGACATCGGGCTGGAAATGCACATTCAGGACATCGTGAACGTGCTCGAATGGGAAGAACTCGACAACGTGGTGCTGGTCGGCCATTCCTACGGCGGGCTGGTGATTTCCGGCGTGGCGGACCGGGCCAAGGACCGCCTGCGCCACCTTGTCTATCTGGATGCAATAGTTCCCGGAGACGGAGACAGCCTGCTTTCGGCGCGCCGCGACGCCAGCGCCGAGGAAGTGGCCGCCAACAAGGAGATCTGGGGCCGAATCGCGCCGGACGGCGAGTATGTCATGGGCTTCTCCGCCACGATGTTCGGAATTCCCCCGGAGTCATCGAACGCGGCCTGGGTGGAGCGCAGACTCACGCCGCACCCGATCAAGAGCTGGCTGGACCCGGTGAAGTTCAAGAACGGCGGCGAGGAAGGCGTGCCCTGCACCTTCATCGAATGCACCGAACCGGCCATGCCGGGCGCCGGCCTCAGCGCGCACGCCCAACACGCCAAAGACCATCCGGGTTGGCGCTACGTGGAACTCAAGACCGGTCACGATGCCATGGTGACCGAGCCGCAAGCCTGCGCCGACCTGTTCCTGGCCGCCGCACGCTCCTGACGCTGAATACGATAACTTTCGTCCTCGTTCACGGCACCGGCCACGGCGGCTGGTGCTGGAAGTTCGTGCGCGGGATCCTGGAAGAGCAGGGACATCGCGTGTACACGCCCACGCTTACCGGTTGCGGCGAACGCTCGCATCTGCTCCATCCGGACATCGGCCTGGAGACGCACATTCGGGACGTTGTGAACGTGCTCGAGTGGGAAGAACTGGACGACGTGGTGCTGGTGGGTCATTCTTACGGCGGATGCGTCGTTTCCGGCGTGGCGGACCGGGCCAAGCACCGCCTGCGGCACCTGGTGTACCTCGACACGGTCATTCTGAGAGATGGCGAAAGCCTGGTCGGCTCACGCCGGCAGATGAGCGATGCCGAGGGGGATGCGGATATCGAGCGCCGCAATAGCATGGCGCCGGACGGCAAATACATCGTGGCGCGCTCCGGGGAGTTCTACGGAATTCCGCCAGAGCCCGCGGAAGTCCTCGAGTGGGTGAACCGAAGGCTGACTCCGCATCCGCTGAAAAGCTGGCTGGAACCGGTGAAGCTCGAGAACGGCGGCGAGCAAGGCGTGCCCAGGACCTTCATCCGCTGCACCGCCCCCGAGATGCCCTTCAGCGGAATAAGGGACCACGCGATGTTCGCGAAGGGGCACACCCGATGGCGGTACGAGGAACTTGCGACCGGCCACGACGCCATGGTGACCGAGCCGCAAGCCTGCGCCGACCTGTTCCTGGCCGCCGCGCAATCTTCGTAACCCTCCCTCGCGGGAGTTACATGAGGCCGGCTTCGAGCTGGGCGGCCTCGGACATCATGCTCTGGTTCCAGGGCGGGTCGAAGACCAGTTCGACGGCCACGTCGTTGATGGTGGGGATCAGGACGATCTTCTCGCGCACGTCCTCCACCAGGATTTCACCCATGCCGCAGCCCGGGGCGGTCAGCGTCATTTCCACGGCCACGTCCCGCCTGCCGTCGTCGCGGCGCTTGACCTCGCAGAAATACACCAGGCCGAGGTCAACGATATTGACCGGAATTTCCGGGTCGTAGCAGGTCTTCATCTGTTCCCACACCAGCGCCTCCACGTCGGAATCGCCGGCGTTGTCGGGCAGTTTCGGCGGCTCCGCGGGCTTCTTGCCGAGCGCGTCGGCGTCGGCGCCGGCGATGCGGTACAGCCAGCCGTCCACATATACCGTGAAGCTGCCGCCCAGCGATTGGGTGATGAACACCAATTGTCCCGCGTGAAGCTGCGCCTCCTCGCCTGCGGGGATGATGACCGCCCTGCAGTCGCGGGTCAGGGTGACGGGTTCGCTCTGGTCGCCGAACATGGAATCTACTCCGTGCTCACGGTATTCGGATCGCCTTCGAGCGCCGCGGCAAATGTCCTCCAGGGCAGGGTGACGCAACGGATTCGAGAAGGGTAGGCGCGAACGCCGCCCAGGGCCACGATTTCGCCCAGATCGCCCAGCCCGTTGTCGGCCCCTGGCTTGAATGCTTCCAGGACCTTCTCCGCCTGCTGTTTCGCTTCCTCGGCGGCTTCCCCGCCCAGCAGTTCCGTCATCATGGAGGCCGAAGCCAGACAGATCGCGCAGCCGGCGGCCTCGAAGCTGATCTCGGCAATAACCCCCGGGGACGAGGGCGTACGGAGGTACACGGTGACCTTGTCTCCGCACAGGGGATTGAAGCCTTCGGCCACGCGGTCGGCGTGCTCGATCGCGTGGAAATTGCGCGGCGAGCGGCAATGCTCCAGCACGGTGCGCTGATAGAGGTCTTGCAGTTCCTTGCTCATGTCCTCAGCACACTAGCCCAGCAGCTTGCGCGCGGTGCCGATGCCGGCGGCCAGACGGTCAATCTCTTCGTGGGTGTTGTAGAAGGCGAAGGAGGCGCGGGCGGTGCCGGGCACGCCGAAGCGGTCCATCAGCGGCATCGCGCAATGGTGGCCGGCGCGAATCGCGACGCCTTCGTGATCGAGCACGGTGCCCAGGTCGTGCGGATGAATGCCGTCGATCACGAACGACACGACCGCGGACTTGGGGGAAGCCGTGCCGATGATCTTCAGCCCCGGGACGTCCTGCAGGCGCGCCGTCGCGTACTCCAGCAGGCCGTGCTCAAGGGCCGCGAGCCGTTCGAGTCCGTGTCCGGCGAGGTAGTCCATGGCTGCGCCAAGACCGATGGCCCCGGAAATATTGGGGGTGCCGGCCTCGAACTTGTGCGGCGGATCGTTGTAGGTCGTGCCGTCGAAGCGAACTTCGAGGATCATTTCGCCGCCGCCCAGAAACGGCGGCAGATCGTCCAGCCAGGGCTTGCGCGCATAGAGCGCGCCGATGCCGGTCGGCGCGTACATCTTGTGGCCCGACAATGCATAGAAATCGCAGCCCAGCTCCTGCATGTCGAGCGGGATATGCCCGGCGGCCTGGGCGCCGTCGATCAGGATCGGCGCGCCGGCGCGCCGCGCCAGTTCGCAAATCTCCGCAACCGGGTTGATCACCCCCATGGCGTTGGACACATGGGTTACCGCCACGAGTCTTGTCCTGCCGCCTATCAGTCCGGCGAGTGCGGCCATGTCAAGCTCGCCCGAGTCCAGTACCGGCGCCACCCGGATTTTCGCGCCGGTGCGCTCGCAAAGCTGCTGCCACGGCACGATGTTCGAATGGTGCTCCATGCCCGTGAGCACGATTTCCGAGTCCGCATCCATGCGGCGGTCCAGGCAGCGGGCCACCAGGTTGATGGACTCGGTGGCCCCGCGGGTAAAGACGATCTCGTCCGCGGATGCGGCGTTCAGCCAGCCGCGCGTGCGTTCGCGCGCCCCCTCGAAGGCCGCGGTCGCCTGGTCGGAACGGGCATGCAACCCGCGGTGCACGTTGGCGTGCATCTCGACTTCGTATGCGGTCAGGGCATCCATGACCGCCTGCGGCCGCTGGGTGGAAGCCGCGTTGTCCAGGTATGCGAGGGGCTTGCCATGCACGGCCGTGGCCAGGGCCGGGAAGTCCCCGCGCAGGGCTTGCGCGGACAGCGGCTCCCGGACTGCCGCGAGGCGGGCGGTGGCGCCGCTCATGACGTTCACGCCGCCAGCCGTTGCGGCGCCAGCTCCCGAAGCGCGCGGCCGAGTATCTCATCGGCCATTCCCCGCGCCTGGGGCATTTCGATGCTGTTGCTGATCGAGGAGGCGAACGCCCGCACCAGCATGGCCCTGGCCTGGCCCGGCGGTACGCCGCGGGTCCGGAGGTAAAACAGCGCCGCTTCGTCGAGCGCTCCGGTGGCTGCGCCGTGGGCGCACTGCACCTCGTCGGCGTAGACCTCCAGTTCCGGGCGGGTTTGCATGCGGGCGGACTCGTCGAGCAGGAGATTGTCGTTCCGCAGCCGGGCATCGGCGCCCTGGCCGTCCGGGGATATCAATATCCTTCCGGCGAAGCCTCCATGGCTCTCCGCGCCCAGGACGCAGCGGCACAGGCTTTCGCTCTCGCCGTGACGGGCATGGTGGGCGATTTCCAGGTCCAGCTCCGCGCGCCGTCCGGTATCCGCCATCATGAGATGACCGTGCCGGAAGCGGGAACGGGGACCCATCAGGCCTGCGCTCAGGGATTCGCGGTCAAGGCTCGCGCCGGAACCCACGCGGACAAACTCCAGTCGCGCCTCCTGCGCAAGGCGAACCTGCCGGTTTATCTCGATCCGGCCTTCCCCCGAATCGGCCAAGACGGCAACGTGGCGCATTCGGGCGCCCCGGCCCAGTTCGACGTCGACCTCAAGGTGTGCGGCGAAGTCGCCCTCGCCTTCGTGAAGCTCCTCAAGATCCAGCGCGCTTCCCGGTTCCAGCACGATCCGCAAGGCATCCGCTGCCGGAGCATCGGCCCGGTGGTTCAGGCGCAGGGTCTCGGCGCGGCGCTCCCCGGCCTTGACGACGATATCCATCGCTTCCCCGCTCACGCCGCTTCCCTGAGGAACGGCTCGTATCCCGAAGCCTCCAGTTCGCTTACCAGTTCGGCGCCCCCGGAACGGGCAATGCTTCCGCCGGCCAGCACGTGCACCCTGTCGGGCGAAATCAGGTTCAGGATTCGCTCGTAGTGTGTGATCAGAACGAACGCCCGCCGGCCGTCGCGCAGCGCGCGGATCCCCGAGGCGACGATCTTGAGGGCGTCGATGTCCAGCCCGGAATCGGTCTCGTCCAGTACCGCCAGGCGCGGCTTGAGCACCGCGAGCTGGAGGATTTCGTTGCGCTTCTTCTCGCCGCCGGAAAAGCCTTCGTTCACGCCGCGCTTGAGCAGCTCGGGCTTGAGTTTCAGCCGCGCCGCCTCCGCGCGTGCCTGCTTCAGGAAGGCCGCGGCGTTGATTTCTTCCTCGCCCGCCGCCTTGCGCTGCGCGTTCACGGCCGAGCGCAGCAGATACATATTGCTTACGCCGGGTATTTCCACCGGGTACTGAAAGCCGAGGAAAAGTCCCTTGCAGGCGCGCTCTTCGGGACTCATGTCCAGCAGGTCCTCGCCGTCCAGCAAGACGCTGCCGCCGGTGACCCCGTAGCCGTCGCGCCCCGCCAGCGTTTGCGCCAGCGTGCTCTTGCCGGCGCCGTTCGGCCCCATGATGGCGTGCACTTCGCCGGCCCGCACTTCAAGCGAAAGGCCGCTCAGGATCTCCTTGTTCTCGACCGAGACCCTGAGGTCGCGGATCTCCAGCAGTGGCGCGCTCATCCGATCGCGCCCTCCAGGCTGACGTTCATCAGGGCCTGGGCCTCGACCGCGAATTCCATCGGCAGCATGTTGAATACCTGCTTGCAGAAGCCGTTCACGATCAGGTTCACGGCGTCCTCCTCGTCGAGGCCGCGCTGGCGGCAGTAGAACAACTGGTCCTCGGAGATCCGGGACGTGGTGGCTTCATGTTCCACCAAGGCGTGCGGGTGCGCGATGTCCATGTGCGGGAAGGTATGGGCGCCGCAGTCGTGGCCGATCAGCAGCGAGTCGCACTGCGTGCGGTTGCGGGCGCCCTCGGCGCGCGGGAAGACCTTGACCAGGCCCCGGTAGGTATTTTGCGCCCTGCCGGCGGAGATGCCCTTGCTCAGGATGTTGCTGCTGGTGTTGCGGCCGATGTGGACCATCTTGGTGCCGGTGTCGGCCTGCTGGAAGTTGTTGGTCACCGCCACCGAGTAGAACTCGCCGGTGGAGTTGTCGCCGCGCAGGATGCAGCTCGGGTATTTCCAGGTGATGGCCGAGCCCGCTTCCACCTGGGTCCAGGAGATCGCCGAGTTGTCGCCGCGGCAATCGCCCCGCTTGGTGACGAAGTTGTAGATTCCGCCGCGGCCTTCCTCGTCGCCGGGATACCAGTTCTGGACTGTCGAGTACTTGATCCGGGCATCCTTCAGCGCCACCAGTTCCACGACTGCGGCATGCAGCTGGTTCTCGTCGCGCATGGGCGCGGTACAGCCTTCCAGGTAGCTCACCTCGCTGCCCTCGTCGGCGATGATCAGGGTGCGCTCGAACTGGCCCGTGTTCTGCTCGTTGATGCGGAAGTAAGTGGACAGCTCCATCGGGCATTTCGTGTTCTTCGGGATGTAGACGAACGAGCCGTCGGTGAACACCGCCGAATTCAGCGCCGCGAAGTAGTTGTCGCGGTACGGCACCACGCTGCCCAGGTACTTGCGCACCAGGTCCGGGTGCTCGCGCACCGCCTCGGAGAACGAGCAGAAAATCACGCCGGCCTCGGCCAGGCGGCTCTTGAAGGTGGTGGCCACCGACACGCTGTCGAACACCGCGTCCACTGCCACGCCCGCCAGGCGGGCCCGTTCGTGCAGCGGAATGCCCAGCTTGTCGTAGGTTTCGAGAAGCCGCGGGTCCACTTCGTCCAGGCTCTTCGGCGCGTCCTTGGCCGCGCCGGGCGCAGAGTAATAGGAGATGGCCTGGTAATCGATCGGCGGGATGTTCAGCTTGGCCCAGGACGGTTCCCTTGCCTCGCGCCAATAGCGGTAGGCCCTGAGACGCCAGTCGAGCAGGAACTCCGGCTCGTCCTTGCGCGCGGAAATCACCCGGATCACGTCCTCGTCCAGTCCCGGGGGCAGGGTGTCGGACTCGATATCGGTGACGAAGCCGTGGCGGTACTTGCGCTCCAGCAGTTCGCGCACTTCCGGGTTGCGTTCGGCGGTGCGGCTCATCGCCCCATCCTCGCGCTCAGGTCGGCGGAAAGCGTGCGGGTCCGGAAGCCGGGTGCAGACCGGCGCAAGTCGGCCAGCGTTACCTCGGTCAGCGCGCCTCGGATCGCACGATTGATTTGCCGCCAGGCGCCTCCAACGGTGCAGAAAGACTCCAACTCGCATTGTCCTTCCACGTGGCTGCATTCAGTGAGCGCCATCGGTCCCTCCAGCGCTTCAAGAATCTCAACCGCATTGATGTCGCGGGCCGCGCGCGCCAGCCGGTAACCGCCCAGCGCGCCGCGCTCGGAGCGCACCAGCCCTCGTCCCGCAAGCTGCTTGAGCAACTTCTGCGCGGTAGGCAGCCTCAGCCGCGTCGCGGCCGCGATTTTCTTGGCCGAAAGCGACCGGCCCTCGGCCTGCGCCAGACAGCCGAGGATCATGGTCCCGTAGTCCGTAAGCCTGCTGACTCTGAGCATCTGTGTGCGCTCCGGATATAAACAGGACTATTTTAGTCCAAAATGAATCCCCAACGGGCCGGACTATCGCCCGGAGAGCGATGAGGTGGCGGTCCGGCAGGCGTGGGAATACACTACATGCCGGAGATCAAAGCGAACGGAGAAATCAGCAGATGACGAACGCGAACCTGGCCGAAACCGCGCAAGCCATGGTGGCGCCCGGCAAGGGCATTCTGGCGGCCGACGAAAGCACGCCAACGATCGGAAAGCGCTTTGCGAGCATCGGAGTGGAATCGACCGAGCCGCTGCGCCGCGACTATCGCGCCATGCTGTTCGCCGCACCGGAAGCCGACCGGTACATCAGCGGGGTGATCCTGTTCGACGAGACGCTCAGGCAGACCATGCCGGACGGCGAAGCGATTCCGCAATACCTCGCCGGCCGGGGCATGATTCCCGGAATCAAGGTGGACAAGGGCGCCAAGCCGCTGGCCGGCTGCCCGGGAGAGAAGGTAACGGAAGGGCTGGACAGGCTGCGCGAGCGGCTGGCGGAATATCGCGGCCTGGGCGCCCGGTTCGCCAAGTGGCGGGCGGTGATCGCGATCGGCGAGGGCGCGCCCAGCGACTGCTGCGTGCACGCCAATGCCCATGCCCTTGCGCGCTATGCGGCGCTATGCCAGGAGGCCGGCCTGGTGCCCATCGTGGAACCGGAAGTGCTGATGGACGGGCCGCATCCCATATCGCGTTGCGAACAGGTGACCGGCGCGGTGCTCGAACAGACCTTCGACGAGCTGGAGCGGCACCGGGTTGATCCGGAAGGCATCGTGCTCAAGCCGAACATGGTCGTGTCCGGCAGCGAGTGTCCGGCGCAGGCCGGCGTGGAGGAGGTGGCGGAGGCCACCCTGCGGACGCTGAAGGCGCATGTGCCGGCGGCGGTGCCGGGCATTGCCTTCCTGTCCGGCGGGCAGTCGGCGGAAGAGGCGACCGCGCACCTGAGCGCCATGAATGCGCGCGGACCGCACCCCTGGCAGGTGTCCTTCTCGTACGGTCGCGCGCTGCAGGCGCCGGCCCTGGCCGCCTGGCAGGGCAAGGCGGATCAGCTGGGCGACGCGCAGCGTGCGTTCAGCGAGCGCGCGCGGCTTAACGGCCTGGCCCGCACCGGCGACTATCGCCCGGAGCTGGAAGCCGCCTAGTGCGGGAGAGGACGTCTCGTCCTCACTCCCGGGATCAGGCTTTCGCGACGCCGCGCAGCGGAGGAATAAGGTAGTACAGGACCAGGTACGCCACCATCGAGCCTGCGAGGCCTGACAGCGCCGGCACCAGCCATTCCGGCGCGTAGTAGTAGCTCACCAGCCCCAGCGGGTAAGCGAACAGCGCAGCCCAGTTGACGACCGGCAGGCGCGCGTCCTCGCCGGCGTCCATTTTTCCGCGGGCCACGAAATAGTAATGCGCGATGACCGGTCCGATCAGCGGCGGGACCCAGATTGCCAGCGCGCCGATCCAGGTCAGGAACTGCTGGTAGATCCCCAGTCCCAGCAGGGTCCCCAGCAGCCCGCAGATCACCGTCATGACCCGGCGCGGCCGGCGCATGATGCTCGACGTCTGGATGACCGGGAGGTAGAGATTCGCATCGCCGGTGGTCCACAGCGCGACGCTCATTCCAATGACGCCCAGCCAGGCGATCAACCCGGCCTGTTCACGCAGGTATGAAGTGAAATCGCCGTCGCCGCCGTACACGACTCCGCCCAGCGCGCCGACGATCTGCAGGAACCACTGCGCGATGATCAGCACGATGAACGGTATGGCGATGGCCACCCAGGCGCGCTTGGCGAACCGCGTGTATTCCGCCATCACCACTGCTCCGACGATCCAGGAGCCTATAACGACGTTGACTCCGTTCAGCACGCTCAAGGGCGAGTCCGAATTCGCGGCCTTGTCGGCCGATAGCGCGAGGAAGGCGTCCCAGCCGCCGGCCTGCCCGATGTTGAGGTCGATTGAATACAGTCCGACCGCCACCAGCACCACCACCGAAGGTACGCTGACCCATTCCAGGGCCCTGACGCCGAAATAGGTGGTTGCGGTGAACAGCAGGCCCGCCAGCAGCGCGACGACGTAAAACGTCGTGCTGTCGAAGTCCTGCGCCCAGGCGAAGCCGAAGGCCCCAACCACGATGCCCTGCCAGCCGATGGTCAACAGGGCGATGAACAGCACCGGGATATAGGCGCCGAAACGTCCGTATACCAGACGGTACAGGAGGCCGCTGTTGCACGCCGTCTTGTAGCCCATGTAACCCACGACCGCCCCGATCGCGAAGTTGGCGAGGTTGCCGTAGAAGGAAGCCTCGACGGCATCGGGCCAGAAGCTCATCCCCTTGCCCAGGGCGCCGCCGGTCAGCAGGCCGGTCACCAGAAAACCCCATCCGAAGGCCAGCGTCAACAGCGGCAGCGTATTGCGCCGCTGGGCGTCGCTGAGCGGCGTCAGCGGATTGTCGGCGCTTTGCCGCTCCTCCTCGGGCTGCAAGGTCCACCATTCCCGTAGTCGATTCGCCATCGTCAGAATCCCCCTCTATCCCCGTTGTTCCGACGATTCCTCATCGGATTCCTCGTCTCTTCTTTCGCGCCTGCCGCCGTCTTCGGCCATCAGCTCCACCTGCTCCAGGCGCGCCTCGATACGGCTGCGACGCACCTCGTCGGCATGTTCGGCGGCCTTCAGGGCGAGCTGAAGCTGGGTGTGCGCGCCATTAAGGTTGCGGCGCATGATCTGGTACTCGGCCATGTAGTAATGCGCATCGGCCGTCTGGCCGGACTCTCCGCTCGCCTGGGCCAGCAGGCGCATGGTCTCGAGATCGAGCTTGTCGTCAAGCAGGTAGCCCATCAGCAGCTCGCGGGCGAGCGGCGCCTGGCCCTCGGCCAGCAGGACTTCCGCATAGCGATGCCCCAGGCTCACGTTGCCGGGGAACAGCGCCAGCGCATCTTCGAATACCCGCCGGGCCGCGCGCGCGTCTCCAGCAACCGCGTGGGCCCGCGCAACCGCGATCCGCAACGGGATGGAGTCCGGATGGTCCGCCAGCAGGTTTTGCAGAACAGCCTGCGCCTCGTCGGCGCGTCCCATACCCAGAAGGGCCAGGCCTTGCCCGTAGAACCTTCCCACATCCGCCTCGGTTTCCGTGAGCGGCTGCGAGCGGAATTGCCGCATGGCCTCTTCCGGGCTGTCGCTGCCCAGCAGCCGCGCCTGCGCGCGGGCCAGGTAGTAGCCGAGGCTGTTGTCGACGTTGCGCAGCATACCGGGCGCAATCCGCGAGCGCGCCTCGGCAATGCGGTTGACGCTTACCGGGTGCGTGCGGAGGATTTCGGGTATGGCCTTTGCGGTAAGCGATTCCGTGCGCGACATGGTCTCGAAGAAAGACGGCAGGCCTCGGGGATCGAAACCGGCGGCATAGAGCGTGCCGATGCCGATCCGGTCGGCCTCGTGCTCGTGCGCCCGGGTGAAATTGATCTGTTGCTGTTGCGCCAGGCCCGTGCCGGCCATCAGGGCGCCCTGCATGAAGTCGCCGCCGCCGCCCATCAATCCGCCTACGAGCAGCGCGGCGAGCATCGTGGCCATGGTCATGATCGAGGTTCCGCGCATGGCCTGGATCTGCCGCGAAATGTGGTTCTGGGTCACATGGGCGATCTCATGCGCCAGCACGCCGGCCAGTTCGCTCTCGTTGGCGGTCGCGTCAAGCAGGCCCGTGTGCACGCCGATGTAGCCCCCCGGCAACGCGAACGCGTTGATGGACTGGGCCTTGACGACGAAAAAGTGGAACTGGTGGTCGCCGTTCTGCGCCCGGTAGGCCAGCCGCCGGCCCAGGTTGGCCACGTACTCGTTGATTTCCGGGTCGGTCACGAGTCTGCCGGCGCTGCGGAACTGCTCGATGACGCTCAGCGCGATTTCCCTCTCCTGTTCGCGCGTCAGCACCGTGTCGGCTGCGCTGCCCATGTCGGGCAATTCGGCGCCGCCCCCCATCTGGGCGCCCGCCGGAAGCGTCTGCAGGGTCAACGCCAGCATCAGCGCCGCGCTCATCGCGCGCATTGACAGTTTCCCGTGCGCTGGCGCGGCGGTTTTCACAATTCGCGGACAGCCTCCAGCACTTCCTCGGCGTGTCCCTTTACCTTCACCTTGCGCCACTCGCGCCGCAAAACGCCTTCTTCGTCAATCAGGAAGGTGCTGCGCTCGATACCCATGTACTTGCGCCCGTACATGCTCTTTTCCTTGATCACGTCATAGGCGTTGCAGAGCGTTTCCTCCGGGTCCGACAGCAGGTGGAACGGAAAGTCCTGTTTGCCGCGAAAGTTGTCGTGCGAACGAATGGACTCGCGCGAAACGCCCAGTATGACGGCGTTGGCGGCGGTGAACTGGTCGTGCAGATCGCGAAAGTTCTGCCCCTCAAGCGTACATCCGGGGGTGCTGTCCTTGGGATAGAAGTAGAGCACCAGCTTGCTGCCCTTGAGATCGCCCAGCGTCTGCCGCCCGCCCGCAGTGCTGTCGGAATCGAAATCCGGCGCCGCCGCGCCCACTTCAGTCGTGCTCATTCGGGTCCTCCTTGCGGATCCTCCATTGCCGTCTAGCCGTGTATCGGCTCGATGACCGCGTCCAGGTTGTTCTTGTCGCAGAAATCATGAAAGTCTTCGCGCAGCACGGCAATGCCCACCTCGCGCGGCACATGCACCTCCAGGCGCACCGCCAGCATTGCCGCACCGGTACTCGGAGCATTGTAGCGCCGGGCATGGACCTCGGCGACGGCCAGTTCGCGCCGGGCAAAGAAACTCACCAGCGCCAGCACGAGGTTGTCCCGCTCCAGCGCCACAGCCTCCACGTGATAGGGAGCCGCGGGCGCCTGCGGCTCCCGCGAGGCCGTTTCACTCATTGAAATCTCGCAGCCGGTGCGCTTGCTGTAGCGCTCCAGCGCCGTGCGCACCTTGTTCATTGCATGCCAGTTGCCGTTGACCAGCAGCAGGGCGCCGAAGCTGTTTCCCAGTTGGGTCATGCGGGCGTCCCGGATGTCCCCGCCCGCCTCGCTGACCACTTCGCTGAGCTCGCGCGGCGACGCCTCTTCATGTGGGCCAAGTGCCGATATCGCCAACATTTTTTCCATCTTCCGGCTAGCTTACACGCCATGGCGATAAAATGCCGCGCCGTTATGCGCGGAAGCCTTGTAGCCCTGGTCACGCCCATGGACGCCGCCGGCGCCGTGGACTATCCGGCCGTGGACCGGCTGATCGACTGGCACGCGGATTCAGGCACGGCCGCGCTGGTCGTGGCCGGAACCACGGGCGAATCGGCAACGCTGACCCATGACGAGCATGCGGAACTGATTCGCTACGTTGCCCGGCAGGCCGGCGGCAGGATCCCGGTCGTGGCCGGAACCGGATCCAATTCCACGGCGCAGACGATCGCCCTTTCGCAGGCCGTGGCGCGCGCTGGAATCGTCGCCTACCTGGTCGTTACGCCGTACTACAACAAGCCCACCCAGGAAGGCATGATTCGGCACTTCACGGCCATTGCGGACGCCGTCGAGCAGCCCCTGATCCTCTACAATGTGCCCGTCAGGACGGCGGTGGACCTGTTGCCCGAGACGGTGGGCCGCCTGGCGGAACATCCCCGGATCGGGGCCTTGAAGGAAGCCACCGGCGAGGTCGAACGGGTGGGACGCTTGAGAGCGCTTTGCGGAGAAGAGTTTTCCTTGTACAGCGGCGATGATGCGACGGCGAAAGACTTCATGCTGGCCGGCGGCGACGGCGTGATTTCGGTGACCGCCAATGTCGCGCCGCGGGCCATGGCGGACATGTGCGGCGCCGCGCTGGCCGAAGATTCCGCACTCGCCGGTGAACGTGACGCGCCCCTGGCCGGATTGCATGACGCACTGTTCGTGGAATCCAACCCGATTCCCGTGAAATGGGCCCTGAACCGCATGAACAGGATCGACGCCGGCATCCGGCTGCCGCTTACCTGGCTATCCGGGCCGCAGCAGGCACGGGTTCAGCGCGCGCTGGATCAGGCGGGGGCCTTGTCATGAAAAGGGCAGCGTGTGCGGTCGGACTGACCGGGCTGGCTCTGGTCCTGCAGGGATGCGGCATGTTCGGCGGCGGCCTGCTTGGAGGGGGCCTGTTCGGCGGCGGCACGCCCCCGTGCGAGAGCCCGCAGGAATACCTGGCCGCGGAAGCCGCCAACCCGATGGTTGCCCCGGAGGGACTGGAGACTCCACAGGCTTTCGGCAATCTCGAAGTTCCCGAAGGCGAGATACTTGAGGGTCAGGCGCGCCGGGACAACGGGTCCTGCCTGGAAGAGCCTCCGCGCATCGAACAGCCGGGAGCGCGATAATGGCGCATGGCCGGAGAGGTGGCCGAGTGGACGAAGGCGCCTGATTGGAGATCAGGTATACGGTCATACCGTATCGTGGGTTCGAATCCCACCCTCTCCGTTTTTTTCCTGAAGGCGAACCTTAGCCGATAGCCTGTTTTGTTCCGGCGCGGGCAGCGACCGCTATAACGACGATTCCAGCAGGCGGGTCAGCGCCCGGGGGCGGTATTTCTCCAGCAGCGCAAACACGATGGCGGCTGTTTCGGCGTCGTGTTGTCCGGACCAGTCCGACGGTCGGAAATGCATCTGGAACGCCACGAGCGCGACCTGTGTTTGCGCATCGAGCTCGCCGGTATCGTCCACGTCGTAGCCGTAAGCCTTGAGACCTCGCTGAAGCAGCGCCAGGGTTGGCGGCTGCGCCTCGAAGCGTTCCCGGTACCGGTCCACGGTGTCGTCGTCGTACCAGGCTCCGATACCGTGCTCGTAAAGCCTGCGCCAGGGAAATTTCGGCCCGGGGTCCAGCCTGCGGTCGGGTGCGATGTCGGAATGGCCCAACACGTTGACCGGATCGATACGGGGATGGCGTTCAAGGATGTCGAGCACGAGTTCGATGACGAGGTCGATCTGTTCGGCGTCGAAATCGTGAAACTCGCAGCGATCTTCCGGCGGGCCCGGTTCATTGCCCAGCGGCACGGGGGAGCAAGCCGACCGATTCACGATTTCGATGCCGATGGAACTTCCGTTCAGCGCTGCGTCGCCGCCCCAGCGGCTCCGTCCGGCATGCCAGGCGCGGCGTTCCTCGTCGACGAGCCGGTACACCCTGAGCCGCCGGTGCGGATAGGTCGGGTCGCCGTTTTCCGGCACCAGGTAATGCGCGCTGACGGGACGCTCCGTGCGTTCGGTCAGCATGCGCATCGATCGGGCGAAGTCGACACTCGTGAAATGCATGACGACGTGCCTTATGCGGCTGCTCTGGTTCTCGGAATCCACATCGACGAAGCGCAGGGGACTGCAGGCGAGAAGCGCGAACGAAGCCAGGAACGAGGCGACCGCTATGCGCGTCATCGTTACCAAAGCGGAACGGTTGCCCACGGGCAACGTGGTGGCCGTGACCGGCGCAACCGTGCCGGTCACTTCCCCTTCGGTCTGAACACCGTCGCGACGATGCCGTCGAGCCGGTTGCAACGGTCCATCCAGGTCCGCACGTGCGGGAACGGACCGTAATCGATCGCCTGCCCGTGCCGGCCGAGCAGGTACGGGGCGATGGCGAAATCCACGATGGACAGGTCGCCGAGTACGAATTCCCGCCCCTCGAGTTGACCATTGAGGACTCCGATATTGAGTTCGACGTCCTTCTCGGCAGACTTGCTCTTGGCGCGCACTGCGATGACGGTATTGATCAGGTGGAACGCCTGCCAGTAGAGCCAGCGGTCACAGTCCGCCCGGCCCCGCGGGTCGTCGGGCAGCATGCCCGTCTCCGGGTGCAGCGTTGCGAGATAGCAGAGGATCGCATTCGACTCCCACAGGCAGAAATCGCCGTCCACCAGCAGCGGGGCCTTGCCCATCGGGTTCATGAGCCGATAGGCCTCGGTGCGGTTCTCCTGTTCGCGGAACCCCATCGAGTAGATTTCGACAGGCAGATCGAAGTGCTTGATGAACGCCTCGACCTTGCGGTTGTTGGGTGTCGGCGAGAAAGAATAGAGTTTCACTCGGAACCTTCCCGCGGCCGCTACTTGCCGGCGGCCTGCTCTGCGTACTCGGCTCTCCAGGCTTCCTTTACCTTGCGCGAGCGCTCGATCAGGGGTGTGAACTTTTCGTGATCCACATCCCGCTGGAAGAGCTTTTCGATATAAACCATGGCTGTCATCGGAGACTCGGCCCAGTGGATATAGCGCCATCCCTCCGGCGTCTTGCGCATGACCGCGCTCACCCGGACGTCTTCGCCTATCGGGGGGCGCCCACGCATCTTCATTTCGAAATGCATGTGCCAGGCAGCAATGGCCAGATCGTCGGCGATGAGTTTGACCGAAATGTCGCGCATCTCCTCGCGCAGGCCTTCCATGACCGGGCTCGGCAAGGGTGGGGAGAGATAGGCCTTGAGCGGCTCCCAGCCGATGAACCAGCCGTCCTGCTCCTCGGCAAGGTAGAAGGGCACCTCCTCGTCGGGGTCCCAAAGCTCCAGCACCGTTCGGTAGTCCTGCGAGTTCCATCGTTCCGCGGTCTCGTGAACGAGTGCCCGTACGGCTTCGATCTCGTCCTGTTCGGCAGCCCGGGCCGGGTCAATGGCAAGTGCGGTCATGGTCAAGGCCACCCCCAGTACAACAGTTGACCGCAGCGACGCTAACACAGTTGCAGGCACAACTCCCTCCCTCGCAAGCTGGCGCCGGTTTCCGATACTAATACTCTTCATCGTACTCGATCAGGTCGAAATGGGCGTTCATGTATCCGCCCACGGTGATCTTGACGAAAAGGAACCCGTCGGGAGTGCACCACACGTCCTCGGTCGGGTGATAATCGAGCAGGAACCGGTAATGGTCGGTCTCGAACGTTCCGGCAGGCACGGTAATTTCTTCGCGACCTACGTATTCCAGGTCGAAATCGGTGGTGCAGAGGTTGGGACCGGAGCATCCGTCGTGCTCGCGCGAAGACATCAGCACGCCGCGGCACGGCTGCGGGTTCTGTTTCGAGGAGTGAATAAAGCGGGCGCAGTGGATCGCGTCACACGATACGGGATGCGCGCCGAAGGACAGCGGCGGCGTGCTGAGGTCCATGCGCTGGCTGGTGCGTCCGGCCGTAACATTGACCGCTTCGCACTCGGCGCCTCTGTCGGTGAAACGGAACCAGCCGCTGCCGAGAAACTCGCCGCTCTGGTGTAAACGGACAAAGCAGTCGAGTGGACGGTATTCGGGGTCCGTGGTATAGACGGTCTCCCTGAGAACGGATCTGTCCGCGACAACTCCGGGTTCGATTTCACAGTGGGCCCTGAGGGTGCGCTGGCCGTCCTCGTGGAAGGTGACGGACCACCATTCCCGTCCGAAATCGCGCCGTTCTCCCTCAGGATCAAAAATGTAGGCAATCTTGCCTCGTACGTTTCGATGATTCATTACGTAAACCTAGCACAGTAGCGCCGGCAGGAAACCCTTGGGGCATCATGGGGGCCTGCCGGCAACTGGCCGATGCGCTTTGATCTGACCTCGCGAAGCTAGACGCGGTCGGAGCGGCCGCCGTCGACGGTGATGTTGGCGCCGATGACGAAGCGTGCCCGGCGCGAACAAAGGAACGCCACGACGTTTGCGATTTCGTCCGGCCTGGCCATACGGCCCAGCGGAATCTCCCCGGCCTTCCTGCGGACGTACTCCGGATCTTCGGCATCCAGTTGCGCCCAGATCCCGCCCTCGGCATAGGTCGGCCCCGGCGAGACCGTATTCACCCGCACACCGCCGTCCGCAAATTCGTGCGAAAGACCCTTGGCGACGTGCGCGAGCGCGGCCTTGGTGGCCCCGTAGGCGTCCCGCCTGCGAGACGAAGCGGCTGAGGTTGAGCCGATAACGACAACGGCGGCGTCGCCGAATTCACGGGCGGCTGTTCGAAGGTGCGGGCCGGCGAAATCGACGATGCGGGTCAGCGCGGCGATCTCGACGCGGAAATTGCTCCGCCAGGCCTCCGCGGTATCGCCGGCGGCCATGGCGCTGGCATTGAGCACCAGCAGGTTGAGGCCGCCCAGGCGCTCGATGGCCTGTTCCAGCCACTTGAGCGTTGAACCGGAGTCTTCAAGGTCCACTGCGGTGCCTCTGACCGCAGCCGCGGAGTCGCCGCCGGACGGTGCGGTTGCGGGCAGCGACCGCGCGCAGTACTCGACACGGCACCCTTCCGACGCCAGGCTTTCGACGATGGCGCGTCCTATGCCGCGGGAGCCGCCGGTAACGATTGCCCGCGATCGGTCGAGGTGCAGGTCCATTTCGGTCGTGTCCTGTCGGTCGAGGACGCCGTTCTTCAGGCCGGATCGACCTGCTTGAGAGCTTCAAGGGCGATGGAGATGAGCGTGCGCTCGGCTTCGGCATGCTCCTGCTTGCCGATTTTCTGCTTCTTCAGGCTGTTGACGGTGGATGCGCACATGCTCCCGGCCTTGCATCCCAGCGCGCTGCCGACGGTAAGGATGGCGGAAGTCTCCATGTCCACGGCGAGGACGTCCTGTCCGGCCAGTTGTTCCAGGTTGTTGCGGACCCGGTCTTCGGTGGCTTCGTCCAGCGCAAACATGTCCCGGTAGAAACCATCGAAACTGGCGAAGGCGCCCACATGGTAGGTGGCCTCGCGTAAGGATGCCGCGCGGGTCAGGGCGCTCACCAGGTCGGTATCGGCGCTTGAGTTCCCGGCGCCGTGGGCGTATGCCGGGGATGTGCCTTCGAACGATTTCGCGTTTCGGGCGATGACCATGTCGCCGATGTTGACGGGAGAAAGTCCGATGCTGGTCCCTATGCGCAGGAATACCGAAGCGCCCAGGTTGGCCAGTTCGTGCAGCACGATTGCGGCGATGGGCGAGCCCATCCCGAACGCCGACAACGTGATCCGGCAGTTCTTGTATGTTCCGGTCACCGTCGCGAGTCCCCGGTTGACGGGCATCGCTTCCACGTCGCTCAGGTACTGGCTGAACCGCGGCACCCGTCCGGGGTCGCCGAGGAGAATGACCCGCTCGGCCACCTGTTCGGCGCTGCAGCCGATGTACCAGGCCTTCCGCGAGCTCATTTGCCGCTACCCATACGAGCGTTCCCGCAACAGCGATGCGGCCGCGTCGATGCCGCTCGCGACGACGGTGCGCAGGTCCGATTCTCCGGCAAGGAGCGCCGCCAGGCAGCCGCCCGCGAGGGTATCGCCCGCGCCCGATGCATCGTCGAAGGAAAGAGGCTCTACGTCCACCCGAACTTCAATGCCGTTCCGTTCCGCCCTGACGGCTTCGCCCCCCGCGGTCTCCACGATCACGGGCCGGCGGCGCGTTGCCGTTTCGGCGAGTCCTTCGTCGACCCACTCGCGCTCCTGGCGGTTGCAGAAGATGTAGTCGGCCCGCGCGGCAAGCGCCGTGCGCAGTTCGATCGGATACGAGAGGGGATCGTTCTTCATGACCCATGCGACCTTGCAATCGGCATCGACGAGCGCGAGCGCCTCGCCGGCGATCCCGGGCGGACCCACGGTGACGCACAGCAGGTCCGCTGCCGCAATCACCTCCTTCTGCCGGTCGGCAAGTGATTCGCGCCCCAGCATGCCCGGATCGAACAGGCAGCCGCAACTGCCGTCCTGCTGGTAAATCATGAAGCAGACGGGCGTATTGCCCGGCTCGATGGTGGCGATGGCCTCCACGCCGACGCCATCGGCCTCGGTCCAGGAAACAAACAGCTCGCCGTGATGATCGGCGCCCACCCAGGTCACGATGGACACGGCGATACCTTCCCTGGCGATGGGGCGGGCGACATACAGCGGGCATCCGCCCGGTCGGGGAAAGGCGTCGGCGGGCCTGTGCCTGATCATTACCGTGCGGTCGCCCGAGAAAAAACCGTCGAGCACTGCGGGAAAGTCGATCGACGCGTATCCGATCACCGCCACCCTCTTCACGACAGCAGCCTGACGCCCTCGTCAAGCGGAACGACCCAGCCCAGGTAGCGTTCGATGTCCTCCAGCGAAGCGTCCGCAAGGTGCGGCCGATTGGAGTTCACCGCGTCGCGCACCACGTGGCAGCGATATCCCAGGGAAAACGCATCCTGCACGGTGGCCCGCACGCACACGTTCGTCTTGACGCCCCCGATCACGAGGGTCCCCACGTTGAGTTCCCGCAGAAGCAGGTCCAGGTCGGTGGCCTGAAAGGCGCTCATGCGCCGTTTGGGCAGCAGGACTTCCGCGGCCTCCTGCGGCGCGAAGCCGTCCACCAGCCGCGAATCGAATTCTCCGTCCACGCAGTGCACCGGAAGCTTGGCCTCCTCGAAGTCGGTCAGCCCGGGGCGGTGCCGCTCGGCGACGAAAATGACCGGACGCCCGGCGGTCCTGGCGCTGTGGAGCAATGTCCGCAAGGCGGGCAGCACCTGGGCGGATTCGGAATAGTAGTTCTGACCGTCTTCGTGGAAGAAGGAATTCTGCAGGTCGATGAGCAACAGCGCGACGGCTGTGGCGTTTCCCATGTGCTCGCTCACGAAGACTTGCGCGGGTGATTCTGCTCTCTTTCATGGTACAGCACCGACAGCGGATTCGAGCGCACCAGGCGAGCATCATAGGTATAGCAGTCCTGAAGATATACGGCTTCGATGAGTTCGATGAGATTGCCTCTTTGATCGAAGCTCTTTCGATGCACGAGCATCACCGCGGACGGGAGCTCTATCCCGAGTTGTTTCGCTTCCTTGCCGGTGGCCAGGCGAACGTTGATGGTTTCGTCGGCATGGTCGATCTCGAGCCCGGCTTCATCAAAGGTCTTGTACAGCGAGAAGTCCGGATCCGCCACATGGCTGTCCTTCCCCGTCAGCGCCGGCACGGCTGCGGCAATGCGCGTGGGCACTAGCGCCGTGTGAATGGCCCACGGCAAGCCATCGACGAAGCGGATGCGCTCCAGCAGCAAGGCGGGCTCGTCGCAGCCGTACTGCAAGGCCTCGCTTCGGTCCAGCTGCCGCTCCCCCATCAGGCGATGCGAAGGAACCCGGCCCTGGCGCCGCACGGTTTCCGAGAAGCCGCGCAGGTAGCCGGGAGAGCGGTGCAGGGCAGGCCGCGACACGAAGGTCCCCACGCCCTGGCGCCGCTGCAGCAGGCCCTCGGCGAGCAGCACGTCGATGGCCTTTACTACCGTGCCCCGGCTCACGCCGAACTTGAGGCAGAGCTGCGCCTCGCTTGGCAGCAGGTCGCCCGGCACCCATTTGCCCGCGCGAATTCCGTCGCGGAGTTCATCCGCCAGGACCGCGTAGCGCGGTTTTCCTGCATTCCGGTGTGGGGTCATCGAGGGGATTCCTTGTCTGGAACTGCGATTGTGCAAATGACTACTTGACTAGTCAACTGAATAATTATATGTTCATCCCGTACCGGTGCTTCAATTGCTGTCGGGTAGTGCGACAAATCCATCCATCAAGGGGACACGCCATGCGAAAGATATTCTTGGTCCTTACCGCCGTTTCGATCCCGTTCCTGATTTCGGATATCGCGGTTGCGCAGGAATCCACTGCGGTTCTTGAAGAGATCGTCGTCACCGCGCAAAAGCGGGAAGAGTCGCTTGCCGATGTGGGTATTGCCGTGGACGTGATAAGCGGCGACCGGCTGCGTGAGGCCGGCGCCGTATCGCTGATCGACGTAGCCCGTTACTCGCCGGGCCTCAACATCCAGACGCCGTTCGGAGAATTCGGCTATCCGCTGATCGCGATACGCGGCGTGAACACCGACGGGTTCATCGAAACGCTGCCGCAATCGACCGGCGTTTATGCCGACGGCGTTTATGTCTCGCAGCCGCCCATGCAGGCCTTCCGACTGCTCGATCTTGAGCGAATGGAAGTGCTCAAGGGGCCGCAGGGCACCATATACGGACGCAATACCATCGCGGGCGCCATCAACCTCATCTCGAAGCGCCCCACCTTCGAGCCCGAGGGCTACGCCACGGTAGGGTTCGGCCGCTACAGCCGGGCCTCGTTCGAGGGGGCCTATGGCGGCCCCATTTCCGACACGGCTGCCGGGCGGTTCGCCGTGAAGGCCCTTCGTCAGACGGACGGACCCCTGACCAACCTGCATCCCGACAGGGACGACGGGGGCGAGCTGGATCAGCTCATGGCCAGAGGCTCGCTGCTATTCCGGCCCGGGGACGACGTCGAGGTCCTGGTCCGGGTCTATGCAGGGCGCGACGATTCGGACGTCTGGCCATGGGCGACCATACCCGCAGGGCAGGACACGGACGGCGACGGCATACCGGACCAGGTCTGCCCCGAATACGCGCGCGGCGACGTTCCCGCGGCCCAGGTGAACTGCCTGGCGCGGGATCCATTCGTCAGCGGCGACACCTTCAACGACACCGATGGCGACCCCTACACGATCAACCAGAACTTCATCGGAGAGCACGCCTACAAGTCCAGCGGCATTTCCGCGGAGCTGAACTGGGACCTGGGGACGAGAACGGTCACCTCCGTGACCGGCTGGGACGACTTCGAGCGCCACGATGTGCTGGATGAAGACGCAGGTCCCACCGTGGCCCTGGACGACGTGCGGAAGTCGGACGTGTCGCAGTTCTCGCAGGAAGTGCGTATCGCGTCAAACGCCGGCGAGGGTCTGCAGTGGCTGGCCGGACTGTATTACTCTTCCGACGAACTGGAAGGCGATCCGGCATTTGACTCGGGTGGCCGGCAGGACTTCTCCGTGCTGGAAACCGACACCCTCGGCCTGTTCGGGCAGGTCGAGTATCCGCTGGCCGACAATCTGGTCATTACCGTCGGCGGCCGCTGGACGGAAGTGGAGCGCGACTTCTACTACGAGACGACCGGCTTTTTCGCCGCGCCGGAGCTGCAGGCAGGAGCGTCCAGCACTTTCTCGGACAGCGATTACTCGGCCAGGCTGGCGCTGGACTGGAGCGTCAATGAGGACACGCTGGTCTACGCGAGCATTTCCCGCGGGTTCAACGCCGGGACCTTCAACAGCCAGTTCCTGGCAACGGTGGATAACCTCGAACCCACGAAATCGGAATCCCTTACCGCCTACGAAGTGGGTCTGAAGTCAACGCTGGCAGGCGGACGCGCCAGCGTCGAGGCCGCCGTCTACTTCTACGACGCTACCGATCCGCAGGTTGTCGCGGTCGAACCCCTGAGCGGCATCTCCGCCAATTTCCTGATCAACGCCGACGATTCTCAGATGCAGGGCGCCGAAGTGCAGCTTCGGGCGCTCGCGACCGATTGGCTGGAGGTCAGTTTCGGGGCCGCCTACATCGACAGCGAATACGGCAGGCTCGTGACGTCCGTGGCCGGGACGGGCACCGGCAGTCCGTTTCCGGACAACGCCCCGGTGTTCGGGTCCACCCTGGCGGACCTTACCGGCAACCGCATTCCGAACACGCCGGAGCTGAGCATCAATTCCGCTGCCACGGTCCAGGTGCCGGTGAACGAGGGATGGACCTTCATGGGCCAGTTGGACTTCATCTGGGAGGACGACATACCGCGTGACCTGCGCGGCTCCCCGGCACTGTTCTCTGAGGCCCACATCGACGTGGACCTGCGCCTGGCGCTGCAGTCGACCGACGGCAAGTGGGACGCCGCCTTCTGGGTGCGGAACCTGACCGATGAGACCTACCTCACCGAAGCGTACGAAGTGCTCGGATTCGGCTTCTATATCGCGGCCGGCAACTACAACTATCCCAGGACCTTCGGGCTCGAGCTGACCCGCAATTTCTAGGTCGGCGGCGCGCGGGACGGGAGGCAAGACTGGCGATGCCGGAGAAGAAGCCGAAAGTCGCGATTTCGCTCATCACGCTGGGCGTTGACGATGTGGAGCGTTCGGTGCGGTTCTATACCTCGTTCGGATGGGAGATGTCGCCGGACTCCGATCCGGCCATGTGCACCTTCATCAATACGCCTTCCACGGTGCTGGGGCTGGTCGGGTACGAGTTCCTGGCCAACGACGCGCTGCTGAAGGCAAAGCCCCGTGCGCAATACCAGGGCTTCACCCTGGCCGTGAACGGCGCCTCCCCCGAAGAGGTGGACGCGATATTCGAGAACGCCATACGCAACGGCGGCACCGCGCATCAGCAGCCGCAATGGAAGGACTGGGGCGGATACGATGGTTATTCCGGGTATTTCCTCGATCCCGACGGTTACCCGTGGGAAGTTGCCTACGCCCCGTTTCTCGAACTCACCGACGATGGCCGGCTGATGCCGAAATCCGCGTCCGAATAAATTGCGCAGGCGTGGCAACGGAGACCTCTCGCGGACTGGCGATCGTCACCGGCGCCAGCCGCGGCATAGGGCGCGCGCTGGCGATCGGCCTGGCTGAGGCCGGTTACAGGCTGGCACTGGTCGCCCGCGACGAGGGTGCGCTCAGCGGCGTGCAGGCGGAGATTCGAGGAATCGATCCGGGCATTGCCGTGAGTTGCCATCCGCTCGACGTTACCGACGCGGGGGCGGTCCGCGATCTCGTGCACGGGCTGGACGCCGGGCACGAGTCGATCGACGTTCTGGTCAACAACGCCGGCCAGTTCCGTCCCGGCAGCATCGAGGCGGACGTCGAGGACCTGGACGCGGTGGTCGGGACCAACCTGAAAGGCGTTTTCCTGATGCTCAAGGCGGTCGTGCCGGTCATGAAGGCGCAAGGGCGCGGCCACATCATCAATCTGTCGTCGATCACGGGCAAGTGGGGCTACGCCGGATACGGCATATATGCTGCATCGAAATTCGCCTTGCAGGGCCTGACGGAGAGCCTCTACAAGGAACTGCTGGAGCACGGAGTGAAGGTGACGGCAATCTGTCCCAACTGGGTCGCGACGGAAATGGCCGTCGCCGCCGGCGGGACCCTGCCGCCGGAGGACATGATTCAGCTCGACGATCTGGTCAAGACGGTGTCGTGGCTGCTGAGCCTTTCGAAGGCCGCCTGTCCGCGCGAAGTCGTGATCGATTGCATGGGGCATCCGTATGACAGGAATACCTGATGAAAGTGGACAACCGTAATTTCGCCGGCGCACTGGGGATCTACACGATCGGCGGCCTGTTCTGGGCGTTCCTGCCGTTCTTCGTGGGGCTCAAGGTGTCCACCGGCGGCTTCAGCCAGACGCAGGCCGGTTCACTCGGTTCCGCCTACCTGATCGGCTTTTCCGTTGCGTCCATGACCGCGCTGTGGTGGGCGGGACGATTCGATTGGCGGAAACTGGCCGCGGCCATGGCCGCTGTCGTGATCGCGGCCCTGCTGCTGCTGGCGAGAGTGGACGGCTTTGCTCCCAGCCTGATGATCGTGCCCGTCGTGGGGCTCATGATGGGCGCCCTCTGGACGGTGGCATACCGGATCTTCAGCGGATCGGCGAACCCGGAGCGCGCCTTTTCAATCGGCATCGTAGTGTCGTACAGCGCACTCGCGCTGGTGACGTTCGTCATTGGCGAGTACGTGGTCGGCGACTTCGGGCTGAGCGGCTCCAGCTACGTGCTGGGCGGCGTTGTGCTGCTGCTGGCGCTGTCGGCGCTGCTGCTGCCGCGCGGGCTGGCGGCGGGAGGCGAGGGCGGCGGCGAGGCGTCCTATCGGCCCTCGCTGCCGGTGGCGCTGGCGCTTCTGGCGATCCTGGGCACCAGTTTCGGATTTGCCGCAGTGTGGGCGTTTACCGAGAGAATCGGCATCGACGCGGGATTCAACACGTCGCAGATCAGCCCGGTCATTGCGTCCAACCTGCTGGCCTCGGCGGGCGGTTCGGTGCTGGCCACGCTGCTGGGCATGCGGATCGGGCGCATGTTGCCGCTTCTTGCGGGAATGCTCGCGATCCTGGTATCCATCGTCAGCCTGGCCACGGTGGACAGTTTTTCGACTTACGCGGCCGCGGTCGCCGGCCTGGGCCTTTCCATCGGCTTCGTCATGCCCTATCAGATGGGCTATCTCGCGGCGCTCGATCGCGACAACCGTTTCGTGCTGCTGATCGCCGCGGCGCAGGGCATCGGGTCGGCTGCCGGGCCGTTTGCCGGGGGCGCCGCGGCGGACGCGGGCGGATACCGGCTGCTGGTGATCGTGGCCGGCGCCATCGTTGCCGCGAGCATGGTGGCCATACTGATTTCATCAAGGGTGAAGAGCGAATCATGAGCATTGTTCAGGACTACCGGCGATTGCTGGACGAGAAGCTGGCCCTCGTTTTCGACAACCAGGAAGATGCGATCGACAGCGCGGCGGAGGTCTGCGCCGCCAGCATCGGGAAGGGAAAGCTGGTGTTTACCTTCGGAACGGGCCACGGCTCGTTCGCCGCGCTGGAGATGTTCCCCCGCACCGGCACCGCGGTCGGGTTCCGGCCGATTGTCGAGAGCACGATGATCTCCTTTCATCGCGTGCTGGGCGACATGGGCGCCCGGCAATATCGATTCATTCACGCTCAGGAAGGCTACGGGAAGGCGATACTGTCCTCGCATCAGACCGACCCGGATGACGCGATGCTGATTTTCTCGCATTCCGGGATCAACGCCGTCACGATGGATATCGCCGTCGGCGCCAAAGAGATCGGCATGAAGGTCATCGGCGTAACGAGTGTTCCGCATTCTTCACAGGTCCCGTCGCGGCATTCGTCCGGCAAGCGGCTGTTCGAGGCGGCCGATGTCGTGATCGATACAGGCGCTCCGCTGGGCGACGCCGGCATTTCCATCGACGGCCTGGAAGGCAGCGTCGGCGCCACCTCGACCAGCGTCGCCATTGCGGTGGGACAGGCCATCAACGCCGCCACGGTCGAAAAGCTGGTGTCGCGCGGCGGTCAGCCGATGATCATGGTCAGCCCCAACACCACCGAGAAGGCCAGGGCGAACCAACTCAACGATCTGAACTACGAGGAGTTGTGGCGGCGCCTGTCCTCGCGGTAATCTCCCGCGAATGCCAGCGACTCCAGAGTGCCTGCTCTTTTACGGGGGCGAGTTTCACGCGCCGTCGTCCGGTGAGTGGCACGATGTAAATGATCCCGCGGACGGTTCGCGGGTCGGGCGCTGTGCGCTGGCGAACGCCGCCGATGTTGACCGGGCCGTAGGTCATGCGTTGCGGGCGAAATCCGCCTGGGCGGCAACGCATGCCGACGAGCGCGCCGCGATCCTTCATCTTGCGGCGGACCGGATCGAGGCGCGAACCGATGAGATCGCGGAACTCCTTACGAGGGAGCAGGGCAAGCCGCTTTGCGACAGCCGCAAGGAGATCGGCTTCGGGGTCCGGGTGATCCGCTATTACGCCGAGGAAGGACGGCGCAAGTTCGGTTCGCTTCGGCCTTCCTCCCTGTCGAACGTCAAGAACGTCGTTTCGTATTTCCCGGTGGGCGTAGTGGGCGCCATCGTGCCCTGGAACTACCCCGTGGACCTGTACTGCTGGAAGGTCGCGCCGGCCCTGGCGGCCGGCTGCCCGATCGTCGTCAAGCCGCCGCACGAGACGCCGTTCGCCATCGCCCTGGTCGTGGACTGCTTTGCCGAGGCGGGCGTGCCTTCGGGCGTGCTGGCGAATCTGCCGGGCACCGGGCCGCAGGCCGGCGCCGCACTGGCGCGCCACCCGCACGTCGCCTGCATCTCCGCAACCGCCTCGGTTGCGGCCGGACAGGACATCATGCGAAACGCGGCCGGCAACCTGAAGCGGCTGTCGCTGGAATTGGGCGGACACTCTCCGTTCATCGTGCTGCCCGACGCGGATATCGAAGCGGCGGCCAAGGCCGCCATGCGCCGCTCGTTCTCCAACATGGGGCAGATCTGCATCACGGTGAACCGCATCCTCACCCACCCGGAGGCCCATTCGCCGTTCCTCGATGCGCTGGTCGCGGAAACGGAAAAGATCGACCTTGGTCCCGGCCTCGACCCCGGCAGGCTGTACGGTCCGGTCACGACGGCCTCGGTGATCGAACGCTCGCAACTTCACATCGAGGACGCCGTGTCCAAGGGCGCCACGATCATCACCGGCGGAGGCCGCGCCGCGAGTGGCGAACTGGAGAAGGGCCTGTTCTTTCAACCTACGCTGCTCGATGGCGCGCCGCTCGACAGCCTTCCCATGACCCAGGAAACCTACGGGCCCGTGGCCGCCATCAGAAGCTGCGGGTCGCTGGATGAGTTGCTGGCTGTGTCGAACAGCCTGAGCTTCGGGCTCGCCGCCTACGTGTACTCGGAGGACCTGGAGCTGGCCTGGGCGCTGGCGGACCGCCTGGAATTCGGGGCCGTCGGCATCAACGTGTCGGACACATCGGAACTCCAGGCGCCGTTCGGCGGCTGGAAGCTCAGCGGCTTCGGCCGGGAACTCGGGCCGGAGGGCCTGGACGCGTTTCTCGAGCCCAAGCATGTCAAGATGCGGGTGAACCCGCTGGGTTCCTGACCCGAGGGAGAAGTATCAGTGAGTATTCACCCGGAACTGCTGCCTTTTCGCGATCAATTCCCGACGCTGGAATTGACCAGCGAGAACCTCGTGCGGACGCGCGGGGAACTGAACCGGATGACGCTGGAAACGGCGGCGGCGATAGAAGGCTTCGATCACGTCGATGTCGAGGACAGGCAGATCGACGGTCCGTCGCCCGGCCAGTCGCTCAGGCTCCGGCTGTATTCGAGCGGCGATTCACCGGGCTTGCGGCCGTGCCTGTTGTGGATCCACGGCGGCGGCTACCTCCTGGGCTGTCCGGAGATGGACGAACAGCTTCTTTGCCGCAAGGCCGACGAGCTGGGCTGCCTGGTCGTGGCCGTCGATTACCGCCTGGCGCCCGAGCACCCGTACCCGGCAGCGCTCGACGACTGCGATGCGGCCCTGGGCTGGATACTGGAGAACGCCGGCGAGTTGGGCGTGGACACGAGCACGCTGGTGCTC
Organism: Gammaproteobacteria bacterium; assembly: GCA_965116895.1. Classification (GTDB taxonomy): domain Bacteria; phylum Pseudomonadota; class Gammaproteobacteria; order Steroidobacterales; family Foliamicaceae; genus Foliamicus. Next base: position 1,571,403 of record OZ220729.1, on the reverse strand, counting down.
GGCGGCGCGAGTGCCGGCGGCGGTCTGGCGGCGGCGCTGGCGCTGCGCGCGCGGGACCGCCGGCCCGGCGCGATCGCCTTTCAGTGCCTGATCTATCCGATGCTCGATTACCGCACGGGTACCGTGGAGGCGGAGAGCGCACGGGACTACTGGCTGTGGGGCGCCGATCACAACCGCTTCGCCTGGGCCGCCTACCTGGGCCCCAACGACCTGACTCACGGCGTCTCGCCGCACGCTTCACCGGCGACGGCCAAACGGCTGGAGGGCCTGCCGCCCACGTACCTGTGCATCGGCGACCAGGACCTGTTCTACGAGGAAGACATCGAGTATGCGCGCCGACTTGAGGATAGCGGTGTGGCGGTGGAGCTCGAAGTCGTCCCCGGGGCCCCGCACGGCTTCGACAAATTGCCCGCGCCCTTGTCCGAACAGTCCCTGCAGCGCCGCTTCAAGGCGCTTTCCCGACACTTTTCGGCGCAAGCCTGAATCGAGGGGAGAGGAAGGATGCGCAATTGCCCCAACAAGCGGCGGCCGTTGGCCCTGCCGCTCCTGGCGGCCATCCTGCTTGCCGGCTGCGGGGACGACGGCCGGCGGCCGTTCGAGGCGCACCCGGTCATTGAGGATCCGGGCTGGCCCACGTACGCGGGCGCCGAAGGCGGAACGCGCTATTCGCCGCTGAACCAGATCAATCGCTCGAACGTGGAGGACCTGGAGATTGCCTGGGTCTACAACGCGGGACACCTCGATCTAGCACCGCAATTGCGGCCGATGGTGGGTTTTCAGGTCACGCCCATACTGCTGCCGGAAGAAGCCGGCCGGCACCTGGTGCTGTGCGATCCGCTGAACCGGGTCATGGCGCTGGACCCGGCGACCGGAGAAGAACGCTGGCTGTTCGATCCCGAAATCGACCTGCGGCCTTTCGCCGGGCGTTTCAATTGCCGCGGCGTGACCTACTGGCGCGATCCGGAGGCTGCCGGGACGGACGCTTGCGCGCACCGTCTCATTCTGGCCACCAACGACCGCCGCCTGGTCGCCGTCGATGCGCGCAACGGCCAGCCCTGCGCGGGGTTCGGCCAGGATGGTTTCGTTGACGTTACGCCCATCATTCTCGAACTGCAGCCGGCCAAGCAATTGCTCACGATGCAGCTGAATTCGCCGGTCGCGGTCGTCAACGGCGTGATCGTCGTCGGGGGCACCGCGGACAAGTTCAGGGACGCCAGCTCCATGAACGGCGCCGTGCGCGCGTTCAGCGCCCGCACCGGCGAGCATCTTTGGACTTTCGACACGCTGGTCCGGGAGCCGGCGGACGACCCCGAGAGCAGCGCCCGGCACGTGGGCGGCGCCAATGCCTGGATCAATTTTTCCTGGGACAGCGAGCACGACCTGGTCTTCATTCCCACGGCCAGTCCCGCGCCCAATTTTTACGGGGGCAAGCGTCCCGGAGATAACCTCTACGCCAATTCCGTCATCGTGCTGCGGGCCGCCACCGGGGAACTGGTCTGGCACTACCAGGTCCTGCATCACGACCTGTGGGACTGGGACCTTCCGACAAACCCCATCCTGGCGGAAATCAGCCGCGACGGCGAGAAGATCCCGGTTGCCATGCAACTGACAAAGCAGGGCATGATCTTCACCTTCCACCGCTACACGGGCGAACCCTTCTTCGAGATCGAGGAGCGCCGGGTTCCCACGGACGGTTTGCCGGAGGACGACGTTTCGCCCACCCAGCCGTTTCCGGTCAAACCGCCGCCGCTGGTCAAGCACGGGATCGGCCCGGAGGACGCCTGGGGGCTTACGCCCTATGACCGCAACAAGTGCCGCGAACTGATCGAGTCGATGCGCTACGGTCCGATCTATACGCCGCCCACCACGGAGTTCACGCTGATGATGCCGAACGTGGGCGGCGGCATGAACTGGGGCGGGGGCGCCTTCGACCCGAACAGCAACATCCTGGTTACGCCAGTGGGTCAATCTCCTTACAGGCTCCGCCTGATTCCCAACGAGGAGATCGATCCGGTAGCGGGCAGGCTGCCGACGGCCGGCCTGCCGATCGGTCCGCCCGGATACATTGAAGGCACCGATTACGGTCTCGAGCAGGGTCCGCTGTTCTCGCCCTTCATGATGCCCTGCACGGCGCCGCCCTGGGCAAAGCTCGTGGCCGTGGACATGGCCGCGGGCGAGATTCTGTGGGAACAGCCGCTGGGCCTGGTGGACAAGCTGGCGCCGGTTCCGATACCGCTGCGCTGGGGCACGCCCTATGCCGGCGGGCCGATCGCTACCGGGGGCGGCCTGGTCTTTATCGGCGCGACGGCCGACGAGCGCTTCCGCGCCTACGACACCGAGACCGGCGAACTGCTGTGGGAGTTCGAGGGGCCGACATCCGCCAACGCCACGCCCATGACTTACATGGCCGGCGGCAGGCAATACGTGGTGGTCGCGACCGGGGGGCACAACTGGGTCTATCCGTACAAGAAAGGCGATTCGGTCGTGGCCTACAGCCTCCCCGGGAGCGAGGGCGTCTCGCCCTCGGAATGAAGAAACCCGCATGAAAGCGGAATTCTGGCTCAACAAGTGGAAACTCGATGAGATCGGATTCCACCAGGAATCCACCAACGAGGCCTTGCAGGCGCACTGGCCGTCGCTGCGGGCGCCGGCAGGCGGCAGCGTCCTGGTTCCCTTGTGCGGCAAGTCGCTGGACATGTGCTGGCTGGCGGAGCAGGGGCACGCGGTAATCGGCATTGAGGTGAGCGCGTTGGCTTGCGAGGCGTTCTTCAACGGGCTGGGACTTGAGCCGCGCATCGAAGAAGCGGGACAGCTGCGCAGCCTGACCGCCGGGCCTTACCGTCTCCTGCAAGGTGATTTCTTCGAGTCAACCGTTGCGGACATTGGTGCGGCCGACGCGTTCTACGACCGGGCCGCGCTGGTCGCCATGCCGCCCGAAATGCAGCCGGCCTACGTCCGTCAACTGATCGGCCTGTTGCCTCCCGGCGCCGTGGGCATCGTGAATTGCGTCGAGTACCCGCCGGATGCCATGGAGGGCCCGCCTTTTTCCATAGACGAGGCCCGACTGCGCCAACTGCTGGCGCCATATTGCCGGGTGGAAAGGTGTGCGAGCAGGGAAGTCGAGACCCTGGGCACGGGCTTGAAGGAACGCGGCCTGGCGGGCCTGACGGAAACGGTCTACCGGATCCGGGTGAATCCGTAACGCCGGTCCCCCCGCCGGTTCAGCGTTGCGCCGCCAGCACCGTGTCGCCGGGATAGCTGACCTCGTACCGGTGCACGATGCGCCAGTTCTCTCCCGGATCGAGTTGCCTGCGCCAGGCGATCACGCCGGGCCGCTCTTCCAGGTTTTCGCTGTCGGGCGAGGTTGCGCCGCGCGGAACGGTGACCTCGATTCGTTCGTCCCTTGATACGGGGTAGTAGTCGAGCACTTCGATATCCGTGGGCGTCGCGTGGCGATTGACAATCTCGAACAGGAAGTCCGTCAGTTCGGTCGTTCGGCTGGACAGTATTCCCCGGCTGCCCTTCTCCCCGCCCTGGTCGATCGCGAGCACGTCGATCTTCCGGTCCGGTCCCATGGGCAGCACGGTCTCGGACCCCGGCAGCAGGTCCGGGAAGCTGGAGCGTCCCACGTAGGCGCCGTCGATAAACACGCGCATCGTTCCCCCAACGAGCGGCAGGTGACTTTCATTGCTTATCCGGGCGGTCAGGAAGGCTTCCGCGCTCTGCCGCGGGGTGATGCGGGTCACGACAGCGGCCTGGTGGCGGTATTCGGCAAGCGGCACGGTATGCGCCTGATCGGCACTGTTGGAAATACTCGCCCGCCCGGGTGGCCGGTAGGAAACCGTATGCCTGTTCCGTTCCACGCGCGCGGCCGCCCCTGCGCTTGCGTCCGTTTCGGACAGGTCCTGCCCGAACAGCGCTCTTTGAGGCCGCATTCTGTCCTCTGAATCCGCCCAGGGCACGGGGTCATGGACGTCCAGGAACCGGCTGTCCTGGTCCGGCGCCTTCATCCGGCCGCTCGGATTCGAGGTGGACAGGACCAGTTGCACGTCCTCCCACGCTTCTTCGGTGCCTTGCCGGACCCGCGCCTCGTGGCTGAGCTTCAGCGAATTCCCGCGCGTGTCGAGGTAGGCGCTGTATCCGGACTCCCAGCCAGCGTTGGGCTGAAGATAGTGCACCCGGATATCCGTCACCAGGGCGTCGGCGGCATACAGGACGACCCACAGACGGGCCGATGCCGGATTACGGCCGCGCAGGTCCTGCAGTTGCCGTTCCAGCACCGACAAGTTCTCCTCCAGTCGCCTGCGGTCCATGCGCGCCTCACGAATCCGGCTCCGGGCCCCGGCCGCACCTTCGCCCAGCATGTCCAGCGCCTCGCGCCAGGAGCCGATATCGGCCTGCCCGCCGGCCGCCCTGAGGCGCTCGGCGCCGGCGCTGTCCCGGGCTATTCCCTTCAGGAACTCAAGTTGCAGCTCGGCGGTGGCGATGTCGTCATCGATTGCCGCAATCCGATGCTCCGTTTCGGAAATTTCGTCGGCGAGGCGGCCAATCTCGGCGTTGTACGCTTCGCGTTGCCGAACAAGGTCGATCTCCACCGAGCGCACCTCGACATCGCCGCTGACGGAGTCCACCTGCACGCCCTGCCGGCCGATGCCGTCCGGGAGTCCGGTCAGCGCCACCCGGTTCGGACCTTTTGCAAGCCGTACGCGTGCCAGCCTGGTAACGCGTGCGCCTTGCGGGTAAACAGTTACCGCATCGATGGAGGAGTCGACCACTTCGACCGCTCGCGCTTCCAGGGAAACTGCCGCCAGCGCGACAGCGGCCAATGCCAGGATTCTCAGGGCCATATGACGTTCTCCCGCTTGATGTTGCCGGTCCCGATAGTGTGATGCGGGAAAGCCCGGAAAGCGTTGCGCGGGTTCCGGCGGGCCTTCCGCGGCATGCCCTGCCTTCGGGCGCTGCGAAGTACAATGCGTCGGCCCGATACCTGACAAGCCGCGATGAAGAAAGTACTTGTAATCCGTAATGTCAGCTACGAAACCGAGGGGCTGCTGGAATCGCTTCTTCGCGAAGAGGGCCTGGTGCTCGATATCGTCGATTTCCAGCAGGATCCGGCCGCCGAACCGCGCCTTGACGGCTATGCGGGCCTGGTTGTCATGGGCGGTCCGATGGGCGCGAACGATACGGACCGGTTCCCGTACCTGCTCCAGGTGGAGCGACTTTGCTCAGAATCCATGGAACGCGCCGTGCCCCTGGTGGGCGTCTGCCTCGGTGCGCAGATCATGGCCAAGGTTCTGGGCAGCGAGGTGTACCCCAACCCGGTACGCGAAGTAGGGTGGTACGACCTCGCGACGGCGGAGGGGGCCGGCAGTGACGCGCTGTTCTCGGAACTTCAACCGCATGAGGTCGTATTGCAGTGGCACGGCGACACCTTCGACCTGCCGAAGGGCGCCGTATTGCTGGCGTCGTCGCCGGATTGCGTCAACCAGGCGTTCCGTTACGGCGAAAACGGCTACGCGGTGCAGTTTCACCTGGAAATCCTGGAGTCGATGATCAGGGAGTGGGTCCGGCGGGACGCCGCGCGCGGGTGGCTGGGCGAGGAAGGCCGGATCAGCGCCCCGCGCATACTTACCGACACGGACATCTACATGAAACGCTCGGAAGACCTGGGGCGCCGTGTGTATACACGGTTTGCCCGCATGATCGCCGCCTGAGACGGGCCGGGGCGCGGCCATGCATGTCCTGATCGTCGGGTGCGGCGTCATCGGCGTCACGACCGCCTGGTATCTCGCCCGGTCCGGCGCCGCGGTTACGGTAGTGGAACGCAGGGAAGGCCCGGCCCTGGAGACCAGTTTCGCCAACGGCAGCATGCTTACTCCGAGCCTGTCCGCACCCTGGAATTCGCCGGGCGTGTGGCTGACGCTTCTCAAGTACCTGGGCCGCGAGGAAGCGGCCTTGCTGGTCAGGCCGTCCGCGTTCCCCGCGTTGCTCGCCTGGGGCTACCGGTTCCTGCGGAACAGCCGTCCCGCTCGCCACGAGATATGTCTGAGAAAAAACCTTAATCTTTGTAACTATTCCATTGATATAATGTCGGAAATACGGTCCGAAACGGCCATCGAATACGAGGCCGACCTGACCGGTGTCATGGAAGTGTGCCGCGATGAAGCGGCAATGAGACGCGGGCGGGAGCATTCCCGCATCCTCGGGGCCAGCGAAGTTCCGGTGAAGGAACTGAGCCCGGCGACAGTGGTGGAAATGGAGCCGGCCCTGGACGCGATTCGGCGGGACCTGGCCGGCGGGTTCTTTTATCCGGCCGACGAAGTGGGGGACGCCCACAAGTTCAGTCGCCGCTTGCGGCGGCACGCGGAGCGCCATGGCGCCACATTCCGTTTCGGTGAATCCGCGCAACGATTGCTGTCGCGCAACGGGCGTTTGCAGGGTGTACGCTTGCGCGGTGGCGAGGAGATCGAGGCCGATCAGATTGTCGTGGCAGCCGGCAGCTATACGCCCGCGCTGGTGCGGCCGCTGGGCGTCCGCGTGCCGGTTTGTCCGGCCAAGGGTTACTCGCTGACCGTGCCCATGCCGGAAGGATTGCCCGCCCTGGGTCACGCCGTTCTGGATGACCGTTACAAGGCCGGAGTGGTGCCGCTGGGAGGCCGTCGGATCCGGGTCGGGGGAACCGTGGAGTTCACCGGCTTCAACCTTGAACTTTCGTCCAGGCGCGTCGCAAACCTGCGCAGACTGCTGGCCGGAGTACTTCCGCGGCATGCCGAACGTATTGCCGTTGACGAAATGAAGCCCTGGTGCGGCCTTCGCCCGGCATCGCCCGACGGCGTGCCTATCGTGGGCGCCGGCGGCGTGAACGGATTATCGCTGGCGACCGGGCACGGCCACCTCGGGTGGTCGATGGCGGCGGGGACGGGCAAGGCGCTGGCGCAGCAACTGCTGGGCGAGCGCCCGGAGTTTCCGCTCGCCGGATACGAATTGTCGAGGTTCGGCTAGTGTCCAGGAAGCTCAAGCGCTGCTACAACCTGGAGGACCTGCGCAAGCTGGCGCGCAAACGCCTGCCTTCGCCCATGTATCACTACATGCGCGGTGGCGCCGACGACGAATGGTCGCTCGATAACAACACGGCGGCGTTCGACCGCTACGAACTGCTCCCGCGCTACCTGGTCAACGTGGAGAAGATCGATGCCGGCGTCACCGTGCTGGGCCAGGAACTTGAGTGGCCGCTGTTCCTCTCGCCCACCGGAATGTCGCGCATCTTTCACCACGACGGCGAGATCGGCGCTGCGAGGGCGGCGCATCGGTCGGGCACGATGTATTCGCTGTCCACGCTGGGTTCCACGAGCATCGAGGATGTGGCGGCGGCCAGCGAAGGGCCGCGGATGTTCCAGATCTACGTGCTGAGGGACCCGGGTCTGAACCGCGAGTTCATCGAGCGTTGCAGGGAAGCGAAGTATTCCGCGCTCTGCCTTACTGTTGACGTGCCCGTGGGCGGCAATCGCGAACGGGACTTCTACACGGGCATGACGGTGCCGCCGAAGCTGACGTTCATGAGCAAGCTCGACGTGGCGCGGCACGTGAGTTGGACGTATCGCTACCTCACCTCCGGCGAGGCCGAAATGGCCAATTTTGCCTACCGCATACGGGATTCGGAGGACACCAACCTGATGGGCTATGTCAGCCGCCAGTTCGACATGACGGTCGACTGGGACGACGCGGCGCGCATGATCGAGCAATGGGGAGGGCCCTTCGCCATCAAGGGGGTGATGTGCGCGGAGGACGCGCGCCGCTCGGTGGAAGCGGGCGCCAGCGCGGTCATGCTCTCGAACCACGGGGGTCGGCAACTGGATGGCGCGCCCGCTCCGGTCGATCTTGTGCAAGAGGTCCGCGACGCCATCGGCGACGCGGCCGAGGTGATCGTTGACGGCGGAGTGCGGCGGGGAACGCACGTGCTGAAGGCCCTGGCGCTGGGCGCAACGGCCTGTTCCACCGGCCGCGGCTACCTGTATGGCCTGGGAGCGGGTGGCGAGGCCGGCGTGGACCGTGCGCTGAAAATTCTTCGCGAGGAGGTGGAGAGGGATCTGGCCCTGTTGGGCTGTGTGCGCGCCCGCGATCTCGACGGGCGCTTCGTGCGGGAGGTCGGACGTCAAGGAGCAAGGAAATGACTGTTCAAGCCCCCCCTTCACTCGCCGAGATTCGCGCCTACCGGGAAGTTGTCAGAGAACGCATCGTGCGCACCCCCGTGCACGAATGGCGCGGCACGGAGATCGGCAAACGCGCGCCGGACATGCGCATAACGATCAAGTTCGAGCTGTTGCAGATGACCGGGACTTTCAAGGCCAGGGGCGCACTGGCCTGGATGCTTTCCCTGCCCGAGGACAAGGTGAGGAATGGCGTTACCGCCGTCAGCGCCGGCAATCACGCCGTTGCCGTTTCATGGGCGGCGCACGTGATGGGCGCACCGGCCCACGTTGTGATCATTTCTCCGGCCAACCCGGCGCGGATCGCGCAGGCGAGGGCCTGGGGCGCGAAAGTGGAACTGATCGACAACGCGGAAGCTGCCTTTCAGCGGGTTCTGAACATCGAGAAGGAGGATGGAAAGACGCTGGTCCATCCGTTCGAGGGGCGTTCGATCACGATCGGCACGGGCGCCCTCGGAATGGAGTGGCTGGAGCAGGCGCCGGACCTGGACGCGCTGGTGATCCCGGTCGGCGGAGGAGGACTGATCGCCGGTGTCGGCGCGGCCGTCAAGCGGATTCGTCCGGAGATCGCCGTGTACGGGGCGGAGCCTTTCGGCGCGGATTCGATGTTCCAGAGCCTGACCCGCAACGAGCCGGTTCAGGCGAACCGGGTGGATTCGATTGCCGACAGCCTGCGGGCGCCCAATGCACGCGAATACAGCTTTGCGCTGGCCAGGCGACACATGGACGACCTCGGCCGGGTTGGCGACGATGACATTCGCAAGGCGATGCGGCTGATCCTGCAGGAACTGAAGATGATGGTGGAGCCCGCCTGCGCGACCGCGACGGCCGTTGCCCTCGGTCCATTGCGCGAACGCCTGGAGGGCAAGCACGTGGGCGTGCTGTTGTGCGGATCGAACATCGACCTGGCCACTTTCAGCCGCCTGATCAACTAACTTGCGGCGGGGGCGCTTCGATCGCGCCGGCAACGGAGAGGGCGGGACGGGCTCAGTAATTCAGGACCAGGGTGCGAGGCTGGCCGAAGGAGGGGAGGCTGATGAGGTGCATTCGTCCCGGTCCGAATTCCGCCAGGTCGAGCGCGTTGGGGTCCCATTCGGCCAATAGCGCCGATGCCAGGTTCGTGCCGGCCACGATAATCACGATTCTTCCACGGTGCTGCCTGGCCAGCCCGCGCGCGAAGGCGGCGGGGTCCTCGATCAGCACGTCCGTAATGGGCTGCGCAAGGCGATCGGAAAGCACGCGAACCGTTTCGCGCTCCGGTTCGCCGCCGGCACTGAAGATGCCGGCCAGCAGATCGGGGGCGGCGAGGTTGCCCGCAAGCCGGCCGAGCGCCTCGGCACGGGCTTGGCCGTCGTCGCTGAGCGAGGCGGAGTCGCCGTCCTGGCGTTCGGCGGATGTCACCAGCAGCACCGTCGTCGTGGCCTCGCTGTCCTGAAGTTGCCAGACAAGCACCAGCACGCCCGCCAGGAAGACGGCTGCCAGCAGGTTTCGGTAGCGGGGGCGCATCAGTTCCCGCTTGGGGCGGCAAGCGACATGGCTTCGATAGTACTACTGCGATCTGCGTAAAATAAAGACTGTTGTGGAAACGCCATCTTGCATGCGAGGCGACTGACAAGTGGATCTGTTCAGCTTCTTCTTCGACAACGTGGGCGCGCTGTTCGCGCTCGCCTTCGTGCTTTTCAACCTGGCCGCGTGGGTGATGAGGCGCGTCCGGCAAAAGCGCCAGCAGGAACGATACGGGCACTATCCGCCCGCCGTACGGTCGGGCCGGTTGAATTACGACGAGTACAGCAAGCGACGCGACGGCTGATTGGCGCATCAAAATGCCTGAAGGGCCCGGAGCCATGCCGGTGGTATGCTAGTTTGAAATGTGAGGGTCGACCAGCTGCAATGAAAGCAACAGTGCGTATTTCAGGTCTTTGTGCGGCGCTCTCCGCAGTGCTGGTTGTGGCGAATTGCCAGACCACCGGAGGCATGTCCTCGCCATCCGGCGGCCCCCCGGTTTCGATGCCTTCACCCAGCGGCGGTTCGGGTTCCTCGGGCGGTTCGCAGGGCTCCATGGGTGGTTCGCAAGGTTCGATGGGCGGTTCGCAGGGCTCCATGGGTGGTTCGCAAGGTTCGATGGGCGGTTCCCAGGGCTCCATGGGCGGTTCGCAAGGCTCTATGGGCGGCTCGCAAGGCTCCATGGGCGGCTCAATGGGTTCCTCCGGCGGTTCGCAAGGCTCCATGGGCGGTTCAATGGGTTCCTCCGGTGGCTCGCGTGGTTCGATGGGCGGTTCGATGGGTTCCTCCGGCGGCTCCATGGGCTCCATGGGTGGCTCGATGGGGACGCCAGGCGGCTCGCGTGGTTCGATGGGCTCGATGGGATCGCAAGGCGGCTCGATGGGATCGCAAGGCGGTGCTCAGGGCTCGATGGGTTCGATGGGAGGCGCCAGCGGTTCGGCCGGCGGGCCTTCAGGCCGGTCGGGCGGCTCCGGGGGTCAACAGGCCGGTTCCGGGGGTCAACAGACCGGCTCCGTGGGAGTCGGCGGTGGTTTCGGAGGCGGGCAGGGCAGCGAGCCCGGCGGCGAAGGCGGCGCAGGCGGCGCCCAGGGCGCAGGCGACCTCGATGGAATCCTGCGTGAATCCATGGAGGGTTACGACCGCGAAATAGCCCGCGAGCGCGGCGCCATGGCATCCGCAGGACAGGGTTCCGCCGCCGGTTCCGGAGGCGCGGGCGGAATGATCGGCGAGCCGGGCGGCTCCGGCGGGGCGATGGTGACCATTCCCAACGCTGCCGGCGGCGGCCCTGGCGGTGACGGCCAGTCCCCAGGCGGCGAATCGTCCGGCAGCAATGCAGGCGGGAGCAGCGCCGGTAGCGGTGGCGGCTCCGGCGGAGGCGAAGGACAAGGCGGACCGCTCGAAGACGGTGCATCGGGCGAGCAGCCGGAGACGAAGGTCGAGATTCCCGAAGACATTGCGGAGGCTGCCGGCAATGAAGACCAGGTGGCGCGGCAGATACGCGAAGCAGCGGAGCAGGAAGAGGACCCCCGCATCCGCGAGGCATTGTGGGACGAATATCGCAAGCACATGGGGCTGAAAACAAGATGAACCGGTTGATCAAGACTCTCGGCCTCGCTGCCTGCTTCGTTGTGCTGGGCGCCTGCACGTCCGCGCGTGAGGTCCAGTACACCCAGGTGGGGCTGCAGCGGGCGGAAACAGAAATTGCATCGGAAGCCTTGCTGAATGTCGGGATCCTGGTGTTCGACGCGGGGCTGCCCGAAGACGCGGGCGACCAGGAGCTCAACGACCGCTTCATCTTTCCCGAGATTCGTCGCGCCGAGGCGCGCTACATGCCGTACCACCTCAAGAGCACGCTTGAGACTACCGGCTACTGGGGGGCGGTAAGCGTCCTTCCCGAGTACAGCCCGGTTGCGGATGTCGTGATTTCGGGCAGGATCGTTCAATCGGACGGTTACAGCGCGCAACTGCGCGTCGGCGCCTGGGATTCTTCCGGCCGGCAGTGGTTCGAAAAGAACTATGAGATGCTGGTTGCGGAGCAGGCATACATTCGCAACACCGGCCCCGGCCAGGATCCGTACCAGAACATCTACAACCGGATCGCCAATGACCTGCTGGAGGCGCGTGCGCAGTTCAGTGTCGGCGATTTGCAGCGCGTGCGCGAGATCAGCGACCTGCGCTACGGACAGAGCCTGGTGCCGCAAGCCTTCAGCGGCTACCTGGAAGAGACCGGCGACGGGCAGTACGCGGTGAGGCGCCTGCCGGCCGCCGACGAGCCCATGGTCAGCCGCATGCGCGAGGTGCGGGAGCGGGAATACGCGCTGATCGACGCCGTCAACGAGCATTACGCCAACCTCTACTACGGCCTGGACCGGCCCTATACGGACTGGCGGCGGATGGCCCGCGAAGGCCGCCTGAGCTACGAGGAGATGCGCAGGTCGGCGAATACGCGCATGCTGCTCGGAGTCCTCGGGATTCTCGGCGCGGTTGCATACGAAGCCAGCGGCGGCGACAACATGGGCGTTACCGGCACCATGATCCAGGGGGGCTTCATGGGAATACAGGGAAGCCTGAGCCGGCGCGAGGAGGCCCGGATGCACGCCGAGGCGCTGCGTGAGGTGGGCGAATCCTTCGATGCCGAGGCCGAGCCCATGGTGGTGGAACTCGAAGGTCAGACCCGCCGCCTGACCGGGTCCGCCGAGGAAAGGTTTCGCGAGTGGCGCCGATTGTTGCGGGAAATCTATGCCCGTGAGACCGGCGACCTTGAAGCGCCGGGTGTGCAATAGCCTGAGGGCACGACCCTGCCGCGCCCCTGAAACGCACTCGAGAACGCCCCGTGCCCGGCGACTCGATGACCCGTAAAAGACAAGGCGAGATGCTGGCATCCCGGTTCCGGCTGGTGCGCCCCCTGGGGTCCGGCGGGCTGGGCGAAGTCTGGCTGGCGGAAGATGTGCGGGACGGCCGTGAGCTGGCCCTCAAATTGCTGGCGGATGGGCACGCGCGGAATCCGGCCCGGGTCGAGCGTTTCCGGCGCGAATTCAGCGTCGCCCAGTCGCTGGTCCATCCGGCCATCGTGCGCCCGGAAGAGTACGTTTCCGACGGCGACAACCATTTCTTCACCATGCCCGTGCTGCGGGGCGGTCATGTCGGAGAGCGGTCCGGCGAATCCTGGAGCGCCACCGCAAGGCTCCTGCTGCCGATTTGCGATGCCCTGGCGTATGCGCACCGCAAAGGCGTGGTGCACGGCGATATCAAGCCGCAGAACATCCTGCTGGGCGAGTCCGGCGCCGCCTGCCTGACGGACTTCGGCGCCGCCGTGCTGCCGGACGCGGCCGATGACGGTCGGATCCGACGTCCCGGAGGTTCGCTGGCCTATATGAGCCCGCAACGGCTTGAGGGCCGGCCGGCCCGGCCCGGCGACGACGTGTACGGGCTGGGTTGCGTCATCTACGAGTTGTTGTGCGGCTTTCCGCCGTTCGCGCCGGACATCAGCGAGGAGGCCATTCGCAGCGCGGAACTCGCGCCCCCCGCCGCGCCCGAGGGGCAGCCGCCGGTTCCGCAAGACCTGGCCGAACTTGTTGGCGCGATGCTGGCGCGCGACGAAGGTTCCAGGCCGGTAACCCTGCAGGCTGTACGAGCCGCCCTGGACGAAATACTGGCGGATTCCGCCGCCGCCGAAGGTCCGTCGCAGGCCGCCGCCATCGTCGCGCGTGCACGCGCCGGCGCCGGTGATCCCGACGGAACGCCCCCTCCGGCGCTGCAACGCAGTTCGGGAGTGCCCGCGTGGGTGGCTTACGCCTTGGGCGGCCTCCTGTTGGCGGCGGCAGCGGTGCTGTTCTTCGCATTGCCGCGCTTCGCCGAGGAACGCGCGAGCCGCCGACCGCCGCCCGAGCGCATCGTTCAGGAGGCCGAGGCGCCACGCCAGGACATGCAGCTGTTGAGAGCGCAGCGCGAGGCGGCCGACGCGGCCATGGGCGACATGTTGCAGGACCGGAATTACCTGGCCGCCCAGCAGCCTTCCCTGTGGTCGGGCGGCGCCTGGGAACAGGCCATTGCCGAGGAGGAGAATGGCGACGGCTTCTATCGCCGGCGCGAATATCCGGACGCGCAGGGCGCATACGCAAAGGCGGGGGCGATGCTGCGCGAGCTGCGCGAGCGGGCGCCGGACATCGGCCGCGGCGCCCTGGAAGCAGCGCTGCAGGCTATCGAATCCGGCGATCAGGCCGTCGCCCTGGCGGAACTCGAAAAGGCCGCGATTCTCCTCGGAGCAACCGATCCGGAAGTGCAGTCCGCGTCCCGGCGGGCAGCCCGGGTGCCGGAGACCATGCAGGCCGTGGCCGAAGCGCGGGCCAGCGTGCGTGAAGGCAGCCTGGAGGAGCAGCGGGCCGCCTGGCAGGCGGTGCTCAGGATCGACCCGGAGCGGCAGTCCGCCCGCGGGGAGCTGTCGGCGGTCAATGCGCGCATCGATCGGCAACTGTTCAACTCGCGGATGTCGCGGGGACACGCGGCGCTGGGAGAGGGCGATGTCGAAGCGGCCCGGACGGCGTTCGAGGCCGCCGCGAAACAGCGTCCGGACGATCCGGGGCCGGTGGAAGCTCTTGCCGCGCTGGAACTGGAGGAACGCGGGCAGCGGCTGGCGCAACTCCAGGCGGCAGCGATGGCGGGCAGGTTCGCGGAAGACTGGCCCAGGGCGGCCGTCAATTACCGGGGCATGCTCGAGATCGACTCGAATATCGTCGCGGCGCAGCGCGGGCTGGCGGAGGCCGAGGGGCGGGCGCGCCTGGACGACGCACTGGAAGACACCATCGCCAATGCCCGGTTGCTGAACCGGGATGAGGCCTGGCAACGCGGCAAGCGCCTGCTGGATGAAGCCGCGGCCATTCCCGCCCGCGGTTCGCGTCTGGCCGGGCAGATAGGACGCCTCGAGCAGGCACTGGCGGTGGCCGCCACGCCGGCGCCGGTGTGGCTGCGGTCCGACGGACTTACCGAGGTGACCATTTTTCACGTCGGCCGCCTGGGAAGTTTCGACAGTCGCATGCTTGAGCTTCGCCCCGGCGCCTACACCGCCGTCGGGACCCGTGACGGCTATCGCGACGTGCGCCGCGAGTTCATCGTGGCGCCGGAAGGACTGCCGGAACCGCTGGTTCTGATCTGCACGGATCCCATCTGACGCGGGGGGCGTGAGGCATGGCGCGTGAACTGACTCTCGTGCTGCCCGAAGGGGAGCGCAGACTGGCGGAGGAGGAGCTGCCTGTCCTGTTGGGCAGCGGCGCGGGTGCGCACATCCGGCTGCCCGGCCCGGCCGGCGCGCCGCCGGCGGCAAGCATCAATCTCCTCGACGACCGCGCCCTGGTGCAGTGCTATCCGGGCATTTCCGGCCTTCTGCTGAACGGCGAGCCGATCAGCGGCGTGCGGTGGCTCCGGGAGGGCGACCGGCTTGCCATAGCCGGAGTGGAGGTAGCGCTTGGCTCGCTTTCGCCGGATGCGATGCGCCTGGACGTGAGCTACCTGGCAAGAGCCTGGGACACGCGGCCGCCCGAGCTGGCGGACGAGGAAGACGCCCCGGCGGCAATAGCGGTTCGCAGGCCCGCCGGAGAATCACGCGCCGCAGCGGCGCGGAAGAGCCGCCTTTGGCTGCGCCTGGCGGCAGGCGTGCCGTTGGCGTTGCTGGCGGCCAGCGCCGTCTTCGTGTTCACTGCCGAAGGCGTGCTGATTGAAGTGGAGCCTGCCGAAACCGAGGTTGAGGTCGACGCGCTGCTGCCCACCCCGCACGTGGGGTCCCGCTATCTTCTCTGGAAAGGCATGTACCGGGTTCGGGCGGAAAGGGAGCGCTATTACCCGCTGGACGAGGAGATCGAGGTGCAGGGCGGAGGCGGCCAGGAGTTTCGCTTCGCCATGCGGCTGTTGCCCGGACGGGTGGTCGTGGATACCGTCGCCGGCGCGGAGATCCGTATCGAGGGACTGGACGAGGCGTTTTCGCCCGGTGAAGAGATTTCGCTGGACCCGGGCACTTACGCCCTTGCCGTAAGCGCGCCCCGCTACAGGGACCTGAACGTTCCGCTGGCCGTGGAGGGGGGTGGCGAACTCGAGCCGTTCAGAGCCGAACTGCAACCGGACTGGGCGGAGATCATGGCCAGCAGCGATCCGCCCGGGGCTGAATTGCGCTCGGAAGGGCAGGTCCTGGGGCGAACGCCGGCAACGGTGGAATTGTTGTCCGGCGAGCGCGTGCTGTCGTTTTCACGGCCTGGATTCGCCACGCACAGCGAACGGCTGACCGTGGTTGCGGGCTCGCCGCAGACGCTGCCGACCATCCGCCTGCAGCCCGCCGCCGGCGTGCTTCGGGTGCGCACCGATCCACCCGGCGCCAGCATTACCGTGGACGGAGACTTTCGCGGAGGATCGCCCGCGACCGTGGAAGTGAGCCCGGACCGGGCGCACCGGGTAGTCGTGTCCCGGGCCGGCTACGAGTCGCAGGAGCGCACGGTAACGCTGGGGCGGGGCGCCGAGGAGTCCCTGACCATTCGTCTCAAGCCGCGCCTGGGAACGATTCGCGTACTGAGCCGCCCGGCCGGAGCGCAGGTCAGCGTCAACGGACAAGCTGCGGGACGCACGCCGCTGGACCTGCAATTGCCCTCCACCGAACAGCAGCTTGAATTCAGCCTGGAAGGCTACGTGGCGCAGTCGCGCGAGGTGGTGCCGCAGCCCGCCTACCCCCAGGAGGTGGAAGTCGAACTCCTGACGCCCCGGCAGCAGATGCTGGCGGCCCAGCCCAGGGAAATCGAAACGTCGCAGGGCGCGACGATGGTCATGCTGTTCCCGGGCGAGTTCGAGATGGGGTCGCAGCGCGGATCGCAGGGATGGCGGAACAACGAGGTGCGCCGCAGGGTGAGGCTCACGAAACGCTATTACCTGGGCGTGAAGGAAGTCACCAACCGGGAATTTCGCGCTTTCATTCCCAACCACACTTCCGGGGCGGAGCGCTTCCGGTCGCTGGCGGCCGACAGCAGCCCCGCGGTGAACGTCGATTGGCAGGCCGCCGCGGCTTTCTGCAACTGGCTGAGTTCGCAGGAAAACCTGCCGCTTCAATATCAGAGCCGCTCCGGCCGGCTGATTCCGGTAGAGGAGCCGGGGGGCGGCTATCGCCTGCCGACCGAGGCGGAATGGGTCTGGGCGGCCCGCTACCGTGGCGGCGCGGGGAATTCGCGCTACCCCTGGGGTGAGCGCATGCCTCCTCCGGCGCGCTCGGGCAACTACGCGGACCAGTCGGCCAGCGGCCTCATACCCATTGTGCTGAACGCCTACAACGATTTCTTTCCCTTTACGGCTCCGGCCGGTTCGTTTCCGGCCAACCCGCTCGGCTTCTACGATCTCGGCGGCAACGTGGCCGAATGGACGGGCGACTATTACGGCACCGATACGCTCTATCCCGATTTCGAGGTGAACCCGAGCGGTCCGCAGGAAGGACGCTTTCACGTGATCCGCGGTTCGAGTTGGCAGCATGGTGCGCTGCGCGAACTCCGCTGGGCCTTCCGCGATTTTGGCGAGGAAGAGCGGCTCGATGTAGGATTTCGACTGGCGCGCTACGCCGAATTGCAGGAACCGGAATGAAGAAGGTCATCGCAGTCGCCGCCGTCATCGGCCTGGCCGTGGGCCTGACCTGGGCCGCCGAGCAGGTGGGCGGCTGGCTGGGGCTCGCTCAGCAGGAGGGCAGGACCGCAGAGGACGCCGCACCCCGCAACGAGAGTGCCTCGCCCTCCAATGCAACTCCCGCCGACGCGCCGGCCCAGGCGGAAGACGAATCTTTCGCGGCGCCGGAACTCTCCGCCGAGGTCATCTCGATCGAGGAAGACCTGGCCCGCATCGAGCAAGCCCTGGGCAGCGACGAGGTGCTGGAGGAGTTCACGCCGTCGGAGCCCCTGTCGGCGGACAATCCGGTAGTCTGGCCAACCGACATTTGAGCGGGCGATCGCTCGCTCAGGCGCGAAGCCGGATACGGTAGTCCAGGCCCAGCCTTTCCGCCAGCACGCGCAAGCGCCGCTGGACGGTGTTCCCGACCAGGATGTGGGCGCCCTCTGGCGCCGTCAGCACAAGTTCTTCAGGTTTCCGCTGCAGGCGGAATTGCTCGAGAACGCTGACGGCCCCGCCCGAAATCGTGTAGGCAAGCCGCATGGCCAGGCCGATGCAGACTGCATGCCGCTTTTCTTTCTTGTTGACGAGCTGGGCGAGCCCCAGGCGCTTCAGCGCCGGAGAGATGGCGGCGTGGCGCGACGCGACGGCCAGGCCGAGCATGATCCGTTCGCGGTGATCGGCGCCGGTCAGCGGCATCCGCAATATGCGCAGGAAAACCTGCTCGGCCCGGTAGTCGGGATGTTCGGACCAGCCGATGTCGGACAGGTGGCAAGCGGCCAGCCTGAGCTTGTCCGGCACGAATCCTTCCAGCGCCGGCGCGATCCAGCCGGCCAGAATGTCTCCGCCTGAGCCGCCGCGCCCCATGCGCCGGGCGGTGCTCTCGCATAGCCACAGCAGCGGGTCTATCTGCTGTTCAAGCGGCGTCAGGGCTTCGAACAGGCAGCCTTCGCGCAGGCCGTTGGCGGAAAACACGACCCGCCCGGCGCCGCTGCGCTTCAGCAGGCATTCCAGGGCGACCGCCGCAAAGGGCAGGGATTCCAGCCGGTCGGCCCGCAGTCCCTTGGCCGACTCCAGGCGCGGGCGGGGCCAGCCGGCCAGCATCGCGCAGAATTCCGAAGCTTCGCCCGCTTCCAGCGTGTAGTGATGGATGACATGCAGGGGGTAGTCGGATTCGTCCATGTGGATTCGGGCCAATGCCCGCCAGGAGCCTCCTACCAGGTACAGAGACTGGCCGCGAGCCCGCGGCAGCCAGTCCAGCCCGTCAAGCTGGTCCCGGACTGCCTCCCGGCTTGCCCCGATGGACTCCTTTCCGTTTCCACGCACCGTGCCCAGCGGCAGCGATATGCGTTCGGACACGCTCCCATTGTCCAGAAGCGTCAGTTCAAGGCTGGCGCCGCCGAGGTCGGCCGCCACGCCGCTCGCCCGGGGAATCGCGCTGAGGACTCCGCCGGCCGAAACCTCGGCCTCGCGGTCGCCCGTCAGCAAGCGGACATCCAGGCCGCATTCGTCGCGCACGGTCTCCAGGAACCCGGGCCCGTTACTTGCCTCCCGGACCGCCGCGGTCGCCACCGCCTGCACTTCAAGAACGCCCATTTGCGGGCACAGGCGGGCGAACCGGTGCAGGCTGTCCAGGGCCATGCGGATCCCGTCTTCGGGCATTCTGCCGGTCCGGTCCAGGCCGCGGCCCAGCCCGCACAGGACCTTTTCGTTGAATATGGGCAGGGGCGCCCTTCCGCCGTTCTCGTAGACGACCAGGCGCACGGAGTTCGAGCCGATGTCGATCACGGCTACCGGCGCCTCGCTTGGGGTCGCGGGGCTGGTTCGCAATACGCCTGGCACTGGCGACTAAACGGCGGCTTTGACGAGTGTGGGGCGGGGTTTGTCTTCCGCGGCGTCGGGGTCCCCCGTCTCGGGGAACAGTTCGCCGGGCATGGCTGGACGCGACTCCCGCAGGGCGCTGCCCCGTCCGGAGAGGCTGGGGTTGGTCATGAACCAGGTGTGGGCGCTGAAGTCGCCGGATTGATGATCGAGGCGGCGGTACGCGCCGTCGGGTCCGAGTTGCCAGCTCTGCATCACGTCGAAGCGGTTCGCCATCAGGACCTGCTCCACGAGTTGCCGCTTGACCGTCTCGTTCTCGATCGGCACCAGCGCTTCAACGCGGTGGTGCAGGTTGCGGGGCATCCAGTCGGCGGACGATACGAAAACCTTGCTCTCGGTGGAGGGAAGTCGGTGACCTGCGCCGAAACACATGACGCGGGAGTGCTCCAGGAATCGGCCGACCATGCTGCGCACCTGGATGTTCTCCGACATGCCGGGCACGCCCGGGCGCAGGCAGCAAATGCCCCGAACGTAGAGTTCGATACGCACGCCGGCCTGGCTCGCGCGGTAGAGGCAGTCGATGATCTCGGGGTCCACGAGAGAGTTGAGTTTGGCCCAGATCTCCGCCGGTCGGCCCGCGTGGGCATGGGCGACTTCGTCTTCGATCAGCTCGACCAGGGTGTTCTTCATCTGGGCGGGCGCATACACCAGCTTTTCCATGTCCTCCGGGGTCGCGTAGCCCGTCATGTAATTGAACAGGCGCGCGGTGTCGCGCCCCAGGGCCGCGTCGCAGGTGAAGAAGCTCAGGTCGGAATAAACGCGCGCATTGACCGGATGGTAGTTGCCGGTGCCGAAGTGCGTGTAGGTCCGCAACTCTCCCGCTTCCCGCCGCACCACCAGCGATACCTTGGCGTGGGTCTTGAGTTCCATGAATCCGTAAACGACCTGAACGCCGGCGCGCTCCATCTCCTGCGCCCAGCGGATGTTCGCCGCTTCGTCGAAACGCGCCCGAAGCTCGACCATGGCGGTGACCAGCTTGCCGGCCTCGGCGGCGGCGATCAGCGCCTCGACGATCGGCGAGTCCTCGGAAGTGCGGTAAAGGGTCTGCTTGATGGCCACGACCGCCGGGTCATCGGTGGCGCGGCGCAGGAACTGCACGACCACGTCGAAGCTCTCGTACGGATGCTGAACCACGAAGTCCTTGGCGCGAATGGCGGCGAGGATGTCGCCGCCGTATTCGCGGACCCGCTCGGGGAAGCGCACGTTGAGCGGCTCGTGCTGCAGGTCGCGGCGCTGGTCCGTGATGATCTGCTTGATGTCCGCCAGCCCGAGCATGCCGTCAATGTTGAACACGTGCGCGTGCGAGGCATTGAACGCCTTGAGCACGAACCGGCGGAAGTTCTTCGGCATGCCGGCCGCCACCTCCACGCGGATGACGTTGCCTCTGCGCCGCCGCAGCAGGGCGGTCTCGAAGGTCCGCACCAGGTCCTCGGCTTCCTCGTCGATTTCGAGATCGCTGTCACGGCTGATGCGGAAGATGCCGTGGCCCAGGATCTTCATGCCGGGGAACAGCAGCCTGAAATTGCGGGCGATGATTTCCTCGACGGCGACGAAGCGCAGGGCCTTGCCGGGAACCCGCACGAACCGCTCGATCTGGGGGGGAACCAGCACCAGGCCGTTGATCTCGTGCTTGTCCGTGGGCCGCATCAGGCGCAGCACGTACACCAGGCAGCCGGTCTGAATGAATGGGAAGGGGTGCGCCGTGTCGACCGCCTGGGGGGTCAGCACCGGAAACAACTGGTTCTCGAACCATCGCGACAGCCACTCGCGGGCCTGCTTGCCCAGTTCCTCGGGTTTCACCACCGCCACTCCGGCTTCGCGGCATTCGGCCAGCAACTGCGCGCTGCGTTCGGACTGGGCCCTGAGAAGCCTCTTTACCTGTCCGCGTATGGCTTCGAGCTGTTCCCCGGGGGTCAGTCCGTCATCGCTGGTCTTTGCGACGCCCGCAGCCACCTGGGCCATGAGGCCGGCCGCGCGCACCATGTAGAACTCGTCGAGGTTGCTCGCGGAGATGGACAGGAACCGCACGCGTTCCAGCAGCGGGTGGTTCTCGTTACCCGCTTCCTCCAGCACCCGCGTGTTGAATTCCAGCCAGGACAGCTCGCGGTTGATCAGGCGGCCGGCGGCGCGTTCCACCTCGCTCAGCGCCCGCGGTTTGTCGGGCGCAGATGTCATTCGGGTGCTCCGTAATGGCGTGGAATGTGCCCCATGATCGGAGTAGCATACAGGAGTCATGAGCATTCCCTGGAACGGAGGGCGGACTGCCCGCGTTACGGCATGAAACGCCTGTGGCTGCTGCGGCATGCCAAGGCCGGGCCGTATTCCGCCGACGATTTCGACCGGGCGCTGGCCCCCAGGGGCCGGAAGAACGCGCCCGCGATGGGAGAGAAGCTGGCGGCCGCGGGATGCGCTCCCGAGAGAATCCTGTGCTCGGCCGGACGAAGGGCGGTGGAGACTCTGTGCGGTGTCCTGCCCAGCCTTCCCGCCGATTTCAGCATCGACGTGATGCGGAGGCTTTACACCTTCAGCCCGGGAAGCGTATTGCAGTGCCTGCGCGCACTGCCGGAGGATACCGGCGACGTCATGGTGGTGGGCCATAATCCGGCCCTGCAGGAACTGGCGCTGTACCTGGCCGGACGGGGCGAAGAGGAGGCTTTCGAGGTGCTCTACGGCAAGTTCCCGACCTGCGCGGTGGCCGAACTGGAGTTTTCCGGGTCGCCGCACACGACGGATTGGGGCGAGGGCAGCGCCTATCTTCGGCGTGTACTGACCCCCCGTCCCCCGCGACACTAGTGAGCAATCGATGAGAAGACAGTTACCCGTCGAATTCGTTTTTCAGCTCTTTTCGCTGTTCCTTTCGGTGATCCTGGTGCATGCCATGTACGTGGCCTGGATCCGCCCGCAGGCCAACGCGGTCATGGAAGAGCAGCGGATACAGCTGGAGCAGGACGCCGACTACGTGCCCGAACGCTCCCTCTACGTGATCGTGCGCGATTTCGAGCAGGAGGCCTGCCTGATCCTGGCGCTTTGGGCTCTGGCGATCATGGGCTACAAGGCCCGCGGGGCGCTTCGCGAGCGCTCGCTGCTGCAGCGCGATCTGTTGCCGCTGGCGGAGGGCGTGCGCATCCTGCCCGAGGACACGCGCGAGCACGCGCGCCAGTTGCGTGCGCTGCCCGAATCGCAGCAGCGCCTGCTGTTGCCGCGGGTGTTGCTCAGCGCGCTGCAGCGGTTCGGCGCCACGGGCAACGTGCAGGACGTCTCTTCGGCCACCCAGACGCTGGTCAACGCCGAAGCCGAGCGGCTGGAATCGGAACTGTCCATGATCCGGTATATCGCCTGGGCCATCCCTTCGATCGGTTTCATCGGAACCGTGCGCGGGATCGGCCAGGCGCTGACGCTGGCCTATCGGGCCGTGGAAGGCGACATCAGCGGCGTGACCGAGAGCCTGGGCGTGGCCTTCAATTCCACCTTCTTTGCCCTGCTGGTCAGCATCTTCATCATGTTCCTGGTCCATCAGCTTCAATTGTTGCAGGAGCGGCTGGTCTTCGAGACCTCGGATTACTGCGATGAACGGCTGATCCGCCGCCTGCAGGGCGACTGAGCCCGGGGCCTGCCGACACATGGCGCTGGTCGCGCTGGAAGTCAATGGAGCCGCGCTGGTAGGCGCGACGGCCGCCGGAGTGCTGTTCAACGAGCCGGGCGTGGCGCTGGTGCAAAAGCGCCGGGTGGCGTTCGGCCGCGAAGCGGTCGAAGAGGCGCGGCGGGACCCCGCGCACAGTTACCGGAATTACTGGGAAATACTGTCGGATGAACCCCTGCCCAGGCCGGCGCGGGGATTTCGCAGCTATGCCGACCTGGCCCATGGGCAGATGCAGGGGCTGTGGGAGCGCTTCCGGCAATCCGTGGGGGACATAAGCGGTGTGGTGCTGGTCATTCCGCCGGGCGTTGCGGAAGACCGCCTTGCGCTGCTGCTGGGAATCGCCGAGGAGGCCGGATTGCCGGTGGCCGGCCTGGTCGAGAGCGGAGTGGCCGCCGTGCGGGGCGCGGCGGCGGACCGCGCCTGCCTGCACGTTGAAGCAACCGCCGAACGCTTGGCGGTTTCCCGGCTTATGGCGCGCGACGGGCGAATCCGGCGCGAGGAGATACTCATTGACGGGCGCCCGGGTTTGCGTCACCTGCGGGCGGCAATGACCCGCTACGTGGCCGGCCGGTTCGTGACGGGCTCCCGCTTCGATCCGCTGGATCTGCCCGCGACCGAACAGGAGCTGGCCGGGCAGCTGGACGCCTGGCTGCACGCGGTCCTGGCCGGCGGCGAGCTCAGGATCGAACTCGAGGCAGCGCCGGTGGCCGCTGCCGCGGTCCTGACCCGCGACGACTTTCTTGCCTCGATCGAGCGGCTGCTGGGGGTCCCGGGAAATCGCCTGCGATCGTGGTGCACGGGGCCCGAGGCCGCGAACGTGTACCTGTCCGGGACCCTCGCGCAGACCCCCGGTTGCGCCGAGGCGTTCGCCCGCCTGCTCGCCACCGGAGTCCAGGTCCTGCCGGCGGGCGCCGCGGCGCTGGGCGCGCTGGAACGCTTCGGTCCCGCGGCGGAAGCCGGAGATCGATACGTGCTGCTCAAGTCCTTGCCGGCCTCGGACTCGGACGGGGGCGCCGAGACGGTGCGCGCCGCCCGGCCGGACGCCGGCGCGGCGCCGGCCGGCGGAGACGGTGAAGCGGTCGAAGGGCCGCCGACTCACCTGGTGTTCGGCGGCCGGGCCTGGCGAATCGGCACTGAAGGACTGCATCTCGGCTCGTCTCCGCAATCCGGGGGCCTGTCGATCGTGCTCTCGCCGGAAGGCGGAATATCGCGAAACCATTGCACTGTGGTGCTGGAGAACGGACAGGCGGTATTGCATGACCACAGCCGCTATGGAACCAGCCTGAACGGTGCGCCGGTGGCCGATTCGGCGCCGTTGCGCGGGGGCGACGTGGTGGGCGTGGGTCCGCTGGAGTTCCTCATTGCGCGCGAGGTGGGCGGCGATGGCTCGTAGGCGTTTTCACGTATTCAGCATGTCGTTTCTGGACATCATTTCCTGCGGCTTCGGCGCGGTCGTTCTGTTCTTCGTGATCATCAACGCTCAGGTGCGCCTGCGGGCCGATGCCGAGCGCATCGATCTGCTGAGCGAATCCACGCGGCTGGAAGAGGAGGTCCTGGAAGGACGGAAGGACCTGCTGCAGCTGCGGGGCGAGCGCGACACGCTCGACGAGCGCCGCGCAACGGCAATCGAGGAGTTGAGAAAACTGCGCGAACGCCTTGCCGCCTTGCTGGCGGAACTGGCGGAATACGAGCGCCTGGGGACACAGAGCCAGGAGTCGGTGGAGAAGCTGCGGGCCGACGTGGACCGGCTCAGGGAAATGCAGGCGGAACTGGAATCGCGGGTCGCCGAGGCGGAGGAAGGGACGGGGCAGCGCGTGCGTGGCTTTGAAGGCGAGGGCGCGAGGCAATACCTGACGGGCATGCAGATGGGCGGCGATCGCGTAATGATCCTGGTGGATGCGTCCGCCAGCATGCTGGGGCGCACCTATATCGACGTGTTGCGCTTTCGCCTGATGGACGAGGAACTCAAACCCCGCGCGCCCAAATGGGTCCAGGTGGTGAATTCGGTCGACTGGATCACCACGCGCCTGGAGCCGCAGCAGAGATTTCAGGTCTATATCTTTGGCGTGGAGCACAGGAGCATCCTCGACGGCACGGACGGCGAGTGGCTCAGCGTGGCCGACGGGGCGCGGGTCACCGAGGCGATCGAGGCCCTGCGCAAGTTTGCGCCGAAGGGTGGGACCAGCCTGCATGCGGCAATGCGCGCCATACGCGCCATGCAACCTTTGCCGGACAACGTTTACCTCTTGACCGACGGTCTGCCGACACAGGGCGCCAGTCCTCCCTCGCGCGTCGGTTGGGTGGATACGCGGGCGCGCGAGCGGTTCTTTACCCGCGCGGTGCGCGATCTGCCCTCGGGGATTCCGGTCAATGTGCTGTTCTACCCCATGGACGGGGACCCGGCCGCCACCGGCTACTACTGGCTGATGGCCTCGCAGTCCCGGGGGTCGTTCGTCAGCGTCTCGCGCGACTGGCCCTGAGTGGGCTTGCCGGATCCCGCCTGGCGCGCTGAAGCGCAAACTGCGGGATAATGCGCGCGCCGGGAGTGCGATATGGACTTGCAATTAAACGGTAAGGTTGCGCTGATCACGGGGGCCACGGGCGGCCTGGGCGCGGCCTGCGCGCGCGAGTTGGCCCGCGAGGGCGCGACGCTGTTTCTCTGCGCCCGCACGGAAAGCGATCTTGAGGCGCTGGCGGGGGAGCTGAGGAAGGCCGGTTGCGACAGGGTGCGCCGGCAGGCGGCGGACCTGACTTCCCCCGAGGCGGCGGACACGGTTGCGGTTACCGCGCAAGAGGCCTTCGGCAGAGTGGACGTGCTGGTGAATTGCGCCGGAGCGTCGGCAGGCGGTCTGTTCTGGGAACTGCCGGATTCGGCGTGGGAGGACAGCATGGCGCTCAAGTTCATGGCGACGATCCGGATGATCCGCGCGGTCCTGCCCGGCATGATCGAGCGGCGCTACGGGCGCATAGTGACCCTGGTGGGCAATTCGGGGCGCGAACCGGATCCCCGCATGCTGCCGGGCGCCGCGGCCAACGCCGGTTTGCTCGCGGTCACCGCCGGACTGGCGCGCGAAGTGGCCGAATACGATGTAGTCATCAACGCCGTCAATCCCGGGCCCACGAGGACGGGACGCTGGGACGGCATGATGGAATCTTTCGCCGCCCGCAGCGGGAAGACGCCCGCGGAGGAAGAACGGAGTTTTCTGGATGCAATTCCCCAGAAGCGGTTGGGAACGACCGGCGAGATCGCCCGATTGGTTGCATTTCTGGCGAGCGATGCCGCTCCGCACGTTACCGGGCGCTCCATTACGGCCGACGGTGGGGCGGCCCGCGCAATTCTCTGAACTCCAGCGGTATTCAAACTGATGGACAAGGAACAACTGACCGAAATCCGGGAGGCGGTGCAAGCCGTTTGCGCCGACTTCCCGGGCGAGTACTGGCGCGAACTGGATCGCGAGCGGGCCTATCCCACGGAATTCACGCGGGCCATGACCGAGGCCGGCTTTCTGGGCGCGCTGATCCCCGAGGAGTACGGCGGCAGCGGCCTGGGCCTGGTGGCGGCCACGGCGATCCTGGAGGAAATACACCGCTCCGGCTGCAACGCCGGCGCCTGCCACGCGCAGATGTACACGATGGGCACGGTGCTTCGTCACGGCAGCAGGGAACAGAAGCAGCGCTGGCTCCCGGGCATCGCCTCGGGCGATCTGCGCCTGCAGGCCTTCGGCGTCACCGAACCGGGCAGCGGCACCGACACGCTGGCATTGCGCACGACCGCCCGTCTGGAGAACGGCGAGTATGTCGTGAACGGCCAGAAAATATGGACGTCGCGAGCGGAACACTCCGACCTGATGGTCCTGCTGGCCCGGACCACTTCGCGCGAGGAGGTCGAGCGCCGGACGGAAGGCCTGTCGGTCCTGATGGTTGACATGCGCGAGGCGCCCGGCCTGAGCATCACCCCGATCCGCACCATGATGAATCACGCCACAACCCAGGTTTTCATGGACGACGTGCGCGTGCCGGCGGAGAACCTGATCGGCGAGGAGGGGCAGGGCTTTCGCTATATCCTGGACGGTATGAACGCCGAGCGCACGCTGATCGCCGGGGAATGCATCGGCGACGGACGCTGGTTTATCGACAGGGCCGCTGCCTACGCCGGCGAGCGGGAAGTGTTCGGCCGGCCGATCGGCCGCAACCAGGGAGTGCAGTTTCCGATCGCCCGGGCCTATGCGTCGGTTGAAGCCGCCGCCCTGATGGTCACTGACGCGGCGGAGAAATTCGACCAGGGGCTGTCCGCCGGCAAGGAGGCCAACATGGCCAAGCTGCTGGCTTCCGAGGCCGCCTGGGAAGCGGCGGAGGCCTGCGTGCAGACCTTCGGCGGCTTCGGTTTCGCGGAGGAATACGACGTGGAGCGCAAGTTCCGCGAGACGCGTCTCTACCTGGTCGCGCCCGTGTCCACCAACATGATCCTGAGCTATATCGGCCAGCACGTCCTCGGCATGCCGCGCTCGTACTAGCGCCCGTCGGCACCATGCGATGCGGCCGGTCGGCGCGCGTCGGGAAGCAGGGTGGAACCCGCCTTGAGGGCATGCCCCTGATGGTAGAATTACCGTTGTAGAAACCACTATGCGCCGCCTTTGAAGCGGCGCGTTTTGTGAATGGCCGGGCCCGCCCCTGAAATCGTACCGGTAAAGCTCGAAGAGGAGATGCGCCGGTCCTATCTGGACTATGCGATGTCCGTCATCGTGGGCCGGGCCCTCCCCGATGTTCGCGACGGCCTCAAGCCCGTTCATCGTCGCATCCTGCACGCGATGCGGGAGCTGGGGAACCTGCATGACCGGCCGTACAAGAAGTCGGCCCGCATCGTCGGCGACGTCATAGGCCGGTACCATCCGCACGGCGATACGGCCGTGTACGACGCGATCGTTCGCATGGCGCAGGATTTCTCGCTGCGCTACCCGCTGGTGGACGGCCAGGGCAACTTCGGTTCCATGGACGGCGACGCGCCCGCGGCAATGCGCTACACCGAGATCCGGATGGCGCCGATCGCCGCGCTCATGCTCGTCGACATCGACCGCGATACGGTGGATTTCGTTGACAACTACGACGGAGCGGAACAGGAGCCGACGGTGCTGCCGGCCCGGCTTCCCAATCTGCTGGTCAACGGCGCGTCCGGGATTGCCGTGGGCATGGCCACCAATATTCCCCCGCATAACCTGCGCGAAGTCATCGATGCGGCGCTGGCCCTGAGCCGCGAGCCCGGTATCGGCATTGCCGAGCTGATGGAACACGTGCCGGGACCGGATTTTCCGACCGCGGCCCAGATCGTGGGCGAGGCCGGCATGGCCCAGGCCTACCGGACAGGACGCGGGACAATTCAGCTCCGGGCGAGGGCGGAGATCGAGGAGGGGAAGACGCGCGATTCGATCGTGATCACGGAACTTCCTTATCGCGTGAACAAGGCCCGCTGCGTGGAAAAAATCGCGTTGCTGGCCCGCAAGAAGGAGATCGCCGGCATCCAGGAAGTCCGGGACGAGTCCGACAAGGACGGCACCCGGGTGGTAGTGGAGTTGCGGCGCGACGTCAGCGCCGAGATCGTCCTCAACAACCTGTACCGCCGCACGCCGCTGGAGTCGAGCTTCGGCATCAACATGGTGGCGCTGTGCGGAGGCCGCCCGCAGTTGCTGAACCTCAAGCAAATGCTGGAGCATTTCCTCGACCACCGCCGCGACGTGGTCACGCGGCGCAGCGTGCACGATCTGCGCCGGGCCAAGGCGCGGGCGCATGTCCTGGAAGGCCTGACGGTGGCGCTGGCCAACATTGACGAGGTCGTGGCGCTGATCAGGGCTTCGAGCAACGCGCAGGAGGCGCGCGAAGCGCTGACTGCGAGAATCTGGGCGCCGGGGGCCGTGCGGGGACTGCTTGAAAGGGCGCAGGCCGCGCTGACGGAGCTTCCCAACCTGAGCGACAGGGGTTACCGGCTCAGCGACCGGCAGGCGCGCGCGATACTGGAGTTGCGCCTGCAGCGCCTGACCGGTCTTGAGCAGGAAGCGATCCTCAAGGAATACGCCGAACTCCTGAAGAGGATGGAAGAGCTGACGGAAATCCTGCGCGATCCGGACCGGCTGCTTGAAGTGGTGCGGGACGAACTGGTCGAGCTGCGCGGCGAGTACGGCGACGAACGCCGCACCGAAATCATCGCCGACTACACGCGCACGGCCGACGAGGACCTGATTCCGCGGCGCGAGGTGCTGGTGACGCTTTCCTGGCGCGGCTACGTGAAGACGCAGGAATTGGAAACCTTCCGCACCCAGGGACGGGGCGGTCGAGGCAAACGCGGCGCATCGGTCGGCCAGGAAGACTTCATCGACCAGTTGTTCGTGACCAACTCGCACTCGACCCTGCTGTGCTTTACCGACCGGGCGCGCGTGTTCCAGCTGCGGCCCTTCGAGATTCCCACGCAGAGCCGCGCAACGCGGGGACTGCCGATCGCCAACCTGTTGCCGGGGCTCGAGGAAGGCGAGCAGGTCAATTCGGTCCTGCCGGTGGATTCCTTCGACCATGGGCGCTTTGTGTTCATGGCCACGCGCAAGGGGCGGGTAAAGAAGACCCGGCTGGACGCGTTTGCGAAGATCCGCCGCACCGGGATCTACGCGTTGAGCCTTAAGAAGAAGGACCGCCTGGTGGAGGCTGCGATCACCGATGGAAACAGCGACGTCATCCTGCTGGCGAGCAACGGGCGGGCCGCGCGCTTCTCCGAGTCCACCGTGCGGCCGATGGGGCGTATCGCGGCGGGCGTGATCGGCCAGCGGCTGAAGAAGAAGCACCGGGTCGTGGCGGCGCTGATCGTGAACGGCGAGACCGACGATGCCTGGGTATTGCAGGCCACCACGAAGGGTTTCGGCAAGCGAACGCTCGTAAGCGAATTCCCGCGCAAGGGCCGTGCGGCGCAGGGCGTGATTTCGATCCGCACCGAAGGGCGCAACGGCAAGTTGATCGGCGCCGCCCTGGTCCGGGAGGGCGACGAGGCCATGCTGATGACCGCCGCCGGCACGCTGCTGCGAACGGCGGTCGGCGACGTGTCCATACAGGGGCGCTACTCGCACGGCGTGCGGCTGATGCGGCCCGACGAGGATGACCGCGTCGCCGGGTTCTGCACATTGGCGGGGGATGAGGAAGAATCCACTTCCACGCAATAGGCATGGACCGGATCTTCAACTTCAGCGCCGGTCCGGCGAACCTTCCGCTTGCCGTGCTGGAGCAGGCGCGCGAGGAAATGCTGAGCTGGCAGGGACGCGGGCTGTCGGTGATGGAGGACAGCCACCGCGGCCGCCAGTTCGTCGAACTCGCCGAGCAGTCCGAACGGGACCTGCGCGAACTGCTGGGGATTCCGGATGAGTACGCGGTTCTGTTCATGCAGGGCGGCGCCACGCTGCAGTTCGCAACGATCCCGATGACCCTGGCCCGCGAAGGGCAGGGCGTCGACTACCTGATCACCGGGCATTGGGGCCGCAAGGCTTCGTCCGAGGCGGCCAAACTAAGGCCGCTGCGTGTCGTTGCCGATGGCGAAGCATTGCAGTACCGCTCGGTACCGGCGCGCGACGAGTGGGCGCCGGGGGACGACGCGGCCTATTTCCACTACACCGCGAACGAAACGCTTCACGGCCTGGAGATCGACCCGCCGCCGGAGGTGGACTATGCCCCGCTGGTCTGCGACATGTCCTCCACCCTGCTTTCGCGGCCGATCCCGGTGGAACGCTTCGGGCTGATCTACGCCTGCGCGCAGAAGAACCTCGGCCCGGCCGGCGTGACCGTGGCCATCATTCGCCGCGATCTCCTGGAGCGCGTGCCGAAGGATACGCCGCTGGCCTTCAATTACCGGAAGATCGCCGCCGCCGGGTCGATGCTCAACACGCCGGCAACGTTTCCCTGGTACGTGGCTTCGCTGGTGTTTCGCTGGGTCGCCGGGCAGGGCGGAGTGGCCGGGATGGCGGAACGCAACCGGCGCAAGGCGATGCGTTTGTACGACTACATCGACGGCTCCGGTTTCTACGCCAATCACGTCGCCCCGGAATGGCGCTCATGGATGAACGTGCCGTTCACGCTGGCCGACTCCGGGTTGAACGGCACTTTTCTCGAAGCTTCCGAGGCCGAGGGCCTGTACGGCCTGAAGGGCCACCGCGCGGTCGGCGGCATGCGCGCCTCGATCTACAACGCCATGCCGGAAGAAGGCGTCGAGGCGCTGGTGGGCTTCATGGAGGAATTCGAACGCCGGGCCTGACGCCGCCGTCCATACTGGAAACAAGCAATGTTCAACATCCGGATTTACAACAATATCGCCAATGAGGGGCTCGCACGCCTGCCTGCGGAGCGCTTCACGGCGCCGTCCGCGGACGATTCCCCCGACGGGATCCTGCTGCGCTCGCATGACCTGCACTCGGAAACGATCCCCGACAGCGTCGAGGTCGTGGCGCGCGCGGGCGCCGGCGTCAACAATATCCCGGTGGACGCCCTGGCAAAACGGGGGGTCCCGGTGCTTAACGCGCCCGGCGCCAACGCGAACGCCGTAAAGGAACTGGTCGTGGCCGGCATGCTGATGGCGGCCCGCAACCTGTTGTCGGCATGGGACCACCTGCGGGCAATGGACCTGCCTGCCGAGGAACTGCACAGCACCGTGGAGGCGCACAAGAAGCGGTTCGCGGGCCGCGAACTGGCCGGCCGGGTCATGGGCGTGGTGGGCCTGGGCGCGGTAGGCGTGAAAGTGGCCAACGCCGCCATCGGGATGGGGATGAAAGTGTTCGGCTATGACCCCGCCCTGGCGCTGGACCGGGCCTGGGAGTTGTCCTCGCAGGTCGGTAAGGGGCAGAGCCTGAAGCACGTGTTCGCCGGAGCGGATTTCGTCAGCGTGCACGTGCCGCTGGTCGATGAAACCCGCGACCTGGTGGGCGGAAAACTGATCAGCAGCATGCGCAAGGGGGGAGTCCTGCTCAATTTCGCCCGCGGCGGCATCGTGAAGAGCGGCGCCGTTCTTGAGGCTCTGAATTCAGGCTGGCTGTCGTCCTACGTCTGCGATTTTCCCGAGCCCGAACTGATGGGACATCCGGGCGCGATCCTGCTCCCGCACCTGGGCGCTTCCACTTCCGAAGCGGAGGTGAACTGCGCCGTGATTGCCGCGGAAAACCTGCGCGCCTACCTGGAAGACGGCAATGTGCGCGGATCGGTGAATTTCCCGGTGATCGATCAGCCTCGCGGCGGCGGTTTCCGGCTCACGATCGCCAACGAAAACGTGCCGTGGATCGTGGCGCGGGTCTCCGCCGTGCTGGCGCAGGAGAATCTCAACATCGAGTCCATGATGAACATGTCGCGCGGCAGGCTTGCCTACACCATGCTGGACCTCAACGACCAGGCCCCCGAATCGGTGCTCGAGCGCCTGCGCGGGATGGAGGGGATCCTGCGCGTGCGGGACCTGGGGGAGAAATCGTGAAGGGAGGACGCTTCTGAGGTCCTGGCGCGTCAGCCGTATTCCCGCCACGCCGTCGCCGGGACCGTTGACGGTGCCGGGCGACAAGTCCATTTCCCATCGCGCCGTGATGCTGGCTGCGCTGGCGGAGGGCGAGAGCGAGATCGTCAATTTCCTTCCGGGGCACGACTGCGTCGC
Organism: Gammaproteobacteria bacterium; assembly: GCA_965116895.1. GTDB lineage: Bacteria > Pseudomonadota > Gammaproteobacteria > Steroidobacterales > Foliamicaceae > Foliamicus. The sequence continues at coordinate 1,538,894 of OZ220729.1, read as the reverse complement.
GACTGCAAAGGCGCTGGAAACGCTGGGTGTCCGGATTTCGTGGCTGACTTCGGACCGGCTGCTCGTGCGCGGGGGAAGGGGCCTGAAGCCGCCTCAAGGCGTGCTCGATTGCGGCAACTCCGGGACTTCGATGCGGCTCCTCTCCGGCCTGCTGGCCGGTCAGGGGGTGGCCGCCGAACTGCACGGCGACGCGTCGCTCAGCCGCCGGCCCATGCGCCGGATCATCGAACCTCTGGCCCGGATGGGCGCGCGCATCGACGCGCTGGGCAAGGACGGACGGCCACCGTTGCGAATAGCGGGCAATTCCGGGATCACGGGCGTTTCCTACGAACTCCCGGTGGCGAGCGCGCAGGTGAAATCCGCGATATTGCTCGCGGGCCTGGGCGCCCGGGGCGAGACCTGTGTGGGCGAGCCCGTGCCGACGCGCGACCACACCGAACGGATGCTTCCCAGCTTCGGAGTGTCGATCGAACGAACCAACGGCCGGGCCTGCCTGACCGGAAGGCAACCGTTACGGGCTGCGCGGATCGACGTGCCGGGCGATTTTTCCTCGGCGGCGTTCCTGCTGCTCGCGGGACTGATCGGTCCGCGGGAGATCCAAGTCGGCGCGGTGGGCGTGAACTCGACCCGCACGGGCTTTCTTCGGATGATGGACGCGATGGGGGGCACATTGCAGATCGCCGCGCGACGCACTTCGGGGTCCGAGCCGGTTGCCGACGTCATGGCGAAGCCCGGCATGCTCCAGGGCGCGCAGCTTCCCGCTTCGCTGCTTCCTTCGGCGATCGACGAGATGCCGGCGGTGTTTGCCGCTGCGGCCTGCGCGATGGGGGAAACCGTGATCGAGGGCGCCGGGGAACTGCGGCTCAAGGAAAGCGATCGGATCGCGGCGATGGTGGAGGGGCTGAAGGCACTGGGAGTGGGCTGCGAGGAGACTCCCGATGGCGCACGGATACGCGGTGGGCGGGTGCACGGCGGCGAGATTGACTGCAGGGGCGACCATCGCGTCGCGATGGCCTTTGCGGTTCTGGCGCTGGTGGCGCGGAGCGCGGTGGTCGTTCACGACGTGGACTGCGTTGACACTTCCTTTCCGGGTTTCGCGGAGACGGCATTGCAACTGGGCCTGAATCTTGAGCCGATCGCATAGACCGCCGGACTCCCGGTTGGCGCCGGTCATCGCAATTGACGGGCCTGCGGCCGCGGGGAAGGGCGTAATCTCGCGGTATCTTGCGGAACGACTGGGTTGGCGGAGGCTGGACAGTGGCGCCCTGTACCGGGCCGTATCGCTGTCTTTGCTGCGCGCCGACCTGGTCGACGCCGGGGAAGCCAGGATCGCCGCGCACCTGGACCATTCTCCTCCCGAACTGGAAGCCACCCGCGACGGCGAGACCATCTACCTGGACGGCGAAGACGTCAGCAACGCGATCCGCGAAGAGGAAACGGGTGTGGCGGCCTCGGTTGTCGCCCCGTTGGCGACGGTGCGGAACTTTCTTCTCGACAGGCAGCGCGCCTTTCGCAGGGAGCCCGGGCTGGTGGCCGAGGGCCGTGATATGGCGTCGGTGGTTTTTCCGGACGCGGAACTGCCGATTTACCTCACGGCGACCCCCGAAGAACGGGCCAGGCGTCGCCATAAACAATTGAAGCAAAAGGGAATCAATGCTAATATGCGCGACTTGATCCGCGATCTGACCGATCGCGATCACCGCGATTCGGCCCGCACGCTGGCGCCGCTGAAGGTAGTGCCTCATGCGGTGGTGCTGGACACCACGAAGCTGGATGTCCGGCAAACCAGGACAGAGGCGTGGCGTCTTGTAACGGAAGTCTGGCCGGAGAAGGCGGCCCGATAGCGGATTTGGCGCCGGCCAGGACGGCAGGTGCGTGGAATGGCAACCGCGAGCGTAGCTGGATTGTACGCCCGCACTACATTGAGGCCCTTAATGGCAGAAAGTTTTGCAGAGTTGGTGGAAGCCAATCTCGCTGACAAGAACTTCCGGCCGGGAGAGATACTCTCGGCGCAAGTGATCGATATTTCACCGGAGGTCGTAACCGTAAGCGCCGGACTCAAGTCCGAGGCGCTGATCCCCGCCAGTCAGTTCACGGACGAGACCGGCGAACTGGAAGTGGACATAGGAGATGAGGTCGAAGTCGCCCTGGATTCGATGGAAGACGGGTTCGGCGAGACCCGCCTGTCCCGCGAGCGCGCCAAGCGCACGCGGGTCTGGGAGAGCCTGGAGTCGGCGTTCGAACAGGAAGAGATCGTGCAGGGCGCCATAAGCGGGCGCGTCAAGGGCGGATTCACGGTCGATGTCTCCAGTGTCCGGGCGTTCCTGCCCGGCTCCCTGGTGGACATGCATCCGATTCGCGACACCACCTACCTGGAAGGCCGCAAGCTGGACTTCAAGGTCATCAAGCTGGACCGGCGGCGCAATAACGTCGTGGTGTCCCGGCGTGCGGTGATTGAGGAATTGCACAGTGCCGAACGCGCGGCGCTGCTGGCCAGCCTGGAGGAAGGCCAAGTGGTCAAGGGCGTGGTCAAGAACCTCACCGAATACGGCGCTTTCGTGGACCTCGGAGGCATCGACGGCTTGCTGCACGTTACCGACATGGCCTGGCGGCGCGTCAAGCATCCGTCGGAGGTGGTTCACGTGGGAGAGGAACTGGAAGTCAAGATCCTGCGCTTCGACAGCGAACGCAATCGTGTGTCGCTGGGACTCAAGCAACTGGGCGACGATCCGTGGGTGGACATCGGGCGGCGCTATCCGCCGCACACGCGGCTGTTCGGCAAGGTCACCAACGTGGCGGACTACGGCTGCTTCGTGCAGATCGAGGAAGGCGTGGAGGGACTGGTTCACGTTTCGGAAATGGACTGGACCAGCAAGAATGTGAATCCGGGCAAGATCGTTCACGTCGGACAGGAGGTCGAAGTGATGGTGCTCGACATCAACGAGGAGCGGCGCCGGGTTTCGCTGGGGCTGAAGCAATGCCTCGAGAATCCGTGGCAGGACTTCGCTGCCAATTACAAGAGGGACGACCGCGTGACCGGCAAGGTCCGTTCGATGACGGACTTCGGAATATTCATCGGGCTCGAGGGCAATATCGACGGGCTGGTGCATTTGTCGGACCTGTCCTGGGACCTGCCCGGGGACGAGGCGGTGCGGAATTACGAAAAGGGCCAGGAGGTCGAGGCCGTCGTGCTTTCGGTGGACGCGGACCGCGAACGCATTTCGCTGGGCATCAAGCAGTTGCAGGGCGATCCGCTGGCCAGCTTCCTCAAGGATCATCCCAAGGGCAGCGTCGCGACCGCCGTCGTTACCGGCGTCGAGCAACGGATGATCGAACTGGAGGTTGGCGACGGAGTGAAGGGGCGCATGCGGGTCGCGGAGCTGTCGCGCGAGCATGTCGATGACGCCCGCATGGTGGTCAAGCCCGGACAGTCCATCGAGGCGCGCATCGTGGGTGTGGACCGCAAGTCCAGGACCGTCTCGATGTCCGTGCGGGCGATGGAGGAACAGGCCGAGGCGCAGGCCCTGCGGGACTATGAAGCCGAAGTGGGCGACCGGATCAAGGGAGCGACCCTTGGTGAACTCCTGCGCAGCCAGCAGCAAAAGGACGCTGACGAAACGGAGGAATAGGATGAGCGCCTCTGCCGCCCGCAATGCAATAACGCGCTCGGAGCTGGTGCGCATCGTCACGCGCAGGCTGCTTGAGGACGACCGCTTCAGCTATTTCTCGTCGTCCGACCTGGAAGCGTCCGTCAAGCACGTCATAGACCTCATGGGCCAAACGCTGGCTTCCGGAGGCGGCATCGAGATCCGGGGGTTCGGCAGTTTCGGCCTCAGCTATCGCCGCGCACGAATAGGACGCAACCCCCGAACCGGCGAGGCGGTGGCACTGCCGAGCAAATACGTCCCCAAGTTCCGTCCGGGCAAGCGGCTCCGCGAACGAGTCAATGCCGCGCGCCGCTAAGGCCGGGCCATGAAAGCCGGACGCTGGCTGAAACGCGGCATATACATTCTGCTGCTGGCCGGAGTCGTAGCTCTCGCCGGTATCCTCGCGCTGCTTAACCGGGGGGCGGTGGAACTGGACCTTGCCTTCGTCGAGGTCAGCCTGTCCAAACCGCTCGCGTTTACCGTCGCCTTCGGCCTGGGTTGGCTTTTCGGTTTGGCGTGCGCCGGCGGCGCCGTGCTCAAGCGGCGCGCCGCCGGGAGGAAATCGCGCCAGGACGCCAAAGGAACCGCCCCGGCCGAAACCTAGTTGGTGCACTGGAGTCCGCCATGCCTCCCGATTTTCTTGTGTCGATGGCGGGCGGTCTGATTCTTGCAGCCGCCCTGGGCTACTGGTACGCGCGATCCGGCGATTCCGGGCGGGGACTGCACCGGCGGTTCAGGGAATATGCCCAGCAACTGCCGCGGCGCTCGGAAAAGGCCGTCAGCGCCTACCTGGCGCAGGCGGAAGAGGAAAGCAGCGAACCCGGCGCGGCGTTCGAACTGGCCGCCTATTTCCGGTCCGGCGGGGACTGGCGGAGGGCCTTGCAGATTCATGAGTCGCTGGCGGCGCGGGAGGATCTCGACGCCGCTACGAGGGCTCACGCCGGACTGGAAATAGGCGACGACTATCGGGCCGCCGGAATGCTGGACCGGGCCGAGGAAGCCTACGTGCGCACTGCGGAATACCTGCCGCTGCGCCTGAACGCCCTGGAGCGGCAACTGGGGGTTTGCGAGCAATTGTCCGACTGGGAGCGGGCCGTCGGCGTAGCCGAACAGGTTCGCAGCGAGGACGCCTCGCTGGGGGCGAGACTCCGTTGCCATTACCTGTGCGAACTGGCGGCGCAGGCCGCGGCCGCAGGGGAAATGCGGCGGGCGCGCAGCTATTGGCGCAAGGCGGCGCGTGGAGCCGGTGAGAGTGCGCGACTGCTGGTCGACTCGGCCGTTCTGGACCCGCGCGATCCGTCCCGAAGCCTGGCCCTTGCGGATCGCAATCCGGAGGCCATCGTGCTGATCCTTCTGGGGCTGGCGGAACGGCACGGACTTGCCGGAACGAAGATTGACGAACTGCTCGAGAGCCTCGTGGCGGACAATCCGGCGCTCGGTCCGGCCGTCGGCTGCGCCCTTCTGATCGAGCCCGGACTCCTGTGCCCGGCTTCAGCCCGGTGCCTGTTCGCTACGCTGGAGGACAGGCTGCCTGCGTTCGCGGGAATGTATGGCGCAGGGGAGCCTGAGGATTTTTCGAAGGAGTCGCTCAAGGCGCTGATCGATGAACTGGATGCGGCAAGCGGTGGGCCGCCTCGGTGGCGCTGCACCATCTGCGGACATCAGGACGAAACGCACCGGTGGCGATGCAACGAGTGCGGCGCCTGGGAATCCGCACGATTAATCTCGGTTCTTGAGCCCTGATCGCCGGAGTACGGACTAATTCGATAAACGCGAACCATTACCTGCTTTCCCTGCAGTCTTGCGCGAAACAAACTCCTGCGCCGTCTGTGCTCCCCGATGGAGCGGAGTCTGGCTTAAAAAGGAGACGCAAGCATGAACAAATGGATCGTTATGATCGTTGCGGCCCTGGCCCCGATCTGGGTATTCGGCGGACCGGTGAACGTCAACGAAGCCGATGCCGGCACGATAGCCCGCGAACTGCGGGGCATTGGCCCCGCCAAGGCCCGGGCGATAGTCACCTACCGTGAGGAAAATGGCCCCTTCGAAACTGTCGAAGACCTCCTGAAGGTTCAAGGAATCGGCCCTAAGGTATTGGAGGATAACAGAAAAGATATTCTCCTCAAGGACATGAAAGAACCTGATTCCGGCGATTCTTCGTGATTGCCCGATGATCGCAACCTGACTGTATCCCCCCCTCCCTGGTAAAGGGCTTGCGGCAGGTTGATCCTGCCGCTTTTTTTTAGATCTCTCCGCTCTTGATATGCAGGTCGCGCTGCGGGTACGGAATCTGTATTCCCTGCTCCCGGAACAGCCGCCAGACTTCCAGAATGACGGCGCTCTTGATGTTCGACACGCCGCTGTCGGCGTCCTGGATCCAGAATCGGATCTCCAGATCGATCGCCGACTCGCCAAAGCCCTTCACCAGGCAACGCGGCGCCGGGTCGTTGAGGACCCGCGACTGGCTCCGGGCCGCTTCCACGCCCAGGCTTGTGGCAAGTTCGAGATCGGTGTCGTAATGCACGCCAACCGGTATCCGCAGGCGCGTATTGGCATCCGAATGCGTCCAGTTGGACACCGGTTCGGTGATCATGGTTTCATTGGGGATCAGGTGCTCGATGCCGTCGCGGGTAATGATCGACACATAGCGGGCGCCCAGCTTGTTGACCCATCCGTAGGTGTTCTCCACCGTAATCACGTCGCCGGGCTTGATCGACTTGTCCGTCAGCAGGATCACTCCGCTGATCAGGTTCGAGAAAACTTTCTGCAGTCCGAAACCGATTCCGAAGCCCACTGCGCCGCCGATGACCGCCAGCGCCGTGAGGTCGATGCCCACCGACCCGATGGTGATCAGGATGGCAAATACGAACAGCGCTATGCGCAGCGACTTGTTCAGCAGTACGCGACCCGCCGGAGTCAACCAGTCGGCCTCCCGCAACCGGCGCTCGGTAACGCGGGAGGCAAATCCCGCCAGGCTCAGCAGTACCGCCAGCAGCAGGGCGGTAGCCAGTACCTGGTAGACGCTGAGGCTGAACTCGCCCAGTGTGAGCGTAAACCTCGGCCCGTTCAGGATCTCGATCGTGGGGCCGAGCAGATCCCAGATGCTGAGAACGGCCATTCCGTAGGCGATGACAGCCGTGATGCGCGACAGCATGGGGTTGCGGATCGCCCTCGATACCAGGCGCACCACTACCCATGCCACCAGCAGGCTGGTGAGGATTTCCAGCAGCCATGTATCCTGCTGTATCGCGACGTACAGGCCCAGCAACAGGCTCAGGAAAACCAGCCAGGTAAGCGGCCAGACGAGCGGCTCCAGTATGCTCCGCGCTTTCTCCCAGCGCGGACGTGTTTCGCACCATTCGACGATTGCCGGATGCATGCGCCGGCTGATCAGCCACGCGCCCAGACACAGCACGGCCGCAAGCGCAAGCTGCAACAGGCCTTCCTGCACCGTTACGCCGGCCGGCACAACCGATAGCAGGGTGTCCAAGGCTGTTTGCAGGAATCCCTTGAGTTCTTCCATGGATATCGAGCGCGTGCGTCGGCAGGTGCCCGCTATCCTAGCGCGAATCAGGCTCTTTCGGATAAGCCATCGTCACTTTCCTGAAGTTATTGGGAAAACTCTTCCGCAAGGATGCGCCATTCCGCAGGAGCCCCGAAGAGGCGAGACGGATTCTCCCTCTCCAGCTCTTCTCGGGAGCCGTATCCCCAGAGCACCCCCGCGGACGCAAGCCCACTGGCGTGTGCGGCCGCGAGATCCACGGACCTGTCGCCGATCATGATTGCGTTCCCGGTGATTTCTCCGACGGCCAGCATCCGGGCAATCTGTTGCTCCTTCCCGATCCCGACATCTCCGCCATCGACGAATCGGAACAGGCCGTCGAGTTCAAACATCCGCAATATTCTCCGCGCATAGTCCGCGCGCTTGGACGTGCAAACGGCCAGGCGCACGTTCTTCTCGTGCAGGTAAGTCAAAGCCTGGCGGACTCCCGGATACAGGGCGTTCTCCGAGTATCCGATGGCGGAGAATCGCTCCCTGTACTTGATGACGAGCCGATCGACGAGCTTGCCTGATTCGGATTCACACAAGTCCGCAAGCGTTTCATCGATCGGTATGCCGATGTATTTCGCTATCCTGCTCTCGGAGACTTCCTCAAAGCCCAGTGCCGTCAGGGCATGGTTGATCGACCTGGCGATGCCGATGATCGGATCACTGATCGTTCCGTCCAGATCGAACAGGATCAAATCGCATTGAGTCTTGCGGACGCGCAACTAGAATCTGGCTCCCCGGGCCAGTTTAGCATCATAGGGATAACCAATTGAATTATTAAGCATTTGGAAAACAAAAGGCCAATACTGCCCACGTTTTGCCCCACTAGTTGTTAACTTTCTACCTCTTTTCGAGGCAGGTCAGTGAGAATGACCGTTCCCCTGGCTCCGAGCCGCTGCCTTCGCTTGGGCCTCTCAACGTTGAGGGGCCACCCCATCCGAAGCGGCTCGAATTACGGGAGAACGGTCAGTCACTCCAACTTAGTGTTCGAACATTGTCTTCAATAGCCTCGTCCCTCGCACGCTTCTTGGGCCTTTTGGGCAAGCAATTCAGCGCGAGCATTAAGAAAGGCACTATAGTCATCCTCTACTCGTAAACGCCGCTCTTCATCAGTCAACCCGTGATACCCAACGGCGAGCTCATCATATGGACACAAATGTGTTTCTAGTCGGCGGCGCAAGTCACCTTCTCCGAGCGTATTGTTGTCCGCACGTTCCTTAAGGTAAACGATGGGGTCCTTGTTTGAAATTGTTCTGTTCGTACGCCAGGTGATTAACGCGCAATTTAGGGCTCGGTATATCTGCTCATGCGGAATTCCCGCGTCTTCCAGCGTCGCTTCAGGGAATAAATGGTGGTATTCGCGCGGATGATCCTTTGACGTGATTGAGTTGACGTTTGCACGAGTGCCGTCTGCCAGATCCTCGGAACCGGCCTTGATCATCAATGCCAACAAGCCCCGCCCCAGTATGGATTTTCGTTTAGGCCAGTCCGCACGCAACAGCATTTCTGGAGTTGGTGATGGAAACGACTCCTCAAGAAGTATAGGCACAGTGGCGTAATCGGCGCCCTCGATAAGAACGTTCCGTAGCCCTCGATAATCTTGCAAAGCGCTGGAAGTTGACGCCTGTTCATAACGATTGGTCAGAAAGGCTCGCCAGAGAAACCGCTTCAGCAGATGTCGCGCGTTTCCCCTTTTGTCCGGCTGCGTTGGCAGATTCTCCCAAAGTGCCGCAATTATCGGTATGGCCGTGTAGCTGGGTAGCCTCTTGTCGTCAAAAATGCTCTCTTCTTCTAGAAACTCGACCATTCCTTTTATACCCGCGACAACCAACCCCCACTCAGCAATCATCTTAGTGAAATCAATTCCTCGATAGCCTGCTTGGCTTGGCACTCTATTCTGGCGCAGCGCTACGACGTCAAGAATCAGGCTCGGGAGATCGGCATAACTGGCCGCTCTTGGTACGGCGTCAGCCAACGCGTCGACGTGCTCATGAAGTGACTTCTCAGTCTCACCCTCTACTAGTGCTACAACTATGTCGTAAGTTGAGAGGCTGACTGAGCTCGTATTCATTTTGATGAATACATCCAGCGCCACCTCTTTGGGCGTCTGAGGCTGCAATGCGAGATAAGGCAGATTGAACTCGCGAACCTTTGTGCGGAGGTCTCCGATTCGCTTCGAGATTGCCAAGTGCTCTGCCAACCTGTCTGTACAGTCATCCGGAATGGCCTGAGATATCCATTCATTAGACTCGTTCTCAATGTCGCCGGGTCGGAGTAATGAAATTGGAATCAGTTCTCGGTGCCAGCACTGCTTGGGGTCGTCGGTCCATAGAGGATATCGCGTTCCGTTCTTCAACCACCGGGCTTGCCCATAAACATAGGGTAGTCTCGCAGATTCGTTCCCCGGATCGTCCTCGAATCCGATGAGATACGTCCGATCTGGAAACATGTCGTTTAAGCTGCGCCATAGTGCAGTCAGTCGCTGCTGACCATCTAGGAGTTGCTCGGTTACTCTCTCGCCTGAGTCGGGCGCGTCGACAATTGTGCGGCTGGCGAACTTCTCCTTGTCCCCAACTTGAAGGACCAACGTGGCGCCGGAAGGGAGTCCACGCAATACGGTAGTGAGTAACCCCGAAATTTCGGCATGCCCCCAAGCGACGAACCTCTGAAACCGAGGCAGTGTTATCTGGCCCGAACGGATTCGGTTAAACCAATTAGGCAGGAAGCGATCATGAGCATGCATAGGAAACTTCACCTACTCAGTTAGCGGGGATACAAACCGCCCTGGGCGCATTGAGAGGGCGTAAGGCGAATTCTAGCGTTGTACGAAAAGACATGCGGCGGCGCCCTTCAGGCAGCCGTGATGTCTTGAATTTCTTCGACAAGTCCCAATCTGATCGTATTGCTGCCAAAGTCGGCAACCCCTTTGGCGATGAAGCAATCAAAGTACTACGAGTATGATTGCTGTTGTCCCAATATAGACAAAAGTCGAGGATTACACATCGAAACGCACTATTCATTTGAGGGCCGTCAGCGTCTCCTTGCGTGGATGACTCCGGAGAGAGTTAACCCACTTGTCGACTCTGTTTCCGCGCCTGAGGAATACGTACCCGCGGGCGTTCGGCATGGGCAGCGGAGTCAGGATAGTACGGCAGGCTGGAATCCCTTTCCTGACTACGCACCCAGGTTGGTAATGGATAGCGCGTTTTTCGCGTATTCCGAACGCATAAGAGTTCTGCGGCAGGAAGCAAGGCTGGAGGGGTATGCGATCAATACAGCTTCCGAGACCGCATTTTGGAAGTTCTTCTTTGGGGTGCCTAACATTCGGCGCGGGCGTCTTGTGCTTCTCGAAAACGGCAATCTCCGAGTTGTGTGGAAGGGCGAAAATCAAGCCCATATCGGGCTGCAGTTTTTGGATGAGCAGTTGGTCCAGTACGTACTCTTCGCACGCCGCGCCGCCGGTTTCCCTGTGTCGCGTGTAGCCGGGTGCGACACGATTGACGGAGTGCGTAAGCAGATTAATGCCTTCGATTTGGCACAGGTGCTGTGTGAATGACTGGCGCTGATCTGCCGGATGAGCACCATGTCGCCCGTTACGTAAAGCCATCGCTGGTTGATGGCGATGAGGTCGATGCGGCAGCGTTCGTTTTAAGGCAAGGCGAGGCCGGGCTGTCGGTAAATTGGTTGGAGTACTTTGGTGGCAGGGACAGGCGTCGGCAAGTGGACGCAGTTCGCGGGATGCTGCGGCTAAATCTGTCCAAGAACGGGAGATTTGCAACGCTTAATGTGGGCGAGACAAAGTTGCATGTGTCACGTGGTGCTCGTGAAGCGGGTTTTTCCTTTACTCCATTCATTGTCGAGGCGCCTCTAAACGCCACGAGTGAATTCCCGGCGGACTCGTCTCATGCGGAGATAAAGGGTTTGCCACCGGTGCAGGGCGAAGTGGCAATGCTTATTGGCGATTTGATTTCCGAGTGTGTCCAGGTGCCTCTATTCCCAGGGACAGGCCTGTGAGGGGTGAGTTGCACCGCCGGCCCTTTGTTGAAAAAGGAAGTTCTCGGGCAGGATTGCCTGTCCTACGAGACGGCACCCGTTAGCGCAATGGCTCTGGCCCGCAGATGAAACCAAGAGCGGGTCGGCAGGACCATTTCCATTGCCTCAAGGTGCTCAAGGAGCACTTTCAGGGTCTCGGATGGCATGCGTTCCGCCACCAGTGCCAGTTTGCGCTCAAGCCACTTAAACCAGGCAGAATGTTCCTCATGTGCAACCGCCGCTTGAAGAAGGGTGCCAACAATGTCCTGGATGTCTGAGTCGCAGGCCTTCTTGCAAGCCAATCCTGTCGCGTCGGCAACGGCCTCAGCCAGCTTCGTATCCCGGTGCGCGGCCGCGACAAGACTGGCCAAATTTGCTCGTTCTAGCGAGTCCGCCAGATCATGCTTGCTGCTGGTGCCTTTTATGGCGATCCTTAGTTGTTTTCGCGCCTGCTCTAGTATTTTCGCGTTAAGGGCAAACAGCTTCGATACGATGGCCAGCGTTTGCCAATACCGGGGCCAATCATTGTCGTTTGCCGCCTGTTCCAGTGCCGCCCGGAATCCTTCGGGGAGAGGCAGTGACGGCCTCTTGTGGTCTTCAAGCACGCCAGGAAAATCCCAAGCGGGATGGCGTCCCTTCTTCTGCATCTGAGCCAGAACCTCGTTTACTCTCTGCATCGCAGGCCCTTGAGTTTTCATTGACTCATGTCGCGTTCGGAGAATATACAGGCGACCGATAACGACATTTCTAAGGTCTTGCGCCATGCGGCTTGCGGATAGCATCGGTTCTTTCCGCCCATCCAGGAGCTCCACGTAAACGCCGGGCGCCGAAATGTGACCTTTCGCCCAAGTTTGCACTGCGTCCATGTCAACCGGAGTGGAGGCTTTCGCCATGGCCCGGACCGTGAAGCCTGCCTGCATCCAGGCGGACATACGCTTCCAGTAACCGGGATAGTTTGCTGCGTTCTTCAGCAGACTCATCTGGTTAATTGTTAGGTAGTAGAGGCTGGGCAGTAGCTTGTATATGTCGATTCCATTCTCTTGACCGAAGCGTTCGTCGGTTAGGCAGTCCAGCGCTTCGAAGGCAAACTCGCGAAAGCGCGGGTCATCCTGCCTAAACAGCGCGATGTCCAACGCTGCGAGCAAAGAGAACGGGTTGCCGTTTGGATGGCAGGATATGAGAGCTTTCCACAGGGCGTCGCCATCTCTCTCGGCAACCCAATCTGCGGGCAAAAGGTCATCGCGCAGAGCGCCGAGACAGCAAATGTCCAGGCCCGCCTCAAAATCACGCTCAAGCAGTTTTTTTCGGTAGGGAATGAGAACGTCCTGCAGGTATTCCTCGGGTCCTTGTTCGCACGGGTCCGGCCCGCAGAAGCGCTCGAAATAGGAAATCGACGATGGAATGATGTCCGGGACCCCAAAGGGCAAGCGATGGCGGATTTTGTGGATCAATCCAGCTTGTCTAGCTGCCACTCCACGCGCTCTTTCTTCGAGTATTTCGGTGAGTTCCTGTTCGTTCAGCGCCCGTGACTCGGCCACAGGAAGAAGCTGGCGAAAACTCTCTCCTGCCGGGCCCACAAGGTCAATGACCTGTCGAAGCACGTGAAGACGAACTTCCGGGTTTGGAGAAAATAGCGCGAGTTCAGGAAATTCAACCGACCAGGGATCGCTTGAGCCATCCGGGTTTTTCACCACGACGCTCGCCTGCCGGTCATCTGGAGCAACCAGCACTTCGTTGCCGTCTTTTGCTTGCAGTCTTTGCTCCTTTTGGGTTTGGAGCACTTCCTTGGCTGCTCGAAAAAGCTCTCCCTCCTCCAATTGAACGTCGTTTCCGGCTGATAGGGTCCGTTCAAAGCGAATCCCGCATTTCTGCATGAATTCCATATCGGTGTCCGCTACGATCTGTTGTGCTGCTCTCGGCAGACTTTGCATGAAGTGAATGCCGCAGGCGACTTCATCAAGACCCTCTTGCACAGCGTATTCCGAGATTGCTGCGCGCACAGAAGCAAGATGTTGTTGTATCAGATGCGCGTTGGCAGGCTGCAGTGGGCCAAGGACAACTCGGCTGATCCAATCGTCATGTTCTTCTTGCCGCTCTGCTAATCGACCGGGTGTGCGAGACAGGCAGCCGCTCAATCGCAAGTCCGCCAACCGCTCAGTAAGGTGGGCATAGTCACTTGCAGACTGGCCCTGAAAATGCGGAACCGTGATCGTCATTACCCTGAGCCAAACCCAGCTTGTTAGCGCCGCAACTCTATCCGGCGGCAGCGTCTCGTCTGCCCAAAGTTCGGCGATAACTTTGAAGCACATGGATTGGCTGTTTTGATACAGGGCAATCCATTCCTGCCAACTGGCGAGATCACGGTATCCGAGGTGGGCTGCCGCTTGCCGGATTACTCTCAGTTCCATGCTTTCGACTAACTGCCCCTCTTCGACATGCGCTGCTTTGAGCCAATGGACCAGTTCGTCTGATTCCAGCGGAATGAGGGCAAAACCGCCTTGCCGGAGTTTGTGACGCGCTGTCCAATAGTCCTCTGCTTCTATAACTTTTCGGGCATAAAGGTGGCGTAAGACATCGAGCACGCAAAAGATAGGTTGGTCTTCCTCATTTTCCCTCACGAACATCATGTGGCTGTTAATGTGGCGGTCGTCGATGCACAGGGCGTCATAAGTTCCGCTAACCGTCAGCAGTGATTCTGTCGCTTCAAAGCGAATCATCCGGTTCTGATGCTTTTCGCTCTCAATGGCGGATTGGGGGAGGAGAGAAACTCTGCCCCTTTCAAGCAGGTTTCGAAGCGTACGTCGAATCCCGTCGATTCTGTCCGCCATCTCCTCACCGGTTTCCCCTGCCATGACCAACTGGCGCTGTTCTCTCGCAACGTCGGGATGAAGCCGGAGTTCTTTGGCTGCTGCAATGGGCTCCAGAAGATTAGCGCCCAGCAGGTAGCGAAATGCCAAGTCGTCAACGTAAACCGGTGCATTGAGAAGCATCGGATCAAGATCAATGCCCGCAGTTTCTGTTTGTCCTTGACTCCCTAGGAACAGCTTCCCGCGTTTGTATTCAGCTGTGTCGATCTTTCCCTGTTGGTGTAGCAGCCTGCAGAAGTCCGCTATAGGGACGATCAGGTCGCGCAACCCGCTGATATCTGCTTCCTGCTCCATCAAGGATCCGGCCTTATGGATTGGCGTGGCGCAGACTACTTTGCCTTTTTCGTCTTTCGCGATATGCAGCAAGGCTGCCAGAGCGCTGCCCACTTCCGCAATGATGGCTTGTGACGGCGCACGTGGCACGGCGATTAGTGCCAATTGCCCCTGATTCTCCAGTGCCAGCACCTGCTGGGCTTTGCGCACACGGGAGGGTTGATGAAAACGAACTTCCTGTTGCTCGCGCAGCAAGTGCGTCATGACGTTGGGGGCCAGTTTCACGTGATGAAACGATTGGATGGCCTGTTCGAGCAGGTTCAGATAGGTAAGCACGAGGATGGAACTGAAATCCAGACCTATCGTCCAATTTTCGTGCAGATCAACGGGTTCCCTTCCGCCGTGAACAATTGGAAGAATCTCCCAGCGGCGTGCATCTTTCTCGATCGCATTTGCTTGGGGGGTTTTGATAAGCAAGCGTGACAGCGAAATATTGAATACATCTGCGGCCAGACTCATCGGAATCTCGCCCGCCCGCCATTTCCGTTCCACTTCCTGAGCATGATCTTGGTGTTTAGGGGAGGTCCTGGAGATAACATCTTCCAAACTTACAAGCTGGATCGGGCCTTCCTCAGGCGAAGAGAGCTCAATGGCGCGTTGCAGCCAGCCCGGGTTGGCCTCGGTCTCAAGCCCTAACTGGAAGCAAAGAAAATATGCGGCGGCCAGAATGTGGGGATTCTCCGGCGCTTTCTTGGCTGCCTCTTCGGAGAAACTTAGCGCAAGGTCGTGCTGATCCTGCGACCCGGCAACATGGGCAAAATGCATGAGGTCTTGTGGACCGAGAGCGTCCCGCTGGCTCCAGGCACGCTGCAAAACACCAGCAAGTCGACTCCATTGTCCTGAGGCCACGGTAATCTGGTAATCAAGCAGCAAGTTGTCAGGATGCGCCCTTCGATTCTTGACTGCATCGTTGATTTCCCTGGACTTAGCCAGTTCGCCCGCGTGGAACAGAGCCCACGCTTTGGCTGTCTTCAAGTCATCGCTCTGCTCAAGAATGTAGGCGTTCTGATCCAGGAATTCAATGATTGCTTCGTGATCAAAGTCTGATGGATGGGCAAGGCTTGCTATTACAAGCATTGCATGCTCCACGGTCGGTGCCCGATTGAACAGTTCCAGCACCAAAGGCCGCAGGGCATCGCGATCGTCCGGCATTCTCAGATTCGTAACCAGATTCCGCAAGTCAACCAGGCGATCGCTTTGTTCATAGCGCTCTTGCAACTTTTCGCGGATGTCCTTTCCTTCATGAATATCTTCAAACGTCAGCAAGAGATCCAAATCGGCTTTATCCAAGCGGCCTGAATGTTCGCCAAGCACTTCGCGGACTTTCTGGGATGTTTGTCCGGTGCTCCTGAGAGAATCGGCGCGCAATTTGGCAAAAAAAGCGGGCGAAAGTACTTTCTCTAAAGAGGTTGTGTTGTGATCCAGATACTTGAGCAATTCGTCTGGCGGCATGGAAGTGACGTTAAGTAAACACTCCGCCAGAAGCTCGCGATCATCCAGGCCGCCCAGCTCCTTTCTTTGCGCCAGGTATTCCTTGAGCGGCAGCGCGTCAAACGAAATTTCAAAGACAAAAGCGAACGGAGTCACTCCCACCGCCTCTTCGCCGCGGTTCATTAAGCGCTTGACATCTCTACGGGCCGCCTCGGCATTCTCGCGTATCGGGTTCATCAATCGCAACCAGAGTTGCCAGTCAGCGATCATCGTTTTCCAAGGGCTGGCGACATCACGCCCGTGCTCCAGCCACCGGTAGATGAATTCGAAGCAGGTGTTGGCTCTGGAGTGATGGTGTTGGGCTGCAGCGTCCTGGTTGCGAATTGTGCTGATTACCAATGGCGCGCCGCTCAGAGTGTCTTTGCGATGCTCCGCCGGCAAGAGCATGGCTGCATTTGCGGTTCCCTCGAAAAGTGCAAGCATCGGCATTTCGTGCCAGTGGTTTTCCAACTTGCTCAAGCACCGGCAGGCTTCCTGCCATCTATCCAGCTTTGCGGCGACTATTCCCCAACTGAGCCACCCAACCGGAGTGAAGAGCTCCGCGGTGTGCAGGTCTTGGTCTTGCACCCAGTCCCAGGCAGCCTGTTGGCCCTTCAGCCGATCTAATAAGCCAAACCAAACCGATCTGGAGTCGGGGTCATCGCAGTCCCTGAGAAGTCTGAGAGCCAAATCGTCATCACCTTCTTTCTCGGCAATCAGGGCATCCACAATGGACAGGTTGCGGTTGGGATCAGCTTGCCGGAGTTCTTCGCGGAGTTGCTTTGCGATCGGAAGCGTTTCTTTTTCTACGGCGCACAGTCTGGCTGCCCAGTACAGCACTTCGATCTTGATTGAATCCCCCGCGGCGGCTAGGTTACCGCCGACCCTTGTCCGCTCCAGCAACTTCCTGATTTGACTTCGCGCGCGACTCGCGTCAAAAGTTCGGAGCGAGAGTATCTTGGACAGTTCCTGCTTCGCAGAATTTGAAACAAGTTGTTGGATGGTCACACTTGTTTTAGGCTCCGGGTGCGCAAGATTTGACGACAGCTTCTCTTCCAATCCATCAAAGCGTTCATGTATCTGATTCAATGAGTTCTGCTGCATTCCAGCCAAGGGCGATTGATCGCGCGGAATTGAGGCGAGAAAGCTTGCAGCAAGGATGCCGGCCAGATCTTCTATGTAATGAGTCCCTGATTTTTTCTGTTGATCCTTGTCTTCCGGGAAGCTGGTCTTTAGTCGATCAATAGTGTTCGGATCGACAACGGTGCCACCCCAAATGAGGTCTTTCGCCAGGCTTTTCAGGTCGCCCGAAACGACGTCATTTGCAAGCCAGTTCTGAACCGCGGGATTGTTCAGGAAATCCGGGGCAACATAAGAGTGCTCAATTCCATTCAGAATGTTCTTCCACCACGACTCGTCAATGTTCCCCTTGCGCAATCGATTCAGTGTTTCGTCAAGATTAACTTCCATCAGATCGGTCGGCCCAGGGGTCGCTCCTGCATGCCGTTCCGCCCTCAAGCGACGCACATGAGCCGAGACGCGGGGAGCAATCGCCTTAACCGCTAGAAGCACAGTTGATGAAATAGGGTCTGACACTTTGACTACTCGTGGCGACTTCTTGTATGGCCCGGATGTGGAAGCCATTCAACGGAATGCCATTTGACAATTCGCGATCGGGCAAAGTGCTCTCTCGGCTGCGCCCCGCGGAAATGCGTATTGCTGTCTTGATCCGGCGTCCCGTGCCCTTCCTGCATCTTGCTTTTTCTCATTCTCTGAAGTCGGCGTTTCCCTGCCGCAACATCCTTACCACATTATTTTATATCTCGCGCGCTCTTTGCGGACCAAATAAAGTGCCTGCATTCGCGTGGCTGACGGGCGATCATGGCAGCCGTTCCGACAACCCTGTGTATTAGCCGATTACAACGCGCTGCTCGGCCGTATATCGTGCTTTCTCGCCGCCCCCGAGGGTTGCTTCGCAGGCGGGACCGGAAGACCCCGATTGAACCCGTCTAATTGACGGAGTTTCGTCTCTGACTTCGGCAGCCTCGTAATCGCTTCGGCGGTCACCTTACAGCCGTCCAGACGGCCCCTGTGCCGGACTAGGATTCAGCGCCACGTTCGTGCAACCTGCACCTTCGCCGCGGCATACAGGACGAAGAGTCCGGGCCTGGCCGGAAGCAGGACGGCGGTCGGCACTCCGGGGAGGGGCGCCGCCCGCCGTTCCCTTTCACCTGACTCAAGGAGCACGGCACGATGCAGGCGGCACTCGCACCGCGCGGCGACGCGCGCACCTATTTGATCCACTTCGTCGGCGGCGGCCTCGATGACGAGCGCTATGTCGTGGAGACCTACCGATCGCTCGCAGACGGGGACATCGTTTCCGTTGAGGCCGACGGCACAAGGCCCAAGGGCCGGCGCAAGGCGCGCGCCCGAATCCTGCCGCTGAAGGTGGTCGAGCAACTGCGCCCGGCGCGCGACGAAATCATCATCGCGACCGGAATCAAGCAGCGCGACTGTGGCGTACAAAAGTGGGGCTGGAGGTCATTGGGACTTTTCGTCGAGCGCCGCCAGAAGGGCTGACCCGCGCGCATTCACGCACTTCCGCGGACGTCCCGCCGGCCCGCCGCCGGCCGGGCGTCCTTCTCCTTGTGACGACCTGGAGCAGCCGATGGCCTATCGTGATCCCGCCCAGGGCCGCGCCGCGGACCGTGAACGATTCCGCAAGCGGACCGAACAGCGCCGGGCGGCGGGCGTTTGTCCCCGATGCGGTGTCCGCGAACCCGAGAACGGACTGGCCCTTTGCGGCGTGTGCGCTGAGAAACGCCGGGCCTGGGAACGCGCCCGCGACACCCGCCGCCGGGCGTCCGGCGTTCAGCGCCGGCGCAACCGGGCCGGCGAACGCGCGCGCGCCCGGCAGCGGACCGCCGAGCGGATCGCGCGGGGGGCCTGTACGAAGTGCGGCGTGAACGAACCGGAATCCGACCGCCGGCTGTGCGCTGGATGCGGAGAGAAGCGCCGCGCCGCCGAGCGCGCCCGATACGCCCAGGCGAAGAGCCGGGGCGAGCTCTACGGCGGCCGGAGTCCCAAACTCCGGCGTGAGATCGGCCGGGCGGCCAGCGCCAGGCGCCGACAGGCCCGCCTCGACGGAGGGGCGTGCGTGCGATGCGGCCGCCGGCCTCCCGCCGAGGGGGGCGCGACATGCGGGCCCTGCCGGGAGGCCCGGCAGGCGGCGGAACGCCAACTGTACGCCGCGCGGAGGGCCGCCGGCCTGTGCGGACGATGCGGAGGACGAACGACGGACGGCAGCGCCCAGTGCGCGCCCTGCGCCGTCCTGGAGGCCGAACGCGGCCGCCCCGAGCGCAAGAACGCCCGCAGCCGGGATCGATACTGGGAACGGCGCGCAGCGGGCCGTTGTACCGACTGCAACGCCGCCAGTTACGGTGCATCACGTTGTCCGGACTGCGCCAAACGCTCGTATGAGCGCTCCGACTTCTTCCGCGGCATCCCGGTGTGGGATCCCAGTTTCACCATTATCGAACTCGCCACCGGCGAGACCCGCGGCCCGTTCGATTCTGAAGCCGACGCCATCGCCGAACTGGCCTTCGCGGGCCTTTCGTTCGACGAGGTGGAGATCGTGTCCGATGCGCCAGTCACAGCACGCCTGATGGCGTGGATTTAACCATTTCCCGTTCTTCGGCGGGGGGCATTCCAGGAAGTCTGAGATCAGCGCGTGCCGGGCAAGCGCCCGGGAGAGGAGAGGGAGACCGGCTCCCCCGGCCCGGGCGCGATCACCAAAGGAGATTGCCATGTTCGTGCCCGACACCGACTACGACCCGATCCCTGCAGCTACTGATTACTTGCTCGCCGAGCTAGGGATTGATGCCGACGCCGTCCGCGAGACCCTCGCCGACGACCAGGCCCGGCGCTGTCCCGACCGCGAGGCCGCCGAGAGCCCGAGTTGGAGGGAAGCGAGGGAAGGATGAACGGACGGGGGGTCCGGAGAGAGGCTCCGGTTCCTCGGCCGTTCAACAACCCATCGTCATCACTTAGCAGAAGGAGAATCGAAATGAGTTTCGGATTGAACAGGGCAGAAGTCATCGGCCGCCTCGGCGCCGACGTCACGGTCAACCACCTGGCATCAGGGGGGCGCGTCGCCAACCTGAGCATCGCCACCGACGAGTCGTATATCGACAAGACGAGCGGCGAGCGGATCGACAAGACCGAATGGCACCGGGCCGTCACGTTCCAGCCCGGGCTGGTGGACATGCTGGTCAAGAACGCGAGGAAGGGCCGCCTGGTCTATCTCGCCGGCAAGATGCAGACGCGGCGCTGGCGCAAGGACGGCGAGGAGTCCGACCGGTTCTCGACCGAGATCCTGCTGGCCCCCGGTTCGCGGGTCCAGTTCCTGGACCGGCCGAATGGCAACGGCGCGGCAGCCGAAGCCGGCGAGCCGGCCAACGGTTCCGCGATGCCCGCGGACGCCGCGCAGGCCGAAGGGCAGGGCGATCAGATCCCGTTTTGACGGAAACGCCTTTCTTGGCGACGGAAAGGGCTGGTGCTTCGGTACCAGCCCTTTCTTATTGCTGTCAGGGCCGTTCTGCACTTTTGCCCACAAGAGCATGTGCCCAGCCCCATGAGTAGCTCTTTCCGTCTCGTGCCCATCGTCCCACACGTGCTCGCGGCGTCAACCCCTGCGGGGTCCTCCACTTCGTTGCGGCCGCTTCGCGGTGACACCCCTGCGCGCGCGTGAACCAATAGGCACAAGCCGGCCAGAGCTTCCGGCGATGCAAGCCCACCGGCTTCACTCCCAATGTCATAACTGGAGACACACCCATGTTCGATATCGACACCATCCACACTCAACAAGCACAATCCCCCACCGCAGTGATCTGCGAGAACGCCGCGCTGTATGGCGCAACCCCCGAACGCGGGGAGTTTGATCCCCGAGACATCTTCGACCGCGACAGCGCGATCACCGCCGTCAGCGAAGCGTTCCGCATTCTCAGCGAAGATGCGACGCCCGATGGCTTCCAGCTCGCCGACGAACGCGAACACCTGCTGTGGGGCATCGTCAACGCCTTCCACGCCCAGGTGAGAAGACTCGACCGGGCGGTGGATCGTCTGACCCCGAAACTGCGCGACCTGCAAGCCTCGCAGGACGGTTCCGAGATCCAGGCGCGCGAACTGGAACTCACGACGGACCGTGCCCGCAACCTCGGCGACCGGCGCGACGCCTTCGAAGCGATGCGCGACACCGCCGCCGACGCCTACCGCATCGCGACCGGAGAGACGTGGCGTCCGCGAAGCGGCAGCCACACAAGCCGGACGAACAAGCTGACGTCCGCGGCGATCGACGCCCGCGACTTCCTGCGCGCGCGCAAGGACCGCGAGACGAAGGCGCACCTGCCCGACGGCACGCTGGTCGCCATCACCGGAGGCAAGACCGTCAATGATCCCGACGCCGTCTACCGCAGCCTGGACAAGGTACGCGCCAAGTACGGCGACATGGTCCTCGTGCACGGCGGCGGCCCCGGCGTCGAGAAGATCGCCGCGCAGTGGGCCGAACAGAACAGCGTGCACCAGATCGTGTGCAAACCCGACTGGCAGCGGCACGGCCGCGCCGCGCCGTTCCGCCGCAACGACGAGTTGCTGAACCTGCTGCCCAAGGGCGTCATCGCGTTCCCCGGCAGCGGCATCACCGGCAACCTTGTCGACAAGGCCGCGTCGATGGGCATACCGGTCATGAAGGCCGCATGAAACGCAACACCACAATGGGCCGCGTCACTGCGGCGCGGCCCGCTTCTCTCCGGCCGCCGGCGATGCGGTCACATTGCACATCGCCGCTGCTCCTTGCGACATGCACCGGCTCGCACACTCATTCACACACAAGTGTCCCGGACTGTGACCGCAACCGTGCGCACCACGTCTTGCACGCTTGACCGCACAAGTGCGGACCGAAGTGCTGGCCCTTCCGCCGATGCCTCTGGCATCGCGCCGAGCATGACCGTCCGCGTCATTGTCCGCAACTGCCGCCCGCTCAAACGCCGCGGCGGCTCAATTCCGCCGGGTTCTCCGGCGTCGATTTTCCTCTTCGATTCTCTTCGATCCTCAACCAATCTTGACCGCGGAGCGGTGGCACCGTCACACCCCACGCATCTCCGATGCCCTCAACACCAAGCGCGCGCCAGACCTGTATCCCTAACGATTACAGTGACTTGCAACGCCTCCTCGTTGATGGGCAGAGTGGATGCTCTGGAGCATACGCCCGGATTTCCAGTGATTCCAAGCACTTGCGAAAGGCTGTATGCTCCGAGCATTCGCCAATTGTTAGGATTGCTCCTACACGTATGCTTGGAGCACACGTGCCCTTCCCAGTTCCGAAGGACTAATGGGATCCTCTTTGCAGCGGTGATCGCGCCGGTTGCGTAGCCTGAAGTGCAACCGTTCGGAGAAAAAATATGATCGAAAACGAACCTGCCCAGACGAAAATCGGTGCAAATTCCCCTGGCAAACCCACTGCGCCGCGTGCGTCGCGGTCGATCCGGTTCTCGGATTCCGAATGGTCGGGGATCGAAAACGCGGCAGAGTCGCGCGGAATGACGGCCGCAGAATTCGTCCGCCATGCTGCGGTGAGCCTCGCAACACGTAAGCTCGGGCCAGATTCTCCACCAATTCCACCCGAAATATTGGCCCAGATCGAGCGCATCTATCGCGGCGTCTACCTGCTTGCGACGCTAAAGCGCGACGAGATGCTCGACGATGGACAACAGGAAGCACTCGACGAAATTCGCAGGAGTGCCCTCGAATCGCAGGCCTCCATTCTCAAGGACGTGTCTACACCGGCACCATGATCGGCGGTCAAGCCAATCGCTCCCTCGGGATTTGAATCCCAAACCGTAAGTATCAGCTGGAGGAATTTAATCTCAAGGACTTACAGCGAACCCAAAATCCTCGCAAATTGCGAGACTTTTCAGGCATCCAGTACGGCCTGACTCGCACTGACCGCGGCTCGTTCTGAAAGGATGTGGTTCGCGCGCTCGTACCGCGCTATCATTATGACCAGTTTCCTGACCACCCGAGGTTGAGATGCTCACAGTTAGTCTGGTACAAGCGAAAGCTCGCTTAAGCGAACTTTTAGACAAGGTGGAGACCGGCGAGGAGATTGTTATTACCCGCCGCGGCAAGGCGGTCGCGCATCTTTCGCCGACTGCCTGCCCCAAAAAGCCACTGCCGTTACGGGGGTTGGCCGAGTTTCGGGACGCTATGCCACGCTTGCGGCGCCCATCAGCCGAGCTGCTTCGCGAGATTCGGGATGAGAGTTTGTGAGATAGTCAGCCGCCACGGATGCGCTATTTCGACACTAGTTTCCTCGTCCCGCTGATCCTGCCCGAGGCCACCAGCGAACTGATCGCCGGTTTTTTCGACGGTCTGCCTGCCGATGATCTGGCGACCGGCCATTGGACCCGCGTAGAATTCGCTTCGTTACTTGCCCGCGAGGTCCGCATGGGGGGTCTGGATGCCGGCGCGGCGCGCGAAGCGGGTTCGCGTTTCGAAGCGATGATAGATGAGTCCTTCGTCGTGCTGTTGCCGAACCGGGATGACTTCGACCGTGCTCGCGACTGGCTCGGACATTTCGAGACCGGTTTGCGGGCCGGCGATGCGCTGCATCTTGCCATCGCGTGGAACCGAGGATCAGAGGCCATCTACAGCCTGGACAAGCGGATGATCGCTGCGGGGAAGACGCTGGGGCTGCGGACTAGTGCCGGAAACGTCCCAGGGTATGACGATTGATGGAGCCAACAAGCGAAAATGCACCCATTCGCGACGGGCAAATCCTGACCGGCTCCCTGTTTAGCGAGCCGATGCGGGTCGAGACGGTACGCTCCAACGGCGCGGGTTCGTGGGTCGCGGGTTTGGTCGGAACACAAACGGAACGGTTCCGCAACGTCGCTCTTTCCGCAAACGAACTCGCTGAACTCACGATTATCGACGCATCTCTCTCCTATGATGGCGATGGCCGGTTACTTCGAATCGGCTTGGAGGCCCACGCGCTCGGCATCGCCCACGAGTTTGATCCATATTTTGGACTGTCGATTTCCCGCGTCGATCCACTCCCGCACCAACTTGAGGCTGTCTATGGGCACCTGCTCAAGCTGTCCACAGTGCGGTTTCTGCTCGCCGACGACGCCGGGGCCGGCAAGACGATCATGGCCGGGCTGCTGGTGCGCGAACTCATGCTGCGCGGACTGGCGGAGCGCATCCTGGTGGTGTGTCCCGCCAACCTCGCCTTTCAGTGGCAGCGCGAACTCCGCGAAAAATTCGATGAGAAGTTTCTCGTCCTGAAGGGCAGCGACATCCGCGATCAGTTCGGCGTCAACCAGTGGATGGAGCAAAAGCGCGTCATCACCTCGCTCGACCTCGCCAAGCGGGATGAAATCCTCCCCGGGCTGCGGCAGGTGCACTGGGATCTTGTGATCATCGACGAGGCGCACCGCATGTCGGCCCGGGACGAGACGCACAAGAGTTTGCGCTACAAGCTTGGCGAGATTCTTCGCGACAGCGCCGACCATATCCTGTTGCTGACCGCCACGCCGCACAAGGGCGATCCGAAGAATTTCACGCTGTTCCTGCAACTGCTGGACCAGGACGCCTATGCCGACGTCAAATCGATCCGCGAAGCTATGAACCGGCGCCGCGCACCCTTCTACCTGCGTCGCACTAAGGAGGCGATGGTCTATTTCCCGGAGCGCCAGCCGAACGGCGAGTGGAATGCCCGTCCTGTATTCACCAAGCGCATTCCACAGACGGTCGATTTCAAAATTGACGGCGCCGAGCACGAGCTGTATCGGGAGATCACCCGCTTCGTAAAGCGGCAAAGCGTTCGCGCGGCGCAACAGGGCGACGATCCCCGCGCGCGTGCCGTCGGCTTTCTCATGGCGCTGTACCAGCGGCGTCTCGCCTCCAGCACCCATGCGATGAGATGCTCGCTCGAGAACCGGGCCAAGCGCCTGGAGGACGGGCTTCAACGCGCGCAGAATCTGATCCAGACCGCTCCGCCCTCGATTCCCGATCCCGAGGAGATCGAGGAGATGGAGGATGCGGAGCGCGAGCGTCTTGAAGCGCTGCTCGACGCGATCACCCTGGCCGGAAACGCGGAGCAGGTGCGCGAGGAAATCGGCGAACTGCGGCGTCTTGCTCAACGCGCACAGGCGGTCGAGGGCTCGGGCAATGAGGCCAAGCTCGCCCGGCTGCGCGATATCCTGCAAAAGGAGGGATTCTTCGATGACCCTGGCCAACGGCTCCTCCTGTTCACGGAATTCAAAGATACTCTCAACTATCTGATGGATCGGCTTCGGGCCTGGGGTTTCCAGGTTGGCTGCATCCATGGCGGGATGAAGGCCGGGTCGCGGGATGAGCCCGGCACCCGCATCCACGCCGAGCAACAGTTCCGAGAAGGGGAGATTCAGGTGCTCGTGGCCACCGAAGCGGCTGGCGAAGGCATCAACCTCCAGTGCTGCCATATCCTGTTCAACTACGACATCCCGTGGAACCCCAACCGCCTGGAGCAGCGCATGGGGCGCATCCACCGCTACGGGCAGATCCACGACTGCCTGATCTTCAACTTCGTCGCCACCAACACTATTGAAGGCCGGGTGCTCAACCGGCTTCTGGACAAGCTCCAGGAGATTCGCGACGCACTCGATGACGACGCCGTTTTCAATGTGGTCGGCGAAGTCCTGCCGGCCGCGCAGGTCGAGCGCGTGCTGCGCGACTATTACGCGGGCAAGCTCGGGGACGCCGATCTCGAAGACCGCATGCTCAAGGATGTGGACGAAGGCCGGTTCCGCGCCATCTGCCAGACCGCGCTCGAAGGCTTGGCGTCCAAGAGGCTGAATCTCGAAATGCTGGTCGAGCGCCGCGCCCGTGCGAAGGAGCAACGGGTTGTGCCGGAGAACATCGCCCGGTTTATGCAGGAGTGCGCGCAGGATGCCGCGTTGAGCCTCAAACCGGCACCCCGCCTTGCGCATACTTTCGATCCGGGCCGCACCCCAACAGCACTGAAGCGGCATGAACTGGCCGAAGACTGGAAACTCCCACAGCTCGCAGCCCGCTATCCCCGCCTGTCAACCGACCGCGAAACGGCGGACGCTAACCACCTGGAGTGGGTCACGCCCGGGCATCCCCTGTTCGAAGCGTTGCGTCGCCACGGACTGGATGCCGCGCGGCCAGCCTTCGCCCGCGGTGCGTGCTTCCTCTCCTTGAGCCACGACACTCCCGCGCGCATCGACGTGTACCGGGCCAAGGCCGTGGACGGCTTGGGCCGCACGATCAATGAGCGCCTATTCGCCGTGGAACTTGGCGGCGACGGCGCGCCGCGTCAGCGCGACCCTCACTACTTGCGCAATCTCCTCCCG
This sequence comes from Gammaproteobacteria bacterium, assembly GCA_965116895.1. Lineage (GTDB taxonomy): Bacteria > Pseudomonadota > Gammaproteobacteria > Steroidobacterales > Foliamicaceae > Foliamicus. Next base: position 1,512,580 of record OZ220729.1, on the reverse strand, counting down.
GCGGACACGCCCGATCCACTCCCTGCCGCCGCGTTAGCGGCGGAGGCGACCGAATGGCTGATGGAAACCGCCTTGATGCCATTCTTGGCGAAGATTCGCTCGGAGCGGTCGGACGAGATCGAGCGGATTGCCCGCCATGTCGAGCTGTCGCTTACCGAAGTTCTGCATCGCATCGACCAGGAGATCGGGCGCGCAAATGAGGACGTGAACAGCGGCAAACCAGGCGCCGAAGGACGACTTGCACAGGCCGAAACACGTCACGCGGACACCCTTGCGCGACGGGAGAAGCGCCAGGATGAACTCCGCCGCGAGCGCGCCGTCACATTGCAGGGCGTCGAGCGGCTGGCAAGCGCGCTGATTCTGCCGCACCCCGAACGCGAGACCCCAGAACTTCGGCGGCTGCGCCCCGATCCGAACACCGAGATGACAGCGATGCGCGTGGTCATCGACCACGAAAAGGCGCGGGGCTGCAAGGTGGAAGATGTACACAAGAAAGATTTGGGCTACGACATCACCAGCCTTGATCTCCAGTCCGGCGAGTTGCGCCTGATCGAGATCAAAGGCCTGGCAGCGGCCACGGGCAGCATTGTGTTGACGACCGGCGAGCTCCGTATCGCACAAGATCGTCCTGACTGTTACTGGCTCTACATCGTGACCCATTGCGCAACCAACCCCGTCCTGCGCGAACCTATCCTGAATCCAGCCCGCATGCACTGGCAGGAAGTCACCCGTGTGCAGCACTACTCGATGAACGTTGACGAAATGGCGCAGCCTGCAGTGCTGCCGGACGCTGCGCCGGACGAAGGAAGCGCCAAGTGATTCCTCGGGAGTGCAAGCGTCTTGCGGAGGTGGATTTTCCGATCGCGGCCGTATCTCGGCATGCGGTCCGCGAGAAGTCGATCCGTCATGGTCATCCTTCGACATTGCATCTGTGGTGGGCGCGACGGCCGCTCGCGTCCTCGCGGGCAGTTCTTCTGGCGCTGTTGCTGCCCGATCCTTGCGACCCGCACTGCCCGGACGGCTTCAAGGAAGCGGCGCGCAAACTGCTGCCCACGGTGGGCGGTGGTCATGGCGAGACCGATAACGACCTTCGCCGCGGATTGCTGAATTTCATCGCCGATTTCGCCAATTGGGACAACGCAGCGAACTCGACCTTCCTCAACGTAGGGCGTTCGCTTGTCACCGCCGCTCACGGAGAGGAACCGCCGCTGGTGGTGGATCCGTTTGCAGGCGGCGGATCGATTCCGCTGGAAGCGCTGCGGCTGGGTTGCGAGGCTTTCGCCAGCGACCTCAATCCGGTGGCCTGCCTCATTCTCAAGGTCATGCTGGAGGACATACCGCGCCACGGGCCGAAACTCGCCGACGAGTTGCGGGAAGCAGGCGCCGAGATCAAGCGACAGGCCGAGCGGGAGTTGGCCGATCTCTACCCCGCTGACCCAGACGGCGCAACGCCGATCGCCTATCTTTGGGTACGCACGGTGCGCTGCGAGGCGCCGGACTGCGGCGCGGAAATCCCGCTCATGCGCTCGTTCTGGTTGTGCAAGAAACCCAAGCGCAAGCGTGCGCTACGGCATACCGTCGAGAGGATCGGCGGGGCGTCGCCCAAGGTTCTGTTCGAGGTGTTCGAACCCAAGACCGAACGCGAGGTGCGCACCGGCACCGTAACCCGCGCCAAAGCGACCTGCCTGTGCTGCGGCGCGGTGCTGCCGCCCGACCGGGTGCGCTTGCAACTGGCCGCCGAACGCGGCGGCGCCGACGCAAAGTTCAATGCCGATGGCGACCGCGTTGGCGGCGCCCGCATGACGGCGGTGGTGACGCTGCGCCCGAACGAGAAAGGCCGCCACTACCGGCTGCCGACGGACGCGGATTATGCAGCCGTGCGAGAGGCGCAGACTCGCGTTTCGAGCCTGCTGAAAGAATGGGAACGCGGGGGGAAGCAGAGCTTGTGTCCCATACCGGACGAACCCTTGCCCCTGATGAGTGGCACATTCAATGTCCCGCTCTACGGAATCAATACATGGGGTGCCATGTTCACGGCCAGACAGAAGGTGGTGCTGGTGTGTTTGGCGCGCTTGATCCAGAAGGCTCCTTTGCAATTGCAGCTCGTGCTAGCTGTCGCTCTGAACCGCACTGCCGATGGAAGCGCATCTCTTTCAAGTTGGCTCGCATCGGGCGAGGAGGTCAAGCACGTCTTTTCGCGACAGGCTCTGCCTATTGTGTGGGACTTTGGTGAAGCAAATTATCTGGCAGAAGCATCAAGAACGTGGTCGAGCGCGCTCAATTCTGTAGCAAAGGTCCTAGACAAAACATCTTGGAACAAACACTCGGGCCAGAGCCAGCAGTCGGATGCGGTCCTCCACCCTCTTCCAGACCAATCAGTTAATGTCTGGTTTACCGATCCCCCATACTATTTCGCGGTTCCGTACGCCGATTTGTCTGATTTCTTTTTCGTGTGGCTAAAGCGGGCTTTGCCGAATCATCCCCTGCTGGTCGGGGCATTCGAGGCCAACAACGGATTGACCCCCAAGGAGCCCGAGCTTTGCGAAATGGCTCACTGGGACTCAAATCGCTATTCACACAAGGATCGACAATTCTTTGAGGATGGTATGGCCGCCGCTTTCGCGGAGGGGCGACGCATACTGCAACAAGATGGGATCGGTTCCGTGGTCTTTGCACACACAACCACCGAGGGTTGGGAGGCTCTACTCTCTGGGATGACTCGCGGCGGGTGGACGATCACTGGTTCGTGGCCTATTGCCACGGAAATGACATCCCGTCTTCGTGCGCGGGACTCGGCTGCCTTGGCAACCAGTGTGCACCTCATCTGCCGTCCGCGTCCCGAGGATGCTCCCATCGGCGAGTGGGCCGATGTGCTGCGGGAACTGCCCTTGCGTGTCGCCGACTGGATGGAGCACCTACAACAGGAAGGCATTCGCGGCGCCGATCTGGTGTTCGCCTGCATCGGCCCTGCTCTCGAAGTCTTCAGTCGCTATCGGGCTGTGGAGACGGCGGCAGGTCGGGCAGTGGGCCTGCCGGAATATCTGGAAAAGGTATGGGAGGTCGTAGGCCGCGCGGCGCTCGAACAGGTACTTGGCATGGCGGAAGCTTCCGCTCGGAACGGCATGGCGGGCGCGTTGGAGGAAGATGCCCGCCTGACTGCGCTGTTTCTGTGGGCGCTTCAGAGCACGGAGGAACAGGGCCGCGCCAGCCAGACTTACGACAGGCAGTCGAGGGACGGAGGGCATTCGGTGGTTCGGGATGCGCCCGCTCCGCCGGAACCGGACGACGCGCAGCAAGAAGCCGTAGCCAAGGCCACCGCCAAGGGCTTCCACTTACCGTTCGATGTGGTGCGGCGTTTCTCCCAGCCCATGGGCATCGACCTCGATCATTGGAAAGGCCGCGTGATCGCACAGGAGAAAGGCGTAGTGCGCCTCCTGCCGATTGCCGAGCGTGCCGAGGCCTTGTTCGGCGTGGATGGCCCCGGAAGTGCCGCTATCTGGATCGAGAGCGTCGGGGACGCGGGCGGGCAGGAGACACTCTTTCCCGAAATGAACACCGGGGCGCAAGGCTCGGGGGGGCAGCGGGGCGGTGGCCAGATCAGCGTAGATGCCGTCTTGGAATCAACAGAAGCCACGGCGCTCGACCGTGTCCATGCCGCGATGCTGCTGCAGGCTGGCGGCCACGCGAATGCCCTGCGCACACTCATCGTCGCCGAACAGGAGCGCGCGCCTGACTTTCTGCGCCTGTCAAACGCCCTGTCCGCGCTATATCCGCGCGGCAGCCGCGAGAAGCGGCTGCTGGACGCCATGCTCCTCGCCGTGCCGAGGTGACCGCATCGCAATTCCATTCAATGAAGGAGAACGCAATGACTCAAGAGTCCGAACTGCTCGAACGCATCACCGTCCGCCCCGAGATCTTCGGCGGCAAACCGATCATCCGCGACATGCGCATGGCGGTCGAGCATATCCTCGGGAAGCTGGCGGCGGGTGACACGCCCGAGACGATCCTCAGCGAATTTCCGTTCCTGGAGCCGGCGGACATCCAGGCGTGTCTGGTTTTCGCCCACCGGTCGATGGCCGGGGAGCATGTCTATGATCGCATCCCCATTCGAGAGGCTTCGTGAAATTCCTTCTCGATGTATGCGTCGCATCGAATGTTCTGCACAAGACCTTGAGCGACCTCGGGCACGATGTCCTTTCGGCGCGGGACGGATACGCGGGCGCTTCCGATCGGGCGTTGCTTGAGCTTGCCTACCGGGAAGAGCGTGTGCTGCTCACCGAGGACAAGGATTTTGGTGAACTCGTGTTTTCGTTGCGCTTGCCGCATCCTTGCATCGTGCGATTCGACGAATTGACCGCCGACGAGGGAGCAGCCGCCATTCGTAACCTGATCGAGTTCCACAGTCCCGTGATGCGGCAGGGAGCAATTATTGTGGTTTCCAGAAACCATGTACGGATCAGGTCATCCACGAATATCGAGCGAGACGGTGACTAGGGATCCTTGGTACAAAGTCGTCACTCCCCGCCGCGAGGTGCGGGAAGGACGCTCCTTCAGCCCCGACGAATTCGCGATTGCGCTGGAGCAGGTGGTCGCCGGCACGGCGCCCGCGGACTACCGCGAACCGGAGCAGTTCTTTTCGCGCACCTGCTTTACCCGCGCTCTCAATGATCATGCCGGCATGGTGTTGCGGCGCCTCGCGGGTGAGACGCAGAACACGTCCCCGGTGCTCACGCTGGTCACACAGTTCGGCGGAGGTAAAACGCACACCCTGACCGCGCTCTATCACCTTGCCAGGGCGGGCCGGGATGCCGCGGACTGGCCGGGAGTGGCTGATCTATTTGCTCATGCGGGCGTTCCAAAAGCCCCTGAGGCGCGAGTCGGAGTCTTCGTGGGAAATGCCTGGGATCCCTCGGAAGGCCGCGAGACGCCTTGGATCGATCTTGCCCGCCAGCTGGCGGGGGACAAGGGTGTGGCCGCGCTTGGTTCCGCGGCAGCGACCACGCCTCCAGGGACCGACGCGATCGCGCGAGTCTTCGCAGCCGCGAACGCTCCCGTTCTGCTGCTGTTCGACGAAGTGCTCAATTTCGTCAATCGGCATCGCGGCCGCGCAGAGAGCTTTCATGCCTTTATTCAGAATTTGACCGTCGCCGTCACCGGTGCTGTGGGCGCGGCTGCCGTGATCAGTCTGCCGCGCAGCCAAGTGGAAATGACCGACTGGGATCGGCAATGGCAGGACCGGATCACCAAGGTGGTGCGCCGCGTGGCCCGGGACCTGATCGCCAACGACGAGGCCGAGATCGGAGATGTCGTCCGGCGCCGATTGTTCGAGGACTTGGGCAGCGAGCGCATCCGCAAGCGGGTCTCAAAGACGTACGCGGACTGGTGTTTCGAACGTACGGCCCGGCTTCCTTCCGAATGGATGGCGGTGGACAGCGCGACAACCGAGGCCAAGGCCCGCGAGTTTCTCAGGAGCCGCTTCGAGGCGTGCTATCCGTTCCATCCATCTACGCTCTCGGTATTTCGGCGTAAATGGAGCGCCCTTGCCCAGTTCCAGCAAACTCGCGGCACGCTCGCTATGCTGGCTCAGTGGGTATCCTGGGCGGCTCGTCAGCATTTCCGGGAAGCGCGAACGGAACCGCTGATCACGCTCGGATCGGCGCCGCTGCATGTGCCCGAGTTCCGCGCCGTAGTACTTGGGCAACTCGGCGAACAGCGCCTTGACGTGGCTATCGCGGCCGATGTGGCGGGCGACACAGCGCATGCCCGTGCGCTGGATGCAGACGCAATGGGGCCACTTCGCTATATTCATCGCCGCGTGGGATCAGCCATCTTATTCGAGTCCTCCGGCGGACAGTTGGACAAGGTCGCCCACTTGCCGGAACTGCGATTCGCGCTCGGCGAACCGGAGGTCGATACGGCGACCGTGGATACGGCCGCAGCGGAGCTTGAAAGGTCAGGGTTCTTCATCCGCAAGGTTGGGACGGACGGATTCCGCATACATCACCAGGCGACTCTGAAGAAAGTCGTCAGTGACCGGCGGGCCGCGCTGGACGAGGACACGGAAACCCGGCCCGCGATCCGCAAGCTGGTTGAACAGGAGTTCGCACGCCGCGCCAACCTTCCGATCATCCCGTACCCCGAGGACGGCGCCGCCGTTCCTGACACACCTCGCTTGTCGCTGGTCATCATCGACCCGGAAGTGGAGTGGCAAGCCGACGGCAAGATCGCCGAGTCCGTCGCGCAATGGACCCGCGAGCGGGGTGAATCGCCACGACTCTATCCCGCATCCATGGTCTGGTGTGCCCGCAAGCCTGGTCGTGAACTTCGTGACCGCGTGGAGTTCTGGCTCGCTTGGAAACGGGTGGAACGGGAGGTGGCTGAAGGGCTTCTCGGAACCGAATTTGACCGAGCCAGCCGACAGGAACTGCGAACCATGGTCAAGGACGCAGAGAATGCAGCGAAGGACGAGGTTTGGGCCGGCTACAGATTCGTGGCGCTTGCTGACTCGAAGGCCGAGTCCGGACTGAAGATCATTGATCTTGGCGCAGGCCATAGCAGTTCGAATGAGACGTTATGCGGACGCGTAGTCACCGCTCTGAAGACCGAAGCTCTGCTCAGCGAAACCATCGGCGCCGGTTATCTCGACCGGCACTGGCCACCGGCGTTCAAGGAAACGGGCGCTTGGCCGCTCACCAGCCTGCGTCAGAGTTTTCTAAACGGATCGCTAACCCGGCTTGTGGATCCCGATACCGTTCTGCGCCGCAAGATCGTGGAGTTCGTGCATGCAGGTTCGTTTGGTCTTGCTTCGGGCAGTACAAAGGATGGGCGCTACGAGCGCATTTGGTTTGCGGAGACAGTCGGGATCGAGGAAGTCGCGTTTGAGCCGAATGTATTCCTGCTGACCAGGACCCAGAGTGTCGAACTTCGCACACCGGCCGTGCGCGAACCCAAGCCGCCCTCGATCGTCACAGACCCCCCACCTACTGACCAGCAGCCAGATTCTGGAAAGCAATTGGGAATCGATACGCCCTCAACTGCAACTCCGATTCGCCTGCGCGTAACTGGATCCGTGCCGCCGGAACTATGGAACCGGTTGGGCACCAAAGTTATCCCAAGGTTGAGGTCGGGTGATGGACTTACAACGACGGTCGAATTTACCGTTGAGGTCACACCCACTGCCGCCGAAGGCCTTGAGTCTGATCTTCTTCGAGTATTCGCCGAGTTGGGCTTGGATGATCGCTTCGTCGTTAAGCGATCATAGAACCTGCGAGTACCTTCATTCGCTGGAGGAATCCTGCCCAATTGCCGAATCGAGCTAACGCAACGACTATGACCGAGCACCGGCACGAGTCGAATTAGTTTCCAAAGAAACCAATAATGACCGCGATAGATAAGAAATTCCTAAGTGGCATAGGCGATTTGCCTGGAAAGTGGGCGTTTCGCGGTCAAGAGAACTCAAACTGGGGCCTTTATTCTTCCGCTGTTCGACGGCTCAAGATTCATCCTGTTGACTTAACGAAGAATGCCAATAGTGATTTTCCGGATATTCATTTGAATTACCATCTTGACGAATTGATCGCCCCCGCCCGAACGGCGGGATTCGGCATAGAAGAAGCCCGCCAGCTCACCGATCTCCAACTTCTAGCGAAATTGCGGCATTTCGGTGCGGCGACGGGCCTCTTGGACTTCACATGGAACCCTTTGGTAGCGCTTTGGTTTGCCTGCAATGTTCCTCGAGAGTCCGGCACAGCAGATTCGACTGAAACCGACGGGAAAGTATTTCTTGTAAATTTAAACGATCCCCAAGGCTTTAGACTTATTTCTCACGAAACCGAAGATCAAGCAATCGAGAGAGTTTTTTTAACGCAAGGAAACGACCGGCCGTCCTATTGGGAACCGATGGTTCGTAGCGAAGTCTCTGCAAGAATCATTGCCCAAAGAAGCGTATTTGTTATCGGGCGCCCATTCATTCCTGATCGCCTTGTCGAAGAAAAAATAGTCTATTCGAGCGACAAGCCGTTGTTTAGAAAGGAACTGGCGGAAGTCTATGGGATTACCGAGGAATCGCTTTTCAGAGACGTATACGGATTTTCGGCAATCAATCGAACGGACTCACCTATTCGATTAATGAAAAACCCGCAATATCACCGTTATCGGGGCAATGAGCTATACCAAGAAGAACGGTATTCTGATGCGATCAATAGCTATGACAAAGCTATTGACCAGTGTCCAGAAGTTCGCGAGTTGTACTGTTTGAGGGCCGACGCAAAATCCAATGAGGAAGATTACGCTGGAGCGTTAGCAGACTATAAGGCTGCTGAGCAGTGTGAGCAGGATTTCATTGGAATCGCTCCAGCAAAAGGTGCCCGCGACAGGGAACTGGCAATGAGGCTGTTCTTTAATCGCGGGAACGTAAGAGCCGCATTGAGCGAACATTGTTCCGCCGTCGCCGATTACAGCAAAGCGATCAAGTTTTGCCCGACGGAATTCCGGCACATTAGTGTCGCTTTCAATAGAGCCAACTCGTACACCATGCTTCAGAAACTGAAGAAAGCGTTAGCGGATTACGATTACATTATTGATAACGGGATGGATGAGCCCAGATCGCCTTACAAAGACGCTCATTTCAACAAAGGTAATACGCTTGTAATTCTTGGGCGTTTTGAAGAGTCGGTGCCGTATTATCGCGATTCGCTTCGGGCAGGACACGATAATTCAGGCGCGCATCAAAACTTGGAGGCTGCCAACAAAGTCTTGAAATACCTCGCTGCTGCGGGCCGGGTAGAGCAAATTGCGAGGGTACCTGAACCGTCCGCGAGGCAACCGGTTGAGCGTGTGAAGATTATTTGTTCAGGCATAGCACAAGATTTTGATCCCATCCCCTTCCGGGGAAATGTGGGAAGCAAAGGCAACAGGGGAGGCCGCGGTCTTTCTGGCGGCCCAGGTTTTGGCGGCCAATCCGGTTTTGATGTTCAGATTTGCAAGTCCTAACTTCCACAACATACAACGCATTCGGTTCAACAAAGTGCCATTCGTTTTGCAGAATTGAAAGCCACTGCACAGGTCAGCTGGGCGCATCAAAAATTCCGATAGAAATGTCCGTGGCGAAGAATCAAAGGCAGCTGGAGTGGGTGTACTGGTTACGCATGGCTGGCGGGTTTCTCGCCAGCGCTTCTCAAATGGCTTTGCAGAGCCGCGAAGAAGAAAATAACCAGCGCGCTCTATTTGATAGAGTGGCGGGTTATCCGGTCTATGGAAGCTGGATCTGGCGAAATTCAATTACTTGGACAGGAGCTGCGCTATTGGCTCTTTCCACAGAACAGAGCCTGAAGGCTATTGCTATTTTCCGCGGCAGCAAACCATTAAAGGTACACAACCTCAAGGATCTTTGGGGTAGCGTTGACCAGCAAGACCGAGATGGAGTCGAGACTGAATTACAGCGGTTCAGGGAACGCAGCCAGCCGACAAAACTTGGTAAATGGTCATTGGAGGGAGGGGCCGCGGCCATTGTGCAACTCCACAAAGGGACCTTCGAGACGGCGCGTTACTATCTCGAGGACCGACCAGGGCAACCGCCTGTGGAGTTGAAACATATCAATGAACTTTGGCAACTTGCTTGGTCAGGGTTCCTTTATTGTCAGCGAACTCTTCCTGTACCCGCTGGATTTGCCGAGGAAAACCGTGCTCACGTTATAGAAACTGCGACCTGGCCCCGTGATTCGGTCCCGGATCGTTAGTGAATTTCTGACTGCGATACTCATAGTGGCGGGCCAACAGCGTTGCGACCTTCTTGCCGGAAAGGTCGCGGGGAACCTTCATACTGCGATGGTATCGTCTCTGACGAGGTGCAACCGGATGTCGCTCGGCGCATCCGCTTCATCGAAGTGACAGCGGAAGGCATCCCGCGCCATTGCCTTCAACTCGGACCAGTCTTCGCCCTGGGTAAAGATGCTATGCCCCAGGGCACGCGCTTCGTATCCACTTTCCATCGACTCGGTGACCTCGAAAATAATTTCAGTTGTGGCCATGTGCGTTACCTAGTAGTCGCGGGCAGGATTGACTATAGATGTCCCGCTGCCAGCAGCAGAATAACGATACTGGGTCAATATACCGGGACTCATGTATTTGGGTTGAGCCGCATCAGCGCTCAACAGGCAGCCATCGGCAGTCGGGAGCGCAGTACAGTTCCCAAGTCTCTCCCGTGGCCGTGTTGATTAGCAGTGCGGGCGGGTATTCGCCTGCTAGTAGAGTCGGTTCCTTGGGGGGAACCTGCACAATGCGCCACGGCGCTGCTGCTTCCGTCCATGCCGGTTGCGCCTGCACAGCCGACGGGCGATTGACCAGCGCCAGCACCGCGGCCAGCAGAACCAACGCAAAAGCACCAGCGGCAATGAGTTTGAGTTTGGGCTTCTTCATGTCCCTTCCTAGTCGTCAACCCAAGTATAGAAGTCACAATATACCGAATATCGTGCGCCGAATGTTCGCGGAATAACGTTTCGATATTCCCACCTAACGACGCAGCGCCACCACCTTGGCCTCGGTCCCCATGAGGTACTCCGCCCACGCATCCATGAGGCGCCGCCGGCGTTGAAACAGGTCCGATCGGAAATAGGCGCCCTCCACACCCCCCACGGTATGCGCAAGCGCCGCTTCCGCTACTTCGCGCGCCTTGCCAGTGTCGGCGCACCAGTCGCGAAAACTCGACCGAAAACCATGCACCGTCGCTCGGTCGGCCAGACCGGTGTCCCGGAGCACCTTAGTGAGCGTCATGTCGGAGAGCGTGCGCCCGCGCCGAATGGGGGACGGGAAGACCAGTGCGCTCCCGTCGTCGAGAGTCCGGGCCTGCTGTAGCACGTCCAGTGCCGGGGTGCTCAAGGGGACGCGGTGTTCGACTCCAGCTTTCATGCGCTCGCCGGGGATCTTCCAGACGTCGCCGTGCATCTCGGTCCACTTCGCACCGCGTACCTCGCCGGAGCGCGCCGCCGTAATGATCAAGAACTTCAGCGCCAGTTTCGCCACCTGTGAAGCGTGGGAAGTCTGTACGATTTCCAAGGCTTCGGGAGTTTCCGAGTAAGGCAACGCCCTGAAATGCGCCTTGACGGCCGGCATACGGGGCAGAGCGCCATCGATCGCTTCTCCGGCGGCATTGAACTGCACAAACCCGTGGGCCTGACACCACTTCAGCGTAGCCCGGATGTTTCGCCGCACCCGCCGGCCGGTTTCCGGTTTGGAAGTCCAGATGGGCGTCAGCACGGCCAGTACCTCCTCCCGACCGATCCGGTCCACCGGTAGGTCGCCTAACCGCGCCATTGCATGGCGCTCCAACTGCTGCATCCAGTTTGCTGCCGCCTTCTCGCTGCGCCAGCGTGGGCGTAGGGCTTCGTGGGTGCTCTGTGCCGCCTCGCGAAAGGTCGGAACTTTGGGTTGACGCTTCACGGCCAGCGGATCGCCGCCGCGCCGCGCCAATCTTCGATTCGCATAAGCCGCTTCGCGCGCCTCAGCCAGTGTCACCCAGGAACAGCCTCCAAGCCCGATGTCATGGCGCTTGCCGTGGACTGTCAGCCGCTGCACCCATTGCTTGGAGCCGCCGGGCGCCACCCTCAAATACAGGGTATTGCCGTCGCCGTACAGGCCCGGCTGGTTGATCGCTCCGACCTTTTTGACCGTCAGTTTTCCTTGTCCCACGAAATTTCTCACCCTTTTTATCCAACGGACGGACGCAAAGTGTAGCGTACGGTTGCGCGGGGCGCAAGGGGAGGGACCACCTATAAGTGATTGTTTTATATCGTAGTTATGTCGCCTTCTGGCAGTTTATGGCATCTGTAGGAATATGGGTTATGGCTCCCCGGGCCGGACTCGAACCAGCGACCAATTGGTTAACAGCCAACCGCTCTACCTACTGAGCTACCGGGGAAGCGTGGCGCGATTTTAGCCGGATCGGGCGCTTCAGGCGAGCAATTTCCCGATCCGCCTGATGGCTTCCTCGAGGTCGTCCATGCCGCAGGCGAAGGAGAACCGCAGGTGGCCTTCGGCGCCGAAGGCCGCGCCGGGCACCAGTGCGACTTCGGCCTCGGAAAGAATCAGCTCGGCCATCTGCGTGTCGTTCTCGAGGCCCTGGGCCCGGATCGCCTCGCCTGCGTCGGCAAACACGTAGAAGGCGCCCTGGGCGGGCGCGCAGCGCATTCCGGGCAGAGCATTGACGGCCCCGTACATGTACTCGTAGCGCTCCCTGAAGGCGTCGCGCATCGTGGCCAGAATCGACTGGTCGCCTTCCAGCGCCGCGGCCGCTGCGGCCTGCGAGATGCTGCACGGATTGGAGGTGCTCTGGCTGCACAGCTTGCGCATGGCGTTGACCAGGTCCACGTTGGCCGCCGCGTAGCCGATGCGCCAGCCCGTCATGGCGAAGGCCTTGGACACGCCATTGATCGTGACGATACGGTCCTGCATGCCGGTCCAGACCTGGGCCGGCGTCAGCCACGCCTCATCGCCCCAGTAGATGTGCTCGTAGATGTCGTCGGAAACGGCAAGCACCTGCTCGTGCCGCGCCAGCACTTCGCCCAGCGCCTCGAGTTCGGAGCGCGTGAAGCTGACTCCGGTGGGATTGTTCGGCGTATTGAAGAAGATCAGCCGCGTGCGTTCGGTGATCGCCTCCTCGACCTGCTCCGGCGTAACCTTGTATCCCGCCTCCAGCCCGGCCGATACGACCACCGGCTCACCGTCGCAGAGCTTGACGATGTCGGGGTAGGACACCCAGTAGGGTGCCAGCACGATGGCCTCGTCGCCGGGATTCAGCACTGCCGCGCATACGTTGTAGAGCACCTGCTTGGCGCCGGCGCCCACGCTGATCTGGCCGGGTTCGAAGTCGAGCCCGTTATCGCGCTCGAACTTGTTGCAGATGGCCTGCTTAAGGGCCGGTGTGCCGTCGGCGGCCGTGTAGCGCGTGTCGCCCGATTCCATGGCCTGGACCGCCGCGGCGCAAACGTGCTCCGGCGTAGCGAAATCGGGCTCGCCCGCGCTCAGGCTGAGCACGTCCCGGCCCGCCGCGCGCATTTCGCGGGCAAGGGTCGATACGGCAATGGTGGCTGATGGCTTGACGCGTTGAACACGCTCGGAAAGCTGGACGGTAGTCATGATCGCACTCGCTTGTGTCTGCGGGGCGTATTTTATCGGCGCTGTCCGTCGGAAATGCTACAGTGCCGGCATGAAGACGGACCGCTTCGAACTGCAGGCCGATTTCCAGCTGGCGGGCGACCAGCCTCAAGCCGTGGACGGGCTTTGCGAGGGACTCGACGCCGGCCTGGCGCGGCAAACGCTGCTGGGCGTGACCGGTTCCGGCAAGACCTATACGCTGGCCAGCGTCGTGGCCCGGCAGCAGCGCCCGGCGCTGGTCCTGGCGCCCAACAAGACGCTGGCGGCCCAGCTTTACGGCGAGTTCCGGGATTTCTTTCCAGGCAACCGGGTCGAGTACTTCGTTTCGTACTACGACTACTACCAGCCCGAAGCCTACGTGCCATCCACCGATACGTACATCGAGAAGGACGCATCGATCAACCAGCACATCGAGCAGATGCGGCTGTCGGCGACCAAGGCGCTCATGGAGCGCAAGGACACCATCGTGGTGGCCACCGTTTCGGCGATTTACGGCCTGGGCGATCCGGACACCTATTTCCAGATGATCCTGCACCTGGTGCGGGGCGACCGCGTCAATCAGCGCGAGCTGCTGCGACGCCTGGCGGACCTGCAGTACACGCGCAACGAGGCGGAACTGAGGCAGGGCACGTTCCGGGTCCGGGGCGACGTTCTCGACGTGTTTCCGGCCGAGTCGGAGCGCGAAGCGGTCCGCGTGCAACTGTTCGACGACGAGATCGAGGACATCCGCTACTTCGATCCGCTGACGGGGGAGATGGGCCGCCGTGTCCCGCGCGTCACGATTTACCCGAAGACCCACTACGTGACGCCGCGCGAGACCCTGGAGGGTGCGGTGGACAAGATCAGGAGGGAGCTCAGGGAGCGCCTGACGCTGTTGCGCTCGGAGCAGCGGCTGGTCGAGGCGCAGCGGCTGGAGCAGCGCACCCTTTTCGATATCGAGATGATGCTCGAGGTCGGCTATTGCACCGGCATCGAGAACTACAGCCGCTACCTGTCGGGCCGGAACGCCGGCGAGCCGCCGCCGTGCCTGTTCGACTACGTGCCGGCCAACGCGCTGCTGTTCGTGGACGAGAGCCACGTGACGCTGCCGCAACTGGGCGGCATGTTTCGCGGCGACCGTTCACGCAAGGAAACGCTTGTCCAGTATGGTTTCCGCCTGCCCTCGGCGCTCGACAACCGGCCCTTGCGATTCAGGGAGTTCGAACGGATCTCGCCGCAGACCATCTATGTGTCGGCGACGCCGGGTCCGTTCGAACACGAACATTCCGACGCGCTGGTGGAGCAGGTCGTGCGTCCCACCGGGCTGATCGACCCGGGCGTCGAAGTGCGCCCTGCGTCACGCCAGGTCGATGACGTGCTGTCCGAGATCGCACTGCGCGTGGAGCGCAACGAGCGGGTCCTGATCACGACGCTGACCAAGCGCATGGCCGAGGACCTGACCGAGTTCCTCGAGGAGCACGGCGTGCGCGTGCGCTACCTGCATTCCGACATCGATACGGTCGAACGTGTCGAGATCATCCGCGACCTGCGGCTGGGCGCCTTCGACGTGCTGGTGGGCATCAACCTGCTGCGAGAGGGCCTGGACATGCCCGAGGTCTCGCTGGTCGCGATCTTCGACGCCGACAAGCAGGGCTTTCTGCGCTCCGAACGCTCGCTGATCCAGACCATCGGGCGGGCTGCGCGCAACCTGAACGGCATGGCCATTCTGTACGCGGACAAATCTACCGGGGCGATCCGCGGCGCGCTGGACGAAACCAACCGCCGCCGCGGCAAACAGCTTGCCTTCAACGAGGAGCGGGGCATCGAGCCGCGCGGCATACAGAAGGACGTGCCCGACATCATGGAGGGAGCAGTGGTCAGGGGCCGCAGCCGCCGGGGACCGTCAAGAAGGGTGGCGGAACGCGTGTCCGAATACCGGGCGCTGACGCCGGAGCAGGTCATGAAGAAGATCAAGCAGCTCGAAAAGCGAATGTACCGACACGCCCAGGATCTCGAATTCGAGGAGGCCGCGGCCCTTCGCGACGAAATCCTGCTGCTGCGGCGCGACGGCCTCGGCCTGCCGGACTCCGATCAGGCCCGGGCGTCCTGAGCCGGGCCGGAGACGAACCTATAATTTCCGCCTGGACCATAGAGTGACAAGCATGAAGATGGATTCAGTCCGGCGCATCGCCCCGCTGATGCTGCTGCTCGCGCCAATCGTTCTGTATTCGGGCGACTCCGCCGACATCGAAGCCGATGTCGCGAACCTGAAAGAGAAATACGCGAACGTGGACGAGGTGCGCGCAACGCCGGTGCCCGGCCTGTACGAGCTGCGCTTCGGCTATCGGATTGCATATGTCGATGCAAGCGGGCAGTTCGGGTTCCTGGGTTCGGGCGATCTCCAGAACGTGTCCAACGGCGAGAACCTGACCGAGTCGCGCCGCGCCGAAGTGCGACGCGAATTGTTGGCGAGCCTGGACGAATGGGACACGCTGGACTTTCTGCCGGACAGGACAGAGCACGAGCTGCTCGTCTTCACCGACGTCGATTGCGGATATTGCCGCAGGCTGCACCAGCAGATGGCCGAATATCACGAACTGGGCATCGGCGTACGCTACGTGGCTTTCCCGCGCTCGGGGCCGGACACCGACAGCTGGGCCACGATGCAGTCGATCTGGTGCTCCGACGATCGGCGCGAGGCGCTGACCGTGGCCAAGGCCGGCGGATTCGTGCCGGAGCGGCAATGCGATTCCGTTTCCGTGGAACGGCACTTTGAACTCGGCCGTGAGATCGGATTGAGCGGCACGCCAGCGCTTCTGACCCCCGGCGGCGAACTGATCCCCGGCTACGTGCCGCCCGTTCGTCTGGCAGCGATCCTGAACGAAACCGACGACTGAAACATCGGCGAAATGCCGGCGAAACGGCCCGTATTTTGTTCTTGCCTTGACGTCGTCCTGGCATAAACTGGCGGCATGGACTGGATGCCCGCCATAGCTTTGGCCGCGCTCATGATTGGGCTGTTCGCATGGCTGCGCGCGGACAGCGCGGCAATGCGCAAGGAGCTCCGCGCGGAGATTGTGGAGCAGGGCAAGGATCTGCGAGGCGAGATTGCGGGGCAGGGCAAGGCTCTGCGAGGCGAGATTGCGGGGCAGGGCAAGACTCTGCGAGGCGAGATTGCGGGGCAGGGCAAGGCTCTGCGAGGCGAGATTGCGGGACAGGGCAAGACTCTGCGAGGCGAGATTGCGGGGCAGGTCAAGACTCTGCGAGGCGAGATTGCGCAGTTACGGGACGAGGTATCGCAACTGGCTCAGGAAGTAGGACGGCTACGCGAGCGGATGGCGCATATGGAAGGCCTTCTTGAAGGCCTGCGCGAGGCGATCGCCGGGAAGCAGGTCGCCTGAATCGACAACTGCGGACGCGTCAGCGTTCGAGGTACTGGAGCTTGTCGGGAGTCTCGCGCCAGTCGTCGGCGTCGGGCGGCGGCTCGCCGGCCTCGGTGATTACCGGCCAGTCCTGCGACAACTCGGCGTTCAATTCCAGGAACTGTTCCTGCCCGGGCGGAATCTCGTCTTCGGAAACAATGGCGTCCACGGGGCATTCAGGCTCGCAAAGCGTGCAATCGATGCATTCTTCGGGATCGATCACAAGCATATTGGGGCCTTCGTGAAAGCAGTCCACCGGACAGACTTCCACGCAGTCCATCAACTTGCACTTGATGCAGCTCTCAAGAACCAGAAAGGTCATTGCCGTTGTATTCCAGTGATTTCCGGGGCCAACTCCGAATGATAATCAATCCCGCTCGTCGGGACGAACCGCGTCGAGCGTCAGCCCTTCGTCAGGTCCGGCCAGATAGCGGCGCAGCGCGATTATGCCGCTTCGAAAGGCGATGCCGTCAAACGGAATCGCGTCAGGCTCGAACAGGCGGGTTTCCAGCGACTCGATTCCGGGCTCGAATTTGCCGTTGACGACTTCGGCGCGAAAGAAGAAATGCACCTGGCCGGCCCGCGGCACGTCCACGATGGAGAAGAGTTGGCCCAGCCGGACCTCGGCGCAGGCTTCCTCGCGGGTCTCCCGCATCGCGGCCTCCTCCAGCGTTTCATTGAGTTCCATGAACCCGGCCGGCACCGTCCAGTAGCCCAGCCTTGGATCGATGGCGCGCCGGCACAGCAGTATGCGCCCCTCGTACTCCGGGACGCAGCCCACGACCGGGACGGGATTGCGGTAGTGAATGAACTGGCAGACCGGGCACACCTCGCGCTCGCGGTCCTCTCCCTCGGGAATGCGGCGCGTAACGGCGGCGCCGCACTGGCCGCAGAACTTGTTGGGGGGAGCAGGCACGGTTGAGTCCGGGTAATTCCAGGCAGGGAGCTTTCTTGGATCGGGGTGGTGGTTCTGATTTCCGATGGTGCCGGGAGAGAGACTCGAACTCTCACGGGTTTCACCCCGCCGGATTTTGAGTCCGGTGCGTCTACCAATTCCGCCATCCCGGCGCCGGAACGGAAGGATACACTAGTGTGTTGCAAAACAGTGCTTTGCAACCATCCGCAAGGGAATCGCATCTATCCGAGCATGTCGGGGTTTGCCAACAGGACCATAGATCCGGCATTCGTGCGCGCCGCCCAGCGCGGCGACATGAAGGCGCATGAAATCATCTACCGCCAGTTCGCGGACCCGGTCTATACGCTTGCGCTGCGGATGACCGGTTCTCCGACGGTGGCGGACGACATACTGCAGGAGAGTTTCGTGGAAGTGCTGCGGGGCATCGCAAAGTTCCGGGGAGAGGCTTCCCTGGCCACCTGGATCCGGCGCATCGCCGTTTCGCGCTGCCTGATGCACATGCGCGCCGCATGGAACCGCCGGCGCCTGCTCTTCTCCGAGATCGTCGGGGAGGACGGAACGTACGAAATCCGGGCCGACGAGGAAACGCCGGAACTGGCCATGGACCTGGAATCGGCGCTGGACAGCCTGTCGCCCACGGCCCGCGCGGTCGTATGGCTGCACGACGTGGAGGGATACACGCACAAGGAAATCGCCGAAATGATGAATCGCACCAGCAGTTTTTCCAAATCGCAACTGGCGCGCGCTCACAAGCGCCTGCGGGAGCGCCTGGCTCCCGCCGCCGGAGTTTCCGCGGCGCCCGTGCGGCAGGCGATGATCGCCTGAAGGAGATCCGATGACACGCAGTCAAACCGAGAACAGTTTTGCCGAAGGCGCCGGCATCGCCGCGGCCCTGAGGGCCATGCCCCCGAAGAGGGCCCCCGAGGGGGGCTGGCAGCGCGTGCTCCAACGGCATGAAGCCCAGCGGCAGCTCGAGTCCCGCCGCCGGCGCTATTGGGGCGGTGGAATGGCGGTTGCGGCGAGCCTCGCGGTGGCCGTGGTCGGATTGAGGCTGGGCGCAGGCTTTTTTGCGGCGCCGGACGGTGTCGCCGACGCCGGCAATCCGGGTCCTGAGGCAGCCGCGTTCCGGGAGGAAAGCGTCTCGCTTTCCGGGAGTGCGGGAGGTCCGCCCTCCCGGGTCGCGCCCGTAACGGACGGCGGAGTCACGGCGGAATTCGGGCAGCAACTTCAACAGATGGACATGGACGCCCTGGTCGCTTTCTCGCAGTTTCAGGAGCAGCGCCTGAGGTCGTTGCCGCTGTTCGATCCGGCGGGGCCCGGCCAGGTCGTTGAGGTGGGTTCCTTCGGGCTCACCACCGAACTCGAGGACCAGATTGCGCTGCTGGACGAAGGACTGATACCGGCTACGCTCAATGCCGGCGACCAGGCGGTTCCCCGCCGGCTGCTGCAGGAGCGGGCCCTGTTGATGGAAGACCTGTTTGATTTGCGCCGCGCCGAAGCGGCGCAGGCCGGCTTCATTTATGCCGATTTCTAGAGAGCCCGATAAAGGAAGACAGGAGAGACGAATCATGAGATTGCTTGCACTGGCGCCGTTGTTGACATTGATGCTCGCCCCCGTCGGGCTCAAGGCGCACCCGCATGAGGGCGGCTTGCCCGAAGAGCAGTTCGCCGACATGCTCCGCCAGGAGGTCCTGGCCCTGCAGGAACGCGCGAAGGGCGCGCGCCTGGGCATAAGCCTGGGCAACTGGGCCGATGGCCCGGTCGAGGGACTGAACGTGCTGTCGGTATCGCCGGGTGGACCGGCCGAACAGGCGGGGTTGCGGTCGGAAGACCTGCTGACCTCGATCAACGGGGAATCCCTGGCCGGTGCAAGCGGTGAGCAGTCCTATGAGCACCTCCGCGACATGCTGGCCGAAACCGAGCCGGGCAGCGAGGTCTCCGTCGGATACCGGCGTGACGGTGACGACCTGGAAGTTCAGGTCAAGACCGATGCGTGGACGCAGATCGTTGCCGGCAGGGGCATCGCTGCGCCCCGCCGTTTCGCCTCGCGGGCCGAAGATTGGGCCCGGAGGCTGGCAAACAGTTTCAGCGGCGGCAATGTGGACGTGGAGGTTGACGTGGATGACGGCGGCGGAAGGGAGCGCAGGACGGTGCGCGTGCGCCGCGCTCCCGCCGACCTCCTGTCGTTCTCCGACATGGCCTGGCGGCTGGGCGGTTTGCAGATCGCGGAATTGACGCCCGCCCTGGGCGAATATTTCGGCGTCGAAGACGGCCTGCTGGTGGTTCGCGCGCCCGAGAACGAGGACATCGGACTGGAAGACGGCGACGTGATCCGCAAGATCGGCGGCCGGACCTTCAGGGACGCCCGTCAGGCAACGCGCATACTGCGCTCGTATGAGCCCGGCGAGGAAGTGGAACTGGAAGTGATGCGCCACAAGCGAAGCCGCACGGTCCGTTTCGAGCTGCCGGAGCGCCCCGGCAGGATCACGCGCGGCAATTTGCTCAGACCGCGCGCACCCGCCGTTCCCGAAGCTCCGCCCCTGCGTGAGGGCGGTTCAACCTAGCCCGCATAAAGCGCAAGTTCGCGGCGCGTCCGGGCAGCTTCCGGCGGGAGGGGCACGACACCCGCGAGGCCTTTCCCTACAATGCGCGCGTGGCGGCTGAAGATTTTTCCTACCACGCGCCCGAGGAACTGATTGCGCAACGGCCTGCCGGGAGCAGGGGCTCCAGCCGGCTGTTGCACCTCCCCGCCGGCGGTGAATTGCGGGACCGGCAGTTCGCGGACCTTCCCCGGCTGCTCATGCCCGGGGACCTTCTGGTCGTAAACGATACCGCCGTCATTCCGGCGCGCCTGTTCGGGGCCAGGAAGAGTGGGGGCAGGGTGGAGATGCTGCTCGAGCGGTTTCTCGGCAAGGACCGGGCGTTGGCGCAATTGCGGGCCAACCGTTCTCCCCGCGCCGGACAGGAACTGGTCTTTGAAGGCGGCGCCACGGCCCGGGTGGCGGGGCGCGAGGACGCCTTCTTCGTGCTCCAGTTCGACCGCGACCTCGACGCGCACCTGCGCCGCCACGGACACGTGCCGCTTCCGCCGTATATTCGGCGGCCCGACCGGTCGGCGGATCGCGAGGCTTACCAGACGGTTTTCGCGAGGCACGCCGGAGCGGTTGCGGCCCCCACGGCCGGTCTGCACTTCGACGATCCAATGCTGGATGCGCTGAGCCGCCGCGGGGTGGACACCGCGAGAATTACGCTGCATGTCGGCGCGGGCACCTTCAAGCCCGTGACCGACAGACAGATACGGGACGGCGAACTGCACCGGGAGCGCATGCAGGTGTCGGAGGACGCATGCCGCAGGATAAAGGCGTGCCGGCGCCGGGGCGGCCGCGTCTGCGCGGTCGGAACCACCGTGACGCGCGCGCTGGAAACGGCGGCCTCGGACGGTGAACTCAAGCCGTTTCATGGCGAGACCAGCCTCTTCATCATGCCCGGGTTCGAATTTCGCGCAGTGGACATGCTGGTAACGAACTTTCACTTGCCGGAGTCATCGCTCCTGATGCTGGTGTGCGCGTTTGCGGGCCGGGAGCGCGTGCTCGACGCGTACCGGCATGCCGTGGCCGAGCGCTACCGCCTGTTCAGTTACGGCGACGCCATGCTCCTGGAGAAATCAGGGCGGAGCGCATGAAGTTCTCGGTGATCGCTGCCAGCGGAGGCGCCCGGCGGGGCCGGCTCGACCTGGCACGCGGCACGGTCGGCACGCCTGCGTTCATGCCTGTGGGAACCTACGGCGCGGTGCGCGCGGTTTCGGTGGAAGACCTGAACGACCTGGGCGCGGACATGATCCTCGCCAATGCGTTTCACCTGATGCTGCGCCCCGGCGCCGAACTGGTCGAGGAACTTGGCGGCCTGCACGAGTTCGGCCGCTGGCAGGGGCCGATACTGACGGATTCCGGCGGTTTTCAGGCATTCAGCCTGGCCGGCGGCAAGGGGATCAGCGAGGAGGGACTGAAGTTGCGTTCGCCGATCGACGGCACCGAGGTGCATCTGGACCCCGAGACCTGCATGCGGGTCCAGGCGCGGCTCGGCAGCGATATTCAGATGGTCCTGGACGAGTGCACGCCGTATCCCGCCGACCACGCCGAGGCGCGCGCGTCCATGCTGCGGTCGATGCGGTGGGCGGCGCGATGCAAGACGGCCTTCAGCTCCGCCGACGGCGCGACCGTGTTCGGGATCGTGCAGGGCGGCATGCACCACGACCTGCGGCGGGAATCGCTTGAGCGGCTTGAAGAGCTGGATTTCCCGGGGCTTGCGATCGGTGGCTTGTCCGTGGGAGAAAGCGCCGGGCTGCGCAACGCCGTGCTCGCGGAACTGGCGCGCCACATGCCCGAGGACAAGCCACGCTACCTGATGGGCGTGGGCAAGCCCGAAGACATTGTCGAGTCCGTGCGGCTGGGGGTGGACATGTTCGATTGCGTGATGCCCACGCGCAACGCGCGCAACGGACAGCTGTTCACCCGCGGGGGACCGATACGCATCCGCAACCGGCAGTACCGCAACGACTCCCGGCCGATCGATCCCGGATGCGAGTGCCTGACGTGCCGCAACTACAGCCGCGCCTATCTGCGCCACCTGGACGCCTGCGGCGAGACCCTCGGACTGCGTCTGAATTCGCTGCACAACCTGCACTTCTACCTGGACCTCATGCGGCGCCTGCGCGAATCGATAGACGCCGGCACTCTCGACACCTTCTCCCCCTACGACTCCTGATCGAAGCGCACACTGTGCGATAATTTCAGGTCAGGAATGAGCCACAATCGGACCCACCCGTCATGCTTCTCGACATACTGATTTCTCCCGCCTGGGCCCAGCAGGGCGGCGAAGGCCCCAGCATGCTGCCGATGATCTTCACGATGGTGCTGATCTTCGCGGTCATGTATTTCATGGTGATCCGCCCGCAGAGCAAGCGCAACAAGGCGCACCGCGCGCTGGTGGCCGGGCTGGCGGAAGGAGACGAGGTGCTGGCCTCGGGAGGCATCGTGGGCCGCATTACCGGCCTGGCCGAGCAATTCGTGACGCTGGAAGTGGCCAGCGACGTGCAGGTCAAGGTGCAACGGCAAAGCGTGAGCGCCGTATTGCCCAAAGGCACGATCAAGGGCATCTGAACCGCCCGGGCGGCGCACCGGCGCTGCTGCGCGCATGAATCGCTATCCTCTCTGGAAGAACCTGCTGGTGCTGATCGCCGTGGTCGGCGGCGGCCTGGTTGCGCTTCCGAACATTTACGGCGACGACCCCGCGGTGCTGATATCGCGCGAAGACCAGGCTGAAATCAGCGAGATGGAGGCCGACTCCGCCCGCCGGGCGCTTGCCGTCGCCGGCTTCCAGATCCTCGGCGCAAGGCAGCGCGGAAACGCCCTGCTGATCCGGTTCGATTCGGTGGAGGCCCAGTTGAGCGCGCGGGACCTGCTGGTGGAGCAACTGGGACCGGGCTATATCCTGGCGCTGGACCTCGTGCCCCGAACGCCGGACTGGATTGCATCGCTGGGGTTGAGGCCGATGAGCCTCGGGCTGGACCTGCAGGGCGGCGTCCATTTCCTGTTCGAGGTGGACACCGATTCGGTCGTGACCAAGCGGGTGGAAGGCTATGCCGACGACTTCAGCCGGCGGCTGCGCGAAGAGGGGATCCGGCGCACCGTCCAGCCGCTGGATGGCGCCGTTCGGGTCGAACTGCGCCGCCGGGAGGACCTCGAACAGTCCGAAGAGTTGCTTGCGGAAATCGAGCCTGATCTCGAATACGATTCCGGGTTCGACGGCGAGGCAGCGTGGATCACCGCGACGCTGGGCGAGGCCCGCCTGAGGGAATTGCGCGACAACGCCGTGAGCAAGAACATCACGATACTGCGCAACCGCGTAAACGAACTGGGCGTGGCGGAACCATTGGTCCAGCGGCAGGGCCTCGGACGAATCGTCGTGCAGCTGCCCGGCGTGCAGGATCCGGCGCAGGCCTCGCGGATTCTCGGCTCCACCGCCACCGTGGAGTTTCGGATTACCTGCTACGAAGAGAACGCCATGGAGGCCGATCGGCTGGGGCGGGCTCCGCTGGGCTGCGAGTTGCAGTATCACACGGACGGCCGGCCGATCCTCCTGAGGCGCGCCGTAATCGCCGACGGCGGTCAGCTCGTGGACGCCAGGCAGGGATTCGACGAGAACGGCCAGCCCGCCGTGCACGTGAACCTGGCGGCGCGCGGGGCGGACGCGATGCTGGAAGCCACGCAGGAAAACCTGAACCGGCCGATGGGCGTGCTGTTCATCGAAACGAAGCGCGAATGGGATGAACGCGGCGAATCCGTCACCCGGGAAGAGAAAACGGTAATCAGCGACGCCATCATCCGCGGCGTATTCTCCAGCCGTTTCCAGATCACCGGGCTGAACGTCGTGGAGGCGCGCGACCTGGCGCTGCTGTTGCGGGCCGGTGCGCTGGAGGCGCCGATCTTCAAGGTCGAGGAGCGGACCGTGGGGCCGTCGCTCGGCCAGGACAACATCGATCAGGGCATGCGCGCCATTCTCGCCGGTCTCCTGCTGGTGGTGCTGTTCATCAGCGTCTATTACCGCGTGTTCGGCATGATCGCGACGATGGCGCTGGCCGCCAACATGGTGCTGATCGTGGCGCTGCTGTCATTGCTGCAGGCGTCGCTGACGCTCCCCGGGATCGCCGGCATCGTGCTGACGGTGGGCATGGCTGTGGACGCCAACGTGCTGATCTTCGAGCGCATCCGCGAGGAACTGCGCAACGGCAATTCGCCGCAGGCCAGCATCCGGGCCGGCTATGAGAAGGCGCTGGTGACGATTGCCGATGCCAACATCACCACGCTCATCGCGGCGATCGTGCTGTTTACCTTCGGCACCGGACCCATCAAGGGTTTCGCGATCACGCTTTCGCTGGGCATCCTGATGTCCATGTTCACCGCCATCGTGGGAACCCGGGCGGTGGTCAATCTCGTTTACGGCAGGCGGCGCCTGAACAGGCTGGCGGTGTAACCATGGAACTGCTGCGCCTTCGCCGCGAAATCGACTTCTTCGGCCAACGCCGTATCGCCACCATCGTTTCGGTGGTCCTGGTGCTCGTTTCGGTGGCCTCCCTGGCTACCCGGCAGCTCAACCTGGGCATCGATTTCACCGGCGGCGTTCTGCTGGAAGTCGGCTACCAGGCGGACGCCGACCTGGGCGTCATTCGATCCGACCTGGGGGCGGCCGGTTACGCCGACGCCCAGGTGCAGAACTTCGGCGCGGCACGCGACGTGCTGATCCGGATTCCGCCGCGCGGGAACATCGACGCGGAGGGAGTGGGCGAGGAGTTGCTGGGCGTGCTGCGCGCCGGCGGCGAGCAGGTCGACCTGCGCCGCGTCGAATTCGTGGGGCCGCAGGTGGGTCAGGAACTGACCGAGCGCGGAGGCCTGGCGGTTCTTTTCGCCTTGCTGATGATCCTGCTTTACGTCATGTTCCGCTTCCAGTGGAAATTCGCCGTGGGTTCGGTGGCGGCGCTGGCGCATGACGTAATCATCATCCTCGGCATTTTCTCGGTGTTCCAGCTGCCGTTCGATCTCACCATCCTGGCGGCGGCGCTGGCCGTAATCGGCTATTCCCTGAACGACACGATCGTGGTGTTCGACCGCATACGCGAGAATTTCCGCAGGATCCGCACGAGCGACGCGCAAGCCGTGATGAATACCTCCGTCAACCAGATGCTCGGCCGCACCGTCATCACCAGCCTGACCACGCTGCTGGTCCTCATCGCGTTGTTCCTGTTCGGAGGGGAGGCCCTGAAAGGGTTTTCCTCGGCCCTGATCGTCGGCGTCGTGGTGGGAACCTACTCGTCCATTTACGTAGCGGGAAATACCGCGCTGGCGCTCAATGTAAGCACGGCAGACCTCTTGCCGCCGAAAAAGGAAACCGCCAATGACGGGGCCGTGACCTGAGTATTATCCGAAGGTTTTATCAAATAGCTTTCGGAGTTCCGCATACACTTTCGGAGTGCCCGCCAGCACATGGCCCGTCTCCATGCAGTCGGTGTCCGGCTCCAGTCCCGTAATCCAGCCTCCCGCTTCCTCGATCAGCAGGGCCCCGGCGGCGATGTCCCAGGGCTTGAGCCCGAATTCCCAGAAGCCGTCCAGGCGGCCCGCTGCGACGTAGGCCAGGTCCAGCGCGGCCGCGCCGGGCCGCCGCACTCCGGAAGTGTGGCGCATAACCTGGCGCAGCATGCGCATGTAGATATCCACCCACTGAAGGTTGCGTCGATACGGGAATCCGGTCCCGATCAGGCTTCCGGCCAGGGTCTCCTGGCGGCTGGCCCGAATGCGCCGCTCGTTCATCCGCGCCCCACCTCCGCGGGTGCAGGTGAACATTTCCTGGCGCATGGGATCGTAAACCACGCCAAGCTGCAGTTCGCCCCTTCGGCGCAACGCCAGGGACACGCAGAATACCGGGAAGCGATGGATGTAGTTGGTGGTCCCATCCAGCGGATCAATGATCCATTCGTACTCTCCGGAACCGCTGGCGCCGCCCTCCTCGCCCAGAAACGCGTGATCGGGATAGCCGGTGCGAATGTGCTCCACGATGATCCGTTCGGCAGCCTCGTCGACCTCCGTCACCAGCTCGTTCGGACTCTTGCTGCGCACCGTCAGCTGCTCGATCCGATCGGCGTAGCGCAGGGCCATGTCTCCGGCCCGCCGGGCGGCAGCAGTAGCGGTATTGAGCAGGGGCATCATGGTGTGGAACCGGAGGTTTCCGGGGCGGGATCGTCGCTACCGGATACGGACCCATCCCGGCCGGAGCCGGCGGGGCGGTGAAACGGCGCTCCGGGAGTGTCAGGCGGAGGCGGCAAGCGGCGGTGCGGCCAGGGGAGCGTGCAAATCGTTTGAAGCAATAACCGACAATTGCTGGTAGTGGCCAATCTCCATGGGGAATTCCTCGAGCGTATGCGGATGCCACATGCGCCGTGGAAGGTAGTCCAGATCACCGCCATATACGTGCAGCGCGATGGCCGGCTCGTCGGTCGCGCATTCCGCCACATGGATCGTATCTTCGTTCATTCGGAAGATAGAGCCCGGCTTGAGCATGACTTCGCCCGTCCTGTCCAGTCCATGCCGGCCGCATCGGCGGTACAGAATGTTTCGTTCCCTGCCGCTGAGCATCAGTATCGCCGCCCAGGTCGAATGATCATGCGGCGGGGTGCGAAGGCCCGGGCAGAAACAGACGCGCATCATCAGGAGGTTGGGGGACCGGTAGAAGATCTGGCGGTCGGGAGTGTCCGTCTCCTCGCCACAGCCGCAGAAGTCAAGCGCCTCGCTCACGTCGTCGAGCCGCTCGCGCAATCCATTCAGCATGCCGTGCATGGCCGCGCCGGGATTCGGTTGGTTTGCGGCCCTGGCTCCACGCTCTACAAGATCGAATACCTGCAAGCTGATTCTCCGCTTGTTGTCCTGTCCCGGGACCCTATTCTAATGCGATCCTGTTGGTATGCTACCGGCCCCTTTACGATATTTTCTACATGACCGACTGATGCCGCAGGACACGCCGATTTACATGGACTACGCCGCTTCCACGCCGGTGGATCCGCGCGTGGCGGCGCGCATGGGCGAACTGCTCCTGGCCGGGCCCCACGCAAATCCTTCCGCGCAACACGCGGCGGGACTCGAGGCCGGGAAATTGATCGCCGAAGCGGCGGCGCAGGTGGGCGCGCTGGTGGGTCTGTCGGGCGAGGAGGTGGTCTTCACCTCCGGCGCGACCGAGTCCATCGGGCTGGGGGTGATCGGCGCGGCCCGCTATCGATCGCGGCACGGGCGCCACGTCATTACCGGCCTGAACGAGCATCCGGCGGGGCTCAAGTCCTGCCTGGCCCTGCGGAAGGAAGGTTTTGACGTGACTTGCCTTGAACCCGATTCGCAAGGCGTTATCACGGCTGAAGCACTGCGGTCCGCAATGCGCTCCGACACCGTGCTCGTGTCCCTGATGCACGTGAACAATGAAATCGGCGTCGTTCAGGACGTTGCGGAATTCGGCAGGCTCTGTGCGGAACACGGCGCCTGGCTGCACGTCGATGCAGCGCAGAGCGCGGGCAAGCTGCCGCTGAACATGCGCCGGCAGTGCATCGACCTGCTGTCGCTGACCGCGCACAAGATGTACGGACCGAAGGGCGCAGGGGCGTTGTGCATCAACCGCACGCGCATTCCGCGCATCGAGCCGCTGCTATTCGGCGGAGGGCAGCAACGCTCGCTGCGCCCGGGCACCCTGCCGACCCACCAGATCGCGGGTCTGGGCGCTGCCTGCGCGATTGCCGGCAAGGACATGGAGGAGGAGGGCCTGCGTGTCGGCGCCCTGCGCGAGCGCTTGTGGCGCGGTCTCGGGAAGGCCGGAGGTGTGGTGCTCAACGGCGCGGGCGCGGAGCTGGCGCCCGGAATCCTCAGCGTCAGCGTGAAGGACGTGGAAGGCAGCAGCCTGGTGGATGCGCTTGACGGTGTGGTTTTTTCGCTGGGTTCGGCCTGCTCCAGGGCGCAGGACGAGCCGTCCGCCGTCCTTCGCTGCCTTGGGCGATCCCCGCTTCTGGCGGGGAGCACGATCCGGTTCAGCCTGGGGCGCTTCAGCACGGAGCAGGACGTCGACCGGGTCAGCGAGGTATTCGCGAGAGCGGTTGCCTCCCTGCGCGTCCTGTCGGACGAACGGCCGGCCTTGCGTGACGGTCCGGGACATATCAGCCGGGGTGAGGCGGGTCGGCGCAAGGCCGGCGACTGGATACGCCTGGAAGCGCGCTGGGAACGGAACGAGGTGGTCGAAACGGCATTTCGCGTGCTGGGCCCGCCGATACTGGCCGCCGCCGCCCGTAACGGCGCCACGGCGCTGAAGTCGGCCGGCCGTCAATTGTCGGTGGACGAATGGGCGGTGCGCCTGAGTGAGGAGCTCAACCCGCCGCCGGAGGCGCGCTCGCTGCTGCTTTGCGCCCGTGACGCCTTGCAAGCATGCCTGCGGGGCGGGGATAATTGATAAGTGTGAGACACGACACTTGGATTAATTGTGAGGTAGACCGATGAGCTTGCGCCTTACATCTCGCGCCGAAGCCAGGGTGCTGGAATACCTGCGACGCCGCGGCAGCGGCGTCGGGCTGCGCGTGGGCGTCACGGAGACCGGTTGCTCCGGGTATTCGTATGTCCTGGATTACGCCGACGAAGTGGGCGGGGACGACGTGGTGATGCGCCAGAACGACCTGAACATCGTCGTCGCGCGCGAAAGCCTGCCGCTGCTGGAGGGGACCGAGGTGGACTTCGTGCAGAAGGACCTGAACGAACAATTCATCTTCACCAATCCGAACGCGACCGGCGAATGCGGCTGCGGCGAGAGCTTTACGGTATGAGCCAGCGCACCCTTTCCATCATCAAGCCGGACGGTGTTGCGAGCGGCTTGATCGGAGAGATATACAAGCGGTTCGCGGATGCGGGCCTCAAGATCATTGCCGCCCGAATGCTGCACCTTGACGAGCAAAGGGCCCGGGATTTCTACCGCGTGCATCATGAACGGCCGTTCTACGACGACCTGGTGGCCTACATGACTTCCGGTCCGATCATGGTCCAGGTCCTGGAAGGTGAAGATGCGATTGGCCGCAACCGCGAGTTGATGGGGGCCACCAATCCCGCCGATGCGGCCGAGGGCACGGTGCGTGCGGATTTCGGCGAGAGCGTGGAGCGCAACGTCGTTCACGGGTCGGACGGTCCGGGGACGGCCAGCGAAGAAATCGACTTCTTCTTCGGGCGCGCCGAACTGCATCCGCACTGACGCCGGGGGCGGGTGTCGTGTCACTGCTGGGTTTGCCGCGCGGCGAACTGGAGGAGTGGTTCGTTTCACGGGGTGAGGCGGCCTTCCGCGCCCGCCAGCTCATGCGGTGGCTGTACCATCGCGGCGAGTTGGAGCCGCGCAGGATGACGGACATGACCCTGTCGCTGCGCGAATCGCTGGCACGCAAGGCCGGCCTGGTTCTTCCGGACGTGCTGCGGCATGAGCGCTCGGCGGACGGCACGCGCAAGTGGCTGCTGGACGCAGGCGGCGGGCAGGTCATCGAGACGGTCTTCATTCCCGAGCCCACCCGCGGCACTCTGTGCGTATCCTCGCAGGTCGGCTGCGCGGTCAACTGCCCGTTTTGCGCAACCGGTCAGATGGGCTTCAACCGAAACCTGAGCGCGGCGGAAATCGTTGCCCAGGTGCTCGTAGCACGCCGCGAAGTAGACCCCGGGGAGAGGGCCATCACCAATATCGTGTTCATGGGGATGGGGGAGCCGCTGGCGAATTTCCGCGAGGTGGTCCGTGCCGCGTCGGTGTTCGTCGATCACCTGGGTCTGGGGCTCTCGCGGCGGCGGGTGACCTTGAGCACCAGCGGCATCACGCCGCGTATCCGCAAGCTCGCGGCCGTATCCCGCGTCGCCCTGGCCCTGTCGCTGCATGCGCCGGACGATGAACTGCGCAACTTCCTGGTTCCGCTCAACAAGCGCTATCCCCTTGGGCCCTTGCTCGATGCCTGCTGGAACTATGCCCGGGAGACGGACAGCCGTGAAGTCACGTTCGAGTACGTCATGCTCGACGGCGTCAATGACCAGCCTCACCAGGCCAGGGCCCTGGCAAAGCTGCTTCGGGACCGGCCGGCCAAACTGAATCTCATACCCTATAACCGGGTGGAAGGCGCCCCGTTCAAGTGCTCGCCGCGCGACGTAATCGACCGGTTCCGACAGGTTCTGCTGGACGCCGGCATCATGACCATAACGCGCAAGACCCGTGGCGACGACATCGACGCGGCCTGCGGCCAGTTGCGGGGAACGGTGCTGAACGGCATGAGCGTTCCGGCCGGAATGAGCGCGCGGGCATGAGGTTGCCGTGGCTCATGGCCGCGGCCATGCTGGCAACCGGCTGCCAGGCGGGTCTGAATGCCGGTCCGGACGCCTCGGCATTGAACCTGGAATTGGGATCGGCGTACCTGGCCCAGGGCCGCCTGGAACTGGCACGCGACAAGCTGGTGCGGGCCACGCAGCAGGACCCCGGTTCGTCGGAGGCTCACCGCGTCCTGGGCATGGCCTACGAGCGCCTGGAAGATCAGGACCGGGCCGAGCGTCACTACAGGCGCGCAGTCCGGCTGGCGCCGCGCGATGTCGAGGCGCTCAACAGCCTGGGCGTTTTCCAGTGCCGCCGGGCAGGAGAGCAGCGCGAGGGACTCAAGCTGCTTGAACGGGCTGCCCGGGAGGCCGTGGGGATCCGCCGGGCGGCGGTCTACGCCAACTGCGGCGTGTGCGAACTGCCGCTGGACAGAAACAGCGCGGCGGAGTGGTTTCGTCGCGCGCTGGCGCTCGATCCCCTTCATGTCGAGGCACAATTGCTGCTGGAGCGACTTGTAACCCAGAATTGACCAGGAGATTTGTTGAGATGGCAGAAACGACCCAGAATCCGGCCGGTTCCTATGGCGAGCGGCTGCAATCCGCCCGCCGGGCGCAGATGATCACGGTTGAGGATGTCGCCCAGGAGCTTCGGCTGTCCACCGATGCCGTCAGCGCACTGGAGGCGGGGCAGATCGAGATGTTCGGCGCCCATGCCCACGTGGTGGGTCATTTGCGCTGTTACTGCAAGCTTCTCAAGATCAACGCGGAAGAGCTGATAGGCGACTACCGGCGCAAGTACCCGGACTGGGACCGTCTTCCCGCGAAAGTCGGCCTGGTGCCGTCCCGGGTCCAGCGCTGGGGACGCCTGAAGCTGGTTACGTGGATCCTGGTCGCTACGGCGCTGTGCCTGGTCGCCTATCAGTTCTGGGGCGACATGGTGCTTGGCTGGTTCTCGGGCTGATTCCGAACCGGCTCCGATAGGTCCCGAGCCAGGCTGGAGGCGGCGCGTGCCGGGAAAATCCGTTCGATCCGTTCGAGGCGTTCACGATCTCCTTCCGGAGGACGCCGCCCTGTGGCGCAGCGCCGAAGGGATCGTGATCGGAACGCTCGAGGAGCATGGTTACCGCGAATTCCGCGTTCCGCTGCTGGAGCACGCCGAACTTTACCTTCGCTCGGTGGGTGAGGACACCGACATCGTGCAGAAGGAAATGTATACGACCGAGGGAAGCAAGGGCCGGCTCATCAGCCTGCGCCCGGAAGCGACCGCCGGCATCGTCCGGGCGGCTCTGGAACATGGACTGCACCGCGGCCGCCATCGCGTCTGGTGCACGGGTCCGATGTTCCGCCGGGAGCGGCCGCAGCGCGGTCGCCTCAGGCAGTTCCACCAGTTCGACGTGGAGGCCATCGGGTTCGCGGGGCCTGACATCGACGCGGAACTGATCGCGCTGGCCGCGCGGATCTTCGCCAGGCTGGGCGTGGACGGCATTACGCTGGAACTCAACAGCCTTGGCGGTCCCCGGTGCCGTGCGGCGTACAGGGACCGCCTGAGGGAGTACTTCCAGGACCACATTCAGTCCCTGGACGCGGACAGCCGCAGCCGGCTGGACAGGAATCCGCTGCGAATACTCGACAGCCGCAACCCGGAGATGGCCGCCCTGATCGACGCGGCCCCGGAGGTGTCCGAGTTTCTCGGGCCGGAATCCGCCGATCACTTCGCCGAACTGCAGGCTCTGCTGACCTCGATCGGAATGGATTTCAGTGTCAATTCCCGCCTGGTCCGGGGCCTGGATTATTACAGAAGGACCGTGTTCGAGTTTCTGACCGACAGGCTGGGAGCGCAGAACGCGGTGTGCGCCGGGGGGCGCTATGACGGGCTGGTCGAGCAGCTGGGGGGTCCGTCCACGCCCGCAATCGGATGGGCGATGGGAATCGAACGCGTGCTGGAACTCGCCCGCCTTCCCCAGCCCGCCGGGGAAGCGGGAGCTTACTTGGTCCTTCTCGGCGGCAGCGAAGTGCGTGCGGCTGGCCTGAAGCTGGCCGAGAGGTTGAGGAACGAGTGCCCCGGCCTGCCCGTGCAGATGCATTGCGGCGGGGGCGGGGCGCGGGCCCAGATGCGCCACGCAAGCCGTTCCGGAGCGCGCTACGCGCTGGTGATCGGAGAGAGGGAGATGGAAGCGGGAACCGTCGGCCTTAAGGACCTGCGCGAGGAAAGCGGACAAACGGACGTCCCGATCGAGGAACTTTCGCGCGTGCTGCGCGGGTCCGCCGACCGTACAATTCGGGACCATGGATGATTTTCTTACCGATCAGCAGCAGGCGGCGCGCGTGCGGGGCTGGGTGCGCGAGTACGCGCCGTCCGCGATCGTGGCCGTCGTAATAGGTATCGGCGGCTACTTCGGCTATACCCAATGGCAGGTGCGGCAGGACCGCCACGCCGCCGAAGCGTCCGAACTCTACGAGGATTTCCGCGCCGCGATCGAATCCGACGACAGGGATTCCGCCGGGACGCTGCTCGAGAGCCTGGTCGCCGACTACGAGGGAAGCGGGTACGCGGATCATGCCCGCCTGCTCATGGCAAAGGAGTATGTCGATACGACGCAGCCGTCCCTGGCGGAGCAGGAGTTGCAGGGCGTCATCGCAACGACTTCGAACGGCGATCTGCGGCAATTGGCGCGCCTGCGGCTGGCGCGGGTCTACCTGTACATGGATCGGCCTGCAGATGGCCTGGAAGCGCTGGATTCGGACGTATATTCGCCCGCCTGGCGGCAGTTGGCGGAAGATATGCGCGGCGACCTGCACCAGGCGCTGGGACAGACCGAGGCGGCGCGTGCCGCCTACCAGGCGGCGCTGGAACACAGCGGGCAGATCGATGCCGCCTGGATTCGGCTGAAGCTGGACCACCTGGCGGCGGTCGGCGCTGCCGGGGCGGAGGCGCAGCAGCCGGCGCCGGCCGACGAGGGCACGCCGGCAGGGGAGGGGCAGTGATGACTCCTGCCCAGGGAGGGAAGGTGTCCCGCCTTCCCGGAAGGCGGGACCGCCGTGAGGTCACTGCCCCCACGCCCGTGCTCTTGCGAGGATTGATGGCATCGGTACTGGCCGCAGGCGCCCTGGCGGCGGCAGGCTGCGGAATATTCGGCGGTGACGACGAGAGCGAAGCGCGCCAGCCCCGCGAACTGATGGAGTTCAGCGAAGAGTTCCGTGTTCGGCGTGTCTGGTCCGCGAGGGTCGGCGACGGCGGCGACGAGCTGCGCCTCGCGTTGCGCCTGGACGGCGACGGCTCCAGGATCTACGCGGCAAACGTGGACGGCGTGGTCCATGCCTTCGACGCCGCGAACGGCAGGCAGCGCTGGCGGCGCGATACGGACCTCAGTCTTTCCGCCGGCCCCGTCGTCGGGGACGGCGTAGTCGCCGTGGGTTCCTCCGGCGGCTGGGTCGCCGTGCTCGATGCGGACAGCGGCATCGAGGAATGGCGCGCCTATGTCAAGGGCGAAGTACTGGCGGCGCCGGCCATCGGCGGCGGCCGGCTGTTCGTGCGCACGGTGCACGGTTTTCTGTACGCGTTCAGTCTG
Source organism: Gammaproteobacteria bacterium (assembly GCA_965116895.1). Lineage (GTDB taxonomy): Bacteria > Pseudomonadota > Gammaproteobacteria > Steroidobacterales > Foliamicaceae > Foliamicus. The sequence continues at coordinate 1,478,643 of OZ220729.1, read as the reverse complement.
ACTACCGGCCAGGAGCTCTGGTCGGTTTCCCAGAGCATGCCCCGGCTCAGCCTGCGCGGTACTTCCGCGCCGGTGGTGCAGGAGCAGATGGTGATCTGCGGGTTCGACAACGGGCGGCTGACCGCCTACCAGCAGTCCGACGGGGCGAAGGCCTGGGACGTGCCGCTCGCCGCGCCGGCGGGCCGCAACGAACTTGAGCGTCTGGTGGACCTCAACGGCGACGTGCAGGTGGTGGGCAACGACGTTTACGTCGCAGGCTACAACGGACTGCTGACCTCGGTGGCGGCGGAGTCGGGCGAACTGCTGTGGTCGCGGGAATTCTCCGGCTACAACGGCCTGGTGGTGGACGCGAACAATGTCTATTCGGTCAGCGAGGACGGGCAGATAAGCGCCCACGCCCGCACCGGCGGCACCCCGTTGTGGAGCTCCGATACGCTCGGCTATCGGGACCTTTCACGGCCGGCGCTGTACGCCGCCCACGTGATGGTCGGTGACCTCGAGGGGTATCTGCACGGCTTCAACGTCTTCACCGGAAGGTTGGAGGCGCGGGCCCGCGCGGGGAACAGCCGTATCGGCTCGCAACCGTTCGTGATGGGCGACAAGCTGTTCGCGCTCACCGTCTCCGGCGAACTGACCGCATGGCGCTCCGCGACGGCGGTTGGCTCCTGACCAGCGGGCATGGAGGATCGGCGCCATGTTACCGGTCGTGGCCCTTACCGGGCGGCCCAACACAGGCAAATCCACGCTCTTCAACCGGCTTGCCGGTAAACGCGAAGCCCTGGTAGCCGACTATCCCGGGCTGACGCGCGACCGCCGCCACTGCCTGGCCAGTCTGGCCGGACGGCGCGTAATACTGGTCGATACGCCGGGCGTCGGCGAGGGGGGCGATTGGGACGAAGCGCTTCGCGGGCAGTTCGAACGGGCGCTGGCCGAAAGCGATCTTGCCGTCCTGCTGACCGACGCGCGCCAGGGACTTTGTCCGGCCGACGAGGCGGCGGCGGGATGGATGCGCGAGGCCGGCCATGCCGTGATCCTCGCCGTCAACAAGAGCGAGGGACAACCGCAGGAAATCAGCGTGGCGGAGTTTCATGCCCTGGGCATACCCGATCCTCATGCCATATCGGCGCTTCGGGGCGACGGGGTGGCGGCGCTTGCCGACACGGTGGCGCGCTCTCTGCCCGACAGCGCGGCAACTCCGGAGGACGACCAGGGGCGCACCCGGATCGCGATCATCGGTCGCCCCAACGTGGGAAAATCGACCCTGGTGAACCGCTACCTGGGCGAGGAGCGCATGCTTGTGCGGGACCAGGCCGGCACCACGCGCGATAGCGTGCCGCTGGACTTCGATTACGGCGGCAAACCCTGCACGCTGGTGGACACTGCGGGCATCCGGCGGCGCACGCGCGTCGATCCCGGCCCCGAACGGCTGTCGGTCACGCAGGCATTGCAGGCGATAGAGCAGGCCGACGCGGTCGTTGTTCTTCTCGATGCCAGGGAAGGGGCAACGGAACAGGACCTGAGGCTGATCTCCCTGGCGCTGGACCGGGGCAGGGCGCTGGTCATCGGCGCCAATCAATGGGACCGGGTGCCGGCTTCCCGGCGGCCCCGCGTGAACGACGGGCTTGCGCGGCAACTGAACTTCCTGGACTTCGTCGATCTGCACCGCGTATCGGCCCTGCGCGGCTGGGGCGTGACCAGGCTGCTCGACAGCGCGCTGGCGGGCGTGGAGTCGGCCAGCCGCGACCTGCCCACCGGCCAGCTCAATGCGGTACTGCGCAGGGCCGTGGAAGAGCATGCGACGCCCAGGCGCGGCGGTCGCAGGATTCGACTGAACTATGCGCACCAGGGCGGCAAACGACCGCCGCTGATCGTCATTCATGGCCGCCAGACGGAACACCTGCCCGCCAGTTTCCGCCGCTACCTGGCACGCCGGATTCGAACGAAATTCGGTTTGCGGGGCACACCGGTGCGCATCGAGTTGCGCACCGGGTCCAATCCTTATACGGAATCTTCAGCCTGAGTTTTTCGCCTTTCGCACCCGGGCGTGCAGGGTCCCGCGGGCCAACCGCGCGTGGATGTCGCTCCCCGGAGCTGCCTGAGAGGCATCGGTGAGCACCCGGCCTTCGGGGCCGGTCACGATGGCATAACCCCGGTTGAGCGTGTTCTGCGGACCCAGCCCGCGCAGCGCCGAGCGGGCCACGTCCATCCGTCGGTAAGAGGCGGCCAGCAGGTTTTGCGCGGATACGCCGAGACGCGGAACCAGCCACTCAAGCCGGGTTCGGTGACGGCGAGCCACGGTCAGGGGCGAACCGGCAAGAAGCCGTGAGCGCAGCGTCGCCAGCGCTTGCGCGCGCGGGCCCGACAGCCGCACGGCCGCACTGCGCATTCGTTCGTGCAGCTCGTCGAGTCGCTGACCGCATTGCATCAGCCGCGCGGGAGGTCCGGCGCGGGTCAGCCTGCCCGACAGTTGACTCAGCGATCTGCCCCGGCCTGAAAGCAGTGATGCCGCCGCCTGCTCGATGCTGCTTCGGGCGCGCTCCGCCCGTCGAAGCCAGTCGTCCGCATCCGGTGTGGCGATCTCGGCCGCCTGCGACGGAGTTGCCGCTCGCCGGTCGGCGACGAAATCCGCGATCGTGTAGTCCGTTTCGTGCCCGATTCCACTGATCAGGGGAATGGGATAGGCCGCAATGAAACGCGCCAGGTGTTCGTCGTTGAATGTGGCCAGGTCTTCCAGGTCGCCACCGCCGCGCGCCAGAATCACCAGGTCGCAGGTCTTTTGCTCCGCCGCGGCGCGCAAGGCCGCGACAATCTGCTCGCTGGCTCCCGCGCCTTGCACCTGGGTGTGGTACAGCACCACGGGCAGCGCCGGAAAGCGGTTGCGCAAAACCGTGACCACATCGCGCGCCGCCGCGCTCTCCCGCGAACTGACCAGCCCTATGCGGTTTGGCAGCAAGGGGGGCGCCCGCTTGCGCGCCTCGTCGAACAGCCCTTCTTCCTTGAGTTGTCGCTTGAGCGCCTCGAACTGCTGCAGCAGCTTGCCTACGCCGGTCTCGCGCATGCCGGAGACTATGATCTGATAGCTGCTGCGCGGCGTATAGGCCTGGACCTGGCCGGTGACTATGACTCGCTGGCCATCAGCCGGCTTGAAGTTGAGCCGACGGTTGGCGGAGGCGAACATCGCGCAATCAATCAGCGCATCCTCGTCCTTCAGCTTGAAATACATGTGAAGCCCGCGGACATGCCGGAAATCGGCGATCTCGCCTTCCACTCTCACTGCCGCAAACTCGTCCCTGAGGCGGGCCGCAATGAGCCGCACCAGCTGGCCCACTTGCAGCAATGGCGCGTCTTCGGTTCGCTCGCCCGCGCCGAGGTTTACCACTTCGCCACGCATTTGTAAGATGATAGCTTGTTACGCAATTGGTTCGGTCCATGCGAATCATTCAGGAAGCCCTGACTTTCGATGATGTCCTTCTGGCGCCCGCCTATTCGGAGGTCCTGCCCAGGGAAGTGAGCCTGGCGACAGCGGCGGCGCGGGGCATCGAGCTCAATATTCCCGTGATGTCGGCGGCGATGGACACGGTGACGGAATCGGCGCTGGCGATCGCGCTGGCGCAGGAGGGCGGGCTGGGGGTCATCCACAAGAACATGACGCCCCGGGGCCAGGCGGAACATGTGGCTGCGGTCAAGAAGTACGCATCGGGCGTGGTGTCTCATCCGATTACCGTGAGCCCGGACGAGAGCGTGCGCGAGGTGCTGGAAATCACGCGCCGGAACAATATTTCGGGCCTGCCGGTGGAGGACAAGGGCCGCCTTGCGGGGATCGTCACGAACCGCGACCTGCGCTTCGAAACCCGCCTGGGCCGGCCGGTGCGCGAGGTCATGACGCCGGAGGACCGGCTGGTTACGGTTCAGGAAAATCCCGACGAGGATGAGGTCCTGTCGCTGCTTCACAAGCACCGCATCGAGAAGGTGCTGGTCGTGGACGAGAACTTTCAGCTCAAGGGACTGATTACCGCCAAGGACTTCCAGAAAGCCAGCGATTTCCCGAACGCCTGCAAGGACGATCGGGGCGCCTTGCGGGTTGGTGCGGCAGTGGGCGCGGGGGCCGATACCGAGGAGCGGGCGGCGCTGCTGAGTGAAGCGGGCGTTGATGTCCTGGTCGTGGATACCGCGCACGGTCACAGTCGCGGCGTCATCGAGCGGGTCGAATGGCTGCGGGCCCACTACCCGGACATGCGCCTGATCGCCGGCAACGTGATCAGCGGCGAAGGCGCTGAAGCGCTGATCGAGGCCGGCGTGGACGGGGTGAAGGCCGGCGTCGGTCCGGGGTCGATCTGCACGACCCGCATCGTGGCCGGCGTGGGCGTGCCGCAGATCACGGCCGTGGCCGACGTAACGGCGGCGGCGGCGAAGCACGATGTTCCGGTGATCGCCGACGGCGGCGTTCGTTATTCCGGGGACATTGCCAAGGCGCTGGCCGCAGGCGCGCACTGCGCCATGATCGGCAGCCTTTTCGCCGGTACGGAGGAGGCCCCGGGCGAGGTGGAGCTTTACCAGGGGCGTTCCTACAAGTCCTACCGGGGCATGGGTTCGCTGGGCGCGATGTCCCAGCAGCACGGATCGTCCGACCGCTACCAGCAGGACTCGACCGAACAACTCGAAAAGCTCGTCCCGGAAGGGATCGAGGGCAGGGTGCCGTACAAGGGCAGCCTCGTGACCATCGTCCGGCAGTTGACCGGGGGACTGCGCGCGGCCATGGGCTACACCGGCTGCGCATCGATCGACGAACTGCGCTCGAAGGCGCAATTCGTCCGGATTACCGGGGCCGGCATGAAGGAAAGCCACGTTCACGACGTCGCCATCACCAAGGAGGCCCCCAATTACCGGGGTCGCGTGTGACTCAGGGACGTATCCTGATCCTTGATTTCGGGTCGCAAACCACGCAACTGATCGCCCGCCGGATCCGCGAGGCGGGCGTGTACTCCGAAATCCTGCCGTGGGACATCGGCGACGAGGCCGTGCGCGAATTCGCACCGGCGGGCGTAGTGCTCTCGGGAGGGCCGCAGTCGGTGACCGGAGGGCGCACGCCGCGGGCGCCGCAGAGCGTTTTCGACCTGGGCAAGCCGGTACTCGGCATCTGTTACGGAATGCAGACCATCGCCCATCAGCTTGGCGGCAGCGTGGAACTGGCCGACAGTGCGGAGTTCGGACCGGCCGAGGTACGCGTGCTTGCGGACAACGCATTGCTCTCCGGGCTTTCGGAGGACCCTCTGCCCGTGTGGATGAGCCACGGGGATCATGTCAACGCGCTGCCGCCGGGATTCGAGCGCATCGGCGAGAGCGACAACGCGCCGCTTGCGGCGATTGCCGACCGGGACCGCGGCCTGTTCGGCGTGCAGTTCCATCCAGAGGTGACCCACACCCGGCACGGGCAGCAGATGATCGAGCGCTTCGTGCACCAAATCTGCGGCCTGGGCAGCGATTGGGCGCCCGCCGCCATTACCCACAGCGCCATCGACGAGATTCGCCGGACAGCAACCGAAGGCAAGGTCCTGCTGGGGCTGTCGGGGGGCGTTGACTCCTCCGTGCTGTCGGTGCTGTTGCAGAAGGCGGTGGGCGACCGCCTGCATTGCGTATTGGTGGATCACGGCTTGCTGCGGCTGAACGAGGCTGCGCAGGTCGTGGATACGCTGGGCCGGCTGGGCGTACGGGTAAACGTCGTGGACGCGCGCAAGCGGATGTTTGCGGCGCTTGAGGGCTTGAGCGACCCGGAGGACAAGCGAAAGGCCATCGGGCGGTGCTTCATCGAAGTGTTCGAGCAGGAGGCGGCCGGAATTCCCGGCGTCGAATGGCTCGCGCAGGGGACCATCTATCCGGACGTCATCGAGTCCGCCGCCGCCCACACCGGCAAGGCGCACCTGATCAAGTCGCATCACAATGTGGGCGGCCTTCCGGAGAGGATGAAGCTCAAGCTGCTGGAACCGCTGCGCCTGCTGTTCAAGGACGAAGTGCGCAAGGTCGGGCTGGAACTGGGCCTGCCTGCGGATTTGATCGGCCGGCATCCCTTTCCGGGCCCCGGGCTGGCCGTGCGGGTGCTGGGCGATGTGCAGGAAGAGGCGGTCGAGCTATTGCGGCGCGCCGACGATATCTTCATTTCGGAGCTGCACAGCGCTGGCTGGTACGACCGCGTGGCCCAGGCCTTCGCCGTGTTCATTCCTTCGCGCAGCGTTGCCGTGAAAGGCGACGGCCGCCGCTACGAGCCGGTCATTGCCCTGCGTTGCGTCAACACGACCGATTTCATGACCGCAAGTCCGAGCCGGCTCCCGATGGAACTGCTTGAACAGGTTGCCGGCCGCATCGTCAACGAGGTGTCCGGCATTTCCCGCGTGACCTACGACATATCCTCCAAGCCGCCGGCGACCATCGAGTGGGAATGAACGTGGGGCCGCGGCCTGCGGGCGACGACGAGCGTTACATGCGGCGAGCGCTGGAGCTTGCCGGGCAGGCGGGCGAAGAGGGCGAGGTGCCGGTCGGCGCCGTGCTGGTCCATGAAGGACTCATCGCGGGTGAGGGCAGGAACCGCATGATAGAGGCCGCGGACCCAACCGCGCATGCGGAGATAGAAGCGCTTCGCGCGGCGTGTGTCGAAGCGGGCAACTATCGTCTCCCGGGCGCCGAACTGTTCGTCACGCTGGAACCCTGCGCGATGTGCGCGGGCGCTATCGTTCTGGCGCGCATTTCCCGCGTGGTGTTCTCGGCGCGCGATCCCAGGTCCGGCGCGGCCGGCAGCGTTTTCGATGTCCTGGACAACGCCGCCCTCAACCACCGATGCGAAGTGCAGGCGGGCCTGCTGGAGCAGGAATCGGCCGAACTGCTGCGCTCCTTTTTCCGCGCACGCCGCTAGGAGAGCTTTCGTTATCATTGGTTTCGAAAACCATCGGTAACAAGAGTGAGTCCTGAAATGCCCCACACAACGCTGCAAAAGGCAGCGTCCGCCGGGGTGATCGCGTGCACCCTGCTCGTCGCGGGCTGTACGGGAGACTCATCGCCGCTTCCCCTGGTCGGCACGCTGGAGCGCGAACGCATGGAGCTGGTGGCGGAGTTCCACGAGACCATCGTTGAACTGAACGTCATTGAAGGGGAGCGGGTGCAGGCCGGACAGCTGTTGATGCGGCAGGACGGCGCCCGGGTCGATCAGGACCTCAAGGCGGCGGAGGCGGCCGTTACCCGGACACGCCAGCGCCTGGCGGAACTCGTTCGCGGCCCGCGGGAGGAGGCGATTCGCGCCGCCCGCGCGCGCCTTGACGGCGCAAGGGAGATTCTCGAGGTCAGCACCCGCGAACACCTGCGCGTCAGGGACCTGGCGGAACAGAACATCGCCAGCCAGACCGACGTGGATCGCGCGTTGCGGGGCGTGGAAATCGCGCGGACCGACGTGGAGGCGCTGGGCGCCGTCCTGGAGGACCTGCTGGACGGGGCCACGGTGGAAGAGCTGGGCCAGGCCGAGGCCGCCGTGGCCGAAGCGCAGGCCCGGCTGGAGCGCCTGCGGATCAGCGCCGAACGCCTGGAAATCGTGGCGCCCCGAAACGGCCGGGTCGAGGCTCTGCCGTACGAGTTGGGAGAACGGCCTGCGCCGGGGGCGACGCTGGCCGTCATGCTGGCCGGCGACACCCTGCATGCGCGGGTCTATGTGCCGGAACCGTTGCGGGCACGCGTGCAGCCGGGACTGGCCGCCCGGATAAGGGTGGACGGCCTGGCAAACGAAATCGACGGCACGGTGACCTTCGTTTCCTCGGAAGCCGCGTTCACGCCTTATTTCTCGCTGACCCAGCGCGACCGCAGCCGACTCGCCTACCTGGCGAAGGTTTCGGTCAGGGAAGACGCCTACGGCGACCTGCCGGTGGGGCAGCCGGTGGAAGTCGATTTTCCGTCGCTCAGGTGAACGAAAACGACTTTGCAATCTCCTGCCGCGGCCTGACGCGCCGCTTCGGCCCCGTAACCGCGGTCAGCAATCTCGATCTCGACGTCCCGCGCGGCCGCATCTTCGGTTTTCTGGGCCCAAACGGCTCCGGCAAGTCCACCACGATGCGGCTGTTATGCGGATTGCTGGTGCCGTCCGCGGGGCAGGCCACCGTTCTCGGCTGCCGCGTGCCCGAGGAAGCGGAGAAACTGCGCCTGCAGATGGGCTATATGACCCAGAAGTTCTCGCTGTACGAGGACCTGACCGTCCTCGAGAACCTGCGCTTCGTCGCCCGCGTATTCGACCTGGGATTGCGGCGCATGCGGGAACGCATCGAGGTCAACAGCGCCCTGTATGAACTGAACGATCTGCATTCACGCCTCGCCGGGACCCTGAGCGGCGGCCAGAAACAGCGCCTGGCCCTGGCCGCCGTCACGCTGCACGAACCTCGGCTGCTGTTGCTGGACGAACCCACCAGCGCGGTGGACCCGCAGAGCCGGCGGGATTTCTGGGATCGCCTGTTCGAGCTGGCCGACCAGGGCACGACGATCCTGGTCTCCACCCACTTCATGGACGAAGCGGAACGCTGCCACCGCCTCACTTTTCTCGATCGGGGCGTGATGGTGCGGGAAGGCCCTCCACAGGAACTGATGGACCGGCTCGAGGCGATCACGGTCGAAGTCGCAACCCGGATGCCCAGGCGCACGCGTGCATTGCTTGAGCCGAACGATTGGGTCCTGGCCGTGACCCAGCTCGGCAACCGCCTGCGCGTCATGCTTGATCCGAACACGGAGTCCCCGGCGGAACGGATCGAAGCCTTGCTGACACAGGCATCGCTGCAAGGCGCGGTGCGGCGAACGGGCGCCACGCTGGAAGACGTATTCGTGGCCGCCACGAACTTTCAAATGCCGACCAGATGAACCTCTGGAGGGCTTTCGCTTTCGTCGTGGCGGGCCTTTGGCGGGCCTTCGTATTCAGCCTGTCGTGGATACCCCCCTTGCTGGCCCTGGTGCGGTTCTGGTTCCGGCGGATATCGGCGATCGTGGACAAGGAAATACGCCAGCTTTTCCGGGAGCGGCTGACGCTGGGAATGATCGTGGGTCTGCCGCTCATCCAGATCGTCCTGTTCGGCTACGCCATCAACTCCGACGTGCGCCACATGGCCGCCGGGCTGGTGGACCACGCGGACACTTCGATGTCGCGGCAACTCGTGGGCGCTCTGGAAGCAAGCCAGGTGCTGGATTTCGTAAGCCGGTCGGGCGACGTGACCGAATTGCTGGGCCAGATGCGCCGCGGCGACCTGCGCACCGTGCTCTACATCCCGGCGGATTTCGAGCGCCGCCTGAGTGACGGCGATCGCCCGCTTGCGCAACTCATGGTCGATGCCGGCGATCCGACCATCATCAGCGCGATAGAGCGCCTGGTGCAGTTTCTGCCGTCGCCCCGCGCCGAAACCGGACAGACGGATATGCCCCTGGCCCTTCGGTTCTACTACAACCCCGAACGGCGCTCGGCCGTGCAGATCGTGCCCGCGCTGGTCGGCCTGATTCTCAACTTCACGATGATCGTGTTTACGGCGGTCGCGGTTGTGCGCGAGCGCGAGCGCGGCAACCTGGAGTTCCTGATCACCACGCCGGTGCGCAACTACGAGCTGATGCTGGGCAAGATCGCTCCTTACATCCTGATCGGCTTGATCCAGGTATCGATTGTCTATTTCGCCGGAACCTGGCTGTTCCGCGTGCCGACCCTGGGATCATTGCTGGATCTCTACCTGGCCAGCCTGGTTTTCGTTGCCGCCACGCTGGGCATCGGACTGTCGATTTCCACGTTCGCCAAATCGCAGTTCCAGGCGATCCAGGGGGCGATTTTCTTCATGCTGCCGATGCTGTTGCTATCCGGTTTCATGTTCCCCTTCGACGGAATGCCCAGGGTGCCCAGTGGGTGGGGCTGCTTTTCCCCATCACGCACTTCGTGGAAGTAGTCCGGGGAATCATCCTGCGCGGCGCGACCCTGGCGGACCTGGCGCCGCAGATGTACGCGATCTCGGGCCTGTTTTTGGTGTCGATCGCGATTCCGGTGCTGCGATTCACCAAGCGTCTCGATTAGGGCGGGGCCGCGACCCATTGAGGAGCGGCGCAATATAATCCGCCCCCGGAGGGATGCCGGAGAGGCCTAACGGCGCTGATTCGAAATCAGATGGGGGCGATCCGCCCCACGTGGGTTCGAATCCCACTCCCTCCGCCACAACTACTCCGAAGATGCCTGAATTGGATACACTTCCGCCGCAAACAAGTCATTGATCCGATAAGATATTCCTGTCCGTTAGTGTGCGTAGAGATGCGTGGGTGTTCGTGGGTGTTCGCGCCCCGTAACCATAAACCTTTGCATAAACTCATGCTCTACAATGGAACGCATGGCCCAGGGGAGAAACGGACTGACCGCCGCCTTCGTCAAGGCGGTCAAACACTCGGGAAAGACGGAATCCGCGGAGCGCCATTACGACTCCGGCCGCACCGGCCTGATGCTCAACGTCAAACCTTCGGGAACGAAGAGCTGGGTGCAAATCATCGTCATCCACGGGAAGCGGAAGGGGATGGGCCTCGGCGCCTACCCGCGGGTGTCCCTCGCCGAGGCCCGCAAGAAAGCCATCGCCAACCAGGACATCGCCCGCGAGGGCGGCGACCCGCGCCGCCCCAAGAAGGGCCCGCCACTGTTCCGCGACGCCGCCGCCACGGTCATCGAGTTGCAGGCCGGAGAATGGACCAACCCGAAGTCCAGGGGCCAATGGGAACAATCGCTCCGCACCTACGCCTTTCCGACCATCGGGGACATGCCCGTGGACCGAGTTTCGCCAGCCGACGTGCTGGCCGTGCTCGAACCGATCTGGACGACGAAGCGGGAGACCGCACAGCGGGTCCGCCAACGCATTTCGGCCGTCATGCGGTGGTCCATTGCCGCGGGGTTCCGCCAAGACAACCCCGCCCAGGACGCGATTCGACAAGTACTGCCCCGCCGGCGAAAGCCGATCCAACACTTCAAGGCTTTGCCCTACAGAGAGGTGGGCGAGGCCATCCGCCGCGTGCGGGCGAGCGGCGCTTACCCCACAACGAAATTGGCGCTTGAATTTCTGATCCTAACGGCCGGCCGGTCCGGTGAGGTCCGCGGGGCCGTCTGGTCGGAGATCGACCAGGAGAATGCCCTCTGGACAATCCCCCCGGCCCGCATGAAGGGCAACGCGGAACACCGCGTCCCGCTGGCCCCGCGCAGCCTCGAAATACTCCGCCAGGCCCGCAACATCGCCGGCACGGCAGCACCCGAGGATGACGCCCTGGTGTTCCCGTCGGCACGGGGCAAGATCATCTCGACCGCGACCTTCCCCAAGCTCTTGAAGGAACTCAAAATTGACGGGCTGCCGCATGGCATGCGATCAGCTTTCCGTGACTTCTCGGCAGAGCTTTCGGACGCGCCCCACGCGGTCATGGAGGCGGCGCTGGCGCACAAAATCCCCAACCGCGTCGAGGCCGCGTACGCACGGTCATCCCTGGTGGAGAAGAGGCGGGCGCTCATGTGCCAATGGGCCGAGTATCTAGGCAGCAAGAGTCCATAGACATTCGCCCGCGCCGTTTGATATACTTGAGACTGCGGTGAGTTGCCCATTTCCCTGACCGGAAGAGGGCACCATAACCGAGCCGCCAGATAGAACAACACGGCGCGGCGTCGGTACTCCCCTGGGGGGAACGCACAAAAAATAGGACTAGAAGGGGGCACCCGGATGCACATGGAGAACCCTCTATGTCCTACACAAACGATCTAAAACCCCTCTTCCTCCGCCTGCCGCAGGTTTGCCGATTCTTGGGTGTCGGCCGATCCGCAGTTTACAGCTTGCTCAAGCGCGATCCGACCTTCCCGCGCCCCGTAACGATTACGGGAACGGCGAAAGGTTGGCGAAGGGAAGAATTGGAAAAGTGGGCAGCGACACGACCCGTCGCCAGCACCATCAAGTCCGACTCAAACCAACAAGCCGCGCAAGCAGCGGGGCAATGAGTCGTGGCCAAAAGAAAAGCCGGTGGGACTGCCCCCACCGGCCCTTCCCCATCGGATGTTGATGGTCGCGCAGCTTCGCACGCTCATTCTAACCGAAAGCGCCCCGAAGGGCGGAAAGCGCCCGACCTCACCGCCGCCGAACTGGTAGCCAAGATCGAAGCGCACACCGGCCTCCCATTCAAGAAAGAAGGCGACCAATACAAAGGCGCCTGCCCCTGCCCAGACGGCCCTACAAAAGACGGGGTAAGAGTCAACGCCAGAGGAAAACTGTTCTGCAACGAATGTTGCCCCGACGGCCAAGACATCAAGGCTGTTGCCAAGTTGTACGAGCGAATGACCGGGGTTAAATGGAAAGCCGACAACGGCCACAAGACCAAGACACGCAACAAGGCCAACGGCGCAGCCCCTGATAGCGATGACATTGAGTTTGCCGAAGAGGAAAGGACGAAGCGCCGGCCGTTTACGAAACTTCCATACAGCCGGAAGACGGCCATTGAATACGAGTACCGCGAGGCGGACGGCACGCCCTGCCTGATGGTGCTGCGGTGGAATAGGCCGGACGGCAAGAAGGTTATGCGCCAGGCCGAATTTGACGAGGACGGAAATCTGTTCCTGCCGGCCCCGAAAAAAGACCTGCCCCTATACCGCCTGCCCGAACTGATGGAAGCCGATGACAGCAAACCGGTGATCCTTGTGGAAGGCGAAAAGGCCGTGGGTAAGCTGGTGGAATACGGGTATGCCGCTACGACCTGGGCGGGCGGAACACCGGGCGTAAAAAAGGCCGACTTCAGCCCGCTGAAGAATCGGCATGTAGTGTTGTGGGCCGATGCCGACGAGCCGGGCCGCAAGGCCATGAGCAAGGTTGCCGCCAAGGTAAAACCCCTGGCCGCGAAGTTGCGGGTCGTGACGCCACCAGAGGATGCACCGGACAGGTGGGATGCGGCGGATGTCCTCAAGCGCCGCGAGGCCGATGACTTGATTGAAGCCGCGGTCGAATGGAAGACCGCGAAGCCGAGCGCCGATGTTCTTCAATTCGCGCCTGATGCGGGAAGCAAGCCCGTGTTCTTAATGAACTGTGACGGGTTCCGGTTGGCGATTGCACACCTGGGGTATGAAATCCGATACAACATGCGCGAGGTGGCAATGGAATGGCGCCACAAAGAAGGCCAGTGGGAACGGGTGGACAACATGTGGAGGGATGGCGTGAAGGTGGACCTCAAGCGCCGGGTGATGAGGGCAAACAGGGATGCAGACCCGAGCCCATACATAGTGGGCCGCGAAAGGTTTGAAGAGTGGTGCAACGCGATTTGCTTTGAGGATGGCCCTGCCGATGAATTCCTGGATTGGATCAACGCCCTGCCGAAGTGGGATGGGGTGAAGCGAATGGAAACGACGCTGACCGAATGCCTGGACCTACAAGACGGCGAAGACCCCGAACTGGCGAAGTGGGCAAGCCTCTACATGTTCGCCGGGGCCGTCAACCGAACCCTCCACCCCGGAGCCGAACAGCACGAAAGCCCGATATTGATTGGCGACCCGGAATGCGGCAAGACCAGTTTCGTCAAGCTGGTGCTGCCCGAAAAACGCCATAGGGATTGGGTGGGCCGGATCAAGAACATGGCCGACAGCGCGAAGGCGCTGGTAGAAGCCCTGCAAGGCAAAGTGATTGTGGAGCTTTCCGAACTGGCCGGAATGCGCCGGGCCGACACCGAAGCTGTAAAGGATTTCCTGAGCAACCCGATTGACAACAATGTCCGGTTGGCCTGGCGGCGCGACCCGGCGAAAATTCTGCGCCGATGCATATTCGCGGGCACTTCGGACCGGGATGACTGCCTTCCGAACGACCACAACCTGCGGCGCTTTGGCGTGGTGCGGGTGAAGGGCAAGGACGGCATTACAGGAGAGGCCGCATACAAGCGGATCAAGGCGTATATGGACGCCAACCGGGAGCAGATATGGGCCGAAGCCGTGGCGTGGATCAAGGCCGGAAACAAGCCGAACATGCCGGATGAGTTGAAGCCGGCCGCGAAGGAATCGGCACAAGAGGCGCGAAGCGCGGACAGCCATATGGGCGACCTGCTGGCCGAAAAAGAGGATGCTCTGATAAAGGCCGCGAAGCAACGGGACGGCATGACGACGACGGAAATTGTGGAGTTCCTGGAGCTGCATGACTTGTGGGAAAAACAACCCCGAAGCGTGGAAATGAGGCTGAGTGGAGAACTGCGTCCGAACGGCTGGAAAAAGCACAAGCGATGCCGGCGCGCCGGCAAGCTCGTCAGGCTTTGGAAATACGAAAAATGACGGCGAAGTGTTCCAACCTGTTCCAACCTTTCCTATATGGTCGGTAAAAATCACGAAAACAATAATGGAAATAGGGAAACACCCGTGTATATGGAAACAGATGGAACAGGTTGGAACAGGTTGGAACACTAAACAGCCCCGACCAAGGCAAAAGTGAGTGTTCATGCAGGTTTCCGAAGGCCGAGTTCTCCGGTTAGCACACACAACCCCTTACCTTTCCTCCAACACCTAATAGAACAAGGAGTAGGAAATGACCAAAGAAAACGCTGAAATCAAGTCCATGAAGTTGCATATTCCCGTGTCCATGCGCTTCCGCCTGGCGAATGCCGGCATCGAGCCAGACGGGCAAGAAAGCTGGTGCAAGGGCGTGCTCTGGGGAAGGGTTCGGAACGCCGAGCGCAAAGCCCCCCACGAAACCGAGGACATTCACCTGGCCAACATGCCGAAGGACATGGGCAACGCCCTGGCCGATCTGGCGGAGCGCCGAGGGCTCGAATCGGTCAGCGAACTGGCCGAGGAACTGTTCCGCGAGGCCCTCGGGGCGATACGCCGAACATGCGCGGCCGCATTTCTATCGCCCATTTCCGCCCGGAATGAGTCATAGGGGCCGGTTCTATCGCCCATGCCTTCTGGAACCGCCCTGAGGGCCTGTGCGGAGTAAAACTGCACAAACGCACCAGATTTCGACACAGACAAGTCTCCAGCTTAGCCTGCATCGCTCACCGATTGTTCGGATGGACCGGTTTGAGGGTGTAATCGGCCTTTTCTCGATTGCCGACGGGGCAGGTCCAAGTTTGTCAGAAATCGCATTCAAAGTGGCTCAGTTTTTAGGTAGACCCTCAGTACGTCGGGGATGGCTACGGCTTTGGTCATGGTGTTTACTCCGGTGCTTGTATCTGTAGCGCGCGAAATAGCTCAGACCGCGTTTTCTCAATACGCGGGCCATGCCCCACCGTCATCCGATGTCGCTTCCGGGCTGCCTCAAACTTGTCGTCCAGTTCCGGCAAGCGGTCTTGCGGCAGACCATTCACCAATGCGTCTTCCGCCGCCTTCTGAAGCTCTTGAAGCTCCTCGGAATCCTCAAGCCTCCGCAGCGAGTCCAGGGGTTCGAGGACGCTGGTAGCGCGATCCTGAATATTCCGTTCGTCCGTCATGTTTCCTCCTTCGCGGTTTCCCGCAGTTTGCAAAATTCTCCTCGGTCGAGCGCGCTTGCGCGGCTCGGCCGTCTTAACAGTACTTGGTCTTCATGGATATAAGAATCAACCTTGTACCCTGGGTCTTCAGTACTGGTCTTACCTTGGTTCTTCGGGGGGACACTAGCGTCCCCTTGAACGTGCCACCAGTGTCCCCTTGAACATCTAGGGGACACTAGCGTCCCCTTGAACGTCCAAAGTGTCCCCTTGAACGTCGGAGAAATCAATCTGTTCGATCGGCAGGTAGTATTGATTTCCCGCGCGGCCCCGCGGCTTGCCCCGGCGCTCACGCTCGCAAACTTCAACCAGGTCTTGCTTGACAAGCCCCGCGAGGGCGCGCTTCACCGCTCGCTCACTGCAACGCATTCTGCTCGCCAAAGTCTTGATCGAGGGGAAGCACCCGCCTTCCCGATTGGCGTAGAGGGTCAGGACCGCTAACAGGTGCGCTTCCCGGGCCTTTGCTGTCGCCGGAAATCGCAGCCTCTTGAACCAAGTGATCGGCCACAGGTGATCGGTGTCCGTGGTAAGATGCAACTCGACTCCTTTGCTGCTGGGGTCACCAACTCTCGCGCGAATCTGGACCTATTCCGCGAGTCTCTATCGCCCCTCCCTGTCTTCCTAGGCCAGAGCGGGGCGATTTTCATTCCACTAGACGCAGCGTCGCGTCCTTTTCTTTGCGGTCCAGGTAACGGTTGATGGCGCTGAGCCGCCAGCGTACGGCTCGCGGTCCGATCCGCAGCGGCGGCGGGAAGTCTCCCGCGTTCACCAGCGCATACAGCGTCTGGCGCGAAATCGACAGGCAATCCGTTACCTGCTGGACGGTTAGCAGCCGGTCCGGCTCGAACTCGGCGGGCGCGTCCACTATTGCTCGTCCTGCGCCGTCAGGTAGTGGTTGCCCGGACTATCCGGATTCAGGCCGTGGCGCTCCAGCATCTGATCGACGATTGCCGGCGGCCAGCCCCAGTAATCGGCGACGGATTCCAGCGGCACCCCTTTGCGTACGATCCCGTCCTTGCACAGTACGTGGGCCTCAGTGAGCCGCCCGCGCGATATCAGCGAGGCGACGGATTGCAGCGCCAGGCCCTTATGAAAAGCCACCAGCTTTCGGGACATGACGAACTTGGCATCTTCAGACATAGGATTATCCTGTTGTAAAAATCCCGATCATACAGAAATATAGAAAATATTGCAATAATTTCTCATGTCGCATTCGAAGCCGGACAATCTGCGCCTGGCGGCCCATGACGTAATCCGCCCAGGCGTCCATGAGTCGGCGCCGGCGTTCGAACAGGTCCGACCGGAAGTACGCGCCCTCTACGCCAGCGCGGCCTCGGCGACCTCCCGGGGTGCCTTGCGAACTTCGGCGCACCAATCCCGGAAGCTGGACCGGAATCCGTGCATCGTCGCCCGTTCTGCCAGGCCGTTATCGCGCAGCAGCTTGGTCATGGTCATATCGGACAGCGGGCGCTCGCGGCAGCACGCGGCATCCTGGTGTTCCTCGACGCCGACGTGATCCCCGAGTCCGGCCTGCTGGCGGTTCTCAAGCCTGACGTTGCCGAAATAAGGCTCATATTTTGATGTGATCAGCGCATCGGCCCTGCCGTTGCCAATGCGCTGATTGCCGAGATTGCATAGCCGCCGTAGCAGGAGGGTGAAGGTGTTACCGGCGGAAAGGCGGGATCAAGAGGATCGCCGAGCCGGTGTGGCGGTGAAAAACTGCACGAACCGGCCCGATTTCGCACTTGACAAGCGGCCTATCTGCCGCTGACCACTTCGCATTTCATCCATCTATTTGCCGCAAAGCGTCGCGCCGGCCGCCAGGGCACTTCCCTATATAGGAGAGGAACGACCAGCCAATCGACAGTCGAGGGCAACATTCAACCCTCAACTCATAGGAGAACCTCCATGGACTTAATCGTTGGATACATCATCATCGGTTTAGTGATTTGCGGACTCATCGCCTACGCAATCAAAATCAAAGGCGTCGAAGATCCCAGCCTCGCCTTTTTACTCGGTTTCCTCTTAGGACCGGTCGGCGTTTTGATCGTCTCCTGGAAGGGGTCGAAAACGGTCACGACACTCTACGACTAACCCCTGCGCGCCTACCCAGGCTGCCCCGAATTCCTCTTGCGGCAAGCCGGTGCCGGTCAAGCGCCTCCGCTACAAGGATCTGACCAAAGGCCCGCACGCCTGACGCCTGAATCTCTGGCGACACCTGTCGCATTGATTTAGGTCGCACCCTGCGCTGAAATCACCAACTCTCGAATTTCATTTGATTGACAGCCCGGTGGCTGCTTGCCATTCCGGGCAAGGGGCCCACGAGGCCAGGTGGCAGATTGGTTATGCAACCGTGGCGGAAGCCCGGTATAAGTCGGTTCGATTCCGACCCTGGCCTCAACCCTCCGATCCACTCGGCAGTGGGGGAAGGGAGCTTCGACCAAAGCAACCCTGCTGACGGGCATGAAGAGAGGCATGTCCGGGGAGTCGCGCTGCAATACGACGAAGTGAAGGCCCTGAAGGCCAAGCTCGCCAAGAAAAAGGGCCGACGCGGCCGGTAGGACGCGAATTACAGCAAAATTCATCGTTTATTCCGAGGAATTTTGCGCTTTTTCTCAAAATCTTCGACTTTTTAGGCGCTCTCTTGCGCTTTTTCGCGGGGAGTCGGGGCGGCAGCCATGATGCGAGGGTATCGGGGCCATGCAATGCCCTGATCGGGTTGTAAGGGCAGCGCCCTACGCGGGGTATCGGGGGCAAGGCCCATGATTCAGGGTGTCGGGCGGAACGCCTGACGCGGGGAGGGCGCGGCAGCGTCCCGGTGGGCGGCAGCCCAGGGGTTGCGAGGGGCGGCCCAGCCCCTCAACCGGACGGCGCCACAGCGCCGGCCCAGCAGCGGGATCGAAGGGTGCAACCCTCGCCTACTTACACCATAGCGGAGCGGTAGAAATCGCGTAGCCGATTTCAATGGTGTCAGTAGGTTTGAAGCGTTCTCACGCTTCAAAACGCCCGGATGTTATCATCCGGGCTACCACGCGGCGCTCCACGCCGCTACACAGGAACATGATGACATGATTACCTATGCCGCAGTTCGATGCTCGAACTTCACAAGATTCCAGGCCCTGGCCGCGCAGACGAGACACGGCAGGGGAATAGATGTATCGGCCCGGAGCCGGGCAGTCCGAGGGGGACCCAGGGGCCTGGCCGCCTCCTGCCTGCCGGGAGCGGAGAAGTTGGAGTTCGTCCCTGTTGGCGACGATTCCGACCGAACCGACCTTGTGGCCGCGTACCGCCACCGGAAGAAAGAGGCGGGAGCGTCCGAACGGAAGAGCGCCGCCTTCGCCATGCACCTGCTGGCCATCATCAGCCCCGAGTGGGTTCATTCGCCGGAGCGGGTCCGGAAGCTGACCAAGGCGGCCCACCAATGGGCAGAGCAGTCTTTCGGCAAAGGGTCGGTGTTCGCCGTCCGCTACGACGTGAACGAGCGGGGCAAGGGCGTGGTCGATCTGTACGTCGCGCCCGTCCGCAAACAGAAGATCGGCCGGTACAAGAAGGAGCGGATCATGCTGGCGCCGAGCGCCGCCCGCGGAGACCTTGCCGAGCAGATGGGCCGGAAGCGCAGCCAGCAGTACACCGCCTTGCAGGACAGTTGGGCAAAGTTTTGCGCCACCCACCTGGACCCGAAGATCCAGCGGGGCAACCCCAAGGCCCTGACGGGCAAGGGGCACATGACGCCGGAAGAGTTCGGCCTGCAAAAGGACATCGCCCGCGAACGGAAACGGGCTGACCAGGCCATCGAAGCGGCAGGCCGCCAGGAGAGGGTGGCGGATGAGGCCGACGAAAGCCGTCTCGAACTGATTGCCGAGAACGACCGGCTGCGCCAACAGAACAAGAAAGCTGAGGCCGAGGTCCTGGCCGCGATGCAGCGGGCTGAGGAAGCGGATGCGCGGGTCGCCCAGGCCGAAGCGGAGATCAAGGCGATGCGCCGCGAGCTTCGGCAGGTGCGAGTCAAAGTGACCCGCGCCGAAGATGCCCGGCAGAAGGCCGAGGCCCTGGCCGCCCGAGCGGAACAGACGGCCAAGCAGGCCACCGGGCAGTTGGCGGCCGTACGGTCCGAACTCACCCAAGCGAACGAAACGCTTGACCGATACGAGCAGACGAGCGGCACGACTCTGGATGCCCTCACCGAGGCGCGGGCCCGGCTCAAGGATTCGGAGACCCTGCGGGAGAAGGCGGAGAAGGCCCTGGGGAACGAACGGAACCGCTCGGCCTTGTGGGAGCGGCATAGTGCCGCCCTGTGGCGCATCGCACCCAAGCTATTCCGCCGGATGACCCCGGAGGGCAAAGCGGTGGCCTGGGCCGAACGCCGGGCCAAGAGCTTCGACCTTACCGGACACCACCTGGAGGACCTCGAAGAAGGCCGCGACGAACTGATCGTCTCGGCGGCCGTGCTGAAGGCCATAAGGCCGCAGCGGTTCGCCCGCGTGTGGAAGGAGTCGAAGGCCAAGCGGTTGCTCAAGGAGATCGGCAGACTGGCCCGGCAGTTCCTGGGAAGGGGGGCGCCGGCCTGCTGACAAGGCCGCCCCGCCGGCGGGGCGCTGATCGCCAGAGGCCGAAAATCGGCCCGCACGGATGCACGCCAGAGCGAATCTGCGGCCCTCTGCGCGGCGTAACCGCCTGGGACGCGCAATCCCCCCATCCGGCCGGCTGAACGGCACGGAGCGATGAGACGGCCACTGTACGGGCCGCTACGGGGAGTTTCGACCGGCCCGAAGGGTATAGCACCTCCCAAATCGGCCGTTTCGGATGCTGGGCCATCGGCGTGAGCAGGATCGCGGCGTGAGATAATTTCCCCACATGCGCCTTTCCTGGAACGAGGTTCGAGTCCGCGCCGCGGCATTCGCCCAAAAGTGGTGCGATGCGGTTCGCGAGACAAGCGAGACGCAGAGCTTCTACAACGACTTCTTCCAGGTGTTCGGCGTGGAGCGCCGATCAGTGGCGCGCTACGAGCAGCACGTAGCAAAGCTCGATAACCGCTCCGGCTTCATCGACCTGTTCTGGCCGGGCGTGCTGATCGTCGAGCAGAAGAGCGCCGGGCGCGATCTCGGCAAAGCCTACGATCAGGCCGGTGAATACTTCGACGCGCTGAAGGAGCGGGACCGTCCCCGCTACATACTCGTAAGCGATTTCCAGACCTTCGAGTTGCGCGACCTGGACGAACGCACAGAAGTCCGATTCAGCCTCAAGGACCTCCCCGCGCAAGTGGAGCATTTCGGCTTCATCCTCGGCGTACAGAAGCGCACCTTCCGCGATCAGGACCCCGCCAACATCAAGGCCGCGGAACTGGTCGGGCGGCTGCACGACGCGCTGGATGCCGCCGGTTATCGGGGCCACGATCTCGAACGCTTCCTGGTTCGTATCGCGTTCTGCCTGTTCGCCGACGACACCGGCATCTTCGAGCCGCGCGACATCTTCCTGGAGTTCATCGAAACCCGCACGGGCGAGGACGGCGCCGACCTGGGACCCTGGCTGGCGCAACTGTTTCAGGTGCTGGATACGCCGGAAAACGATCGCTCCCCAACACTCGACGAAGATCTGGCGCGCTTCCCATACATCAACGGCGATCTGTTCCGTGAGTCGCTACGGATTCCGTCATTCGATGGCTCCATGCGCGAAGCACTGCTGGACGTGTGCCGCTTTGACTGGTCGAACATTTCGCCTGCCATTTTTGGGGCTCTGTTCCAGTCCGTCATGGAGCCGGAGCAACGCCGCGCCCAAGGCGCGCACTACACCACAGAAAAGAACATCCTCAAGGTAATCGAACCGCTGTTCTTGGACGACCTGCGGGCCGAATTCGAGCGTCTCAAGTCCCGCAAGGACAGCCGCCGCCGGGCCGACCTACGGCGGTTTCAGGAAAAGCTCGGCGGGATGCGATTCTTCGACCCCGCCTGCGGCTGCGGCAACTTTCTGATTATTGCCTACCGCGAACTGCGACAGCTTGAAATCGAAGTGCTCAAGGAAATCCATCCGAATCGGCAATTGGACGCTCTGGCGGAAGAGCTGTCGCTGGTTGATGTGGATCAGTTCTACGGCATCGAGCTCGGAGAGTTTCCCGCTCGTATTGCCGAAACCGCGATGTGGATGATAGATCACATCATGAACAACCGGCTGAGCCTGGAGTTTGGCCAGACCTACGTGCGTATCCCGCTGGAAAGCTCGCCACACATCATGCACGGCGACGCATTGGATGTGGATTGGCGAGAAGTACTTCCGCCCGAAGAGTGCACGTTCGTGTTCGGCAATCCCCCATTCGTGGGCGCAAAGTTTCAGACGGCAGAGCAGCGAGCCCAAGTGCGCAGAATCGCTGCGCTCGGCAAGAGCGGCGGAACACTTGATTACGTGGCTGCGTGGTTTATCAAGGCAGGCGAATATGTGACCTGCAGCAAGGCCCGCATCGGCTTCGTCGCCACCAACTCGATCACGGCAGGCGAGCAGGTTGCGCAGCTATGGCCGATCCTGTTCGAACGATGCAAGCTGGAGATTGCCTTCGCACACCGTACTTTCGCGTGGGGATCGGACGCACGCGGTAAGGCCCATGTGCATGTCGTGATTCTCGGCCTTGACCGGCGGGACGCCGCACGAACGGAGACGCGCTTGTACAGCTATCCCGACATCAATGGTGAACCGGAGGAAAGCATCCACGCGGCGCTGTCTCCCTATCTGTTTGACGCGGGCGGTCTCTCCGACCCGCATGTGGTCGTACGCGAGGAGAGTGCGCCAATTAATGGAATGGAGAGGCTGATTATCGGTTCCAAACCAATCGACGGGGGCCAATATATTTTCGATACAGAGGAACGAGCCGCGTTTCTGGAAGTGGAGCCAACGGCCGCGCCGTATCTTCGGCCGTTCGTCGGTGCACGCGAGTATCTGCAAGGCCGTCAGCGCTGGATCCTGGCGCTGCACGATGCACCACCCGACGTACTAGCGCGGATGCCAACCGTGCGGGAACGCATCGCTGCGGTCCGTGCCTACCGCGAGGCAAGCAAGAGCGCACCCACGCAAAAGCTCGCCGCCACACCAACGCTCTATCATGTCAACGTTATTCCTTCCGCTCCATTTCTGGTGATTCCAGAGGTCAGTTCGGAACGTCGCGAATACGCGCCCATTGGGTGGCTGGAACCGCCCGTGATTCCAAGCAACAAGCTCCGTCTGTTGGCGAACGCGACTCTCGCCGACTTCGCATTGCTGACTTCGGCCATGCACATGGCATGGACCCGGTACATCGGGGGGCGGCTTGAAAGCCGCTATCAGTATTCCGTGGGCGTCAACTACAACACGTTTCCAATGCCGCCGAAGGACGTGGACCGGTCGCGGCTGGAACCGCTCGCCCAAGCGGTGCTGGAAGCGCGGGACGCGCATCCTGGCGCGACGCTGGTCAATCTCTACGATCCCGACCTGATGCCACCGGACCTACGCCGGGCGCATCAGGTGCTCGACCGCGCGGTGGACCGTTTCTACAGGCGCGGAGGGTTTGCATCCGAGCGCGAACGTGTCGAGCACCTGTTCATGCTATATGAGAAGATGCAAACGCCGCTCGCGGGGGCGACCAGGGGCCGGCGACGCCGAAGGCGGTAAAGAAAGGGCTCGGCATCCGATTCCCGCACGCTTATTGGGTTCGCGGCCAGAGCCAATCGGTTGGCTCAAGTCGAACACGGACGCGGGAACGCCACGCGCGGCCTGATCTTGCTGACTACACTTTCAGGCGCGCGGGCCTGGTTCAAACCGCCCGAATGGGTGGAATGGAACGAGGAGCCGGTTCCGGGCTATCCGAAACGCCCCGTCCCACGGAGCGAGGATGCCGTGAAGGCCCACAAGAACCGCATCCTCACCGTCCTCTACAACGCCCGCCCTCAGTGGCTCACTGACCACCCATGCCGCGCTCGACGCCGCCGTAGCAGCGGCCTACGGGTGAAATGTGGGGATTCCGCAGAAGAGACGCTGCACGAATTGGTAACGTTGAATCTGTTGCCAGCAAGTCAACTTGTCACTTAATCCGCGAGAGCAACGTAAATCGGGGAACCAATAAGCACCGGGCGTGCATCGACACTGCCCAAAAGAAATCTCTTTGCAAGAAACTTCATGCGCTGCTTCGGATATGCGAGACTCTTGTTGGCGAGGACGACAGCTTTAAGGGCTGGCGTTTGAACATCTCTCAGCGTGTAGCCTTTTGAATGGATTCTCTTTGGATCGGGGAATTCCTTTCCTCTTGCCAGAGCCGATAACAAGTAGCTTGACAAGGAGAACGATGTAATTTGCTCTCCCTTGTTCTGAGATATCCCGAGACAGTTTGTTTTTGTGCCTCCCAATCCCACCTGAGTCCCTAGAAACTCCCCACCAAAATAAACAAAATTCTCGAACTCCTCGTCGGACTGATAGTACGGCCCCCAAATCATTTCCATTTCTCCACGAAAGTAGCTCCGAGAGGAACCCACTGTTCCTGTTCGTCTAGAAATATATTTCTCAATCATCTTGATCTTTGTAGCTTGAGCAACTGGGTTTTGCACATTGGAAAACCTTGCCTTTATCATTCCAAAATCGACTCCCAACTCGTAGCTCAGATTCTTTCTTCCTTCCCAAGGAATTTGTTCGTACAGCATTTCAATCTTTGAGTCGGAAATATAAACAAAGTATTTGATATCAGAATTTCTCATCGGTTGCCTCCTGATGTGTCAGCTGCGATACACCAGAATCGCCCTTGGATTGAGCCCGGAAATCTTGGTGTGGAGAAGGTCGGTTCGCATGCCTGCGAACATCGCAGCAAGCGCGCCGGGAGAATTATGGTCGGGTAGTTGAGGCTAGATTGCAAGACAAGCGTACCTCGGTGTGCCGCCGGGGCATCGACGGTGGATTGCACTCTAGGAGGAAGTGTCTTCAACGGACAAACCCAACTCATTGGGACTGTAACACCCGCCTCACGGCCTTCGGCTACCTCCGGATCACGCGCAACAGCGTCGCAGCGAGCGTCATTTAGACAGTAGCTTTCGAGCTAGACCAGGGTAGGCCGGTGCTCTTGAGACGTTTCGCCTATTCAAGCTTGCTTTCATTTGGGTGGCAACATCGCCTTGGCAATTGCTTCTCTGAGCTTCGCATCCGCGCAGACCGTGCACCAGCATCTGCACATCGAGTCGTAACCCTTGCCTTGGGCGTAGCGCGGGAACAGGAACGCATCCGCCTTCCGGGAACCGGCGAGCGCGGCAGCAAGCGGTAAAATTTGTTCTGGGTGCGGCGCGATGGACGTGGTAAAGGACGTGGCAAAATCAACCTGCCGGGGCAACACCCCAATGGCCGCAAGGGCTAGAGGGCGAATTCCGAATCCCACTCCCTCACTGACCCGCCCCGCCGGCGGGCGCTGACCGTCAGGAGCCCGGATTTCGACCCTCACACCGGCCCGCCAGAGCGAATTTGAGCGCCGTAGCGCGGTGTAACCGCCTGGAACGCGCTATCCCCTTACCCAACCTCTTGCGCGAGAGCGGCCCGTAGAACAGGCCGCTGTAATCGCCATAGCGGCGAGGAAAGACCGGGCCGAAGGGTGTAGCACCCGGCAAAATGGCCGTTACGGCCCCAAATCAGCCCCGCCTGATAATTTCCTCCGCTTCGAGCGATCCCGGCTGAATGGTCTGGACGACGCCGCCTTTAACAATGACGATGGGCAGGCCGGCCAGCAGCCGGTCCCTGCCGGCGTTCACGCGTTCGCATCGGCGATGCCCTTCCGACGCGATCTGACTCCGCCGGTCCTTGGCCACCTTCACTCGCTGGCTTTTCATCAGCGCCCCTCCCTGGCCAGGTCCACTTGCTTCAGTTGGCGCCGCTCAAAGCGGCCGTCCGGCAGGGCCGCATAACACTCGCCCGGTCGCAAGGTCGATGGGGGCCGCAGCACCGTAACTCTGTTGGGCCCGGTGCCTGGGCCGATGCTGTCAAGGAGGGCCCGCACGTCCGCCTCGGTCGAGCGGAAGAAGAGTTTCGATCCGGTGTTCAGCATCAGCAATTTGATCGCCGTGGCGACCGCCGGTTCCCCCGCGACCGCGAGGCTGTGAGCGACGCTTGTAACCCCTTGGGTGGCCACCGCGCACGCAGCGCCGAAGGACCGCGCCGAGTCGAAAAAGGATTGCTCCCCGTGGACAGCATCCGACGTGATGAACCGATGGAACTCGTCGCTGATATAACAGACCAGCGGTAATTGCGCACCGCGCTCTCGCCTCGCCTCAGATGACAGGATCGATTCAAAGAAGCCGCCTTTGACCGTTTTGGCAAACAGGGTGTCACCCCCGGCGTCCTCGGGCTGAAGGACGAAGATGGTGCGCTCGTCGTCCGCATCGACTGCTGCCGAGAAATCGACGGTTGCGCGGGCACCCTCGGTGCCGAACAGGAGCGACCCGGCGACCGCGGGATCGGCGAACGCCTGGAAGCAACGCCTCGTTTCTGCCAGAACGCCCAGGTATTGCTGATCCGCGGCGCGGGTTGCTTCCCGGTGCAGGATCTCCCTGCGCAGATCGGCAGCCTCTTCGCTTTCGGATTCGCGGCAGGCAGCGTCAAGCAAGAACTCGGCGGTGTTCTCTTTGGCGAGAAAATCGTCCAAGGCGCGCTTCGCCAGCGCCAGCGCGTTGACGGGCGGCGCGACTCTACGGCTGCCGGTTAGACCGGCGTACTCCCCAAAGGCGACCAGGCGCCGCTGCTCTGAGCGGATTGTCGGGTAGGCGTCCAACACCTTGGGCCAGCGGTCCTCTTGCGAAATCAGCAGCGCGAACGCGAGCGCGCCGCAGGCGTACGCCGCGGCCTCTTCCTCCCAAAATGCAAGACGGGGCGAACTCGGCGCCTTCCCCGCAAGCACACGAGCGGGCGATGGCGCGAAGCCCGAAGCGCGGGCCAGAATCTTGCGCGCGGCCGTCATCCAGCGGCCTGCGGCGATGTCGCCGGCGACCGACCGCGGGCCCGACATCAGATTGAGCGAATCCACTCCCGACCGTAGCAGCCGGACCTGGACTCCGGGGCCGGCCAACCGCTCGACGACCGGTAGCAATTCAAATTTCGGATCGACGATCAGCGCAGACGAAACGTTATCGTCCCGCAGGATGGATGCAAGCACCGGCAGGATGCCGCTCGCCGTCTTGCCGCTGCCCGACTCGCCCAGGATGAGCGTGTGGCGGGTTAGCGCGGACCGGGGGACCCGGCCGCCTGGATAGAGGGCGTCCCATTGTGGGATCGTGAGGCCGGGATCGGCGGAGCGTTCGCCCGCCTCCGGCTCGCCGTCGCCAACCGAGTCGATCAGCCCAAGCTCCTGGGCCATGCAGGGCGTCACGGGAACGTCCAACGCGCAGAAGTCCTCGTAGAGGGCGTGCAGCTTTTTCGCCCCGCCGGCAAAGGCGGAGGCCACCCGTTTGCGGAATTGCCGAACGGCGGTAGCCGGCCTCTTCGCGTTCCCTGGGGCCAGCTTCCCGATGATCGTCCAGTCACCTGCGGCGAATCGCTCCATCGGGGTGTCGCCGGAAGGTGGTGGGGACTGAGCCGCCCGCTCGGCCAAAAGGCTGATGATCTCGTCGTCCACTTCGCCGAGAATATTGGCAATCGACGCCGCACCCCTCGCCGTAAGCGCGCCATCCACACCAGGTAGTCGGCCGGTGTGGTAGAGCAGCATGGCTTTGGGGTGAGCGGTCCGCTGGCCTCCGAGGCTCAACATGATGGCGGCCGCGCTGGCAACCCGCGTGACCGCGTGGGTGTCGATTCGGAAGCCGCTGGCGCAGAGCTCTCGGGACTCGCCCAGAAAATACTGAAGGGCAGAAGCCTCTCCGCCTGGCGAGGACAGCCGCAACTGGACCTCGGAGAAAAAGTAATCGTCTCGCAGCGACCGAATGCGGTCGATCAAGTTGATGCAGTTCTCGCTGGTAAGCGGCTCTGCGAAATGCACCACGGGCCGGGCGTTGCCGGCAATCATCGTTGTTCCCATCAAGTTCCCCTTTGGTCCGGGGCCATCCGTTGCCGCCGCTGGTTGTTCTAGCGCCCGAAGGCAAGCCGAGCATACCGACCGCGGCGAACGGGCCGTCTGCCCCCAGGAAGCCGGACTCTATATAGGCGGAATGGTCAGTTCGCGGCCCCGCCGGCGGGGCGGCAAATGCGGCAAATTTGCAGTCCGTAAGCGTTTTCAACCGTTCATAACCGCCCTTACGGCATAATTGACGGCGAGATCACGTTGCAGGCACTCCTAGTCGGGTTGCCTGCCGAATGAAATAGCCGAATCAACGGCCTCGGGTAGCTCCCGGCGCCGTGGCGAATAAGCAGGGCTCCTCGCTTACCTGCGACGTGATCTCATGGCCCGGCACCTTGCGCGGCTGCCGGGATCACCAGGTGTCACAACCACAGGAGAACCCCATGAGAGCAACACTAATCGCGCTAATCGGAGCCCTCACCCTGACGGCGTGCGCGCCAGACAGGGAGGCGCCTGCTAATTCTCTGGTCGAACGGGGCGGGCTCGTCTATGAGGTCAACTCGGACGACCCTTTCGCCGGCTTGGCCGTGTCCTACCACGAGAACGGCCAGCTTCAGGCAAAGGTCGCCATGAAGGGTGGACAGATAGACGGCCCTCTAGAGATCTATTACGAGAACGGGCAGCTTCAAGCAAAGGTTGCATTGGTGCCTATTGATGGTCGTTCAGTTTGGGGGGATGTAGTCGAGGTCATAAACATGCGCGGCACGAACAGGCAACTGATGCTATATGACGACAGGCATGGTGATGGCTATGGCGGCTTAGAAGTCTCCGGCCCTTTCGACGGTCCTGTCGAGGCTTATCAGGAGAACGGCCTGCCGCAGATAAAGTTTTCCTACAAGGATGGGCAGTTGGATGGCTCTGCCGAGATCTACTACAACAACGGCCAGCTTCGGGAAATTACAATCTACAAGGATGGGCAAATGCACGGCCCCTCCGAGAGCTACTACGAGAACGGCCAGCTTCGCGGAAAAGGCGACTACAAGGAAGATCAACCCGACGGCACTTTCGAGTCCTACCACGCGAACGGCCAGCTTCAGGAAAAGGGCGACTACAAGGATGGGCAGTTGCACGGCACCCAGGAGACCTATTTTGAGAACGGCCAGCTTCAGGAAAAGGCTGCCTACAAGAACGGGCAGAGGGACGGGCCCGCCGAGACCTACCACCCGAACGGCCAGTTGCGGGAAGAAGCCACTTACAAGGATGGCGAGCGCGACGGCGCATACGAAACCTACCACCCGAACGGCCAACTGAGGGAAAAGGGCTCCCACAAGGATGGCCAGCGCGACGGCCCGTTTGAATCCTACAGCGAGGACGGCCAGCCGCGGGAGAAGAAAACCTATGCGAACGGCCAACTGAACGGCACATCTGAATCCTACGGCTCGAACGGCCAGCTACGGAAAAGAAAACCTACAAGACGGGGCAGGTGGACGGACCCTACGAGTCCTACTACGCGAACGGCCAACTGAGGGAAAAGGGCACCCGCAAGGGTGAGCAGTCTTGGGACGGCGCTTACGAGTCGTACCATGAAAACGGCCGGCCGCGGGAGAAGAAGACCTACCGGGGAGGGAAGCTGGACGGCGCGTACGAAACCTACCACGCGAACGGCCAACTGCGGAGAAAAGAAAACTATAAAGACGGGGACCGCGACGGACTTGCCCAGAACTATGATGAGAACGGCCAACTGCTGAAGCTGGATCTTCCAGTGATGGCTGGCATTCCCGCCGGCAGCTTTCGCATGGGCTGCGTTTCGGGGCGGAGTTGCAGGAATGACGAGAGGCCGGTACATACCGTCACGATTTCGCAGCCCTTTGCTCTGTCAAAACATGAGGTGACGTTTTCTCAGTGGGAAACCTGCGTGCTGATGGGCGGATGCAACGGCTACCGACCGGCTGATGAGGGTTTGGGTCGCGGCGACCGCCCGGTCATCAACGTGAGTTGGCAGGATGCTCAATCCTACGTGTCCTGGCTGTCGCAGGAGACGGGTGAAGATTATCGCTTGCCGAGCGAGGCCGAATGGGAGTTTGCAGCGCGAGCAGGATCGACCACGCAATACAGATGGGGCAACGAAGTTGGCCGCAACAACGCCAATTGCGATGGCTGCGGAAGCCCTTGGGATGACCAATCCACGTCTCCGGTGGGTTCGTTTCCGGCGAATGCCTATGGCCTGCACGACATGCAGGGCAACGTCTTTGAGTGGGTAGAGGATTGCTGGAACAGCAGATATACAGGCGCGCCGTCTAATGGCAGCGCATGGCTTAACGGCAATTGCAGAAGCCGCGTGACGCGCGGCGGCTCCTGGCGCAACAGTCCCAGGTACCTGCGCTCCGCTACCCGTGCCAGGAGCGCCACCGACGCCCGCGGCAACAACGGCGGTTTCCGAGTTGCCATGACGCGCACTCCCTGAATCCTCCCCCTCCATCACCGGGGTTCGCTTCGGAGCGAGAGCGCGCCAGGGTGCGGTAAGATCTGCGATGCGGGAGCGGCGGACCGCAAGGTGCAAGACCCCGCATCGCATAAACAAATGCTAAAACGGGACTTCCGGGAGCCGAATCCAAACACCGGAATACTATCTAAATCAATCGCTTGCGAACCCTCTCGGTGAGCGATAAAGCGGACACTCCCTCCGCCAAGTCTTGACTGTCAACGACTCCGTTGTAGACACTACATACTATATGTATGATATAAAGCCATAAGATATGCAGAAACGCACGACTATTCTGCTTGATGACGAGGCGCAGGCTGCGGCGCGCGAGCTTGCCCATCGCTATGGATGTTCAACGTCCGAAGCGATCCGCCGCTCTGTCCTGCACCATCGGGAGACCGTGATGGGCGTGTCGCCGGCACGCAGGAAAGAGCGTGTTCAAGTGCTGAATCGATTGATCGAGCTGTTTGAAGGTCACGACGTCGAGGAAGAAATCCGGCGGCTCAAGGAACAGGATGAGGGCTTTTGATGACGGTTCACCTGGATACGGACTTCCTGATTCACGCATTGGGGAATGCCGGCGCGGAGCGGCGGCGGTTGCTTGAAATAGCCAACTCGGACGAGGTGATCGAGATGAGCGCGGTTGCCTGGTACGAATTCTCACGCGGCCCGCGAACGCCGGAACAACTGGCTACCGGACGTGTCTTCCTGGCGGACGATGGGGTCA
This sequence comes from Gammaproteobacteria bacterium, assembly GCA_965116895.1. GTDB lineage: Bacteria > Pseudomonadota > Gammaproteobacteria > Steroidobacterales > Foliamicaceae > Foliamicus. The sequence continues at coordinate 1,447,962 of OZ220729.1, read as the reverse complement.
TTCCCCTATCGGAACAATTCGCTCATGCGGCCGGGGAGGTCTTTCGTCAATTGGGATCGCCGAGACGGCGTGCAGCGGACATAGCCATCGGAGTTACCGCTGCCCTGCGTGGCGCAACCCTGATCAGTTCCAATGCACGGGACTTTGCCGGTATTCCCGATCTGGTCGTTGAAGGCCATCGCTAACGCGCTATCGCCGCCGTGGGGGCAGCGGGCCCGCCGCGGTTGGGCAACCGAAAAGCGGGAAGATGGTACGTCACTCCGATATAATCGATTTGACTGCGGGGGGCTTGTCATGAGCACATTTCGGCCTGCGCGCGCTCGACAAAAGGGTAAAAGCACTTCATGGCACTTCAGCGAACCCCTCCGGCCCGCAGGGCGCCGCAAGACGCAGGGCTCACCGCCGGGATCAGCGGCATGGCGATGGACCTGCCGCCCTACCGTGTCAGCCTTGAGGACTGGTGCGGGTGGACCGGCGCCTCCTGGGACAAGATCTCCGCCGTGGTCGGCCATGCCTTCCGGGTGCCCGGCCCCGCGCAAAGCGTCTATACGATGGCCGCGAACGCCGCGCTCAAGCTGCTTCGCCAGAATGATGTGGATCCGGCCCGCATCGGGCTGCTGGCGCTGGGGACCGAATCCAGCAACGACAACTCCGCGGGGTCCATCATCATCAAGGGCATGCTTGACCAGGCGCTGGACGACCATGGATTGCCGCGTCTGTCGCAGCATTGCGAGGTCCCGGAAATAAAACACGCCTGCCTGGGCGGCGTCTACGCGCTCAAGAATGCCGTGCGTCACTGTTTGCTCGAGGATTCCGCGGCGATCGTCATCTGTTCCGATCTTGCTCTCTACGCCCGCGGCAGTTCCGGCGAGCCCACCCAGGGCGCCGGCGCCGTGGCGCTGCTGGTGGAACGCGACCCGGCCCTGGCCAGCCTGGACCTGGGCCACGCGGGACGCGCCTCGGATTACCGGATCTCCGATTTCCGCAAGCCTCTCATGAACGCCGACCGGCGGCCGCGCTCCAACCTTCACTACCCGGTGTTCAACGGCCGTTTCTCGACTTACTGCTATCTGGATCAGGTCCGCAACGCGCTGTCGCATCTTTACCGGCGCCGGGGCGTGTCGCCGGCGGAGTGGCTGCAAAAGCTGCGGGCGGTGTTTTTTCACCGTCCCTACCGGCGCATGCCGCAAAGCGCCTTTGCACTGGTGCGATTGTGCGCCGAGGCGATCAGTCATGGCGACGGTTCCCGCCTGCTGCAGCGGCTTTGCCCTGAAACCGGGACTGCGCTCGACGAAGCCGTTGATGAAATGCGCCGCCGGCGCGAGTTGCCGGAACAGGATGGGGACGGGCAGAGCGCTTGGAACCCGTTTCCCCGGAGCAGTGAGCTCATGAAGGGGCTGCGGTCGATCCCGGAGTTCGAGGAACTGGTATTGCGTCCGCTGCGCTGGGGCGACGACAGCATGATGCAACTGGGAAACATCTATTCGGGCGCACTGTTCGCCTGGCTGGCGGCCGGACTGGAGGAAGCCGCCCGGGCCGGAGAGGACTGGGCGGGCGATGAGATCCTGCTGATCGGTTACGGCAGCGGGGATGCGGCCGAGGCGCTGCCCATGCGGGTATGCGACGGCTGGAGGGAAGCGGCGGGCCGTATTCACTTCGACAGGGCTCTGGAGCCGGCCTACGATCTCAACCGCAGTCAATACGAGGCGCTGCACGCCGGACTGGCGGTGGATGACCTGCCGAGACCGTCCGGTTTCCGCATCGAGAGCATCGGAACAAGAACCGGGCAGGACTTTCAGGACGAGGGGATCGAGTACTACGCGTATTCGGCCTGATCCGGCAGGCCCGGTTCCGCTAGAATTGCGGGAACAGGTGTGCCCTGGGAGAAGAGTTTGATGTTGCGACCTCGACCTGTCACGCTGGCGCTGCTCGTGGCCATTGCGGTGGGCTTTCGGCTGATGCCGTATTTGCTGTATTCGCTCGGTGTTCCCATCGACCCGGAAAACACCGTTTACCCCTGGAATTTCTCGCCCATACTGCCGCTGTGCATTTTCGGCGCCGCCTGTTTCGCGAAACGCAGTGTGGCCTACCTGGCGCCACTGGCGATCTACCTGGCGGGCGACCTGGGCATATGGGCGATTTCAGGTCGAGTCGACTGGGCCTTCTACGCCGATCAGCCGGTAACCTATCTTTCCGTGATCCTGGTCGTCAGTTGCGGCTTCATTGCCCGCTCTCAGCGTTCCTGGGGGCGGATCGCGGTGGCCGGACTCGGTTCGGCAGTCCTTTTCTTCGTCGTTTCGAATTTCGGCACCTGGGCGCTCGGCGCTACCTACCCGAAAACCTGGGCCGGACTGGTCGAGTGTTACGTGATGGCAATTCCGTTTTTCCGCAACACCCTGATCAGCATGGGGGTCTTCCTGCCGCTGCTTTTCAGCAGGCTGGCGTTGCGCAGTCCCGCACCCGCAGTCGCCGTTCGCACCACATAAGCAAGAGAGCCGATGGGCGAACAGCGGATCGTTTCGCTTATCGCCAGCGCCACGGAGATCGTAGCCGCGCTTGGGTTCGAGAAGCAGTTGGTCGGCCGCTCTCATGAGTGCGACTTTCCGCCGGCCGTTGCAGGCATTCCGGTCTGCTCCGCATCGAAGATAGACGCTCAGGAGTCCAGCCGGCGTATCGACGCGCAGGTGAAGGCGCTGGTTGACCAGGCGCTGTCGGTCTACCGGGTGAACGCCGAACTGTTGGACAGCCTGGCGCCCGACCTGATCATCACGCAGTCGCAGTGCGAGGTCTGCGCCGTCAGCCTGGCAGACGTGCAGCAGGCGGTGGGCAAACTGGTGTCTTCCAGGCCGGAGGTCGTGTCGCTGGAACCGATGGATCTGGATGACGTCTGGACGGACATTCGCCGCGTGGCCGCCGCGCTCGAGGACGCCGGCAGCGGCGACGAACTGGTGGGCAGCCTCACGGCAAGGCTGAGCGACATCGGCAGGCGGACGAAGCGGCTCGCGGCGCAGCCGCATATTGCCTGTATCGAGTGGATAGACCCGCTCATGTTTGCCGCCAACTGGGTTCCTGCCCTGGTGGAAATCGCGGGCGGTCGCATCATGATGGGGGAGGCCGGTCGCCATTCCGGATATTTCGATTTCGGAGAACTGGCTTCCCGCGACCCCGACGTCGTGGCCATAATGCCCTGCGGTTTCGATATAGCACAGTCGATGAAGGAGATGCCGGCGCTCACCGGCCGCCCCGAATGGGCCCGGCTCTCAGCCGTGCGCAACGATCGCGTGTTCGTGACCGACGGTAATCAGTATTTCAATCGTCCGGGGCCCCGTCTGGTCGAGTCGGCGGAAATCCTGGCCGAACTTCTGCACCCCGAAACCTTTGATTTCGGTCACGAAGGCACGGGCTGGGTACGCTGGTCCGAGGCGGCAGTCTGACGGCGGCGGCGCCGCCGGCGGGGCTTTCTAATCCGCGGAACGGACGCCCAGCAGTTCGATTTCGAAGATCAGGGTGGCGCCGGGACCGATAACCCCTCCAGCCCCGCGTTCGCCGTAGGCAAGATCCGGCGGGACGTAAAGCTTCCACTTGTCGCCGACCTGCATGAGCTGCAGGGCTTCCACCCAGCCCGCGATCAAACGGTTGGCCGGAAATTCCGCCGGCTGTCCGCGCTGCACGGAACTGTCGAAGACGGTCCCGTCAATCAGCGTTCCGGTGTAATGCACGGTTACCAGGTCGGAAGGAGCGGGACTCGCTCCGTCCCCGGAGACGAGCACTTCGTACTGGAGACCGGAATCGGTCGTGATTACTGCTTCCCGGGCGCCGTTGCGCTCCAGAAAGGCCTGTCCAGTTTCGGTCATGGCGGCTTTCTCCTCGCTCGGCGGAGCGGTTTGCGGCGTTTGCGTTCCTGTCGGCGCTTCCCGCGGGGACTCGCAGCCCCAGCAAAGAAGCATGCCCGACAGGCACAGGATTGGCGCCAACGGCGCCGGCGTCAGGTTCATACGGAAACTTGCGTGTTGACTTGCTGGGAAATGTACAGCACTTCGCGGCTTTTCTGCCGGCAGCGCTCATCATACCTGGCCGGAAAGCCATCACGCCAGCATGACGGCTACATGAAGAGGCCGACCGTACATTAGACTGTGGGCGGAACGTCGGCGGAGTTCGGAAAGTCGGGGGCGACATGAACTGTTGGAAACGGGTTGCGGTAATTGTTGCGATAGCCGCCGTGCATTCCCCGGGCACGCTACTGCCGGCTGTCGCCCAGGAAACCGGGGAGGCATCCGGGGCGATCGAGGAGATCGTGGTGGTGGGAACCGCGATCCGCGGCACGCCTATCGACGCGCCGCACGCGGTGAGCGTGGTTGACCGCGAGGCGCTCGAACAGCAGGGCGCTCCGCTGATGGTCGATCTGTTCAAGCACCTGGGCGCCAGCAACGGCGTTGTGGGGGAGCGCTCGGGCTGGTACAACACGAGCCTGCCGGCAGCGGTCCTGGAGAGCGTTTCCAACGTCAACCTGCGGGGCCTTGGCGCATCGCGGTCATTGGTCCTGTTCAACGGGCGCAGGCAGACGTATCTGCCCGCACGCCTGATCGGCGGACGATTCGTGGACCTGGGCGTTCTTCCCTCCATCGCGATCGGACGCATCGAAGTGCTGAAGGAGGGCGCCAGCGCCATCTACGGTTCGGACGCTGTGGGCGGCATCGCCAATTTCGTGACGCGCGGCGACTTCGAGGGACTGGAGGTCATTGCTTCGCACGACAGCTACGACAGTGCGGACGACCAGATGGCGGGAGTGATCTGGGGCGCCGGCGTGGGCGAGTCCAGCGTCGTCGTTTCTGTTGAGCATGAGCGCCGGGGCGAACTGGAGGCGGAGGACCGCGACTGGGCGCTGCGTCCCCTGGTGGACCCCTGGAGGGCCGGCTGGTCCAGCGTCGGCAATCCCGGTTATTTCTGGTTCCCCGAAGGCATCGATACCGCGACCACCCCCAGGGATCAGGTCATCGACACGCTCAAGGATGTTCAGTGGAGCGGCAGGACCGATCCCATGTGCAACGGGCTGAACGGCTACCCGGAAAACCCGGCGGTCGATCCCTATTACTGCATTTTCAATTACCAGCCGTTCGACAACCTGATCGAGGAACTGAAGTTCACGCGGGTTTTCGCCGAACTGAACGGCCCCCTGGGAAGGAACGCCAACTACCACCTCGAAGCGCTGTGGTCGGACGCGGTCATGCCGAAGTGGCAGACTCAGCCCTCTCATCCGCCGTTTCCCCTGTTGCATCGGGGCGTCATGGAAATTGCTCCCGATCATCCCAACCGGATTGCCTTCTGCGCCAACGAGGAGTTCAGCCGCGACTTTCGAGCCGAGTGCATGGGCAGCGAGAACTGGTACTGGCGGGGCCGACCTTTCGGCAACGGCGATCCGGCCCGAACGGACCGGCGCGATACGAGCACCTGGCGAGTGGCCGGAAGCATCGATGGGTCGTTCAACGGTCTCGGCGGCCGCGAGACTTTCTACGACCTGGGTCTTTCCTGGTCCGGCAGCGAGGGAAATGTCTCGATACCCGCCATTCTCACCGAGCGCCTGTTCCTGGCGTTTCGCGGCTACGGCGGTCCGGACTGCGGCGTGGGCGTCGTGCCGGACACTACGCTGGGGCCCGGAATGCGGGTGGAAGACAACCGGAAGGCGCCCGGCGCCGACGGCTGCCAGTATTACAACCCGTTCAGCAGCGCGAGCCGGTTTTCGTCCTTGCCCGGGGCGCCGTACTACGATACGCCCAACCCGCACTACGATCCCGCCCAGGCGAACTCCGCCGAACTGTTCGCATGGATGAACAGCGTTTCGGACCTGCATAGCGAGACCACCCTGCTGGTTGCCGACGCAACCGTCAGCGGCAACTGGTTGAGCGACGTGATGGGATATGCCGCCGGCTACCAGTTCCGGCGGTTCAACGCGCAGGGCAATCCCAATTCGCACGGGAACCTGAGCATCAATCCGTGCGCGGCGCTGGGTGACAGGAGCTGCCTGTCCGGCAATTTCGGCCCGTTCACCTTCATCAACGCCTACAACCCGTACGACGAAGACCAGATCGTGCATCGCGTCTTCGCCGAGTTCGCAATCAGCTTCAGCGACCGCTTCGACGCCCAGCTTGCGGCAAACTACGAGAGATACGACGAGGCCGACAGCGTCGATCCCAAACTCGCCCTGCGCTGGCGACTGAGCGATGCGGTGACGTTGCGGGGGGCGGTGCAGACCACCTTCCGCACGCCCTCCGTGGACGACCTCCTCCAGGAAGTGCCCCTTACCGTCACGAATTACGTCAGCCAGGTCGGCGCCTGGATTCCTGTAGACATCTACGGCGATCCGTCACTGGAACCCGAGCGTGCGTTCACCTGGAACCTGGGGTTCATTTTCTTCCTCGGCTCCGGAATCGAGATGACCCTGGACTACTGGAGCTACGACTTCAGGGACGTCATCGGCAGCCTGCCGCATGACACCATTGACGACTTGTACGCGGATCCCGCCACCGCCCGCCATGTGCAGCATTACATTTACTGCGCCGACGGGCGGGCGGACACGCTGTCGCATGCCTGCGGTTCCAGGTCGATAACGCGCGTGGAGGTTCCCCTGGTCAACTGGCCCGGCGTGAAGACCTCGGGTATCGACTGGGAGGCGCGCGGTTCCCTTGATCTCGGTTCCGGAGTGCTGGATGCCGGCATCAATGGCACCTATACGCTGGATTACGACATTCGCGCGCTGTATCTGGACGAGTTCCTGATCCAGGATTTCGTCGCGGCCGCGGGCAAGCTGAACTTCGGCAATCCGCTGACCGTTCCCATTCCCGACTGGAAGGGCCAGGCATACGTCGCGTACCACTGGAACGACTACAGCCTTTCCGCGTACGTGAACCACGTGTCTTCCTACAGGGACGACGGGGCGTACGACGGCTTCGGCGGCGTGCCGGTGGAGAGTTTCAAGGTGGACGGCTTTACGACCCTGGACCTGAATTTCCAGTGGCGCCTGCCGCGTTACGGGCTGAACCTGATGCTGTCGGCCCTGAATCTCACCGACGAAGATCCGCCCTTCGCCAACGTAGAGCACGCCTACGACGGCATGACCCACAACCCCAAGGGGCGCCGCCTGAAGCTGATCCTGCGATACAGCCCGGGCGGGTAATTAGCGCCGGCGGCTGATCTCGTCCGGCGAAACGCTGGCTTCTCCGGCTCCTTTCCTGCGCCGCCGGGCGCGCACTCTCCGGAATATGAAGGCGCCGAAGATCAGCGCCACAATCAACAGCGCCAACGCTTCCTGCAGGCCAGGCGTCACAGGGCGATCTGATAGGTGAGCATGCCGGCCAGCCAGGCGAAGCCGGACATGTAAATCCAGGCCCCCGCGGCCCAGCGCCAACTGTTCGTTTCCCTGCCTATGACCGCGACAGTGGAAACGCATTGCAGCGCAAAGGCATAGAAGACCAATAGCCCCAGGGCCATGGCCAGGGTAAACACGGGGCGTCCGTCCGGCCATCGCGAAGCCCGCAATCGCTCTCTCAGGCCGGCGCTGTCTTCGGCCTCGGAGCCGAGCGCATAGACGGTTCCCATCACGCCGATCACGACCTCGCGCGCCGGAAATCCCGCGACCACGGATGCCGATACCCGCCAGTCCCATCCCAGCGGCCGGAAGACCGGCTCGATGGTCTTGCCTACGCGGCCCAGCAGGCTGTATTCCAGTTGCGCCGCACGCTCTTCCGCGTTCAGGCGCCGAAGCCGCGATTCCAGTGCGGGCGGGTCTTCCGCCATCGCGGCCGCTTCCGCGCGCCGGTCGGCAAATTCGGCTGCAATCAGGTCCGAACGCGGAAAATAGCCCAGCGCCCAGATCAATACGCAGGCTGCGGCAATCACGGTTCCCGCGCGGGTGAGAAACACCCGCACCTTCGCCGTCAGCTTGAGTGCGAGAACACGTCCGTTCGGCCACCGAAACGGCGGCATTTCCATGAAAAACGAAGCGCCCGCGCCGCGCAAGGCTATGCGACGCGTCAGAAACGCGCTCGCGGCGCCGCCGGCAATTCCCAGCAGGTACAGGCCCAGCAGGATCAGGCCGTGGCGATTGATCCACCCATTCAGGTAGTAGGCGGGAGGCACGAAGCCGGATATGAGCAGCGCGTACACGGGAAGACGGGCGGAACAGGTCATCAGGGGAATCGCCACGATGGTGGCGAGCCGCGCCCGGCGATCTCCGACTACCCTTGTGGCCATGATGGCCGGCACCGCGCAGGCGAAGCCGGAGAGCAGGGGAATGAACGATTGACCCGACAGCCCGCAGATTCTCAGCAGCCGGTCCATCAGAAACGAAGCCCGGGCCATGTATCCGCAGTCCTCGAGGAACAGAACCAGGGCGAACAGGAACACGATCTGCGGAACGAACACGACGACCGCGCCCACGCCGGACCACAAGCCGTCGATCAGCAGGCTAGCGAGCGCGCCGGGCGGCAGCGTCGCGAGGGCCAGGGCGCCCGCCTCTTCGAAGAAAGCGCCGATTGCATCCATCAGCGGCGTGGCCCATGCGAACACCGCCTGAAACACCGCGCTCATCACGGCAAGAAACACGATGGGGCCGGCGACGGGATGGCTGACAATGCGCTCCAGCCAGCCGGTCTGAGCCAAATCGGTTGGGTGCCCGGACGCTCCGGCCCTTGCCAGCCACTGGTCCACCTCGCGGTAACGGCGGCGCGCTTCGCGGCTTTGAAGGCTTTCCTGGCCCATTTGCGCTCGCAGCCGGCGACGGACCCTCTCAAGCAGGTCACGGGCCGCCTGGCCGCCGGCTTCAACCAGGCGCCGTTCAAACTCGCCCCCGGTGTCGATGATTGCGCGCTCCAGGCACGCCTCCTCGGGCGCCGGCGTGTCCAGGCCTGACCGCATTTTCGCCGCCTCCGCCCGCACCTCCGGCATGACCGGGTTCGCTGCGGCCGCGGGGCCGGCGAGCAGCCGCTCGAGGGTTGAACGAAGTTCCGGAATTCCCTCTCCGCGGTTCGCCGTTATCGGCGCTACCGGGGCGGACAGCTGTCTCGCGAGCGCCGCGGGATCCACCATGTCCCCCTGGCGCTCGGCCACGTCCTGCATGTTCAGCGCCACCGCTACCGGCAGCCCGAGTTCCCGCGTCTGGGAAAAGAGATACAGGCTTCGCCGCAGGTTGGTGGCGTCGGCCACGAGCAGCAGCGCATCCGGCCGCGACATTCCCGCGGCCATTCCAAGCACGACGTCCAGCGTGATTCCGGATTCCGGCCCGTCCGCTGCCAGGGAGTAGGTGCCGGGAAGATCCACCAGCTCCGCCTCGCGCTTTTCGAGACGCGCTACGCCCGTAATTTTCTCGACGGTGACGCCGGGGTAGTTTCCGGTCCGTTGCCTGAGGCCGGTCAGGCGGTTGAAAACGGTGCTTTTGCCCGTATTTGGGCATCCCAGGACCGCGATCAGCGGGCGGCGGGGCATGGGGGAGTCAGGACCTGGGAGCCGCCACGATGCGAATCATGCGCGACTGATCCCGCCGCAGGCAAACGGGGTGGCCGCCCGCGTTGATTTCCAGGGGATCGCCGCCTATGCCGCGTCGCAGCACCTGGACGCGAACTCCCGGCACCAGCCCCAGCGTCAGGAGCTCGCGCGAAACCCGCCCTTCGCCGTTGACGGTGCGTATTTCGCCGCCACAGCCGGTGGGCAGTTCGTCAAGACCGATTTCTCTAGCCAAAGTTTTGTTGTTGCAGGATCGAACGCGTTGCGAGTCTAACATAAATGAGAATGATTATTATTCGTCTTTCATTGCCATTTCACTTCAAGAGTATCCATGCCGGTATAATTCGCCCCGATCATGGCGGCCAAGCCTCTCTACCGAATCAGTTTCCTGAACCAGGGAAAGGTCTATGAAATGTACGCGCGCGGCGTTTCCCAGGGCGGCATGTTCGGGTTCGTCGAAGTGGACGGACTGGAGTTCGGAAAGCGCACGTCGCTGGTCGTGGATCCGGGCGAGGAGAAGATCAAGTCCGAGTTCTCGGGTGTGCGCCGAACCTACATTCCCATGCATTGCGTTTTGCGCATCGACGAGGTGGAGAAACGCGGCGTGAGCAAGATTTCGTCCGCCGAGGAGGGCAACGTGACGCAGTTTCCTGCACCCGTATATGCCCCTGGCGGGGCCGGTTCCGATTAGGCGCACTGGCAGGCCATAGGGGATGCTGGCGCTACCAGGTTCCGGCGCTCTATCCCCGTTCCGACGCAAGCAACTCCTGAGCCGTTTGCAGGCCCGGGAACCGGGCGTCCGGGAAGTCGGCGCCAGCTTTCTTCACCTCGTCAGCATCGATCCGCAGCCAGAGGGCGTCGAACTCGACCGCCTGCGTGACCTGCTGAACTACGGTCCGGACTGGCCGCAGCCGGAATTCGATGGCGCCGAGGAGGTGCTCCTGGCGCTCCCCCGGCGGGGCAGCATCTCGCCGTGGTCCACCAAGGCCAGCGAGATCGCGCGCCTGTGCGGTTTTCCGAATACGCATCGCATTGAACGCGCCGTGCGCTACCGGGTAGCCGCTTCGGACCCCCTGGGCCCGGAGTCCCGTGCCGAACTGTTCGACCGCATGACGCAGGATCTGGTGCCGGAAGGCGTTCCGCTGGAGAAGCTGTTCGCCCCGGAAACTCCCCGTCCACCGGCAGCGGTTCCGCTGCTGTCGGAAGGGCGCAAGGCGCTGGAACGGGCCAACCGGGAAATGGCCTTGGCCCTGTCGCCGGAGGAGATTGCGTACCTGGAAGCGGGTTTCGAAGCCCTGGGCCGCGATCCGACCGACACCGAACTGATGATGTTCGCGCAGGTCAACTCCGAGCACTGCCGGCACAAGATTTTCAATGCCGAATGGTGGGACGGGGAGAGACGGCTCGAGCATTCGCTGTTCGACCTCATCCGCCGGACTTCGTCGCGCAGCCCGGAGGGATTGCTGTCGGCGTACGTCGACAACGCGGCGGTCATTTCGGGCGGCCCGGCGCGGCGTCTGTTCGTGAGCGGACCCCGGAAGGAATACACCGTCGTTGACGAGCCGGCGCATACCTGCATCAAGGTGGAAACGCACAACCATCCCACGGCAATCTCGCCCTTTCCCGGCGCCGCGACGGGAGCGGGGGGCGAGATCCGAGACGGCGCGGCCACCGGACGCGGCGCCCGGCCCAAGGCCGGAATGACCGGGTTTACGGTTTCCGATCTACGCGTTCCCGGCGCGGCCAGGCCATGGGAGAACGATCTTCAACGGCCCGGCCGCCTCGCTTCTCCCTTGCAGATCATGCTGGAGGCGCCGATCGGGGCGGCGTCCTTCAACAACGAGTTCGGGCGCCCCGCGGTGTCAGGGTATTTCCGTTGTTTCGAACAGGAAGGCGCTCGCCACTGGGGTTATCACAAGCCGATCATGGTCGCCGGCGGCGTCAGCGCCGTTCGGGATCCCGACGTGCACAAGCTCAAGTCGCCGCCGGGCGCGCTGGTGGTGGTCCTGGGGGGACCGGCCATGCGGATCGGCGTGGGCGGCGGTTCCGCTTCCTCCAGGGGCAGCGGCGCCGACCACGAGGAACTCGACTACGCCTCGGTGCAGCGCGGCAACGCGGAGATGCAGCGGCGCGCGCAGGAGGTCATCGACCGCTGCTGCGAACTGGGCCTGGCGAAAGAGGGCGGGAACCCGATCCTCGGCATCCATGACGTGGGGGCCGGGGGCCTGTCCAACGCGATTCCGGAGCTGCTGCACGACAGCGAACGGGGCGCGGATCTTGCCTATGACGCCATTCCGAGCGCCGACCCGGGAATGTCACCGCTGGAAACCTGGTGCAACGAGGCGCAGGAGCGCTACATGCTGGCCGTGGACGGGGCGCGGCTGGAGGAATTCAAGGCCCTGTGCCGACGTGAGCGCTGTCCCTGGTCTCTGCTCGGCCGGATGGACGACAACGGCCGGATAAGGCTGCTGCGCGACAAGGGGCCGCCGCCCGTGGACATGCCGCTCGACCTGCTGTTCGGGGGGGCCTCCGGCATGACCATGCGCCTGTCGGAACATCGGCCGCATGCCGACTCCCGGGAACTGGACGGCATCGATCCTGAAGAGGCCGTCAGGCGCGTTCTGTCCATGCCCGCGGTGGCCGACAAGTCGTTTCTGATCCACATCGGGGACCGCACCGTCGGCGGACTGGTCGCGCGCGATCAGCTGATCGGGCCCTGGCAGGTCCCGGTCAGCGACGTGGCCGTCACGGCGCGGGACTTCTACGGCCATGCCGGGGAAGCGATGGCGGTCGGCGAACGCACGCCCGTGTCGGTCATCGATCCGGCCGCTGCGAGCCGCCTGGCGCTGGCCGAGGCATTGACGAACATCGCAGCCGCCGATATCGAAGGGGCGTCCCGCGTTCGCATTTCGGCCAACTGGATGGCGGCGCCGTCCGAGCCGGGCCAGGCTACGGCCCTGCGCATGGCCGTGGAAGCCCTTTCAGCCTGTTGCCGGGAGCTGAAGGTTGCGGCGCCGGTCGGCAAGGATTCGCTTTCCATGCGCACGTCCTGGAACAATGCTGACGGACGCGAGCACGTAGTTACCGCGCCGGTCTCACTGGTCGTGACCGCATTTTCCCCGGTAGGGGACGTGCGACGCACACTGACGCCCGAACTGGCGGACCGTCCCGGGACCCGCCTCCTTCTGTTCGACCTGTCGCACGGCCGCAACCGCCTGGGCGGAAGCTGCCTGGCCCAGGCGTTCGGCCGGCCCGGCGGCGAGCCGGCCGACCTGGACGACTCCCGGCTGCTGGCTGCGCTGGTCGGGACCTTGCGCGCGCTGGCTGCGGAAGGCATTGCGCTGGCGTGGCATGATCGGTCCGACGGGGGACTCTTCGTCACCTTGTGCGAAATGGCCTTTGCCGGCCGCCTGGGCCTGCAACTGGAAATACCCGGGGCGGCAGGTCGGGACCTTCTGGCCCGGTTGTTTTCCGAGGAGCCGGGCGGCGTGCTGCAGGTCCATGAGGATCAGGTCGAGAAGGTCCGGACCCTGTGCCGCGAGAATGGCCTGGATGGTTGCCTCGGAGACATTGGCGTGGTCATGGCCTCGGAGGGCGGCACGCCGCGTCCGCGCGAAATCCGGATCCGGCACCGGGACGGCGTGCTGGAATTCGACCGCGTGGAACTGCACCGGCGCTGGTCGGAGTTGAGTTACCGCATGCAGTCCCTGCGGGACAATCCGGAGACGGCCGAAGAGCAGTTTCGAAGCCTGCTGGACGAGAACGATCCCGGACTGACGGCGGTAGCGAATCATCCTCCGCGCGTAGCCCGGAAGGCGCCCGGCGGAGGCACCCGGCCCCGGGTGGCCATATTGCGCGAGCAGGGCGTAAACGGACAGGCGGAGATGGCCGCGGCCTTCATGCAAGCCGGTTTTCTGGCCGTGGACGTGCACATGTCGGACATCCTCGGCGGCAGGGAGGATCTGAGCGGGTTTCAGGGCCTGGCGGCCTGCGGCGGGTTTTCCTACGGCGACGTGCTCGGCGCCGGGGGCGGCTGGGCGCGCTCCATACTGATGAATGAACGGGCGCGCGAGGCGTTCGCGAGGTACTTCGAGTCGCCGGACCGGTTCACGCTGGGCGTGTGCAACGGTTGCCAGATGCTCAGCCTGATTTCGGAGCTGATTCCGGGGTGCGAGCACTGGCCCCGCTTTACGCGCAACCGCTCCGAGCAGTTCGAGGCGCGGCTCAGTATCGTCCGGGTCGAACCCAGCCCTTCCGTGCTGCTGGCGGGCATGGAGGGCTCCTCGCTGATGATTGCAACCTCGCATGGCGAGGGCCGGGCCGAGTTTTCCTCGCCCGCGCAGCAGCGGCAGTGTGAAGCGGCGAACCTGACCGCCTGCCGGTTCGTGGACGGGCACGGGGCGCCCACCGAGGTCTATCCGGCCAATCCGAACGGCTCGCCCGGGGGCCTGGCCGGGCTGACATCCGGCGACGGTCGGGTGACGGCCCTGATGCCGCACCCGGAAAGACTGTTCCGGACCATGCAGCACTCCTGGCACCCGCCGCGCTGGGGCGAGCACGGGCCTTGGATGCAAATGTTCCTGAACGCGCGCTCCGCCGTCGACTGATCCGCGCTGCATGCTCCCGACGCTGGTCATGGGCGGTAGCCAATTGTCCGGTTACGGGTGGTCCGGAGACCATCCGTTCGGGCTGGACCGGCACGGCGCTTTCGAACAGGCGCTGGCGAAACTCGATTTCGGAGACGAGATCCGAATCGAGTCGGCCCCGCCCGCCGGCCTGGAAGAACTGGGGCGGTTCCACAGCCGGGACTATCTCGAGTTCGCCATGCGGCGCTGTGCGGAGGACAGGGGGTTCCTGGACGGGGGAGATACGCCCGCCCGGAGCGGGCTTTTCGAAGCCGCCTGCCATGTTGTGGGCGCCGCGCTCCACGCCACCGAAGCGATCATGCAGGGCAGGGTCGACAATGCCTTCTTGCCCATAGGGGGGCTGCATCACGCCGGGAAGGAGCACGCCGCGGGCTTCTGTGTGCTCAATGACATCGGCGTGGTCATCGAGACCCTGCGCTCGGTCCATGGCGTGCAGCGCATCGCCTACGTGGATATCGACGTGCATCACGGCGACGGCGTCTACTATGCCTACGAAGAAGATCCGGAGTTGTTCTTCGCGGACATTCACGAGGACGGTCGCTGGCAGTATCCGGGCACGGGCGGCGAGAACGAGCGGGGCAGGGGCGCTGCGCGCGGGACCAAGATCAATCTTTGCCTCCAGCCGGGAGACGGCGATTCGCAGTTTCTGGACGCATTCGAAAAGGTCGAGGCGCACGTTCGAGAATGCGCGCCCGAATTCATACTGCTGCAGTGCGGCGCAGACGGATTGCGCGGAGACCCCCTGGGCAGGCTGAACTACAGCGCCAGGGTGCACGCTCATGCGGCGCGGAGCCTGCGCGATCTGGCGCGCTCCGCCTGCCGGGGACGGATCCTGGCCATGGGCGGGGGCGGCTACTCGCGCGAAAACCTGGCTTCCGCCTGGACCGCCGTGGTCAGGAAGTTCGTGGAAGGCCGATAGCGGCCCGATCCGGCGCCGTTGCCGGTACACTTGCCGAAACGGGACCGCCCCGCATTTCATTGTCACGAGATGTCCCGGGAACTGACGTACGCGACGGAGACCCATGGCCACTGAATACCCCGAAATCGCCCGATTCGATCCACGGCTTGCCGAAGCCCTGCAGGCCGAAGTGAAGCGGCAGGAGGATTTTGTAGAACTCATCGCTTCGGAAAACTACGCCAGCCGCCGCGTAATGGAAGCGCAGGGCTCGGTGCTCACCAACAAGTACGCCGAAGGCTATCCGGGCCGCCGCTATTACGGTGGTTGCGAGCACGTGGACGTGGCCGAGTCGCTGGCCATAGAGCGGGCGTCGCGCCTGTTCGGGGCGGCCTACGCGAACGTGCAGCCCCACTCGGGAACGCAGGCCAATACGGCGGCATACCTCGCGCTCCTGAAGCCCGGAGACGGGATTCTCGGCATGGATCTGAGCCACGGCGGCCATCTCACGCACGGTTCGCCGGTGAACATTTCCGGCAAGCTGTTCAAGGTGTCGAGTTACGGGCTGGACGCGAAGACGGAATTGATCGATTACGACCAGTTGCGCGATCAGGCGCTCAAGAACCGGCCGCGCATGATCGTGGGCGGATTCTCGGCTTATTCGCGGGTCGCCGACTGGAAGATATTCCGCGAGGTCGCCGATGAGGTGGGCGCCTACCTGATGGTGGACATGGCGCACGTGGCGGGGCTGGTTGCGGTGGACGAATACCCCAATCCGACGCCGCTGGCGGACGTGGTCACGAGCACTACGCACAAGACCCTGCGTGGGCCGCGCGGCGGACTGATTCTCGCGCGCGACAACCCGGAAATCACGAAACGCCTGCGATCGCTGGTATTTCCCGGCACGCAGGGGGGGCCGCTCATGCATGCCATCGCCGCCAAGGCGGTGGCCTTCGAAGAGGCTCTGCAGCCGGATTTTCGCGATTACCAGCGGCAGGTGAAGCGCAACGCCGCCGCCCTGGCCGATGGTTTGGGCGAGAGGGGTTTGCGCATCGTTTCCGGCAAGACCGAGAACCACCTGTTCCTCGTGGACCTGGGCGAGACGGGAGTGACCGGCGCCGAGGCGGAGGAGGCGCTGGACCGGGCCAACATTACGGTCAACAAGAATTCCGTGCCGAACGACCCCCGAAAGCCCATGGTCACAAGCGGTCTGCGCCTGGGAACGCCCGCCTGCACCACGCGCGGTTTCGGCGAACCGGAAATCGCGATGCTGGTGGATTCGATCGCCTCGGTGGTAAACAGCCCGGATGACGAAGCCCTGCTTGCGCGCGTGCGGGAACGGGTGCTGGAGACCTGCCGGCGATTCCCGGTGTATTCCTAGTGTCGCATCCGGCGCAAAGTGCCAGACCTGTTCAATCCGCCGATCCTCGCGCCGACCGGCGCTGGATGAAGGAAGCGCTGGAGTTCGCCCGCAGGGGGCTGAACACCACCGACCCCAACCCCCGCGTCGGCTGCGTCTTGGTAAAGGACGGTGCGATCGTTGGCGGCGGCTGGCATCGCCGCGCGGGCGAGGATCACGCCGAAATCCGCGCGCTGAAAGAGGCCGGCGCGGCGGCGAAGGGCGCCACCTGTTACGTGACCCTTGAGCCTTGCTCGCACAGTGGGCGCACCGGCCCCTGCGCGGATGCCCTGGCGGCCGCCGGCGTCACTCGCGTGGTATTCGCCATCACCGACCCGAACGCGAGCGTTCGGGGCGCGGGCGCGCAGCGGCTGCGCGAAGCCGGCGTCGAGGCCGAGGGCGGATTGCTCGAAGCCCAGGCCCGGGAACTGAATCCCGGCTATCTGTCACGCTGGGAACGCGGCCGGCCATGGGTGCGCGTCAAGCTGGCCGCCAGCCTCGACGGCCGCACCGCGCTGGCGAACCGCGTGAGCCAGTGGATTACTTCTGCCGAGGCGCGCCGCGACGGTCACGGCTGGCGCGCCCGCAGTTCGGCGGTGCTCACGGGCATCGGGACTTTGCTGGCGGACGACCCCCGCCTGGACGCGCGGCGCGATGACCTGGGCGAGATCAGGCCGCCGGCGCGCGTTGTCCTGGACTCGAAGCTGCGCACGCCTCCCGGTGCGCGCTTATTCGAGCGTCCCGGCGATATTCACGTGCTGCACTGCGCGCCGGATGAAGACGCCGCGCGGCGCCGGGCAACGGATTTGTCGAAAGCAGGGGCGGCCGTTCGCAGACTGCCCGCGGGAAGCGATGGGCGGGTTTCGCTTCCCGCCGCGATGGGACTGCTGGCGGACATGGAGTTCAACGAGATACACGTGGAGGCCGGCGCCGAGCTGTGCGGGGCGCTGCTGGCAGAAAAGCTGATCGACGAGGTGGTGCTGTACACCGCACCGGTCCTGCTGGGCGACGGTGCTTCCGGCCTGTTCCGGCTGGCGCCGCTGGAGGACATGAGCCAGCGGCCGTCGTTCCGTGTGCTGGAAGCGGGCAGGGTGGGGCCCGACGTTCGGCTGATACTGGCGCCGGCGGAGCACTGAAATGTTCACCGGCATCGTTCGGGGCGTGGGCACGGTTATCGGGGTGGATGCCTTCGACAGCGGCGACCGGCGTCTGCGCATCAGCGCCGCGGGGATTGCCGCGCCGGCGCTGGAAATCGGCGCCAGCGTCTGCGTCAGCGGGGTCTGCCTGACGATAGTGGAAAGCACGCACGATGTCGTGGCCATGGATGTTTCGGCGAGAACGCTTGCTGACACCGTGCTGGGGGAATGGTCTGTCGGGCAGAGCGTCAATCTCGAGCCCGCGCTTGCGGCCGGAGACGCGCTGGGCGGGCATTTCGTGACGGGCCACGTGGACGGCGCCGCCGAAGTGCGTCAGGTCCGCGGGGACGGGCGCTCGGTCGAACTGGTTCTTTCCCCGCCCCGGGAGCTGAACAGGTTCATCGCACCCAAGGGATCGGTAGCACTGGATGGCGTCAGCCTGACGGTCAATGACGTTTCCAGGGACTCGTTTTCGGTCAACCTGGTGCCCCACACGCTCAGCGAGACCACGCTGTCCGAATGTCGCATCGGAAGCCGGCTGAACCTGGAAATCGATATCATTGCGCGTTACGTCGCACGATTGGCGGCGAACTCCTGAAGGGCTGAACCCCACGATGTTTTCCAGCACCGAAGAAATCATTGCCGACATCGGCGCCGGCCGCATGGTCATCATCGTCGACGACGAGGACCGCGAGAACGAGGGCGACCTGGTGATGGCCGCGTCCAGTGTCACCGCCCCGGACATCAATTACATGAGCCTGCACGGCCGCGGCCTGATCTGCCTCACCCTTACGCCCGAGCACTGCCGCCGCCTGCGCCTGCCGCTGATGGTGGCGGACACCAACGTTCAGCGCAGCACCAATTTCACGGTGTCGATCGAGGCTGCCGAGGGCGTTACCACCGGAATATCCGCGCACGATCGGGCGCATACCATACGGGTCGCGGCCGCGCCGGACGCGCGGCCGGAGGACCTGCGCCAGCCGGGGCACGTGTTTCCGGTCATGGCCCAGCCGGGCGGCGTGCTCAGCCGCGCGGGCCACACCGAGGCGGGGTGCGATCTTGCGCGCCTTGCCGGCTTGCCGCCCTCCGCCGCGATCGTCGAGATCCTCAACGAAGACGGCAGCATGGCGAGACGGCCACAGTTGCAGAAATTCGCTGCCGAGCGCGGCCTTAAGATCGGCAGCATCGCCGACCTGATCCGCTACCGCCTCGAGAAGGACCAGTTCGTCGAACGTCTGGAAGAACGCAACGCCCGCACGCGCTTCGGCCCCTGCCGGCTGATTGCCTACGAGGATCAGGTCGCCCGCACGGTGCACCTGGCCCTGGTGCACGGCGATCTCGCCAGGACCGACGCGCCGCTGGTCCGGGTTCACGTGCACAACACGCTGCGCGATGCGGCCGGCGTGCAGGCCGACCTGGGCTGGCCGTTCGACGCCGCGTTGAGCCAGATCTATGGATCCGGGGCGGGTGTGGCCGTCCTGCTCTGCTACGAAGAATCGCCGCGAAGCATGATGGCGGCCATGTCGTCGCTGAACGGCCCTGCCAAAGCCGGCGGCGAGGAAGTCACCGACTTGCGCACGATCGGCGTCGGTGCGCAGATTCTTCGTGACCTCGGGGTGACGCGCATGCGCGTGCTGGGCGCTCCCCGCAATATCCATGCGCTCTCGGGCTTCGGCCTGGAAATCGTCAAGTTCGTCGACGCAGGGGACTAGTGCGCTGTGGTTGTCGGGACGTCACAGCTGAAGATCCTGATCGTTACGGCGGATTACTACGAGGACCTCGGCGCACGCCTCGAGAAGGGCGCTCGCGAACGCCTGCTTGAGGCAGGCGTGGTCGAAGAACGGATCCTGCTGCGGCGAGTGCCGGGCTGCTGGGAGCTGCCGCTGGAGGTGCAACGCCTGGTGCGCCGCCATTCTCCCGACGCCGTGGCTGCTCTCGGCGTGCTCATTCGCGGTGAAACCGACCACTACGACCATATTGCGCGGGAGTGCTGCGCCGGGCTGATGCGCGTAGGTCTCGAGGAGGACGTCCACGTTGCCCTGGGCGTGCTGACCTGCGGGAACCGGGCCCAGGCCGAAGACCGTTGCGGCGTGCGGAGTCCGGAGCGCAACAAGGGGCGCGAGGCCGCCAACGCAATCCTTCGCATCCTGCCCGCGGATTCTTAGGGCCTGCAAACGCTATGCGCTGGGAACGCCGCCGCCGGGCCCGCCGGCTGCTGGTGCAGGCGCTGTACCAGCAACAGCTTACCGGTTCCGATGCGGACGAAATACTGGCCCAGTTCCGCCTGCGCGAGGACTATGGCCGTGCCGATACGGAGTTCTTCACCGACCTCCTGCGCGCCGCAATGGAGCGTCGCGACGAGCTGGACCGGCAGGTCTCGGCCGCCAGCGATATCCCCGTGGAACGAATCGATCCGGTCGAACGCGCGGTACTCTGGACTGCGCTGGCCGAAATGCAGAGCTGCGGCACGGGCCGGGCCGTAGTCATCAACGAGGCGATCGAACTGGCGCGGGAGTTCGGCGCCGACCAGGGATACCGCTTTGTCAACGCCGTGCTGGATCGCTGGGCCAGGGCCAATCCTCCCGGCCAATCCGCGCCGGAAACCGATCATGCCGACTGAGCGGGAAGACCGGCTGATCGAGACCCTGTTTGCCCGTCATCACGCGGATGGCGACGAAGTATTGATCGGACCGGGAGATGACGCCGCGATGCTCCGTTGTCCCGTGGGGCAGCAGTTGCTGATCACTGCCGACACCCTCAACGAGGGCGTGCATTTCCCTGCCGGCACTCCGGCCGGTTCCGTCGGTTACCGCGCGCTGGCGGTCAGCCTCAGCGACCTGGCCGCCATGGGCGCCCGTCCGCTTTGGGCGGTCGTGACGCTTTCCGTGCCGTCCGCCGACGAGGATTGGCTGGGCGGATTCGCCGACGGTCTCTTCGCTCTGGCGGATGGACATGGCGTGCGGGTGGTGGGCGGCGACTTCGTGCGGGGCCCGCTCAGCATTACGGTGACGGCACATGGCTCGGCACGGCAAGACACGGTATTGCGCCGTACCGGCGCCGGTGCGGGCGACGGCATCTGGGTGTCCGGCTGCCTCGGGGACGCCGCCGCCGGCCTTGAAATCCTGAAGCAACGTCTGGCCCGCAACGCATCGTCCCCGGGAGCAGGGGCGTCCCCACCCTCCGGGAAGCCGAGGACGGCTTCGCGCCAGGGCGCGTCCCCCCAATCCTCCGAAGAAGCGCTGATCCAGCGCTTCTGCTATCCGGAGCCGCGGATCGAATTGGGCCGGCGCCTCAGCGGAATCGCAAGCGCCTGCATGGATCTGTCGGACGGTTTGTCGATGGATCTGCCGCGATTGCTGCGGCAGAGCGGACTTCAGGGACGCGTAGAGACCGAAAACCTGCCGATTTCGGGCGCGTTGCGGGACTTTGCCGACCATGACGACGCCGTTCGGCTGGCCGTGGCGGGCGGCGACGACTACGAGCTTTGCTTTGCGGTCCCCCGGGAGCAGGAGCACCGTCTGAAGGCCCTTCCGGGCGATCTGCAGCTTAGCCGTATCGGCGAACTGCACACGGGAGAAGGATTGGCGCTGACACGCGGCGGAAAAACCTGGGGAGCGCCCGATTCCGGCTTTCGGCATTTTTCGTGAAGCCGCGGCTTGTTCAAATTGTTGGATCGGGCCTTGGCCTGGGTTATCTTCCGGTCGCGCCCGGCACCTGGGGCTCGGCCGGCGGCCTTCTGATCTGGTGGCTGACTATGCCGATGGGCCGCGGACTGCAGGTGCTGCTGCTTGTCCTGGCCGCCGTGCCCGCCGCGTTGGCCTGCGACGCCTGCGCCCGCGAGGCGGGACGGGACGACCCGTCCTTTGTCGTTCTCGACGAAGTGCTGGGCATGTACCTGGCCCTGTTGTTCCTGAGTCCATCACTGCCGTGGGTCGTGACGGCCTTCGTGGTGTTCCGATTACTCGATATCTTCAAGCCCTGGCCGGTGAGCCTTATGGAGAAGCGATTCACCGGGGGCGCCGCCATTTTGCTTGATGATCTTCTGGCAGGTGCGATAACAGCTCTTATAGTAGTGATATTACAGATACTTATAACCCTTATTTAATGTCTGATATAAATAAGGCGCGTACCGGAACAATCATCGCCATCGTGACGGTGATTCACGCGCTGAGTCCGCTGGCGATGCAGATCTTCGTGCCGGCGCTGCCGAGCATCCGCGAGAGTTTTTCCGCCACGGTTGCGGACACGCAATGGGTCATATCCGGTTTCTCCGCGGCGCTTGCGTTCGCCATGCTGGCCTATGGGCCGATCTCCGACCGCTTCGGACGAAGGCGGGTCGTGCTGCTGGGACTTACGGTGTTCTGTGTCGGCTCCGCCATCTGTTACTGGGCGGAATCGCTGGCCATGCTGATCCTGGGGAGGGTTATTCAGGCTGTGGGCGTGGCGGCCGGCTCCACCATGGGACGCGCGGTGGCGGCCGACGTGATGCCGCCGGAAAAGCTGGCCCGGGCGGTGAGCTTCATGACCATGGCGCTTGTCATGGGTCCGATGCTGGCGCCCGTGATCGCCGGCTATCTCGTGACCGCGGTCGGCTGGCGCAGCATTGCGCTGCTGCTGGGCGCATGTTCGGCGCTCCTGCTGCTCATGGCGGCCAGGTGGATGCCGGAGACCCACAAGCGCGATGGAAGCAAGCCAGCCGCCGCAGGCGCGCAGGGCGGTCGCGCGGACGGCAAGTCTCCGTTCCTCACCATCGGCTTTATCGGGCACCTGACGATCCTGATCGCCGTCCAGGTGGGCGTGTACGGCTATCTCTCCGCCTCTCCGTACCTGGTCATAGACATGATGGGCTATGAGCCGTTTCAATTCGGCTACGTTTTCATCTACCTGACCCTTGGCTACCTGCTGGGCACTGCGTTTTCCGGCTGGGGCGTACTGGCCAGCCGTGGACTGCTGGCGTGCGGAATGCTGTCGTATGCGATCGGCGGCGGCCTGATGCTGGGCCTCGTCGTCAACGGCGTAGTGAACCTCTACTCCATCGTCGGCCCGGCCCTGATGCTCAGTTTCGCGAACGGAATATCGCAGCCGCAATGCATGGCCGCCGCATTGTCCGCGGCGCCAACGAGGCGTGGCGCGGCCTCCAGTATTGTCGGTTTTTCGCAGATCATGGCGGGCGGTGTGGGATTCCAGTTGATGGGCTGGCTCCCCAACGGCTCCCCGGCGCCCATGACCCTGCTTATCTGCGCCTGCGCCCTCACCGGCGCCGTCGGCCTCCTCATGATCTACCGCCGCCCCTAACAGCGCCAACGGGGGCGGAGGTTATTCAGCGACGATGGGGTTCACGAGGCTTCCAATGCCCTCGATGCGGACTTCGACCGTATCGCCCGGCTTGACGTCGGACAGGCCGTGCGGGGTACCGGTGGAGATGATCGACCCCGGCGCCAGCGTCATGAATTCGGAAAACCACTCGATCAGCATCGGAATGCCGAATATCAGGTCGCGCGTGTTGCCGTCCTGACGCAACTTCCCGTTGACCCGGGTCTGAATGGACAACTCGTTCGGATTCGCTATGTCGGCCGCGTCGACGATCCACGGACCGGCCGGGCCGAAGGTGTCGAAGCCCTTGGCCTTGATGGGCGGTCGATAGAAGTTGCCGACAAAATCGCGCACCGTGAAGTCGTTGCAGATGGTGTAGCCGGACACGTAATCCATCGCATCGTCACGGCTGACGCGCCGGGCCGCGCGACCGATCATCACGCCCAGTTCGCCTTCGTAATGCATGTACCGGACTCCCGCCGGCCGGACGACTTCCGCCAGGTGGCCCACGACCGAGGATGGGTTCTTGATGAACGGTATGGGTTCCGCCGGCAGTTCCTTGAATTTCAGTTCGCGCGCGTGGTCGGCGAAATTGAGCGCCAGGCCGTAGATGACAGTGTGAGCCGGCGGAAGCCAGCGCCAGGTCCCGGGTTCAAACCGTTCGCCGTCGGCCAGACGGAAACCTCCGTCCTCGGCTACCGTTACGTCCCGGGCTTGCCCGTCCACTTCGATGCGCGCCCTCTTCATGCCAGTTCCTTCTCCAGTCCGGCGAAAAACTCCAGCGATTCGGGATTCGCCAGTGCCTTGCGGTTGGCGACCTCGCGGCCGTGTATGACCTCCCGTACCGCCAGTTCGCTGATTTTCCCACTGACGGTCCGCGGAAGATCGGGGGCAATGACAATCCTTGCAGGAATGTGGCGGGGGCTGGCGTCAATGCGCAACGCGTGCCGCACCCGCTTCTTCAGCAATTCCGGATCGACGGCTTCATCGCTCAGCCGCAGGAACAGGACGATGCGAACATCGCCGTCGTATTCCTGACCGACGGCCAGGGCCTCCGCGACCTCGTCCAGCGCCTCCACGACGCGATAGATCTCCGCGGTGCCGATCCGGATCCCGCGAGGATTGAGCACCGCGTCGGATCGGCCGTGGATCACCATGCCGCCGGTGCCGGTGATTTCAGCGTAGTCGCCATGGGCCCACACGCCGGGAAATCTCGCGAAATAGGCCTGGTGATACTTGCGACCGCCGGGATCGTCCAGAAAACCCAGTGGCATTGACGGGAACGGACGCGTGCAGACCAGCTCGCCGGCTTGTCCGCGCAGCGGCCGTCCATCGGAATCGAACACGTCAACCGCCATTCCCAGCGCCCGGCACTGCATTTCCCCGCGGTAGACGCCGAGCATGGGGTTGCCGGCGATAAAGCAACCGAGCAATTCGGTCCCACCGGCAATGGACGCGAGCATGAGATCTTCACTGACCTCCCGGTAAACGTAATCGAAGCTCCGGGGTGCGAGCGGCGAACCGGTCGAAAGAAGCGCCCTCAGGCGGGACAGGTCGGAAACGGTTCGCGGCCGTACTTCCGCATTCTCCATGGCCTTGAGATAGGCGGCGCTGGCGCCGAACACGGTCACCTTTTCCTCCCCGGCAATCTTCCACAGGGTGTCCGGCGACGGGTGCAGGGGCGAACCCTCGTACAGAAGCAAGGTGCATCCCGACGCGAGCCCGCTCACCAGCCAGTTCCACATCATCCAGCCGCAACTGGTCAGGTAGAACAGCCGGTCATCGGGGCCGATGTCGGCGTGCAGGCGATGCTCTTTCACATGCTGAAGCAGCGCGCCGCCGGCGCGGTGCACGATGCACTTGGGCGCTCCGGTCGTGCCGGAGGAAAACACCACGTAGAGGGGATGGTCGAAGGGGAGCTGTTCATGGGAGAGCGTTTTCGGCCTGCCCAGATCGTCGTAAAGGACGGTCTTCGCATCCGGCCGACTTGCCTCGGCGCGGTGGATGTGGGGTACCAATACGGTCGCCTGCAGCCCCGGGAGTCCCTTGCGTATTTCCTCAAGTTCCGTCAGGCGATCGATGGGCTGCCCGCGCCAGCGATAGCCGTCGGCGGCGAGCAGCACCCTGGGGCCCAGGCGCCCGAACCTCTCGAGAACCGCGGGCACGCCGAATTCCTGGGAGCAGGAGCTGAATACGGCCCCGATGCTCGCGGCGGCCAGCATGAAGACGATGGTCTCGGGAACGTGCGGCATCCAGGCCGCAACGCTGTGGCCGCGCTTCACTCCAAGGCTGCGCAGGCCGGCCGCGATGCGCCCCACCTCTTCGCGCAGGCGCCCGTAGCTCATTTCCCGCCGCCGGCCGGCTTCGTCGCGGTAGATCAGCGCGATCCGTTTGTCTTCCTGCCATAGAAGGTTCTCGGCGAAATTGAGGCGGGCGCCGGGGAACCATTCAGCGTCCTGAATCCGCTCGCCATCTCGGAGGACTTTCTCAAAATCGCGGCTACCCCGTATTGCGCAGAATTGCCACAGCAGTGCCCAGAACGCCTCGCGATCGTCGATCGACCAGCGATGCAGGGCCGCGTAGTCGGAAAAACCCGCTTCGCGCATGAACCGCGCCATGGCGCTGGAACGCGCCTTTTCCGGCGAGGGCGTCCAAAGGGGAGCACTCACGGCGCCGGAAGTACCGGGAGGGCAAGCGCCCTCCCGGTAGCGGGGATCAGAAGCTCCAGTCCACCTGTATCCCGGCGGAACGCAAGTCCTGCGGCGCCACCATGACGCCGTGGATGTTGAACCGGAAGCCTGTGAACCGAGTGAAATTCGTGTTCCTGACGGCAGCGACCCAGGTGTCCTGTTCCAGCACGTTGTTGATGAAGAACTCCACGCGCAGGTTGTCGCGCTCGACTCCGGCCCGGACATTGGTAAGCCAGTAGCCGTCCAGCCTGGCGAGGTTACCGCCGTTGCCCGCCCAGGTCTTGCCGTAGTACATGAAGTCTCCGCGAGCGAAGAAGTCCCAGTCGGCCGTCAGCGTGTCCATATAGGTCAGGCTGGCATTACCCATCAATTCCGGGTAGCGTCCCGACTGATTGCCGGCCAGGTTGCGGCTGCCCGTGATGTCCTGAACAAACGTTGCGGCGAAGGTCGTGTACTCGTTGTCCTGCCACGCGGCGTTGGCGCCGATCATCCAGTTTTCGGTCAGCGCCCAGGAACTCTCCACTTCGACTCCCCAGAGTTTCGAGTCTCCGGGGAAGTTGAATTCGAGCGTGCGCGGCTGCTGCTGGGGGCCGGCTATTCCGTCGCGATTGGCGGGGTTTTCATCATCCTGGTAATAAACCACAAAGTTGGTAAACAACTGTGCCACCCATTCGTAGTAGTAGGCAGCTGCGCTGATCTGGCCGCGTCCGCCCAGCAGGGACGCCTTGATGCCGATCTCGATTGCATCCAGTTCCTGCGTCGGAGTGGATTCTCCGGCCTCCGGGGCCTTGCGCCGGATCTGGTCGTACTCCGATTCAGTACTGGGCATTCCGGTATCGCGATCCACGTAAGGCTCCACGAACGGATCGCGCGAGGCATTGATCAGGTTGGTGTTCAGCACGCCGGGCAGGACACCGCGCGAGTAACTGGCATAGACATTGATGTCGTCATTGGGATGCCAGCGAAGAATTACCCGTGGCACGATTTCGTTGTAGTCCTCGACGAGACCACCGGTCGTTCGCTGGTCCGCCATGTAGCGGGTTTCGACGTCAATTGCGAACTGGTCACCAAGGGGAATGGTCGTGGCCGCAAAGATGCCCCTCGTCTTGGCGGTTTCGCCCTGGGTTGGGGGCAGCGACACGAACAGCGGCCCGAAGCAACCGATGGCTTCGGGGAAGAAGCATGCCACTACCACGTCGCCACCTACGCCGGACAGGGCGATTTCCTGTTCGGTGTAGCTCGCCCCCACCATCCAGGAAATACGGCTGTCCGGTGACGAGGTCAGGCGCAACTCGGCGCCCTTGTCTTCATTCCTCTGCGGGTCTGAAGTCCAGAACGCTTCGAAATCGGTCATGTCGAAGTCACGAATCCAGTTCACGCCATGGTCGTTGTAGGAGGCCTTGAACGACACGTCCATGCCGTTGGCGAACCCGTAGTCCAGTTCAATACTCGAGCGGAAAATCTCCCGGCTCATGCCCATGGTGGTGCGACTCGGCACGCCGTCCAGCGTCGTGTTGTTGACGAGGTTCTGCACCAGCCAGTTGGAGCAATCCTCCGGACAGCGCGTGGGATGCGTTATCCGCGTGAAGATCTCGGGGAACAGCGTGGTGTTTACGGAAATATCGGGCGCACCCGGCTCACCCGGCAAGGGGACCGGGCCGCAGATGTACTGCGTGGGACTAAGCGTCGTGATGTTGCCGTCATTGTCCGGACGCCGGATGGTCGTGCCGGTGCAGGTGTCCCAATCGGAACCGGGCAGGTAGCCCACGGCGGGCGGCCCATCGTCATCCTCGTGATAGAAGAGGCGGACGCGTGCGGTGAAATTGTCGCTGGGCGCGGCAAGGAGCGTCAGACTCATGGAATCGGAGGATTCCTTGCCCAGCTCGCCGCCGTCGTTGGCGGTGTACATGGAGCCCTTGTTGTAGTCGCTCAAGCCGATCTGGAAGGCCAGTTTGTCCTGGATAATCGGCCCGCCGTAACTGGCGCCAATGGTGTACTGGCTGTATTGCCCTGCGGTGGCGCGCACCTTGCCTTCAAATTCCGTCAGGCTCGGGTTGCGCGTCACGTAGTTAATGGCGCCCGAAAACGTGTTGCGTCCGAAAAACGCGGACTGCGGGCCCTTGATGACTTCCACCCGCTCCACGTCCAGCATGGGAATGGATTGCGAGCCGCCCGTCACGAACACGCCGTCCACGAAAAGGCCGGCGAGTTGCTGGTGGGGCGATCCCCTGGGCGGTGACATCCCGCGAAAGCGAATCACCGTATTCTGCCGTCCCGGCCGATTGCTGGCGATGTTGTCCTGGAACGACAGGCCCGTCGTTTGCAGGGCAATGTCTCCGAGGGTTTCCAGGCCCGCCCGGCTGAGGTCCTCGGCCGAGAACACGGTGATCGACAGCGGAGCTTCCAGCAGCGATTCGTCGCGCTTACGGGCGGTTACGATGATTTCCTCAAGCTCCTGCGCGGCGGCTCCCAGCGGAATGCACAGGGCAATGGCGGGAATTGCGGCGCCAAGCAGGCGCCAACGGATAATTCGGGTCATAAGGACCCCTCCAGTTCAAACGATGACCGCGCGGGATAATAGCATGCGACTCGATTTTCGGTCTTCATTTGCACCCCGCGGCGTGCGGCCGTGTAAACTGCCCGCGCAATGAACGCGCGCGAAAGCATGGAGTTCGACGTCATCGTCGTCGGTGCGGGGCCCTGCGGCCTGGCGGCTTCAATTCGGCTTGCTCAGATGGCGCAGGAAAAGGGACGCGATCTGAACATCTGCCTGCTGGAGAAGGGCGCCGAAATCGGCGCGCATATCGTCTCCGGGGCGGTTCTTGAAACCCGGGCCCTGGATGAGTTGTTGCCCGGTTGGCGCGATCAGGGAGCACCACCCGCAACGCCGGTGGAAACCGACGATTTTCATTTCCTGTTGTCTCCCGGCCGATCCGTGCCCTTGCCGGGGGTCTTCATTCCGCATCCCATGCGCAACCACGGCAATTGCATCGTCAGCCTGGGTGCGCTGTGCCAGTGGATGGGGACGCAGGCGGAGAACCTGGGCGTAAACGTTTTTCCCGGTTATCCGGCTTCCGGCATCGTGTACGAGAACGGTCAGGTCGCGGGTGTGGTTACGGGTGAAATGGGCCGAGCCCGTGACGGGAGCGAAAAGCCCGGCTACGACCCCGGAATCGAGCTGCGCGCTCCGTACACGATCTTCGCCGAGGGCTGTCGCGGCCATCTCGGAAAGGAATTGATGCAGCGCTTCGATCTTCGCAGGGACAGTGATCCTCAGCATTACGGCATCGGAATCAAGGAAGTCTGGCGGGCGCCGGACAACCGGCGCCGCCCGGGCGCCGTCGTGCACACCCTGGGCTGGCCGCTTGGACAGACGACCGAAGGCGGCGGTTTCCTTTACCACGCGCATGACGGCCTTGTTTATCTCGGCTTCATCGTGGCGCTGAACTACCGCAATCCGTACCTCGATCCGTACGAGGAGTTTCAGCGCTGGAAGCACCACCCGCGCATTCGCGAGGTCATCGAGGGCGGCGAAAGGATTTCCTGGGGAGCGCGCGCGGTAAACAAGGGCGGCCTGCAGTCACTGCCGAAGCTGGCCTTTCCCGGGGGACTGTTGTCCGGCTGCGATGCGGGCTTCCTGAACGGGGCCAAGATCAAGGGCAGCCATACGGCGATGAAGACCGGCATGCTGGCTGCCGAGTCCGTATTCGACGCGCTTTCGGGCGATTCCCCGCCGGCGGTCCTGGAAGATTACGAAGGACGCGTCGCCGGATCCTGGGTGCACGAGGAACTGTTCCTGGCGCGAAATTTCGGTCCGGCCCAGCACCGGTTCGGCCTGCTGGCCGGGTCGGCGTTCACCTGGCTGGACCTGAATGTCTTCCGGGGCCGGCTGCCGTTCACGCTGCATAACCGCAAGCCGGACCACGAGGAGCTGCTGCCGGCAACCCGAGCGCGCCGGATCGACTATCCGAAGCCGGACGGCAGAATCAGCTTCGACCGGCTGTCTTCGGTGTACCTGTCGGCGACGAACCACGACGAGGACCAACCATGCCACCTGGTCCTGGAGGATGCGGACCTGCCTATACGTGACAACCTGCCGGGCTACGCGGAGCCCGCGCAACGCTACTGTCCGGCGGCCGTTTACGAAGTGGCCTGGGAGGGCGACACGCCGCGTTTCGTCATCAATGCGCCGAACTGCATCCACTGCAAGACCTGCGACATCAAGGATCCGGCGCAGAACATCAACTGGGTTGCGCCGGAGGGGGGCGGAGGCCCGAACTACGCCGGCATGTAAGCCCCGGGGATCAGGGGACTTCGATGGCGACGGCGACAGCTTCGCCGCCGCCGATGCAAAGTGCGGCGACGCCGCGGCCTCCGCCGCGGTTCCGCAAGGCGTGGATCAGAGTGACCAGGATTCGGCCGCCGCTGGCGCCGATCGGATGGCCCAGCGCGCAGGCGCCGCCGCGCACATTCACCTTCTCGTGCGGCAGGCCCAGATCGCGCATGGCGGCCATGGTGACGCAGGCAAAGGCCTCGTTGATCTCGAACAGGTCCACGTCTTCGACGGCCCAACCGGTTCTCGCCAGCACTTTCTCGATGGCCGGCCCGGGCGCGGTCGTGAACCACTCCGGTTCGTGCGCATGGGCGGCGTGACCGGCCACGCGGGCCAACGGCTCCACGCCCAACTGGTCGGCGCGGCCTTCACTCAGCAGGATCAGCGCCGCGGCGCCGTCTGAAATCGAGGAACTGGAAGCCGCCGTGACGGTGCCGTCGCGCGCAAAGGCGGGCCGCATCGTGGGTATCTTTTCCAGGTTGCACCGCCCGGGCTCCTCGTCGTCGCTCACCGCCACCGGGTTCCCGCGATGCAGGTAGTTCACCTCGGCGATTTCGGTTTCGAAGGCCTTGCGCGACGCCAGAGCGCGCGTAACAGACTCCATGGCGAACTCGTCCTGTTCCTTCCGGCTGAACTGGTAGCGGCGGGCGGTTTGCTCGGCGAAGAAGCCCATCATCCGCCCGTCATACGGGTTCTGCAAACCGTCCAGGAACATGTGATCGCGCAGCTCCTTGTGTCCCATCCTCAGGCCGTCCCGCGCCTTCTCGACCAGGTACGGAGCGTTGGACATGGATTCCATGCCCCCGGCCACGATCGCCATGCCGGGATCCGCCAGAATCCGGTCGTGCGCCAGCATCACCGAGAACAGCCCGGAGCCGCACACCTTGCTGATCGTGGCGCAGGGGGTAGCGCTTGCGAGGCCGGCGCCCAGGGCGGCCTGGCGCGCCGGCGCCTGACCGAGCCCGGCAGGCAGCACGCAGCCCATCAATACTTCATCGATTTTGTCCGGGGGCACGCCGCTTTCGGCGAGGCAGGAACGGATTGCGGTCGCCCCCAGGTCCGTCGCGGAAACCCTGGAAAGGGCGCCCAGCATGGCGCCGATGGGAGTTCGCCGCGCCGCGGCGATGACAGCTGTTTCTGTGCTCATAAGCGATCAGTCGGCATCCTTGTGCCTGAAACAGGAACGGATATGTTATTTTGACCGTCCGTAAAAGGGTAGGTGGGGAGCAATATGCGTTATCACGCTTTTGGAATGGGACACGCGCCCTGGTTCGCAGTCGCCGCGTGCAGCCTTTGCCTGTTCGCCGGGTCGGCAGCCGGGGACCAGCGCGTCAACGAGATGCTGGCGTTGCAACAGAGCGCCACGGCCGACGATCGGCAGGCCCAGGCGGAAGTAAACGCCTTGGCCGACGAGACGCAGGAGGCGGTCAGCGAGTACCGGGTGCGGCTGCAGGAGCTGGACCGCATTCGCCGCTATAACGACAACCTGCAGCGCACCATAGACGACCAGGAGAGCGAAAAGGCCTCGCTTACCCGGCAGATCGACGAATTCGGCGATCTGGAACAGGGAATCGTTCCGCTGCTCATGGACATGGTCGAGGACCTGGACCGGTTCATTGCGCTGGACGTTCCGTTCCTCATGGATACGCGCCGCGACATGCTCACGGGTCTGCGCGACCTGATGGACCGCGCCGATGTGAGCATCGCCGAAAAATACCGCCAGGTGATGGGCGCATACCAGACGGAGGCGGCGATCGGACGCAACATGGAGTCCTATCCCGGCGAACTGGAAATCGATGGAGTCGACCGCAAGGTGGACTTTCTGCGCGTCGGCCGCGTGCTTCTGGCCTACCAGACACCCGACCGCGAGGAAACGGGCTACTGGGACACGCGCACGCAGGAGTGGCGGGCGCTGGACAACAGTTATCGCAGCCCGATTACGACGGGGATACGCATGGCGCGCCGGCTGGCGCCGCCCGACATACTGACCCTTCCGATCGCGGCGCCAGAAGGAGGTCGGTCATGAACCGCTTGCTTGGATTGTCCGCTCTGGCCGTCATCCTGGCGGCGCCCGCCATGGGCCAGGAAGAGTCACAGCCCGCCGCTCCCGCGGAGCAGGCCGATTCGGTGCTCGAGCTTCTCGAGATGGTCCGCCTGGAGGCCCGGGAAGGTTCGCGCCTCAACCGGGAACGAGTGGAGCGCTTTCGCCAGTCGCGCAACGAGCGTCAGCGCATGCTGGAGGAAGTTTCCCGCGATCTGGCGGCGGAAGAGCGCCGCAGC
Source organism: Gammaproteobacteria bacterium (assembly GCA_965116895.1). Taxonomy (GTDB): domain Bacteria; phylum Pseudomonadota; class Gammaproteobacteria; order Steroidobacterales; family Foliamicaceae; genus Foliamicus. The sequence continues at coordinate 1,415,775 of OZ220729.1, read as the reverse complement.
AACACGCTGAACCGCCGCTACGAGCAGAACGAAAACGAGCTTGCGGACCTCGAGGAACGTCTGCAGATCCGGGTCGGAAACTTCGGCGAGCTGTTCGGCGTCGTGCGTGACGTGGCCGGCGATACCGTCAGCCAGGTAGTGACGTCGCTGGTGTCGGCGCAGTATCCGGACCGTCTCGATCTCGTTCGAGGCATGGCCGAGGCGAAAGAGCTGCCCAGCCTGGAGGACCTGCGGGGCCTGCAGTTGATGCTGCTGGAGGAAATGGCGCAATCGGGGCAGGTCGTTCGTTTCGATGCGGAGATTACCGATCCTTCCGGCCAGACGAGCGCGGGCAACGTGATCCGCGTCGGCGCTTTCAACCTGATCCACGACGGCAAGTTCCTGACCCGCGATGACGGCACGGGCGCGTTGCAGATACTGCCCCGCCAGCCCGCGGGCCGCTATCTCAACATGGCTGAAGACCTCGGCGAGGCCACTTCAGGCCCGGTGGAAATGGCGGTCGATCCGACCCGCGGACAGCTTCTGGGGATGCTGATTCAGGCCCCCGATCTCGGCGAGCGCCTGCAGCAGGGCGGCTACGTGGGCTACACGATCATCGGAATGGGCGCAATCGGCCTGCTGATCGCGCTTTGGAGGCTGGTCGTGCTGCAGGGCGCCGGCCGGCGAATCCGCGCGCAGCTCAGGAGCTCCAGCGCAAGCAGCGACAATGCCCTCGGCCGGATCCTGGCCGTCTACGAGGAACACCAGACCGGCAACCTGGATGCACTGGCGCTCAAGCTCGATGAGGCGATTATGCGGGAAGCGCCGATACTCGAACGCTACCAGGGCATACTCAAGGTGTTTGCCGCCGTCGCCCCGCTGCTGGGCCTGCTGGGTACGGTGGTCGGCATGATCATCACCTTCCAGCAGTTGACGCTGTTCGGAACCGGAGACCCGAAACTCATGGCCGGAGGCATTTCCCAGGCCCTGATCACCACCGTTCTGGGCCTGATCGTGGCCATCCCGCTGGTGCTGCTGCACAGCGTGGTGTCCAGTTCCAGCCAGGCGCTGGTGGAAATCCTGGAAGAGCAGAGCGCGGGCCTGATCGCACGCAGGGCCGAAGGCGATGCCGCCGCGGCGGAGGCTTGACGAGGGCGAGGCAGGACAACGGCGGGACACTGGCAGATGACTTTCCTGTTCGAAGCCTGGGCTTCCATCCGCGGCTTTTTCGAGCTGGGCGGACCCGTGCTTTACGGGATCCTGGCCGTCACCATGCTGATGTGGACGCTGATCGTCGAACGGCTCTGGTACTTCTTCGGCGTTCTACCCGGCGAAATGCGCAGCGCCCGGCAATTGTGGGAAAGCGGCCGCCGCGACGGTTCGTGGTTTGCCGCGAACCTGCGACGCCTGATTCTTTCCGAGGTCGGCCTGAGCGCCCGGCGCAACCTGGGGCTGATACAGACGCTCATGCAGATACTGCCGCTTCTGGGCCTGCTGGGAACGGTGTGGGGCATGGTCCAGGTGTTCGAGATCATGACGGTGTTCGGCACCGGCAACGCGCGCCTGATGGCGGGCGGCGTCTCGCAGGCCACCATCCCCACCATGTCGGGGCTGGTCGCCGCGCTGTCCGGGCTGTACCTCTCGGCCTGGCTGAGGCAGCGGGCCAAGCTCAAGATGGAGGAACTCGAGGATGTCCTGGAAATGCAGTTCGAGGAAACCCATGAGGCGGTCGCATGATTGAACGCAAGCACCGCAAGCGGTCGCAGGAGGAGGCGGAGATCAACATCACGCCGATGCTGGACATCGTATTCATCATGCTGATCTTCTTCATCGTCACGACGTCGTTCGTCAAGGAGCTCGGCGTGAACCTGGACCGGCCGTCGAACGCGCCGGTGCAGGAACAGAAGCGTTCCGAGGTGATCCCTGTCCGTATAGACGCCAACGGTCAGGTCTTCGTCGAGGACCGTCTTGTGCATGTGGGCGCGATCCGCGCCAACATCGTCTCCGGGCTGGCCGGCAAGCCGGACGCCACGGTGGTCGTGATCGCGGACCGGAACGCGGATTCCGGCTTCATCGTGACGGTGGTCGACCAGGCGCGGGTGGCGGGCGCGGGAAAGGTCTCGCTGGCAGCCGCATCAAACTAGGAGCAGGGGGCGATGCCGCAGATACGAAGACGAAAACCGGAAGAAGAGGGCGAGATCAACATCACGCCGATGCTGGACATCGTGTTCATCATGCTGATCTTCTTCATCGTCACCACGTCGTTCGTCAAGGAGCCGGGCATCAGTCCTTCACGGCCCTTCGCGCAGACGGCGGCCACCAAGGAGCGAGGCAACATCATGATCGCGGTTTCGCGCGACGACCAGATCTGGATGAACAAGAATCGCGTGGAATTGACGGGCGTCCGCCAGCTGGTTGAAGCGGCTCGGGCGGAGAACCCGGAAAGCAGCGTTATCATCGTAGCGGATCAATCCGCGTCCACCGGCATGGTGATCGACCTGATGGATCAGGTCCGGGTTGCCGGCGTGACCAGCATTGCATTGGCTGCGGAAGGCGAGGAATAGCGATGAATCGGACAAGATGGCGTATGGTCGGGTCGATAGCCGGCGGCATATTCGTTGCGCTGGTGCTTTTTCTGTTCATGAACACCCTGATAACGGGCGGGCGGGGGCAGCAGGGCGCGGCCACGGCCGGGCAGATCGTGGACCTGATACGAGTGCAGGAGGACGAGATCGTCCAGACCAAGAAACGGGTCAGGCCCAAGAAGCCGCCGCCGCCCAAGGATCCGCCGCCGCCGCCGAAGCTCAAGGTATCCAGCGAGGCCAAGCCGCAGAAGAATCCCATGCGCCTCGATCTCCCCAGGATCGATGTTTCCGGCGCCGCGGGCGGCGGTCCCTTCATCGGCAGGTGGGACCCGGGCGACCCGGCCGCCGAGGGCGAGGCCGTGCCGATCGTTCGCATCGACCCGCAGTGGCCGCGCGAGGCCCTGATGGACGGCACCGAGGGCTACGTCAGGTGTGAAGTGCTGATCGGTCCCGACGGCAGCGTGCTGGACGTCAAGGTGATCGAGGCCGCGCCGGGGCGCCTGTTCGTGCGCAATGCCGTTCGGGCCGTGCGGCGCTGGAAATTCAAGCCGCGAATAGTGGATGGCGTGGCCGTGGAACGGTGGGCCACGACGAGCATCGTTTTCCAGCTGGATACCTGAATGGGTAAGCGCCTCGCAATGCTGTCGGCATTGCTGATGCTGGCGCCGGCGGCGGCTCCGCAGAACGACCCCGGCAGCCTGCCGCAGTGGCACCCGCTGCAGCCGGACCGTGTTGCGGAAGAACGGGAAGAGCCGCCCGCGTCCATGAGCGAGAGTTTCTACCGTCGGCTTTCCCGCACGCATGAACTGCTGGACGAGGACAATCTGACCGAAGCGCTGGACCTGATGGACCGCATCCGGACCGACCGGCTCAGTGACTATGAGGCGGCGCAGCTCTACCAGACCTATGGCTTCGTCTACTCGCAAATGGAAAGGGAAAGCGAGGCCTTCGAAGCGTTCGAGAAGTGCCTTGAACTGGACGCCCTGCCGACGATGGTGCAACAGGGCATCGTGTACTCGGTTGCCGGCTACTACTCCGGTGAGGAACGCTTCGAGGAATCCAACAACACCCTCATGCGCTGGTTCCGTTTCGAGGCGGAACCCCGGTCCGAGGCCTACATACTGATGGGCGCCAATTTCGCCCAGCAGGAAATGATGCGGGACGCATTGCCCTACGTGATTCGCGCCAACGAGTTGGCCGAGGCGCCCAACGAGAGTTGGCGAAACCTGCAACTGGCCATACACGTTGAATTGCGCCAGGTTCCCGAAGCCATCGAGCTGTTGAAGGAAAACATCGGAATCTGGCCGGACAAGCTGCGCTTCTACCAGGTGCTGTCCGGACTGTACATGGAGGTCAACGACGACGAAGGCGCACTCTCCGCGCTGACTATCCCCTGGTATCGCGGCATGCTCGAAACGGAATCGGACATCCTGAGCCTGACCCGGCTCAACCTCTATCTCGAGAATCCGGCCCGCGCCGGGGAAATTCTGAGCCAGGCGATGGAACGGGGCCATGTTGAGGAGAACTTCGACAACCTCCGCCTGCTGCTGAACTCATGGACCATGGCGCGCGAAATGGAGCTCGCCGTGGACGCCATCGACAAACTCGCCGAGCTGGCCGACGACGGCGAGTTCTTCCATCGCAAGGCCATGCTTCTGAACGAGACCGGGGACTGGGACGGGGTCGTGGACGCCTGCCGACGCGCGCTGGAAAAAGGCGGGCTGGAGAACCCCGGCGAGGTATGGATATTGCAGGGCGTTGCGCTGGCGGAACTGCGGCGCTTCGAGGAGTCCATCGAGGCATTCGAAAGCGCAAAGCGTGACGGATCCGACAACATTCGCCGCAACGCCAACGCCTGGATCGGCTACGTCAGGGACCGGACCGGAGCCTCCTAGCGTCGGAATCAATCGTGCGCCAGCGCGGCCTTCATGGCCCTCCTGCATTCCTGCGCGAGCTGCTCGGCCTGCCGGGACCGTGAGCCGTCGCCCGTTACCCTGATCGGCTCCAGAAAGCGCACCTCGATTGCTGAAGGCGTGAACAGCCAGGAACCCGACGGCAGCAGGCGTCGGCAACCGCGAATGGCCATCGGAACGACCGGCAGCCCGCCGGCGGCGGCGGCGGCGAATGCCCCGGACCGGAACGGAAGCAGTTCGGGCTCCGGACGAAAAGTCCCCTCCGGGAAAATCGCCAGCGATTGTCCGGAGCGGGCGGCTCTGAGCATGGTCCGCACATCGGCGATCCGTTCCTTTCCTTCCTCCCGTTCCAGGAACACGGCGCCGATGCGGCTGAGCATTCGGCCGGCCAGCAGCACGGTGCGCATCTCGCGCTTGATCACCAGCCGGAAGCCGGGAGGCAGCAGGGCGCAGAGCAGGATTCCGTCGGCGAAACTCTCATGATTGGCGGCGACCACGCAGGGTTCCGCCGGAAGGTTCTCAAACCCGTGCACCCGGGGCCATGCGCCTCCAAGGCGGAAGATGATCCGCGAAGCCGTCCGGGCCAACCTGCTGCACCTTTCCAGTCCCGGGAGCACCAGGATCACAAGGGACGTGGTCAGCGCGATCGTGCAGAACACGGTCCAACCCCAAAGCGTGTAAGGGATTTTCCGAAGCCGCGTCATAATTGGAAATTCTATGGCCAGCCGCGAACTTCGTGATCGCTTTCTTGACGCCATGTGGTCGGAACAGGGGCTCGCCCGCAATACCCTGGCTGCCTACGGCTCCGATCTCCGGCTGCTAGAACGGTGGCTGGGCAAGCGCGGCAAGGAGTTGGCGGAGGCCGGCAAACCGGACCTGCTGGCCTACATCGGCGAACGGAGCGCAGAAGGCGTCAATGCCCGCACGCTTTCGCGTCAACTGTCCACCGCCCGGCGCTTCTTCGGCTACCTGGTTCGGGAAGGCCTGATCGATCGCGATCCTTCGGCGCAGATCGCCGCGCCGCGGATAGGACGGCCGCTTCCGCACTCGCTTACGGAAGGTGAAGTGGAAAAGCTGCTGGCCGCTCCCCCGTTGTCGGACCCGCTCGGAGTGCGCGACCGGTGCATGCTGGAGGTGCTGTACGCGACCGGTCTGCGCGTCAGCGAGCTGATCAACCTGACCGTATCGCAAATGAACCTGGCCAACGGGATCCTTCGGGTCGAAGGCAAGGGATCGAAAGAGAGACTGGTCCCGCTCGGAGACGAGGCGGCTGATTGGGTGCGGAAATTCCTGGATGGCGCCCGTCGCGAAATCCTCGGGGAGAGAGTGAGCGACGCGCTGTTTCCCACTCGCAGGGGCGCAGCCATGACCCGGCAGGCATTCTGGCAGCGGCTGCGCAAGCACGGCGCGGCCGCGGGCATCACGGAACGCCTGACGCCGCACACCTTGCGGCACGCCTTCGCCACGCATCTGCTGGATCATGGCGCCGACCTGAGAGTGGTGCAATTGCTGCTGGGGCACAGCAGCCTGTCGACGACGCAAATCTACACGCAGGTGGCGCGCAAGCGCCTGCGCGACCTGCATCGCCGCCACCACCCCCGAGCCTAGCCCGCATCCCGCCGCTCGAATCGGCACGGGAGCCTCTTTCATGTCCCCTTCTTCTGTGGAGCGTCTGAGGCAGGGATGCCGAAGCCGAGCCCACAGGGATGTGCTTGCCGGCGTATCCACGGAAGAAGGGGACATGAAAGAGGCGGCGCACCGCCTGACTTCAGTCGATGGTCAGGACGAGCTTGCCGCGGGTCTGGTTGGCCTCCATCATCGCGTGAGCCGCTTCGGCCTGCTCCAGCGGAAACGTACGTTGCACGACGGGCCGGAGCTCGCCCGATTCCAGCAGCGGCCACAGGCGCTCGCGAACCGCGCCGGCAATTTCCGCCTTCTCTTCGTTCGACCGCGGCCGCAGCGTGGAGCCGGTAATCCACAGTCGCGACATCATCACCCGCCGGATGTCGAGTTCCGTCTTCGGCCCGCCCAGCGCCGCAATCAGCACCAGGCGGCCGCCGGGCCTGAGGCTGCGGAGATTGTCGCGAAGGTAGGGTGCGCCCACCATGCACAGAATGACATCCACGCCCCTGCCACCGGTTGCGGCCTTCAGCGCCGCGGGCCAGTCCTCGGTGCGATAGCAGGCGCCGCCCCAGGCGCCCAAGTCCCGGCAGAACCGCACTTTCTCCTCGCTGCCGGCCGTGACGAAGACACGCGCGCCAAGAGCGTTGCCGATCCCGATGGCCGCGGTGCCGATTCCGCTGGCGCCTCCGTGCACCAGAACGGTTTCACCCGCCTCCAATCGGCCGCCGTCCACCAGGTTGGTCCAGACGGTGAACCAGGTTTCCGGAATGGCCGCGGCCTCCACCATGGAAACGCCGTCGGGAACCGGAAGACAGAGCGCCGCCGGCGCCACGCAATACTCGGCGTATCCGCCGCCCGCAACCAGCGCGCAAACGGGCTCGCCGACTGCCGGGTTCTCCACCTCTTCGCCAACCGCGTCGACATGACCCGCCACTTCCAGCCCCGGCCATTCGGGCGCGCCCGCGGGTGGCGGATAGATGCCCTGGCGCTGCATGCAGTCAGGCCGGTTTACGCCGGCGGCTGCCACCCGGATCAATACCTCCCTCGGTGCGGGGACAGGCCGGGCGCGCCTTTCGACGGTCAGGACTTCGGGGCCTCCCGGCCTGGAAATGGCAACTACGCGCATGTTTTAAGATTAGCGTATGCAGAAACCATCCGGCAGCGATACGGGCATCGTTGAATTGCGTTCGGGCGTGCGCGACACGATGGGGCGCCCTTTGCGGGATCTGCGTATTTCCGTAATGGACCGCTGCAATTTCCGCTGCCCCTATTGCATGCCGGAAGACATCTACGACCGCAACTTTCGCTTCCTCTCCAGCCGGGAACGCCTGTCGTTCTCCGAAATCGTGCGGCTCACCCGACTGTTCGCCCGAATGGGCGCCTGCAAGCTGCGCATCACAGGCGGAGAGCCGCTGCTGCGCGCGGGCCTCGCCGACCTGATCGGGGACCTTTCCCGGCTCGAAGGAGTCGACGATATCGCGCTCACCACCAACGGCGTGCTGCTGGCGCAGCAGGCAGCTGCGCTCACCGCCGCCGGGCTGGACCGCGTAACGGTCAGCCTGGATGCCGTGGACGAAGAGCTGTTCCGGCGGATGAGCGGAGGCAGGGGACGCCTCAAGGCCGTGCTGGACGGAATTTCCGAGGCGCGTGCGGCCGGATTGAACCCGATAAAAATCAACGCCGTCATCCAGCGTGGCGTCAACGACGGCCATGTGCACGAGCTGGTCGATTACTTTCGGGGGACCGGAATGATCCTCCGGTTCATCGAGTACATGGACGTGGGCACGATAAACAACTGGAGTGAAACGCAGACCGTGCCGGCCGCCGAGATCGTGGAATCGATCCATCGGCGCTGGCCCCTGCGGGCGCTGGAAGCCAATTACCGCGGCGAAGTGGCGCGGCGCTACCAGTTCGTGGACGGCCGGGGGGAACTTGGATTCATCACGTCCGTCTCGCAGCCGTTCTGCGGTTCCTGCAACCGCGCCCGCCTGTCCTCCGACGGGCGGCTCTTTACATGCCTGTTCGCTTCGGAGGGGCTCGATCTGCGCGGCCCGATGCGCGAAGGCGCCGCGGACGATGCGTTGCTGGACCTCATGAGGGGCCGCTGGTCGCAGCGCGCGGACCGCTACAGCGAGCTGCGGAATTCGGTAAGCGCAGATGGGGCGCCGGACAGAAAAGTGGAAATGTATTACATCGGCGGTTAGTATGCTCGCGTGGAACTCATTTGAGTCCGCGCTATCATTCACACCGAAGCGCTACAGGGGGGAGAAGGAAGGCATGGCGCTAAGAATACGAGTTCTTTCCGCAACCGTTCTGGTTGCATTTGCCGGCTTATCAGGAACGGTCGCCGCGCAGGACCAATCATCGGTATCCGCGAACCTGGCCGTAACGACAGACTACGTTTTCCGCGGCTATACGCAAACAGGCGAGGATCCCGCCGTGCAGGGCGGCCTGGACTGGGCGGATTCCAGCGGTTGGTACGTGGGCACCTGGGCATCAAATATCGATTTTGGTCCGGGCGATGACGCCTCCATCGAGGTGGACATTTACGGCGGATATGCCTGGGAAGCGAATGATGTGAGCTATGACGTAGGTTTGCTTTACTACGCGTACCCGGGGGCGGACAGCAAATCCGGCTACGACTTCATCGAGGCATACGCGGGCCTGGGATTCGACCTGGACGCGGTTTCGCTGTCCGGGGCCGTGCACTACACGCCCGACAATTTCGGCGAGACGGGAACCGGCTGGTATTTGACCGGCGGTGTAGCGAGCGGGCTGACGGACGCCCTGAGCGTGGATGCGAACGTGGGCTTCTCGCAGGTAACGGAAGATTTCGGCGAGGACTACCTGGACTGGAACCTCGGGCTGAGCTACTCGTTCTCCCAACTTGCACTCGACCTCAGGTATCACGATACGGATGCGCCCGACTGCGCCGGTTCGTGCGATGCCCGGGTGGTGCTCAGCCTGTCGGCGGAGTTTTGATCCATGAACACTGATTTCGTTCTCAATACCTTCGCGTTCCTCGTCTGGGGAGCGCTGATCATGTGGATGTGCGCCGGCTTCACCATGCTTGAAGCGGGCTCGGTGCGAACCAAGAATGCATCGGTCATTTGTCTCAAGAACATCGGCCTTTATTCCATTGCCGGGCTGACCTTCTACCTGGTTGGATACAACCTGATGTACCTGGACGTGGGCAGCGTCATCGGAACGCTGAGCTTCGGCTACGGGCCATCGGCGGAAGAGCTTGCGCTGCTCGAGGCTGTGAGTGCGGAAGCCGCCGCGCCGGAGATTGCGGCGGCGGCGGAAGCGGCCGCGGCAAACCAGTATTCGGTCATGTCCGACTGGTTTTTCCAGATGGTCTTCGTGGCGACTACCGCGTCGATCGTTTCCGGCACGCTGGCGGAACGAGTGAAGCTCTGGTCCTTTTTCGTTTTCACCGCGGTGCTGACCATGATCATTTACCCGCTGGTGGGCGCCTGGACCTGGGGTGGAGGCTGGCTGAGCCAGATGGGCTTCAGCGATTTTGCCGGCTCCACCATCGTGCACTCGACCGGGGGCTGGGCCGCGCTGGCCGGCGCCATCGTCGTTGGCCCGCGTCTCGGCAAGTTCCGCGCCGCCGGCGGCGCGAAGCCGACTCCGCCTTCCAACGTGCCCGCGGTCACGCTGGGCGTCTTCATACTCTGGCTGGGCTGGTTCGGATTCAACGGCGGCTCGCAACTGGCGCTGGGCGGCGTCGAGAACGCGGTGGCAATGAGCATTGTGCTGGTCAACACGAATCTGGCCGCCGCCGGCGGTGTGCTGGCCGCCCTGATCGTATCGCGCCCGCTGCTCAAGCGCGTGGACCTGATGGCGGTGCTGAACGGCGCCATCGCGGGCCTCGTGTCGATTACCGCCGGCCCGGACATATTGCCGCACGGGCTGGCCATCCTGATCGGCGCCGTGGGGGGCGTGGTCTGTACCGCCGGAATGAGGCTGTTGGAGCGTTTGCGCGTTGACGACGTGGTCGGGGCGGTTCCCGCCCACCTGTTCGCCGGCATATGGGGCACGCTCGCGGTCTGCATTGCCGGAGGCTACAGCTTCGGAGTACAATTACTCGGTGTTGTGGCCATCGGAGTGTTTGTTTTCGGCACTTCGTGGGTCACGTGGACGCTGATTGCAAAAGCCATGGGGGCTCGGGTATCCGAGACGGTGGAGGAACTGGGCCAGGATGTTGCCGAACTGGGCATAGAGGCCTATCCCGAATTCGTGCTGATGCCCGATAGTGATTGATTGGCCTGCTTTAGGAGCAAGAATGGACATCCCAATTGAGCGCAACAACGGAACCCTGATCGCCGCGCCGTCCGGGCGCATAGACGGCTTTAACGCCCAGGACTTTCACCAGACCCTGACGGGCGCCATCAGCGGCGACGATACGGCCGTGCTGGTCGATATGAGCGGGCTGAACTATATAAGCAGTGCAGGTTTGCGCGCCGTTCTCATGATCGCCAAGGCGCTCTGGCAGCGCAAGGCCAAGTTCATGTTGTGCTCACTGTCCGGGTCCATAGGCGAAGTGTTCAAGATGAGCGGGTTCGACAAGATCATCGAGATTCACGACAGCAAGGACGACGCGCTGGCAAAACTGGGATAGGCCCGCCCGCGCCCTCCCTCCAGCCTGGGCCGTGCTCAGGTGGAGTCTTCAGCCTCCAGCGAAAGCGGGAGCCGCACGACCATCCGGGTTGATTCTCCCGGTTCGGTATCTACCGCAATCTCGCCCCCGTGTTGTCGCACGATATCGTTCGACAGCGCCAGGCCCAGGCCCGTGCCCTGGTCGGTCGGTTTGGTCGTGAAGAACGGATTGAAGATCTTACCGATGATGTCGTCCGGAATACCGCCGCCGTTGTCCTGAATGGCCACCTCGACACTGTCCGAAGTCCGGCGTGTCGACAGCTTCAGAAGCGGTTCGTAGGCGCCGTTGCCGCCAGCGGCATCTTCCCTGACCCGGCGATCATGCGTGGCGTGGCAGGCATTGGTCACCATGTTCAGGAAAACCCGCCCCAGGTCCTGCGGCACCACGTTCAAGTGCTTCATTTCGGGACTGTAATCTTCCTCGATCGTCAGATTGAAGTCGGTGTTGGATGCTCGGGCGCTGTGATAGGCGAGCCTCGCGTGTTCTTCCAGCAGGGCATTGATGTCAGTCGCCTGGGCATCACCGGAGCCGCGTCCCATCTTGAGCATGTCGCGCACGATCCGGTTGGCGCGCAGGCCGTGATGGGTAATCCGCTCCAGGTTGGAACCGAGGTCGCCGCAGATTTCATCTATCAGGCCCCTGTCGTCCTCGCTCAGGCTGCCGTCGCCTTCCTCGAAGACTTCCTTTAGTTCCACCACCAGCTCCGACGACACTTCGGAGAAATTCTTGACGAAATTGAGCGGATTCTGAATCTCGTGCGCGACACCCGCGGTCAACTCTCCCAGCTCCGCCAGCTTTTCGCGCATGACGATCTGGTTCTGGGCCCGTTTGAGGTCTTCGAGGACCTGTTCCAGCTCCTCGTTCTTGTCGCGCAGTTCCTGGGCCATGCGCTCGACCAGGTCCAGCCTCTGCGCCTTGAGGGAGGCCTCGCGGAACACCTCCAGCGCCGCGGCCATGTCCGCCACCTCGTCCCGTCCGCTGACATCCACCCTGGTCTTGAGATCGCCCGCGGCCATGCGGCGCATGCGGCTGGAAAGACCCTCCAGCCGGCGCAACAGGCTGCCGATGAACAGTGAGCCCATCAGCAGAGCGGCGACAATCGCCACTCCGGTCACGCTCAGCAACAGGACCTGGCCGGTGTCGATGGCCTCGTTTGCGATGTCGGTCGATTCGCGGGCGCTGTCGCGTGCGCCGCTCACCATGCGCTCGGCCTCGTCGCCAAGTTCGATTTCCAGCGTGCGGTTGTCCGCCAACAGGCGTCTTTCCTGGGCGGCCAGGTCGAGTTCCCGGCGGCGCAAAGCAAACGCCGCTTCCCGGCCGCTGCCCAGTTCATGCAGGCGTTCGGTGGCGGCCTTCAGCTCCGCCGGTTCAGGCGGATCGCGCAGGGCCGCCAGGTTTCTGGTAATCGCCTCCGATGCCGATTCAAAGCTCTCAAGCAGAGGTTCCAGCAATTGCGGATCGCCGACAATGAAGGACCGGTCCAGCAGTTGCACCGCGTTGTCGACGTTTACCTTGAGATCGGCCAGACGCCGATAGCGCGCCAGTTCGCCCTCGGAGATGTGCTGCTCCCTGGGTACCGGCTCGGAATCCAGGTCCCGGTAGCCGGTCACGGTGAAGAAGTACTGGTCGTCGATGGCGGGCCCCAACAGCCGTTGCAGGCGTTCGTGCACTATCGGCACTTCCTGCTGCAGCCTGCCGGCCTGATCGGCGATCAGAAACCGCTCCTCCACCGACCGGTCCAGCTGCTCGATATTGGCGAGCAGGGCCCCGGCCCGGTCGCGCATGCGCTGAATGACCGGATCTTCGCTGGCCTGTGCCTCGAGCGCGTCGATCCGGGATTCAAAAAGCTCCCGGTTCGAAGCCACCGAGGTCCGCACGTTCTCCAGTTCCTCAAGCGTGCCCGCCGCCGCAAGCCGCGGGGCCGCGGCCACCAGCGTCCGGCTTTGCTCGGCTACGGCAAAGGCCCCGGTAATTTGCGGAAGGCTGCGGTCGACCACGCCCCGCTGGGCATCGGCGACCGTATTGAAGGCGAACCAGCTGTTGACGCTCGCGAGCACGAACAGCAGCAGCGCCGCGCTGATCCCCATGTACATGCGGACCGAAATCTTGTGCCGCTTCTCAAGAATCTGCGCAATGCGCGATTTGATAGTGCCCTTGCCGTTGTCCTCCGCGGTATTCATCGCCGAGCCCCGGAGGTATCCATCGGCAGGTATTCGCCGTTGGGGCTCACGACGGTCAGATAGACCGCATCCGATCCCTGGTAATCCTCCGCGCCGAATTCCAGCGCGAATCCCCCGAGGTCTATCCGGCCGGCATCGCGCAGCATCGGCAGTACCCGCTCGCGCTGCGGGTCCGGTCCGCATTGCTCCATCGCCACGACGGCCATACGCCCGGCCAGGTAGCCCTCAAGTGAAACGAATCCGGGTTCCGCGTCCGGAGAAGTTTCCTTCAGCGCCGCGAGATAGTCCTGAACAACGGGAAGCGCGTCGCCCATCAGGGGCGGGACCACCTGCGTCATGAGCAGCCCGGCGGAACCCAGGCTTTCGCTGCTCAGGTTGCGGATCAACGCGTTGCCGCCGGCGAAGGAGGTCGTCATGAAAACCATGTCGAGCTTGAGCTTGCTGCCCCAATTCAGAAAGGCCGCCACGGGCGCCGGAGCGCCCACGATGATGACCGCCTCCGGTTCTCCTTCCATGACGTCCAGCAGGGTGGTCTTGACCGCAATAGTGTTGCGCGGATAAACCGCCGTGGCCGCGGGCTTGAGCCCTCTCCGCTCCATGGCCAGCTGGGCGCCGCGGAACCCGGCACGGCCGAACGAATCGTCCTGGTAGGCGACCGCCACGCGTGTCAGGCCCCGGCGGGTGAGGAATTCCATCATCGCCTCCGTTTCCTGATAGTAGGAGGCGCGCAGGTTGATGACGTTTTGCCATTGTCCGTCACGCAGAAAGGGGGCGCCGGTGAAAGGGGCGATATAGGGCACGCCGGCAGCGGCCGCGACCGGCACCGAAGACCGCGCCGTCGGGGTGCCGACTGCGCCGATGAGCGCAAACACCTCGCGGTCGTTGATCAGCGTGCGCATGTTCTCGATCGCGGCTTCCGGCTCGTAGCCGTCGTCCAGCGAGACCAGCTCCAGCCGCCGGCCGTACACGCCGCCGTTCCGGTTGGCCTCGTGGAATGCCGCCTCGATCCCGGCTCGCATTGCCTGGCCCAGCCCGCTGGCCGGCCCGGTGAGCGCCGCCGACTGCCCGAACAGGATGCGCTCCGCGTCGATTCCCGGCTCGGCGGCGATATTCGAAAAAGCCGCCAATCCGGCGATCAGCGCCAGCCCGCGCATGCCCCCCCGTGCAACCACGCTAGAGACGATACACGGCGCTAGAGCCGGGTTACCAGTGTCAACCGGTTGCGGTTGCCTTCCCGGGCGTACTTGACCTCATCCATCATCTCCCGCACCAGGTACACGCCCAGACCGCCGATACGCCGTTCCTCGATGCCCGCGTCGATATCGGGATCCGGAGTTTCCGTCAGGGGATCGAAGGGGCTGGCTTCATCGATGAATTCGATCGTTACGCTGTCGTTCCCGGCGACGAGGCGGAATTCCAGTTCCTGGGATTCGTCGTTGCCGTAGCCGTGGTCGATGATGTTCAGCCCCAGTTCCTCCACGACCAGCTTGACCTTGAAGACCAGTTCCTCCGGCCACTGCTCCAGTTGGGCCATTTCGTCGATGGCTTTCTCCACCAGCTCCAGTTGCCCGTGGCTGGCATGGATCTTCAGGCGAATTTCGCCGCTCATGACTACGAACCGGACCTCAGCAGCACCAGGCAGGTGATGTCGTCCGACTGCGATCGGTCGCCTGCGAATTCCCGCACGGCCGCGAACACGGCATCGTTCGCTTCCCGCGCGCTTTCCAGCGTGGCGCCCGCGAAAACCTCCAGCAAGCGATCCATGCCGAATTCTTCGTTGTCCAGGTCTTCCGCCTCGGAGACGCCGTCCGTGTACATCACCAGCGTCTCGCCCGGTTCCAGCCGGACCTGATCCGTGCTGAACTCGAATTGCGGGGCAACCCCCAAAGCCACTCCGCCTGTGAGAGGCAGGACGGTAGAGGACCCGTCCTTGTGGACGATCAGGGGCGGATTGTGCCCGCCGTTGGCGTAGCGCACCAATCCGGTTTCGGGATCGTACACGGCATAGAAAAGCGTCACGAACATATTGGCTTCGTTTCCGTCCTGGAGCTGATCGTTGACCACGGTAACGACCGTGCCCGGGTCGTCATCGCCCAGCGCCGCGCCCTTCAACAGGGTGCGGCTGGACATCATGAACAGCGCCGCCGGTATGCCCTTGTCGGACACGTCCGCAATGGCTATTCCCAGGCGTCCGTACTCCAGTCGAATGATGTCGAAGAAATCGCCGCCCACGTTTCGGGCCGGCGCCATGCTGCCGTACAGCTCGTATTGATCGTTCTTCGGAAATTGCTTGGGCAGAATCGACTGCTGCATGCTGTTGGCCACGTCCAGTTCGCTTTGCAGCGTCAGCAGCTTGTCCTTCGAGGCTTCCGCCTCGCGCCACATCTCCAGTTGACGCAGGCCGCGGTCGATCGTGACTCGCAGATCGTCGAAGTCGATCGGTTTGGTGACGAAATCGAAAGCGCCGCGATTCATCGCCGCGCGAATGTTCTTCATGTCCCCGTAGGCGGAGATGACGACCGAGCGGAGATCGGTATCGACGTCCGGGATCTTCTCCAGCAACGTCAGACCATCCATGCGCGGCATGTTGATGTCGGAAAGCACCAGGTCGATGTCGCTGTGCTCGCCCAGGGCCTCGAGCGCCTCGACACCGTCTCCGGCGAAAAGAAAGGCATACTGCCCGGAGCGAATCTCACGCCGCATCCGCTGCCGGACCAGTTGCTCCAGGTCCGACTCGTCGTCGACCATCAGAATCTTGTATTGCGCTTGCATCGCAAGTCAGCCTGCTTGTGGCCACAAAAGGATGCCCATTGTATATGGGCGCTACGGCAGGTTGCCGCCGATCAGGCCTGAAGCATGCGCTCCACGGCAAGCCGCGCGCGGCCTGCAATTTCCGCCGGAACCTCGACCCGCGGTTGAAGCGTTTCCAGGCTGCGCAGGATCTTGGGCAGGGTTATGCGCTTCATGTGCGGGCAGAGATTGCACGGGCGCACGAACTGCACGTCGGGATGTTCCACGGCCACGTTGTCGCTCATCGAGCATTCGGTGACCATGACGACCCGGCGGGGCTTGTTTTCGCCCACGTAGCGGATCATCGCCGAAGTGGAGCCGACGAAATCGGCCTCGTCAAGGACGTCGGGCGGGCATTCCGGATGGGCGATGACCTGTATGCCGGAGTGCGACTGACGATAGGAACGGATTTCGTCCGCCGTGAAACGCTCGTGCACTTCGCAGCTCCCCTCCCAGAGAATGATCTCCACGTCGGTCTTGCCGGCCACATAGCGTCCCAGGTACCCGTCGGGCAGAAAGATCACGCGATCCGTACCCAGCGACTCGACGATCTTCACGGCATTTGCCGACGTGCAGCAGATATCGGACTCCGCTTTCACTTCCGCCGAGGTGTTGACGTAAGTGACGACCGGAACGCCGGGGTACTTCTGTTTCAGCAGTCGCACGTCTTCGCCCGTAATCGCGGCGGCCAACGAACAGCCGGCCTCAAGATCGGGAATCAGCACGGTTTTTTCGGGCGCCAGGATCTTCGAAGTCTCGGCCATGAAATGAACGCCGCACATCAGGATCACGCCGGCGCTGGAACTGGCGCCCAGTCGGGCCAGTTCCAGCGAATCGCCGGAAAAATCCGCCACGCCGTGAAAAATCTCCGGGGTCTGGTAGTTGTGTACCAGGATTACGGCGTCCCGTTCCCTCTTCAGTTCGTTGATGCGGGCGATATACGGCGCATGCACGGGCCATTCGACATCGGGTATGACGTCCGTCAGGCGGGCGCGGATCGGCGCCGTCAATTCCTGCACCCGGGGGGTGAACTCCAATGCTCCTGTCGATTGAGCCTGCATTGACCTGCTCCTTTGGCGGGGTTGTAATGCTATAAGTGAGCATAAGTATTGTCAAATCGGCTCCCGACCGACGGAGCGAGTCTAAAATGGCTGCGTGACCGAACCAATCAGCGTGGAGCTCAGCGCCGTGGTGCTGACCGTCGTGGACGACGAGCCGCGGGTTCTGGTCCTGTCGGGCAGTCCTTCGGCCCGCTTGCCTTCCGACGAGCTGCGCGGCACGCGCGACCAGACGCTGGAATTCGGCGCCCGACGCCTGCTCAGGCGCCAGGTCGGACTGGAACCCGCCTGGCTGGAGCAGCTCTATACCTTCGGCGACCGGCGCCGGAATTTCTGGCCGCGCAGCCCGGATCGCACCATCACCGTGGCCTACCTCGCACTGGTCCGTCATGACCTCTGCTCCACCGGGGGGCAGTGGCGGGACTGCTACGAGTTCTTTCCCTGGGAGGACCAGCGTTCCGAACAGGAATCCGCGGCGCCGCTGGACGCCGGGTTGAAGAAATGGCGGAACAGGGCCCGGGCCGATGCGACCCGCAAAGAGCGCGGCGAGCGGATCGAGCGGTGCCTGGGCCTGGGCCAGGCCGGCTGGACGCCGGACCTCGTGCTGGAGCGTTATGAACTTGTCTATGAGGCGGCGCTGGTGGCCGAGTCCTGGCACGACCGGGGCGCCACGGCTCCGGAAGGAGGAATCCTCAAGGGGGCCAGCATGGCCCTGGATCACCGGCGCATACTGGCCACCGCCCTGGGCAGGATGCGGGGAAAGCTGCGCTACCGCCCGGTGGTATTCGAACTCATGCCGCCGGAATTCACGCTGTTCGAGCTGCAGCGCGTGATCGAGGCGATCAGCGGCCGCGGCCTGCACAAGCAGAACTTCCGGCGCCTGGTCGCCAACCAGAGACTGGTTGAGGCCACCGGCATTCGCAAGTCCGACACCGGCGGCCGACCGGCGCGCCTCTACCGCTTCCGGCCCGAAGCGCTGGCGGAGCGCCGCGCCGCCGGAGTACTTTAGAGGCGGGAAACGACACCAGGCATGCGCTCCGGACCGCCCGTTCGTGTATATTCACGCGACCGCTTTCGTAGGCGCGTAGCTCAGGGGTTAGAGCACTTGCTTGACATGCAAGGGGTCGGTGGTTCAATTCCACTCGCGCCTACCATTCCATCCGAATGAGGGCGAGGGCGCAATCAAGCTCGACGGCGCTGGATGGCCTGCAACCGGCGGCCCGGGAGTGGTTTGAAGATTCGTTCGACCGGCCCACGGCAGTCCAGGAGGGCGCCTGGCCGGCCATAGCCGCGGGCCGGCACGCTCTGCTGGCGGCGCCCACCGGTTCCGGGAAGACCCTGGCGGGCTTTCTCTCCGTCATCGACGAACTGCTGCGCCGCAGCCTGCGCGACGATCTGCCGCAGCGAACCGAAGTGGTTTACGTGTCGCCGCTGCGGGCGCTTTCGAACGACGTGCGCCGGAACCTGCGCGAGCCTCTTTCGGGAATCGATCGGCGTCTCAAGGCCGCCGGCCTGCCCGCCTCAGGCATTACCGTCGGGCTGCGCACCGGTGACAGTTCCGCGGCCGACCGTCGCCGGCTTCTCAAGAAACCTCCCCACATCCTGGTAACGACGCCCGAGTCGCTCTACCTGCTGCTCACATCGGAAGGGGGCAGGGGGCTGCTTGCGCACGCCGGCACGGTGATCCTGGATGAACTGCATTCGCTTGCAGGGGGCAAGCGAGGCGCCCATCTGACCCTCAGCCTTGAGCGCCTGGAGATGCTGACAGGCCGGCCTTTGCGGCGAATCGGCATGTCGGCCACGCAGCGTCCCATGGACCGCATGGCCCGGTTCCTGCTCGGGGCGCGGGAGGACGATTGCGCGATTGTCGATGCAGGGGCCGCGCGCGATCGGGACCTGGCGCTGGAACTGCCCGGTTCTCCGCTGCATGCCGTGATGCCGCTGGAGGTCTGGTCGGAGTTGTACGACCGGCTCGCGGAACTCGTGCGCAAGCACGATTCGACCCTGGTGTTCGTCAACACGCGGCGGCTGTGCGAACGGGCCGCGCGCCAGTTGAGCGAACGGCTGGGCGAGGACGCCGTCGCCTCGCACCACGGCAGCATGTCCAGGGAACATCGGGGCGAGGCCGAGCAACGCCTTAAGCGCGGGAGTCTCAAGGTGCTTGTCGCCACGGCCTCGCTGGAACTGGGCATCGATATCGGCTCCGTGGACCTCGTATGCCAGCTGGGCTCTCCGCGGGGCATCTCGCGGTTTCTGCAACGCGTCGGTCGTTCGGGCCACGCAGTCGGCGAGGTCCCGAGAGGCCGCCTGTTCCCCCTGACGCGCGGCGAGCTGGTCGAGAGCCTGGCGCTGCTGAACGCCGCGGCAATGAACGAAATCGAGGAAATCCATATACCGGACGGCGCCATGGACGTTCTCGCGCAGCAGATCGTGGCCGAGGGGGCCTGCGGCGAGAGAAGCGTCGATGAGCTGCACGAGGCGTTCTCGCTGGCCTGGCCGTACCGCAAGCTGGACCTCAAGCGTTTTGCCGGCGTGGCCCGGATGCTGGCGGACGGATACTCCACGCGGCGCGGCCGCTCCGGCGCCTATCTCCATTTCGACAGCGTGAAGCGGCTGTTGAGGCCGCGGCGAGCGGCCCGCATCACGGCACTGACCAACGGCGGGACCATTCCGGACCAGTTCGATTACGACGTGCTGCTGATGCCTTCCGAGACGCGTATCGGCACCCTGAACGAGGACTTCGCGTTCGAGAGTCTGCCCGGGGACATCTTCCAGCTCGGCAACGCCTCGTACCGCATCCAGCGCGTCACTTCCGGCAAGGTATATGCCGAGGACGCGCAGGGGGCGCCGCCCACCATCCCCTTCTGGTTCGGGGAAGCGCCGGGCCGCAGCACGGAACTGTCGGCGCGGGTCGCGGAACTCCTGGAAGGCGTGGAAGCGCGTCTGTCGCAGGACGGGGATGCGACTGCCTGGCTGGCAACCGTGCCCGGCGGTTCGCCCGAGGCCGCCCGCCAGGCGGTCGAGTATCTCGAGGCCGCGCGCGCCACCCTCGGCTCGCTGCCGGGAGTGCGGCGCTTCGTGCTCGAACGCTTTCTCGACGAACTGGGCGACATGCACGTCGTCATCCATTCGCCGCTGGGCTCACGCCTCAACCGCGCCTGGGGCCTGGCGCTGCGCAAGCGCATCTGCCGCAAGTTCAATATTGAACCGCAGGCAGCGGCGCTGGATGACAGCATCGTGATTTCGCTGGGGCCGGGCCACAGCTTCCCGCTGAAGGAAATCACCGGCTGGCTGCATTCCTCGACCGCGCATGACCTTCTGATCCAGGCCGTGCTCGACTCGCCGATGTTCCCGACCCGCTGGCGATGGACGGCCTCAACGGCGCTGGCCATACTCCGCAACTGGAAGGGCGAGCGGCGGCCTGCGCAGTTTCAGCGCGGAGATGCCGAAGACCTCATGGTTGCGCTGTTCCCCGATCTGGTCGCCTGCGCCGAAAACCTCACGGGGGACCGCGCCGTCCCAGACCATCCGCTGGTTGACCAGACCCTGGACGATTGCCTGCACGAACTGATGGACGCCAAAGGCCTGCTGGCGCTGCTGCGCTCGTTCGAGAAGGGGGAGGCCGAAGTGCGCTTTGCCGAGCCGGCCTCGCCGTCGGTCCTGGCCCAGGAAGTCATTACCGCCAAGCCCTATGCCTTCCTCGACGATGCGCCGGCCGAGGAGCGCCGCACCCAGGCGATCCGGACCCGCCATCTGCTGGATGTAGAAGACGCCGCAACCCTGGCGCGGCCGGACCCGCAGGCGATCGCCGAGGTGTGTGCGGAAGCCTGGCCGAACCCGCGCGATGCGGACGAATTGCACGACGCACTGAACCTGGCGGGATTCCTGACCGACGCCGAACTGGCGGAGTTCGCGAATTTTCTGGCGGAACTGACGTCGCAGGGCAGGGCCATCGGCCTTACGGCCGGCGACGGCCGGAAGATCTGGGCCTGCGTCGAGCGCCGCGATGAATTGGCCGCGGTCTGTGCGAAACCGGATGAGGCGGCAACGGCGGTTCGCGAACTGCTGCGCAGCCGGCTTGAAGTCCTGGGGCCGGTGACTGCCGCGGAACTGGCGCAGCCGCTGGGGCTGGAGGCGGCGGCCGCGGCCGAAGCGCTGGCGGCCCTGGAAGGAGAAGGATTCGTGGTTCGCGGTCGTTTCCGTACCAGCGCGGATACAGGCGGCCCGGAAGAGTGGTGCGAACGCGGCCTGCTGGCGCGCATCCACCGCCGCACGCTGAAGTCACTGCGTCGACAGATCAAACCGGTCAGCGCCGCGGAGTTCACCTCGTTCCTGCTGCATTGGCAGGGGCTTGGTACCGAACGGCGGCAGGGCCCGGAGAGCCTTCGCCTGGCGCTTGACCGGCTGGAAGGCTGCAGCGCCCCGGCGTCGGCCTGGGAAAGCATGGTGCTCCCGGCACGGATCAGCGATTTTTCACCGGTGATGCTGGACCAGGTGCTCGCGTCGGGCGAATGGCTGTGGAAGCGGTCCGAGCCGTTTCCCGGGCGAGGGGGCGGGCGGCTGGCCGCCAATACCCCGATCAGGCTGCTCAAACGCGAAAGCTGGGACTTCTGGCCGTTGGCGCCCGGCCGCATGGAAGGCCTCTCGTTCGGCGCACGCAAGGTCCTCGAAATCCTCCGTGAGGGTGGCGCGGACTTCTTCGCCGGCCTGGTCCGGAACTCCGGCATGCTGCGCAGCCAGGTGGAAATGGCGCTGGGCGAGCTGGCTGCCGCGGGACTCGTGACCTCGGACAGTTTCACCGGCCTTCGCGCGCTGATTACGCGGGCCGACAAGCGTCCACGTTTCGGCGGATTGCGGGCCCGGATGAGCGGCGTGCAGGCCGGAGGCCGATGGTCCGCGCTGCCCGCGCCGGCTGCCGACGAGGTCAACGAGGAGGACCGCGTCGCGTATCTGGGCGAGGCGATGGTCCGCCGTTACGGCATCGTGTTTCGCGCCCTGCTGGCGCGCGATCGCGGCCTGCCGCCATGGCGCGCCTGGCTGCGGGTCTATCGCCGCATGGAGGCCCGGGGCGAACTGCGGGGCGGACGTTTCGTGGGCGGATTCAGCGGCGAGCAATTTGCCGCTCCCGCCGCGGTGGAGGAACTGCGCGGCATGCGCCGCAGGAACGACTTTGCTTCACGCATCCGCGTTTCCAGCGCCGATCCTGCGAACCTGACCGGCGTGTTGTCGCCCCGGCGCATCCCGTCTCAACCCGCGCGCTGGATCCGTTACGAAGAGGGAGAGCCCCGGATGGAAGCGGAGCGGAAGGTCGCTGCAGGCGCGCGCGGCTGATCGAATAGAATCTCGCTTCTCGCCCGGTCGCGCAAAGCGGGGCGGGGACCTGTAGACGGGAGGGGAAAATGAGCCAGGAAATCCTTCAGGAACTTTCGAGCCTGCTGGGCAGCGAACACGTGATCACGGACGATGCGGAACGCCGTTACTTCACGACCGACGTGTACAACTCCCGGGAGCTTCCGCTGGCGGTCATTCGGCCAGGGACCGTGGAGGAACTGCAGGAGGCGGCGCGGATTGCGTTGAAGAACAACGTCGCGCTCGTGCCCCGGGGCGGCGGCGCTTCCTACACCGACGGCTACCTGCCGGTCACGTCGCAGTCGCTCCTGGTGGAAACCTCGCGCCTCAACCGAATCGTGGAAATCAACGCCACGGACATGTACGTGACGGTCGAACCCGCGGTGACCTGGGAGAAGCTCAACGAGGCCCTGGCCAGGGAAAAGCTGCGCACACCGTTCTGGGGGCCGTTCTCCGGCCTGAAAGCCACCGTCGGCGGATCCACTTCGCAGAACTCCGCGAGCATGGGCTCGGGCAATCACGGCCTTTCCGCGGAATCGGTGCTTTCCTTCGACATCGTGCTGGGCAACGGCAAGCTGCTGAAGACCGGATCCGCATCGATCAGCACCTCGAAGCCGTTTTTCCGCTGGTACGGACCTGACCTGACCGGGCTTTTCACCGGCGACACCGGCGCCATGGGCATCAAGGCGCGGATCACCCTGCGGTTGATCCGGCGTCCGGAGCGCTCCGGCACCGCTTCCTTCGGATTCGACACCTTCGACGACATGGCCGCGGGCATGTCGGCGGTCGCGCGCCTCGGCATAGTCGCCGACAACTACGGACTGGACCCCAAGCTGCAGCAGGGCCAACTCACCAAGACCGACACCGGCGACGCGGTCCGTGCGGTATGGAATGTCACGCGCGCCTCCAGCAACCCGCTGGAGGCCGTCAGCCGGCTGACGCGCATGGCGCTGGCGGGCAAGCGCTTCTTCGCCGGCTTCAGCCACTCTTCCCACTACGTCGTGGAGGGGCACAGCGCGGCTGAAGTCAAGTCCAAGCTGAAGCTGGTCCGTGAAACCATGCGTCCGCATGGAACCGAAATAGCCAATACCGTGCCCACCGTGCTCAGAGCGATGCCGTTCATACCGATGTACTCCGTGCTCGGCGTCAACGGCGAACGCTGGGTTCCGCTGCACGGCATCATGCCTTTCTCCAAGGTCCCGGAATTCCGTCGCCTGCTGTGGGCCATGTATGAAGAGAACGCCGATCGAATGAAGGAACTGCGAGTGGACAAGGGCGCCATGTTCATGACCATCAACTCCAACGCATTCCTCTACGAGCCGGTGTTCTACTGGGAGGACAGCCAGACGGTGTTCCACAAGCGATTCATGCCCAAGGACTACCTCGCCACGCTGCCGGAACACGACGAGAATCCCGAAGGCCGGGCGCTGGTGGCGGAACTGCGCCAGCGCATCCTGGATATCTTCTGGCAGGTGGGCGCCTCGCACCTGCAGGTGGGCAAGACTTATCCCTATCTGCGCGGGCGCCAGCCGGAGGCCGAACGCCTGCTTCGCGAGTTCAAGGGCAGCGTGGACCCGAATAACCTGATGAACCCCGGCGCGCTCGGCCTCGGCACATCAGCATGAGGCTTCGATGCCCTCCGTCTATGCCCCCAGCTTCCGGGAGCGTTGGAGCCATGGATGGCGGAACCGAGCCAAGGAAGGCGTCTCCAGGAAGCTGGGGGCATAGACGGAGGGCGACGCCAGCGTTAACAAGATCGCCTGCCTGCCTGCTTTCGATATTGCTCTGCCTTACGTGGGGGCTTGCGATGCTACCTGCCGCTGCGGAGGGGGACGAGCGGGTGGTAGGCGTGTTGTTCGTGATCCATGGCGGTTCGGAGGACTGGACCGACCGCGGCGCCTTCGACACGGCCGCGCAGCTTTTCTCCTATGATCACAACAGCGCCGTCTACCAGCGTTTTCTCTGGGACCCGCGCATCTGGCCGCGCTTCATGGACTTCGGAAACGGGCCCAAGGAGGCCCTGAAGTACCGGTTCGAGTACGACCGGATCGACGGGCCCAGTCCCTTCTACGGCATCACCTGGTCGCAGATGCGCATGCTCGAGGAGGCGCTTGACGCCCGCGCCGGGGAGCTGGGCGTGCGCTTCGTGGTGGACCAGGCGTCCTGGATGGCGGCGGACCCTAAGAACCACCCCTGGCCACGCCTCGTGTATGGACCCGGCAGCCCGCAAGGCCAGCCCCTGACGTATTGCGGGCCGGCGGACGATCCCTGGCCCGATTGCGATCCCGAGCGGCACAACGTGGACGGCCCCATCCCGCGGCTGCTGGAACAGGGCGTGACCGAGATCGTGGCCATCGACATGACCGTGGGTGGCGCCCGGTTCTCCAAGACGCATGACGTGGTCCGGACGCTGCGTGCGCGCCTGGCCGCCGAAGCGGGCGAGGGCAGCGAATCGGTTCCATTGCGCTGGCTGAACGACCCCAGGGACCTGATGCGCGATTCGTACCCGGTCGAACCGGCCGGATGGACGCGCTCCCTCGGACCCCCGGAGGCCGACCGCAGCGTGCCGCTGAAGGACGCGCCCAATCCGGTGGTTTCCTCGCCTCTGCTGGCGTTGTTGCACGCTGAGGGTATCGCCGAGCGGTTCAACCCGGAGGTGGAGGAGGCCGAAACAGGCATCGTGCTGCTCGGCCACGCGCTGCGCCGCTACGACGAGTATTTCGATCCCAAGATCGATGACACCCTGACGCTGCACCAGACCATAGCGCTGGAACTGCTGCGCCTGTATCCGGAGCTCAAGGAGCACAGAATCGTGGGCGCCTGGGCCGGTGACATGGTCCTGAACGAAGCGTTGACGGACACGCCCGCCGGCGGTTACGAGCGCAGCCGGCCGATGCGCGGGGAGAACCTGGGTTACGCGGCGCTGTACGAGCAGCCGGGCGTGCATCCACAGGGCAAGTGGGGATACCGTTACTGGGAGGCGCTGGACTATCTGCGTTCGGACGGCGTCGAGCACATCGTCGTGGCTTTCCCGCAGATCGTGGCCGAATCCGTGCTCAACATGGTCGAGGTGCCCAACCAGATCGGCAAGGAAGTCGGCTACCGCAACTGGCTCTACTACGAAGAGGGCGATTACGCCCGCTATCCGAAGGTGGGGCACCCGTTCGCCGACTATTGGGGAATCTGGGTGAACACCGAATGCCGCGACGGCGATTCAACGGTTGCCTGCTGCCTTGAAATGGGCGGCTGCGCCGACGGGCGGACCTATCCGCCGGCACGCCAGACGCCTCCCGACCGGCGGCGCAACGATATGGACCCGTCGCTGGGCTACGACGTGCCCGCATACGGCCACATCGGCTATGACCCGGCCTTGGGCAGCCCGTCGGACGATCATCCGGTCCAACAGCAATACCGCGGGACCTGGGCGATGTGGCGGCCCCCGAACGACGACCCGCGCATGGCGGAACTGATGGCGAGATTTATCGCCGAGGCCGTGCAATAGCGATGCCGGATGCAAGGGGGTTGAGCCGGCGCGAGTTGCTGGCCGGCGCCGGGGGACTGGCGGTCCTGGGCGCGCCTTTCAGCGCCCTGGCCGCGGGCGATCCGGCGCCTGAAATCGACCTCGCGACGCCGCGGGAAAACCTCCTCGCCCTGGTCCGCATCCAGGCGAGCCTGCGCGAGGAAGACGTGCCCTGGTGGTACAGCGGCGTCATCTACGGTGCGGAAGACGGCAAGGCGCCGCGCCTGCTTTTCGCTTTCGAAGGCATGGAGATGTACTGGATGCGCCACCTCGAGGAAGAGGAGTTCGAGCTGATCGGCCACACCGTATCGTTTCTCAAGGACGGCCAAACCGGGGAATGGCTGCGCGAATGGCGGAATCCCTACACTGGTCAACTGCTGGAAGTGCCGGCGGCGGTGCAGGGTGGTGGCGCCGGGCGAGGCTTCAACTACTCCGTCAGGGGCATACGACCGACGCTGTTCGTGGACCAGATGCCGGAACGCCCGCCCGCATACCGGGTCCTGTCGGGCGGCGGACGCATCTGGCTCACCAAGGAGACCGAATACCCGCCCGGCATGGCCCAGCCCCGACTGCAGCGGCAGACCATGAATTGCTCACTGGAGGAGTTTACCGATCCCGCCAGGGAACGACTGAATACGCAGTTCGCCTCCACCGTGTTCATGCCGTGGCGCAACTGGATGAACATGGGCGACCGGCCCGGTCACCTGATCTGGCACGCCGCGGGGCTGAAGCTGGATTCGGTCGAATCGCTGCCGGCAACGTATCGCGCGCGCCTGGATTCGGAACATCCGGACAAACTGACCGCCCGTCCCGGCTAGCAGCCGAGACGCGTCCGAACTATCGGCCTACTGAGGCCAGCCCTCCCCGGACGCGCCTGCCTGCAGAGCGCGGACTTCGTCCAGGTCCGCGGGCGGCCGCAGCCACATGGGCACCTCCTTCCTGGCCCACTCCAGCAACGCCGGCGGGAACTCGTCATGACTCTCGACCCGCCAGGACAGCAGGTGATAGATCGCATTGCCCTCACCGGCGAACGGCGGCAGCGCACCGTAGCGCTGCCAGCTCAATTGGTAGGGTTCATCCGCCATATCGTCCGAGTGAATAAAGAAGTCATAGTTTTCCCAGGCCTGGTAGCGGTTGCCCCCGGGCACCGGGAAATCCAGGAAGACCGAAGCGGTAATCGCGGTCGTGCCCCGGCCCAGCTTGCGTACCTGCATGCCGTTTCGGGACTTGATGCTCTGGACGTTTTCGCCGACTCCCCGCTCGACTTCCCCGTAAATGCGCCCGTCCTTCATGCGGTAGCGGATGAGCTGGTAGGGGTAGGCGATCGGCTGCACCGGCCGGCCCTTGTACTCGGTGAGTATTTCCCCGCTGACAGGATCGGTATACGTGTACGTCTTTCGTGTCAGGTGAATGACGGCGCCGTCCGGAGCGTCGGGCCAGATCACCGTGGAGCTGTCAAAACCGATCATTCCCAGCAGCTTCTCGCCGGAGGGATAGTCATAAACGCCGCCCTCGGAAACCCAGTGGACCGGGGCGCCGGTCCCCGCCCGTGCATCGACCCAGGTCCGCAGTACTTCCGGCGCCGCGGAGCGCGACCCCGCCGAATCGGAAGCCGTCGCGAACGGCGCCCAGACCGCCACGCAGGCGCAGAGAAAGAGTGCAGGAATGATTCGCATAGGTGTCTCCTGGTGGAACGGTGCAGGGCCATTGTAGTAAGGCCTGAAGGGTGTCAGTGGGAGACTCGACGGAGCGGCGGGTCAGGGGAAACACGGGCTAGTCGAACAAACCGGGCAGCGCCAGCGATATGGAAGGAACCGCGGTCACCAGCAACAGCACAAGGAGCATCGCGCAATAGAAGGGCCAGATGGAGCGCAGGCTTTTTTCTATCGTGATGCCGCCCACCGCGCAGCCCACGAACAGGACCGCGCCCACGGGCGGCGTCACCAGGCCGATGCCCAGATTCAGGATCATTACGACGCCGAATTGCACCGGGTCCATGCCGAGTTGAGTCGCCACCGGCAGGAAGATCGGCGTGGTGATGATGATCAGCGGCGCCATGTCCATGAACGTGCCCAGCATCAGCAGGATCAGGTTGATGATCAGGAACAGAACCAGCGGGTTCTCGCTGATGCCGAGAAGCGCCTCTGACATCCGCAGAGGCACTTCCGCGACCGCCATCAGCCAACCGAAGGCCGAGGCCGCGGCAATGATCAGCATCACGATGGCGGTGGTCCTGGCGGCGTTGCGGGTGGCGGTGACGAACTTCGACCAGTTCAGGCTGCGATATACGAAAGCGGCAATAACAACCGTATAGACGACCGCAATCGCCGACGATTCGGTCGCCGTAAACACGCCCGACAATATCCCGCCCACGATGATGATCGCCGAAAGTAGTCCCGGCGCGGCGTGCAGAAAGGCAACGAGGAGTTGCCGCCACCCCGGGAAAGCGCCGCCCGGATAACCCCGCCTGACGGCGACGAGCCAGGTCGCGGCCATCAGGGCAAGGCCCAGCAGGATTCCCGGCAGCACGCCGGCAAGGAACAGAGACACGATGGACACGCTGCCGCCTGCCGCGATCGAGTAGATGATCATGTTGTGCGAGGGCGGAATCAGCAGACCTGTCGCGGAGCCGGTAGCGGTGACGTTGACTGCGAAATCCCGCGTGTAGCCTTTCTCGCGCATGATCGGAGTCAAGGCCGATCCCATCGCGGAAACGCTGGCCACGGCCGAACCCGAGACCGCGCCGAACATCATGCAGGAGAGCACGCTCACCTGCCCCAGTCCGCCCCGGGCCCTGCCCAGTATCGATTCCGCCAGGCGCACCAGCTTCGCGGCAATCCCCGACTGGTTCATGAGCTCGCCGGCGAAAATGAAGAACGGAATGGCGAGCAGCGCGAACACGTCGATCCCGGCCGCCATGCGCTGGAAGGCCACGATCAGGGGAATGTCCAGGTAGAGCAGCGTGGCCAGCGACGAGAGGCCGAGACAGAAGGCGACGGGCACTCCGAGGGCCAGCAGGATCACGAAGGTACCGAACAGGATGGCTAGTTCCATGGGTCGGCGTCCCTCCTTCCGAGAAAAACGTTGACGCAGTTGACGCAGGCGAACAGCGCCATGAGTCCGCCGCACGCGACGAACGGCCAGTAGGCCACCGACCGGGATATGCCCAGCGTGGGGATGATGTGCGTTGCCGTGTAATCGACCAGCGCCATGCCGTTTAAGGCCATGGCGGCGCCGAAAGCCAGGATCAGCACCTGCCCGAGAACGAACGCGGCCCGTCGGGATTGAATCGGAAGCCTGGTCACGAGCCAGCGGAACCCCAGGTGGAACTTCTCATACACACCCACCGCCGCGGCCAGCAGCACAAAGCTGACCATCACGATCAGGGCGGCCGCTTCGGACCACGGCGGGCTGGCGTTCAGCACGTAGCGCGCGAACACCTGCCAGGCAATCACCAGCGTCATCGCGACCAGTCCGGCGGCGGCGACCTTCAGAACGATATCAGCAATCTTCCCGATCGCACGGTCCAGCCGCTGTTCAAGGCGCGGCACGGATTCTCTCCACCAGGTCCCTGAGCTTCGGGTCCTTCAGGTACTGCTCGTACAGCGGCCGCATCGCGTCCATGAAGGGCTGCTTGTCGACGTTGTCGACAATCTGCACGCCGGCTTCCACCATGGCGTTGCGGGACATCGTCACCCGCGCGTCCCAGAGTTCGCGCATCACCGGCACCGATTCCTTTGCAGTACGGCGCACCAGCGCCTGGTCCTCGGGCGACAGTTTTTGCCACCGGTAGCGCGACATGAGCAGCACTTCGGGCACCATCACATGCTGGGTAACGCTGTAGTGCGGCGCCACTTCGAAGTGCCGTGAGGACTCGTAGGAAGGCCAGTTGTTTTCCGCCGCTTCGATCGTTCCCAGAGCCAGCGATTCATACACCTGTCCGAACCCCATGGGCGTGGCGTTGCCGCCCAGCGTCGAGATCATGTCCACGAAGACTTCCGAATTCATCACCCGGACTTTCATTCCCCGAATGTCGGCCGGCGAGTGGATCGGACGGAGGTTGTTGTACATACTGCGCGCGCCGGCGTCGTAGTAGCAAAGACCCACCAGCCCGTGGGGCTCCAGCGCGGCGAGGATCTCGTCTCCGATCGGACCGTCGAGGACGCGCCGCATGTGTTCCGTGGAACGAAACAGGAACGGCAGCGAATACACGCCGGTCTCGGGGGCGATCGAATTGAGCGGCGCGATGCTGGTCCGGCTGATGTCGATGCCGCCGAAGATCGTCATCTCGAGCATGTCGCGCTCGTCGCCCAACTGGGCGCCCGGGTAGATTTTCACCTGGATCCGCCCCCCGGTTTCCCTCTCCAGCAGGTCCGCCATCGCCTCCATGCCGCGAACGGTGGGATAACCGGCATCCTGAATGTCGGCGGCCCGCAGACGGATGGATTCTTGCTCGGCAGCGGACGGACCCGCAAGCGCCGGAAGCGCCGCGAGCAGGAGAACCGCTATCGGGCGCAGGGCTGGCGCCGTGTCAAACATACACCTTCCCATCAGCGCCCCATCCAGCCGCCATCGACCAGCAGGATGCTGCCGTTCATGTAGTCCGAGGCCCGGGAAGCCAGGAACACGGCCGCGCCCTTGAAGTCGTCCGGCGTTCCCCAGCGGCCCTGCGGGATCCGTTCCAGGATCGCACCGGACCGATCCGGATCGTCACGCAGCGCCTCGGTGTTGTCGGTCTCCACGTAACCGGGCGCAATGCCATTGATATTCAAGCCCTTGCCCGCCCATTCATTCGAGAGCGCCATTATGAGTTGCCTGAGCCCGCCCTTGCTGGCTGCATAACCGGGAACCGTGATGCCGCCCTGGAACGAAAGCAGCGAGGCCGTGAAGATGATCTTGCCCGAGCCTCTCTCGATCATGTCGCGGCCCAGTTCGCGGCTCAGGATGAACTGGGCGCTCAAGTTCACCTCCAGCACACGGTCCCAGCGATCGTCGCCATGTTCCGCGACGGGCGCTCGTTCAATCGTCCCGGCGTTGTTCACCAGCACATCCGGCGCCCCGTGCCGTTCCCGGATTTCCGCAATGAACTCGTAAAGCCGGGCCCGCTGCCCGATGTCGCATTGATAGGCCCTGAAGCCCCTGCCGGCCTTCTCGACGGCCTCTTCAACCTCCGATCCGGAGGGTTCGAGCGTAGCCGAAACGCCAATGATGTCCGCGCCCGCCTCGGCCAGCCCGATAGCCATCGACTTGCCGATGCCGCGTCTGCAACCCGTAACCAGCGCGGTTTTGCCGTGAAGATCGAACAGATCGCTCATTGCGGCTGAGTCCTCCCTTGCACGCGAGTGTTGTGTCTCACAAATTTCTTCCCGCCAGTTCGCGCGGGGCGTGCCAATGCGCGGCGCAGGCCACAGGGAATACGTCCGTATTGCCCAAGGCAACACTGGCATTATGCTCCATACTGCAAGCCTTAGCCACACCTAATTGGTATTACCAAAATAGCGCAACAGGATATATAAATAGGTCGCATTGTTCTGTTATATCCGGTATATACTCACGGGGCAAACTGATGAAGGAATCGACATGCGGGCAAACACGACCGGGACTCGTTTTGGGCTGCGGAGGGTGGCTTGGATTTGCACGGGGCTGGCAGCACCGCTGATTGCAGCTTCGGCGCTGGCGCAGGATGCGCCGGACGGCGAAGACGCGCTGAACGAAGCGCCTATCGAGGAGATCGTCGTGAAAGGAGTCCGCCGCACGATCCAGGACTCCATCCAGCTCAAACGGAATTCCGTCACAATCGTTGACGGACTCAATGCCGACGAGATCGGCGCATTGCCTGCCCTGTCAATCGGTGAGGCGCTGGAGACCGTTACCGGTGCGGCGACTCATCGCGAGAACGGTGGCGCTACCGAGGTTGCCATCCGGGGTCTGGGGCCCTACCTGGGCAACACGGTCGTCAATTTTCGGGAGTCCACCAACGGAAGCGGCAACCGCGCGGTCAACTTCAGTATCTTTCCTTCCGAATTATTCAATGCCGTTGCCATTCACAAGACTCAGTCCGCCAGCTATATTGAAGGTGCAGTCAGCGGTCAGGTTCACTTAAGCACCAGGCGGCCGATCGAGTACGGCGACCAGCGCATGCAATTCAGCCTCAAGGGCTCGGCGCATCCCGACGACAGCAACATCATTGGCCAGGATGAGAATGGTTACCGAGCCACCGCCAGCTACATCAACTCATGGGAATTCGACGGTCTGGGCACTATTGGGATATCCATCGGAGGACAAGTACGCGACGATTCCAATCCCGAGGCGGAGGCCACTCATACTACCGGCGGCGGGCGGTTTGAAGCCTGTGTGCTGGAGTCATTCGATTCCAACGCGCAGCCGCTTGATACATCCGGTCGATGTGACGAAAACGCAGACGCCCCAGACCTGAGCAATGACCAGCTTCAGGACCTGATCGATTCCAATCCCGATTACAACAGTGCTTCGGATATTCCATTCGCCTACATAGCTCGTGATCGTACGTTCCGCCGGAACACGACGGATGATGACCGTGAGGCCCTGTTCGGGGTGATTCAGTGGCAGCCCAATGACCGTCTGGACTTCATGCTCGATTTCCAGCAGTCCGAACGGGATCAAAAGGAACTGCGTCAGGACCTTCAATTCGGAGGAACCCAGAATAACCTGCGGGACGTTGTTTCCAACCCGCGCACAGGGCTGCTGCAGAGTTTCATCGCGGATACCGACATCCGATCCAATACGACGGACTTCACACGTTTTGAAGAGTATGAAGGCGCCGGTCTGAACTTCGCCTGGCAGGCCACGGACAACCTGGAGATTTCGTTTGATGCGGCGTTCGCTGACACCAAGCGCACTGAGACGGACGTCGAGGTTCGCATGGCTGCCAACGAGGTATTGATCACGGATCCCGACCGCACTTCAGGCAGAGAAGAGTTCTGGGTCAGTTTCGATGTGAAGGCGCCCGGCACGGATGGGCTTACGCTGCCGACGATTCTCAGCACGGACGGCAGCAGTTCGCGTGATCCTGCTTCG
The DNA here is from genome assembly GCA_965116895.1 of Gammaproteobacteria bacterium. Lineage (GTDB taxonomy): Bacteria > Pseudomonadota > Gammaproteobacteria > Steroidobacterales > Foliamicaceae > Foliamicus. Next base: position 1,383,056 of record OZ220729.1, on the reverse strand, counting down.
CTGCTGGATTTTGACATCACCAATCCGGCCTACTTTACCGCTCGAGATCGTGCGCGAATTCGCGCGAGGCAGCAGATTCGTGAACACACGATCGATGCGTTCAGGCTGGACCTGTCCTGGGACACCGAGTCCCTGGGCTTTATCAATAATGTGGAGGCGGGCGTACGCTCTTCCCGACTCGAGTATCGCACCTTCGGTGGCGCTCGCAACGACGACGGGTTGAGCCTGTTCGAGGACGAGGATTTTGACGGCGTCCCCGGCGGAACTTCCAACACTGCCGAAGCCCGCGCCGTGGTCTTCAATGCCGCCAACAATTGCGGTCGGTCCAGTTTCCCGGAGCCTGGTTTCCTGTCGGAATCCAGAGGCGGCAACGATCTTGTTACGGTTGCGAGCGGTATCGGAACCGGCACCGGATGGGCAACATTCGATCATGGCTGCCTGCTTGATGAATTGCTTGCCAACTACGGTGGCAGATCCGCAATTGGCTTCCAGAACGGAATCTCAACCGGCAGTATCGACTTGACGGAAGATGCAACGGCTGTATACGTGCAGGCCAATTATGAATCCGTGATGACCGGGAAGCCTGTACGCGGCAATTTCGGCGTACGTGTTGTCGAAACGGAAATTTCGTCGATCGGATACCGGACTCCGCTGACCGTCGTACAGGAAGGCGGCTTGTATTTTGTTGAGCCGGTATCGGGCGCGGATTTCGAACAAGTGGTGCAAACCAATAGCTATACGCAAGTCTTGCCCAGTCTGACCTTCATCATGGATCTGAATGCCGATTGGGTATTCCGGGCCGGCGTATTCAAGGGCACTTCGCGTCCGGATCCTCACTCCTACGGGAATAGTCGGGCTATCAATACCAATGACTCCGATGACCCGGATTCGGGTTACGCCACCCTGGAAGAAGCGGTGCAGGGTATCGGCGCGCCGGGCAACCCGAAGCTGGAACCCTTGCCGTCCTGGAATCTGGACGTTGGCGTGGAATGGTATGTCAACGAAGACACGATGTTGGCGGCGGGCGTTTACTGGAAGCGGTTTCAGGGTGGTTTTGAGAACGTCTACCAGCAGGAAGACTTTGTGATTGATGGAAATACAGTGAGCGGTACCGTAAGGACTACTCAGGTGTCCGGTGACAAGAGTGACCTCACCGGTGTTGAAGTCACCGCCACGCATGCCTTCGACTATCTGCCCGGATTATTGGGCGGTTTTGGTGCGAAGTTCAGCTATAACTACGCCGATTCAGATTTCGAATTTGAGGATGGTCACGGCGGTGACGGCACAGCTTTTGATGCCAACGGCAATCCGCGCCCACTTCTGGGCCTTTTGCCGCCGGCCGGGTTATGGGGGCTGTCACGTCATACCAGCGCAACGCAGCTTTACTGGCAGAATGATCGCTTCAGCGTGCAGGCGATTTTCAAGGCGCGTTCCCAATACTTCCAGGGCTACGGTCGCGATACTACGGCTCGCGTTCGATATGTTGATGGCTACAAAACGCTTGACCTTCGCTTGAGATACGATTTCAACGACAATATTCAGCTGTCGCTGGAAGGCATTAACGTGCTTGGCGAGCCGCGTATCGATTTCCGGGCGCTGGTAGGCGAGGTCGTTCAGACCCTGGAGTATGGTCCGCGTATATTCGCCGGTGTCAGAGCGAGGTTTTAGCCATAACGATGAGGTTGTATGAGGACGTTGCGCAACGGATTGCGCAACGGATGCAGGAGGGCGTTTATCCGCCAGGTACCCGCTTGCCCGGCGAGCGCGAGCTGGCCGAACAGTTCAATGTCAGCCGGGTCACGATCCGGCAGGCGTTGATTTCGCTGCAGGCTCTCGGAAAGCTCGAAGTGCGGCCCGGGTCGGGAGCGCATGTGCTGAACGCGGCGGTGTCCCAGGTGGACGTGCTGCCCAGCGTAAGCGCGCTTGAATTGACCGAGGCGCGCTCCTTGTTCGAGTCCGAGGTGGCGGCGCTGGCGGCGCCCGATATCAGCGACGAGACGCTGGCCAAGCTTGAGCAACTCATCGTGGACATGAGCAGCGAGGACCACGACGACGACGATGCGGCGGAACTCGCAGACCGGGACTTTCACCTGACCATTGCCGCCGCCGCCGGGAATTCCGTGCTCTATTACATTGTCGAGAAGCTCTGGCGGATGCGCATGGAACTGGCGCCGGTCAAGAAGGTTTATGACTCCGTTTGCTCGGAAGACGCGACGGCACGCGGGCGAGAACACCGGGAGATTCTCGATGCGCTGCATAGCCGCGATCCTTCCCAGGCGCGGCTGGCGATGAGAAAGCACTTCACGCGGCTGCTGGAATCCATGCTGGACGTAACCGAGCAGAATGCGCTCAGGGACGTTCGCAGGAAGGCCAGCGAGAGCCGCGAGCGTTTCCTCAAAAGCGCACGCATCTAGCTAACCCCCAAACCTTCTGCGTTCGCCCGCGCCTGCTCCCTTTACCCCTGTCTGAAGAGGCGCCATCCTTGGCTCGGTTCCGCAATCCCTGCTCCAACGCTCTTCATACAGGGGTAAAGGGAGCAGGCGCTACCGTGACAGGCGTTCTGGTAGCTTGCGCGCTTGCTCTTCTCGCGGCGGGAAGCGCGTCCGCCGCCGAAACGCTCGTCACGAGTCAGGAGGAATACCGCGATGCGGTCGAGCTCGCCCAGCCCGGTGACGTCATCGTGCTCGCCAACGGGACATGGCGCGATTTCGAGATTCTCTTTGCCGGAAACGGGGAGCCGGAACGGCCGATTACGCTGACGGCGGAAACGAAAGGGCAGGTGGTGATCAGCGGCCAGTCCAACCTGCGGCTAGCCGGCAGCCACCTGGTCGTGTCCGGATTGGTGTTCAGGGACGGCTATACGCCCACCAGCACCGTAATCTCGTTTCGGCGTACCAAGGGCGAACCCGCCAATCATTCGAGGGTGACCGAGATCGTCATCGACCGGTTCAACAACCCGGAGCGGCATGAGATCGATTTCTGGGTGCTGATGTTCGGGCGTCATAACCGCTTCGATCATAACCACGTCGAGGGCAAGGGCAATCTCGGCGTCACCATGGCCGTGCGGCTGGACGGCGAGGAAAACCAGCGAAACCACCACCGCATCGACCACAATTACTTCGGCCCGCGGCCGATACTGGGATCCAACGGCGGCGAAACGCTGCGAATCGGCACCAGCCATCACTCGCTCTCCGATTCGCTGACCGTCGTGGAGAACAACGTGTTCGATCGCTGCGACGGCGAGCTGGAGATCATCTCCAACAAGTCCGGCGGCAATACGTTTCGGGGCAACCTGTTCCTGGAATCGCGGGGCACGCTCACCATGCGTCACGGCAACAACGCCGTGATCGAGGACAACGTCTTCCTCGGCAACGGTGTGCCTAACACCGGCGGCATACGGGTCATCAACAAGGGGCATGTGGTCCGCAACAACTACATGCATGGGCTCACCGGCTACCGCTTCGGGGCCGCCTTCACGGTCATGAACGGGGTTCCGGATTCGCCGCTGAACCGCTATCACCAGGTCGAGGACGTGCTGATGGAGAACAACTCGATCATTCAGTGCGACTACATTGAAATGGCCGGGGGCAGCGATGAAGAGCGTTCGGCGACGCCGATCGACAGCGTGTTCCGTTCGAACCTGGTGTTCAACCGAGACGGGGAGAACGTCATCCGGGTGCATGACGACATCAGCGGGATCGCCTTCGAGGACAATGCAGCGAACGCCGTCGAGGACCTGCCCGTAAAGAGCGGTTTTTCAAACTCCCCTATCGAGATGCAACAGGCCGCCAACGGACTCTGGTATCCGGTCGGCGACGACCTCGCTTCAATCGGCGTTCGCGCGGACCTCAAGGTGCTGGATAAGGACGAAACGGGCGTTGCCTGGTATCCGAAACCGGCTCCCTCCGGGGCGCCGCCAACGACAATCCTCGTAACCCCCGGCGAGGACGCCCTGTTTGATGCCGCCAGGCGCGCCGGTGCCGGTTCGATCCTGGAACTGGCTCCCGGCGATTACCGGGTAAGGAAAACCATCGTGGTGGACCGGCCGTTGAGCATACGAGCGGCGCAGGGCCGCGGAACGGTGACGCTAGAGTTCGAGCGTCCGGCGCTGTTCGAGATTGACGATGGCGGGCGCCTGGAACTCTCGGGACTCGAGATTTCCGGTGCGGCTTCTCCCGACATGTCGGGCAACTCGGTAATACGCACAAGCCGCTACTCGATGACGAGCAACTACGGCCTGGTGGTCGATGATTGCTTGGTAAGCGACCTGGACATCAATTACACCTTCAATTTCTTCCTGGTAGCCAAGAACACCTTTGCGGACGAGATCCGCATCAAACGCTCGGAATTCAGCGACATCAGCGGCAGCGTGATTGCGTTGAGCAGGGAAGTCGACGACCTGGGCCGCTACAACGGCGAGGAGATTTCCGTCGTCGAGAGCCGGTTCAGCAACATCGGCGGCGCCGTGGTGGACATTTACCGCGGCGGAACGGACGAGAGCACCTTCGGCCCGCGGCTCGAGGTCCGCTCCAGCGTACTGGACTCGGTGGGCCACAACGCGCGCAACAAAACGGCTGCGTCGATACGGCTGCTCGGCGTGCAGGTGGCCGACATTCACGACAACGAGTTCATTGATAGCCGGCCGGTCCGTGTAACGCACACGGTCGGCGATCCGATCACGCGAATCGGGAACAATCGGTTTGCCGGCACGCCGGAACCGATCGTCGGCGAGATCGGCGCACCGTAATGCGCCGGTTCCTTGTCGTTCCGGCCCTTGCGGCCCTGGCGATCGGTGGCTGGCCGCACGATGGCCGGACATCGCATCCCCGCCTGCTGCTGACCGCCGGAGATGTCGCCAATATCACCGCCACGATGCAGGAATCGCCCGGTTTCATGCGCTCGCTGGACCGGACCCGCGCGCGCGTTGACCGTTATTTCACATTCGAGCCCGATGTGCCGGCGCCCACCGATGCCGGCGGCGGCTACTCGCACGAGCAGCACAAGCGCAACGGCGTCGCGATCCGCGAAGCCGGCGTTGTCTATCAGCTCACCGACGACAAGCGCTACGCCGATCATGCCAGGGCGTTGTTGCTGGCGTACGCCGACCTGTATCCGGGCCTGGGCGAGCACCCGATGAAGAAGGAGCAGACGCCGGGCCGGCTGTTCTGGCAGAGCCTCAATGAGTCAGTCTGGCTGGTGCACGCAATCCAGGGCTACGACGCGATTGCCGACACCCTTTCCGACGACGAGAAAAACGTTATTGAAAAACGTCTGCTGCGGCCCATGGCCGATTTCCTTTCGGTGGAATCGCCGCAGACGTTCGACCGGATTCACAACCACGGAACCTGGGCTGTGGCTGCCGTCGGCATGACCGGATACGCGCTCGACGACCCGTCGTACGTGGATATGTCGCTTTACGGACTCAATGGCGACGGCAAGGCCGGATTCATCCGGCAGCTCGACCTGCTGCTGTCGCCGGACGGCTACTACGCCGAGGGTCCGTACTACCAGCGTTACGCATTGATGCCGCTGGTGGTTTTTGCCCGGAGCATCGAGAACAACGATCCGGAACTGAAGATCTTCGAGTATCGTGACGGCCTGTTGCTGAAGGCGATTTACGCCTGTATCGAGCTTTCCTACGGCGGTCTGTTCTTTCCGATCAACGACGCGATCCGGGAGAAGGGACTGGATACCGTCGAATTGCGCCACGGCGTAGCCATCGCCTACGCGCTGACCGGTGACCCCAGGCTGCTGTCGGTGGCTCGGCGGCAGAAATCCTACGTGCTTACCGGGGACGGCTTCGGGGCGGCGCTGGCGGCGGACCGCGGCGAGGCGGAGCCCTACGTGCACCGGTCCGTGCTGCTCAGAGACGGCCCCGCCGGCGGGCAGGGCGGTCTGGCGGTTCTTCGCAACGGCGCGGGACCGGGCCACCAGGCGCTGGTGTTCAAGGCCACGGCGCAAGGCATGGGACACGGCCATTTCGACAAGCTGCACTGGATCTTCTACGACAACGGCAACGAGATCGTCGCCGACTACGGCGCCGCGCGTTTCCTCAATATCGAGCCCAAGAACGGTGGGCGCTACTTGCCGGAGAACGAATCCTGGGCCAAGCAGACGGTCGCCCACAACACGCTGGTCGTGGACGGGGAGAGTCATTTCGGCGCCCGGCTGGCGGTTGGCGAGCGGTTCCATCCGGAGGTGCTGTACTTCGGCAGCGACAAGAGTATTCATGTCGCGGCGGCGTCCATGGACGGCGCCTACGAGGGCGTTTCCTTCAGCCGCACCCTGGTTCTGGAGGACGGCGTGCTGGCCGACGGTCCCGTCGTGGTGGACGTGCTTGATGTGACCGGTACGGGAGCGCGGCAATACGATTTGCCGGTTCACTTCAAGGGCCAGGTCATCGCAACCAGCCCGCCGCTTCGCGCAATGACCGAAAAACTGCTGCCGCTCGGCAGCGCCAACGGTTACCAGCACCTCTGGCTGCGGGCGGTAACCGAGGTGGCCGCCGGCGAGCTGTTCTCGATGACCTGGCTTGCCGGAAATCGCTTCTACACGTATTCGATCCAGGCCGAAGAACCGCTGCAGGTGCTCTTTGCGGAACTCGGCGCCAACGATCCGCAGATCAATCTCCGGCGCGAGCAGGCGCTGATCCTGCGAATGCGAAGCGCGGGCGACAGCACCTTCGTATCAACGCTGGAAGCGCATGGCGAGTACGATGCGGCGGAGGAATCCACGATCGGCAGCGAAGGGTCGATTGCCGCGATCGAGCGGTTTGGCGACGGCGACAACAAGCTGGTGAGGATCGTCAACAGGCAGCGCGGGGAGCGCTACCTGGCGCTTTCATACGAGCCCGACGACGACCTTGAGCATGCAATCAGGGTCGCCGGCCGGGAGTTCGCGTGGTGCGGTTTCTACGGTCTTTTCGACAGGAACGGGCCGGTCGCCTCGAATCATTCAAATTAGTCGTTAGGGGATACAAGTATGGAAGGCAAGGTAGCAATCGTCGCCGGTGGTTCCAGGGATATCGGCAGGGCCGTGTCGCTGGCCCTGGCCGGGGCCGGCGCCAGCGTGGCCGTCAACTATTTTCATGATGCCGAGGCCGGGAAGGAGACTGTCGAGAGCATTCGGCAGGCGGGCGGTACTGCGACCGCCGTCGCCGGCGATATGACAAGGCGCGGGGACGTCGAGAAGCTGGTGGCCGAGACCCGCCGCGCATTCGGTGATTCGATTGACGTCCTGGTCAACGTCGTGGGCGGCATGGTCGCGCGAAAGGCGCTGCCGAAGATGGACGAGGAATTCCTGGAGCATGTCCTGCGGCTGAACGTAACCAGCACCTTCCTGACTACGCAATGCGTTCTTCCGCACATGGCGGAAGGAGGTTCCATCGTGAATCTCTCCTCGCAGGCCGGACGGGACGGGGGCGGTCCGGGTGCGGCGGCCTACTCGACGTCCAAGGGCGCGGTGATGTCGCTTACCCGGGCGATGGCCAAGGAACTGGGTCCGAACGGCATACGGGTCAACTGCGTTTGCCCGGGAATGATCGACACGACCTTCCACGATACGTTCACCAAGGACGCCGTGCGCGCAAACGTCGCCGCGGCCACGCCGTTGCGACGCGAAGGAGGACCCGAGGAGGTCGCCGACCTGGTCGCCTACCTTGCCTCGCCGCGGGCAAGCTTCATTACCGGCGCCAGTTTCGACATCAACGGTGGCACCTTCTTCTCCTGAAGCCTGCAAACTTCGCTGACGCGGACACGCTGTCGCTCAGAAGTCGGAACATTTCGCAGAATATTTCGAGGCTATTGATTGGGGCGGCGTGGGTACAATGACTACCTGGCGCACTCGCTTTTCTGGAACGACCCATGTCCGAGTATCGGCCGCCTGTCGATGAAATGCTGTTTATTCTGGATTCCGTGGCCGGAATGGATGCGGTCGCGGAGTTGCCGGGCTGCGAGATGGTCACTGGCGAGTTGGCGCGTTCGGTCATGGACGAAGCCGGCGAACTGGCCTCGAACGTGCTCGCGCCGCTCAATGCCAAGGGTGATCAGGCCGGCGCCGATGTGCGCGACGGGCAGGTTCACGTTCCCGAAAGCTTCCGCCAGGCGTACGAGGCGTTTGTCGAAGGCGGCTGGGGCGGAATTTCGGCGCCCGAAACCTACGGAGGGCAGGGCTTGCCGCAGGTGCTCTCGATGCCGGTCCAGGAGATGTGGCAGTCCGCCAACCTGGCTTGGTCGCTCTGCCCCCTCTTGAGCCAGGGCGCGCTGCACGCGCTGGAACTGTATGCCAGTGACGACCTACGTCGTCAGTTCCTGCCGCGCCTGGTCAGCGGAGAATGGACCGGCACCATGAACCTCACCGAGCCGCAGGCAGGCTCCGATCTGGGACTGGTCCGCTGCCAGGCCAGGCCGGAGAACGGGCACTACCTGATCAACGGCCAGAAGATATTCATCACCTTCGGCGACCATGACATGGCCGGCAATATCCTGCATCTTGTGCTGGCGCGCCTTCCCGACGCGCCGCAGGGCACTCGCGGGCTTTCGCTGTTCCTGGTGCCCAAGGCGATCCCGGACGAGAACGGCGATCCCGGCCGGCCCAACAACGTGCGCACCGTTTCGGTGGAGCACAAGCTGGGGCTGCACGCCAGCCCGACCTGCGTCATGAGCTACGAGGACGCCGTGGGCTACCTGGTCGGCCAGGAGAACCAGGGCCTGCCGCACATGTTCGCGATGATGAACGACGCCCGGGTGTCGGTCGGGCTGCAGGGCGTGGCGATCGCGGAGCGGGCCTATCAGCAGGCCCTGGAGTACGCGCGCAACCGCATGCAAGGCAAGGCCCCGGGAAGCGCCGGCACCGTTCCCATTCTGCGCCACCCGGACGTACGGCGCATGCTGATGGAAATGAAGTCGCAGATCTTCGCGATGCGCTCGCTCTGTTACATGGCCGCCCTGCATACCGACCATGCGCGCCGCCACCCCGACGAGGATCGGCGTGCCTATCACCAGCGGCGGCTGGACCTGCTGACGCCGATCGTCAAGGGCTGGATCTGCGAGGTGGCGATCGAATTGACCTCGATCGGAATCCAGGTGCATGGCGGAATGGGTTACGTGGAGGAGACGGGCGCCGCGCAGCACTATCGCGACGCCAGGATCACCACGATCTACGAGGGCACGTCCGGAATCCAGGCCGGCGACCTGGTCGGCCGCAAGATCATTCGCGACAAGGGCACGGCGCTGGGCGAACTGCTCGAAGAAATTCGCGAAACGCTGTCGGCCACCGAAGCCCTGCCAGACGAGGATCGTGTCGTTGCGGACGCGCTCGGGGAAGGACTGGACGAAACGGCATCGACCCTGGACTGGTTCCGCAAGGAACTGGGCGCTGACGCGGATCTGCCCGGCTCCGTGGCCTTCAACCTGATGATGATGCTGGGCTATCTATGCGGCGGCTGGCTGCACGCCCGTTCCGCGGTGGCCGCGGCCGGCGCCGTCGACCGGGAGGCGATACAGGCCAGGCGCGTATGCGCGCGCTTTTATGCCCAGCACCTGATGCCCCAGGTGGCCGCCCGCGCCCGGCGCGTCCGGGCCGGCGCCGCCAGCACGATGGCATTGAGCGACGATCAATTCTAGTTGGCGGCAAGCACACCAGCATGCGGTTCTCCACCAAACAGATACACGCGGGAACGGAGCCGGACCCGGTGACCGGATCGGTGCTGCCGCCGATCTACCAGTCCACGACCTTCGCCCAGCCGTCCGTCGACGAATACCTTTCAAAGGGTTATTCCTATTCGCGCAGCGGCAATCCCACCGTGCGCGCTCTGGAGAAACGCCTTGCCGGGTTGGAAAACGGCGAGGACTGTACCTGCTATTCCACCGGAATGGCGGCCGTCAGCGCGGTGCTGCATGCATTCCTGAACGCCGGGGAGCACGCCCTGGTATCGCAGGTCGCCTATGGCGGTACGTACCGCGTATGCACACAGGTTTTCGCACGTTTCGGCGCCCGCTTTACCTTTGTGGATACTTCAGACCCTGCCGCAGTCGAGGCGGCGATTACGCCGGAGACCCGGCTATTGCTGACCGAAACGCCGGCCAACCCGACGCTGGCACTCAGCGACATCGCGGCCCTGTCGGAAATTGCCCGGGCCAACAACCTGGTTCACGTTGTCGACAACACGTTTCTTACGCCGTATTACCAGCAGCCGCTCGCGCTGGGCGCGCATGTTTCCCTGCACAGCACCACCAAGTACCTCGACGGCCACAACGCCACGGTGGGGGGCGCCAACGTGGCGGCCACCGCCGAGCTGGATGAAAAACTGCGTTTCGTGCAGAACGCCACCGGCAGCATCATGTCGCCTATGGTCGCCTGGCTTACCCTGCAGGGCGCCAAGACGCTTTCCGTGCGCATGGACCGCCAGTCGGCCAGCGCGATGGCCATCGCGCAGTTCCTGAGCGACCATCCGGCGGTGGGCGAAGTCTGCTATCCGGGGCTTGAGTCCTTTGCCCGGCACGAACTGGCGACTCGCCAGGCAAGCGGTTTCGGCGCCATGCTCTGGTGCGAACTGAAGGGCGGCCTCGAGGCCGGCAAGGCGTTGATGGACAACGTCGAACTGTGGACGCTGGCGGAAAATCTGGGCGCGGTCGAGTCGCTGATTACGCATCCCGTCACGATGACGCATGCGGACGTCGAGCCCGAAGAGCGGCAACGCGTTGGCCTGCGTGACGGCCTGGTGCGCTTCTCCGTCGGCCTTGAGGACCCCGAAGACCTGATCGAGGCTCTGGCCGCCGCCCTCTAGGATGGCGCAAACGCCGGCGTGTGCGATTCGGACTCGCCGCTTCTATTTAAGTTGGCAGATATCGAGAACGTTCATGTCCGTGTAATCGAGATTCTCGCCTCCCATCGCCCAGATAAAGGAATAGTTGGAAGTCCCACTGCCCATATGAATCGACCACGGTGGAGAAATAACGGCCTCTGAATCGCGAACGACGATATGGCGCATCGAGTCAGGCTCACCCATGAAGTGGAACACCCGTTGATCGTCGCCCAGTTCGAAGTAGAAGTAGATTTCGGATCGTCGATCGTGCAGATGCGGCGGCATAGTGTTCCAGACACTGCCTGGATTGAGGATCGTCAACCCCAGCAGCAACTGTGCCGATCGGCAAGTCTCGGGCACGATGTACTTGTAGATCGTGCGCTCGTTTGACGTCTCGAGTGAACCCAGTTCAAGAGGAACGGCCTTGTCGATGGAAATCTTGACCAGATCGAATCGCGCGTGCGCAGGCGTCGAGGCGAGATAGTAGCGCGCAGGATCGTCCTCGCTGTCGGACTCGAATGAGACCTCTTTCGATCCCATGGGAATGTACAAACCGTCTCGTGGATTCATCGCGAACGTTTTGCCGTCGACGGAAACTTGGCCGCTGCCGCCACCGACGTTGACCACGCCCAGTTCGCGCCGGTCGAGAAAAGGCGCTCCCGCTACGGGTTCGGTCTGAACCGGTAATACAACCGTGTCCGATACCGGTGCGGTGCCGCCGACAATCATGCGTTCATTGTGCGAATAGTTCAGGTTGATTTCGTCGGCAACGAACATGCCGGTAACGAGATAAAGATCGCGCAGGGCTTTGTTACCTACTCCATCCATCATGTCCGGGTGCGTTGCCTGGTAGGTTCTTGAATACACGTTCTGACTCCTTGTTGATTACGAGCTTTCCAGCTCTCGAGTCGACTCCCGGACAATCAGTTCAGGAACGGTCTGGTTTGGTCCCAGTGGAACTTCTTCATCGCCAAATGCAAGGAGGCTTTGAGCCGCGAGCCGGCCGATCTTGCGCGCCGGAGTATGGACCGTCGTCAGACGGGGCCATATTCGAGTCGCCGTCTCGAAATCGTCGAACCCGACTATCGAAAGATCTTCCGGCGCCTTCAGGCCGGCAACATGCAGTGCCTGCAACACACCGGCGGCCATTTCGTCATTGGCCGCGAAAGCAGCTGTCGGCGGCGGATCGAGATCGAGCAGGTCGGCGCCTCTGGCCAAACCCGACTCAAACGTATAGTCGCCCTGCAATACATAGTCCATTGGCAGGCTGATGCCAAACTCCATCAGGCCGTCCTCAAAACCGGATCGACGCTCATGCGCGGAGCGAAAACTTCTGCGACCGGCGATCACGGCTATCCGGGAGTGCCCCAGGCTTGCCAGGTGCCGGGCGGCCTCGCGGCCGCCTACCCGATCGTTCGTAACAATCATTCGCCGTTCCATGTCCAGTGCAACGGAGGCGACGCGAATGTAGGCGCAACCGATTTCGCGCAACGCTTCCGCGAGGCGCTCGTCCTCGGATACGGACGGCGTCAGCACGACGCCGTAGAGTTTCTGTATTTCGACGAACTTTCGTGCGTCCTCGATAAAGGTGTCGCTCTGGCGATTGCAAGGATGAACGACCAGTTCGAAATCGGTGCCCTTCAGGACATCGAGAATACCCAGTTGCACATTTACGACGTACTGCGGCGTGGGATTGTCGTAGATCATGCCGACAAGATACGAACGCCGGAAAGCGAAACCGCGCGCTTGCGGGTCCGGCCTGTAGCCGATGTCACGTATGAGTTCCTTGATCCCGGCGCGCGTCGCATCGTTTACCTGCGGTGAGTCATTAATGACCCGGGACACCGTTTTTTTCGAGACGCCGGCAAGCCGGGCCACATCGCCCATTGTCGGCTTTCGGCCGTCGGGATTATTCTCGAACCAACTGCGGGCGGCAGCCTTGAAATCGATGTCTGCTTTGCGGCTTCTTCTTCCCAAGGAATTCTCCGAACAGGACCTGCATCAATTCGGCATGTTACCGCTCTGGCGTTTGGACCTGAATTTCACATCGAACCAGCCGGACGAGCCGAAATCAACACGCGCCGCAGACGATACCGACACGCCATGAATGCCGGTAACCGCACCGGTCGAAATCAATGTTCCTTCAGGAAGTTCAATATTTCGAATTGCAGCAAGACCCAGGAGAAACCGCAACGCCGCCAGCGGACCGCCCGGAATGGCGCTTGCCGTCGCATCACCGACAACGGCGCCGTCGATCATGACTTTCGCAGTCATTGAATCCAGGTCTCTGGAACTCCAGTTGGCTACTGCTGGTCCCAGCAGCAAGCCGGCGTTGTTGCCGAAGTCGGAAACAACACAGGTCGGACCCAGCTTGTTGATTGCGGCCATGGGACTGCTGGCAATCTCCGCCCCGACAAACAGCGAAGACACGAGGTCGATCAGATCTGCGTCCGAGTATTCCCTTTCCGACGGGTGGACGGCGCGGCCGAGCTCCAGAATAAACTCCGCCTCCACCGCCGCGAATCCACCCGCGTAAATCGGCATGGTCCTGGTGCCGCCAAGCTCAATGCCGACTATCGAAGACTTGAATATCGGGCCGGCCAGGCGTTCATCGCCAACTTGCAACCGATGATCGGCCGGGATCATCCCGATCTTCCAACCGGCGACCGTATCCGCCCAACGCGCTATGGATGCCGCCTGAATTGCGTACGCCCCGTCCAGTGAGTCCGGAAGGGCGCCCGGAAAACCCGGCAATGCCTCGGCAGCCGCTCGGGCGGCTACAAGGCGCCTGGAAATCGCGTCAAGTTCTCGCGGTATTCCGTGGAGGTCCGCCTTAGTGTCCAACGGAGGGCTCATGGCAAGCCCCGGAAATTATCCGGGGCTTGCCTGCGAAGTGAGAAGTCATCATCGATGTCCTTTCGTCAGAAGCGGTAGATTCCACCGACAACGATGCGCCGGTCGGGGAGTCCGACGAAACAAAGCGGCCCGCGTGTGCTGACGCAATGTTGATCGATACGCTCTTCGGTGAGGTTGACAACCTCAAGACCAACATCCAGATGATCATTCACCGAGTAGTTGATGCTGGCGTTCAACTGGCCTCTGTCGAGCGTATGAACCGGGAAGCTGAACGTACTGCTGCCGCTCGTGTTGGCGCCGCCACCGAAGTCCTGCGTGCGGAACGATTCACGCCACGTGTAGCGCGCTCTGGCGGACAGACCGTACTTCTCGTAGTAGAGCGTGATGTTGTACGCGTCTTCGGAGAAATCAAGCAATCCTCGAGGAATGCAGACATCGGCGCCGAGAACCTGCCGGCCGCGTCCCGACGTGCAGTCCACGATTGAACCACCGCTGAAGTCCTGGTTGGTGTAGTTGAAAATGACACCGAAGCCGGACGCCCAGCCCAAACGATCCTCGAACCCTGACAGGTCGTACTGGAAGGCAAACTCGAAACCGGACTGGGTGGTCGTTGACGGGTCGTTCGTCCAGGTCTGGTAGTCAACGCACAATCCCAGCCTGTTGGGGTCGCCCAGTACGTTGGGTATGACCGTCGGGTTCCAGATGCCTCCGCCCGGGCAACTGGGATCGGTTTCACGCGCAAGACCACTGGTGGAAGTCGGATCTTCAACCAGTAATGCGCCTTCGAAGACCTGCCCGATGATGTCCGTACGGTCCTTCGTGAAGTAACCGAGGCTGACCAGCGCCGAGTCGGCAAAGTACCACTCGACCGCCAGATCCAGCGAATCGACTTCCTCGGGCTTGAGGTTGGGGTTGCCCTGATCGATGGCGGAGTTTTCCTGGTTGTCGGCCGCGAATGCAGTACTGATCCTGTTGAAACCCGGACGCCGGATGTCCGAGCCATAGCCGAATCGAACGATCACGTCTTCGCTGACCTCGGCTGCTACGTTCAATCGCGGGAGCAGGAAGTCGTACTTGCCCTTGGTTGATACCAGCGATCTGTTCCCCGCGGCGTCCTCAAAGCCATACGCCACCGAATCGACTTCGGTCTCGACATAGCGCACGCCTGCGTTGCCGCGGAAAATGCCGGCCTGGAAGTTCGCTTGCGCATACAGAGCCGTCGTCTCTTCGCCGACGTCATAGAACTGATTCCGATCGGAAGCAAGTCTGGCGGTATCCGGACTGACCGGATCGTGCGCTACGACCGCCGCCTCCAGAATGGCCAGCGTGCCGTCCGGGTCGGAAAAGGCGCGATCCGGGTCTACGAGCAGGAAATCGCGAATGAACAACGTTCTGCCGTCGCCTTTATCGAAGTTGCTGGGGCCTGGCACCAGCAACTCAGAGAACAGGACGCCGTTCGGGCTGTCCACCATCCGGCTGAAACCGCCGATCCGGTCCTGAATGCGGTTGAACCGGCTTGAGGACTCGCCGTAGCGGAAACCGAAGTCGAATGTGGTGATGCCGTTCCAATCCGCGTCCCAGGAGAAGTCCATGCGGAGCGCATCTTCCTCGTTCTCGGTTGTATTGCGACCAATAATCACCTGGTCCAGAACGACATTGGCCGGGTTCAACAGATCGGCCGGCGCCGGTGCAAAGGGGGAATCGAAATTGACGCCCCACGACAACGTGCCGCCGGACAAGTCATAGATGAACGGCACGCAGTTGTCGTTGCTGCTCCCATCGAGAGGGCAGTTAGGGTTAATGAAGTTCAGCGTCGTGCTCAGGTTGGGGTTGGACGTGTCCGAGGTTGTCATCGCGTACTCGGCGCTTACGGACCATTTCTCGCCAGTCCACTCACCACCGAGCGCAATGATCTGGCTGTCGGTGACGCGGGAACCGGTATCGCTTGAGAAACGCAGATTGGGATCGTCATCATCGTTGGCCAGATCCGGTTCAAGCGTGCCTCGAAGCGCCGCGGGGAACATGCCGGGACCGACGCCGAAATCAACCGTTTCATAAGCCGTGGGGACACTGATGTTTCTCAGCGTGCTGACGCCGGACGCCTGAAGCCTGTAACTGTCTTGGCTTCGCTCCTGCTCATTGATAACGACGTCGGCATGAAACTTCAGGCTGTCACTGGGCGCCCACTCGAAGGTCGACGCGAGATTGACGGTCTCGTAGTCGTAATTTTCCTGCTCCTGAACCAGGAACTGGATACCGAGAAATTCAGCCGGATCGACTGCGGCAGCTGGCGATACGCGGTTGTCGCGGTCGGTGCGGGGACGAAACGACACCGATTCCTGCTCTGTGATGCTGCCGCTGATCACAAATCCGACTTCGCCCGCACCCGTCGACCATGTGTCACCAAATGCGCCGGAGAACCTCGGCGTCATGCTTTCGGAGCTGAGGCTGCTGTCTTCGTACTGAACCCTGACCGCGCCCAGTCTCGCCGGCAGATCAAGAGGGCGTATCGTCTTGAGATTGATCGTGCCTCCAACGGAACCCTCGATTGTCCTGGCGTCGGGCGACTTGGTTACTTCGACCGCTGAAATAATCGCCGGATTGACGTCTTCGAAGTTGATGCCGCTGCGGCCGGAACCCGAGTTTACGGTGGAAACTCCATTGAATTCGACCCGGTTTGAATTGGTGCCGCGGATCTGAACGCCGGTGCCGACGCCCGCCGTACGGGTAATCTGGATGCCGGTAATGTTTTCGAGAACCTCCGCCAGGTTCTGATCGGGCAGCTTGCCGATGTCCTCCGCAATAATGACTTCGACCAGTTGGTCCGAGTCCCGTTTCTGGTCCACCGCGGCAGCCAGGGATCCGCGGATGCCCGTAACGACAATCTCTTCCAATGGCTCGTCGTCCTGCGCGACGGCCGAGTTTGTAAAGACCAGCGTCATCGCGCCCAGCGCGAGCGCAGCAATACTGGGTTGATATTTCATTGAATTGCTCCCCGGTGAGTGTTCTCACCCCATAGTGGATGAACTGATTCGAGCGTATAAGGTACTCATTATTACACCGGTGTCAATAGGTGCGCATTTCACCGCATATTGGCGGCAAGCCAAGGAGGTTTGCCACACGGATTCTGTCTTGCTAATATTTGTTGCGGAAAAGTCATGAGCCACGGCCGCCGCTCATTCCTCGGTAACAAATGCATGATATATCGGTACTTATTCCCTGCACTCGGCATGACAGTCCTGTTTCTCTGTCCGCCGGCCCTGGTTGCGGATCAGTCGAAGGGCGAACTTCCCGCCATTTTGTCCACAGAGACAATAAGACGGGACAATTACTTGCCTGATTTTTCCTTTGCGGGGTACGGGAACGGCATGGCCGCGATACCGGACGCATCCGGGACCGTGGTCAGGGTTGATGATTTCGGCGCGGCCGCCAACGACGATACAGACGACACGAAAGCGGTCCTGGCCGCGATATCGCATGCACATGACGTTGCCGGCCCCGTGATCGTGCGGTTTTCGGCCGGAAGATATATCGTCTCGGAAGTATTGCGTATCGAACGCTCGGACTTTGTCCTGCAGGGCGCAGGCTCCGGTGCGGGCGGCACCGTTCTTCACTTTCCCCGCCCCCTGAAACAGGTTGACCAAAGTACTTCGCTGGACGAGCTCAGGCAGTACCTGGTGGAGCTCGACAAGCGCGAGGTAAATCCCGACAGGAATCTCGATGACTATTACTCCGAGTATTCATGGAGCGGTGGATTCATCTGGATACAGAAGCCGGGCATGCGTGAAGCGCCGTACCTGGTCGAATACGACCCGAAGATCGAAAAACTGGCGGACATTGAGACCGGCGCAAGAGGCGCCCGGACTATCGTGCTTTCCTCGACGGCCGATATCGAGGCAGGCGACATCGTACAGTTGCAGTGGATCAACCGCACCGGTCCCGACGCCGGAATCATCAAGTCGCTCTACGAAACGGAATATGAAAGCGCGGGCTCTCATCATTGGACATTTCCGGAGCGGCCCCTTGTTCGCCAGACATCCCGGGTGCTGCGGGTCGACGGACGCAACGTGCAGCTGGCCGACCCGCTGTTGCATGACGCGAACGACACGATCCCCGCACAGCTGGCCGCCTGGAATGGCCTGCAGCACGTCGGAGTCGAAGACCTCGGAATCGAGTTTCCCGATTCTCCGTACTTCGGCCATCACCTGGAGCGCGGCTACAACGGAATCTACTTCACAAGCTCGTTCGATTCCTGGGCGAGGAACATTCGCATCACCAACGCCGACAGCGGCATCCTGAGCTACAACAGCGCCAACCTGACTTTCAGGGACGTAATTTCCGATGGCGCCCGGCGTGCTCACTACGCCGTACACATGGGCAACGTGCACAACGTGCTGGCGGAAAATATTACGATCATGAATCCGGTTCTGCATTCGTTGTCCTTCAACACCCAGTCAACGAAGTGCGTCTTCAGGAACGCCGAGGTTTTCGTCAGCCCGACGCTCGACCAGCATGCCGGTGCGAATCATCAGAACCTGTTCGACAACGTAACCCTGCACATGCGGGCGGTCCGAAGCAACGATGGGCCGGTCGTTGAAGTGTTTGACGGCAGTGGCGCGGGCTACTGGCAGCCCGGTCATGGCGGATTCAATACCACCTGGAACCTGCGTGTACTGATTACGGGCGGCGCATACGCAGATGAAACCGTTACGGTGCAGGGTCTTGATGAAGGACCGATGGCCCGAATCGTCGGTTTGCACGGCAATCGGGAATTCAAACTGGATTACCGGCCCACGCCATATGTCGAAATGCTCAACGAACCGCTCGAATCGGTGCCTTCCCTATACGACTATCAAAGACATCAACGCCTTAACGAAGATTAATTGCAATTAACGCTGATACTCGTTCGGCGCACATCCTATAATCGGGCGAACGTGGGGGAGATTGCGATTTGCTGCAGGCTGCGAAACTAACGAAGAGCTACGGTGACATCGAGGCCCTGAAGGGGCTGGACATGACCGTGGAGGGGGGCGACATCTACTGCCTGCTGGGCGCCAACGGCGCCGGCAAGACGACCACGATCAGCCTGTTCCTGAACTTCATCCAGCCGGACGACGGCACCGCAACGGTCTGCGGCCTGGACGTCACCGAGCAACCTTTGGAGACCAAGAAGCTGCTCGCCTACATCCCCGAGCAGGTCATGCTCTACGGCAACCTGACGGCGCTGGAAAATCTTCGCTATTTTTCCCGGCTGGGCGGCCATGACTACTCGCAGGACGAATACCGCGGCTTTCTGCGGCGCGTGGGCCTGCAGGAGGAAGCCGTGGGTCGGCGGGTCAGGACCTACTCGAAGGGAATGCGCCAGAAGGTCGGCGTGGCCATCGCGCTTGCCAAGCAGGCCAGGGCGCTGTTGCTGGACGAACCGACGGCCGGCCTGGATCCCAAGGCCAGCAACGAATTCTCGGAACTCCTGCTGAATCTGAAATCGGACGGCGCCGCCATCCTGATGGCCACCCACGATCTGTTCCGCGCCAAGGAGACCGGCACGCGCATCGGCATCATGAAGGAAGGACGCCTGGTCGATGAGCTCAGCACCGGCGAGGTATCCCATGCCGACGTGGAGAAAATCTATCTCCAGCACATGCACGCCGGCGGACACTACGCGCAGGAGGGCGCCGGTTCCGCCTGACCAGGAGGTACAACTTATGATCGCTTCCATTGCACGCAAGGAATTCTCCGAAATCGTGCGCGACGGACGGTTCAAATGGACCGCCGGCATCATGGCGCTGCTGCTGCTTACGGCCCTGGCCGCCGGCTACCAGAAATACAGCGCCTACATGGACATGCAGCGACTGGCCCAGGACCAGACCAACTACCAGTGGTTCAATCAAGGCGACAAGAACCCGCATTCGGGAGCGCACTACGGCAACTACGCATTCAAGCCGGCCGGACCGCTCGCCTTCTTCGACAACGGCATCAACAACTACGCGGGCACCGCGCTGTTCATGGAGGCGCACAAGCAGAACTTCGCGATCGGCCGCCCCGCGACCGACCAGAGTTCCATCGGGCGCTTCGGCGACCTGAGCGGCGCCATGATCCTGCAGTTGCTGATGCCGCTTTTAATCATCTTCCTCGGTTTCACGGCGTTTTCCGGCGAGCGCGAGAGCGGAACCCTGCGCCAGGTGCTGAGCATGGGCGTAAGCAATCGCCAGTTGCTCTGGGGCAAGGCCTTGGGAATCGGGACAGCGGTATTGCTGGTCGTAGGCGCCTGCGTGCTGATCGGTGGCCTGGCGCTGTCGTTCACCGGACTGCACGCGGAGGGCGAGTCGCTCGGCCTGCGGGTGGCGCTCATGGCGGCGTCCTATCTTCTTTACGCGGCGATCTTCCTGTTCCTGACGCTTGCGGTGTCCGCCTGGGCAAAGAACGCCCGCACCGCGCTCATGATCCTGGTCGGTTTCTGGGCCTTCGTCGGCTTCCTGGCGCCGAAAGCCGCCGGCGAAATCTCAAAAATCGTGCACCCGACCCCGGCATTCGGCCAGTGGATGGCCGATATGCGCGCTCACCAGATGCGCGGTATCGACGGAGTGCCGCCGTTCTTGCGCTTCGAGCAGGAATCCCAGGCGATCTTCGCCGAGTACGGAGCGGAGACGATCGCTGAGCTTCCGGTCTATGTCGGCGCTCTTCGGCTGCAGAAATTCGAGGAATACGACTTCCCCGTGTTCGAGGAGCATTACGGCCGGCTACGCGATTCCTACATCAATCAGCGCCGTCTGCAGGACCGCCTGGGCGTGGTTGCGCCTACGTTGCCCGTGCGTTCGCTCTCGATGGGCCTGGCGGGAACCGATCTCATCCGGCACATCGACTTTGCCGACGCTGCGGAGTCCTACCGGCGCGACATGGTGACCCGGATCAACGCCTACCTCGGCGAGGCGGCCGCCAGCATGAATACCAGCGGTGGCGTGCTGGTTTCGGATCAGGAGGTTTTCGGGATCGTGCCGCCGTTCGAATTCAGATCGCAGGGGTTGGGAGCAACGCTGGATGAGCACGGCGGCAATCTCATCGCTCTCGTGCTCTGGCTGCTGGCAGCGCTGGGACTGGCGCTGTGGGCGGTGCGGCGCCTCAGGGTGGAGGAAGACTGATGAAACGAATAATCATTTCGCACGAGACCCGGCAGCTCTTTCGCTCCGGCGCATTTCGCGCGCTGCTGCTGCTGGTCGCGGGCGCATTGGCGTTTGCCGCCTTTTCAGGGCAGCGCTCCATCGACCGCCAGGTTGACGGCGCAATGGCGGCCACCGCGTTCGAGGACGCCCAGCGCGGAAAAATGCGGGCCGATACCGAAGCGTACGAAGCACGGTTGGCCGCGCAAGGGGGCGAATACGAGTTCGCTTCGGCGCGGCACGCACCGGGAGCAGGTCCTCCGCAGGGCACCAATGCCGGTGTAGTCGGAGCGCAGACGGCCAAGTACATCACCTTGCCTCCCACCGGACTGGCGTCTTTCGCAGTCGGCCAGAGCGACATTCAGCTCAACTACGTGCCAGTTTCCATGAATCCCACGCACACCACCACGACCAACCTCGAACTCGAGAACCCGCTGAACCTGATGACGGGCTCGTTCGACATCGCCTTCGTCCTGATCTTTCTGCTGCCGATCTTCATCCTGGCGATCAGTTACGACCTGCTTTCCAGCGAAAAGGAAAGGGGCACGCTGGCGATGATCCTGGCGCACCCGATATCGTTGAAGGAGCTGCTGGCCTCGAAGATCATTGCGCGAGCGGGCGTCCTGGTCGCGAGCATACTGGTGCTGGGGCTGGTTGCGCTGTTCGCAATCGGCGCCAACCTGGATTCGGCCGATACCTGGGCGCGATTCGGCCTGTGGATGGCAGCCACGCTCCTGTATTCGCTGTTCTGGTTCGCGATGGCGGTCATGGTCAACGTGTACGGCAGGAACTCCGCCGCCAACGGCATTGCCCTGGCGGGCACCTGGCTGGCGCTGGTTGTGGTGCTGCCCACACTCGTGAGCCTCCTCGCGACGACGATCTATCCCGCCCCGTCACGAATGGAACTGACCGTTGCCGCCCGGGACGCGCAGACCGCTGCCGAGAAAACCTATATGGCCCGGCTGGACGAGTATTACTACGACCACCTGGAGTTCATTCCGGAAGGCGACGAGCGTGCGACCGACTTCCTGACCGTGGCGATGGCCAACCGCAGCGCGATCGAGAAGGCGGTGCGGCCGCTGTACGACGAGTTCCAGAGCCAGTTGAACCGACAGGAAAACCTGGTACAGCGGTTCCAGTTCATTTCGCCCGCGATCATGATGCAGTTGGCGCTGAATGAAGTCTCCGGCACCAGCGCGGACCGTTACGAGCACTTTCTCAATCAGGCCTACGATTTCCACGCGCGCTGGGGAGAGTACTTCAGCGTCAAGTTCCTCCAGCGGGATCCACTCACGCCCGCCGACTACGACCAGTTCCCGGCGTTTGAGTACCAGGAGGAGCCGTTTGGCACGGTGCTGATGCGCCTGGTCCCGTCTCTCGTGGGAATGATCGTGCTGCTTACCGGAGCGCTCCTGATACCGTTCCTGCGGTTACGCCGCTACCAGGTCGCCACGTCGTAAGCCGGGAGCGAGGGCATGACCCTCGCGGCGTCCCGCCCTCCACGAAGGCGAGACGCATCGTCGAAAAGGCCCCGGCAGATCGTCAGAATCGGTACGTGCCCCTTACGCCGAAGGCGCGCCTGTGCGGAAGTGCCGATACGAATGCGCGCCCGAATGTGTCCAGGTCGGTGTTGATCGCCACGTAGAGGTAGGTATCGTCGTCGAACAGGTTCGTGACGTAGGCCTCCACGCGATAGCTCTCGGCCTCCACGCCCAAGCGCAAGTTCACGAGGTTCCGGGTTCCGGTGTCGAACAGGTTCGCTTCGGTAGCGTACTTGGTAGATTCGTACAGGTACTCGCCGCGGACAAACCCGTCCATGCGGCCTCCGAACACCGGCCGCGTATAGGTGGCCGTGGCCGAACCGCTGAATTCCGGCGTCTGGAACGTCTGGTTGCCCAGGTGGTCGGTGTTGCTAGCTGCGGCGCCATTGCTTACGCACAGGTTGCAGATGCCCTCCACGTACTCGGTGCTGTTGCGGGCAAACGCGCCTGTCAGCAACCATTCCTCCGTGAGCTGGAAGCGGGCCTCCAGCTCCATCCCGCTCATGTCGAGCAGGCCGACATTCGTAAGAATCCCGACCGGTGACAGGAGCCCGGTATCGTCGTCAACGAATTCGCCTATCTGCTGGACCTGCTGGTCCTTGATCTCTCCCCAGTAGCCGATCAGCGAACCCTGCAGCCGTCCGTCCAGGAGCGTGCCCTTCACGCCCACTTCATACTGGTCCAGCGTTTCCGGTTCGACGTCGAGTTGCGCGCCGGAGTTGGCCTCAAGGCTGGCGGCTTCGGCGGCGGAGAGTGTGACGATGATGGAGTTGAACGTGCCGGGGCGGAATCCGCGCGCGTAGTTGGCGAACAGCATGAGATTGTCGGCGGTCCGGTATTCGACAGTCACCCGGCCGCCCACATCGTTGAATTCCGCCTCAAGGCCGCCGGATTCCACCTTCACCTCGTCGTTCTGGTACCGCGCTTCGGCACTGACCCTGAACTTTTCGGTGACATCGTAGTAGATGCCTCCGAAGGCGCCCGTCGTCGAGCTCTCGAGTATGGGTCGGCACGTAAAACCGCGTGGCGCGAAAAACCACCCCGCCACGCAGGAAGCCACGTCTTCACTGTTGACGTAGTTGGCGCCGGCAGTCCAGCGCAGGCGCCCGTCGCCCGGTGAGGACAGCCGCGCCTCGTGCGAGGAGTTCTCTGACCATCGCTCCACGAGGAAGGTATCGGCGATCGGAGAGAGGGGGGCCCTGGGAAGCGTGTTCTCGTCGCTGACGATCATGGACTTGGTCTCGTTGAAGCCGCTGATCCAGTCAAGGCTCATGCCGCCGGGCAATTCCGCCGCGGCCGAGAAAGTCGCGCCCGAAATGCGCTTGGCCAGCCCCATCTTCTCGATGAACACGCCCTCGTCATCGATCTGCCTCGGCGAGTAATCGGAATACAGGGAGAAGGCAGCGACCACGTCCCGGATGTAGTCGCCGCGGGCCAGGTAGCCGGGAGCAAACGCATCGTTGTGGCCCACCATCGACTCGGCGACGCTCACATCGGGCGGTAGCCCGCAACGGTAAGTCATGGATCCATTGCCGTCCGGATCGCAGTTCGCGAAACTGCTCGGAAAACGCATCGAGGGTTGGGGCC
This sequence comes from Gammaproteobacteria bacterium, assembly GCA_965116895.1. GTDB lineage: Bacteria > Pseudomonadota > Gammaproteobacteria > Steroidobacterales > Foliamicaceae > Foliamicus. The sequence goes on along the minus strand of OZ220729.1, from coordinate 1,359,111 downwards.
CGTCGTCAATCTCGATGTCTTCCAGACGCAGCTTGAACCGGAGCGTATCGGTGGGCGTGGCCAGAAGGGTTGCGACCAGCGACCGGGTGTCCTCGTCGCCGATCTCTCGCGCGCCGTTGCGGTTGTTCTTGTAGTGCCCCCCCTTCTTGTTGCTCCTTGCGGAAAGGCGGAAACTCAAGCGGTCCGCAATAATCGGCCCTTCGACGGAGAGCTGCAGGTCCGAGGTGCCGAAGCGGTCGAGGTCCAGTCCCACCGAGCCGCCGAACTCCTCGCCGGGGTCCCTGGTGACCAGGTTGACGGCGCCGGAGAAGGTGTTGCGTCCGAAGTAGGCCGTCTGGGGCCCCCGCAGCACTTCCACGCGAATGACATCCACAAAGCTGCCGACCTCGCCGCCGAGCACCGGTGCGCCGTCGACGAAGAACAGCGCCGCGACCGACGAACTCGAGAACGCGTTGATGTTCAGCCCGCGGATAACGATGTTGGGCACGCCGCGGTCCGCACGGTTGGCGGAGGCCTGCTGATAGGTCAGCCCGGGGGTGAACAGCTGCATATCGACGAAGTTCTTGAGGTTGGCCGCGTTCAACTCCTCCTCGGAAAACGCCGACACAGCGAACGGGATGTCCACCAGGGCCTCCTCGCGTTTTCGCGCCGTGACCACGATCTCCTCGAGCGCCACCCCCTGGGCAAGAGCCCTGGTCCCGGGCAAGAGCAAGCTTCCGGTTACAACTGCGCAAAGCGCGAATAACCCAATGCGATTCAGTGTCCTGGACATGGTAGTTTCCTCCCGATTCCCCGTCCCATATACGCCAGTATTGCACGATTCGGGCGAAAAGATGCCGAAAAAAGGTTCAATGTTTGGCAAAAATTCCAACTTTGGAATCACTGGCCCATCTGAAGTCGCTTGAAGACGCCCCAGTTTCGCCAACTCGCTGCGGAATTCGTCCCGTAAGGTTGCCGCTGATGCAGTCACTATTCCCGGCTTGCTGCACGTCCCTGGCATATTATGACGACGCTCCGGAGCGGAGACCACGTGAACGATATTGAACGCCGGTTCGTCGCATTGCGCGAGGGACAGTTGCATCTGCGGCGTCTTGAAGCGCCCGCGAACGGCCCGAACCTGCCTGCGCCGCCCGTCCTGCTGCTTCACCCTTCGCCGGCATCGTCGTGGTTCATGCAGGGCCTGATGACCGAACTGCGAACGGCCGGCTGCAACGCAACGCTGATCGCACCCGACACTCTGGGCAATGGCGACTCGCCGCCACCCGGTGTCGATGGCCCCGACATTGCCTATTTCGCCGACAGCATGCGCCGCATGCTCGACGAACTTGCGCTCGAACGCGTGGATCTGTACGGCTCCCATACCGGTGCGCGGATCGCGTGCGAGTTCGCCGCGGCTTTCCCGGACCGGGTTCGACGGGTCGTGCTGGACGGCATCATCGAGTACGAGGACGAAATGCGCGACGCCATCATCGAGAACTACGCACCGCGCATCGAGCCGGATGAGTTCGGGCGGCATTTCGTCTGGGCATTCAATTTCGTTCGCGACCAGGCGCTGCATTTTCCGTGGTTCATGCGCGACCCGGAGCACCGCCTCGGCGGGCCCGTGCCGCCACCGGCGATCCTCCACCGGGCTGCGCTGGACGTGCTCAAGGCGCTCGACACCTACGCGGACCCCTACATCGCGGCCTTCGAGTACCGGGCCTATGAGCGCATGCCGCAGATCGAGGCGCCCGTGCTGCTTCTGAAGCCGGCCAGCGAATTGCCGGTCCTGCAAGCCGCTGTCGCCAAGGCAGCGAGTCTCCTGCGCGATGGCCGTATCGTGACGATCTCGGGCGGAAACACGGACAAAGCCAAGGCGATCGCCGGCTTCCTGGCTTGATTCGAAAGCGGCTGAAGAGCCTGTAGGCCTTCGAGCAGGAGCGCCGGATGACTAACAGGCAGCAGGGGATAGCCATTCTGGGATGCGGACGAATCGCCGGTTCCCACGCCGAGGCGATCGCCGCGCTTGCAGGCCGGGCGCAACTGATTGCCGTGGCGGATACGGATCGCGCGAGGGCGGCCAGACTGGCGAAAAAATTCGATGTGCCTGCAGTTGCCGAGAGCCTGGACGAACTATTGGCGTTGCCGGGCCTCGACTGCCTGATCGTCTGCACACCCAATGCCTTGCATGCGGAGCAAACCGTCCAGGCGCTATCCGCCGGAAAACATGTTCTGGTAGAAAAACCGATGGCGGAGAGTGTTGCCGATGCGGAGAGAATGGCGCACGCCGCGGAGAAGTCGAATCGCATACTCGCCGTTGGCCATACCTTTCGGCATACGAAAGCCATTCGATACGTTCAGGATCATTGCCACGAATTCGGACGCCTTCGGGCGATCGAGGTCTCCCTGTGTGTGCATTGGGACGGACCTCAAGCCGACTGGTGGCGGACACGCTCTCCCGCGGAGGGGTTGATCCTGTCCCTGTTGGCGCCCCATGCGCTGGACTTCGTGCAACTGATCGCGGGCCAGGATCCGCTGATGGTGCATTGCCAGGCCGCACGCTTTCAATCCGGATGGCTGGCCGAGGACGAAGCGATGATACTGCTCCGCTACCCGGCGGGTTGCCTCGCAAGCGTTCACGTGTCCTACAACCAGCCTTCCGTCATCGATCGCAAGACCTTGCACTACGAAAACGCACTCGTGCGCATCGAAAACGGCGATGAACTCCGGGTTGACGACCGGCTGGTGATGGGCGAAAGCGCAACAGGAGCTCAGCGAATGGGGCAAAGGGACCTGCGGCCCGAGTTCGAGACCCAGCTGAGGGAATTCCTTCTGGCGGTCAACGGCGAGTGCAACCGCGCCGTGTTGCACGACGAGGGCGTGAGGCTTACCAGGCTGCTGGCGCGGATCCTGGCGGATGCCAACCGCAACGCTACGGCGGAGTGATCCTCGCCGTCCGGTTGTAGTTGTCGGTGAGCATGTCTTCGTAATCGGCGGGCAATGTCCACGTCCACTTGGAGGCGGACGCCGAGTTTGGCGAATATTCCATTTTTGGAATTCGATGTCTAATTTGAAGACGCCTGACCGTGAAGGATCTTTTCACGCTATCCGGCCCCGGGATTGCTCCGCCGCCAGATCATGGGGAAGAATTCTCCCGAGGGCGCTTCGCCTTCGGGCAGTGCATCCATGCCCGGGATGGTGGCCTTGTACGCGGCCGGATACCAGCGCACGTCGTCGCCGAAGACACGAACCGCCAATCCGGTGCGCGGCCTGGTTCTCGAGTGGTTTCCCTTCGAGTAATGGGGAGTGGACGGGTGGAAAACCACCGCGTCGCCCGGTTCCATGTCGAACGAGACGAACCGGAACGGAAAGTCCGGATTGTTCCGTTCCTTCTCGAAGTCGGGGCAGAGCCCGTCGGCCTGATCGGGAGCGAACCCGAAATGCAGGTTGTTTTCCACGCAATGCCGATGAAAGCCGGCGACATATTCCACGCGTCCGTTCTCACGGTCCACCGGAGTCAGCGCAACCCAGATATTGGGGGCCATCTCGCCCGTGACCGGCCATGCTGTTTCATCGCAGTGCCAGACCATCACCTTTGTGGAACCGGGCGCCTTGTGGAACAGGTGATCGTGATAGGCGCGTATGGCGTCCGCTCCGATGACACGACCGACAACTTCCCCGACGGGAGAATTCAGGACGAAATCCCGGAACACGCCCGGCCGGCGCCACATGAAGCAGACGGAAGCCATCGATGCGCCGTGCGACGGTCCGGGAATACCGTATTTCTTCGGATCCTTCAACAGCCGGTCCACTTCCTGTCTTAGCCGCTCGATCCATTCCCGATCAAACACCTGTCGAAGGTGTACCACGCCGTCGCGCCGGTAGGTGCGCCGGTGTTCCGCCGTAATCGGATTGAGGGGACGTCTATTCATGTACGTTCGTCTTTCGCGACGGAGCGAAGCCTTTCAAGCTCCTGCTCGTTCAGGTCATAGCGCGAAATTGCAGCGATGCTGATCGCCTGCAGGACAAGCGGCAGGACCGCGATGCAGAGATAGAGTCCGAGCAACGCCCCGTCGGATTGCTCGACCCGCTGTCCTTCGGTCGCTTCAACGTAGCCCATGGCGCCGAGGAAAACGCCAAGGAAGGCCACTCCCAGAGCACCGGAGATTTTCTCCACGAGCACATAGAGTCCCGTAAACGCTCCCTCGCGCCGAAGGCCTGTGTTCAGGTAGTCGAACTCCAATGCGTCGGGCAGCATCGCCTGAGTCAGCAGGAAGGTCCCGCCGCCCGCAATTCCGATGAAAACGGATCTCAGGAGGATCAGGCTGGTGGGCTCGCCCGGCCCGGCAAACCACCAGGAAAAATGGGCGAGGCCATAGAGTGCCGCTGCGACGATGTAGCCGTTCCGTTTCCCCAGGCGGCGCGCGACGAAAAGCCAGGCGGGCTGAGAGAGGATAAGCGCAACACTGGAAACGCCCAGGTAGAGGCCCAGCACGTCATCGGTAACCTCAAGGACGTGTTTCGTAAAGTACGCCGTCGTGGAAACGGTGATCGCCAGCACCAGAAAGTAAACCAGCTTGGCCGACAGGAGCCAAAGGAAGGGCACGTTCCCCAGGGCCGACTTCAATTGGTCCTTCAGGGGCGGCTGGTGCAACCGCTGGACGGTCTGTGGCGCGTGGCGAAGCGACCATACGCACACCACCACCGCCAGCGCCGCGATGCCCGCCAGCACCCAGGCCATCCTGGCATGACCTGCCCGGGTCGCGCCCCACCAGGCCAGCATTGCCGGGCCCAGGCTCAAGCCGATCAACGATCCGAAAGAGGAAAAAACGACCCGGAACGACATGAGTTGGGTGCGCTCGTGATAGCTGGGTGTCAGTTCCACCGCCATGGCGATGTACGGGATGTTGAACATCGTGTAGGAGGTGGCGAACAACAGCAGAAAGGCCGACAGGTATATGAGCAGGGGGGTCCCGCTCACATCGGGAGTCGTGTAGAGGGCCGCAACGGCGACGGCGCACAGCAGCCCGCCTGTCGCCAGCCACGGCAGGCGCCGGCCCCACCTGGTGGAAATACGGTCCGAGAGCGTGCCCATCAGCGGATCGCTGATCGCATCCCAGACTTTCGCGCCGGCAAAAATGAACGCCGCAACGGCCGCGGCAATGCCCAGCGAATCGGTCATGAAACGCAGCAGCAGGACGTTCGACGACAGATTCAGGATGGTCATCGGCATGGAGCCGAGCCCCCACCCGAGCCGTGTTTGCAGCGGGAGCGTAGCTTCCTCCGATTCCACTGCGATAGCGCCGCCGCCCATCGGGCTCCTCAATCTTCCCGTCTGTGCAACGTTCAGGACGGCAGCAGCCGGTCCAGGATGGACTCGCCAGGCGCCGGGCACAGGGACTTGTCGAGTTGCACCGACACGCCGAAATGACCTTCGGGTCCCGCGCCCGAGCGGTGGCCGCTGCCGGCACAATCCTCGGCGAACAGAATGTCTCCGTGACCGAACTCGTACCGGCTTCCGTCCCGCAGTTCAACCACGAGAGTTCCGAATATCGGGATCAGGATGTTGGGTTGGTTGGCCACATGCCAGTCATACATGAAACCGGGCGCAATGGAGCCGACGGTCACCCGGACAGCGGGATGCCGAATCAGGTGATAAGGCGGTTGCGCGCCGGGACCCTTCAACGGCAGCTCCCGCATTTCAGCCAGCCCGTCGGAGTTGGTGAACAGGTTGAAGTATCGCTTCACCCAGGGCGGTTCGCCTGCTGCAAGTGCCGGCCCGGCACTGCCGCCAAGGCCCGCAAGCGAGAGCGCCAGCGCCGCGCTGGTCCCCGTAGACGAAATGAAGGCCCTTCTTGTTGAAATCGTTTCGCTCATGACTCCCCGTCAGTGGGCGGCGTCGGGCGTGGCAGCCTCAAGGTATGCAGCGACGATCTGCGCAAACCGTATCGGGGATTCCAGGGGAGGGTAGTGGCCGACGTCGGGCATGAAAACCGTCGAGACCTGGGTGTTCTCCAGATAGCCGGCCAGCGTGCCCGCTGCCGCGGGTATCAGCAGTGCGTCGCGGCCACCCCAGATCAACAGCGCCGGCGCCCGCACGCTGGCCATGGCCTTCCTGGCCTTCTCGTGATCGGCAACGAGCCCGATCAATGCGATCGGGTTGGGCTCCTTCACCCGGCGGTTGAAGTCGTAGTATTCGCGGCGCGTCTGCTCCGATATCCGGCGAGGGACCCCGCTGTAGAAGTCCAGGAACAGGTTGATGAAATTCTCCGACTCGAAACCCGTTTCCACGAATTCCTCCAGCGCCGCCTCGAATGCAGGCGGGTGGTTGACGTGGTCGGTCGTGACCGGGTCCGACGGGGAGTTCGACATGATCAGCCGGTTCACCCGATCCGGGTAGGTGGCCGCGAGATACATGCAGGTCGTGCCTCCGCTGGAGACTCCGACGCAGGTCACCTCGTCCGCCCCCACGTGATCCAGCAGCCCGGCGGCCAGGTCCGCGGGTTCCATGCGATCGACGGCTTCGTCGGACACCGGCCCCGAAAGGCCGTTGGGCGGCAGGTCATAGCGGATCACCCGGTAGCGATCAAGGAGTTCCGGCGCCACTCGGTCCCAGGTGCGCAGCGAGCTGCGTGAACCGTGGATCATCAGGATGGCAGGGCCCTCGCCCTGGTCCTTGTAATAGACCTCCACGCCGCCGATTTCGACGATCCGCCCTTCCGGATCACCGTATTTCTGCCGCAGTGCTTCAAGCGTGAGACGCTGATCGGCGAATTCGTCGGCAAAGCCGGACAGTGGACTTAACGGCACAACCAGCACCAGCAGCACTGTGGCGAGGACGAGGTTTCGGTTCATTGTGGTACAGCAGCCTCCAGGAATGCAGCAACGATCTGCGCAAATCTTAAGGGAGATTCCAGCGGAGGGTAGTGACCCACGTCCGGCATGAACACGGTGGAGACCAGAGTGCCCTCAAGGTAGCTGGCCAGCGTACCCGCCGATGCGGGGATCAGCAGCGCGTCGCGACCTCCCCAGATCAGCAGCACCGGTGCGCGCACGCTCGCCATAGCCTTTCTGGTTCTTGCATGGTCGCCGACGAGCCCGGTCAGCGACAGCCTGTTCGCCTCCTTCACGCGCCGGTTGAAATCAAAGTACTCGCGCCGCGTCTGCGCTGATATCCGCCGCGGGTCTCCGCTAAAGAAATCCAGGTACAGGTCCATGAAATTTTCGGTTTCGAATCCCGTTTCCTCCAGTACCCTGATAGCTTCCTCGAATTCCGGCGGTTCGTTGACGTGATCGGTCGTGACCGGGTCCGATGGGGAGTTCGACAGGATCAACCGGTCTACCCGCTCGGGGTAGGTGGCGGCCAGGTACAAACACGTTGTGCCTCCATTGGACACTCCGACGCAGGTCACCTGGTCCACACCCAGGTGATCGAGCAGCCTGGCGGCAAAGCTCGCCGGTTCAAGGCGTTCCGCGGCTTCGTCGGACACCGGGCCCGACAGGCCGTTGGGCGGGAGGTCGTAACGAATCACCCGGTAGCGATCAAGGAGTTCCGGCGCCACGCGGTCCCACGTACGCAGCGTGCTCCTTGATCCGTGGATCATGAGAATGGCCGGGCCTTCGCCCTGATCCTTGTAGTAAACGTCTACGCCGCCTATATCGGCGATCCGCCCATCCGCCTCGGCGTACTTCTGCCGCAGCGATTCAAGTGTGAGTCGCTCCGCCAGTGCGTCGTCCGCCCGACCTGGAAGGGAAAATGACGGAACCAACAGTATGGACAGCACCGTGGCCAGGCAGGATTTTCGGTTCATTGCGAAGCCTGTCTGCGGAGGCCGCCTGATTCTATGCCACAATGAAATTCCGTGAATGCGCGCGTCTCCCACTCGGTGCTGCACCCGGACTGGATTGCAGCGGAAGCAGCGCGGCGCTACTCACTGAGCGGCGCGGTCAAGGCCTACCTTTTGTACAGGGGCATGAACGATGTCTATCTGATCCAGAGCAGGGAAACCCGCTATGCGATGCGGGTCTGGCGGCGAGGCTGGCGCGATGTCGATATCGTTGAGGTCGAACTCAAGTTCCTGGATTACCTGCGCCAACGAGACTTTCCTGCGTCCACGCCATTGCGAACGCGCAGCGGCGAGCTGTACTTCAAGGTCGGTTCCCTCGAGGGAGCGCGCGCTGTCGCGATGTATACCTGGGCCCCGGGGCAAAAATTCGGCGAAGCGTTGGACAAGCGAACGGCCGAACGCATCGGCGCCCTGTTCGCGGAAATGCATCTGCTGGGTCTCGAGTACCTCGGCAACCGGCGGCCGTCGACCAATGATGTGGTGAGCTTCATGGTCAGCCTGCCGCCGCTGCTCGAATTTCTGCACGACCGGCCCGAGGATGCCGCCTTTTACGAAAAGCTTGCCCCCAGGATCGTCGAGCGTCTGGAGCAGGTCGCGCACGAGGCCGTGCCGCTTGGATTGTGTCACCGGGATTTTCACCCTGCCAACGTTCATGTGGACGAGAGCGGCCGGATAACGTTTCTTGATTTCGACGGCACGGGGCACGACTTTCTGATGCAGGATGTGAAAAATTTCACCTTCGGCAACCTGTTCTTTGATTTCCCCGCCGCGTACGGCGAGGCGTTCGAGCGAGGATACGAAACCGTCCGTCCCTTCACGGCGGCTGAACTGGAGCATTCGGAACTGTTCCTGCTGGCAAAGGCCTTTCGGTTGCTCTCGGGCATGGCGCATGCCTCCGTAGCCGTCGGCCGGGGGGCGCTACGGTTTCGCAACCTGGACTGGTTCAGCGCTTATATCCGGTCTCGCGCCCGTAACCTGGGACTATAGGACCGTTTACACAGCACCAAATAGGAGAAATGGCGTGAGCAGCAATTCGAATTCGGGCCAGTGGGATCTGATCGTGGTCGGCGCCGGAACGACAGGCCTGCCGGCGGCGACCTTTGCCGCGAAGCGAGGCGGGCGCGTACTGCTTGTCGAAGCAGCGGAAAAAACAGGCGGGACGCTGCACCTGAGTTCCGGGCAGGTAAGCGCCGCGGGCACACGCCTGCAGGCGGAGAAGGGTATCGAGGATTCTCCTGAACAGCACCTGGAGGAAGTCATTCGCATCAGTCGCGGCACGATCGATACGGAGCTTGCCAGACTGAGCATATACAACGCCGCCGAGGCTTTTGACTGGATGATGGAACTTGGCTTCGATGTGCAGGACCAATGCCCCTCGATCGAAAGCGTACATGAACGTTACGAGGTGGCCCGCTACTACTGGGGCAACGACTTCGGCCGGTCCATTCTGGACGTGCTGGAGCAGGCGATGCGAGAGCAGGAGGCTCTGGGCCATATCAAGGTCCTCACCGGCACAAGGGTGATCGGGCTGCTGCAGAACCGCGAGGGCGTAGTGTCGGGTGTGGAACTCGTCGATGGAGAAGGCGGGGAATCCTCGGTTGCGGGGAAGAACGTGTTGCTGGCAAGCGGGGGATACACGTCCAATCCTGCGATGTTCAGACGTTTATGCGGTTACAGGCTGTATGTGAACGGGGCCTATGAATTTGCCCAGGGCGACGGTTACGATCTTGCGGTTGCGGCGGGCGGATACTTGCGCGGGCGCGAAAACTACCTCTCCAACTTCGGCTGGCTGCTGGAAGACGGCCCGTACCCCAAGGCAATTCTTGGCCGGCTCAATACTTTTCCCGAGTCGCGGCCACCCTGGGAGATCTATGTGAATATGCACGGGCGACGCTTCATGAGGGAAGACGAACCGAGCATAGACGCCCGCGAACATGCGCTACTGGAACAGCCGGATTTGCGCTACTGGGTCGTTTTCGACGATCGCATCTTTCATAAGGCACCGCCGATCGTCTATGACTGGTCGCGTGAGCAGATGGCGGAGTCGTTCAACACCCGCGAGGCTTTCCGCAAGGCCGACAGCCTGGAATCGCTCGCCCAAGGCATCGGGGTGCCTGGGGATACACTCGCGAATACGGTTGCGGAATTCAATGCCTCGGTCGCAGAAGGCAGTGATGGGCTGGGCCGGCGCCATTTGCCCGCACCGATCACCAAGCCGCCGTTTTACGCCATCCGCCAGCAAGGCGGATCGCTATCCTCGACCGTGGGCGTTGCGGTAAACGAGAAGCTGCAGGTCGTGCGCCCGGACGGCGCCCCGATCCCGGGGCTCTACGCCGCAGGCGAGATCCTGGGTTCCGGGCAACTCCAGGGCAATGCATTCGTCGGGGGAATGATGGTCATGCCCTGCATCGCCTTTGGCCGTCTGCTCGGAGAACGGCTGGTGAAATTCTGATGCGGCGCAGAACGGTCATCGGCGGCCTGATCGGCGGCGCATTGGTCAGTCGCGCCGGGCTCATGAGCACCGCAATGGCGGAGGGAGAAGATACGTTGAATACCGACAAGGCCCGTTACGCGGGCGTGGGAGAGAAATGGAAAGGTGCATCGGCCCTGGCGGGCGGCAAGGGCTATGCGCGGTGCCGGCTGGGAGCCTTGCACTACCGGCAATTGCGTGCGCCATCCGGTAACGAAATGAAGCCGCCGATCCTGTTGCTGCATCAGACGCCGTTCGGCCTGGCGGAATGGGTCGACATACAGCCCATGGTGACGGAAATGGGCCATGACACGATCGCTCCGGACAATCCCGGTTACGGCATGTCGGATCCGCCACCGGACTCGGTAACCATCGCCGATCTTGCGGACAACCTTGTCGATCTACTTGACCATCTGAACGTGCAACAGGTCGCGGTGGCCGGGCATCACACCGGCGCCGCCATCGCCGCATCGTTCGCGGCCCGCCACGCCGAGCGCACCGCGTGCGTCGTGCTGCACGGCTGTCCGGTTTACGACGAGGCCGGGCGGGCCTCCCGGCTGGCCCAGGCCGCGCCGGAAATCCACCTGCGCGAGGACGGGTCGCATCTGGCGGACATTTTTTCCGCCATTCACTCGCGCGCGCCGTTTCCGCGGGGGCTTTCGACGGCCACCTGGGGAACGCTGGGCGCCTGGTGGGCCGGCTTCGACACACCCACCTACCGTGCCGTTTTCGCCAACGATATGGCGGCGGACGTGGACAGGATTCGCGCGCCCGTCCGGATCCTCACGGACCGCGGCGACAGCCTGCACGAGCAGGACAAACAGGTAGCAGCCGGGCGCGCCGACTTCAGCCTGGAGGTCTTTTCCGACGGCGGTTCCTTCTCCCTGATGCTGGATCCGCAGAAGTGGGCCGAACGCGTTTCGGCTTTTGCTTCTACTGCCTGAGGAAGCGTTCGATCTCCTCGACAAGAAAGTCGCGCCGCAAAGTAAGTACTCCGTGGGAGAACCCCGGGATGTCGAGACGCCGTCCGTTCCTGAACAGGTGCGAGGTCTGGTGGGTCACGGCCCACAGGTCGTCTTCGGGATTGACGACCAGCACCGGCTGGCTGACCTCGGCCATGGCGCCCAGGAAATCGTAGCGATAGACAGCGACATATCCCCACGGCAGACGCTTGCCCAGCCGCAGGGCGTCGGCCATGCCGACATGGAGTTCCTCGGCCGGTATCCCCGGGTCCGCCAATTCGCCGATCAGCGACCAGAGTTTCTCGACGTGACCCAGCGTTCGGTCCGGCGGCGGAAAACGTTCGTCCAGTCGCTCGAGCCTCTCGGCGCGAATGTCCTCCGGGTACGCCGCAAGGCCGAACAAGACGCAGCGCCGGACCCGCTGACTGTCCTGGCGGGCCATCTCGGTGGCCGTGATCGAGCCCGTGTGATAGCCGATCACGTCGAAAGGACCCGGCGCAACGATCCCGCGGCCTGCGAGGTGATTCATGAAGTCGAACATCACGTTGGCGTAGTCCCCGATTTCAACCGGCTCGGGCGGCGGATCGCTCATGCCGTAGCCCGGCGTATCGGCGGCGACGACCACCCGGTCCTCCGCAAGGTAGGGCTGGATGGGCTCCCACTGACGGCTGTTGCTGGGCGTCTGGTGCAGGCATAGCAACGGCGGCCGTGACGCCGCATCGGGAGCCACGATTCGATAGTGCAGTTGGCCGTAACGGCCGGGTGCATAGGCTTTGGTCGGACGCATCAGTATTCTCGCGTGGCATGGTACAGGGAACCAACCGTACAGGAGTTTACGCATGAAACTGCTGGCGTTCATTATGCAGACGGGCGGCCACATCGCCGGATGGCGCCATCCGCTCGCCACCCACAGGGCGCTCTGCAACGTCGATTACTTCGTTTCGTGCGCGAAAACGGCAGAGCGCGGCAAGTTTGACGCTGTCTTCTTTGCGGATTCCCTGGGATACCCGGGATCCCGCTCGGCGGAGACTTTCGAGGGTCAGGAAACTCCAAAGCTCGATCCGCTGCTGTTGCTGTCGGCCGCCGCCCCCGCGACGCAGCGGATCGGTTTGATCGGGACCTCGTCGACCACCTACAACGAGCCGTACCCCACCGCACGGCGCTTCGCGACCCTGGATCACATCAGCCGGGGCCGGGCGGGCTGGAACATCGTGACATCGACCATGGAAAACGAGGCGCACAACCATGGTTTTGAACGCCACATGGGACACGCCCTGCGGTATGAGCGCGCGGCCGAATTTGTCGATGCGGCGCGCAAGCTCTGGGACAGCTGGCAATCCGGCGCGCTCCTGGCCGACCAGGCCAGCGGCCGCTATGCCGACGCCTCAAGAATCAGCGCGGTGAATCACGCCGGCGAACACTTCAGGATCGCCGGCCCGCTCAATCTGCCCCGTTCGCCCCAGGGACACCCCGTCCTGGTGCAGGCCGGCGCATCCGCCGACGGCAAGGCGTTCGCCGCCCGCTACGCGGAGGTCATTTTCACGTCCCATCCGGCCATCGCCAGCGCCATCGCCTTTCGCGAGGAGATGCGGGAAATGGCATCGTCGTTCGGTCGTCCAGGGGATGCGATCAAGGTCCTGCCCGCGATTACGCCCTATATCGGCCGGACGCGCGACAAAGCCCAGGCATTCAAACGGGAGCTGGATGAGCTGATTCCGCTGCCGATCGCCCTGGACAAGCTGGAGACGCTTCTTGGTGGATTCGATCTCTCGGGTCACGATCTCGAGGGTCCGTTGCCTGCGCTGCCGCCGAAGTATCTTGAAGTGCAGAGTTCTACGCGGGACCGGGTGCTGGAGGCGGCCGGGCATGAAGGCGCCACGGTGCGAAAGCTGGCTTACCAGGTTGCAGGGGGACGAACCAGCAGCGCAGCGATCGGCACGGCGGAAGACGTCGCCGACCTGCTCTCGGAGTGGTACGAGGCCGGCGCCGCGGATGGATTCATAATCTCGCCACCCGTCCTCGCCTCCGGCCTGGAAATCTTCGTGGACGAGGTCGTGCCGATCCTGCAATCGCGCGGCCTGTTCCGCAGGGACTATGAGGGAGAGACGCTACGCGACCATCTGGCCCTTGAAGTGCCGGAAAACCGATATGAGAAGGACCCGCAACTGCGCATCAAGCCGGAGATCTGGTAGCTCCGCGACGCGGCAAGCGCAGCGAATGCAGAACTAATCGACGCTGTCGGATTCAAGGAAATCGTTCAGCATTTGCGCCAGTGCGGCGGGTTCTTCCTGCATGGCGAATGCGCCGGAGTTCGCGATTTCCCTGAAAACGGCGCCCGGCAGCGCGGCTTCGGCGCCGGCGCGGTATTTGCCGTAGGCGCGGTCCTTTTCTCCATACAGGATAAGCGTCGGCGCCGTTACCCGGGCGAGCGTTCCGACGATATCGGTAATGGCGACACCCCTTTCCGAAGGTTGTATCCAGAGCCCGGCCGCTTTCCGGCTGGCAAGGCTTTCGACATAGATGTCGTGAGTGTCGACGATGCCGAACGTCTCGCTCAGCATGCTTTCCCGGAAGATGATCGGCAGGCCGTCCTCATCGAACAGGTCGCGTTGCACCTCGTCAATAAGGGCGTGGATCTGATCGAGAGAACGGCGCGGCGCCAACGCCGACGATACGATCCCCAGCTTGTTGATCCGCTCGGGCCAGAACGCCGCCAGGATTACGCTGACGCATCCGCCCAGCGACGTGCCTATGAGATCGACCTTGTCGATTTCGAGTTCATCAAACGCGCCGACCAGCAGCGAGGCCGACTCGCCGAGGGTCTGGACGTATGGAGGGCGCCCTTGCCATTGCGATCCCCCATGGCCGGGAAGGTCGAACGCGATGACGCGCCGTTCCCGGCCCAGAATGGCCGCCACGTGCCGCCAATCGGACAACCAGCCGCCCAGCCGGTGCAGCAGGACCACTGGCGGCTTGCCCGTGTCGCCCGGTCCCGTTGTCGCGTAATGCAGGACCCCGCCGGCACGGCGCAATTCATTCCACGCTTCCCATGGGCCCTGCGGCGGCGTCACGTCCACTCCGGCCTGCGCTGCGCCGGGGGCAGGGCCCGTAACGCCCAGGGCGCCCATGCCAGCCGCCAAAACGAATTCTCGTCGATTGATCATTGGCTGTCCTGACCTCTTCAAGTTCCCGATCGCCGCAATACATGTTACGCGCGCAGGCCTCCTGGCCCGGTCTCCATCCCCCGTACCCGCCTGAGGCGACAAACAACGCGCACTTCGATATATTGATCCGTCGCACAACGGAATCCACCCATGCTGCTGAACCGGGACCGCGCCGACGAGATCATGGATCGTGAGCAGGTAGAGGCGCTGGTCGTTTCGACCCCGATCAATACCTATTACGTCAGCAGCTGGGCCACCGATCCGAGCTGGGGCTTCGGCGATCTCGCGCTGGCAATCCTGCCGCGCGATCGCGGCAGGGAAGGCGCCGTACTGACGATCGAGATTGACGCCGGTCAGCCGCAGCAGCGTGACGGCACATGGATGCGGATCGTCCGCGGCTACGCGCGCAAGGCCGGAACGGGTCCCGGCGGCATCCTGACCGACTTGCTGATCCGCAACGATCTGCCCCGGAACCACCAGGAAGCGGTGGCGTCGTACCTGACGGAACTGGGACTTCAACAGTCCCGCATCGCGTTCGAGGACCGCGGGCTGGCAATCGATGTCAAGGACATTCTCGGCGACGGGTTCAGTTATATCGGCGCAAGGGACCTGATGCGTGAAATCCGCATGGTCAAGACTCCCGAGGAGGTCGCTCACATACGCTCGGCATCCCGCAAGACCGAACTGGCTTTGCAGATCAGCGCGGAGGCGATTGCCGCGGGCGCCACCTGCGCCGAAGCCGAGCGTTGCTTCTGGTCGGCCGCGGCGCTGGCCGGCGGCAGACCGGTATTCCTGCTCATCACGCCTTATCGGCCCGGTCACGGAATCCTCGGCAAGGATTCGGCGCTGACGACCGGCGACATGGTCACCTTCGATGCGACGGCCGAATTCGCTCACTACACCAGCGATATCGGACGCACCGCCATCATCGGAGAACCCAACGCCGAACAGCTCAGCCGCTACAACGCGACGCGGCGGGGCTGGACGAATGCCCTAGATGAATTCCGGCCCGGCAGGATGTCGCTCGATGTGGAGCAAGCCGTTGCCCAATCGATCCGCGACGCGGGAAACCCCGATTTCAGGGCCTGCGGCGTCCACTCGGTGGGTCTGGAGCATACCGACCACCCGCACCCGGGCGGCGGGATCCACGATTTCGAACTGGTCGATGGCATGGTGATCAGTTGCGACCTGCCCTGGTTCCAGCCTGAAATCGGCAAATTCCACTTCGAGGACCTGATATACATGAAGGAGGGAGTAGTGGAAGTCGTGAACGATGCCGACGGTCGCCTGTTCTCCTGCGTCGGCGGCCGGACCTACCGCGTCGAATGAGCATTTCCGACCCGGACACCCGGCGGACCTGAAGGACATCCCATGCCTGACGGAAACCAGTTGATACTCGCAATTTTTGTTCACAACAGCGGCTCGCATCCCGGCGGCTGGCGCTATCCGAGGGAAGGCCCGCTCGATCAGCATGATTTCGGCAACTTCGCGCGAATGGCGAAGAAGGCGGAAGCCGGAAAGCTGCATATCTACTTCTCGGGCGATTCCATGGGCTACCCCAACATCAAGGGGAAGGAAGCCTTCGCGGCTACCGACTACGCGGGAAAGCTCGAGCCCAGCACGCTGCTGGGGGCGCTTGCCGCGGTCACGGAACACATCGGCCTGGTCGCGACCATGTCCACGACGTTCAACGAACCCTACGCAGTCGCCCGCCGTTTCGCGTCGCTGGACCACATTTCGGGCGGTCGCGCAGGATGGAACGTCGTCACGTCGACGAGTTCGATCGAGGCGCGCAATTTCGGCTTCGAAAGGATCATGGACCATGACCGGCGCTATGAGCGCGCCGAGGAATTCGTCGATATCGTGCGCAGGCTATGGGACAGCTGGGAAGACGACGCCATCATCCGGGATGCGAGGGCAGGGCGGTATTTTCTGCCCGACAAGGTCCATCAACTGGACCATGAGGGCGAATTCTTCCGCGTTGCCGGCCCTCTGAACATTGGACGCCCGCCCCAGGGCCATCCCGTCATCGTGCAGGCGGGCGGCTCCCCGCCGGGCCGCGCGCTGGCGGCCAGGACCGCCGACCTGATATTCACCGCACAGAACAACCTCGATGACGCGCGGGCCTTCCATGACGACATGAAGCAGCGCGCCGCCGGTTTCGGCCGTGATCCCGCAAAGCTCAAGGTGATCCCGTCGGTCCAGTTCATCGTAGGAGGGACGGAACAGGAAGCCAGGCGAAAGCAGCAGGAGCTGATCGAACTGATCCCCGACGCGCTCGCTCTTCAGACGCTTCAACTGCAGATCGGCGCGGACCTGTCGCATTGCTCCCCGGAGGACCCCTTGCCCGAGATCGCGAAAACCGAAGGCGGGCAGTGGGTCCAGGAACAGATCGTGAAGATGGCGCGCGAGGACAAACTCACGATACGCGAGCTTGCGAGACGCGTGGTCGTGTCCCGCGCCAGCCTGGTTCGGGCCGGAACGCCCGGGCAGATCGCCGATTTCTGCGAAAAATGGTTCCGTGCCGGCGCCGCTGACGGCTTCTCGGTTACGCCGAATTATCTGCCGGAAAACCTGGACGACTTCGTCGACGAAGTCGTGCCGATTCTGCAGGCGCGCGGGCTGTTCCGGACCGACTACGAAGGCGGGACGCTCCGTGAAAACCTCGGACTGGAGCGCCCCGGCAACAGCTTTGCACTGGATCCATCGCTGGGCGGCGAGCCCACGATCTGGTACTGAGCAGCGCGGCGCTACATGATCGACGGCTCTTCCACGTGCTCCTGCAGACAGCCCCTGAAGGCCTCGTCCGGCGGAAGATCCACGTCCCAGAAGCGGGCGATCACCCGTTCCCCGGTCATCCCGTTGGTCGCGTCCGTGCATAGCCACACCGCCGGCGGCACGATGATGTCGCCGGGCAGCAGTCGGCCACCGGCCCGCTGACCGACAACGCCGGGCACCATTGCGGGCGTGATCAACTCGGTGTCCGACGGACCGCCGGGCAGCAGGATATTCGCATCGACGCCGGCATCCTTCAGTTCGCCCGCCCAGCAACGATGCGCCGTTTCGAGCGCCGCCTTCGAGGAACCGTAAACGGAATTCCCGGGCCGGACCATGTTGAGCAAGCTGGTGGAGATGGAGATCACCTTGCCGAATTTCCTCTTCAACATGTGCGGAATCACGGCTTGCGTCATGAAGAAAACACCGAACAGGTTGGTCTCGACGATGGCCCGCAATTGCGGTTCCGTGACATCGTAGAAGGGCGTGATTTTAGAAAGCCAGTCTCCGAACTCCCCGTATGACCGCCCGGCGTTGTTGATGAGGACGTCGATACGGCCGAATTCACGAATGGTTTCATCCACCGTGCGCGCGCAATCCTCGGGCCGGGTCACGTCGCCGGCGACCGTAATGCACCGCCCCGAGCCCGCGATACGATGCGCCTGGTCCAGCGCACTCGCCAGCGTGTCGCTGCTGCGCCCGGTCAACGTCACTCGCGCGCCGGCGCGCAGCAGTTCCTCCGCCATGAACCAGCCGAAGCCCCGGCTGCCGCCGGTGATGATGACGACGCGGTCCTTCAGCGACGGATGATGCAAGGCCTTCAAGGCGCTCCCGGACCAGGTCCCGCCGGACCCGGCGCCTGCCGACCCGCCACCTCGATTCATCTTGTCGTTGCCCATGGCGCTATTATTCCCCGTTCTTTCTTCACTATCGTCAGGTGCCAAGGATGCCCCAAAACAATGCTCCGGCGTCAACCAACTCCGCTGTGCCGACATCGGCTGAGCTGGCATCGGCCGCCGAGGCGCTGGCTCCGCTGGTTCGCGATAATGCCGTCCGCTCGGAAGAGTTGCGGGACCCCGTACCCGAGGTAGTGGAGGCGCTGAAGGCGGCCGGATTGCACAAACTGTACATGCCGCGCAGATACGGAGGCTACGGCCTTGACTGGGGTCCACATTTCACCGTCAGCGAGCGACTGGCCCGCGAGTGCGGCTCAACCGGATGGCTGGTATCGCTGGTTTTTTCCCACGTGATCTTCGTCGCACGGTTCCCGCCGGAGGCCCAGGATGAGTTCTTTGCCGGCGCCGGCGACGACGCCGTGCTGGCGTCCGGCTCCGCCGGCGGGGGCGTAATTCACCGCGACGGCGACGGCTGGCAATTGACAGGGCGGTGGGCGTTCGTAAGCGGCGTGAACGTGGCGAGCGGCGTGATGGTCACTGCCCGCGAGGACGCGGACGGCAGGATTTCGCACTTCGCATTGCTGCTTCCGGGCGAATATGAGGTCCACGACACCTGGCACGTCGAGGGCCTGCGCGGCACCGGCAGCCATGACGTCTCGGCCGATCAGGTGTTCCTGCCTTCGCGGCGCGTTGTGACGATCGAAGAGTTTGCCAGCATGGAACCGCCCGGCGCAGCGATTGCGGAAAGCTACGTGCACCGCGTGCGGACTTTCCCCTATCAGGGAAGCTGGTTTCTGGGGCCGCTGCTCGGCGCGGCTCGGGGTGCGCTGGAGTCCTATTGTGGGCAAACCCGGGGCCGCAAGGGAAAGCTCTTTGGCGAACCGATCGTGACGCAAGTGCCGGTTCAGGTCCGCGTCGGTGAAGCGTGCGCGAACCTCGACGCCGCGGAGTTGCTGTTTGAGGACGTGATCGGGGACCTTCATGCCGCCGGCGCGGCAGGCGAGGAGATTGTCGGCGAGCGGCTGCTGCGCATGCGGCGGCTCGTGACATTCGGATCGCGGCTGTGCACGTCCACCGCGGACTCCCTGGCGGCCATGATGGGGGTTACGGGACAAAAAGCGTCCAATCCCGTGCAGCGGCTGTACCGCGACTGCCGGGCCATATCCACGCATATCGAGCTCAACTGGGATCAGTCCATGGCGGCGACGGGCAAGGTTCGACTGGGCGTGCCGACCGGAGACCCGTTGATCGACGGCGGCGCGACCTCGCCCGACGCCTCGCCGGTCCTCGGCAAACAGATCTGATGCCCCTTTCCCTGCCGCGGGTAGCGCTCGGCTGCATGGGTTTCGGGTCCAGCCGCTGGCGGCCCTGGGTACTCGACGAGCAGGAGTCCGTGGAGATACTCGCCCGGGCGCTGGCGCTCGGTGTCACTTTCTTCGATACGGCCAACGTGTATTCCACGGGGCGCAGCGAGCGCGTGCTTGGACGCATGTTGCGCGAGGCTGCGGCGCGGGAGCGCGTCACGATCGCAACCAAGGTCTATTTCCCGGTTGGAGAAGGCGAGATGGGTCTTTCCTCCCGCAACGTCAAGGCATCGTGCGAGGCATCGCTGCAGCGGTTTGGCGTGGAGACCATAGATCTGTTGCAGATACACCTCTATGACGAGGAAACCCCCGTGGAAGAAACGATGGAAGCGCTTGCCCGGCTGGTGACGGAAGGCAAGGTGCGCCACCTCGGGGCGAGCAATCTTCGCGCCTGGCAGCTGGCCAAGATGAACTTTGCGGCCCGGGCGAACGGCTGGCCCGAGTTCGAGACCGTGCAGGTGCACTACAACCTGCTGTATCGCGAGGAAGAACGCGATCTCCTTCCGTTTTGCGAAGATCAGGGAATCGCTGCGCTACCCTGGAGCCCGCTCGCCCGCGGTCGGCTGGCGCGCCCGCGCGCTCCATTGTCGACTCTCCGTGCAAGGGTGGACGATGTAGCGGACCAGATGTACGGCGCGCCGCGTGACAGGGTGTTAGATGTGCTGGCAGAGGTGTCGGACGAATACGGAATCAAGCCCGCCTGCGCGGCGCTGGCCTGGCTGTGGACGCGCACGGCCGTGACGACCCCGGTGGTCGGCGCGACCCGTCTCGAACACATCGAGGATGCGCTGGCCGCGGCTGAAATGTCGCTTCCCGACACGCTGCTGAGCCGGCTGAACGAGGCCTACAGCACCCGTCCGTACATGGAGCTTCCGGAAACGGCCAGCAATCAGACAGTCCTGGAACCAATAGACTCACGCCGATAGACGTACTACTCACCTTCATCAGGAGAAACAGATGAGCAATACCTGGTTGATCACCGGCGCCAATCGCGGCATCGGCCTTGGATATGCAAGACAACTTCTTGCGATGGGAGAAAAAGTGATTGCGGGGGTCCGGGACCCGGACAATGCGGAATCGCTGATCGAATTATCCAGGCAGCATGAACCCTTTCTCAATGTCCGCCGATTGGACATGAACGACTGGGACTCCATCGATTCCTTTGCAGGCAATCTCGAAAAGGAACGAATCGACTATTTGATCAACAACGCGGGCTTGTATGGCGGCAGCTGGACCGAGGACTCGCACAGGCAAAGCGCCGACAGCATGGACTACGAACTCTGGGAGGAGATCATGCGCGTCAATGTGATCGCCCAGTTCCGGCTGACCAGGGCATTGGAAGGGTCCCTGGTGCGGAGCGACAAGCCGCTGGTGGTCATGATGTCGTCGGACATGGGATCCATCGGCAACAACGACCAGGGGCAGAGTTACGCCTACCGTACGAGCAAGGCTGCTCTGAACATGATCGCCAGGAGTCTTGCGGTTGACCTCGGAGGACGCGGGATTCGAGTCATATCCATGGCGCCGGGCTGGACACAAACCGCATTGGGCGGATGGACCGCCAAGTGGAGCGTCGAAGACAGCGTGGCAAAACAAATCGATGTGATTACGGCCCTGGGGCCGGAGGACACCGGCAGGTTCATCAACCTGCATGGCGAGTCCGTGCCCTGGTGACGTATGACGGTTGACGCACTAGTCGTTATTCATATCGCCGTGCTCGGGTACTGGCTGGGTGCCGAGTTCGTCATCAACAGCGAGTTCCGCTTTGTCTGCCGGGCGGCGTCCATGCCCTTCGAGGAGCGCAAGCGCCTGATGGAGCACGTCATGGACGTCGATCAGCACGTTCGCTATGCGCTGGTCCTGCAGGCCGGCCTGGGCGCCGTCCTTTCGGCCCTGCTCGGCTATTTCCCCGGGGGCGCCGCGCTGGCATGGGCTGCGGGCTTCGCCACTGTGCTGTGGCTGGCGTTCGTCGAGATCGTCCACCGCCTGAGGCACGGCGCATCCGGAAGAAGACTGGCGTGGCTGGATCGCCTCGTCCGGTATGTGCTGCTGGCTGCGCTCGTCGTGGGCGGCCTTTCCGCGGTCTTCGGAGCGTTGGCGCTTCAGGCCTGGCTGGCATGGAAGCTCGTTCTGTTCGGCGCCGTCATCGCCTGCGGCATCGGCATCCGCTTCTACATCATCCAGTTCTTCGGCATCTGGCGCCAAATCGAAGCGGAAGGCTCCAACTCCTCACGCGAGCACGCGATCCGCAAAAACTATGCAGCCGGCACCTCCATGCTCGGCCTCCTCTGGCTCTGCATCGCCGCCATCACACTCCTCTCCATCCTCAAACCCGGCACCTGAGCACAGCCTGCAGGTCAGCGGTGGTGCAGTTCGAGGATGTCGCCGTCATGGATGAGGTGCTTCGGACTCACCTGCTGACCGTCATAAACCTTCTCCCCCCAGATCCGCGCGAACCGCAAACTGCCCGCAATGTCCTTGTGCACCAGCGACGCCAGCTCGCTGACCGTGGCGCCGTGACGCAAAGTGAACGGCCGCCCCAGGTCTGGCGGCTTGCCGGGCGTCTTGGTGTAGGCCCGCACCACGCCCAGGCCCCTGAACAGGAACTCGGGTATCGCATCCAGGTTCTGCCCCGTCTCGGCGGACACCGCAACCGCAGGAAAGCCGAGCTTCCCGCTTAAGCCGTCCAGCCGGTCCCGATAGTCTCCCAGGTCGGTCTTGTTGGCCACCAGCAGGGCAGGGAGGCGGATCCGGAACAGGTCCTCGAAAGTCTCCTGCTTCTGCGACCGGCGCTTCCTGCGGCGGCGCTTGCGCGGGTCCGGCAGTCCCGGCCATTCGGGAACGAAGGTCACGCGCTTCTCGGCCATCTTGTCCAGCACGATCCCGATTTCCCCGGCGCAGTCCGGCGAGGCGATATCCACCACCAGCAGCGCGCCGTCGGCCGGCTGCAGAGCAGTCGCCAGCCACGGCTGCGTTCGCTCGACCGCGACCGGCGGCAGATCCACCAACTGAAAATGGATGTCGTGATATGGTGCCATCCCCGGTATCGGCGTCTCGGTGGTATGCGGCCAGGCGCCGACGGTGGACTGCGAGCCGGTGAGCGCCGAGTGCAGCTGCGACTTGCCGGCGTTGGGCGCGCCCATCAGCGCCACCTGGGCCGCACCCTCGCGACGCACGGCGTGAGCGGGGCCGGAGCGCGCGCCGCCCTTGCGCGGACGGGACAGCTCCGTGGTGAGCTGCTTGATCCGCGTCTTGATGTCCGCCTGGACGTGCTCGGTGCCCTTGTGCTTGGGGATGAGCCGCAGCATCTCGCGCAGGCAGCGCAGGCGGTCCTGCGGTTCCCTGGCTTCGCGAAACGCCTGCTCGGCCTTCTTGTATTCCTGCGTGACGTTGGTGGGCATGGCGGCGAAAAGTTTACCCTTCGTGCCGCATAACGCGACACCGCAGCGTCATTCAACGATAATGGCGGCGGAATGGGGAATAGCGGGTTGTTTCACGTTATCGATACCCGGCAATTCGACCGGCCGATGCTCGACCGTCTTTGCCGGGTGGCGACCCACGTCCGGACCCTCGCGAAATCGCGGGAAGGCGCCCAAACCCTGCAGGCGCTGGCGCCCAACCGGCGCGCGATGCTGTATTTCACACAGCCTTCCACCCGCACCTTCCTGTCCTTCAACAGCGCCTGCCATATCCTCGGCATGCAGACCAGCGAAATCCGTAATCCCTCCATCTCCTCGGAGGTCAAGGGCGAGACCTTCGAAGACAGCATCCGCACCTTCAGTTCCTACGCGGACGTCATCATCATGCGCACCCCGGAAGGCGGAAAGGCCGCGCGGGCAGCCGAACTCATGGACTCCATTCCGCGCCCGGTCCCGGTCATCAACGCCGGCAGCGGTCCCGACCAGCATCCGACGCAGGCCCTGCTGGACATCTACACGCTGGAGCGCAGCTTCGAGAAGCGCGGCGGCATCGACGGCAGTACCATCGCCATGATGGGCGACCTGCGCCGCGGCCGGACAGTCCGCTCGCTCAGCTACCTGATGAAGAACTACAGGGACGTTCGCCTGCGTTTCGTCGCGCCGCCGGGTTTCGAGATCAAGCAGGACATCCTCGATCATCTCGACGAGCACGGCGTCGAGAACGCATCCACCAGCCGGCTGGACGACGTGCTGGGCGACCTGGACGCCTTGTACGTGACGCGGCTGCAGGAAGAATACGACGAGCATAACGAATCGGAGGACGCCGACTACGCCGCCTACGCGATCGGTCCCGAACAGCTGCGGCGCTTTCCCTCCGACGCGATCATCATGCATCCGCTGCCGCGCGGGCCGGAACTCGACCCTGGGATCGACAACGATCCGCGCGTCATGTACTGGCGCCAGGAACGAAACGGCATGTGGATGCGGGTCGCGCTGCTGGCGGCAATTTTCGACCTGGACGGCGACCTGAATGTGAACTGAAAGTGATAAAGAAATTAACTATTTCATTTATCACATTGATATCAATAGTAGTTCTGATATCTCTGGTGGCCTTTCTGGGGTTGCGCGCCGCCAATATGCCGACCCGCGCGGGAACCGTAGACACGCCGGTTCCGCTGGGAGTGCTGGACGCTCCCGTTACGGTCAAACGGGACCGCTACGGGGTCCCGTACATCTACGCACAATCGCTGGCCGACGCGCTCCGGGCGCAGGGATTCGTGACCGCGCAGGACCGGCTGACCCAGATGCTCCTGACTCGCGAAGCGGTCAACGGACGTCTGGCCGAGCGGATCGGACCTCCCGGAGAAAGCAACGACATCCGTGTGCGGGTGCTCGGAATCAGGCAACTGGCCCGCCGGTTTGCCGCGAGCCTCGAGTCTCCCAGCCGCGAAATGCACGAGTGGTATCTCGAGGGCGTCAATGCCTATATCGCCACGCAGGAGCATGAGTTTCCGCTTGCGCAGCGCATGTTCGGGACGTCGCCGGCGCCCTACACGCTGGAGGACATCTGCGCGCACTACCTCCTTCAGGCCTACGACCTTACCGAGAACTGGCGCTCCGAGTGGCTGGCCCAGCGTCTCGTGGACCGGCTGGGTCGCGAAAAGGCCGCACAGATCTCCCTGGTCAGCGTAAACCCGGACGACGGCAGCCGCTGGGCGTCGGACTACGCGCTCGCGCCGCGGGAACCGCTGGTGTCGATGCATGAGCAACCGCGAACCGAGGCCAGTCCGGTGGGCGGCTCCAACAGCTGGGTAACGGCCGGGTGGCGGTCGCGGCGAGGTGCGCCGATACTGGCCAACGATCCGCACCTCGACGCCCGGCGGCTTCCGGGCATCTGGTATCCGCTGGGCCTGATTACGCCCGAATGGCGCGCCGTGGGCGTGGCCGCGGCAGGCTGGCCCGGCCTGGCCGTGGGGCGGTCCGATTCCATCGCGTGGGGCGTCACCAACTCGGCAGCCGACACGGCCGACCTGTTCATCGAGCGGGACGACCCCGAAAGGGAAGGACACTACCTGGAAGGCGAACTGTCTTTGCCCTACGAGGTCGTCAGCGAAACCGTGCGGGTAAGGGACCCGGATGCTCCCGACGGCGTTCGCGAGCGCACGTTCAAGGTCCGGCGCAGCCGGCGCGGCCCGGTGGTTTCGGACACGCTGATCGAGGATGAGCACGGCCGCTCGCTGTCGCTGCGCTGGAGCGTGGCCGAGAACGTCGGCAGCCAGGTGGGCGTCGAGCGACTAATGCTGGCGAAAGACGTCGGCGAAGCCGGCGAGGCCATCCGCGACATCGTGGGCGCCCTCAACTACAACGTGGCCGACACCGGGGGAAATATCGCCCACTTCACGTCCGGCCATGTTCCCGTGCGGCTGAAGGGAGACGGCGCGATACCGCTGCCGGTAACGGACGGGGAGGACAACTGGACCGGGTTCGTGCCCTTTGAACGGGCGCCATCGTCGATGAATCCGCCAAGAGGCTGGGTGGGAAACGCCAATCACCGGACGGTCAGCGGAAACTTCGACGGCATCTGGAGCAGTTACTCGGCCCCTTCCTGGCGCTACCGCCGAATGCTGGAACTTTTCGACAACGACCGCGTATTTTCCGCGGAAGACCACTGGTCGGCGATCACCGATACAGGGAACACGCTGGCCCGCGACCTGGTACCGCTGTTTCTTCCGGCGCTTGAGAGCGCACCCGAAACGCAGGCGGCCGCGGAAATTCTCGGCGGCTGGGACTACCGCGACGACGCCGGTAAGTCCGCACCGGCGCTGTTCCAGTTGATGATCCGCGCGCTTGTGACCCGCATCTTCGCCGACGAACTGGATACCCTGGTCAACAGCTACGAGGGTTCCCCCTATTTCTGGCAGGAGCGGGTCTATTCGATGCTGAAGTCCGGTGAATCGGACTGGTTCGACGACATCAATACCCCGCAGACGGAGGGCCTGGACGACCTGATCCGGGGCGCGGCCCTGGATGCCTGGCGGCGTCTTGAAGCGAACCTGGGCGGGAACGCGCGCGACTGGCGCTGGGGCGATATCAGCCGGCTCAGGATTTCCAGCCCCATCCCGGCGGGAAACCGGTTCGTTAACCGTTTCCTGGGCGGCGGCGACTTTCCACGCACCGGATCGCCGGAGACCTTGTGGGGGTCGTACGGCAGCCCGACCTACGGCGCCTGGGCAATCGATTCACTGCGCTTTGTCGCCGATCTCGGCGATCCGGACAAGGTGCTGGCGGTCATTCCCGGCGGCGTCAGCGGGCGCCTGTTCGATCCGCACCTGAACGACCAGCTGCCGCTGTGGCTGTCCGGAGAAATCAACTACTGGTGGTTCTCCGATGAAGCCATCAGCGCCAATGCGAGTAAGGAAGTCACGCTGGCGCCGTGATATTGAACCGAGGAAACCCGGAATGCTGAGAAAAATCGGAATCGCGCTCGTCGCCATGCTGCTGGTGATTGTCCTGGCCGCAGCCGCGGGTGTCGCCTGGCTCCGGGAGAGCAACATCCCGGACCGCGACCGGGACATCGGCGACGCAGCGGTCCTTGCGATGCTGGATGATGAAGTGCGCGTGAAGAGGGACCGCCAGGGAGTGCCCTATATATATGCGGAGACGCTGGCCGACGCCTTGCGCGTTCAGGGTTTCGTCACGTGCCAGGACCGCCTCTTGCAGATGCTGCTGACTCGCGAGCTGATTCACGGGCGCTTGTCCGAACAGATCGGGGAGGCCGGCCTGCGCAGCGATACGCTGATTCGGGTCATGGGCCTAAGCCGCATGGGGTCCGTATGGGCGGCGCAACTCGAATCGCCCAGCCGTGAACTGCATGAATGGTTCCTCGAGGGGGTCAACGCCTACATCGCGACGCAGGCCGATGAATTTCCGCTGGCCGTTCGACTCTCCGGGGAGCCGCCCGCGCCGTTCACGCTGGAAGACATGATGACCCAGTACCTGTTCCTGGCTTTCAACAGCACGGGAAACTGGCGCACGGAGGTGCTCAGCCAGGCGCTGGTCGACCACCTCGGCGCCGGAAAGGCCGCGGAAATCTCCATGCTGACGGTCAATCCCGACGACGAGAGCGAGTGGGCGTCGGACTACAGCCTGGCCGAAAACTCCCGGCCGACCGGCGGGCCCGCGAGTTTCCCCGAACTGCCCGAACCGGCGGACGGCTCCAACAGCTGGGCCACATCGGCCCGGCGGTCGGCGGGCGACGCGCCGATCGTGGCCAACGACCCGCACATCGACGTGCGCCGCCTGCCCGGCATCTGGCATCCGGTGGGCCTGATCACGCCGGAATGGCGGGCGGTGGGCGCCGCCGGCGCCGGTCTGCCGGGACTGGGGGCAGGCCGCTCCAGCCACGTGGCCTGGGGCATAACCAACGCCTTTTCCGATGTCGCCGACCTGTTTATCGAACGGGACGATCCCGACCGACCGGGACACTACCTGGAAGGGGAACAGTCCGTTCCCTACCGGATCGCGGAAGAGATCATCCGCGTGCGCGACCGCAGCGCGCCGGGCGGCTACCGGGAGCAGCCCCTGACGATTCGCCGCACGCGGCGGGGGCCGGTCATATCCGACCATGGCCTGACCGGAGGCGATGGACGCGTGTATTCGCTGCGCTGGAGCGTGGCCGAGAAGATCGGGACGCAGGTGGGGATCGAGCGCGTCATGCTTGCGCGCGATACGTTCGAAGCCGGCGAAATCATCGGCCGGATCAACGCGCCGTACAACTACACCGTGGGCGATACGAAGGGCAACATCGCACACTACACGGCCGGCCACGTGCCGGTGCGGCGACGGGGCGACGGGGCGCTGCCCCTTCCCGTCGTGAACGCCGAAGATGATTGGCCGGCTTTCGTGCCCTTTGCGCGGGCGCCCACGTCCATCAACCCGCCGCGGGGATGGGTCGGCAACGCCAACCACCGCACCGTGAGCGGCGATTTTGACGGACACTGGACCAGCTACGTGGCGTCCTCCTGGCGCTACCGGCGCATGCTGGAACTGTTCGACGGCGACGGGGCGCTGTCGGATGCCGACCACTGGTCGGCGATCAACGACACGCTCAATCCCATGGCGCGGGGCCTCGTTCCGATCATGATCCAGGCGCTGGAAACGCAACCCGAAACGCGGGCCGCCGCCGCGATGCTGGCCGACTGGAACTTCCTCGACGAACCGGAACTGGCGGCGCCGGCCCTTTTCCAGGCAATGATGGCCAGCCTGGTGCGGCACATTTTCGAGGACGAACTGGGCGAGAAGCTGGCCCGGCAATACGCGCGCGACATCTATTACTGGCAGGAGCGCGTGTACCGGATGCTGCTGGCCGGGGAGTGGGAGTGGTTCGACGACGCGCGAACCGAGACGGTGGAAAGCCGCGACGACCTGCTTCGCGCCGCGGCGCGCGACGCCTGGTCCGAACTGCAATCGCGACTGGGCCCCGACTCGTCCACCTGGCGCTGGGGTGACCTGAGCCGGTTCCGGTTCAGCAACCCCTGGGTGCCCGGCGAGCTGGCCGACCGTCTTCTGGGCGGTGGCGACTATCCCGGCCGGGGGTCCGGAGAAACGCTGGGACGGGCGCGCTTCCCGGGATTCGGAAACTACGATCCACGGATCATCGATTCACTGCGGTTCGTGGCCGACCTCGGCGATCCGGACAAGGTCCTGGCGGTCATACCCGGCGGCGTCAGTTCACGCCTGTTCGATCCGCACATGAACGACCAGCTTCCCACGTGGCTGTCCGGCGACATCGGCTACTGGTGGCTGTCGGACGCCGCCATCGCCGCTGACACAGCGCAGGAAATGACGTTCAAACCGTGAGGCGTTTCCCGGTACTTGCCGCGGGCGTCGCCTGGCTTCTGGCTGCGGCGCCGCTCGCGATTGCGCAGGATGCCGGCGGCGAACCGCCCTGCGACACCGGCCTGTATGAGATCAGCGCGGACCATGAAGGCGCGCGCGTCAACTCCTGCCGCGTCTTCAATCCGCGCGGCGTGATCCTGACCATTGATCCCGAGGATCCTCCGCCGATCAATCCCAGCCCCTGGTTCGGATTCCACGTGCGTGCAAAGAACGCGAACGAGCAGGGCACCCTGATGGTCACGCTGCGTTACTCCGCCGGCGGGCACCGCTATGCGCCCAGGACCAGCATTGACGGCCGGGAATGGACCCCGCTGCCGGAGCGCCACTGGCTGGCCCACAAGGACGGCCGTGCGACCATGGAACTAAAACCCGGCGCCGACGGGCTGTTCGTATCGGCCCAGGAAAACCTCGGGCTGGGCTACTACGGGGAATGGCGCCGCAGCACGGCCGAGCGCTTCGAAGGGCTTCAGTGGCGGAGCATCGGCGAATCGATTGGAGGCCGCCCGATCTTTGCGGCCGAAACCGCTCCCGGCGCGCCCCGCTACCTGCTCTTCATCGGCCGGCAACACCCGCCCGAGGTCCCGGGCGCCCTGATGTTCACGGCCTTCGCCGAACGGCTGCTCGAGGACCGGTCGGGCGCCTGCGACGACCCGTCCTCGGCGAAGTGCGCGTTTTACGCCGGGCACAGTCTTGTTTTCGTGCCCAACCTCAATCCCGACGGCGTCGCGCTGGGCCACTGGCGGCACAACCTGGACGGGACCGACCTGAACCGCGACTGGGGCACTTTCGCGCAGCCCGAGACGCGTGCCGTACGGAACCTGGTCGACTCGCTGGAGGAAAGCGGAAGAACAATAGCGGTCATGCTGGATTTCCACGCGACCTCGAGAAACGTCTTCTATGTGCCGACCCTGAAGGACTCGACCCGCCCGCCCGCGTTTGATACGCGCTGGCTGCGCCTGGCCCGTGCAAGCGAATCCACCTACGCCTTCGAACGGGCGCCCCGGTCCTCGCAGAACACGGCAATTGCCAAGAACTACTTCTATCGCCGCTTCGGCGTGCCGGCGATCACGGTCGAGACGGGCGACGACACGCCCAGGGACGAGATCGCGTTCACCGCCCCCGTCCTGGCGGACGCGCTGGTCACGGTCCTGGGCGGCGGGAACGGCCCGCTGGGGCGCCGCCGCGGCGCGCTGTGCCCGGATTTCTTCTGCTACCTGGCGGAAGCGAACAGGGCCTCGCTGGTCATGCTGAGCGACGAGCGGCTGGTGACCCAGGGGCAGGCGCAGGCGATTGCCGCCGCCATGATGCAGTTGAGAGCCGAGCAGGATGCCGAAGGCGCGGAGCGGGCGGCCAACTACCTGCCCTACGAGGAGCGCCTGATCGAACTGGCCGGCGAAGAAGCGGCCGACCTCCACCTGGGCCGGTCCCGCCAGGACCTTCACGGCGTCGTGCGCCGCATGCTCGTACGCGACCGGTGGCTTGCGCTTGCCGGCGGCGCTCTCAAGGCCAGATCCGCCCTGCTGGACCTCGCGGAGCGGGAAGCCTCGACGCCCGTTCCCGCATACACGCACGGCGTGCAGGCGCAGCCCACCACGCTGGGGCACTACCTGCTGGCGTTCTCGGCCAACCTCGAGCGCGACCTCGAGCGCTACCGCGAAGGCTACGCCCGGATGAACTCAAGCCCGCTGGGCGCGGGCGCGCTCGGAACTTCCGGATTCGCATTGAACCGCGAACGGCTTGCGCGATTGCTGGGCTTCGCCGCGCCGGTGGACAACAGTTACGACGCCAACCTGGTTTCTTCCGGCGACCTGCGCAGGGAACTTGCCAACATTCTCGAGTTGTCCGCCATTCCCATCGGCCAATTGGCCGAAAACCTCCACACGCAGTACCACAATCCCAGGCCGTGGATCCTGCTCGACCAGTCCGCCGTGAGCATCAGCACGATCATGCCGCAGAAGCGCAACCCGCGACCCTTGGATCGCGTGCGCAGCCAGGCAAGCAAGGTGCTGGGCGGCGCGCAAACGCAGATGCTGCTGGCGCACAACACCAACACCGGCATGCACGACTACCGCGACATCGCGCCGATCATGGAGCTGGCGGAGGATGCAGGCCTCATGTACCGGCGCTACACGCGGCTGATCAGTCTGCTTCGCATCGACCGTGAACGCGCCCTGGAGGAACTGCGGCGCGGCTTCTCCACCATGACGGAGGTCGCCGACATGCTGGTCCGGGAGGCTGGTCTGCCTTTCCGTACTGCGCACCGCTTTGCCTCGGCCCTTACCGACTATGGGCGCGCCAAGGGGCTGCGTCCGGAAGCGCTGGGCGACGAGGAACTCGAAACGATCTACCGGGAGACGTTGGGGGGGCATCTGCCCGTATCCATGGACAAACTGCGCCGGGCGATGGATCCGGTCGCGATGCTGGCCGACCGCAGGGGCCAGGGCGGACCGCAGGCCGAAGAAGTCCGGCGAATGCTGGATGTTCACCGGGAATCGCTTGAGCAGGACCGGGCTTGGCTGGGTCGCGCCAACGAAGATCTGCTGGCGGCATCTCTGGAACTGCATGAGGCGTTCGCGGAGCTGGCGCCCCCGAACGAATGATTTTGCCGCGAATCGGCTAACGGCTAGAATTCGCAGGTTTTAGTGAGGAGTGGGTCTCATGCGGAATCGCAGATTTTTCGCCGTCGCGGCGGCATTCTCCATGCTCTTCTCCGGCAGCATCGCCGGATTGGCCCAGGACGCCGGAGAAGGCCGGGCGGAAGAACAGGAAATCGAGGAAATCGTCGTAACGGGCAGCCACATCAAGGGCGCCAAAATCACCGGCGCATTGCCCGTATCCGTGATCAGCTCGGAAGAGATCGAGGCCATGGGCGTCGATTCGGGCGACGAATTGCTGCAGTTCATACCCGAGCAGGGACAGAACTTCTTCAGCGAAGCCGAGAACATCAGCGGCGGCGTGAACTCCGCCCGTGGAGACATCGGCGCCTTCAACCTGCGCAGCCTGGGCACGGGCAACACCCTGGTGCTGCTCAACGGGCGGAGGATGGTCAACGCCGCAAGCTACCAGACCGAAGAGGTCGGCGGCAGCTTTGTGCCGGTCAACACGGTGAACTCCAACACCCTGCCGGTGTATGGCGTCGACCGCGTCGAGATTCTCAAGGACGGCGCCTCCGCCCTGTACGGCGCCGACGCCGTGGCCGGCGTCGTCAACCACGTGCTCAGGACCGACCGGGAAGGCATCCGGGTCTATGCCCGTTACGGCTGGTACGACGAGTTGAGCCGGAAAACCAACCGCATTTCGCTGGAGTGGGGAGATTTCTTCAACCAGGGCCGAACGCACGTCGGGATCACGGCGGATTACTACCTGCGCGACCGCGTCAGCGCTCACGAGGACGAACGCTGGGCGGACGGCGATTTCCGCCGCCGCGTTCCGGAAGACTCCCCCTGGGCGGGCGATAGGCGGTTCCGCAACACCAGCGCCAACTCCCTTTACGGCCAGTTCGACGTGCGGGTCAGCGCAAGCAGCGTGGGTTTGCGCAACACTCTGACCGACAGCGCCGGCGAATTCGAGACCTTTCCGGCCGGCCACGAGGACTGCGACTGGGACCTGGGCTACGGCACCTGCGGAGCCATCGACGGCAACGGCACCTACCGATACAACCTCAACGCCACCCGCGATCTTTCATCGGACCTCAAGCGCGGCAACGTGTTCGTGTTCGTCAATCACGATTTCGGCAACGGCCTGGAAAGCTTCTCGGAACTGCACTACTACGCCTCCGATACTCACATGTTCCGCCACGCCTCGGCGCCGTTCAGTTCGGTCAAGCTGAGGGTCGGGCCGCAGAACTACTACAACCCCTTCGGTCCCTGCGGCTCGCCCAACCGCCTTCCCGAGTCCGTGATTCCGCGCGTGCCCTGCGAGGGACTCGAACTTGAGATCGACAACTACCGTTTCGCCCAGGTGCCGCGGATCGTCGAGAACGACGGCAGCGTCGTGCGCCTGCTCCAGGGACTGCGGGGCCAGGCCGGTCGCTGGGACTGGGAGGGCGCTGTGCTCTGGTCGCGCGCGGAGCGGGAAGACCTGACCCGCAACCGCGTTTCCAACCTGCTGATCGCGGAGGCCCTGTTCGATCCGACTCCCAACGCCTACAACCCGTTCAGCGGCGGTGTGGACAGCAACATCGAGCGCGCGCTTGTGGACGTGCACAGAAACAACGAGATGACGCTGTTCCTGTCGGACGTCAAGGTCTCGACCGCCGAACTGTTCCGGCTTCCCTGGGGACCGGCGGGCGGTCTTGCCGGCGTGGAATTCCGTCGTGAGACCTTTGAAGACGATCGCGACCCGAGGCTGGACGGCACCATCGTGTTCACCGACTACCAGGGCGACACCTATCCGTATGTCTCCGATGTCGTTAACTCCAGCCCGACGCCCGACGGTTCGGGCGACCGGAACGTAACTTCACTCTTTACCGAACTGCAATTGCCGCTGATGAACAACATCGACGTGCAGCTCGCGGCGCGTTACGAGAACTTCTCCGACGTCGGGAGCACGGTGGTGGGCAAGCTTGCCGCGGGCTGGCAGATTTCGCCGACGCTTCTCGTGCGCGCTTCTTGGTCGGAAGCATTCCGGGCGCCCAACCTGGTCACGATCAACGAGGAAATCGTTGCGCGGCAGAACACCCGAAACGACTATGCCTGCATCTATGCGGCCGAAAACGGCGGCGACCCGGATCAGGACACGCTGGATTGCCGCAACAGCACCCAGCGGATCGCGCAGGGAAGTGCGCTGCTGGAACCCGAGCGCTCCGACAACTACTCGATCGGCATCGCCGTGCAGCCCATGGACACGCTGACGCTCACGCTGGATATGTGGTCCATCAGGAAGGAAGACACCATCGGCCTGCTGGGCGAAGAAAACCACACCGTGCTGGACCTGCTGATGCGTCTGAGAAGCGGCCCCGGCAACTGCGGCGGCGAGTTCAACCCGGCGGTGGTGCGCGAAACGGAGGTCGCCGATGACGAGGCGGCGATCTACCGGGCGGCCGGCATCTGCCCGGGAGGCCTGATCCGCTACATCGACGACAAGTACGTCAACCTGGATACGCGCACGCTGCGGGGCTGGGACGCGAGCCTCCGCTACTCGCTGGAAACGCGGATAGGCGATTTCAACCTGACCTACCTGGCGTCTTTCCTGACCAAGTTCGACCAGGTGCCGGGCGGCCAGGCCGCCGAACTCGTTGCCGCCAGGGAAGACGGCGTGATTCCTGCGAGCATTCCCGTGGCCGGTTTCGCCGATCTGCTGCAGAAGGACGGCAACCAGAAGGCCCGCCACACCCTCTTTCTCAGTTGGCGGCGGGACCCGCTGCGCGTTTCCCTATCGGGCCGCAATATCGGAAACTTCTACCAGAACTCGCTGACCCTGGACGACGGGCAGTTGTACTGGATTCCGTCCGTCACGACCTGGAACGCCACCCTTGACTACAACTGGGAACTGGCCGACAGGGACTGGCGGCTGCGGCTGGGCGTCAACAACGTGTTCGACAAGCGGGCGCCGTTGGCGGACCGGTTCTTCGGTTACTTCGCCGACGCGCACCGCGACTTCGGGCGCAACTACTACCTGCAGCTGCGCGTGACCCAGAACAACGACTAGTCGCCGCCGGCGCGGATCGCGTCCGCCACCAGGTCCACGAAGTCCGCTTCCGTGCGGACGTCCTGTGCATCCCGGGCGGGCACCGTGTAGCCGTGCTCGTTGGCGAGGGCGGCGTACAGCGGGCGGCGGTGGGCGATCAGTCGAGGGAAGGCCCATAGCGTAAAGTCGTCGGGCGAAGCCCCGGCGACGTCGTCGAGATTCCGTTCCTTCAGGAATTCAGGCAGCGAACGCTGAAGGAACCCGGGCGAGTAATACATGGGCTTGGGCGCCTTGCGGGCGCGCTCCACCAGCTTTTCCTCGTCCTCGGCCGACGCCTCAAGGTACAGAATCACGGTGTTGTCGACAAGCGTCTTCAGCGCGTCGGCATCGTCGAGTTCGCAGATGCTGCCGCCGGCGTCGTTCACGAAGTGCATGTAGCCGTATATGCGCTCGGCCTTCTCGATGAACGGCGCCACGTCGCGCATCGCCCGGACTTCCGCATCGTGATGTAGTTCCTGGCGCCGGCGAAACTCCGCGATCGCCAGCCCGCCGCGATCGGGATCGCCCAGCTTGCCCAGGAAGGTGGAAATGGGGCGCAGGTTGTGCACGGTGATGTTGCTTTCGATATAAATGGAGTCGCTGCGAAGCAGATTGCGAAGAAAGGGCACTTCCATGGCGCGCAGCTTGATGTTGTCGAGTATCGGCTCGCGCAGATACTGGGTGCCGATACGGTAGTCGCCGGAATAGATGAACCAGCGGGTCGCGGGCAGGCGGTTGGCCAGCACCGTCTTGCCCACGCCGGACATGCCCATCAGCGTGACGGACTTGCGCGGCGCTCCACGAAACTCTTCGGCCGACATTCGCATGGCGCGATTGTATGCCCAGGCGCGCACGCGACGCGCATCGGGATCAGCCTTGCCGCCTGCGGCGGCATCCGTTCGCTGGATTAGAATGTCGCTTCTTTTTACAGTTCCGGGAGGACAAGAATGAGTATCGAGAAAGGCCAGGCAATGCCCGAGGGCGGGTTCGGCGTCATGACCGACGGCGGTCCCGGCCGGATCACCACCGACGAACTATTCAAGGGCAGGAAAGTCGTCCTTTTCTCCGTGCCCGGCGCGTTCACGCCCACCTGCTCCAACGAGCACCTGCCGGGATACGTCAACAACGCGGGCGCGCTGCAGGCCAAGGGCGTCGACCAGATCGCCTGCATGGCGGTCAACGACGTATTCGTGATGGACGCCTGGGGCCGTTCCGCAGGCGCCGGCGATTCGGTGCTGATGCTGGCCGACGGCAACGGGGATTACACCCGGGCGCTTGGCCTGGAGCTGGATGCCTCCGGGTTCGGCATGGGAATGCGCGGCCAGCGTTTCTCCATCGTGGTTGACGACGGGATCGTCACGGAACTCAACCTGGAAAACGGCGGTGGCCTGAGCTGCTCTTCGGCCGAGACCGCACTCGAACAGCTTTGAATCAGGACATCCCGGACACACAGCGGCAGGTACTGCTCAGCCGCTACCCGGAGGGCGTGCCCGAAACGTCCGATTTCCAGCTTGTCGAGGGGCCGGTGCCTCAGCCCGGCGAAGGGGAGTTCCTTTCCCGAACGCTCTACCTGTCGCTGGACCCCTACCTGCGCGGAGTGATTTCCGGCCGCCACCTCTACGCGGAGAGGGTGCGAACCGGCGATGTCATGCCCGGGCGAACGGTCGCGCAGGTGGTCGAATCCCGCCATCCGGACTTCGCTCCCGGCGACATCGCGGTCTGCTCCAACGGCTGGCAGGAATACGGGCTCAGCACCGGCGCCATCGATCTCCGGAAACTGGACCCCGAAGCCGCTCCTGTCAGCACGGGCATAGGAATACTGGGCATGCCGGGACTGACGGCCTGGGCCGGACTCCTGCACCTGGGTGAGCCCATGCCGGGCGAGACGGTGCTGGTGTCGGCGGCATGCGGCCCCGTGGGCTGCATGGTGGGCCAGTTGGCGCGCATTGCCGGCTGCCGGGCGGTCGGGATCGCCGGCGGGCCCGAGAAGTGCGCCATCGTGACGGACGAGTTCGGCTTTGCCGAATGCGTCGACTACAAGACCGGCGACCTGGGCGAGAAGCTGAAGGCCGCCTGTCCCGACGGGATCGACGTGTATTTCGACAACGTCGGCGGCGACGTCCTGACCGCGGCAATGGCCAATCTTTCCCAGGGAGCGCGGGTCGTGCTGTGCGGAATGATGAGCGGCTACAACAACACGGGACCGCCGCCGCCGGGACCCAGCCTGATTCCGCTGGTCATGGCCCGCGCGACGGTCCGCGGACTGGTCGTCTATGACCATGAAGACAAGCAGCAGGACTTTCTGCGCGCCTGCACGCGCTGGCTCAAGGAGGGTCGGATCCGTTACCGCGAGGACATCGCCGAAGGCATCGAAAAGGCGCCGGAAGCGTTTTGCCGGCTGATGCGCGGCAAGAACGTGGGCAAGGCGCTGGTGCAGTTCGCCTAGTGCCGCTCTTGCCGTGACCCGCAAGCCAGGCCTCAGGCAGGAACTGCTCAGGTTCTGGTTCGAGGAGTCCGGCTCCGAGCGGTGGTTCGCGAAAAGCGACGAGTTCGACGAGACGATACGCGGGCGTTTTCTCGCGGACTACGAGGCGGCCGCGCGCGGCGACCACGACGACTGGCGGAACAGCGGGGCCGGCTGCGTGGCCCTTTGCCTGCTGCTGGATCAGTTCCCCCGCAACCTGTTTCGCGACGATGCGCGGGCGTTCGCAACCGACGCGAAGGCGCTGGCAATAGCGCGGCAGGCGGTCGATGCTGGTCTCGATATGGAGCAGGGCATGAGCAGGGACATGCGTAAGTTCCTCTACCTTCCCTTCGAGCACAGCGAGGACCTGGACGACCAGCGGCTGTGCATGAAGCTGATGGCCGAACGCCTGGACCCCGTTGGCGAGGACCTGGACTGGGCGCGCAAGCACTTCGTCATCATCGAACGCTTCGGCCGTTTCCCGCACCGCAACGCAGCGATGGGTCGCGAATCCACGCCCGAAGAACTGGAGTTCCTGAAGGAACCCGACTCCAGCTTCTAGCCTCCGCTACGGAGGCTCTGCCGCTACAGCCGTTTGTGCCCCCGCCTAGCGCGCCGGAAACGGGCAGCTTTCTTCCTTTTCCACCAGGTCGAAAGTGAACAACATCTTGGCCATGCCGGTCAGCACCGCCATGACCATGCCCAGTTCCATGATTTCCGCCGGGCTGAAATGCCGTTTCAGGCGCTCATGCAAGGCCTCGTCGAGCGAGCCGGAGGGATTCGTGAGCACCATCTGGTCGGCCAGCGCGAGAGCGGCCCGCTCGCGCTCGGAGAACGGGCCGCTTTCGTATTCGTCAAGCCGGTCGATCTGCTCCTGCTTCACTCCCGCCGCGAGCGCGTCGGGGCGGTTGCCCTGGTTGCAGAACCGGCAGCCGTGGGTGGTGGAAAGGCGCAGGCGGGCCAATTCCTTGATGACCCGCTCGACGCGCCCGCCGTTGAACAGCTTCGCGTAAAACTCGCCGTACCAGTCGTACAACTCCGGCGCATGCGCCATGACCTCAAACCATGTCGCGTCCCCGCGCAGGGCCATGGATTGCTCCCATCCCTGCCGGATATGCTCCGGCATTTCGTCCGGAGCGAGGCGCGGCAATTGGGGCTGCGGCATTGACTATCCCAACAGCGGAACGGCAATCCCCTGAACGGCATTCATGAGGTTGCCCATGGCTTCCACAGTCTCCGGCGCGCCGGGTTTGAAGATGCCCAGGAAGGCCTCCACTATCAGGCCGGCCCAGATCGCAAACACCCAGGGGCGCACGCGATGGATGCTGCGGCGCATGGCGTCGTCCTGCTCCGGCGTAATCGAACCCTGGCTCAGCGCCCTGACGCCGCCAATGAATCCGGGGAGAAAGACGCGGATCATGACGCCGCACAGCACCATGAACGCAAAGACGATCAGTTTGGGCGCAAGCCACGGCGCATTATCCAGCCGGCCGGTGGAGACGGACCACCACACGGAAACCACGATCGCGGCGATCAGGAACCAGCGGAACCACAGATCCAGCTTGGTCAGCAAGGGCATGAAACTGGCGTTGTGCCTGAAGTGCATGATCAGCAGCACGGTGAACCACACGGGCCCCAGCACAACGATCATTGCGTATTGCCAGGGCGGATGAGATACGCCTACGTATTCCGAGAGAATGCCGCCCACGGTGAGCATCATGCTCAGGCACAGGCGCGGCAGGAGGTCGATCCACATCATGATGCGCGACGCCATGAACCTCTGGTCCGGAGTGTTCGAGCGGTTGAGGATCATTCGGGTGGAATAAAACACGCCGATATCGCCCCCCAGCCAGTAGGCAAACAGCACCAGGTGAAGAATCAGCCAGATGGTGTGGCCGAGATCGCCTTCAGCTCCAGTCATAAACATTCCCCTCCTATAAACCGGCGCATAGTCTAACCCCGAACGGGTTAGAATTCGCCGTTCCGTAACGGCAGCAGAGTTTCCGCCAAAGAATGCGCAAGATACTGGTCACGCTCAAACGCGTCGTGGACTATAACGTCCGCGTGCGCGTAAAGCCGGACGGCAGCGGAGTGGCTGTCGAGGGCCTGAAGATGAGCGTCAACCCATTCGACGAGATCGCGCTCGAGGAAGCCCTGCGCATGCGCGAGCGCGGCGAGGCCGGTGAGATACTCGCCGTAACGATCGGCGGCGACGAATGCCAGCAGCAGCTTCGCACCGGGCTGGCCATGGGCGCCGACCGGGCGCTGCTGGTCAAATGCGAGGGCGAGGTGGAGCCGCTGGCGGCCGCCGGCATCCTGCTGGAAGTGATCCGGCGCGAGGAGCCGGACATCGTCATCATGGGCAAACAGGCCATCGACGACGACTGCAACCAGACCGGCCAGATGCTGGCGACGCTGTGGGGTCGCCCGCAGGCCACCTTCGCATCCGAGGTAAAACTGAACGGTGACACGGCCCGCGTGACCCGCGAGGTGGACGCAGGGCTGGAAACCCTGGAAGTTCAACTGCCGGCCGTGATCACGACCGACCTGCGCCTGAACGAGCCGCGCTACATCAAGCTGCCGGACATCATGAAGGCCCGCCGCAAGCCTCTGGAGACACTGGAGGCCGGCGACCTCGATCTGGCCGCGCCGCCGGCGCTGAAGGCGCTGGCGTACGAGCCGCCGGAGCAGCGTCAGAAGGGCGTCGTGGTGGAAGACGTGCCGGCCCTGCTGGGCATGCTGCGCGAACGCGGCTTTTTGAATTGAGGTAGCGGTGTGAGCGCTGTACTCATAGTTGCCGAGCACGACGGACAGACGCTGCACACCGGCGTCGCAAGGACCGCAAGCTGCGGCCTCGCGATCGGCGCGGACCGCCTGGACGTGGCGGTGCTCGGCCAGGACAGCGGCGGAATCGCGCAGCAGGCCGCGCGGATTGAAGGCGTTTCCCGCGTCCTGTGCCTGGACCGGAGCGAAAACGCAAATCCGCTCGCCGCCGTTCAGGCGCCCCAGCTTGCGGCGCTTGCCGGCGACGGCTACAGCCACGTGCTCGGGCCCTCAACGACCTTCGGCAAGGACCTGATGCCGCGCGTGGCGGCCCTGCTGGGCGTTCCTCAAGTAAGCGACATCATGAGCGTGGAGAGCGAGCGCCGGTTCAAACGCCCGATCTACGCTGGCAACGCCGTGCTTACGGTGGAGGCACCCGCCGAACATATCGTGGTCGGGACCGCACGCCTGGCTTCATGGCCAGCCGCCGCGGAAAGCGGCGAGGCCGTCGTTGAACAGGCGCAGACGGACGCCGAGCTGCCGGACCACACAAGC
Source organism: Gammaproteobacteria bacterium (assembly GCA_965116895.1). Taxonomy (GTDB): domain Bacteria; phylum Pseudomonadota; class Gammaproteobacteria; order Steroidobacterales; family Foliamicaceae; genus Foliamicus. Next base: position 1,318,888 of record OZ220729.1, on the reverse strand, counting down.
TGGCTGGAACTGAAGTCGGCCGAATCCGAGCGGCCGGACCTGCAAAGCGCCAGCGTGGTCGTGTCCGGCGGACGGGCGCTGGGCAGCGCCGAGAACTTCTCGCTGCTCTATGATCTTGCGGACCGACTGGGGGCCGCGGTCGGCGCATCGCGCGCGGCGGTGGACGCCGGTTACGTCTCCAACGACATGCAGGTAGGGCAGACGGGCAAGATCATCGCCCCCGATCTGTATTTCGCGATCGGCATTTCCGGCGCCATACAGCACCTTACCGGGATCAAGGACGCGGGCGTGATCGTGGCGATCAACAAGGACCCGGAAGCCCCGATCTTCGAGATCGCCGACATCGGCCTGGTGGGCGACCTGTTCGCGATCGTTCCCGAAATCCAGGCCGCGGTGGAGGGCTCCTGAGTGGCGGCTCTGTTGCTGACCCCGGAAGAACTGCATTCCGCCATCGAGGCCGGCGAGGCCCGGGCGGTGGACTGCCGCTTCGACCTGATGAATCCGGCCGGCGGGAGGGCGCTATGGGCCGAGAGCCACATCCCCGGGGCGCCGTATGCGGACCTCGACCACGATCTCGCCGGACATGCGGCGGGAGAGGGAGGGCGCCATCCGCTGCCCGAGCCCGCGGAATTTGCGACCACGCTGGGGCGCTGGGGCATCAAACCCGAAACATTGGTAGTGGCATACGACAACATGGGCTGTGCGATCGCCGGACGACTCTGGTGGATGATGAACTGGATGGGACACGAGCGAGCGGGGCTGCTGGATGGCGGAATCCAGGCCTGGGAAGAAGCGGGCCTTCCGCTGGAAAAGGCGGAACCGATCATCGAACCCGCGGACTACCCGGTCGGGGGCCACTGCCGACCGGTCGTGGGGCTGGCCGACGTGGAGCGCGCAGCGCTTGCCGGCGGCATGCGCATGCTGGACGCACGCGACGGCGCCCGCTACAAGGGCCTTTCCGAACCGCTGGATTCGCAGGCGGGACACGTGCCCGGGGCAGTCAACGCCTTCTTCCGCGAGAACCTTGACGCCGACGGGCGCTTCCGGCCCCCGGAAAAACTCCGCGAGCACTACCTGGGCCTCCTCAAGGGCGCCGATCCCTCCGGCGCATGCGTGATGTGCGGTTCCGGAGTGACGGCCTGCCACGATCTGTTCGCCATGGAGCTGGCCGGTCTTGGCGGCGCCGCGCTGTATCCCGGCTCCTGGAGCGAATGGTCGCAATCCGACGAGCGTCCCATAGCGCGCGGCCCGGAACCCGGAGGACCCGCCTCATGATGCTTCAGCGTGCAACATTCCGATTAACAGGGCCGGCCCTGGCTGCAATAGCGGCCGCCCTGCTGCTGACCTCCTGCGCCACGGCGGAGGGCGAAGGGTCCGCCGCCTCGCGCCCCGGACGGATCGCCCGGTTCCCGCACAACATGGCGAATGCCGATTGCTTCTTCCAGAGCCGCATCGACAACTTCGAGGTGCTCAACGAGACCAACCTGCTGGTCTTCGACGGCCGCAGGCGCGTGTACCACGTGGAGATCTCGCCGCCGTCCGTGGACCTTCGCCACGCCTACGGCATCCAGTTCTCGTCATCGACCGGCCGCGTCTGCGGCAATCCGGGCGAGCGCCTGCAGATCAGCGGCGGCTCCTTCGGCGGGTTTCCGCTTTCGGTAGTCGGCGTATACCGGCTGGACGCCGTCACGCAAACGGCCGTGCGGGCACATTTCGGCCAAGCTACCGCCCTGCCTCCAACCCCGGAAGATGAAGACGCCGCGGCAATCGAGGAACTGGTAACGGAAATCGAAGAAGAGGAGAACTGAGTATGGACAGCGTCATCGTGCTGTTTAACCTGAAGGAGGACGCCGATCAGGCCGAGTACCAGGCCTGGGCGCGCGACCGCGACATGGTGGAAGTCAATCGGCTGCCGTCGGTGGACCACTTCCGTATCCTGCGTTGCGTCGGACTGCTGGGTGGGACGGATGCTCCCCCCTATCAGTACGCGGAGGTCATCGACCTCAACAGCATGGAGAAGTTTGGAGAGGACCTTCAGTCGGACGCGGTCGGCCGGCTGGCCGCCGAATTCCGCCAGTTCACGGACAATCCCCTGTTCATCCACTGCCAGGACCTCTAGCCGGCAAGTGGCCGAAGCAAGCCCCGAAAAGGGCCGCACCGTGCGGCGCGCCGGTGGACGGTACTACGAGGAGTTCCGCAAGGGAGACGTGTACGAGCATTCACCGGCGCGCACGCTGACCGAGACCGACAACACCTGGTTCACGCTGCTCACGATGAACACGCACCCGCTGCATTTCGACAAGGAATACGCGGCGAAGACCGAGTTCGGCCGGCGGCTGATCGTCAGCACGCTTACGCTCTCGGTGCTTGTGGGAATGAGCGTCTCGGACGTGAGCGAGAAGGCCATCGCCAACCTGGGCTGGGGCGATATCCGCCTGCCCAACCCGCTGTTCATCGGCGATACGCTGTACGGATCGTCCGAGGTCATCCGCAAGCGACCTTCGAAATCGCGCGCCAATGCCGGTATCGTGACGGTGCGTACCACCGGCCGCAACCAGCATGGCGACGCAGTCTGCGTATTTGACCGAACCGTGCTCGTGCCCAGGCGCGGCCACGGCGTTATGGATTAGCCAACCACACATACCAACCGGGAGGGGTCCCAGTGAGCGATATTCTTCAAGTTGACCATGTGAATTATCACGGCCGCATTGCCTACCTGAGCAAGAAGCCGGAGCGCATGGACCAGGAACGCGGCCGCGAGCGGTTCACCATCACCGTTCATTCCGACGGTCACCGCACCTGCACGGCGCAGAGCGAGATCGACGACCGGCCCAGCGTAATGCGCAACGTGGCGCTGACGCTGGATGAGAACTGGCATCCGCTGGACTGTTTCGTGCGCATTTCGGTGGGCGACCGGTTCATGGGCAGCGGCTGGTTCCGCTTCACCGAGGACGAGGCCGAGTGCGAAGCCTGGACGGCCGTTGAAGGCCGCGTATCCCAGAAGATGAGCCTGATCGAGCGCCCGCGGGTCTTTGTCGATCACGCCATCATCTGCGATTCGTGGGTGTTGAGCATGGTCGACCTCAGCAAGGGTCCGGGCGTGCAGAAATTTCCGCAACTGCTGATGTCGTCGCCCGATCATCGCGGCGCCACCGGCCCGCTGCTCATCAGTATCCCAACCGCCATCGAATACGTGGGTGAAGAGAAGATCACGGTGGGCGCGGGCGAGTTCGACGCCCTGCATTTCCGTTTCGGCGATAGCGTCGGCCTGGCCAACGAACACCCGAAGTACGACGTCTGGTGCACCGCCGACGGCCACTACATCTTCCTTCGCGGCGCCGTCTACGGCTACATGATGACCTACTACGAACTCATGGACCTGGAGATCGAACATGCTTAATCTCAAAGCCTTGCTTGCTTCCGCCTGCCTGGTGACGCTGTTGCCGGCGGCCCCGGTGTTCGCGCAGGGAGAGGATTCCACGACAACGGAACGCGACGTCAAGGTGTTGGCCGAGCTGCTGGCGCGCGTTTATGACAACTACAACCAGGTGTATTTCGACCGGCGCATCGGCTATCCGGAAAACGAACGCCACGACCGCATCGAGCTTCGCGTCGATCGCGTGGGCGGGCCGGATTCCATGCTGCTTGCGTTTCGGGAGTTCTCCGGCGGCGACTATTCCGCGCTCACTCGCGCCGGTGCGCTGGCGCTGTCGCCCGACAATGAGCGGGGCGCTTCGCGCATGGAGGTCTGGAACCGTCCGGTGGAAGGCCTGGCTCCGATGGCTGAAGGCGCAGGTGTCTCTGAACGTCCGGAAGCGCCGCCGGACTGCGTCGTCTACTGGACCCGCGAGGCCGCGCAATTCCGCGGCAAAGCGGAAGGCGAGTGCGCCGCCTGGGCGGACAAGTCCATGCTGGGAGAGCAGCAGTTGTGGCTGGATGCGCCCGGCGGTCGTGATCACCCGGGCGGAACCTACAAGCTGCACGCGGCGCGAATGATGAGCTGCTACATCGACATTCCCGGCGTGAGCGGCGGGCGCGACGAGGAATACAGGCGCTACGACAATCTCCAGGTCCACGACCGGGGCGGCGGAGCGCGGATTACCCATACCGACGGCCGGCAAATCGGTATCCGGCTGTCGAACGTCGATTGGCCGCTCAACAACTACAGCGACGTATTCACCCGCGACGTTCTGGTCTTGTACGTGCTCGAATACCTCGAAGACGAAATCACCTCCCATGGCTACGTCTTCACCGAGCCCGACACCGAACGCATCGGCATCAACCTCTACTGGATGCTGTCCTACTGCTACATGGAGTCCAACAAGAACGTCCGCCCGTTCATGTAGTTCCGGGCGGGAGGATGTGACGTCGCGAGGGCCATGCCCTCGCTCCCGGGCTACAGCGAGCGACCGAGGGCGTGGGCGTCGGAGGTGGCGGCCAGCAGCGTGCGCGGCATGTCGCAGTCGCCCACGCACACCACTTCCAGGCCTCCCGCCCTGAGCGGCGCGGCGAGTTCGTCATTGGGCGCGCGGCTGCCGGACCAGGTCAGCATCGCCAGGTCGTCGATATCCCGCAGCGAATCGTTGAGCACGTTGCGGCAACTCACGCGACCCTCGTCCAGCGCGGAATCGGCGTGGATGTCAGAAAGCAGCACGACCTCGACATTCGGCATGCCGTACAGGCGTCGGTAAATCCCCTGGCGCGTGACCAGGCCCACGTCGCTGGCCAGGCGCTCGCGCGGAGTAACGATCACCAGCCGCGAGAAGCGCTGCGCCAGCAATTCGGCGGCGGCGTAGGTCGCCAGGGTATGGTCCTGGTCCCATAGTACGGCCGTGCCGTCGATCGTTTCGTCCGGCCGTTCGAGCATTTCCCGGCTGACCTCGCGCACGTCGAATACGAAGTCCCGCCATTCCTCCGGCCAGCCGGGCGGCCACAGCATCGTCGCGCCGCCCGCCAGGACCACCGCGTCCGGTTCGCACTGCAGCACATCAGCGACCCCCGCACGGATCCCGAGACGAACTGTCGCGCCGGCTTTGGCGGCGGCCATTTCCTGGTAGTCGTAGACGCTGCTCACGTTTTCCCCGCCAGGCAGTTGGGCATGCAGATACGCCTTGCCTCCAGGCCGCTCGGACGAGCCGAACACGGTAACTTCGTGTCCGCGGGCAGCAGCCACCCAGCCTGCCTCCAGGCCCGCCGGACCGGCCCCCACGACGACGACACGCCTTTTGCGCCTGGCCGGCTGCGGCCAGTAGTCCACTTCATCGGGCTGCGAGAGGCGAGGGTTGTTGTCGCAGAGGATCGGCTTGCGCTCGACGATGGTGGCCCAGCAGGTATTGCAGGACACGCAGTAGCGAATCTCGGACTGCCGGCCTTCGGCGGATTTCTTCACCCAGGCCGCGTCCGTGACCAGGGGCCGGCCCAGCGCAATCATCTGTGCCTTGCCCGCGGCCAGTATGCCCTCCGCCTCGGCCGGGTCGGTAATCAGACCCAGGGCCATGAGTGGAACGCCTGGCGCGTTGGCCGCGATCTCCGCGTGCCCCTCGACGTAGGGGGCGCGCGGGTAGCTCATGTCGGGAATATGGGTCTCCAGCGTATGGGAGTGGGAACCGTCGCAATAGACCAGGTAATGAAAGCCGCCGCCCTGCGCCAGGCGGGCGGTAATACGCGCGGACTCGGAATGATCGATGCCTCCCGAAATCCCGTCAGTGCCGGGAAGTTTTAAGCCTATTATGAAATTCTTCTTGCAATTACGTGTTATTACTTCAATTAACTCTCTAACAAACCGGGTCCTCCCTTCGAGGTCGCCACCGTACTCGTCGTCCCGTACGTTGGCTGCCGGCGACAGGAACTGATGAAACAAGTGCCCGTGCCCAGCGGAGAGTTCGACACCGCTGAAGCCCGCCTCCTCAAGTCGGCGCGCACCCTTGCCGAAGTGCTCGATGGCCTCGTGAATGCGGTGCCGCGGCATCTCCCTCGGCATGGTCCAGCTCAGGTCGTCCGGCAGCGCCGAGGGCGCCCAGGCCTGCTGCGACCGGCCCGTCTCCCGGTGACCGCGGCCGGAATCCTGAAACTGCCCCAACAGGCGGCAACCCAGGCTTTCCACACTGTCCGCCCAGCGGGCCATGGCATCGTGGGTGTTCGGCCCAAACAGGGCAGGGCGGTGCGACCGATCGTGCCAGGGCAGCACGTTCAGCGGCTCGGTAACGATCATTCCCACTCCGCCCGCGGCCCGGTTGGCGTGGTAGCGCACCAGGCGCGGATCGATGTCCTGATTCTGCGTGTAACGCGTGCTCATCGACGCGTGGACCACGCGATTGCGCACGGTTCGCCCGGCCAGCGTGATCGGTTCAAGCAGAAGCGGATATTCCATGCGGTTTGCGCCAATTGGCAATTGGGCGAGGGTAGCTTAACCTTTAGGCTAGGTTTCCATGTAGTCCTTTTTTGGTGAACCCGCTCTCCTACCAGGAACTCCTCGCGCAGCAACTGTTCCCCGCACTCCGCAAGGGCGCCGTGGCCGTCGCCCGCACGCCAAGACTGGCGCGGCGCATTCGGTTCCGCTACGGACAGTGGCGCCGCGCCGCGAACGCAGCCGTTTGGCGGCGGCCGTCCGTCGTGTCCTGGCGGGAATGGATGCGCCAGCTTTGGGAGGACTCGCTGCTGCGCGGCGGCAAGGCCGGAGAATTCACATTGCTGTCTTCGCACGGATCCCTGATGCTCTGGGAGCAGGCGCTGGGGAAGAACGCGGTGGCCGGTTTCGACCTGGAACAGAACGCCGAACTGGCCCGAAGGAGCTGGAACCTGGCGCTCGAATACGGATTGAACCTTGAGCGCCTGCGCAGCGAGGTGGACGGGGAAGACGAACGCCGCTTTGCGCGCTGGGTGGCGCGCTTCGAGGAATCGCGACGGTCGGGAAGCTGGCTTGAGCCCGCGGGACTGCCGCACCTCCTGGCGCAGGATCTGCAAAGCGGTGCGATTGCAGCTCGCGGGCCGCTGTATCTGCTCGGCTTCAACGATACGCTGACGCCACCGCAGGAGCAACTGCTGGAATCCGTGCGCTCCGCCGGCGTTCCGGTCGAGGACGGTCCGTCGGCGCCTGAAGCGGCAAGCGTCTGTCAGATCCAGTACGAGAATGCGGACGAGGAACTGCAGGCCGCGGCACGCTGGGCCGTTGAGGGCAATACCGGTCTCGTGCTTGTCGATTTCACCGAGCGGGCCCCCCGGGCGCGCCGGGCGCTGCTGGACCGCATGCAGCCGGCCTGGCAGGCGCGGGGATTTCCTCAGGACGCTCCGCTGAATTCCGCCGAAGCGCCATCGCTGGGACATGCCGGGCCGGCGGAAATGGCGCTCGACGCGCTTTGCCTGTTGCCTACCGTCGTGGATTTCGAGGTGGTCAGCCGGGTCCTGCGCGGCGCATACCTGCACGGTTCGGACGCGGAGGCCGGCAGGCGCGCACGCGTGGAGCGGCGGATACGGGAGAGACTGGTCGGGAACGAGATTACCCGCACGCAACTGATGGCGCGGGCCCTTTCCGGTGCGCCGGCTCTCGCCCAGGCGCTGCAGAAGGCCTGGAAGGCGTCAAGAAAGGCCCGCGGCAAGGGCAGGGCGCACTCCTACCGCACATGGGCCGGAGTGTTCACGACCTTCTTGCGGGAACTGGGCTGGCCGGGAGAACGGCCGCTGGTCAGCAGCGAGCAGCAGGCGGTGGAAGCCTTCGGTCAACTGCTTTCGGAGTACGGCGGCTGCGACGCCATTTCCGCAAGACCCGTTCCGCTGCCGGCGGCGCTCTCGCGCCTTGGCACGATGGCGCGGGACCGCAAGTTCCAGCCCCAGGGCCCCGACCAGTCCGTGGAACTGCTGCCGGTCGAGGAGTCGGACGGAATGCACTTCGATCGATTGTGGATTGCGGGCGCGGGCGCAAACCTGTGGCCGCGGGGCATCAGGCCCGCACCACTGCTTCCGCTCGGATTGCAAAGGCGCATGAAGATGCCCCAGGCAAGCGCGCAGTCGGCTCTGGAGCAGGCCCGCCGGCAAACCGCGGCATTGCTGCGCAGCGCCAATGAAGTCGTGTTCAGTTGGTCGAAGGTCGCCGAGGAAGGAGTGGAAACAAGCTGCAGTCCACTCATCGCCCGGATCCCTCTGCGTGACCATTCAAGCGTTGTGGGGGCGAGGACAAGCGCTGCATACGTCGAAGTCCTTCGCGCCAGCGCATCGCTGGAGAAGCTCAATGATGATGTTGCGCCTCCGCTTCGGCCGGACGAGGAGGTCGGCGGCGGCACGCGCCTTATGGACCATCAGCTCAGGAACCCGTTTCGTGCGTTCGCCGAGCACCGACTGCACGCGGCCGAGTATCCACGACCCTGGGATGGAATCGGTCCGCTGGACCGCGGGGACATCGTGCACAAGCTCTTGTGCCGGCTCTACACCGAGTTCGGGGATGCCGCGTCGCTGTCCGCGGCATTGCCCGACCTGCGCTGCAGCCTGGAGGAGTGGGCGGCGGAAATCCCCCGGAAGGAACCGCCTGGGGTTCGCCCACTGGTGCTTGGGCTGCTGGGGCTGGAGCGCGAACGGGCCGTGCAGCTGGCGCTGGACTGGGTCCGCATTGACCTTGAGCGCGGCGAATTCGGGGTCCGGGAACTCGAGGAGCTGGCGCAACTGGAACTGGGGCCTGTCACGCTGCGGATGAGGCTGGACCGGGTCGATCGGGCGACATCCGGCGCGGGGCCGCTGGTGCTGGATTACAAAACCGGTCGGGAAATCCCGCTTTCGGGACTCAACCCCGAACGTATGCGCTCCAGCCAGCTTCCCGCTTACGCGCTGGTCACGCCGGGCGTGTCCGGCGTCGGCTACGTGTTCCTGTCCGGAAGACAGCGGACGGTGAAGGGCATATGCGACCCCCGCGCCGAGATTCCGGGAAAGGAGAAACTGCCCCGGCTGACGCCCATTTCAAAGCACCGCGATTTCAGGCAATACGGGAGCTGGGAAAGCGTCCTGGGAGCCTGGCGCGCAGCGTTGGAAAAGGCAGCGCGGGATCTGAGCCGGGGAGACGCGCGCATCGAGATTTTTTCATGGGACGACGGCGGACGCGGGCAGTACCAGGTGCTTAGCCGGATCCAGGAGCTGGAGCAGGCATGACCGCGCCCGGCGATCAGGCGGTTCGCGAAAGGGCGCTCGATCCGAAGCGCTCGTTCATCGTGCAGGCGCCGGCCGGCTCCGGTAAGACGGAGATCCTGGTCCAGCGCTATCTGCGGCTTCTGGGGCGGGAGGCCGAGCCCGACGCGGTGCTGGCGATCACCTTCACGCGCAAGGCGGCCGCGGAAATGCGCGAGCGCGTGGCCCGCAGCCTGCGGGAAGCCGCCTCGGGCGACAGGGACGTGCCGCCGCATCGCCAACGGAGCCTCGAGCTTGCGCGGCGCGTGCTTGAGCAGTCCCGCAAACGCGGCTGGGACCTGCCCGAAAATCCCGCCCGCCTGCGCATCATTACCATCGACTCGCTGGGCTCCTGGCTGGCGGCGAGTTCTCCCGTGTCCAGCGGCGGCGGAGCGCTGGGCAGCCTGCGCGCCGACGCGGTCCCTCTCTACGAAACGGCCGCCCGGATGCTGCTGCACGACGGCATCCGGATTGGGGACGAGGATGTGCAAACCCTGCTTCGCCACCTGGACGGAAGCGGGCAGCAATTCACCGAACTGGTCGCCGTAATGCTGGCCAAGCGCGAACAGTGGCTGTCGCTGCTGGGCGCCGGGGACAACGCCGGCGCGCTGAATGCCGCGTTGCGCAATCTCGCGGACCGCGAAATCGGCCGGATGCTTCAGTGCCTGGGAAAATATCGCGGTGAATTCGAGAAGGCCTTTGCCGATTACTGGGTAGCCGACGATGAGCCGGAAGACCCTGCCGACCCCGATGCGCTTGCCGGATGGGGCCGCGCGGCGGACGACCTGCTCACGCTGAAGAACGACTGGCGCGTGCGGTTCAGGAAGGAACTCGGAGAAAAACTGGAGCGGACGCTCAGAGAGTCCGGCGAGTTTCGGGAACGATTGTCCCGCGTCAGGATTCTCGAATCGCCGGGTTACGAGGAAGGCCGACTGCAACTGGTGCAGTCGGTCATGCGCGTATTGCGCGGCGCGTTTGCGCAGTTGAAGGTGCTATTCGCGCAACGCCGGGAAACGGACTACACGGAAGTCAGCCAGGCGGCGCTACAGGCCCTGGGCCACGGCGACCGGCCGTCGTTGCTGGCCGAGCGCCTGGATACGCGGCTGCGCCACATCCTGGTCGATGAGTTCCAGGACACCTCGCGCACCCAGCTCGACCTGCTCCAGCAGATGACCCGGGAATGGCAGGATGGCGACGGCCGCACCGTGTTCATGGTTGGAGACCCCATGCAATCCATATACGGATTCCGCGAGGCCGACGTGCGCGGCTACCTCAGGGTCTGCGAACAGGGGCTGGCGGCCCTGCGGCCCGAGCTGCTGCGGCTGACCGTGAACTTCCGCTCGGCGCCCAGGCTGGTGAATTGGTTCAACACCGTTTTCCCAAGGGTCTTCCCGGGCGAAGGCGACACGCTGATGGGCACCGTTGCCTACACGCCCTGCAATCCCGCGCCCGGGGCGACGTCCGCCAATGCCGATGCCCGGTTGCACTACTTCCGCAAGGGCGACCACGAGTCGGAGGTAGCGATCGTCGAGCAGATCGTCCGAACGACCCTCAAGGACCGTCCCGATGGCACCATCGGAATCCTGGTCCGCAGCCGGACCCACGGAGAGGAGGTGAGCAACGCGCTGGGCAGGACCGGCATCGCGGTCAGCCGAACCGAGTTCGAACGACGCAAGCGCTTCAGCGTGGTGCAGGACCTGGCCGCGATCGCGCGCGCCCTGGCGCAACTGTCCGACCGGATCGCCTGGCTAGCTGTCCTGCGTGCGCCGTGGTGCGGGCTTTCGCTCAAGGATCTGCACGCTCTTTGCCACGATGCCCCGCGCGAAACGGTCTGGGACCTCCTGCGCGACGCCGGGCGAGTCGGCCGGCTCAGCGACGACGGGCGCGACCGCCTGGGCCGGGTCGTCCCCGTACTGGAACGGGCGCTGCGCCTGCGCGGCCAACTGGACTTTCGAAGCTGGGTGGAAGGAACCTGGCTGGCTCTGGGCGGACCCGCGGGCAACCGCGACGAGAACTCGCTGCGTCATGCGGCCGAGTTTCTCGACAGTCTCGGCGAAACAAGCCAGGGAAGTCAGATCGACAACGCCGTCGCCCGTACGCTCAAGCTCACCGCGGAATTCGTATCCAACCCGGAGACCGGCGCGCGCGTACAGATCCTGACCATGCACAAGGCCAAGGGCCTGGAGTTCGACACCGTGATCCTGCCGGGGCTGGGCAGAAGCATTCGCGGCGGCGGTGCGCCCGTGCTGCGCTGGTGGCGACCGCCTCCCGGCGATGGCGGGTTGCCGGCGGAGGAGGGCGCCGCAACCCTGCTGGCCGTGCCCCCCTCGCGGCAAAGACGGGACACAGACCCCGTGTACGAATACCTGGACAAACTGGGGAAGGCCCGCGAGGACGCCGAGCGCAGGCGGCTCCTGTACGTGGCGGCGACCCGCGCGCGAACCCGCCTGCATCTGCTGGTGGGCCTGGTCCGGGACGAGGAGTCGGAAGGACCGGGGGAATTCAAGCCCTCGGCGCGGACCATGGCCGCCGACCTTGCCGAAGCTCTTCTGGATATCTTCGAGCGGGAAGCCCCGGGGGAACTCCCCGCAAAGAGCAGGAGCGGCAGGAAAAGGCGTTTGGTTAAACCGGAGATCCGGCGCGTGCCCGACGGCTGGGCGCCGCCCGAACCCCCGGCGCCCATGATCGCACCCAGCCCGGAGGAAACCCGGTCGCCGTCGTACGTCTGGGCCGGCGAACGTGCGCGGGTGCTGGGCCTGGCGGTCCATCGCTGGCTGCAGGAAATCGCCGAGGAAGGCCCCGGCGCCTGGTCGCGCGAACGCCTGGAGGCGCTGCGCCCCCGTACCCGGCGGATGCTGCAATTCCACGGCGTGCCCGTGGACGAGCAGGAGTCACTGACGGCGGACGTTGAAACTGCGCTTTTCAATACGCTGGAGGACGAAAGGGGACGCTGGACGCTTGAGCCGAGCGACGATGCCGCAAGCGAACTGCCGCTGTCCCTGCAGGAAGAAGGCCGAACGCGCAGCCTGATCCTCGACCGCAGCTTCGTGCACGAGGGAGAACGCTGGATCGTGGACTACAAGACTTCCCGACATGAAGGCGGCGACCTGGAAGCCTTCCTCGACGAAGAGGAGCGCCGTTACGCCCCGCAACTCGAACGCTACCGCCTCGCCATGCAGGCGCGCGAAAGCCGGCCCATCCGCACCGCGCTCTACTTTCCCCTGCACCGCGCCTTCCGCGAAGTCACTCCGGCCGACGCCAGTCCGGCGAACTAGTCGCTGCGTTCGAGTACCAGGCTGACCTGGGTGAGGCCGGGCGCCGAACCGGGTTCGATGTCGGCGCTGACGGTGCGGATGCCTTCCTGGACCGCCAGGCCGGCCAGCCAGGCGCTGACCTGCGGAAACGGCGCATCGCGCAGGCGCAGGCGGACCCGCGTCTCGCCGTCGGCGGCGCCTTCTTCGAGAAAGCCGCCCAGGCCGGCGTCGCGGATGGAACGGTTGACCAAGAGCAGCAGCGAGGCGTCCGACCGGGGGCGCGGCGCCGGCAGCGCCGCTAGCCGGCTGCCCACGCGGTCCAGACGTTCCAGCAGCGCAGTCTCCGTCGCTCGCGCTTGCTCGTAGGTCTCGGCCCGGTCAAGCAGCGGGGCGACGGCCGCGAAGTACCAGATCGCGGCGAGCGCCATCACGGCAAGCGCCGCGAGCAGGGCCTGCTCGCGGGCCGATCTCCCGCGCCAGAATTCAGCGATCACGACCATCGCGAATACTCAGTTCACCCGTGACCGATCCGTTGGATTCGGTCACGGCAGTCTCAATCAGCACGGAATAGCCGCTGGAAATCAGGCTTCGACGAACCTGGTCGAGCATTTCCATGTTCGCGGCCGCCAATCGCACGCGAGCCGATCCGCCACCGTAGTTCAGGCCGAGCACGCGGGTGCCGCTGCCGCCGGCACGTTCAAGCGACTGCAGCAGCCGCAGAAACCCGTCGCTGTCGGCCGCGCCGGACAGATCGGCCGAAGCGACGCGGCGCCGGAACTCGCTCCTGAGGTCGGCCGACGCTCCCGCATCCGGCATCATCTGCCGAAGCCGCGCTTCCACGATTCCGGCAAGCGCCTGGTATTCCCTTTGCGCGCGCCAGCCGTCCATGGCCAGGTAGCCCGGATAAAACAGGGCCACGGCAAGCAGGCCGATGGCGACATCCCTTAGCCGTGCGACACGGTCGTTGCGGCGCCGGAACTCACCCTGCAGCAGGTTCACGGCGCCGCCGGACATCGACTCCGCGGCCAGTTGCGGCATAACCCCCTGCTCCAGCAGCCGGAGTTCCACGTCCCGTCCGTTCAGGCCGGCTATCGCTTGCTGCGCCACGCCTTTCAAGCCAAGCTCGCAATAGATCACCAGCCGGAACGGGGCAGCCTCGTCGCCGGCGTGCTCCGCGCAGGCGATGTCTACAAGTCCCGCGAGTTCACCGGGCTCGGCCGACACCACTTGCCCGCCGCCGTCCCGGAGCATGAGCGCGTCCTCCTCCAGCAGGGCGGCGGCGGCGTTGGGCAGGTCGGGCAAGGCGTCGCCTTCTCCATAAACCGCGACCGGCAGCAGTCCCGCTTCCTCTGCCCGGCCAAGGAGTTCTTCAAGCCATTGCCGCTCCACGGCCGCCACTTCCAGTTGGTCGCCGGCGGCGGGTCCGACCGCAAAATGCAGCTCCTCCACGTCGCCCGCAATCCGGTCTTCCAGCGCGTATCTCGCACCCCTGACCGCCGACCGGCGTCCGCGCGCCGGCAGGTCCATGCGCGTCCGAAACACTTCACGCGCCGGAATCAGAAGGACGATCCTGCGCCCCTCGGCCAGTTCGGCGGCCTGCTCCAGTGTCCCCGCGCCGGCCTGCGCCAGAGGCGCGCCATGGGCGTCCACTGCCTGCCATGAAGCGCCGCCTTCGAGGTCGCCGAGCCGAATTACGAGGTATTCCATGCGCTGAGTGACCTAGTGCCGCGTTACGCCCTCCACCGGCGCCAACCAGGCTTCGGGCGGCAATCCCTGGCGGCGCGCGCGGATCCGGTTGCCGGCGCGATCCAGCAGGCTGCTCAGATAGAACCGCGTGCCGTCGGCGTTCACGTCCACGTGCAGCGCGAACCAGTTGCTGGACAGCGAAACCCGCCCGGCCATCGGGGAGGGCAGGGCGGCCTGCACTTCGCCCAGGTCCGTCATGCCGCCGGCGAGTTGCCGCTCGCGCCAACCCTGCACCCGGCCGCGGTCCGGGTATTCCGCAAGCGACAGCAGCACTTCCTCGGAAGCCGTATTCACGTTGACCGGAACCGGCGGACCGGTTACCGGCAACGCTGTAACATGCGGCGAGAGCAGGCGCCAGGTTTCAGCGTCGACACCTTCGACCGCCAGCAGTTCCGATACGTCCTCCATCGGGCGGTTGGGGGCCTGGTAGGGCGGGAAAAGCCGCACGTAGGCCTCGTCTTCGGCGCCGCCCGCGGGCTGCGGCAGGTTGTCGGCATCCATCCAGTCCAGCGCCTTCAGCGCAAGCGTCTCGTCGAGCCCCAGTTCGCGGAGCAGGCGCCGGAACTGGTCGACCGCGATCATGTCCGGCGTTCCCTGCCGGGTGACCAGGTTGTTCAGGTTGAACCGGCCCTGCATGTCTTCTATTGTCCCCCGAATCCGCATCGGCCCTACGCTCATGTCGCGGATGCCGCGGAACCAGGACTCGCCGTAATGGTCCGTATCGCTGTCGAGCGCGTCACGGGCCATGATCTCGGCCGCCAGTTCCTCGATTCCCAAGGCAACAAGGCGTGCCTGCGTGCCGCCCAGGAGGGCCCGCGACGCCTGCGCTTCGAGCTGCAGGGCAAACATGCGGGCGGCGCCGAGAACGCCGGCAAGGCTCACTATGAGCAGCGCGGAAATGAGCGCCAGCCCCTGCTGGGAACGGTCCGTGCTCACCGGCCCACCTCAACCAGGCGCGCAACGGTTCCCACACCCGCTATCACAACCGTTATCCGTACTCCGGCCGGCAAGGTCTCGGTGGAGAACTCGCCGGGCGGCGGCCAGAATTCCGTCCACGCGGCCTGCGCCGCTCCGGGCTCGGGGAGGAATTCCACCCGGAATTCCTCGACTTCCGCGAGCAGCACCTCGCCTGACGCCTGGGTGGCCCCGATCCGGTCCAGCACCGGCCAGTACTCCCGCAGCAGGCGGCCGTCGATCAATCGATAACGCACCCGCTGCAACTCGGCGCGCGGCAACAGCCCCGGATTCAGCCACCCGCCGCGAGTGAAGTTCAATTCGCCGGCGCCGAGCGCCTCCAGGGCCGGCTCGTAATCCTGGCCCAGGAGGCCGCGCACCGGACGCGCCCGCAACTGGGCAAAATCGTTTTCCATCAACCGCACGGCGCGCTGCACGCCATGCCAGCGCTGTTGCAGCCCATCCAGCCGTTCCGATTGTGTGACTGCTTCCCCGAGGCCGCCGAAGGCCAGCGTCGCCATCACGGCGAAGACGGCCAGGGCCACGAGCAACTCGATCAGCGTAAACCCGCGCAGACCAGTGCGACTGTTCATTCGCTTTCTTCCTCGTCTTCCTCTTCTTCGGCCGCCACCCGCACCACGCCCCTGGCCGCCGCCAGGACCGGGGCGTCGCGCTCCGGGCCAACCCGCACTTCCACGTCACGCAAGGTCGCGCCGGCGGATTGCCGGACCCGATACTCGACCCACCAGACCCGTCCGGCGATTTCTTCCTCGCGTCGCGCCTGCCCGCGCGGAAGGTCCCCGGCCAGCCGCAGCGCCGTCAAGGCGTCGGCGGCCGCCCACTGGGCCAGCGTGCGGACGCGCAATTGCTCGGTGGTCCGGGCCGACTGGCCGGTTGCGGCGAATGCGGCGCTCAGGCCCAGGGCGACGACCGCCAGCGCCACCAGCACTTCGAGCAGCGTGAACCCCCTGTTCACAGGCCTTCCAGCTCAAACCGGCCGGAGGAAGCGAAGCGCATGGTGGCTCCCGCCTCGCGCGTGCCGACCAGCCGCAACGTGAACGGCGTGAACTCTCCCTCGGGCAGAAGCAGAATCTGCGGTGCGGAAGCGGCGGCCGCAAACGCGGGTGCCACGGCTCGGCCGTCTATCCGCAGTTCGAACCGCATCGTTTGCGGCCAGAGCCTGTCAGCGAATGCCCCGCTTCGGGCCAATGGTATCCAGGCAAAACCGGGGCCGGACTCCGCATCCGGCTCCCGGGGAACCAGCTCAAGCCAAGAATAGCCGTCCTGGCGGAACTTCAGTCCCAGCACTCTTCCCTGCAGGCGGCTCTCGTCGGTGGCCAATTGCAGCGTGGCGGCCAGCCTGCGCGCCTCGCGCGTTACCGGGCTACCCGCGGCGCCGGCCGACAGCGCGGCCAAGCCGGTCAGCAGCGCGATCAGCGCCAGCACGACCAGGATTTCGATCAGCGTAAAACCACGCTCCGCGCGCGTGGCTTCCCGATATGCCGTCACGGCTGCCGGTCAAGATTCCAGTTGCCGATGTCCCCGTCCTGCCCCTCGCCGCCTTCCTGGCCGTCGCGTCCCAGCGTATAGACGTCCACTTCCCCGCGACGGCCCGGGCTGGCGTAGAGATAGGGGCGGTTCCACGGGTCCAGCGGCAGGCGGCGCATATAGCCGCCCGAGGGCCAGCGAACGTCGGGATCGTTGGGACGTTCCACCAGCGCCTCCAACCCCTCCGCGGTGGTGGGGTAGCGGAAATTGTCGAGCCGGAATATATCCAGTGCCGCCTCTATCGTCTGGATATCGGCACGGGCCCGGGTGATCCGCGCATCATCGACGCGGCCCACGTAAACGCCTGTCGCGATCGCCGCCAGGATGCCGATGATGGCCAGAACCACCAGCAGTTCCATGAGCGTAAAACCGCGGGAGCGCCGGTTGGAATCCTGTCTGGTGGAGTCTTCGCGCTGCATCCGGCAATCATGCCAGAGCGGAAATAAAGACGCTATCGCCTATAATTTTCCTGCGTGTCCGACGATACGAACCTGTTTTCCCTGAGCGGAGAGATCGCCCTGGTCACGGGCGCGACGCGCGGCATCGGCGCCGCGATTGCAGAGCAGTTCCGGGCCGCCGGAGCCGATGTGATCGGAACCGCGACGACGGAGGCGGGCGCAGCGCAAATCGCCGGCCGTCTGGGCGGCGGCGATTCGGGAAAGGTGCTCGACGTGGCGTCCGACGAGAGCGTTCAGGCTCTCATGAAAGACCTGGCCGGGCGTCTTCCGACAATCCTGGTGAACAACGCGGGCATCGTCCGCGACAACCTGCTGCTGAGGATGAAGCCGGACGACTGGCAGGACGTCGTCAACACCAACCTCAACTCGGCCTACCGCCTCTGCAAGGCGTGTGTGCGCAGCATGCTGAAAGCGCGGCGCGGGCGCATCATCAATCTGTCTTCCGTGGTGGGCGTCGCCGGAGCGGCGGGGCAGGCCAACTATGCGGCGGCCAAGGCCGGACTGCTGGGCTTCACACGCGCGCTGGCGCTGGAAGTGGCCGGGCGCGGCATCACCGTGAACGCCATCGCACCGGGCTATATCGAAACCGACATGACCGCGGGCGTAACGTCCGGGCGAAAGGACGCGATCGTCGCGCAGATTCCGGCGGGACGGGCCGGCTCGCCGCTGGACGTGGCCGGGGCCGCCGTCTACCTGGCGTCACCCGCGGCCTCCTATGTCACCGGCACCGTGCTGCACGTGAACGGCGGAATGTGGACGGGCTGAACCCCGAATCAGGCTGATCGGGACTTCACGGGCATACGCCCGTCAGGGCAGGTATTCCGTTAGAATACGCGCTTCGGCATTACTGTCGGGTTCGCCCGGCTCCCAGGGGAATTGGATCTATGAGCAATGTTGAACAACAGATCAAGGCGATCATCGCCGAGCAGCTTGGCGTGTCCGAATCCAGCATCACGAACGAGTCCTCGTTCGTGGACGACCTGGGCGCCGATTCGCTGGACACCGTGGAACTGGTGATGGCGCTTGAGGAAGAGTTCGAAACCGAGATCCCCGACGAAAACGCCGAGCAGATCACCACCGTTCAGGAAGCAATCGACTTCATTTCCGCCCGCCTGGAGGAATAGCCGAACCGGCGCGGCCGGGTTACCGTTCTCATGAAAGGACGTCGCGTAGTAGTGACGGGCGCCGGGGCGATTACGCCCGTCGGCAACGATCCCGAAACCTCCTGGCAGTCGGTCCTGGAGGGGCGCAGCGGCATCACCGCGCACGAGGAATTGCCCAATATCGGGGCTTTCCCTTCCCGAATCGCAGGACTGATCCGCGACTTCGATCCAACCGAATACATGGAACCTCGCGAGGTCCGGCGTTTCGACGCGTTCAACCATTACGGCGTCGCGGCCGGGGTCCAGGCGCTGCGCTTTTCGGGGCTCGTGATCGACGATTCGAACGCGGAACGGGTAGGCGTCTATGTGGGCTCCGGCATAGGCGGCATCCGCACCATTGAAGCCTCGCATGAACGCTACGCCGAGAAAAACAATCCGCGGCGCATTTCACCTTTCCTGGTTCCCGGCATTATCGTGAACATGCCCGCCGGCCTGCTCTCGATACAGACGGGCGCCCGCGGCCCGAACATCGCGACGGCCACCGCCTGCTCCACGTCCACGCATTCGATCGGCCTCGGGGCGCGGTCCATCGCCTACGGCGAAACCGACGCCTGCCTCGCCGGCGGCGCCGAGCACTGCATCGCCTACCTGGGCATCGGCGGCTTCTCCTCCGCCCGCGCCCTGTCGCTGCGCAACGACGAGCCGGAACGCGCCAGCCGGCCCTGGGACCGGGACCGGGACGGTTTCGTGCTCGCCAGCGGCGCCGTATGCCTGATGCTGGAGGAATTCGAGCATGCCCGCGCGCGCGACGCGGAAATACTTGCGGAACTCATCGGTTTCGGGATGAGCAGCGACGCATATCACATCACGGCCCCGGCGGAGGACGGCGCGGGCGGCGCCGCCTGCATGCGCGCCGCGCTCAGCGACGCGGGCCTGGATCCCGAAGAAGTGGACTACATCAACGCCCACGCCACCTCCACGCCGCTGGGCGACCTGGTCGAGACCACCGCCATCAAGGACGTTTTCGGCGAGCATGCCGCAAGCGTGGCCATCAGCTCGACGAAGTCGATGACCGGCCACCTGCTGGGCGCAGCCGGTGCGCTGGAAGCGCTCTATTCGATCCTGGCGATACGCGACGGCGCGGTACCTCCCACCATCAACCTGGACAACCCCGGCGAGGGCTGCGACCTTGACTTCGTGCCCGGCACGGCGCGCGACATGCGCGTGCGGGTAAGCATCAGCAACTCCTTCGGGTTCGGCGGCACCAACGGTTGCCTGGTCTTCCGCGGAGTCTGATGACCCGCAACGTCAAGGCGGTGCTTGCCGCGGTAGCCGCGGCGGCCCTCCTCGCGCTTGCCGGGCTGTATTCCGCACGGCTGGCGCTGGAGAACCTTCTCGCTGCCGGATCCGCGGACCGGACCGTGATCGTCGAACCGGGCGACTCGCTGAATGCGGTGGCCGCGCGGCTTGAGGAGCGGATGATCCTGGAGCGGCCGTGGCTGTTCAAGCTGGCGGCCTACGTCACTGGAGCCTCGGCGCGCATACAGGCCGGCGAATACCGGGTCGGGGCGGGGGACACCCACCGCCTGCTTATCGATCGCATGGTTCGCGGCGAGGTCGTTCAGCACTACTTCACCATCATCGAAGGCTGGACCGTTGGCGAGCTTCTTCGCGCTCTGCCTGCCGCCGAGCCGCTGGTCTCCACCCTGCAGGCGCGCGACGCGGAAGATCTGGCCGGAGAACTGGCGCTTGAATATGGAAATGTTGAGGGTTGGTTCTTCCCGGATACCTACGCCTATACGCGCGGTGAAACTGACGCCGATCTGCTCCTGCGGGCCCACATGCTGATGCAGGACCGGTTGCATTCGGCCTGGGCGGAGCGCGCCGACGGACTGCCCCTGGACGGTCCCTACGAGGCCCTGGTCTTGGCGTCCATCATCGAGCGCGAGACCGGGATCGACGCCGAGCGCCCGGTCATCGCCGGCGTGCTCACACGGCGGCTTGACCGGGGCATGCGCCTGCAGGTAGACCCCACGGTGATCTACGGACTCGGCGAATCGTATGCCGGCGACATCACCCGGGCCCACCTGCGCAACGACACGCCGTACAACACCTATACGCGATACGGACTGCCGCCCACGCCCATCTCTCTGCCCGGCGAGCCGTCCCTTCAAGCGGCCGTGCAGCCGCAGCCGGGCGAATTCCTGTACTACGTGGCTTCCGCGGACCTCGACGGCAGCCACGTATTCAACGAGACGCTGGACGGGCACAACGCAGCGGTCGCGATGCTCGTTCGCAGCCAGCGCGCGCGCAACAGCGGCAACGCGCCGCTTGAATGACGCCGCCCCGATCACGGCTTGGCAGGCTATCCTTTACCTGATATGAGCCGCGGACGATTCGTAGTTCTGGAGGGCATGGAAGGCGCTGGCAAGTCCACTCACACCGCCTTCCTGGCCGACTGGCTCAAGCAGCGTGGCATCGCGGTGGTTACAGCCCGCGAGCCGGGCGGTACCGCGCTGGGAGAGCGGCTTAGAGAAATCCTGCTGGATCCCGAATTGACCGGCATGCTGCCGCTGGCGGAGCTGCTGCTGATGTTCGCGGCGCGCAGCGCGTCCTTGAAGGAAGTCATTCTGCCGGCGCTCGACGAGGGATCGTGGGTGATCTGCGACCGCTTCGTGGACTCCAGCTACGCCTATCAATCGCACGGGCGCGGAATTCCCCGCAAGCACGTGGAGGCGCTTGAAGAGCAGGTCCTGGGCGACCTGCGCGCAGACCTCACCATTCTTCTCGACACGCCGGTCCGCCTCGGACTGTCGCGCAAGGCCGATCCGCAAGGTCGCGACCGGTTCGAACGCGAGAGCCGGGAGTTCTTCGAGCGCGTGCGCGACGGGTATCTTGAGCGTGCCACGCTGGGAGGCGATGGCTACCGGATTGTCGATGCGTCGAAATCGCTGGAGGAAGTGCAGACGGACCTGAAGGACGCGGTTCGTCAGCTTGCGGGGTTTTGAGCGCCGTGAGTCGGACTGAGCTTCCCTGGCTGGAGCCTCTTGAGGCCGAACTTGCGGCCCAGATCGATTCGGGCCAACTTGCTCACGCCCTCCTGGTGCACGGCCAGCGCGGCACCGGGAAGCGGCGCCTTGCCGCATGGCTGGCGCAAAAGTTGCTGGCTTGCGACCGTCCCGTCTGGCCCGCGGAATCCGCCCCCGAGACCACCCTGCACGCGAACCTTCACCCGGCCGCGCCGGAGACGGGCAAGTTGCTCTCGGTGGAACGCATCCGGGAACTGATCGATTTCATGCTGCTGAGCACCTACGGCTCGGGCGCCCGCGTCGCCGCGATCTGTCCGGCCGAGTCGATGACGCGATCGGCCGCCAACAGCCTGCTCAAGATTCTCGAGGAACCGCGGCCGAACAGCTACATCCTCCTGGTCGCGGACGATCCCGCCCAACTGCCGGCCACGATCATCAGCCGCTGTCGCCTGCTGCGTTCTCCGGCCGTCCCGCGGGACACGGCGCTCGCCTGGCTCGCGCGGCAGGAACCGGACGCGAACTGGGACAACGCCTTGCGCCTGGCGGGCGGCGGGCCGCTCGCGGCGCGGCAATTGCGTGCCGACGGCCTGGACGAACGCGCCAGGAAAATGAGCGGCCAACTGGCGGGGCTGGAGCGGCGGGCATCAACGCCGCTGGAAGTGGCGCGGAGCTGGAAGGACCTGCCGATGCGTTTTTGCTGCGATTTCCTGTTTCGCTGCGCATTTCGCCGCATCAGCGACTGGACCGCAAAGGAAAATAATGCCTACAAGCAGAGATTTTCGGCCTTGTCCGCGGAACTGCAGGAGGCAATGATCAGGTACGGTTTCGTTCACCTGGACAACGTAATGGATTGCCGCCGCATCGAACGCTTCACGCCGAACACGGAACTGGCCGTAACGGTGCTGCTCAAGGATTGGTACGGGGGCTTCGGCACGCAACGATGAGCGTCCCCGGCTTCTACTCCCTGGTGCTGGAGGACGCCGATTCGCTTGCCGCCGCCTGGTTGCCGTTCCTCGAGCCGGGGGGACTGTTCGTCGCGACCCGCCGGGTTCATTTCCCGGGAGAAGAAGTGGTGCTCCTGCTGCAACTTCCCGACGGCGAAAAGCACAGCGTGACCGGCAGTATCGCCTGGATCAGCGCCGACGACCTCTCCGGAAGCCGCCGGCCGGGCGCCGGCGTTGCCCTGGATGGCGAACAAGGGCAGGCCCTGGCGGAAACGATCAGACAGATTGTGGGCGACGCACCGTCTCCCGCCGAAGCACTCCTGGCCCGCTGCTGAAGCGCGCTGCTTCAGCGCCAGCCGGAGAAACGCACTACGCGCTGCGGGGCCGTCTGGACGCGGCATTCGGGGCGCAGCTTTTCAGCGCCCAGCAGGTACCAGTAGCGGCGGTGGGCATAGCCCAGGCGGATCCCCGAATCGCCTGTGAAACACCAGTCTCGATATTCTTCCGGCGCCAGCAGCATTCTGTCCGGGACTTCGCCAAGCCAGGCCGACGCATCCAGGATCTCCTGGCGTCGGTCGGCGCGCCGGCGTCCGAAGTGGGTGACCGGCCGGTCCACGTGCAGCATTTGCTGGGCCCGCCAGTCGGCCAGTCCCAGTTCCGTGCCCGGCGGCAGCGCCTCCAGCGCCGCGGCCGTTATCGTCTTGCCGGAGCGTCCCTCGTTGAGCAGCGAGAACGACCCCCAGCCCAGCACCATCCAGAACAGGACGATGATGCATGCCGTAACCGCGGGCGCCCGGCGGATGCCGGCGGCCAAAAGGCCCGCCAGGCCCGCTGCGCTGGCCACGATCACCAGCGGCACGACCACCGGATGGACCGAGTTGATCTCCAGAAGCAGCGCGAGCCGTGCGGGATTCAGAAGGTTGAACCAGAAGGGCGAACCGTCCGAAAGCGACGTAACCGCGGGTTCGTCGGCTGGTGTCACTCCGTACACGCTCAACATGGCAAAAAGCAGAACCAGCAGCACGGCCATCATTCCGATCCAGAGCGTGAGGCGGCAGTATTTGCGCTGCAGGGCTCCGGCGAGGTGCGGTCCGCAGGCAAGCGCCAGCGCCGGAATGACGGGCAGGAAATCGGCCGCCCGCTTCGCCTGGCTGACGGATATTAGAAGCAGGACGGCGGCTGCCCAGACGATGAAGCAGAGCAGCGCGGGGTCGCGTGCGCGCAGGCCGTCCCCCCAGCCGTAGCGGACCCAGGGAAGGGTCAGCACAAGGGGGAAACAGGCCCAGGGAGCGACCTGCAGGACGTAGTACCAGAAAGGGTAGAGGTCGCTCCACGACGCGGGGCCGCGGCCAAGAGGCCAGGCTTCCGGCAAGGCCAGCCGGTAAGCGGCCACGGCTTCGCTCCCGGAGCCCCAGAGCAGTAACAGCCAGGCTGCCGGGACCGCCGCAAGCACCCCCAGGCCCGCCAGCAACCTGAGGTTCCACCGGGCCGGCCTCAACAACCAGCCGCGCCGCGCCGCCCAGAGCCACGGCGCCAGCAGCAACAGCGGCAGCAGGCCGGACGCGTTAATCAGGACGCCCAGCGCGCAAGCCAGGCATCCGAGAATGAAATGCCCCCAGGCGGGGCCCAGCAACAGGTGGCGGGATAGCCCGTATAGCCCGGACACGATGAAGAAGCACAACACCACGTCGCCTCCGGCGCCGTGTGCCTGTAATGCGAACTGCACGCAGCCCAGCATCGCGACGCCGGCCCAGAAACCGGCGGCATCGTCCCAGAGCCGGCGGGCCAGGTCGCAGGTCATCCACAGCATGCCGATGCCGGCCAGCAGCGAAGGCAGCAGGAATCCGATCCTCATGCCGAAAAGCCACTGAAAAACCGCCAGTATCCAAAGGTATAGCGGCCCTTCCTTGACGAACAATTCACCCGCGAGCGTGGGCGCGAGCCAATCGCCGGAACGCAGCATTTCAGCAGCGGCCAGCGCGTTCTCCGGCTCGTTGGGCGGCCAGGGATCGCGCAGGCCGAAACCCGCCGTCAGCACCAGCAAGGCGGCGCCGAACAGGATCAGCAAGCGGGCCCGGTATGTCATACCGCAAGTGTATCGCTCCGCGGGCCACACTTATAATCCCGTTCGCGACTACTCCCGCCCGCACCGGCGCCCGGAAGCCTATGACCATACGAACCGATGCACTGATCGTTGGCGCGGGGCCCTGCGGGCTGTTCCAGGTGTTTGAACTCGGGCTGCTGGGTATCAGCGCGCACCTGGTCGACGCACTGCGGGAGCCCGGCGGGCAATGCACGGAACTCTATCCGGACAAGCCGATCTACGACATTCCGGCCATACCGGTGCTCAACGCCCAGGACCTGGTCGACGCCCTTCTGAAGCAGATCGAACCCTTCAACCCGACCTTTCACCTGGGCGAGGAAGTGACGGTGGTCCGGCCGCTGGGGGAAGGGGAGGGCTTTCACGTCGAAACCGGGGCGGGGACGCAATTTCAGGCACAAACGCTTTTTCTCGCCGGCGGCGTGGGCTCGTTTCAGCCCCGCAAGCTTCGCCTGGACGGCGCGGAGACCCTGGAAGGCCGGCAGCTTCATTACCGGGTAAAGGACTCCTCGCGCTTCCGCGGCAAACGCCTGCTGATACTCGGCGGCGGCGACTCCGCGCTGGACTGGGCGCTGGAACTGAGCGGCATCGCCGAGTCCGTAACGCTTGCGCACCGGCGGGACGAGTACCGCGCGGCGCCCGCGTCGGTGGCGCAGTTCAGGGAACTGGTCGCGCAGGGCAGGGCGCAACTGTACGAGAAGGCCCGTGCGACGCGCCTGCACCTTTCCGGGGATGACCTCTCAGCGGTTACGCTCAGTGTTGAGGACGTTGAAAGAGATCCCTTGGAAGTTGATGATTTACTGGTGTTTTACGGTCTTGCCCCCAAGCTGGGTCCTATCGCAGACTGGGGCCTGGACCTGAATCGCAAGACCGTGAACGTGGACCCGGAGAAGTTCCAGACCAACGTCCCCGGGATTTTCGCCATCGGCGACATCTGCCACTACCCGGGCAAGAAGAAGCTGATCCTGAGCGGTTTTCACGAAGCCGCCCTGGCGGCCTTTGCGGCCAAGGCGATACTCACCCCCGGAAAGAAGGTCCATCTGCAGTACACGACCACCAGCCCGATCATGCACAAGCGCCTGGGGCTGGCCGACTGAAAAGGGGAGGGCGTCCCTTCCCCCCAGGGCGTTTCATCGCCTAATCGTCCGGCATCGCCGCCAGGACGGCCTCCTCGAACTGCTCCTCGCTGTGTCCGCCCAGAAGTGTCCTGGCGATGGAGCCGTCCGGACCGATCACGTAGTTCGCCGGCATGACGCCCGGCCAAAAGGGATCCAGCTCCTCCACCAGGAGATAGTCCTCGAATTCCCCGTTGAGATAGCTGTGCCACCTGGGGAACCGCGTTTCGATGAATTCGGGGACCAGCCAGGAGGCGTCCGCCTGGTCGTCCAGCGAGATCGCCACGAGTGCGAACCGCGACGGGTCCAGCTTCTCGCGCAGGCGGATCAGCGCGGGAATCTCGTGGATGCAGGGGCCGCACCAGGTGGCCCAGAAATTGACCAGCACCACCTTGCCGCGATGGCTCTCAAGCAGTGGCAGGAGATCGTCCGCCCGGACCCACTCAAGCTCTTGCCCATCATTGCCTTCAGCGGAATCCGCCTTATCGGCCTGCGGCCAGGCGGCAGGGGAGGCCAGCGCCAGAGTTGCCGCGGCCGCCGCAAGAGCGGCCCGCCAAACGGGTGTATGATTTGGGATTGATCGAATGGGAATCACCGGAGCTCGCCGTATGTTGAAAAAAGCATACCTTAGCGCATTGGCGCTGTTGGCCGCATTTCTGTTTCTGCCGTCCGCGGCTTGGACACAAGCCGAGATTCTTTACCAGAACGAGCTGGGGTTGCTCGACAGGGCGGCCTTCAGCCCCGAGATCGCGGTATCCGGCGACGGTGAAGTGTACGTCGTGTTTCTGGACCGGCCCGATCCGACCGCGCCGCCCCCGAAGCGCAAACACGGCGAGCACAGCCATCGCTCCTCGGTGGACCTGTGGATTGCGCGTTCCGACGACGGCGGGTCCAGCTTCCAGGCCCCGTCCATGGTCAACCATGAGCAAGGCGTGATCTGGGGTTTTCAGGTCAGCAAGCCCCGCGTCGGCATTGACGGCGACGGCACCGTGCACATTTTCTATCCGGGCAACGCGCAGTCCAGCGAGACGCGGCTGGACGTCATCGCCTCGCAATACACGCGTTCGCTCGACAAGGGCGCGACGTTCTCCGAGCCCGTCATGCTGAATTCGCACGTCAAGAAGGACGGGCGAGGGCTGCTGGGTGAAGAACTTGGCGCGGCGCACGCCTTCGGGACCATGGCTGTGGCGCCCGACGGAACCGTTCACACCTTCTGGCTCGACACGCGCTACATGGGCAATGCCATGATGGGGGCCACGCTGTTTACCGCCTCATCGAAAGACGGCGGCGAAACATTCGGCGCCGAGATCGAATTCGCGCGCGACGTGGTCTGCCCCTGCTGCCAGCTGGTAGCGGACTTCGTGGGCGACGAGGCCGTGCTGGTGTCCTACCGGCACGTGTTCGACGACGGCTCCCGCGACAGCGTGGTGCTGCGTTCCACGGACGACGGGCAAACCTGGCCCGAGCTGGCCCGCCTGCCGATCGATCCCTGGTATATCGGCGGCTGCCCGCTCAAGCCCACCGACATGGCCGTGAACGAGAATTTCGTCTATTCGGTGTCGTTCTCCGCCGGTCCCGAACAACAGGGCGTCTGGTTCAGCCGCTCGCGAAACGGCGCTCTTGCGTTCGAGGAAGCCCTGCACATGCACCCGGACTCCAAGTACAGCGACGCGCCGGTCATTACCGTGACGCCCAGCGGAGTGGTGCGTGTGGTCTGGCACTCGCGCGAGGACCGCAAGAGCCCGTACCGGCTGTATATGTCGGAGTCCTACGATCACGGCGAGACCTTTTCGGCCCCGTGGGAATTGCCGACGCCTGAAGGCCAGTCGCGCTTCCCGGTCATGGCCACGGACGCCGACGGGAATTCACACGTGGCCTGGGAACAGCAGGTGAGGATCGGCGAGATCGTGACGACCGAAGTGCATGTGATGGGTATCGCGGCGCCCAGCACGGGCCCGACCACCGTCATCGCCGACCTGGGCCAGGGCGCCGAATAGAACGCAGCCGCCTTCGCGGCTTTGCTCGCGGCACAGCCGCGCCCCGATCATGCGGGCGCGGGTGGGTAACCGGTTGACGGTTGCCTAGAACGGTTTGGCGAGGCCGAGGAAAGCCAGCACCAGGGACGTGCCCCAGAAAAGGTAGACCACCTTCTTCGATCGCCCGAGCATCGTGGTGAAAATCGCCTCCACCTCCGGTGTCGAGCCTTCGACTGCCAGTCGCCGGAATCCTGTCCCGATGTCGGCGACGTAGGACCTGAGCCACAGGCCGAGGTATACCAGCACGCCGAACAACATGACCTTGAGCCCCAGCCAGTTGCTGCCGAAACCAGTGTCCATGACCAGCGACACGGCGCCGGCAATCACGAGTGCGGGGGCGACAACCCAGCGAAGGCGGTTGTCGATCATGCGAAAGGTGCTGCCCGCGGAAGGACCCCTGTTCAGGTAAACCGCCCAGGACAGCACCAGCCAGGCCAGAAACGCCCCCCAAACCACCCATAGCCAGACTCCCGTCACCGGGCTCAGTCCCAGACCGTCAGCCAGCGTCAGGCCCACAGGGAACATCAGAATAAGGCAGGAACGGGGCAGCAGGTCGATCCACAGCATGGCTTTAAGAAAACGCCGCCGTTCCTCGATCGGAAGTTCGGCCTTGCAGACGTAGTGGGTCGTGACATAGACGCCCCAGTCCGGCCCCAGCCAATAGACGAACAGCACCAGGTGCCCGTAAAGGACGAAAGTGTGGAAGTCCATAACTTACCTCATACTTTACATAATATACATTATGCCTAATCTATAGACTGCGGGATCAACGCGCCAGCGGTTTGGCGAACAGCATTTGTGCATCCCCTATCGTTCGCTCCGCGAACCCGGCCTCGCAGTACCGAAAGTAGAACTCGTACATGCGCAGGAACTCGCTGGAGTATCCAAGCCCCTTCGCCGCGTCCCAGTTCCGGCGCAATGCTTCCGCCCAGAGCCGCAACGTGCGCACGTAGTGACTGCCGATGTCCTCCATGCGCACCAGGCGGAAGTCCGTCCGCCTGCGCACGGCGCCCATGATCGCCTCAACCGACGGCAGAAAGCCTCCCGGAAAGATATACCGCTTGATGAAATCCACGCGTTTGACCGCGGCCCGGTATGCCTGGTCGGTAATGGTGATGGCCTGCAGCGCCATCAGGCCGTCCGGCTTCAGCAGCTCACTGCAGCGCCTGAAGAACAGGTTCAGGTACTGCGCGCCTACCGCTTCGATCATTTCAATCGAAATCAGCCGGTCGAACTGCCCGCTCGTGTCCCGGTAGTCCTGCATGCGGATCTCCACGCGATCCTCCAGGCCCGCGTCCCTGACCCGCCGCACGGCCTCGGCATGCTGGCGTTCGGAAATCGTGATGCTCACCACCCTGCAGCCGTATTTCCGCGCCATGTGGATGGCGCAGGCGCCCCAGCCGCTTCCGATCTCCAGGACCCGCAGGCCGGGCTTCAATTGCAGCATTTCGCAAAGCCGGTCCAGCTTGGCGATCGAGGCCTGTTCCAGACTGGCGTCTTCCGACGGGAAATACGCGCAGGAATACAGCATCGTAGGGTCCAGAAACAGCTGGAAGAAGTCGTTCCCGACGTCGTAGTGCGCTGAAATATTGCGCCGGGAGCCGGATCGTGTATTGCGGCGCAGGGCGTGCCCCATCCAGCGCGGAATCGAGCCCAGCGTCGACGGCGGACCTCCCAGGCCCTTCACCACATCCTCGTTGCGCAGCATCAGCCGAAGCAGGCCGGCCAGGTCGGGAGAGCGCCACTGCCCGTCCATGAACGATTCCGCCGCCCCAAGCGCGCCGCCGGTCGCGATCGCCCGCCAGCAGGCGCTGTCCAGCACTTCGAAAGTGGCCAGGGGAAGATTGTCCGAATCCCCCTGCCCGCCCAGGGTCTTCTTCCGGCCTGCCTCCAACACTTCCAGCCGGCCGTTCTCAAGCCGGGCCAGGCGCTTCTGAACCGGGCGTCGCCAGATGGACGCGGGCAGATCGGCCTTGTCCTGCGCGTTCATGATCCCGGATGCGCCAGCGGCTTGACACCCTTCAACCAGAGGCGCAGGGCATTGAGATGGATGCGCAACGTGACATTGGCGGTCATCAATGGGTAGCGCAGCAGGCTGCGCGCCAGGACGCCGCCCGTGACCGGCCGCCGGGTCAGCGCCAGGCTGGTCTGAAGCGTGGCCTCTTCCTCTCTGAGCACCTCGATGCTCAGCGACAGTCGCTCGCCGGGCGAGGCTACCCAGCAGCGATAGGCCATGTCCATTGGAATGAAGGGTGAAACGTGCATTTCCTTATTGAAATCAAATACCTGACCTTTACCTCCAGATTTTGCCTCAGCAGCGGGCAGCACGTAGCATACGCGCTCCTTCCAGGGCGTGTTGCTCACCTCCAGCACGTAGCAGCGCGGCGTCTCGCCGCCCTTGTCGAAGCAGTAATAGACCGAGATCGGGTTGAAGATGTAACCGAAGTAGCGCAGGTGCGTCAGCAACCGCACGGGGCCGTCGAGGCGCAGGCCGCTCCGTTCGCGAACCAGCGCCCGCACGCCCTGTGCAAGGTTGTCGCATTTTCCGTCCAGATGGTCGCTCGGCAGAAAGCGCGCGATCGCCGGCCGCCGCGTGGACCACAGCCACCTGCCGGAGAAGACCTGGTCGAGCTCGTCCAGGTCCACGTACGCCATGAACAGGCGGTACTGAAACGCGTGGCTAGCCGGCCTGTGCCGGATATGCCTGACCCAGCCCTCGTAGATCGCGCTGTGCATATGCGAATTTTGCCTGATTCTCGGGTTTCGCCGCCCACTCGCGCACGCCCGCCGCCGTCTTGAGTCCGCTGGCCAGGCCGTCCTCGTGGAAACCCCACCCGGTCCAGGCGCCGCAGAAGAAGCGGTTGCCGCTCGCGTTCATCTCTCCCACCCTGCCCTGCGCGGCGAAGGCCTCGGCGCTGAATACCGGGTGGGCGAAGCTGAGCCCGGTGATGACCTTGTCGCGGCGCGGGGAACGCAGTGGATTGAGCGTAACGCAAATCGGTTCCGGCGACCGAAGATGCTGCAGCAGGTTGAGGTTGTAGGTAACGGAGGCCTCGCGTCCGCTATCCGGCGCCCGGTAGTAGTTCCATGACGCCCAGGCCATCCGCCGCCTGGGGAGCACGCTGCGGTCGGTATGCACGACCGCTTCGTTGCGCTGGTACGGTATTGCACCCAGCACCCGCCGCTCGAGCGGGGTCGGGTCCCGGAGCAGGCGCAGCGCCTGGTTGCTGTGTACCGCCAGCACGACGGCATCGAAAACCTCAAGGCCCCGATGGGTTTCGACGTGAACTTCGCCGCCCGTGGATTCGAGCGAGCGCACCGGCGCATTTGCCCTGACACGGCCGCCGAAGTCGCGCAGCACGGCGTCCACGTAGCGGTCTGCGCCGCCGGGAATCATGCGCCACTGGCGGTGCCCCTTGGCGCCCAGCAGCATGTGGTTGGCCATGAAACGGAGCAGGTAGAGGCTCGGGTAGCGCTCGATCGATTGCGCGGAACACGACCAGATGGCTCCCGTCATCGGCAGCAGGTAGTCGTTGACCAGTTCCGGACCGTAACCGCCCTGCTCGAGGAACTCCGCCACGCTGGTTTCGGCCAGCTCCCCTGCCCTCTCCGCCAGCGCCCTGTTGGCGTCGCGATTGAACTTGAGGATGTCCAGCAGCATCCGGTAGTGCCTGGGGCGGAACAGGTTCCGCCGTTGCGCGAACAGCTGGTTCATCGTGCTGCCGTGGTATTCCAGGCCGGACTGGTCGCAGCGCAGGCTGAAGCTCATCTCCGTGTCCCGCGCGGCTATGTTCAGGTCCTGCAACAGCCGGGTGAAGTGCGGGTAATTGGCTTGGTTGAACACCATGAAGCCCAGGTCCGCGCGGTATTGCCGCCCGAACCGCTCGAATCCAAGGGTGCGGGTATGGCCGCCGGGCTTGTCCCGCGCCTCGAACAGCGTCACCTCATGCTCGCCGTCCAGCTCCCTGGCCGCGGCAAGCCCGGAAATTCCTGCGCCGATGACGGCGATGCGCAGGCGGTTCGTCCTACCGAGCCGAGTTACTTCAACGTCCATCCGGCTATAATTCGCAGTTCTCGCGCGCGCCGGATTCAGGCGCAGGCAGCAAGGAGCCCCGGAGGGATAAATTGGCGAAAACCGCAACGCGAAAGGCGCAGCACAAGGCTCGAGTGGTAGTCATAGGTATGATCGCCTTTCACCTGGCCTGCTTCGGCGCCATCTACACGGGCGTGAGCTGGACCGCAGTGATCGTCGCGGCCGTGCTCTATTTTCTGCGGGCCTTCGGCGTCACCGCGGGCTTCCACCGCCTGCTGGCCCATTCCTCGTACAGCGCATCCCGCCCCGTGCGCTTCCTGCTGACCTTCCTCGGAAGCTGCGCCACCCAGGGCGGACCGCTGTGGTGGGCGTCGCATCATCGCCGCCACCATCGCTATTCCGAGCGCGAAGGCGACGTGCATTCGCCCGTGCAGCGTGGCTTCTGGTATGCGCATATCGGATGGATGTGGGATGCGGTGTGCTTCGCGGGCAACTACGCCAACATCAAGGACCTTCACCGTTACCCTGAAATCCGGATTCTACAGAAAGGCTACGTTTTCCTGATCCTCGCCCAGGCCGCCGCCCTGTTCGGCCTCGGCGCGCTACTGAACTGGCTCAACCCGGCCCTGGGAACAAGCGGGCTGCAGATGCTGGTGTGGGGATTCTTCATCAGCACCGTGGCCCTCTGGCACGCCACTTTCATGGTGAATTCGGTCTGCCACCTCTGGGGCACGCGGCCGAACCCCGCCGGAGACGGCAGCCGCAACAACTTCCTGGTGGCCCTGCTGACGCTCGGAGAGGGCTGGCACAACAACCACCACCGCTGGGCCTACTCGGCGCGGCACGGGCTGCGCTGGTGGCAGCTCGACGTCACCTGGCTGGGCCTGCTGCTGATGAAGCACCTGCGCCTGGTGCGCGATCTGCGCCTGCCTGCCCGGAGAGTGGCGCCCGCGCAAACCTGAGGTAGCCCCGGTAGCGAATGACAAATCCCGCCAGCGGCAGGCGGACCTCCACATCGAAACAGAATCGATCGCCCTTCGCGTATTCGTAAGAATCACCGCTCGGAATCAAGCTGCGCGGTAGCGGCAATCCGAGAAAACTCCACCTGCGCATGACGAGGTTCAGCCTGTTGGCGTCCGGAACCAGGGCCATGCCGAACGTCAACGGGCCGAATCGTTCGCACAGGAGGTATTCGAAGCGGCCGGAGCCCGCGGTGAAAGTGCTGGTGAAGACCTGGCCTCCGAAATCGCGCGTCCACTTGTCGTAGTGCCCGTGCCGTTCGAAAGTCACCGATACGGGCACGTTCTCGCCGGCGCCGGGGAAGCGCATGATCCAGGCAAGTATCCTCGCCAGCACTCCCCTGCCCCGCGTTATGGACGCCGCGCCACGGATCGTCATTGCCGGCCCGGCGCCATGCACGGCCCTGAGGACGGCAGGAAGCGATTGCCAGGCCGTGCCGAGAATCCGCTTGTGCAGGCATTGATCGCCGGCTCCCGTGCCGTCTCGCGTGCCGATGGAGATGGGCCGGTCCGCGAACACTCGCCGGTAATCGGACAACGCCAGCTCCGCGGTCGCGGGCCGGGCGCCGGCCCTGGGCGGCCGGCCGGCCAGCCAGTTGCGGACAATCGCCTCCACCGCCATTGACGGAAGGTAGAGGCCGTGATGGCCTTCCGCCAGCAGGTGCGCCGATCGGCTGATGTCGGCGCCGTCCGCGTCCCTGCCTCTGACATCCACGAACATGCCGCCTCTGTGCTCACCCCAGCGTACGTTGTTGGCCGTCGAGTGAATGAGCCGCGCGAGCGGCGCCAGCGAAGGGACCAGTCCCAGCCTCACCAGTCCGGCAAACCAACGCAGAAGGCAGTGCAGGATCGCGGGATCGGGAGCGGCGCCCATCCAGACATCCTTCACCTCCGGCCATTCATCGGCCAGCAACTGCAGGTCCGGTACATCGACCAGAGAAAAAGTGCGCGGGAACAGCGGAATTTCGCCGGGCGGCGCGATCGTGAACCTCCTGGTTTCCCGCAAGGCGCGGGCGTTTTGCCTGCGGCCCTGCCGGCGCAGCGGGATTCCCTTGCCCGCGTAACCGGCGATTGCACGGATCACGTTGTATCCGACGCCGGCATACGGGGAAGGCGCGATCCCGCCCGTTATCGAATCAATGCGCCGAAATTCGGTTGCGAGATCGCGCACCATGGCGGCCGACAGCACGGGAAAACTGCTGACTCCGGACAACATGACCAGCCCTCGCTCCCGTGCGGCGCTATCGAATTGCCGAATACCCCGGACGAACTCCGGGCTGTCGGCGAGATCGAGATAGTGAGTGCGCGTAGCCAGCGCCGCCTTGACCACACGATAGGGGTCCTCTCCGTAGGCCTGGAACGGTCCGGACGCATCCACAACGATGTCCGCGTTGACTTTCTCGATCCGCCGGGCCACGTCCCCATCACGATCCACTGCCAGTGCTTCACGAGCAGCGCCGGGAGGAATCGCATGACAGAAAGCCAGCGCGACGGACTTTGAGCGACCGGCGATTACAAGCGAGACCCGCCGTTCGCGGCACAGCAATTCAGCCAATCGCCCGCCGAACGTGCCGTAGCCCCCGATGATCAGCAGGCGGAGGCGTTGGTCCTTCACGTTACCTCTCTTGCCTGAGGACGGGGACGCCCTCTCTCCCAGGGCGCATGTCGGCTAGGGCTGATGGATGAGTTCGAGTTCCAGGGCGCCCTGCCCTGCCTGCCAGGCGCCTTGCGCCTCGTAGTCGCCGGCGCCGGACGTGGTCTGTCCGCTGGCGGACAGGCGGGCGGTTATCGCCAGTGCGGACTGGTCGGAAATCCTTGTGCCGGGAAGCATGGCGTCGGCATCGCTCAGCCGGACTTCCAGCGGAAACCGCGCCCCGTCCACGCGTTTCGCAGCCAGCGGCGGGCCGGCCTGTCCGGGTATCCGCGCGACGACGAAAAGAACGGCTGCGGGCGGCGGAGATGCCGGTGGTCCCAGGCTCAGGC
Source organism: Gammaproteobacteria bacterium (assembly GCA_965116895.1). Lineage (GTDB taxonomy): Bacteria > Pseudomonadota > Gammaproteobacteria > Steroidobacterales > Foliamicaceae > Foliamicus. Next base: position 1,284,418 of record OZ220729.1, on the reverse strand, counting down.
GAACCTCGACGTTGCCTTCTGAGGCGACGGCCTCACCGGTTGCCACGCGCGCGCCCAGGCGATTCAGTTCGCCCTCGACGATGGCTCGCACTTCGGGCGTAACGGGGCCTTCCAGCATCGCCCTCCAGCGCTGCACGGCGATGACGTCCTGGCCCGTTGCGCTGGCCCGCAGGCCGCCGTACCAAAGCCCCTTGGGATTGGCGGGGTCCGCCAGCAGTACCTGCTCAACCATTTCGCCCGCGTCCTCCAGCAGGCGCTGGGGGTTTGCCAGGATCAGCGCCTCGGCCTTGCCCATGAGAGCGTCCATGTCGCGCCCTCCGGTCAGGTCCAGCACCCGGTCGAAGGCCTGCACCGCCTCGGAATACCGTTCCACCTGGATGTAGGAAATGCCCAGCAGCACCCAGCCCCTGGGATCGTCCGGCGACGCTTCCAGCCTCGCACGCAATGGACCGATCAGTTGCTCCACCGTCGGAGGCGAACCGTCCTCGCCGACTTCAAGGCCGGCATGGGCCCATTCATAGTTGCTGGACTGCAGGTAAATCATCGCGGCCAGGGCCGGGATCAGCAGGCAGGATGCGGTCAGCGCTGCAGTACTTCCCGGCTTCCCGCGGTCGCGCCACAGTGCCGGCGCAACGCAAGCCAGCGCCGCCAGGCCCAGGACCACGCAGATTGCAACGAAGCCGGCTACCATGTCTCCTGCCCGGCCTCTAGTCCTCTTCGGGGATCGGCATTTGCATGCGTCGCCGGATGACCAGCGCGATGGCGCCCAGCGCGAGTACCACGATCACGCCGGGGCCGATCCAGAGCAGCAGCGTATTGGGCGCCAGCCGGGGGCGGTAGAGGGCGAAGTCGCCATAGCGGTCCAGAAGGAACTGCTTTACATCGGCCTCGCTTGCGCCGTCCTCCACCATGCGGCGCAACTCGCGGCGCATGTCCCTGGCCAGCGGCGCGTCGGAATCGGCCAGGTTCTGGTTCTGGCAGACCATGCAGCGCACTTCCTCCAGCAGCTTGCGGTAGAGGCTCTGCTGTTCCGCGGTCTCAAGCGGCGCTTCCGTGTCCACGGCCGTGGCCGTGGCCGCCACCAGCGCCAGCAGAACTGCAGCCAGCGCTTTCATCGTGTTCTGCCTTCCAGCACGGGCAGGAACACGTCCGCGAATACGGCGCCGTCGAGCGGACCCACGTGCCGGTACTGGACGATGCCGTCGGCGTCGATGAGGAAGGTTTCCGGGGCCCCGTAGACGCCCCAGTCAATTCCTGCGCGCCCGTCGGCATCCACGGCAATGGCCCGGTAGGGATTGCCTCTGAGTTGCAACCATTCCAATGCGTCCTGGCGCCCGTCCTTCCAGTTGAGCCCGTAGAGCGGTGCGCCGGCGCGGCCCAGCGCCATCAGGAACTCGTGCTCGACGATGCACCCCGAGCACCAGCTTGCCCAGACGTTGAGCATCCACGGTCCCTCCTCGACGTCCTGAAGGGAAAAAACCGCGTTCGTGTCCAGCAGCTCCGGCAGCGAGAATTCCGGCGCGGGGCGGCCGACAAGCGGCGACGGAACCAGGCTGGGGTCGCGGCCCAGGCTGACGCCGAAGAAATACACCATCACCAGAAGGACCGCGCATGGCAGCAGCAGGACCCAGCGTATGCGCCTGCGGCCGCCGCTCACGAGTCTTCCTCTTTCGGCGCGGCCACCCGGTAACGCCGGTCCGAAATCGCCAGCAGGCCGCCCAGACCCATGATCAGCGCGCCCAGCCAGATGAACCGCACCAGCGGCTTGACCTGCACGCGCACGCTCCAGGCCCCCTCGCCCAGCGGCTCGCCCAGCGCGACGAACAGGTCGTGGCGCCATCCGGCATCGATTCCGGCTTCGGTCATCGGGCTCTGCTGCACTTCATACACACGCTTTTGCGGATAGAGCGTCGTGACCGGCCGGCCGTTGCGGGACACATTGACCACGCCCTGCGCGGCCTGGTAATTCGGGCCCTGAACGTCTTCGATGCGATCGAGCTGGAACTCGTATCCGGACACTTCAAGGCTTTCGCCGAGGGCCAGGCGACGGTCGGTCTCCACGCCCCAGGCGGAAACCACGACGATGCCCAGCGTGGTCACGCCGAGTCCGCAGTGCGCCACCTGCATGCCCCAGGTCGAACGCCCCGGCTTCGGGCCGCGCCCGAGCAGCCAGGCTACCGGATCGCGCAGCGCCGAGGCGATGACCCATGCGGCGATCAGTATCCCGATACCGGTCAGGATTCCCGCAAAGCCGTAGGCCGCCGCGGTCAGGACGATCCCCGCGAGAACGGCAACCGCGGCCGGCACCCTGAGCTTGCGGCCCCAGGCGGCGGTATCTGTGGCCTTCCAGGAAGCGTGCATGCCTGCGCCCACAACCAGCAACAGCGGCAGCATCGGCAGGATGAAAACCAGGTTGAAGTACGGCGGGCCCACCGAGATCTTGCCCATGTCCAGTGCATCCAGCGCCAGCGGGTAGAGCGTGCCGAACAGCACCAGCACCGTGGCGGCGCTGAGCAGCACCGTGTTGACCAGCAACGCGGACTCCCGTGACACCAGCTTGAAGCCGGTCTGGGGATTGGTGGCCGCATTCCGTAGCGCGTACAGCAGCAGCGCGCTCCCCATTACGACCGCCAGGAAAACCAGGATGAACAGTCCGCGCGCAGGATCGCTGGCGAAGGCATGCACCGAAACGAGCACGCCGGAGCGGACCAGGAAGGTGCCAAGCAGGCTCAGGCCGAAGGCGGCGATCGCCAGCAGCAGCGTCGTGTTGCCGAAGAGCCCGCGGCGCTCGGTCACGGCCAAAGTGTGGATCAGCGCGGTGCCGGCCAGCCAGGGCATGAACGAGGCGTTCTCCACCGGGTCCCAGAACCACCAGCCGCCCCAGCCCAGCTCGTAGTAGGCCCACCAGCTCCCCAGTGCGATGCCCACCGTGAGGAACATCCAGGCCGCGGTGGTCCAGGGGCGGGTCCAGCGCGCCCAGCGACGGTCCAGCCGCCCGCTCAGCAGGGCGGCGATCGCGAAAGCGAAGGGCACGGCAAGGCCCACATAGCCCATGTAGAGCATCGGCGGATGTATCGCCAGAGCCGGATCCTGCAGCAGCGGGTTGAGGTCGGCCCCGTCCTCCGCCGCCGGGAAGAGCCTTAAGAAAGGGTTGGACGTAAGCAGGATGAACAGCAGAAAGCCGATGCTCACCAGCCCCAACACGCCGAGCACCCGCGCCCTGAGCACCTGCGGCAGCGTGCGGCTGGCCAGCGCCACGGCCGCCGTCCAGGCGCTGAGGATGAGTTGCCAGAGGACCAGCGAACCTTCGTGCGCACCCCAGATCGCCGCGAAACGGTAGATGGCGGGCAGCTTCAGGTTCGAGTTCAGGGCCACGTACTGGACGCTGAAGTCGTGCCGGAAGAAGCTGACCGCGAGCATGGCGAAGGCCAGCGCCACAAACGCGAGCATCCCCAGAGCGCAGGGCCGGGCGATTTCCATCCAGCGGGCGTTGCCCGTATGCGCTCCCCACAGCGGGAATACGGCCAGCGCTCCCGCCAGGCACAAGGCAAGCGCCAGGCTGATCTGGCCGATTTCAGGAACCATTACTTCTTGTGCCTGGTATCAGGGGTGTCAGCGAAGCGAAGCATCCGGGGGGTGGCCCCGTTCTTCCAGCATTTCCGCGACTTCCGGCGGCATGTAGTTCTCGTCGTGGCGGGCCAGCACCTCATCGGCCTCGAACAGCCCGTCCGAGCCCACCCATCCGTGGGCCACGACGCCCTGCCCTTCACGGAACAGGTCCGGCAGGACGCCGGCGTAGGCCACGGTAATCGTGCGGTCCAGGTCGGTCACGTCGAAACGCACTTCCAGCGAACCAGGCGTGCGCCGCACGCTGCCCTGCTCGACCAGGCCGCCGACCCGCAGCCGACGCCCCTCCGGCGCCTCGCCCGCAACAATCTGCGTGGGCGTATAGAAATAGAGCATGTTCTGCTCGAAGGCGGTCAGCACAAGCGCCGTTGCCGCCACCAGGCAGACGAGCCCGCCGGTCATCGCCACCATCCGGCGCCGGCGCGGCGTCATGCCCGCAACTCCCAGGCGCCCTCGTCCGGCGCGACGTTCAGGTGCCGAATACGCCGGTGCACGCCACGCAGGCGCCGGCGCGCGGTCAGCATCAATCCCGCCAGGATCGCAAACGACAGCCCCACGCAGGGCCAGACGAACGCAGCGTAGCCGCCCATGGCCAGAAACTCGATCATGCGCCCACCGCCACCACGTCGCGCACCCAGCGGGCGCCCCGCTCGCGCAACAGCACTTCCGCCCGTGCCCGGGTCAGCGTGACCGCAATGGAAAACAGCACCGCTCCCACTATCATGACCAGCAGGGGCCAAAGCATATCCCAGGTGATCGCCGGCGCCGCCAGGCGCGAAATGGTCGGCCCCTGGTGCAGGCTGCTCCACCATTCCACCGAGAACTTGATGATCGGCAGGTTCACCACGCCCACCACGGCGAGAATCCCGGCCGCGCGATCCGCGGTCGAACGCTCTTCCAGCGAGGCGTGCAGCAGCATGTAGCCCAGGTAGAGGAAAAACATCACCAGCACCGAGGTCAGCCGGGCGTCGCCCCAGCTCCAGTAGGCGCCCCACATGGGCTTGCCCCAGAGCATGCCGGTGGCCAGCGCCAGACCCGTGAACGCCAGGCCCACCGGTGCGGCGGCCGCGGAGATCGCGTAGGCCAGTTTCATCCGCCAGACCAGCCCTATCGCCGAGCCGATCGCCATCAGCGCATAGAGCTGCATCGCCAGGTAGGCGGCCGGCACATGGAAGTAGATGATGCGGTAGGCATCGCCCTGCTGGTAGTCCGGCGGCGCAAGCAGCAATCCGCCGAAAGCTCCGACCGCGATGGCCGTCAGGCCGGACCAAAGCATCCAGGGCTCCATGCGCCCCGCAATCCGGTAGAAGTGGGGCGGCGAAGCCAGCTTGTGCAGCCAGTTGGGAAGTCGCATCTTGGGCAGCCGGACGGGTTGAGGATCGGGCGAAGTTCAGCCCCTTATTTTAGCCTGTAGCCTGGGCGGGAGGACGCCGCTCCTGCCACTCAGTTTGCGGTAGCGCGCAGCGCGGCGCCCGCTGCCCAGGGCAACAGCCCCACGGCCAGCAGCAGGAACGCGCCCAGCATCATCAGCGGCGCCCCGGCCGGCTGACCGTCCACCGCCAGTTCCGTTCCTCGCACGCCGAAGAGCAATACAGGCAACGCCAGCGGGAGGACCAGCAGCGCCAGCAGTCCCACGCCGCGGCGCAGTCCCGCCGTCAGCGCAGCGGCCACGGTCGCCAGCAGAATCAGCGCCGGGGTTCCCAGCGCCAGCGTCGCCGGAAGGACCAGCAGCGCCGTTCCCTCCATGCCGTAGCTTGCGGCCAGCAGCGGCGAAAGGAGTACCAGCGGCAGCCCGAATACGCACCAGTTGGCGGTTGCCTTGGCCAGCGCCAGCCAGGCCGGATCGACCGCGCTCAGGAGCATCAGGTCCAGCGCCCCGTCCTCGCGGTCCGGCTGAAACAACAGCGGCATGGCCAGAAGCATCGAGAGAAAGGCCACCACCCAGATCACGCCCGCGCCCCACTGCGAAAGCAGGCCTTGCTCGATTCCCGCAACGATGGAGAAGAGAGAAGTAGAGATCAAGAAAAATACAATATTTATAACTATATGTATCCATTTCTTGAAGTAGATTATAAATTCCTGATGCAGCACTGTCAGCCAGATTGTCATCGACCAACTCCAAGAAACAATTGCGCGACCGGCGCCCGGACACTCCAATCCGTCCTATGACCCGCCAGCACCGCGCATCCGCCTGAGTCGAGATGCGATGCAAGCTCATGCTGAAGCCATTCCCTGCCCTGCGCATCGAGGTTGGCGTCCGGTTCGTCCAGCAGCCACAACGGCGGATTCGATCCGATCAACCCCGCAAGCGCCAGACGCCTTCGCTGTCCGTACGACAGTTGCGAGGCGGTCCGCTCCTCCAGACCGCTCAGGCCCGCCTTCTCAAGCAACTCGCCTTCCATTCCGGGCGCGCCCGCAAGCCTCAGCGTAAAGGCCAGGTTGCGGCGCACGCTCAGTTCCGACTTGACCCCGTCCTTGTGGCCCAGCCATCCCAGGCAGCGCAGATAGCGTGCTGGATCGCTCCGAAACGAAACGCCATTTAGCTCGACTGTTCCCGATTCCAGCGGCAGCAAGCCGGCCAGGGACCGCAACAAGGAGGTCTTGCCGGAACCGTTCGGTCCCTTCAGCAGCAATAGCGCACCCGGCGCCAGGCCGAAGGACAGTTCGTGAAAAACGCCGTTCCCCGCGCCAGAGAGTCAGGCCTTGCGCCGCGAGCATGGTCGCTTCTAGCCGATTCTCACCAGCAGCTTGCCGAAATGCTCGCCCCGGGCGATCGACCCGATGGCCTCCGGGCCTTCCGACAGGGAATACTCGCGGTCGATCACGGCGGAAATGCCATGCTCGACCAGGTGTGCGCTCAAGGCCCGATGGTCGTCGCGAGCGCCCACCGTAATCCCATGAATTCCGGCGCATTTCCCGATCAGGCCCATCGCGTTCAACTCGGCGCTGACGCCGCCCAGCGCTCCCAGGACTCCGATCGATCCGCCAAGTCCCAGGGCCTGCAGCGATTGGCCCAGCGTGCCCATTCCGCCGGTCTCGACCACCACGTCCACGCCGCCTCCGGCACGCTGGAAGGCTTCAGCGCCCCACTCGGGCGTCTGCACGTAGTTGATCGTTTCATCCGCGCCCAGTTCCCTGGCGCGCTCCAGCTTCTCGTCGCTGGACGAGGTGATGACCGCGGTCGCCCCGAAGGCCTTGGCGATTTGCAGGGCGAAGATGGAAACCCCGCCGGTGCCCAGCAGCAGAACCCTGGAATCCGGCCCCAGCGGTCCGCCGCAGTGCAGCGCGGTCCAGGCGGTCACGCCCGCGCAGGCCAGCGACGCCGCCGTATCCGTGCTCATTTCGTCGGGCACGGGCAGCAAGGCCGACTCCGGGAACACGCCCAGTTCGGTCAGCGCCCCCGGCGCCTCGCTCCCGGTAGTGCGGGTACGCACACCGGGTCGCACCGGCTGCGTCTCCCAGTCCTGCCAGAACACCGTCATGACGCGGTCGCCCGGCCGGAACTCCGTGACGTCCGAGCCGACCGACTCGACCTCCCCTGCCCCGTCGGACAGCGGAATCAGCGGGTATTGCTTGCCGCCGCCGTAGATGCCGGCGGCAATCATGAAGTCCCGGTAATTGATCGCGGCGGCCTGCATCCGCACACGCACCTCGCCCGGCCCGGGCTCCGGCGCCGCGCCTGACACGACCTTGAGGTTGTCCAGGCCGGACGCCGTCAACTGCACGCTCTGCATAACTACTCCTTCGAAAATTTCCAATCGAATCGCTGCTGAAGGGCGGATTGTGCCCTATTCCCCGCAGATTTCAGACGGCCGGCCGTGCCGTCTTGCCGCCGGCACTAGCCAACAGCGCCGATTCTGTATAGCCTTACGGCACAGGGGATTCATGCATTGCACGGGGAGCGCGACCATGCAGAAACCGACACTGAAGGACGTTTACCGCCCCACCCACGACGAGGCGGCAAGGCACGCATTCGTAGGCGCGTTGAAAGGCTACCTGAACGGCCCGCTGGAGGCGCGTCTTGCGGATCACTACGATGAAAGCATCAAGCCCGCCTTCGTCGAGGCCCGCGGGCGGGAGCCGGAGAACCGCCTGGAGGGAACCGCGGCTTTTCGCGGCGACCACCTTTACCAGCTTTGGGGCAGTTCGGTGTTTACGTCGCAGAACCTGATGTGGGAGACGGTGGGCGAAACATGCGATCGGCTGCTTCCGGACTTTGAAGCGCGGCGAGAGGAACTGGCGAACCGGGAACCGCACGGCCGCCTCGAACTCGAGGAAGACTTCGTTCCCCCGGATCCCATTCGGCGCGTGGAAATTCATCGTCAGCCCGGCGGCTATTTCGGGCAATCGGGCAACACCAGCCTGCGCCTGGGCATGGACTACATGGGCACGGGCGAGCTCTATCGCGCCGCCAAGGGCCTGTCCGAAGGCGACGAGGTCGGGGATCCGGGCATGGGTAAATACGTGCTCGGCGCGCTCGGGCGCCGGTTCCCCGATGTCAACCCGGGTTCCGTGCTCGACCTGGGCTGCGGCGTCGGCGTCCACACCATTGCCTACAAGCAGGCATTTCCGGACGCCGACGTGTGGGGCGTGGACCTGTCCGCGCCTTTCCTCCGCTTCGCCCACGTGTGGGCCGAAGACAAGGAGTTGGCGATCAACTACCGGCAGGCCTGCGCAAGCGAGACCGGTTTTGACGACGGCCAGTTCGACCTGATCGTGTCGCACATCATGTTCCACGAAACCTGGCATGACGTGCTGGCCGGCATCATGGCCGAAGCCCATCGCCTGTTGGCGCCCGGCGGGGTCTTCCTGAATGCCGACGTTCCCTATCAGCCCGAGCGTCTGACGATGACCAAGCAGGTCACCAACCACTGGCAGGTCGTGAACAACGGCGAACCGTTCTGGACCGGCTTTGCGGATACCGATGTCCGCCAGGCCCTGATCGACGGCGGCTTCGACCCGCAGCGCGTCTTCGCCGAATACGACCCCCTGGGTTCGGGCGAATACTTCATATTCGGCGGAACCAGGGCGTGACGACGGCCACCGGCGACGACAACGCGCGGCCCCACGAGTTGCCGCGTCCGCGCCAGATCCAGGACCTGAACCCCGATCAGCTCGTAGCCGTGATCTGGCGGCTGGCGATGGAAATCTGCGTGTTGCGCGACCGGCTCGGCACGCACGAGGCCCTGCTTGCCGGGCAAGACGTGCTTTCGCGCGAGGACATCGAAGCCTATACGCCGTCGAAGGACGAAACGGCCGCCCGTCTCAAGGCCCGCACCGAACTGATCGAGAACATCATCAACGATTTGAGCTAGCCCGAAACTGCCACGAGGAGGAAGTCATGTGCGACGACCGGACATTCAGGGAATCCCGCGAGTATCTGAACAATAGGAACGAGCTGAGTCGGCGCAAGTTCAACGCGCTTTCGGCAGGAGCCGGACTTGCGATGCTGCTGCCGCGGGCAGCCGATGCGCAGGAGGTCACCGAGCAGGAGGTCGAAGTAACGACGCCCGACGGCGTTGCGGACTGCTACTTCGTGCATCCCGCGTCCGGACGCCATCCCGGCGTCCTCGTGTGGCCGGACATCCTGGGCCTGCGCCCGGCGTTCCGGCAGATGGGCCGGCGGCTGGCCGAGTCGGGCTACTCGGTCCTCGTGGTCAATCCGTTCTACCGCTCGGCGCGCGCACCGGTCGTACCCGAAGGCGCGACCTTTCAGGACGAGTCGGTCAGGAACACGGTGTTTCCGCTCTATCAACAGCTCAGCGCCGAAACCCACGTCACCGATGCGCGGGCATTCGTCGATTACCTCGACTCCCAGGCGGCCGTTGATCCGGATCGCGGGATGGGCACCACCGGCTACTGCATGGGCGGGCCAATGACGATGCGCACCGCCTGGGCGCGCTCCGACCGCATCGGCGCCGGCGCCTCGTTCCACGGCGGCGGGCTCGTGACCGACGGGCCGGACAGCCCGCACCTGCTGGTCGGAGAAATGAACGCGCACTACCTGTTCGCCATCGCCGAGAACGACGACAGTAGCGATCCCGAAGCGAAGAACGTGCTGCGCGAGACCTTTGCGGCCGCCGGACTGCCCGCTGAAATCGAGGTGTACGAGGGGGCGCTGCACGGCTGGTGTGCGCTGGATTCCTCCGTCTACAACGAGGCGCAGGCCGAACGCGCCTGGAGCCGGCTGCTCGTCCTGTTCGAGACCGCGCTCGCCTGACGCGCGCGCGGCTACAGGTTCGAAACGAACCGGGCGATTCGATCCATGCCCTCTTCGATGCGAGGTTGATCGAGTGCGAATGAAATCCTGACGAATCCCTTCCCGGCGGCGCCGAAACTCGTTCCGTCGATCAGCGCGACGCCTTCTTCCGCGAGGAGGCGATCCTGAAAGGCGCGTCCCGACAATCCCGTTTCCGCGATGTTCGGAAAAACATAGAACGCGCCGCCGGGCGCCTGGCATGAAATCGGGGAAAGCGCGTTCAGCCGGTCGACCAGGCGGGCCCGGCGCGCGGCAAATTCCGACACCATCGCGCGCACGGTGTCCTGCGGACCCTCCAGTGCTGCAAGACCTCCCATCTGAGCAGCGACATTCACGCAGGAATGACAGTTGATGGCAAGCCGCGTGACCTTTTCCACGAGTTGCCGCGGCCATACCGAGTATCCCAGGCGCCATCCCGTCATCGCGTAGGTCTTGCTCCAACCGTTCAGCAATATCAGCCGGTCGCGGATCCCGGGGTATTCAAGAAGGCTCGGAGGGCGGCGTTCGCCAAAGTAGATCCGGTCATAGATCTCGTCGGTCAGAATCGCGACCCCGGGATGCCCCGACAGTCCCTCGACCAGGCGGTCCATGTCCTGCCTGGCGGTCACGCCTCCGGTTGGATTGGCGGGCGAGTTCAGGATGATGAGTCGCGTGCGCTCCGTGACCCGTGACAGTACGGATTCAGGATCGAGGGAAAAACCGCGTGATTCCTCCAGCCGGTACGGTACCGCCGCGGCTCCCGAAAAATCGATCATCGAACGATAGATCGGAAAACCGGGATCCGGATAGAGGATTTCCGCCCCGGACTCGCCGAACAGGAGCATCGCAAAGAACATGACCGGTTTGGCGCCGGGCGTGATGAAGACCCGATCGGGCGCGACGTCGACGCCGAGCCGCCGGTGCAGATCGGCCGCAACCGCCTCTCGAAGGACGGGCAGACCCGGCGGGTCGGTATAGCCATGCTCCCCGTCCCGCAGCGCCTTGCGGGCGGCCTCGATCGCCGTGCCGGGCGGTCGGGCGTCAGGCTGCCCTATTCCGAGGTTGATGACATCGCGGCCCTCCGCCGCCAGGCGGTTCGCTCGCATGAGGACGTCGAATGCGCTCTCGGTGCCCAGTCGGTCCACCCGTGCGGCAAGCGTCAGTTCGTTCATTGCCCCCGCCTCCCCGGTTCGCCGAAGGCAAACACTACAGAAGCCCGGGAAGCCACAGGCTGAGGGCGGGAATGAACAGCAGGAGCGCGAGGACGACGAGTCCGCTCAGCAGGCACGGGACGACGCCTCGGAACGACTCCCCGAGCGAAGTATCCCGGTCCAGCGAGTTGATCACATAGACGTTGAGGCCGATGGGCGGCGTTATCAGCCCGATCTCGACCGTGAAAAGCGCCAGGACTCCAAACCAGACGGCGATCTGTTCCTCGGTAAAGCCGAAGTCCAGTCCGATCAGCAGCGGGAAGAAGACCGGCACGGTCAGCAGGATCATGGCCAGACTGTCCATCACGCAGCCAAGCACCAAGTAGGCCAGCAGGATGCCGACCAGGATCAGGATCGGCGACAGTCCGGACCCCGTCAGCGCGTCGGCCAGCTCGGTCGTGACCTGCGAGAGCGCCAGAAAACTGTTCAGTATTTGCGCCGATATCAGAATGAGGAAGATCATCGCGGTCGTTTTCGCCGTTTCGAGCAGACACGATGCAAAGGCCGCCCAACTCAGCCGGCCCGACGCGACCGCTACCAGGCCGGTAGCCGCGGCGCCGACGGCAGCGCCCTCCGTCGGGGTGAACAGGCCGAAGTAGATGCCGCCGACTACCGACATGAAGATGACTGCTACCGGCCACACCATGCCCAGGCTGCGGATGCGTTGGCGTATCGGCAACGCTTCAACCACGGGACCGGCCGCGGGTCTGAACCGCACGTAGGCGGCAATCGCGATCGTGTAGCCAAGCGTCGCAATGAGTCCCGGCACCACCGCAGCCAGAAACAGCTTGCCGATCGACTGCTCGGTGATGACCGCGTAGATCACCAGGATCACCGACGGAGGAATCAGGATGCCGAGCGTTCCGCCGGCGGCCAGTGCGCCGGTCGCCAGTCCGCCGGAATAGTTGTGGCGCTTCATCTCGGGCAGCGCCACGGAAGCCATGGTCGCGCCGGTGGCGATCGATGAGCCGCAGACGGAGCCGAAGGCGGCGCTGCCGAAGATGGTCGACATTGCCAGCCCGCCCCGGTAATGGCCGGTCCAGGCGCGGGCCGAGTCGAACAACCGTCTGCCGAGTCCCGCCTTGGTCGCGAACTGACCCATCAGCAGGAACAGGGGAAGGACGGACAGCGTATAGCTGGATACGCGCCCGAACGGCACGGTATTCAGCAGATTGAGGAACGCGGGCCAGCCCGCGAGCGACGCGAAACCGAAGCCGCCGGTCACGAACATGGCCACCGCGACCGGCATCCGCAGCGCGATAAGCAGCAGGCAGACGCCGAACATCAGGCCGCCGAACTCGACGCTGCTCATCGCGGGGGAGTTTTCAGGCGGCGAAACAGCAGCAGAACGCAGACCATCGTCAGCAGTCCCGCCCCGAGCAGGGCCGAGAAATAAGCCCAATGGACCGGAATGCCCAGAAACACGGTCGTCTCGCTGTCGTCGAACTTGTGCATGGCGCCGATGAACAGGCGCCAGGTGATCAGGCCCGCAACGACTGCGAACGTAAGGTTGTGCACCGCGTCCAGCGCCGCCTTGAAGCGTTCGGGCATTCTCCCGGTAAACAACTCCACGACGATATTGGCGTTGGTGATGTGGCAGTACGGGAAGAAGGCGAACACCGCGATCCCGATGGCGAGTTCGGTAATTTCATAATCGCCGGGGACCGGGGCGTTGAACAGATAGCGCCCGACAACGCTGACTACCGTCATCCCCATCACCCCGACCAGCAGCAGGCCTCCCGCCAGGGCGAAAACCCGCGTCAGCCGTTCCAGCCGGCCGTCAGGGCTCATTGTTGTATTTCGCCACCAGGCGCCTGGCATCCGCGAGCATCGCGTCGCCGTCGTGCCCCATGTCGCCCACTCTATCCAACCATGCCTCAATCACCGGCCGGGTGGCCTGTATCCAGCGCGCGCGCTCCGACTCGGAAAGCGGAACTATTGCATTGCCGCGTTGCACGGCAAGATTGCGGCCCGTCTCTTCATCGTCCTGCCATAACCGGCCCAGCCGTTTGGCCAGCGCCATTCCCGTGGACACGTCGACGGCGTTCCGGATGTCCTCCGGCAAGCCCAGGTAACGGGCCTTGTTCATAGTCAGCACAAACAGCACGCAAGCCAGGGAAGCCTCGGTATGGGTCCGGGTCACTTCATGCAGGCGGAAGGGCTGCATGATCGACCAGGCCACCCAAACGCCACCCACGACGCCTCGCGACAACGCCTCGTAAACGTCCGAGACCGGTATGCCGACCGGGACCGCTCCCAGCGCTTCAATCGTGGCGGCGCTGGCGGGCGAAGGGACTCGAATCTTCACGCCCGCCAGGTCTTCGAGCCTGCGAACCGGCCGATCGGTCGTGTGGATATGGGCGGGCGCGGCGGCGTGAAACACGAGTGGAACGGTATCCGGGTATTCATCCCGCATCCATTTGCGATAGAACTCCATCATGGCCTGGCTGGTCGCTTCCGCGTTGCCGCATACGAAGGGCAGTTCGAACACCTCCGTGAGCGGAAACCGCCCCGGCGAATAGCCGGGCGATGTCCAGACGATGTCCACCACGCCGTCGCGCGCCTGTCCATAAAGGTCCGACGCCTTTCCGCCAAGCTGCATCGCCGGAAATACCTGGACCCTCGCCCGCCCCGCGGTACGCTCCTCGATCTCACTGGCCCAGGGAACGAGAAACGAACGCACGGCGATCGCCCTGGGGGAATTGAAGGTGTGCACCCGAAGCGTGATCGGTTCGGCGTCCGCGGCACTCAGAAGCGCGCAAAGCAGCGCCGCGGCGACCGGGCCGATCGACCAGCGGCCGAGCCGGCGTTCGCGGCGGGAAACCGTTTGCGGAGGATGTGCGCTTGCCATTGAGAATCGCCAGCTTTGCGTATGCGAAAATGCCTCGACGAGCAGCGGGAGGCCTCGCAAGGCATCCCGGCGCCGACATACAGTACCCGATTATTCGCCGGCGCGCTCCGCAGGAACAGGGATCAGGACATGGGACTCCACGAATCCGACACGCGCTCCCGGAACCGCCTTCATCCGGACGCGAAGATCCCGTTTCCGCTCAGCGTGGGCCTCGCCTTGCAGATTGCCTGCCTGGTGCTGCCCGGCGCGGTGATGATACCGACGGTCGTATTCCGCGCCGCCGGACAGCCCGAGGAAGCACTGCTGTGGGCCGTATTCGCCTCCGTCGCGATCTCCGGCGCGACTGCGATAATCCAGGCACGGCGGGTCGGACGGTTCGGCGCCGGTTACGTCCTCGCGATTGGAACATCGGGTGTGGCCATCGCGGTCAGCATCGCCGCACTCGCTGCCGGCGGCCCGGCGTTGCTCGGAACCCTGGTGGTTGTCCTGGCGCTCGTCCAGTTCGTATTCTCGGCTCGCCTCTCGCTGTTCCGGCGCATTCTCACGCCAACCGTAACGGGCACGGTCCTCATGCTCACGCCGGTTACGGTCATGCCGATCATGTTCGACCAGCTGAAGAGTGTGCCGATCGGCACGCCGCCGCTCGCCGCGTCGCTCAGCGCGCTGACGACCCTGGCCGTCATCACCGGCATCACGCTCACGGCAAAGGGCCGGGCGCGGCTATGGGCGCCGGTCATCGGAATCGTGGCGGGCTCAACCGTCGCAGGCATATTCGGACTGTATGACGTCGAGCGCATCGCCCTGGCGCCGTGGATCGGTATTCCGCAGCCCGAATGGACCGCCCTGGACCTGCGTTTCACTCCCGACTTCTGGGCGCTGCTTCCCGCGTTCGTGTTCGTCGCCCTGGTCTGCACGATACAGACCGTCGGCGGCGCCGTCGCGATCCAGCGCGTCTCCTGGGCCGAAAGCCGCGCCGTGGATTTTCGGGCGGTTCAAGGCGCCGTGGCTGCCGACGGAGTGGGTAACCTGCTGTCCGGCCTGGCGGGCACGATGCCGCTCGGCTTCCGGCCGACCGGGGCGTCCATGGTCGAGATCACCGGAATCAGCTCTCGCCTTGTCGGCATCGCACTCGGCGCGGCGCTGATCGTGCTGGCATTCGTTCCCAAGGCGCTTGCAGTGATCCTTGCGATACCGGGTCCGGTCATCACGGCCTTCATCACGATCACGATGGCGACAATCTTCATCATTGGCATGAAGGTGATCATTCAGGATGGGATTGACTCCCGCAAGGGCCTGATTGCCGGCGTCTCGTTCTGGATCGGCGTGGGCTTTCAGAGCGGCGCAATGTTTCCCGGGCTGGTCTCGGAGTTTTCAGGCGCTCTGTTGAACAACGGAATGCTCACCGGGGGCGTCGTGGCGATCATCATGACCACGTTTGTCGAACTGACGAAGCCGCGGCCCCGTCGAATACAACTGGAGTTCAGTCCCTCCGCCCTGCACGAGATCCGGGAGTTCATCGGCGCTTTTGCGTCGCGAAGAGGATGGGATGCGCAGATGGTGGGCCGGCTCGATGCCGTCTGCGAAGAAACATTGCTTACCCTCCGGGAACAGGAGGGATCCGCTGGGGACAGCGGGCGGCAACTGCTTCTCACGGCGCGCAGCGAAGACGGCGGAGCCGTGCTGGAGTTCGTTGCCTCGCGGGGGGAACAGAACATACAGGACCGGATCGCGCTGCTGGGCGAGGCGAACGCGGCGGCGATGATCGAAGAGGACGTTTCGCTACGGCTGTTGCGCCACCTGGCCTCCTCGGTCCGCCACCAGCAGTACCACGACACGGACATCGTGACCGTCCGCGTCGAGCCGCCCGGCGGAAGGATCGCGCGCGGGACGTAGAGGTCGCTCCCGCCGTCATGCAAGCGGCGCAATCGGGCGCCGGAACGTCCCGCGCGGGGCTGTGGATTGACAGAACGGAATGAGTTCGCCTATTGTCATCGCGACAGGTAATCCAGAGCGGGGGAATTCTCATGCACGTGGTCGCTTTCGTAACTCACAAGCCGGGACTGGTGCAGGAAGGCAGCGAAATTCAGGGCGCTTATACCGAGTATCTGCGTAGTCATCCCGAACATCCCGAAATTGCCGTTCTCCATGCCGGACCGACCCTGGCCGACGACGCGCAGACCATTGTGGGCCTGCTGCTGGTTGTCGAAGCGCCAACATTGGAGGCGGCGCGTGCCTTTCTGGCTGACAGCCCCTATGGCAAGGCGGATGTCTTCGCAGAAACCCGGGTCCAGCCGTGGAACTGGAAAACGGGGAGTCCTGGATAGCGACCTGTCCCCACTGACGGGGCCACTCGCCCGCTAGTGGCCTGACCCGGCAAAACAGGCCAGGAACACTGTGTCGGAGGCGGTTGCAACTCCCTCGCCTCGACCATTCCTTATCCGGATGTGAGTCGGTATTCCGGGACACGGGCGAACTCATGGAAATCCAGGACCTGATCATCGACGACCGGGAACGCGGGGTTTTTCGGGTCCATCGGTCGTGCATGACGTCCCCGGATCTGTTCCGGCGGGAACGGGAACTGATCTTCAACCGATGCTGGATCTACCTGGGACACGAATCGGAAGTGGAGAGCCCCGGAGACTACCGCCGGCGCACGGTGGCCGGCAGGCCGCTGTTTTTCATTCGAGGCAAAGACGGCCGCGTGCGGGTATTCCTCAATTCCTGCCCGCACCGCGGTGCATTGATCTGCCGCCGTGACTCGGGGAATGCAAAAGTGCTGCAGTGCTTCTATCACGCCTGGTCTTTCAGCTCCAGCGGCGAGCTGGTCGGCGTTCCCGGGCGGGACTCCTACGGCCCCCACTTCGACCCGAGCGAACACGGACTGAAGGAGCCGCCCAGGGTCGACAGCTACCGGGGTTTTTACTTCGTGAGTTTCAATCCCGACGTCGAAGACCTCGTTACCTACCTGGCGGGGGCGAGAGAATACCTCGACCTGGTGGTCGATCAGGCCGAGGAAGGAATGCGGGTGATTTCCGGTTCCAACAAGTACGCCATGAAGGCCAACTGGAAACTGTTGGCTGAGAACAGCCTGGATGGATACCACCTGGTACCGACGCACCGGACCTACGTGGATTACATGTCCGGCCTTGGAACGGACGACAGCGGGGACACGCTGGCCGCCCGCCCGCCCGGTGCCGGGCGGGCCCTGGGCAACGGCCACTGCGTGTCCGAGAACATATCCAGAAACGGCCGCCCCATCGCCCGCTGGCACCCGGTATTCGGCGAGGAAGCCAAGCGGAGGATAGCGCGGGTCCGTCGCCGGCTGGTGCGGAAATATGGGGAAGAGCGCACCTACCGGATGGCCGACACCTCCCGAAACCTGCTGATCTATCCGAACCTGCTGATCATGGACTTCGTGGCCATCAGCATCCGCTATATCGAACCCCTGGCGCCGGACAGAATGCAGGTGACAGCGTGGCATCTTGTACCCAGGAAAGAGTCAGGCCCCGCACTGGCCACCCGGCTCGACAGCTACCTGACCTTCCTCGGACCGGGTGGCTTTGCCACACCGGATGACGTGGAAGCCCTGGAATCGTGCCAGACCGGATTCCGGGCCTCGGGGACCGAGTGGTCCGACATCTCAAGAGGCATGCTCAAGCCCGACCCGGGAACGGCGGACGAGCTCCAGATGCGGGGGTTCTGGCGGCAATGGCACGCCAATATGCAGGGCCTGGGCAAGACCGACGGACAGGACGGACCGCCAGCGGAAGCCAAAGCCGCGTCGGCTCCGGAAACCGACGACGGCGACAATAGCCGGAAAATTGGACAATGACGGTCAACAGCAGGTCCGCGTTGCGAGAAAGCGTAGAGGAATTCCTATTCCGCGAAGCGGCGCTGCTGGACGAATGGAGACTCGAGGAGTGGGTCAACCTGTTTACGGACGACGCCCGGTACGTGGTCCCCTCCACGGATTTGCCGGAAGGAGACCCCACGCGCGACCTGGTGTTCATCGACGACGACATCGTCCGTCTGCGCGCCCGGGCGGCGCGGTTGAACAGCCGCCATTCTCACCGTGAGAATCCGCGGTCCCGGACCCGGCGGTTCGTTGCGAACGTGCGGGTTGAGGAAACCGCCGACGGACAGTTGTCGGTTTCTGCGAACGTCCTGGTTTATCGTTTCCGCAGCGGTGAAGGAGCGCCTTATGTCGGCGCCATCGACTACATCCTGCGGAGAGACGGCAAGGATCTGAGGATTGCGTATCGCCGCGCCGTGCTGGATCTGGAAGATCTCTCCCGGCACGGTGCGGTCAGCATCATATTCTGAGCGGACAGCACGTGACTGAATCCGGCACCGATCAAGGGCTGCGCTTTGAGGCGAACGACCGGCCCTCCCTGCCCCTGACCATCGGCCTGGGATTGCAGAACACCGCGCTGACACTGGCCGGCGTCGTGCTGACTCCGACAATCCTCATTACAACCGCCGGCGCGGGCGATGCCTATCTCAGTTGGGCGCTGTTCGCCGCGCTGTCGGTCAGCGGCATAGCCACGTTCATTCAGGCGATGCGATTCGGCCGTATCGGCGCCGGTTACATCCTGGTGATGGGCAGCACCACGGCCTATCTCGCGGTCGGCATCAGCGCCGTGCGCAGCGGAGGTCCCGAACTGATGGCCACGCTGATTGTCGTGGCTGCCTTCACACAGTTCATTCTCGGCTCGAGAATGGCCATGTTGCGCCGTGTGTTTACGCCTACGGTTGCCGGCACGGTGCTCATGCTGATACCCGTAAGCATTGCGCCGATCATATATGGCAAGCTGATCAACGTTCCGGCTACCGTCGCCCCCGCCGCCGCGCCGGTCACGGCGCTGGTGACGCTCGCCGCCTCCGTTCTGCTGGCGCTCAGATTGACCGGCATGTGGCGGCTCTGGGCGCCGGCCATCGGCCTGGTGTCCGGGAGCCTCGCGGGCGCATGGTTCGGACTCTACGACACCGCGCGGGTCGCGGCCGCGCCATGGATGGGGCTTCCGGATTTCAGTGCCTATCCGGGGCTGGACCTGAGCTTCAGCGCCACTTTCTGGGCGCTGCTTCCGGGGTTCATCCTGGTCACGCTGGTCGGCGCCCTGGACACATTGGGAGACGCGATCGCCATCCAGCGCGTTTCCTGGCGCAAGCCGCGCGCGACCGACTTCCGTTCGATCCAGGGCGCAATCTACGCCGATGGCGTCGGCAACCTCCTTTCCGGACTCGGCGGGACGGTGCCGAACACCACATACGGCAACTGCATCGCCGTAGTGGAGATCACCGGAGTGGCCGCCCGCCGTGTGGGCGTATGCGTTGGCGCGGTTTTCGCAGTACTGGCGTTCCTGCCCAAACTCGTCGCCGTGGTGGTCGCCATACCGGGGCCGGTCGTGGGGGCCTACCTGGCCGTGATCATGGCCCTTATCTTCGTCCTTGGACTGCGAATAGTGATTGCCGACGGATTCGATTACCGCAAGCGCCTGATCGTCGGGTTCGCTGTAGTGGTGGGCGTATTGTTCCAGTTCGACCTGGTCTATCCGGCTCTCCGGCAAGGAGCCTGGGGCGAAATTCTGGGCCAGGGCATGACGGTCGGAGGCATCACCGTCATTCTCCTTTCGGGCTTCGTGGATCTGACCCGGTCCAGACCGCGGCGCCTGCATACTACGCTCTCCATCGCGGCGGTTCCGGCAATCGATGCGTTCCTGCGCGATTTCGCCCGACGGACGCGTCTGGACGAACGGACCACGTTCCGGCTTCGCGCAGTCGGCGAAGAAGTCCTGCATATCCTGCTGGACGACCGGTCGGAGGAAGTCGAACGGGGCCTGTTGCTGATCGCCCGGGCGGACGGACAGGCCACGGACCTGGAATTCGTTGCCGGCGGCTCGGACATCAACCTGGAGGATCAGCTCGCCATGCTGAGTGAAGGGGGCACCGGCCTTCCCAACGAGTCCGAGGTGCCGCTGCGCCTGCTGCGCCATTACGCCACTTCGGTGCGGCACCAGCAATATCACGGCACGGACATCGCCACGATCCGTATCGAACCGGAGGGAGCCCAAACAAGCGAAACGCGGGCTAGTTCCTGACGAAGTGCCCCAGGTAATGGCGGCTTTCCGCTCGATCGCCGCCTGGAATTACGCAGGCATCGTGAACGAGGCGCTCCGTACAACAGACATACGCGACGTTCGCCGACTGCAGCATGCGCAAACAGGGAGTACGCCGATTTTTGCGGATAAAGGTGTCGGTCACTTCGCCGGGATGAAGGCTTGCCGATGAAGCCACGCGCTCGGCCATGGCTTCTAGTGGCACAGGTACCAAATAGACATATCGGTCCCCGGGGCCCCTGTTGACGACTATCCGGTTGCGGCTTTTCCACCTGGAGGACACTTCGAGTCCGTCCCACGAGTCGAGGTGCAAGCCCAGCCTCATGCCCGACGCCCGATCCACCGTAATCGAAGGATGGTTTCCATCGTCGATGGACGGGTCGAGTGCAGCGACCGGCGACAGGCTGAGAAATGGCGAAAAATCCAAGGCTCTCTCGGATTTCCGCTCGCAAGGGAAGATTGCGACAAAGTCCAGTTCGTCCTCGATCGACAGTTCGTCTAGAGAAGCGGTGTATTTGTTGGCCTCGAGTTCATCCAGCTTTCGAAAGTCGGTCGGCAATAGTGCGCCAGGCCGATAGTCAGCGGCGTCCGGGTGCAACTCCTGCGCAGACACAAGCGTTTCGCTGAACGAAATCAGGTCGTGCACATCGCCCAGCCTGCGGTCAATGTAGATTTTCATGAAGGATTGGGCGGCGCCGGCGCGAAAACGCCCTGCCGTCGCCAACTCAGATCAGGTCTGCGCCCACTTTTTCCAGCGGCTCGCCGTGCAGGGCCAGGTGCCTCACGACGTGGGTATAGAACTTGTCCAGTCCTTCGCAATAGACCGTGGGGTTGTCGAACCCATTGCCGCTCGCATACCGGTGAACGGGCTGCCCGCTGCGACAGACGTCACGCCAGCAGCAATCCGAACATGCGGATGCAGGCGTCTTCTTGAAGTGTTCGAATTCGTGAAACAACGGGTCCTGGATGATTTCCCCGATGCTGGAACTCTTCAGGTCCCTGTAGTCGTATCCGTTCCAGTACTTCGTGGACCTCAACGTGTCGTCCGGACCGACTCCGCCATCGGACGACACGGTAATCAGAAGATGGTCCGGGGCATCTCTGCCGGCGCCGAAAAGGAAGTTCCCCTGCCCGTAGAGGCGCGCCAGAAAATGATCGATGAACCTAACGCCTACCGATTCTTCGTCCTTCGCCATCCTGTCGAAAACCTCGATCAGAAAATCGCCGTAAGCTTCCGCGTCGCCGGAAAAATTGTCGTGATTCAGGTCAGGCAGCAGGAAGTCGAGCTGACGCACGTGCAGGTCATTTCGAAAATGCTCGTAAATTTCCCCGGGATCGAAATCCTCGCCGATCACGGCCAGGACAGCGGGAGGATGATTCAGGTGTTCCTGACACAGGGCCAGGCCGCGAACGGTCGCCTGGTAGGACGACCTGCCGTTGTGATCGAGGCGATGGGCGTCGTTGTGCGCCTTCGCTCCGTCCAGGCTGACCCCCACCTGCACGCCATGCCGGTTGAATATCTCTACCCAATCGAGATCAATCAGCATTCCGTTGGTCTGGATCGTCATGGACACGTCAACGACGGGATCCAGATTCGATCGGATCTCACGGCAGATGCGATCGAGTCGGGCTTTCGGCATCAGAAGCGGTTCGCCGCCATGCAGGTGAATCGCTATTCGTTGAAGTTCGTACTCCTCGGAGAATTCCCTGAGCCTTCGCACCAGCAGCGCGACCGTGTCATTCGATATGAGCGCCGAGTGCCCCAGGTAACTGTCGTCGCCCGCGTTGAAGAAATAGCAATAGTCGCAGTTCAGGTTACAGCGTTCGGTTATCTTCAATATGACTTCCAGCGTACGCAGTTCGCGGAAGTTCACAGTTCTTCCTTCGGTGGCCGCAGGCACACTCGGTCCTTGCCGCTCCATCACGAAAGGCCGTTACTCCCTGAAGCTTCTCCCGCTTCAGGGTCGGGCAAAAGGCTCAGGACAGACGGGTTCCCGCTGCTCAGGCGTCGGGCGCCGGCGGCGCGGAAACGAAATTGCCGCCTGCCGCCGCGCGAATTCCCGCCACTGAGGCGTCGGGCGCGGGTGGTGCAGACACAAAATTGCCGCCTGCCACCGCATGTGTCCCGGCAACCGCAGCATCGTCCACGGGTGGCGCGGAAACGAAATTGCCGCCTGTCCCCGAATAGCCCGAGATCTTCGTCCGCAGATTCGGACCGATTGTCTTGCCCGCTGCTTCCGTCTGGTCATTGGCGGAGATTCCCAGCTTCTCCCGGAGCTTTCGCAGCTTCATGTCTTCCATAGTTCCCCTCGCTTGTTTGCCAATAGCCATTTCATTCTACATCGTCCCTGATCCCGATACGGCACGCCGGTTCCCACGACTCTACCCAGGAGAACTGGTGATTGAAGTGCTCGCGATCTGATCGAATTGACTGCGACTCTTGATCTGCTAGGATCAGAAGTCAATCCGCTGACGCAACGTCAGTTTACGTGTCGGCAGATCATTTAACATAAGTAGGGGATTATCACCATGCAACACAGATACCTCTTGTGGTGCCTTATGGGCGTCCTGTCGTCAGCCGAGTTTGCCGCAGCGCAAGACGTGATGCTCGAAGAAATTGTCGTTACGTCACAGAGGCGGGAAGAGTCATTGCAATCGGTGCCTATTCCCGTGTCGGCGCTGGGCATCGAACAACTGGAAGACCGGCAGATCGTCGAAGCTCAGGACCTTGAGCGCTACGTCCCAAGCCTGAAGATGACCTACAACATAACGCAGCCCACCAATCTCTCGGCCTCCCTGCGCGGTTCCCTGGTCCAGGATGCATCGCTGGCCGTGGCGGAATCTCCGTTCGGGATTTACGTGGACGACGTTTATATCGGCCGGTTGAACGGCAACAATGTCCGTCTTGCGGATGTGGAACGGATAGAGGTGCTGCGCGGTCCCCAGGGCACGCTTTACGGTCGGAACACCTTGGCCGGAGCCATTCGTTTTATCAGCCGTGATCCGGCAGAAGATTCCTGGCTGAAGGCATCCGCCGGTTTCGGGAATTACGACCAATATGAAGCTTCGGCCAGCGCCGGTGGTCCTCTTGGGGACGAGTTCGCCGGTTCTGTCGCGCTCCAGTTCAACGGACACAGCGGATACGGAACAAACCTGGCTACAGATTCCAACATAGGTGAAGACAAGAACTGGGCGGGACGGGTCAAACTGCGCTACATGGGCGGCGAGAACTTTGACGCCACGGTGAACGTGTCCTATGCCGACAGCAGCAATGACGCTGTCACGATGGTCGCTGCCACCACGCCCGATGTGCCGCGGAATCGACAGCACACGTCGAGAGACCTCGTGCCCACCTTCGGCGGCCTCTACGATGTTTCCATTCCCGACCAGGACTACAGCGGCGGCGGACGGACGGACATCCCCAATCAACCCCGGGGTGAAACGGAACAACTCGTCACTTCTCTCACGATGTCGTATGACTTTGACGGCCCGACGTTGAAGTCCATCACGGGATACGCGCAGACGGATGACTTCTGGGCCAACGATTTCTCGGGCAGCGGCGCCATTCTCGCTTCCATCGGCACCGACTCCGACCAATTCAGCCAGGAACTGCAGCTGCAAGGCAGCGCCGTTGACGACAGGCTGAACTACACGGTTGGCGCGTTCTATTTTGAGGAAAACTCCACTCAGGATATCGGCTGGTTTTTCGCGTCCGTTGGCGGCACCGTGTCCAAGAGCTTTATCGATGTCAGCACGGAATCCTATGCGGTCTTCGGCCAGGGCGACTACGCGATTACCGACAAGCTGACCTTTACCGGCGGTATCCGCTGGATCAGCGAAGACAAGGAGTGGGATTTCGACTTTCAGCTCCTGTTTATCCCGCTGCCGCCCGAATTAATCGAGGAAGCACTGGAATACGATGCGTGGACGCCCAAGATCGGTCTCGATTACGAGTTCGACACCTCGGGACCTGTCGATAGCCTCATGCTCTACACGTCGGCCGCCAAGGGATTCAAGTCAGGCGGATTCAACGGCATCAATATTTTCAACACGAGTGTCGCCAAATCCAGTTACGGCCCGGAAACCAACTGGACCTACGAAATCGGCGTCAAGACGGAAATGTTCAATAATCGCTTCCGTTTGAATGCCAACTACTTCGTCAACCGGGGCACCGACATAACGCTCAACGCAAACGTGATCGTCGACGGCAATCCGACCTTTCCTGTCCAGAACGCCGGAAATGTCACGATCAAGGGCCTTGAGCTGGAGAGCACGGCAATTCTGTTTGATGGCTTTACCGCTTTCCTCACGGGAACGTTTCTGGATGGCAGGTTCCGTGAAATCGATCCGACCACCGCTCCGGCAAACTCTATGGCGGCCTTTGGCGTGGAAGCGGAACCTCCTCAGACTGCCGACTTCGCGTTTGCCGTCGGTTTTGACTACATCCGCGATATCGACCTGGGCGGCAGGGCGGCGGCGATCAAACTGGGCCTGGACTATTACCATACCGACGAGTATGTCCTCGTTGCTACGCAAGAGTTCCTGGTAAGCCCCTATAACCGCATCAATGCTTATGTGGGCCTGGCCTTTGATGAACGATGGGAAGCGCGCCTTGCCATGCAGAACCTCGAGGACGACCGGAGCTTCATCACCGGGTCGCGAGGCCTCGGCGGCTCCATCGCCCTGCCGCCGCGCACCTACAAACTCACGCTGAACTACAGCATGTGAGCTAGCGGTCGCATTCGATGACGATTGACTGAAACGGGCGCTCAGCCGTCCTCTTCGGTCTCCGGTGCCATGTTCGCCTGAGTCCCTGAATCCGTGGGCAGCACAAGCTGGCCCTCTATTCTTGCGACCCTTTCGCGCAGGCTCACAAGGTCACCACTGATGTTCTCGAGACGGATGTTGACCTCCGTGAAGCGTCCATTGACTTCCGCAAAGCCGCTGCGAAGTTCGGCCCTGACATCGGCCATATCGCTACGCTGCTGGGCTTGTCCCTGAAAAACCGCACCCAGCAGAAGAGCGACCGCGGCGATCGCCGCGGACACCTTTCCGGCGCTGATCCATGCGCTCTTGCTCACTGAACTACCCTGACGGCGGACGGTGGCTTTGCCGGACTTGTCGATGCTGGGATTGCTGAATTCAATCGCATGATCGGCAGCGTCCGCACGCCCTACCCGTCTGGCTCCCGGGCAGCGCTGGTTAAGGCGTTTGGTGAGCATGTTCGAGCCGTAGGCAAAGTAGTAAAGCATCACCGCATTTCTTCATTAATTTTGAAAAAGGTCGGCGTGTGTTCCGGTGCGGCGGAGAATCAGAAGATCTTCGCTGATCTCGTAAATCAGTATCCAGTCTCCGGCCACATGAACATCCCAGGCTTCTATGAGGTTGCCTGACAACTTGTGGGGTCGGGCCTTGGGTGGTAATGGCTGGCCCCTCGCCAGGGCATCAACGACAGCTTCAAGCCTTCGAGTGTCCCAGCCTCTTTTCTTGATTCTTTTGTAGTCTTGGCGGAATCTCTTCGTATAGGCAATTTCTCTCATCGGTCCTTTTGATCGGCGTCGCTGGCCGCTTCAAGGTGAGAGAAGACCGCGCGCGCGGACGGGAATCGTTTCAGTCGCTCCGCAGGTTCCGCCAGTGCGTCGATCGTTACGGCGTTCGGAATTCGCGCGTCAAAGGGCAATCCCCTGCGCATCACGAGTTGTCGCAAGGACATGCGTATAAATTCAGTGGGCTTCAGCCCGAGTTGAGAAAGCACCTCTTCGGATTGCGCCTTCAGTTCGGGTTCCAGCCGAACCTGCATTTGGACGGTTCTAGCCATGTGGAATCAAACAGATTTGCTGGGTCCAATAATAGATTGCAATTGATACCAAATGCAATACGTTTCGACACTAGTTGTGCCAACGCCAAACCACAATTTCTCCCTTTGCGTGCCCGGGGCCGGACTCGAACCGGCACGGAGTCGCCTCCGGGGGATTTTCTTACCCGCTACGGCTTTCGCCGCGGGGCGCGACGAGCGCCCCTTTGGGGTCTGGACTTTCCCTCTGCCGTATCGCCGTTCGGCAACTTAGGCCGGAGCCGTCAAGTCTCTACACTTTCCCCATGAAACCGGGGCTTAGCTCGGGATTGCCACCACCTTGCGTGCTGAGGTTTCCCCGAATTTGACTCCTGGTGCATCGGGCGGTTTCCCGCCCGGCGCTCAATATCAAGTCCCCTGCGTATACCCATTTCGCCACCCGGGCACAGGCGGGGAAGTTTAGCAAAGGTGGGAGGGCGGGATGCCGTGGGGGACATGCCCCCACTCCCGGGTCAGCTCAGCAGGCTCCAGAGAACCACGAGGATCAGGAAGGGGGCGAGCCACAGGAGGGCGCGCCAGATCCGGAGAAGAGAGCCGCTCAGAGCGGTTTCGCCGCGCGCCGAACTCAGCGACCAGAAATAGCCCAGGAACACGGCCAGGAGCAAGGCGTTGACCGGGAGCAGGACGTTGGCCACGAGAAAGTCAACTAGCTGGAACAGGCCCATCTCGCTGAACATGCCGCCCAGCGGCTTCACATCGGCCCAAACGTTGAAAGAAAGCACGAAGACCATGCCGACAGCCCAGGTCAGAATGCCCATGAGCAGCGTTGCCAGCGGGCGAGAGAGGAAGGTGTCGCGGGACAGCCACGCCACGGCCGGCTCGATCATGCCGAATCCGGTCGTGATCGCGGCCAGGCTCAGCATCACGAAGAACAGGGTCCCCAGCAGCACGCCGCCGGGCATGCCCGCGAACGCCACCGGCAGGGTCTCGAAGATCAGCCCGGGGCCGCTGTTGGCTTCCAGGCCCACGGCGAAAACGATCGGGAATATCGCCATTCCCGCGAGCAGCGCCACCAGCGAGTCGGCGCCGGCGATGATCGCGCCGGCGCGGGGCAGCGACACGCGCTGCGGCACGTAGGCCCCGTAGGTGATAAGCATGCCCACGCCGATGGCCAGCGAAAACAGCGCCTGACCGAGCGCCATCAGGACTCCGTCCAGCGTAAGGGCGGAAAAATCGGCGCTGAACAGGAACGCCATTCCCCTGCCGAAGTCGCCGGCGACCGTGGCCCAGCCCACCAGCACCAGCAGCAGGACGAAAAGGCCAGGCATCATCAGCTTGCTGGCGCGTTCCAGGCCCTTGCGGACCCCGCCGGCGATGACCGCCACAACGAAGGCGATGAACAGCCCGTGCCAGAACATCAGACGCAGGGGATCGCTCAACAGCTCTCCGAACAGCGCCTGGGACCCCTCGGCGCTGATCCCCTGGAACCTGCCCTGCGCCGCCAGCAGCGTGTAGTTCAGCGACCATCCCGCGACGATGCTGTAGTAGGTGATGCCGACGAGCGGAACGAGGATCGACAGCCATCCGATCAGCACCCAGGTGCCGCTTCGCCCTTCGCGCGAGGCCACTTCGCGCATCGTGTGGACGGCATTGCGCCCGCCGCGCCGCCCCAGCGCCAGCTCGCCGATCACCAGCGGCAGCCCCAGGAGCAGGACCCAGCCGACATAAACCAGCACGAATGCGCTGCCGCCGTTGCTGCCGGCGATATAGGGGAAGCGCCACAGGTTGCCCAGGCCGACCGCCGCCCCTACCGAGGCCAGGATAAAGCCCCGCGTCGACGACCAGGTTTCCGTCTTCATGACGAAAAAATACCACTCCCCCTGCCGGAGGGGGAGTGGTATGAGTCTCCCCTCTTCACAAAAAGGGGATCAAGTCAACGGTGCGCCTAGCTGCCGAACGCCTGCGTTACGGCCAGGCCGATGGTGCGTGGGCGACTCGTGATCTTGCTGGTGGGCTGACCGCCGCCGGTCCCGATAGCGATGTCCGGCTGCTCGTCGGCGATGTTCTCGAGGAACAGTTGCAGGTCCAGCCCGCGCTCCTCGTTGCTGAAGCCGAGACGGGCGTTGAACAACTGGAAGGAGTCCTTGAAGCGATTGTTGCCGGCCTCGGGCCGCAGTTGCGTCCACGAACTGCCCTTGTGACTCCCTTCCAGGCGCGCAAAGGCATCCCACCCGGCGATGGGAGGCGTGAAGTTGTACTGCGCCATGAAACTCGCGGTCATTTCCGGGATTTCCGGGATCTTGTCGCCGGCCTTGCCCGGCGCGACCACGGAGTCCGACACCTGGTCCTCGGTGAGTTCGCGCTTGCCGAGGAAGGTCACTGCCGCCGTAAGATCCAGGTTGCCGAAGCGTCCGATTACCTCGGTCTCCACTCCGTTCACCTCGGCCTCGCCGGCGTTACCGATGAAGCTGAATGCGCGGGTGGGGTCCTGTCCGGCCACCTGCAGGTTCTCCCAGGTCATGAAGAACGCCGAATTGTTCCATTGCACCGTGCCACCCAGCCATTGCGACTTCACGCCCACTTCGTAGCTCGTGACCTGATCAGCCTCGAACAAGGGCGGCACGCCGGCTTCGACTGAACGGGGATTGTTGATGATGCCGGGGTTGTTTGTGCCGCCCAGGCGATAGCCTTCGGAACGGGTCCCGTACACCGTCAACTCCTCGTTGGGCTGCCAGCGCAGCACCACCCGGGTCGTGATCTCGTCGTCATCGATCTCGAGCTCATCGGTCTGTCCATCCGGTGGATTCGGCGCAAACGCCGCGAAATTGAAGACCGTGTCGCCGATCTCGAACTGCTCCACCTTGAACCAGCGTATGCCCACGCCCAACTCCCACTGGTCGTTGAGCTGATAGCTGGCGTCGGCGAACACCGCGCTCTCGGTGATGTCCTTGTCGGCGAAGCGCGCGAACACGCAGGGGTGGCAGCCGGGAATGCCGGCGCCCGGCTCGCTGGTCGGCGGGATGGTGTAGGGAGTTCCGGGATCGTAGGTGAGGCCCATGGTGTTGATAACCGGAACGAAGCTCTGGAAATCGGTGGTTCTCTCGCGCCAGAAAACGCCACCCACCCACTGAAGGGCGCTCTCGCCGGCCGACGTCAGGCGCACTTCGAACGCGTTCTGGTCGAGGCTCTGGCGCTGATCGGTGAGCGCGTAGATCAGGTCGGCCCGTTCGGTGAAGAAGTTGAACTCGGGCGAACTGTTGTTCTGATACAGGAACGTGATGATCCAGGTGGAGTCGAACTTGAACTCGAAGTCCCTCTCGTAGCGCGAGGCAGTTGCGGTCAGCGTCGCGAAACCCAGGTCCAGGTCGCCCGTGACACTGAAGATGTTCTGCTCGTCCGGCTTGAAGGTCTGAGCATAGTCTCCAACGAGGAATTCACCCGTGTGGAAGTGCGTAAAGGCTGCGGCAGCGTCCTTGTCGCCGTTGTCGCTAACGCCCCGCTCGTCATAGGTGTCGTAAGGGTGATAACGGTTGTCGCCCGCCAGGTAACGGTCCTGCCACCAGTACTGGGCGTTGATTTCAAGAACATCGCTGGGGCGCCAAAGGAAATTGGCCCGGAGCCCGCGGGTATCGACGTAGTTGAAGTCCTCCAGGTTCAGACAGGCAAGGTCCACGCCCGGGTCGCGCGGGTCCTCCGCGGGATTCACCGGGCGGCAACGATTGTTCTCCAGCCAGCCGGCGTCCTCGACGTTATAGGCCACCAGGCGCATTCCGAAGGTATCGGACAGCGGCACGTTGACCACGCCGTGACCGCTCCAGTTGTAGTCGTTGGAGTGTGACGTCTGTCCAAACTGCCCGCCCAGAGTCGCGCTGAATCCGTCCAGGTCCGGCTTGGCGGTGATGAAGCGCATGGTGCCGCTTTGCGAATTGGCGCCGAAGGTCGTGCCCTGCGGTCCTCGCAGAGCCTCGATCCGCTCCATGTCGAACAGTTTCAGGTCGGTCGTCTGCGACCCGCTGTTGGAACTGGCGCTCTGAATGCCGGGCAGCGGCACTTCGTCGTAATAGACGGCGACCTGCTGCTGGCCCGCGGACTGGATGCCCCGCATGACGTAGCGGCGCTGCCCGGGGCCCGTGTCAAGGAACGTCAGGCCCGGCACCTGGTAGGCAAAGTCCTCGAAATCAAGGACTTGCATGGCCTCCAGAGTTTCCGCCGTAAATGCGGTAACGGTCACCGGTATGTCCTGAAGGCGCTCCGCACCGAACTTCCGGGCAGTAACCACGATCTCCTCGATCGCTCCTTCGGAATCCTGCGCGTAACCGGGAACGCCAATCAGCATCAACGCCGCGGCCCCCACAAAAGTAAAACGAAGCCTCATGGCGAACTCCTCCAAAAGCTGTGTTTTGATTCTAGCACGCGACCCAAATAGCCGAAATTTCGGGAAATCCACGCATGTTGCGAATACTTTCCCTGCTTTCGTGGCGACCTCCGGGAAGGCTGCTACACTGGCCCGATAGTTCTTGAGGAGGGCCATCATGACCAGCATCCCACGCCTCCTTCTTGCTGCGTGCCTTCTGACGCTCGCCGTGCCCGTATCCGCGGCGGACTACAACCGCGCCCCTGACCATCGCCCGTTTTCCGGCTACACGCTGATCCACGCCGGAACGCTGCTGGCCGTGCCCGGCGAACAGCCGGCCCCGCAGCAGACGGTGGTCGTGCGCGACGGCCGGGTGGTCGCGATCGAGGACGGCTGGATCGAGCAGGCGCCCGACAGTGAAGAGGCGCCGTTGCGGATGATCGATCTGCGCGACCGCTTCGTGATGCCCGGTTTCATCGACCTGCACGTTCACCTGCTCTCGCAGTCCGGCGGCGACCGCAAGGGCCAGTTCGTCGAACGGTCCGACTCGTACTTCGCGCTGCAGGGCTCGCAATTCGCGCGTTGGACGCTGGAGGCCGGGTTTACCACCGTTCGCGACCTGGGCGCCCGCGGCCAGGCGATCTTCGCGCTGCGTGACGGCGTGCGCGACGGGCTGGTTCCCGGCCCGCGCATCCTCGCGGCCGGACAGGCCATAACGCCCAGCGGCGGCCACGGCGACATCCACGGTTTTCGCACCGAGATCCTGCGCGCGCTGCCCGCGCTGGGCACTTGCGACGGCCCGGACGACTGCCGCAGGGCCGTGCGCCAGATGGTCAAGCGCGGGGCCGACGTGATCAAGGTAACGGCTACCGGCGGCGTGTTGAGCGAAACCGCTACGGGCACGGGCCAGCAGTTCACGCAGGAAGAGCTGAACGCCATCGCCGAAACGTCGCATGCGCTCGGCCGCAAGGTCACCGCGCATGCCCACGCCAAGGAAGGCATAGAAGCGGCGCTGCGCGCGGGCTTCGATTCGATCGAGCATGCCATGTGGGCCGACGAGGGCACGATGGAAATGTTCCTGGAAACGGGCGCCTGGATGGTGCCCACCGTCTATCCGATCACGGCGGTCGGCGACACGCCCGAGAAGATGAAAGCGGGCCCCTTCGGCGACCTGCCTCCACCCATCATGGCGAAACTCCTGCAGCTCGGGCGCCAACCCAAGGACATGGTCGCGCTGGCGCACGGCATGGGCGTCAAGATTGCCCTGGGCACGGATTCCGCCGTGTCGCCGCACGGCGAGAACGCCAACGAATTCATCGAATACGTCAACGCCGGCATGACGCCCATGCAGGCCCTGATGTCGGGCACGGTCCACGCGGCGGAAGCCACCGGCATCTCCGATCTGACGGGCTCCCTTGAGCCCGACAAGGCCGCCGACCTGGTCGCGCTTGCGGGCAACCCGCTGGACGACATCAGCGCAGTACTGGACGTGCGCTTCGTGATGCGCGACGGCATCGTGTTCAAACACCTGGAGGACTAGACATGACTCCGATTCGCTCCCACCTTTTCGCCACACTGCTTTTTGCATTCACGGCGGCATCCACCGCCGGCGCGCAGGACCTGCTGATCGAGAACGTTTCGCTGCTGGACGGCACCGGCGGTCCCGCAGTTGCCGGAATGTGGGTGGCGGTCGAGGACGGGCGCATCAGCGCTGTCGATAATGCGCCGCTCGAAGCGCCGGCCGGCGCGGTCGTCCTGAACGGCGAAGGCCGCTACCTGATGCCCGGCATGGTGGACATGCACATCCACCTGCGCGGCGGCGTGCGCACACCGCCCGAAGGATTGCAGGAACCGCCGTCCCCCAACTTCGACGAGGGGCTTCAGGCGCTGCACGGCTATCTGTACAGCGGCTTCACGATGCTCTACGACGCCGGCAACGACCCCGACTTCATCCTGGAGATGAGAAAACAGGAGCGCGCCGGCGAGATCGAAAGCCCGCGCATATACGCTACCGGCGGGATCGTGACCTATCCCGGCAGCCACGGCAGCTCCGCAGGCGCCACGCTGGTGGACGACTGGCCGGAAGCCAAGCCCTTGCTGGACGCGCACATCGCGCGCGAACCCGACGTGCTCAAGCTCACCTACGAGGAGCGCGGCTGGGGCTCGCGGCCCACCATTCCGCGCCTGCCCGTGGAGCTGATGCAGACCATCGTGGAGTACTACAACGAGCGCGGCATCCGCACCACCGCACACACCTCCAGCGAACTGCGGGCCCGCCAGGCCATATTCGCCGGCGTGGATACGCTGGCGCATCCCATCATCCAGGGCCCGGTTACCGAGCAATTCGCCCGCCTGATGGCCGCCAAGGGCGTTCCCATGGTCACCACGCTCACGATAGGCGAGAACTACGCACGGCTGGTCGAGCAGCCCGAGTACCTGGACCAGCCGATCTACCAGGCCACGATCGACCCGGACGAAATCGAGCAACTGAGGACCGTGACCCGCGCGGAATACGAGGCGCGGCCCTGGACCTGGTGGATGAAGGTAATGACCGAAATCGCCAAGGAAAACGTGCGCATGGTCCATGCCGCGGGCGGAGTCCTGGTGGCGGGATCGGACCAGACATCCGGGCCTGCGGGGCACCGCGAACTGGAACTGCTTCAGGACGCGGGCATAGCAGCTGCGGACATCATCCCCATCGCGACGCTCAACGGCGCGGTCTTCCTCGGACTTGAGCACGAGTTCGGATCGATCGAACCCGGAAAGCACGCGGACATGGTGCTGCTCGACGCCAACCCCGCCGAGGACATCAACAACGCCAAGGCCATCGTGGAGGTCATCAAGGGCGGCCGCGTCATCGACCGCTCCGCGCTGAACCTCCCGATCAACCGCTAATCCCCGGGAGCGAGGTCGGGAGGCAACTTGGCGAGCCGTATTCGCTGCCGATAACGGGCCTCGATGAAATCGAGCCGTTTCCGGGCAATGCCCCGGCGAACTTCGTCTTCGATGCCGAACACGAGCCAGCGGTCGTCTTCCTCACGGTATTCGGGCCAGTGCAGGCGTTTTCCGCCGTTCGGATTGCCGCTGCGCGCGAAGTCGAGCCAATAGCCCAGGAAGCGGCCGGCCAGCGCCTGCTGCCCGGCATCCGGCAAGTCGGCTCCTGAAAAAAGCAGCCTGCGGTCGTAGCCGTGCGGCGCGCCCGGCGAGTCGTTGGGAGAGCCGAAGACGGGCAGGTCCAGATAGTACAGCCACGCCGGCGAGCGCTTGCGCGCCATTCCCAGCGCGAGCGTCCGCGCGGCAAGCAGATAGCGGTTGTCGCCGAACAGGCGTCTGACGCCGATGCCCGGAGACTTGTCGAAGTCGTCCCGGTAAAGCGCCCGCGCGGCCGGATAATCCACGCCCCAGATGCGTTCGTACTCTTCCACCGAAATCCCCGAAACCGGCATGATCATTCCTTCGAAGCTGTTGCCGCCGGTCATGACGGGCACGTCATGCTGTTTGCCCGCCAGGAACAGGATGCCGGGTTCTTCGCGCAGCGTAACGCCGTCCACCAGCGGCAGGTAAAAGCCCTCCACCGCCCTCATCAGCGCCAGGGCATCGAGGGCACGCAGTTCTACCGCCGTTTCCGTGTCGGGAGAAACGCGTTCGATCAGCTCCCGGCCCATCGACTCCGCGCTCCGTGAAGGACTCAGGCCCATGCCCAGCGGGGCGGGCGTGGGAGCGCCGGCGCTGCGGGGAAGGGCCCAGGTCCCGTAACCGCTCTGCGCGATGGCGCCGTGGAACAATCCCCGCGCCGCGTCGCTCGCCAGCAACATGCTCACCGCCATCCCTCCCGCGGACACGCCGAAGACGGTGACCCTGCCCGGGTCGCCTCCGAAGGCGGAAATGTTGTCCCGCACCCACTCCAGCGCCAGAACCATGTCCAGCAGGCCGAAGTTGGCCACCGGGCCCTCAAGCGCCGGATGCGCGAGAAAGCCGAGCGGCCCGAGCCGGTAATTGATCGAAACGAAGACAACGCCGTGCGCGGCAAACACTTCGCCGGACACATTGCCGGAACCCGCAACGAAGCCGCCGCCGTGAATCCAGACCATGACGGGGCGGTCGCTGTCGTCAGCGGCAGGCGTCCAGACATTGAGCGTCAGGCAGTCTTCGTCCGAGGTTTCGGCGGCCCTTGACTGAGGACAGGGCGGCCCGAAGTCGAGCGCCTGCCGGATCCCTTCGTGCCGCGGCGCGGGCCGGGGCGGCTGCCAGCGCCGGTGTCCGGTCGGCGCCATGCCGTAGGGAATGCCGAGAAAAGCAGGCGCGCCGTTCCCGACGGTCCCTTCATACGCGCCCTGCGGCGCTGCAACTACGTTACCGGCAGGCTCCGCGCGCGCATCAACTGCCGAAAGAAGGAATGCGCACAGCAGAAGGCGCGCGCCAACCCTGCAACTGTCCAGGGCCTGCATTCGCGCGCCCGACCGACAGCGCGGCTCTATCTTTGCCGCTCGGCGAAGAAGGCGTGCATGCGATCCATCGCCTCCTCCAGCCGCTCGTAGGGTTCGGCTCCGAAACACACGCGCAGGTGCCCTGCCCCTGCCCGCCCGTAGAAAGATCCCTCCTCCACGCAAACGCTGGTCTCTTTCAGCAGCGCCCGCGCCAGGGCGGCGTCCTCCCAGCCGGTCCCGGAAATGTCCGGGAAGGCGTAGATGCTGCCTTCGGGCGCCGGGCAACGCACTCCCGGCATTGCGTTCATTCGTTCCACGACCAGATCGCGGCGCCGGCAGTCTTCCCGGACCATCTCCGCCACGGCTTCCTGCGAACCGGACACGGCCGCGCGTCCGCCTTCCTGGATGAACACGTTCACATGGGCGATGTCGTTTTTCGAGATCTTCAGCATGGCGTCGATAAACCGCCCGGGCGCCGCGGCGTAGCCCATCCGCCAGCCGTCCATCGCGTATGCCTTGGTGAAGGCGAAGTGCGTAATCGTTCGCTCCCACATGCCGGGCAGCGAAGCGATGCTGATGTGCCGGGCGCCGTCGAAGACGATCTGCTCGTAGACCTCGTCCGACATTACCAGCAGGTCGTGTTCGATGGCGACGTCCGCCAGTTCCTGCAGTTCTTCGCGGGAATAGACGCGCCCCGTGGGGTTGGCCGGATTGACCAGGATGATCATCCGCGTTCTCCCGGTCAGGCGTTCCCGGATCGCAGCGCCGTCCAGCGCAAAATCGCGCGACCGGTCCAGCGGCGCCGTAACGACCACGCCGCCGGCCAGCTCGATCTTGTTGACGTGCTGCGGGTAATACGGAGACAGCAGCATGACCTCGTCACCCGGGTCCAGTGCGGCCATGCAGGTGATGTAGGCCCCGTGCGTCAGACCGCTGGTCACCAGCACTTCGTCGGCGGCCGCCTCGATTCCGTTCCGCGACGCCAGTTTTTCCGTCAGCGCCCGTCGAAACGGCTCATTGCCCAGGAAGTCGCCGTAATGCACCATCCCGCCGTCCAGCGCCGCCTTGCACGCTTCCTTGATGTGCGCCGGCGTATCGAAGCTGGGCATGCCCACTTCCAGGTGGATGACGTCGACGCCCTGCGCCATCAGCGGCAGGGCTTCTTCGTACATGCCGAAGCTCTTCTCCGAGCTCTGCACGATCCGATCTGCGGGCCATTTCATACGCGGGTCCGTTTTCCTGTTTGCAAGAGGTGCCGATTATGCGCTGCCGGCGACGCCGGAGAAACAGGCCCGGCCTCAGCGGTCCCGGAAAACCGAGGCCGGCGGCTCGACGAAGGGCTCGCGCCAGCCGGGGAAGCGGTCGCGAAAAATGTGGTTTTGTCCATAGTGCGTGTCGAGCAGGATCGCCTTGGCCGAGCCCCCGTTCCACAAGTCGTACTCCGGCGCCGAATGGCGCGCAAAGAAGTCGGTAAGCCTTCTGTCCAGTTCCGCGACCACGTCCGCGTGGGACGGGTCGTCGATGAGATTGTGCTTTTCTCCGGGATCGTCAACCATGTCAAACAGCGTGTGAGGCTCGCCGGTATCGAACCGCTTCATGTATTTCCAGCGCCCGGCGCGCACCACGCGAACCGTGACGAACTCGAAAAACGCCGTGCTGTCCCATTCCGGTTCCGCGCCCCGCAGCATTGAAGCAAAGCTGCGGCCCCCGGAATTCCGGATCTCAAGCTCCTCGAGGCCCAGGTACTCGAGCAGCGTAGGAAACACGTCCACCTGGTTGATGAATTCCTCGCGCACCGCATTTTCGGGCACCCGTCCGGGCTGCGAGAACATCAGCGGCACCTCCATGTTGACCTCATGCACGGTGAACGGAAAGCTCCAGGACGTATTACCCCAGAGGCCCCCGTGTCCGAAGCGCGAGCCCTGGTCCGAGGTGTAGATGACCAGCGTGTTGTCCCGCAGCTCCTGTTCCTCCAGCGCTTCCAGCAACCGCCCTACCCCATCGTCCACCATCGTCGTTTCGGCGGCCGTATTGATCATCGCAACGGGATTGTTGATGGCGTTGATCGCACGCCAGGCCGTGGTGCCCTCGCGCACCATTTCGCCGGTCGGGCTGCGCCCGCGCGCCCAGGCCTCGAGGTAGGGATGAATGGGTTCGTGCGGCATCGACGGCGGGTCCTGACGGTAGCGCTCCGCGTGCCGGTTGCGCGGCGGCAGCAGCACCGTCGGCGGCAGCATGTAGGGCCCGTTGTACGACAGGTACAGGAAGAAGGGTTCTGCAGCGTCCCCACGCTGCCCGATGAACTCGATTGCCTTGTCCGTCCAGAAATCCGTGAGGTGCTTCTCCACCCGGTAATGCCGGCCGTTGTCGATGATCTCCTGGTCGTAGAAGGTCGTGGTGTGCCCGGACGGGAAGGTCACCCACCACGAGAATCCCAGCTGCGGGCGCTCGTGGCGTCCCAGGTGGTACTTGCCCACCAGTCCGGTGAAATATCCGGCGTCCGCCAGCGTCTGCGGCAGGTTGCGGAATTCCTCGATCGCCGACCAGCCTTCCAGCTCCGGCTGGCCCGGCAAGGCCACGTGGATGCCCGTCTGCGAGGGCATCAGGCCGGTCAGCAGGGCGGCGCGCGTGGGCGAACATACGCCGCTGGCCGCGAAGGCGTTGCGGAACAGCACCCCCGAACGGGCCAGCGCGTCAATATTGGGCGTTGCGATCTCGCTGTTGCCGTAAGCGCCCAGCAGGCGCGCAGGCTGGTTGTCCGCAACGATGAGGATGACGTTCGGTCGGGGCGCCGCGGACGATTCGCCCGAGGCGATGCCCGGTGGCAGGGCGGCAAGGAAAAGTGCGAGGCCGGCGAGCGGTCCGGCGGCTTTTGCAGTGGTCGGCATACGACCGGAGAATACCCGCAAGCAATCGCCGGGTGCAAAGGACGCGCGGCCCGGGGGAAAGGCTAGAATTACTGTGCAATCCCGCGCCGGGAAACATGAAGCGGCAGGAAGTCAGATGAGCGACGCAATCCAGGAACCCGTAATCGCGCAGTACAAGCCGTACTACGCCGAGCTTGAGGAAGGCAAGCGCTATTTCTGGTGCGCCTGCGGGCGCTCAAAAAACCAGCCGTACTGCGACGGCTCGCACAAGGGCACGGGCATCGTTCCCCTGCCTTACCGGGCCCGGGCCGACGGTGAGGAAGTGCTGTTCTGCGGCTGCAAGCACACCACCGACACTCCCTTTTGCGACGGCAGTCACAACAATCTTCGCGACAAATACGAAACGGACGACCCCATGAGTCCGGAAAACCGGGCCATCCCGCTCGCGCAAGAAGCGTCGCCGGGCAGCGTGGCGCTGGACGGAAGCTGCCAGGTCCGCCGGGTCGGGCAACTGCCCGACGAAGGCGCGGGCACCGTCGAGGTCCGCAGGCTGATCGGCCCGGAGGACGGCGCCCTGCACCAGTCGCAGTTTCACCTGACGCTCCCGCCCGGCTATTCGCAGGCCATGGAGTTCCCGGGACGGCAGGTGCTCCTGTTCGTCGCCGGCGACTCGGGCGAACTCGCCATCGGGACACGCAGGTTTGCACTTGAACCCCGCACCGGCGCCTTCGTGCGCCCCGGGGAAGCCTTTGCGCTGACTGCCCCGCCCGACCGTGCGCTACGCGTATATGCGAGCGTTTTCCCGCAATCCCACGGCCCGCTTTGGCGGCGCGGCGTTCGCGATGACTTCGATGCCGGGTATCCCGACCGCACTATCGCGATGGACCGGGACAAGGCCACGCCCATGGCCGACCGCTTCTTCCAGGTGCTGATCGACAAGCGCCAGGGATTCGAGAACGGCGCCCAGTTCATCGGCGAGATTCCGCAGTCGAAGGCCCTCGCCCACAGGCATCTCTACGAGGAAACGCTGATCGTGGTTTCCGGCGAGGGCTGCCTCTGGACCGAGAGCGTGAAGACGCCGGTTGCGGCAGGTGACGTCATTTTCCTGCCCCGCAAGCAACGCCACTCGCTGGAATGCACCAGCGCCGAAGGAATGCTGGTCGCGGGGGTGATCTTCCCCGGCGACAATCCGTCAATCAACTACTACTGAAGTCCCGGCGCCGGCAGGAAGTCAGCCGGTCGGCTTCACGAACAGAAGCGTGAAGCGGTCGCTTTCGCCGATCGCCAGACTCTTTATCCGCTGCGCGTCATCCACTTCGGGCCAGCCTTCCAGCGCCAGGTATCGAAGCGTGGGCGGCAGGCGCCAGACGCGCTTGTCGTAGTCCTTGTCGTCCATCGGATTGTTGTTGATGTCGCTGGTCGCGACCAACTGCCATCCGGCCTCTTCGGCAAGCCTGATGGTGTAGCCCTCGTTGACGTAACCGGACACAGCCTCGGGATCCTGCCGGATCAACGGATTCCCGCGATGTTCCACGATCCCCAGGTGGCCGCCGGGCTTCGCCGATACGTACATCATTTCCAGCATGTCATGGATGCTGCCGCTGGTCATCCAGTTATGGATGTTCCGGAAGGTCAGCACGAGGTCAGCCGAACCCGGCTCTATGGGCCTGAAATTCTCCCCGCTGATGCTCACGACCTCGGCGTCGCCGTACAGTTCCCTGTCGGCTTCAATCAAGTCCTCGAGCTCGTTGTAAGCGCCCTTCGCCCACTCGCTGGTGCCGGGGTCCCACATCGTCGCAAAGTACTTGCCCGTATCGGCCACGACGGGCGCGATGATCTCCGTATACCAACCGCCGGTCGCGTTGATTTCCAGCACGGTCATGTCTTCCCTGAGCCCAAAGAAAGAGAGTGTTTCGTAGGGGTTGCGGTAGGGGTCCCTGGCCCGTTTCTCCGCCGATCGATGCTCGCCGGTTATGGCGGCGCGCAGGCGCTCGTCCGTGGCGTCGCCGCCATGGCTGTCTGCGAGAGCGGTGACTCCGGAGAATGCCGTGACAAGCACCATCGCAGGCACCAAGGATGGTCGTGTGAGCTTCATCTGCAGTTCCTTCTTGGATCCGGGCGCGATCTGGAGGCCAGGGCCGGAATTGAACCGGCGTCCACGGATTTGCAGTCCGCTGCATCGCCACTCTGCCACCTGGCCCGGCTGTTCGGCAGAACCCGCCCTGCCGCGCTGAATCCTGCCGAAAAAATGGAGCGGGAAACGGGACTTGAACCCGCGACCCCAACCTTGGCAAGGTTGTGCTCTACCACTGAGCTATTCCCGCTCCGGGCGGCGCCGAGTCTAGCAGTAACGCCGCTTTCGATTCAATAGACGAGCGGCCTTACGGCTCGTCAATTGCACGCCTGGAATCCAGCCTCACTGACCGTTTTCCCCGGGCCACAACGCATCGATTTCCTTCTGCAGCATCCCGATCAGCATGGTCTGGTAGAAGTCGCTGGTGGACTCGGCTGCGGCGGCAAGAAACTCCAGCATTTCCGCCGGTTCAACCAGGCCTTCGCACCCGTCGAAGCCGCCGTCCAGTGCATAGCGCGCAAACCCGATTTGTCCGGCCCGGCGCCCATACTGCGCGGAGCGCCGAATCAGGTGGCCGGCCCTGCAGGCGTCCGCCCCGGTATCGGGGTATTCCAGATATTGCATGTAGCCGCTCACGAACAGCGCCTGGGGATACTCGGCGGCCACGGCGACCTCCATGTGCGGCCATCCCTTTCCGGTCTGCCCGCTGTAGGTGTAGGCGCGGGCAAGCTGATAACGCAGCCTGGGGTTGCCCGGGTCCTCGGCCACCGCCGCCTCGCAGGCCGCAATGGCGCTGGGAAAGTTCATTTCCGCCTGCGACACGCCCGGCGCAACCTTGTTGGGATCCAACGAGTGCGCAGTCGCCAGGTCGCACGGCGTAACGTCCTGCGAATACGGCGATGGATCCCATTCCAGCGTTTCGGCGGCGGCCCCGCCAAACGCCAGCAATCCGCAAACGGCAATCAGTTTCTTCATTCTTTCTCTCCCTCAAGTATCCCGGGGTCAGGCCACTTTGCCCTGACCTCCTCCTGCAGCATCTCGATGAGCATGCTCTCGTAGAAGCCGCTGTTCGATTCCTTCGCCGCCGCGAGGAACACCATGAGTTCCTCCGGATCGACGGTCACGTCGCAGCCCGCGAAGGCGCCGTCCAGCGCGTATCGCGTAAAACCGACCTGCCCGGCAAGCCGGCCGTATTGGGCGGAACGCCGAAACAGGCTGCCCGCCCTGCATATGTCTTTCCTGGCCTTGTTGATCCCGAGAAAATGCAGGTAGCCGTTGACGAACAGCGCCTGGGGATAGTCCGCGGCGATTGCCGCTTCCCGGTGCGGATAGGCCTTCTCGCCCTGCCCGCTGTACCCGTACACGCGCGCCAGCTGGTATCTCAGCCGCGGATTGCCGGGATCGGCGGCCACGGACGCCTCGCAGGCCGCCATGGCCGCGGCGTAATCCATGTCCTGCTGCGACACGCCCGGCGCCACCGAATACGGATCGTCGCCGTGCGAAGCCTCGATGTCGCACGGCGTGACTTCCTGGGAGTAGGTCGAGGTGTCCCACTCGAGGGTTTCGGCCGAAGCTCCTGCGGCGACAAGCAGTCCGCAGACGGCCAGGCAGCTTGCTCTCATCTGTTCTCCTCCCGATGGGTGCGGCTGAGCTGGTGAACGGGCATGAGCCGGCCGCGCGCGATGACGCGGTCGATCGTCCTGGTATTGCGAATGTCGGTCAGCGGGTTGGCGTTCAGCAACACGAGGTCGGCGCGCATTCCCGGGGCGATGGCGCCCATTTCATCATCGAGCGAGAAGAACCTCGCCGGCTGCAAAGTTGCGGCGCCCAGCGCCTCCAGCGGCGTCAGTCCGGCGGCCACCAGCACCTCCAGCTCGTTGTGCAGGCTGTACCCGGGAATGGCAAGCGCTATCGGGGTGTCCGTGCCGGCGCCGATCGGCACGCCGGCTTCGTGCATGCGTGCGATCATGCCCAGCGTATATTGCGCCACCGTGAGATCGCGCTGCGCCGGGTCCCGGCTGACCCACGGCGAGGGACCGCTCCATTCTTCCCGCACCGCCTCCGGCAATCCGGCGAAGGCATCCGGCCAGTCGTCCCGTGCGAAGACGGGAAACATGGAAAGCGCATTCAGCCTGGCCGTGGGAACCTGAACGGTGTTTCGCAGCGTACCCAGAACTTCGGCGCAACGCTCTTCATCGAAAGCGGCGATGGCATTCCGGCGCTGCAGGCTGTGCAGGAACGTGCGCAGCTTCATTCCGGAACTTTCTTCGCCCGCCGACAGTTGCTGCCGGCGCGTTTCGAGCAGCTCGTCGGAATTTGCGGCGCAGTCCAGTTCGACATTACGGAGATGCTCCATGGAGTTCACCTGCGGGCCGGCCGTGGAGGCGCGCATGGAAAGGGGCACGTGGGCGGCAATCGGCAGGCCGTGCGTTCCCGCCG
This sequence comes from Gammaproteobacteria bacterium, assembly GCA_965116895.1. Lineage (GTDB taxonomy): Bacteria > Pseudomonadota > Gammaproteobacteria > Steroidobacterales > Foliamicaceae > Foliamicus. Next base: position 1,242,420 of record OZ220729.1, on the reverse strand, counting down.
CCTCGACCAGCGCCGCAAACACTTCGGGGCTGACCATCTCGTAGATCTTGATGAAGTCCGCGCCCCGCGACTTGAGTTCCGCGACCCTGGACCGGGCGGTCCCGGGCCCCGGGTTCGCAACGCCGATTTCCGGCGCGTCGATCCCGTCGTAAACCACCGTCGTCCCGTCGAGCAGCGGTCCGCTGAAGAACACCCGCGGCGCAACCGCGCCTTCCGCGCGCATGCGCTCCACCACAGGCGCCATCTTCTCCATCAACCCGCCGGTATCGCGCACGCTGGTAATTCCGTAGCGGATGAACATCTCCGGCATCGTGGCCGTGAACCGTTCGTCGAAGGTCAGGTGAACGTGCATGTCCCACAGGCCGGGAATCAGGAACTTGCCGGTGCCGTCCAGCGTTTCGTAGGCGCCGCTGTAATAAACAGAATTCGAATCGCCGACGGCGACAATCCGGTCTCCGTCGACGAGTACCGTCTGCCCCGGGCGCTCGCCGGACACGGCGTCAATGACGGTCACGTTGCTGATCGCAATGCCGGATCCGGCGCCTTCGGGCGCCGGCGCGCACGCCTGGGCGGCCAGCAGCGCCGTCACGAAGCCGACAAGGAGTCCGCCGCGCGCGTTCATGAGGCGGATGTGCTGCGCATCGCCGTTCTGGCCCGCAGCATGTACAAAGCGCCGGTCAAAAGGGTCAGCCCTGCCGAGAGCAGCAGCAGGACGTAACCGATGTCGTAGAGCGGCAGGATCCAGAGCGGCTGTTCGTACAGCATGAAGGCCAGCGCCACCATCTGCCCGATGGACTTGTACTTGGCCAGCCTGATGACGTTCACCCGCCCCCGCTGACCGAGCGCCGCCATCCATTCGCGCAGCGCCGAGACGGCCACCTCGCGGCCGATGATCACGATCGCCACCAGCGCCAGCAGCTTGCCCGGATTGGCCTGAACCAGCAGCAGCAGCGCCGCGGTGACCAGCAGCTTGTCCGCAACGGGGTCCAGGAAAGCGCCGAAGCGCGATCCCTGGTCGAAGCGCCTCGCCACCCAGCCGTCGGCCCAGTCGGTGAGCGCGGCCGCGCCGAAGACCAGGCCGGCCACCGGGTGCGCCCAGGGATACGGAAGATAGAAAAGGGCCACGATGCTGGGCATGGCGGCGACCCGGAACCACGTCAGGATGATCGCGAGGTTCATGCCGCCACTATATCGAATCCGGCTGCTAGTGCAGCGCGCCGTAGATGCGTTGCGCGAGTTCCGGTCCGATGCCGGGCAGCTTGCGCAGATCTTCGACGGGGGCGGCCTCGACGCCGCGCAATCCGCCGAAATGCCGAAGGAGCCGGCGCCGGCGCTTCGGCCCCAGCCCCGGCACTTCCTCCAGAACGGAGGACTTGCGCGCGCCGAGGCGGCGGCGGCGGTGGCCTTCCAGCGCGAAACGGTGGGCTTCGTCGCGGATTCGCGCGATCAGTTTCAGGGCCGCGGAGCCCGCCCCGGGACTCAGCGGGCGGGCGAGGTCGGGCATGTAGATGCGCTCGCGGCCCTCGCGGCGCCCGAAACCCTTGGCCACGGCGGCTACCGGCATGCTGGACAGGCCCAGCGCTTCCAGTTCGGCGCGCGCCGCGTTCAGTTGGCCGCGGCCGCCGTCGATCAGCAGCAGCTCCGGCAGGGGCGATTCTTCCCTGACAAGCCGGCCGTAGCGCCGGCGCACGGCCTCGGCAATGGCGCCGTAGTCGTCGCCGCTCTCCGCATCGCGGATATTGAACCGTCGGTACTCGGATCGACTGGCGCCTTCCGGCGAGAACACCACGCAGGACGCGACCGGCGATTCGCCGCCGGTATGGCTGATGTCGAAGCATTCGATGCGCTCCGGCGGGCGCATCAGGCGCAGTTCCCCGGCCAGCGCCTTCAACTGGGAAGCGAGGCCCCGCGCGCCCGCGGCCTGCTGCAATGCCCCGGCCTCGGCGTTCCTGCGCGCCAGTTCAATCCAGCGCCGGCGCCAGCCGCGAACGTTCCAGCGCACCGCCACGCGGTGGCCGCTCTGCATGCCCAGCGCTCCCTCGAGCAGGCCCCGCCGGTTGACCGGTCCACAAGTGATGACTTCCCGCGGCGCGCCGCGCTCGAAGTAATGCTGCGGGATGAAGGCCCCCAGGACCTCGCCGGAGTCGACGCCGGGCACGACGCGCGGAAAGAAAAGCCGGCTGCCGGTCAGCGTGCCGCGCCGGATCCACAACACGGCCACGCAGAAAACGCCGCCGCTTTCGGCCACCGCGACCACGTCCAGGTCGCGCGCCGCGCCGCCCGCCACCGACTGGCTGGCCTGTATCCGCTGAAGCGCGGCCACCCGGTCGCGCAGCAGCGCCGCGCGCTCGTAGTCCAGGTCCTCCGCCGCCCGCTCCATGCGCCCGAGCAGGTCCTCCAGCACCGCTTCGTTCTTTCCTTCCAGGAACAGCAGCGCCTGGCTTGCGTCGGCCGCATATTCCTCTTCGCTCACCAGGCCCACGCAAGGCGCCGTGCAGCGATCGAGTTGGTACTGCAGACAGGGCCGCTCGCGGTAGCGGAAATAGGAATCCTCGCACAGCCGTATCCGGAACAGCTTCTGCGCCTGGCCCAGCGCGCTGCGCACCGCTGCGGCGTTGGAATAAGGGCCCAGGTAACGGCCCTTGCCGCGCCGTGCGCCGCGATGGAAGGCAAAGCGCGGGAACGGGTCGCGCGTGGTCGCGTAGATGTAGGGATAGCTCTTGTCATCGCGCAGATAGACGTTGAAGCGCGGTTTGTGGCGCTTGATCAGGTTGCATTCCAGCAGCAGCGCCTCCTGCTCCGTCTCCGTGACGGTCACTTCCACCCGCCGGGTGCGGTTCATCAGTTTCTGGATGCGCGGCTGATGGCTGCGCGAACCGAAGTACGACGCCACCCGGCGGCGCAGGTTCTTGGCCTTGCCCACGTAGAGGATGGCGTCCTTGCCGTCCAGCATCCGGTAGACGCCGCAGCTGCGGGTCAGACTTTCGAGGAATTTCCCCGGATTGAAATCTTCCGTCTTGTCGGCGCTCATCGGCGCCAACGCTAAGCCGCCGCCTGTTGCGTGATCTGCATGGCCAGTTCCATCGCCTGCTCGTAATTCAGGCGCGGGTCCACCTGGGTACGGTAGCTCTTGTCGAGACCGGCCTCGTCCAGCCCCCGCGCGCCGCCGATACACTCTGTCACGTTCTCGCCCGTCAGTTCCAGGTGCACGCCGCCGAGGACGGTGCCGGCGCTCGAATGCAGTTCGAACGCCTGCCTCAGTTCCGCTTCGATATTCTCGAGCCGGCGCGTCTTGCGGCCGTTGGCGACCGTCTCGATGTTGCCGTGCATGGGATCGCACATCCACAGGACCAGCGCGCCGGCGCGCTGCACCGCATCGATCAGGGGCGGCAGCACCTCGCCGACCTTGCCCGCGCCCATGCGGTGGATCAGCGTGATTCGTCCCGGCTGGTTCTCCGGGTTCAGGATCCTGAGCAGGTCCAGCAGCCACTCGGGCGTCATTCCCGGACCGATCTTGATCCCCATGGGATTGGCCACCCCGCGGAAGAACTCCACATGTCCGCCGTCCGGTTCCGCGGTACGCATGCCGATCCAGGGGAAATGCGCGGTCAGGTCGTACCAGAGCCCGCGATGATCAAGGTATCGGGTCTGGGCCTGCTCGTAGTGCAGCAGCAAGCCCTCATGGGACGTATAGAAATCGGTGCGGCGCAAGCGGCTGAGGTCGCGTCCGGTCGAGTGCTCGATGAAATCCAGCGAGCGGGTAATCCGGTCCACGATCACTTCGTACGCCTTGGCCTGGGGCGAGTGATTCACCCAGTCCAGGTCCCAGTTCTCCGGGTGATGCAGGTCGGCGAACCCGCCGTCAACCAGCGAGCGGATGAAGTTCAGCGTCAACGCCGCGCGCTCGTAGCCGCGCAGCAACAGCTTCGGGTCCGGTTCCCGGTCGCCGGTGGTGAACGATTCCCGGTTGACCAGGTCGCCGCGGAAGCTCGGCAGCGACACATGCTCGCGCGACTCCAGCGGCGCGGAGCGCGGCTTGGCGTATTGCCCGGCCATGCGTCCGATACGCACGATCGGCTTGCGCAGCCCGTAGCTGAGCACCAGGCTCATCTGCAGCAGCACCTTAAGCCGGCTCACGATGATGTCGGACTTGCATTCCTCGAAGGTCTCGGCGCAGTCGCCGCCCTGCAGCACGAAGCTCTCGCCCCGCTGGGCCTCCGCGATGGCCTCGCGCAGCGACTCGACCTCCCAGCTCGTCACGATGGGCGGCAGCGCGGACAGCTCCTTCAGCGCCGCGTTCAGCGCCCCGGTGTCGCCGTATTCCGGCTGCTGCTGGGTTTCCCGGCCGAGCCAGCCGTCCGGACTCCACTCGTTCGTCGCCTGTTTGTCGGTCAGCGCGAAAGCCATGGTCAATCTCCCCCCAGGCCCTCAAGGATGGCCCGGGTGAATACCTCGGCGATGGTCAGTAAACGCTTCATTTTTCGTCCCCCCTGCGGTTTTGCTGGGCGAACCCCGAATTCTAACGGCGAACACCCTTGCGTGCTATGATGCTACGCCCTTTATGCAAGCACTTTCCAAAGCGCGCAGGTTCCTGTTTTCGTCCGCCCTGCTGGTCCTTGCGGGCGTATTTTTGTGGCGCGCCGGCCCGGCGCAGGATGCTTCGGAAGAGCCCGTCGAAGAGGAAGCCCGGGACCTCGCGCTGGTGCTTACGATCGACGACGCCATCAGCGTAGCGACCGCCGAATTCTTCATCACCAGCCTCGAGACCGCACAGGAGCGCAACGCCAGCATCCTGGTGCTTGAACTGGACACGCCAGGCGGCCTGATGGTCGCCATGGAAGACATGATCAAGGCGATCCTGGCTTCCGACGTGCCGGTGGCGGTGTACGTGACGCCGAGCGGGGCGAAGGCGGCCAGCGCGGGCACCTACATCCTTTACGCCAGCCACGTCGCCGCCATGGACCGCACCACGACGCTGGGCGCGGCGACCCCGGTAAGCATGGGCCAGGCCGGCGGCGCAGCGGCATCGATCGGGGCGGTCCTGCTCGACGAACACGAAACGGCCGCCGAGGATGAAACGTCCCCGGGCGACAGCGATGAAACGGGCGCTCCGCAGGACGAAGCGGAAGAAGGCGCGGGCGGCGATGAGGACGATGCCGCCGAAGACGCCGAAGAATCTCCGGGCAGGACCGCGGAGGAAATCGACGCCGAGGCGATGAAGCGCAAGGTCGTGAACGACGCGGTGGCGCGGATACGCTCGCTGGCCAACCTGCGCGGCCGTAACGCCGACTGGGCCGAACAGGCGGTGCGCGAAGGCGTGACGCTGGAGTCCGAGGAAGCCGTTGAAATGAACGTGGCCGACTTCATCGCCAACGATCTGACCGAGCTGCTGGAGAAGGCGGACGGCCGGGAAGTGGACCTGAACGGCGAGAAGGTCCGCCTGCAGACGGCCGGAGCGGAAGTCGAGCGGCTGGAGCCCGACTGGCGCACCCGCTTCCTGTCGATCCTGACCAACCCGAACGTCGCTTACCTGCTGCTGATCGTCGGCCTTTACGGGCTGCTGCTGGAAGGTTATAACCCCGGCACATGGATTCCGGGCGTAATCGGCGCCATCTGCCTGCTGCTGGCGGCATACGCGCTCAGCATATTGCCGGTCAATTACGCTGGGCTGGCGCTCATGGCCCTGGGGGTGGCTCTTATCGTTGCGGAGTCCATTACGCCCAGTTTCGGGGTAATGGGATTTGGAGGGGTTGTGGCATTCGTTGTGGGATCGATCATTCTGTTTGACACCGGCATTCCCGGATTCGAGGCGCCGTTGCGCGTGATCGGAGGCGTGGGGCTGGCGGCCGGACTGCTCATGTTCGGCCTGGTGGTGGTGCTGGCGCGCAGCCGGCGCCGGCCGGTGGTGAGCGGCCGGGAGAGCCTGGTGGGCCGGCGGGCCGTGGTCCTGGAGGACTTCGAGGGCGCCGGACCGGTGCTGGTCCAGGGCGAGCGCTGGCATGCCGCCGCGCCGTCCCCGGTGAAGAAGGGCCAGGAACTGTACGTGCAGTCCGTGGACGGGCTGAGGCTGGAAGTGGGGGATTCACCGCCCGCCGGCCCGGCGCGTCCAAACTTATTCTCATTGTTGAAGAAGACGGGGTAAGGAGTTCATAATGTTGACTTATCTTATCGCGGGAATAATCGTTCTCGTGCTCATAATCGCCTCGGTGCGAATCCTTGCGGAGTATGAGCGGGGCGTGATTTTCCTGCTCGGCCGGTTCTGGAAGGTAAAGGGTCCGGGCCTGATCATCGTGATTCCGCTGGTCCAGAGGATGGTTCGCGTGGACCTGCGCGTAATCGTCATGGACGTGCCCACCCAGGACGTGATCTCGCACGACAACGTGTCGGTCAAGGTGAACGCGGTGGTCTATTTCCGGATCGTGGATCCGGAGCGGGCCATCATCCAGGTGGCGAACGTATTCGAGGCCACCAGCCAGCTGGCGCAGACCACCCTGCGGTCGGTGCTGGGTCAGCACGAACTGGACGAGATGCTGTCCGAGCGCGACAAGCTGAACCAGGACATCCAGGTGATCCTGGACCAGCACACCGACGCCTGGGGCATCAAGGTTTCCAACGTCGAGATCAAGCACGTGGACCTGGACGAGAGCATGATCCGCGCGATCGCCGCGCAGGCCGAAGCCGAGCGGGCGCGGCGCGCCAAGGTCATTCACGCGGAGGGCGAGCGGCAGGCGGCCGCGCAGTTGTCCGAAGCGGCCGCCAAACTGGCTGAACAGGGCCAGGCTTTGCAGTTGCGTTACCTGCAGACGCTTACCGAGGTTGCCAACGAGGGCAGTTCCACGATCGTGTTCCCGCTGCCCATCGATCTCGTCAAGCCGCTGCTGAAGATGGCCGGAGACGACAAGTGAGCCGGGAATACGACATCATCGTGGTCGGCGCCGGTTCCGCCGGCTTGCCGGCAGCCATTTTCGCGGCCCAGGGCGGCGCGCGCGTGCTGCAGATCGAAGCCGACACGCGCGTGGGCGGGACGCTCTACTGGTCTTCCGGCCAGATCAGCGCCGCGGGCACGCGCCAGCAGGCTGCGCTCGGCATCGAGGACAGCCCCGAGGAGCACTACCGGGATGCCCAGCGCATCGCCTATGGCGGCATAGACCCGGTCCTCGGCCCGCTTGCCATGGGCGGCGCCGCGGAGACCCTCCACTGGCTCATGGACCTTGGGCTTGAACTGGCGCCGGAAACGCCCGTCGCCGGAATGGTGCACGAACCCTACACGACGCGCCGTTACGTCTGGGGCCACGAGCAGGCCATTTCGATTCTCAAGGTGATCGAACCGGTGCATCGTGAACTGGTGGCGTCGGGCGCGATCGATTTGCGGTTGCAGACCCGCATGACCGGCCTGCTCACTTCCGCTTCCGGGGCCGTCGTGGGAGTAAAGGCCGAATGCAACGGTCAGGAACTCGAGTTCCATGCGTCGAACGTGGCGCTCACCACCGGCGGTTACGCCGCCAACCCCGAGTTGTGGAACGAGGTCACGCCCTACCCCCTGCATTCCCACTGCAACCCGTTCTCGCGCGGAGAAGGGATCATTGCGGCGCGCAATATCGGCGCGAAAATCGATCGCACCGACCAGTTCCTGGCCACCTTTGCGGGCTTCCTGCAGGACCCGGACGACCCCCTGAGCGCCTGGTTCTTCCAGTTGGCGCCGGCCTACCGGGCGCCATGGGAAATCTACGTGGACGGCCAGGGCAAGCGGTTCCTGCGCGAAGACCACCCGAGCATTCACTACAGCGAAACCTCGCTGTTGAAGCAGCCCGGCATGCGCATGGTGATCGTGTTCGACGAAGGCATACGCCAGAACGCAACGCCGATGTCCGTACTGGACAAGCAGGGCCGCGACCTGCGCCCGGAATTCAATACCCACCCGGCGTTCCAGAAGGCCGACTCCATCGAGGAGCTGGCCGGCCGCTTCAATATTCCGCCCGAAAACCTTGCGGAAACGGTCGCGCGCTACAACGAAGCGGTCGACAATCACGAGGATCCCGAATTCGACCGCCTCTATCTGCCGCGCCGCATCGACCGCGCGCCGTTTTACGGCATTGAAGCGGTGGGCGTAACCGTGATCAGTCCAGGCGGCGTCGACGTAAACGGCGACCTGCAGGTCGTGGACGAGTCCGACAAGCCGATCGGCGGCCTGTACGCCGCCGGCGAGATTCTGGGCTTCACGCGCCTTTCGGGCGCCGCCTTCGTGGGCGGAATGTCGCTGATGCCGGCCATGACCTTCGGCCGCATGATCGGCGAGCAGACCGCCGCACAACTGCAGGCCCGCGCCGCCTAAGGGAAACGCCCGAAAGCGAGGGCGTCCTGCCTTGCCCCAGGGCTAGTGGCCCAGGAACTGGGTGACGGGGTCCTGTGGCGGGGCCTGCTGGAGCGCCGCGTCTTGCGCAGCCAGGCGTGAAGATGCGGTCGCGCCGCAACTGCCGGTTTCCAGGTAGCGCAAGGCGGCGGCCAGCCGGCCCTCCCGGGGGTCTCCCAGCTGGCGAGTGAGATCGTCCTCGACCTGGCAGCCCTCGGTGACCGGAAGGCCGTCGTAGTAGTCCTCGAAACCCTCGGCGTTGACGGTCGCAAAGGTCACGGCCCAGAGATCGGCCTGTCGCGTTTCGAACACGTTCGGAGTGGCCAGGCAAAAGCGCAGTCCGTATTGGCCGACGGGCTTCCCGTAGGTGCGCTCTCCCACCAGGGACACGTTCTCGTAAGGCTGAAGCGCAGTAATGACCAGTTCGCTTGCGGAAGCGGACCCCCGGCCCGTAATGAACACGACGTTCTCCACGTTCCGTATCGCGGATTGGTTTCGACACTGCGCGGCCAGCGCCGGCGTGGAGTAGGCGTCACACCCGAAGTAGGCCGTCTCGTCAAATCCTTCGGAACTGACCAGCAGGTTGTGAACTCGCCTAACCATCACTGTCTGCGCCTGGTTCTCGTACAGTTCGGGACCACCGATCAGGGTAGCGAGGCCATAGGCGATAGGCACGCTGCCGCCACCGTTGTAGCGCAGGTCCACGACCAGGTTCTTGACGCCGGCGGCATTGAATTCGGCGAACTCCTGCAACAGGCGCCCGTCCGCATTCCCGAAAAAGGTCCGAAAATGCAGGTAGCCGACTTTTCCTGCGTCGGTATCCAGAATTCGGACGTGTTCCTCGGGGACCGTCGGGACCGATACCTCCGCCTTGGCCATGCTGAAGGTCCGTCGCTCGCCCGATTGCTTCTCGACTTCGAAGCTGACCTCGAAGCCTTCTTCGTTGGGGCCGAATTCCTCGAAGATTCCCTCGACAGTCAGGCTGTCGACCGGCTCGCCGTTCAGGCCCACGATCCGGTCGCCGCGTTCGAGGCCCGCGTTGCCCGCCGGAGCGCCCGCATAGACGTCAACGACCTGATAGTAGAGAGGATTCTCATTCACATCGACGATGACCCGGCCGCGAAACCCGAAGATGAACGCCTGCCCAGCGAACACCATGTCGGATTCCCTGGCGGTGCTCCAGTAGCTGAAATTCCGGTCATGTGTTTCCGGCCGCCAGCGCAGTTCGTCCAGCAGGCTGTCGAGGCTCTCGTGGTCCTCGATCATGATTCCGCCGTAACGGGTCCGCTGCTCCGGCTCGTCGTTCCAGTAATACCACGTCTCCATCAGGTCGAGAACTTCCTGACGGGCTTCCGGATAGGTGCACGCCGAGGACGCGAACCATTCCTGGCTCAGCGTGAGCGACTGCGGCGAATTGTTGGCGGCCGATGCCGTCACGGTCACGTCAAGCTCGCGGTCGGCGCCGCCGTTCAATCCGTAACGGACCACGACTTCGCCCGCATCCGTGCCTTCCTCGCCGCTCTCGATATAGGCCCAGTCAGTACCGTCCGGAAGGCTGGCGCTCCATCGCATCGTTGCGTAGCCGGTGTTGCTCACCTGCAGGGAAATGCTTCCGCCGTACCCGTCCAGTTCCGTGCCCGCGAACGTAACCTCAAGAATTGCGGGCGCCTCGGCCTGTTGCACCGTAACGGTGCGCGAGCCCGCATCGTCGGCGGAAACGGTCAGTTCGAATTCGCGCGCAGCGCCGGTGTTGGCGTCGATTTCGATCGCTATGGTTCCGGAATTGGTACCGCTGGAGCCGCCGGAAATACGGGCCCAGTCCACGCCGTCCGGTATCGAGGCGTTCCAGTTCAGCGTCTCGTCGCCGCCGTTGGAGACATCTATCGATGCGTCGCCACCCCCCGCTTCGGCATCGATGCTGTCGGTGGAGAGTTCGATGCTCGCGGGATCCGGCGGCGGCGGTGGTGGTGAACTGTCGGAACCCGAACCTCCGCAGGCCGAAATCAGAACGGCCGCGGCAATGCCAATTAAGCAGGTCCGTCCCTGGTAGCCCATGACGCGGCCGTGGGCTACAGCGGCTTGTGGCAGTGCCAGGTCTTGACCACCAGGAACTGGCGCGGACCGGGCGTAATCCCGAAACCAGCCGACTTCAGCAGGCCGTCGAAATCGCTTTCCATCAGGTCGATCGACCAGGGCTCGCCGTTGTCGCGATGGTCCATTTCGAACATGTAGCGCGATTCCGGCGACATCGGATCGCCGACCGGGAAATCGTAGATGTTGAACACGCCGCCGGGGCGCAGGATCCTGTAAATCTCGTGCACCACTTTCTCCGTGGCGCTGAACGGAATCTCGTGAAACAGGATGTAGCTGTTGACGACGTCGAAATGGCCGTCGTCGAAACCGGAGGCCTCGCCCCGGGCCTGCCTGAAACGCACCGGCAGGTTCATGCCTTTCGCACGCCTGTGCGCATAGCGCAGCAGCGGCTCGGACGGGTCCAGGCCCCAAACCTCGGCATCTGGATAGCGCTGTTTGAGCGCGGTGGCGCACTGGCCGATGCCGGTGGCCATGTCGAGCGCGCGCTCCACGCCGCCGCTCAACGGCTCCTGCCCGCAGGCCACGAGGCCGTTGTGGATCATGTCGCCGGCGTTGAAGCCCATGTAGAACGCATTGGTCCCATGGTGATAGATCTCGCCGGCCAGCGAGTCGCCGACATATCCGCCCGGCTGCAGGTGAAAGTCGAACTTGATGTAGTCCGGCATCTCAAGGTCCGGATCGAGCATCAGCAGCGGGTCATCCGAATCGGACAGCAACTCCTGCTCCATGCGCTCGCGGTCCGCGTCGATGGCGCTGAAGGCGGAATCCCAGGTCATTTCCTGAAGGCTGCGCAGCATCCGGTTGCGAATCTGCGTGTCCGGGATGCGGTCCATTACGCTGCAGATTGCGTCCACGTCATCGGCCTGTATGCCGGCCTCCTTCAGGGCGGCGCTGCCGGCCGCACGCGATTTGGCGCTGACGCCGCCGGCCGTGATCATCGCACGCAAGCTCAAGGCGAAGCCGAGGCGCTGCTCGGCGTCCAGGGATGGAAGGCGGTTCAGCCCTCCGAGTTGTCCTCGATCCATTTCTTTCTCCCTAGGGTTCCGGCGGGGCCTCCTGCTGTTCCCCGCCCCGGGCGAATCCGGCGTACACCCGCCGGACAAAGGCGTCGCGCTGCTCGGCCTCTTCCTTGAGTTCGTCAGCCGACGGTACATATTGCTCCACGGCCTCATCGGTCAAGGCCCCGGCGTCGGCCAGCGCCTTCTCCAGCAATTCCAGGCGGCGCCTCGTGGTCCACAATTCGCTGCCGAGTTGCATCACGGTTTCAACCAGGTGGTCCAGCACCGGATGGTCAAAATACTGCGGATCGTTCATTGGCGCCTCGCGTGACTGCAGACAGTGGCTCGTGCAGTGAGCATTTTAACGTCGCCGGCGCTGGTGTCCGCAAAAAAAAGTGGTAACCTTATGAGGCCTCAAGCTTCGGCGCCAATGCCGGTTCTACTCGAGCCGCGTTTCTACCATTCCGCGGTTCCGCGTGGATCGGCCGAGAAAGGGAGAAGAAACAATGAGCGAAAAAGTCGAGAAAGGGCGCAGCAGGGCCGCGCCTTTCATTCCGGCGGATTCGGATGCCGCCGTATTCCTCGGGAACCCGCACATCGACAACCTGATGTCGGTGGTGATCGCACTTGGAGCGGAAATCTGGGCCGACCGGCAGCGCCTGAAGGTTGTCGAGCGTCTGCTCGAAACCGAAGGCAAGGCCACCCCGGCCATGATCGAGGCCTATGTACCGACCGACGCCGAGAAAGAGGCGTGGGAAACGGAACGGACGGCGATGGTCGAGCGGGTCTACAGCGTCCTGTCGCGCGACACGTCGAACGCACGCCCGTTCGGCGAAGAACGCCAGTTTTAGGAGGTAGCGAAAGATGATCAACAAGATGATCAACAGACGATCCCTGATGGGTTTGTTCGCCGGCGCTGCATCTTTGGTGGCGGCGCCATTCGCGAGCCGCGCAGCGCAGCGCGCCACGCCGCGGGCGAATGAGATGTTCCAGACGCGGGACGACCTGCCGCCCCCGCCGCAGAACCCGGAGAACGTGCCGGGCACGCTGGCGCCGCGCGGCCGCAACGGGCGCATGGAGCGCCTGCCGGAAATCGGCCTGGAAAGCCGGATGGACTTCCTGAGGTCGGTACGAACCTTCGCCAACGAGACCTTGAGCCCGGCCGCCGCAAAGCGGGCCGACGACATTCTGGCCAGCAAGGGCATTGCACCGGACGCGGTACTGCCGATGCAGGATGCCATCGCATTGCTGCAGGACGATCCTGTAGTAGGCGCCAGGACCCGCGCGTGGATGTCGGTGCAGCAGTTGACATGGCAGAACATCAAGGCGGAGTGCGAGGACAACGCGGACACCTACCTGAGCGAAATGGAAGCGGTCGACAATCGCGGTCCGGGAACGCTCGAGCTGAATCCCGACCTCGAGATGCCCGATTACACCCGCCATGAGATCCATATCCAGCCGGGCGGCTACGTGGGCAACGACTTCGCCGGGCACATGTACGACTACGGCACCAACGGCTTCTACACCGGGCGCAACGACCAGGATGCGCTGCACATGACCGCGGCCTTCGGGCTGCCGATACCGGCGGACGGCAAGATCAAGCGCATTCTCGACATCGGCACCGGCATCGGCCAACTGGCCATGGCGCTGAAGGAGCGTTTCCCGGATGCGGAAGTCTGGGCCATCGATGTAGGCGGGCCGATGGTTCGTTACGGCCACCTGCGGGCCGTGGAACGGGGGCTGGACGTCAATTTCGCCCAGCGCCTGGCGGAAGACACCCGCTTCCCGGACAACTACTTCGACCTGGTGACCAGCTACATCATGTTCCACGAAGTCTCGCCAATGGGCACGAAGGACATCGTCAACGAGGCCTACCGCATAACGCGCCCCGGCGGGATTTTCTACCCCATAGATTTCGATCTGCGGAACCCGCGTCCCCGTACGGCCTATGGCCAGTACCGTCGCTGGTGGGACCACCGCTGGAATAACGAGGTGTGGACGATCAAGTACCGGACCAACGGGCTGCAGGACCTTGTCCGCGCCGCCGGGTTCGATCTCAACGAGGAGGGGCCGGTCGCCCTGCCGCGGTTCGGCGTGATGAACGCCACCAAGCCCGCATAACGGCGTGCGCGACAGGAACGGGAAGCTTACCCGCCGGCAGACGCTCGCGGGGGCTGGCGCCGCGCTCGTCGCTTCCGCCGCGGGGCCCAGGGCGAAAGCGGGCGCGAATCTGACCTGATGCGCCGGGCAATGGTCCTGGCGGCGGCCCTTGCCTGGGCCGCGGCTTCACACGGCCAGGTGTCGCCGGAAATTCGCGCGCTCCATGATCGCGTGTTCACCTTCGATGCCCACGTGGACATCCCCCTCTCTTTCGCGACGGAGGAGTCGGACCCCGGCGTGGACGGATTCGAACCGGTGGACCTGCCGAAGATGGAGCGGGGCGGGCTTGACTCCGCCGCCTTTGCCGTATTCGCCTCGCATGGCCCCCTGGACGATACCGGATATGCCCGGGCGCTCGAGCAGGCGCGCGCCAAGGCTGCCGCCATCCGGCGCATGGCGCTTGAAATGTATCCGCAACGCATCGGCCTGGCGTTGACGGCGGACGATCTTGCGACCCATGCAGCCCAGGGACGGCGCAGCGCGCTCATGTCCATGCTGAACGCTTACAGCCTGGGCGCCGGGGGAGAGCACCTCGACGAGTTCTTCGCTTCCGGCGTGCGCATGGTCGGATTCACCCACCTCGGGCACAACCAGTTCGCCGATTCGGCCAGGCCCAGCCCTCAATTGGGCGACGGCCCCGCGCTTCACGGAGGCCTGTCGGACGCGGGCCGGAACCTGGTAGCCCGGCTGAACGATCTGGGCGTGATCATCGACGTATCGCAGATCACCGAGGCCGCCCTGCTCCAGACCGTGGCGCTTAGCCGCGCGCCGGTCGTGGCGTCGCACGTGGGCGTGAAGGCTCTGGTGGACCATCCGCGCAACCTGAGCGACCGGGCCCTCGAGGCGGTCGGTTCATCCGGCGGCGTCGTGCACATCGTCGCCTTCGGCAGCTACCTCAGGGAACCCGGCCCCGAACGTTCGCAAGCCATTCTGGATCTCCTGAGCCGCAACCGTCGCGAGACGGTCGAGCAGAGCGAGGCCTACTTCCGGGAAATGCAGGAGATCAACGAACGTCTGCCCGGCGCGTCCGTCGCCGACCTCGTGGACCAGGTGGACTACGTGGTCGATCTGCTCGGGATGGACCATGTGGGACTGGCCACGGACTTCAACCACGGAGGCGGCATCGCCGGCTGGAGGGACGAGGGCGACGCGGCCAACGTCACCGCGGAACTGGTCCGCCGCGGCTACTCGGAACAGGAAATCGCCAAAATCTGGGGCGGCAACTTCCTGCGCGTCTTCAGCCAGGTCACCGCCCTGGCCCGCCCGAGTCCCTAGCGAGGCGCCAGTCGATCATCGATATCTTCAAAGCCGGCGCGCAAACCGATGGTCTGGCCGACCTTGAACTTTATCGGGCGGTGCGTCGTGTCCACCCAGAGATTCGAATGCGTTTCGTATCCCTCGCCCGTACCGTCCAGCGATCCCTGCTCGTCAAACACGAAATGACGAACGGTGATCTCCGATCCATCGGCGCGGGCAACGCCGAAGTCCCGCACGTGGTCGATGCTCACGACGACGTCGAATGACCTCATGTCCTGGTTCAGCACAAAGGCCATCCAGCGAAAATCCTGAACCCCCGCCCTGTCGGCGTCATATCGCCGCGACATCGTGAATTGGGGTATGGCGCCCGGCATCATGTCCATCAGACATCCCGACGGGCACTCTCCCTCGTGCGTCACCCGTTCGCCCGATTCGTATTCGACCGACATGGTTGCTGCCATGCCGTCCCTTGCCAGCGTCACCTCGAACGCACGCTGATCGGCGTGCTTTCCCCGACCTCTTGCGCCTGTGGCCTGTTCGTCGGCGTCATAGTCCCAGCGCGCCGGAATTTCAAAGCTGCCGTCAGCGGCGGTCACCACGCTGACGATAGTCCGCCCGCCGTCAGCGCGGCGGATCACCTGGAACGCTTCGCTGCTGATGGCCTCACCCAGGCGTGATACGTGCATTACACCGCCGTCGATCACCTCATCTCCCGCGGCCGGCAGGTACAAGCGGGAATCAACCACATCGGCAAACGCGCTTCCCGCCGCCAGGGCGGCGACTGCGAGAAATCCGGACAGCTCTTTCATTAAGGCTATACGTGCCGGAATCGATAGACGAAGGCCGGGGGCATGTTCAACGCGGCGACTCCGAGACATGATGCCCTGAGTCCGAGGCCGTCGAGCGTGCGCCTGCCGACGGGGCAAACGCCGCCGTAGGTGAACTGATGAAAGGCCCCGCCTTCGCCGAGCAGCCTGAAGGCCGCAGCCAGCAGCCGGCGTTTTCTGGCGCCTGAGAAAAGCAGCAGCGGCAAGCTGCTGATGATGTAATCGACCTGGCCCGTCAGGTCCTCCAGGTGCTCGCCCAGCGATAGGGCGTCGCCATGCACGGTGCGGGCGCCGGGGAAGCTTTCCCGGAGGATTTCGACGAACCGCTCGTCACTGTCCACGAGGCAGAGGTCCTCTTCGAATACGCCCGTATTCAGGATGGCCCTGGTCAGCGCGCCCGTTCCCGCTCCCACTTCGACAACGCGCGCGCCGGCCCCGCAGCCGCGAGCCATGAGCCGGCCGAGCGACGCGCCGCTCGGCACGACGGCGCCCACCGAGCGCGGATCGCTGACCAGGCTGCGGAAAAACCCGCCAAGCTGGCCGTTGCCACGCGGTTGGAATTCGTTGCTGTCCATGGCTCAGTGCGGCGGCTCCATTTTGAACATGGGTCGTGCAGGAATCGAACCTGCGACCTACTGGTTAAAAGCCAGCTGCTCTACCAACTGAGCTAACGACCCGTGGGCGGCAATTTTAGCCGCGAAGGTTCGAGGATTACGCTGGATCCTTTTGCAGGTACGACAAGGCGTCGCGCCAGGACCCGACCTCGGGGGTGACGACATTGATGACCGTAAAGGTCTTGTTGATCGCGTTCTCGGACACGGCGCACTCGGCAAGCACGGAGGCGCTGTCCTCCCGACAGACCATGTAGGGCCCGCCTGGCGGGATGGGATCCATCTGCAGGAGCAGGATGCCGTATTCGCCGCCGGGCCGATCCCAAAGACCGGGTGTGCGCGAGATAGTGTATTGAATTCCGGATGCGCGCAGCGCAGCCTCGCCTTTGGCCTTGGCGTCCATCGAGGGACGAAGGCGTTCGGGGAATTCGCCATCGAGCAGACGACCGGCGGACGAAAGAAGGACGAAGCGCTTTACGCCTGCCTGTCTGGCTACAGCGGCCGTATCCGCAACACCCGTGTGATAAACGTCGTACAGGGCGCTGACCTCTACCTGAGTGTATGTCACGCCCACCGCATACACCAGCGCATCCACGCCCTCAAGCGCCGGGGCTAGCGTTTCCGGTCTGCGCACATCAGCGCTGATCCAGGTAACGCCGTCTCGCGGGGGCTGTCCACCGGCGCTCCTGGAAATCCCGCACACCGCATGCCCACGCGCAAGGAGATCTTCGACAACAAACTTGCCGGTGCGTCCTGTCGCGCCCAAGACGGCAATGGTGAGAGGTTGCTCGTCCGGAGCGCGCGACTGGCTGGCGGCGTAGGAAAGCCGTGCGCCGAGGAGGCCGGCCGAACCCAGGGCAAGACCGTTCAGGATTACGGTGCGGCGTGTGGTCATGACAGGTGCGCCCGCAGTCCTAGCGGGAGCGGGCTTCGATCTGGGCCAGGCGGATGGTCGCGAGGTTGGCGGCGTCGGCGCCGGCGAAGTCCCGGCGCACGCGCTCAAGCGTCCCGGTGGCGGCTTCCGTATCGCCCAGCTCATCCTGGGTGTAGCCGAGCTTGAGCAGTGCGTCAGGGAGCTTGTTGGAATCCGGGTGGTCGGACACGACCCGGGCGAACTCCGCGCCCGCTTCCTGGTACTGACCCTGCACGTAGAAGGTTTCGCCCAGCCAGTAGCGGGCATTGGCCGCCAGGCCTCCGCCGGGATTGGCTTCGAGGTAGCGCAGAAACTCGGCTCCGGCCACCTGGTATTGGGCCTGCCCGAGCAATTCGCGCGCCTGTTCGTAGTTCTCCTGGCTGCCGGCCGCAATCGCAGGCTCCGCGTCTTCCGGAGGCTGAGCACCGGCAACCGGGCCCTGGTCTGCATCGGCTGCATCGGCCGGGCCCGGCGCCTGATCCCCCGCGTCCTGCGGCCCTGCCGGCGCGGGTGCGAGTCCACGGGCTTCAATTGCGGCCAGGCGTTCCTCCAGCGCCGCAAACTGGCTGCGCCGCAGTTCGGCGTTGCGTCGCAGGTCTTCATCCAGGCGCTCGACGGCGTCGCGCAGCGCCTGGATCTCGCGCCTCAGTTCATCCTGGGCGTTGATCAGCGCCACCACGTTGTCGGCGCGGATCTGCTGTTCCAGCACGCCTACGCGGGTCTCCAGTTCCTGCAGCACTTCGCGGTCGCGGCGGCGTTGCGCATCGGCCGGCGCCGCCAGCAGGACGGCAAGCGCCAGCGCTACCGCCATGACCGGCCAGTCAGTTCGTTTCATACACCAACTCCACTCGGCGATTCTGCGACCATGCCATCTCGTCGGCTCCATCCGCGGCAGGTCGTTCCTCGCCGTAGCTCACCGCGTTCAATTGTGCACCGGCCGCACCCAGCGCGGTCAGTGCCTGGGTCACGGCGTTTGCCCGGCGCGATCCCAGCGCGAGGTTGTATTCGGGTGTGCCGCGTTCGTCCGCGTGCCCCTCCAGTCGTACGGCCTGCCCCTGGTTGGCCGCCAGCCAGGCTCCGTGGGCCTGGAGAATCTGGCTGTACTCCTCACGGATCGAGCTTCGGTCATAGTCGAAATAGATCACCAGCGTGCCCTGGGGGCCGCCGATCCAGTCGCCGCTGGCGTTGCGCCCGGGCTCGATGGCGACCGGCGGCCCCTCGCGGTTGATTACCGTGCCGCTGGCGATGGCGCCGCTGCCCGCGCCTGCGGCGGTGGCGCCGCCGTCCGCCGTTGCGGCGCCGGAAGCGGCCGGGTCCGGGCCCGGCTCAGGACGCGCCGCGGTGTCGGAGGTCTCGCAGGCTGCGAGAACGAGGGCCAGAAGGATGGGCAGGCAGGCTTTAGTGGTTATCGGGAAATTCATGATGGTGGTCCTTGCAGAATTGGTTGCAGTCAGTTTTCATAGGGCCCCCAGGCGGGCTCGCGGAGGATTCCCTCGGGCGCACGCAGCAGGCGCATTACGCCGCTGTCGATGAAATACACGCCCAGGCCCCTGCCGGCGTTCGTGCCCGCGCCGAAGATCAGGGCACGGCCGTTGGGGGCGAAACTCGGCGACTCGTCCAGCGGGCCGTCGGTGAGCAGGCGCAGCGACTCGTCGCGCAGATCCATAAGGCCGATTCTGAAGCGCCCGTCCTGCTGGTGCACGATCGCCATCTGGTTGCGGTCCGGCTGCAGCCGCGGCCGCGCGTTGTACGAGCCGGTAAAGCTGACGCGCTGCGCCCGGCCGCCCCGCGCCGCCACGACGTACACCTGCGGGCCGATGCCGCGGTCGGATGTGAAATACACGCGGTCGCCGTCGGCGGAAAACTCGGGCTCGGTATCGGTAGCGGAATGGCGCGTCAGGCGCCGCGGCGCGACTCCGTCCATCGGGTAGATATAGATATCGCTGTTGGCGTTCACGTTCCGGGCCACGGCCAGGGACCTGCCGTCCGGCGACCAGGCGGGAGCGCTGGCGGAGGCCCGGTCCGGCGACAACGGCCGCCGCTGACCGGTCGCGACCTCCTGAACGAAGACTTCGGCATGGCCGGCTTCGAACGACACGTACGCGAGGTTTGCTCCGTCCGGCGACCAGCTCGGCGACATGATGGGCTCGGTCGAGCGCAGCACCACGATCGGGTTCTGGCCGTCGGCGTCGGCCACGATCAGCCGGAATTCCTCGCGGCCCGGCGCGACCTGCACATAGGCAAGGCGGGTGGAGAACATCCCGCGCGCGCCGGTCAACTGCTCATAGACCAGGTCGGCGATACGGTGGGCCGTGGCGCGAAATGCATCCCGGGAGCTTTGCAGGCGGTACACGAGGAGCGATTCGCCCGCGAAGACGTCCACCAGCTCGAACTCGACGGTCGGGTTTGCTTCGCTGCCCGACACGTGACCCACGAGTACGGCCTCCACGTCCATGATGCGCCAGTTGGTCAGGCGCATTTCCGAAAAACGGGTCGGCCGGGTAATCATCGTTTCGCGGCCCATGGGAGCGAACTGTCCGGTCCGCGCGAGGTCGGCCTCCACGATCTCGGCGAAGTCATACGGAAGTCCCAGCGGGACGCGCCACTCGAAGGGAACGACCGCGATGGGTATGGCCCGCTGGGTGGAGCGGGTGATGACGATATCGAGCTGCGCGGAGGCGGTCAGCGGCAGGAGCGCGAGAGCAGCGAGGCAGAGCGCCCGGATCATTCGCCGGGCTCCGTCGGTGGGTAGCGCAAGCGCATCTGTCGCTCGAACAACTCCGGTATCGGCGGTTCCGGCAGCGGCGACGACCGGCGGATTGCGGTTTCAATGTAGCGGCGATCGGTCTCCGTACCGTTAAACGCTTCGAATCGAATACCGTCAACTTCATTGCCAGGCAAGATGTCCAGCAGCACAACCCACGTCAGGCCCTCCGGGATTCCACCCGGCGGACTCCAGTTGCTCTCGATCCTTTGCCGGATGCGGGCCTTGTACTCGTCGAGCTGGCCGGACTCGATGGCATCGTTCCGCCGTTCCGCCGCCATTTCCCTTCTTAGCTGTTCGGCCATTTCCGCCTCGCGCTTCCTGCGTTCGGTTTCCGCGATCCGACGTTCGGCCTCCTCGGCTTCCTCGGATAATTTGCGGGCCTCTTCCTGTGCCTGTTGACGCTCGGCCTCCGCTTTTTGGCGTTCCTCCTCGGCCGCCTTGACCCGCTCTTCTTCCGCCTTGCGCTCGCGTTCGACTTGCGCCAATCGCTCGCGCTCCGCCTGCTGCTGCTGTTGCATCGCGCTGAGCTGGCGACTGGCCTCTGCCTGCTGCTCGCTCAGAGTCTGCCGGGCCTGTTCCGTCTGCGAACTCAGGGCGCTCAACTCCTGTTCCTGGCGCCTTTGCCGCTGCTCCTGCTCCTCGATCTGCGCGCGAAGGCGCTCGACCTCCTGTTCGCGCTCGATGACCGCCGCGCGTTCCAGATCGTCGAGACGCTGAATTTCCCTTTGAACCGCCTCGTCGTCCAGCACCACGCCGTCGATGGCGATGGTGCCGAAGGCCGGCTCGTCCGTTTGAATCCGGGTGGCAAAGCCGATCAGCAGGAACGCCATCAGCGCGGCGTGCCCTCCAACCGACCAGGAGCACGGACGCAGCATGGGAAGCGGTGGCGCGTTGGGATTGGCTCCCGGCGAGCGAATACCCGGGCCGGTCCACAAGGACTGAACCACACGCTCGACCAGCTCCTTCAGGCGATCCATCATTCCTCCACCGGCAAGGGCCGCGTCACGAGTCCGACCTTGTCGGCGCCCGCGCGCTGAAGCAGGGCCATCACCGTAACCACGTCGCCGTACGGCAATTCCTCGCTGGCGCGAACCAGCACCGGCGTTTCCGGCTGGCGTTGCAGAACGGCGGCGGCACGCGCCACCACCACCGGGGACTCCACCGCATCGTCGGGGTCTTCGCCGATATTCAGATACATCCGACCCTCGGCATCCACGGTAAGAATGAGCGGCCGGTTGTCGCGTATCAACTCCTGCGGAAGCGGCTCGGTCGCCAGTCGCGGGAGGTCGACGTGAATGCCCTGCGTGAGCAGCGGCGCGGTGATCATGAAAATCACCAGCAGCACCAGCATGACGTCGATATAGGGAACGACGTTGATTTCATTGACGAGCCTGCGGCGCATCTAGCCCCCCAACTCGAAATCCGAATGGGCGTGTTCGCTCAACAACGTCACGCATTCTTCCCGGTAGGCCTGATAGCGGATCTCCAGGTTGCCCACGCGATGGGCAAAGCGGTTATACGCGATGACCGCGGGGATCGCGGCGAACAGGCCCATGGCCGTTGCGATCAGCGCCTCCGCGATACCCGGCGCCACCAGCGAAATCGTCGCCGACTCGACGTTGCCCAGGGCACGGAAGGAATTCATGATGCCCCACACGGTCCCGAACAGCCCGACATAGGGACTCACCGAACCGATCGTGGCCAGCCAGGGCAGGCCGCTTTCCAGGCGCTCCAACTCGTTCATCTGCGCCAGGCGCATCTCCCGCCGGCCGACTTCAACCAGGCGCTCGGGATCGGTCTTGCCGCGCGCCGCCTGACGATGAAATTCGCGCATCCCGGCCTCGAACACCCAGGCCATGCCGGTAGTGCTGCGGCTCTTGTTGCGCGACAGCGCGACAAACAGCGATTCCAGGCTGTCGCGTTCCTTGAAGGCCTGTTCGAAATCGCTCAAGTCACGCTCGGCCCCGCTCAGGATTACACGCCGTTGCAGGATGATGATCCAGGACAGGATGGAAGCCGCCAGCAGCAGGCCCATGATCAACTGCACCAGCAGGGTGGCCTGGCTGATCAGTTCCCAGAATCCCATGTTTACGCCGACTTCACCCACGTCTTCGCCTCACCTTCTGCATAAGCCGTTCCTCAGTTATCCAATCCTTCCAGCGGCGGATTATCGCCCTGTTTTCCGGGCCTCTCGAGGCCCAATGCCGAGTAGGCGGCAGGCCCCGCCACCCGGCCGCGCGGAGTGCGCAGAACGAAGCCCGCGCGCACCAGGAACGGCTCGTAGACGTCCTCAATCGTGCCGCGGTCCTCGCCTATTCCGGCCGCCAGCGCCTCGACGCCGGCCGGCCCGCCGTTGAAGCGCTCGATCAGCACGCCCAGCAGGCGCCGGTCCATGCGGTCCAGGCCGTTGGCATGCACGTTGTACAGCTTCATGGCGGCGGCCGCGGTCGTGCCGCTCACCTTGCCGTCCACGCGCACTTCGGCGTAATCGCGGGCACGCCTCAGCAGGCGGTTGGCCACCCGGGGCGTGCCGCGCGCGCGGCCGGCGATCTCCGATGCTCCTTTCGGCGTGCACGGAATGTCCATGATTCCCGCCGAACGCAGCACGATGCGCCGCAGCTCTTCCTTCGAATAAAGCTCAAGCCGCTCCTGTATCCCGAAGCGGTCGCGCAGCGGCGAGGACAGCAGGCCCGCCCGCGTTGTCGCGCCCACCAGGGTGAAGGGCTTGAGCTTGAGCCGCATTGTGTGCGCGGCCGGACCCTCGCCGATCACGATGTCGAGCCGGAAGTCCTCCATGGCCGGATAGAGCAGCTCCTGCACCACCGGGTTGAGCCGGTGCACCTCGTCCACGAACAGCACGTCGCGAGCCTTCAGATTGGTCAGCAGCGCGGCCAGGTCGCCCGGGCGTTCCAGCACGGGCCCGGAGGTGTGACGCAACCCCACGCCCAGTTCCCGCGCAATCACCTGCGCCAGCGTCGTCTTGCCCAGGCCCGGCGGGCCGTAGAGAAGCGTATGGTCCATCGCTTCGCCGCGCTTGCCGGCCGCCGCCACGCTGATCTCGATGCGTTCCTTGACCTGGCGCTGACCCAGGAATTCCGCCATCTGCCGCGGACGGACGGAGTTCTCCACGTCGCGTTCGTCCGACCGCAACTCGCCCGAGAGAATCCGCTCGTCCTTGTCGTTCACGACGCGGCTACCCCTCCGGACAATGCCTCGCGCACCAGTTCCTCCACGTCCCGGCCGCCGGGGTCGCCAACCTGCTTGAGCATGCGCCCGGCTTCGACGGGCGTATAGCCCAGCCCCGTCAGCGCCTTGAGCGCAAGGTTCGCGGCGCTGGACTCGCCTTGGACCGGAACTGCTTCCAGCCGGCCCCGCATTTCGACGATCAGGCGGCTGGCAGTCTTCGGGCCGATGCCCGGCAGGCGCGTCAGGGCCTTGACGTCGCCGGCCTGGATCTGTTCGGCGAATTCGGCCACGCCGCTTTGCGAGACGATGTTGAGCGCCAGTTTCGGTCCGATGCCCGGCACGCGGATGAGTTCGCGGAACCAGGCGCGGTCGGCCGTCTTGCGGAAGCCGTACAGGCTGAGTTCGTCCTCGCGCTGCACCAGTTGCGTCGAAACGTTCAGTTCGCCGCCCACAGCCGGCAGCTCCGACAGGTCGCTGAGCGGCAACTGCAGTTCGAAGCCCACGCCGTGCACGTCCAGAAGGATCATCGGCGGCTCCACCGCCAGCAGCCTGCCTTTCAGCGAACCGATCATGAGACGGCCTCTTCCTCCTGTCTGCGGGCAAACTCCGCTGTCCGTTCCATACGCCGATGGTGCGCGTGGCAGATGCCGAGCGCCAGGCCGTCGGCCTCGTCCTCGGCCAGTTCTTCGTCATAATCCAGCAATCGCGCCACCATGGCGCTCACCTGGTCCTTTCCGGCGGCCCCATAGCCGCAAACGGCCTGCTTGACGCGCCGCGGCGAATACTCCGCCGGTTCGGTCACGCCCGCCATGATCAGCGCGCACAGGGCGGCGCCGCGGGCCTGGCCGAGCTTGAGCGCGCTTTGCGCGTTCTTGTGCATGAACACGGTCTCGATCGCCGCCTCGTCTATCCTCGTCCGCCGCGCGATATCGCCCAGCTCGGTAAAGATCTGCGCCAGGCGCTCCCCCATCGGCTTGCCGCGGGCCAGGGCGATGCAGCCGCTGTCCACGTAGCGGCTTTCCGTGCCGTCGCTTTCGATGACTCCCCAGCCGGTGAATCGGGAACCGGGATCCACACCCATGATCCGGACCGGGGTTCTCATCGGCCGGTCAGTCGCCGCCCACCGGTTGCAGTTCGGCGTTGGTCCACACGTCCTGAACGTCGTCCAGGTCCTGCAGGTACTCGAGAAGTCTCAGCGCCTGCTCCGAGCGTTTGTCGTCCAGCGGCGCGTCCACCGACGCGCGCATCGTGACTTCGGCGTTCTCCGGGGGCAGCTCCGCACCGCGCAGCGCTTCGAGCACCGCGGAAAAGTCGCGCGGGTCGGCCAGCACCTCGATCGTCCCGTCGTCGTCGCTGACCACGTCCTCGGCCCCGCCTTCGAGCGCCGCGTCGATGATCCCCGCTTCGTTCGAGCCCGGCGAATAGGTGAACACGGCAACCTCGTTGAACAGGTAGGCGACGGCGCCGTCGGCGCCCAGGTTGCCGCCGTGGCGGCTGAAACCGTGGCGGACTTCGGCCACCGTTCGGTTGCGGTTGTCGGTCAGGCAGCGCAGCAGGATGGCGGCGCCGCCGGCGCTGTAGCCCTCGTAAGTGACCTCCTCGAGGTCGGCGCCTTCGCCGCCGCTGGTCCCGCGGCTGATGGCGCGATTGATATTGTCCTTGGGCAGGCTCTGGGCACGCGCTTTCTCGACGGCCAGCCTGAGCTGCGCGTTATTGACGGGGTCCGGTCCGCCCATGCGCGCGGCGACGGTGATTTCGCGCGCAAGGCGTGTAAAGAGTCGACCGCGTTTGGCGTCCTGCCGGCTCTTGCGGTGCTGGATATTGGCCCACTTTGAGTGCCCCGCCATGGGCCCACCATGATACCAGCACCCCGCGAACTAGGGGGCATAAAGAAGGCTTACGCGGCGCCATCCGGTCAGGTTCTGCGCTGACCATAGCCCCGTTGTCTGTCTTCCTCTCGAGGGAGCGTTGGAGCAGGGACAGCGAGAATCGAGCCAGGATGGCTTCTCCCGCGAGAGGAAGACAGACAACGGGGCGGAATCGAAGCGCTCGCTTTTACCGGTTGATCGCGTGGATGGCGCGCTTGTCCACCGAAAGGGCCGCTTCGTGCAGCGCCTCGCACAGCGTCGGATGGCCGTGCACGGTGCGCTGCAGGTCCTCGGTGCTGGCCTCGAACTCCATCGCCAGCACGGCCTCCTGGATCAGCTCGCCGGCCATCGGGCCGACGATATGCACGCCCAGGATCGCGTCGGTGTCCGGATCCGACAGAAACTTCGCCAGCCCCGCGGCCTGCGCCATGGCCTTGGCCCGGCCGTTGGCCGCCATGTTGAAGGCGCCCACCTTGTAGGCCTGTCCGGACTGCTGCAATTCTTCCTCGGTCTGTCCCACCCAGGCGATTTCGGGAGACGTGTAGATCACCGAAGGGATGGCGCCGTAATTCACCTCGGCGGAACGGCCGGCAATCATTTCCGCCACCATCATGCCTTCCTCGGACCCCTTGTGCGCCAGCATCGGACCGCGCACGAGGTCGCCGATCGCCCAGACGCCATCCGCGCTGGTCCGGCAGTTCCCGTCCACCTGAACGTGCCCCCTTTCGGTAAAGACGATCCCGGCGCTGTCGTCGATCAGGCCTTCGGTCGCCGGCGTCCTGCCGACCGCCACCACCAGCTTGTCCACGGTGATGTGATGGTCCCCCTCGCGGTCGCTGAACCGCACTTCCACGTGATCGTCCACACGGCGGGCGTTTTCGACCCTTGCGCCCAGGCGCGTGTCCAGTCCCTGGCGCTTGAACTGGCGCTGCGCCTCGCGGGCCACCTGGCTGTCGGCCATGAACAGGAAGCGGTCCATGGCCTCCAGGATCGTGACTTCCGAGCCCAGCCGGTTCCAGACGCTGCCCAGCTCCAGCCCGATGACGCCACCTCCGATGACGCCCAGGCGTTGCGGCGGACGGTCGAACTCCAGCGCGCCCTCCGAGTCCACGATGTATTCGCCGTCGAACGGGGCGATCGGCAGTTCCACCGGCAGCGAACCGGCGGCCAGGATCACGTGTGCCGCGTGCAGCACGTGCGGATCGCCGTCGTGCGGAGTGACTTCCACCTGCCGTCCGGCCAGCAGTTTGCCCCGCCCGTTCACGGCCGTCACGCCGTTGGCGCGAAACAACGCGTTGATGCCCGTCGTCAGTTGACGGACGATGCGGTTCTTGCGATCCTGCATCGCGTTCAGGTCCAGCGTCACCTCCGGAATCATGATGCCGTGGCCGGCAAACTCCTCGCGGGTGCGGTGGTACAACTCCGACGATTCGAGAAGCACCTTGGACGGTATGCAACCGGCGTTCAGGCAGGTGCCGCCCAGTGCCGGCTTGCCCTTGCCGTCGCGCCAGTCGTCCACGCAGGCCACCGACATGCCGAGCTGCGCGGCGCGAATCGCTCCCACGTAGCCGGCGGGACCGCCACCGACTACGATTACATCATATTTATCAGTCATATAAATAATTTATATATATTAGATATCAAGAATAATCCGGGCCGGATCTTCGATCGCTTTCTTGATTTCGGACAGGAACAGCACAGCCTCGCGGCCGTCCACGATACGGTGGTCGTAACTGAGCGCGAGGTGCATCATCGGCCGGGCGACGATCTCGCCGTCGAGCACCACCGCCCGCTGCTCGATGCGATGCATGCCGAGGATACCGCTCTGCGGCGGATTCAGAATCGGCGTGGACATCAACGAGCCGAAAACGCCGCCGTTGGTGATCGTGAAGGTTCCTCCGGTCAGCTCGTCCAGCCCGATGGTCCCGGCGCGCGCCCGCGAAGCGAATGTGCCGATGGTCTGCTCGATGTCGGCGAATCCCAGCCGGTCGGCGTCCCGGAGAACGGGAACCAAAAGCCCCCGTTCGGTGGATACGGCGACGCCGATGTCGTAGTAGTCGTGATAGACGATCTCGTCACCCTCCACGCTGGCGTTTACGACCGGATAGCGCTGCAGGGCCGCGACGCTGGCGGCCACGAAGAAGCTCATGAAACCCATCCGCACGCCGTGCCGGGCCTCGAAGGCCTCGCCGTGACGGCGGCGCAGATCGAGAACGGCGCTCATGTCGGCGTCGTTGAAGGTGGTCAGCATGGCGGCCTCGCGCTGCGATTCCACCATCCGCTGGGCGATGCGGGCCCTCAGGCGGCTCATGGTCTCGCGCCGCTCCGATCGCGCCGGCACCGCTGCGGGCGCGGGCGGCGCTTCGACCGCTTCGCCGGCATCCGCCTCGGCGGTGTCCGGTTCCTCGACCCGGGCCGCGGTGTCCGCGCCGGCCGCGCTGTTCAGCACCGCCAGCACGTCGCGCTTGAGCACCCTGCCCCGCTTGCCGCTGCCCTTGATCGAGGAAATATCGAGATCGTGCTCCTCCAGGAGCCGCCGGACCGCCGGCGACATCGCAACGGAAACGCTACCGTCGGCGCTCCCGTCAGCCTCTTCCGCCGCCGCGTCGGTGGCGGCGTCGCCGTCGGCTGCCGCACCCAGCACGGCCAGGGGCGCGCCGGCGTTCACCACCGTTCCGGTCTCGGCCAGGATCTTCTCCAGCACGCCGTCCGCCGGCGCCGGCACCTCGAGCACTACCTTGTCGGTTTCCAGGTCGGCCAGGTTCTCGTCCCGCACCACGGACTCGCCCGCCGACTTGTGCCAGGCCAGGACCTTGGCGTCGGCCACCGATTCCGGAAGTTCCGGCGTTCTGATCTCGATCGAATTGCTCATGGCCTACGACACCCTCCTGTCACCTTCCAACACCTGTTCAACAATCGCGTACTGCTGCAGCCTGTGCAGGTGGATGGAGCCGGGCGCCGGTGAAGCGGCTCCGGCGCGGCCCACGTAGCTCAATTGCTGGCCCTCGACCAGCCAGCGTTCCAGGCGCGCGCGCGCGCGGTACCAAGCGCCCTGGTTCTTCGGTTCCTCCTGCGCCCAGACGATGTCCTCCACGTGGGCATAGTGCCTGAAAAGCTCCTCGCAGAGATCGTGCGGAAACGGGTAGAGCTGCTCGATGCGAACGATGGCCACGTCCTTGACGTCCCCTTCGCGCCGCGCCTCCAGCAGGTCGAAATACAGCTTGCCGCTGCACAGCACCAGCCGCCGCACGTCTTCGAGTTCGTCCACCTCGTCGATGATCCGCTCGAAACGACCCTCGCTGAGCGCCGCAAGCGGCGTGAAGGACAGCTTGTTGCGCAGCAGGCTCTTGGGCGTGAGGGCCACCAGCGGCACGCGCGCACGGTTGTGCATCTGCCGCCTCAGCATATGGAACATCTGGCCCGGCGTGGACGGCACGCACACCCGCATGTTGCCCTGCGCGCAAAGCTGCAGGAACCGCTCCAGGCGGGCCGAGGAATGCTCGGGCCCCGCTCCTTCCTGGCCGTGCGGCAGAAACAGGGTCAGCCCGGACATCCGGCCCCACTTGGTGTCGCCCGAGGCGATGAACTGGTCGATCACAACCTGGGCGCCGTTGCAGAAGTCGCCGAACTGCCCCTCCCAGATCGTCAGGCAGTCCGGATCGGTGGTCGAGTAGCCGTACTCGAAGCCCATCACGGCCTCCTCGCTGAGCAGCGAATCGGTGATCGTGAAGGCGCCCCGCATCGGGGCCACGTCGTCCAGCGGCGAGTAGGCGCGCCCGCTGTGCTGGTCGATCAGGCTGGCATGGCGGTGAAAGAACGTCCCGCGCCGGCTGTCCTGCCCGGTCAGGCGCACCCGGTAGCCTTCCCGCAGCAGACTGCCGTAGGCCGCAAGTTCGGCGAAGCCCCAGTCCAGGTCGATTTCGCCGCGCGCCATCTGCAGCCGGTCCGCCACGACCTTCACCACCCGCGGATTCAGGTTGACGCCCTCTGGCACCGTGCCGAACCGCTCTCCGAGCTCCGCGACATTCTCCGCAGAGACGGCCGTATCGACTTCCTTGTCCGCATCGGCCTGCCGGTAGCTGTCCCAGTCCACGGTGAACTCGTTGCCGACCATGCCCATGGCCGCCTCCGGCAGCGGGTCGCCCGCGTCCAGCCGCCTGCGGTACTCGGCCTCGTCCGCCTTTACCTGTTTCTCCGTGACCACGCCATCCTCGCAAAGGCGGTCGGCATACATCCGAAGGGTGGTGGTATGGCTGCGGATGCGGTCGTACATGAGCGGCTGCGTGGCGGCCGGTTCGTCGGCCTCGTTGTGCCCATGGCGGCGATAGCAGACCAGGTCCACGAACACGTCCTTGTGGAAGGTCTGCCGGTATTCCAGCGCCAGGCGGGTCGCGAACACGCAGGCCTCCGGCGAATCGCCGTTCACATGGATTACCGGGGCCTCGATCATCTTGGCGACGTCGCTGCAGTACGGCGTCGAGCGCGCGTCCTGGGGGTCGCTGGTGGTGAAGCCGATCTGGTTGTTGACGATCAGGTGAACGGTCCCGCCGGTGGCGAAGGAGCGCGCCTGGGAGAGCTGCAGCGTTTCCGTCACAACGCCCTGCCCGGCCACCGCGGCGTCGCCGTGGATCAGAACCGGAAGGATCTCGTCTCCCTCGCTGTCGCGCCGCCGGTCCATGCGCGCGCGCACGGATCCCAGAACGACCGGATTGACGATCTCCAGGTGTGAGGGATTGAACGCCAGCACCACGTGCACCAGCCCTCCCGGCGTGGTGACGTCGGACGAAAAGCCCATGTGGTACTTGACGTCGCCGTACTTGCCCGACAGCGGGCCGGACTCGCCGGCGAATTCCGCGTACAGCTCCTGCGGCGCCTTGCCCAGCACGTTCACGAGAACGTTGATGCGTCCCCGGTGGGCCATGCCGACCACGATTTCCTGCAAGCCCTTCGACCCGGCCTGCTGGATCAGGTCGTAGAGCATCGGAATCAGGCTGTCGCCACCTTCCAGCGAGAAGCGCTTCTGCCCCACGTAGCGGGTATGCAGATAACGCTCCAGGCCCTCGGCGGCGATCAACTCGCGCAGGATTGCGCGCTTGACCGGGTCCGGCGGACGTCCGGCGAGTTTCGCCGCTTCCACGCGGTCCCGAAGCCACAATCGCTCGCGGGCCCGCGACACGTGCGCCATCTCCACGCCGACGTCGCCGCAGTAGATCTGCTCCAGTTGCTCGATGATCGTGCGCAGCGGCAACTGGCGGGATTCGGCGCCGCCGAACCGCCCGGTATCGAACACGGTGTCCAGGTCCGCCTCGCTCAGCCCCGCGTACTCCAGCTTGGGCGCCTGGCTGCGCAGGTTGGGGTTCAATTGCAGCGGATCGACGCGCGCGGCCCGATAGCCCCGCAGCCGATACAACTGGATCAGCCGCACGACCGCGCCCTGGCGCGAGGCGCCGGCGCGCACTGCGGGCGCCACCCTTCCGTTGCCTGCGATCGCCGCATCTCCGCCGCCGTTCGGCAGGCGCGTGGGCAACGGCCGCCCGGCCTCGATGCTTTCGAACAACTCGCGCCAGTGCGGCGCCACTTCGTCGGGATTGGTGCGCCAGGCGGCGTACAGCTCGAACACATAAGGCGCGTTGCTCGCAAAAAGCGGAGATTCCCGGTAGGCGCGTTCGATACGGCCGCTCATGGCATAAGGCATTTTATAGCGCCGGCAACTTCCGTAGGGGACAATACGCACCCCATGAACAGGCCCGGAATAAGCATTGTGGCGCCGGCCCACGAAGAGGCGGAAAGCCTGCCGGAACTCGTGCGAAGCGTGGGGCACGCCTTCCTTTCCTACGATGCCTGGGAATTGATCGTCGTGGACGACGGCAGCCGGGACAACAGCGCAAGCGTGCTGGCCGGCCTGCGAAGCGGGCATTCGACGCTCAGGGTGGTCCGGCACTTGAGCAGGAGGGGCCAGAGCGCCGCGATGTGCACGGGCGCGGACGCCGCGCGATATGCCTGGCTGGGTTTTCTTGACGCCGACGGACAGAACGATCCGGCGGATCTGGCGAAGCTGTATTCCGAAATGCTCGAGGCGGGCGATGCGGCGCCGGGCATGATCATGGGCCACCGGCAGGAACGCAAGGACGGGTGGCTGACGCACCTGTCGTCGCGCGTTGCCAATGCGGTGCGCGCGGGGTTGCTGCGGGATCGAACGCCGGACACCGGCTGCAGCCTGAAAGTCGTGGCGCGCGACGACTTCCTCGCGCTTCCGCGGTTCGACCACATGCACCGCTTTCTGCCCGCACTGCTGCTTCGTCAGGGCCTGCAAACCGTTTCCCGCCCGGTAGCGCACCATCCGCGGCGCGCCGGGCGCTCAAAATACGGCCTGGGGAACCGGCTGTGGGTGGGGATTGCCGACCTGCTGGGCGTCTGGTGGCTCGGCCGGCGGCGCTTCCGGCCCGGAACATGCGAGGAGATACGACACGATGACTGAACTCATTGAGCAATGGCTGGCGCTGCCGACCGCCGATCTGATCTGGCTGGCGGTGGGGTTCGGCGGCCAGGCCATATTTGCGTCACGGTTCCTCTACCAGTGGATCGTCAGCGAACGGGCCGGCCGCAGCCATATCCCCCGCGCCTTCTGGTACCTGAGCCTGGCCGGCGGCCTGACACTGCTCAGCTACGCCATCCATCGCGGCGATCCCGTTTTCATCCTCGGCCAGACGACCGGCTCCATGATCTACGTCCGTAACCTGGTCCTGCTGCACCGCCGCGGCCAGCTCAAGTCCACCTGACGTTTGCAGTTCCGAAAGAACGTAATCTGGCTCGGAGCGGCAGCGCTTCTGACGATCGCGGCCGGCCTGGGGCTGCGCGATCCCTGGGCTCCGGACGAGCCCCGCTATGCGCTGATCGCCGCGGAAATGCTGCAGTCGGGCGACTGGACGGTTACGCGCCTGGGCGGCGTCATCTACGCGCAAAAACCGCCGGTATATTTCTGGCTTCTAGCCGTCGCGGAATGGCTGGGCGGTCTGCGATTCGGGTTCCTGCTGCCTTCGCTCCTCGCGGGACTGGGAACCCTCGCGCTCGTCTGGGACCTGGCCCGTCGGCTCTGGTCGCGCGAGACAGCGTGGTGGGCGGCTCTGGGGCTGCTCGCCTGCCTGCAGTTCGCCATGCAGGCGCGCAGCGCGCAAATCGACGCCGTCCTGTGCTTCCTGACTACGCTCAGCCTTTACGGATTGCTCCGGCACCTGTTGCTGGGACCTCAATGGCGCTGGCTATGCCTGGGTTGTCTGGCGGCCGGGCTGGGTGTCATGACCAAGGGCGTGGGCTTTCTGCCTCTGCTCATCCTCCTGCCCTGGGCCGGCCTGCGCCTGGCGCGCCGGCCGTTGCCCCGGCTCGGCGGAGGCGCGCGCTGGCTGCTCGGACCTCTTGCGTTCTGCGCGCCGCTGACTTGCTGGCTGGCTCCGATGCTCCTTCGCGCGGGCGGCGATCCGGAGATTGCCGCTTACCTGGACGAACTCCTGTTCCGTCAGACCATCACCCGGTACGCCGATCCCTGGCACCACTTTCAGCCCATCTGGTATTTCTTCGTGGAAGTCATTCCCTGGGCCTGGTTTCCGTTAGTCCTGCTGCTTCCATGGCTGGCGGCGCGCTGGGCGCGGCGGTGGAAGGAACGCGACGTTTCGGTCGTGCTGCTGTCGGGCTGGATCGCGCTGGTCCTGCTGTTCTTCACGATCAGTGCCGGCAAGCGTGGCGTTTACCTGCTGCCGGCGGCACCGGCGTTGGCGCTGTTGGCCGCGCCTCACCTGGGCGAACTCGCCGAACGCTTGTCGTGCCAACGCATGTTGCGTGGGGGTATGCTCATCCTGTGTCTGGTCGTGGCAGCCGCCAGCGGCTGGCTCTTGTTCGTTGACGTGGAGCGGCTTTCCGAACTGAAGGCAACCTACGAGACCGGTACCGCGCCACTGTGGACTCTGTTCGCCGCGTCCGGAGCGGGCGCCCTGATTTCGCTTGTCTGTCCCACGCGCCGGGCGGCAGCCGGCATGGGGCTGTGCCTGTTCCTCGGATGGCAAATCTGGGGCTGGGCGCTGCAGCCGCAGATCAACGATGCCCGGTCCGGCGCAAGGATCGCCGCCCGAACGCTGGAGCACTTGCCCAAAGGCGCGCCGCTGGCGCTGGCCGACTGGCGCGCTCAACAGGTCCTTCACATTAACCGGCCAGCCGTTCATTTCCGTGCGCAGGGCATCGGGAATGAGGAAGAACTGGAACAGGCCGCCGCATGGCTGAACGCCAATCCGCAAGGGTGGCTTCTCGTTCCCGCGGAGCGCCGCGAGCCCTGTTTCGATCCGGACTCGGGCGTGCGCCTGGGCCACGCCCACCGCCGCGACTGGGTGCTGTTGTCGCGCAGCGACTTGACAGGGGCCTGTACGGCGGCTGCCGATCCAGCCAACTGGATTGAACTCCCGCCGCTGCGACCGTGAATCTCTAACCGCGATATTCGCGGAACCAGCGGACAAAATCCCGTACGCCCTTCTCCAGTCCAACGCTCGGCTCGAACCCGAAATCGCGGTGCATGCCGGACATGTCGGGCAGCGTGGCGCGCATTTCCCCGGGCGGTTCCGGCGCGAACTCGATCTCGACTTCGGCGCCCATTTCCCGGCCCAGCATCCGGATGAATTCCAGCAACTCCACGTCTTCTTCGGAACCGAGGTTATAAAGCGCCGCGGGCGGCTGCCCGGACGGTGGGCCCGCCTTGAGGATGGCAAGCGTTCCCCGCACCGCGTCGTCGATAAAGGTGAAGGCGCGACGCTGCTTGCCGTCGCCGAAGACTTGCACGGGCTTTCCCCCGGCGAGCCTCTTCGCAAATGTGATCGCAGCCATGTCCGGCCGTCCCCAGGGACCGTAAACCGTGAAATAGCGAATCCCGGTACTGGGCAGCCCATGAATGCGGGCGTAGGCATAGGCCAGCAGTTCGCCCGCGCGCTTGGTGGCCGCATAGACGCTCCTGGGGCGGTCGGCGGCGTCTTTTTCGGAAAAGGGCGTCTTTTCAGTATCGCCATACACGGACGAGGACGAGGCGTATAGCAGATGCTCCACATCGTGCCGCACGCAGCACTCCAGCAGCACGGTCAGCCCGGTCACGTTGCTTGATATGTATTGCTCCGGCGCATCGATCGAATACCGCACTCCGGCCTGCGCAGCCAGATGCACGACCTGCAGGAATTCATGCGCCTCGAACAGGGCCTGCACTCCGCTCCCGTCCGCCAGGTCCAGCTTGTGAAACGAAAACCCGTCATGCTCCCGCAACCGGTCGAGGCGGGCTGTCTTTAGCGCCGGGTCATAGTACGCATTCAGGTTGTCCACGCCGACCACCTCGACGCCATCGGACAACAGAGCCGCGGCGACCGCGTGACCGATGAAACCGGCCGCTCCCGTAATCAGAATCGGCGTCTTGATGTCGGCCCGGCTACGTTGAGGCGCGGACTTCTTTCGCGGACATGCCCGGGGCGCGCACGAGCACCACGAGCGCGGCGAGAACCACGAGGAAGTTGACGACACCCATCATCGCGAACGGCGCACCCCTGCCGATCTTGTCGAACACGATTCCGCCAATGAAACTTGTACAGAGGATCGAGAACGCGCCCACGAGCCCGAATACGCCCACCACCGCGCCCCGCCGCTCCTTCGGCGCTTCCTGGCCGAGCAGGGCGCCGCCCGACACCAGCGCGGCGATCTCGCCGATGCCCACGGCAACGCTGGCCAGCAGCGCGGCGGTGACAAACGGGTCTTTGGCCAGGTACATGGAGAAATAGGCCACTCCCGCCACGCTGAAACCGAAGACCACGGTGACCACCCGGTTCAGGCGGTCGGCAATGAACCCCATGATGGGCGACCAGAGGACGCTGGTGCCGAACACAAGTGCAAACATGATGCCGGCCCGCTGCATGCCTTCGGCGCTGGTCAGCCCGACGTCATTGCTGTGCTGCACCACCCACAGCGGGAGGAATATGCCCACCGCCACGAGATCGCCCCTGGAGGCAAAGGAGGTCAAGAAAGCGAGGGCGATCCGGGGATTTTTCGCGGCCTCGGAAAAACCCTTGCCGACCTTGGCCCAAAGGGGCTCCTGCGTCTGATTCTGCGCAACCCGTCCCGAGCGCCAGGACAGGCGGATCACGAGCGCAACGAACAGCGCGAATCCGACCATCAGCCAGCATGTGTAGATGCCCGCATCGGCCGGACTTATTCCCAGTTCCGTGAGGTAGCCGGGCAGGTTGCCAATGTTGCGGGACATCACCGCCATGCCCACGGCCGTCATGATGCTGCCGATTCCCAGAAGCAGTCCGCGCGAACGGTTTGCCGGCAGGTCCTGCAGCGACGTCCCGTACATCACCGGCGCAATCGCCGCGCCGATGGCGAACACCGCCCGGTAGGCGAATATCTGGAACTCGTTCTGCGCCAGCGGGTAGATCAAAAGCCCCAGGGCCACGAAGCCAAGCCCGATGACCATGATCACGCGCCGCCCGAAATTGTCCGAGGCCGCGCCCACGATGCCCATCAGCAGCAGGACCACGATCTCCTGCATGGAGGCCAGTTGCCCCGTCAGCTGCCCCTGGTTCTCGGTGATGCCGAACACTTCCGTCAGGAGATACGGCTGAATGAAGCCGATGAATCCCAGAAGCGGTATGACCGTAAGCCCGGCGAACATGACGCCGCCGGCGTTCAGCCAGCTGTAGCCGACCGTCAGGGTCAGCGGACCGATTCGCCGGGGCTCGCTCATAACACGCGCGGCAGGCGATCAGCTTGAGGTGCGAACTTCTTTCGCCGACATCCCCGGTGCGCGGATCAGCACGTACACGGCTACCAGCGCCACGATGAGATTCACTATGCCCATCATGATGAACGGCGCCACGCGGCTGATCTTGTCAAAGACGATGCCTCCAAAATAGTTGGTGCAAAGGATGGACAATGCCCCAAAAAGACCGAACACGCCGACCACTGAGCCGCGTCGTGCTTTCGGCGCCTCCTGGCCCAGCAGCGCGTTGCCCGCGATGATTACGGCAATCTCACCTACACCCACAAAGACACATGCGACCAGCACGATGTTGAGGTACGGGTCCTCGACCATCGCCATGCCAAGATATGCGGCGCCGGCAAGCGCAAAGGCAATACATACCCCGAGAACCCGGTTGATGCGATCGACAAACCGGCCGATAAAGACGGCCACCAAAAGCCCGACACCATTAATCGCCGCAATCATGACGCCGGCCCTTTTCGTGCCCTCGCCGGAGATCAGACCTGCGTCCCAACCGTCCTGCGCTACCCAGAGCGGCAGGAAAGTGATTACTACAACCAGGTCGCCCCGGGAAGCGAACGAAGTCAGGTATGCAAGTGCGATTCGGGGATTCCGAATGGCTTCGGAGAACCCCCGTCCCAGGTTTCGCCAGACAGGCTTGCGCGGTTCGCCGGCCGCCACGCGGCCGGCGCGCCAGGTCAGGCGTACCATCACCGCGACGACCGCGGCGAAAGCCACCATGCACCAGCAGGTGTAGATGCCGGCGTCCACGGGCGTGACACCGCGCGCGACCAGGTATTCGGGCAGACTACCGATTGTAAGAGCCATCACGATGACGCCTCCTCCCGTGGCAATGCTGCCGAACCCGATAAACTGACCGCGAGAACGGTTCGCCGGCGTATCCTGCATGGAAGCTCCGTACATTATGGGAGCGGTCGCGGCGCCAAGCGCAAATACCGCCCGGTATCCGTAAATCTGCAGTTCATTCTCCGCAAGCGGGTAGACCAGAAGACCGAGGCCCACCAGGCAAAGCCCCACTATCATGATGACGCGCCGGCCGAAATTGTCGGACGCAGCCCCGGCTACCCCTATCAGCGCGATCACCACTACTTCCTGCAGCACCCCAAGATTACCTGTCATCCGCCCGTGAAATGCGGGGTCAATTTGAAATACCTCCCGGAGAAGAGTCGGCATGATCAGGCCCATGAAGGCCAGCAATGGAATGATCGAAAAACCGCCCAGCAGCACGCCAAACGCGTTCAGCCGCGTGTATCCGTCCGCAAGGACGATCGGACCGAACTTTCTCGGCACGCTCACGGGCGCGCGCGGGCGCTCGCCGGATTCAACCGCCGCGCCGCTTCGCCTGAACGGCGTCAAGAATCGCGATGTTGGCCTCTGTGCTGCCCTGCTTCTGCGCCTCGGCGATCACGGCGCTGATGGCCGCTCCCCGAAACATGCGCGGAATCTTCTTGAGCCGCGCCGCCGCGCCGGGCGTGAACATCATGCCGTGCCTGTTCTCATTCAGCTTGCTCAGAAACTTGGGGTCGACCTCCACCGCGTGTTCGTCTTCCGGCTGCGCGGCTCCATTGCCCGAATCGGCAGCCGCGCCATTCCCTTGCGCCGGCTCTTCGCCGTCGACGTGGTAGGTCAGTTCGGGCTTGTTGACGTAAAGGTCCTCCACGCGGATGAAGTCGGCATTCCTGTCGTACTCCATGCGCGGTTCCTCGTCGGGGTTCAGCGAAGGGCGGCGGTCGTCGATGATCGGAATCCGGTGCATCAGCCGGAACGCCGGCGAGAAGTCGTTGATCCCGCGGTGCTGCGTGCAGCGGTTGTCCCAGATCGCCACGGAGTTGTCGCGCCAGAAGAAACGGCACTCGTTCTCCGGCTGGTAGCTGTGCTCGAGCAGCATCTCGAGAAGCGCATCGCTTTCGTCCTGGTTCAGTTCCAGGATGCGCGAAGTGGTCATCTGGCAGACGTAAAGGCACTTGCGGCCCGTTTCGGGGTGCCTGCGAACCACCGGGTGCACGACCGGCGGGTTGCGCTTCATCATGTCTTCGTAGGCCCTGGCGCCCCCGCCCTCGAGAATGCCCTGGCCGAAGTTCTTCGACAGCGTCTGTTCCGCGGTCAGGTCCTCCAGGAACTTCTGCATGGGTTTGGACAGGCTCGCGTAGGCCTTCTCCATGTCGCACCAGATGGTGTTTCCGCCGCCCGCCGGCATGGTCAGCCCGCGGAGAATGGACATGCGCGACGGATAGTCGCGGAAGATGTCGTCCGTGTGGTAATTCACGTCCCCGCCGATGGTCTGATACTCGTCCATGCGTTGCAGGCGGATCATCGGATAGCCCTCTACCTGCGGTATCGAGCCGGGGCCTTGCGGCATCCCGAACTTGCGGGCCAGCCTCAGGTGCTGCTCGTCCGTCATCACCTGGTCGCGGAAGAAGATGACCTTGAATTCCAGCAGCGCCGCATAGATGTCGTCGATGACGTCCTGCGCAAGGTCGTCGGCCAGGTTGACGCCGCTTATGGTTGCGCCCAGCGCGCCGGACAGCGGCTCCGCTTCAAGATGCTTGAATTCCGGCAGCTCGCGCTGCGAAGTAAAAAGGTATGACACAGGAATTCCCCCAATGCCGACGCGCCCAGCATACCCTAAGCCGGGAGGCAAGGCGTGTCCCGTCCACCCGTGATATGGTCGCGCAATGCCCCGGTCCGGCAAGAGGCGTCTGTTCTTCGCGCTATGGCCCGACGACGACCTTCGCACCCGCGTCGTCCGCGCCACCCGCGCCGAAGTGAGGGGAACGGGCGGCAAGCCCACGCCGCCCGAAAATCTGCACATGACGCTGCACTTCCTCGGACCGACGCCGCAGGAACTCATTGATCCCCTGGTCGAGCGGGTATCGGCATTGTCGCTGGACCCGTTCGAGTTGACGCTGGAGCAATACGGCTACTGGCAGCGTGCAAGGACCCTGTGGCTGGGCCCGGGCGAAACCCCTCTACCGCTGGCGGAACTGGCCCGCGACATCGCCCGGATCTCGCACGAACTGGGGCTGCCGCGGAACCGGCGCGCGTTCATCCCGCACATGACCCTGGCGCGCAAGGTCAACCGCCTCACTCCCAGGGAACCGCCCCGGCCCCTGCACTGGCCGGTCAGCGAGTTTGCGCTGGTCGAGTCGGTGCTGGGCGGCCGCCACTCCCGTTACACCATCCTCGAACACTTCGGCTGACCCGCCTGGGGGTGAGAGAGTCCCCCGGGAGCGAGGGCGTCCCGCCCTCAAAATGCCGATGGAGATTCGGGATTCTCGTGTCAGTCTTCGAATGGTGTGAGGTCCACGCTGAGCAGCTCGGGGTTGTCCCGTTCGATGCGCGCGAAGTACTCGGCAGGCAACTGGTGCACGCCGTCGAGCTTCTTTCCGCTCCAGATGGCGAACATGTGCCCGGGAATATCGCCCATCTCCAGCCAGCGGGGATACGGGAACACGTAGCCGCCCGCCGTTCCCATGGGCAGCCTCGTGATGGACGGGTCCTCGAACAGGGACCTCGACGTCCAGTTGTGCGACGTTTCGATGAACGGCGTCACCCAGTTGTCCGGCGGCACGCGAACCTGCTCCGCCTTCACGATGTCGTCCTCGATCCGGAACACCGTGTTCGTGGGCGTGTAGCCCTCGCCTTCCCGGTCCAGCGGATGCTTGCCTTCGGGCGAGTACAGCATGCCCGGATCTTCCGTAAGAATGGTGGGCTCCACCCTGACTGTCCTGCCGGTCACCGGGTTGTGAACCTCGTCGATGAACTCGCCCGTCACCGGGTGGCGTGGATACGAAGTATTGTGCCCGTGCACCCGGTAAACGTGCGTATCGATGCGTTTCTGGTGGGAGAACTCGATCCCTTCGTAGCGCACAACGGGTTCGACGCGCCGCCCCTCGGCGACGATGAACATCGTGAAGTGGTACCAGAGAAGCACGTCGGCTTCGTCGGCCAGGTCGCGGTAGATGCGGAACTCGGCGGTCATCTTGTCGAGCGGGTCGTCGAAGGCGAAAAACTCCGACCGCACCCGCCCTTCCGAAGGCGGCAAATACGTGGTTTCCGGGTGCGCGGCCGCCTGCGCCGAGCGAAACGGCGCAAGCGCAATAGCGGCTGCCCCGGCTGCCGGTAAAACAAGGGTATCGCGGCGGGTCATGGATAGCGCCTCGCCGGCGCCAAAGGCCCGCCTCATGATGTCGAGCACGTGCCTTCCCGTTCGTTCTTCAGCGTGATGCGAAACCCCACTTGCCGGGGCTATCGCCTGAACCAGAAGTAGGCGATAGACATTTCCGGCCCAACGCCCCTGCAGAATTCCCCATTGTTGTCACAGGTCTTGCCCTCGCAGGTCCGGCACACACGAGTTTCCTTGCGCTCGAACCGCTCCACCGATGAGAACTCCGGCGCCAGAAACGCGATCAGTTGTTCCTTGCTGGAGCGCCTCGGCCCATTGAAAAGCCGGTCGTGATCGCCGCGGCTTTCCCAGTGAACCAGTATGAGATCACCGTCATCTTTCAGCCAGCGAAGAATACGGCTCTTGTATTCCTGAAGCTTGTCCCTGGGCATGTTGTGCATGAGTCCCGAATCGACCACCAGATCGAATTGCTCGCCGG
The DNA here is from genome assembly GCA_965116895.1 of Gammaproteobacteria bacterium. Classification (GTDB taxonomy): domain Bacteria; phylum Pseudomonadota; class Gammaproteobacteria; order Steroidobacterales; family Foliamicaceae; genus Foliamicus. Next base: position 1,201,987 of record OZ220729.1, on the reverse strand, counting down.
GTTCCCACTCAAGCACGTCCGTGTGTATGTATTCCACGGCCACACCTTCCTGCTCGGCCAGCTCGGTGGACATTGCGATCGCCTTCTCCATGAAGTCGATGCCCTTGACCGTCCAGCCAAGCTTCGCCAGGGCCACGCTATCGACGCCGGTCCCGCTTCCCAGATCCACGGCTGTGCCGGGCTCATCGCGCGAGTCATGAACAAGGGGAATGAAACGCGTGGGTTCCGCGTGGTGCCAGGCCAGGCCTTCCCTGCCCTTGGCCTCCTTGTAGTGCCCCTCAAATATGGCTTTCTGGTTCATGGCCTCCCTCCTGCCGCGTGGTCTCGGCCCATGGTCGAGCGCCCCGACCAGGATTCGAACCTGGGACCTTCCGCTTAGGAGGCGGACGCTCTATCCAGCTGAGCTACCAGGGCGCGGGGGCGTCCAGCATAAGCCAGCGGGCCGCGGCGCGCAAAGTTGCGCAGCGGCCCGCTGGAGAAGTTTGTCCGAACAGTAAGCCTAGAAGCTGTAGCTGGCGCGCACCCCGAACTCACGTGGGTCGGGGTAGTAGAGCGTCAGCGCGTTCGGGAAAAGCAGCGTGAAGAAGAAACGTCCCGGAGGCGGCACCCGCGGGGGCGGAACAAAGCCGCGCACGATGCCAATCGCTCCGAAGTCGGGCGCCGCAACCCCGCTTCTGAGCGTATCGTCGTCGAACAGGTTCTCGACATAAGCCATGACCGTCCACGAATCCCGCGACAGGCCTACCCGAAAGTCCGCCAGCATGTAGCTCTCAATCTCCACGATGTTCCATTCGTCCATCCAGCGGGAGCCCTGGAACTGGACATCGAAATCAATCATCAGCTCCGCGCCGTTGGCCAGCCCCGAGCGCCACGACAGGCCGGCGAAAAGCTGGTGCCTGGGAACGTCCTCGACTTCGTTGCCGGTCAGGTCAACCAGGCAGGTGGTGCTGCCTCCCAGCGTTGTCAACTCGCAGGTGCCGCCGCGCACGACGTCGTTGAGCGAGGCGCTCAGCTTGTCGTATTCGTCGTACTCGGTCGAAAGCAGGGTATAGCCCCATTGCATCGAGAGGTTGTCGGTAAGCACCGCCTCTACGTCCACCTCTATCCCCTTGATCAGGGCCGCGGAAGCATTTTCGGGACGGGTGCTGAGGATGCCGCTCGGCGGCAGCCATTGCGAGGTCAGCTGCTTGTCGCTGAAGTCCTGGTAGAACACCGCACCGTTGAAACGCAGGCGATTGTCCATCCAGCTCGTTTTCCAGCCGAACTCGTAGACGGTCATCTTTTCCGCCTCGAAGCGCAACACGTCCGGATTGAATCCCTCCGGTCCCACCAGCGTGCTGATTCCGGCGGGCTTGATGGCCTGCGAGACGGAGCCGTAATAGGTCTGTTCGTCCGAAGGCCGATAGCGCAGGACCACCTTTGGCGCCAGGTAGCTGTCGTCTTCCTCGGCCGATATCGCATGCGGCTCCGCCGGGAATTCAGTGAAGGGCCCGAAGGCGTTGCCGATCAGCGTGCCCCCGGACGGGCCCGTCATGTCCAGGTCCTCGCTCACGTAGCGGGCCTCGACGCCGATGTCCCAGGCTTCCGAGAACTGCCAGTCCACCAGTCCGTATGCGGAAGTGTGGGCAACTTCACGGGTCCAGGGAAGAGCGTGTCTGGGCACTTCGCTACCGATCCGACCCACCCAGTAGCCGCAGTCGATACGCAGGCGGAAATTCGGGACGCCCATCGAGAAGAAGGGCGGCATGAACCCGTAGTTGATGCAGGTGGTGGAGTACTCGTCGTGCTGGTATTCCTCGGACCAGTACAACCCCCCCACTACCCAGGACAAAGGCCCTTCGCCGGTGGAGGTCAGCCGGAATTCCTGGCTGAACAGATCGTTCTCGGTCACGAAGTTCACTTCGCCGGATGTGCTGATGCCGAAAGGCCGAACCGGGGCGGAAATATCGCCGTCACGCTGAGAGTCGTGGAATTGCTGGGCGTCAACGGAACCGACGTGCGTAATGGAAGTCAGCATCGCGCCCGCGAAGTCGAACTCGGCGCGCAATTGTCCGCGCAGCACCTCGCGCGTCGTGCCCGGATATTCCTCGCCGGTGCGGGGATCGGGGCTCAACGTTATCGGCACGTCTTCAATGCCGGGAACGGGCCCGAACGGCTGATCGACCGACGTCGCGTCCGGGTGAAAGAGCACGCCCAGCGTGTGTGCCGGCGTATGGAGCGGAATGCGTATATCGGAAGACGCTGCCGCCGAGGGATCGAACTCGTCGTCCGTGTACTCGAACCGCGCCGTAAAGCGGGCCCGCTCCCCGACGTCCAGCGCCCCCGTCAGGGTAAAGCCCACGCCCTCCTGGCCGCCGACATCCCCGCCGGTCACGGTGTTCTGGTAATAGCCGTCCTCGTTCCAGGCCGCGAAGTTGAATCCCACGAAAAAGTTGTCGCTTAGCGGGCCGCTGGCCGAACCCATGATCTCTTTCTTCCCCTCGGCTGAAACGTCAACCGAAACCTGCCCGCGACGCTCGGCGCCGGGACGGCGGGTCACATAGTGAATCGCCCCGCCGAAAGCACTGCGTCCGTAAAGCGCGGATTGCGGTCCGCGAACGATCTCGATGCGTTCAATATCGATCAGGCGCGGATTCACGGTGAGCGAACTGCCGGAGGTCCGGATGGCCTCGCTCGAAACGTCCACGTCGTCGAGCAGCACGGCTACGTTCGGGCGTCCCCGCGTAGGCGACAGGCCTCGCATCACGACGCGGGTGTCCTGCGGCGAGAACCCCTTGTCGAAGATGATTCCGGCCGACTGGCGGGCGATGTCCTCGAGGCTGTCGATGCCCTGAACCATCAGGTCCTCCTGGCTGAAGGTGGCGATGCTGATCGGCACCTCCTGCAGCGATTCCTCGCGCTTTCGCGCCACCACCACGATCTCCTCAAGTTCCTGCGCATAGACGGGAATCGCGAGGCTTGCGGCGCAAACCGCCGGAATCATCAAGCGCCAGAGCGCCTTGCCGCGTGCTTTCATCTGCTTTCCTCCCAAGCAAACTAAGTTTTCGCGAGGGATTTTGCCACAATTGCCCCAGTCGACGCTTTCGTATAATTGCCGGCGCTTTGAAGGGTTCCCGAATACCCGGCTTCTACCGCCTTACGCCGCGTGAGCGGGTTCAGACCGCGCTCGAACACGGCCTTTTGAGCGAGGCGGACTTCAAGGACCTGTCCCGCGGCCGCGCGTCTCTGGACGCCGCCCGCGCGGACCGCATGATCGAGAACGTCATCGGCGTGCTCGGACTCCCGGTGGGCCTGGGCCTCAACTTTCTGATCAACGGCCGCGACTATGTCGCCCCCATGGCGGTAGAGGAGCCCTCGGTCGTCGCCGCCCTGAGTTCCGCCGCCAAGCTGGTGCGCGAGGCGGGCGGCTTTACGGCCCAGGCCGACGACCCGGTGCTGATCGGTCAGATCCAGGTGCTCAACGTGCCCGACCCGGCGCACGCGGCCGCCGACCTGCTGTCGAAGCGCGAGGAAATCATCCGCCTGGCCAACAGCATCCACCCGCGCATGGTGGCGCGGGGCGGCGGTGTGGTCGATGTCGAAGTGCACCGTCGCCCGATGCCCGGCGGCGAAGGCGAAATGCTCGTGCTGCACCTGCTTGTCGATACCCGTGACGCGATGGGCGCCAACCTGGTCAACAGCATGTGCGAGGGCGTGTCGGCTCTGGTCGAAAGCATGAGCGGCGGGCAGGTGTTCATGCGCATCCTTTCGAACCTCAGCGATCGCGCCCTGGCCCGGGCGGAGGTCGTGATTCCGGCGGAACTGCTGGGCGGCAAGGGGCAAAGCGGCGAGGACGTGCGCGACGGCATCGCGATGGCGGCCGAACTGGCCGCGGTCGATCCCTACCGCGCGGCAACGCACAACAAGGGCATCATGAACGGCGTCGATGCGGTGGCGATTGCGACCGGCAACGACTGGCGCGCCCTGGAGGCCGGCGCTCACGCCTGGGCGGCGCGTCACGGCAACTACACGGCGCTCTCGAAGTGGTGGCGCAACGAGGAAGGGGCGCTGTGCGGACGGCTGGAGATGCCGATCAAGGTGGGCACGGTCGGGGGCTCGCTGGAGGCCAACCCGGCCACCCAGCTCTTCCTGCGGATGATGCACGTGGAATCGGCCCAGGAGCTCGCGCAGGTCATGGCGGCGGTGGGCCTGGCGCAGAACTTCTCGGCGCTGAGGGCGCTGGTAACCGAAGGCATTCAGGCAGGCCACATGACCCTGCACGCACGCACCGTGGTCAAGGCCGCCGGCACGCCGCCGGAACTGTTCGACCAGGTGCTGGAGCGGCTGATCGGCGAAGGCGACGTGAAGGTATGGCGCGCGAGGGAAGTCCTGGGGGAACTGGAAAGAAAGCGCAACCTGCCGGAGTTGGACGAAGCGGCAATGGCCCGCCTGGGCGTGGCTGCGGGCAAGCTGATCCTGCTGGGCGAGCACGCCGCCGTGTTCGGGCAGCCGGCGCTGGCCTGCCCCGTTCCCCTGAACGTACGCGCCCAGATCGACGACAGCGAGGAAGGCATCCAGCTGGCGATCCCGGGCTGGGGGCTCGAATACCGCCTGTCCCACTCGCGCAGGCGCCGCCCCTGGGAACGTTCGGCCCTGAAGATGCTCGAGGAACTGGGGCTGGCCGGCAAGTCGATGCGCATATCCGTCTTCTCCGACCTGCCCCGCGGCGTCGGCCTGGGGTCATCCGCGGCCATGGCGGTCGCTATCATCCGGGCCCTGAACAAGCGCTTCGAACTGGACCTCAGCGTCGAGAGGATCAACGAAATCGCCTGGGCCTGCGAACAGTTCGCGCACGGCCGAGCGAGCGGCGTGGACAATGCCGTGTCCGCGTATGCAACCACCCTGCTGTACCGCAAGAACACACCGCCGGAAATCCAGCCGGTCAAGGCGGGCGCCGACACGTATTTCGTGATCGGCATCAGCAGCGAGGAAAGCCTGACGGCCGTCACCGTGGAAAACGTCAGGGCGGCGCGCGACCGCAACCCGGGTATTTATGACCGGATATTCGAAGAGATCGGCGAACTCGTGGTAGAGGCCCGTCAGTGCCTCGAAGGCGGCCGGCTCGAGGAACTGGGCGACCTGATGAACATCAACCACGGCCTGCTCAACGGCCTGCAGCTCGCCACGCCGGAACTGGAGCAGCTGATCGACGCCGCGCGTATGGGCGGCGCCCTTGGGGCCAAGCTGACCGGCGGCGGGGGCGGCGGAGCGATGCTCGCCTTGGCCGCCGAGAACTGCCAGCCGGTAAAGGAATCGATCGAAAAGACCGGCGCAAGAACCATTGCGCTGAAGCTTCCCGCGGGCGGAGGCGAGGTGGAGCTGGTCCAGTGAATGCGCCGGTCAACCTGGTACTGGTGGACGCCGAAGATCGCGAACTCGGGGTGGCGGAGAAATTCCGATGCCACGAGGGTGATGGCCTTCTTCACCGTGCCTTTTCCGTTTTCGTCTACGGCCCCGACGGTCGGCTCCTGCTCCAGCAGCGCAGCGCCGCCAAGCCGCTGTGGCCGATGTACTGGTCGAATTCCTGTTGCGGCCATCCGCTGCCGGGCGAGGACGTTCTCGCCGCCGCCGAGCGCCGCACGCAGGAAGAATTCGGCATCGCCTGCCGGGCCCGCTTCCTCTACAAGTTCCAATACCAGGCGCGCTATTCCGCCGGTTACTCGGAACACGAGCTCTGCCACGTGTTCGTAAGCGACTACGACGGCGAACTGGCGCCCGATCCCGCCGAAATCGCCGCCTGGCGGTGGATCGCGCCGGATGAACTGACACGGGAAATCGAACGCCACCCCGAGCGCTTCACCCCCTGGATGAAGCTCGAGTGGGCTGAAATCCGCCGCTATTCGGAGTGAATGCCGCCCCTGGTCAGCGTGACCGGGTTCAGGATGGCCTTCAGCTGCTCTTCGGACAGGTCGGTTTCCTCGACCGCCACCTCCAGGATCGGACGCCCTTCCGCATAGGCCCGCTTGGCGATCGCCGCGGCCTTGTCGTAGCCGATCACCGGATTCAGCGCCGTCACCAGCACGGGGTTGCGTTCCAGGAGTTCCGCCAGGCGTTCCCGATTGACCGAAAGGCCGGCAATCGCCCTGTCGGCCAGCATCCGGCAGGCCGCCGAGAGGATCGCGATGCTCTCGAGCGCGTTGCGCGCGATCATCGGCAGCATGACGTTCAGCTGGAAGTTCCCCGACTGGGCGCCCACCGTTATCGCCGTGTCGTTGCCGATGACCTGGGCCGCCACCTGCATGGCGGCTTCGCTGGCGACGGGATTGACCTTGCCCGGCATGATGCTGGAGCCCGGCTGAAGCGCCGGCAGGGTGATCTCGCCCAGCCCCCCCAGGGGCCCCGAGTTCATCAGGCGCAAGTCGTTGGCAATCTTCATCAGCGCCACCGCAGTGGCCTTGAGCTGTCCGGACAATTCCACCATCGTCTCCTGCCCGGCCAGCGCCGCAAACCGGTTGCCGGCCGGCGTCAGCTCCAGACTGGTCTTTGCGCTGATCCAGCGGCAGGCCAGTCCCGGCATTACGGGATGAGCGTTGATTCCCGTGCCGACCGCCGTACCGCCCAGCGCCAGCCTGTTCAGCCTTGAATGCAGCACCTGCTCAAGCCGTGTCCGGCAGTCGCGCAACTGCGCCGCCCAGCCGCCGAACTCCTGGCTGAGCGCCAGGGGCATCGCATCCATCAGGTGGGTGCGGCCGGTCTTGACCACGCCCTCGAATTCGGCGGCGCGTTTCTCGATCGTATCGGCAAGGTGATCCAGCGCGGGCAGCAATCGCTCGCTTACCTCCAGGGCCGCGGACAGGTGCAGTGCCGACGGAATGACGTCATTGCTGCTCTGCCCCATGTTGACGTGATCGTTCGGATGCACCTTGATCTTCCTGGAGCTGGCCGCATTGGCGATCACCTCATTCACGTTCATGTTGCTGCTGGTGCCCGATCCGGTCTGAAAGACGTCGACCGGGAAGTGCTCGTCGTGGATGCTGTGGGCAACGTGATCGGCCGCCTTCATGATGGCGTTGGCCCGGGCGGAGTCCAGCAGGCCGAGGGTGCGATTGGCTGAAGCGCACGCCCCCTTGATCAGGCCCAGGGCGCGAATGAAGGCGCGCGGCATCCTCTTGCCGCTGATCTGAAAATTCTCAACGGCACGCTGGGTGCTGGCTCCCCAAAGCGCGTCGGACGGAACCTTGAGCGCTCCCATGCTGTCGCGTTCGGTTCTGAATTTTGGCACGAACTACCCCTGTTGCAGTATGATGCGCGCCTCGGAGTATAGCCGCCCATCTCCATGTCCCGGTATTCGAGTCCGTGAATCCGTTAAGCGCGCTGGGGCCGCTGGACGGGCGCTACGCGGAAGCCGTCCGGCCGCTGGCCGAGTTGTTCTCGGAGCAGGGGTTGATTCAACAGCGTCTTAAGGTGGAGCTTGCCTGGCTGCGGGCGCTTTGCGCCGAAGAAGCCTTTGACCCCGCCGCTCCGCTGAGCGCCGACGAAAAGGCCTTTCTGGATGCTCTGGAACTGGACCTGGGTGCGCCGGCGGCCGAGCGCGTGAAGGAACTGGAGCAGCAGACCCGTCACGACGTCAAGGCGGTCGAGACGTACCTGACCGAACGCCTGCGCGAACACGACTCGCTCGCCGGCCGCATTCCTCTGCTGCACTTCGCCTGCACCAGCTGGGACATCAACAGCAGCGCCTACGGTATCATGCTGGCCAGGGCTCGATCTGAAGTCCTGACGCCGGTTCTCGAGGGTCTGATCGGGCAGCTTCGCTGCATGGCCCGCGAGCACGTCGGCCTGCCCATGCTGGCCCGCACCCATGGCCAGCCGGCCAGCCCCACGACACTGGGCAAGGAACTGGCGGTGTTCGTACACCGGCTTGAGCGGCAGCTCGCGGTATTCGGCAACGTCCCGGCGATGGCCAAGTGCAGCGGCGCCACCGGCAACTACAACGCCCATTACGCCGCCTGCCCCGAGGTGGACTGGCCGGAATTCAGCCGCCGCTTTCTTTCCGGGCTGGGCCTCGATCAGAACCCGGTCACGACGCAGATCGAGCCGTACGACTGGGTGGCGGAGTATTGCGATGCGCTCGCTCGCATCAACCGTATTCTCATCGACTTGAGCCGGGACGCCTGGACCTATATTTCGTTGGGCTATTTCCGGCAGAAAGCGGTTCCCGGCGAAACGGGGTCGTCCACGATGCCGCACAAGGTCAACCCCATCAACCTCGAGAACGCCGAAGGCAACCTCGGGCTTTCGAACGCGCTGCTCGGTCACTTTTCGGAAAAGCTCCCCGTGTCGCGCCTGCAGCGGGACTTGAGCGATTCCACGGTCCTGCGCAACCTGGGCGTCGCCCTGGGGCATGCGCTGGTGGCCTGGACGGAAGTGCAGAAAGGCCTGGACAAACTCTCGCCCGACGAGTCCAGAATCAGCGAGGACCTCGACTCCGCCTGGGAAACGCTGGCCGAGGCGGTGCAAACGGTAATGCGCGCCCATGGCTGTGAGAACGCCTACGAACAACTTAAGGATTTATCACGTAATCAGATAGTTACAAGAGATTCCTTACATACTTTCTTGAAAAAGGCCGAGCTGCCCGATGCAGCGCGTGAGGCGCTGCTCGCCCTGACTCCCGCGACTTACACGGGCATCGCGAAGAAACTGGCGGAGTGAGGTTCTCCCGTGGCGGGCACCGTCATGGTGGCGATTTCCGGCGGAGTGGATTCCGCAGTGGCCGCGTTGCGCCTGATCGATGCGGGCCACCGGGTGGAAGCCCTGCACATGACCAACTGGGACGAGCCCGACGGCTCCTGCCCCGCCGCCGAGGACCTTGAGGCCGCCGCCGGCGTGGCCGGCGAACTCGGGATCCCGCTTCACCACCTGAATTTCTCCGACGAGTACCGGCGGGACGTCTTCGAGGAGATGCTGCTGGAGTGCCGGGCGGGGCGAACTCCCAATCCGGACGTAGGCTGCAACAGGCGTATCAAGTTCGGGGCCTGTCTCAGGCAGGCGCGCAGGCTCGGCGCCGGGCGGCTGGCCACAGGCCATCACGCGCGCCTGGAGCACTCGGCAGCCGGCACTCGGCTATTGCGCGGAAGGGATCGCAACAAGGACCAGACCTATTTTCTCCACGCCGTCAGCGAGAGTGCGCTCGGCGACTGTCTTTTCCCGGTGGGCGAAATGGACAAGGCGGAGGTGCGCGACATTGCGCATCGACGCGGACTGCCGAACTACGCGCGCCCGGACAGCACCGGCATCTGCTTTGTAGGAGAGCGGTCCTTTCCGGATTTCATCGCACGACACCTCGCCATGCAGCCGGGTCCTATCGTTACGCTTGCCGGGCAGCATGTGGGCGAACACCGCGGGCTGGCGGCCTACACGATCGGCCAGCGGCGCGGACTGGGGCTGGGAGGCATGCGCGGCTGCGACCCGGACCCCTGGCACGTGGTGCGCAAGGACCTGAGTGCCAACGCGCTGGTCGTGGCCCAGGGGCACGACCACCCGCTGCTGTTCAGTCGCCTGGTTACGGTGCGAAAGCCCAGGTGGGTGCGCGGCGCGCCGGATGAACTCCCGAAAGGTATGCGTTTGAGCGCCAAGACCCGTTACCGCCAAGACGACGCGGGTTGCGAAGCGCGCCTGCTCGGTCCCGACCGCTGCCTGGTGCGCTTCGACGAACCGCAATGGGCGGTGACGCCGGGCCAGTACCTGGTCTTTTACGGCGGCGAGGAATGCCTGGGCGGCGGAGTCATCGAACGCGCCGAAGCCTGAGGCGGGACGCTGTGGGGGACATGCCCCCACTCCCCAGGCCCAACTGTTAGCATTGAAGGAATGCGGAATCAAAGGCAGCAACAACACCCCATGAAGGCACTCTTCGGCGTGTTGATCGCGCTCACTTTCGCGCTTTCGCCCGCCGGCGCCGCGGCAAATGAGGAGGCAATCGTGAACGCGGACTTCAATCCCCTGGCCGAACTGGGCCGGGAGCGCCGCCGTCAGGTCCAGGTTCGCCAGGCTTTGAAAGGCGCACTGGAGCATGCCGAACGGGGAGACGACACCCTCGCCGCCATGCTGGAAGCCTGCGCCGACTACCTGGTCCACTCCATGGGCCGGCTCGACCTCACCGACATGAACATTCACGACCGCTTGAGGGAGCGCGTCCCGGTGGACAATGCCGCGGTGTACGAGGCGCTGGAAACACTCGCTCGGCGGCAGGATAGAGCCCGGGCGGAAAACGCACTGCTCGGCGAGGCGCTTAAAGCCTACCGGCAAGGCGGTCACGCCGATTTCACCGCCTTTGAACAGGCGTTAAGAACTTACCACGGGATCGTGTCGGAATTGATGACGCCGCGCAAAAACCCTTTCAGTGACTACACCGACGAACTTTTCACCATGGAAGACTGGTCGAACATCGCCGAGATCAGCGCCGAGACGATCGCCATCGAAGCGAGACTGTTCGACGCGGTCACAGCGGCGGCGCCGGACGATCTCAAGCCGGAATCCTTTTCCGGCACGCACGGCATGCAATGAAAGCCTGTTTCACCAAAGTGATCCCTGCAAGGCCGCCCTCACGCTAGAATATATATACGTGTCCGCAATTCTTGCGGTGTTACGGGCGCTGTTTTCATTAGCGCATTGATATTCACTAACTCCTGGAAGGAATAATGGGAAGAAAACTGTACGTTGGCAATCTGCCATATTCGGCAACGGAGAATTCCGTTACGGAGAAGTTCGCCGGGTCCGGCACCGTCGAGTCCTGCAAGCTGATCAGCGATCGCGACACGGGCCGCAGCAGGGGCTTCGGCTTTGTGGAAATGGCCACCGATGCCGAGGCCCAGGCGGCCATCGAAAATCTCGATGGCTCAGATTATGACGGGCGCCCCATGAAGGTGAACGAAGCCCGGCCGCAGCAAAAGAGACCCGGTGGCAGGGATCGCGGTGGTTTCGGCGGCGGCGGAAATCGAGGTGGTTATGGCGGAGGCGGAAACCGCCGCTGACCTTTCCCCAAGCCGTTAGCTCTCCCGGATACGAACGAGCTCGCGGCGGAAACAGCGCAGCGTAACGGGCGTCAGCGCCAGCACTACCGATCCGTAGATCAGCGGCACGGCGGCGAACGCAATTGCAAGCCCCCTGGCGCCGGTCACGCCGGGGACGACGGACTCGAGAAGCGCATCGAACCCTGCGAACCCGGTGCCTTCGTTGAACCAGTCCGACAGCCAGCCGACGGTTGATGGCCCCAGCGTCAGGCCGGTAATGCTGATCGCCATGTAATAGACCGCGCTGATCTGACCGCGGAATTGCGGAGGCGTGATCATCAACAGTGCCGTCAGCCCGGTTGCCGTTGTCGTGGCGATACCCACGAGGCTCATGCCCAGGACGATGAAGGCCGAGGTCGTGCCGGGCATCAGGCCGATCAGAACGCCCGTCGGCACGAAAAGGAAGGTGCCCGCGACGGCGATCACCAAGGGCGCATTGTCCCGTCCCCGCCGCACCAGGTAGTCAGACAGGGCGCCGGCCGAGAAAACAGTAGCGGGTGCGCAGACCAGTGTCACGATCGCCTTGGTCTTGGCAAATTCGGGCGCTTCCATTCCCCAGGTTCGCACGAACATCTCGGGCATCCAGAAATGCGTGTAGGCCACCGTAGTCATCAGGCAGAACGGCAACACAAATGTCAGGTAGGTCTTCCAGTTCGAGAACAGGTAACGGAACATGAGCCAGGGAGCGCTGGAGGTTCCCTGCTTGAGGTCCCGTCGCACGGGCTCCCTTACGGTCAGCATGGCCAGCGCCAGCAGCAGCCCGGGAACCCCCACGATAATGAACACGGCCTGCCAGGGCTTGATGGCGCCCACCAGCGGCCAATCCAGGACTTCTACCCCGCGTAATGCCGCCAGTAGCGCGCCAATCGCGTAATAGGCGGTGGCGGTGCCCAGCGAAAGCGCCATGGAATAGACCGCGATCGCCTTGCCACGCTTTTCCTTGGGAAAGCTGTCGGCGACCATCGACATGGTGCAGGGGCTCAGGGCGGCCTCGCCCACGCCGACGCTCATGCGCAGCAGGAACAACTGCAGATAGTTGCTCGCCAGCCCGCATAGAGCGGTCGCCGCCGACCACAGAGCGATCGCGCAACTGACGATGCCGACGCGGCGAGTGCGGTCCGCCAGCCAACCCAGCGGCAGGCCCATCGTGGCATAGAAGATGCCGAAGGCCAGTCCCAGCAGAAGACCCATCTGGCTATCGGTCACACCGAGATCCGCCTGGATCGGCCCCACCAGCAAACCGATCACGGTGCGGTCGATGTAGGAAATGAAGTAGGCCAGCGTAAGCAGCGCCACCATGTACCAGGATCGCGCCGGGCGTGGATAAGGTGGCTTATTCAGGTTGTTCATCAGTGATGACTCTCCGGTTCTCCCCGCACGCTGCAGCATTGCACGCCTACGTTGCGCCCATCGTACAGCCTCGCCAGGGCATCGGGCATGTTCTCGAATCCCTCCACAACGTCCTGGACGGGCTTCAGCTGCCCCGCCTTTATCCATGCCGCCAGTCCGTCGAAGGCGTCCTGGAAACGGTCCTGGTAGTTGTAGACGAAGAACCCGGTCATGCTGCCGTTCACCCGGCGCAGGTTCAGGTAGTTGGACAGCGCGAAGCGTTCCTCTCTCAGGTATTCCGAGATCGAACCGCACAGCACGATGCGAGCGCCCATTGCGAGGTTGTCCAGGCAGGCCGCCAGCAAATCGCCGCCCACGTTGTCGAAGTAGAGGTCCATGCCGTCGGGGCACAGTTTCGCCACGCGCGCGCAGGCGTCCTCGTTCTTGTAGTCGATGGCCTTCTCGCAGCCGAGCTCCCGGATGAAGCGGCATTTCTCCGGGCCGCCGGCAATGCCGATCACGCGGCAGCCGTGGATCTTCAGCATCTGCACCACGATAGACCCAACTCCGCCGGCCGCGCCGGACACGACCGCCAGATCGCCCTCCCGTGGCCGTCCGCAGTCCAGCAGGCCCCAATAGGCGCTCACGCCGGTCATTCCCAGCACGCCTGCCCCAAGCGAAAACGGCAGGCCGTAGTCCCTGCACTTGAAGAACCGCTCGCGCGGCGTGGCGGCCGTGACCTTCCACGTCTGCCAGCCGAGCTGTCCCTGCACGATGTCGCCGGGCTGGTAGTCCGGGTGGTTGGACTCCACCACTTCGCCCACTCCGCGCCCGTGAATCACGTCGCCTACTTCCAGCGGAGTCTCTCCCGAGGGATTGAGGCCCTGCATGTACATCCGCATCACCGGGGCCAGTCCCAGGTAGCGCGTCTTCACCAGCATTTCGCCCGGCCCGGGCGCGGGAATCGGGCGCTCGGCCAGCTCGAAATCGCCCGGTCGGACGTTGCCTTCCGGCCGCGCCGCAATGCGCCATTGCAGGTTGACGTCCTCTCGCAAAGTGCCGCGCCCTCCTTCCCGGCGGCCACTATACTGGATCGGGCGCTATTGGTCCTGCTCGATCATTTCGTAAATCTCGACCATATGCCCCGTGGGAGCGCGCAGCAGGATAGTCATCGAGCGGCCCGTGCGGGAAGGTCCGTAGGGCTTGACGATGTCGACGCCATGCTCGACGGCGCGGTCGTAGACGTCGCGAATATTCCTGCCCATGTGCACCAGCACTACGCCGCCATAGGCCGTCCCTGAATCGGGAAGATCAAGCTCGGGAAAATCCGGAGTGTCCTCCACCATCAGCAGGCCAATCATGGCCCCTTCCCTGGACGTGAATATGGTGAAGTACGTGGTCGAATCTTCGTTCCAGCCCAGCGGATGGGCAAAGCCCGTTCGTGGTTCCGGATCACCGGCGTAATCGAATCCCATTACGTCCCTCCAGAACGTGATGGACGGCTCGAGGTCGGACAGGCGGGCGAGCACCGCGGTACGTATGAAGGTGGCGTAGCCCGCCTCGGGTTCGTGGCTGTCCGCCCGGGCGCCGGCAAACACTACAATGCCGGCCAGCAATACAAGAAATCTGCGCATGGTTGTGCTCCCTGTCCTGGTTCGGAGAGAGTATAGGCGGGCCGCGCCCACGCGCAGGAGCTTGTCCCTCTCCAAAACTCCACGCTAAACTAATCGCACCGCCAACCGAAGGGAACCCACATGATCCCGATCAGCCAGAGACACCGCGCCGGCCTTCAATTCCTGGGGTCGCTGCAGCACTTCTCCTCCAGCCATATCCGCGACCTGGCACGGGAGCAGTTCGCCGCCACCAGCAAGGGGAAGGAGCTTCTTGAGGCCGAGGTCGAAGCCGAACCCCGCGCCCAGTTGAAACGTGCGCGGGAAGCGCGCAAGGCGGCGCTGGAATGTCCGGCCTACCAGCACGAGAGGCTCTACCAGCGCTACGTGGCCGAAGAGAATTTCGTGCGCGCGATTCCGGCCGTGGAGGAAAAGCGCGATGAATGCATCGAGGTCCTGAGCCGGGAGCCCGAATTCCAGGGCGGCTCGCTGGAACTCGACGACAGCGTTCCGATTCCGAAGTACTACGAAGGCGTGGAGTGGCACCTGGAGCCGGGCGGCTGGGACGGATACGACCTGGCCACCCCGATGTTCATGGCCGGAGTGGCCCCGTACGTATTCTCCCGCGGAGGCTATGCGGCCGTGGAAGTAGACCAGGACATCCGCCGGCAGCGCGTGGACGTGGTGAGCCTGCTGCCGAAAGACCACTACGACCGCATCTACGAGCCCGGGTGCGGCGGTCTGGGCGCGCTGGCGGCCTGCAGCAAGGTGTATCCCGACGCCGAACTGACCGGCAGCGACATCTCGACGGCGCTGCTCAAGGGCGGGCACAAGGCCGCGCGCACGATGGGAATACCGATCCACCTGAAACAGCGCGACGCGCGCGACACGGGCGAGCCGGACGAGTCCTACGACGCCGTGCTCATGTACGCGCTGCTGCACGAAATGCCGGTCAAGGTGAGCATCGACACTATCCGCGAGGCGTACCGGATCCTCAAGCCCGGCGGCGACATCGTGATCAACGACCCGCCGCCGTTCAGCCGCGTGGATGCGTTCCAGGCCGCGATCCTGGACTGGGAAAGCGAGTATCGCGGCGAACCCTTCTTCAGCGCCGCCTGCTCGATGGACTGGGCGACGGTGCTCGAAGAAGTCGGCTTCAAGGTGCTCGAAGCGCGCGCGCTGGATACAAGGGGCTATCCGTGGGTCAACGTCGCCACCAAGCCTTGAACGCCAGGCTGAACTTCAGGAACGAGGGCGGGCCGCCCTCGCTCCTGACATGACCAGGCCGCCGACACGACCGCTTACCGGCGACGAGAGCCTGGATCGCCTGCTGCGCATGAATACCGAGCTCCTGTCGGAGCTCTGGATCCTGCGCGACCGGGTGATGGTGCTGGAGAAAATCCTCGAGGAAAAGGGGCTGCTCGATGCGCAGGCGATAGACGACTACGCGCCGTCGCCGGAATTCGGCGAGGTCCTGCAGGACGAGCGCGACCGGCTGGTGCGGCGCGTGGCCGGCGCGCCCTGGACCGAGGAATTTACCTGGGAGTCACTCGTCGAGCGCGGCGGGCGCTAGTTTCCGCCCTACCCAGGCGAAATACACTGCCGGAATCACGAGCAGCGTAAGCACCGTCGTCGACACCATTCCGCCCAGCATGGGCAGCGCGATGCGGCGCATCACGTCCGCACCCAGGCCGCTGGTCAGAAAGATCGGCGAGAGCCCCGCCAGCACCGTGATCACGGTCATCAGGATCGGCCGCAGCCGCAACGCGGAACCGACGCTGATCGACAGCGCCAGTTCCTCCCGGTTGGCTGGCTTGTCCTCGCGCACGTGGTTGTCGATGTACATCACCATGACCACCGCGGTCTCGGCCGCGACCCCGCCAAGCGCAATAAAGCCCACGGCCACCGCCACGGACAGGTTGTAGCCGGCCAGCCATACCGCCCACAGCCCCCCGATCAGGCCGAATGGCAGCGACAGCATGATCATGGCGGTGCGGTCAAGGCGGCCGAAATGCAGCATGAGCAGCAGGAAGATCAGCCCGATGGCCGAAGGTATGGCGATATTGAGCCGCTCGCCCGCCGCCTGGATCTGCTCGTACTGGCCCGACCACTCGATCGCGTAGCCCGGCGGCAACGTCACGGCCTCATCCACGAGGCGCCGGGCTTCGGCCACGTAGCCGCCCAGATCGCGCCCCTCGATATCCACGAATACCCAGCCGGTGAGACGGGCGTTCTCCGAGCGGATCATCGGAGGCCCGTCGGTAAAGGTCACGCGGGCCAGTTCGCCGAGCGGTATGTGCGCCCCGGTGGGCGTCGGAACCAGGATATTCTCGAGATCGGCGCTGGTCTCGCGAAACGGCCGGTCATAACGCAGCATGATGTCATAGCGCTCGCGCCCTTCCACGCTCTCGGCCAGCTTCATGCCGCCCAGCGCGGTCTGGATTACCGACTGGAACACACCCATGTCGATATTGCGCCGCGCGAGTTCGGAACGGTCCGGCTGGATTTCGAGGTAGTTGCCTCCCAGCACGCGCTCGGCAAGCGCCGCGCGGGTTCCGCGTACCGTGCTTACGGCCGACTCCACTTCGCGGGCGAGACGCTCGAGTTCGCCCAGGTCGTCGCCGGTGATCTTGACGCCCACCGGCGTTCGCACGCCGGTCGAGACCATGTCCATGCGGATATTGATCGGGTAGCCCCAGGAATTGACCAGTCCCGGCATGTTCAGGCGGCCGTTCAGGTCCTCGACCAGCTTCTCCGGCGTCATTCCCTCTCGCCATTCGGACTGCGGTTTCAGGCGTATCCAGGACTCGATCATCGTCAGCGGCGCAGGGTCCGTTGCGGTGTCCGCCCGTCCGGCCTTGCCGAACACGCTTTCCACTTCGGGCACCGCGGCGATGACCCGGTTGGTCTGACCCAGCACTTCGCGGATCTTCGTTGACGACACGCCGGGCAGCGTGGTGGGCATGTAAAGCAGCTCGCCTTCGTAAAGAGGCGGCATGAACTCCGAGCCCAGGCGCGACAGGGGCACGGCGGAACTGAAGATCAGCACGGCCGCAAGGACTGCGGTGACCCACTTGAAGCGCAGGGCCATGCGCAGGCAGGGCGCGTACAGCCGGGCTGCGAATTCGCTGACCGGGTTGCGGGCCCTGATCCGGCCGCGCAGCAACAGCAGGATCAGCACCGGCACCAGGGTTACCGAAAGCAAGGCGGCGAAAGCCATCGCGTAAGTCTTGGTGAAGGCCAGCGGCGCGAACAGGCGGTAGCTCTCGCCCGTCAGCGCGAACACCGGAAGAAAGGAAACGGTGATGATAAGCAGGGAAAAGAACAGCCCCGGGCCCACCTCCCGCGCGGCCCGGACCACGGCCCGGCTCCGGGCGCCGGGCGGCGATCCGGCGCCGATCTCCAAGACCCTTCGATTGGCGTTCTCCACCATCACGATGGACGCGTCGACCATGGTCCCGATCGCGATTGCGATGCCCCCCAGGGACATGATGTTGGCCGTGATGCCCTGGGCGGACATGATCACGAACGCGCCCAGCACGCCCAGAGGGAGCGTAATCAGCGCAACGAACGCCGAGCGGATGTGCAGCAGGAAGATGGCGATCACCAGCGCGACGGCGATGCCCTCCTCGATCAGCTTGCGCATGAGGTAGGACACCGCCCCCTCGATCAGCGGCGAGCGGTCGTACGTGGTTACGATGCGCACACCGTCGGGCAGGCCGCGCTCCAGTTCAGCCAGCTTCGCCTTCACCCGGCGTATGACTTCCAGAGCGTTCTCGCCATCGCGCATGACCACGACGCCCGCGACCGTCTCGCCTGCGCCGTTGAGCTCCACGATGCCCCGCCGCAGGGCGGGCCCTTCCACGATGCGGGAAACGTCCTTGAGGGTGACCGGCGTGCCGTCCTCCGCGTACACCACCACCTGTTCGAGATCCAGGCGGTCCTCCACGTAGCCGGAGGAACGGATCACGAACTCGCTCTCGCCCTGCTCCAGCACCCGGCCGCCCACCTCGCTGGACGCCGCACCGACCGCCTCCGAAATGCGCCGGATCGACACGTCGTAGGCGCGCAGCTTGTTGGGGTCGATCAGCACCTGGTACTCGCGCACGAAGCCGCCCACGGAGGCCACTTCCGCCACCCCGTCGACGCCCGCCAGCTCCAACTTGAGGAACCAGTCCTGCAGCGATCGCAGCTGGGCCAGGTCGGTGCGGCCGGTCTCGTCCACCAGCGCGTACTGATAGACCCAGCCCACGCCGGTGGCGTCCGGTCCGATCTGCGGCCGGGCGCCCGGCGGCAGTTCCGTGCTCAGACGCGACAGCGCCTCGACGACCCGCGAGCGCCCCCAGTACAGGTCCACGTCGTCTTCGAAGATCACGTAGACGAAACTGGTGCCGAACATGGACGAACCCCGCACGTCCTTGGTCCGGGGCAACCCGAGCAGGTTCGCCGACAGCGGGTAGGTCACGAGGTCCTCCACGATCTGCGGCGACTGCCCCGGGAACTCCGTGCGGATGATGACCTGCGTGTCGGTAAGGTCCGGTATCGCGTCCAGCGGCGTCCTCTCCAGGGAAAGCCAGCCCGCCAGCGCAAGCCCCGCGGTCAGCGTCAGGACGATGATCGGGTTGCCCGCCGACCACGCGATCAGCCGGGCAATCGCCGAATCCGACGGGTCGCGGCCGGCCAGTTGCTCGGTCGGATGCTCCGCCACGGCTAGTGCCTGTGCATGGAGTGGTCGACGGCGCCGTTGTCCGCCTCGGAATCGAGCTTCGCCAGCCCCTCGCGCAGGTTGGCCTCGGAATCCAGCATGAACTGCCCGCTCACGACCACCCGCTCACCGGCGCCCAGCCCCGCAAGGATCTCTGTGCGTCCGCCCCCCGAGACGCCTGTCTCCACCGTGCGGCCGGCAAAGCGGCCGTCGCCCAGCGCAACGATCACGTGTTCACCCCGGCTGTCGCGAAGCAGAGCCTCGGTCGGGACGGAAAGACGGGGCACTCCGGCGCCCAGGCTGAACTGAATGTCCGCGTACGCGCCGGGGCGCAACGCTCCGGATGTGTTGTCCACCTCGATGCGAACGTCGGCGGTTCGCGTCCTTGGGTCGATCGTCGGATAGATGTAATCCACGGTTCCCTGCTCCGCCGCTTCCGGTGCGCTGGGAAAATCGAGCGAGACGGTCTGGCCGGCCGTCACCAGGGCCAGGTCCGCTTCCGGAATGGAGGCGATGACCCAGACCCTGGCGTACGACTGCAGCCGCATGATCGGCGTTCCCGGCTTGACGTAGTCGCCTTCCCGCACCGCCAGGCCGGCAACCGTCCCGGCGGCTTCCGCGCAAACGGGCAGGCGCTCGATCACCTCGCGGTTCTCGACCAGTTGATCGATGGCGGCCGCCTGCATGCCGTCGGAAATCAGCCGCTGCCGGCCGGAGTCGACGCGCGTTTCGCGGCCGGCTTCCAGCGCGGCGAGGAAATCCTTCTGCGCGGCGATCAACGCGGGGCTGTAAACGCGGTAGAGCAGCGCGCCCTGCGCCACCTCGTCGCCCTCGGCGCGAATCGCGAGGTCCTCGATCCAGCCTTCCAGCCGGGCGACCGAAACCGACTCCAGCCGTTCGTTGCTCACTACATTGCCGAAGGCCCGCACCGACTGATCGAAGAACGCGGTCTCCACCCGGGCCGTGCGCACCCCCATGGTCTGAAGCATCTCCGCGGACACCCGCACTGTCGGTCCCGGGGCCGGGCCGGATTGCGGCTGGATTGAGGCCGCGACCAGGTCCATGCCGCAGATGGGGCACTGCGCATGCGGGTCCCCGGAAACAATTTGTGGATGCATCGCGCAGGTGTACAACTCCTCCGTCTGTACCGTAGTCAGGAACAGATCCTGCGGCGCGTCCACTTCGGGCCCGTTTCCTCCGCAGCCTGCAACAGCGATCAGCGTCGCGAGCGCGAAGGTCCTGGACAAAAATCTCATGTTCTTCATGACGTCACCAGCAGGGAATTCAGTTGGGCCACGGCGCTGTCACGCCGCGCCTGTTCGCGGGCGATCCGGGCCAACAGGATCAGTTCGGCCAGTTCGCCGTCGATGATCGGCGAATAGTCCCCTATTCCCGATTCGTACTTCGTGCGCTGCGCGGCCACCTGTTCACGAATGGCCGAGATCTTGGCGTTCAGCGCGTCCATTGCGGCCTCGGAGGCGCGGCGGGTCGCATCCAGGGCCGAGTACCGCGCGGCGGCGCCCCTCGTGGCGGCAGTCCGGCGGCTTACGGCGCTTTCCCGCTGCGCCCTGGCCGCGCGCAGGGCGGGCGCCTGCGAACGGTTGCCCCAAAGCGGAATACTGAAGGTCATGGCCGCAGACACCCAGTCATCGCCCGGGAAACGCACATCCGTCCCGCCGGAATCGCGTTGCTGCCAGGTCACTTGCAGGCCCCAGTCCGGTTTCCAGGCGGCTTGCGCCTTGTCCACGCCGGCCTCGGCCACGGCAATCTCCGCCTCGGCCACCCGCACGACGTGAAAGGCATCCGGATTCCCCGGCCAGACCATGGGTTCGATCGGCGGCAGGGAGACCTCGCCGGCCCCGCCGACGAGGTCCGCAAGACGCGCGTCAACATCGGCCTCCTCCGCCTGAAGGTCGGCCAGCGAACGGGCGATTTCCGCCCGCTGCAGATCGATCTCGGCCAGCCGGAACAATACCGGCCGGCCCGCGGCGATCTCGCCTCCAACGATCTGTTCCAGTTCGTCGTACAGGGAATCCTGGCGATGCAGCAGCGCCAGCTCCTCGGCGATGCGGCGCCTGCCGACAAGGGCGACCATCAACTCCGAACGCATGCGCGCAAACTGCATGGCCTCCAGGGCTTCGTTGCGGGCGGCGCTTCGCTCCGCCTGCGCCGAACGGGCTGCACGCGCACTGCGATTGGGAATCTGCTGGCTTACGCCCAGCGCCTTGTTCGTGGGCAGGTAGCTGCGAAACGAGGGATCGAACAGGGGAAAGTTGTTGACTCCCACCGACACCACGGGATCGGGCCAGGCCGTCGCCGCAACCGCGTCGGCGCGCAAGGCCTCGGACTCGAGGCGCAGGGCCTCGAGCGCCGGGTGCTCTCTCAGGCGCGCCTCAAGCTCGGGGAAACTCTGAGCGCCAAGGGGCGGAGCGCCCAGGGCAAGGCCGAGCGAACACGCAAGCAACGAAAACAGGTTTTGACTTTTTTCAGCCATCTTGATCTCCCTTTGAGGGAAATGAGCGGGTACGGAAGCGCACCGGGCGGCCGCCCGGTGCGAGCAATGCGCTCGACGGCTAGATCAGGAGTCGCTGCTTCAGAAGAACAGGTGTTGGCGCAACCCGCGGGACCACGGGAGGCGGCCCGATATTCCGAACCGTTTGCGGGCGAACGACAACGGGCGGGTGGCCCGCAATCGCGGGCGCCGGTTTGAATTCCGGCGGATGAACGTATGCAACGGCCTTGGCGGTCGATGGCGCGGGGGCCGGCTCGTAGTCGCCGCAATCGGCGCACTGCGGAGATTCGCCGTGCTGCGTATCGCCATGCCGGGTGTCAATCGATTCGTTGCAGAAAGGGTCTTCGACGACTGTCGCGCGCGCGTGCCCGAGCAAATCATCCAGGCAATGGCAGGCCAGCGCCGGCTGCGCCACCAGAACGGCGCCGGTAAAGGCAAGCAATATGCGTCGAAGAGCCTTCATGTGCGCCCTGATTATATGCTTTCCGGGCGAAGTCCCTGAGCTGCAAGGCATTTTGGGCCCGATTCAGCGCACGGGGGAATCGGACTTGCCGCGCCCCAGCAGCAACAGCAGCGCGGGTCCGAGCACAAGCAACGCCATCGCCGGCAACAGCACCAGAACATACGAACCCTGACGGTCGAAGGTGAGCCCGAATATCACGGGGCTGGTCGCGGTTATGAAAGCCTGACAGATCATGATCAGCGAGTACACGCGTCCGTAGGATGCAAGGTCGAATTCGCGCGCAATCATGTACGGCAGGGCGGCGAATTTCGCGCCCGCGGACAAGCCCACGCAAGCCGCCGCGCACACCACCGTCCAAACGGGAAGCTCCGGCAGGGTCAGCAATCCGCAGGCAGCCGCCCCAATGGCCAGGGCCACAAAAGCCAGGCCCGGCGCCCACACGTAATCGATAAGATATCCGCCGCCCACTCTTCCCACCATGATGAACAGACCGACCAGGCCGAACAGCGCCGCCGCCTGCGGCCTCGCATAACCGGCGTCCTCGAGAATGGGGGCGAAACTCGTAATCAGCCCCGAGAGACCGAAGGTCGCGCCGCAGAACGCGATTGCCATGATCCAGAAGGTGCGGGACCGAACCGCCAGCCTGAATCCGGAACTGCGCTTCGGGCGACCCGCCTGTGCAGGCGCTTCGTTCTCATCGGACGGGCGTTCGGACGGCCTGCGCGGCGCATCCTTCAGACCCAGGATCAGGACAGGAACCCCCACCAGGAGAATGAGCGCCGAGACTCCGAAAAAGCCCGCGCGCCAGTTGAAGTACTCCATGAGGGTGGCGACAAAGGGCGGGATGAACAGTGCCGCCAGTCCGCTTCCGGAAAGCAATATGCCGAAGGCCATGCCTCTCTTGCGTTCGAACCATCCCGCCACGAACCGCGTCAGCGCGATCGAGGAGGCGCCCATGCCGAGGACGGTTGCGATCGACCAGGAGGCGTAGAAGCGCAGCAGCCAGTCGCTGCTCGTGCCGATGAGCGCCATGCCCAGGCCATAGCCCACCGTGCCCCAGATCACCAGGGGCCGGGCGCCGTAGCGATCGCAAAGCCAACCCACGAGCGGCGCCAGGCTCGCGGCGGTCATCGTGGAAACCGTAAAGCTCAGGGCCACCTCGGCGCGCGACCAGCCGAAGGCTTCACCCAGGGGGATGGTAAGAACCCCCACCAGGTAAACCGGGATGGTGCCGAAACTGAACACCTTGCCGACAAGGGCCGCGCCCAGCGGCCGCCAGCCGCGGCGAAACTCGCTCCAGGGACTGTCAGGGCTCATCGGGGCGACATAGGTTGTCGGGAGCCTCGCCGTGCAGGGTCCTGGCTTGCGTCAGTGCCCCGCAATGGGACCGCGGCCTTTCTTCAGGAATAGGAGCAATGCCGGGCCGAGCACCAGCAGAACCATGGACAGCAGCAACAGCGAGCGGTAGCTGCCGGTCTGATCGAAGGCGTAACCGAAGATCGGGGGGCTTATGGCGGTGATGACCGCCACGCCTACGACCAGCAGTGAATAGACGCGGCCGTAGGACTCAAGACCGAACTCGCGGGCAGCCAGATAGGAAAGGGCGTCCCATTCCGCGCCGGCCGCCAGACCAAGGCAAAAGGCGGCGACAACCACAAGCCACACCGGAAGCGCCGGCAAAATCAGCAGGCCGCAGGTGATGGCGCCGAAGGCCAGCGCGACGAAGGTCAGCCCCGGGGCCCAGAGCTTGTCCAGCAGATAACCCACGCCCAGCCTTCCCACCATTACGAACAGACCGATCAGGCCGGTCAGCGCGCCGGCCTGTCCGGCCCCGTACCCGACATCCCGGAGGATCGGATTGAAGCTGGAAATCAGTCCGGCGATGCCGAAAGTTGCGGCGCAGAATGCGATCGACATCAGCCAGAAGGCCCGGCTCTCGAAGGCCAGGCGAAAGCCGCTGGAGCGCTGGACGGGCGCGCCTGAGCCGGAGGCGTCCGCGGCCCCGGAGGCGTTGGCGGGCGCCGCCTTTTTCGGCGCGTCCTTCAGTCCCGCCACCACCACCGGAACGCCGATCAGCAGGATCGCCGCGGACAAACCCAGGTAGCCGGCCCGCCAATCGAAGTTCTCGATCAGGTAGGCCACGAACGGGGGCGCCGCGAAAGCGGTAAGACCGCTGCCCATCAGCATGATGCCGAGCGCCAGGCCCCGCTTGCGCTCGAACCAGCCCGCTACGAACCGGGTCAGCGCGATCGCCGATGCTCCTACCCCGAGCATGGTCGCCAAAGACCAGGAAGCGTAGTAGCGCAGCAGCCAGTCGCTGCTGGTCGCGATGATCGCCATGCCGAGCCCGTAGCCCACCGTGCCTGCAACGACCAGAGGGCGGGAACCGAAGCGATCGCAGAGCCACCCGACCAGCGGCGACAGGCTCGCCGAAGTGAAGGTGGCTATCGTGAAACTGAATGTCACTTCGGCTCGCGACCAGCCGAAGGCTTCTCCCAGCGGAACCGTAAAAACGCCCACCACGTAGATCGGAATGGTGCCGAAGCTGAACGCCTTGCCGATGACGGCGGATGCCAGTGGCTTCCATCCACGGCGGAACTCATTCCAGGGACTCACGGAATTCATTGACGCAACATAAGCGCTTCCCCGCTCGAAAAGCAAGCGCCATCCACGCAGTCTCGCCGGGAACGGGGGCGTCCCGCCGTCCGCGAAGACGCGGCGCCCCCGCCCCGGGCATTCCCGGAAAGCGGCCCGTAGAATAGCGCCCCTGCACCCCTAATTCCTCCGGACCCGCTCCCGCCTTGAACCAGCCGCCCTCCTCGCCTCCCCCCGTACCCTTCGCCCAGCGGCTGACCTGGGGCGCAGGCTCGCTGGCCACCATCAGCTATCTCAACGTCTTCACGGCGCTGGCGCTGTACTACCTGACGCTGGTGCTGAAGATGGACCCGGCGCTGGCGGGCCTGCTGATTACCCTGGCGCGGCTGATCGACGCCTTCAGCGACCCGCTTATGGGCTGGGTCACCGACCATACCCGCACGCCCATGGGCCGGCGCCGCCCCTACCTCCTGCTGGGCGCCGTGATATGCGGCGCTTCATTGCCGGCGGTGTTTTCCATGCACACCCTGTTCGGGGGCCTGCCGCCCGCCTGGGGCGCCGTGATGATCGTGCTGGTTTTCTACTCGCTGGGCTTTACGATCTTCAACGTGCCCTACCTGACGATTCCAGTGGAAATGACCCGGAATCGAATCCAGCGGCTCAGCCTGATGAGCTACCGCTCGGCATTCATGATGGTGGGGGCGATGCTGGGGGCCGCTGGCGCGCCGGCGCTGGTGGAAGTGCTGGGAGGAGACACCGATCCCGGCGCCTATCAGACCATGGGGCTCATGTTCGGCTGCCTGGTCATCGTGTTCATGCTGATTCCCTTTTTCGGGACCCGGGGCGCCTATGCGGCGCCGCTGGAGCAGCAGCCCAGTCTTTCCCTGTGGCAGCAGGTGCGCACCGTTGCTGCAAACCGCCCCTTCGTCTTGCTGATCGGAGCCAAGTGCACGCAATTCATCGCACTGGCCGTGACCGGCGGCACCTCCGTGTTCATGTTCACGGTGGTTCTCAAGCAACCCTTCACGCTGCTTCCCTGGCTCGCGCTCGCCAGCACCTTCACGATACTGGCCGGCATTCCCTTCTGGAAATGGTGCGGTCGGTTCATGACCAAGCGGCGCGGCGTCCTGATCGGCGCCGCCGGAGAAGCCCTGGCCAGCCTCACATGGCTGCTCGTGGGCCCGGACTGGACCCGCGAGGCGCTGATCGTGTTCCTGGTGGCGCGGGGCATCGTCGGCGGTTTCTTCGGCTCCGCCATCCTCCTGTATTCGCAGGCCATGTGGCTGGATACCATCGACTATGACCAGGAGCGCACGGGTCTGCGGCGGGAAGGCCTCTACACCTCGGTCTACGTGTTCGTCGAGCGGCTGGGATACTCGGCCGGCCCGTTGCTGGTGGGCCTGTTCCTCGGGGCCTCCGGATTCGACGCCAACCTGGCTCCGGAGAATCAGCCCGCCAGCGCAGTCACGGCCGTGCTGATCTGCATGGTGGCCATACCCACAATCGCCCAGCTCGGCATGCTGTTCTTCGTCTGGCTATATCGTCTTCCAGAAGTAATAGACGGTAAAACAAAGATATAGTCCAATATTCAATAAATCACATTAGGATAAGATGACAACCAATTTCATTCGCCGTCTCAAGCTCGACGGCCGCTCGTACCGCTATCACGACATCACCGCGCTGGGTGCGCAGGAGGTGGCGAAGCTCCCCTACTGCCGCAAGATCCTGTTGGAGAACCTGCTTCGCAACGCGCACGCGGACGCCTCCGGGGCCAGTCTGCTCGCCACCCTGGGCGGCGACAGCGAACTGGAATTCAGTCCCGCCCGCGTCATCCTGCAGGACTTCACCGGAGTGCCGGCGGTCGTGGACCTGGCCGCGATGCGCGACGCCATCCAGGCCCTGGGAGGCGATCCGGAGGCAATCAATCCCCTGGCGCCGGCCGAGCTCGTGGTGGACCACTCGGTCCAGGTCGATCACTACGCCAGCCCCGACGCCCTGGCGCGCAACAACGAACTGGAGTTCGAGCGCAATCGCGAACGCTATTCGTTCCTGCACTGGGGCCAGCAGGCTTTCCGCGAACTCAAGGTCGTACCGCCCAACACCGGCATCGTCCACCAGGTCAACCTGGAACGGTTGGCGCGCGTCGTCTTCAGCGCCGGGCAGGATGAAGAAACGCTGATTTACCCCGACACGCTCGTGGGCACGGACTCGCACACGACCATGGTCAACGGACTCGGCGTGCTGGGCTGGGGCGTTGGCGGGATCGAGGCCGAGGCGGCGCTGCTCGGCCAGCCCATCACCATGCTTCCCCCGCCGGTACTGGGCGTGCGCCTGCACGGCAGCCTGCGCCCCGCCGCCACCGCCACGGACCTGGTTCTGACCGTTACCGAGGCGCTCCGCGAGAAGGGCGTGGTGAGCTGGTTCGTGGAATTCTTCGGCGAAGGCCTGAACGGCCTTCCCCTGGCGGATCGGGCGACTTTGGCCAACATGTCGCCGGAATTTGGAAGCACCTGTGCCATATTTCCCGTGGACGGCGAGACAATACGCTACCTGGAGCTCACCGGACGCGACCGGCAGCATGTCGCCCTGGTGGAAGCCTATGCCCGCGCGCAGGGCCTGTGGCGGGACGCCGACAGCCCGGAACCCGAGTTCGACGACACGCTGGATATCGACCTCGACGCCGTCGTGCCGTCGATCGCCGGCCCCCGGCGCCCGCAGGACCGGATTCCGATCACGCAAAGCAAACCGGCATTCGCCTCGGCGCTGAAGGAGCGCGGGGGAACCGCCGTCCCGTTCTCGGGAGACAAGCCCGGAGACGGCGCGGTGCTGATCGCAGCCATAACCAGTTGCACCAACACCTCCAATCCCTCGGTCATGATGGCCGCCGGCATGCTGGCGCGGGCGGCCCGCGAACGCGGCCTCAGGCCCCCGGACTGGGTCAAGACCAGCCTGGCTCCGGGATCCAGGGTGGTCACCCGCTACCTGGAATCCGCCGGTCTTCTGGACGACCTGTCGGCGCTGGGCTTCGAGATCGTGGGTTACGGATGCACGACCTGCATCGGCAATTCGGGCCCCCTGCGCGAGGACATCGCCCGCCATGTCGAGGAATCCGGACTGGGCGGCTGCGGCGTGCTGTCCGGCAACCGCAACTTCGAGGGACGCATTCATCCTCAGGTGTATTTCAACTACCTGGCCTCCCCTCCCCTGGTCGTGGCCTGGGCGCTTGCCGGGCGCATGGACGTGGACATCGAGAACGATCCTCTGGGCGAGGGTCCGGACGGCAAGCCCGTCTTCCTGCGCGATATCTGGCCGGACGCCGCCGAAGTGCAGGCGGAAGTGGCGCAGCATGTGCGCGCCGCGCAGTTCGAGGAGGGTTATGCGGGCGTATTCGACGGCGACGAGCGCTGGAACGCACTGCAAAGCCCGGCCAGCAGCCGGTATCCCTGGGACGAGGACTCGACCTACGTTCGCCGCCCGCCGTTCTTCGACGGCATGTCGGCGCAGCCCGACGAGCCGCAGGACGTGAGCGCCGCGCGGGTCCTGGCGCTGCTCGGCGACTCGGTCACCACCGACCATATCTCGCCTGCCGGGGCGATCCCGGCGCGTTCTCCCGCGGGACAGTGGCTGAGCGAACAGGGCGTGGCGCCGCGTGAATTCAATTCGTACGGCTCGCGGCGCGGCAACCACGAAGTCATGCTGCGCGGCACCTTCGCGAACATCCGGCTGCGCAACCGCCTGGCAGGGGGCGTGGACGGCGGGTGGACGCGGCTGCAGCCCGACGACGAGGTCATGAGCATCTACGACGCCGCCATGCGCTACCGCGAGGCGCGAACGCCGCTGGTGGTGCTGGCCGGCAAGGAATACGGTTCGGGTTCGTCGCGCGACTGGGCGGCCAAGGGCACGGCGCTGCTGGGCGTGCGCGCGGTCATCGCGACCAGCTTCGAGCGGATCCATCGCTCCAACCTGGTGGGAATGGGCGTGCATCCGCTCGAGTTTCCCGAGGGCACGGATGCCGCGGGCCTGGAGCTGGACGGCAGCGAGGCCTATGACATCTCCGCGCCCAACGGCGCGAACGTGACGGTGCGCGCCACGCGCACCGACGGCTCCACGGTCGAATTCGCGGCGCGCTCGCGAATCGACACGCCGAAGGAACACGAATATTTCCGGCATGGAGGCATCCTTCCCTACGTACTGCGCCGCCTGGCGGCCTGAGGCCCGCCCATGACGGGGCCGCCCATCCTCGCGGTGCGTGAGCTGGTCAAGGACTACGGACCGGTTCACGCGGTACGCGGCATTTCCTTCGACGTGCCGCGCAACTGCTGTTTCGGCCTTCTCGGACCGAACGGCGCCGGCAAGACCACCACCGTGGAAATCATCGAAGGCGTCACGCCCGCCACCTCCGGCGAGGTGCTGTACGAGGGCCGGAAAGCCGGGGCGCGGTTTCGCCAGGACTCCGGCGTGCAGTTCCAGACGGCCGCGCTCCAGGACTTCATCACGGTGCGCGAGACGCTGGAGATGTTCCACCGGCTGTACCGGCGCCGCGCCGACATCGACCAGGTGATCGCCGACTGCGCGCTGGAAAGGCTCCAGAAGCGCGACAACCGCAAGCTGTCGGGCGGGCAGCGCCAGCGCCTGCTGTTGGCCATCGCGCTCGTGAACGACCCGAAGATCCTTTTCCTGGACGAACCGACCACCGGCATGGACCCGCAGGCGCGGCGCAATTTCTGGGAACTGGTGGAGCGGATCCGCGCCCGCGACAAGACCATCGTTCTGACCACGCACTACATGGAGGAAGCGCAGGCGCTTTGCGACGAGATCGTGATCATGAACGAGGGCGTGATCGTCACGCAGGGCGCGCCGGACACGCTCCTGAAGGCGCACTACAAGGAAATCATCCTGGAGCTGCCCGAAGCCGACCTTGAGGAACTGCCGGCGGAGTTTCCCTTTCACACCTACCGGCGCAACGGGCTGGTGGAAATCCACACCGACGACGCCAATGAGGCCATCACCCGGCTGAGCCGCGCGGGAGCGCCGCTGGGCCGCCTGAACATTCGGCCGTTCCGCCTGGAGGACCTGTTCCTGGACCTCACGGGCAAGGAGCTCAGATCATGATTCAACGAATCTTCGCCATACTTCACGCACGCAATCTCGAGTTCCTGCGCGACAAGGCCACGCTCGGCTGGAACGTGGCGATGCCGCTGCTGCTGGTGGCGGGCATGGCGGCGATCTTCTCCGGCGGCGACCGCGCTTCCTACAAGGTTGGACTGGTGCAGGCCGAACAGGAGATCAACACGGCCGCGCACCCCTACCTCGAAACCCGCTACTTCGACTTCATCGCCATGGACCAGGAGGAAGCCATCGAGCAGGTCGCCAACCACCAGCTCGACCTGGCGCTGAACCTGAACTCCGGAACCTACTGGATCAACCCCGAATCGCCGGGCGGATACTTCGCCGAACGCCTCCTTGAAGCGTCTTCGGAGGAAGGCGCGTGGCTGCGGCAGCCGGCCAGCGGCGATCCGATCACCTACGTGGACTGGCTGATACCGGGAATCCTCGGCATGAACATCATGTTCAGTTGCCTGTTCGGCGTAGGCTACGTGGTGGTGCGCTATCGCAAGAACGGCTTTTTGAAGCGCCTGAAGGCCACCCCGCTGCGGCCGGTGGAGTTCATGTCCGCCCAGATACTCTCGCGCCTGCTGCTGGCGATCTTCGTCACCCTGCTGCTGTACGGCGCGACCCGCCTGCTGCTGGACATCCGCATGGAGGGCAGCGGGCTGGCGCTGTTCCTGGTGGCGGTGCTGACTTCGATCAGCCTGGTCGCGATCGGCCTGGCCATGGCGGCGCGGGTGACGAGCGAGGAACTGGCGGGCGGGCTGCTGAACCTGGTAACCTGGCCGATGATGCTGCTGTCCGGCGTCTGGTTTTCGCTGGCGGGCGCCCCCCAGTGGGTGCAGCAGCTCTCCAACATCTTCCCGCTCACTCATGCGCTCACGGCGGCGCGCGAAATCATGCTGTACGGCGCGGGATTTGCCGACGTGCTGCCGCAGCTGCTGATCCTGGCGGGCATAACGGCTGCCTTTCTCACGGTGGGCGCCACGATGTTCCGCTGGCGCGGCGCGTGAATGGGCTGATCGATATCGGCGCGAACCTGGCGGACGCGTCGTTCGATCCGGATCGGGATGAAGTGATCGAACGCGCCGCGGCGGCGGGCGTTGGGCATATGGTCGTGACGGGAACGGGGCTCGACGAATCGGAGAGCGCGCTGGCCCTGGCGCAGCAGAACAGCGGGATCTTTCGGTGTACGGCGGGGATTCACCCGCACCTGGCCACGCTGTGGGCGGATTCGCCGCACGAGGCGCGCGAACGGCTCGGCGGCGTTCTGGACAACGAGCTGGCGGTGGCGGCCGGCGAGTGCGGACTGGACTATTTCCGCAACCTGTCACCACCGGAAGCGCAACGCGCGGCGTTCGCGGGGCAGCTCGAACTGGCGGCTGAGCACGGCAAGCCGGTCTTCCTGCATCAGCGCGACGCACACGAAGACTTCCTCGCCATTCTGAAGGAGCACGAGGTCGCCGGGCTGGGCGGCGTGGCCCATTGCTTTACCGGTGGACCTGGGGAAGCGGAAAGCTACCTTGAGCTGGGGCTGTATATCGGCATTACCGGCTGGGTGCTGGACGAGCGGCGGAATCACGACCTGCTCAGGGCGATTCCCCTGCTCCCACTCGACCGCGTGCTGCTGGAAACCGACAGCCCCTACCTGCTGCCGCGGCATCCGGACGTCAAGCCGCGCAACAGGCGCCGCAATGAGCCGCGGTTTCTGCCCTATGTCGCCCGCGCCCTGGCGCGCCTGATGCGCGTGGACCCGGAAGAACTAACGGCCGCTGCGTGCGATAACACGAGAAAGCTATTCGGATGGCCCGAACCGGAGGATCCCTCATGAACGATGAGCTCGTCTTTTATACGAACCCCATGTCGCGCGGACAGATCGCGCGCTGGATGCTGGAGGAAGTCGGCGCGGAATACCGCACCGAGGTGCTGCAGTACGGCCCCGAGATGAAATCGGACGACTTTCTGGCCGTCAATCCCATGGGCAAGGTGCCGACGATCCGGCATGGCGACGTCGTGGTTACCGAGGCCGCTGCGATCTGCGCCTACCTGGCCGATGCGTTTCCCGAAGCGGGGCTGGCGCCTCCGCCACAGGAGCGAGGTGCTTACTACCGGTGGCTGTTCTTCGCCGCTGGGCCGCTGGAGGCGGCAACCATCAATCGCGCGCTCAAATTCGAGGTCCCGCCGGAACGCGAGTCCATGATCGGTTACGGGACCCTGGAGGCGGTCCTGGACACGCTCGAATCCGCCGTCAATGCAGGCGAGTTCATCGCGGGCCCGAACTTCAGCGCAGCGGACGTGTACGTCGGATCGCATCTCAGCTTCGCCTTCCAGTTCGGGTCACTGGAAAAGCGTCCAGCTTTCGTGGATTACTGGTCCCGGCTCGAGAACCGGCCGGCCCGGCTGCGCGCCGTGGCGATCGACAACGCACTCATGCCGAAATCTAGCCAAGAAACGGAATAAGCGCGCCGAGTTCGACCGGAATTTCCTCGTGGCTGGAGGGTCGCGAGAGCAGTTCCTCGAGTTGCGGGGGCGGCGCCACCGTAGTCCCGATCAGCGGTTCGACCACGGTTTCGAACTTGGCCGGGTGGGCGGTGGCGGCGATGACCCAGTCGCCGGCGGGCGCGCCGGCTCCGGCGAGCAGCCCGCGGCAGGCGTCCACGCCGGCGGCGGTATGAGGGCATAGCACCGCGCCGGAATCCGAGTATTCCCGGCATATCCGGCGGCGAATCCGCCCATCGTCGACGCTCGCGGCGCTCACGGCGGCCCGGATCCGGTCGACATCGCCATCGAACTGGTGGCGCAGCCGTTCCATGTTGCTGGGATCGCCCACGTCCATGGCGTTGGCCAGTGTGCCGACGCTTTCACGACCGCGGTACTCGCCGCTGGAAAGATAGTCGCCTATCGTGCGGTTGGCGTTGGTCGTCAGCAGGATGCGGCCGATGCCGGCGCCCATTTCGCGCGCCCAGAGGCAGGCCACGCCGTTGCCCAGATTGCCCGTGGGAACGACGAAATGGGTCCCTTCCGGCGACTTGAGCGCGGCCCAGGCGTGGTAGGCGCTCTGCGGCAGCAGCCGGCCGAGATTGATGCTGTTTGCCGAGCCCAGCCGCACCCTCTTGCGCAGCCGTGCGTCGGCGAAAGCCTGCTTCACCAGCCGCTGGCAGTCGTCGAACGCGCCGTGCACGGCGAGCGCCTGGACGTTTTCGTCCCAGCAGCCGAGGTGGTGTTCCTGGCGGGGCGATATCCGGCGCTTGGGAAACAGCACGACCACGCGGATCTTCTCGCGGCCGGAAAACGCCGAAGCCACGGCCGCGCCGGTATCGCCCGAGGTGGCGACGAGGATGGTCAGCGGCGGCGAGGACGCGGGCTCATCGGCGAGGATGCGCTCCAGGCAGGCCGCCAGGAACCGCGCGCCGTAGTCCTTGAACGCCGCGGTTGGGCCGTGAAACAGCTCCAGCAATCGCAGGCGGGCGCCGTTCGCGGCAGGCGACAGATCGGCCAGCGGCAGCGGACAGGCGAAGGCGTTGCGGCAGATGTCCGGCAGGGCGACGGCCAGGGACGAACCCGCGAAATAGGGGGCCAGCATGCGTTCGGCCAGCTCCGCCGGCGTGGCGGACTCAGCCAGCGCCTCGCGTTCGAAGACCGCCAGGCGTTCGGGAACGTACAGCCCCCCGTCAGGCGCAGTGCCCGTCTGCAGCACGGCTTCAAGCCCGGCGGGTCCGCCGCCGCGGGTGCTGAAGAACGCGGTCATCGCGGTCCCCGCTAGCGCGGCGCTCCCAGCATCCGCGCCAGGCGCAGGAGGTCCGCGAAAATACCGCCGGCGGTCACCTCCGGCCCCGCTCCCGGACCCTGGACCACCAGTGGACTGTCGCTGTAGCGGGCGGTGCGGAACAGGAACATGTTGCTGGTGAGGTGCAGACGGGCAAACAGGTGTTCCTCGGGAAGCGACTCGAGCCGTACGGACGCCCGGCCTTCGCTGTCCAGCCTGCCTACGTAACGAAGAACGCAGTCTTCTTCCCCGGCCTGCTCGAGACGCCGGCGCATGTCACCGTCGTAGCGCCCCAGACCGTCGAGAAACTCCTCGACCGTGGCTTCCGACAATTCTTCCGGCGCCAGGCTCTCCACCTCGACGTCGGCCAGGTCCATGCGCAGCTTCAGTTCCCGCGCCAGGATGAGCAGCTTGCGGGCCACGTCCATGCCGCTAAGGTCTTCTCTCGGATCCGGCTCGGTATAGCCCGCGTCGCGGGCCTGGCGCACGACCTGCGAGAAATCCTTGTCGGCGTCCAGCGCATTGAATAGATAGGCCAGGGTGCCGGAAAAAATGCCTTCCACGCTCAGCACCTCGTCGCCGGTGGCGATCAGGTCGCGCAGGGTCTCGATGACCGGCAGACCGGCGCCCACGTTTGTTTCGTACAGCAGGTGCACGCCGTTGGCCCGGCGCAGTTCGTGCAGGCGATCGTAGGCCTCCTGCGGCGCGCTCTGCGCCCGCTTGTTGGGCGTCACGACGTGAATCCCGGAGCGGAAGAAATCGGCATAGCCGTCGCTGATCGTTTCGCTGGCGGTACAGTCCACGATCGCCGCATGCGGCAAGTGATCGGGGTTCACGTGCGCGCTGAAACGCTCAAGGTCCATGGCTTCGCTGTCGTCTTCCAGCGCTTTCCGCCAGTCGCCGAGGTCCACGCTGCGCGAAGCGAGGTGCATGCGGTTCGAATTGGCGATCGCCCGAACCCGGAAGTCCAGGTTGAAGTTTTCGCGAAGCGGGGCCGCGGCCCGGGCCATCTGGTCCAGCAGTTCGGCGCCCACGTTGCCCACGCCGATCACGCCCAGCGAAAGCGTGGTATGCGAAAGGTAAAAGCCGCCGTGCGCGGCGCGCAGCGCCCGGGTCGCGCTGTCGCCGGTCACAACGGCCGAAATATTGCGTTCCGAGGATCCCTGGGAAATCGCTATGACGTTGACCCCGGCACGTCCCAGCACGCTGAAGAACCGGCCGGCCACACCGGGGATGCCGACCATGCCGTCGCCCACCAGCGCCAGCACGTTCACTCCGTCGTCCCGCGTGACCCTGCTGACCTGGCCCAGGCCCATCTCCTGGGCGAAGGCCTCGCGGGTGACTCTCTCGGCCCGGTCCGCGTGCGCCTCGGGAATCGCGAAGGTAATCGAATGCTCCGAACTGGCCTGGGTAATCAGCAGCACCGAAACCTGCGCCTTGCTCAGCGCTTTGAACAGCCGGTCCGCGGTCCCGGGCACCCCGATCATCCCCGAGCCCTCCAGGCTCAGCATCGTGACGTTTTCGATCATCGTGATGCCCTTGACCGGCTCGTTCCGATCGCCTTGCGCGGAGATCAGGGAGCCCCGCAACTCCGGCCTGAAGCTCGAGCGTATCCACACCGGAATCTTCTTGCTGATCACCGGGCCCATCGTCTGCGGATGAATCACCCGGGCGCCGAAATAGGCCAGCTCCATGGCCTCGTTGTAGGAAAGCTCGCGGATCACGTGCGCCTCCGGAACGCGCGCGGGATCGGCGCTCATCACGCCTTCCACGTCGGTCCAGATGGTGAGCGACTCCGCGTCCAGCAGCGCGCTGAATATCGACGCCGAGAAATCGCTGCCGTTGCGCCCCAGCGTCATCTGCAAACCGCGCCCGTCCCGGGCGATATAGCCGGTGACCACGCGCACCGGCGTGGGATCGTCTTCGAGCAGTCGCTTGAGGTGCTTGCCCGAAGCCTCCCAGTCCACCACCACCCCCAGTTCTCCCGGCTCCACGCGCAGGACGTCGCGTGCATCCAGCCACCCGGCCCCGCGTCCGTCGCCAGCCCCGCGCTCGCTGACAAGCGCCGCCAGCAGGCGCGCCGACCACAGCTCGCCGCATCCCGATACCAGGGCTTCCATTCGCGGCCCCGCCGATCGGATCAGCACGGCGGAATGGAGAATGTCCGCCACGTCGCGGCACTCCTCGGCCTGGGCATCCAGCAGCGCGGCGCGCCGCCGGGGATCCGAAATCAGTTCTTCCGAAACGGCGGAATACTGTTTCTGCAGGGCATCGAGGTCGTCCTGCCACTTCTCGTCACCCGAAACCGCGCGATCCAGCAACGCAAACAGCGCGTTGGTCACGCCCTGCATGGCCGACACCACCACGGCCACACGCGGTGAGGAATCGCCCAGCACAATGCCCGCCGCACGCTCGAATCCGCGCGCGTCGGCCAGGCTGCTTCCGCCGAATTTATGAACGGTCCAGGTCATGGGCATGGTTACGGTTCTGCGCTTCCCCCGAGCGCACGGTTGCGGTCAAGCCGGCAATTATTGCAGCAGAAACAGCGACAGGCCAGGCCAGAACGAGACCGTGACCAGGGCAATCAGCATCAATGCAAGGAACGGGAGCACCGCCCGGCATATTTCGCCGAACGACTCGTTGAACGCGGTCATGGCCACAATGATGTTCAATCCCATGGGCGGGGTGAGGTAGCCCATCTCCAGGTTCACCACCATCACCACGCCGAAATGGACCGCGTCCATGCCCTGGGCGACCGCGATGGGCTGCAGCAGCGGCGACAGGATCAGGATGGCCGAGCCGATGTCCATGAAGCATCCGACCAGCAGCAGGAAGGCGTTCATCAGCAGGATGAAGCCGGGAAGCGAGTCGATGCGCGTCGTGAGCCATTCCACGGCCATGTCCGGGACCTGCTCGTAGGTCAGGAACACATTGAGCGCCAGCGCCATCATCAGCACCGGAAACAGCGAGCCCATCAGGCGCGTCGTGCTGGTAAAGACTTCGACGACATCCTTGAAACGCATTTCGCGATGAATCACGATTTCCACGAAGAAGCCGTAAACCACGGCAATCGACGCGGATTCCGTCGCGGTGAAGAAGCCGCTGTAGATGCCCCCCAGAATGATGACCGGCATCAGCAGCGACCAGATACCCTCCTTGAGCGCCGCCGCGATTTCGGGAAGGCGCCATCCGCCCAACCGGAAACGCCAGTTGCGGACGATCGCGTAGACGCTCATGAAGCCGGTCAACAGAAGGGCCGGCCCGATGCCGGCTATGAACAGCTCGGAAATCGAAGTCTGCGTCATGACGCCGTAGAGAATGAGCGGAATGCTGGGCGGCACCACGATGCCGAGGGTGCCGGCGGCGCACAGCGCGCCAAGGGCAAAGCGTTTGCTGTAGCCCGCTTCGAGCAATGCCGGGTACATCACCGCGCCTATGGCCAACAGGGCCACGGTCCCCGAACCGGTCACGGCGGCGAACATGGCGCATGACAGGACCGTCGCAATCGCAAGGCCGCCGGGGATCGGCGCCGAAAGCGCCCGCGCCAGGCGGATCAGGCGGCTGGCGATGGCGCCCCGGGCCATGACCGCGCCCGCCAGCAGGTACATCGGAATCGACAGCAGCACGTCGCGGTTGAGACCGTCCCAGCCGTCGTTGATGATGTTCTGGATCTGCGCGTCGCCCCAGAACCAGTAGGCCATACCGGCGGCGACGCCCAGCACGACCAGCAGGTTCTGCCTGAGCGCCAGCAGCACCAGCGCCGCGGCCGCGATGCTCAGCGCACCGATCACGTTTTCAGCTCCGTTTGCGAGTCGGCCAGCGCGCCCTGCTCCGGCGGCTTGAGGTCAGGCCACAGCGCGTAAAGACCATGGCGCAGGGTGGCCAGCACGAAGACCAGCGGAATGACGCCCTGTATCGGCCATACGATGATGCGCAGGACCACGGAACGCACATCCAGCAGGTAGGTCTCGCGCACGAGGTCGAAAGCGACCACGGCGAACACCAGGCAGAAAAGCGTCATCAGGACTTCGCTGAAGTGATCGAGAAACGGCCCCCAGGACCTGGGCAGCCAGCCGTCGGCAAACCGGGGCCTCAGATGCGAGTTGGCGGCCGAGGCCAGACCGATGCCGAACATCACCTTGATGATGTTTGCGTACACGCCGATCTGCCGCGCCCAGTACAAACCGGACCCGCTGATCATGCGGATCACCACGTCGCTGAAGATCACCACCACGAGCAGGGCGAAAGCCGTGATTGCAATGGCCCGCTCCACCTGGTACAGGACATCGAGCATCCGCCGCGCCTGTTCCTTCACCGCAGATCCCTCCCGCTCACCGGCGACGCGCGGACCATCTAGTGCAAGTCCCGCGCGATCCGCAGCCCCACGCGGGCGCTGCGAAGAAAGTAAGGCGCCCAGTCACGCTTCGCCGCGCGAACGTACCAGGCCTTGGCCTGCCAGGCGCCCCCGCGTATGAGCCGTTCATTGCAATTCTCGGTAACCGGTTCGCCGGCGCCCGGGGCCGTGTACATGCACCCGTCCACCCACTCCCAGGCGTTTCCGAGCATGTCATGCACACCGAAACCGTTGGGTTTGAAGCTCCCGACCGGCGCCGTCAGCGGGTAGCCGTCCCGGCAGGGGAAAAAATGGCCGTCGGGGTCCGCGGAATCGACGCCAAGGAGGTCGGCGGCATCCAGGTCCATCACGTTGGCGTGGGCGCAGGCTTCTTTTCGTTCCGGGCCGTTTGCATCGTCCCAGGGCCGAGCGCCTTGCGAGCGGTCGCGCGCAAGGTATTCCCACTCGTCGTCGTCAAGCAGCCGATAGCGCTCACCCGTCCTGGCGCTGAGCCAATCCGCATAGGCCTGGGCGTCGGTGAAACTGACACAGACGACGGGATGGTCCGGTTCTTGCTCGAAGCCCGGATCCGACCAGGTCCAGAGAGTGCCGCGGGCGCCCCACCGTTTCGCCTCGAAATCCCAGGTGATGCATTGCCAGTCCGGATCGTAGCCCTCTTCGACGACGAAATTCTCAAACTGGGCCCGCGTCACCTCGGTAACGGACACTGCGAAGGGTTTCCCGACCCGCACCTGCTCCTGCGGCGTTTCATTGCGCGCATCGCGCTCGGGCGTGCCTGCCGCGAGGGCTTCGCCCGGCGGCGATCCCTTGACATATCGGCCGGGCGGAACAACGACCATTTGCGGACAATCGGGACAATCCCGGAATTGCGCGCCGGGCTTGTAATCGTCGGACCGGGCTTGCGCGGCGGGAAGCGCGGCTGCCGCGATCGCCATAGCAAGCGCTGTGAACTTCAGGCCCAAACCGGAAAGGGCAGTCAGCGGCCGCGTATGGCGCGCGTCTCTTCGCGGTCCGGCTCCGCCACCCGGCGCAGGTGAAATTCGAAAGTGTCTTCCTTGCGCCCGGCGAAATGAGGCACGCGGTATAGAGCCGACATGCCTTCGAGTATCCGGGAAATTCGTATCGGTCCCACGTCCATGGTCTGGAACCCCAGGTCCTCCGCCAGACCCATCACCCAATGCTTGGATGCTTCATCGTTGCCGGCCACCAGAACCGTCACGGGGCCCTGAGCGCGCGCGGGATCGAGAACGATGTGGAAACCCACGGTGTTGAACGCCTTCACCACCCGCGCATCCGGCGCGGCGGCCTGCACCATCTCCCCGGAAGACTCGCCGCCGACATACTGCGGCAAACCTTCCGGTCCTTCCTGCACGGCGTTGCCCGCGTCGATTACGAGCTTTCCGGCCAGATGGGGCCGCAGCCGTTCAACCACGTCCAGGGCGGCGGTGTGGGGGACCGCAAGAAACACGATTTCTCCTTGCGCGGCGGCCTCCTCCTGGGTCGCGGCGCTGGCCTCTCCCGGCGTGCGGTCCAGCAGTTGCCGGATACGCTCCTCCTCCGGTGCGCGCGAGCCGTAAACGATGGTGTGACCCAGCTCCGCCATCCGGGGTCCTATGGAGCCGCCCATCATGCCGGTGCCGATGACGGCAATGGTCTCCGCATGAACCGGCGAAGCGCCCGCCATCAGCACCAGCAGGACAGCGGGGAGAGTCAGTTTTTTCATTGCAAACCTCTTGCGATTCAGTCCAGTTTCCGATTCAGGTTCCGGCCTGCGTGGACCGTCCCCAACGCTGCGCCATCTTAACGCCTGCGAAAACCGGCGGGACAATGCGAAAGTCGGCCGTTTCGCCGGACGGGATGCAAACGAACGGCGGCGGCGCGTTGGTACAATGCCCTCTTTTTCCCTGGAGGGAGAACCCCTGATGTCAGATACCATGCGCGCCATCGTCGCCGAAGCGCCCGGCGGCCCCGAATCCCTGCAAATGAAGGAACTGCCCATTCCCTCTCCCGGCGAGGGCCAGGTACGGATACAGGTCGCCTACGCGCCGCTCAACCCGCTGGACACGCACGCGCGGGCCGACCGGATCAAGTGGATGCACCCGGGTTTCCCGTTCGTGCCCGGTTACGAGTACTCGGGAAGGGTCGTGGAAACCGGCGACGGCGTGGACTCCGCGCTCAAGGGCAAGCGCGTGGCCGTCAATGGACAATGGAACGGCAACGGCGAATTCGCCGTCGCACGCGCCGCCGGCCTGGTGCCCATCCCGGACCGCTTCGACTACCAGTTGGGCTCGACCTTCTCGACCTGCGCACCCACGTCCTGGCACCTGGTGCACTCGGCCGGACGGGTCCAGCCGGGCCAGACGGTGATCGTGCACTCCGCGGCCGGCGCCGTCGGCATCATGACGACGCAGATCGCCAAGGAGGCAGGCGCCACAGTGATCGGACTGGTCGGCGGCGGGAAGAAGGCCGAATGGGCCAGGCAGTTCGGCGCCGATCACATGCTCGACTACCGCTCCGAGGAATGGCCGGCGCAAGTCAAGGAGCTGACCGGGGGACGCGGCGCCGACGTGATCATCGACGGTGTCCAGGGACCCGATGCGCCGCGCAACTACGACGCCTGCGCGCCGCTGGGCAACGTGATCTATATCGGCGCGATGGGCGGACTGGCCCCGCCGGCCGACATATCCCTGATCATCGGCAAGAGCATCAGCGTTACCGGATTCGTGCAATTCTTCCACCAGGCCCGCACCCGCCAGGCCGAAGACGCCGAAATAGAGGACAAGCTTGCCTCCGGCCAGTGGCGCATTCCGATCGAGCGGGTCGCCGCGCTGGACGAAACGCCCGCCATGCACGCGGCCTTCGAGAACCGCGAACTGTACGGCCGGACCCTGATCGAGGTCGGCGGAGAGGACGTCTGACCCTTTTCGGCCGGACCACTGCCGCTCCCGGCCTGGTCGGGAGCCTGCTGCTTGCGGGGCTGCTCGTGTCGGCCTGCGGCGGCGATGCCGACCGGCAGGAGGACGACGGCAGGCTGGTCGTAGTGATCGGCGCTGAGGGCGCCATCGACACGCCCTGGCATGACGGCTGGAAGCGATTCGAGCGGCGCGTCTACGAGGCCGGATACCCGGGACTGGAATTGCAGATGTCCGTAAACGGTCAACTCGGGGCCGAGGCAACCATACTCGCCCAGGCTCGGCGCGGGCGGATCCAGTACGCCGGCACTTCGCTGCACGGAATGTCCAGCGTGGTGCCGGAGCTGAGCGTGATTCTGGCCCCGTATCTGTTCGACAGCTATGCGGAAGTCGATTTCGTAACGGACAACTACCTGACTCCGGTGTTCACCGAAATGCTGGCGGCGCGCGGCCTGACCTTCCTTCAGTGGAGCGAGGTGGGATGGAACCACATCTACTGCCGCGAGCCCCGGATCGAACCCGAGGAATTCCGCGGAGTGAAGATGCGCGCGTCCACCGCGATCGCGCCGCAGGTGTTCAGCGGCGCGATCGGCGCGGACATCATCCCCCTGTCCTTCGACGAGACACTGCCCGCGCTTCAGACCGGCCTGATCGAATGCGGCCAGAGCGGCGCCGGCCAGTACCTGCTGTCCGGCATCGCCGAGGAGGCGCCGCATTACACGCTGACCCGGCACGCCTACGACTCCGGCGTGCAGTTCGCCAACTCGCAGTGGTACGACTCGCTGCCGGAGGAAGTGCGCCAGGTGCTGAAAAACGCGCTGGACGGCCAGCAGGAGAACCGCGACATCGTTCGCGAAGTGATTGCCGGCCAGGAGCGCGAATGGCAGGAAGCAGGCCGGGTCACGTTTTATGAACTGAGCGAGGAACAGAGGGCCCGGTGGCGGGAAGCGGCGAGTGGCTCGCACCGGAGGCTGATCGAGCGCATCGGCGGCCGCGCGCAGGAGATCTACGACCTGATTCTGGCCGGCAAGGCGGATTTCGCGGCCCGCGGGGAGGACGCAGCATGAGCATTCGCGACAAGGTTATGGCCCTGGACATTCCGCCGCTGCCGCGGGACGAACTGGCCGAAGACATGCGCGATTACTTCGCGCTGTGCGAGGAAAAACTGGGTTTCGTGCCCAACGTGCTGACCGCCCATTCCTTCAGCAGCGAGAAGCTCCGCGTCTTCCGAGAGTTCTACGACGAACTGATGCTGG
Organism: Gammaproteobacteria bacterium; assembly: GCA_965116895.1. Lineage (GTDB taxonomy): Bacteria > Pseudomonadota > Gammaproteobacteria > Steroidobacterales > Foliamicaceae > Foliamicus. The sequence continues at coordinate 1,160,328 of OZ220729.1, read as the reverse complement.
CCGATTCGGGCCTGAGCAAGCTGGAGCGCGAAATGATCGCCGTGGTGGTTTCCTCGGCCAATCACTGCCTGTATTGCCTGGTCGCCCACGGCGCGGCGGTGCGCAAGCTTTCGGGCGACCCGCTGCTGGGCGAAGTGCTGGTGATGAACTACCGCGAGGCGGAGATCACGCCGCGCCAGCGAGCCATGCTGGACTTCGCCTGGAAGGCCACGACCAGCCCGAAGGAAACCGGTGCGCAGGACCGTGAGCGGCTGCGCGAGGCCGGCTTCAGCGAACGGGACATCTGGGACATCGCCAACGTGACCGGCTTCTTCAATTTCAGCAACCGCGTGGCGATGGCCACCGGCATGACCCCCAATCCCGAATACCACGATATGGCGCGCGAACCCGCAGAGGACGAACAGCAGCCGCCGGGAGGACCCCAAGAATGAAACTGAGATTGCTGGGCTCGAGCAGCCTGCGTGTTTCCGAACTGTGCCTGGGCACGATGACCTTCGGCGGAACGGCCCACCTCTACGCCGAGGAAGAAGATTGCCGCACGGTCTACGACGCCTACCTCGCCGCCGGCGGGAACTTTATCGACACGGCCGACATGTACGGCATGGGCGCCAGCGAGAGCATGCTGGGCGGGTTCATGGGCGGGGACCGCAGGCGGATCATCCTGGCCAGCAAGTACTCGATGAACACCGACTCCGACGACCCCAACGCCGGCGGCAACCACCGGGCAAACCTGGTCCGCTCGCTGGAGGGCAGCCTCGAGCGGCTCAAGACCGATTACCTGGACCTCTACTGGGTGCACGCCGCCGACGGCCTGACTCCGCCGCTGGAGGTGATGCGCGCGCTGGACGACCAGGTGCGGCTCGGCAAGATCCTGCACATCGGCATCTCCAACGCGCCGGCCTGGCAGGTCGCGGCGATGAACGCGGCGGCCGCGGAGCGTGGCTGGACGCAATTCACCGCCTTCCAGCTCCAGTACAACCTGGCCGAACGGACCATCGAGAACGCGTTCTTCCCGCTGGCGAAGTTTCAGGACATGGCGATTACGGCCTGGAGCCCGCTGCTGTTCGGCGCGCTCACTGGCAAGTACACCGTCGCGAAGGACGGCTCGGTCGAAGGCGAGGGGCGCCTGGGCGGACCCATGGGCGGGCGCATGCTCACCCCGCACAACCTGAAGGTGGCCCAGGGCCTGCAGAAGGTGGCGGATCGCCTGGGCACCGCCCCGGCAACGGTCGCGCTGGCCTGGCTGCTGCACCGCCCGGCACCCGTGATCCCGATCGTCGGCGCGCGCAACCTCAAGCAGATGGACCAGAACCTGGCCTGCGTGGACCTGGAGCTCGACGCGGAGGCACTGGCCGAGCTGGATGCCCTCTCTCCGCCGGCGCCCTCCTTCCCGGAATCGCTGCTGGCTATGCCGCCGTTGCGGACCATGGTCCACGGCTCGGCGCTGGTGGACCGCCTCGTTCCCTGGGACAAGAGCTGAGGAGCGGATCATCATGAACAACACGCTGCAACCGAAACTCCGCCAGCGCGGTCGCGCTTCCGTCGATTTCCTGGCCCACGTCTTTTACGGCTCGATGGGGGTGCGCCAGAGCGTACAGCAGAAGCTGAATGCGGATTTCGGCGAGGGTGCGACGCTTCCCGACGACCTCGACGAGCGCCACGAAGCCGTCACGCAAGTCCTGTCCCGAAAATCGCACTACCGCGTTCAGCAGACCATCGGCGAATGGCATTCGCGCCAGCACGGGCTGATCGCGATGGACGCATTCGAGGAACTGAAGCCGGGCGTGACCGAACTGCTCGCCCGTTACGACGATGGGCCGTCACGGCTGATCGCCGACGAGGACTTCAAGGCCCCCGACTATTTTGACGGCGTCGAGATCCACCGCACGCGCGGCGGATGGGACGGACATCCCTACATGGGCTTCGTTCACGGCGAAATCGTCCACCGGCTCATCGTGGAGGCCACCTATCCGGGCGGCATCTTCAAGCAGCGGCGCATGGTGGCCGGGCTGGCGCCGAAAGGCAGCTACGGCCGCATCCTCGAGATTGGCTGCTCCACCGGGCACTTCACCCGGGCGCTGGCCGAAACCTACCCGGATGCGGAAATCACCGGCGTGGACGTCTCGATCCGGACGCTGGAGCACGCACTGCGCACCGGCAACTCCTGCGGCCACAGCTGGCAACTGTATCTGCGCGCCGCCGAGGACACCGGGTTCGACGACGAGTCCTTCGACCTGGTCACCTCGTACATCCTGCTGCACGAAATGCCCGCCGACGCCATTCGGGCCTCCTTCGCCGAGGCTTACCGGGTGCTGAAGCCGGGCGGCGACCTGCTGATGAGCGACGTCGCCCGCTATGCGCACCTCAACAAGGTCCAGGAATGGCAGGCCGACCAGCTGGCCCGCTTCGGCGGCGAGCCTTTCTGGCGCGAGTCCGCCAGCCTGGACCTCGTGGCCGCCCTGGAGGACGTCGGATTCGGGGAGGTTGACGGCCGCGCCATCGGCAACCAGGGCTACCCCTATCCCTACGTAGTAACCGCGCGCAAACCCGCATGAACGACGATCCCCGTTCCTTCAACAATCCCGACCGCCCGACGCTAACGGCGGACGACATGCCGGGCGTGGGCCAGGCGGTGATGACGCTGACGCACGAGCTCTACGTACTGATCGACCGCATTGCCGCACTGGAAGCGGTGCTTGCGCGCCACGGCCTGAACGTCGGCGAGGAAATCGAAGCCTTCAAGCCGGATGCGGAACAGCAGGAGCGGCTCAATGAGCGCGGCCGCGACCTCGCGGCCCGCGTTGCCAACGCCCTGGCCGGAGAACTCGATCCGCTGCCCTGAGAGCCTCTCGCTCTAGAGCGGTTCGGTGGCGGGGTCGTAGTGCGAAAGCCCCAGGGTCTCCTCGGTGACTACGGGCCTTCTGGCCAATTCGTCGGGGTCCTGCAGCATCAGGCGCTCGCCCCCGTGCAGCGACTCGCGGTGGATGACCATCGCGCGCTCCCGGCGCGCCTGCTCGTAGCGACGCAGCGCCTCCCCGCTATCTTCGAACCCGATCAGCGCGCGGCACAGGACCACCGCGTCCTCGATGGCCATTGCGGCGCCCTGGCCCAGCCAGGGCAGCATCGGGTGAGCGGCGTCGCCGAGCACGGTGGCCCGGCCCCGGACCCAGCCCGGCAGAGGCTGGCGCGAAAAAAGCCCCCACTTGTGGCAGCGCCTGCCGGAAAACGCCCGCAGCACGACGCGCGCGTCATCATGGAAGTCGGAAAACACTTCCCGCACCGTGTCGATATCGCCGGTCTGCGACCAGCCTTCGGCGGTCCAGCGCTCGGCCCGGGAGAAGGCCACGAAGTTCTGCAATGCCCCGTGGCGCACGGGGTAGCGAACGAACATGCGCCCCGGCGCCACGAACACCATGGAGCCGGGGCGGGACTGCTCGGCGCCCAACTCGTCGCGGGGCACCAGGCCCCTCCAGGCCACGAAGCCGGAGAATTCCGGCTCCGGCTCCGAGAAGACCTCGCGGCGCACGGTGGACTTGAGCCCGTCGGCGCCGATCAGCAAATCGGCGTTTGCCTGCGAACCGTCGGCGAAACCCAGCACGCAAGCGCCCGCCGAACCATCCGAAACAACCGTGAGTTCCTTGTCCAGCACCAGCGCATCCGGCTGCAGTTCGGCCAGTCTTTCGCGCATAAGATCATGCAGATCGGCGCGATGGGCTTGCAGGTATGGCGCACCCAGTTGTTCGCGCGTGTTGTGGCGCCTGAAGTTCACGAGCACCTTGCCGGTGGCGTAATGCCGTGTGACCTGGGTCGGCGGCTCGTCGGCCATTGCCTCCAGGCGCTCGCCCAGGCCCAGGTAACGAAGCCCCTTTACGGCATTCGGAGAAAGCGAAACTCCCGCGCCGATCTCCCTGAGTTCGGGCGCCTGCTCATAAACGCGCAGACGCCTGTCCGCGCGGGCCAGGCCCAGCGCCAGCGCCAGGCCGCCGATGCCGGCGCCGACAATCGCGATCTCGTTAGGCACGGGGCTGCTAGATGCCCAGGGCGCCGGGGTTGATCAGCCCCGAGGGGTCCACCTGCCGCTTGACGGAGCACAGCAATTCCAGGGCGCCGGGGTCACGGTCCCTCGCATACGGGTAAGCGCGGCCGATCTGAAGGTGCACCGCGCCATGCCGGTACATGAGCTCGATCAGTTCCAGGCGCATCCGCTCCACCAGCTCACGGCCCTCGGGGTTGGCCCGGCCCTCGCTCGCGACGCCTTTCATTTCTTCCGGAAGGTATCGGCGATGGTAGGAAAGCCACTCGTCGTCCCAGTAAATGACCACCTCCCAGAGGAACCCGGCCCTGGCGCTGGTGCTGTAGACGACGAAGGCCTGCACGCCCTTCTCTTCGCACTCGGGGCGAAGGCCGTCCAGGTATTGCAGGTAGTCTTCGTGCAGGCCCACGGCGCTGGAAAACGGCACGATCGCATGCAGGGGCAGCAGCCGTCGTCCGGTGGGGCTCACGATCATCGGGGCGGGAAACGGGACCGCGCGGGCATACTCGGCCATGGTGCTGGCCACTTCGATGCCGCGCTCACCGACCGCCCTGCGTATCCGCCGCAGATTCATGCGCAACTCCGCTGCGTCCGCCCCTTCGGTCAGGAAATTCAAAAGGTACTTGGAGGCGTTCAGGAACCGGCGGCCGCCCATGATCACCCGCAGTCCCTTGCGCAGGGACTGTGCGGGTCCGGACGCGGCGCGCATGATGGTGAAGAGGTTTCGTGCATCCTGCTTGAGCTCGGCCCGCCCCGCAGCCTGCCGGACCAGTTCCGTCTCCGCGCCGAACACCTCGGTGGCGAGGCCGCGTCGCGACACTTCCCGAATCGCCTCCACGAGCTGCGAGAAGTCATCGAAGGAGAAACTCAGGCCCTCGCCCGCGGCGGGACGCGGCTCGAGCTTGAGGGTCACCGCGGTCTTCACTCCCAGGGCGCCCGCGTCGCCGCAGAAAAGCCCGGTGAGGTCCGGGCCGTATTCCCGGAAGAACGGGCTGTGCTCCGGCTGCCCTCCGGAGCCGGTCACCAGCACGCTGCCGTCCCCCAGCACGACCTCCAGTCCAAGTGCGGCGGACACCGAAGGCCCGTGCCGCCCGGAACCGAAAGTGACCGCCCCCTGCGACATGGCGCCGCCGACGGTCGAAAGACGGCCGGACATCGGGCCCCAGAACACCGACCTCAGTCCGTGTTCGGCGAGTTCCGCATCCACGGCGGACCAGGTGCATCCTGCTTCCACCGTGGCGTACAGATCATGCGCGTTGATCTCGCGCACCGCGTTGAGGCGGCCGGTATCCAGGATGATCGAGCGCTCGCGGTTCGGCAGAAAGGCGTCGGTGTACGACATGCCGCCGCCCCGCACGAACGTCGCCGTTTCGTGCGCATGGCAGGCCTTCAGCACGGCCTGCACTTCCTGCGTGGAACCGGGGCTGACTACCGCAAGCGGCACCTCGACGCTGCGGTAAACGTCCTGCGAAGCGAGTTCCCTCGCTTCTTCCGATGTGACCGCGTGTTCAGGCCCGACCGCCTCGATCAGCGCATCGATGAGCGCCGCGCCGTCCGCGGCGGGGCTATCGCGGCGCATGGCTCAGCCGGGCTTGGTGGCCAGCGTATTGAGAAGAAACGTGTTGGTGGTTTCCTTCGTGACGTCCTCGAAGCCGACCTTTTCAAGCAGGGCCGCGAAATCGAAGGCGCCGAAAGCCTGGGAATAAGGCTCGCAGTTGTACCTGGCGTCGAACACCTTCCACATCCAGTTCGGGGTGGGGAACCTGGTGGAGTTGGGCGTGTCGATGACCGTAAGCGTACCGCCCGGGCGCAGCACCCGGAGCATCTCGCGGACTATCGGCTCGAACGTGTGCTCGGGGACCTCGTGAAACAGGATGTAGGCAAGCACCGCATCGAACGAATCGTCCGCATGTTGCATGTTCTCCGCCAGGGCCTGCTGAAAATGAACGTCCACGCCCATATCGGTTGCGCGCATGTGCGCATAGCGCAACATGGGCAAGGCCACGTCCAGTCCCCAGACTTCCGCCTCCGGATGCCGCTCCTTCAAGACCGTCGTGCATTGCCCGATGGAGCAGCCGAGATCCAGGATTTTCCGGACCTGTCCGTCGGCCGGCAGCCGCATGTCGTCCACACAGGCTTCGTGGATTTCATCGAAGTCGTTGTCCCCCTGGTAGAAGACCCGGGTGCCGTGATAGAAGACAAAACCCGCCAGGTTGTCGCCGCAATAGCCGCCGGGCTGCAGGTGGATATCCTCGCAGGCCGACTCGGGAACGTGAAAGCCCGGGTCGTAATGCAGGCGCCCCGGGTTGCGTTCTTCCGCCTCGGTCAGCTGCCCTTCCCAGAACTCGCGATCGGCGGCGTAGGAGTCCTGTAGCTTCTGCCACGCAAGCTGCTGCTGGCTGCGCATTACGCGCTTCCAGCCCGCCACCGCGGGACTTCGATCGATTTCCGGCGCGAGCTGTGCGTACTGGTCCGCGTCAATGACGGCGGGCATGCCGGCTTGCACGGCAACGCCGCCCACCTCGCCGGCGATTTCGGGAAACCATGACCGTATGGCGAAGTTGCGGACCTCGGTCATGTACTCCATGTGGCTGGCGTCCTCCCTTCTCGGGGGCTGCGGGTGCTTGCCGGGATTTCGTTGTTCCATATCTGCTTTCCTGTATTGCAGCGGTGCCGGATGCGCCCAAAGATTAACGCACGCCGGCCGGGGAACGGCGCTAGCCGTCGGCTCGCATGGTGCGAAGCGGGTCGAGGAGGCGAGTCACCAGGGCAGTCAGCTCCTGCTGCCGGTCCCGGGAGTCGGCCTCGGAATGGGTTTCGATTTCCTCGGGTGTGACGAGGCCCTTGGAATGCAGCAGCGACTCCAGGGCCCGACGCCGGTCGCGCTCGATCCAGAGCTCGCCACCCAGGACGATGACCGCTTCCAGCAGGCGGTCCATCACCGGATGGGGGAGAAAATTCGGCTCCTCGCCGGGGCCCGGCAGGCCGGCACGCTCCACCTGCGCCTTCGATAATTCGTCATGCTTGGTATTCATTCCCTGCCTCCCCGGCCGGTTTCGCGGGCAGGTCCGGTCAGCCCGCCTTCTGCGCCGCCATCGCGCGCTTGAATGCTTCGTACTCGTTGATGTCGGTGCGCCGCTCCCGGCTCCAGCTGGTGGCGAAGCCGGTGGGAAAGTCGGCATCGCCGTCCCGGTAGCCGTCTTCCGACCACAGTACGGGAAACAGCGGTCCGCCCGGCGGCTCCCCTTCGATCATTTCATCGAAGCTGACGCCGGCCAGGTTCACACAGTCCGGCCGCGGGTGCCAGCGAATGTCGTCCCCGAAGACCCGTATCGAAAGTGCGATCCGCCAGTCGTCCGCATTATTGCCGTGCGAGTAGTGCAGCGTCCACGGATGCACAATGAGGATATCGCCGGGGTCCATCGCCCATTTCAGAAAGCGGTTGGCGGGATCGGCGCGCAGTTTCTCTCCGTCGGGATGCGGCACGCGGTCTGCCGGCCTCTCCATCTGCCGGGCGTTGGGCGAAAACAGCCAGTAGCGCACGTCCTGGCTCTGCGACCCCGCGATGCACTCCAGCGAATTCTCTTCGGCGATCGGCGTCAGAGGCACCCAGATCGAAGGCACCATCTTGCCGACCGTTGGCCAGCCCATCCGGTCGCAGTGCCAGATCGTGGTCTTGCTGGAGCGCGGAGGCTTGACGAAAAACTCGTCAAAAAAGAAGCGCACCATGCTCGACTTCATCACCCGGGCGGACGCTTCGGCCACCGGCGACTCGAACACGAACTTGCGGAATTCCGGCACCTTGCGCGACATGTAGCGGCCGGGGTAGTTGGGCAACAGGCCGACATCCTCATTGTCGATGGCGATCCGCCTGGCAGCCGGAATCAGCGATTCGATCCAGCGCCGTTCCACTATGCCGCGCAGGCATACGACGCCGTCGCGCTCGTAGGTTGCAATCTCCACATCGGTGATGGGCCGGCACGGTTCGGGGAGTGTGGTCATGGTCAGTCAGGCCGTTTGCGGAGCATCCGGCAAATGTACACGACAGCGGCCCCATACCGCCAATAGAAAACGCGTTGCCCTGCCATAAGCGCGGTGTATGGCGACTTTACGGTGTCAGCGGCGCTGCATAGAATCAACACTCCTTTGCATCGGGGGATGCCGCCGTGGAAATCTCGACCAATCCGACCGAGCGGCTGAGCCGCCCGCAACCGCACTTCATCAACGGCGAACGCGTCGCGAGCGGGAGCTTGCGGGACGTTCTGGACCCGGCCACCGGAAAGTCGATCGCGCAATTGCATCTGGGTGGACAGAACGAAGTCGATGCGGCGGTAGCGGCCGCCCGGGCGGCGTTGCCGGCCTGGGCCGCGGTGGCGCCGGACGAGCGCGCGAGGCTCATTCTGAGGTTCGCGGAACTGATGGAGGCCAATGCGCAGGACATTACCGAGCTGTCGATCCTGGACGGCGGACTGCCGCGCATGATCGCCGAGGGCTCGGCGCCTTTCGCGTCGCTGTTCCTGCGCTACTACGCAGGCTGGACGAACAAGATCACCGGCAAGACCATGCCGTCTTCGGCCATGGGCAAGTCCCCGACCGACCTGCTTGCCTACACCTTGCGGGAGCCGATCGGCGTGGTCGGGGCGATCACCCCCTGGAACTATCCGTACGGCATGGAAATGCTCAAGATCGCCCCCGTGCTGGCGGCCGGCTGCACGCTGGTGCTCAAGCCCGCGGAAGACGCCCCCATCGCGGGTTTGCTCATGGCGGAGATTGCGCATGAAGCCGGCTTCCCGGACGGCGTGTTCAACGTCGTCAACGGCCTCGGTGAAGAGGCCGGCGCCGCGCTGACCGCACACGACGACGTGGACAAGATCGCCTTCACCGGTTCGACCGAGGTCGGGCGGATCATCGTCAAGGCTGCGGCGGGCAACCTGAAGAAGGTCTCGCTGGAACTGGGCGGCAAGTCCCCGGTGTTCGTATTCCCGGATGCGGACCTGGCGACGACCGTACCCGGAGTGGCCATGGCCGGTTTTCTGCTGTCGGGCCAGAACTGCGTGTGCGGCAGCCGCCTGTTCGTGCACGAGAAGATCGCCGACGACCTGGCGGCCGGGATCGCCGAGTTTGCGCGCAGCATGCAGATCGGACCCGGCTCGGACCCGGCAAACATGATCGGTCCATTGATTACCGAGCGTCAGTGCGAGCGGGTCGAGGGAATGATCGCCCGTGCGGAGAAGGAAGGCGCGCGGCGGGTTTCCGGCGGCAATCGCGTGGATCGCGACGGCTGGTTCATCGAGCCGACGCTGTTTGCGGATTGCGGGCCGGACATGCAGATCGTTCGCGAGGAGGTCTTCGGCCCCGTGATTTCCATGCAGACTTTCTCGGACGACGAGGATTTCGAATCGCTGGCGGCGCGCGGAAACGACACGACCTATGGGCTTTCCGGCAGCGTCTGGACGCGCGACCTGGAGACGGCAATGCGCATGACCCGGCTGATCGACGCCGGCCAGGTCGGCGTGAACTGCCACGCCGCCATGGACCCCACGATGCCTTTCGGCGGCAACAAGCAGTCGGGCTGGGGGCGCGAGTTCGGCGAAGCGGCCCTGGACCTCTACACGAAGACCAAGGCGGTCACGCTGTCCTGGTCCTAGACCACCACCCTGGAAGCGATGGCGTCCCGCCCTCGGTCGATTCGTGCCCCTGATTTCCGCAGGCGACGCGAAGCTCTACGCTGAGGAGCGCGGCGAGGGCGAGGTCCTGCTGCTTGTCCCCGGCCTGGGCGGGTCGGGGACCTTCTGGCGGAACCAGGTCGAGCATTTCTCGCCGCGCTACCGGGTCGTGACGTACGACCATCGGGGGGTGGGGCGCAGTCCGGAGGCGCCGCTGCACAGCAGCGTGGGCGAGATGGCGGACGACGCGCTGGCGTTGATGGACGCGCTTGAAATCGAAGCCGCGCATATCGTCGGCCACTCGACCGGCGGGGCGATCGGGCAGCACCTGGCGCTGAGGGCGCCGGGCCGGGTCCGGTCGCTGGTCCTGAGCTCAAGCTGGGCCGGACCGACGCCGTTGTTCGTCGAACTGTTCCAGCTTCGGCGCAAGATCCTGCTGGACGCCGGCGCCGAAAGTTACCTGTTTTCGGGAACCCTGCTGGTCACCCCGGCGTGGGCCATCGAGGATTCCTATCCGGGCAGGGACAGGATCGTCGCGGAGCGCCTCAAGGTGTTTCCGGGGGTCGAGGCGGAGCTGGGGCGGCTGAATGCCGTCATGACGCACGACCTGAGCGAGGACATTCACGCAATCCGCGTCCCGACCGGGGTCATTTCGGCGAAAGACGATGTGCTCACGCCCCCCGGCATGGCGCGGGAGCTGGCCGAACGGATTCCCGGGGCGCGCCGGGTGATGCTGCCGGAAGGCGGGCACTTCTGCACGGTAACGGTGGCGAACCGCTACAACGGCGAATTGTCCCGCCTGCTGCGGGAAATCAACTCCTGAGACGGCGGCCGGGGAAGGCTAGGACGAAGCGTCGGCCAGTTGCGCGCGCAAGGGCCGCCAGCCGGACAGCGTGAGCAGGCTGCCGATCGCCAGTAGCAGCGGCACCGCGATCATCAGCGACCATCCCACGGCGGCATCATCGGCGAATACGCGGTCGGTGAACTGCGCGACCAGCCAGGGCCCGCCGGCCTGGCCCAGAATGTTCGCGACCAGGAGGTAGAACGCGACGAGCTGGGCGCGGAACTGCGGCGGCGAGACCATCGGAAGCGCCGCGACGCCGCCGCCGAAGGGTATGGCGCCGAACAGCACGGCCGGCGCGAGCAATGCGACGGCAACCGCCGGATCGGAAACCAGGGGGATCGCCAGGGCAAAGGGGATTGCCAGCAGCCCGCCGAAGGTGGAGGTCCTGAGATTGGCGTCGCGATGGCCGCGCGCCTGCATGGCGTCCGTAATCCAACCGCCGCCCACCACGCCCATCGTGGCGCATACGAGGAATACGAAACCCTGGGCGTAGCCGATGTCTCCCGCCGACCAGCCATGGGTGCGTATGAAGTACGCCGGAATCCAGGCGCCCAGCGCGAACTGGGCCGCGGCCAGGAACGAAATGCCCAGATAGATCGACAGGAACAGGCGGCGGTTGTTGCCGATATACCGCATGGCCTCCAGAAAGCCTCGCCGGTACTCCCGGGAGCTTTGCTGACTGACAGGCGCACTGCGCCGGGGCGGCTCACGCACCGACAGGAAGAACCAGATGGCGGCCGGAACTCCGGGCAGGGCGCCGAGGATGAATACAGCCTGCCAGAGGCGCAGCGGGCCGAAAAACGGCAGCGAGATTCCGTCGGCAGCCTGGATCGCGTTGACGATGTATCCGCCCACCATCAGCGCGATGCCCGAACCGAAGAAGCTGGAGGCGGTAAAGACGCTGACCGGCCGCGCCAGCCGCCTCGGCCTGAAGAAGTCGGCCAGCAGGGAGAAACCCGCCGGCGTCAGCACCGCCTCGCCCACGCCCACCATCATCCGGGCGAAGAACAACTGGGCGTAGGTCTGCGCCAGGCCGCAGCAGATGGCCGCGACCGTCCAGGCGCAGATTCCGGCCGTAATCAGCAGGCGCCGGTTGGTGCTGTCGGCTATTCGCCCGAGCGGAATCGCCACAAGCGCGTAGAAGACCGCGAAGGCAAAGCCCTGCAGGAGGCTGATCTGGGTGTCGCTGACGGCCAGGTCGTCCTTTATGTACTCCACCAGCAGGTTGATGATCTGCCGGTCGATGAAGGCCACCACGCCGCATACGCACAACACGAAGACCACGTACCAGCCATAGCCTTCCCCGGAAAGTCTGTCCTGGACGGACTTCATTCGGCGCGGATTCCGGCGCTCAGCAGGCTGGATTCGATTTCTCCCAGGATGGCGGGGTCGTCAATGGTGGCCGGAAACGCATATTCCACGCCGTCGGCGATCCTGGCCAGCACTCCGCGCAGGACCTTGCCCGAGCGGGTCTTGGGCAATCGGTCCACGACCAGGGCCTTGCGGAACGCGGCGACCGGTCCGATATGCTCGCGGATCAGCGCGATGCACTCACTCACGACCGCTTCCTCCGCCCGGGAGGTTCCGGACTTCAGACACAGGAATCCCAGCGGAACCTGCCCTTTCAGCGCGTCGGCAATACCGGTTACGGCGCATTCGGCCACGTCCGGATGCATTGCCAGGACCTCTTCCAGCGCGCCGGTCGAAAGGCGGTGGCCGGCCACGTTGATGACGTCGTCGGTTCGGGTCATCACGTACAGGTAGCCGTCTTTGTCCGCATAGCCGGCGTCGCCCGTCGTGTAGAAGCCTTCGTGCTGGACCAGATACGTCTCGCGGAACCGGTCGTCGGCCTGCCAGAGCGTCGGCAGAGCGCCCGGCGGCAGCGGCAGGCGGCAAACGATCGATCCCGTTTCTCCAGCCGGGACTTCGGCGCCGGTCTCATCCAGCACCCGCACGTCCCACCCCGGAAGCGCCTTGCCGGCGGATCCGGCCTTTACGTCGAAGAGGCCCTCCCCCAGCAGGTTCCCGGCCACCGCCCATCCGGTCTCGGTCTGCCACCAGTGATCGATGACGGGCACCCGGAGAACCTTCCCGGACCATTCCAGCGTGTCCGGGTCGCAGCGCTCGCCGGCGAGGAACAGCGCCCTGAGGGCGCCCAGGTCGTATCGCGAGGCCTGCTCCAGCGCCGGGTCCTCCCGCTTGATGGCGCGTATGGCGGTGGGGGCGGTGAACAGCGCGCTGACGCCGTGCTGGCTGATGACACGCCAGAATGCCCCCGCATCGGGCGTTCCCACCGGCTTGCCTTCATAAAGAATGGACGTGGCGCCCGCCAGCAGGGGACCGTAAACGATGTAGGAATGCCCCACCACCCAGCCGATGTCCGAAGCGGCCCAGAACACGTCCCCCGGCGAAATTCCGTACAACGCCTTCATCGACCAGTGGAGCGCCACGGCGTGCCCGCCATTGTCGCGGACGATCCCCTTCGGCTGCCCGGTGGTGCCGGAAGTGTAGAGGATATAAAGCGGATCGGTCGCCTGCACGGGCACGCATTCGGCAGGCTCGGCATCACGCAGGAAATCCTTCCAGTCCACTTCGCCGGCCGGCTTCAGCTCCGCCAGCAATTCCGGCCTCTGCAGGAGCACGACCAGCTCCGGCGAATGATCGGCCTGGGCCAGCGCGTCGTCCAGCAACGGCTTGTAGGCCACCACGCGATTGGGTTCCAGCCCGCAACTCGCGGTCAGCACGAGCTTCGGCCGGGCCTGGGAAATCCGCGTGGCCAGCTCGCGGGCGGCGAACCCGCCGAAGACAACCGAGTGGATCACGCCCAGCCGCGCGCAGGCCAGCATCGCCATCACCGATTCCGGGATCATGGGCATGTAGATCAGCGCCCGGTCGCCGCGCCCGAGACCCGCTGCCTTTATGGCGCCTGCCAGTTCCGCCACGCGGTCGCGGAGCTCCGCGTAAGTGAACCGGCGGATCTGCCCGGTCATTGCGCTGTCGTAGATCAGCGCCGGCCGGTCGGCCGCTCCGGAATCGGCATGCCGGTCGAGAGCGTTGTAGCAGGTGTTCAGGACGCCGCCCGGGAACCAGCGGCCCGCCGGAGCCTCGGCGTCGAGAACCTTCAATGCCGGATCGATCCATTCAATCCCCCGCGCCGCTTCGGTCCAGAACCATTCAGGATCGTTCAACCATTGCTTGCGAACGCTGTCGTAGGACATATGCGGCTGCTCCCCTGTCCGTCGCCTTGAGCTTCCCGTTGCGACCGGCAGCCATTGTATGCGGGGCGCCTGAGGGGAATATACTGCCCGCCGTGGCCCTTCCCGTTCGATTGTCCTGCACCGCGAGGGTGACCTGCGCACTTGCCCTGCTCGCGCTGAACCCGGCACTGCCGGCCGGGGAGGATGCGGAGCGCCAGGTCCATCGAAGCTACGGCGAAGAAGACGAGGCGCTGTACCGCAAGCGCTTCGAGGCGCTCACCGACCGCACCGGCGCCAGCGGCCTGGCCGCCTATGACCCGCTCAAGGATGTTGCCGGCGTCGAGGCCCCCGCGCCGCTGGAGATGGCGAAGACACCGGCGATTTCGACCGGAGCCCTGGAAACGGCTACGGAATACGCCCGGGCCATGAACAGCACCGCACTGCTGATATGGCGCGACGGAGCGCTGGAAGCCGAGAGGTATTTCGACGATGTCACTTCCGAATCGCCGCTGGTGTCGCTCTCGCTGGCCAAGCCGCTCTCCGTCATCGCCGTGGGCAGGGCAATGCAGGAGGGCCATATCGCCTCGCTGGACGAGCCGGCAGCGAACTATTTTCACGAGTGGCGAAACACGCCCAGGGCCGCGATCACGATCCGGCATCTGCTGGGCATGCGATCGGGCCTGAAGCCCCAGGCGCCGGCGCCGGATATCGGCGACATTCTCAACCGCGCCTACCTGCATCCGCGCCATGACGAAGTCATCATCAACGACTATCCGCTCACCGACGAACCAGGCAGTCGCTACGAATACTCCAACGCCAACTCCGAACTGGTCGCGCCCCTGGTCGAACGCGCCACCGGCATCGAGTACGAAGACTGGGTCTCGCAGGAAGTCCTGGCGCCCATCGGGGCGGCGGGCGGACGGGTCTGGATGAACCGCGAGGGCGGCACGGCGCATGCGGGATGCTGCTGGCTGTTGCCGGCCGAATCGTGGCTGAGGCTGGCGATCCTGTTGATCAACGACGGCGAGATGCACGGGCGACGCCTGCTCCCCGAGGGCTATGTGCGCGCGATGACCACGGCGGCGCCGCAAAACCCGCATGCGGGGCTGGGCGTCTATGTGGCGGGCGACTACATCGAGCGGCGCGGAGCGGCCAATCCGGACCTGGACGTCGGCGAGACCCTGCACGGCGAGCCGTATCTAGCTCACGACCTGTTCCTGTTCGACGGCAACTCCAACCAGGTGATCTACATCGTTCCCTCCGCTCGCCTGATCGCGGCGCGACTGGGCAACCGACCGCCCTCCGACACCGAATGGGACAACGCCTACCTGATCAACACCCTGCTGCTCGGGCTGGACGAGGAGATCAGGGCGCGGCTCAGGCCGCAACCGCTGCCTGCGACCCAATAGGCGTCAATTTGCGCCCGTGGCCGGCGCCCTGGTCCGCCCCATGGCGCCCAAGAGTCTCCACTCGCCGGACTCGAACGCCCAGATGTGCGTGATTTCGAAATGCTGATCCACTGGCTCCCCGCCCGGCATGCGGGTCCGATGGGTGCCGTAGTAAATCACTGCCGTATTGCCGGAGAACGCAATGTCGCCGAACTCCATGGTCAGCTCTTCCTGATCGATTCCACGCATCTGCTCGACCCCCGCCCGCAGCTGGTCAATCCCGGAGGGCTTGGGCCAGCCGGGGGGCCAACCCAAATAGTGCGCCGAAGCGTTATCTACGTAGTACTGCAGGTCACCCTGTCCGCGGGCTGCATAGATCGCCTGCTCCTTCTCCCAGATCTCCGCTTTGGCTTGCTCCCGGTCGTAGCCCGGTGACGTGTAGCGTCCCAAGGCACCGAGCAATTTCCACTCGCGCGCCTCCCGAACCCATACATGGGCGATATCGGCCGTCTGGTCCACGACCGCGCCATCGGGCAGGCGTGTCTTGTGCGTGCTGTAGTAGATTACCGCGGTGTTGCCGGAGAATGTGATGTCCCCGAACTCCATGGCGATCTCTTCCTGGTCCTTGCCGCGCATCTGCTCGGCGCCCTCACGCAACTGCTCGATACCCAGCGGATTCGGCGAACCGGGCGGCCAGCCCATGTAGTCCTTGGCCGTAAAGCCTACATAAACGCCCAGGTCGCCCTGGCCTCTTCCGGAAAAAATCGCCTGCTCCTTCGCCCAGATCTCGTCGGTGGCGGCGTCCCTGTCGTAATCCGCCGCGCCTGAAGGCTGTTGCGCGCAGGCAGCGACAAGCACTGCGAGCGCGAGGACCGCCCCACGGCCCGCTGCAATATTCATCACTTTCTAATCCTCCCCCTGAGCGTTTCGGTTGGCCGGAGGCACGAACCGCATCCATTCCATCAACTCCTCAACGCCCTCCGGGCGCGGGAACGCTTCCGGCATCGGCTCGCCCGGGCGGCGCTTGCGGCCGATGCCGCGAAACCAGTGCTCCAGCCCGGGCGGCAGGAACACCCAGAACAGTTCCATATCGGTATCGCCCGTGTTCTCAAGGACGTGGCGCGCATACCTGCCGAACAGCACGGTCGATCCTTCCGTGATCGGATACTCGTTCCCCTCGATCTCGACCCGCCCGCTGCCCTTGTGCACGAAGATCAGTTCGTGGTTGCGCCGATGGCCGTGCTCGCGGATATGGCAGCCCGGCGGCAGCAACTGCGTGC
Source organism: Gammaproteobacteria bacterium (assembly GCA_965116895.1). Classification (GTDB taxonomy): domain Bacteria; phylum Pseudomonadota; class Gammaproteobacteria; order Steroidobacterales; family Foliamicaceae; genus Foliamicus. Next base: position 1,143,920 of record OZ220729.1, on the reverse strand, counting down.
CCGAAGTAAAGCCGTCGTAGGGCGTATTCTCGGGCGTGAGCTTCAGATCCACGTAACCCCTCGAAGGCAGCGGCTGCCACAGGGACTCGCCTTCGCCAGGTTCGATCACCGCCCACCAGGGCTCATTGTGCCGTTCGTCCATCCCTCACCCATTCGCGAAATCCGGGCGCTCATCATACTGCCCCAGGCCCGCGGCTGCCGATGGCAGAATGGTGCAAGTGACACGCAATGGAACCTCGAATGAACAGCAACCTTGCAAGGCGGCAAATTCTGTCCATGGCCCTCGGCCTGATACTGGCGACTCCGGTGCTGGCGCAGGAAAGTCATAAGGTGCTCGTGGTGGGCGCCTCGGGCGGCACCGGCCGCTTCATCATCACCATGCTCGAGGAGCAGGGTTACGAGGTCGTGCCCACCAGCCGTAATCCCGAAAGGGCGGCGGAAACGGTGGGAGGCGACTTCACCTGGCGGCAGATGGACCTGACTTCAAGGGACAGCGTGGATGCGGCCGTAAGGGACGTGGACTTCGTGGTCACGGCGCATGGAGCAACCCAGGCGGAAGGCCCGAACGATCCGGAGCAGGTCGATTGGATCGGCACCCGTCATCTCATCGATGTCGCCGGGAAGATCGGCGTAAAGCACTACGTGATGATCTCGGCTGCCAGCGCGGGAAACCCGGATTCGCCGCTGAACGAGAGATTCGGCAATGTCCTGGTATGGAAAGGACACGCCGAGAATTACCTCCGTGAATCCGGCCTTCCCTATACGATCGTGCGCGGTCCGGGCCTCCGCGACAATCCCGGCGGGGAAAAGCCCATCGTTCTTGAACAGGGCGGATCAGGCCGGCGCCTGCTGGAACGCGAGGACCTGGCAACCGTGACGGTCGCCGTGCTGAACAATGAAGCCGCCATGGGAAAAACCTTCGTCGCCCGTAACGCCGACGACGGCGCAAGCATCGACCTGCAGGACCAGCTCCGAGGCCTGCTTCCGGACTGACGCCGGGTCAGGCGGCGGAACCGAACCAGTTCTGGAATTCGGGCGCGGCGGGCGCCGGCAGACCGGTCTCCTCCTCGCAGCGGGCCTTCAGTTCCTCCGTGGTTCCGCCGAAATCGAACAGCAGCGTATCGCCTCGTTCGGTGGCCATGTCCGCACGCAATTTCTCAGTCGCGCCATCGTCCACCTCGCCGTCCTCATTGCAGACCACACCGTAGCGGCGCGCGCCATTCACGCTAACCAGGCCGGCGGCCACATCGAAGCCTACCTGCTCGGCGGGACGTTTGAACGGGTCGCCCCAGCCGCCGCCGCCCCAGGTGTCGAAGTACAGCAGGTCGCCCGGCTCCACCCTGATCCGGTCGCATTTCGACTGCAGCAATTCCTCGCTGCCGTCCGTGCGGTGCAGGATCTTGCGGCTGCGCTGTCCGGGCAAGCCGCCATTCACTCCCCAGGGATAGGTGAGCCAGCGGTCGTCATGGATCGAGATCTCGCCCGGTTCCAGGAAACGGTAGCCGACGCGAAGCGCGTTGCCGCCGCGGTGCAGGCCGGGCCCGCCGCTGTCGGGCAGCGTCTCGTAGACATCGATCCGAAGCGGGAAGTAGCTCTCCAGAAACTCGTTGGGCACGTTGGTGAAGCTCGGCCACAGCGAATGGCCGTCGGGGCCGTCGCCGAAGGGCTTGCCCGGTATGCCGCCGAAGCCGATCTGGTAAAGCTGGTACCATTCGCCGTCGGCGCGCCGATAGCCTGAATACATGAAGTGCGGGCTGTCGGAAAAGCCGGCCGCACACAGGAAATCCGGGTTGCCCTGCCCCAGCAGCCCGCCCAGGATGTCGAAAATGCGTCCCAAAGCGTGGGTGCGGCATGAAAGCGCCGCCGGGAACCTGGGTTTGAGCAAGGTGCCCTCGGGAATGCGCACCTCCATCAGGTCATAGAAGCCGTCGTTGAACATGATTTGCGGATCGAACACCATGATCATGTACACGCCTGCGAACATCTTGAACATTTCCTCGTTCAGGTAGAAGTTCACCGAACTGATGGACTGGGGATCGGTGCCCTCGAAGTCGAAGATCACCTTCTCGCCCTCACGCCACATCGCGCACTTGATCTTGTACGGCCCCATGCCCAATCCGTCGTCGCAGATGAAGTCCTCGAAATACTGCTTCGTCTCCGGAACCGTCATGTTGATCAGCGTGCCCATGGCGCGCTTGTTGCGGTCCAGCAGTTCTTCCAGCGCGGAGTAATAGACGTCGTCGCCGAAACGCTCCGCCATTTCCAGCACGCGCTTCTCCGCGGTGCGGATGGCGGCCACGATGGCATTGAAGTCGCTGCGGTTCCAGTGCGGCAGACGGCAGTTATGAAGAATCAGGCGCAGGACATCTTCCTGCAGTTCGTCGTTCTTGTAGATCTTGACCGGAGGCACACGAATGCCCTCCTCGAAGATCTGCCGGGCATCGGTGGGCAGGCTGCCGGGCACCTTGCCGCCGATGTCGGTCATGTGTCCGAACATCGACGCGTAGGCGATCAGCCGCCCGTCCTTGTAGATCGGCCGCAGCAGCAGCCAGTCGTTGGCGTGGCTCACGGCCCCGTTACAGGCATAGGGGTCGGTGGTGAGGAACATATCGCCTTCCTCGATCGTCCCGTCGTAGGCCTCCTTGAAACCGTGAATGAAACTGCCGAACTGCCCCACCACCATCTTGCCTTCCAGGTTGGCGATCATGGGGAACTCGTCGTGCTGCTCGCGGATGCCGGGCGACATCGCGGTGCGAAACAGCACCGCGTCCATCTCCCAGCGGGCATTGAGCATCGCGTTTTCGATGATGTCCAGCGTAATGGGGTCCAGTTCCACGCGGTTGTAGGGGCGCGGACGGCTTTCTATGATTTGTGCAGGCATTGTCTAACTCCCGTTCAGGAACCTGAAGGCGTAATCAGGATGTTGCCGTATTCGTCCACCTGCCCCTCGTGAGCAGGGAGAATCAGCGTGGTCGAGTCCATCTCCAGGACGATTGCCGGGCCGGTAATCACGTTGCCGGCCTTCAGCTTGGAGCGGTCATACAGCATCGCCTGCTGCATGCCGCCATCGACGTAGATTTCGTGCGAAACCATTTCGGCGGCCGCGGGGCTGGCGTCGCCTTCCGCGACCCGCAAGGCGCGCACCACGGTAGGCTTGCCCTCGGATACGGCACGCAGGTTCACGAGCTCCTTGTCCTCGGGCAGCGCGAAGGTGAAAAGTTGCTCATGCATCTGATCGAATTTGTCTCCGATTACATCCAGGCCCTGCTGCCTCAAGTCATCCAGTTCGAAATCCACGGTCAACAGCAAACCCTGTCCGTGGTAGCGAATGTCCGCCTGGTAGCTGAGGGTCTGGTCACTGCGCGGAATGCCCTCCTCGTCCAGTGCCTGTGAGGCCTGCTCGGCAAGGTCGGAGAAAATTTCCGCCGCCTCTTCGGCTTTGGTGCGCCCGAAACGCCGGATGAACGTTCGCGAGGCTTCGTTGCGCACTCGCGTGGTCGCATCGCCATAGGCGCACAACACGCCGGGACCGGGCGGAATAATGACCGGCCAGGAACTCATGAGCTTGCCCAGCGCATTGGCGTGCAACGGGCCGGCGCCGCCGAAGGCGATCAGTGCGAATTCACGCGGGTCGTGGCCCTGTTCCACCGAAACCAGCCTCAAGGCACCGTACATGTTCTCGTTCACAAGGCTCACGATGCCCGAGGCCGCCTCCATCAGCGAAAGCCCCAGGGCGTCGGCGATCTTCTGCACGGCGGCTTCGGCCGCGGCCCGGTCCAGCTTCATGTCGCCGCCCAGGCGAACCTCCGCCGGAAGGTAGCCGAGCACCACGTTGGCGTCCGTAACCGTGGGCTCCTCGCCTCCCTTCGCGTAGGCCGCCGGCCCCGGATCGGCGCCGGCGCTCTGCGGGCCGACGCGCAATGCGCCGGTGAGCTCGGGCACGTGGGCGATGGAACCGCCCCCGGCGCCCACGGTGCGCACGTCCACCGAGGAAGCGCGCACGGTCACGTCTCCGACGGTGGTCTCGCGCCTCAGTTGCGCCTGGCCGTCCTGCACCAGCGCCACGTCCGTGGACGTGCCGCCCATGTCAAAGGTAAGCAGGTTGTTGTGCTCGGCCTGCGAGGCAATCCAGATGGCGCCGGAAACGCCGCCCGCCGGGCCGCTCATAAGCAGATTGACGGGAACGGCCTCGGCCGCGTCCGCCGAGGCCAGGCCGCCGTCGGAGCGCAGCACGTGCAGCTGCACGCCGCTCATCGTGTCGTTGAGTTGCTGCTCGAGATTGCGGACGTAGGTCGCCACCTTGGGGCGCACGTAGGAATTGGCGACCGTGGTGATCGTGCGCTCGTATTCCTGCATCTCCGGAACCACTTCCGAGGACAGGGATACCGGAACACCGGGAAGAACGCGTTCGGCGACCTCACGGACCTGCTGCTCGTGCGCCGGGTTGGCGAAGGAGTTGATCAGCGAAACGGTGAGTGCTTCAACACCTTTCCCCGCCAGCTTCTGCAGTTCCCCCTCCAGGGACTCGACGTTGAGTTCATGCACCACCGAACCATCGGCGCCGACGCGCTCGTCCGCTTCGATGGTCAGCGCCAGCGGCGCAATCGGCAGGCTCTTATTGTAGATCACCCATCCGCCAAGGCCGCCCGGCACGAAGGAACGGGCAATCTGCAGTACCTGTCGGTAGCCCCTGGTGGTAACCAGCCCCACCTTGGCCCCCGTCCCGGTAAGGATTGTGTTCGTGGCCACGGTGGTCCCATGCATGACATGAGTAATGTCCCCGGGATCCACGTCCGCGTCGCCACAGACCCTGTCGATGCCGTTGGAAACGCCGATCGACGAGTCCTCCGGCGTGCTGGGGACTTTTGCGGTGTACATCTCCCCCGACTGCTCGTTAACCAGGAGCAGGTCGGTAAAGGTACCGCCCACATCCACGCCCAAGCGAAAGCTCATGCTATTTCTCCCGTGTGTATTTCAGTTCAGGCCTGCGCGCCCATCGCCACGTCGGGGAAAATTCCCGCTCGCGGCAGCATGGCAGGCAAATCGCCGTGGCCTAGCTGCTCGCGCAGCCAGCCACTGGTTTCGATGATCTTCTTCAGCGACACGCCGGTCTCCACTCCCGACCTCGACAGAAGGTAAAGCAGGTCGTCGGTCGGAATGTTGCCGGTCGCAAGCGGCGCAAAGGGACAACCGCCTATTCCGCCGATGCTGGCGTCGATGGAAGCCACGCCGGCGTCCAGCGCCGCCTGGGCGTTGGCCAGCCCGGTGTTGCGGGTATTGTGCAGGTGCACCCGGATCGGCAGGCCGGGCAGACGCTCGGAAATACGCCCGAGAACGTCGGTGATCTGCGCCGGCACGGCCACGCCGATGGAATCGGCGATCCCCAGCTCCACCGGATCGCCCTCCGCAACCCGTTCGGCGTACTCGACCACCCGTTCCGGGGGCACTTCGCCTTCGAAGGGGCAACCGAAGGCCGACGAAACCATGCAATTGGCCCGTATTCCTTCCTTCTTCGCCTGCTTCGCGATCTTCAGCCAGGCCTCGATGGATTCGAGGCTGGAGACGCCCTGGTTGCGCCGGTTATAGGTGTCGCTGGACACCACGACCATGCCCACCTCGTCGATGCCGCAATCACGGGCGCGCTCGAAGCCGCGCTCGTTCAGGACCAGGCCGATGAGAATCAGATCGTCGCGCTTCGGCACGCCGCGAACCACGTCTTCGGCGTCGGCCATCTGCGGAACCCGCTTCGGGTGGACGAAGCTGACCGCCTCGACCTTGCGTATTCCCGCGTCCACCGCGCGGCGAATGAACTCCAGCTTGACTTCGGTCGGCAGGACTTCCTCGGATTGCAGGCCGTCCCGCGGACCCACTTCCACAATCGAAACGCGGCGTGCGCTGGCAGTCATCGAAATGCCGTCCCCCTCAAACCAAGGCAGCGTATTCTATACAATGTATGTTCAGACTGCATCATTGCCCGGCCCCGGAAACAAGCGGGGACGGGCTTTTCGTACGACAAGGGGAACCAGGGACATGACGGAGAAGACCGGCCCGCTGGCCGATCTGAGGCTGATTGAACTCGGCGCGCTGCTGGCGGGCCCGTTCTGTGGACAACTGATGGCGGATTTCGGCGCCGAGGTGATCAAGGTGGAAGCGCCGGACCGGCCGGACCCGATGCGCGACTGGGGCCAGGAAAAAGCCCATGGAATGTCGCTGTGGTGGCCGGTGATTTCGCGCAACAAGAAGGCGATCACGCTGAACCTGCGGGAGAAGGAAGGCCAGGACGTCCTCAAGGAACTGGTCGCCAAGGCCGACTTCCTGCTGGAGAATTTCCGGCCGGGAACGCTGGAGCGCTGGAACCTGTCCTGGGAGGAACTGCACGACATCAATCCCGCGCTGATCCTGATCCGCGTGTCGGGCTACGGGCAGACCGGCCCCTATTCCTCGCGGGCCGGCTACGGCGCGATCGGCGAGGCCATGGGCGGGCTGCGCTACGTGGCCGGCGATCCGTCCACCCCGCCGAGCCGCGTGGGTATCAGCATAGGCGATCAGCTTGCGGCCACCTTTGCCTGTATCGGCGGCCTGTCCGCCCTGCATCACAGGGAGCGCACGGGTGAAGGTCAGGTCGTGGACTCCGCGATCTACGAGGCGGTGCTCAACATGATGGAATCGCTGGTCACCGAATACCAGCAGGCAGGATATGTCCGCGAGCGCACCGGCTCGATTCTGCCGCGGGTGGCGCCATCGAACGTCTATCCCACCAGGGACGGGACCTACATTCTGATCGCGGCCAACCAGGACAGCGTGTTCCGGCGCCTGAGCGCGGCCATGGGGCGGCCGGAACTGGCCGACGATCCCCGCTACTCAAGCCACGCCGCACGCGGCGAGACGCAGACGGAACTCGACGAACTCATCGCGGAATGGACCGCAACCAAGGACGCCGCGGAACTGGAGGCGCTCATGGACGAGAGCGGCGTGCCGTCGGGCAAGATCTACCGGGCGCCGGAAATGCTCGAAGACGCGCACTTCAAGGCCCGCGAGGCGATCGTGTCGACCATGCATCCGAAGTTCGGCGAACTGAAGATGCAGAACGTCGCGCCCAAGCTGTCGGTCACGCCCGGGCGGATACGCACCCCGGCGCCGCAGATCGGACAGCACAACGACGAAATCTACCGGGGCCTGCTCGATTACGACGACGAAAGGCTGGCCGGACTGAAGGAACGGGGGATTATCTGACAATCATGGTGGAACTCGACCAGGACTACAGCCAGGCCGGATTCGGCGGCTCCATCCAGCCCGGGGCCAGGCCCGCGCTGCTGATCATCGACTTCGTGCGGGCCTACCTGGACCCCGAATGCTCGCTCTACGCGGGCGTGGAGGAAGAACTGGCCCAGGCGGTGAACCTGCTGGGCGAGTGCCGCAAGGCCGGCATACCCGTCTTCCATACCTGCGTGGAGTATGACGCCGCCGGCGTGGAGGGCGGCGTGTTCTATCGCAAGGTGCCGGCGCTGGCCAACCTCGTGAAGGGGTCGCCCTATTGCGCTTTCGGCGAAGGACTGGAGCCGGCCGAGGGTGAAGTGGTGATCGTCAAGAAATACCCCAGTGCGTTCTTCGGCACCCACCTGGCGGCCACACTCTCGTCACTGGGAGTCGACACGCTGCTGATCTGCGGGCTGACCACCAGCGGCTGCGTGCGCGCCTCGGCCGTGGACGCGCTGCAATACGGCTACATCCCGATCGTGGTGCGCGAAGCCACCGGCGACCGCGACGAGCGGCCGCACGAAGCCAACCTGTTCGACATCAGCAAGAAATTCGGTGAAGTCATCGGCATCGATGACGCCCGCCGATACCTGGCATCGCTATGATCGGCCCGATCAGCTGCGTGACGATTGCCGCGCCCGACCTGGGCGCGATGGAAGAGGCCTACGAGCTTCTGGGCTACCAGTCGACCGGAGGCGGCCGGGTTTCCGGAGAACTGGCGAAATTCTGGGGCGCCGAGGCGGTGGAAGGCGCGCAGTTCCTGCTCATGGCGCCGGCCACCACTACCGGATTTCATTTCCGGTTCGTGGAACAGCCGGAGACGGAAGGCTATGCCGCCTATCGGTGCTGGGGCTGGAACGCCGCCGAACTGATGGTCCAGGACACCGACGCGCTGGAGAAGCAACTGATCGGCACGCCCTTCCACATTCTGGGGCCGCCGGCCGACCTGTCCATCACCGACGCCATCCGCGCCATGCAGGTCCAGGGCCCGGCCAAGGAATTCCTGTATCTCACCATGTTCAAGCGGAGAACGGAATTCGACGTGCCCGAGGCGGTGGATTTCGTCGACCGCACCTTCATCGTGATCCTCGGAGGGCCATCGGTTGAAATGCTCGGCGACGCCTGGGGCGAGCGCTTCGGGCTCAGCTACGGCGAACCCCGTCCGGTGCGAATCACGGTCATGGGGCAGGTCTACGGCCTGCCCTACGATCACCGCTTCATGCTGAGCACGATGTCCCTTTCCGGAAGCAACCTGATCGAACTGGACAGCATGCCGGAAAACGCCGAGCCGCGCCCGGTGCGCGACGGCTGGCTGCCGCCCTCGATCAGCATGGTCAGCTTCGTCTCCGATTCGCTGGGAGAACACACGCTGGCCGGTCAACCGGGGGCGCCCTATCACGGCCGGAAAGCCGGCATGTGGCGCGGTCCGGTGGGCGAGTGGGTGGAACTCATCGCGCCTTAGTCTTTGGTGCCGGGACCGCCTCTTTCGTTGCCCCCTCCCCGCCGGGGACGCATGAAGTCATCCTGACGCTCGGCTGGGGCATCCTGCCCCAGACGCCCCTGCGGGGAGGGGGCAACGAAAGAGGCTTGCTTGCCGCCAGCCCTGGCAACGGCAGCTCAAGCCCGGCTATTGCGCCCCTTCTCGCAGGAGCGTTGAAGCAGGGACAGCGCAACCGAGCCAGGGATGGCGTCTCCAGCGAGAAGGGGCGCAATAGCCGGGCGAGGGAAGCACAAGGAAGGTCAAAAAAAGCGCGGTTGTGCTATTCTCAACCGCGAATTCCGCTCCGCTAGCCCCGAAGGAGGCAAGCAAGAAATGTTTCGAAATGTTCACGCCCTGACGCCCGCCGCCAATCACGACGAAGCCTCTCGCATGGACTTCGTCCGTGCTTTCCGGGCGCATCTCTCCGGCACGATCATGCCGGGCAACTTCTCCCTCTACGAAGACAAGATCAAGCCGGCCATCGAAAAGGAAACCGGGCGCCCGCCGGAGCACCGCGATGAAATCCGCAGGAAGATGATGTCGGAACCCTATTACCAGTTGTGGAGCGCGATGACCCGCCGCAGCCAGGAAATGATGTGGGACGCCACGGTGGACACGGTCGAGCGGCAGCTGCCCGACATGATCGAACGCTTCCGGGCCACGAACGGGGACGCCGGCGGCAGCCTCACGCTGAACCCGGACCTGGAGATTCCGCGCTACCACACGGTGCACGACATTCACATCCAGCCGGGCGGCTACCACACCGACCAGGTTGCCGACGACATCACGGCCGGCGCCCTCTACGAGACCGGGCTGCAGATGTACATGGCCGGCGCCTGGGGACCGGAAGGGGACTTCCTGGGTCACATGCTGTGCAACGGCATGCGCGGAATCTGGCCGGACTTCAAGCCGAAGCGCATCCTGGACATGGGCTGCGGCGCCGGCAACAGCACGCTGCCCTGGGGCAAGGTGTTCCCCGATGCGGAGATCCATGCCATCGACGTCGGCGCGCCCATGCTGCGATACGCCCACACCCGGGCGGAATCGCTGGGCGTTGCCGTGCACTTCAGCCAGCAGAACGCCGAATGCACCGACTACGAGGACGGCAGCTTCGACCTGGTCGTATCGCACATCATGCTGCACGAGACCTCCAAGAAGGCCCTGCCTCGCATCTTCGCCGAAACCCGCCGGCTGCTATGCAGCGGCGGCCGCATGCTGCACTTCGACATCCCGCGCGGCGACACCCTGTTCGATCAGTTCATGCACGACTGGGAGAGTTACAACAACAACGAATCCTTCGCCCGCTGTATGACCGACATCGACCTGGTGGCCGAGGCGATCAAGGGCGACTGGCCGGCGGATGAGGTCGGGCTGGAACTCATGAAGTCCAACCTGGACGTCACCCAGCGCAATTACTCCCGGGACGAAATGAGCTTCAAGTCCCTGGCGGGGATTCGCGCATGAGCGGGGACGGGGAAGCGCCCCGCCTGCGCCGCACCGCCAAGGGCAAGCGCCCGCGCTACTTCGCCGACCCGGCCACCGACCGGTTGCTGGGCATCCTGATGTCGCTGGTCGGCGAGGTGTCGGTGCTGCGCGACAGGCTGGACAGCGTTGAGCGCCTGATCGAGGCGGGCGGCCTGTTCAAGCGCGAGGACATCGACAGTTTCCTGCCCGACGAACAGGCCGAAGCGGAGAGGGAAGCCACGCGCCAACGCTATGTCGAACGGGTAATGCGCGTAATCCAGAACGAGAAGGAAGAAAAGACGCCGGTGGCCGCCATGCCTCCGGTCGCCGAAGTGCACAGCCAGTTCGAGAAAGGCAGACTCTAAAAAGAACTCCCGGGAGATTCGCGAACTCGCCGGGTTTCTTACCCGGCGAGCGGCGCACGCAGGAGCGGATCAGGCTTCGTTATCCGCCGCGCGCAATTTGAGGCCGGCCAGGGCGGCCGTCATCTGGATCTGGCAGGACAACCGGCTGTTGGGCTTGCGGTCGAGAGCGCAATCCAGCATGGCGTCTTCCATGTCGTCTATGGGAGGCAGCTTGTCGACCCATTCCTCGTCGATATAGCTGTGGCAGGTGGCGCAGGCGCAGCAGCCGCCGCATTCCGCCACGATCCCTTCAACGTCGTTTTCCAGCGCAATCTCCATGAGAGTGCAGCCTTCCGGGACCTCGATATCGCGGGGGTTCCCCTTGCAATCAACGAAATGCACCGTGGGCATTGAAATACCCCTTTCTCGAACGCTGGTGGCGGGTCAGGCGCCGTACTGGGCCAGCCGGGCCTCGAGGTCGCTACGCCGCTTGACCTCTCTCCTCAGGTAGTTCTGCCACTGCGTGGCGGTCCGCCGCGTATCGCTGTCGCGCGCCGCGCGCGTGAAGGCGTCGCCCGCCTCGTCGAATTCTTCCTGTTCGAACAGGCACTGGCCCAGCAGCATGTAGGTTCTGCCCTCGCTCTTCAGTTCCCCTGCACGCAGGGCCTGACGGGCCGCCGAAGCACAGTCTTCGTAGTCGCCCAGGGCGTTATACGTTTCCGCCAGCCGCATGTAGAGCTCTCCCTTGTCCTCCACGTCCTCCTCGCTCTCGGCTGCCTTGCGCAGGGGATCCAGGGCCTTGCGATCCTCCCGCGCCAACTGCCAGGCCTGAGCCAGGTAGCGGTAATTCACCGCGGTCTCCTCGATTTCGCCGCTGTCCAGGCCCTCCTGCAGCACGACGGCGGCCTTGTAGGGGACTTCCGCCAGCATGAATAGCTGGGCCATGGTCACCAGTTCGTTGCTCCTGTCCAGCAGCCCCTGGTCGTAGCAGCTCCAGAACGCGGCGAACTGATTCGCCTCGTCTTCGACGATGGAATAAAGACCCTGCAGTTGCATCCAGTATTGCTTCTTGGGCCAGTTCGTCAGGAGAGTCTTGCTGACCTCCAGAGCCTCGGGAAACTCTTCCAGTTCCCAGTGCGCGGCCAGCAGGTAGCGCCACCAGTTCTCTTCGACCTCCATGCCCGTCTGCCTGGCCCGTTCTATCGCAATCTGTACGTTTTCCAGCGCATTTCGCCAATCCTCCATCTGGAAGTAGGCCATGGCCAGGAGCATGTAGTCCTTGGGTACCGGGCTTTCCTGGGACTCGATCCATCTGCGCGCGAATACGACCGCTTCACGATAGTTCTCCACCTGCATGTAGAGCTGCGACAGCGTCCTGATGGTCTGGTAGTAGAGGCCCTCGGGAATCTCCCCGGGGCCGCCGATCTCGATTACGCCGAGGAAAGACCGGATCGCGCTCGGATAATCTTCCTTCTCGATGTGAATGAAGCCGTAGAAGTTATTGGTCTGGGCGCGTTCGTAGGGCGTCAGGCCGCGAAGTTCGGTGATCTCCTGCAGCATCGCCTCCGCGGTGACATAGTCTTCAAGCTCCAGCGCCTCCTGCGCCCTGGAAAAACGCCGGTGCACCCTTTCGCTCATGGCCTCGGTGCGCCGCGTCTTCTGTTCCTCCTGCTCGCCCTCCTGGGCCTGTGCGAAACCGGCGGGAGCAAGCAGCGCGAGGCCCACAAGCCCCGCGAGGATCAAGTTGAACCTGGACTTCACCGCGTCAATCTTCTATCTGGAAGGTGATCCTGTGCCGCAGTCCGGGGACGGCGATGGCCGTGCCGTTCACGACTCGCGGCTTGTACTTGAACTTGAGCAGCGCCTGCACCGAGGCCCGCTCGAACAGAGAGCTCGTGCACTCGATGACGCTCACGTCGGCCGTAGTTCCGAGCGGCGTAACGGTGAACTGCAGGTCGCAGTAGCCTTCCAGCCCGCGCGACTGCGCCCGGCGCGGATACATCGGCGCCACCTTCACGATCGGCAGGTAGTCGCCCTCCGCCAGGCTGAAATCGCCCAACTCGCCGTCCATGCCCACGTTCATGTCCGGGTTCGGCGCGGAGACGGCTACGGAAGAATCGAAGTCCGAACTGTCCATGTCCTGCTGGGGAAGCTCGGGGGGCTGTTCATCCACTTCAGGCGGGCGCTCGGGTTTTTCCTGCTTGCGCTCGACCGTCTCCTCCCGCTTGACGCGCACAAAGTCCACAAAACGCGCGTCGAGCGCTTCGGTGATCGCCGCCTGACCGGTGGCGATCAGGAACTGCATGACCCAAAGCAGCGACAGCGCGGCGAAACCACCTATGGCCAGGGCCACGAAATAGCGCCCTACTCTCCGATTGACTTGCTTCTGGTCTGTCATTCAGCCACCTCCACTGCTGTTTGCCGCAAGCGGGAGTACGCTTCAGTCATCGCTGGCCGCAATGGACACGTTGAACACGCCGGCCTGACGAGCGGAATCCATGACGCCGACCAGCGTTTCCGTATACGCCCGCTTGTCTGCCTGAATAATAACCGAACCCTCCGGGTTCTCCGCGTGCAGGCGCTCTATGTTGGCCCGCACCGCCCTTGGATCCACGCGCCGCCTGTCGATCCAGATCTCGTTCGCCGCGCTGATGGCCACCAGGATGTTGGCCTTCTCCTGCCGCACTGCCGTGGGCGCGTCGGGCCGGTTCACGTCGATGCCCGCCTCCTTGATGAAGGAGGCCGTGACGATGAAGAAGATCAGCATGATGAACACCACGTCCAGCATGGGCGTGAGGTTGATCTCGGCCTTGGCTTCCTCGCCGGCGGCCTGAATGATGGATCTGCGCATTAGTGCTTACTCCAGTTGATTTCCTGCGTCCGGATCAGGGTTCAGTGATCCATCGTCAGGTGCTCTTCCAGGTCCTCCACCTCACGATCGGCGCGCCGAGTGAGGTAGGTGGTCCAGAAAACTCCCGACAGTGCGCCCACCATGCCCGCCATGGTGGGAATGGTGGCCTTGGACACGCCCGACGCCATGGACCGCGGATTGCCGCTGCCGGCAACCGCCATGACGTCGAACACCTCGATCATTCCGGTAACGGTACCCAACAGCCCCAGGAGCGGACACAGCGCCACAAGCGTCTGCACGATGGGCAGGGAGCGGCGCACGGCCATATTGAATTCCGAGATCATCCGGTCGCGGATCTGGTGGGCCTCCCAGGACTGGCGTTCGGGGCGCGCTTCCCAGTTCTCGTAGATGGCGTCGCGCCGTTTGCCGAGCTCGACCCGGTAGAACACCAGCCGCTCGAAGACCAGCATCCACATCAGGAAGATCGTCAGCGCGATCAGGAACAGGACATCTCCGCCAAGCTCCATGAAGTCACGGATCGCCTCGAAGGCGTCGTAGAACCAGTTAAACACGGTCAACGAGTCCGATCAGCCGCTCCTCCGCTTCCGCGAACCTATGCCGGCGCCTTGTTCTGGGCTTCCGAGTGCTCCGCCACGATGCCGGTGCTCTGCTCCTGCAGGATCTGCACGATGCGGCGGCTGCGTCCGCTCACGACGGTATGCAGCAACACCATCGGTATCGCGACGCTCAGGCCGAGCACCGTGGTGACCAGTGCCTGGGAAATACCGCCCGCCATCAGCTTGGGGTCGCCGGTGCCATACAGCGTGATCGCCTGGAAGGTCTTGATCATTCCGGTAACGGTTCCCAGCAGACCCATCAGCGGCGCCACTACCGAGATGATCTGTATGAACAGCAAGGCCCGGTTCAGCTTGGGCGTTTCCCTGAAGATGGCCTCGCCCAGCTTGAGTTCCAGCGTTTCCGTGTCCACGTCCTTGTTCTCGTGGTAAACCGAGAGCACGCGGCCCAGCGCATTGTCGTCGGACGGCGTGGAACTGCGAAGCTGCGCCGTTACCTTGCGGCTGGCGAGCGACAGCGTCACCAGGCGTTCCAGCGAAATCAGGAGGCCGATGACGCCCAGGGCGAGGATGAGATAGCCCACCAGCGCGCCCTGCTGTATGCGCTCCACCAGGTTCGGACGGCCGACCAGCGAGTTGAGCACGCCGCCCAGCGTCGGATCCAGTCCGAAGCGCACCACGTCGCCGGAGTCCGCGCCCAGCAGGTCTTCCGTGCTGCCCGTGAAGCGGCCGGCCTCCGGCTGGCGGCCGAGCTCGGTCACGTTGCCGGTTTCCTGCCGATAGGTCAGGTACTTGCCGTCGGACACGATATTGAACAGGCCGACGCGCACCACGTCAGTCGGCTCGCGTTGGCCGTCCAGCGAGATCACGTCGGTACTGAACCGCACGACCTTTGCGGATTCGGTCATTTCGCGCTGCAGTTCCCACCACAGCTGTTCCATCTCTTCTATTGAAGGCAGCTCGATTCCGGATCCCAGCTTCTCGACCAGCGAGGTGAGAAATTCGGTTCTCTCCGGATACTGCACATTCGTAAGCGAGTTCTCGAAATTGGAACGCGCATCGCCCGCTACCTGCTGGGTAACTCCGAACAGTTCCTTGAGCGCGCCGAGCCGCTCGTCGCGGGTCTGCATCAGCGCCGCGATGCGGCGCTCGTTCTCGCCGTAGGCATTCTCCAGGCGCTGACTGCGGCGTTCCTCGTCCGCCTTTTCGGCGTTCGCCTGGTCCAGCAGCCGTTGCTGCTCTCCGCGCGCCTGGCGGAACTGCTCCTCGCGCGCGCGCATTTCCTCGTTATCGCGAACTGCGCCCTGTTCGACGAGGTTCAGCAGTTCATCCAGCGTCAGCGCCTCCTGCGCCTGCAGGGGCAAAGCCAGCAGCAGGCCCAGCATGGAGCCGGCAATTGTTCTCGTCATCGTCATTTATCCAGCCTCCGGCGCCGAAACGGGCAGCATCAACAGATCGGGCGCTACCTGCTGTTGCGCCACCCGCAAGCCCATGCGCACCTGATTGCGGTAACTGCCTTCAAGGTCCACCCAGGCCCTCGCATCGTGGTCCCACCTGCGCGTCGTGCTCTGATCCGCGGTCTGGTAAACAAGCGAAACGCGTCCTACCCGCAGCACGTCCACTTCCAGCGTGGCGCCCTCATGCTCCACCGAGGCCTTGTAGGCTTCGATCGTGCGGCCGTAGTCGTTCTCGATCTGGTAGGCCTCGAGCACCTTGCGGAACTTCTCGGCAACCGTGACGTCCTCGCGCTCCATCAGGTCGTAGAGTTCGCCCACCCGGCTGCGGCGCTCATCCAGAAGGAAAGGCGCATCCGCCTCCACGAACAGGTCGAGCGACTCGATCATGCGCACCATCAGCGGCAGCATCTGGCGGCCGGTCGCCTCGACTTCGTCGATGGCCTCGTTCAGCTTGCCGATATCGCTTTCCTGCCGGTCGATCTGCCGCTGCATCAGCGTATTGAAGACCTTGAGGCCTTCGAGTTCCTTCAACACCCGCTTGTATTCGGTCTCCAGCGAGTCGGTCTCCTTCACGATGTCGTCGATCCGATTCTGCGACTGCCTGCCGGCCTCCGCCCGATCGGCCTGAACGGTCTCGATGTCCTCCAGCGTGGTCGCTCCCGCCAGCGCGGCTGCAGCCAGCAACGCCCCTGCGCACAACGACCCCCTAAGAAATGGCTTCATCAACAACTCCCCCTGTACATCAAAGCGGGTACATAATCTATCGAGCGGGTTCCAATCGACCGGCCCGATGCAAGGCAGGCGATATTAGCACAGCGGCTTGACATGCGGGCGGCTTGGCGCATAATCCGCCCACATGGACGCCCGGCGCTCATACCTGATCCTCCACGCAGCCGTTATCGGCCTGCGCCCGGCTGCGCTCGCACTGCTTGCGGGGCACCGAAAGCGGGGTAAGGAATAGGCCCGGGAAACTCCAGAAGCCTCATTTCAAACCCCGCTTACCGAATACCGGATGCGGGGTTTTTTATATGGGCATAACCACGACCTCATGAGAACGTCACAATGAACCAGCAAGCCAAACAGGATCGCGTTCGCATCTTCGACACCACCTTGCGCGACGGCGAACAGGCGCCGGGGTGCAGCATGACGCTGCGCGAGAAGCTCAAGGTCGCGCGCGCGCTCCGCGACATGCGGGTGGACATCATCGAGGCGGGCTTTGCCGCGGCCTCGCCCGGCGACTTCGAATCGGTGCGGGAAGTGGCCAATTCGATCAAGGGCATCACCATCTGTTCGCTGGCGCGCTGCCACGAGGGCGACATCGAGAAGTCCGCCCGGGCCCTGGAGCCGGCGGCCCGCAAGCGCATCCACGTGTTCGTCGCCACCAGCGAGATTCACCGCAAGTTCAAGCTGGAAATGGCCCGCGACGAAATCGTGCGCCGGGCGGTCGAGGCGGTGCGCCTGGCACGGCAGGCCTGCGACGACGTGGAGTTCTCCCCGGAGGACGCCTCGCGCACGGAGCCTGAATTCCTTACCGAGATCGTCAGCGCGGTGGTGGAAGCCGGCGCCACCACGGTCAACATTCCGGACACCGTGGGCTACGCCATGCCCGAGCAGTTCCAGGCGCTGTTCGAGCATCTTCGCGACACCGTTCCCGGCATCGAGAACGTTATCCTGAGCGCCCACTGCCACGACGACCTCGGCTTGTCGGTGGCCAACAGCCTGGCGGCCGTGGTGGGCGGCGCCCGGCAGATCGAGTGCACCGTCAACGGGATCGGCGAGCGCGCCGGCAACTGCTCGCTGGAAGAGGTGGTGATGGCGCTCAAGGTGCGGGCCGATTACTTCGGTCTGGACACCGGCATCGAAACCACCGGGCTCTATCCGGCCAGCCGTCTCGTCTCCAGCGTCACCGGAATGCACACGCCGCGCAACAAGGCCGTCGTGGGCAAGAACGCCTTCGCGCACGAGGCCGGCATTCACCAGCACGGCATGCTCAAGCACTCGCAGACCTACGAAATCATGCGTCCCGAGTCGGTGGGCATGCACCGCTCCAACCTAGTGCTTGGCAAGCACTCCGGGCGGCACGCCTTCCGCGACCGGACCCGCCAGCTTGGCTTCGAACTGAGCGAGGACCAGCTCAACCGGGCGTTCATCGAGTTCAAGAAGCTGGCCGACCGCAAGAAGGAGCTGTTCGACGCCGACATCGAGGCGCTGATCGTGCACAAGGACACTGCCGCGATGGGCCCCTGGCGCCTGCGCGAGCTGCGCATCAACACCGGGGGCAGCACGCTCGCGGTGGCGGCGGTGCGCCTGGAGCACGACAACGGCGAACAGCGCGACGAGGCGGCCGTGGGCGACGGACCGATCGACGCGACCTTCAAGGCGCTGGAGCGCGCCACCGAAATGAGCGTCGAGCTGATCCACTTCGACGTGCGAAGCGTCACCACGGGCGAGGACGCGCAGGGCGAGGCCACGGTTACGGCGCGCTGGAGCGAGTCCTCGTACCGCGGCCGTGCGGTCAGCACCGACATCGTGGAGGCCGGCGCCAAGGCCCTTCTGGAGGTGCTGAACCGGGCGCTGCGGGCCAAGGCGCGGCTGGATTCCGGAAAAGCCGCAAAAAGGGGCCCGCGCAGGCGCCTTGGGCCGTAAAATCGCGGCGAACTGCAGTTTTCGGCCATTCCTGAACGCACTGGAGACCCTCACGCCATGCCCGCACAAGACGAATGGATCTGGCACGACGGCGAGATCAAGCCGTACATGGAGGCCCAGACGCACGTGATGACGCACGCGCTGCACTACGGCACTTCGGTGTTCGAGGGCATTCGCTGCTACGCAAGTCACCTGGGACCGGTCATCTTCCGGCTGCGCGCGCACACCCGGCGCATGTACAACTCGGCCAAGATCTACCGGCTGAAGATTCCGTACACGCCGGAGGAAGTGAACGGCGCCTGCCACGCGGTCATCGCCCGTAACGGTCTGTTCGACGGCGCCTACATACGGCCGATTGCGTTCCGCGGCGCCGGCGACCTGAGGATTCTGCCGTCGGAGAACGTACCGGTTCACGTGGCCGTGGCGGCCTGGAAATGGGGGTCGTATCTCGGAGGAACGGACGAGGGCGTGGACATCTGCTGCACGTCGTGGCAGCGGGTGGCGCCGAATACCGTGCCGGCGCTCGCCAAGGCGGGGGGCAACTATCTTTCCAGCGTGCTGGTCACGCTGGAAGCCCAGGAGAACGGCTACGTCGAAGGGCTCGCCATGACCCATGACGGACTGGTCAGCGAAGGCGCCGGCGAGAACGTCTTCGTGGCGGTGGCGGGCAAGCTCTACACGCCGCCCTATTCGGCATCGATTCTTCCCGGGATCACCCGGGACACGGTGATCAAGCTGGCCAGACGGCTGGGCATTCCGGTCATTCAGGAGGCGCTGCCGCGCGAGGTGCTGTACATCGCCGACGAAGTCTTTCTGGCGGGCACTGCGGCGGAAATCACGCCGGTCCGCAGCCTCGACCGGCTGACCATCGGCAACGGCAAGCCGGGCGAATTGACCCGGGCCCTGCAGGACGCCTTCTTCGGTCTGTTCGACGGGCGCACGGAGGATCCGCGCGGCTGGCTGGAACCGGTGGAAGGAATCGAAAAGGAGGGCTGAACGCCTATGTCCGGACAGACCCTGCTTGCAAGGATCTGGGACGCGCACGAAGTCGTCCCGGAAACGCCGGAAACGCCGGCGGTGCTCTACATCGACCTGCACCTGGTGCACGAGGTGACGACGCCGCAGGCCTTCGACGTCTTGCGCGCGAACGGCCTGCCGGTGCGCCGGCCGGACCGCACGCTGGCGACGATGGACCACTCGACGCCGACCGAGCCGGCTTCCAACCTGGAGGAGCTGGAAAAGGTGGCGCTGCCCGCGGCGGCGGCCCAGGTCCGCGCGATGATCGAGAACTGCGCGGAATTCGGCGTGGAACTGCGCGGCCTGGACAGTCCGGAACGCGGGATCGTACATGTCGTGGGTCCCGAGCAGGGCGCGACCTGGCCGGGGCACACCGTGGTTTGCGGAGACAGCCACACCAGCACCCACGGCGCGTTCGGCGCGCTGGCCTTCGGCATCGGCACCACCGAAGTGGGCCACGTGCTGGCTACGCAGTGCCTGCTGCAGCGCCGCCCGGGGGCGCTGGCGGTCAACGTGAGCGGCCGCCTGGGCCGGGGCGTGACATCCAAGGACCTGATCCTGGCGATCATCCGCAAACTGGGCGTGGGCGGTGGAACCGGACGGGTGCTGCAATACCGCGGCGAGACCATCCGGGCGCTGACCATGGAACAGCGCATGACCATGTGCAACATGAGCATCGAGGCCGGCGCCCGCGCCGGCATGATCGCGCCCGACGACACGACCTACGAATGGCTGCATGGCCGCCCGATGGCGCCGGCGGGCGCCGATTGGGACGCCGCGCTCGAGCGCTGGCGCGAACTCGAGGACCGCGGCGACGCACAGTTCGAACGGGAAGTGAACCTGGATGCCGGGCAACTTCGCCCCATGGTCACCTACGGCACCAATCCCGGAATGTCGGCGCAGATCGACGAACCGGTGCCCGGCAGCGGCGATGCCGCCATCGACAAGGCCCTGGCCTACATGGGCGTGGAGCCGGGCAAGCCGCTGCAGGGCCGCGAGGTCGATATCGTGTTCCTCGGCAGCTGCACCAATTCCCGGCTGAGCGACCTGCGCTCCGCGGCGGAGTTGATGCGCGGAAACCGGGTGGCGGACAAGGTGCGCATGCTGGTCGTGCCGGGCTCGCAGATCGTCAAGCGCGAAGCCGAAGCCGAGGGCCTGCACGAGATCTTCCTGTCGGCCGGCGCCGAATGGCGCGAAGCGGGCTGCTCGATGTGCATCGGCATGAACGGCGACACGGTCGGCGCCGGCAAGCTCTGCGTCAGCACAAGCAACCGGAATTTCGAGGGCCGCCAGGGACCCGGCGCGCGCACCGTGCTGGCCAGCCCGCTGACCGCCGCGGCCAGCGCGATACGGGGCCGGGTGGCGGACCCGCGCGAACTGATGGACCGTTGAACCGGGGCGCCGTCATGGAAAAGATCATCCGCATCCGATCGCGCACCATGGTGCTCGACATCGACAACGTCGATACCGACCAGATCATTCCCGCGCGCTACCTCACCACCACCGTGCGCGAGGGCCTGGGCGACGCGGCCTTCCACGACTGGCGCTACGCGGGCGACGGCGAACTCAACCCCGATTTCGTACTCAACCGTCCCGAGAACCGGGACCGCACCATCCTGGTCGCAGGCGACAACTTCGGTTGCGGCTCCTCGCGCGAACACGCGCCCTGGGCCCTGCTGGAGGCGGGCCTGCGCGCCGTGATCAGCACCAGCATCGCGGACATCTTCCGCAACAACTCGCTCAAGAACGGTTTCGTCCCGGTAGTGATCGACGAGCAGCCGCACCGCTGGCTCAAGGCCAACCCGGGAGCGGAAGTCGTGATCGACCTGGAGAAGACGCAGGTCGAACTTCCCCAGGGGCCGCCCGCGCCCTTCGAGCTGGATCGGTTTGCGCGCTACTGCCTCATGAACGGCGTGGATCAGCTCGGTTACCTGCTGCGGCAGCGCGACCGGATCAGCGCCTGGGAACAGCGGGCGGGAGGCTAGCCATTGACGTCCCTCATCGCCGTTCTGCCCGGCGACGGAATCGGGCCGGAGGTCATGCGCGCTGGCCTGCGCGCGCTGCGGGCCGCGGCTGCCCGGCACTCGCTCGATATTGAGACGCGGGAGGCGCCGTTCGGCGGCCGCGCGCTCGCCGAACTGGGCGCCCCCTTCCCCTCCTCGACGCGCGACCTCTGCCTTGAGGCCGACGCGGTATTGCTGGGTGCGGTCGGCCTGCCGGGACCGCCGCCGGCGGATCCCGCGCTGCGGCCGGAACAGGGCCTGCTGAATCTGCGCGCGCTGCTCGGCGTTTACGCAAACCTTCGCCCGATCCGCCCGTTGCCGGGCGCCTCGGACGCATCGCCTCTCCGGGCGGACAAGCTGGCGGGCGTGGACCTCATGGTGGTGCGGGAACTCACCGGCGGCGTGTATTTCGGCGACAAGCAAGAAGGCGACGATGCGGCCAGCGACCTGTGCACGTACAGCAGCGAAGAGGTCGAACGCGTCGTGCGCTACGCGGCGGGACTGGCCGGAAAGCGGCGCGGCCGCCTGACTTCCATCGACAAGGCCAACGTCCTGGCAACCTCGCGCCTCTGGCGCACGGTGACCGCGCGCGTCGTGGCCGAAGAGTTCCCGGAAATCGAGCTCGAGCACCTCCTGGTGGACGCCGCGGCAATGCGCCTGCTCACGCACGCCGCACAGTTCGACGTTCTCGTGACCGAGAACATGTTCGGCGACATCCTCACCGACGAGGCATCGGTGCTGACCGGTTCGCTGGGAATGGCGCCGTCGGCTTCCGTGGGGGAAGGCCGGCGCGCCCTCTATGAACCCATTCATGGAACCGCGCCGGACATAGAGGGTCGCAATCTCGCGAATCCCTGCGGCATGATCCTGTCCGTAGCGATGATGCTGGAATTGAGCCTGAACAGCCCCGAAGCCGCCCGCGACGTCGAAGCGGCAGTCGCCGCCTCCGTTGCCGACGGCGTGCGCACGGCCGACATCGCGGGCCAGGGACGGGCTGCGTCAACGGACGAATTCACTGAAGCGGTCCTTGAGCGCATGAGCGGACCGGAGCGATAGACATGACATCCAAGTGGAAGCGCAGCGAACGCGTACAGATCGCAGTACAAAAATCCGGCCGCCTTACCGAACACTCGCTGGCGCTGCTGAAGCGCTGTGGCCTGCGGCTGACGCAAGGCGCCGACGAACTGCTGGCCGTAGCCGAAAACATGCCCGTGGACGTGCTGCTGGTGCGCGACGACGAAATCCCGGGCCTGGTGCGCGAAGGCGCCTGCGACCTGGGCATCGTCGGCCTCAACGTGGCCGAGGAGCAGCGCCTAGGGCTGGAGAGCGGTCAGCCCGCCCCCGAAAGCATCCGCAACCTGGCATTCGGCGATTGCCGCCTGGCGATGGCCTACCCCAAAGACGGCGAGGCGCGCAGGGCCGCCGACCTCGAGGGGCTCCGCATAGCGACCAGCTATCCGCGTCTGACCGGACATTTTCTGGCCGAATCGGGCGTGAATGCCGAAGTCGTTCTGTTCTCCGGCGCGGTGGAACTTGCGCCGCGGCTGGGCCGTGCGGAGGCCATCTGCGATCTGGTCTCCAGTGGCAAGACCCTGGCGGCCAACCAGCTCAGGGAAGGCGAAACGGTGCTGGAGAGCCGGGCCACGCTGCTGCTGAGCCCGGCCGAATTGCCTGCCGCAAGAGAAGACTGGGTGGACCTGCTCAGGCGCCGCATGGACGGCGTCATGCAGGCCCGCGAAACCAAGTACATCATGCTGCACGCGCCGCGCGCCGCGCTGCCCACCATCGCCGAGCTGCTGCCCGGCTCCGAGGCCCCCACCATCATGCCCCTTGACGGGCGCGACGACCGCGTGGCCGTGCATGCGGTGTGCCGGGAGAGCGTTTTCTGGGAGACGCTGGAGGCACTCAAGGATGCGGGCGCCAGCTCCGTGCTGGTGCTGCCCGTGGAGAAGATGCTGGAATGAAGCCGATCCCGCCTGTCTACCGCTGGAACAAGCTGGGCGAGAAGCAGCGCCGGGCGGTCCTCGAGCGCCTTGCCGCTCCGGCCGACCCTGCGCTGGAGGCGCGCGTGAAGGACATCATGGACCAGGTGCGCACCGGCGGAGACGGGGCGCTCCGAAAGCTGGAAGCCGAGCTGGACGGCGTGGAGCTCGACGAAATCGAAGCCGGCGAAAGTGAGATCGCCGAAGCCGGCGATCTGCTGAGCGGGCGGCAGCGCGAGGCGATCCAGGCGGCGCTGGACAACATCCGCGCCTGCCATGCGGCCCAGAGGCCCGCGGATTCCCGCACGGAGCCGGTCCCCGGCGTGGTTTGCGAACTGCGATACCGCCCCCTCGAGGCGGTCGGGATGTATGTGCCGGCCGGGGCCGCCCCCCTGCCCTCCACGGCGATGATGCTGGCCGCGCCCGCGCAACTGGCCGGCTGCCCGCAGCGCATACTTTGCGCTCCGCCCGCCGCCGACGGCAGCATCAATCCGGCGATTCTCTACGTGGCGGGCCTGTGCGAGGTGCACCGCGTGTTCAGGCTGGGCGGGGCCCAGGCGGTCGCCGCGATGGCCTACGGCACCGAAACGGTGCCCCGCGTCGACAAGATATTCGGCCCCGGCAGCCGCTGGGTCGCCGCCGCCAAGCAGCTTGCGGCCATGGAGCCGGGCGGACCGGCGCAGGACCTCCCGGCGGGGCCGACCGAGGCCATGGTGATCGCCGACCGCAACGCGAACCCCGAATTCGTCGCCCTGGACCTGCTCAGCCAGGCCGAACATGGCGAGGACGCGCACGTACTGCTGCTCTGCCTGGACGAAGACCTGGCGACGGCCGTCCAGGAAGCGATCGCCGGCCAGTTGCGCACGCTGCCCCGCACCGACGTGCTGGAAAAATCGCTGTCGGCCGGCGCCCTGCTGGTCGTGGACTCGCTTCAGACCGCCGTCGAAGTGGCCAACCGCTACGCTCCCGAGCACCTGCTGCTGCAGGTTGCGGACCCGCGCTCGCTGGCGGCGGAAATCCGCAACGCGGGCGCGGTGTTCCTCGGGCCCTGGTCGCCTGAATCCAGCGGCGACTACTGCAACGGCGCCAACCACGTGTTGCCCACCTACGGCAGCGCCCGCTGGGCCAGCGGCCTCGGGCTGGTCGATTTCTACAAGCGGATCAGCGTTCAGGAACTTTCGCGGGAAGGCCTGGAAAGTATTGCGGGCTCCATTGCCACGCTGGCCCGCACCGAGGGGCTGGAAGCCCACGCACGCGCCGCCGAAGTGCGCCGGAGGCCCGAGCGATGAACGCCAGAATCTTCCCCGGCGGCGGCAACAGTCTGATCCGCCGACTGCCGATTGCCCTGTTGCTCGGATTGCTCGCCACCGAAGCGACGGCCGACTCCACCTTGCTGCGCTGCGGGGGCCTGATCGATGTCGAGCGCGAACAACGGGTTCAGCAGCAGGACATCCTCGTTGCCGACGGCGTCATAGCCGCAGTCGGTTCCGGGATTGCCGAGCCGGACGGCGCCTCCGTGATCGACCTCGCCGGGCATTACT
This sequence comes from Gammaproteobacteria bacterium, assembly GCA_965116895.1. GTDB lineage: Bacteria > Pseudomonadota > Gammaproteobacteria > Steroidobacterales > Foliamicaceae > Foliamicus. Next base: position 1,119,303 of record OZ220729.1, on the reverse strand, counting down.
GCCTGCCCGGCCTGATCGACGCGCACACGCACCTGATGTTCGCCGGGCCGGGCTTGAATTCCTCAAGCGCGGCAAAGACGCTGGTCGCCCTGAAGAACGCGCAGACAATGCTGCGGCACGGCTTTACGACGCTGCGCATACCGGGCGACGGCGACATCGGTTTCGGGTCCATCGCCTTGCGCGATGCGATCGCCAGGGGCCTGTTCACGGGCCCCCGAATGCAGGTGGCCCCGCACTTTCTTTGCCCGCTCGGAGGGCATTGCGACAGAAACGCCATCGCTCCCGACAGCGGCGTGCCGACGGCCCCGAACGTCGTCGCAGCCGGCGAGGATGCGGCCCGCGAGGCCGTACGCCGCGAACTCAAGTACGGAGCGGACTGGATCAAGGTCCATGCGACAGGCGGCATCATGTCCGCGGGCGACGACCCGCGAATCCAGTCTTTTACCGACGCCGAGCTCGCGGCCTTCTCCGACGAAACCCATCGTCACGGCAAGAAGATCACTGCGCACATTCACGGGGCGGGCGCCGTCAAGTCCGCCGTCCGGGCCGGCTTCGACAGCGTCGAGCATGGCACGATGATGGATGAAGAGGCCATCGAAATGATGGTCGAGTCGGAAACGTGGCTGGTGCCGACCGTGTACGTACTCGATTACATCCTGGGGAGCACGCAATCCCGGCGGATGACGCCGGAAATCATGGCCAAGGCCCGCGAAGTCGCGAAGATCAGGGACGCCAGTTTCAGAAAAGCGTATGAGGCGGGCGTGAGAATGGCCGTGGGCTCCGACCAGGTATTCCCTCACCGCCACTCCGCCAGGGAGTTCGCCGCGCTGGTCAGACAGGGCGTAACGCCGATGGACGCCATAGTCATGGGAACGCTCAACGGCGCCACGCTGATGGACCTAGAGGACGAAGTCGGCAGTATTGCGGTGGGCAAACAGGCCGACATCATAGCCGTGCCCGGCAATCCGCTGGATGACATTTCAATACTCGAGTCCGTCGAGTTCGTGATGCTCGGCGGCCGGATCATCCGCAACGACTGAGTCATGAGCTGGATTACGTCACTGGCGCGCGAAGCCGTGCAGAAAGGCCGGGCCTACAAGGCGCCCACGACGCCGACCCTGGCCCGGCTGCACGCCAATGAGTTGCCGTGGGCGCCCGATTACGACCCGGCGCCGGGCAAGCTCAACTTCTACCCGCTGCTTTATCCCGCCGAGCTTACCGAACGCATGGCCGAACACTACGGTGTGCGGCCGGAGGAGATTTCCGTCATGCGCGGCAGCAGCGAGGGCATCGACTGCCTCTACCGGGCATTCTGCGAAGCCGGGCGTGACAGTGCGATCTTCTGTCCCCCGTCGTTCGAGATGTTCCGCTGGTATGGCCGTTTGCAGGGCGCGCGGGTCCTTGAAGTTCCATTGCGCGCCGACGACGGCTTCTCGCTCGATGTGCCGGCCATCAAGGCTGCCTGGTCCGATGACGTCAAACTCCTGATCCTCTGTTCCCCGAACAACCCCACCGGCAACCTGATGGACCCGGACGATGTCCTGGAACTGGTGGAATACGCCCGCGAAAGAACCGTTGTGGTGCTCGATGCCGCGTATGCCGAGTTCGCGGGCCGGAATCCGGGCGCCGAATGGATCACGGCGCACCCGCACGTCGTGGTCCTGCGCACGGTATCCAAGGCCCTGGGGCTGGCGGGCGTGCGCTGCGGCGCCCTGATAGCCTGCGAGGAGATCATCGGGCTGATGCGCCGCGTACAATCTCCCTACAGCTTTTCCGCACTGTGCGAACACGCCGTGCTCAAGGCCATGAAACCGGAAAGCCTGGCCAGGATGCAAGGCCGCATAGCACTTGTCATCGAGGAGCGCGAACGCGTCAGCGCACTCTTGGCGAAACTCCCTCAGGTAACGACCGTGTATCCCAGCCGCACCAACTTCGTGTTGCTGAAAGTCGCCGACGCCGACGGCTTCACCGCCGCGGCCCGCGACGGCGGCTACCTGCTGCGCAGGATTCCCGACGAGCCGGGGCTTGAGTCCTGCGTGCGCATAACGCTGGGCACGCCGGAGCAGAACGACGGCCTGCTGGCGACGCTGAGGGCGGCGGCATGAGCGCGCGGGTCGCCTTCCTCGACCGCGACGGCACCCTGATCGAGGAGCCGTCCGACTTCCAGGTCGACAGCCTTGCGAAGCTCAGGCTGGCGCAGGGCGTCGTGCCGGCGCTGCGGCGATTGCAGGACGCCGGCTTCGAGCTGGTAATGGTCAGCAATCAGGACGGGCTCGGCACCGACAGCTTCCCGCAGGAGGACTTCGACGAACCGCACGAGTTCCTGCTGAGGCTGCTGGCCTCGCAGGGCATCGAGTTCTCCGAAATATTCGTTTGTCCGCACCGCGACGGCGACGGCTGCGATTGCCGCAAGCCCCTGACCGGGCTGGTGAACGCATTCATGCGCGAACGGCCCGTGGACCGCGCCGCCAGCATAGTGATCGGAGACCGCGAGACCGACCTTGAGTTCGCCGAAAACCTGGGCGTGCGCGGCTTCCGCGTCGATGCCGCGCAACCCGGAAGCTGGGAGCAGATCGTTCGGGAGATCGTCGATGCGCCGCGGATCGGCCGCGCACGGCGCAAGACGCGCGAGACGGACCTGAGCGTGGAGATCGATCTCGACGCGCAGGCCGGCGCCGAAGTGGCCACCGGGATCGGTTTCTTCGACCACATGCTGGAACAATTGGCCAAGCACGGCGGCTTCGGGCTGAAGCTCAGCTGCGAGGGCGATCTGGAGGTGGACGAGCACCACACCGTGGAGGACTGCGCGCTGGCGCTGGGCGCGGCGCTGAAGGAGGCACTGGGCGACCGCCGCGGGATCGGCCGCTTCGCATTCGAGCTCCCCATGGACGAGGCCGATGTCAAGGTCCTGCTGGATCTGTCCGGGCGCCCCTGGCTCAAGTTCAAGGGCAAATTCACGCGCGAAGCCGTCGGCGGCCTGCCCACCGAGCTCGTGGAGCACTTCTTCCGTTCGCTGGCCGAAGCCAGCGGAGCCACGCTGCACATCCGCGTGCGCGGCGAGAACACCCACCACATGATCGAGTCCTGCTTCAAGGGCGTGGGCAGGGCCCTGCGCCAGGCGATCGCGCGCGAGGGAGGCGACATTCCCAGCACCAAGGGCGTCCTGTGACTGCAAATGTGGCCCTGGTGGACTGCGGCGGGGCCAACATCGCATCGCTGCGATTCGCCCTCGAGCGGCTGGGCGTGGAAGGGCACTTCACGCGGGACGCGGGCCGGATCGAAGCCGCGGACCGCGTGCTCCTGCCGGGCGTCGGCGCGGCCGGGGCCGGCATGGATAGGCTGGCGGACGCCGGCCTTGTTGAGCTCATTCCCCGCCTGTCGCAACCCGTGCTGGGCATCTGCCTGGGGATGCAGTTGCTTTATGAAGGCTCCAGCGAGGATGACGCGCCCTGCCTTGCCGTCATTCCCGGCCGGGTGGACCTGCTTGAAGCCTCACCCGAACACACGATCCCGCACATGGGGTGGAACCAGGTGGAACGGCGCACGGAATCGCGCCTGTTCGACGGAATTCCGGACGGATCCTGGTTCTACTTCGTGCACAGCTACGCCGCCCCGCCCGGGGAGCACTGCGTCGGCGACACCGAACACGGCCGCCGCTTCGCCTCGGTCGTGAACAAGGACAATTTCTTCGGCGTGCAGTTCCACCCGGAGCGGTCCGGGCGGCAGGGCCAGCGCCTTCTGAAGAATTTTCTTGAGCTTCGGTGGAACTGATACCCTCCATCGACCTGATGGGCGGCCAGGTGGTGCGGCTGCATCGCGGCCGCTTCGACGACGCGGTGTTTTATTCGCAGGGCGCCCTGGAACTGGCGCAATCCTGGTCCCGCCTGGGCGCGCGCAGCCTGCACGTGGTCGATCTGGACGGCGCCCGCTCCGGCCGTCGGGAAAACGCCGCCATGATTGCCGGCGTGGTGGAGGCGACAAAGCTTTCCGTACAGGTCGGCGGCGGCATACGCGACGACGAATCGCTTGAGGCAATCTACGAAAGCGGCGTTCAACGGGCCGTATGCGGCAGTGCGCTGGCCGAAGATGCGGCGCGGGCCGGCCGCTGGGTGGGGCGCTACGGGCCCGACCGGCTGGTGGCGGCGCTCGATGTGCGTTCCGGCAGCGAGCCCGAGGTGCTGACCCGGGGCTGGGTGCGGGAAAGCGGCCGTTCGCTGTGGGAGCTGCTGGATCGGCTCCTGGACCAGGGCTACCGGTGGTTTCTGTGCACCGACATCGATCGGGACGGCATGCTGAGCGGTCCGAACACGGACCTTTACGCCGAGTGCGTCCGGAGGGCGCCCAAGGCTTCGTTCATCGCCTCCGGCGGCGTATCGCGGGCGGACGACCTCCAGGCGCTGGCCGACACCGGGGTGGCGGCGGCGGTGTCCGGCAAGGCCTTGCTGGAAGGGCGCATCAGCGCCGAGGAAGCGGAACGGTGCTGGCGCGGCGGATAATCCCCTGCCTCGACGTGCGCGACGGCCAGGTGGTCAAGGGCGTGCGATTCCGCGAGCACCGCGTGATGGGCGAGATCATGGACCTGGCGCGCCGCTACCGCGAGGAACACGCCGACGAGGTCGTCTTCTACGACATTACCGCGAGTCCGCACGGCCGTTCCGTGGACCGGAGCTGGATCCTGCGCGTGGCCGACGTTCTGGACATACCCTTCTGCGTTGCCGGCGGCATTCGCGACGTCGCCGGGGCCGAGGAAGTGCTGATGAACGGCGCCGACAAGATTTCGGTCAACAGCCCGGCGCTGGCCGACCCCGACCTGATCGGCGAACTGGCCCGGCGGTTCGGCTCACAGTGCGTCGTGGTGGGAATCGACAGCAGCGGCGGCAACGGCCGCTGGCGCGTGCACGAGCTGACCGGCGACCCTTCGCTGAGCCGCGAGGCCGGGCGCGACACGCTGGACTGGGTCCGCGAAGTGCAGGACCGCGGCGCGGGCGAAATCGTGCTCAACTGCATGAACATGGACGGCGTGCGCCAGGGCTATGACATCGAGCAGCTTTGCGCAGTCCGCGATGGCTGCCGCGTTCCGCTGATCGCCTCGGGCGGCGCGGGGGCGCCGGAACACTTCGAGGAAGTCTTTCGCCGCGCGCGGGTGGACGGCGCGCTGGCCGCGACCGTCTTTCACTCGGGACAGATCGCAATCCCCGATCTCAAGGAATATCTGGCCGCCCGCAATATTCCGGTGCGCTCCTGACCCAGGCGCTTGCATTGCGACATCTTTCGATTTAACATGAACATCAACTTCAACTTCATGTGTGAACCTCATGTCGTCAATTTCAATGGTGGAACTGAGGCAGGATGCCGAGGGCGTCTTGCGTCGGGTAAAGCAAGGCGAGAACTTGATTCTGACCTACCGGGGCAAGCCTGCGGCTCGCTTGTCACCCTATGCCACATCGCCCCCGCAGCCGGACGATCCCTTATATCGCCTGCCTGATCTTGCCGCACCCGGCGGCGAATCGCTTCGGAACGAAGAAATCGACGCGATAGTCTATGGCGGGTGAAGTATTCGTCGATACCAGCGGGTTCTATTCACTGCTGGTCCAGGCGGAAGGCATGCATCAGGAAGCAGCCGAATTCATGGCGCGAGCCGCGCGGGAGCGCACGAGATTCATTACTACGGACTATGTGCTCGATGAAAGTGTGACACTTCTGCGGGCGCGCGGACACGGAAAGCTCCTGGTCCCGCTGTTCGAAACAATGGATGCTTCTTCCGCCGTTCGGGTGGAATGGACCACTCCCCAACGTTTCCACGAAACCAGAGCGTTCTGCCTGCAACACGCCGACAAGGCCTGGTCGTTCACTGACTGTCTGAGCTTTGTGGTAATGCGTGAACTCGATTTGCGAGTAGCCCTGACCAGCGATATTCATTTCGAGCAAGCCGGCTTCCGCCGCCTGCTGAAAGCCTGACCAAGCGCTGTCAGCCGTCGGCGGCGCGGATGGCAGCCTCATCAACCAACCGGTCCCTTGTCTGGCCTATTTCCTGGATGACCGCGTCAATTTCCTCGTGGCATCGCCACGCCGGTAAACGTAAGACCGTCCAGCCGAGTCTCGCAAGAACACGGTCCCGCGTGACGTCCTGGCGCCGTTGCCGGCCCCTGGCGTCCAGGTGCTGATCGCCGTCAATCTCGATATTCAGCTTTATGCCCTGTTCCAGTAGTGCGAAATCCAGCTCGTACCCCTCGACTTCGAGTTTTGCGTGCGGCATGAGGTCGCTGAGCTGCATCGCTTCCAGCAGGACTTGCTCGGATGGGCTATCCGTTCGGAATGAGGCAGGCGAGACTTCGGAGGCCTCTTGCCTCGCGACCTCCTGACGCAGGTAAACACGTAGCGAGGTCAAGGTGGGGCTACCCAATTTCGCAATGTCCGGGTGCCCAATCACGACAAGAGCTCGGCGAGCGCGGCTGACCGCCACGTTCAGGAGGTTTCTCTCCTTTTCCATCCAACGAATTCCGCTGCCGGCCATGGCGGGCGAAATAACCGAGGAGAGGATGACCGCATCCCGTTCGTCGCCCTGTAAGCGGTGTGCCGTCCCGCACACGAAGTCGATGTCTTTCAGATAATCCTCGCCGAATTGCCTCCTGGCAAGCTGACCGATGAGTTGCGCCTGCGCAGTAAACGGCGTGACCACGCCGACAGTCCCGTGCCCGGAGTTGATGATCCCACTAAGTTGCCGGACCGTTTCCGCAGCTTCTTCCTGATTCACCCAACTCCCGGTTGCGGGTCGCCGTGCCTGGCCTTGCACGTCGCACCAGTAGATTGCGCGGTCACGTTGGGATGCATCGGACACGTCCGTCAATACCGTGAGTTCCCCCATGTAAAACGTCCTATTGAACCAGCGAGCGATGTGGGGATGGCAGCGATAATGCTCATTTAGCAGGGTCGGCGACTGTGGTTTTGCAGCGAACTCGAACGCTGCATAAGCCGAGCCATCCTTGTGGTGGATACCTCGCTCGCGCAGGCCGTCATTCTCGAAACCCGACTGCCTGGCAATCTCCTTCAGGAGCCCGTCGCCAAGCGGCACGATCGGCTTCAATTGGTACGGGTCCCCCACAATCGCAAGACGCTTCGCGCGGTACGCCAGCGGCAATACTGCTGCGAGACTGCACTGGCTCGCCTCATCGACAATAACCAAGTCAAACATCCCCGCTTTCAACGGGAAGTTTGAATTGGCCGTCAGTGTCGTGCATGCCCAGCCTCGCAAGTAGTCAAACGAATTTGCGATCGTGCGTTTGAACTGCTCCCCGCGCGTGGGTACCGCGCCGAATATCGCCAAATGCTTGGCTCCGAGCGCAATGCGCTTTGCCGTATCCGCGCGGATCGCGCGCAGGCTGACTTCAGCCCATTCGCGATCGGCCTCCAGCAGTGCATCCGATGGGTCGCCCACGGCGGATTCCAGTTCTTGATGTTCAGCGCGTGCAATCTCCAATTTCGAGGCCAGAGCGTTGGTCAACTGATCCAGTTTGGCCCAAGTGGCAAGTTGCTCCATTTGTGCCGTATCGAGGCAAGCGAGTCGTCTCCTCAAGCGCCTGGTGCGCCAACGCCGGAACCACCAGGCAAACAGCAGCTGCCTCGCCCGCCGTTCCACAGCGCGGGAACTCATTGGGAGTTTTGGCGGACTGGCACCGGCCCAAATTGTGCGCGCCGCCTCGCTTTGCGCGCTCTTGGATTCCGCCCGCTCCAGAGCCAAATGAAGCATTTCGGCGTCCAGTTTGTCCATCTGCGCTAGCTTCCTCTGCAGCGTTATGCGTTTACAGGCTGAGCGTTTGAGGTCTGCACGCGCTCGTGCCCGATTGCATCGGTGTTTGACCGTTTGCGCCGAAGCCGAAGCAATCCGGCCCGGAACATGCTCGCGCACCGCGCGGTTCCCGGTACGGGTCAACAAGCCACAACTCACATCCCTGTCGGCGCGAGCCACGGCCACGTCAACTGCGCCGTTATTGGTTGAGGTCACCAGCACTTTTTCCCCATCGAGCCATGAATTTGTCACCGCGTTTACGACGAGTTGCGTCTTGCCGGTGCCAGGTGGTCCGGTCACGACTGTCAGAGATTGCCCTCGGAAGTGCTGAAGTGTCTGTTCTTGTGCATAGTTACATTCCAGTGGCGCTGCAAGCGGGCCAGCCGGGGGTCGTACACCGCGCTCTGGCACGAAGCCGTCGGGGACAAGATGTGCAGCTGCCGTCGATGCCCAATCCTTGCGGCTTTGCAGATAGCGCAGTTCCTCTCGAAGCGCGCGTGTGAAGCCCGACCACTCGGCGATGACCGAAATAGCGGCATTGCATAGCCCAGGATTGCGCTCAATGCGCGACTCCAAGGCTCTCGCATCAAGGGGTGACAGAATCTCAAGACCGAGCAGTTCCGCCATTTGTGACGCAAGCTCGGCAAATGCTATGGCATCTCCGAACGGCAGCCCATCATTTAGCATTTCGCTGATTTCTTCCGTCACCGATGGGTCAAAGAGACGGCTCGCCGTGATTGCCAGGTTGAATTCCGGCTCGATAGTGGCATGGATGGACCATAGCCCGTCGGCGCTTCGTTCCATTTCGACCGGGACCGCGAACAAAGGGGCGACTTTGGGCAAATGATCGCGGTCGACAACGACGACAGTCGGCCACCCATAGATTATCGACCTCGTACGAGATCGCAGCTTTTCGGTGAGTTCCCTCGGTGCCGGCATCGAATCGCTCTGTCCGACAACCAAATGCTCCTCCCCTCGGTGAAGGAACCATTGGGAGCCATGCCCTACGAATGGGACCAGCGATTCTGCCGCTTCTGATTCAATGCACCGCTGAGCATATAAACAAAGTTGTTGCCACGGAGTTTGCGTAGTGTCGGAAGGAGGTTTGAACTGAGTCGATCGGGTGGGACGCGCCTGCTTGGGTGAGGCTTGAGAACTTCCCGGCGCACTGCCTGAGTCAGGCCGAGAAGTTGTGCGGCGATCGCGCACGCATTCGACGCACCACACGCTTTTCGAGGATCGTGACCAGTACGCTTGCTTGCCGGCTTCCAGGTCAACTGCGCATTTTCGGCATCGGCCAGCGTACTTCAGCGGGATCAGATAAAGATCGTTAGGAAGTTTCACTCTTCAATAGCGCACGGCAGTCTCCTGACTGAGGGCGGGACGCTGTCGCTCCCGCGGATCAGCGGCGGGAGCGCAGTTCCTCGATCACTTCGTCCAGCGACACGCCGGCCCCTTCGAGCAGGACCAGCAGGTGATAGAGCACGTCGGCCGCCTCGGCGCGCACCGCGCGCGGGTCGCCGGCGGACGCCGCCAGGGCCAGTTCCACCGCTTCCTCGCCGAACTTCTGTGCCACCCGCTGAATGCCCTCGCCCAGCAGCCTGGCCGTGTAACTTTCCTGCGGCGCGGCCTCCGCGCGCGATCGGATGACCGCTTCAAGCTCCAGCAGGAAATCCGCCGAAGCGCCGTTGCCTTCACTGCTCACTCGATCACCTCCTCCGCCGCGGGTTTCCTCAGGTTGTAGTTCGAGGCCATCACGTGGCCGTAGGCGCCGGCGTTGGCGAACAGCAGCACGTCGCCCTCGCGGCATTCGGGCAGCATGCGGTCTCGCGCCAGCACGTCGCCGCTCTCGCAGATCGGGCCCACCACGTTCACCAGCCGCGTCGCCGGCTCGTCCAGCCGCGTGAGGTTGTGCACCTCATGGTACGACCCGTACAGCGCCGGGCGGATCAGCGAGTTCATCCCGGTCTCCACGCCCACATAGCGGGCGCCGCTCTTGCCCTTGACCTGGGTGACCCGCGCCAGCAGCACGCCGGCTTCGGCCACAACGTAGCGGCCGGGCTCAAGCCAGAATTCCAGTTCCCGGGGCGCGTCCCCGCGGCAGCGCGCCAGGTGGGCGTCCAGCTCCGCAAGGTCCAGGCCCTGCTCGCCGACGTGCTGGGGCACGCCCAGTCCGCCGCCCAGATTCACGACGCGCGCTTCGGGGAAGTGCTCCAGGCACTCGAGCAGCGTCTCGGCGATCGGGGCCCAGGCGCCCGGATCCATAACGCCGCTCCCCATGTGGGCGTGCAGGCCGGTAACCCGCGCGCCGGCCGCGGCGGCGGCCTCGGCGGCCCGCCGCACTTCGAACAGCGGCACGCCGAACTTGGAATGCACGCCGGCGGTGCGCACATGCCGGTGCAGTCCGCGCCCCACGCCGGGGTCCAGGCGCAGGAAGACTTCACGCCCGGCGAACAGCTCCGGCCAGTCGAGCAGCACGTCGAGGTTGTCAACGGTCAACTGCACGCCCGCCTCCAGCGCTTCGCCGTACTCGGACCGCGCGGCGAAGTTCGGGGTGAACAGGATGCGCGCGGGTTCGTGCTCCGGGAACAGTTCGCGCAGGAGCCCGATCTCACCGGGCGATACGCACTCGAACTCCAGGCCGCTGTCGCGGACGCGCCGGAGCACTCCGGGGTTCGAGTTGGCCTTGATCGCGTAATAGACGCGGTCGATCGATTCCAGACCCTTCAGCCGCTCCGCCTGCGCCGCCACGCGGTCGAGGCTGTAGGCGTAGGTCGCGCCGCGCCGTTCCGCCAGCTTCAGCAACTGGCCGCGCCGTTCGGCCCACCAGGGCGCATCGGCGCCGGCGGGCGCAACCGGCGCCGGTTGCGTCAGCTCCTCCCAGGCGGGGCCGAACAACTCGTCGCCGTCATCGGGCGCGATAAGCCGCCCATGCAGGCGCTGAGCCAGGCGGCGCGCCTGCGCCGGCTCCACCACGAAGCTGATATTCAGATCGCTGGCCGCCTGGCTGAGAAGATGAATGGGCTGCTCGCGAAACGCTTCCAGCGCCGGCCCGACCTCGTGCAGCACGGCGCGGATACGCCTTCCGACCAGGGTCACCACGCTGGTATTGGTGGTGATGGTCACCTGCCCTATGCGCTCCAGCTGTGAACGCAGGCGGGCCATCAGTCCCGGGGTCAGCACTTCCGGATCGGTGTCCAGCGTCACGGTCACGTTGCTCTCCGAGGTGGAAACCAGGTCCACGGAAAGCCCGAGGTCGCCGAAGCAGGTGAAGACCTCCTTGAGAAAACCGACCCGGCGCCACATCCCCAGCGTTTCCAGCGAGACCAGCGGCACGCCGCTGCGCAGCATGACCGCCTTGACCTGCGCGCTGTCGGACTCCTCGGCCGGCCCCACGGCGGTGCCGGGCAGTTCGGGATGCAGCGTCGAACGCACGGTCATGCCCGTCCGGCTGTCGCGCAGCGGGGCGATCGAAAGCGGATGCAGCACGCTGCCGCCGGAAGTCGCGATCTCCTGCGCTTCGGCGTAGCTGAGCCTGCGCAGCAGCCTGGCGCCGCTGATTTGCCTGGGATCGCCGCTGAATATGCCGGGCACGTCGGTCCAGATTTCCAGGCGCCGGGCGCCGATTGCAGCGGCCAGCGCCGCGGCCGACACGTCGGACCCGCCCCGGCCGAGCAGCACTTCCTCGCCCTCCGTATTGCGGGCGATGTAACCCTGTGTCAGCGGCACGCCGGAAAGGCTTTCGAGCAGTGCGGCCGCTTCGGGATCGGGATCGTGCGCGCACACGGCGTGCAGCATGGCGTCGCGTTCGCTGGCCCAGTCCCGCGCCGTCGCCCGCAGCAACTTCGCGGGATTCACCGGGGAAATCCCGATTCCCTTGAGCTCCAGCGCCGCGGCCCCCAGCCGTCCGGCAAGCCGCTCGCCCAACGCCAGCACCTTGACCCGGGCCCGGTAGCCCGCCTCGCCGGTCAGGGCTATGCCGCGGAGCAGTTGCGCCAGGTTCTCCAGTTCCGCCCCCAGGCACCCGTCCGGGTCGTCGATACTCATTTCCCGGGCCAGTTCGCGGTGGCGGTCGCCCAGCTCGCGCTCGAGGCCGGCGTGCTCGTCGCGGCGCGCCAGCTCGATCAGCGTTTCGAGCTGGTCGGTGACGCCGGCCAGCGCCGAATGCACGACGATGGGCCGCACTCCCTGCTCGCGGCGGCGGCGCACCAGGCGCGCAATCGTGTCCCAGCCGGCAGCCGTGGCCACGCTGGCGCCGCCGAACTTGAGCACTACCCAGGGCGCGTTCATGCGCCCACCACCTTGCCGGGATTCATGATCCCGCGCGGGTCCATGGCGCGCTTGAGCGCGCGCATCAACTCAAGCTTGACGGGGTCGCCAAGCCGTTCCAGCTCGTCCTTCAGCAGCAGGCCCACGCCGTGCTCGGCGCTGAAGCTGCCGTCCATCGACCATGCCAGCTCACGCAGCTCGGCGCTGAGCAGCCTGCCCTGCCTCAAGAACCGCTCCGGATCGACGTCCGGCGGACATGGAATGGAGTAATGCAGATTGCCGTCGCCCACGTGCCCGAACGGCAGGGGCTCGGCGCCCGGAAAGTGTTGGCGGCAAACCTCCAGCGCCGAGTCGAGGAACCCGGCAATGCGCTCCGGCGGCACGGCCAGGTCATGGCGCAGGGCCGGTCCGGACAGGCGCATTGCCTCGGGCACGCCGTGGCGCAGGCGCCAGATCGCCTCGCGCTGCGCCTCGCTGACCGCGCAGACGGCGTCGAGCAGCTCGCCCCGCTCCCGGGCGCCTTCCAGGAACCCGGTAAGGCGGTCGGTCAGCAATTCTTCCGTACTCGCACCGGCCGCTTCGACGCAAAGCAGCCAGGGCGCATCGATGTCCCCGGGGATCGGGACTCCGTCAAGGTGCGCCCCGCACAATTGCGCGGCCCCTCGCGAGATCAGTTCAAAAGCGTTGAGCTCCTCCCCCAGCGCCGACTGCGCGCTGCGGAAAAGCGAAACTGCCTGATCGGCCCCGGCCACGCCCAGCAGCGCGGTAATCCATGCCTGCGGTCGCGGATACAGGCGCAGCGCGGCCGCGGTGATGACGCCCAGCGTCCCTTCCGAGCCGATGAACAGTTGCTTGACGTCGTAACCGGTGTTGTCCTTGGCCAGTGGCCTCAAGTCCGACAGCACCCGGCCGTCCGGCAGCGCGACTTCCAGTCCCAGCACCATATCGCGCGCCATTCCGTAGCGCAGCACGTGGATGCCGCCGGCGTTGGTGGACAGCACCCCGCCCAGTTGGCAACTGCCCTCCGAACCCAGGCTCAGCGGAAAGAGGCAGCCCGCCTCGTCGGCGCGCTCCTGCAGCGTGGCCAGCACGCAGCCGGCCTCGGCGGTCAGGCAGCCGTCGCCGAGAGCGCGCACCTTCGTCTGGCGATGCAGGCTCAGCAGTATCTCGTTCGATTGCGAATGCGTACCGCCGCACAGTCCGGTGCGGCCGCCCACCGGCACAACTCCGATTCCCAGCCTGTTGCAGCAGGCCAGCACGGCGGCGGTTTCCCCGGCGCTGGCCGGGGCCACCAGCAGCCGCGCCTCACCGTGGTAGCGCCCGCGCGGCTCCTCGAGCCAGGGCTCAAGCAGTGCAGCTTCGGCGACGCAATGCCGCTCGCCGACAATCGAGGCAAGCTCATCGTGGACGGTCGGCGTGCTCATGGTTCATCCCGGGTTTCCACCGGCGAGAATTCCTCTTCGAAAAGCCGCCAGGAAACGAGGAACAGCGCCGCCAGGACCGGCCCGATGACCAGTCCGGAGAACCCGAACACCGACAGTCCGCCGAGCGTGGCCAGCAACACCAGGTAGTCCGGCAGCCGCGTGGACCGGCCGACCAGCATCGGGCGCAGCAGGTTGTCCGCCAGCCCGACGATCAGCACGCCCACGACCACCAGGATCAGGCCCTGTACCCACATGCCGGATGCGAACAGCCAGATTGCGATCGGCGCCCACACCAGGCCCGGACCAACCGCGGGAATGACCGAAAGCACGCCCATCAGCACACCGAGCAGAACCGGGCTGCCGATGCCCAGCAGCGCCAGTGTCACGCCCCCGAGCCCGCCCTGCACGGCGCCGATCACGATCAGGGAGGTCACGCTCACCCTGGATACGGTCGCGAACTGGCCGAGCAGTTCGTATTCGCGCTCGTCGCCCAGGGGCAGGATGCGCACCAGCGTATCGACGAGCTTCTCGCCGTCGCGCAGGAAAAAGAACAGCAGGTACAGCATCACCGCGAGCTGCAGGAGCAGTTTCAGCGCGCCCTGGCCGGCGGCCACCAGGCCGGTTGCCGCAAAGCGGGCCGCATTGCCCACCATCGAAGTCAGCCCGGAACGCATCTTCTCGAAGTCCAGGCCGAAGTTGTCCAGGATTTCGCGCACCCAGGGCAGCCAGGCGCCCACCGTGTCCAGGACCGCCCCCGGATCCAGTGCGCCCCCTTCCACGGCGGCGTAGAACTCGCTGGATTCGCGCACCACCGCCCATCCCAGCAGCAGCACCGGCGCCACCACGCCGGCCAGCACGACGAGAAGAACGGCCGCCGCCGCCGGCGATCGCCTGTTCCAGAGCCGTGGAACCAGGCGCCGGTAAAGGCCGTGAAAGAGAATCGCCAGGACCACCGCCCAGAAGACCGACAGCAAGAGGTCGGCGAGCAGCAGGATGAACGCCGCGGTGACTGCGGCGACCAGCACTAACAGGGAACTACGCTGAAGGGTCTGGCCCATGATTGATTCGGGTCGGCAAAACGAAAATGGTCGGGGCGAGAGGATTTGAACCTCCGACCACCTGCACCCCATGCAGGTGCGCTACCAGACTGCGCCACGCCCCGGACCGGGTGCAGATTCTATCGCGTGGCGGCTGCGCTAACGCAGCAAACGGTGCAACTCCTCCAGTTCGACCCGCATCTGGCGAACGAATTGCTTCATGTGACTCTGGTCCTGGCGCGAATCCTCTCCTTCCATGCGCTGTCGTGCGCCGGCCAGCGTATAGCCTTCAACCTGCAGCAGGTGCCGGATCTGGCGGATCAGCATGATGTCCTGCGGCTGGTAGTAGCGGCGCCCGCCGCGGCGCTTGGTGGGGTTGAGTTGCGGGAATTCCTTTTCCCAGTAACGCAGCACATGTTGTTCCACCTGGCAAAGCGCGCTGGCCTCGCCGATGGTGAAGAGGCGTTTCGCCGGAATCGGCGGTAGCTTCAGGTCCCGGTCAATCTGGTCCAGCACCCGCTTCCACCAGTTGCCTCAGTTTCTGGCCCGCGGAAAAGGTCACCACCCTGCGCACGCTGATCGGAATGCTTTCCCCGGTGCGCGGATTGCGCCCCGGTCGCTCGCCCTTGTCGCGCAGGTCAAAGTTGCCGAAACCCGATATCTTCACGCGGCTGCCGCCGACCAGCGCATCGCTGATGCTGTCGAACACCGCGTTGACGACCATCGCGCTTTCCTGCTTGCTCATGCCGATATTCGCGTGCAGGGAGCTCACGATCCCGGCCCGGGTAAGCATGCTTCGTTTCATTGCCGAACGCTGACCCCAAACTTCTCCACCAGAAGGGAAACGGCGCCCGCTACGGCCCGATCCACTTCCGCGTCCGTAAGTGTGCGCGAAATTGACTGAAAAATCAACCCTAAACCCACGCTTCTTGCATCAGAGTTCAAACTCTTGCGGTCTTCGTAAACGTCAAAAACGATCACTTCGCGCAACAATTCGCCCGCCTCGGAGCGGATCGCACCGAGCAGATCGCCGACCTGAACCGACGGCGGCGCAACCAGGGAAAGGTCGCGACGCACGGCCGGGAAGCGGGAAACATCGGCCGCCCGGGCCGGGTGGGATTCGAGCACGGCGTTCAGGCGCAGCGCGAACAGTTGCGGCGCCGGCCCCCCGTCGGCAAGTTCGGGATGCAACTCGCCCAGCCAGCCCACTTCGTCCTCGCCGCGAACGATCCCGACCGAACGTCCGGGGCGAAGGGCGGGATACGCGGCGGCCCGGAAACCGAACTCGCGCTGCGGCCCGCTCAGAGCGAGGATGGCCTCGACGTCGCCGCGGGCGTCGAAAAAGTCCGCGTCGCGCCGGGGGGCGCCCCACTGTTCCGGCAGCGCGCCGCCGGCCAGCAAGCCGGCCAGCCAGGTCTCCTCGCGGATGTCGTCGGGCGACCCGGAAAAGCAGACGCCGATCTCGAACAGGCGGGAATCCATCGCGCCCCGGTCGCGATTGGTGCGGTAGTTGCGCAGCAGCCCCGGCCACAGCGACCGGCGCAATACAGACAGTTCTCCGGACAGCGGATTGGCCAACCGGAGTTCCTGCCCGCCGGAATGAAACGGCCTGTGCGATTCCTCGTCGAGGAAGCTGTAGTTCAGGCACTCGTAGTAGCCGCGATCGACCAGCAGCGCCCGGACCCGGTCGGGATCGACCTTCCGTTCGGTCGAGGCGGAGGGATGCGCGCTCCAGTTCGCCGGCGTTTCGGGAATGTTCTCGTAGCCGTGTACGCGCGCGATTTCCTCCACCAGGTCCGCCTCATTGGCCAGGTCGAACCGGAACGACGGCGGCGTGACCCGCCAGCCCTTCCGGCGCTCCTCCACGGTCATGGTCAGCCGCCGCAGCATGGCGGACACGTCCCCGTCCGGCAACGCGACGCCCAGCAGCGCGGCCAGCCGCGCGCGTCTCAGGTCGATCGCCCCGCGTTGCGGCAGGTCCTTTTCCGAGAGCGAATCGATGACCGGCCCGGGCTTCCCGCCCCCGGTCGCGACGATCAGTTCGGTCGCGCGCTCGATGGCCTCGACCTGGCCGCGGGGGTCCACGCCGCGTTCGAACCGCAGCGAAGCCTCGGTCTGCAGGCCCAGCCTCCGGGCCCTTCCGGCGACGGCGGCGGGAGCGAAGAACGCCGACTCCAGCAGGACGCCGGATGTCTCCTCGTCCACCGCGCTGCCAAGACCGCCCATGATGCCGGCTGCGGCGACCGCGTGCTCTTCGTCGGCGATCACGAGCACGTCGGAATCCAGTTTCAGCTCCGTCCCGTCCAGCAGGGTCAGCCGTTCGCCCTGCTCGGCCCAGCGCGCGCACAGGTTGCCGTTCAACCGTTCAAGGTCGTAGGCATGCATCGGTTGCCCCATCTCGAGCATGACGTAGTTGGTGACGTCCACGAGCAGGTGGAGCGGCCGTTCGCCGGCAGCGGCGAGGCGCTCTTTGATGAATTCGGGCGTCTCCGCCCCAGGGTCGAGGCCTTCGATCACGCGGCCGGCGAAACGCGGACAGGCTTCCGGCGCGACCAGTCCCAGTTCTCTGCGCGCACCGGTCGCGGCCGGCGTCTTTGCTGTGTCCGGCGCCGACAGCGGCGCGGAAAACAATGCCGCGACTTCGCGCGCCACGCCGCGCACCGAAAAACAGTCGGCCCGGTTGGGCGTCAGCGCCAGCTCCAGGACCGCGGAACCGTCGGGACCGGTCACCAGGTCGTCGACTTCCACGCCGGCCATCGTGAGCTGGTGCGCCAGGACCTCGTCGCCGGCGTCCGGATCGCACCACTCGCGCAGCCATGCAATGTCGATCTTCATGGCGCGAACTGCCCCAGAAACCGGACATCGTTCTCGAACAGGCGGCGGATGTCCGTCACGCCGTAGCGCAGCATGGCCATGCGCTCCACGCCCATGCCGAACGCGTAGCCCGTATAGCGCTCGGGGTCCACGCCCCCGTGCCGCAGCACCTCCGGGTGCACCATTCCGCAGCCCAGGATTTCGAGCCAGCCGCCGTCGCCCCAGCGCACGTCCATTTCGGCGGAAGGTTCGGTGAAGGGAAAGTACGACGCGCGGAACCGCACCTCGACCTTGCGCTCGAAAAAGCGCTCGGCGAATTCGTGCAGCAGCGACTTCAGGTTCGCCAGGCTCACGCCCTCGTCGACCGCAAGTCCCTCGACCTGGTGGAAGACCGGCGTATGCGTCTGGTCCGAGTCGCGCCGGAACACCCGTCCCAGCGAGATGATCTTCAGCGGCGCGCCCTCGGCCAGCATGGACCGGATCTGCACCGGCGAGGTGTGCGTCCGCAGCAGCTTGCCGGACGGAAGATAGAAGGTGTCGTGCATGGCCCGGGCCGGATGGTTCTCGGGCATGTTCAGGGCCGTGAAATTGTGGAACTCGTCTTCCAGCTCCGGCCCCGAACGGGCGGAGAACCCGGCGCCGGTGAGGATGTCGCGCATCCTCCGGATCGTGCGCGTGACCGGGTGCCGGGCGCCCGGCGGAATGCCGCGGCCGGGCAGCGTCACGTCGATGCCGCCCCCGCTCAGTTCCTCGCGAATTAAGCTCTCACGAATCTCTTTCTTTCGAACTGCTATCGCGTCACTGAGCAGCTTCTTTGCCGCGTTTACGGCCTTGCCCGCCGCCGGCCGCTGCTCGGGCGGCAGAGAACCCAGCGCTCTCAACTGGGCGGTAATCACTCCATTGCGACCCAACAGTCGGACTCGAAGTGATTCCAATTTATAGAGTCTTACGGCGGATTCGATCTCCGCCAGCGCCTCGCGCACTCTTACCTGAAGATCCTCCATGACGGCCGTGCCCAACGGCTATCCGGAAACCGGCAGCGGCTCAGGCCGCAGCCGCGCGCTTCGCCAAATCGGCAAACGCCTCCCGGTAATGCACCGCGATGTGGGCCAGGACCTTTCGGTCCAGTTCGATTTCCGCCTTGCGCAATCCGCTCATGAAGCGGCTGTACGACATGCCGTGCTGCCGCGCCGCGGCATTGATGCGCACGATCCACAACGCGCGGAAATTGCGCTTGCGCTGCCGCCGGTCCCGGTAGGCGTACTGGCCGGCCTTGGTGACCGCCTGGCGCGCCACCCGGTAGGAGCGGCTGCGCGCGCCCTGGTAGCCCTTGGCCTTCTTCAGGACTTTCTTGTGCCTTGCATGCGTCGTGACGCCACGTTTGACCCTGGCCATAGTGAATTCCTTCGGCTTATGCGTAGGGGAGAAGCCGCCTGGCGTTCGCCACGTCCGCTTTCGCTACCGTGGTGGGAGAGCCCAGCTTGCGCTTGCGCTTGCTGCTCTTCTTGGTGAGGATGTGGTTGAGATGCGAGCGGGCGCGCTTGAACGAGCCGCCCCCCGTGCGCCTCAGGCGCTTGGCGGCGCCGCGGTTGGTCTTCTGCTTGGGCATATCGTTTCTCGGGCTCTCTATCGGCTCAGTTCTTCTTGCGCGGCGCCATCACCATCGTGAGCTGCCGTCCTTCCAGCTTCGGCTCCTGCTCCACCAGCGCGACTTCGCTCAGGTCCTCGCGCACCCGGTCCAGCAACTTCGCGCCCAGATCCTGGTGCACCATTTCCCGTCCGCGAAAGCGCAGGGTGATCTTGGTCTTGTCGCCGTGCTCCAGAAAACGCAGCACGTTGCGCAACTTGACGTCGTAATCACTCTTGTCCGTGCCGGGCCGCAGCTTGATCTCCTTGACCTGAATCTGCTTCTGCCGCTTCCTTGCCGCGTGCGCCCGCTTGTTCTGCTCGAACACGTAGCGTCCGTAGTCGAGTATCTTGCAAACGGGAGGCGTGGCGTTGGGGTCCACCTCCACGAGGTCGAGACCTCGTTCCCGGGCGGTACGAAGCGCATCGTCGCGTTTCATGACGCCGATCTGCTTGGAATCCTCGCCGATTACGCGAAGCTCGTAGGCTTCGATCTCCTCGTTGCGAAGAATCCGCTTCTTTTGAGCGATATTGATATCCTCCGGGCAGCTAAGTTCTCATCAACGCCTTGCGGAGCGCCCGATCCTCAAGCCGCTGTCCGGGCCATGAAATCATTCAGAGACATGGCGCCGAGATCACCGGCCTCGCGGGACCGCACGGCTACCGTGCCCTCCTTGGCTTCACGATCGCCGATCACCAGGAGGTAGGGAACACCCTGCAAAGTGTGGTCGCGGATTTTATAGCCTATCGTTTCGCTTCTCAAGTCGGCATCGGCGCGCAATCCCGCGTCCCGCAAGGCATTCAGCACCTGCCTGGCATAGGCCTCCTGGCGCTCGGTAATGGCCAGCACGACCGCCTGCACCGGCGCCAGCCATAACGGAAACTTGCCCGCGTAATGCTCGATCAGGATACCGAAGAAGCGTTCCAGCGATCCGAGCAGGGCCCGGTGAATCATGATCGGCCTGCGCCGCGCTCCGTCGGCGGCGACATACTCCAGGTCGAAGCGTTCCGGCAGATTGAAGTCGAGCTGCACCGTCGAGCACTGCCACTCGCGGCCGATGGCGTCGCGGATCTTGATGTCGATCTTGGGTCCGTAGAAGGCGCCCCCGCCCGGATCCACCTCGTAGCTCATCCCCTTTTCGTTGAGCGCCGATTCCAGCGCGGCGGTCGCCCGGTCCCAGATTTCCGGCGTGCCGACGGCCTTTTCGGGACGGGTCGCCAGCACGACGTTAAGTTCCTCGAAACCGAACGCGCCGAACAGTTCCAGCGCCAGGTCCAGGATCCGCAGGATCTCGTCGGCGATCTGGTCCTCAGTGCAGAACACGTGGGCGTCGTCCTGGGTGAAGCCGCGCACCCGCATCAGTCCGTGCAGCGCGCCGGACATCTCGCGCCGATAAACGGTCCCCAGCTCCGCCCAGCGCATCGGCAGCTCGCGGTGCGAGCGCAGCCGGTTGCGGTAGATGAGGATGTGAAACGGGCAGTTCATGGGCCGCAGCTGGTAGCCCCTGCCCTCCTCCTCCACCGGCGAATACATCGACTCGCGGTAGAAGTCGGTGTGGCCGGAGCGGTCCCAGAGGTCCTCGAGCGCGATATGCGGCGTGTACAGCAGCTCGTAGCCGGCCTGCTCGTGCCGTTCCCGCCAGAAGTCCTCGATCACGCGGCGGATGCGGGCGCCCTTCGGATGCCAGAAGACCAGGCCGCCGCCGGCGTCCTCCTGGATGCTGAACAGGTCGAGGTCGGTGCCGATGCGCCGGTGGTCGCGCTTTGCCGCTTCTTCCAGGCGCCTGAGGTAGGCCTTGAGCGACTTCGAATCGGCCCAGGCGGTCCCGTAGATGCGCCGCAGTTGCTCGTTGGAAGAGTCCCCGCGCCAGTAGGCGCCGGCGGTGCGGGTCAGCTTGAAGGCCTTGAGGTGTCCGGTGGAGGGCACGTGCGGACCGCGGCAGAGGTCCTTCCATTCGCCCTGGCCGTACAGCGTGATCGCCTCGTCCTCGGGAATGCCGGCGATGATTTCGGCCTTGTAGTGCTCGCCTATGGACCGGAAATACGCCACGGCGTCGTCGCGGGCCAGGGTCTCGCGGGACACGGGCAGGTCGGCTTTCGCCAGCTCCTTCATGCGCTTCTCGATGCGCTCGAGGTCTTCGGGAGTGAAGCCGCGCTCGTAGGAAAAATCGTAGTAGAAGCCGTCCTCGATCACCGGGCCGATGGTGACCTGGGCGCCGGGGAAAAGCTCCTGGACGGCCTGCGCCAAAAGGTGTGCGGTGGAATGCCGCAGTATTTCCAGCCCGTCCGCGTCCCGGGCGGTCACGATGGCCACATCGGCGTCGTTTTCGATCCGGAAATCGGTGTCGACGAGCGCCCCGCTCACCCTGCCGGCCAGCGCCGCGCGCGCCAGGCCGGGGCCGATATCGGCGGCCACGTCGGCCACGCTGGGAGGCTCGTCGTAGGAGCGGCGGCTGCCGTCGGGAAGCGTTATTTCGGGCATCCGGCGATTGTACGGGAGATGCGCCGGCGCAGCTCGTTCCTTTGGCTGCGCCGGCGCTCGCTCGGGCCCTGCGTCATGGGGCCCCTTTATCCCCCGCCGCTTCAGGGGGAGGAGGGGTCTGTCTATTCGTCGGCGGCGGGGTTTTCGGATTGTTCCTGTCTGTGCCGGTTACGCATCATGCGCCGGGCCATGTCCCTTCTGCGCTCCATGCCGCGTCCACGGTCCATGCCGCGGCTCCAGCCTCTTCGCTGTGCGCCACGGCGCATGATCGCCCGCTCTTTCATGCCTTCACGCATGTCGGAGAGCTGAGCGTTCTGTTCATCGGTCAGCACGCCGGACAGCCGTTCGCGGGTCGACTCGTTGAGCGCCCTGACCTGCTGCCACCGGGCCCGCCGTTGCTCCACGGCGGCCTTTCGTTCTTCCCTGGCCTGCTCCCGAAGGGCTTCGCGCCGCTCCTGAGCCTCGGCGAAGATCTCGTTTACCCGCGCCTTCTGCTCGTCGGAAAGCTCCAGCCTCTCGCCGAGCCGATCGGCGCGCTGGGCAGCCGGGTCGTGAGCCTGGGCGGCGGTGGCGCCAAGCGCCAGGAACACTGCGGCGGACGTGGTCAGAATCTTCCTCATCGGTCTGTCTCCCTTCTTCGCGTCACGGCCGTATCGGCCTCTGTCGCTTTATGGATGCCGCAGACCCCAGGGACGGTTGCAGTCAGTCTTCCGTGCTGCGGCGCCTTTCCACCGTTTCGAGATAGTCCGGCCCTTCGTCGAACTCGGGCGAGACGTCGAAAAGAGGATTCCTCGCCCGGGCGTGGGCGATGTAATCCGCACCCAGGGCCTCCAGCGCGAACACCTTGGTGCTCTCGAAGTGCCAGACCATGTAGCCCTCCACGTCGGGCATGTCGAGCCAGCGGCTGAAGCTGCCGACGAACCAGCCGGTTCGCACGGCCGGGGACTGGGCGGCGCTTTCGTCCAGGGCCACGTCGGCCGGAGCGAAGTAGGTGTGGGTTTCGAAAATGGGCTGTGGCGCGAGCGGCGCGAACTTCTCGATTTCGAAAAGGCGGATCGAGCCGTTGTCCACCCGCCAGTCCAGGTCCAGAGGCTTGTCGTCGTACATTTCCGGAAACCGCGCCCTGGTGTTTGGGAAGTAGCTGCCCCTGGGAGTAAACACCTCGCCGTCCTGGCGCCGCTGCAGGGTCGGCTCGAGCCGGACCGTCCGTCCGGTCAGCGGGTTTTCAAAGGCGTCAATGAAAGCGCCGGTGTCGGGATCGACGAAGAAATTGATGGACGAGGGATAGCGCCGGTAGATCCCCTGCCCGTCGGGCCGCCACCAGGACCTCTGGCCGCCGCGGCTTTCGAGCAGCGGCGTCACGCCGTCGGGGGTCAGCGCGAATATGCGGCTGGCCCCCTGCCAGTAACTCTCCCCTTCGTCGGTGCGTCCCAGGATGCGCACCCTGGCGGCGTTCTGTTCGACCGGGTCCGCCGGCAACTCCGCTGCATGTTCACCGGCACTGGACTGCCGCCAGGGTAGAAACGCGGGCCCCAGGCCCATGGCGGCGATCAACGCCGTCGCATCCCGTCGCGTAACCATGGCGGACCGGCCGGTCAGAGCCCCACCTCGGTGATGTCGAGGCTCACAAGCTCGAAGATCGAGCCGTAGGCGGCGCCGAAAACGAGATCCATGCGCAGCAGGATCCGGTCCTCCTTCGTCAGCCACACCTTCGTGCCGCTGACCATCTCGAACTTGTCCGCCGTGAAGGTCTTGCCGTCCGCGATGGTGATCTCCTCTTCGCCGAGATACGTGTGTTGGGACAGGGCGATCACGCCGACCATGGTGCCGTGGAGGGTTCCGCCCATCCAGTAGATGCCGTGAGGCTGCCTGCCCGCCGTATCGAAGTCGTAGTGGAGGAAATGGAGCCCGTCGGCCGAGGCCGGCCCGACCCCGATGGAATCCAGTCGGGAGAGCGCCTTGACTTCTTCCCGGATCATGCCTTCGCCGGCCCGCTCGAACTCGAGATCGGAGGCCGCCACGTCCGCGCTGTCTTCCCGCTTCACCGCATAGGCCGAACCGATGACGCCGTCCGTGGTCCATGTATTCAGATAGGCCTCGCGCGTGTCGCCCTTCGGATCGACCCAGACCATGGCGTGGCGGGCCTGGCCGAAGCGCATGTTGTCAGACACCACGTGCATGTAGCGCGTGCCGTCCGCATGGACATACAGGGTCCAGTATTCGGTGGCGCAGCGTGCGTCGTCCCTGGACGGCTCCCGGCATTCGGTCGTGCCCCGGGCAATCCTGACGATGCCCGGCGAGCGGTCCTCGGGCTCGATGATTGCCACCTGGGCCGGTGCGAAAACGGGCGCCGCAAGAAGCGCAGCGAAAAGGAATCCGGTTGGGATGTGAGTGCGCATGGACAGGGTTTCCTCCTGGGGTCGAACCGGCGGCGCAGGCCGCGCGCTATGCGGTAGAGGGAGTGAGTGCGAGAACGCGCAGGGGGCTGCCGGAGCCTTCCTCGAGCTTGAGCGGGGCGGTGAACAGGACCGCGCCGGTGGGCGGCAGCCGGTCGAGGTTGTTCAGGCACTGCAGGCCGTACTTCCCCGCGCCGTGCATGTAGTAATGGCAGGGGTACGGGGGATTGAGCCGCTGCGCCTGGCCGCTGTCGGTGCCGATGGTCTCGGTGCCGAAACCCAGCGCGTCGCGCTCGTCCACCATGAAGCGCACGCAATCCACGTCCGGCCCCGGCGTGTGCTGGCCGATCTCGTCGTAGTTCTGGAACGCCACGGGATCGTTGACCCGGCGCGCCCAGCCGGTGCGCATCAGCACCCAGGCGCCCGCGGGGATCCGGCCGTGCTCGGTCTCCCATTCCTCCAGGCGCCCGCGGGTCAGCAGGAAATCGGCGTCGCGTTCGGCGTCCTCGGTGCAGTCCACTACGCAGGCCGGCGCGATCATGTGCTCGGGCGGAATCGTATCGACCGAGTTATTGGGAAGCTCGCGTCCGGAAACCCAGTGGATGGGCGCGTCGAAGTGCGTTCCGGTGTGTTCGCACAGCGTGAAGTTGTTCCAGTACCAGGCCGGGCCGCGGCCGTCGTAGCGCGAGATTTCCTCGCTCCGGTAAGGCAGTGCCTGGCCCATTTCGGGCGCCAGGCTGAGCTGGGGGAACGAAGGACTCAGCGTGTGCGTAAGATCGACGACCCTGAGCCTGTCGGCGGCGATGCCCGACAGCAGCTCCTGAAGCACCTCGTTCACAGCGTGAGGGACCCCGCGGAAGTGCCGCCGCACACGTACAGCGTCTGCCCGGTCACGAAGCCGTTGCCGCGATCCAGGAAAAACAGGGCGGCGCGGGCGACGTCGACGGGACGCCCCAGGCGTCCGATCGGAATCGAGGAAGCCAGTTGCGCGGCGCGATCGCTTCCGGGAGGAACGACGTCGTCGAACATTTCGGTCTCGGCGATCGGGCCCGGCAGGATGACGTTTGCGGTTACCTTCAGCGGCGCCAGTTCCAGCGCCCAGGTGCGCGCCAGCCCCAGCATGCCCGCCTTGGTGGACGCGTAGGCGGTGCGTTTGGCCAGCCCCACGACCGCGCGGCTGGACATGAGCACGATGCGCCCCCAGCCGGCGTCGCGCATGCAGTCGAGATTGGCCTGCACCATCGCCACCGCGGCGCCCATGTGCAGCCGCGCCAGCGCGTCCATGTCGTCCTGGGTGACTTCAGGCAGCGGCCTTTCGCGAATCACGCCCGCGTTGTGCACCAGCCGGTTTGCCGGGACGCCGGCGGCGGCTTCTTCGAAGGCCTGCCGGGTCGCTTCGGGATCGGAGAGGTCGACCGCAATGGATTTCACCGCGGCGGAACCGGTCGCGGCGGGCCGGCGCGAGAAGCAGACCACTTCGCTGCCCTGCTCCACCAGCATTTCCACGAGACAGGCGCCGATGCCCGAACTCGCGCCCGTCAGCCAGACCCGGTCCGCGCTCATGCCGTCTGCGACTCCAGCGCCAGTTCGCGCTCCAGCACTTTGGGGTTGTCCTTCCATCGCTCGAGCCATTCCTTCGCCACGTCTCCCGGGAAGAGGTCCTCGACGCCGTCGCGCAAACCCTGAACGATGTCCCGGGCCAGCCGTTCCGGCGCCAGCTTGGGGGGCGGCAGCGGCTGATTCCATTCCTCGTCTATCGGGCCGGGAAACACGTTCACGACCCGGATCCCGGCATCCTGCATCTCCGCGCGCAGGCACTGCGACAGCGACAGCGCCGCGGCCTTCGAGGCCGAATACGTGCCCTGCGGCGGGTAGTTGCTGAGCGCGTAAACGCTGAGTACGTTCACCCAGGCCGTAGCCGAAGCGCCTCCGTCCGCGCCGCGGGCGCGCATGGCCGGGCCGAAGGCTTGCGCCAGCCGCAGCAGGCCCAGGTAATTCACCTCCATTTCCCGCCGGGCCAGTTCCGCGCCGCCGCTGTCCGCAATGCCCCGGGTCCGGTGCACCTCGGCATTGTTGATGACTATGTCCACCCGTGCGCCGAGCTCCGCGCCGATGCGCCTGACCCCGCGTTCGTCGGTCAGGTCCAGCGGCAAGACGGTGACCTGCGGCAGCTTCTCGACGGCATCCTGGCCCGCGTATTTCTTCCACGGCTCGGCCTGGCCCACCCAGATGACGGCCGCGCCGGCCGCCGCAAGCTCATGTACCAGCGCCTGGCCGACGCGGCTCTTGCCGTCGGTCACCAGCACCTTGCGGTGTTCGGGGTCGCAGGAGAATTCCCCGTGACGTGGATCCGTGCTCATGTCTCCCAATTCGTCCGCGGGGAGCGCCACCAGCACGCCTCGGCCCGCCTTGTCCAGTTTAGCCGTAACGCGCACGGCGGCGGGCGGCGGCGGACAGTCGCGGTGCAGGTGCGCAACGACCACCGGACCTTCCTCGAGCCGGGTCAATCCCAGTCTCCAGGGCAGACGCTCGCGGTAGAAAGGATCGTTGCTGTGATGCAGGGTCGTGTGCGCCAGCAGCTCGCCGCGGCCCGACATCGGCGTCCAGAGCAGCTCTCCGGATAGGCATGCCCGGCAGTTGTCCGCCGGCGGGTACTGCACCTGGCCGCAGGATTCGCAGCGCTGCAGCGAAAACCGCCCTTCCGCCGCCTGCGCCGTCAGGCCCAGCGCCGTGCGGCTGCGCGGCATGGGCGGCGTCAGCGGCTGCCGCGTGCGCAGGATTGGGTTCTTGAGGCGGGGCCTGGCGCGCATGGCTCAGGACCGGGCAAGGACGGCGGCGGAACTGCACAGGCCGCGGTCGTAGTTGATCATGCCGAAACCGGACACTGCGCCGTGCGTTGCGTCTGCGACCTGCCTGCCCAGCGGGCGCCGCAGGAGCTGGCGCAACGCCTCCACAAGCCCCAGGAAACCGCCGGCGGCGCCCGCCTGGCCCATCGAGAGCTGGCCGCCGCAGGTGTTGAGCGGACAGTCGCCGTCGTAGGCGAATTCATGCTCGCGGACGAAGGCCGCGCCCTCGCCGGACGGGCAGAACCCCAGTTCCTCGATCTGCATCAGCGTGATCACCGGGTAGTCGTCGTAGGCCTGGAAGAAATCCATGTCGGACGGGCCCACGCCCGACTGCCCCCAGAGTTCGTCGCGGTCCAGCGCCCAGCCCCCGCGCACCTGCACCGGGTCGTCGGGAAACGCGTTGTGCCGTTCGATCGCGCCGAGCAGCCGCACGGATTCCAGGCCCAGGGCGTCGGCGCGCTCCGCCGTCATGACGAGGTAGGCGTCCGCTCCCGCGCAGGGCATGACGCAGTCGAACAGGTGCAGCGGCTCGGCGATGACCCGCGCGCCAAGATAGTCGTCAAGATCGAGCGGCTTGCGCAGCAGGGCATGGGGATTGTCCATGGCGTTGCGCCGCTGGGCCACGCACAGCTTGCCGAAGTCCTCGCGCCGCACGCCGTACTGCCGCATCCACCAGTCGGTGATGAAGGCGAAGCTGGCGTTGGGGCCTCCCGATCCATACGGATACACGGCGTCCTGGGCGAACCGGCTGAATGTGGACAGCGTGCGGCGAAACGTGTCCACGTGATTGGTGTCGCCGGCGATGCAGGCGACGATCTCCGCGTCGCCCGCCTGCACTGCGCGCGCCGCGCGCCGGAGGCAGACGACGCCGGAAGCGCCGCCCATGGGCACGTGGTCCAGCCAGCGCAGCGACATCCCCAGGTGCTGCGTCAGGCCCACGGCGGTGTCCGGGCCCAGCGTGAAGCTGGATATGCCCAGGCCGTCGATGTCGTCCTTGTTCAACCCGGTGTCCTTCAGCAGCGCCGCCAGCGCCCGTGCGATCCACCAGTGCGCGTCGCGCGTGGAATAGCGCCGGTAGGGAACCGTAACCGGCGCGGCCAGCGCAACGCCCTCGTAGCCCTTCCGGCTCATGCCGCCCTCGACGGGACGGGCCGTTTCAAGGCGCAGGTGTCGACGCAGTCGGCGCGGTCCAGCAATTCCGCGGCCAACAGCTTCAGCGCCGCCCGGTCGAGCTTTTCCGTCGTCGTGTGGGGCAAGGCATCCACGAACGCGACGTATCCCGGCGCCTTGAAATAGGCCAGCCGCTTGAGGCAGTAGCGCACCAGGTCCTCCGCCAGCGATTGCGCGTCGCCGGAGTCCGCGCTGCCGCCCTTCGGCCTGATGCAGGCAAACACCTCGTCTCCGCGGATTTCGTCGGGCACCGCCACGACGCCCGCTTCGGCCACGGCGTCATGGTCGGCCAGCACGCCTTCCACCTCCACGGCGGCGATGTTCTCGCCGCTGCGCCGGATCATGTTGCTCTTGCGGTCGATGAAATGCATGTCGCCGTCGATGTCGCGCGCCACGACATCGCCGGTGTGGAACCATCCGCCCTCCCAGGCGGCGTCCGTCGCCTCGGCATCCTTGAAATAACCGGAGAAAAAGCCCAGCCGGGGATCGCTGCCGGCATGGCGGACCCACAGCTCGCCCGGCTGACCCACCGGCGCCTCCCTGGCCCGGTCGTCGACGATGCGCACATCCACCGCGGGCAACGGCCGGCCGAAGCAGGCCGTGCCCCGCTTGCGCGGCTCGTGGTTGGCGATCATCGCGGCGCTGGCGCCCGTCTCGGTCATCGCCCAGGCCTCCACCAGCGGAAACCCGAAACGCTCCTCGAACGGCAC
This sequence comes from Gammaproteobacteria bacterium, assembly GCA_965116895.1. Lineage (GTDB taxonomy): Bacteria > Pseudomonadota > Gammaproteobacteria > Steroidobacterales > Foliamicaceae > Foliamicus. Next base: position 1,090,743 of record OZ220729.1, on the reverse strand, counting down.
ATGCTGGCGGCTGCCCACGCCGGCCCCGAACCCGAAACGCACGGCGTGCCGGCGCTCGGCCGGGTCGTCTTCCAGCTTGAGCAGGATCGCCGGCATCACACCCAGGTAGTGAACGATGGTCGCGCCCGATTCGCTGACTTCCCGCCACCAGCTGCGCGGATGAAAACGGTCCAGCGGCACGATGCAGCCGCCGTTGGCCAGCATGACCATGGTCGAGCAGGCCATCGCGTTCATGTGGTGCATGGGCAGCGGCGTGATCAGGCAATCTCCGTCCTCGTCCAGCGCGCACAGACCTCCCAGCGCGGTGTACCAGTCCCCGATCATCGTGAAGTAGCGGTTGCTGAGCATGCAGCCCTTGGGCCTGCCCGTAGTCCCGGACGTATAAAGGAGCGCGCACTCCCGGTCGGCGGCTTCCTCCGGTTGCGGACCGGCCCCCGACCGCGATCGCAGTTGCGGAAGGTCCTCGCCGGGCACGCACACCGGCACGTCCAGCCCTTCCTGGCGCACCACTTCGCGCAGTTCGGCCACGCGTTCCGGCAGCGCGATCACCAGCCGCGCTTCGCTGTGCGCCAATGCATAGCCAAGCTCCGACGACCGCCAGGCCGGATTAAGCGGCGCCGCCGATATGCCCAGCGCATTCAGCGCCAGCCAGTGCAGGAACATCTCCGGGCGGTTCTCCAGCAGCAGCGCCACGCGTTGCGGAGCGCCGTCGGCGAGCCCCTCGAATTCGCCGATCAGCGCCTGCGTGCGCCCCCAGGCCTCGGCATAACTCAGGTCGCCCGCATCGATCCCGCTGCGCTGGGCCGTGTCCCGCGTAATGCGGAGAAGCGGCTTGGCGCCGTGCCGTAGCGCCGCGTCCTCCAGCACGCGCGCCACGGTGCCCGGGGCTGCGACGCTCACAGGAAAAGCTGTATGGACGGCAGCGCCGCGTCGCGGTTCAGCAATTCGATGCGCTTGACGGCGATCTTCAGGCCCCCGTCCTCCCGGCGAAGATCGTGGTGCGCCACGCCGCCGAGCACGATCTGCTCATCCAGCCGTGTTTCGAGATAGACGAACGGCGTGCGCAAGGCGTACTCGCCCGCGTCGTCGTCCCGCTGAACGAGTTCGGGGCGCTGCAGCACGTGCTGGCAAAAGCTCGGCTGCTGCTGCGAATGCGACAACGGATTCTTCAGCCGCTCGATGCGCACCTTAAGCAGGAACCTGTCCTCGCAGAACAGCGACGTGTGGCTGTGCGGGTCCGTCTGCCCGCGCACCAGCGGCATCCAGTACAGCGCGTCCTCCGTGAACAGCCCGTACCACTCGTCCAGCCGCTTCTCATCAATGAGCCGCGCCTCCCGGTACAGGAACCGCGCCAGCTCCCCCTTCCCCGGACCCGTCCTAGGCATGGGGAAGCATGTACTTGAGCCAGGCGCGCATCTGGCCGCGCATGGAGACTTCGCTGGTGCCGTTGTAAACGCCCGCGATGCCGTCCCGCTCCGCGGGATCGTAGTTGCGATGCAGGCTCACCCACTCGTTGCCCTGAGCATGCAGACCCTGCTGAATTTCACTGTAGCAATGCAGGTCGTCGTGCCCCACCACCGAAGTGGGCGCGTTGATCAGCCGCGAATACGTCATCGTGCGCTTTAGTAGCTCGTCCGGCGCGCCGGCCAGGCGGAACGTCCAGCTCTCCAGCACCGTCCTGTTGGCCGCCAGCGGACGCGCGACGCGGATCGCCTGGATCGCGCCCTTGATCGTGAGGCTCGGAAAATAGACCGTGTTGTGGCGGTTCTCGCCCAGGATCGCGTGGGCGCGCTCTTCGCCGTAGGCGTCAATCATCTGCCGCTCGTATTCGGGAACCTCCGAATACTTCGAGTGAATCGAGAACTTCACGCCCGTATACGAGTGGCCGTTTTCGTAGATCTTCACGCCCATGTTGTCGAAGAAGTCGTAGTCGCTGACGAAGGGCGCGAACTGCTGCACCACCATGGGCGGTTCCCCGCCGTCGCCCTCCTCTTCCCAGAGCCGCTTGGCGATGCCGGCCGAGGACTGGTGCGCCACCATCGGGTGCATGGCGTCGTTCAGGTTCTCCACGAACATCTTCCAGTTGCAGTCGTGGTCGTAGCGCAGCACGCCCCCGGCAACTTCCAGCCGGCCCTCCGGCGAGCGATCGGCCATGTTGTCGATCGAACTCAGGGAATCGCCGAAATAGTCGTGAAAATCGGGGCCCTCGTTGCTTAGGCGCACGAACACGAAGCCCCGATAAATGGCCACGTTCGGCACCGCCGCCAGTCCCTTCCAGTGGGCCGATTCGGAGATCTCCGTCCCCCCGTAGCCGCCCTTCAGCGGAACCGTCCTGAGGCTGCCGTCGAGGCGATAGGTCCAGCCGTGGTACGGACAACGCAGCGCGCTCCCGCAGTTGCCTTCCACCGCGCTGACCACGCGCGTGCCCTTGTGCGCGCAGCGGTTCAGGAAAACCCGGACCTCGTCGTCGCGGCCCCGCAGCATCACCAGCGGCGAGCCGGCGATGTCCGCGGTATAGAAGTCGCCCGGCTTCGGGACCTGGCTGTCGTGACCCATGTAGATCCAGGTGTTGCGCCACAGGCGTTCCAGCTCCAGTTCGTAGAGCTCCTCGGATATGTAGAGGTCGCGATGCACGGCATCCGGCCGCACGAGCGCCCGCAGTGCGTCGGGGTTGCTGGCGTATGTACTGCCCGTCATCGTCTCGTGCGGATTTGGCTGGTGCGCGAATTCTAGCGCCCGCCCGTTCCCCGGATATGATTACCCGCTCGATTGGGGGTTGCAACCGGATTCGTGAAGAGATTGCTGCGCATCTTCGGATTGACCGTCGCCTGGGCGGTGGGCGGAGTCGTGGGCCTGGTCCTGCTCATCGTGCTGGGCTTCCTGGTAGCCAAGCCGACCGAAACCGTTCGCCTCTTCGGCCAGTTCGCCGGCGAGCGGCCCGGGCACATGCAACTGGTGCCGGGAACCCCGGAGCAGCCGCTTCCCAAGGCCTCCTTCGGTGAAGCCGCGCTGTCCCTCGAAAGCCTGCAGGCGGCCATGGACTACGGCGCCGAAACGGGGTCCGACGCGCTGATCGTCTGGCGCGGCGGGCGCGTTCAGCTCGAGCACTACTACGAAGGCGCCGACGAAAACACGCTCACCTCGACCCAGTCCATGCACAAGTCGGTGGTGGCCGTGCTGGTGGGCGTGGCCATCGCCGAGGGACACATCGCATCGGCGGACGACCCGGTCAGCCGTTACCTGCCCGAGTGGGCCGGGGACGAGCGCGCCGCAATCACGATTCGCCAGGCGCTCTGGCAAAGCAGCGGCATCGACTTCCCGACGTTTGCCTTCGGCAGCCTTGGGCCGATGATGGGCTTGCTGATCGGCCAGGACATGCGGCCGATCACGTTCGAGCAAATGGCGGTGGAGCCGCCGGCGACAAGTTTCGAATACAACAGCATCAATCCGCTGGCGCTGGGCCTGGTCATCGAGAACGCCACCGGGCGGCCGTACGCGGAATACCTGTCCGAAGCGCTCTGGAAACCGCTGGGGGCCGGCGACGCCTGGGTACAGATGGACAGCGAAGGCGGAATGGCCCGCAGCTACTGCTGCCTGGACATTCCGGCGCGAGGCTGGCTGCGGCTGGGCCTGCTGCACCTCGAAAACGGCCGCGCAAACGGCCGCCAGGTCGTGCCCGAGGACTGGATCGCGGCCATCCGCACACCCGGGCCCAACAATCCGAACTACGGCTTTTTGACCTGGCTGGGCACGGAACACGTGGAGCAGCGCATCTACAACTCGCGCGCCTCGCTTCGCGGCTACCACTCCCGGCCCTTTGCTGCCGACGACGTGGTCTATTTCGACGGCTTCGGCGGGCAGCGCGTATATATCATTCCCAGTGCCGACATGGTGATCGTGCGCACCGGCGCGCTGGCCACCGACTGGGACGATGCCCGTCTCCCCAATGTCTTGTTGGGCGGGCTTCGCTGAAAGGAGAGCGCATTATGAATAGAGGACGCTGGATTGCAGCTGCAATCATCCTGGCTGCGGGCGCAACGGCCGCCCAAGAGCAGCCGAATACCCAAATGACGCCCGAGGAAATCCAGGCGAAGCTGGATTGGGTCAACGAGGTGGAGGCTCAGGACTTCCAATTCTGGCGGCGCTGGCGCGACCAGCCGGAACAGTCCGGCTTCCGCCAGCCCCAGACCTGGTACAACCCAATGATCCTGGTGGATGGCGGCGTTTCGCAGCCCTTCTTCCCCAGTGCCGACGCCGGGGAGCCGGCCACCATCGATCCCGAAGCGGTTGCCGCTGCCGCCGCCTACGCCATGGAGCGTGACACCCAGGCTTTCATGATCTATCACCGCGGCAAGATTCGTCATGCCGAGTATATGGACGGATTCCACGAGAGTTCGCCCATCAGTTCGCATTCCTGGGTCAAGACCCTGCACGGCATACTCGCCGGGTTCGCCCTGGCCGACGGCGATATCGCCAGCCTCGACGACCCGGTCGAGAACTACATCGAAGAGTGGAGAGGCGATCCCCGCGGGAAGATCACCGTTCGGCAGGTTCTTCACAACACCACCGGGCTGGAACTGCCCTTCGGCGACCGCGGCAGGGGGCCGCAACCGTATTCGAAGATGATGCAGCTTGTCGAAGGGTCCGATATCAACGGCACCGTGCTGGCGTTCGGACTGGCCGAGGAACCGGGAACGACCTTCGCCCACAACAACCCCAATACCCAGCTTGCCGGCATGATCATCCACCGGGCGACCGGCAGGAACTTCGCGCACTACCTGGGCGAGAAGCTCTGGCGGCCCATGGGAGGACAGCGTGGCGCGATGCGCCTGGACGGCGTTGACGGCAACGTCATCTCGTATTGCTGCTTTCTCGCGGCCCCTTCGGACTGGATCCGCGTCGCCCATCTGCTGATGAACGATGGACGGCTGCCCGACGGCTCGCAATTGCTGCCGGAAGGCTGGGTGGATGAGATGCTTACCGGTTCGGAGCCCAACCCCAACTATGGCTTCCAGATCTGGACCGACGCGGTTTACACGGAACGGCGGCCGTATTTCCCGAGCATGCCCCCGCAGTTCGGCAACCACCATTCGGAGCCCTTTGCGATAGACGATCTGTTCTACCTGGACGGCGGCGGCAAGGTGCGCGTCTGGATCAGCCCGAAACTGGACCTGATCGTGCTGCGGATGGGCTATACGCCTCCCCGGGACAAGGGATTCGACGAAGCCTTCATTCCCAATCTGATCATTCGCGGAATCCTCTAGGCGGCGGGAACGATGGAGCGTCACAAGATGAACCGCGTTGCCGCAACGGCCGCGCTGCTGGCGATTGCCTGGTGCCTGCCCGCCCCGCCCGCCGACGCCCAGGAGCGGCTGACCCGCCAGGCGCTGGCCGGGGCCGACTACGTGCGAGGACGCCTCGCTTTTCAGCAGCGCTGCAGCGCCTGCCACACGCTGGCGGAAGACGCCCTGCACCTGGCCGGCCCCAACCTCTGGAAGGTGATCGGCCGGACCGCCGGATCGCGGGAGCAATTCAGCTATTCCGAGACGCTCAGGGAGGCCGAATTCGCCTGGACGCCGGACCGCGTGGACGACTGGCTCGCCAATCCCGACAACTATCTGCCCGGCAACACCATGCTCATTCCCGAACCGGTGCCCGACCGCGACCGTCTCCCCATGATCTCGTTCATGATGATGGAGACGGGCGGCGCCGACTGGCCGCGCCCGGAAATCGACATCGCCGCGCTCGAGACGCCAAGGGGCGCGTCGCCCGCCGAGCGCTTTCCTAGCTTCTGGAACCACCTGATGCACAACACCACCCACTACCGCTGGGTGGACGACGAACAGGAATTCGTCTTCGACGCATATTTCAACAAGGACGGCTCCGTCACTTCCAGCATGGACGGCGTTGACGGTTTCTGGCACATCGACGACCGCGACTTCTTCTGTTACGCGCTGCAGGGACTGCCCATAAGGCCGAATTACTTCGTCCAGTGCTTCCCGGTCGCGGCCATGGCGATACCGCGCTTCTCCGAGCAGTTGTGGCAATCGCCGATGTACGGCGGGGCTGTGCTCTACGGGGGAATACTGCCCGGCCGGCCCACGGACGACGCGGCTGAACCCGCGCCGGAATAGCCGTTCGGCCCACGGACAAGCAAGGAGAAACGATGCTCAAACGCATACTCAGAGGACTTGCCAGCACCGGCAAGTGGACGCTGATCGTCATTGCCGTGATCGGCATATTGTTCTATCTGCCCGCGCGGCTCGGCTGGTACGGCATCTACGCCAAGCGCTACGCCATCTCGCTTTCCGGCAATCCCATGAGCCCCGCGCGCGCCTGGTACGACCCGCAGGAACTCGTGGCGGGCAGCGCGGCGGCGCCGCTGGAGGCCTGGCCCGAGGCGGAAAACCCGATCGATCCGGACATCTACCGTGAGGCCGCCTTGTGGGCCGAGCAGCAGAACAGCGATTCGCTGGTGGTGCTCTACAAGGGGCGGCTGGCTCACGCCAGCTACTTCAATGACCAGGCCCCCGAGTCCGAGTTCAGCACCCACTCGCTCACCAAGGTCCTGACTTCCATCCTGGTGGGACACGCCATCGCCGACGGCCACATGGAGTCGGTCGATCAGCCGGCGGCGGATTTTCTCCCGGAATGGGACACCGACGAACGCCGCGGCATCACCGTGCGGGACCTCCTGAACATGGCCGGCGGCCTCGAGGAAACGTTCGCCTTCTATCCGGGCTCGGCGCGCCTGGCGCGCACGATGGGCACCGACATCGTCACCGCCAACCTCGACGTCGGGATCTACGCGCCCCCGGGAACGGCTTTCTCGCACGCCAATCCCAACAGCCAGGTGGCCGGCATCGTCGTCGAGCGCGCGATAGGAATGCGCTTCGCCGACTACCTGTCCGAGAAGCTCTGGGCCCCGCTGGGGCTGCGCGACGGCTGGCTGCTGCTGGACCGGGAGGACGGCATGGTGCACACGGACTGCTGCATGTGGACCGCGATCGAGGACTGGGCGCGCATCGGCCAGACGCTGATGCAGGACGGCTGCCATGCGGGCCGGCAGGTGATTCCGGCCGGCTGGGTGGACGAAATGACCGCGCCGTCGGCGGCCAACGAGAACTACGGGATGCAGCTATGGCTGGGAACGTCCCATGAGCCCCTGCGCAAATACGACCCGGGTATCGAGTTCATGGGCAACGTGCACTCGGAGCCGTTCGTGGCCGACGACCTGTTCTTCCTCGACGGCGCCGGCGACCAGCGGCTTTACATGATTCCGTCGCGGGAGCTGGTGATCCTGCGCACCGGGAAGGACGGCCCCGAATGGGACGATGCGCTCCTGCCCAACCTGTTCACGCGGGCCGTGGATTCGCTCGGCGGCGAAGGGCCCGCAGCGCGGCCCACGCGAGCCGACCTGAACGCCGCCTGCCTGACCTCAGGATAGTCCCTGGGAGCGTCAGCCGACCCCCGACAGGTCGTGGCCCACGCAGAGCACGGTGCACCCGCCGTCGCTGACGGATTCGCGCGGCACGCTTAGCGCCGCTCCGGCGCGCCACATCAGAAACGCCCCTTCCTGCAGCCCGACGTCGCGTCGCGCTCCGTTCTCTGCAACCTGAACTCCAAGGTCGCCGGAAATGACGAACAGCCAGGGCGCCGGATCGTCCCCGGAGACCGCCGATCCGTCTCGCGGCGCGGTCCAGTCGGCGGGGATGTGCACGAGACTGACCGCCCCGGAGTTTTCATGGGCGGCGGCCAATGGCTTGACTTTCCAGCCCGGCACGACGGAATGCCGTTGCCAGGCAACCTCGCCGATATCGAAAAGTCGGGCATCGCCAAATTCGGGGTAATCAAAGTCGAAACTGTCGTCGAAAGGGATATCAATCGATTCGACGGGCGCTTCCGGCTCGGCCACACCCGTGCCCGGCCCCGTGTTCCAGTAAAGGAGCACGCACCCGGTCTCGGACAGCGGTTCGGGCATTAGCCCATGAATGGTCTTCGGCGGCCGATCCATGAACATATGGCGGCGAAACACGATCATGTCGCCTTCGAGGTCTTCGGCCTCGCTGAACTCCCAGTGAGGAAAGTCGCCGGACAGTGTGTAGGCCCGTTCCGTTACCGTGTTGTGGTAATGGCGGTGCGGTAGTTCAAGCACGTCGGGAATACAGCCGGGCGGCACGTAGTCGATTCGAATCTCGGACCCCTTCGAGTCGTCATGGACCAGGAGCCGGCGTTTGAAGCCCGGAATCCACGGATTGTCCTCCCAGGGAATGGCATTCGTATCCAGGTAGGTGAGAACTTTCGTAGCCAATTGCTTATCCTCCGTTGCAGCAGCCGGACCCTGACCGGGGGCCGACCGATGATAGCAGCGGCGATCAGACCACGCCGTAGGCCAGCATGGCCTCGGCGACCTTCGTGTAGCCGCCGATATTGGCGCCCCGGCAATAGTTGACGAACCCGGACTCCTCGCCGTAGCGCACGCATTGTTCGTGAATGTGGCGGATGATGTCGTGCAGCCTCATGTTCACCTCTCCGCGGGACCAGTTGAACCGCTGGCTGTTCTGGCTCATCTCCAGGCCCGAAACGGCGACGCCGCCCGCGTTGGCGGCCTTTCCCGGCATGTGGGGCACGCGGGCCTCTGCGAGGAATTTCATCGCTGCCGGCGTGCTGGGCATGTTCGCGCCCTCGGCGATCGCCCGGCACCCGCCTTCCACCAGGCTGCGCGCGTCCGGCTCGTCGAGCTCGTTCTGCGTGGCGCAGGGAAAGGCCAGATCGCAGGGCACCGCCCAGGGACGGTCCCCGGCATGGAAATCGCAGCCGAATTCCTTCGCGTACTCTTCGATTCGACCGCGCCGCGACAGCTTCAGGTCGCGCGCCCAGGCGAACTTTTCCTCGTCGATTCCGGCCGGATCGTGCACAAACCCCGACGAATCGGAGAGCGTCACGACCTTCGCGCCCATGTGGATCAGCCGCTGGCAGCAATGCAGGGCCACGTTTCCGGAACCCGATACCACGCAGGTCCTGCCGTCCAGGTTCTCGTTCTTCAGCGCCAGCATCTCTTCCATCATGTAGACCACGCCGTAGCCGGTGGCTTCCGGGCGCAGGTAGGAACCGCCGAACTCGAGCGCCTTGCCGGTAAGCACGGCTTCAAAGGCGTTCTGGAGGCGCTTGTACTGGCCGAAAAGATAGCCGATTTCCCGCCCGCCGACTCCGATATCGCCCGCCGGCACGTCGGTGTTGGGGCCGATGTGCCGGTGCAGTTCGGTCATGAAGGCCTGGCAGAACCGCATGATCTCGGCATCGGAGCGGCCCTTGGGATCGAAATCGGAACCGCCCTTGGCGCCGCCGATGGGCAGGCCGGTCAGGCTGTTCTTGAAGGTCTGTTCGAAAGCGAGGAATTTGAGGATGCTCTGGTTGACCGACGGATGGAAGCGCAGGCCGCCCTTGTAGGGCCCGATCGCATTGTTCCACTGGACGCGGTAGCCGCGGTTGATATGAATCCGGCGCCGGTCCGTTTCCCAGCAGACGCGGAAGGAAACGACCCGGTCCGGCTCCGCAAGCCGCTCGAATATTCGCGCCTCGCGAAACAGCGGGTTCTTCGCCTCGAAGGGAATGATGTCGGTGGCGACTTCCCGCACGGCCTGGTGGAACTCCGTCTCGCCCGCGTTCCGCCGCACGACGCCGGCCATGAACGAGTCGAGCGGGAAGTCCGTCATCCCGCCCTACTCTAACGCGTCGGCAAGCCCGAGCAGGCTGTCGACGTTATGGCCCGGGCGATGTTCGTGCACTGCGGGCAGCAGCGCCCGCACGCCGCGGGCGCGCGGTTCGAAATCCTTGTAGCCCAGCAGCGGGTTCAGCCATACCAGCCGCTTGCACGACCGCCGCAGGCGCGCCGCCTCGGTCCGCAGTTCCTCCACGTAGGCCCGCTCCAGGCCGTCGCTGAACAGCAGCACCATGCCGGGACGGGCCAGCACCCGGCGCGACCACTGCCGGTTGAACTGGCCCAGGGCCGATGCGATGCGGGTGCCCCCTTCCCAGTCGGGAGCGGCCTTGAGCGCGGCGGCGGTCGCCACGTCCCCGTCCCGCCCCCGAAGTTCGCGGGTCACGCGGGTCAGGCGGGTGGCGAAAACGAACACTTCGACATTGCGCCGGGCGCTGCACAGCGCGTGGGCGAAATGGATCGCCATGCGCGCGTAAGTCGTCATCGAGCCCGAGACGTCGAACAGCAGCACCAGCGACATCGGTTCGACCCGGCGCGCTTTGCGCTTCAGCCGCACCAGCTCGCCACCGGATGCGAGGCCGGCCCGCAGGGTGGCCTCAAGGTCTATCCGCGGTCCGTGCGCGGCGGCCTTGTAGCGGCGCCCCGTCCGCGTCGGGCAGAGCACGCCGCGCCGCAGCAGTTCGCGGGCCTGGGCCTGTTCCTCCGGCGTCATCTGCGCGAAGTCCCTGGACGCCAGGCGCTCCTGCGGCGAATAGCCGGCTCCGGCAATGGCGGACTGGGCGCCGGGCGCGGCGATCAGGCTGGATGCGCTGTCCATGGCCCGCAGCAGGCGCAGGGCGCCGGGCGGAGGCCTGGTCTCGCCCATGGAACGCAGGCCCAGCTCCTGCAGGTCGCCGAGCCGCGCGAAGGCCGCGGCGTTGCCGAAGAACATCGCAAAGGCGCAGTCGAACAGCACGCCCTCGGCGGGACCCGCGGTCAGTACCGAGCGCAGCGCGGCGGAAAACTCGGCGCGATTGCCGATGTCGATGCATTTCACGGCCTCCAGGGCCAGGGCGCTCCTGCCCACGCCCAGCGGCAGCCCCGCCGCGCGCAGCGTGCGCACGAAGCTGACGATGCGCTCGGAGAGGCCCGAGGCCCTCACCCTTCCGGGTTCAGGCTGAGGCGGCAAGGAGGCGATCGACAACCGACTCGTCGACCTGCTCCAGGTCCTCCTGGTACTTGAGCAGGGCGCCGAGAGTCTCCGAGACGGCTTGCGTGTCCACTTTGCGGGCGCCCATGGCCATGAGCGATTCCGCCCAATCCAGCGTTTCCGACACGCCCGGCGACTTGAACAGGCCTTCCTTGCGCAGGCCCTGGACGAAACCGACCACCTTTTCGCGCAGGGCATCGGGAAGTCCCGGCACGCGCGCCCGGAGGATGCGTTCCTCGGCGGCTTGCGTGGGGTAGTCCACCCAGCAGTACAGACAGCGGCGCTTGAGCGCGTCATGCACCTCGCGGGTGCGGTTGGACGTCAGCACGACAAGCGGCGCCTCGGGCGCCCGGACCTCCCCCAGCTCGGGGATGGTCATCCGGAAATCCGACAGAAATTCTAGGAGATAAGCCTCGAATGGCTCGTCCGCGCGGTCCAGTTCGTCCACAAGCAGCACCGGCGGTCCCTCGGGACGGGGCGACAGCGCCTCGAGCAGCGGGCGTTCGATCAGGAATTCGCGCGAGTAGAGGTCGCCGGCCATCTCGTCCACGCGTTCCTCGGCCTCCGCCAGGCGAATGGCCAGGATCTGGCGGGCGTGGTTCCATTCGTAGGCGGCCCCCGCCAGGTCCAGGCCCTCGTGGCACTGCAGGCGGATGAGCCGGCGCCCCAGCGCCGCGGCCAGCGCCACGCCCAGTTCGGTCTTGCCGACGCCGGCCTCGCCCTCCAGGAACAGCGGGCGCTTGAGGCTGAGCGCCAGGAACATGGCGGTGCTCAGGCGGTCGCCCGCGATGTAGTCCTGCCCCTCGAGCAGGCCGCGAACCTGCTCCACGGAGTCCGGGGTGGCGGTCAAACCTGTCAGTCGAGGGCCGTCGAGACGGCGCGGCGGGCCATGACGCCCACCAGGTGCGCGCGATACTCGGCGCCGGCATGCATGTCGTCATTCAGGTTCGCCGCCGAAGCCGTCAGCCCGTCCAGCGCAACTTCGGAGAAGTCGGACTCTAGCGCAGCCTCGAAATCCGCCAGCCGGTACACCGATGCGCCGGCCCCGGTCACGGCCACCCGAACGCCCGTCTTGAATTGCGCCACGCAAACGCCCACGAGGGCGTAGCGCGTGGCCGGGTTGGGGAATTTCGCGTAGCCCGCACGCTGCGGAATCGGGAACAGTACCTGGGTGACCACCTCTCCGCGCCCCAGGGCCGTCTCGAACATCCCGGTAAAGAAGTCGTCCGCGGAAATCTTGCGCTTGTTGGTAAAGATGGTCGCGCCCAGGGCCAGGGCCACCGCCGGATAGTCGGCCGCGGGGTCGTTGTTGGCAAGCGAACCGCCCAGCGTGCCGCGATTGCGCACCTGCGGATCGCCGATCGACTCGGCGGCATGCGGCAGGACCGGAACCGCGGCCCGCAATTCCACGTTGTCCGCAACTTCCGCGTGCGTGGTCGTGGCGCCGATGTGGGCCCCCTTGCGGGTCAGCTTGACGCCCCTGAGTTCATCGATCCCGGCCAGGTCGATCAGTTCCCCGGGGTCGTTCAGGCGCATCTTGAGCGCCGGCAGCAGCGTCATTCCGCCGGCCAGCAGCATGGCGTTGCCGCTCGCGCCCAGGCGCTTGGCCGCGTCGCGCACCGACCCGGCGCGGTAGTAGTTGAATTCGCGCATTGCTCTGTCCTCCTCTACTCGCCGGACCGTGCCGACTCGATGGCCTGCCAGACGGCCTGCGGCGTGGCCGGCATGTCGATATGCGCCACCCCCAGCGGGCGCAGCGCATCGAGAACGGCGTTGATGACCGCCGGCGGCGCGCCGATCGCGCCGGCTTCCCCGCAGCCCTTGACCCCCAGCGGGTTGAAGGGCGTGGGCGTGCAGCGCGTGGCGACCACGAAAGACGGCAGATCGTCCGCCCGCGGCATGCAGTAGTCCATGTACGAACCGCTCAGCAACTGGCCTTCGGGCGTGTACAGGCAGTGCTCCAGCAGCGCCTGCCCGATGCCCTGCGCCAGCCCGCCGTGCACCTGCCCTTCCACCACCATGGGATTGATGATGTTGCCGAAATCGTCGGCGGCAACGAAATTGCACAGCTCCACCTGGCCCGTGTGCCGGTCCACTTCGACTTCGCAGATGTAGCAGCCGGACGGAAAGGTGAAATTCTCCGGATCGAAGAACGCGGTCTCCTCCAGTCCCGGCTCGAGTTCCTGCAGCGGATAGTTGTGCGGCACGTAGGCCGACAGCGCAACGTCCCCGAAGGACACCGCGCGGTCGGTGCCGGCCACCCGGAACTCGCCGTCGGTGAACTCGATATCGGCCGCCTCCGCCTCGAGCAGATGCGCGGCGATCTTGCGTCCCTTCTCCTCCACCTTGTCAAGGGCCTTGTAAAGGGCGGTTCCGCCCACGGCCAGCGAACGGGAACCGTAGGTGCCCATTCCGAACGGAATCTCGCCGGTATCGCCGTGGACGATTTCCACGTTGCCGAAATCGATGCCCAGCCGCTCCGCGACGATCTGCGCGAACGTGGTCTCGTGGCTCTGTCCGTGACTGTGGGACCCGGTCAGGACCTGCACGCTGCCGGAAGGATGCACCCGAACGGTGGCGACCTCGTAGAGGCCGGCGCGCGCGCCCAGTTGCCCGGCGGCCTGCGAAGGGGCCGCGCCGCAGGCTTCGATGTAGAAGCACATGCCCCGGCCGCGCAGCTTGCCCCTGGCCTGGCTTTCCCTCCTGCGTTCGGCGAATTCGTCGTAGGAATTCAGTTGCATGGCCAGGTCCAGGCAACCATCGAAATCGCCCGAGTCGTAGAGCTGGCCCACCGGCGACTGGTAGGGAAACTCGTCGGGCTGAATGAAATTGCGCCGGCGCAGCTCGGCCGGATCCATGTTGAGCTGCACCGCGGCCTCGTCCACGGCCCGCTCCACGGCGTAGCAGGCTTCCGGACGCCCCGCGCCCCGGTACGCATCGACCGGCGTGGTGTTGGTGAACACGCCCTTGACGGACACGTAGATGTTGGGCGTCCTGTAGACCCCCGCCAGCAAAGGCGCATAGAACACGGTGGGAATGGCCGGCCCGAAAGCCGACAGCCATCCGCCCAGGTTGGCGACGGTGTCCACACGCATGCCGGTGAAACGGGCCTCGGCGTCCAGCGCCAGTTCCACGCGGGTCACGTGGTCGCGCCCCTGCGCATCCGCCAGGAACGACTCGCTGCGCTCGGCGGTCCACTTCACCGGGACCCCCAGCCGCCGCGACGCCCAGCACACGGTCAGTTCCTCGGCGTAGTGATAGATCTTCGACCCGAAACCTCCACCGACGTCCGGCGCCACCACGCGCACCTTGTGTTCGGGCATCTTCAGCGTGGCGGTGCACAGCAGCAGGCGGTTGACGTGCGGGTTCTGGCTGGTGGTGTAGAGCGTGAGCTGGCCGGTGGCCGGATTGAAGTCTGCCAGGCTGGCGCGCGGTTCCATGGCGTTCGGGACCAGGCGGTTGTTCACCAGTTCCAGCGACACGACGTGCGCGGCCTCCTCGAAGGCCTTGTCGGTGTTGCTCTTGGCGTCCGGCGCCATGGCCGCCGGCAGCCACTCCCAGTCGAAACACATGTTGCCGGGCGCACCCTCGTGTATCTGCGGCGCGCCTTCCTCCATGGCGGCCGTTGCGCTGGACACCGACTCCAGTTCCCCGTAGTCCACGTTCACCATCTCGGCCGCGTCCCGGGCCTGGGTCCGCGATTCAGCCACCACCACCGCCACCGGGTTGCCCACGTAACGCACCCGGTCGGTGGCCAGCGCCGGATACGCCGGTTCGTGGGCCGGCGAGCCGTCCCGGCTGGTTATGCCCCAGGCCACGGGCAGCGATCCGATATCGTCGGCCTGCATGTCCGCGCCCGTCAGCACGGCCGTTACGCCGGGCATCTTCAGGGCGTCCGCCGCGTCCACGCCACGCACCTCGGCATGCGGGTGGGGCGAGCGCACGAACCAGGCGTACTGCTGCGAACGCAGGTTGATGTCATCCACATACCGGCCCCTGCCGGTGAGGAAGCGCCGGTCTTCGGTGCGTGGCGCCGAGACGCCTATCCCCATTTCACCGCTCATGACGCCTCCTCTCCCATTGCGACCGCCGCCGCGCGCACCGCCTTGACGATGTTGTGATAGCCGGTGCAACGGCACATGTTGCCCTCCAGCCAGTCGCGCACTTCGACTTCGCTGGGCCGCGGGTTGCGGCGGAGCAGATCGACCGCGCTCATGATCATGCCGGGCGTGCAGAACCCGCATTGCAGGGCGTGATGCTCATGAAACGCCTGCTGAACGGGATGCAGTTCGCCGTTCGCGGCCAGGCCCTCGATCGTCTCCACCGCGCGGCCGTCGGCCTGCGCCGCCAGCATCGTGCAACTCTTGACCGAAACGCCGTCGACGTGAATCACGCAGGCGCCGCACTGGCTGGTGTCGCAGCCCACGTGCGCGCCGGTCAGTCCGAAATGGTTGCGAAGCAGATCCACCAGCAGCGTCGCGCCGCTCGTTTCGGCGCTGACATTCTTGCCGTTCAGCGTGAACGAAACCGTAGCGTCCATTCCCGCCCCTCCTTAACTTGCGATTACCCTCATCCGGCTATCGCCGGACCCTGGCGTGCCTTCCGACCACACCGGTTCCGATAATAACGCCAATCACTAAGTCAACAACAGGAAAACGGCAAGCGCCCCCAGGCCGAGCAGCACGGCCGGAACGGCCCAACGCAACAACCGGTTCCCGAAGACCCGGCCCAGGGCCGCCTGGAGGCCGGCTCCGGGCCGTTTCGCCCCCGCCGCGCCCACCGGCCGCTTGCCCTCCAGCACCTGGGCGAAGCGCTCGAAGAAGTTCGCCGCGATCTTTCGCGTAATGCCCGACAACAGGCGCGACCCGACCTGCGCCAGTTTTCCCCCCAGTTGCAAGTTCGCCACATAGCTGAGCCTGGTTCCGCCCCGGCCGTCTTCCTCCAGTCGGACGTCGGCCTGGCCGCGGCCGAAGCCCACGGCCGCCTTGGCGTTGCCTTCCAGGCGGTACGAGTGCGGTGGGTCCGGATCGGCTATTCGTATCTCGACTTCGAATCCCGCGCTGACCGGGCCGATATCGGCCTGCATGGCAGCGCGGTAGTTGTCCTCGGTAACCCGCTCGAAGGACTTGCAGCCGGGCACGCAGGCGCCCAGCACGTCGGGATCGATCAGCGCCGCCCACACGTCTTCGCGCGGGTGCGCCAGGCTTTGTTCTCCCCTGATTTCCATCATTGCGGACCGGAAACGGCTTCGGGCGCTATCGTAACCGCAAGCACTTCGGCGGGCGCGCGGGTCCGGTGCGGGCGCCGGTTGTGAAAACAAACGCAAGTGATTAGGATTTGCGCCTCAACCGGGGGGAATTCACATTGAGCCGGGGGGAATCCATGTTGAGCCTGATCGAAAGGCGCTCCGAAATCGTGCGCCAGACTGAGTCCAAGGGCAAGGTAGGGGTCGATGAACTGGCCAGGACGCTCAACGTTTCGCAAGTCACCATCCGCAACGATCTGAACGCGCTGAACAGCAAGGGGCTGGTCGTGCGCTCACGCGGCGGCGCCGTCGCCAGCAACCGTCTGACCCGTGAACTGTCGATGCAGGAGCGGCACAAGGACAACCTGTCGGTCAAGCGGCGCCTGGGGCGCGCCGTCGCGGAGCTGATCGGCCACGACGTCCACACCATAGCCCTGGACTCGGGCACGACCACCGAGGAGGTGGCCCTCTGCCTGCTGGACCATCGGGACCTGACGGTCGTCACCAACGGTCTGAACGTGGCATCGGCGCTGGCCCGGGCTGCGCACATTGAAATCCTGGTGACGGGCGGGATACTGCGCACCCGGTCGCTGAGTTTCTTCGGCAAGCATGCCGAGGAAGGCCTGCGCCACATGCATTTCGACAAGCTCGTTCTCGGCGCCGACGGCATCGATGCCGCGGTGGGGGTGACCACTCACTTCGCGCAGGAGGCCAGCCTGAACCGCCGGATGTGCAACATGGCCAGCGAAATCATCCTGGTGTCGGACTCGTCGAAGTTCGGCAGACGCTGCTCGCACATCATCTGCAAGCTCGACAGGATCGACACGCTGGTCACGGACGCGGGAATTCCCCCCGACACGGCCCGGCAACTGGCCAGCCAGGGCGTCAACCTGCACATCGTCGACGAAACCCACTGAAGGCAAGCCGCCGCCCCGGGCAGCGGCCATAATGGTCGGCGGGCAGGCGTCGGACCCGATTATGGCCGGACCAAATCCATGAAACGCAGTCCGGACTCCGGCATCCGGTCGCAGGGCCTGTGGGCGAGGCTGGCGCGCGGCGAAGTCTCCAGCGAGCAGGCGGTCGAGCGTTGCATTGCGCGCCACGAGGAGCGCGAGACGGACGTGCGGGCGTTCGCGGTCTTCGACGCGGAGCGGGCGCTGGGGGAAGCGCGCGCCCGGGACCGCGAGCGCGAACTGCGCGGGTCGCGCAGCGCGCTGCACGGGTTGCCGTTCGCGGTCAAGGACGTGATCGACACGGTGGACCTGCCCACGCAGCGCGGTTCGCCGCGCTACGAGGGCCGGCGCGCCGAGCAGGACGCCGCCTGCGTGCGCCTGCTGCGCCAGGCCGGTTGCGTGCTGCTGGGCAAGGCGGACACCGTTGAATTCGCCGGCATCGGCCGCGACCCGCCCACCGCCAACCCACACGACCTCAAGCGTACGCCCGGCGGCTCATCGGCGGGCTCCGGCGCCGCCGTGGCGACCGGCATGGCCCCCATGGCGCTGGGAACGCAGACCGGCGGGTCGGTGATCCGGCCCTCCTCGTTCTGCGGCGTGGCCGGCTTCAAGCCCACTTACGGCCGCGTGCCGGTGCAGGGACTGTGGCTGCATGCGCCCAGCCTCGACACGGTGGGCTGGATGGCCGAGGACGTGGAACTGCTGGCGCGCACCGGCGAAGTCCTGAACCTGGGCGAATGGCTAGCGCCCGAAGCCGGCCGGAACCTTCGGATCGGGCTTTACCGCACGCCCTACTGGGCGGACGCGGAACCGGCCAGCCGGTCGGCCGTCGAGACCGCCGCCGGCAAGCTGGCCTCGGCCGGCCACAGCGTGGAGGAGGTGGACGAGGTCCCGCAAGCGGAAAACCTCAACGAGTGGCAGGACGTGATCATGCACGGCGAGGCGCGGATCTCGCTGCTGGCCGAGCACGGCGCCGGCAAGCAGGGCCTGCACGAGGACATCATCGAGGAGGTCGAGGTCAACCGCGGAATCACTCCGCGGGCGATGGCCGAGGCCTATGACGGGATCGGCGCCCTGCGCCCGGTGTTCGCCCGGCGTCTTGCCGACTACGACGCCTGGCTGACGGCTTCGGTGCCGGGCGAGGCGATCCCGCGCAGGGACGGAAACGGCGAGGCCACCTTCAACCGGCTGTTCACGGCGCTGCACCTGCCGTGCGTGACGATCCCGGGCCTGACGGGTCCGGCGGGACTGCCGGTGGGCGTGCAGCTTGTGGGCGCGCGGTTCGCCGACATGCAGGTGCTGGCCGCGGCCCTCGTGCTGGAAAAATTACTGGCCGGCGATTGATCACGGTAATTCGGAAAGTTCTCCGACGCCGCCCAGTTCCTCCAGGCGCAACAAACGCTCGAACAGATCGGCAGCCACGGCGCCGGTCACCGCGCCGGTAACCGTCGCGCAGTCCATGAACTTGGCGCGCAGCTCGTCCGGAGAAAGCGGGTTCCGCCCGTGACCGCGGTAACGATGGACCGGCTCGCTTTCCAGCGCGGTTCCGTCGGCCAGCACGACGCCGACAGTGTCATGGCGCGCCCCCACCGGGTATATCGGATCGTCGTCCGGGCCTTCCTCCCGCTCCACCTTGCGCATCAGCGCCTGCACGTCGTCGCGCAGCACGCAATCGTCGCGCATTTCCGCGAATCCCAGGCGCCCGAAGATCAGCGGCGCCGCGACCGCGAACTCCAGGCTGAACTTGGCCTGCATGGCGTCGGCGGGCAGGCGGAACTGCGCGACGGACGAGTGCGACACGCTGATGCGCGCGGTCACGCGCTCGATCGCCGCGGGCTCCGGGCCGTGGTCGGCGCGCACTTGCAGGGCCGCGTCCACGCAGCGCTGGGCCGCACCCACCACCGGGTAGCGCTTGATGTTCAGCCCGTGCTCGGCCATGTACCAGTCCCGTCCGAGCTCCGGGGCGGCCGAGGCGCGGTCCACGCGGCCCGACGGCGAGATCGCCTCAAGGAAGCCCCCCGCCCCGTCCAGCGCGTGGGCCCCCGCGTCCAGGCCGGCCAGCGCACGGCGCACGGCGACAAGGCCGGCCTCGGCGGCGCGCGCAGCCTGGTAGGGCTTGGCCTGGGTCCCGAAGTTGTCCATCACGCCGCCCCCGGCGGCCGCCGCGAGTCCCAGCGCGTTGCGAGTCTCGCGCCTGGACATGCCGCGCAGCCGGCTGAGCGCGGCCGCCGCTCCCACCGGGCCGTAGACGCCCGTCGGGTGCCACCCTGCCCCCTGCATGTAGTCCTGCTCGCGCCGCGCCAGGACACTCCAGACTTCGAATCCCGCCAGGTAGGCTTCAACCATGCGGGTGCCTGAAGCCTGCACCACTTCGGCTTCCGCAAGAATCGGCGGCGCCAGCACCGCGCTGGTGTGGTTGGCGAACGCGTAGTCGTCGAGATCGAGCGCATGGGCGGCGGCGGATCCGATCAGCGCGGCGGCGCCCGCCGGCATGCGCTCGCCGCTAAGCAGCAGCCGCGCCTCCGGCCTGCCCCCGCCGTCGGACTTCAGCAGGTTGCGCACCACCGGCTGGTCCGCACCGGCCAGGGCCACGCCGATACAGTCGATGAACCCGGTCACCGCAATACGCCGTGCCTCCGCCGGCGCGCGCGCCGGAAGCTCGCCGCAAAGGAAATCGAGAACGGATTCGGTCAGCGCGCCCATGGCCGCACGAACCATACACGACCCACGATATGCGAAAATTCGCCGTCTTTCGTGGCGCGCAAAGAGGCGCGGGCATCTTGGCGCGTATTGGCATCGACATCGGCGGAACCTTCACCGACCTCATCGCCGCCGGCAGCGACGGACAGGTGCTGGCCACCCACAAGCTCGCGTCCACTCCGGACGACCCCGCCCGCGCCGCCATGCAGGGCGCCGGGGAACTGCTGCGCAAGGCCGGCCTCGAATTCGCCGACATCGAGTTCTGCTGCCACGGCACCACCGTCGCCACCAACGCGCTGCTGGAACGCAAGGGCGCCAGGACCGGGCTGATCACCACCCGCGGTTTTCGCGACGTCCTGCACATCGGGCGCAAGGACCGGCCCTACAACTTCTCGCACTACCAGGAGATCGCCCGTCAGAGCCGTCCCCTGGCGCCGCGCCGCTGGCGGATGACCGTGCGCGAACGGGTCCGCGCGCCCGACGGCGAAGTCGAAACGCCGCTCAACGAGGACGACGTGCTCGAGGCCGTCGCGCGCCTGAAGGAAGAAGGCGTTGAATCGGTCGCCGTCTGCTGCCTTTTTTCCTTCCTGAACCCCGAACACGAGCGGCGCATCGCGGACATCGCCCGGCGCGAGTTCCCCGATGCCTACGTCACCGCCAGTCACGAGATCGCGCCGCTGGTGCGCGAATACGAGCGCTTCTCCACCACCGCGATGAACGCCTACGTGGGCCCGGTCACCGGCCGCTACGTGCGCCGCTTCGCCGCCGCGCTGGAGGAAGCGGGCGTGCCCGCGCAACTGCGCCTGATGACTTCCAGCGGAGGCATGGTCGCGCCCGCGGAGGCGTATCGGCGGCCGGTCAACCTGCTGCTTTCCGGACCGGTGGGCGCGCTGATCGCGGGCATCGAGGCCGGCGCCCGGATCGGGCGCGGGAACGTCATCACGCTGGACGTGGGCGGCACCTCCGCGGACATCGGCGTGGCGCCCAACGGCGAAATGCGCATGCGCAGCCTGCTCGATACGCGCGTCGGCGACTACGACGTGATGACGCCGATGGTGGACATCGCGACGCTGGGCGCCGGCGGTGGCTCGATTGCCTGGCTGGACCCCGAGGGCATGTTCCGGGTGGGTCCGCAAAGCGCCGGCGCCGATCCCGGCCCCGCCTGCTACGGCAGGGGCGGCGACCGGCCCACCGTTACCGACGCGCTGCTGGTGAGCGGCTGGTACCGCCCCGCCCACCTTGCGGACGCCGTCCCCACGCTGGCGCCCGACAGGGCCGGCGACGCCATCCGCCGGCACGTCGCCGAGCCGCTGGGCCTGACGCTGGAGGACGCCGCCGGCGGCATCTTCGATATCGCGGTCAACAACATGGTCGAGGCGATGCGCCTGGCCAGCGTGTCCAAGGGCTTTGACCCGCGCGAATTCACGCTGGTAGCCTATGGCGGCGCGGGCGGGGCGTTCGCCGCGCCGGTGGCCGAAGCGCTGGCCATCGGCGAAGTGCTGATCCCGCCGCACCCCGGCGTGGGCGCCGCCGGCGGGCTGTTGTGCGCGCAGGTGCGCTACGAATTCAAGGCAACGCTGTGGAGCGATCTGGACGACCTGGAGTACGCGGCCGTATCCGGCCGTTTCGATGAAATGACGCGCGAAGCCACCGAACGGCTTGGCGGCGACGGGTTCGCCGCGAACGAAGTGCGCCTGAAACTCTGGGCCGAGTGCCGCTACGCCGGCCAGGGCAACGAACTGGCGGTGGATACGCCGCCCGGCGACATCGATGCGAAATGGGCCGAGGCGCTGCGCCGGCGTTTCGACGCCGAGCATGAGCGCGCCTATCTGCGCGCCTATCCGGACATGCCGGTGCGGGTCGTCAATCTCGGCGTATCCGCGTACGTTGCGGGCCAGCCCCTGGTTTCCGCCACTGCCTCACGGGACGACGCCGAGGCCGCCAAACCCCGGCTTACCGCACCCTGCCGCTTTCCCGGCGCGCCCGATCCTCTGCCGACCGATTTCTACCGCCGCTCCGCTCTCAAGCCGGGCCACCGCATCGAAGGCCCCGCGATCGTCGAGCAGTCCGACACGACCACCGCGATCCCTCCGGGCTGGCAGGCGCGCGTGGACCGCCGCTCCAACCTCCGCCTGACCCCCGGGACATGAACGCCACGGATCTCTGGCCCGGCCTCGACGAAGCGCGCAGCACCGGCCTCGGCGCGCACGGAGAGCGGCGCTGGAACCGCGTGGAGGTCGATCCCGTCTCGCTGCAGGTGATCGGCGGCGCGCTGCACTCCATCGCCCACGAGATGGCCGAACTGCTGGTGCGCATGGCCTACTCCAGCGTCATGCGCGAGTCGCGCGACATCGGCGCGGCGCTGCTGGACTTCGACGGACGGCAGTTGTGCGAGAGCGACTCCACGCCCATGCACTGCGGCTCGCTGCCCGCCTATGTGCGCGGCATCGACCGCAAGCACCGCGGGCGCTACCGGCCCGGAGACGTCTATCTCCACAACCACCCGTATCACGGCGCCTCGCACAGTCCCGACTACGGCGTGCTGCTGCCGCTGTTCGTGGGCGACATACACGTCGGTTTCGCCGGCTGCACCGGCCACATGGTGGACATCGGCGCGGCCGACCCGGGTTTCTCGGTGGACGTGCCGGACTTCTTCGCCGAGGGCCAGATCCTCGACGCGGTGAAGCTGCATGCCGCCGGCCAGCGGAGCGAGGACCTCTGGTCGCTGATCATGGACAACGTGCGCACGCCCGAAGCCAACGCCGGCGACCTCGAGGCGATGATCGCCTGCTGCCGGCTGGGCGAGGAGCGTTTCGCCGGGCTGGTCGCGCAGCATGGCCTGGACCGCGTCATGAGCGCTGCCGAACAGTGGATGAACTACGCCGAGCGGCGGATGCGCGCGCGGATCGAGGAACTGCCCGACGGCGAGTACGCAGCGCCGGACGCCTGGCTGGAGGACGACGGCAAGCACTTCGGCAAGCCGCTCAAGATCGCGACGCGCGTTCTCGTGCGCGGCGGCGACATCTGCGTGGACCTGACCGGCTCCACGCCGCAGACCGCGACCGGCTTCAACTGTCCCTTCGAAGGCAGCGTGTTGCCCGCGGTGAACTTCGCGGTGCGCGCCCTGCTGCTGGATGAGACCGCCGAGGGCGCGGGCGTGCCGCAGAACGACGGCGTTTTCCGCCCGGTATACGCCCACGCTCCCAAGGGCAGCATCTTCAACCCGATCTACCCGCGCGGCTGCGAGGCCCGCTTCACGCAGATCAACCGGATCCCCGACCAGGTCCTGGCGGCGCTGAGCGAGGCGCTGCCCGAGCGCGTCACCGGGGGCAACTCCGCCAATGTTTCCTGCTTCGTCTACTCGTTCGAGTCGTACCGGGGCAAGTACCAGATCAACGTGGAGATCAACGAGGGCTCGTACGGCGGCCGTCACGGCCGCGACGGCCTCGACACCGTGGACACGCTGATGGCCAATACCCGCAACAACCCGCTGGAAGAGATGGAGCTGTCGGCGCCGATGCTGTGCGAGCGCTACGAACTGCGCGACGAAGCCCCGGCGCCCGGACGCTGGCGCGGCGGCATGGGCGCGGTCAAGACCTGGCGCTTTCTCGAGGGCGCGGCCGTCAGCTCCACCGGCGACAACCGCTCCGGCGACCCGCCGCGCGGCATCTTCGGCGGCGGCGACGGACTCCCCGGCCAGGTAAAGGTCAATCCGGGCACTACCGACGAGCAGGAGCTGCCGGCCAAGGTGTCGCACGCCCGGTTCGAGGCCGGCGACCGGCTGGAGATCACGCTGGTGTCGGGCGGCGGCTACGGCGACCCGCTTCAGCGCGATCCCGGGAGCGTGGCCGACAACGTGCTCGACGGACTGCTCACCAGCGAACAGGCGCGCGAACAGTACGGCGTCGTGCTCGACCCGGAAACCGGCGCACCGGACCTGCCCGCCACCGAAGCCCTGCGGCGCAAGCGATCATGAGCGTCGCGGAGAACGGCCGCAGCCTGGCGCTGGCCGAGGAACTGCTGGCCGTGCGCGACGCGCCGCCCGGCGGGCGCGATCTCAACCAGATCCGGAACCTGGTCCTGGACCACCTGGGCTGCTGCTACGCCGGCTCCCTGCTGGAATGGGGCCGGCGCATGCACGAGTGGGCCGCGCCGCACGCCGGCACCGGCAACGCGCCGCTGCTGGCCTCGCAAACGCGCCTGGCACCCGGCCTGGCCGCGTTCGTCAACGCCACCGCCGCCCACGGCCTGGAACTGGACGACACCCACGACGAGTCGGTCAGCCATCCGGGCGCGGCCGTCATCGCCTCCAGCCTGGCGCTCGCGGCCCACCACGGTTTGGGCGGCGACCGGCTTGCCGCCGCGATATACGCCGGCTACGAAGCGGTCGGGCGCGTGGGCGCGGCCACCAACGCCGCCGAGACCATCGAACTGGGTTTTCATCCCACCAGCCTGTTCGTCGGCTTCGGCGCCGCCGCCGCCGCCGCCGTGCTGCTGAACCTCTCGCCGAAGGAGCTGGCGCGCGGCTGGGGGCTGGTGCTGTCCATGGCCGGCGGCTCGATGCAGTTCAGCCAGGAACCGGAAGGCACGACCGTCAAGCGCCTGCACGGCGGCTACGCGGCGCTGCACGGCGTAATGGCCGCTGAACACGCCGGCCTCGGCATTGCCGGACCCGAGCAGGCGCTGGAGGGCCGCTACGGTCTGATCAGCAACTTCGGCGCCGATTCGGACCTCGAAAGGCTCAACCGCCCGCACCCCGACGGGCCGGAAATCCACCGCATCAGCTACAAGCCCTACCCCTGCTGCCGCCTGTTTCACTCGACGCTGGACGCCCTGGCCGAGGTCACCGACGATTTCAGCCTGGATCCGGAAGATATCGAATCCATCGTGGTGGGCGGGCCCGACATCATGGTCACCCAGCACATGCTGCGCCGGCCGACCTCCGAGATGGCCGCGCAGTACAGCCTGCCGTTCACGCTGGGGGCGGCGCTCTACCACGGCCCCGCTTCGGTGGCCGGCTTCATGGGCGATGCGCTTGAGGACCGCCGCACGCTGGCGATCGCCGATCGCGTCGACGCGGTGGCGGACCCGGACATGCAGGCGGCCTTCCCCGCGCACTTCGGAAGCTGGCTGGAACTGAAGCGCCGCAACGGCGAAACCCGCCGCTCCGATGTGCTCGACAGCCTCGGCACCCCGGCCAACCCCATGGGCCGCGCCGACCTGGTCGCGAAGTTCGATTCGCTGACCGCCGGCGACAACGGCATCGACGGCGCCGACATCGCCGCCAGATTGGACGATCTTCAGAATCTGCGTCTAATTAACCCACTTCTTGCACCCTTCTGCACTTAACTTCTCCTAAAAGGAACAGAACAACATTTATGGCCAGAGAACGCACGACCGCCGACCCGGTCCCGCAGGAGCAGTTGCAGGCCGACGTGGCCCTGCTGCTCGACACCATCGCCGCCGGCGAAGTGGCGATCGCGCCGCTGGACGTCGCCTACGCGATCAACGCCTGCACCGAACCGGGAATCCGGCGCATCTATGCGGCCAAGAAGCGCAGCTACGAGAAGCCGGGCGGGCTGTTCGCCAACACCGCCATGAGCCGCGCGATCCACATCATGGACGACTGGAAGCACGACCTGGCCGAGACCATCGTGCGCGAGGAGAACATCCCCTTCTCCATCGTCGCGCCGTTTCGCGTCGGGCACGAGTTCTTCGCCGGCGTCGATCCCTTCGTGATGCAGTCGTCCACCAAGGCCGAGACCATGGACATGCTGCTCAACGCGGGGCAGTTTCACAACGAGATCGCGCGCCAGTCCTGGGAGCGAGGCATGCCGGTGTTCGGCTCGTCGGCCAACACTTCGCTGCAGGGCTCCAAGTACCGCTATAAGGACATCGAGGCGCCCGTGCGCGAGGCGGCCAGCGTGCATTTCGACTACGGGCTGTCGAAATACGCCAATCCGCACGGCCACTCCAGCACCATCATCGACTTCCGCGACTTCAGCGTGATCCGCGTGGGCGTCGTGTTCGACCGGGTCGCGGCCGCCTTCCTCGTGCACGGCAAGGTCACCCTCAAGATCTGACCCTGGGAAGGAGGGCGTCCCGCCCTCCGCGAAGGCGAGACGCCTTCGCTCCCAGGGATTAGGTATTGCACGCGCAATCCGTTATCATTCGCGACCCCCGGCGGCTAAGGGAGCCGCCGGATTCCCCAAGAACCACCTAAACAGGAGAAGTTCGCATGAAAACTCGTTTACTGCGGCTATCGCTGGCCGCACTTATCAGCGGCTGCATGATGGTCGCGGCAAACGTGACGGCACAGGAAAGCATCCTCGAGGAAATCATCGTCACCGCGGAGAAACGCGAGGCGTCGATCCAGGACACGGCCCTGGCAATCACCGCCGTCAGCGGCGACTTGCTGGAGAGCGGAGGACTCGATGAAATCGAGGACCTGAGCCTCGACGTGCCCTCGCTGGTGTTCAGCCGGGCCGGCGGCGAAGCGCAGCTCTACATCCGCGGCGTAGGCACCAACCTGTTCGGCATCGGCCAGGACTCGTCCGTGGCCGTGCACCAGGACGGCGTTTACCAGGGCCGCGCGCAGATGGGCCTGACCCAGTTCCTCGACGTGGAGCGCGTCGAGGTGCTGCGCGGGCCGCAGGGCACGCTCTACGGCCGTAACGCCACCGCCGGCGTGATCAATATCATCCACCGCGCGCCCGGCGACGAGCCCGAAGGATATGTGAACCTCTCGCTCGGCAACTTCAACCGCTACGACGGCGAGGCGGCCTACGGCGGCCCGATCGGCGACAACGCCGGCTTCCGACTGGCGGTGCGCTACGGCAGCGACGGCGGCTTTACCGAGGACCTGGATCCCCGGGGCGGCGACGAAGTGGACGGCGGCGAAACCACGGCTGCGCGCGCCACGTTCACCTTTGCGCTATCCGACACCATCAGCGCCAAGATCATCGGCGACTACACCGATTTCGACGGCGACAACCGCACCATCCGCCCGCGCGGCAACCTGCACCGGTCGGCCGCGGAAGGCGCCCAGGCCCTGCCGGACTTCGACCAGACGCGCAACGAGGTGGACAGCTTCCAGAAATGGACCATCTCCGGCATTACCGCCGAAGTGACCGCGGACCTGGGCGGCGGCCTGAGCCTCACCTCCATTACCGGCTACCGCCAGTTCGAGGACAGCTTCCGCTTCAACACCGACGGCACCGAGATCTTCGTCACCCAGACCCACTTCGAGCGCGACACCGATCAGTTCTCCGAAGAGATCCGCCTGGCCTGCGACTGCGAGGACTACGAATGGATCGCCGGCCTCTACTACTTCACCGAGGACAAGGAAGAGGCGCTCGGGCTTCCGGCCATCAACTTCGGCGGAGCATTCAACATCTTCGCCACCAACAAGACCGACGCCTGGGCCGGCTTCGGCGAGCTGACCTGGCATTTCAGCGACCGTCTCGACGGCATCGTGGGCGTGCGCTACAGCAACGAGGAGAAGGAAGACTGGAACCTTCGCGGGCTCACCGGCGGCAACTTCGACGGCCTGTTCGGCGCCAGCGATCCCAGGGCCTTCTCGTTCAGCTTCCCGCCGCGCAATACCACCGACGACTGGAACGCCTTCACGCCCAAGCTGGGGCTGAAGTACGACTACAGCGACGACATATTGATCTACGGCACGCTCACGCGCGGGTTCAAGTCCGGCGGCACCAATTCGTTGAGCGGCGACGCGGCGTTCGATCCGGAATACCTCTGGAGCCTCGAACTGGGCAGCAAGTCCACGCTGGCCGACGGCAACGCGATCGTGAACGCCGCTGCGTTCCTGTACGACTACACCGACCTGCAGGTCTCGACCTTCTCGGAGGGCACCGTGGTGGTCACCAACGCGGCCGAAGCCACCGTGCTGGGCCTGGAACTGGACGTATCGGCAGTGCTATCCGAACAGTTCACCTGGACCACTTCGGGGATGTTGCTGAGCGCCGAGTACGACGATTTCGTGAGCCGTTTCGGGTTCGTCACCACCGATGCCGGGCGTGTGCCCAACGTCGTGAACGTGGAGGGCAACAACCTGGTCAACGCGCCGGAAATCTCGCTCACTTCCACCCTCAACTACAGCACCGACATTGGGCCCGGAACGTTCTCGGCCCTGGCCCAGATCGCTTACCGCTCGCAGGTGTATCACAACCAGTTCAACGAGACCGAGGTCGGCCAGGACAGCGTCACGCTCGCCAACCTCCGCGCCGGCATCACCTTCCTGAACGGAGTGGAAGTCGCGTTCGTCGTGCGCAACCTGCTGGACAAGGAGTATTACCAGAACTCGGTGCGGTTCACTTCGCTGAACGACCGCAGCAAGGACCTGGCCGGCATCGGCGCGGCGCTGGGCTACCCCGGCGAAGGCCGCTCGATGGCGCTGCAATTGCACTGGGGCTTTTGATTAGACGGGGCGATTCGCCCTTGAGAACCGGGAAGGGAGGGCGTCTCGCCCTCCCTTCCACCAAACCATGAGCCGCAGGAGCTGGTACGTCGTCGGCGTCCTCACGGTCGCCTACATCTGCTCGTTCATCGACCGCTCTGTGCTGGGCCTGATGGTGGGCCCGATCCGCTCCGAGCTGGGCATCAGCGACACCCAGTTCAGCCTGCTGCACGGCTTCGCCTTCGCGATCTTCTACACGCTGCTGGGAATCCCCATCGCCTGGCTGGCGGACCGCGCCAGCCGGCGCAACATCATCGCCGCGGGTATCGCGGTGTGGAGCCTGATGACCGCGCTGTGCGGCCTGGCGCGAACCTTCGGCGCCATGTTCATGGCGCGCGTGGGCGTGGGCGTGGGCGAGGCGGCGCTGTCCCCGGCCGCCTACTCGATGATCGCCGACCTTTTCCCGCGCGAGAAACTCGGCCGCGCCCTGGGCATCTACTCCTCGGGCGTGTTCATCGGCATCGGCCTGAGCTTCATCCTGGTGGCCGAACTGATCGCCGTCCTGGACACGGTGACCCTGCCGGTGGTGGGCGAACTGACGCCCTGGCGGCTGACGCTCATCGTGCTGGGCATTCCCGGCCTGGCGATCGCCGCGCTCTGCTTCACCTTCCGTGAACCGGCCCGCCTCGGGGCCGCGAAAGGCGGCGTTCCGCTGGGCGAAGTCGGCCGTTTCTTCGGGCAGAACTTCAGCCTCTATGCGCTGCATTTCATCGCATTCTCAATGCTGACGCTGCTGTTCAACGCGGTGATGACCTGGTTCGCCGAGTACCTCATCCGGATCCACGACATGGACCGCAGCGCCGCCGGCTGGTACCTGGGGCTCACCGTGACCTTCTTCGGCGGCGGCGGCATCATTTGCGGCGGGCTGCACGGCGACTATCTCAAGCGCCGCGGCGACAACGGCGGCGCGATCCGCTCGGCGCTGCT
This sequence comes from Gammaproteobacteria bacterium, assembly GCA_965116895.1. Taxonomy (GTDB): domain Bacteria; phylum Pseudomonadota; class Gammaproteobacteria; order Steroidobacterales; family Foliamicaceae; genus Foliamicus. Next base: position 1,061,532 of record OZ220729.1, on the reverse strand, counting down.
GGCGGCCTGCCTGCTGCTCCCTTTCGGCGCCGCCGCCACGCTCATGCCGAACGCCGGGCTTTCCCTGCTGCTGTGCGCACCGCTATTGTTCTTCTCGAGCTGGGTGTTCGCGCCGGCCACCGCCGCGTTGCAACTGTTCTCGCCGCCGTCCATGCGTGCGCAGTTCTCCGCCGTTTACCTCTTCGTCGTGAACCTCACCGGGATCGGTTTCGGCGGCACGGCGGTAGCGCTGATTACCGACTTCGTGTTCCGCGATGACGGCATGCTGCACTACTCGATCGCCGTCGCGGCCGCATCAAGCGGGGCCGTAAGCATCGTCCTGCTGTGGCGGCTGTTGTCCATCTACCGCCGGGGAATGGACGAACGCGAACGGCAAATCGCCGCCGAGGCCTCGTCTTGAGCCGGATCGCGCTGGATATCGACCATGTAGGCCTGGTGGGGCCGGACATCCGGCGCACCGTGGCCGAGTTCCGAGCGCTGGGCTTTCGGGTAACCGATCCCGTCGAACTGATGGGCACCGGGACGGACGGAAAGGAGAAGAGCCTCGATCAGCAGAGCGCGCACTTCATCTTCGGCTCGACCTACGTGGAGATCAGCGAGGTCACGCGCCCCGGACCGGACCACCACCTGGGCGCCTGGCTGGGCGACGAGCCGGCCATCCGCATCCTGATCCTTCGCGCCGCCGATATCGAGGCCGTCCGGGAACAGGCGGCGGCAGCCGGCCAGGACCCCACGCCGGTGGGCGAGGCCAGCCGGGCGCTGTACTACGCCGGCGGCGCGACGGCGCGCTTCAAGTGGCTGGCGCTGCCGCCGGAGAGCTTCCCGGAGGCGCTGTGCGGGTACGTCCAGCACCTGACGCCCGAACTGGTGTTCTGGTCTGAAATGAACGCGCATCCCAACGGCGCGGTCGAGCTGACCGGCATGACGCTGCACGCCGCGGACACGGCCGACGCCGAGCGGCGGTTCGGGACGCTGGGCCGCCGTGACGCGCCGGAACACGTCGACATCCGCCCGGCGGAAGACGGCCGAAGCGGCTTCACCGCCCTGCACCTCCGCACCCGCAGCCTGGACCGGACCGCCGACACCCTGGCCGCCGCCGACAAGCCCTTCACGCGCGACGCCGGCAAGCTGAGCGTGCAGGCCCCCGGCGTCCTCCTGCATTTTTACGAGTAACCCCTGGACGGGAGGGCGGGCCAATCGACAGGCTGAAGAAATGGGGGGCGTGGTACGCGGTGGCCCTGCTCACCGTCGCCTACACCTTCGCGCTGATCGACCGCTGGATCATCGGTCTGATGGTGGGGCCGATCAAGGCCGACCTCGGACTCAACGACACGCAGTTCAGCCTCCTGCAGGGCATCGCCTTCGCCCTGTTCTACTGCACCGTGGGCATCCCCATCGCCCGGCTGGCCGACCGTTCGAACCGGCGCAACATCGTCGCCGCCGGAATCGCCCTGTGGAGCTTCATGACCGCGCTGTGCGGGCTGGCCCGCAATTTCGGGCAGCTCTTCCTGGCGCGTGTGGGCGTTGGCGTGGGCGAGGCCGCGCTGGCGCCGGCGGCCTTTTCGCTGATCACCGATCTCTTTCCCCGCAACAAGGTCGGCCGCGCGATAGGCGCGTATCAGATGGGCCTGTTCCTGGGCTACGGGCTGAGCGTGGTCCTCGGCGGCTGGCTGGTCGGCACGCTGGAACAGCGCCCGCCCCTGGAATTCCCGCTGCTCGGCGAACTGTCGGCCTGGCGGGCGACGCTGGTCATCGTCGGCCTGCCCGGACTGGTGGTTGCCATCCTGTGCCTCACGTTCCGCGAACCCACCCGTCACGGCGCCGTGGAAGGCGGCGTTCCGGTCCCGGAACTGGTGGGTTTCCTCAAGAAAAACATCGCCGTCTACGGCAACCTGGTGGCCGCCTTCTGCATGATCTCGCTGCTCTTCAACGCGGTCCTCGTATGGGGCGCGGAGTACTTCATCCGGATCCACGAAATGCCCCGCGCCACCGTGGGACTCAGGCTGGGACTGATCGTGGGAACGTTCGGCTGCATCGGCTCCATCGTCGGAGGCCTGTACGCCGATTACCGCCACCGGCAGGGCGATCGCGGCGGCACTGTCCGCTCCTCCATAGTCGCCGCCCTTGTACTGGTGCCCCTGGCCGCGGTGACTTCGCTCATCCCCGATCCCGATTATTCGATGCTCATGTACGCGCCGCTGCTGTTCTTCGGAAGCTGGGTATTCCCGCCCGCCGTGATGACGCTGCAACTGTTCACGCCCCCGTCCATGCGCGCCCAGACCAGCGCGATCTACCTGTTCATCGTGTCCCTCGTGAGCATGGGCTTCGGCAGCACGTCGGTGGCGCTGATCACCGATTTCGTGTTCGCCAACGACATGAAGCTGCATTACTCGATGGCGATCGTGGGCACGATCAGCGGCCTGCTGGGCCTGTTCTTCCTGTGGCGGCTGCTGCCGATCTACCGCAAGGCGATGGCGGCGCGCAATCTGCCCTGACGCATGCAGACGGAGCTCACCGTCGCGCAGGCCGAGCGCCTGATCCGGGAAACGGTTCCGGCCTGGCCGGCCGAGCAGGTCGCGCTCGACGCCGCGGCCGGCCGCGTCCTGCGCCAGAACGTCCTCGCCGAGCGCGACCTGCCCCCGTACGACCGCGCCACGATGGACGGAATCGCGCTGGTCTGGCGCTCCTGGTCTTCCGGACAACGGGAATTTCCGCTCGAAGGCATGCAGAGCGCCGGTCAGGCTCCCGGCGCGCTGTCGGACGCCAACGTCGCATGGCGCATCGCCACCGGCGCACCGCTTCCGCAAGGCGCCGACACCGTCGTGCCTGTCGAGCGGCTCAGCGAATCGAACGGCGCAGTCCTCATAGACGACGACTACCGCCCGAAACGCGGCCAGTTCATCCACACACAGGGGTCGGACCGCCGGGCCGGCGCCCTGCTCCTGAAGGAGGGCCGGCGCATCGGCGGCGTGGAAATGGCGCTGCTGAGCGCCAACGGCGTGGCGCGACCGCGCGTCGGCCCCGATCCCCGCATCGCACTGGTATCCACCGGCGACGAACTCGTCGGCCTGGACTCCCGCCCCGAGAGCTGGCAGGTGCGCTCCAGCAACGGTCCCGCCATGGCGGCCCTGCTTATGCGCCACGGCTTCGGCAAAGTCGCCGCCGTGCACGCGCCCGACGATCCGGACGTGCTGGCGCAACGCATCCGCACGGCGCTGTCCGACAGCGACGCGATGATCCTGAGCGGAGGCGTCTCGAAAGGCGCGAAGGACTACGTCCCCGGCGTGCTGACCCGGCTCGGCGCACGGCCGGTATTCCACCGCGTTCGCCAGCGCCCCGGTTTTCCGCTGTGGTTCGGCATGCACGCCGGCAAGCCCGTCTTCGGCCTGCCCGGCAACCCCGTCTCCAGCCTCGTGTGCCTGCGCCGCTACGTCGTTCCCGCACTCAACGCGGCGCAGGGCGCGCAGCATCCGGCCCCCGAACACGCGACGCTGTCCGAGGAAGTCAGCTTCAGGCCCAACCTCACCTGGTTCCTCCCGGTTCGCCTTTCCACCGACCGCGACGGGCAACTCCTCGCCCACCCTCGCCAGACCAATACGTCGGGCGACTTCGCCTCGCTCGCGCAAACTGACGGCTTCGCACAGCTCCCCGCCAACCGCGCCCGCTTCCCCGCCGGCCACACCGCCCGCATCTTCCGCTGGCACAATTGATTGCTCGGCGGGAACGAGGGAGACGCGAGATGAGAAGCAGTGTGATTGCAGGCCTGTGCCTGCTGCTGATCGTTGGCTGTGCCGGAGAACCTTCCGATCCCGGTGCGCCTCCCTCCTCCGAAGAAGACGGCCTCGGTCAGTTGTCCGGCAAGGTGGAAGGGACCGTTGAAGGGCTGCTCCCGGTCGTCTACGCCTACAACATCGACAAGGACCTCGCCTACACCGTGTTCGTCGTGGACGGCGAGTATCGCGCGGTGAAGATGATCCCCGGCCGCTACGACGTGACGATACGCCGCGCAGTGGATCAGCTTGAGGGATTCGATCCCCAGACGGTCAGCATCGAAATCGGCCCCGGCGACGCGGCCGAGCTCGATTTCTCGCTGACGGGCGTGGGCCCCGTGGTGGATTACGCGGGCGGCATGAACTACCCGGGCGCTGAAATCCTGCCCTATGACGAGGTTTATCCGCCGGGCCGCGGCCGCGACATACTCGAACGCGCCTGCCACGGCTGCCACACCAGTCAATTCATCCCGTATAACGACTTCTCGCGCGCCTATCCGGGCGGCCGGGCCCCGAAGGACCGGCAGGCCTGGGCAGTCGTTGTGGACCGGATGTACCAGGGCCCGGCTTTCGGCCGTCCCGGCAAGGCTTCGTACTTCGATCCGAAATACCTGCCGCCGGAGGACCGCGACATCCTCGTGGACTACCTGGCGGAACACTTCCCCGCGGACCGGCCGCCGGTGGTCGTGCAGCTCACGCGCGAACCCGAGCTGGATTACGAAGCGCTGAAGAAGGCCATGTTCGTCGAGTACATCTACCGCGAATCCGACGACTACGAGGTCTGGCCCTGGCCGCACCAGGTGGATTTCGATCTCGACGGCAACGTGTGGATTGCCTACAGGGCGTGCTGCATCGTGAAGTTCGACCCGCGCACCGGCGCACAGCAGGCTTTCGAAGGCAACGGCGGGGGCCATGGCATCGTGGTGGACCAGACCGACGGCACGGTGTGGTTTTCGGGCGACGTGGTGCGACGTCTCGATCCCGCGACCGGCAAGGTGGACAACTGGGTTATCGACAACCCCCTGCTGCGCAGCAACACCCAGATCTTCGATTCGAAGGGCGATCTGTGGCTCTCGTTGCTGCCTGCCGGCGCGCTGGGGAAATGGGACCGGGCGACGGACTCCATCGTTTACTGGGAGGTCCCGGTGATGCGCAGCCGTCCCTACGGGATCATCGTGGACCACAAGGACAAGGTGTGGTTCTCCGACTATCACAACGGCGGCGTGTCGCGTTTCGATCCGGAAACCGAGGAGTTCCGCCACTATCCGCTGGTCGCCGATGACGCGACCTCATCGATACGCCGGCTGGGCGTCGATTCGAAGGGCATGGTCTGGACCGCCACCTGGGGCAACCGGGCTTTCGACAACGCCACGCTGTACGGCGTGGATCCGGACACCGGCGAGGTGTTCCGGCGCAGGATGGACGTTCCGTACGCGGCCTCGTACAACGCCGAAGCCGACGTCAACGACAACATCTGGGTGGCCAACGACAACTACCTGACGATGTACGACCAGGAAGCCGACGCCTTCACCCACTACCCCATCTCGACGCGCTCGGATTCGCTCAAGACCACGATTACCCGTGACGGCGGCGTCTGGTTCATCTACCGCAACGCGGGCCGCTTCGCCGGATACGGCGGCGCCGTGGCCGTGCTCTATCGGGACAAGGACAACATCCCGACTCTGGGCGCGTACCACGACGAGAACAGCGCCGGCTACCAGCTAAGCGGTTTCGACGGCCCTCCCGCGCCTCCGGTGCTGGGCGAAGACCGTCACGTGCCGCTGGGCGCGCTCAATACCGACGAGTACATCGACTTCGCGCTGGCCGCCGGCATCGTCGATGAAGAGGAAGCGGCGACGCTTAGAGCCACCGAACCGCGGCCGGAGGTCGACGAAGCGCGCATAGAACGCGCCGACTGATCCCGAGGCTACGAGAGCGAGTCGAGCACCCGGGCGAGTTTCTCCACGAGTTCGGCGATGTGCGACTCGTCGGCGATCAGCGCCGGACACAGCGCGATCGTGTCGCCCGTGGTGCGCACCAGCAGCCCGTTGTCGAAGCAATGCCGGAACGCTTCCTGCGCGCGCGCCGTGGGCTTGTCCGGCACCGGCTCCAGCTCCACCGCGCCCAGCATCCCGAAGTCGCGGATATCGATCACGTACGGCTTGCCCTTCAGCGCCTGCAGCGCGTCGCCCAGCAGCCTGCCGGTTTCCTTTCCGCGCTCGAACAGGCCCTGGTCCTGATAAACGTCCAGCGCCGCGTGCGCGGCCGCCACCGCCAGCGGATGGCCCGAATACGTGTAGCCGTGCGCGAACTCGATGAGCTGCTCGGGGCCGTGCATGAAGTCGTCGTAGATGTCGCGTCGCGCCAGCACCGCGCCCATCGGCACCGAACCGCTGGTCAGGCCCTTGGCCAGCGTGATGATGTCGGGCGTCACGTCGAAGGTCTGCGAAGCGAACGACTCGCCGGTGCGCCCGAATCCCGTGATGACCTCGTCGAAGATCAGCAGCAGCCCGTGCTCGTCGCAAATCTCGCGAATCCGCTCCAGGTAGCCCTTGGGCGGGATCAGCACGCCGCCCGAGCAGGCGATCGGCTCCACGATCACCGCGGCGATGGTCGAGGGGTCGTGCAGCGCCACGATCTCCTCCAGTTCGTCGGCCAGGTGGGCGCCCCACTCCGGCTGTCCGCGGCTGAAGGCCTGGTGTTCGAGGTCCTGCGTATGCCCCAGGTGGTCCACGCCCGCCAGCAGCGCCCCGAACAGCTTGCGGTTGGATGAAATGCCGCCCACCGAAATGCCGCCGAAGCCCACGCCGTGGTAGCCCTTCTGCCGCCCGATCAGCCGCACCCGCTGCCCCTCGCCGCGCACCCGGTGCCAGGCGAGCGCGATCTTCAGCGCCGTATCCACCGACTCCGATCCGGAATTGGTGAAGAAAACGCTGGTCAGGCCCTCCGGCGCCATCTCGGCGAGCCGGTTGGCCAGCTCGAAAGTACGCGGATAGCCCATCTGAAACGCCGTGTAGTAATCCAGCTTCGCGGCCTGCTCCTGGATCGCGGACACGATGTGCGGATGGCAGTGGCCCGCGGCGCAGCACCAGAGCCCGGAAACGCCGTCGAGCATCTGCTCGCCCTCGTGCGTCGTGTAGTACATGCCCTGGGCGTCCACCACGAAACGCGGGTCGCGCTTGAACTGCCGGTTGGCCGTAAACGGCATCCAGTACGCCTGCAAATCCGGCAGGTCCGTCATCACACTCTTGCGCTTATCCATAGGCCGGTAGCCTACCAGCGTAAGCCCTGCGCGCCCACCCCCGGGAGCGAGGGCGTCTCGCCCTCGTACCCATCGCTATTCAGGGTAGTCCTCCAGGAATCGGCCGAACTGGTGCATGCGTTCGTGCAGCACGGTGACAATACCGACATCTCCGTTAGTCAGCCACTTCCAATACACGAAGTGCTTCTCGTAGCGGAAGAAATAGCCCTCCACTCCAAATTCCGCTGGAACCGGGCGTGACATGACATCACCCGCCGCGATCCTATCGAACGCGTTGAACAGACTGGTGATGTAGGCATCTGCCTGGGCTTCGCCCCAACGCTCAAGTGAGTATCGGTAGATTTCGTCGATGCGGAGTGCGGCCGATCCCTGGACGCGCACCATGGTCATGACTCGGCCCGAGCCTTATTCCTGGCAATAACGTCGGAAGCGGAAAGGGGATGATAGGAGTCATCCGGAGCAGCAAATGCGCGGGTCAACTCAGCCTTCAACCGCTCGAAGGCCTCGCGCTCCGACCGCTCCTTGTCCCGCCGGATCAGATCGCGCACATACTCGCTTACGTTCTCGTACGAACCGCTCTCCCCTACATTGGCCGACACAAAATCGCGCAGCGTGCCGCTCAACCGAACCGTCATCGTTGTCGTACGTGGCATAGGACTGTTCCCGAAGCAGATGTGTTCAATATAACCAATATTGAATACATCTACAACTGCTCCCCGCAATGTTGGTTGCGGCTATAGTGAAAAAATCATGATGACGGGAGGGGCACGGCCAGGAGGGATCTTTACGGTAGGTCATTCGGCGCATGAAGTGGCGCGGTTCGTGGACCTGCTTGCGCGGCACGGCATAGAGGCCGTAGCGGATGTGCGGTCTATGCCCTACAGCCGTCGGCATCCGCAATTCAATCGGGAAACGCTGAAGGAGTCGTTGAAAGAAAGCGGAATCGCGTACGTGTTTCTCGGCAAGGAACTGGGCGCCCGAAGCAACGATCCGGCCTGCTACGAGAACGGGCGCATCCAGTTCCGCAAACTGGCCGCGACCAGCCTGTTCCGTTCAGGTCTCAAACGCGTACTGGACGGAAGTGAGCAGATGCGAATTGCGCTGATGTGCGCGGAGAAGGACCCTCTCAACTGCCATCGAACCATATTGGTCGCCCGCGAGCTGGTCGCCCTGGGCAAGAAGGTCGATCACATACTGGCCGACGGCGAAATCGAAACGCATGAAGCGGCGATGGACCGATTGTGCAAGCAACTGAACATCGGGGAAGACCTTCTGCGCAAGCCCGAAGAACTCGAGAACGACGCATACGCCGCATGGGAAGCGAAGATGGCCTACACCAACCCCGGGCACGCGCGCGGGAGCAGGAGCGGCCCTCCCTCCCCGCCTGACTTAGAATCTCTGTAGCAACGGAGCGCATGACGAGTGGGCGAGAAGTCGGACACATTCCTGTCGTTGAGTATTGCGGTGCTGACGATTTCGGACAGCCGGACGCTGGAGACGGATGACTCCGGCGCGCTTCTGGTGGGGCGGATCGAGCAGAACGGCCACAAGCTGCACGAGCGGCGTCTGGAACCGGACCACCGGTACCGGATACGCGCGGTCGTGTCGCAGTGGATCGCCGACGAAGGCGTCGATGCGATCATCACCACCGGCGGCACCGGGCTGACCGGGCGCGACGGCACGCCCGAGGCGGTCGAGCCGCTGCTGGACAAGCAGATCGAGGGCTTCGGCGAGATGTTCCGGGTGCTCTCGTACGAGGACATCGGCACGTCCACGCTGCAGTCGCGCTGCCTGGCGGGGCTGGCCAACGGCACCTTCGTTTTCTGCCTGCCCGGCTCGCGCAACGCCGTGGCCACCGGCTGGGACAAGCTCATCGAGGCGCAACTCGACACCCGCACCCGCCCCTGCAACCTGGCCGAGCTCCGGCCCCGCCTCAGGGAAACCTAGTGGCCCTGCTGCAGATCCACCAGTTTCCCTGCCTGTCGGACAACTACGGCTTCCTGATCCACGAGCGCCTGTCCGGCCTGACCGCCACCATCGACACGCCCGACGCCAAGGCCATCCAACGCGAACTCAAGCGCAAGGGCTGGCGCCTGACGCACATCCTCAACACCCACCATCACCCCGACCACGCCGGCGGCAACCTGTGGCTGAAGGAGCGCACCGGCTGCGTCATCGTTGGCCCCAGCGCCGACGCCGCGCGCATCCCCGGCATCGACCTCCAGGTGGGCGAAGGCGAAACGCTCGAATTCGGCAACACGCTGGCCCAGGTATATGACACCCCCGGCCACACCAGCGGCCACATCGTCTACCACTTCGCGGACGAGGACGTCGCCTTTGTGGGCGACACCCTCTTCGCCATGGGCTGCGGCCGCCTGTTCGAAGGCTCGCCGGAGCAGATGTGGACCTCGCTGCAAAAGCTGATGAACTGGCCGGGGCGCACGCGAATCTACTGCGCCCACGAATACACCCGGACCAACGGCCGCTTCGCGCTCACGGTGGAACCGGACAACGAGGCGCTGATAGAGCGCATGGAACGCGTGGAACGGCTGCGCGCCGAGGGACGTCCGACCGTCCCCACCACGATGTACCAGGAGAAACGCACCAACCCCTTCCTGCGCCCGGACAGCCAGGGCATCCGCGTGCAACTCGGAATGGAAGACGCCGACGACGTGGCAGTGTTCGCCGAAGTACGACGCCGCAAGGACCGCTTCTAGCGGGGAGCCGGGGCATGTCCCTCGCGGCGTCCCGCCCTCCTAAACAGCCACATCCAACCATGACCATCCTGCTGACCGCAGCCAACGGCAAGACCGGCCGCGCGGTTCTAAAGTCGCTCGCAAACGCGGACGCCGACGTGAAGGTGTTCATCCGCGATGAACGCCAGTGGCCTGCCCTGCAGGAACTGGGAGCGGCGTCCTTCGCCGTCGGCGACATGGAGGACGCGGCAACGATCGACGCCGCCATGGCGTCGTGCGACGGGATCGTCCACATCGGCCCGCCCATGCACCCGAACGAGGTCGAGATCACGCGCCGCTTCATCAACGCCGCAAAGTCCCACGGCGTATCGCGGTTCGTCTATTACTCCGTCATGCACCCGCTGCGGCGCGCGGTCCGCCACCACCGCCTAAAACTTGATGCCGAAGAAACGCTCATCGAGTCCGGCCTGCCCTACACCATCGTCCAGCCGATCCGCTACATGCAGCACCTGGCAATGATCTGGAAGAAGGTGCTGGAAACGGGCGTGCACAACATGCCCTTCAACATCGACGTCAAGTTCAACGTCGCCGACCTGCGCGACCTCGCCGAAGCCACCGCCATCGTGGCCACGGAGCCCGGGCATCTCTACATCACATACGAACTGGCGGGTCCGGAAGCCTTGAGCCAGCGCGACATGGCCGCCGTGATCAGCCGCGTGCTCGGCAGAGAGATCCGTGCCGAAGCCTTAAGCCTGGAGCAGATGGAGAAAAACGCCCGCGCCGCCGGCGCCGGCGACGACCGCGTGGAGCAAATGCTCACCATGAACAGCCATTACGACCAGTTCGGTTTCCGCGGAAACACCAACGTACTGCGCTGGATCCTCGACCGCGAACCCAACACCTTCGAGAACTACGTCAAACGCCTGGCCGCCCGCTAAGTCCGGGCGTTGGATCGCGCGTGCGCCCTATTTGAGAAACCGAATGCTCAACAAATAATTCGGTTCCTGGTCATCCGCCGCGCGCATGGTCGCCACGATCACCATGATGAACCAGAAGATCGCGTAGGCGATGATCAGCGGGAGACCGATCAGGACGATCACGAGAAGTCCCATCCCGATCAGGTAGATCGTCGAGCTGATCTGGAAGTTGAGCGCCGCCTTGCCGTGGCGATCGACGAGCTCGGACTCCGGCTTCTTGATGAGCCAGAAAACAAATGGCCCTATCACGTTGCCAAGCGGAAAGACCATCCCGGCGAGCGCCGAAATGTGCAGCAGGATGGACCACGTGCGTTCATCGGAAGTGGATGCGGGCGGGGGACTGGCAGGAATCTCGTTCATGATGCGGCATACCTGTGTCTGTACTTCCAAGACACTATACCCGCCCTGCTAATCCTCGCCGGCAGCCGCCCCCCATCGGGCACGTTAATGTGCCGAAAAGCGCATACTTTTGCGCTTGATATCCAGCAGAAGTACGAAATAGCCTTTTTCACTCCTGGCCCTCTCGTAACGGGAGCGAAATGTGAGGCTATCGCTATGTTTGAAGCACCGACATATGAATTGTCGGCCATCCTATTCACTGGCTTGGGTGTAATCTTGCTGTGGTCGAAGATAAGGGTTTTTTCAATGGACAGAAAAACATATAACCGCGCCACAAGGATTTGTTTGTTCTGCGGGGTGGGCGCCGCCATCCTCTACGAATCAGATGGTGAGCTTCAATGGATAGCCTTAGCGATAGCGGGAATGGCTGCCCTGGTGGCTTCTTCACTCTATTTCTATTGCCAGTTGAGGCGTCCCGCTGAGACGGATTCCTCGCACCCGGCCGGCCAAACGCAGCAACCCGCGCTTGTCAAGAAACAGGTATCCCAGCGGTAACTCATCTACACGTAAGCGTGTTCGGTGCGGGTGGCTAACCCGCTTCAGATCGCGGGATGCGCGGGAGGTGTACGAAATACTTCCAGTCAGAGTCCCAATTCCTGCTTGAGTTGGTCGGAAGAAATCACCTGACCGTCGTCGATATCCCTCCAGGCTCTGTCCAACTCCTTCTGGAACCTGTCAGTCAGTTCTTCGTTTTCTTCCGGCACGCTCATCAGGAACTTGAGATATGGATCGCTGCGGTACTTAAGGTATTCCAGATACCGTACGGCCGCCTGAACCTCCTCCTCCGGGAGCTGCTCAATTAGCTCTTCCAGACGATTCTTGTCTTGCGAACCCATATAGGCCGATTCTAACTTCGGTGTGAATGCAGGGTAGCCATGACCTCGCCCGGGAGCACCGTAGTCGGGCGATTGACTACTGTCGATAGACACCATACACTCTGCCGGTGATCCAATCGTTTCGGCATCGTGGCCTTAAAGAACTGTACGAAAACGGACGCTCAGCGCGAGTTGCGCAGGAACACGTTTCGAAACTCCTGCGTATTCTTACGGCGCTGGACCGGAGCAGCAGCCCGAACGGGATGGATATTCCAGGCTTTCGGCTGCATCCGCTCAAGGGCCGAATGCAGGGGCACTATGCCGTTTCCGTCTCATCCAACTGGCGGGTGACTTTCCGGTTTGAGGACGGACACGCAGTCGATGTGGACTATCTGGATTACCACTAGGAGATTTGAAATGGCAATGAAGAACCCGGTGCATCCCGGCGCCATCGTGCGAGAAGACTGTTTGAAGCCATTGGCCCTGTCCGTTTCGGAAGGTGCGAGGCGGCTCGGTGTCGGGCGTCAGACGCTTTCCCATCTGGTCAACGAAAAGGCGTCCGTATCCATCGAAATGGCTTACCGCTTGTCAAAAGCCTTCGGCTCTACGCCCGAAACGTGGCTTGGCATGCAAATGGCCTTTGATTTGGCCCGGTCGCGCCACCTTCAACAGGAAATCAAAGTCGAGCGCATTGTTGCCGCATAGATCGCGATAGAGTCGGCCTGATCTGGCCGGGCCAATGCAGGCAGCAGCAAGGCATCCACGGGGATAAGCCTCCGATTCACCGGATCAATCCCGAGGCTGAGTATTTCCAGCGTGACGGCGCCCAGCAGCGGCAGCGATTCCTCGTCCCAGAAAACGACGGGCGAAACATCCGCCTTGCCGTCAATCCGCATCCAGGTCCTTCCGAATCGGCGCTTAACCCGGCTGCCGTCGGCCAGCCTGAAGTGCCGAGTCGCGTGCGAATCGACATTCAGGCGCTCCAGCAGCGATGCAGGCAATACCGTGTAGGTCGCGCCCGAATCAACCATCGCGTCGATTGTTTCGAAGCGCTGACCCGACGGATCCCCCACCTGAATCTGCACCGAAAACGTGCCCATGCTTCCGTGCCCTCGCAACCTATTAGCCTGAATCAGCGTAACACGCCGCACAGGAAGAGAAAGGCCGAAATCATCCGCATATCATGCGTTTTCATGCCTGTCGGCCGCGCCAGCAATCGCCGCACGATGAGACCAACCCTGAAGTTCGTTGCGCTCGCGGCTGTGCTTGCGCCGGTCGCCGGCGCATTGGCGGCGGGTTCGGGTGTGTTCGACCTGGAGATTGGGGATCCGGAGCGTAAGGGGCGGCACGCCGCGGTGGTGCTGGACGGCATTACCGACACCCGGACCGGCGATCTCCTGACCCCGCGCAAACTGGCGGAACGGCTGGCCGATACGCGCATACTCCTAATTGGCGAAGACCACACCGACATGGACTTTCACCGCGTGCAGGCGAGAGTCATCGAACAGCTGCACCGCGGCGGCCGCGAGGTGATGCTCGGGCTGGAAATGTACCCATATACGCGCCAGGACATCCTGGACGAATGGGGTGACAAACAGCTGACCGAACAAGAGTTCGTCGAATCGTCCGATTGGTACGGGAACTGGGGCTATCGCTGGGACTACTACCGGCACATCTTCCTGTTCGCCCGGGACAACGGCATCCCGATGTTCGGCGTGAACATTCCCCGCGACCACGTAAGGACGGTGCGCACCGAGGGTTTCGAGGGCCTGAGCACCGAGCAGGCTGCGCACATGCCGGCGTCCGTGAACACGGACAGCGACGAGCACCGGCAACTGTTCCGCGCCTATTTCGCCGAAGACGACACGCTGCACTCCGCCATCAGCGATGAGCAGTGGGAAGGCATGTTCCGGGCGCAGTGCACCTGGGACGCGGCGATGGGCTGGAATGCGCAGATCGCGCTGGAACGGCACGGCGGCGAGGACGCCATCATGGTGGTGCTGATCGGAGCGGGCCACGTCACCTACGGCCTGGGCGCCGAACGGCAGATCACCGATGCGTTTGACGGCGGGATCCGTTCCCTGGTGCCCGTTCCGATACGCGACGGCGACAACGAACCGGTCCACGAGGTGCGGGCTTCCTACGCCGACTTCATCTGGGGCGTGCCGCCCGAAACCGCACCCGCGTATCCGAGCCTGGGGGTTTCGCTGATGGGCGCCGTGGGTTCGTCCCCGACCGCCGTCATCCAGGTCAGCGACGACTCGGTGGCGCAGCGCGCCGGGATCCGGGTCGGCGACGTGCTGCTGCAGCTCGACCAGAGCAAGCTGGACTCGACCGTCGCGCTGCGCAAACAGATCGCAGGCTACGACTGGGGCGACAGCGCCGTATTACAGTTCGAGCGAGACGGAGAAATCCAAACGCTGGACCTGCACTTTCGCCGCGCGCCGCCGGAGATAAAAAGCAGCAGCGAACCGGAATGACCATGCACACATCGCACAAACGCCTGACTGATACCAGCCCCGCCTGGCGGGCGATCCCAGTGCTGCTGCTGTTCCTGGCAGCCGGCACGGCCCACACCGAAGAAGACGCAACGCGCTACGAGCTCGACGTCGCCATCGAGCCGGACACGCATCAGCTCGAAGTTGACGCCGTCGTCGAACTGCCGCCGGAGTTCGCCGGACGCACGGTCGAGTTCCTGTTGACGTCGGCCCTGCAAATCCACGACTCCGACCCCGAAATCACCCTCCTGCCCTACGAGCAGGGCGGCTTTACCGGCATCAACGGCTCCAGCGTGGTGCTGGGGCAACTCAAGGCGATCGCGCGTTACCGGGTCACGCTGCCCGAGGGTTCGAGCACGCTCAAGCTCAGCTACGGCGGCACGGTGAACTTCCCGCTCACCTCCCCCGAGGAGGAATACGTGCGCGGCATCGCAGAAACCCCCGGCCAGGTCCGCGGCAACGGCGTCTATCTGGCCGGCGGCACGCTCTGGTACCCCTACTTCAGCGACGAGCTAATTCAATTCGAACTCACGGCCGAAGCGCCCGACGGCTGGCACCTGATCAGCCAGGGCAACGGCTCTTCGCGCGACGACGCCGGACAAGCCCACTGGGTTTCCGGCGGCCTGGTGGACGAAATCTACCTGGTCGGCGGCCCGCTGACACTCTACGAAGCCGCAGCCGGCGCAACCGCCGCGCAGGCCTACTTGAGAAAGCCCGATCAGGCGCTCGCCGATCGGTATCTCTCCGCCACCGCCCGCTACATCGAGATGTATCGCGGACTGATCGGCCCCTACCCCTACGGCAAGTTCGCGCTGGTCGAGAACTTCTGGGAGACCGGCTACGGCATGCCGTCGTTCACGCTGCTGGGCCCGCAGGTCATCCGCTTCCCGTTCATCCTGACCTCTTCCTATCCCCACGAGATCCTGCACAACTGGTGGGGCAATTCGGTGTTCGTCGATTACCCCACCGGCAACTGGTGCGAAGGCCTGACCGCCTACATGGCCGATCACCTGATGAAGGAGCAGGCGGGCCAGGCCGCCGAGTACCGGCGCGACACGCTCAAGAAATACCGCGATTTCGTGCGCGACGGCCGCGACTTCCCGCTCACCGAGTTCCGTTCCCGCCACAGCGCCGCCACCGAAGCCGTCGGCTACGGCAAGACGCTGATGGGATTTCACATGCTGCGCCGCCAGCTCGGCGACGAAGCGTTCAAAACGGCGCTGGCGCGCTTCTACCGCGAGCACCGCGGCAGCAAGGCTGGCTTCGGCGACATCCGCGCGCAACTGGAACAGGTGTCCGGCCGGGACCTCAAGCGCTTCTTCGAACAATGGGTGGAACGCCCCGGCGCCGCCGACTTGCGCCTTGACGCCGTCGAGGTCCAGCAGGCCAACAACGGCGGCTTCGAAGTGACCGGCGTGCTCCGCCAGGTCCAGGCCGGCGAGAAATTCGAACTGAACGCGCCCTTGTCCCTCACCACCGCCGACGGACTCCAGACCCAGATGCTGAGCGTGACCGGCGCAGCCACGCCGTTCTCGTTCCAGACCGCCTCCCAGCCGCGGCTGCTGGAAGTCGACCCGCAATTCGACCTGTTCCGCCTACTGGACGCACGCGAAACCGCCCCGTCGATCGGCCAGGTGCTCGGCGACCGCAAGCTCCTGGCCATCCTGCCCGCAGCCGCAGACGAAGCGACCCGCGCCGCGTATCGCGAGATGGTCGAACGCTGGCAAAGCCCAACGCAGGACATGACCATCGTGCTCGACGCCGACATCGAAACCGATGAACTGCCGCCCGACACCGCCGCCTGGGTCCTGGGCCGCAACAACCGTTTCGCGCAAACCCTATTCCAATCCGACCCCGCGCTGGGACTGACCGTCAGCGACACCGGCCTCCAGTTCCAGGACCGGGCGATCCCCGCCGCTGGCCACTCGACCGTGGCCGTGCGCCGGCATCCCGCGAACGTCAACAAGGCCGTCGGCTGGATCGTCGTCGATCCCGCTGCCGCGTTCCCCGGAATCGCCTCCAAGCTTCCCCACTACGGCAAGTATTCCTACCTCGCCTTCGAAGGCGACGAGCCGGCCAACATCGCCAGCGGCGAATGGACCAACAGCGATTCGCCGCTGCGCGTGGACCTGCGCAGCGCCGAACAACGCGCCTCCGGCCCGGCCACCGCCGCGCCCCCGCCGGCCCGCAAACCGCTCGCCGAACTCCCGGCGGTCTTCTCCGAAGAACGGCTGCAACAACATGTGGACCATCTCGCCTCCCCCGAGCTCGAAGGCCGCGGCCTGGGCTCACCCCAACTGGAAGAAGCAGCCGCCTACATCGCCGCCGAATTTGCGAACGCCGGCCTCGCAGCCGCCGGCGACGACGGCAGCTACCTCCAGGCCTTCACCGTCGAGGAGGGCGAAGACGGCCAACCGCACCGCGTCCACAACGTCATCGGCTACCTGCCCGGGACCAATCCCGCGTATGCGGACCAGGCCGTATTGATCACCGCCCACTACGACCACCTCGGACGCGGCTGGCCCAATGCCCGGCAGTCGGACGTCGGCCAGATCCATCCCGGAGCCGACGACAACGCCAGCGGCGTGGCGGTACTGATCGAGCTGGCGCGCAACTTCGCCGCCGGAGCGCCCCCCGAGCGCAACCTGGCGTTTGTGGCGTTCAGCGCCGAGGAAGCCGGACTGCTGGGCTCGCGCCACTACGTGGAGCATCCGCGCCCCGCGCCGCTTAAAGGCATCGTGGGTGTCATCAACCTCGACAGCGTGGGACGCCTGCAAAACCAGCCGATATCGGTGCTGGCCACGGGCAGCGCAATGGAGTGGCCGTTCGTGTTCCGCGGCGTCAGCGCCGTAACCGGCATCCCCAGCGAAAACATCGCCGGCGCCATCGCGTCATCGGACCAGCGAAGCTTCTTCGAGCGCGGCGTGCCGGGCGTGCAGATCTTCACCGGCGCCCACCTCGACTACCACCGCCCCACCGACACCCCGGACAAGATCAACGCCGCCGGCATGGTCAAGGTCGCAACCTTCGTCAAGGAAGCGACCGCCTACCTGATGGGGCGGGAGGAACCCATGATCCTTACGGGCAGTGCGACAGCCGCGGGCGCGGGTTCCGACAACGCGCCGGCCAACAGCGAAGGCCAGCGCCGCGTGCAATTCGGCACCGTCCCGGATTTCGCCCACAACGCCGTCGGAGTGCGGGTGGAATCGGTAGTGCCCGGCTCCCCGGCTGAACTGGCAGGAATACAGGCCGGGGACGTATTGCTGGAAATGAACGGCGAGACAATGGGCGGCCTCGGCGCTTTTTCCGATTACCTCAAGACCCTGGCGCCAGGCGATATCGTGACCGCGACGGTGCTGCGCGATGCGGAGACGATTGGCGTCGCTGTTACGTTGGCGACACGCTGAGGTTGACCGCCAAGAAACCCACATCGCAACGCGGCTGGTGCGGCCCCGGTTTCCGCGCCGAACCCAACACGTGTAGGTCAGTACGTTGTCCGTGTCGATCCTGTGCTGCAAGGCCAGATTCAGTAAAATGATCCTCTAGGTACGATAAGAACTTTTCCCACTTTCTGATTCTGCGCGATATCAAGCGCGCACGTGAACAATCGGAGCGGAGGCCGCTCAGCGGCTGCCATCGGAGCTTTTGGAAAAACAATATGAAAGTTCACTATTTCAGAACGAGTTTATTCCCGGTGAGAAACGTACTTCAGAGTATCGATAGGGGATTATATATAAAGCTTGACATTTGCCCCGTCTTTCTATAGAATTATGGGCATGAATCAAGAGAGAGATAGCCGCCGAGATGGTTCTAGCACGGGGCCTGTCATCCTGGCGCTGCGGGTTCGATTCCCGCCGGCGGCTGCCGCTCATCTTACCATGCAATTCTGATCCCGTTGAGATACCGATATGACCAAGCACAAAGCACCCGGCCGCGCAGACCGCAAGGGGATGACCATCGTCGAACTGTTCGAGCTGTTCCCCTCCGAAGAAGCCGCCCGCGAGTGGTTCGAGGACGTGTTCTGGAGCGGCAAGCGAGTCTGCGGGCATTGCGGAAGCGATCGCACCAGCGCCGTCAAGAGCGGCAAGCCGATGCCCTACTGGTGCACCGCCTGCCGTTCCTACTTCAGCGTCAAGACCGGCACGCCGCTCGCCAACTCCAAAATCTCGCTTCAGAAGTGGGCGATTGCCGTCTATCTCTGCCTCACCAGCCTGAAGTCGATCAGCAGCATGAAGCTGCATCGGGATCTCGGCGTTTCGCAAAAGACCGCGTGGTTCATGCTGCATCGCATCCGCGAGGCCTGGGCCGATGATGACGACGACAACGAGCCTCGTTTGCAGGGCCCGGTCGAGGTCGATGAAACCTACTTCGGCGGCAAGCGCAAGAACATGAGTCTCACCAAGCAGGCGACGCTCCAGGGCCGCGGGCCTGTCGGCAAGACCGCCGTTGTCGGCATGAAGGATCGCGCAACGAACGAGGTCCGCGCCGAGCAGATCCAGCGCACCGATGCGGAAACGCTGCAAGGATTCATCGCGGAGAACGCAGACTGGCAGGCGAAGGTCTATACCGACGACGCCAGCTCGTATCGCTCGCTTCCCTACCGGCATCAGACCGTCCGCCATAGCGTGAAGGAATACGTGCGCGGCCAGGTGCATACCAACGGCGTGGAGTCGTTCTGGTCGCTTCTCAAGCGCGCTCACAAGGGCACCTTCCACAAGATCAGCCCGAAGCACTTGAACCGATACGTCCAGGAATTCGCCGCGAAGCACAACATGCGGGATTCGGACACCATCGCCCAGATGCGGCACACCGTTGCCCGTCTCGTCGGCCGCCGGTTGCTCTACCGGACGCTCGTCGCTGATAACGGGCTTCCGAGCGGGGCGCGGTAAGGTAGAATTCAAAACTGGCCGGGGGCACATCCCGGCCTTTTGAAGCAACCGCCCTTGTAACGAAGGGTGAGGTTGCAGCGGCAACAAGCCATTCAACGGGTTTGAGCCCTTTGTTGCCGGAAATCCAAGTATAGCGCAGGGCAAGGGTTCTCCTGCTGGAGAATCCTCATGGCCATTCATGAGATAGCCATCTGTTGCTCCGCGTCCGCCATCATCGTCAGCGTGCTGATGAACGTTTGGGATCGCTTGGAGCTTATGTGGGCGCGGCATTTCAGGCGCTCGTTTTGCCAGATGATCCATGACGATTAGCATTGCGCTTCTTTGCACGCTTCGGCCGCTTCTTCGGTTTCTTGCCCAGCAGCGCCAGCGCCAAAGTTTCGGGCGTTGCGCCGACAAGATCGCGCTTCGGATCGAGTTTCGGGCGGTAGGTCATGCCGCCACCTGCCAAGCGTGTGATATATTTCCGCTCGAGAGCTTCATTGGGTCGCCCCTGTCGGGTTGCCCGCTGAATAGAACAGCCGCAAACCGGTTGGGAGTCATGACCCCGCCTGGCGAATAGGCGGGAGATTTCATTCCCAATGAAGTTCTCAAGGCCCGGCGCCTTGGCAAAACGCCGAGTCCTGACAAGTGAGCCTTGAACGAGGGTAAGTCGATCAAGGCTCGTGCCGCGCAGAAGGTTAGAGAGCCACCAGCGCGGCGAGTGCATTCTACGCGCTCGCTCCTGATACTCGCAAACCCTTCGCGCATTGCCCCGGCCCCGCTCTTCGGAGCGGGCCGGTTTCTTATCGCGGAGGAGAACGAGATGTTCAAAGTGAAAACAATCTGGCCGATCATCGGTCTTATCTGGGGCCTGGGTCTCCAGGCGCAGGTAACGGACGAAGAGCGAACGGCTTTGCGCCTGGATCGAATCGGGGACATCGTCGGCGAGGCCGTTGTCGTAGATGGGGATACGCTCATAGTCGATGGCCAGCGCATTCGGCTGCATGGCATCGACGCGCCGGAATCCGGGCAACGCTGCCTGGTCCCGGGCGGTTATATCGAGTGCGGAAGAGAGGCGACGATGGATCTGGCGAACCTGATTGGTCATGAGCCGGTCTGGTGCAAACAGATGGACGTTGACCGATATGACCGAATCGTGGCCGTCTGCGAAAGCGACGACTTCCGGCCGTTGAACGAGACGATGGTGCATCGAGGCTGGGCGCTCGCCTATCGGGAATATTCGCTCGATTACATAGAGAATGAGGAACATGCCAAGTTGCACGCCGAAGGCATGTGGAAAGGGCAGTTCGTCGAGCCTTGGAATTGGAGGCGCGGGCAGCGTCTCGCTGGGGATGAGGTCGCCGAAGCCGAAGAATCTTCAATAACGCGTGCAGAAGGCAATGCACTGAACTGGTATGACGACAATGAAAATGGAAGAATCTCATGCGCGGAGGCCCGTAGTCATGGGATCACGCCCGTTAAGCGCGGTGATCCCGCTTATCCGTATATGTCCGATCGGGATGGAGACGGGATTATTTGCGAGTAGATTCATCTTTCTTTTCCCATTCATCCCATGTTTTGAATAGTCCGCCGAGGTTGTCTCGGACGGTTTTCGCTAACTCGTATTCATGGCGCATGAGTTTTCGTGGCGGCGGAGGAGCGGGCGGGGCTATGTCCGTTGAGGTTGGGGCGGGTGGTTTTTTCTTGCGCCTGCCCAGTATCCATATGGCACACTCATAAACGATCGCGGTTGAAACCATCCCGATAAGAACTTGAGGCAGCCAAGAGGGCATGGCGTTCAATACCGTGTCTGACCAATGCGGTGAAGTGGCAAGAATGCCGCAAGCGCCGAGCCGAATAATGCTCCAACGAGTTTTTCGTTCCATCCCTCGATTCTAGGCATCGTCTCTCGCTCCGTCAAGCTTCATATATAATTCCCTTTCGAAAGCGGTGAGCGCGTTCTCATTACGGATGTCGTGTTGGCAGAATCCGTTTGGACTCTGCTTGGGCGGCGCTACCGCGCAACCAGGACCGACGTCATTGCTTTGGTGGGGAGTCTGTTGCAGGAACCCAACGTGCGCTTCGAGGACAATGAAGTAATCTTCAACGCCTTGCAGGCATATCGTGAGACGGATGCCGACTTCGCCGATGCCCTGATCGTGCACAAGGCGCTCAAGTTGGCGCCGGTCGACGACGAATTGCAGGCCGTCTATACCTTTGACGCGGGCGCCTTGCAGTTGCCCCATACAGCAGCGCCGCGCGCGTCACAGACGCGTGTCTGAAACCGGGATCAGCGGTTTAGCGTGTCCGGCAGTTCGTAGAGGACGATGAGGTTGCCGTCCCAGTCGTAGAACCCCGTCTCGATCCCAACCTGCTGATCAACCGTCACGAGCGTCTTCTCGCGCAGCATGCTCAGGCCCATTCCGGGCAAGGCGGCCCTGATCGCGTCCAGTCGGCCGTTCGCATTGATCACCACGGCGCCCCGGCGGATGCGATCCTGCTCGTCCGGCAGCACGCCGGTGACTTCGTAAATCCCCAGCGTGCGCGGCTGCTGCGGCCCGGCGTTAAGCGTCGCAAAGCGCGTGGGGGCCGTCCTAGGCACATTGAACAGGTCATAAGACAGCGAATCGGCGTCCGGCGTATTCTCGGTATCGACCTGCATTCCGAACAGATCGATCCAGAGCGTATACGCCCTGTCCAGGTCCGAAACCACAATGTTGCCACGCTTAAACAGCGCTCCGTCATACACTGTTTCGTTCGACGGGCCGACGCCCTCCGGGGCCTCCGCGCCTTCCGCGCCTTCCACGACCTCCGCGCTGTCCGCGCCTTCCGCGCCTTCATTCTCAACCGCCCCAGGCGAACACGCACCCCCGACCAGCACCAGGACGACGAGCGCAGGCAAATACTTCTTCATGGCCCGCAAGAATACTACCGGCAGCAACCGAAACAACGACTCAGTTCGCCGGAACGGGCTGCCCGTCAGGTATAGCCCGCCTCCCGGCACAGCCCGTCGATGGCGATGTCGTAGTCCATACGCTCGCCCCGCCAGCGACAGCGCGCGGTGCCGGCGTCGATGGCCAGGCCGCGCGCCTTATTGAACGACGCCAGCTGCTCAGCGCCCGTGGCTGCGCAAGTGTTTCCGCGGAAACACCCCCCGTGCGCCTTTCCCCCGTGCTCTTTCCCCGCCGGCGGGATCACCTGACCATCCGGGCGCGTGAACCGGATCTCGCCCTCGTGGACGCGAACCCCGTATCCCCCCTCATGCACCTGCCGGTGATGAAACGAACATAAGGTCACCAGATTGTCCAGGGCAGTCTCTCCCCCATCAGCCCAATGCTTGATGTGGTGGGCCTGTACATAGCGGGAACGGTCACAGCCCGGAAAGCGGCAGCCGCCGTCGCGAATGCGCAGCGCGCGCCGAATGGCCGGCGGCACGGCGCGGGTCCGGCGTCCGATGGCCAGCGGCTCGCCCTTTGCGCCTTCCACCACCCCGACCAGCGCGCCGTCACAACCCAACCGCCGCGCCGTCTCCACGGCAACAGGACGTCCGTTCTCGAACTCCGCCCCGCTGCTCTCCGGCACGTCGCACAAGGCATCGTGGGCAATGTGCACGACGACTTCGTGAGCACCGGCGGTGGAACGTGAACCGCCCCCGGCCAGAAATCGCTGGACGATGTGCTCGAAAGCATCCACACGCCGCTGACCGGCGCTGCGGGAAGGTGTTTCCGCGGAAACACTTTCAGGCTCCGCGTCCCAGCATGGCGGCAGCGCGGGCCGCGTCCGTGACCGTGCAGATGTTTCCGCGGAAACACCTGCGGGAACCGCATCCGCCGCATCCTCTCCATTGGCCGTATGCGCGGCCGCACCGCTCTCCGCTTTCCCGGCGTTCCGCGCGTCTCCGCCCCGCTCCTCCAGTTGCGCTTGTGCCGCATCCAGTGCCTTGAACAGCAACTCGCCCACCTCCGGCGTCAGGCGCGCCTGAAGCGTGACGCTGCCGTCGGCTTCCCGCCAGCAGAGCAGGTGGCGCCGCTCGTGAAGAGCTTCGGCCTCGTCACGCTCGAGATCACGCGTAACCCGCCGATAACCCCGCACCGTGCGTTCGACATGCGCTGCCGTTCCGTTCAGGGCGATGTGCAGCAAGCTCTCTTCCGTCTCTACAGTCGCCACTCGCGTCAGCGCCCGCACTTTCGAATACGACAGGCGGCCCTCGCCGAAAGCCGCTGAGATCTTTGGCAGCGATTCCAGGGCCCGTGCAGTGCGCACCTTCTCCGTTGCCGCCACCCGGCCGATGCCGCATTGCCAGCTCAGCCACTGGGCGCAGCTCGCCATGCCGTGCTGGGCCCAGCCCTGCCTGCGGTCGAACTCCGCGACGAGGGTCAGAAAGTGAGCGGTGGCCGCGTTGATGTGGCCCCACAGCTCGGTGATGCGCCCTTCCAGGGCCTTGAGCTCCTGATCTTCGCGATCCCGCTCAGCCATCCGCACCTCGGGGTCCGGGTGGGCAAACCGTGCCTTGCGGGACGAGGGCGGCTCGGTGGTGATAGCGGGGGAGAGTGCTGCCGGATCAGCGCCAGTCGGAGGCAACTCGGCATCGCGAACAGGGGCGTGGGAGGGGGTGTGGTGAAGGTCCATTTCGGGGCTCCTTTCAGTCCGTTGAAGTTCCCTGAACTATAGCATGAATCACCATACGAATCAACCCTTTACGGGACTTTTCCGGCCTTCCCCGGCTCACTCGGAACCTTCCGAAAAGCCGAGCCGGGTGTGAAACAGCCGCTATGCTTATCCAAACCCGGACACCACTGAATAGGCTCTCTCATGACCCTGGCTGCCAACCCATTGCCCAAGGCCAAGCCCACCGATTGCAAGGCGTTTCGAACAGCTATTTTTCTCTCGCCATCGATCGCATTCGCATTGGCATTCGCAACGGCATTCGCAACGGCAATCGCATTGGCAATAGCATTGGCGCCGGAAACAGCCATCGCGCAGACGGGCCTGGGCCCGACCGAGCCGGGTTCCGTCTTCCGGGATTGCGACGTCTGTCCGGAGATGGTTGTCGTTCCGCCGGGGCGCTTCGTCATGGGGTCGCCCGACTCCGAGGCCGGCAGGCTCGAGCACGAAGGTCCGCAAAGGCTCGTGACCATTTCGAAGCCGATCGCGGTGTCGCGGTTCGAAATCACACAAGGCCAGTACGCAAGATTCGTCCATGAAACGGGGCATGATTCGGGAGACGCCTGCGTGGTCTGGGCCGGCGTTGACGGTGGAAGCGTCGTCGAGGGAAAGAACTGGCTGGACCCGAATTTCCCGCAAGCGGAAAACCACCCGGTGGTCTGCATATCGTGGAACGACGCAAGGGCCTATATCGACTGGCTCAAGCGCGCCACCGGCGAGCCGTACCGCTTTCTTTCCGAATCGGAGTGGGAATACATGGCCCGCGCCGGAACCACGACGCGCTATTCCTTTGGAAACAGCGAGCAAACGATTTGCAACTATGCGAACGTTCCCGACCTGTCCGCCGAACCGGCCACCGTAGGATCGAACTGGCAGTACGTGAGCTGCGACGATGGGTATGGCGTCCAGACTTCGCCGGTCGGTTCCTATGCGCCCAATGCCTTCGGGCTGTATGACGTGCACGGCAACGTCTGGGAATGGACCGAAGACTGCTATCACAACAGCTTCGAGGGAGCGCCGACCGACGGCGCGCCGTGGCTATCGGATACATGCGCGACCCGCGTGGTCAGAGGCGGCAGCCTGAGCGCGCCCGCCTACCTGAGCCGTTCCGCGGTCCGCTTTTTCGGAGCACTCGAATTCCTGCCCGAGAGCGCCCAGGAAACGCTCGGCGAATTCCGCAACTTCAACCTCGGACTGCGGATCGCCCGCGACCTGGACTGAACCACCGAGCGCCGCCGAAGCTCAGTAGGCCGCCTCGTAAATCCGCAGGGCGTCCTGCTCATTCACCTTTCGCGGGTTGTTGACCAGCAGGCGTTGCTGCAGCATGGCCTCGCTCGCGAGCATCGGCAGGCTGTCTTCGGGCACGTTCAGTTCGCGGAGCTTCGACGGCATCCTCAGCCGGTCCACCAGCGCTTCGAAGTAATCGGGCAACGACACCGAGGCCCCTTGCGTGACGATCCCGGCAAGCGTCGCGTACAAATCCGCTGCCGTTTCGTAGTTGAACCGCAATACGTGCGGCAGCACCAGCGAGTTGCTCAAACCGTGCGGGATGTGGAAGTGGCCGCCCAGCGGATAGGCGAGTGCATGGACGGCGGCGACAGGGGAGTTGGCGAACGCCTGTCCGGCCAGGAGGGAGCCGAGCAGCATAGCCGTGCGCGCCGCCAAGTCGCCGCCATCGTGCACGGCGGTTTCGATATTGGCCGACAGCATTTGCAGCGCCTTCAGCGCCAGCATGTCGGAGTAGGGATTCTTGTGAATGGCGCTGGTAAAGGACTCGATCGCATGGACCATCGCGTCGATTCCGGTCGCGGCGGTCACGTGCGGGGGCAGGCCGACGGTGAGTTCGGGATCCAGCAGCGCGACGTCGGGCAGCAATTGCGGCGCGATGACAGCGGCCTTGGTCGTGGCCCCGGTCGTGATGATGGAAATGGGCGTCACCTCCGAACCGGTCCCGGCGGTCGTGGGGATCTGGACCAGCGGCAGCCTTTCGCCGGTGAGGTTGCCGATTCCGTACGCGTCCGAAAGCGCCTGGGACGAATAACACAAGGCGGCGATCAGCTTGGCCACGTCCATCGAGCTTCCGCCGCCCAGGCCGACTACCGTGCCGATCTTCTCCTCGCGCGCGAGATCGAGCGCGTTCAGCACGATGTCTTCCGGCGGGTCCGCCTGAACGTCCTGGAATATCGAGCACGCCAGGCCCGCGTCCGCGAGGCTGCTCAACGCCGCCTCGTGCAGCCCCGCCGCAACGATTCCGGGATCGGTAACCAGGAAAACCTTGCCGGAAGACAAAGAAGCGCAAATCTCGCCGAGCTTGCGGATGGCGCCCAGCTCACAGACGAGCGAGCGTGTCGTGCTGAACCTGAGCGGTCCGATGTCTTCCGAAGTCATTGGTCTGCAATCGCCTCTGCGAGGGTCCGGATACTGTCGCCGGCGACGTCGAGCACGCCGAAGGGCATGAAGCCGTGGAATGCGGACGCGAAGTGCGTTGCGCTCACCCGAACACCACTTTTCTCGAGCTTCTCGGCGAACAGTTTGCCCTCGTCCAGGTTCGGGTCGTGCCCGCTCGTGATGATCGTGGTGGGCGGCAACGATTCGAGGTCGGGGATGAACATCGGCGAGACCCGCGGGTCTTCGGTGGGGGTGTCTTCATCCAGGTACCACTGCTTCGCGGCGGTCAGGCCCGCGCGCCCCACCAGGTAGTTCCCGTCGCCGAACGAGATCCTCGATGCGTAGGCTTCGTGATCGTCCCGCAGGTCGAGAAACGGGTACAACAGGTAGAGCGAGCTCACGCGGTAGTCCGTCTGGCGCGCGATCTGCCAGGAAACGGCCGTCGCCAGGGCCGCGCCGGCGCTGTCTCCCATGGCGCCGATCCGCTCGCGATCGATTCCCAGGGCCTCGCTGTTCTCGAAGGCCCAGAGCGCGGCCTGGTAGCAGTCCTCGTGGGCGGCGGGAAACTTGTTTTCCGGGGCGCGGCGAAAATCGACCGAGAGATAGTGCGCCCCGGTCTCCGCGCACAGCCGCTGCACGAATCCGTCGTAGCTGTCGACGTCGCCGACGCTCCAGCCGCCGCCGTGAAAGAATAGCACCAGCTTCGCTTTCGAATCGGCTCCGTCGGCGGCCGCGCCGGGGCTCCCCCGGTAGAAGCGGGCCGGGATTTCCCTGTAACCCGTCGGGATCCGAATGTCCCGCGTTTCCACGCCGTTGGCCGTCTCTCCCAGAAAGGTCTCCATCAGCGCGACCGTGTACTTGCGGCCGATGGCGACCGGGTCGCTTTCCGAGGCCAGGATTTCCATCAGGATGCCCTGGGCATTCTCGAGCAGCTTGGCGCACTGCCGGTCAATCATCGCCTTCGCCCTTTGCGGCCTTGCGGCGCTTCAGTCAAAGCGCCACAGAAACCGGATATCGTACAGGCGGGGCAAGCCCATGAAGGCCGTTTCCACGCCGGAGAACTCCGCGGTATTGAAGCTCTGGGCGGCGCGCGCCCTGTCGGTCAGATTGGTGCCTCCCAAACGCACTTCCCAGCGCTCGTCATTGCCCGAAACAGATACGAAAGCGTTGATGTAGGTCGCCGCGGCCACGGCGAGGTTGGGAGAATCCGTCGACTCGTTGGCGTGGCCACCCTTGTAAGCGATATCGACATGCACCGTTCCTGCGATGTTCGGCGTGAGCTGGTCCGACCAGGTCATGCCGACGAAGCCGGTCCACTCGGGCGCATTCGGCAGACGCCGGTCGCTGACGTCGGTGAGCATGCCGAGAACGAGTATCTCGAATTCCTCGTATTCCGCGTTCAGGTAGCCGAGAGAAGCGTCGATCGAAAGACGGTCGTTGGGCCGGTAGGAAACCACGCCCTCCACGCCGTGGATTTTCGCCGACGCTGCGTTGGTGAACAGGCTGACGAACTGCCCGGTCACGGGGTCCTGGCCGAAGCCGTTCAACTGCAGGTCCTTGTAATCGTTGTAGAAATACGCCGCCGACCAGGTGAAACGGTTGTCCGCGCCCCTGCCCTTGATGCCCGCCTCGTAGGTCCAGACGGTTTCCGGGTCGAACGGCTTGAACTCGCTGCTGGCAAACGCCCGGCCCGGGAAACCGCCGCTCTTGAAGCCGCGCGAAACGGACCCGTACACCGTGACGCCGTCGTTCGGCTGGTACGAAAGCACCGCGCGCGGCGTCACCGCGCTCCAGTCCTGCTCGTCCTGCAGGTTCTCGCCGGGAAACCCGACGCCGGACAGAAACGGCGGCCGGTCCAGGCTCAACGACAGCGTGGGGTCGAAGAAGAACTCGCCGCGCCGCGTGACCTCTTTCTCGTCGTTGGTGTAGCGGGCGCCGATCTCGAAGCTGGTCGTATCCGTCAGAGGGAAGGTGATGTCGGCAAACGCCGCCATCGAGCGCGTGCGCTGGTCGCTCTCGCCGTATCCGCCGGACGGAACGCCGACGCTAATGATCGGGAAATAGAACCCGAGGAACTGGAATGAAGCCGACGCATCGTCGAATCCCGCCAGCACCACGTCGTCGTCGTTGAAGAGGTAAACGCCGCCCGTGAACGACAGGCCGCTGTCGCGCTCCAGCGCGAACCGCAGCTCCGTGGAGAACTGGTCGTCGTCTTCGTAAACCGGAATGTCGAGCACCGGGAAAGGCGTGCTGTCCGCATCCAGAATGAAGTCCCAGGAGAGCTTGCGGTAGGCCGTGATGCTCTCCAGGTACCAGTCGTCGCTGAACTGCCACTTGATCTTGAACGAGGCGCCGTGCGTCGTCAGGTCGGCAAACGTGTTCGCCGTGCCTTCCACGACATAGGGCGAACCGAACGCTTCCTCCGTCGGCAGGTAGGTCCTCGGGCTGAACGGAGCGCCTACCGGATCTTCAAACAGCGTGAGCGGCGTTTTCCGTATCGGTGTCAGCGAGCGGTCCGGACGCTCGAATTTTCCTTCGACGCGGAGCGAGAAACTCAAGTTGTCGTTCGGCTCGAAGTCCAGGCCGGAACGGAACGACAGCGTGTCGGTGTCGCCGTCGGTTCCGCCCAGCACCGCGTTCTCGGAATGCCCGTCGCGCTGGATTCCGGAGACGGCGATTTTTCCTTTCCAGCGGCCATCGCCGCTCAACGGCCCGCTCATGCGGCCGTTGTAGATCCGGGTGGCGAGATTTCCGGCGCCGACCTCCGCGAAGGCTTCGAATTCATCGGACGGCGCCCGGGTGATCAGTTTGACCGCGCCTCCGGGGGAGTTGCGGCCGTACAGCGTTCCCTGCGGCCCGCGCAGGACCTCCACGCGCTCGATATCGAACAGTTCCACGAAAGCGGCCTGGGTGCGCGCAACGTACACGTCGTCGATATACACGCCCACGCCCGGTTCGACAAAAGGCAGGGAGTCGTTCTGCCCGATGCCGCGCAGATAGACCGCCGCATTCGAGGAATCGCTTCTCTGGAAATGAAAGTTCGGCACCGCGTACTGCACCTGGCGCATGTCGGTCGCCTGCAGATCGCGAAGCTGGCGCTCGCTGAAGGCCGAAACCGAACCGGGCACGCTCCACAGCGACTCCTCCCTGCGCCGCGCGGTGACGATGATCTCGTCGATTACGTTGGCCTGCCTGTCGTTCGCCGCCTCCTGGGCGGCGCCGGTGCTGCCGAAGTCGAAGAAGGCCAGAACTGCGGCAACGCCGGCGACTGCGATTGGCCGGCTACGGCGAACTGTCTTGTTGGGCCACATGGTGCGGTTACTCCATTTGTAGCTGTATATACAGCGAATCGGATATTCCCCAACTCGTATTTGACGACTGCCCGGGACGGTCCGCAATGACAGAGCAGGTCATCTGAGAGGGACAATTGTGGCCATCGCCGTGCTACTGTATGGACATGCCGAATTACAGCCGCCACTTGCGTTCGGCGAACGGTCCGGGCATTCCGTGCGTGGACGATTCCCTGTTCGAACCGCTGGCCAGGGCGGCCTCGACCAGCGGTATCGACCTGGCCGCCGTGCTGCGGGAAATACGGCGCCGGCCACCGGGCAGGAAGGGTGAGTCGGAGCCGGTTCTGGTCTCCGACTACTTCAGGCTTCTCGGGAAACTGGCCGAGCTGACCAGCGAAGAGACGGTGAAGATGTCGAAGCGGCCGCTGTTGCCGGGCGCGTTCCATTTCGTGATGTCGCAGGCGGCCGGCGAGAAGCGCTTTGACGACATGCTGCGCAAGTTTGCGAACGGCTTCAACCTGTTGCACGGCCGCGTCTACAACCACGTCATGGTGCAGGGCGACAGGCTGATCTACGCCGTCGACAACAAGGACTTCCCGACCCCGTTCGAACTGACGGCCCGCCAGTTGCACAGTTTTCTCGAGTGCATCGTGATACTCATGCACACGCTGTACGGCATTTGCGCGGGCGCCGAAATCGACTCGTATCTCCTGAAGGTCACGACCAAGCGGCGCCTGGGAAAATCGCGCGAACAGCCGGGCAACCGGCTCAACCAGCTCGCGTACTGGGGCGTTCCGATCGCGTACGGAAGCAGGAGCTACGCGCTCATCTACGATTATTCCGTCGCCGCCCTGCCGGTGAAACTGCGGCCTGCCGACCTGCCCCGGCCGAACGCCATCTTCGGCGAAGTGGCCAGGCTGATCGAGAGCAATCTCAGGGTTTCGCCCGCTAACGTGCCGATCGTCGACAGGGTCGTCGACCTGATATTGACGCAGACCGTCTCGGCCAATGAACTGGCATTGCAGCTCAACCTCAGCGCCAGGACCCTGCGGCGCCGCCTGGCGGAATCGAACACGTCGTTTCAGGAGGTTCGGCGAGGGGCCCTGAACGCGCGCGCAAAGCGTCTCCTGTCCCAGGATCTCCTTGCCGGCGAAGTCGCCGAGGAACTCGACTATTCCGACGAGCGGAGCTTCCGGCGCGCATTCATCCGCTGGAACAGGATCTCGCCTTCGAAGTTCCGCGCCGGATCATGAGGTTGCCGGCGCCATGAACGGACATTTCTTCGACAGCCGCAGCGGACTGAAGTTCTTTTATCGGGACTCGCCCGCCTCCGCCGACGGCGGCCTCGCGCCGGTGGTGTGTCTGCACGGCCTGACCCGCAACAGCGAGGACTTCGTCGAACTCGCCGGGCACCTGAAGCCTTCCCGGCGCGTCCTTGCCCTCGACTTCAGGGGAAGGGGACGTTCGGATTTCGACCCGGACTACCGCAACTACTTTCCGACCACGTACGCGGACGATGTAATCGAATGGCTGGACCACCTGGGGATCGAGTCTGCGGTCTTTTGCGGTACCTCGCTGGGCGGTCTTGTGACCATGGTCCTGGCCGGGCAGGCCCCAGGGCTTTTTGCGGGCGCCATCATCAACGACATCGGACCGGAAGTCTCCATGGCCGGCATCCTGAGAATCGGCCAGTACGTGGGCAAGCTCAAGCCGGCCGAGAACTGGGGCGACGCGATCGCCAACACGAAAATCATGTTCGAGGTCGCCTGCCCCGACGCCGACGCCGCCACCTGGAACGCCATAACGAAGCGCACCTACCGGATCGGCGACGACGGCAAGCCGGCACTCAAGTCCGATCCCAATATCGGCAAGGCGTTTCAGGAAATCGGCGGTTCGCCCGACGACCCCTGGGGCCTGTTCGAGAAACTCGGGCAGTTCCCTCTGCTCGCCCTGCGCGGCGAAACCTCGGACCTGCTGGCTCCCGAGACGCTTGTCGAAATGGCTGAGCGGGTCCCGTCCCTGGTCACCTGCACCGTCGCCAACCGCGGCCACGCGCCCTGGCTCAACGAGCCGGACGCACTTGCCGCCATCGATCGCTTCCTGGCGTCAGTCCCCTAGCGGCGCGCCCCCCTACTTCGCGCCGGCCATCGCCCGCGCGGTCCGGAAAGAGACCAGCTTTCTCTGCCGGTCGTCCCATAGCGCCAGGGGCACGCACTTGAAGCTTTCCCACATGGTCAGGCGGTTGACCTTGCGCAGTTCGGGGATGTCCATGAGGCACTCGTAGAGGCGGTAGCTGGGGATGCGGCTTCTGAGATGGTGCACGTGGTGGATGCCGATGTTGGCGGTGAGCCAGCGCAGCGGCGCGGGCAGGTCGTAGAAGGAACTGCCCTCCAGCGCCTGCCGGCGGAAATCCCACTCTTCGTGGGTGTCCCATTCCGTTTCCCGGAACTGGTGCTGCACGTAGAACAGCCACACTCCGATCGTGCCGGCGAACAGGACCGTCGCGAGATGGACGACGGCGAAAGCGAGAGGGCCCACGACCAGCGATGCGGCGACGGCGATGGCGGCAATGGCGGCGTTGGTGCTCATCACGCTGATCCAGCCGTCCTTCAGGTCGCGAATCAGTTCAAGCGGCATGCGGTGTTTCAGGACGAAAACATAGGTGGGGCCGAGCCCGAACAGCACGGCCGGGTGCCGGTAGACGCGATACAGAAACTGCCGCCACGGGGTCAGGCTCCGGTATTCGCGGACCGTGAGCGTGTCGATGTCTCCCGTGCCGCGCCGGTCGAGGTTGCCCGAAGTCGCATGGTGGCCGTCATGCAGGCGGCGCCAGTACGCGTAGGGCGTCCAGCAGAGGACCCCGATGACGCGGCCCACACGGTTGTTCCACTTGCGGCTGCGGAAGAACGAGCCGTGGCCGCAGTCGTGCTGGATCATGAACAGGCGCACCAGGAAAATGCCGGACGGAATGGAGAGCAGCGCAAACAGCCAGTGCACGTAGGCGACGCCGATCAGCGCGCCCAGCCAGCAACTCAGGAACAGGACGCCGGAGACGCAGAGTTCCCATAGCGCGCGGCCCAGTCGAGCCTGACAGTATTTCGACAGCCTGGCTGCCAGTTTCGCGTGTTCTTGCCCGGTCGGAACCGCCATCACGAACCCGTCGATATAACCCATCTCACTCCTCCCATGGCGCCATTATCGTCGCGCCGAACCCTGGGCCGCAACCGACCAGTCTTCGCATTCGAGCTCCTTGACACGCTGGAATTCCCGGCTGTTGGCCGTCACCAGCACCATTTTGCGGGCGCGGGCCTGTCCGGCAATAAGCAGATCATACGGGCCAATCGGGCGTCCGGCTGTTTCCAGTTCACTTCGAATGGCGCCGGCCATCCGGGCGTCGGATGCGTCAAAGGAAACAATTTCGAAACCGATTCGATCCAGCAATTCCAGGTTTCGACTCGCACGCCTGCTCTTGCAGGCCCCGTAGTAGAGCTCGTACGCAACCGGCGCCGGCAGACCGATGTCCTCCGGCCTGTGGCGTCGCAACCGTCCGAGGAGCGGTGGTGAAGAGTTGTTGAGCAGTGCAATGCAGGCGTTGGTGTCCAGCAGATAGCGCATCACTTGAAAGCACCGTCGAGTTCCGGCTGCGCGGGCAGTTCGGGCTGTTCGCGGCCCGCAGCGAAGAAGTCGCTTGAGAACTTGCCGGCAATTTCATCCAGCCACTCCCAGTCGGACACCATGGGTTCCAGTATCACCGCGGAGCCCTGCCGGCGAATCCGCACTGCGTCGCCGTTCATGCGAAATTCCTTGGGCAGACGCACGGCCTGGGAGCGCCCCGACCAGAAAATTTTTGCGGTGTCGGACATCGGGAAGTTCCTTCGACAAGTGATATATATCAGTGGTATATATCACTACGCGGCGCCGAATGCAAGTCCGGAATCATACGTATACGCAACGTATTCGTGTAACTCACTTATAGTGCAGACACTGTAGATTCATGGACTGGGCCTCATAAGGAGACTTTGTTTGTCAATTGCCGGGAAGGCGGCGCGCGATCACCGTAGCCGTGCCCGAGTGCTCGGCTACAGCGTGCGTTATTGAGGCCCGCAATCGCGACCGCGGTACGCGACCCGCGGGAGACGCTTGACTGTATCTGGCTAGATGAATAAGCTAGCCAGATCAGACGGACGGAGAAATCCTCATGGTCGAGTGGCCACTTCAGGACGCCAAGAATCGGTTCAGCGCCGTTGTCGACGCCGCGCTTTCCGGCAATCCGCAGCAGGTAACCCGGCGCGGCAAGCCGGCGGTCGTAGTGCTCGCCGTGGACGAGTACGAGCGCCTGTGCCACATGGAAAAGGCGGCTGCGCCCAGCTTTGCCGACCTGCTACTCGCGATACCTCAGGACGGCGAGGGGTTTGATCGCCTTCGTTTACCTGCCCGATCGCTCGATTTCTGATGTTCCTGCTCGACACGGATGTCCTTTCAGCATTGCGCAGGCGGGAGCGCCACCCGCAGATTGCTCGCTGGATGTCGAGGCAAAGAGCGGGTGATATGTATTTGAGCGTTGTGTCTATCGGCGAAATCGAGCGGGGGATCATTCGTCAAGAGCGCTCAAACCCGGACTTCGCGCAGTCGCTTGCTCTGTGGCTGGACAGTGTCATCAAGCTGTACGGTGAACAGATTCTGGGCGTGAATCTGGCCACTGCGAGGAGATGGGGTCAACTATCCGCCAGGATTGGCAACGACAGTGCAGACCTGCTCGTCGCTGCCACAGCCCTTGAACATGGGCTGTCCGTTGTAACGCGCAACGTGCGTCACTTTCGGCCGACAGGCGTTGACGTGATCGATCCGTGCGCGGAGGCTGACTAGACCCACACCGATCCAGTTGCTCGCATAGCTGGCGCAATAGTTCAGTCGCCGGGCGCTTGTGAGGATGCCGCCGCGAGTCGGGCCAGGGCGGCGTGGAGGGCGGCGTACTCTTCGGGGGCCGAAGCTGCCATTGCGATTTCCGTGGCGTCGCGGGCGGCGTATTGTTCCGGCGCTGCGCTTGAGAGGCTTGCGTTTGCGTCGGACAGGGCGGCGTGCCTGAGCGGGGCCGCAGCCGCAAGTGCAGAGGTAGCGGTTTCGAGGGCAGCCTGGAGCGCCTCGTCGTCCGAGGCAGCCGCAGCCGCGTAGGCAGCGGTGTAAGCCGAGTATTCGTCCGGCGCGGCCGCGGCGAGTGCGACTTCGGCCATATTGGCTTCGGCAGCCTGATCGGGCGCCGCAGCGGATAGCGTGATCAGGTCTCTCGTGTAGGCGATGAACTCGTCCGGCGCCCGGGTAGCGAGACGCTGCTCGGCCGCCGCGGTAGCCTCGATTTCGTTCGGCGCAACGGCCCTCAGGCTCTCGGCTACCGCCATGAGGGCAGCCAGTTCTTCCGGCGCCGCTTCGGAGAGGGCCGCCATCGCGGCTTCCATGTCCGCGCCGCCTTCCGTACCGCCTTCCGCACCGTCGCTCCCGACCGGAGCCGTAGCCTGGATTGCCGCAGCGGCTGCAACGGCGAGCGTTTCTTCGGGCGCAGCCGCTCCAAGTGCAGCCTCGCCGGCGACCAGGGACTCAACAAGGGAGCGTTCCGAGGGCGCGCCGATCGAGGACATCATGGCGGCGCTGATTGCAATGGCGCCGTATCGGATCAATTTATTCACAAGCTATACCTGCACGACGTTCGTGCCGATGGTGTTGATGGGCTCGGCCCCGTCTTCGGTGATCAGCATGAGGTCTTCG
This sequence comes from Gammaproteobacteria bacterium, assembly GCA_965116895.1. Taxonomy (GTDB): domain Bacteria; phylum Pseudomonadota; class Gammaproteobacteria; order Steroidobacterales; family Foliamicaceae; genus Foliamicus. The sequence goes on along the minus strand of OZ220729.1, from coordinate 1,026,144 downwards.
AGGTGCGACGAGCCGCCCATGCCGGTGGCGCCCATGGGGCAGTCCACGCTGAGGACCATGCGCGGTTCGAGCACTATGTCCTCTCGCGGCGGCGAGCCCATGGTGCCCACGTGGTCCGTGTGGTAGAGCCCCACCGAGTGTGGGCTGAACGAAATCGAGAAGTCGGCGCCCATCTTGCGCAGCGCCTCCTGGCCCATGCTTCGGACTTCCGAGAACTTCACGCCGGGCTTGAGGTTCTCGCGCACGTGGTCCCAGGACCGGGCCGTGAGTTCGGACACCTTCCGCATGCTCTTCACCGGCTCGCCGATGTAGATGGCGCGTGCGAAGTCGCCGTGATAGCCCATGTATTCGCTCACGCAGTCGATCGAGAAGCACTGGCCCTCGCGGAGCGTGGCCGAGTAGGTGGGCGAACTGACGCGGTCGATGACCATGAACCCGCCGCGCATGCCGCGCGCTGCCGCGGCCGCGAAATAGGCGGCGCGCAGCTCGCGCACGTCGGCGCCGGCACGCACGGTGGAAGCCGCCTGCAACGCGGCTTCGGCGTTGGCCTGGGCGGCGTAGCGCATGAGCTGGATCTCCACGTCGGACTTGACGGGGCGGATGCGCCGCAGCGCATCGTCGGCGCTCACCACCGTGGCGCCGGGCGCCGCCTCCTTTACGTTGCGGATCACGGGCTGCACGTCGGCGGCGATACGCCCGCCGGCCACGCCGGTGTCCTTCAGCGCATTGGCCAGCGCGAACTTGAGATTGGGCCGGGCGGCCTCCGAGCGCACGGCGCGCTCGACGATGCCCAGGCGCGTGGTCTCGATGAAATCCAGCGGCTGGTGCTCAAGGTCCGGATACAGCGGCAGTTGATCGAGGCCCAGCTCCGCGTCCTCCGCCTCTTCCGCGCCGGGCGCTGCATACAAATACGCCGGAAAGTCCGAGTGCCGGTGATCCATCGCGATGGTGTAGTAGTAGAGGAAGGTCGGCGCGATGATCGAAAGGCGCTGGCCCTGCTTTCGCGTGATCAGCGCATAGACCCCGGGCGTGTGGCCCATCCGCGGGGCAGTGAGATCGAAACCGGTGGCGTGATAGACGTTCTTGCCGCCGCCCAGGACGATGGCGTCGAGTCCCAGCCCGGCCATGACCTTGTCGGCCTGCTCGAAGTTCATCCGCGGACCGAGGATCGGCGGCGGCACCGACACGCCCATGCGCAGGCGCGGCTCGGCGGCATTGCCCGCCGGTGAAACGAGGCCGGCCGCACCCGTGGCGGCGAGGCCTCCCAAGACATGACGGCGGTTCATCGTGGACTCGTCGGGCATGGCTTTCCCCCTTGATCGCATTGGTCTCCGGTCTCGGGAAGATGCTATGGTGCCGGGCTTCGGGTTGTAAAGTCCCGTAACCCCGCCAACCCGGTATGAACCAGCCCGCCGCCACCCCTGCCCTTCGCACGGGCGAATTCGTTCCGCTCATCGCGCTTTTGATATCGCTCGGCGCTCTGGCGATCGACGGCATGTTGCCGGCGCTGCCGGCCATCGGCGAGGACCTCGGGGTAGTGAACCGCAACGACGTGCAGTTCGTCATCGCGGCGGTTTTCCTGGGCCTCGCCGCCGGTCAGTTCTTCTTCGGACCGCTGTCGGACCGCGCCGGGCGCAAGCCGGCCATACACGTGGGCCTCATCCTGTTCATGGCCGGATCGCTGATGAGCGTTTTCGCGCGCACCTTCGAGGTGATGATGGTCGGCCGGGTCCTGCAGGGGATCGGGGTTGCGGGGCCCCGGGTCGTGACCATGGCGCTGGTGCGCGATCAGTACGAAGGCCGCCAGATGGCGCGGCTGATGTCTTTCGCGACTTCGCTGTTCATCCTGGCGCCCACGATCGCCCCGGCGCTGGGACAGGGTATCCAGTGGCTGGCAGGCTGGCGGGCCATTTTTGCGTCGTTCTTCGGCATTGCCGTGGTCGCCTTCGTCTGGTTCGCGATCCGGCAGCCGGAAACCCTGCCCGCCGCGCGCCGCCGGCCGCTGTCGCCAACCGCCATCTGGAGCGGCGTGGTGGAAGTCGTCAGGATCCGGTCCGCGCTGGGCTACACGCTGGCCACGGGCCTCCTGTTCACGCCGTTTCTCGCCTATATCAGCGCTGCCCAGCAGATCTACCAGGACGTCTATGACACCGGCGCGCTGTTTCCCTTCTACTTCGGCTCGCTGGCGCTGGTGATCGCCTGCATGTCGTTCGTGAACGGGCGCCTGGTGCTGAAGTACGGAATGCGCCGGCTCTCCACGACGGCCATCATCGCCTTCACGATTGCAGCCGCGGCGGCATGGGCGATCACGGTCGCGCTGGGCGGCGTACCGCCCTTCTGGCTGTTCATGACCTACCAGCTGTGCGTTTTCGTCTGGGCGGGCCTGCTGTTCGGCAATCTCAGCGCGCTCGCCATGCGGCCGCTGGGCCACATCGCGGGCATTGGCGCCACCGTGGTCACCTCGCTGCCCACGCTGGTGTCGGTGCCGTTCGGCGCCTTCGTGGGCTACAGCTTCGACGGAACGCTCAATTCGCTGACCGCGGCGTACGCGCTGTGCGGAGCGGCGGCCTTCGCCACCATGCGATGGGCCGAGGGCGGCCGCGGCCCGCAACCGGGCCGGGTTCTATAGCTCCAGCAGGGCCCCGATGGCGGCGCGTTCGGCGGATTCCATGGCGGCTTCCATGCCGCGGTTGGACATGGCGGTGTGCTCGCCGCAGAAGTGCACGCGGCCGTGCGCCTCGGAGAAGGCCAGCAGGTAGGCGTGGAGCTGGCCGGGTCGCCATTCGGTCCAGGCGCCACCGGCATGGGGGTCCATGGTCCAGCTCTTGTAGCCCACCGCCTTCAGCTTGCCGCGCGCGGCGGGGCGGAGGCGCTCGTACTCGCTCACCACGAGGGCGCGTGCGGCGGTTTCGCCCAGCCGGTCCAGGCGTTGGGCGGTGAAGCCCCGCGCGCGCGCAATCAGTCCGGTGATTTCGGGGCTGTCGGCCGACTGGCGCAGCGCGCGCACCTCGCCCAGCGGCGTGTCGGTCCACATGGCGGGATCCAGCCCGTCGTCTTCCCAGAAGTTCTGTTCCGCGTGCAGGACGGTCTTGGTGATCATCATCGAGGGCAACGTTTTCGTGGCCCGCGCGAGCACCGGCGGTAGGACGGGGTCGAAGCCCACCCATCTGAGTGGAGCGATGGGCAGCGTGCAGATCGCCTGCCGCGCCAGGTGACGCTCGCCGTCGTTGGTCAGGACTTCGACGCCCGCGCGGTCCTGCCCGATCCCGGTAACGCGCCGCCCCAGCAGGACGTCGCCCGGCAACGCAGCGGCCATGGCTTCGGGAAGCCGCTGGTTGCCGCCCTCGACCTTCGCGAACAGCGAGCCCAGTTGCCGCTGCACCTCGTTCCAGGACACGCGGAAGTACCAGGTCAATATCGAACAGTCGTGGGCCGAGGTGCCGCGGCCGATGTTGGTCTCGTAGTTCTGCGCGATCGTGGCGTCGCTCCAGCCCACCGCTTTCAGGAATGCGTAAACCGAATCGTCCAGGGCGCCGCTCTCCGGCAGCAGCCAGTCGTCGTGGCCGGCCAGGGGATTGTTGGCCGTGACGACTTTCTCGAAGAACCGCCGGCCGGGAAACTCGCTCTTCGAACCGGCCGGCAGCAGGTTGCGCGGGTGTTCCGGCCAGGCCGCGCGCGGAATGATCTCGCCGTTCAGCGCGATTTCCGGTTTCGACAGGCCGCGCTTCGACGCATGGTCGATCAGGCGCAGGCCCAGCCGCTGCGCCGTGGACTGGACGCGTGCATAACCGCCCAGAATGCTGTCGCCGCCCGCTTCCGGCGCCCCCGGCAGGTCGTAGAAACTCTCCAGGCGCCCGCCCAGGCGGTCCTGAGCCTCCAGCACCGTGACGCTGGCGCCCTCCCCGGCCAGCAGCGAGGCGGCGTAGAGGCCCGAGAGCCCGGCGCCGATCACGATGACGTCCGATTGCGTCGTGGCGCGCACCGCGTTGGGCCAGCCGATCGCCGGCGCGACCGCGGCCACGCCCAGGCCCTTGAGCGCCTGCCGCCGGCTGATGCGTTGCGTCATGAAGTCGAAGTGTACGCCCGGTGACGAAAGGTGTCCCGTAAACTTGGGCGCCCTATGAACGCGGATTGGTCGATGCACCGAAGACAACTGCTTGGCATGCTGGGCGGCAGCGCGGTGATTGCGGCCGGCTGGGGCGCGCCCTCCCCCGCCGGCGCAACGGCCGCAAGCGCCGACGCGCTTGATCTCGACGATCCGGGTTCGCGGGTGCGCACCTTCGTCAAGGCCAGCGGGCGGCTGGACGCCGGGCGGGTGATCTGGGCCACGCGCGCCGAGGTCTACGCCTTTCTGCCGCCCGACCGACTCGTGCCGGCCGTGCGGGTCAAGGGATGCGAGCAGCAGTGGATCAGGCCGCTCTCGGATACCGAATTCCTGAGCTTCGACAGCCTGGTCAGCTACTACTGCGATTTCGAAAGCGATCGGGTGATGCGCGAGTTCGACAACCCGTTCACGGGCGCGCGCAACGCGGTCAGGCCCAATATCAGCCGCATGACCGAGGGACGCGAGATTTCGCCGCGCGGCGTGGTCTATCGCGTCATGCGACGGGCCTACCCCGAGTTCTACGCGGACTCGGATTTCGACGTCGTGATTCGGCAGGTCGGCGACACCGTGTCGTTCCAGGGCGAGAACCGATGGCCGGACGAGTTCATTCGCCCGCCGGCAGGGTCCAAGCTCAGCATGTTCGCCCGCGCCGGCGACCTCGCCGACCCGGACCGGACCAGCGCGCCGGCCAACTTCGCCGGGCACGTCCTGATGCCGTTTTTCCCCTGGATGGATATGGCAGACCATCCCGGCCACCTGCTTTGGCACGTGCAAGGCTATAAGATCACGTCCCTTGAGGACCTGGACGAGGACTACCTGGCCGCCGCGCACGCCGACCTGGGCGATCGATTCGAACATTCGCCCGAATTCGACGACGAGCCTTCGCGGTTCGCGCGCCGGCTGCAAGCAATGGGGCGTCTGCAGGACTAGAGGGGTTGCATGAACAAGAACGACAGACTTTCGATCGATCGGCGCGGGCTGCTGGGCGCGGCCGGGCTGGGACTGCTGCCGGGCATCGCGGGCTTTCTGCCGTCGGCGGGTTTCGCGGCGGACTTCGACGATTCGCCGGATCTGAAGGACCCGTGGATGCTGGACCCGAAGAAGGCCTTCCACAACTTCCTGCGCTCCATGGGCGACCTGTCGGGGCGGATTTCGCCGCAATGGTGGCGCGGCGCCTACCTGGGAATCTACAAGGACCGCCATCCCGAGCTGCTGTTCCGCCTGGAAGGCTGCGAGATGAAGCGCATCGTCGATCTCGGCGGCGGCGAATACCAGTTCCAGTACCGGATCTTCACCTTGCTGAAGGATCCCGAGACCAATGAAACCTTGAGCGGCCAACCCTGGCGCAATCCCATAACCGGAGAGGAACTCACCGTCGAACCCAATATCTCCGGCGCCCAGCGGGTCGTGTTCCTGGACGAGCGCGGCGTCGTCGAAAGGGACCAAAACTCGGGGTTCGAGGCGGTCATCCACCTGATGTGGACCGCCCAGGGCGACTACGCGATGCACAACGGCTACAAGGACCGTCCCGAAGGGCGGCCGATTCCGATGAAGGAGTTCGCGACGGGCTTTCTGAGCCGGGCGGCGGCGGCCGATTTCGATGCGCCGCGCCTGGAGACCCGGTTCAACTCCACCTTCGTCGCGCCGTTTCAGCGCTGGATGCAGATGCCCTCCGATGCGGGCATTGCCGTCTGGCACGCGTCCGGCCACAAGGCGCGCGACGTCGAAAGCCTGCCGCCGGAGTACCTGGAGCAACTGCATCATTACCGCCCTGAAATGAAGGAGTGGATCGGCGAGGACGGCAAGGCGTGACCACGCCCGGCAATCCCGGCCCTTCCGGGGCCAACCAGCTTGAACTGAAGACGCCGCTGCACACGATGGCGGCCTTCGGGGTCGGCAACATTCCCGACAGCATCAAGAACTGGTCCTGGAACGCTTTCGTCCTGTTTCTCTATGCCCAGGTGCATGGCCTGTCGGGCTCCCTGACGGGCATCGCAATTCTGATTGCGCTGATCGTCGATGCCGTATCCGATCCTTACGTGGGCTTTCTGTCCGACCGCGCCCAGGGCTGGAAGTACGGACGCCGGCACACCCTGATGATGTTTGCCGTCGTGCCTTTCGGGTTTTGCTTCTATGCCCTGTTCGTGCCGCCCCAGGGGCTCGGTCAGTTCGGCCTGTTTGCCTGGCTGTTGCTCTTCGCCGTTCTCAACCGGCTGTTCATTACCCTGTTCCATGTGCCCTACAAGGCCGTCGGCGCCGAACTCAGCCGCGATGTAAGCGTGCGCCCGAGAATCAAGGCTTTCGGCACAGTCGGGATGCAGGGAGCCCGCATCGGCCTGCCGCTGCTGGCCTTCGGCTACTTCTTTCTGGAGAGCGCCGCCTATTCGCGGGGACAACTGGACCCGGCCAACTACCCGCCCTTTGCCGCCGCCTTCGCCGCGGTCGCGGTCATTGCCATGGTGATCAACATCGCCGGAACGCTCAAACCCGTCGTCGGGATCGAACGGCTGGAGCCGCCGAGGCCGAAGCCGCGCATCGGGCCGGTCGAGGCCTTCAAGGCCGTCATCTCGGCCATGACCGTGACGCCGAATGTACGCCGTTCGCTATTGCTGGCCATCGTGGTGTTCTTCGCGATCAGTTCCATCTCGGTGCTGCGGGTGCACCTGATCACCTATCTGTGGCAAACGCCGCCCGACCTGACCGGGTGGCTGGCCTCGGCCCAGGCCATCGGCGCCGTCATCGGGGCGATCGTCCTGCCGTTCGCGGTCAAGGCGCTGGACCGCAAGCGTTGCATTGCGGTGGGCATGTGCGGATTCACCGGCATGACGGCGCTGGCGGTGCTGCTGCCGGTGTTCGGACTGCTGCCGCCGCCGGCGTCCCGGGAACTGGCCTTTGCGCTCATCGGCATGTTCATGGCGGCGGGCTTTTTGCTGGGCATCTACCTGGTGGCCATCGCATCGCTGGCCTCCGATGTGGCCGACGAGCACGAAGTCAACACCGGCAAGCGCCAGCAGGCGCTGATCAGCGGGTTCGGGAGTTTCGCCATCAAGACCGCCGGCGCGTTCATGGTGCTGTTGACCGGAATCTACCTCGATATCATCAGTTTCCCGGCGGGCGCGCCGGTGGGCTCGGTCCCGTGGGAAAAAGTGGAAGCGCTGGCTTATTTCTCCGCCGGATTTTGCGTTCTTGGGTGCTTCCTGGTGCTGTGGGTGGTATCGAAATTCGACGTATCGCTGGACAAGCAGCGGGAAATCAACCGGCGGCTGCAGGATATGCTGAAAGCCGAAGGCACAAGTACGGCATGAACCGGCAAGCCGGCATGAATCAATCGGGAGTGCAAATATGCTGATCATCTCTCAAAGGGCCTGGAGCGCAACGGATACCGCGGCGCTCGCGGCTCATATCGAAAGCGCGATGAAACTGGTGCGCCGACGCCAGTTCGACACCAGGGCGGAACCGTTGCTGCTGCTGCCGCAGGCCGTTCCCTCGGACGACGCGCCCGATCAGGCCGCGCTGCTGGCTGCGCTGGGCGACATCGCCGCCTCCGCGAAAGTGACGCTTGCCGGCGCGGCCGGCGTGGCGGGCGAGGACGGCGTCGCGACCGTGGGCTTCCTGCTCTCGGCCGAGGGCGAGCCGCTGCTGACCGTGCCCAAGGTCACTCCGGACCTGGTGACCGGGTTCGGCGAGGATGGGACCGCCGCCACGGGCCAGCCCGCGGAGTACAAGAGCGTCAGCACGAGCATCGGCCAGGTGGGCATACTGCCGGGCGAGGACATCCTGTTCGCGCACTATGCGCGCGCGCTCACCTGGGCCGGGGCCGAGATCATCCTCAACCCGGTGGCCGAGGTCGGCGATCACCTGTTCGAGTCGCGCCGCAACGCCCGCCGGGCGCGCGCCTGGGAAAACACCTCGTACGTGGCCGTGGCCGGGGCCGTGGGCGGAACGCCGAACGGGCCCGCCTGCTCCAGCCTCGTGGATTTCGCCGGCGCGACCACGCACGCCGCCGGCGAGGCGGACCTGCTGCTGCCCGACCTCGATATCGAGCGGCTCAGGCGCCGGCGCAACGACATCTTCGCCGTGCAGCCGCTGCACCTGCGCGCCAATCTCTACGCCGACGGTTACGGGCGGCTCATCGAGCGGCGCCCCGAAGCGCTGCCGGAACCGCCGAGGGGCCGCGTGGCGTGGATCGCCGAGTGCGAGCGGAGGCTGGCCGAGAACCCGGCCCCCTCGCGGACCGACCGCATCGAGCAATACGACGTGATCCTGACGCAGACCGTCGGGAAGATCATCCAGCGCGAGCACGATGCGGACGTGCTGCGCCGCGACAACACGCGGCGGGCGCTGCGGTTGGCGGAACGCCTGGCCTCGAGCCCCAGCATCAAGCTGGTCGTGTTCCCCGAGTTCTTCATGCACGGCCAGGGCGGACACGGATACCGCTCGCCGATCACGCTGCAGCGCCTGGCCATACGCTATCCGGGCCCGGAGATGGAGCTGCTGCAGGATTTCGCGCTCAAGCACAAGATCTACGTGGCCGGGTCCACCTTCGAGGTCGACGACCGGCTGCCCGGGCACGTGTTCAACTCGGCCTTCATCATCGGCGACACCGGCAATCTCATTCACCGCTACCGCAAGATCCAGTGCGCCGACGTCTGGGGCTCGCTGCCGGACACGACGCCGAGCAGCGTCTATGACCGCTACCTCGACATCTTCGGCTACGACTTCCTGTTCCCGGTGGCCGACACCGCCCTGGGCAGGCTCGCGACGATGGTCTGCTTCGACCAGGCGCATCCGGAAATCGCGCGCATGCTCACGAAGTACGGCGCGGAAGTAATCCTTCATCCCACCTCCGAGGGCCACGGCAGCCAGCGGTCCGGCTGGGACGCCGCGCGCATGACGCGGGCCTTCGAGAACACCGCCTACGTGGTCTCGCCGATGCCCGGGTCCGAGTACTTCCATCACGGCCAGGGCGAAATGCCCACCAGCAACATGCGCGGCCACAGCAAGATCGTGAACTTCGACGGCACGATTCAGGGCGTGGCGGACGGACCGGGAGGGTGCATCCTCACCGGCACCATCGACCTGAAGGCGCTGCAGCGGGCCCGCGCGAATCCGATGACGAACCTGCCGCTTTGGGACGATCCGGAAGTCTATGCCCATATCTACGCCGGCGAAGTCGGACTGCCGAACAATCTCTGGGGCCCCGATCCGCTGGAGAATCCCTACGTCGGGTTCGGTCCCCTGAAGGAACGCCTCGAAAGCTACTACGCGCGGGGCGTGTTCGTGCGGCCCAGCGGCGTCGATCCGGACGCGCCGGTCACGTCCAGCCGCGTCTACGGCCCCACGCTGAAGCCCCGGGAAACCACGCGGCTGGCCGACCAGAAACGGCTGGAAGGCGAGTCCATCCAGGTCTAGCCTCCGCGTCTCCACAGGAGCCGAGTCTTGAAGCGCAGGCAGGTTCTCAAGGGAGCGCTATCGCTTTCCGCGCTGTCGCTCTCCTACCCGCTGCTGCGCCCGGCGAAGGGCCTTGCTGCAGAGAAGACCTCGGTGGTGGTGATCGGCGGCGGGCTGAGCGGCCTGAACAGCGCGCTGCTGCTGTCCGACTTCGGCCTCGACGTGATCGTGCTGGAAGGCTCTCAGCGCGTCGGCGGGCGCGCCTACACCGGCGACGGAGTGGAAACGCGCCCCGAGTACGGCGCCAGCCAGATCGGCCGTTCGTACGCCCGGGCGCTGGACCTCTGCTCGCGCCTGAACCTGGAGCTCATACCCCAGCACCGCTTCATCATGCCGATGTCCAGCCAGGTGGACGGAACCTGGGTGCGGTCCGAAGACTGGGCCGATTCGCCGGTCAACAAGCTGGCGGACGGCGAGCGCGAGATACCGCCGTCGCTGGTGGGCATGACGCTGCTCGGCCGGCTGAACCCGCTGAAGGAACTGGACGACTGGCTTTCGCCCGAGTTCTTCTCCTACGACGTCTCGATGCTGGAACTGCTTCAGAAGAGCGGCGCCTCGCCCGAGGCTCTCCGGCTCGCCGGCTATTACCTGGACCTGCGCACGACATCCAGCCTCGCCATCATGCAGGAGCGCACCCGCACGGTGTTCGACGCGAATTTCGGAAGGACACAGTCAAGTGACACGGAAACCGCGTTCGGCCTGGGCGGGACGAACGAAAAGGACGAGGAGATTCCGGCAATCCGCAACATCGCCGGCGGCACGTCGCGGCTGCCCGAAGCCATGGCCGCGGCGCTAGGCGACCGGGTCCGGCTGGGCAAGGTGGTCGCGGCCATCGACATGTCCGGATCGGACGCGGAAATCCGCTGCCTGGACGGCAGCCGCTACCGGGCCGATTTCGTGGTCTCCGCGGTGCCGTTCTCGACCCTGCGCAATATTTCGGTGTCGCCGGGCTTTTCCGGGCGCCAGGCCGAAGCGGTCCTCACGCTGGGCTACCGAGGCACGACCCGCGCGTTCGGCCTCGTCGAGGAGCCGTACTGGGAAGAGGACGGCCTGGAGCCGTCTTTCTGGACCGACGGCACCGTTCAGACGATGTGGGTGATGGAGAAACGGCCGGGAGAGGACAGGAACCGGTTCATCCTGACCTTCACCGGAATGACCTCGGCGCGGATCGACCAGTTGCCGAACGACCGGGCCCTTGCCCTGATCGAATCGGAAATCGCCCGCGTGCGCCCGGCCGCCGCCGGCAAGTTCCGCTTCATGGCGCTGTACGGCTGGCGCAAGCACCCCCTGATCCAGGGCTGCCGCCACATGTTCGCACCCGGCCAGATCGCCCGCTTCGCCCGGGAAATGATCGTGCCGCACCACCGCCTGCACTTCGCCGGCGAACACACGCGGCGCATGGAATTCGGGATGGAGTCGGCGCTGGAGAGCGGCGAGCGGGCGGCAGTCGAAATCCTCCAACGGGCATGAATACAGCCATGAAAACAACCAGGTTCAACGCAAGCGTGTTGTGCGCGGCCCTGTCCCTCGGGATCGCGGCCCTTCCTTCAACATTGGCAGCCGACGACGCGGCGCCGGCCGATAACGCCGCAGCGGCCGAGCCGCCGGACCCCGGGCTGGTCGCACGCGGCAAGCGGCTCTACGTGTTCTGCCAGGCCTGCCATGCGACCGAGGAGGTCAAGGGCAGCAAGATCGGGCCGAACCTGGCCGGCATCATGGACCGGCCGGTGGCGAGCCTGAAGGATTCGCTTTATTCCGATGCGCTGAAGCAGCAGGACTTTGTCTGGGACGAAAAGAAAATGGACATCTGGCTGCTGCGTCCCGCCACCCTGGTGCCGGGCACGTCCATGGGCTTCGTGGGCCTTCCCCGCGAGGAAAACCGCGCGGCCATCATCGCCTACCTCAAGACGATCTAGCCGTCCGGCAAAAGCTGCTTGGGCTCCGCTGCGGCGGACGGTTCGAGCGCACCGTCGGAGCCGGAGATGTTCAGCCGGTAGGTGGCGGCGAGCGCCAGCAGCAGGCTGGCGCCGGCTGCAAGCAGCGCCACGGCGGGACTGGTGGCGCGGGCCACGGCGCCCCAGATCAGTCCGCCGCCAGCCAGGCTGGCGGTCCCCAGGGTGTAGATGAACGACAGGCCGCGCCCGCGAATGGCGGGCTCGAGCTGCATCTGGGCGGCGACCATGATGCTGTTCATGCAGAACAGCCAGCTCGCCCCGATGCAGGCCAACAGCGGCCCGGCCAGCAACGGACGGTCAACAAGGCCGAACAGCATGATGCAGACCGCGCCGATGAGAAGGCCGCCATTTAGCCGGTTGTTGAGCTGCCGGTAGCCCAGCCTGGCGATGACCAGCACGCCCAGCAGCGAGCCCGCGCCGAAGCAGCCGTACATGATTCCGTAGGTCTCGCTGTTGTCGAAGCGCACGGCCATCAGCGCGGGAACCGAGGCCGCGCAGGCGAAGAAGATGGACAGCCGTATGAGTATGTTGCGCTTCCACGGCGTCAGCGCGGCAAACAGCACGCCCTCCTTCACGGCGGCAAGGAACCCCGGCGGTTTCGCCGCTCGATCGCCTTGCTCCGGGCTATAGCGCATCAGCAGGAACAGAAGGACGATCAGGGCCATGATGGCCGTATTGAGCGCCATGACCGCGGCCACGCCCAGCCCGGCGATGATCGCTCCCGCAAGCGCCGGGCCGACCAGGCGGGATCCGTTCTGGGCCACGTTGTTGAGACTGACCGCGGCGGGAATCTCGTGCGTTTGCACCATTTCCGGTATGAGCGCGGCAATCGCGGGCATGCGCATCGACAGACCGATGGAAACCAGGGGCAGACAGATCAACAGGGACAAGGGCGTTATCCGTCCGCTCCACGTCAGCAAGAACAATACGCCCAGGCTGAAGGCAAGCCAGGCATGGGTCCACATCATCCCGCGCCGCCGGTCCGAGAGGTCGGCAATCACTCCGGCGGGAATGACCAGGAACATGATCGGAAGTTGAAAGACCGTATAGACGGACGCGACGAGCAAGGGGTCGGCATCGGTCATCACCCGCATCTGCCAGGCACAGGCCACTTCCGTCATCCAGAACGCCGTCAGCGAAAGGGTGTTGGCCACCCAGAGCATCGAGAAGCCCGGGTTGGCCAGCGGCGTCAGAAGGCCGGGCGTCTTGGTGGACTCATTCACAGTGCGGCAATGTTAGACGCTGACTGCGACGTGCGTGTGGTAGATTGATCCGCCGCTATGCCAATCCACGAACATCGACATCTTTTGCCGTCCGTGGCGGATTTCATCGCGGGACTGCGGGACCTGCACGAGAACGAGCCCGACGAGGCGGCGCGCTGGAGCAAGGCAGCCGACCTGCTGAAGGAGCTGCTGGCCGACCCCGGCCTGAAGGCCCACGCGGAGGGCTGGCCGACCAGCCCGGCCAAACTGGGGCTGGAAGGCAAGCACGCCAACCTGCTGTTCTACGAGGACCCGGACTACGGGTTCGTCATCAACGGGCTGATCAAGAAGCCCGCCGCCAAGACCACCGTGCACGATCACGGCCTTTCCTGGACGCTGTACGGCGTGCTGGACGGCGCCGAAGAGGTGGCGCGGTTCCGCCGCACAGACGGCGGCAAGCCCGGCGATCTGCCCAGCCGCGCCGAAGTCGAAGCCACCGAGACCGTCCGGGTGGGCAAGGGCCACGTGGACTGCATCGGCCCCTGGGAGATTCACGCGGAATACAACGACGAGAGCGGGCGGGCCACCGCCGTAATCGTTCGCAGCCGGAAGAGCGGCACCTTCGTACAGAACATCTTCTACCAGAAGGACGGTTCGGTGGAGCAGTACTACGGGCCTCAGCAGATTCCGTATCGCCTTGGCTGAGCGCCGCTTGTCGGAAAACGTTTTCCCGCTTCCCGGTCCGTTCCGGGCGCAGCGCATCGTCGAGATGCAGGGGGCGCTGCACGGGGCGGAAGCCCTGTTCCCGAGCGCAAGCCGAGAGGAATTGCGGGCGACCGACGCGGCCCGGGACCCGCGCCTTTACGACCGGGACCGCGACTTCCTGGTCCTGTCCTATCACAGCATCCTGGTGCGCACGCCGGACCTGACGATCCTGGTGGACAGTTGCATCGGAAACGACAAACCGCGGCCGCGACACGCCAATTTCCACCAGCGCCGCGGCACCTTTCTGCAGGACCTGGCCGCCGCGGGCGTTATGCCGGAAGAGATCGACATCGTGATGTGCACCCATCTGCACGTCGATCATGTCGGCTGGAACACAAGGCTGAAGAATGGAAGGTGGATACCCACTTTTCCCAATGCCAGGTATCTTTTCGCAAAAACGGAAGTGGAGCACTGGCAACAGGTCCTGGCGAACAACCCCTCCGACGAAGTCAACCACGGATCCTGGGCCGACAGTGTCGCGCCGGTCTTCGACGCGGGACAGGCGGTGGTGGTGGCGACGAACCACGAAGTCGCCGACGGGGTCGACCTGATCGGCGCGCCGGGCCACACGCCGGGAAACGTGATCGTCAGGCTCGAAGACCGCGGCGAGCGCGCCTACCTGACGGGCGACGTGATCCATCATCCCGTCCAGGTGGAGCGGCCCGAGTGGTCGAGCTGCTTCTGCTGGGACCCGGCAATGTCCGCGGAAACCCGCCGGAACACGCTGGCCACCGTGGCCGACGACGACGCCTGGCTGCTGCCGGCGCATTTTCCGACGCCCACGGCGGGCAGGGTCCGCGGCACCGCTTCCGGATTCCGGATGGCATGGTGGTCATGAACCGCCGCGCGGTCCTGCTGCTTGCCCTGGGGCTGCTCGCAGGCAACGCGAGCGCGGAAACCGTGCTCTCGCCCGATGGCGTGAGCATCCGTTACGACGACCTGGGAGCGGGCGATCCTGCGCTGGTGTTCGTGCATGGCTGGAGCTGCGACCGCAGCTACTGGTCGGGGCAGCTTGAGCACTTCGCAAAATCGCATCGCATCGTGAACATCGACCTGGCCGGTCACGGCGACTCGGGTCTGAACCGCACCGTGTGGACCATGCAGGCCTTCGGCGAAGACGTTTCCGCGGTCGTCAACGCGCTCGACCTTCACAATATCGTGCTGATCGGCCACTCGATGGGCGGCAAGGTCATCGTCGAGGCCGCCACGCAGCTCGGCGAGCGCGTTATCGGCGTCGTGGGCGTGGACACCTTTCACGGCGGCGGACGCGAAACGCCCCGCGAACAGCAGGAAGAAGTGTTCGAACAGCTCGCCGAAGACCAGGCGGGCTTCATCGCGACCTTCGTGGACCGCACTTTCGTCGAGCAGAGCGACCCGGCCATCAAGGAATGGGTGAAGGCGGACATGGCGGTGGCGCCATACGCCTCGGCGGTCGGCGCACGACAGGCCAGCGGCAACTACGACGCCACGCCGGCAGTCGCATCGCTCAACGTGCCGTTCGTGCTGATCAACTCGGACTTCCTGCCCACCGATACCGCGCATCTCGAAGCGAATGCAAAGCTGTTCCACTTTCTCGAAATGTCCGGCGTAGGGCACTTTCTGATGATGGAGGACCCGGAGACATTCAACGCCCTGCTGTCCGCGGTGCTCGCGGATATAACATGACCGGCACCAGAAGGGCGGGAGGCGCAATGGGCACAGCAATCAACCGGCGGGATTTCGTGAAGGCGGGCGTGGCGGCCGGCCTGAGCGCAGGCGTCGTCCGCGCCGCCAGAGCCGCCGCGGACCCCGACGTGATCGTCATCGGAGCGGGCCTTTCCGGGCTCAACGCAATGCTGTTGCTGGAAGAACTGGGTGTGCAGGCGATCTGCCTGGAGGGGCGCGAGCGTCCCGGTGGGCGTCTGCTCAGCGCCTCCAACGTGGCCGGCAACCCCGAATGGGGTGGCGATTCCATTCTCGGCGCCTATGCCCGGATGCAGGACACTGCGAGCCGCCTCGACATTCCGCTGATCGACCATCACGCGCGCCGGGACATGTCGCCGGAAGCCCATCGCGATCCGGCCCGGGTGGAACTGGCGCTGGGCGGAAAGGTCATTCCGCGCGAGCAATGGCCGACGCATCCGCTCAACGACATGCCCGCCGGCGCACGCGACCGCTTCCCCGGGCGCGGTTATTTCCAGAGCGTGATTGCGCAGCACAATCCGCTGGCCTCGTTCGCCGACTGGATGGAGCCCGAAAGCGCGCAGTACGACCGCTCGGCCTACGAGTTCTTCAAGGAGCTCGGCTGGAGCGACGCGGCCATCGAGCTCAACTACAACACGAACGTGCAGTACGGCACGTCGGCCCACGACGTGTCCATGCTCATGTGGTACTTCGTCCAGGCCTGGTTCAAGCTGCAAAGCGATGTCGCGCGCGTCGCCTACAAGGTCGAAGGCGGCAATGAGCGCTTTACCGACGTCATGGCCGAAACGCTCAACGGCGAGGTGCATTACGGCAAGCGGGTCATCGGCATTCGCAACAACGAGTCGGACGTGGAGGTGCATTGCCACGACGGCAGCGTGTTCCGCGCGTCGCGCGTGATCTGTTCGCTGCCGATTCCCACGATGCGCTGGGTGAAGTTCGACCCGCTGCTGCCGCCGGCCAAGGCCAAGGCGATTCAGACCGTGCAGGTGCAGAAGATCACCAAGGTCATCATGGTGCCCACGAGCCCCTTCTGGGAGGAGGACGGACTGAATCCCGCGATGTGGACCGACACGGACGCGGGCGAAATCCGCGCGCTGAGGGAAGGCGAGGACTCGAATTCCGTGACCTGCCTGATGGCCTGGGCCCGCGGGCACCTGGCGGACCGCCTGGACACCCTGGGGCACGAGGCCGGGATGGCCCAGGTGCTGTCGGCCTACGAACAGTTGCGCCCGGCCGCCAAAGGCAAGCTCGAACTCGCGGGCGCCAAGTCCTGGCAAACGGATCCGTTCGCGGGCGGCGACTGGGCGATCTGGGCGCCCGGGCAGGTGATCGAGTGCCTGCCGGCATTGATCGAGCCGGCCGGGCGCATACATTTCTGTGGCGAGCACACGGCCACCGCCAATCGCGGCATGGAGGGCGCGATGGAGTCCGGCGAGCGGGTCGCCTTCGAGGTGTGGGACCTGCTGTAGAACGCTGCGTTTGGCGCGCCGGCTAGCTACCGGCCAACCGGCTACAGAACAACGAATGGGTCCCGTTCGGTGTTGTACGGCTCGTAACCGCTCTTCGTGACGCGGAAGAGGTCCTCGTTGTGGCCGGAGCCCCAGCCGACTTCGAGGTAAGGCAGGTCCACGGTAAGCGTCATGTTTTCTTCCAGCACGTGGTCGAAGCCGTCAACGCCGAAGTTGGGCATGCGCATGGGATTGTCGTCGTGCTGCAGGCCCACCGAGTGGGGCGTGACGAACACCGCATGCTCCGGCATGCCGGCCTTGATCATCGTGTCGAGACCGATCCGGCGCAGCGTTGAGTACTTCACGCCCGGGCGGATGGCGTCGAACACCGCTTCGCGGGCGAGCTGGTTGGCCCGGCGGCGCATCTCCACTTCCTTCGGCGGATCGCCGAAGAAGAAGGTGCGCGCGATGTCGCCCATGTAGCCCTTGTAGTTGCTCACGCAGTCGATCAGGTACGGCTTGCCGGCCACCAGCACGCCGTCGTCGGGGAAATTGCCGCCGGGCATGCCGGCGATGACGTTGTTGACCTTGTTCCCGCGTCTCGAACACTCGTACAGGAAGATCTGCTCCACGTCCGAATGGCGCATGCCGGGCTCGAGCGCGTTGATCGTGGCCATGCAGGCTTCACCGTTGTTCCAGCTTCCGAGTTTCTGATAGGCCAGTTCCTGAGGCGTCTTGACCATGCGGATGAGCTGGATCACGCCGTAGCCGTCGACGCATTCCACGTCGCGCAGGTCCGTCTGCGCGAGGAACCGGGCGATACGCATGTCATCCACCGCGACTCGGCCTTTGGTGATGCCCTGGGCCTTCAGCGCGCGGGCCAGGCCCCAGGCGGCGCTGGCGGCGATGTCGTCGCGAAAGCTGTCCGAGGCCGCCTTCCACCGCTGCTCGCGCGGCGTCAGCTCGACGTCGTCGCGAAAGTGGTAATGGCGGGTCGACCCGCCGGTCGGTTCCTGCGGCAGTCCGTCGGTGTTGAAAGCCGCCGCGTTCCATCCGCCGTAGCCGTAGGGCATGAGTTCGGCGGTCTCCCGGTCCCGGTTGGCGATGTCCCAGGCCGCGGACGACCCGGAGACGAGGTAGATCGGCATGTCCGGGTCCGGCGACATCGTCGCGAAGCCCGGATACTCGGTGATGAAGCGCACGCCGATGGTCCGGACGTTGGTCATGTAATAGACGTTGATCGGATCCAGCGCGATCAGCCCGGCAAGCCCGTATTCCTCCATGACGGCATAGGCGCGGTCCTTGTTGATGAGCGCCTGGCCCTCGATCTCCGGTTTGGGCGGCACGTGCCCCTTCGGCCTGTCCGACGCCCCGGCAAGCGCGGGGGCGGCCAGCGCCGAGACGGCCAGTCCGCCCAGCGCCGCGCGTCGGTTCACCTTCATGGCCATGGTCCCTCTCCCGCTGGATGCCCTGCCCCGATGATACGCCTTCCCCTTCGCCGGCGAACTCCCGTTGCGAGAGGCTGGGGGAATCAGTATTCGACGGGGATTGCGTCGAGGCTGCGCCACAGGTACCAGGAGGCGACGGACCGCCAGGGACGCCAGGGCTCCGCTATGGCGATCAGTTCGTCAGGCGCCAGGCGCTCTCCGGCGTTGTAGTGGCGCGCGATGGCCTTCTGGATGCCGATGTCGGTGACGGGCAGCACGTCCGGTCTCAGCAGATGAAAGATCAGGAACATTTCCGCCGTCCAGCGGCCGATGCCCTTGATCTCGACGAGCGTGTCGATGACCTGCTCGTCGTCCATGCGATGCCAGGTCTTTTGAGCCAGTCCGCCTCGCTGGAAGTGCTCGGCCAGGATCAGCAGATAGGTGGCCTTGCGCCGCGACAGGCCGCACGCGTGCAGTGCCGCCTCCGAATGTGCGCAAACGGCGTTCGGCGTGATGGCGCCGACAGCCGCGGTTAGTCTTTGCCAGACGGCCTCGGCGGCATGAACGGAGATCTGCTGAGCGACGATGGAGCGTGACAGGGAATAGAACGCATCGTTTCGTGGTTGAAGCACGGATTCTCCCGCGGCGCGGATGAGACCGGCCAGCACGGGATCGGCGCGAATCAGCGCTTCGCAGGCCGCAGCCCAATGCGGGACGCTGCACACACTCGTCTCGTTCACAGGCTGTCGGCCATCCCCCAATTCAATCAATCCGCAAATTATGGCCTTTCGACGGCAATTTCTGGATGGGCATACTGAGTAATGACGTTTAGAATCAGGAACACATGCCGCCTTCTTGCGTATGACCCAGAGCCTTTTTGACAGTCTGAAAGCCGCTGAAGAATTTCAGGACGCGGGAATGCCGCCTGAGCAAGCGAAGGCGGTGGCGCGGGCCATGCAGCTCCGTAACGAAGATCACGTTACAAACAAGGATTTGAAGACGGCAGTTTCGCAACTTGAAGCACGGTTAACCAATCGACTATACGTGGCCCTGGGTATTCTGTTCACGGCATTGGTTGCCGTTCGTTTCTTTTCCTGAGCGTCTTCGGGGAAGGGCGGGACGCCCTCTTTCGCAGGAGGCCGCATGGTTCGGGTGATCGCACCCGCCAACAGTATGGAATTACAATTGTTTGTCCCATAAACTGATTCAGCAAGGTCAATCGCATCGACCACATGACCTCGATGCGGATCACCATGAATGGCACAACCTGATAGGTGAGACCGGCTTCGCGAGCGTACGGGACGCGCTTGCCGAGTGGCTCCCCAAAAGAGATACGCCACCTCAGTAATGAGCCAGCCTGCCGCCACCCCTGCCCTGCGTACGGGCGAATTCGTGCCGCTGATCGCGCTGCTGATCTCGCTGGTCGCGCTCGCGATCGACGCGATGCTGCCGGCGCTGCCGGCCATCGGCGAGGACCTCGGGGTGGCGCAACGCAACGATGTGCAGTTCGTCATTACGGCGGTGTTCCTGGGGATGAGCATGGGGCAGATCGTCTTCGGTCCGCTGTCCGATCGAATCGGACGCAAGCCGGCCATCCACGCCGGGCTCATTCTGTTCATGGCGGGATGTCTGATGAGCATTTTCGCGCGCAGCTTCGAGGTGATGATCGCGGGGCGCGTGTTGCAGGGCATCGGTGTCTCTTCGCCGCGCGTGGTGACGATGGCGCTGGTGCGCGACCAGTACGCGGGCCGTCAGATGGCGCGCCTGATGTCGTTCACGATGGGCGTATTCATCATCGTTCCGACAATCGCCCCGGCGCTGGGTCAGTGGATCCAGATCCTGGGGGGCTGGCGGGCGATTTTCGCGGTCTTTTTCGCCGTCGCCGCGGTCAGCTTTCTCTGGTTCGCGATTCGCCAGCCGGAAACCCTGCCGTCGGAACGCCGGCGGCCGCTCTCCCCGCGCGCGATCGGCAGGACGGCGGTGGAAGTCGTCAAGATCCGGATCGCGCTGGGGTACACGCTGGCCAGCGGCTGCGTGTTCGCGCCGTTTCTGGCCTACCTGAGCACGGCGCAGCAGATCTTCCAGGACGTTTACAGCACCGGCACGCTGTTTCCGCTCTACTTCGGGGCGCTGGCGCTGGCGGTCGGGGTCGCAACGTTCGTCAACGGCCGCCTGGTGATGCAGTACGGGATGCGAAAACTGTCCCGGAGGGCCATGCTCCTGGCCACGATCGCGTCGGTCGTGGGCCTGGGGCTGGCGTTCGTTTTCGAGGGTGTGCTTCCGTTCTGGCTGTTCATGGCCTACCTGCTGTTCGTGTTCGTATGCGTTGGCCTGCTGTTCGGCAACCTCGGGGCGCTGGCCATGCAGCCCCTGGGCCACATCGCCGGCGTGGGCGCGGCGGTGGTCGCCTCGCTGTCCACGCTGGTGTCGGTGCCGCTGGGCGCGTTTGTGGGCTACATCTTTGACGGCACGCTGTACGCGCTGATCGCGTCTTACGTGGTGTTCGGCGTGGGCGCCCTCGCGGCCATGAAGTGGGCCGACGGAGGCTGGACGCCGAAACGGCGCCGGGCGCCCCTCAAGGCAAGCGCCGATCTATAGCAAAAGCGGTAGATGTTCAGATAGAGGCAGTCCCCGTTCTACGGTCATCCGCGAGGTTCGACCGCCGAAGCGCCTGAAACGCGGTCGGTTCCCAGCGCCGCAGCGCGACCAGAAAACAGGTCCCCGCCGCCGCGGCGTCGGCGCGCACCTCGTCGCGCCGGGTCAGGTCGTCGAACGCGTCCATCACCTCGGCGATCTTTCCGCGCAATTGCGCCGCCGACGGGTCCGACAGCATGCCCCAGGAAAACCGGTGCAGGTCGCGGTCGGGATCGAACTCGCCCGCAAGGAACTCACCCTGCACACGGTCCACGAAATATCGGTGTATCGGCCCTCCGGGGATCCAGGCGAAGTTGCGCGCGACGCGCAGCCGGATGCGCTTCGCCGGGAGCAGTTCGATCAGGCCGATGCGATCCAGCCGCACCAGCAGGTTGGTCAACTGAACCGTCGTGAACCCGTAACGATCGACAATCCTTTCGAACGTCCAGCGATTGAGCACGCACACGGTGACGAGCAGCAGCGCGGGGTCGCCGACCAGTTGCCGCTCCTGGTCTTCGGTCAGCGACGCGACGCGCAGGCGTCGTTCCTCGGCAAGACGGGCCAGTTCCAGCAGATCGATGCCCGCCAGGTCGCACACCTGCTCGAGCCTGTGCAGCGTGAACCGCTGGGTGGAGAACTGCCTCTTGACGCTGCTCAGGGACAGGCCGAGGTGATCCGCGACCTCGGCGTAAGTGATGTCCCGGGACTTCAGGGTCTCCTTCAGTGCGTTCACGAGACGCTTCGATTGAACCATGGGGTATCACATTTTGGCACTTTTCGGTTCAGAAGTATGACACATTTGCGATTATGGTTGCAGAATATGGACTTTGCGATTAGTTTGCGAGGAACGATTCATTGACGGAGGCCACCCATGATTCCGCGCTGGAAAGTCGCCGCACCGGCCCTGGCACTCGCCCTCGCCGGGTGCACTTCCGCCCTGACGGCGCAACGGGACAACGCGCTGTTCGAGACGCACGAGATCCCCACGCCGGCTGCGCTGCATCAGACCGTGCTGACCGGAAACTTCGACGGCTCCGGGCATGCCCAGCTTGCCCTGGTCATCGTGGACCCGGCCCGCTCGCACCGCGTGCGGCTGATCGCATGGGACGGCGGGGAGTGGGTCACGACCCTTGACGGCCCGCTCGATCCGGCCGTCGGGTTCGTGGACGTCGTCCGGATTGCGGAGCGCGACCGACTAATCACCTATCGGCGAGGGCGCGTGGAGTGGATCGATCCGGAGTCGGGCGAGCCGCGCCCGCTCGTCGATCTGGAAATCCCCTACCGCGCCTCGGGCGAGGACGGCATTCCGCGTCTCGACATCACGCACGACCTGAACGGCGATGGCCGCGACGACCTGCTGGCGCCGGACACCGACGGGTTCCGGCTGGCCCTGCAGTCACCGGACGGCTCGTTCGGCCCGGCGGTCAAGCTGGGCCCGGCCGAGCCGTTCGCCCGCTCGAATGCCTACGGGGACAAGCGGACCTACGCGCAGGTCGGCATCACGTCCGAGAACCTGTCCTGGTACTTAAGCCGGGTCCATCGCTTCGATTTCGACCTTGACGGACGCCAGGACCTCGTTTTCTGGGACGGCGACCACTTCTTGCTCTACCGGCAGGACGAGTCGGGCGGATTCGGCGATACGCCGCGCGCCTTCGCGACCGAGGTGGAGTTCGACTTCGACGGTTCGTACGGACTCGCCTTCCAGTTCGGCGACGCCAGCGTGCCGTCGATGCTGCTCGGGTTCGGACCACTGAGCGAATATACGATCCTGCAGGGGTTTCACGATCTCAACGGCGACGCCGTGGCCGATCTGGTGACGCTGTCGCTGGCGGGCCGGACGCCGTTCCGTCTGCGCGGCCGCTACAACGTGCATTTCGGCCGTCCCGGGCCTGACGGCGTCAGTTTCCCGGCCGCCGCCGACGCCTCCTTCGAATCGCCGGGCAAGGCCGGCGGTCTGCAGCCCTGGGGCTACGCATCGCAGGACTTTCTCGATTTCGATAGCGACGGCGTGACCGACGCGGCCATCGCCGCCGTCGATATCGGTCTCGGCAACATGGCCGGCGCGATGCTCGGCAACTCCGTTTCCATCGATCTGGCGTTCTACCGGATCCGGAACGGGGAACACGGTGCGAAGCCGGACTGGGCGCGCAGGGTGCGCAGCCCGTTCTCGCCGCTGAACAGGCGCGGGCCGTTGTTTCCGACAATCCTGGCGGGCGACGTGGACGGCGACGGTCGGAAGGACCTGTTGATCGGGGAGCGCTGGGACGAACTGAGCGTGTTTCTCGGCATTCCCGGAAAGGAGCCGGTCGCGCCGCGGGCGATCACGGTTGCCGCGCACATGCCCGGCGACGAACGCAATGCAGGGATCGCCGACCTCGACCGGGACGGCAGGGAGGATGTCCATATCCAGCATCCGTCCGCCGACGGGCCGGGCCGGATCGTCGTGCTGATGGCGCGCTGAGGAGCACTGCAAACGCCGGCCGCAAGACACGGGCGGCCACGGAAGGTAAAGTGTCGGGCATGACGCGTACGGACTTGCGATTTCTTTTCGCGGTGCTGCTGCTGGCGCCGCTGGGCATGCCGGAGCTGGAGGCCGGCGTGCTGCGGCGCGGAACCAACGTCGAACTGCCGTCCTTCGATCCGCAGTACGTGATCGGCAACTCCGCCGGGGCCATCATGTATGACCTTTTCGAGGGCCTAGTCACGCGGGCGCCCGACGGCAGCATAATGCCGGCAATCGCAGAGAGCTGGACGGTCTCCGAGGACGGCAGGGTCTATACGTTTCAGCTCAACGAGAACGCGAAATGGTCGGACGGCCGGCAGATTACCGCCGGGGACTTCGTCTGGTCGTACAAACGCATACTCGATCCGCTTTCCGGCACCCGCGGCGCCAGCGCGCTGTTCCCGGTGCTGAACGCCTGGGCGATTTCGCTGGGAGAGAAGCCGGTCGACGAGCTGGGCGTGAAGGCGATTTCCCCGACGACGCTGGAGATCGTTCTCGACGGACCGGCGCCCTACTTCATCCAGTTGCTGGCCTCATACAGCAACGCGCCCGTGCCGCGGCACGCCATCGAGAAACACGGCAGGAGATGGACGCAGCCCGGCAACATGGTCACCAACGGCGCTTACGTACTCAACAAGGTCGTCACCAATACCTACTATCAACTGGTAAAGAACCCGCATTACCACGGTGCGGACAAAGTCACCATCGAAGAGGTCTTCTACTACCCGGTCCCCTCGCCCACCACATCCTTGAAGCGTTATCAGGCCGGCGAACTGGACGTGATCCTGAATATTCCGTCCAATCAGTACGAGAGCCTCCGCAAGACCCGGCCCGAAGAATTCCGCCTGGCGCGGGGCATCGGCCTGTGCTACCTGGTCATCAACAACACTCGGCCTCCGTTCGATGACGTGCGGGTGCGCAAGGCGCTGTCGCTATCCATCGATCGCGACGTCATCGTCGATAAGCTGCTCAGGACCGGCGACGAGCCCGCCTATTCGGTCGTTCCGAACGCGATCTGGGGAAGCTCCGGGGAACTCCCCGAATTCACCCGGATGGCCCAGGAAGAGCGCTGGGCCGAAGCACGCAGGCTCTTGGCGGAAGCGGGTTTCGACCGCGCCAACCCGCTTCGATTCACCTTCCATTTCGCGCCGGTGGAGAAGGACCGGCGCCTGGCCGTGGCCTACCGCTCCATGTGGCAGCGCGTCGGCGTTGAGGCCGAACTGGAAACCGCGGGCGCGCGGGACCTGATCAACCGGGGCGCAGCCAGGGATTACGACGTAATGCGGCTGACGTACTACTCCATATTTCCGGACCCCGTATCCTTTTTTGCGCTGGTCAGGGGAGACAGTTTCCGCAACTATTCGGGCTATTCCAACGCCGACATCAACGACCGGCTGGTGATTGCCGATACGATCCGCTCGCCGGAAGAGCGCGCGGAGTACTTGAGGGAAATCGAGCAGCAGGTCATGGGCGACTTTCCGGTCATACCGACGTATTTCCAGTCCAGGGCCTTCCTGGTGAACACGCGCGTGCAAGGCTGGCGGAACACCTATACGCCCAAGATGGCCAGGGACCTGAGCATTCGCGAAGCGCCTGAGGCAAGGTAAGGAGACGAGTGATGGGAACTGACCCCGGTGGGCGCCGCGATACCGCCGACCTCGGCGACCTGAGGGAAGGCGATTTCTTCCTTGCCCTGAACGAGATCGATCAGGGCAATATCGATTTCCGCAAGGGGATATCCGGCCAATGCCGCATCGTCCACTACGACCGGGACTTCAATCCGAAGGGCGAACTCTGGACCGGCGAGTCGGGACTGCTGGTCGGCCTGCTCTACAACCCGAACGACCGGCGTCTTTACGCCACCAACCCGCAGGAGAACAGCCTGCTCGTTTACGACCCGGCGGGGGAAAAACGACGCCTGACGAGCTACCTGCCGGTGCGGCGCTACGGGAACATGGCGCTGGCGCAGAACGGCGATATCGTGATCGGCGTCCATTCACTCTACGGTGCGCCGATCGAGGACGAATTCGGCGACGGCAAGCTGATCCGCTTCAATCCCCACACCGAGACCGTCCGCTTCTTCGAAGTGGAGATCGACGGCGGTCGCCGCGGCCGGCACTGCATCAGCAACCTGGCCATAGCGCCCGACGACAAAACCATCTACTACGTGTCCGAGGCGGGCAGGCGCCTTAGCCGCTACGACACCGAATCGGGACGGCAACTGGACGATTTCCTCACCTTTGCCGAGGACGATTCGCTAAGGACCTACGGCATGAGCGTGCTGCCGGACGGCGGAGTGCTGATGGCCTGTAGTTCGGGAGCCGTGCTGTTCGGTCCTGAAGGAGAAACTCTCAAGAACTACGACGTTCCGTTCGACAAGGGCTGGACCCGCGCGAAGCTGGCCCTGGACGGCGAGCATTTCTACCTGAGCAACTTCACCCAGGGGCTGCTGCAACGCAGATACATCGAAACCGGAGAAGTGGTGAACGAACTGAACACCGGGTTGAAATGCTCGATGCTCAGCCTGACGGAGTACGAGGCCGCCTGACCCGCCTTCAGGCTTCGCCGAGTGGAATCAGCTTCTCGCCGACGTATTGGCCGAATGCCAGCGCAGGCGTGATCCCCATGCCCGCGACCGACGCGGCGCCGAACAGCCCCCCTCCGAGGATTTCGCCCGCCGCGTAGAGGTTGCCGATCGGCCGGTCCTCGGTGTCGAGCACGCGAAACCGGGTATCGACCTTGATCCCGATACTGCCGCGCACCGCGTAGCTGGCGATCTCGACCGCATAGAAGGGCCCGTCTTCGATTTTTTGCGGAAAGTGCTTGCGGCCGAAGCCGTCCCGGCCGCTGTCGCAGGCCTCGTTGTATTCACGGACGGTTTCGCTCAGGGCAGCCTTGTCCGTTATCCCGCAACTCTCGGCGAGCTCATCCAGGGTGGCGCCCTTCTTCACCGTGCGCCCGTTGTTGTAGAGCTTTTCCAGCGTTTCGCCGGACCAGCGCAGGAACACGTTGGGTGCGTTCCTCCGGATCGCCTCGTCGAAGACCAGCCAGGCCCGATTGCCTGTCTGCTTGCGCAGACGGGTCGCCCGGTACTCGTAACTCTCGTGGTCTTCGGCCATGAACCGCAGCCCCTCCTGGTTGACCAGGATCTCCCAGGGCAGCCGCACCTGCGGAGTCAGGCCTCCGATGCCGCAATAGCGGGGGTATTGCGTCGTGCTGTCGTAGATTCCACCCATGCCCAGGGAAAAATTCTCCTCGTTCCAGGTCGCCGCGCCAATCGCCGTTGCCGCCCGGATGCCGTCTCCCCGCGAGTGCTCCCAGGTGCCCGGATAGAGCGTGACGCCCGGATGCATCCGCTCGTAAAACTCCCGGTTGCCCGAGTAGCCGCCGGTTGTCAGGAAGGTGCTGCGGGCGAGTATCCGCTCCCCGCTTTCGGTCGATATGCCCTGCACGGCGCCGTCGTCATCGACCAGGAGTTCGCGCATCGCCGTGTTCAGGCGAACGGTCACCCCGCCGTCGTCGACCAGGGGCTCAAGCAGTTTGAAGAGCACCTTGCAGATGGACTGCCCGCGGTCGTTGCCCCAATAAAGTCTTGCCGCCGTGTAGGGTTCGTGTGCGTAGAGGACCCCGGGCACTTCCGGGGCCATTTCGAAGCCGTTGGCCTCCAGCCAGTCGATCAGCGGCCCCTGAATCTTCGTTGCCAGGCGCAGGAATTCGTCCCTGGCGGTGCCCTGCGTGATGCGAACGGCGTCCTCGTAGTGGTCGCGCCAGGAATCGGCAATGCCCTTTTCCTCCTGTATCCGGGTGCCGGCGCCGCTCATCTGGCCCCAGCTGATCGTGCAGGTGCCGCCGAGGGCGCCGGTCGCCTCCACGAGGCACACCGTACCGCCGCGTTCCGCGACGGCGATGGCGGCGGGAATACCGGCCGTGCCGCCACCGACTATGACGACATCAAACTTCGCCGAGTTCATCGATCGTTCGCGGGTATCCCTTCTGGGTCATGAGCGCCTTCTTTCGGAAGAACCGCAACAGCCCGGAAGGCCCCATGCGCGAAGCGCCGAGGCCGGAATAATTGAAGCTTTGCTTCTCGCACTCGGTGGTCACGGACTGCAGGCCCGCGTCGTTGATGCTCATCCCGCCGCAGTCGATCCGCCTCGCAATGCTCAGCGCTTCTTCGTCGGTTTCCGCAAACACGGCTGCGGACAGGCCGTAGTCGCTGTCGTTGCTGAGTGCGACGCCCTCCTCCACGTCCGAAAACTTCATGACCGGGATGATCGGACCGAAGGTTTCCTCGGTCATGACCTTCATCCGGTGATTGACGCCGCTCAGAACCGTGGCCGCGCACCAGTCCCCGCCCCCGTGATTCTCGATCCTTCCGCCGCAATGGATTGTGGCGCCGCCGGCCACCGCGTCGGCCAGGTGCTCCTCGATCACGGCGGCCTGGTCCCCGCTTATCAGCGGGCCGATATGGCCCGAGTGCATGTCGGGGTAGTTGAGCCGCACCCTGGCGGCCCGGGCCACCAACAGATCGAGGAACTCGTCGAAAACGCCCTCCTGCACATAGATGCGCTCCAGCGACAGGCATACCTGGCCGCTGTTGAGCACGGCCTGGCGCACGACCGCGTCGGCGGCCCGCTCGAGGTCTGCGCCTTCCATGACCATGGCCGGGTCCTTGCCGCCCAGTTCCAGGTAAGCGGGAATGAAACGCTCGCCCGCGGCGGCGGCGACCTTGCGCCCCGTGGCCACGCTGCCGGTGAAGCAGACCAGGTCCACGTGTTTCACCAGGGCGGCGCCGGTTTCGCCGTCGCCGGGCAGGACCCGGAACACGCGTTCCAGTTCCGGCACGGCCCGGATGCTTTCCTTGAGCGGCCCGATGAAGCGCGGCGTGACTTCGCTGGGCTTGAGGGCGATGCTGCAGCCGGCAAAGAGCGCCGGCAGGGCGTCGATGAGCGAAAGCGTGAGCGGGAAATTCCAGGGACTGATGACGCCCACCGCGCAGAAGGGAACGTACTGATTGGCGAGCACGACATCGCTGTTCACTCGCGAAACCCGCTCCTCCACTTCCAGCAGCCCCGGCGCTTGGGCATACCAGGCTTCGATCCTCCTGCGCACGCCAAGCACTTCGCCGCGCGAGAGCGAATAGCGCCCGGTGTCCGCAACCAGGGCTTCAAGCAAGGCCTCCCTGCGCTCTTCGACCGCGTCGGCCCAACGGCGCAGGACCGCGCTGCGTCCCTCAATGCCCAGCGCATCCCAGGCCGGCTGATGCTCGCGCATGGCAGCGACTTCTCGCTCCACAGCACCTCCGGACGTGGCCTGGAACTCGTAGTCGACAACCCCGGTTCGCGGGTTGCGTGCAGAAATCGTCCTTTCGCCCATAGCCTGTCGTTGCTCCTTGACCGTCCCCTGTCAGCCGCCGGCGAAAAGGGAAGCGGGCCCGGATTCCGCTTCGAGGCCCAGGAGGGACTTGCCCATGGCCGACATGTTCGACGCCCATTCCATGCTCTCATGGGCCGCCATCGCGCGAATATCGACGAAGAAATGCTGGACAGGATTGCTGTCCATGAGCCCCCGCGCGCCCATCTGCACCACCAGTCTTTCAGTGCACTCCAGCGACTTGCGCGCCACGTAGGCGTTGTTGCGGCGAAGTTCCGCGCGGTCCCTGCCACCGGGCGGGCGGCCGTTTTCGATGCAGTCCTGCAGGACCGCGGTGGACTGATCCAGCAGCAGCGCCGCAACCGCCAGTTCGGCGTTCGTTTCCGCCAGCCGCACCTGCACCTGCGTGAATTTCGCGACCTGGTGACCGCCGATACCGCTCACCCACTTCTCCGTGATATTCACGTACTCCCTGTACGCCCCCTCCGCCGCCCCCACCAGGGCGCCCAGGCGCGCGGCCCAGTAGTGCATCGAGAAATCATCGCCGTAGAGGCGATTCCCGTGTTCCGATTGCGTTTGGGCGGCCATCAGATCGGAGACGGCAACCAGAAAATCCGGTTCCACTTCGATCCCGTCGGCGCGCAGATGCGCGCATCCCGAACCGCGCAGCACGTGGGCTTCGGCCTCTTCGACATTCAGCCGGGATGACGGAATCAGCACGACGCATGACCTGCCGTCGAACGGGACCGAGGCCAGCACCCAATCCGACGATGCGCCGGCGATGACGTTCTCCCAGCGCCCGGTGACCCGGTAACCCCCCTTCGTTTCGACGGCCCGGCTTTCCACCGGCTGCCCCGCGGCGGCGATGACCGGACGCGCGTTCCCCGACCACACGCGCTCCTGCGCCGCTTCCTCCATGCGCGCCACAAGCACGGCGTTGACGCCGCAGGTGGCGATCAGCCAACCGGCGGCGGGACAGGCCGAGGCCGCCTCCCGGGTGGCCGAAACGAATTGGGGCCATTCCGCTTCCCGCACGCCCCGGCTTTCGGGCTGCAGCAACGCCAAGGCGCCGTCGTCCCGCAGCGCCGGCAACAGCTCATCGGTCCTGCGGCCCATGCGCAATTCACCGGCCAGGGCCGACAGCGCTTCCATCAGGGTCGCGGAAACCATCAGGCTTCGTTCAGATAGGGAATGTCGGTCTTGAAGCCCAGGATCTGCCTGGCGACATTCGTCATGTTGCGGTCCCAGTTGATGCCGATCTGCTGGCACATCGCATGGATGTCACGGTGGTAGCGTTGCAGCGGCGCATCGGAGAGCGACTGCCCCAGGTCCAGTTGCCGCACCATTCTGTCCACCGCCCGGCGACTCAGGCGGCAGGCGAAGGCCCGGTCGCGCACGAACGCCACCCGGTGCTCCATCGGAACCGGCAGCATCCGCGTCGCGTAATGGTTCTGCGTTTTAAGGACGTTGTCCAGAAGCTGGCCGGCGGCCCGCACTTCGGCTTCGGTTTCTCCAACCTGCATCTGGATATACGGGTCGGCCAGGTCCTTGCCGGACTTCTTCAGTCCCTCGATGAACAGGTCGAAAGCCGCTTCCGCCGCGCCGATGATGGGACCCATCAGGGCGGAGCCGGCATAGGCCCGGAAACTGTAGCTGTAGACGGGCCCCTTGCTCACTTTCGAGCCCGGCGGATGCATCGCGAACAATTCGGGCAGCGCCATGGTGCGGTAGTCGGGCACGAACACATCGTCCAGGCGCACGGACTTCGAACCGGTTGCCCGCATACCCGAAACAAACCAGTCATCGACGATCGAAAAATCCTCCCTGGGAAAAAGCATGTAGTTCTGCGGCCCGTCTTCTTCACCGATGGGCGTGCCCCTGAGAAGCGCCCAGGCGGAATGGTCGACTCCGCTGCAGAACGCCCACTGCCCGCTGACCCTGAAACCGCCTGCCGTACGCCGGACCTCGACCCCGATGGGAACCGCGCCGGTGCAGATCAGCACGCCCTGGCCGCCGCCCCATACGTCGTCCTGCGCCGCCTCCGGCATGCGTCCGACATAGCCGGCATGCGAACCCACGACCGACACCAGCCACGCCGTCGACGCACAGCCCCGGGAGACTACCCTGCCCGCCGCGATCTGCGGGCCCCAATTCAGGTTGTAACCGCCGTATCTTTCCGGAATGAAGGCGTGCAACAGGCCCGCTTCCCTGACCACGTCCATCATGTCGCCGGGCAGGGTGCGCAGGCGCTCGGCCTCGTCCGCGCGAATCCTGATTCGGGGAACGATCGCCCTGGCCCGGTCGACGAATTCTTCTGCGGTTGGAGCCCCGGTGCGCAATACTGGAGAATCCGGCTCAGTCATATCGCGCCGAAATGAGGGGTTGGCCATGCATTCTGGAAGGGTCAGCCACCGTTGATATGACCGTGTTTCGGGCCGTGCCGTGTATCATAACAATGCGCCGCGACGGCGCATTCGGAACGTCCGGTACCGTCCGCCAGGAGAACGTACATGTTGATCAACAACTGGTACGTTGCCGCTACCGAAAACGACGTCAAGGTCGGCCAGCCCTACCGGGTGAAGATGCTCGGCCTGTGGTTTGCATTGTTCCGCAGCAAGGCCGACGAAGTCGTTTGCGTCAACGACACCTGCTCCCACAGGGGCGGATCGCTGGGCCTGGGCAAGGTCAACAACGGGCGAATCGCCTGCAGTTATCACGGCTGGGAATACAACAACCGCGGACGTTGCACGCGGATTCCGGCGCTGGGCGACGATGTGAAGATCCCCAGGCGCGCGCGGGTCGACTGCTACCCGGTCGAGATCCGCTACGGCTGGATCTGGGTGTTTCTGGGCGACCTGCCCGAAGAAAAGCGCCCGCCCATCCCCGACAACTATCCGTACTACGACGAGGCGATGGCAAGCCGCGAGAAGTGGGGCATCGTGCACCTCAACTACGACGTGCAATGCAACTGGGCGCGCAGCGAGGAAAACTCCATCGACGGCGCCCATCCCTCGTTCGTGCACAGCAGCTTCGGCAGCAAGAGGGACCCGAAGCTGATGCTCGTCGAGCCGGTCGCGCACGAGTGGGGCAGCAGCACCTACCGGGAACGCCCGCCTGCGGAATACGGGAACCTGAGCAGGATGACCCAGTCCGTGCTTGAAGAGAAACGCGGCAACAACAAGGCCCTCACCTGGTTCAGCCTCGTCGGTATTTCCCACCTGATCGACGTTGAACGCAGCAACGGCGTTCGGCACATCACCTTCGCGGCCCGCACTCCGATCGACGCCGACAATACGCGGATATTCAGCCACCAGGTGCGCAATTTCCTGACCGGGCCCGAACACGATGAAGAGCGGCTTGAGGGACGGAAGAAGGCCGCGGCCGAAGACACGGTCGTATCGCAGAACGTCAATCCCCGCTACCTGCCGCGGTCGATGTCGGGCGAGTTGCTGGTCGCGTCGGACCAGAACGAGGCCCCCTTCCGAAGACTGATCTACAAGCTGGCCAAACGGGGCTGGGAAATCGACATCGACGAAGCGGAAAAGCAGGGCCGCTACAACGCGCTGGCGATCCCCTGCCCGCAACGTCGTCACGACCCGAAAAACTGGATCGCCAAGCCCATACCAACCACCTATCCCCGCAAGGACGACTAGAAGGTTATACGGGGCGGCTGGCGAGCTTCTCCTGAAGCTTGCGGTAGTTCTCTTCCCGCTCCTCCAGCGAGTCTTCCTGCAGGTCCTCCTGGAGAATGCGCAACATGCGCCCGAGAAACGCCTGCCGCCAGGCTTCCCTCTGCGCCTCCACCTCGTCGTCGGGCACGAAACTCTCCAGGTCTTCCAGTTTGACCATGCCCTTCTCCGCAAGGATGCGGGCCAGGGTGTCGTAGCGGTCATGAACAACGGAAACTTCAGCGGCAACCGCGACCACCATGCTCAGCACGCGTTCCAGGTGCCGGTCACCCAGCGCGAACGGCCGCGCGCCCCTGGGCGCCCTGGGCCGGGGCTTGAATTCGTCCTTATCCGCCACGCGGGCCGTGCCTTCCGTTCACTTTTGCCAGGGCTTGCCGATGGGCACTAATTGCGGGCACCGAACCCCCACCAGCCGTCGCCTTTGCGGAACACGCCGCTCGGCGCCTGCGAATAGACTGGCCGGTCGAAAACACGCTCCTCGTCAAAGCCCGCCTCCACCGCCAGGGCCCTGACATCGGTTCGCGCCAGGATCCCCCAGAACGGTTCGTTGTTGTACCAGCTGTCCCAGTTGGCCAGGAACTGCGCAAACGGCGTGTCGCGCCGCACCGGCACTTCCACGTGCAGGAACACGCCATCCGGTTTCAGGACCCGCTTCACTTCACGCAGGATATTGAGAATCGCCTGGCGGGAGGTCTCGTGAAACAGGATGTGCGAAACGACCAGCTCGAAGCTGTCGTCCTCGAACTTCATGCTTTCGGCGTTCTGCTGCGAAAAATGAATCCGCTTGCCCATGGATTCCGCCCGGGCATGGGCATAGCGAAGCTGCGGCGCTCCCAGATCGATGGCATGGACGACGGCATCCGGAAAGGCATCGACGTAGGGCACGGTGCTGTTGCCCGACATGCAGCCGAGGTCCAGAATTCTCCGCGGATCCAGGTCGGGGAAGTTCTCCTTGAGGAACTTCGCCCCGCTCAGGCCCTTGTCGTCGTTGTAGAGACCGCGCAGACCGCGGCTGTAGGCGTATGAGCCGATATCGGCCCGGGCGCCGGCGTACACGTCGTCCTCTCCCAGCTCCTCGTAGTACGAAAGGGGAACGCAATGCTGGTGGGACTCCTTCTGGTAGTAGGGGATGTCCAGATCCGGGTCCAGTTCCAGGCTGCCCAGCTTCGCTTCATCGGAAATCGCCCGGAACCTGCGCACGAGGTCCGGCAACTGGCGTTCGACGATGCTGCCTGTGCAGTCCACGTACAGTTCCTGCTGGGAGCGGGAAAGCGCGGTCCACATCTGGTAGAACTCCTGCCGTTCCATCACTTCCCGCACTTCCTCGACGGTGGCCGGTTCGCGTCCGTGCTCGGCGACGAACGCCGGCCTGGCGTCGCGCTCGTAGATCAGTTCATTGCCGGGCTTGAGCGTCTTGCGGGCGGCCCCGCTCAACGATACGAAGAAGCTCAGCCTCGACTGCTCCCCCTGAGACATCTCCGGCAGCATGGCGTGGGGCCCCGGTTTCTTCATGATTCCTGATTATAGGGCCGGGGCCAGCATCGGATCCGATGGTCAGGAGCCCGCGCCCAGCCTGGCCAGCGAGAGTTTGCTGATGGGAATCTGGGTGGTTTTCCGCTCGGTGAAGAAGTCCAGGTTCTCTCGTACACCGTCGCGCCCGACCCCCGAGGACTTGTAACCCCCGAATGGAGCGCGGACTTCCCGGACCAGCGGCGTGTTGACCCAGACGGTCCCCGCGCGCAGCGCCTGCGTGACACGTGTAATCGTGTGCAGGTCCTCCGACCAGACATACGCCACCAGCCCGAATTCCGTGTCGTTGGCGATGTCGATGGCCTCGTTCAGGCTGTCGTAGATCTGAATGGCCGCGAAGGGCCCGAAAATCTCCTCCTGGCAGACGCGCAGCCCGTTCGAGGGCGCCAGCACTGCGGTGGGCTCGAAGTAGTAACCGGCCTCGAAGCCTTCGGCGCGCTTGCCTCCCACCAGCAATTCGGCCCCTTCGCCCCGGGCGATGTCCACGTAGGAGAGCACCTTCTCCAGGTGCTCCCTGAACGCAAGTGGCCCCATTTCGCATTCGGGGTCCATGGGGTCGCCGAGCCGTATCTGCCGGGCCCTTTCCACGAATCGTTCGATGAACCGGTCGGCGATGGAGCGTTGCACCAGGATCCGCGAACCCGCCAGGCATTGCTGGCCGTTGTTGGAATATATCGCCAGCAGGGCGCCGTCCAGGGCCTGCTCGAAGTCGGCCGTCTCC
Source organism: Gammaproteobacteria bacterium (assembly GCA_965116895.1). Lineage (GTDB taxonomy): Bacteria > Pseudomonadota > Gammaproteobacteria > Steroidobacterales > Foliamicaceae > Foliamicus. Next base: position 991,658 of record OZ220729.1, on the reverse strand, counting down.
GTGATGATGTTGGCGGACTTGCCGCCAAGTTCCAGCGCCACCGGAGCGAGGTTGCCGGCGGCCGACGACATCACGGAGCGGCCCGTTACTGTTCCGCCGGTAAAGGAAACCAGGTCGACCCCCGGGTGCTCGACCAGTGCCGCGCCCGTCACCGGGCCCCGGCCGTTCACCAGGTTCACGACGCCTTTGGGCAGGCCCGCCTCGTGCAGGACTTCAACCATACGGACCAGCGCCATGGGTGTGTGCTCCGACGGCTTGAGCACGCAGGTATTGCCGTAGGCGATGCAGGGCGCCAGCTTCGCCGTCGCCAACCCCAGGGGCGAGTTCCACGGCGCAATCAGGGCGGCGACGCCCACCGGCTCGTGGGTCACCATGGTCAGGAACTTCTTGTCCTGCTGGTAGGTCTGACCGGCCATCATGCTCAGGCTTTCGGCGAATAGTTCGAAATTGTCGGTCAGGCGCTTGATCTTCCTTCCCCGGATCGTGCGGATCGGGACGCCCGTATCGAGACACTCCAGCAGGGCAAGCTCCTCGGCGTTCTCCAGCAGGCGCGCTCGTATCGACAGCAACAACGCCTTGCGCTCGGGAATGCCCATTTCCGGCCACGGGCCCCGGTCAAAGGCCTCCCGGGCCGCCGCGACCGCGGCATCGACTTCCGTTGCGGCCGCCTCCTCGAGCGTGCCGATGACCGCCTCGGTGGCCGGATAGATGACCGGAATTTCAACGCCCGTGCCCGCGACGTGTTTTCCGTCAATGAAGCACTGCACGGGGTCCGGCACGGCAATCCCTTGCGGAAGCGCGGGTTTCGATTTACCGTTATCTGTCATCTAGTGTCCCGGGGTTGGATTCCCGTGGATTATTTCACGGCAGACGGATGCGGGACAACGGGACCGGGAGCCGGGCGGACAGGAAAGTGCTGAACTACGCATTGAGGCGGCTTCTGGTCGCCATCCCGACACTTTTCGTCATTATCACCGTCTCGTTTTTTCTCATGCGCGTCGCGCCCGGTGGGCCCTTCGACCTGGTTCCGGACCTCGACCCCCTGCTCATAGAGAACCTGCGCAAGGCCTATGACCTCGACAAGCCCCTGTTCGAGCAATACGCGAACTACCTCGGACGGCTCGCGCAGGGCGACCTGGGACCGTCGCTGGTCTACCGCGACAAGAACGTCGCCGAACTGATTGCCGAAGGCCTGCCGGTCAGCGCGCAGCTTGGGCTTACCGCCATAGCCGTGGGGCTGTTTTTCGGAATGCTGAGCGGTATCGTCGCCGCGTTGCGCAAGAACACCGCGGCCGATTTCACCGTCATGGCGATTGCAATGACCGGAGTCGCTATTCCCACCTTCGTCACTGCGCCGCTGCTCACGCTGTTTTTCGGCCTGTACCTGGGCTGGCTGCCCATTTCCGGCTGGAACGGCGGGCAATTCGCGCACATCGTGCTTCCGGTATGCGCGCTGGCGCTGCCCTCCATCGCGGGCATCGCGCGCATCACCCGGGGCTCCATGCTGGAGTCGCTGAACGCCCAGTACGTGCGCACGGCGCGGGCCAAGGGCCTTCCCGAGTCGAAGATCATCATCCGGCACGTGTTGCGGCCGGCCTGCATGCCGGTCGTCAGCTACCTGGGCCCGGCGATTGCCGGCGCAATGACCGGCTCGGTGGTGATCGAAACGATCTTCGGCCTGCCCGGCATCGGGCGCGCCTTCGTCGAGGGCGCACTGAACCGCGACTATTCCCTGATCCTTGGCATCGTCATCGTCTATGCCACGCTGATCATCCTGCTCAACCTGCTGGCCGATATCGTCTACGGCTATCTGGATCCCAGGGTCCGCCCCCGATGAGCGGTCCAGTCGCACTGGGCCTGCCGGCGGGCGACGGCGGTGGCGTGGACGCCCTGCAGGGCCGCTCGCTGTGGAAAGACGCCATGGCCCGCTTCCGCCGCAACCGCGCAGCCATGGCCGGTCTGTGGGTGCTGGGGGTGATCACCGTGCTGGCCATCCTCGTCCCCGAGTTCTGGCCGAACAGCCTGGAAGAAGTCAACTGGGACTACATTCAAGCGCCACCCACCACCGAGAACATGCTCTGGTTCGGCACCGACGTGAACGGGCGCGATATGTTCTCCCGCACGTTCTACGGGGCCCGCATCTCGCTCACGATCGGAGTGCTCACCACGCTGGTGGCGCTGATCATCGGTGTGCTCTACGGCGCGGTCGCCGGTTACCGGGGCGGCGCGGTGGGCGACGTCATGATGCGCGTGGTGGACGTGCTGTATTCCCTGCCCTCCTTGTTCTTCGTCATCATCCTGGTGACCGTCTTCGGCAACAATTTCCTGCTGATCTTCATCTGCATAGGCGCCGTGGAGTGGCTCACGCTGGCGCGCATCGTTCGCGGGCAGACGCTCTCGATCAGGGAAAAGGAATACGTGGAGTCCGCGCTGGCAGCCGGCCTGTCGACGCCCACGATCCTGCTGAAATACATCATCCCCAACGTGATCGGACCGGTGATCGTTTACGTGACCCTGCTGATCCCCATCAACATCATCGTGGAGAGCTACCTGAGTTTTCTCGGCCTGGGGGTGCAGGAGCCCTTCACGAGCTGGGGACGGCTGATTTCCCAGGGCGCGGACGAAATCGGCACCGCTCCCTGGCTGCTCGTCATTCCCGCGGCCTTCCTCGTCGTCACCCTTTTCTGCTTCAATTTCATCGGCGACGGCCTGCGCGACTCGCTCGACCCGAAGGACCACCAGCGTTGAACGCGCCCCTGTTGCATTGCGAAAACCTGCACGTGCGCTTCTCGACGCAGGACGGAGAGGTCTTCGCCGTAAACGGCGTGGATTTCGAGATCCACAAGGGCGATTGCGTCGGAATCGTGGGCGAATCGGGCTCGGGAAAATCGCAGACCGCCATGGCCGTGCTGGGCCTGCTCGCCGGCAACGGCGTCAGCAGCGGCAGCGTGCGGTTCCGGCAGAAGGAAATCCTCAATGCGCCGGTCGAGCAACTCAACCGGATACGGGGCTCAAAGGTGGCCATGATCTTCCAGGACCCGATGAGCGCGCTGACCCCGTTCATGCGTATCGGCCGGCAACTGTGCGAGGTCCTGCAGGAACACACCAGCCTGAGCCGGGAGCAAATCCGCGCGCGGGTGATGGAAGTCCTGGAGATCGTCCAGCTACCCCAACCGAAGCGCCGGTTCGACATGTATCCGCACCAGTTGTCGGGCGGTCAGCGCCAGCGCGTCATGATCGCCCAGGCGCTGTTGTGCATGCCCGACCTGTTGATTGCGGACGAGCCGACAACGGCACTGGATCTCACCATTCAGGCGCAGATCCTGGACTTCTTCAAGTCGCTGAAGAAACGCACCACCATCGTGATCATCACCCACGACCTCGGCGTTGTCGCCGGGCTCTGCAATCGGGTCATCGTCATGTATGGCGGGCGAGTCGTGGAACAGGGCGCGATCGAGGACATATACATGCGTCCGCGGCATCCCTACACCCGGGCGCTGCTGGCGGCCGTCCCGCACCCGGACTGGGACCCCGACAAGCGCTTGCCGATCATCGGCGGGCAGCCTCCGACCGGCAACCGCCTGCCCAGGGGATGCAGTTTTGCTCCGCGCTGCGGCCACGTGGTGGACCGCTGCCGGCGGGAAACGCCCGAACTGCGTGGGCGGGAACACCTCAGGGCCTGCCACCTGGACCTTCCGCCATGAGCAATACACTCCTCAAGGTCGAGAACCTCAAGGTGTATTTCCCGTCGCCGGCGCAGGGCGGCTTCCGGCGCCGCTACGTGCCGCTCAAGGCCGTGGACGATGTCTCGTTCACCGTCGCGGAAGGCGAAACCGTTGGTATCGTGGGCGAATCGGGCTGCGGCAAATCGACCCTGGCGCGGGCCATACTGCAGCTGATCGAGGCCACCCGCGGGCGCATCGTCTGGCAGGGGGAGGACCTCACAAGGCTCGGGCGCAAGGCGATGAACGAGAAACGCAGGGACCTGGGCGTGGTGTTCCAGGACCCTCTTTCCAGTCTCAACCCGCGCATGACCATAGGCAGCATCATCGCCGAGCCCCTGCGGCGCTTTCATTCGGAAATGAGCCGCGAGGACATCAACGCCGCCGTTGTCGAAGCGATGCGCGACGTGGGCCTGAACCGCGAGTACCTCAACCGCTATCCGCACGAGTTCAGCGGCGGTCAATGCCAGAGGGTCAGCATCGCCAGGGCCATGATCCTCCGTCCGAAGCTGGTGATCTGCGACGAACCGGTCAGCGCGCTGGACGTATCGACCCGCACGCAGACCATTAACCTGCTCAAGGATCTCCAGCGGAAACACGGGATTTCCATCATCTTCATCAGCCACGATCTGTCGGTCGTGCGCATCGTATGCACGAGAATCATCGTTATGTACCTGGGCCATTTCGTGGAAATCGCCGACCGGGACACGCTGTTCGGTTCGCCGACGCACCCCTATACGCAGGCTTTGTTGAGCGCCATTCCCGTCCCGGACCTTCAGTCGCAGGATGACGGCAAGAGGGTGATTCTCAAGGGCGATCTGCCCTCTCCCACCGAACCGCCGTCCGGATGCGTGTTCCGGACCCGCTGCCCGATCGCCACCAACTACTGCATCAAGCGCGAGCCGATTCTCCAGCCACGCGAGAACGGGGCGCGGGTGGCCTGCCACCACGTCTGAAGGGGGAATCGCGCTTACGGCCATGACTCCGAACGACGGAAACAGCGGCGCGGCCCCGGATTCGGGACAGGCCCTGGTGATTCGGGTCGGGCCGCTGTTGGAGTGGCTGGGCGGCATTCAACTGGCCGAAACGCCGCAGGTTGAGGAGAAAGCCCGGCTGCTGCTCGTGGACACGCTGGCCTGTGCGGTATCGGGGCTGGGGAAACCGGAACCGGCGAGGCTGGCGGCTGAACTGGCACGGATTGCGCCGGGACCGGTTCGCCTGCCGGGAACGGAACAGGGCCTGGCCCCATCGGAGGCCGCTTTCGTTCTTGCCCTGGCCGCCTGCTGGGACGAGGCCTGTGAGGGGCTCGCCAGGGCGCACGGACGTCCCGGACTGCACGCAGTGGCTTCCGCCGCCGCCCTGGGCAGCGTGCTGAAGTCAACGATCGGGGAGGTTCTTGAGGCCGTTGTCTTCGGCTACGAGATCGGCGGGCGTTTTGGCGAAACCCTGCGCGTTCGCCGGGGCATGCATGTCGATGGCGGCTGGGGATCGCTTGCGAGTACGGCTGCCGCCTGCCGGCTGCTGGATGCGGACATCGAGACAACGCGAGAGGCGCTGGCGATGGCCGCCTGTCAGATGCCCTGCAGCCTGTACCTTCCGGTTGCCGAAGGCTGCACGGCGCGCAACACCTACGCGGCTCACGCCGCAGCCATGGGAATCTTCTACGCGAAGTCGGCAATCGCGGGCATTACCGCCCCGCCGGGCGCGTTCGACACCGCCGGCGCCCTGAACTTCGATGCTGAACAGACCGGCGCCCTTGCATTGGACACGAGCCGGGATTTCTACATTCTTGAGGGGTATCTCAAGCCATACGCCGCCGTGCGCCACGTGCACTATGGACTGGCATGCGCGGAATTGTGGCGCAGGGACAATCCCGGCGCCCACCCCGGCGAAATCGAAGCCATCGAACTTGAAACCTATGAAGAAGCCGTCACCTACTGCGGAAACAGGCGCCCGAGAACGCCGATACAGGCCCAGTTCAGCCTGACATACGGCCTCGCGTATGCATTGCGCACCGGAAAGCTGACGCCCGATGCCTATCTGCCCGAAGCGCTGGGAGATGCAGAGCAGCGGGAACTGGAGAGGAAAATCAGGGTGACGGTACAGCCGGACATACGCGGCCGTGGCGCCGTCCTTCATTTGCGCGCGGGCGAAAACGTACAGAGCTACCGGGTCGAATCCGTTACCGGGGACATCGACAGGCCGATGAGCGCCGGGCAGGTTGTCGCCAAGGCGCGCGATTACATGACGTCCGTGATCGGGGCGGAAAAGAGCCGGCGGATTATCGATGCGGTGCTGAACGGCGGCCTCGACACGCGATTTACGATTTAACGCCAGCCCTCGCCGTTCGTTCGTCCCACTCCTCGTTGGAGACGCCATCCTGGCTCGATTCTCGCTGTCCTGCTCCAACGCTCCCACGAGGAGGGGGACGAACGAAGGGCTTTAGCAGTGCGGGGTTAGAGGGTGGCCAGTAGTTCGCCGGCGATGGCGTTGAAGAGTGTGGAGCCGGACTTGAGGGCGGCCTCGCGTATGAGCCACCAGGCGCCGCAGAGGTTGGATGACAGGACCGGGACGCGGAAGTCGGGGCGGGCGGTCCGGATGGCTTCGAGCGTTACCATGCCCGTGCCGGACAGGACGATGGCGGAGTTCTTCGGCGGATCGACCGATTTCAGCGCCTTGACGACGCGGGCGGTCGTGGCGTCGTAGGCGCCGAGTCCTTCGTCTTCGCCGAAGACGCGCGTGATCGAGGCCACGCGGTGGCCGGCGGCTTTCCAGTAGCCGGCGCCGAATGAGGTCAGCCAGTCCGGGTACGGAGAAACGAGGTATATCTGCTCGCAACGCAATGCCTGAAGCGCTTCGTGAATGGCCAGGCTGGCGGTCATAACGCGCGCGCCCGTAGCCGAGCTCAGGTCGGCGCAGAGTTCCCTGTCGCCCTCCGGCAGCAGGCGGTAGGACGCACCGGTCATGGCGATCAGCACCGATTCCGGTTCCAGGCCGCCGAACGACTCGATGGCTTTTCGATAATGCGTTGCGTAAAGGCGATTGCGTTCCCTGAGCGTCTTGCCGGGCATGAGCGGCAGCCGCGACACGTACATCGTCATGCCCCCGGGAAGCAGGCGGGCCATTTCCGGCTCCACGGTCGGGTTGGCCGGGGGGACGACCACGCCCACCTGCCGGGTCATTGCGGGATCAGCCGGCAAGGTTCTCATGGCGCGGCTTCACGCGCGGGGCGATATCCAGCATCGATGCGGACCGCAGAAATTCCCGCGACCTGATCGGATCGTCCGCGCACTCGCACACGTCGCGCAGCCAGTCACGTGCTTTGGCGACCCTTTGATCGGTGCGTGGAATAAGTTCGTTTCGTGCAATTTCATGCCGCTCCTCGGCGCGCCGCTCAAGCATACTCCGGGGACCGCCGTTCAGCGTGTCGATCAGGGCCCCTGCGATCGCATAGGCGTCATGAATTCCGCAGTTCATGTTCATGCCGCCGCGTGTATTGGTCAGGTGCGCGGCGTCGCCGACCAGAAAGATCCGGCCCGCGTGATTTTCGGAGGCAATGGCCCTGCTCACCGCGAAGATGTCGGTCGAAACGAAATCCGTTTCGCGAAGGGCGGACAGGGAAAAGAACCGGGCGAGCTGTTCCCGGCGCCACTCCCTGTCGAGCGCGAGGCGCTCGGATATACCCGCGGGGACCCGGAGGATGATGCGCCAGCAATCGGGCATCTCGAGCAGGCTGCAGGACCCTTCGTCATTGAAGATGTAACTGAGCGGCGCTATGCCGGGAACCACGGAGTTCAGGTCCTGCCGCGTCATGATGCGAAGCACGCGCGTTCCGTAGGACCGTTCGTCGAATTCAATCCCCAGGCTTTCCCGCACGGCGCTGCGCGCACCGTCCGCGGCGAAGAGCCAGGACCCGATGACCTTTTCCCGACCCGCCGGGAACCGGATGTCGGCGGCAACCCGCGAGCCGGCTGTTTCCGCGCCGATGACCTCCGCCCCGAAAGTGACTTCGGCGTTGGGCAACCGCTGGAGAGCCCCTGCAATCTCCCGGGTGAGCTCCGCCTGTTCATAGTGCAGGCGAAAGGGAAAGGGCGTCTCCCCCGCCAGGCCCGACATGTTGAACCGCGCCAGAACCTGGTGGGCGCCATCCAGGTATTGAATTTCTCTCACCACCTTGCCGGCGCTCACCGCCGTGTCCGCCAGGCCGAGTTCATCCAGAATGGCCAGGGTGGGCGGATGAAAAGTCGAGGCCCTGGACGCACGGCTGAGCGCCTCGCGCTTTTCGAAGACCCTTACCCCGATGCCTGCCCTGGCGAGCAGCAGCGCCGTAACCAGGCCTACGGGCCCGGCGCCGGCCACCAATACCGGATCATGCCCGTTCATTGAAATCTTCCCTTCGCGCATAGCCCGCCAACGCGATGTGTTGGCTTTCAAGCATCTTCGGACAGGCGCTCAACCGAAACCCTGCAAAGTCGTGTGATATAACCTGTTGCACAGGCAGCGTAGTGAACAATGCCAGTTCAGGAGGGGGGATCTCATGAACATTCATCGTTCAACTCTCACCGTAACTACGGTACTCGCGGGCCTATTTCTTGCAAGCGATTTCGCCCTGACCGTCGCCCAGGCGCAGATTGAAGAGATAGTCGTCACCACACGCAAGCGCGAAGAGCGGCTGTCCGAATTGCCGCTATCCGTTTCGGCGCTCAGCCGGGAGGAGATCCAGAATCGCGGCGTGGAACACCTTCTGGACCTGGCGCAGCACGTGCCCGGGCTCGATTTCGAAACCACGGGCAGCATCGCCGGCTCGCGGCCGATCATTCGCGGCCTGAATCAGCAGACCCGCGTCGGCGATGAAGTCAATGTCGCGACTTTTGTGGACGGCGTCTATACGCCGGGTTTCACCGGCTCGACATCCATGGGGTTTGAAGGTCTTGAGCGGGTCGAGGTGGCCAAGGGCCCGCAAAGCGCGCTGCAGGGTCGCAACAGCTTCGCCGGATCGATCAATTACATTACCCGCAGGCCCGGCGACGAATTCGAGCTCGGCGGGCGGGCGACAGCGGCCACGGAAGGGAAGTGGGATGCATCGGCTTACCTCTCGCTGCCCCTGGTCGAGAATCGGCTTGGGATGCGCATCGATGCCGGGGTGTTCAACAGCGGCGGAACGCACACCAACAGCATCAACGGCGACCGGCTCAACGACCAGGAATCCGGATTCGTTCGGCTGAACGTCGTTTTCAATCCGAACGAATCGCTGGAGGGATTCTTTTCGCTCGCCTACAGGGACGACAAGATCTCTCCGAGCCCGCGGGCGTTTGTCGCCGACGATGATCCGCGCCTGATCGGCAAGCCGGCATCCGTCAGCCCGTTCGAGCGCGGCGAGTCCACCGCGGCCGGCATCTGCCGGGACGGCCTGGGGGGCGAGATCGACTGCGGTATTCCCCGCTTGTTCGACGGTGAAGTCACGTCCACGGAAGGAGAGCTTTTCGCCGACCCGATGGGCGTAGCAGGAGACCGGAACTCCCTGCGCACGGTCCTGGAACTGACCTGGGACCTCGACACCGTCTCGGTCACCTCGCTCACCGGCCTGCAGGACCGAAAGGCCTTTACCTTCTCCGATCCCGATACCAGCCCGGAAGGCACGTCGTTCTCGGGCATCGTCGGGCGCAGGACCCAGGCCTTGTCGGGCGGGCCGGTGCTCGCACAATCGCTCACTGGATCGGATGAAGACCGCCGGGAATTCAGTCAGGACCTGCGCATGCAATCGAGCGGCGACAACGCTTTGGACTGGCTGGTCGGCGTTTATTTCAGCAGCGAAGATTTCGACGACAACCGCAAGCGTTGCTCGGACCCGCCCGTGAGGTCAAGAAGCACGGTCTACACGCAGGGGTGCCCGCCCGTGCTCGACGAGGAGGTCAATCGCAAGAACACGTTCCGGTCCGTGTACGGCGCTGTCGACTTCGATGCCTCGGAGCAGATGAATCTCGCTTTTGAACTGCGCTACACGTCGGAAAAGAAGGAATTCGACGAGATGCAGAACGTCTTCCCGATCAGGGATCCATCCAGCCGAAGTTATGTCCCGCCGCAGGGCCGATTCGAGGATACTTTCACCTTCCTTACTCCGCGCGGCGTCGTTTCCTACCGGCCGAACGAGGACACCCTGCTTTACGCGGTGGCCGCACGGGGGGCGAAGTCCGGCGGCTTCAACTCCGGTTCAATCTGTGTAGGCCCCAACGATCCCGGTCCGGACTGTTCGGTGTCTGAACGCAGTTTCGAGATCGAGACCAACTGGACCTACGAAGCCGGCGCCAAGGTCAACCTGTTCGGCACGGCGCAAGTGAACGCGTCGGTCTTCTTCACGGACTGGAAGGACCAGCAGCTGATCGCGGGCACGGAACTGGCGACGAGCAGCAGCCCGATCGTGCGCAACATCGAGGGTTCCGAGGTGCAGGGCATCGAGCTGGAGGCCTTCGTCGCGCTGACGGAGGCCATCAGCCTGAACATCGGATACGCCTTTACCGATACCGAGTACGGTCACGCCTACTCCACCGCTACCGACGATCTCGAGGGCGTCTGCGACATCCTGGATTGCGCCGTCATGGCCGACGATATGGGCGAAGGTCCGATCACCACCGGTGAAATCACCGGAAATCAGTTCTCCAGCGTCAGCAAGCACTCCGGTAATGCCGGCATCGCGTTCGTCAGCCGGTTCATGAACGGCGGCTACGACTTCTTCGGCCGCGCCGACGCCGTGTTCCGCGGCAAGCGCTATATCGACGACTCCAATACGGGGTATATCGGCAGTCAGACGACCGTCAATGTGCGTTTCGGCCTGCAGATGGAAAACATGTCCGTGCAGGGCTTCTGCAGCAACGTGACGGACGACGACACCCCGATCCGATCGTTCCTGCTGAGAAATTTCCTGGGCGTGCCGCATCGCGTCATACACGAGCGCGAGGGCCGCAAGTGCGGCGTGAGCCTCTCGTTCAGCTACTAATGCGAGCGAAACGAGCCGTATTTTGTCCTTGCCTGGAGATCAGCCCGGCGTAAACTGACGGCATGGACTGGATGACGGCAGTTGCCTTGGCAACGCTCATGATTGGCTTGTTCGCCTGGCTGCGTGCGGACGGTAAAGGGACCCGCGAGGAGTTGCGTGCCGAGATTTCGGAGCAGGGCCGGACCCTGCAAGGCGAGATTTCGCTTCTTGCACAAGAAATCGGGGGGCTTCGCGAGCGGATGGCCCACATGGAAGGTCTTCTTGAAGGCCTGCGCGAGGCGATCTCCGGAAAGCAGGTCGCCTGAATCGACAAGCCGCCGGTGTTGTCGTATTACTCGATCCGTTCCGCCTTCTCGAGCGACCGCAGCATCGAGCTTTCCATCAGGAAGTCGGTCATCAGGCGGCGGTCGCCTGTCACTCGTTGCAGTTCGTTCCAAACCTCGGCCCTTTCTTTCCTGCCCTTCACCCTGTGGCGCCGGTAATTCCGATCGGACCTGACCTGCACCTCATCGAGGGCGATTGAACGGCGCTGCCGCGAATAGCGGTCCAGCAACGATTCGTCGGCGCCCTCAAGGATGATCGCGCGGAGCTTGTCGCAGAGGTTGCGCGCGTCGTGAATCCCGCTGTTCATTCCCAGGCCGCCCGAGGGACTGTTGAGATGGGCGGCATCGCCGGCCAGGACCATGCGCCCCGCCCGGAAGCTGTCGGCAATCCGCCGGTGAATGGTGTAGGCGCCCGTGTGGACGATTTCGTACGGACCTTCTTTCGGGTGGATTTCCTGAAGCCGGGCCTGAATCTGTTCGGGCTGCAAAGCTTCCTGATGCGACTGCCCCGGTTTCGGTGAAAAACCGACCCGCCAGACGTCCTTCAACTGCATCATGCTGAAGTGACTGTCTTCGGTCCAGCAGTAGTTGACGGACAACAGGCCTTCGATGTGTTTGTCGAAGGGATAGCGAACCGCGACCGTCAGCGACGTTATCGGGTAGGTCTCGCCCCTGAAGTCCAGGCCCATGGCCTTGCGGACCCGGCTGCCCGCACCGTCCGCGCCGATGACAAAGCCGCCCCTGACTGTTCGCGATCCGTCGGGTCCTTCCAATTCGATATCGACGCAATCTTCGTTCTGCGTCGCATGGATCACGCGAGCCCCGAACTCCAGATCGAAAAGACGGTTATCCCCGAGCCTTGAACAGATCGCGCGGGTCAGCCGGAACTGTTCGCACTGCAGCCTGTAGGGATGGGAGGTCCGGTCCCGCAGAACGTCCATGTCGAACACGGCGCATTCGCCCGTTACGTGATTGCGGTACTGCCAAAGCCTGCATTTCAGGCCGTCCGCGAGCAAATCCGCAACGACCCGGCCATCTTCGAGCACATCCAGCGTGGCCGGATGAAAGGTCGATGCGCGCATGTCTTCGGTCAGGTCGCGCTCGGCCTCGAATACCGAAACAGGAATGCCGCTGCGGGTCAGGAACAGGGCGCAACTCAGCCCGACGGGGCCGGCGCCTGCGATCAGTACTCGATCGACGTCCGCCAAGCTGGAGCCTATGCACTCCTGGCGATGCCGCTGCGCCGGGCCTCGATCATTCGGACTCCCCGGGCACCAGGATACTCTCCAGCAGGCCGTCCACGGCCGCGCCAAAGGCGCTCCAGGGCGCCTCCCGGAAACTGTGGTTGCGCACGATAAAGGAGGGACCGGCGAAAAAATTCTCGTATTGCTGCTGGCGCGAACCGAACTCGCTGCCGTACATGTCCCAGGCCAGGCGGTAGAGCTTCACGCGGTCCACCGCCGACTCGTTCCCGGCCGCCCAGTAGTCCCTGAATATGTCCCGGGTGGCGGGGTTTTCCAGCACGGAGATGTCTGCCGGCATCTGGAACACGCTGCCGCCGGACAACTCCCGCATCATCGCGATGATTTCGGGGTAGTGTTCCTGGCACCAGTTGAGCGCGGCATACATGTAGCGCCGGTTGAAATTCACATAGCCGTTGCCGAGCTCTTCGCAGTCCTGAATCTGGCCCTGAATCATCCCGCCGAGCGCCGCTTCCCACGCTGCAAGCCTTCCGAGTTTCTCCGCCACGACGGGGATTCTGTCGACCCCGGCGGACTGCGTGATCTTGTGGATGATTCCGGCAATGAACCGCAGTTTTGCATGGAAACGCACATTGGACTGGTGATTGCCGAGCGTGTGCGAAGCGGTCTGGATGTAAATCTCCCGCGAGAGCGCCGCGCGGTCGTGAACGAAAACGCGCTCCCAGGGCACCCGCACGTTGTCGAAGATCAGCATCACGTCGCTCTCGTCGAAATTCGACGCGAGAGGACTGTCGAATTCCGTGGCGGCATAAAGCTCCATGGGCTTGCGCACCCACAGGGTCAGCCCCGTGGCATTCATCGGCACGGCGCAGGTTATGGCTTCCTTTTTCTTTTCATCCGAGATCGGCGTCAGGTTTCCGATCCAGACTTCATCGCAGAAAACGCCGGCGGTGGCCAGCATCTTCATTCCGTTCAGGATGACGCCGCTGGCGTCCTCGTCGACGACCTGCAGCACGGCCTGGTATCCCTTGGTATCTCCGAAGATGTCTTCGTTCTTGGACTGGGGAGCCGGGTGCACGGCATACGAGGCATACAGATCATTCTTCCTGAGGTGCTCGTAGTAGTCGGTGATGTTGCCTGAATACGAATCGCCGTCCCGGTCCAGTATTTCCGGGTTCATCGCGAGGCCCGTCACGAAACTGGCAACGTGATCGGGGCTTCGGCCGAAAAGGCCGTATGTTTGCCCGGCGATCGCGTAGTGCGCCCGGGAGCGCTTGACCAGGTCTTCACGGGTTCGGGGCTTGAGGTAATAGGACGAGAATTTCTCGCCCTCCTTCTCGAACGCCATCGGCTCGCCGTGGGCGGAGTCGGCCTTGTAGTCGAACAGCCTGGCCAGCGTTTGCGAAGCGCCCCTGAAGGCCCGGTGTTCGACAACATCTTCGACTTCCTCGCCGCCGATGTAGACCTTGCGCCCGTCCTTCAACCCAGCCAGGAATTCCTTACCGGTGCGCAGCATCTTTCGGGCTCAGCGGCGAAAGCTAAAATGAACGATCAAATCCACGCCCGACCGTCGAACCGAATGGTTGCCTGCCGGACAAATGGGGAACGAGCATGTTGATGAACAACTGGTACGTGGCCGCCAAGAGCCAGGAAGTGAACGCCGAAAAGCCATTGATCGTGCGTATGTTAGGCCAGAATTTCGTGCTCTTCCGCACTCCGGAAAACAAGGCCGTCTGTCTGACCAACACCTGCTGCCATCGCGGCGGTTCCCTGGGCCGGGGTGAACTGGACGGCTCCGGATGCATCGCCTGCGGCTACCACGGCTGGAAATTCAATCCGCAGGGCCGGTGCGTCGAGATTCCCGCCCTTGGACCCGATACGAACATCCCCAGGCGTGCACGGGTGGACTCGTATCCCGTGGAAGAGCATTTCGACTGGGTCTGGGTGTTCCTGGGTGACCTGGAAGAGGAGCAGCGCCCTTCGATCCCCACGACCGTCTTCCCCGAGTACGACGACAAGGAAAACTGGCGGGTGGTCTCGATCGAATTCGATGCCGACGTGAATTGGGCGCGCGGTCACGAGAACTCGCTCGACAGTGCGCATCCGGCGTTCGTTCATTCCCGTTTCGGCCGCCGCAGCGCGCCGAAAGTGCAGATCGTTCCGCTGGTCGAGAACGACTTCGGGGGCCATAACGCCACCCGTGAACGGGTCCCGCCCAAGCACACGCAGGTGAGCGAGGATATAGCCAGGCTGGTGTCCAAAGAAAGAGGCAAGACAGTTGCCTCCACCGACTCCTACCTGGCGGGCATTTCGCACCGGATCGACATTACCCGCGAGGGCAATATCCGGCAGGTCACGGTTTCCGCGCGCACGCCCATCGATCCCTGCAACACGCGGATCTTCATGCACCAGGCGCGCAACTACCTGATGGAAGAGGAGCACGACGAGGCCCGCCTCGACGGCATCCGGCTGGCCTTCCGCGAAGACTACGAGGCTGTCGCTTCGGTCGAGCCGAAATTCGTGCCGCGCTCCATGGCGCACCAGCTGCTGGTCGAGTCCGACCAGCTCGAAACGGCGTTCCGGAAAGTGCTGTTCGAAAAGGTGAAACAGGGCTGGGAAATCGATGTCGAGAAACTGGAGCAGGAAGGTCGCTACAGGCACTTTTCCATTCCTTCGCCGGCGCGCCGGAGCGACCCGAAGAACTGGGTCCACCCGGTCGTGCCCACGACTTTCCCCCGCCAGGATTGACCCGGCAGCGAATCCTCAATAGTCGTACCAGAAATTGTGCCAGGCCGCTCGCTGGTGCAGGTGGTCCGCGGCCTCGCGGGCGTTGTCAGGCTGGTACTCGCTCCATGTGTTGGGCTGATAGCGTTCTTCGTACTGGTCGAAGACGTGCCGGTACATGCTGATGTGAAAGTCGGGAATCCGGTGGCGCTCGCGATAGGCGGCCATGTCGATCACCGCGCGGCGCCGGGTCTCGAAAGGGCCGGCCTGGGCCAGGACCTCGCCCTTGGGCCCGAATATCGAAGACCGCCCGACCCAATCGTTGCGCGGCGCGTTTTCGACGAAGAACTCCCTGTTCTCGTAGCCGATATTCAGTGAATTGTTCACCACGACCGTAAAGACGTCGTGGTGGTAGGAGCACATCTGCGTGTCCTCCCAGCGGAACCCGCCGGTTGCGGGTCGCACCAGGATTTCCGCGCCCTTGAGCGCCTGGGCCCGGAACAGTTCGGGCTCGTACTGGACCGGCGACATCGCGATGTTCCCGATGTCCGTCCGGGCAACGGGAATCACCGCGTCCCAGCCGTACATTTCCACGAAACGGTCAAAGACGTCGTAAATGCAGGTCGTGATCTGCTCGCTGTGCCGGAACGTTCCGCGCTTGGCGCGCTGCTTCCAGTGCCTGGCCACGATGTTGCCTTCCGGTCCCACCAGGATCTGCATGTTCATCACGTGGCCAGGCCAGTCCTCGTCCTTGATCAGGCAGCCGAAGGCGATATAGCAGTCGTACTTCTTCGCCCGCAGCGCAATGGCCTCGATTTCCCTGGATTCGGGATAGCGGGCCACCTTCAGGTACTGCTCGCGGTTCTTCCTGCCTCCTCCCTGCAGGGGAAACTCGTGAAAACACACCAGGTCCGCGCGACCCTTGCCCTGCGCCTTGTCGATCGCGTTGAGCGTGTAATCGAGGTTTTCCCGTATGAGCGGCTCCGGATCGTCCGGATCGACCGGCCGGGAGCGCGTCTGCACGATGTTGATGGACACCCTGTCGCGGCGCAGATCAACGGTCGGATAGGTGCCGTCCTTGCGCACCATGGAGGGTACGGGAATGTCGTGTCGAGTTGTCATGGCAAACCTCTCCGTTTGCGGCATCCTAAACGAAGCACCTCAATTGACGCTTATGTCGCAGGTCGAATGTTTGTTTTCTCCAGGGTTCGCTTTCGATAGAGCAGGCAGAGCAGCACGGTCATCATAATGACGCCGGATCCCAGGATGATCGGCCAGGACAATCCGATGAGTTCCGCCACGATGCCGAAGAAAAAGGTCCCAAGGGCCGGACCGCCCCGGTTCAGCATGAACCAGGAACTCATCACCCTGCCCCGGGTGTCCTCGTCAACCGCGTGCTGCACGAGCGATTGCGACGACACGCTGAAGACCACGTTCATGAAGCCGAGCACAACCAGAAAAGCGCCCGCCGCCCAGTATTCGCGCACGAGCGCAAACGCTGTCGCAGCCGCGGCAATGGCGAGACTGCTCAGCAACACCACTTTCATCAGGCCGCTTGAGTATTGTGTCCGCGCCATGGACAGGCCGCCGAGAATGCTGCCCGCGGCGCTCATCGAGATCAATATCGACAGTCCCGCCATGCCCTGGGCAAACACGGTATCCACATACGCGGGCAGCATGAACATGATCGGGCGGGCGAACAGGACCATCACGGCTGCGAGGATTACCGTCATGAGAATCGCCTTGTTGCGCCCGAGACAGGCCATTCCTTCGATCGCCTCGCTGAAGGCCCCGGCCCTGCGCTCCCTGACACGCGCCGAACGCGCGGTCCGATCCGGCAGTCGAATCGCCGCGATGCAGGAAATAAAGACCAGAAAACTGAATGTGTTTAGCAGCATCGCCAGGCCGATCCCGCTGACCGCAACGACCACCCCGGAAAGGATGGGTCCCAGCAATCGGGCCACGTGCAGGCTGATGTTGCCTATGGCTATGGCCGCGGTCTGCTGCTCGGAAGGCACGAGCCTCGGCACGACGGCCAGTTTCGCCGGTTGCCCTAGTGACTGAAACGCCGCCTGCAGGGCCCGGATAATGCAGATGATGACGACGTTGAGATGGCCGGTGCTGTAGATGACGAACAGCGCGAGCGCGCAGAGAAGGCCGCCACCGTTGCTGAAGAGAATGAGCCGGCGCCGATCCAGGCGGTCGGCAAGCACGCCCCCCAGCGGACCGACCAGGAAAATCGGCACGAACTGGGACGCAGCCACGATTCCCAGCCAGACCGTGGAATTGGTGAGTTCCCAGATCAGCCAGGACACCGCCACCAGTTGAATCCAGTTGCCGGTCAGCGACAGCACGTTTCCCACCGAAAACAGCGCGAAGTTCCGGTTGCCGAAAAGCTGCCTGACGGTGGAGATTTTCATCGCTTTCCAAGTCTATACGGGGTTAGCGCGAGAGCCTTCAACGTGCGAGAATTGGCGCCGGAACCGTATGAAGCACCCGTGACATGACCTCCCCGCCGCTTCGAATCGACGCCCACCAGCACTTCTGGAAGGTCGAGCGCAACGACTACGGCTGGCTGACGCCGGCGCTAAAGCCGCTGTACCGGGACTTCGGGCCCGGCGACCTGGCCCCGCTGCTGCGGGACGCGGGCATCGACAGGACCATCCTGGTGCAGGCCGCGCCCACCGTTGCCGAGACGCGCTTCCTGCTTGAACTGGCCGGGCAGACCGACTCGGTTGCCGGCGTGGTCGGGTGGATCGACATGGAAAGCGCTGACGCGGCGGCGGTGCTGGCCGATCTCGCGCAAGACCCGAAGCTGGTCGGCATCCGGCCGATGATTCACAACATCGAGGATGAAGCGTGGATCACGCGCCCGGACCTAGCGGCGGCGACCGAAGCGGTGATCGACGCCGGCCTGTGCTTTGACGCGCTGGTCCGTCCCCAGCACCTGCCCTACCTGCTTGAGTTCCTGCAACGCCATCCCGATCTCAAGACCGTGATCGATCACGGCGCCAAGCCGGTCATCACCGAGGGCCTGTGGCAGCCGTGGGCGGACCGGATGTCCGAGCTGGCCGAGCGCACCGGCGCGTACTGCAAGCTGTCCGGCCTGTTGACCGAAGCGGGCCCGGACCAGGGCTACGACGACCTTCTTCCCTACATGGAGCACCTGCTGGCCACCTTCGGACCGGAGCGCCTGATGTGGGGCAGCGACTGGCCGGTGCTCCTGCGGGCCGGCACCTACCCCGGCTGGAGCGCGATGGCCGAGCGCTTCTTGGACAAGCTGGTCGAAGCGGACCGGGCGCAGGTGCTGGGCGGCACCGCCGCCCGCTTCTACGGCGTCTGATTCCCCCCACCCCATGAGCGGCCGCAAGCGCGCACTCGTTACCGGCGCTGCCTCGGGAATAGGGTTCGCATGCGCGCAGAGACTTCATCGGGACGGCTATGGCGTGCTGGGCGTGGACCTCAACGAAGTCGCTGATCAATCCTCCTTTGAAGGTTTCGTAACGGCGGACGTCGCCGACGAAGATGCGGTGCAGGCGCTGGTGCGGGCGTTTGACATCCCTTCAAACGGCCTGAGCGCGCTCGTTCATTGCGCCGGCATCAGTCAATACGGCTCGGTGACGGAACTGGATTCGCAGAGCTGGTCCAACGTCCTGCAGGTCAATCTGACCTCGGCCTTCCTTATGACTCGCGCCGTCATTCCGCACATGCAGGAAAACGGGGGCGGCACGATAGTCACCATCGGCAGCGTGTATGGACGCCTGGCGCCGGAAAGAATGAGCGCCTATGCGGCGAGCAAGGCGGGAGTGGCGCACCTGACCAAGTGCATCGCCATCGATTACGCAAACGACAACATTCGGGCGAATTGCGTTTGCCCGGGGCTGGTGACCACCCCGATGTCCTCTCACCTGCACGCGCCAGGCAAGGAAAAGCAGCTGGATGCGTCGCTGAAGGCGCATCCAATGAAGCGCGCCGGGACCCCTGATGAAATTGCCGACACGGTCGCCTACCTGTGCTCGGACGCCGCGAGCTACATCACCGGTCAGAACATTTACGTGGATGGCGGTTACACGACCGGAAAGCAATTGAACCCGTAATTCGCTTATGCGAGCGGGCTTCAATCCGCGACGTTTTCTCCGCCGTCGTCGAGGACTTCCGGGCTACAAACCCAGCACTCGGTAGTCGCCGTTGACGATGAGGGCGATGGAGACGTACAGGCCCAACAGCGCGCACAGAATCCAGAAGGAATTGATCGCCACGATGTAGATGTACGTGTCGCGCCGGCTCAGCAGGGTTTGCCGCCCGGCCACGAAAAAGCTGACCAGGTAGGTCGAGGTCATGTAAACCCATTGCCAGGACAGCATCAGCCCGATCATGCCGGCCACCAGCGCGGACGGGTAACCGGACGTGAACGCGACATACAGGACCAGTGTCGGAACGGGCGTCACGAAACCGTTGGCGATGTCCACGTTGAAGCCGAAGGTGCGGCGGTCCGCATACGAGTCGTCGTAATAGCAGTAGGCCGCCCAGGCATCCGCCCAGACGGCCGGCGACAGGACCTGTGTGAGCCTGATCCTTGTAATGAAGAAACTGTGGGCGGGCGAGCGCCCCGTTCTGCCCTGCAATTCGCGCCAGTACTCGGCGCGCGCGCCAATCTTCCCCCGCAGGAAGAACAGGCAGATCTCCCAGTAGCAGATCAGGAGATTGACCGTAAAGAACAGGCAGAACAGGGAGTGAATGACATTCAGCTCCCCCTGGGCCTGCAGTCGCGCCAGGATGCCGGCAAACGTACCGCCGGCGATGAGCACCGCCACGACCAGCGCAACCGGAACCGTCAGGCCTCCGGTTCGCTGGCCCTGTTCGGGTAACGGCGGGCTGGCGCGGCTCTCGGACATGTGCCCCTCGCAAGGTCCACTGTGGCGGCGGGCGCATTCTAACGCGCCGCCATGCGATGAAACGAAGGCGGACAGGCTACAATCACGCTGGTTTCCTGCCGGCAAATCCGGAGGCGCGGGGGGTGGATGCGAAAGTAGCCAGGCGTTCCCTTGGGAATCTGACCCAGGAGGAAGTGAAGTCGGCGGTCGATGACTACGTCGGGCTCCATGATGCCGGCGTTGAGCGCAAGAAGGAGCGCTACCGGCAACTCGTCAATCATTACTACGACCTCGTAACCGATTTCTACGAGTGGGGTTGGGGCACGAGCTTCCACTTCGCCCCCCGGCGGCGGGGCGAGAGTTTCAAGGCGTCGCAAATCCGGCACCAGCAATTCCTGGCCGACAAGCTTTCCATGAAACCGGGAATGCAGATTCTCGACGTGGGATGCGGTGTGGGCGGCCCGATGGCCAATCTGGCCCGCTCTTGCGGCGCGAGTTTTGTCGGCGTCAACAACAACGCCTACCAGATCGAGCGCGCGAAAGTGCACACCCGGGACGTCGAGGCGCTGTGCCGTTTCATCAAAAGCGACTACATGAAGATTCCCCGCAGCGACGACCACTTCGACGGCGCCGTCAGCATCGAAGCGATGCCCCACGCGCCGGACAAGACCGCCGCCTACAGCGAGATCTTCCGTGTCCTGCGTCCCGGGGCCGGTTTCGCGTGCTACGACTGGTGCCTCACCGACGTATTCGATCCTTCCAGCGCGGAACACCTGCGGATCAAGGAAGGGATCATGACGGGATCGGCGCTGCCCGACATCGCGAGCACGACAGAAGTGCGCAAAGCAGTGCGCGCGGCCGGATTCGAGCTGCTCGAAGCGCGCGACCTCGCGCCCGAATCGGACCCGGAGACGCCCTGGTACCGGGCCCTGCAGGGCCGGGACTTCAGCCTTGCGAGCATCCCGCGCACGCCGTTGGGCCGCGCCCTGACCAACCTGATCCTGCGGGTTGCCGAGCCGATGCGGCTCGTTCCGCGGGGCGCCCGGGAGGTCAGCACGTTCCTGAACTGGGGGGCGGACACGCTCGTTGAGGGCGGCCGGACCGGCATCTTCACGCCGATGTTCTTTTTCCTGGCGCGCAAACCCCTGCGCTCGGAAGACTGACGCTAGGCGGCTTGCGACTCGATGGGGATCGGGTCCGACGCCTTTCGCTTCGAAGCGGCAGTCAGTTCGAGCCGGGCCCTGCGGCGTTGCTCATAGAGCCCCAGCGCGCGCAGCGGGAAATACTGCCGGTAGAGGACGTAGTCCAGCAGCGCCGTGCGGAAGAAGACGCCGGCCATGTCCTGTTTCGGCCAGCCGCCGTCCGCTTCCTGGGCGTCGAGCAGGAAGCGTGCGCCGCGCGCAATCGCGGTCCAGTTGGATTCCCCGGCTTCCAGCAGCGCGAGCAGGGCCCAGGCCGTCTGAATGACCTGGCTTTCCTCATGCGGGACATAGCGGCCCGTCAGGCAGCCGCTGTGGTGCTCTCCCCATCCGCCGTCCCCGCGCTGCCGCTCGAGCAGCCAGCGGCAGGCCAGGCGCAGCGCCGGATCGCTCGGTCCCGCACCGGCGGCAACCAGCCCCCTGATGCCGAAGAAGGTCCCGTAGATGAACTGAACGCCCCACACGCCGCGCCATGAGCCGTCGCGTTCCTGGGTCTTGCGCAGCCAGGCGGCGCCCCTGGAAACGGCGCGCGACGCCGGCGGGCCCACGAGTTGCGGGAAACGGCGCCCGCAGGCGGCAAGCGCCTCCAGGCAGGACGCGGTGCACTCGACATAGGAATTCTCCGTCATCGATTCGCCGAACATCTCGGCGGGGTTCATCCACTCCAGGCCGATTCTTGAGCGCCGGGCTTCATAGCTGCCGAACCCGCCGTCGCGGTTCTGGCTGCGCAAGATGAACCGGACCGCATCTCCCAGCGCCCCCTCGTCCGCGTCTTCGCCTCCGGCGGCGAGAATTCCGAGCACGGCCTCGGCGGTGCAGTCGCTCACCGGCCAGCCGTGCCAGCCGCCGGGGAAACACCAGCCCCCCTTCGGATCGGCGCGGAAGGCCTCGCGAAACCCCTCGAAGCTGGTGCGGATCTGTTGCGAGCGCAGGAAGCCGCCGCCCTTGCGGATGGCGTCCTCAATCCCGTCGGACCCGGGAGCGTCCGCCAGCGCCTGCACGGAAAAGGCGGTATCCCAGGTGCTGCTTCTCGCCCCGGTGACCCGCGCGCCGAGCTCCTCGTCTTCCCAGAACCAGCCGTCGAGACCCGCCAGCGCGGCACGGCAGTCGGCGTCGTTCGGATCGTCAAGCCACAGCGCCAGAATGTTGAGAAAACCGCTGACCGGCGAGATGCTGGCGTGGCGGGTGGTCTGCAGTTCCCAGTGGATCTGCCGGACCAGCTTCTCAACGCAGTGACGGCGCAGGCGCTTGCTGTGGAAGCGCTCGCACAGTCGCGCCAGCGCGTATCCGGCGCGCAGCCACACGCCCGGGCGAGAAAACAGGTCGGCATCGCGCAAACGATTGCGGGTCGCGGAAAAATCGACACCGGCGAACTCTTCTCCGAACAGTTCTTCACGCAGGGATTCGGTCACGGGCGTGACCGGCGCCTGGAAACGGCGCGCGTAGATGGAAGCCATCGCCATGTAGATAAGCCGCGTATGGCAGTACCAGTTCGACGGATGCAACGGCAGGCCCCGCGGCAGCGCCCACAACTCCGGGAGTATCGCGTTCACTCCGCGCCAGTCATACAGGTTGAGCAACGCCAGCCAGAATTTGCCCCAGCTCGGGATCGCAAACACGTCCTCCGCCTCGAGAAAGCGCCGGGCCGACGCGATCAGCGGGTCGTCACGCTCGACGCCGAGTAGTCTGGACGCGACGTAAACCAGCACGGTGACGAACAGGTGGGGCGGCGAGTGTTCGTGCAATCCCCACGCCCCGCCCTCCAGGCGGGTGCATTCGAAAGAGCGCAGGATGCGCCGCCGCCGGCCAGCGTCTATCGGCTCACCGAGAATGTGCTGCAGCAGCACGTATTGCGCGGTGAGCATGGGGCACCAGACCATCTCGCCTTCCCAGGCGCCGTCCTCGCCCTGAAAATCCAGCAGGCGCGCCGAGGCCCTGCGCAATGCCGGTTCCGCATCGGGCGACGCGGATTCGCGCATGCGCGTGGCGCCGGATGCGTCGTCGTGCGGGGACATGGAAGCGAGGAGCGCGCGCGATAATTCCATGCGGGCCTGCCGGTCCCGACCGCCGCCTCCGTTCCTGGCCTGCTTCAGCTTGCGTATTCCACGCATGAACCAGCGGACGCGATTAACGAGCGGGAAAACGATGTCGCGAGCCCGCCGCCAGGCCAACTGTCTGAACGATGAACGAACCACTCCGGCAATCGCCCGGATCACCGTAGCGAGCATTGCGAGCACAAGGTGGGTCATCGAGGTATCTTCACAGGCGAGCAGCCGCATGGTCCGGTCGCGGACGACGGCATGTGTCCGCCAGTTGCGGTAGATCGCGCGCCGGAGCGCCGCCGTTTCGAAGCGATGATCGGCGAAGACTTCATACAGCCCCAGGGCGAGCAGCTCCGGGGCGCGAGTCTCCTTGAGGCGCCGGGCGGCGAAATCCCCGAAGCTCCCGCCTTGGGCCAGCGCGGCCGCATCGCCGAAACCGAGCGTCATGCCCACCGCGGTCATGGGATGGTAATGCCCGGCCGCATCGCCGATCAGCACCCGTTTCGAGGTGCCGTAGGACACGCGCGGCCTGAGTTCATTGGCCGCCGCGTGGAAATTTCCCGCCTTCAGGGCCGAGAGATACGGGCGCCTCAGCGCTTCTGGCAGGACACTGGCGTAGGACTCGGCCAGCAGGCCGGCCCTGTCGCGGGAAGCCCACTGCTCAAGCGGGACATCGACAACGATCCTGACGCAATGCTCGCCCAGCGGATACCCGAGAATCGGACCCGGCCCGCCGAGTATCACGTTTCCGTAGCCGGCCGGCTCAAGATTCACGCCTTCCAGGGTCACGCCCACCATCCGCGAGCAGGCCCTGCGCTGCATCGGCAGTCCCAGGGACCGCCGCACGGCCGAGGACCGGCCGTCGGCGCCAACAATCCTGTCCGCGGCAAGGTGTTCGCGGGAACCGCCGCGTGTAAAAACCACGCCATCGTCTTCGACCTGCGTTACCCGCGCCTTGATGAAAAAATCGATGCCGGGCTCGTCGCCGACCGCTTCATGCAGGCGGGTCACCAGGGTTTCATGGTCGCAGGCCATACCCTGGCCCCCGCCGGGGTACGGGAGCACGATCGGCTCCGAACCGTCCTCCGGAAACACCACGAAACCCTGACCCTCGGTGCCGCGGAAAGGAGGGTCGAGACGTACCCCGACGTCGCGCAACATGCGTACGGCGGGAGGATGCAGCCACTCGCCGGCCAAGCGCGTGGCCGCCCGGGGGTTCGCCTCGAGCACCGCCACGCGCGAGCCCTTGCGGGCATGGGCGAGGGCGCAATAGCTGCCCGCAGGCCCCGCACCAACGATGATTATGTCGTAGCGTGGAGAGGCGGCGCTGCTCAACTGAATATGCTCGCTTGCGAGCGGCGGCGATAGCGGACCCGGCACGGTTCCCTGGGGCCCGTCACCCAGCTGCCGTAGTTGGGCGCGGGAAACTCCGCGACGGGATCAAAATCGAAGCGATCCAGCAGCACCGTCCAGATCGCCTTCAGTTGCAGCATGGCGAAATTCTTCCCCATGCACCGGTGTTTTCCGCCGCCGAAACCGATCAGGGTGTAGTGGTGCTGCTTGTCCTCGCTGCGGGGAGTAGCGAACCGTTCCGGGTCGAACCGTTCCGGATCGGCAAACAGGTGAGCCAAACGATGCGAGACCGCCGGGGACACGACGGCCAGGGCGCCGGCAGGCACGGTGTGGCCCGCATACTGCAGGGGTCGGAGCACCTTGCGGATCAGCAGAATCAGCGGCGGGTGCAGCCGCTCGCATTCGCGCACCGTGCGTTCCAGCGTTACCTGCCGCTTGAGGCGCGCGAGGTTCATGGCCCCCGTTTCCGCGTAAACCGCCTGCATCTCGTCGCGGATCCGCTCCACGCAAGCGGGATCGCGGAACATCTCGAAGCCGGTCCAGCTCGCGAGCACTGCGCTGGTGTGCTGGCCGGCGAACAGGACCGTCAGCAGTATCCCCGTCACTTCGTCATCGCTCAGCGCCCGGCCGTCCTTGTAGCGAGCCTCCATCAGCGCCTGCATGAAATCCTGTGGGGCGGCTCCGGAACTCCTGCGGTCCCTCATGACCCGGGCGAGGATCTCCGCAATCCTGCGGCGCGCCCGATCGCGCCTGCGATGCGCCGGGATCGGCAGCCTGGGAAGAAAGAACCCGAGCAGATTGATCCCCTCCTGCAGATCGTGATACGCCTCGGCAAAACCCGAGTCCACCTGCTCGCGGACCTCCTCGCCAAGCAGGCAGCGGCTGGCGATGTTGACGGTGAGTTCATTCAGCGCCGCCGGCAGGTCGATGGTTCCTTCATCTCCAAGCGCGTCGGCGAATTGGCCGGCTTCCTCATACATGATTCGGGCGTACCCACGCATCGGGGCGTCCCGCAGGGCCGGGTACAGGAACGCCAACTGCTCCGCCATGATCTCGGGGGCCACGTCGTAGGCCACGCCGCGCCCGAAGATGGGCACGGTGAACTGATAGACGGCCCTGGCGTCGAGCTGGTCCTCGGACGCGCGGAAGTAGCAGTCGTGGGCCTCCGGCCCCGTAAACAGCACGAACTCGCGGGGTCCCAGCCGGAAACGGACCAGTTCGCCGTTCTCGCGCCAGCAGCGGTCGAGCATCGCAACCGGGTCCCTCTGAAACTCCGGCAGATGGCCCAGCAACGGCCAGCCGCCCGAGAGTTCCGGAATCGGCTTCCCCGGCGGCGCCGCGGGCTGCGCGGAACGCAGGGCGGCTGCACTGTCGGTATGGTTCGCCACCCTGGCCCTCAATACACGAACGGGACCATCGAATACGGCACCCGCTCCCTGTAGCGGCCCCACAGCTCGCCGTACTTGGCGCGGCAGCGCCGGTCATCGCGACGCGAGCGATGCCACAGCAGTCCCGCAAGCCAGGCCGGCAACAGAAACGGCGCCCAGGACGCAAAGCCGGTGGTGAGCGCAAACGCAAGGTACATGCAGATCTCGCCGCTGTAGTTGAGATGCCGCCCGATGCCCCAGAACCCGGACACGAGCAGCCGCCCGTCGAGGGACTCGGCGGGCCGGCCCCAGATCGTGGCGGAAGGGTCGCGCTTGAACCGGTGCTTCTGCGCGTTTGCACCCCGGAACACCCAGAAGCCGAAGGTATAAAGCAGCACGATGCCGGCGGCGGCGAGCGGGACCAGCGGCGGACCGGACGCATCGACCAGCCACCAGCCGACGATGCAGTAGAAAAAGGGCACGAACACGTAGTCGCCCCACACCAGCATCCATCCGAAGCGCTCGCTGATGATGTCCCAGGTGTGGACCATGCCGCGTTCGAACTGGAAGTAGTTGAGCACATACACCCATGTCAGGACCTGGTACAGCGCCATCGCCAGCGTCAGATGGCCGTAGGTTTCGTATTGCACTACGGCGAACGACGTGTTGAACAGCGCCAGCCCGATGAGCGACGGGCGGTAGCTGAACATCTTGAGGTCCACGCCACAACAGGCCGGATTGAGTTCCGCGCCGAAGAAGTAAGCCCGCCAGAAACCCCGCGATTCGCCGGGCTTGCGCGCACCTCGCCAGTACAGCCAGCCGGAAAACGCGAACGCGAACACGTTCGCCACTACGAAGAGGGCAAGAAAGTGCGTATACAGCAACGACAGCGAGAACGCGCCGGAGACCTGGGCGATGCCTGCCGCAAGCACGGTGAGCAGCAGAAGCGCCAGGCCGTTGAGCTTGTAGGTGATCGATTCCCCGCCGAGATCCGGCCCCTTGATCCGGCGTCCCGGCAGGAATCTCGAACCCAGGAACAGTGCGCCGACGAACACGGCGATCATTGCCGCAGCCTCAAGCAGCAGGCCGCCCGAAAGTGTGAACGCGGACACCGGCAACTCAGGCATCGGCGCCGCCGTCCGAGGTCGTCAACCCGGGCGTGGGCATGGCCGTGCCGTTCTCCCTGGCCAGGTATTCCTGCCACTTGCGCACGGTCACGTTCTGAAAGGCCCGCACCGCCGGGTTGAACTCGAGGGGACGGGCGTCGAAGTGCCGCTCGTAACCCTCCTGCTCGGCTTCGAGCGCAAACCCGTCCTGGGAGAGCAGCGGACCGATGAGCACACGGTTGGAGATCTTGAGGACGGTGTTCATCGCGAGCCGCGGGAAACGTATCGGCAGCAACGGAACCTTCAGCGACTTGAAGTAGAACAGGAAGAAGGCCCGCGTGGTGCGTTCGTCGACGGGCAGCACGAAACACCAGTGCTTTATCGCCTCGTCGGTGTTCGACCACTGGTAGGGATACTGATAGCAGAGCTTCATGGAATTGGTATCGATCCGCTCGCGATCGACGAACATTCCGGAAAAGCGCCCGCGTCCGACGCTCGTGTCGTAGGCCACGTGCACGTCGTCGCCGACCGTCTCGCAGCGCGTGAGCACCGCGCCGTCGAACGGGCGGTAGCGGCGATGCAGCCAGGCGTGGGTGAAATCGCTGACGTTGTCGATCACCATCGAGTGGTGCGCCGACCAGGTGAAGCTGAGCGGCACGCAGGCCCAGCGGCCCTTGCCCTCAAGCTCCGGAATATCGGGAATCCGGCGCGTCCGAGCCCTCTCCGGGTTCCCGGGGAACAGCCAGATCAGGCCGTAGCGGACCTTCACGGGATAGTTCCTGAGCGCGACCTGCGGCATGCTTCCGCCCAGCATTTCGTGCGCGGTCTCGGCCAGCTGTCCGTCCGGGTCGTACTTCCAGCCGTGGTAGGCGCACACCAGCCGGCAGCCTTCCACCTGGCCGAGCGACAGCTTGAGCTGGCGATGCGCGCAGCGGTTGTCCATGGCGTGAAACGAACCGTCCTCGGCCCGGAACAGCGCGATCGAGCGTTTCCAGAAAACCACCTCGACGACGCTCCCCGGCTTGATATTGCGCACCTCCTCGACCGCGTACCAATAGTCCGGGTCCATGCCCGCGGCGCGCACCTTCTGGCGCAGGTTGACGGCCTCCTCGAAGCCGGGCGGCCCGGCCAACGCCGTGTTCATGACGCGCCTCCATCGGCTGTTGCCTGCATGCGCGGATCCGGCGCCCCATGCTCCGCCCGTTCCGCGCCGTTCGAGCGCGGAGGCTTCGCCAGCGGATTGGTGATCGCCTTGCGCTCGTGGTAGTGAAACGCGTACGCCTCATGGACGGCGTCGCGGATGCTGGTCGGCCGGTAGCCGAGCTCGCTCTTCGCCTTGCCGAGGTTGGCGTGACGGCGCTTTTTCAATAGGCGGATGGCGCCGGGCGTGAATCGCTGGGGAAAGTCGGGGTGGACCCGGCTCAGGTAGAAACTGGCCGCCTCCGAGAACACATACATCAGGTTGGCCGGAATACGCCGGCGCGGCCGCGGAATCCCCGAAACCTCCTCGTAGAGATCGAGCATGTCGGAGATGGTCTTGTATTCGCTGCTGAAGATGTACTTCTCGCCGGCGCGTCCCTTGCGCATGCACAGCAGGTGCCCCTCGACGATGTCGCGCGCCGCGACGAACTCGAACCCGCCGTCCACATAGGCGCGGAGCTTGCCGCCGGTGTAGTCGCACATAGTCCGGCCCAGGCGCGACGGGAAAAAGTCCGCGCCCCCCACGACCGCGCAGCAGGTTGCGACAATGACATCCTGCCCGGCCGCCGCCGCGCGCCAGCACTCGTGTTCCACCAGCGCCTTGCTGCGCTCGTAGGGCATCGTGCGCTCCATGGGGTAGAACTGCATGGTCTCGTCGCTTGGCGCCGAGGGGTCGTCCAGATCGTAGCCAACGGCGCTGAACGAACCGGTAACGACTACCCGTCCGGCTTCCGTCTCCCGCGCCGCCTGCAGCACGTTGCGGGTGCCCAGCACGTTGCACTCGTAAAGCTCGCGGCGATGCGCGCGAGTGCCGTCAATGGTGGATACCTTCGCGGCAACGTGATAGACGCCTTCGCAACCCTCGATCGCGCGCCGGGTGGCGTTCAGGTCCCGGATGTCGCCGTATGCGCGCTCGACCTCAAGGCCGTCCAGGCCCTCGTTGTTCTCCTCGTGCCTCAGCAGCACCCGGATGCGAACGCCGTCGTCGAGCAGGCGGCGCACTAGATTGGCGCCCACATGTCCGGCCGCGCCGGTTACGAATACGGGATTCATGGAAGAACCGCGAATTTCTTGCGAAAGATAGGAAACACCCCCCGGTTTCCGTGCAAAAATTCGGACGCGCGTACTCTACCACTTCGGGCCGCGGCCGAGAGAGAAGTCAAACAGGCGAAGGCGGCGCCTTATCTTTCCGGTTTCGGGACGTGGATCTTCTTTAGCGGAACCGGCGCGGGCCGCGGAGCGGGCGCGGCGGGTCGTGGCGCAGGGGCAGGCCGCGAAGTAGGCATAGACGGCCGCGAAGCCGGCATAGACGGCCGTGAAGCTGGCGCAGTCGGCCGTGAAGCTGGCGCAGTCGGCCGTGAAGCTGGCGCAGACGGCCGCGAAGCCGGCCTGGTCGGTCGTGCAGCCGGCTTCTTGCCGGCGACGGTGGAGCGCTGCCGGCGCGCATCGCGCGAACGACTCAAGCGACGCGCATCGCGAACGGCGCCGCGCGGTGGCGCTGCAAGAGGCCGCCGGCGGTACGTCGGCGCATAGATCACCCTGGTCGGGCCCGCAGCCCGGCTTTGTGGCGAATAATTCCTGCTGCCGATTTCATCGTCATACACGACGGGGGCGGGAATTTCGTCCACTTCGCTCAGCGCAACGGAGGCGTCACCCGACATGCTTTCGGCCCTTTCCGCGGCCTCGCGGGCGGAAGTCAACTCGTCGCGAAGCGCCGCGATCTCGTCGCGCAGCGTCCTGGCTTCCTCGGCGCTTCGTTCCGCCTGGGAAGCGGCGGCCTCGCTCAATTGCTGCATTTCGAGCCGAATGGCGGCGATTTCGTCGCGCAGACCGGAAGCGTCCCGGGAAGCCCGCCGGATTTCCTGGTTCACGGCGCCGCGTTCAGCCCGCATGTCCTCGCGCAACGCGGCAATGTCGTCGCGGAGAAACCGGGCCTCGTCAAGGGCGCTTTCAAACTCGGAAACCACAGCGGCGCGCCGGGCATCTTCAGCGGCGCGAGCTTCGGCCTGCTCGGCATCGTCGGCACCGCCGCACCCCGCAGCGACCAACACCAAGGCAGCAAGCACAATCGCCGTGTGTCGGTTCAAGGTACTCATGTACTTGAGTATAGCCCTACGAGCGCGCAGCCGGCGTTTCAGCAGGCCCGCACATTGATTAATCACCGTTTCTCGATTAGTTTCCATTCCGGGGGTTGGGAAGAGGACCATGCATGCCTGACATAATTGTCCGTTTGACGGCGCGCGACGTGCGTTTCCCCACGTCCGAGCAGCTGGACGGCTCCGATGCAACCAACAAGGACCCGGACTACTCCGCCGCCTATGTCGTCATCGAGACTGACAAGGGAAACCAGGGCTTCAGCCTGATCTTCACGATCGGACGAGGCAACGATATCTGCTGCAGGGCCGTCGAGGCCATGCGACACCTGGTCGTCGGAAAGGACTTTGACGAAATCCGGGCGGACATCGGCGGGTATTACAACGATCTTCGATCCGACAGCCAGATCCGCTGGCTCGGGCCGGAAAAAGGCATTGTTCACATGGCCGCCGGCGCAATCGTGAACGCCGTGTGGGACATGTGGGCCCGCGCCGAGGGCAAGCCGGTCTGGCGCCTGCTCGCGGAAATGGACCCGGAAGAGTTCGTTGGTTGCGCGGACCTGCGCTACGTCGAGGATGCGCTGACCCGCGACGAGGCCCTGGCGATCGTGGAAAGGAACATCGCAACGCGAGACCGGCGAATCCGGTATCTTGAGGCACACGGCTACCCCGCCTATTCGATGTCGGCCGGCTGGCTGGGCTACGATGACGAGAAAATCCGGAGGTTATGCCGGGAAGCCGTACAGCAGGGTTTCCGGCATATCAAGCTGAAAGTCGGCGCAAATGTTGACGACGACATTCGCCGCTTGCGGAGCATCCGGGAAACCGTTGGTGACGACATCACCCTGATGGTGGATGCCAACCAGGCTTGGGAAGTCGATCAAGCGATTGAGTGGATGCGGCGTCTGGCTCCCTACAAGCCGTGGTTCATCGAAGAGCCGACCAGTCCGGACGACGTCATGGGCCACAGGAAGATCAGGGAATCGATCGGGGAAATCCAGGTCGCCACCGGCGAACACTGCCCCAATCGCATCCTGTTCAAGCAGTTCATCGTCGACGACGCGATCGACGTGGTCCAGGTGGACGCCTGCCGCATGGCCGGGCTCAACGAAATCCTCACCGTGTATCTGCTCGCCGCCAAGTTCGGCAAGCCCGTATGCCCTCATGCAGGCGGTGTGGGGCTGTGCGAGTATGTGCAGCACCTTGCGATGATCGACTACGTCATGATTGCCGGAGAAATCGGCGAACGGGTCATCGAATTCGCGGATCATCTCCACGAGCACTTCGAGGACCCCTGCGTGGTGCGTAAGGGCGCTTATCTGGCGCCCACCGCCCCCGGCTTCAGCGTAAGAATGCGCGAGAAATCCGTCGCGGATTTCGAGTACCCCGTCGGCGCCCAATGGCGCGCACGTGTTGGACGCACAGGTGCGTGATGGCCGCCTTCGAGAAGCGGCGAGTGAGCAACACGGGCCTTGCCGTGGATACGCTGGGCTTCGGATGCGCCTCGCTCGGCAATCTCTATCACCCGGTTTCGGATGCGGATGCCAGACAGATCCTCGATTCCGCCTGGTCGCGCGGATTTCGCTACTACGACACGGCCCCGCACTACGGGCAGGGATTGAGCGAGCGTAGAGTGGGCGACGCCCTGCGTGGGTTCCGCGGCGCGGAGTATGTGCTTTCGACGAAGGTGGGGCGGCTGCTGAAACCCTCGGGTTACGCCGAGGAGCGGCACGCGTTCGTGTCTCCCATGCCGTTCGACATCTTCTACGACTACAGCTACGACGGGATCATGCGGTCGTTCGAGGACAGCCTGCAGCGTCTGGGCCTGGACCGCATCGACATTCTCTACATGCACGACATCGGCGCAGTGACCCACGGCGCGAGAAACGACGAGCTGTTTCCGATCGCCATGGACGGAGGGTACCGCGCCATGGACGAATTGCGCAGCGCCGGCGCCGTCACGGCAATCGGCCTGGGCGTTAACGAATACGAAGTATGCGAGGCCGCACTCGATTATGGCGACTGGGACTGTTTTCTGCTGGCCGGCCGCTACACGCTGCTGGAACAGGAAGCGCTCAACACGTTTCTGCCCAAGTGTCTTGAGCGCAATTGCTCGATCGTGATCGGCGGCGCCTATAACTCGGGGATCCTCGCAACCGGCGTTCGCGGCAAGGGTCGCCTCTACTACAACTACGAACCGGCCCCGGCATGGGTGGTGGGCAAAGTCGCAAAGATCGAGGACGCCTGCGAGGAGTTCGGAATACAGATGGCCGCGGCAGCGCTGCAGTTCCCGCTGGCCCATCCTGCGGTCGTGTCGGTAATACCGGGTATCGGCAAGCCGGAACGAATCGAGCAGACGCTGGAGCTGTTCAACACGGGGATCCCCGACGACTTCTGGTCGGCACTGGTCGAACGCGGGTTGCTGCGCTCGGACGCACCCGTTCCCGGAACCCACACAGACGGGCAGGCGCCTCGACAGGGCATGGAGGGTCGCTGATATGACGCGGAAACTGGAAAACCGGGCTGCGGTCGTGACTGGCGGCGGCAGCGGAATCGGCAGATGCGTCTCGGCGCGGCTGGCCGCGGACGGCGCTCACGTCCTCGTGCTGGATATCGACCTTGACGCCGCCAGACAGACCGTGGATGAAATCGCCGGGGCCGGCGACAGTGCGGCCGCATATCAGTGCGATGTTGCGGACCACGACGAGGTGGCGGACGTGGTCGCGGCCATCCTCAAGGAATCGCACGTCGATATCCTGATCAACAATGCGGGAATCGCGCACGTCGGGAACCTGGAAAACACCAGCGAGGCGGACCTCGACCGACTCTACAGCATCAATGTGAAGGGCATCTACAACTGCCTGGCCGCAATCGTTCCCGCGATGAAGACGCGCCGTAGCGGCGTCATCGTGAACCTGGCGTCGATCGCCTCCTGCGTGGGCATCGCCGACCGTTTCGCCTACTCCATGACCAAGGGCGCGGTGCTGACGATGACCTATTCCGTCGCGAGGGACTATATCGACTACGGTATCCGCTGCAATTGCGTCGCCCCCGCGCGGGTCCACACGCCGTTCGTGGACAATTTCCTGGCCGAGAACTATCCGGACAACCGCGACGAAGTCTTCGCGCAACTGGAGAAGAGCCAGCCGATCGGGCGCATGGGCACCCCCGAGGAAATCGCCGTGCTGATCGCCTATCTCTGTTCCGACGACGCCTCGTTCATCACCGGCGCCAACATCCCCATCGACGGCGGCTTCATCACCCTTAACAGCTAGACCGGTCAGCAGGCGGTCACGATGCAGTCGTTGATCAGGTTCTCGACGAGTTCCTGCTTGCCGCTGCTCTGACGGGGCTCTCCGCTCGCCGCGGCAATATCGCGCAGATCAATCAACGACAACTCGCCGTTCTCGAAGCGCTTGCCGTCGCCCGAATCGAAACTTCGGTAACGGCCGTAGCGTAGCTCCGACATCCGTGGGTCCGCCAGGACCGTTTCGGCAACCAGCAGTCCCCGGGCGAAAGCATCCATGGCGCCGATATGCCCGATGAACATGTCCTCGAGATCCGTGGATTCGCGGCGGACCTTGGCGTCGAAATTCAGACCACCGCTGCCCAGCCCTCCATATTCAAGCACCACCATCATGGCGTGCACGCAGTCGTACAGGTCCATGGCGAACTGGTCGGTGTCCCATCCGTTTTGCGGATCGCCCCGGTTGGCGTCTATCGAGCCCAGCAGGCCCGCATCGGCGGCCATACGCAGATCGTGTGCGAACGCGTGCCCCGCCAGCGTCGCATGGTTGGCCTCGACATTGAGCTTGAAGTCGCCGGCTAGTCCGTGCTGGCGCAAGAAGCCGATCACCGTGAGGGCATCGAAGTCGTACTGGTGCTTCATCGGTTCCATGGGTTTGGGTTCGATCAGGAACGTGCCCTTGAACCCCACCGACCGGCCGTAATCGCGCGCCTTGCCCAGAAACATCGCCATGTGTTCGAGTTCCCGCCGGGTGTCGGTGTTCTGCAGGCAGGCGTAGCCTTCGCGCCCGCCCCAAAACACATAATTCTCTCCGCCCAGTTCCACGGTGGCGTCTATTGCGGCCTTTACCTGCGAGGCGGCATAGGCGACAACGGCGAAGTCCGGATTTGTGGATGCGCCGTTCATGTAGCGTGGATGAGAGAACACGTTCGCCGTCCCCCACAGCAGCTTCATGCCGGTCGCGTCCTGACGCTCCCTGGCCAGGCCCACCATCTGCTCAAGGTTCTTTTCGGAGTCGGCGACGCCGGCGCCTTCGGAGGCCAGGTCGAAGTCGTGAAAGCACCAGAACGGCACGTTGAGCTTGGTGAAGAATTCGAACGCCGCGTCCACGCGTTCCCGCGAGCGATCCATCGGGTCGCCCTTTTCCGCCCAGGGATGGATGCGGGTGCCCGGTCCGAACGGGTCTCCCCCGGTGGCGCAGAAGGTATGCCAATAGCAGACCGCGAAGCGCAGGTGCTCTTCCATGGTCTTGTCGCCCACTAACCGGGATCGATCGTAGGTCTTGAACGCCAGCGGGTTGTCCGATTCAGGGCCTTCGTACTGGATCCTGGCGATACCCGGGAAATATTCCCGATCGCCGATAAAGACGCTGCGGTTCATGTTCTTGCCCCTCCTGCCTGGTCTCCTAGGCGTAGATCGCGCTCACGGCCGTTACCGCGCGCCTGTATTCGCGGTAGCACTGCCTGTAAGTGTTGACGGCTGCGCTGCGCGGTTCGCAACTGCGGCTGTCGTCCTTTTCCAGATGGGCATCGACGAGATCCTCGATCGATGCTCCCGGTTCGATGAGCTGCACCGCCTGAAGCGCCGCCCCGAAGGCCGCGCCTTCATCCTGCCTGAGCACCACGACCGGTGCTTCGCAGATGTCGGCAACAATCTGCCGCCACTCGGCGCTCCTTGCTCCTCCGCCGGTCAGCACGATCTCTTCGGTATCTACGCCCAGACCCGCCAGCTCGTCGATGCCGAATCTCAGGGCAAAGGTGGCGCCCTCGACCGAGGATCTCATCAGGTTCTCAGGCCGGGCGTTGCGGCTGTCGATCCCCACGATGCACCCTTTCGCGTCCGGAAGGTCGGGCGTTCGCTCGCCATTGAAAAACGGCAGCGTGATGACGCCCCCGGCGCCCGGTTCGGCAGCAGCCACCTGTTCCTCAAAAGCGGAAATATCGGAGTTGAGCAGCGAGCGCATCAGCTCGGTGCTGACCGTGCAGTTCATCGTGCACAACAGCGGCAGCCAGCCCCCGGTTGAAGAACAGAAAGCGGCGATGTTGCCTTCGGGATCGACAACGGGCCGGTCGGCATAGGCATACACGGTGCCCGAAGTGCCAAGGCTCATCGTCAGCCTTCCCGGGCGCACGTTGCCGGTGCCGATCGCTCCCATCATGTTGTCGCCACCGCCGATCCCTACCGGAATCCCGGCGGGCAGGCCGAGGTCCGCGGCGACAGCCGCGCGGAGCGTGCCGATGGCTTCGTTGTCGTTGCGCAGGATGGGAAGGCATTCGCTCAAGTCCCGTTCCCCATCGATGGCGTTGAGCATGTCCTGCGACCACTTCCTGCTGCGGACGTCGAGGAAGCCCGTTCCCGACGCGTCTCCCATTTCCATGCAGCGTTCGCCGGTCAAATGCAGATTGAGGTAGTCGTGGGGCAACAGAATGGCGTCGAGCCGGTCATACAGGTCCGGTCTGGCCTTCTTCAGCCAGCGCAGTTTGGATGCGGTATAGCCCGGCGCAATCGGGTTGCCGGCCCGCTCGATGCAGGCTTCGCGGCCTCCGAATGCCAGCATGATTTCCTCGCATTCCGCCGCCGTGGACGTGTCGCACCACAGTTTCACTGGAGCCAGCACCGCGTCTGCTTCGTCCAGCGCCACGAAGCCGTGCTGCTGACCCGAAACCGCGATGGCCCCCGCCCTCCCGCGAACGGCTGGATCGATTCTCCGAGTAGCCTCCAGCAACGCGTCCAGCCACCATTCGGCAAGTTGTTCGGCTGCCCCATCGTCATCCTGACGCAGATCGAGGGACGCGCTGGCGCCGCCGGCCACGCGGCGCTTCAAGAAGTCGTAGCAAACAACCTTGACGCTCTGGGTGCCGAGATCAATCCCAACCGCAACGGACATCAGTCAGACCTGCCTGTGCGCGAACCTGGCGTTTTCACCGCTCCCGAAGTCGATCAGCCGTCGACTCCTGCAGCATGAGACACGAGCTCCTGGCGCTGTCGACCCAGGCCATCCACGCCCAGTTCCATGACGTCGCCCGGCTTGAGGTAGACGGGCGGATCGTGGCCAAGCCCGACGCCGGAGGGCGTGCCGGTCGAAATGATGTCGCCCGGATTCAGCGTCATGAAGCGGCTGATGTAACTGACCAGGTAACGCACCCCGAACACCATCTTCGAAGTGTTGCTGTCCTGACAGCGCCGGCCGTTGACCTCCAGCCACAGGTCAAGGCGCTGCGGGTCCGGCACTTCGTCCGCCGTCACCAGCCACGGCCCGATCGGAGCGAAGGTGTCGCAGCTCTTGCCCTTGACCCACTGCCCGTGCCGCTCCAGCTGGAATTCCCGCTCGGATACGTCGTTGACGATGCAGTAACCGGCAACATGATCAAGGGCCTCTGCTTCGGCAACATAAGACGCCCTTGTGCCGATCACCACGCCGAGTTCCACTTCCCAGTCGGTCTTACTGGAATCGCGGGGAATGACGACCGGGTCGTACGGCCCGCTGATGGCGCTGGTGGCCTTGAAGAAAATCACGGGCTCGTCGGTGACGGCGCTGCCGCTCTCCTCCGCATGCTCAACGTAGTTCCGACCGACGCAGACGATTTTTCCCACATTGCCGACACAAGGCCCGATGCGCACGTCGCCGGATACGACGGGAAGCCCGCTCACGTCGCTGTCCGCAATCTTTGACAGGGACTCGCGTTTCAGGTCAGGGCCTTCCAGGTCGGCGATCACGGCCGACAGGTCCCGAATTTCGCCGTTCCCATCCAGCAGGCCCGGGCGCTCAGCGCCGGGCTCTCCAATTCTCAAGAACTTCATCGCAGCTGTGTTGTTCCCCTCATCGTTCGCCTTCCCGAAGAAAAACCATGTTACCCCGGCAGGTAGCGCGCACCGCGTCCGGTGGGCGTGTAAATTCCAACAAACTTGACAGAATACAGCAAGATTAATACCCTCCCTCGAACATTTCGTCTTCCACGGGAAAGGTCCCATGAATCTTGGGTTGTTCTTCATGCCCCACCTGGCGCCCGAACGCACCCCGAAGCAGGGTCAGGAGTTCATCCTCAGCACCATCGTCCGCGCCGACGAGCTCGGCTATTCCGAAGCCTGGATCGGAGAGCACTTTGCCTGCGGATGGGAGCCCGTGCCCGCGCCGGATCTGCTGATCGCGCAGGCCCTGGTGCAGACGAAACAGATCAAGCTGGCCCCCGGGGCACACGTACTGCCCTACCACCACCCGGTAGAGCTCGCGCACCGAATCGCCTACCTGGATCACCTCGCGCAGGGAAGATACATGGTCGGCATCGGCGCCGGTTCCGTCCCCATGGACGCGGACCTGCTCGGCTCGATCCGCTACGAGGAAGACGGCACGCCCACCATGCTGAATGCGCAAATGACGCAGGAGGCCCTGGACATCATGATCCGGCTGTGGACGGAGGACAAGGCGTTTGATTACAACGGAAAATTCTGGCAATTCAAGCGCCGCGACTACGATGATTTCGAGAAGGGCCCCTTCCTCAAGCCGTTTCAGAAACCCCACCCCCCGCTGGGCATGGCGGGCATATCGGACAATTCGCGAACCCTGGCGCTGGCCGGCAGACTGGGCTTCCGGCCGATGAGCTTCTACATCGGCGCGGGCTATCTCGCGGGCCACTGGAACGCCTATGAAGCCGAGGCCACGAAAGCCGGCCACAGCATTTCGCGGGACGACTGGGCCGTATCGCCACCGTTTTTCGTCGCGGACACCGACGAGGAAGCGGTGGAACTGGCCTCCACGGGGGAGGTGGCGCGTTTCTGGGAGGAGTACATGATCCCCGGCATTGTTCGGCGCGGCCTGGCCAGGTATTCGAAGGCGGATCCGAGCCATACGGACGACATGATCACGCCGGAGTATCTCGCCCGGCACATCTGGCTGGTCGGATCGCCGCAAACGGTGGCTGTGAAGACCGAGAAACTGATACGCGAAACGGGCGGGTTCGGAACGTTGATCGGCATGTGTTTCGACTTCATCGAACAGTACGACGCATGGATCCACAATCTGGATCTCATGATCAATGAGGTCATGCCGCGCCTGCAACGCGCCATGCCCGATCAAGGCTGCGCAGCAGGCCCTATACAGTAAACGGCCTGAACCCCACGGCCGCGGCGGCGGCGTTGAGCCGGGCCAGCCCCCCGGCGCTCAGTTCCACGCTGCCGGCATTCTTCCGGCGGGCGTCGAATTCGGGATCCCCGGGAGCAAGGACTGCGTCGACGCCTTCCGCAAGCGGAACCTCCGTGACCCAGCGAAGGTAGCGTTCGATACGCGTCGAGATCGACTCGAGGTCCTGCCCCAGGCGAGTGGGGTCGAGCACTATCGCCAGGAGATTGTTCGCGATCAGGCCCGCGTCGTCGAGTTCCGCGATCGTCTCGCCACCGGCCAGCGCGGAAGACAGCAATTCGGCCACCAGCGCCAGCCCGTAACCCTTGTGATCGCCAAAGGGCAACAGCGCCCCGGCGGGCTCTTCGAACATCACCGCAGGGTTCCGGGTTTCATTGCCGAGGTGGTCGAGAAGGGATCCCTCGGGCGCCGGCACGCCGCGAGTATGGGCCACGCGCGCCTTGCCCAGGGGTATGCGGCTGGTTGCGAAGTCCAGCAATAGCGGCGGTTGGCCGGCCCGCGGAATGCCGATGCAATGGGGATTGGTTCCGATCCTCGCCTGCGTGCCTCCAAAGGGAGCAACCAGCGGGGCGCGCCCGTAAACATTGGCCCAGAACATGCTGATCATTCCGGCGTCCGCGGCGCGCTCCGCGTAGTATCCGATACGGCCCATGTGGTGGGCGCGGATGACGTTGACGATGCCCACACCGTATTGCCCCACCATGCCCAAAGCTCGGTCGACGGCCTCAAGCGCAACAATGTGTCCAAGCGCGAAGTTGGCGTCGATCACGGCAAACGGGGGAGCGGCGGGCCTGTCGGCCGGTTCGGCGCCGGGCCGTATCGCTCCCGCCCGGAACGAATCCACGTAGGTGCCCAGCATGCCAGTCCCGTGCGAGGGGTGACCGGACTGATCCGCCACAACCAGGTGGTCGGCGACGATGTCGGCCTCGCTGCGCTTCCAGCCCAAGTGCACGAACAGGTCGGAGACGAATTGGCGCAGATTCCCGGCGCCCACGCGTACCGCGCTGCCGTCTGCGCCCATGGCCTGTGCGCTCAGTAATGGATCGCGGTTTTGGCGCCGCCCGCCGCGGCGATGACATCCCCGTTGATGCATCGTGACAGCGGCGACGCGAGAAAGGCGACCACGCCGCCGATATCCTCGGGAACCGGCAGGTACCCGTTGAGGTTGCCCGAGGCCAGCCCCGCTTCGATTTCCTCCTCGGAACGCCCCTCCTCCGCGGCGCGCCGCGCAATCATCGCCGCCACCTTGTCGGTCTTGGTGTATCCCGGATGCACAACCGTTGCTGTGATTCCGCTGCCCCCCAGCTCTTCGGCCAGGTTCTTGGTCATTGCAACGACGGCCACGTTGCGGATGCTGCCCACCGTGTCGCCCGACTTTCTCGCCCCCATTCCGCTGATCGAGATGATCCGTCCCCAACCCTTGCTGCGCATCTGGGGCAACAGGGCCTGCGCGCATCGCAGGTAACCCATGACCTTGACGTTCATCTGCTCCATCAACTGATCCCTGGTGACTTCCCAGGCCAGCGGAGTGCGGCCCTGCCCGGCCGGCGCGGCCGCGCAGTTGACGAGTATTTCGGCGGCCCCGAGCCTCTCCATGACATCTTCCGCCATCGCAAGCACCGAGGCTTCGTCCCCCGTGTCCGCCGGAGAGGCGATCACTTCGGACCCTGGCGCCGCGCTGATCTCATCAGCGGCCTTCTCCAGGGCCTCCCGGGTACGCGCCACCACCGCGACCCTTGCGCCTTCGCGAGCCAGCGACGCGGCAATGGCGCGTCCTATGCCCTGGCTGCCGCCCGTAACAACGGCCACCTTGTCTGCAATTCCGAGATCCATACTTCCTTCTCCCAAGCTTCGGTCCGGTTCGGATTCTTACTGTAAACTAGTAATTTTGCAAGAAGCCTCGATGAAACCGCTCGCCCGGACCGTCGCCGAAATGCCCCAAAGCGGCATTCGGGAAATTGCCAATCTCGCCGCCGGGACGCCCGACTGCGTGCGTCTCGATCTGGGCGAACCGCACTTCCCCACGCCACCGCATATTGTCGAGGCTGCCTGCCAGGCGGCAAGGGACGGGTTTACCCGGTACACACCGCCGGTCGGCCTGCTTTCCCTCCGGCAGGCAATCTCCGAAAAACTCCAACGGGTAAACGGACTGGACGTTCCTCCGGACCGGATCGTGGCGGTGAGCGGCGCCACCTCGGGGCTGTTTACGGCCTGTATAGCGATTCTGGAGCACGGGGACGAAATTCTCTTGCCGGATCCCGCCTGGCCCAACTGGGAAATGATGGTTCTATCGGCCGGCGGGAGCGTCCGCTATTATCCTGCTGATGCATCGAGGAACTTTCTGCCGGATCCCGGCGAACTCGATGCCCACGTGGGAGATCGCACCAAGGGCATCATCCTCAATTCCCCCTCGAACCCGACGGGAGCGGTCATGAGCCCGGAACTAGTTCGCGAAATGGTGGATTTCGCCCGCCGCCATGACCTTTGGGTCATTGCCGACGAGTGCTACGACGAGTTCGTCTTCGAAGAGGAACATGCCTGCGCGGCCCGGTTCGATGGCGATGGGCGTGTGATCAGCCTTTTCAGTTGCTCGAAGACCTACGCGATGACCGGCTGGCGCGTCGGGTACGTGGCCTGTCCCGAGGCCCTGATCGAAGTCATGGCCAAGCTGCAACAGCCCGTGATCGGCTCAATCTGCTCCGTGGCCCAGAAAGCCGCCGAGGCCGCATTTCGGGGTCCCCGGGACAGCATAGCCGTGATGCGCGATTACTACCGCGGCAACCGGGACCTGGCCGTGGACATGTTCGCGAATACCGGGATCAGGATCTGGTCGCCGGGTGGCGCCTTCTACATGATGGTGGATATTTCAAGCGCCAGCATGGATACCTACGATTTCGCCAGGCGGCTTCTCAAATCACGACAGGTCTCGGTGGCGCCTGGAGAAACCTTCGGCCCGGGCGGGCGCGGCCTGGTGCGCCTGTCTCTCGCAACTTCCCGGGACAGACTCAAGACCGGCCTTGAGCGGCTCATCGAGGCGATACAGGCGGATTCGCAAGCCGCTCGAGTGTCGTGAACGCTGCACATGGCGCCGTGGGCCTTTCGGAAGGCGCCGCGCGGATTGCGGTGCTGGTGCCCTCGACCTTTCTCCTGGATGGGGAAATCTGCGAAATGGCTGCCCGGCGGGGCGCGGAAGCGCATTTGTTCCGCGTCCACCCGGAGACCGTGGCGGACCCGCGCGATTCGGTCGCGGTGGCGCGGATGGTCGAAGACATGGGGTCGGTCGAATCGCTTTCGAAAGCGGCGTCGCGAACTGCAGACGTGGCGCCGCACGCCATCGCCTGGGCATGCACCTCCGGCTCTTTCCTCGGCGACGGCAATTATGGGGAGAGGCAGGCCAGGGCGCTTTCCGAATCCGGTGGAAACATACCCGCAACCACGACCTCACTGGCCCTCGTGGCGGCATTGAAGCGGATCAAGGCCCGCAAGTTGCTTGTACTCACTCCGTACCACGCGGAAATCGGGGTCAAATTCGTCGATTTCCTGGAAAAAAGCGGCTTCCGCCCAGTGGGC
Source organism: Gammaproteobacteria bacterium (assembly GCA_965116895.1). Classification (GTDB taxonomy): domain Bacteria; phylum Pseudomonadota; class Gammaproteobacteria; order Steroidobacterales; family Foliamicaceae; genus Foliamicus. The sequence goes on along the minus strand of OZ220729.1, from coordinate 949,505 downwards.
CACTCTCATGCCGGCAAGGGCAGCGACGGTGAGGTGGGGACCTTGCGCCCGAAAGATTTTCTGGCCCTGGCGCAATCGGCCGGAATGCCGCCATGCGATGCGATCGTCATACCGTGCACCGCTGTTCGCGATCGGCGGATGTCCGCGGCGCTTGCCCGGGAATTGCAACAGCCGGTCGTCACCGCCAACGCGGCGACCATGGACCTCGCGGTACAATTGGCGCGGGGAGAACACGGCGCGTAGGGGAAGGCTCCGGCACTCGTCATGCATTCGGGAAGGTACATTCGCCAAAGACGGGAACTGTCTGCATGAAGGTAGCAAAATCCGAATACGCACTATCGATCGGCGAAGTGTCCAAACTGCTGCACGTCTCGCCGGGCATTCTGAGAATCTGGGAGCGTGAAGGCCTGATCACACCCGAGAGAACGAAGGGCCGGCACCGCGTATACCGCCAGCAGCATGTTCGCCGCCTCCGGAAGGTCATCCGGCTCTATTACAACGAACGCCTCAATCCGGCCGCGATCCGCCGCGAACTCGGCAGATCTCCCGAGCCTTCGGCCGAAGACAGCTACGTTGACGAGAAGCTGGGAGAAAAGCTCAGGATGCTGCGCAAGCAGCGCAAAATGACACTGGTCCAGACCGCCGAATCCTCCGGACTGTCGCCCTCGTTCATCAGCGCCCTGGAGCGCGGCAACACCGGGGTATCCATGGAGGCCCTGTTCCGCCTGGGCGAAGCGCTTCGGACCACGCTGCCGACGCTGAAGGGCGAAGAGCTCCCTCCAGCCAAGCGCCGCTTTGTACCCGCGGACAAACGTCCACGATTCGTCACCCAGGACAAGTCCATCATCATCGAAGACATCATCTCGAAGCCGGCCGGCATGGAGGCGGAGATTTCGCACATTGCACCCGGCGGGCACAGCAACGGTATCTGGTCGCACAAGGGCCAGGAATTCGTCTATGTGCTGTCCGGTCAGCTTTCGCTTTGGCTGGAGCCGGACGAGGAATACGAGCTGAAGACCGGGGACACGCTCTATTTCCACAGCCACCTCATGCATCGGTGGAAGAACAACTCCGACGAGACCACGGTGGTGCTATGGGTCAACGCCTTCCTTCCCGAGTATGCGCAGGTGCGCTCTGAATCCGAGGAAACCGGCCGGATTTCCGCTCCAGTCGACGAGGACTAAAGCCTGTCCGTAGATCTCCGGAGTGCCTTGGCCGGCATTTTGGATTTCCAGTAAATCTACTATACGATAGTAGATATCACTCGATGCCCACCGGGTCCGTCAACATGAACCACGAGCCGACAATGGAATTTCTGCCCGAACTGGCGTTCCCGGTAGCGGAATTCGAAGCAAGACTGGCCGCCCTGAACGAAAAGATCCTCGCCGGCGGCCTGGACGCGATGGTGATCCATACTCCGGAAAACATCAATTACATTTCCGGATGGCACACGCCAGGCTACTACTACCCGCAACTGGTGATCGTGAAGCCCGGGGCCAGGCCCATCATTATCCTGCGCGCGCTCGAGGCCCTGGGATTGCCGGTGCGATCCTGGTTCCGGCAAGAGCAGTTGATTACCTTTCAGGACAACGAGTCGCCAATTGAAAAACTCGCCGAAGCACTGAAACGGCTTGAGCTCACCCGTTCCAGGATCGGACTGGAAACACACGGCTGGTTCTTTACCGTCGACATGAATCGGGAGCTTGCGGACAGGCTGCCGGACATGAAGTTGGAGTCCAGCAGCTGGCTTGTGGAGTCGCTGAGACGGAAGAAGTCCTCCGCCGAGATCGAGCAGATACGCAGAGCCTGCCGAATTGCGGAGATCGGTATCCGGGCGGGAATCGACAATTTCCGGGCCGGCATGACGGAAGCCGAGCTGGCCGGCCACATTCACCAGGCGATGGTGGCGTCCGGTTGCGAATACGTCGGATTGCCGATATTCGTGATGTCCGGGCATCGGCAGCTCGCCCCGCATTCCGTCTGGTCCAGCGAGAAGAGGATCGTGCCGGGAGAGAATATCTTTCTGGAGGTGGGCGGATCGGTGAACCGGTACGCGGGCGCGTTGTTCCGGACCCTGGTGGTGGGGCCGCCAACGCGGCGTAATATCGAGAACATGGCGATTGCCGAAGCGATGCTCGACGCGGCGATGGCGGCGATCCGCCCCGGAACCACGTCCAGCTGCGTCAATCAGGCGGTAAAGCGCATTGCCGAAAGGAACGGGATCGTGCTGCGCAAACGCGCCGGGTATTCGATGGGCATCAATTTTGCGCCGGACTGGGGCGAGGGAAGTTTCCTCACGCTTCAGGAGGGCGACCAGACCGTCCTGGAGCCGGGAATGGTGTTTCATCTGCCGCAGGCCGTACGCCGTCCCGGTGAACCGCTGGTGGCGAGCAGCGAAACGGTTGTCGTAACGGATTCGGGATGCGGGCAGCTGACTCGATTCGCGCGCGGCCTGATCGAGGTGTGACGATGTTGCGCCCGCACGCGGCAGCCGCCGCCATAGGCAATGCCGTAGACCAGGACCGTCTCTGGGAACTGCTGATGCGCCTGGCCGAGATCGGGGCTCTTGAGAACGGCGGCGTCAATCGGCAGGCCCTTACGGAACTCGATACCGAAGCGAAGAATTTCGTCATCGAATGGGCTGAGGCACGTGGCTTTTCCGCCTTTCAGGACGACGCGGCCAATCTCTTTGTGCGCATGCCGGGCGCCTCCGCATCGCAGGACCCCCTTATCGTGGGCTCGCACCTGGACAGCCAGCCCACCGGCGGCAAGTTCGACGGGGCGTTCGGCGTTGTGGCGGGTCTCGAAGTGCTGGAGGCGATCCGGCATCAGGGCCTGACGCCGGAAAGACCGATCGAAGTTGCCGCATGGACCAACGAAGAGGCCAGCCGGTTCCTGCCCGGCGCCACCGGCTCCAGCGCTTTTGCCGGCACCCGCGAACTGAGCGCGGCGCTTGACAACCGGACCGTCGACGGCGCCCGGGTGGGCGATGAACTGGCCGCTTCCATCGCGGCGACCCGCGCGGAACTGCGCCCGATTCACTCGGTGCGCCCGTGCGCGTCGATTGAGATTCATATCGAGCAGGGCCCTGTCCTCGAACGGGCGGGCCTGCCCGTCGGCATCGTGAAAGGCATCCAGGGCGTGAGGAGGATACAGGTCGAAATACTCGGGGAAACGGCCCACGCCGGCACGACCCCCCATGCGTTGCGCAAGGACGCCCTGGATGGCGCCGCCCGGATCATGGTGAGCTTGCGGTCGCTGTCCAGAGACGACGATGACATCCTGCGACTGACCTTCGGCAGGATCGAAAGCTTCCCGAACTCGCCTGGCACCGTAACGGACAGGGTGCGCCTGACAATCGATCTGCGGCACCCCGACAAGGCGGTAATGGACCGGGTGGAGGAACTGATCCGGGAAGTGGCCTCCGCCGAGGCGCACCCTTGCCGTGCCGAGGTGGAAGTGCTCTCGACGGTGGATCCCATCGCCTTCGATCCTTCAATCATCGCGTTGCTGGAGAATTGCGCGGACCTGATGAACGCTTCCCGCCCGCTAATGCTCTCCGGAGCCGGCCACGACTCGCTGCATCTCGGCAGGATCTGTCCCACCGGCATGGTATTCGTCGCCTGCGAGGGCGGAATCAGCCACCACGAGGCCGAGAATGCAAAGCCCTGCGACCTGGCCCTGGGCACCCGCGTGCTGGCAGCGGCCGCATGGACGCTGGCCAATCCCTGATCTTCCGCCGGCGCGCGAAGCGCGCGCCCATGCCCTCTCAGACGACGCTGAACGATTGCCTCTGGCGAATGTCTTCGCTCGACGCACCGACCAGAACCTCGAATCCGCCCGGCTCGACCACCCGGTTCAGCGAGCGGTCGTGAAAGGCCAACTCCCGGATCGGCAAATGAAACTCGACCGTGCGTTCCTCGCCGGCCTTCAGGTGCATCCGGACAAATCGTTTCAGTTCCTTCGTCGGCCGCACCACGCTGGCGATTTCATCGCGAACGTATAACTGCGCCACTTCATCGCCATCGCGCCCGCCGGCGTTGCGCACCTCGAAAGCTACGCTCACAGCGCCCTCGCGGCCGACCTGTTCCGCGCTCAGCCGCAGTCCGCCATACTCGAACTGCGTATAACTCAGGCCGTGGCCGAATGGAAAGAGGGGGCGATTGGAACCGAAGATGTAGTCCCATTTGGAAGAAGCGGAATGGCGGTTGTAGTGCACCGGGACCTGGCCGAGTTCACGCGGCAGAGTGACCGGCAGGCGGCCGGCGGGATTGAGCGCGCCGACCAGCGCCCGGGCAATAGCCTCTCCGCCCTGCTTCCCGGGAAGCCAGCACCAGAGTATGGCCGATACATGCTCTTCGACGTTTCCCAGCGCCAGCGGGCGGCCGTCCACAATGACCAGCACCACGGGTTTACCGGTAGCGGCAAGTTCGCGGACAAGTTGCTCCTGCACCCCGGGAAGGCCCAGTTCCGCGCGGTCCCGCCCTTCCCCGGAGGTATCGCCATGCTCCCGATAGCCGCGCAATACGGGTTCGCTTCCCGACCGTCCGCCCACGGCCAGAACGACCGCATCGGAGCGCTCTGCAGCGCGAACGGCCGACTCTATCCCGCTTGCGTCCTCGCCCCCGATGTCGCAGCCCGGGGAGAAATTCAGCCTTATGCCAGGTCCGGCAATGTTCTCAAGACCCTTGAGAATGCTGGTACCTTCGGATAGCCCCACCGGAACGCCATAGGCCGCTTCAAAGGCGTAGTCGCCCAGCAGATTGCGCACGCTATGGGCATTCGGTCCGATAACGGCCAGCGAGGCCAGCTTCCCGCCCAATGGCAGCACCCCATCGTTCTTCAGCAATACCAGGGATTCGCCGGCTGCCCGCCTGGACAGCGAGCGATGGCTTGAGCTGTCGATGACCGACAGGTCCACTGAAGGTTGCCGGGAGGGGGCGGCATCCAGCAAGCCCAGCCGTTCCTTCGCGGCAAGCACGCGCATTGCGGCGCGATCGATCATGTCCACGCTGACCCGGCCCGACTTCACCGCCGATGCAAGCGGTTCCCCGAAACAGTCGGCCGCGGGCAGCTCCACATCGATTCCGGCTTCCAGCGCCTGGCGCGCCGCCTCGGCCTTGTCCGCGGCCGTGAAATGCATGCGCCGCAGCTGGTCCACGGCCTCGTAGTCCGAAACGACGATTCCGCCGAATCCCCACTGCTCACGCAGTATCGACGTCAGAAGCTCGGCCGAACCCGCGCAGGGGACGCCGTCGATGTCGTGGTAGGCATTCATCACCGAAAGTACTTCCGTTTCCTTCACCACCCTTTCGAAGGGAACCATGAAACAGTCCCGCAACTCGCGAGGCCCGGCGGACACGGGCGCCTCGTTGCGGCCGCCCTCCGACGAGCCGTGGGCCACGAAATGCTTCAGCGTGGCGCCGATGCCGGTGCGCAGGTCGTCGCCCTGCAAACCCCGAACGGCAGCCAGTCCCATGCAAGCGGCCAGATACGGGTCCTCGCCGAAAGTCTCTTCGCAGCGGCCCCATCGCGGGTCGCGTACCAGGTCCAGCACCGGCCCAAGAGCCTGGTGCGTTCCCACGGCCCGCATTTCCGTGCGGATGGCCGCGCCGATTCGCTCCACCAGGTCCGGATCCCAGGCGCTTGCCAGGCCTATGGCCTGGGGGAAGGACGTGGTCCCGCGCGCCTGAAAGCCGCAAAGGCACTCCTCGTGAAGAATTGCCGGCACGCCCAGTCGCGTGTTGTGCCGGAGATAATCCTGTATCGCATCGGCGACGGCGGCGGCCTCTCCAATCGGCAGTCCGCTGACTCCGGCCACGCGCGAAACCTGTCCGATGCCGTCGGCAAGGTGCTGGCGCGCTTTTTCTTCCGAGAACCTTCCGTCCTCAAGAAGGTCTGTAACCCAAACCGCGCACAACTGGGCGATTTTCTCCGCAAGGGTCATCCGTGCCAGCAGTTCCGCACACCGCGCCGTTGCCGCTGTCGACGGTGGTTTCCGGTCTCGGCCGCTCATGGCCGGCGCCCGTCCGAAACACCGAACCGGTAGACGATTTGCGAACGATAGGGCTCGCCCGGTTCCAGGATACAGTTCGGAAAACCCGTGCGGTTCGGCGCCGCGGGAAAATTCTGCGCTTCCAGGCAGAAACCGTGGTGCCGTTCCATTGCAATGCCTTGCTTGCCTGTACCCGCGCCATCCAGGTGATTGCCGGTATAGAAATGCACCCCCGGCTGGTTCGAAAACAGTTGCATTGTCCTGCCCGTTTTGGGTTCCGTAACCCTGGCCACCGCATTGAGCGTGCCTGCAGCATGCGAATCCACGGCGAAATTGTGGTCGAAGCCCGACCCGAACCTTATTTGCTCGTCATCCTGCAACATGGCCGCGCCGATACGCCGCGCACTGCGGAAGTCCATGGGCGTGCCCCGAACGCTGCGGAGTTCGCCGGTAGGAATCAGCTGTTCGTCAACCGGGGTGAAACGGCCGGCGCGCAATTCAAGTCGATGATCCGTGATCGGTCCTGCGTGCGGGCCGGCCAGATTGAAGTACATGTGGCTGCTCAGGTTCACGACTGTGGTCTTGTCCGAGACCGCGGTCAGTTCGATCGCCAGTGCAGTCTCGTCTTCGATCGCATACTTTGCCTGAACCTCCAGTGTCCCCGGGAAACCGCCCTCCCCGTCCGGCGACACGCGGGACAGAACAAGACTGTGTCTGCCGTGATCCACAATATTCCAGACGCGGCCATGAAAGCCCGGACTGCCTCCATGCAGGCAATGACGGCCTTCGTTCGGATCCAGCTCGTAGCTGACACCCTTGAGTTCGAACCGCGAATTCTCTATACGGTTTGCGTATCGCCCGATCAGGGCGCCCAGGTAGTGCTCCGGATTTTCCAGGTACCCCTTCAGAGTCGCATAACCAAGGACAACGTCCGCAATGGCGCCGTGCCGATCAGGCGCCATCAACGCTACAACCCGGCCGCCGAAGTTGGTAATCGCCGCCCGAATTCCGCGTCGGCCTCCAATCTCCAGCAGCGCCACCCGGCCTCCGTCAACGACAGCGCCGGATTCCGTTCCGTTGATCGCCGGTCCCCACTCTTCGCCCCAGGACCGCTGACTTGTCGCGACCCCGCCACGTTGCGCTGGTGTCGTGTCACGCCCTAGTCTTGCCATGAGCGAGCCACTTTACCGGACACTGCTACCATGACGGATATGAAAACCGGAAACTTCCGCGGCGAAAACGCGGCGCAGGCCGCAGGACGGCCGGCTTGATCCGCAAACCCTGGATCGCCATCGTTTTCTGCGCCCTGGTCGCGGTTGCGGGATGGTCGAGCCTCAATTTCGACAAGCGCGCGTCGAATGCCGATGGCGCCACCACGGTCAACTGGGTGTTCGCCGAGCGAAACCCGAGGATCATCGCCTTCTACGATGAGGTCATCGCAGATTTCGAGGCCCGCAATCCGGGCGTGGAGATCAAATACCGGTATCTCGCCCGGATGAGCCAGCGGCTGCCGACGCTGATCGCGTCGCCCACCAAGCCGGACATCCTGTTCACCCAGGGCGCCGGCCTGTTGCGGCAGCTCTACGATATCGGGGCGGTGCGCGACTTGAGCGCCGAGATGCTGCGCGACGGTTGGTCCGACAGCTTCATGTCCGCCGCGCTGGACAACTTCACCTACGACGGCGCCATCATCGGCGTGCCGCACCACATCACGAAGGTGGATTTCTATTACAACAAGGACCTGTTCCGGCAAGCCGGCATCGACGCCGGTTCGGTGGAAACCTGGGACGATTTTCTCCGGGCCGTTGCCGCGCTGCGGGCGTTCGGCGTGACACCGATCGCGGCGGGTCCGGCGGATCCCTGGACCGTGGGGTCGTATTTCGGACTGGCCGCCACGCGCGTATGTGGGAAAGAGGCGTTTCGGCACACAATGCAGGGCCGGGGCCAGGGTTTCCTCATGCCCTGCATGATCGAGGCGGCGGGGATGGTCAGGCAACTGGCGGAGGCGGATTCCTTTCAGCAAGGATTCGCGGCATCCAAATATCCCAAGGCAACCGGCCTGTTCGGTGACGGCAAGGCCGCGATGGTTATGGCCTACAGCGCCACCACGCCGAGCGAACAGCAAAGGAACGCCACCGACGGCATTGGCCTTGCAACCGAGACGATCGGTTTCTTTTCCATGCCAGTGGTGCCCGGCACGCCCGGCAGCAGAACGGACATCTACGGCGCGGTAGGCGGCTGGGCGCTGACCACGGGGTCCTCCGATGCAGCCCTTGAATTCCTGAGGTTCCTCACCAACCGGACCAACCAGCAAAGACTTGCCGACCTCGGCCTGAATATTCCGGTGCATGTGGATGCGGGAAGCCGTGTCACCGATCCGATGTTGCGCGCCGCCGCAGATGAAGTGCGCCAATCGGGATGGTTTCAGACGTTTATCGAAAACGCCATGCCGGCGGCGGTCGGTCAGACAATGCACGATGTAACCGTTGACCTGCTCAACAGCCGCATTGAACCCGAAGAAGCGATGAGAAGACTGCAGGCGGTTGCGGCATCAGGATAGCCCAGGCCCTGGTCAACGGCGCGCAAGGGCGGCCGTCGCCGCCGCGATACGGCGGCAGCCTTCCACGAGGTCTTCCTCCGCGTAGGCGTAGGACAGGCGGAAGTGACCTCCCAGCCCGAAAGTGCTGCCGGGGACGATGGCGACCCTGGCGGAATCGAGTATGTACCTGCAGTAGTCCGAATCGTCGGCAATGGTCGTCCCGTCCGGCGCACTCAGCCCGTACGTCGCCCGGCAATCCGGAAATATGTAAAAGGCGCCGCCGGGCACGCGGCAGGACAGCGCGTCCATGCCGTTGATCGCGTTCACCACCAGGTCACGGCGGCGGCGAAAGGATTCACAACGCTCCTGGAGCAACTCCTGCGGGCCGGTAAGTGCTGCACAGGCCGCGATCTGGGACACGACGGATGCGGGCGAAGTCGACTGCCCCTGCACAGCCACCATCGCGCGGATCAACTCCACAGGACCGATTCCCCATCCGATGCGCCACCCGATCATGGCGTAGGATTTCGATACGCCGTTGACGATCAGCGTCCGGTCCGCCAGATCCGGCGCAGCCACGCGGAATGAGCAGAACGGCTCATAGGAAATGTGCTGGTAAATCTCGTCGGCCATCACCCAAACCTGCGCAAATTCCCGCAGAACGTCCGCGAGGGCTTCGAGTTCGGCGCGCGAATACACCTTGCCCGACGGGTTGCCCGGCGAGTTCAGCACCAGCCATCTCGTATTTGGCGTAATGGCGCTGCGCAGGCGTCCCGGTGTGAGCGTCAATTCCGCGCCGCAATCCACCCGCACCGCTTTCCCACCCACCAGCCCGACAATGTCCGCGTAGTTTGTCCAGAACGGCGCCGGCAGGATGACCTCGTTGCCCGGATCCAGCGTTGCCAGAAACGCATTGAACAGGACCTGTTTTGCGCCGGTGGATACGATCACTTCCGCCGGGTTCGCCGAGAATCCGGTTTGCGCCCCAGCGTCGTCGCAGATGGCCTGGCGCAGTTCGGGCAGCCCCTGTGTGGGCGGATAGCGGATAGCGCCCTGCCTCATGGCGGCGCAGGTCTGCTCGATGACATGCGGCGGCGTTGGGAAATCGGGCTCTCCGGTGCCGAAACTCAGAACGTCCTCGCCTGCGGCTCTCATGGCCCTGGCCTTTTCCGAAATGCGTACGATTTCCGAGAGCTGAAGCGAGCCTGCCCTCGCTGAGCGTCGAAACGTTCGGGAAGCCGTGCGCGCCATCATCCGCCGCTACGGGTCGCGTTCGCTTCACCGCCGCCGAAATCCCCGCAGACCGCCTCGAACGCGCCGATTCTGGATTCGCCGTCGCAATAGGACGTCACGATGCGGAACAGATTGCCCTCGGCGTCGGGCCAATCGCGCAAGTGAATGCCGTCGGACTTCAATCGGCGCTGGAGACCTGCAGGCAGGCGGGGGAAAAGCTCGTTCGCTTCCACCGGATCGTTCAGTTCCACGCCCTTTACCGATGCCAGGGCCGCCGCCAGCCGCTCCGCGTTGGCGTTCGCGGCCCGTGCATTGGCGACCCACAAGCCATCTTCCAGGTAGGCCAGCAGCTGCACTGACATGAAGCGCATCTTCGAGTGCAGGAAGCCGGCGCGCTTGTGTATGAACCGCGCCTTCTCCGCCAGTTCCGCGTCGAACAGCACGACCGCGTCCGCATTCATCGTGCCGTTCTTGGTCGCCCCGAATGACACCGCATCCACACCCGCCTTCCAGGACATCTCCGCCGGCGTCGCATCCAGACTCACCATGGCGTTGGCGAACCGCGCGCCATCCATGTGGACCTTCAATCCGGCCGCATGCGCCAGGCTGCTGATCGCCGCGACTTCCTCAAGCGCATATACGGCGCCCCGTTCCGTGGCCTGCGTGAGGCTGACCGCCGCCGGCAGGAGCTGATGCACGGTGCGCCGGGCGCGGCTATGCAGAGCGGTCTCGAGCGTGGATGCCGCCAGCTTGTTGTGCGGGCCCTCAAGCAACGCCAGCCGGGCTCCCAGCGTGAAGAACTCCGGGGCGCCGCATTCCGTGGTGACGATGTGCGCATTGCGGTGCGCGAAGATCAATCCGTGCGGCGGCGCCAACACTCCCAGAGCGAGGCCGTTCGCCGCGGTTCCGGTCGGTACCGGGAACACGAAACATTCGCGTTCGAATACTTCGGAGAACGCGGAATCGATGCGCCGCGTAAACCGTTCCATTCCGTAAGGCGGCACGAAGCCCCTGTTACAGGCGACCAGAGCGTCCAGGATCCGCGGATGGACTCCGGCGGCGTTGTCGGAATAGAAATCGAACCCCTCCGAAGCGGAGAGGTCGTCTTTCCTGAGCAAGTCCGCGAGCACGTCAGGCAATCGGTCGGCCCGCCGGCGCCAGGGAAGCGGCCTCAATCACTGTGAAACACCTCCTCCATGGCCGCCCACCACTCGCCTTGCGCGCGGGTTTCCAGCCCTTCCTGGCACGGATCGGTGAGTTTCCACCAGCGCCGGGTTTCCTCGTCGCGGCCCATTCTGGCCATGTCCGCCTCGAAATCGTTCCCGTGATACTCGAAGTACCCGAACAGCAGGTTTTCCGGCTCGCGCAGGAAGATGCTGTAGTTGCGAATATTGCATTGCCGGATCTTCTCCAGCACTCCGGGCCAGGCGTTGGCGTGAAGTGCCTTGTATTCGCCGATTTTCTCCGGCCGTATCCGGATAATCCATCCCATTCGCCGCATGTTGCGCTTCCTCCGATCGCCAGTGTCGTGTCACGCCACTAGATTCTGTTGCCGGTGGCGGCGTCGAACAGGTGGATCCGCCGGGGCGCCACATGGATCCGATCGCCGCGCCTGAACCTCACGGAGCTTCGGGACATTGACGATCCGACAGTCTCAGGCAGCGGGTCCCGATAGCTCGCGTTGAACTGCTGCCCGCCGAACCGCAGGTCCAGGAAGACCTCGGCCCCGGTGATTTCGGCGCCCGCCACCGTGGCGCCCAACCCTTCGGCGCCATCGTCGACGAACTCGAAATGCTTCGGCCGGATACCCAGCGTGACCTCCCGGCCGCTGTGCCGCCCGGCCCAGGCCGGAAGCGGGATCCTGCCGTTGCCGCCGGAAACGAAGCAGTTGCCGTCGATTCGGCCTTCGAAAATATTCATTCCCTGCGTGCCGATGAATTGGGCGACAAACAGGTTGGCGGGATGATCATAGAGTTCCATCGGTTCACCGATCTGCTCCGTGCGGCCTTCGTTGAGGACCAGAATCCGGTCGGCCATGGTCATGGCTTCCAGCTGATCATGCGTTACGTAAACCGTCGTGTTGCCGATGCTGCGGTGCAGCTCGCGCAATTCCGCCCTCATCTGGCCACGCAACTTGGCGTCCAGATTGGATAGCGGCTCGTCGAACAGGAAGATCGCCGGGTTGCGCACGATCGCCCGGCCCATGGCCACTCGCTGGCACTGCCCTCCGGACAATTGGCGGGGCAACCGGTCGAGGTAATCGGCGAGGCCGAGCAGTTCGGCAGCCCGCCCCACCTTCTCGTCGATTTCGTGCTGGCCGGCCCGCCGCATCCTGAGCGAGAAGGCCATGTTTTCCGCGACGCTGAGGTGCGGGTACAGCGCGTACGACTGGAATACCATCGCGACGTCCCGCTCCTTGGGCGGAACATCGTTGACGACCCGGTCATTGATGCTGATTTCGCCGTCGGTTACCGGTTCCAGCCCGGCAATCATCCGCAGCAGGGTCGACTTGCCGCATCCGGACGGTCCCACAAGCACCAGAAAAGTCCCTTTGGGCACCGACACGGAAACATCCCGGATGACTTCAATATCATCATAGGACTTGCAGACGTTCTTCAGCGTCAGGCTGGCCAAGCGGGTCCCTCTTTCATGTGTCCCGGAAACACTCAGGTCAGCGCGAACAGCCGGCCGTAGTCGGTGGTCCGCACGCGGGCCCCGGCCAGCCTGATCGCTTCCCATATTGTGACCTGATTGGCCGTGAGTACGGGCAGATCGAGCTCGGCCTCCAGCCGGCGCATGACTTCGAAGGCCGCCATGGCCGTATCCGGGATCAGCAGGGCCTCGGCGCCGGAGCAGTCCATCGACAGCGCCTTTTCAATCAGCAGGTCCGGCTCAAGGTCAAAGGCGTCCTCCCCCCGTTCCGTGTCCAGGTGAATGGCGTCGCCCACCGCTATCCCGGCTTCGCTCAGAAAACCGCGAAAGGCTTCGGTGACTTCCGCCGGATAGCTGGCGAGAACCGCCACACGGCGTATGTCCAGGGCACGGATGGCGGCGGCATAGGCCAACGCAGTGCTGCTGACCGGAGCGCCCAGGATCTCGGCAAGCCCGGCAGCCTGCTCCTTCGACCACTGCATCCCGCCGATAAAGCTGGCGCTGGTTGTGGCCCAGATCGCTGCATGGACGCGCAGGGGCTTCATCGAACGCGTCGGGTAACTCAGGTTCTCGATCGATCCGATCGCGTAGAGAGGATCGGGGTAGTGGGTCTTGTCGCCTCCGTACGCATGCATGCCGCCGATCAGGTAGCACAACAGATTGTGGTTGAAATATTCCGCGAAGTGGTAGTACTCGAAGGCGCTCCCGCCGCGTGGATACAGGAAACCCAGTCTCGGCCGCTCCGCCATCGGCACGGCCGTTTTCGGCGTTATGACGTCCGTATACATCGCCCTGCGGTTCCTGCGTCAGCCCAACTGACGTTCCGCATCCTCCTTCGAGTACGAACGCAGGTTGTCGACAATCGGTGCGATGTGGCCTCCTTCTCCGGTCTCGGCGAAAAGGCCGAACCGGCCCTGTGAACGCTCCCGGAAGTATCGTTTCAGCGTCATCCGGGTCTGGTAGTCCAGCAGGTCCTCCCACGGCGTCGCGGCAGCGTCGAAGAACCTCCAGTTTTCCCGGTCCGCCAGGTCCGGCTTTGCCGCAAGCTCGCCGCGGTACAACAGCAGCGTGCATTCCCGGTGCCGTATTTCGTCGACGGAATACAGGAAACTGATGGTCGTGGGGACGCCTGCTTCGGCCAGCCGTTCGCGCAGACCCCCAAGGGGCGGCCCGCCCGCATCGCCCGGCGCCTCGGGAAACGACCACTTGCCGCCCTCGCCGCCACGGCAAAGCAGAACGCGGCCGCCATGGTCCACGATCACGCTGAATACGGTCTGCCCGCGGGTCTGGGATGCGCTCTGCTCGTCCGAAACATTGAAGAAACTGCCGCGGAAATAGCCCAGCGGCAGCGCGGAGCCCTCGGCCATGTCCACCACCTTGCCGATCACCACGTCATGATCACCGGCGGAAACGATGTCGCTCAGCCTGCAATCCAGCCATGCGACCGAATCGGCGAAGATGGGCGCGCCCGTGACCGCGCGTTTGGTCTGAACACCACCGAACTTTTCTTCGGCGTTGGTCGCGAAGCGTATCGAGAGATCCCTTTGCGCTTCGCTGGCGATATTCACCGCAAACACCCCGCTTTGCCGGAGCGCGGCCAGGCTTTTGGACCGGCGCTCAACACAAACCAGCACCAGCGGCGGCGCCAACGATACCGAGGTGAAGCTGTTGGCCGTCAGGCCATGCGGGGACCCTTCCGAATCCAGGGTCGTGACGATCGTGACGCCCGTAGCGAAACTGCCGACGACTTTGCGGAAAAACGCCGGATCGACCGATTCGTGACCGGCCGCACCCGTCAACGCCCGATCCCCCATGCGTCAGGCGCCCGGCCCGATGGCATCCCGCAGGTCCACCGTGCGCGCGGGCGTTTTTCCGGCAAGAAATTCGCGCACGTTTTCCATCGCGAATTCAATCATTCGCTCGCGCATTCCCTGCACGTTCGAGGCCATGTCGGGGGTACCTACCACGCGGGGCAGCCGGTGCACCGCAAGCCGCGAAGGAACGTTGTAGTGATAGCCCGCGGGAGACGCGTCGGCATAGTCCCACCACACGTCGGCGGCAAAACCACCCAGATCGCCCCCGGTCAATGCCTGGTGGACAGCCGACTCGTTGACCACCATGCCGCGGCCCACATTGACCAGCAGGGCGCCGGGCTTCAGGACCGCAAACTGCTCATGCCCCATCAGCCCCCGGGTCCGGGGCGTGAGGGGCAGGGCCAGGATCACGACATCGGCCGCTTCCAGTACGGAATTGAGTCCGTCGGCGCCCACGAGTTCGTCCACCGCGTCAACCTGCTGAGAAACATTCCGCTTGACGCCGACAGTCTTCATCCCGAAGGCACGGCACCTTGAGGCAATCAGTGTCCCTATACGCCCCAGACCGACGATCGCGGCGACCTTCCCGGCGAGCTGGACGCTGGCCGTATCCGGCGTCAGATCGACCCAGTCGACGCGCCGCACCGACCGGTCGTGTTCCGCAATTCGTTTGGCGAGGGCCAGCAGCAGCGCCATGGCGTGCTCGGCAACCGCCACGGAATTGACGCCGCCGGCGTTGGCGAGCATCACTCCGCGCCTGAGAAAAAGCGCGAGGTCGTAGCGGTCGTAACCGGTATGGGCGGACGAAACCAGCTTCAGCCTGCGGGCTTCGACGAAGACCTGGCGGGGAAAGTTCCAGCCGACGATGATTTCCGCCTCGCGCCCCAGGCGGACCAGTTCCGCCGGATCCGCGTCGTAGTCGCCCTGGTCCGGCGAATGTTCGGGCACCATGAATTCGCAACCGGACGGAGCCAGCGTGCGGATCCACTCCAGCTGCTCCGCGGCTTTCTGCCAGCCCAGCAGGATCGCTGTCATCGTGTTCCTACCACGCAAGCGCTCCGCCGTCCACCGGGATCACCGCTCCGGTCACGTAGCTTCCCGCATCCGAAGCGAGAAACAGCGCCGCGCCCACGATCTCGTGCAATTCGCCCGCGCGTCCCCGGGGCAGCATCTTCATGAAGTCCGCGTTCACATCCGGCTCCTTCTCGGTCTCGGCCCGGATGGTCTCCGTCATGAACAGCCCGGGCGCGATGGAATTGACCCGCACGCCGTGCGGCCCCCACTCTACTCCCAGGCTTTTGGCGATCTGTATTTCCATGGCCTTGCTCACCTGGTAGCCGACGCTGCCCGGCTTGCCCACCATACCCCCGATCGAGGAAAGATTGACGATGGCGCCGCCGTTTTCCTGCTCCAGCATCACTCTCCCCACCGCCTGCGTGCAGAGAAAGGTTCCGCCGGCGTTCACGCTGATCACCTCGTCCCAAAGCTCCATCGGATAGCTCACGGCGGGCGACCGTCCGCCTATCCCCGCGCAGTGAATCAGCGCGTCGATGCGCCCCGATACGTCCAGCGCGGCGCTCACCAGGGCATCGACCTGATCCGGGACGGACACGTCCGTGGGACAGGGCAGAACGCCGGCAGCCGCGGGCCTGAGTTCCTCGGCAACCTTGCGCAGGCCGGAGGCGTTCCTGTCCGCGATGACCACCCCGGCGCCGAAGTCCGCCAGGGCCAGGGAAATTTCCCTGCCCAGCCCGCTGGCCGCGCCGGTCACGATGACCGTCTTGCCGCCAAAGTCGAAAAGCGCCCTGTACCTGCCGTTCATGTTTTCCCTTGCACCTTCGCCACGACTCCCTCAACTGGCGATGTAGCCGCCATCCGTCGCGATCAGGTTGCCGGTCACCATTCTGCTGGCGTCCGAGGCAAGAAAGAGTATCGCGCCCACGACCTCCTCCGGCTGCGCCCTGCGCCCCATGGGCACTCGCCGCAGGCGTTCCGCGAAATACTCCGGCTCGCGCGCTTCTTCCTGCTGGTTCTGCGGCGTGTCGACGGAACCGGGTGCAATCGAATTGACCCGCACGTTGTACGGCGCCCACTCGACCCCCAGGCTGCGGGACATCTGACCCAGTCCCGCCTTGCTGACCTGGTAACCCACGCTGCCCGGCCACCCGACGGCAGCGGCGCAGGAAGCGATATTGATGATCGACCCCTTTCTCCGGGCAATCATCTCCGGAGCGACCGCCCTGGCGCACAGAAAGCTGCCGCGCGTGTTGATGTGTATTACCTTCCGCCACAGTTCGAGCGAATAGTCCCTGGCCACACCGCGTGCGCCGATACCGGCACAATTGACGAGCACATCCACGTGGCCGGCGACGTTTTCGGCTGTCTCCACCATCCGAGCGACCTGCTGCTGGTCCGAAATGTCGGCCACTACGCCGGTCACGGAGTAACCCTCGGCCCGCAACGCGGCCACGGCCTCGTCCAGGCCCCCGGAATTCACGTCCGCGGCCACGACGTGGGCTCCGGCGTCGGCAAGCCCGTAGGCGGCGCGCAGGCCCATGCCGCTGGCGGCGCCGGTCACCAGCGCCACCCGGTCATCGAGCCTGAAAAGATCCGTGGAATATTGGCCCGCCATGCGTCAGGAACCGCTCCTTACAGCGCCGTGTCTTGCAGTATATCTGTTCACTTGCAGCAACTTAAGAGTATGGCCCACTCCTGTCAAGCAGGACGGCCGCCCCCTGTTGAGCCCATCACTTGCGCCGAAAGCCTCATGATTTCACGGCGCCGGAGGTAAGACCCGAGATGACGTGCCGCTGCGCGGCCAGGAACACAACGATCATCGGCAGCATGGTGAGCGTCACGAAGGCGCAGATCAACTGCCAGTCCGATCCCCTCTCATCGGTATAGTCCATCAGGCCCAGCGGCCATGTAAAAAGTTCGGGAGTGCTCAGAAGGACCATCGGCAGGAAGTAGGTGTTCCAGCTTGCCACGAAGTTGATGATCGCAACGGTTGCGATGATCGGCCCCGACAGCGGCAATACGATCTCCCAGTAGAACCGGAAGTAGCCGCAACCGTCCACGAAGGCCGCGTCGAACAGCTCCTCGGGCAGGTTCCGGAAGTAATTGGCGAATAGGACCACGGCCACCGAAATGCCGCCGGCAACCTTGGGCAGCACCAGGCCGATATGGCTGTCCATGAGCCCCAGATCACGAACGAGGATGAAGAGCGGAAGAATGGCCGTTGCGGTGGGAAACATCAGGCCCATGACCACGTAACCGAGTAGGAACTTCGAGCCGAAGAAGCGCAGTTGCGAAAACGCGAACGCGGCCATGGACGCGACCAGGACCGTGAACACGACCGCAAGGAAGGCCACCACCAGCGAATTCCTGAGCATGACCCAGTACTCCGCGCTCAGCAGTATGTCTCCGTAATTGCTCCAGACCCAGGCGCTGGGCAGACCCAGAGGATTGACTCTCAAGTCCCCCAGCGTCTTGAAGCCCCCGAGCACGGTCGCCACCAGCGGCACCAGCACAACCAGGGCGAACACGGAGAGAATCGCATAGACCAACACGCTGCCCACATCGACGCGCCGGCCCGGTGCGCGCCCTTCCGCTCCGGAATCCCGGACGGTATTCAGATTCCTTTCAGGCATATCGGCCGCTCAACTTCCTGTAGGTCGTCGAGAACGCCAGGGTGATGAAGAAGATGACCACGCCGATCGCGGAGCCGAATCCGATCCGCATGCTCGCGATGCCGTCGGCATACAGGTAGTGCACCATCGTTGAGGTGGACCGGGAGGGCCCACCGGTGGTCATGGCCATGATCATGTCGAAGGCCTGGATGGAACTGATCACCACGAAGAACCCGGAAAGTGCGATGGTGGGAGCCAGCAACGGGATGGTGATTCTCGTCAGTTTCTGGAACGGTCCAGCGCCGTCGATCTCGGCAGCCTCATAGAGCGAATGGTCGATCTGCTGCAGTCCGGCCACGAACAGGATGAGGTGGAAGCCGAAGCTCTTCCACACCATCACCACCGCCACAGCCGTCAGCGCCAGTTGCGGATTGGCCAGCACATAGGCCTCGTCCAGGCCGAACAGGCTGATTTCCGAAAGCATTCCGTAGTCCCCGTCGAGCAGGTAGCGCCAGATCAGACCGGCCGTCAGGTCGGCGAGCACATACGGCAGAAAGAAAATCAGCCGGAAGGTGATCGCGAACGGGATCCTTCGGGCGATCAACACCGACAGCCCGAGCGCGACGGGCACCACCGTGGCCATCATGAAGACAATCAGGTAAAGATTGTTGCCGAAGGCCTTCCAGAACAGGGGGTCGTTCAGAACGCTGGCGAAATTGCGAAATCCGGTGAAATCGGTGGGCCAGCCGAAACCATTCCAGTCAAAGAAACTGAACATCGCGGCCTGCGCCACGGGCCAGACCATGAAAACGGTGTAGATTAGCAGGCCGGGGCCAAGAAACAGGGTGACCAGCGCGGCGGTCGACCGCTGCGGAATCCCCGCGAACGAGCTTGTCCCTGCTGTTTTCATTTGATTTGCATCAAGACGGTAGTGTCTCCTGCGCTGGAAGACAAGATTCCCGAAACTACGGATCCGCTTTCGCCCCGGGAAAGGGAAAATGCTCCCGTGTTTGAATACTACTGCAATCGAACACCTTTCTTGGAACAGAGCGGCACGGCCCGAACCGTGATAATTCTAGTAAATCGATACTATTGCAAAAAGTTTGGATTCCTGATATAAGAGGAGATCGCGGATACGGGGACGATCAGTCAAGAATCTGCCACGGACTCCGCTCGGGGCCGGCTGACAGCGAGCCGGTGAGGCGATTTTCAGGGAGTTCAGACAACCATGAACACACCATTTACAGAGAAAAAATGGCAATCCGTACTGGTCATTACCGTTGCAGCCGGACTTGCATTCGGCGCGGGGACCGCAAACGCCCAGTCCGATTCCGACGACGAAGCCATCGAGGAGATCGTCGTGACCGGCATCCGGGGATCACTGCAGCGGTCGCTTGAGGCCAAGAGGAACGCAGACCAGGTCATTGACAGCATTTCCGCGGAAGACATCGGCAAGTTTCCGGACGAGAACGTGGCCGAATCGCTGCAGCGGGTGACCGGCGTGCAGATCGATCGAAGCGGCCGCGCTTTCGGTGAAGGCAGTTTCATCAGTGTCCGCGGCCTGGGACCGGACACCAGCCGGACCTTCGTCAACGGTCGGGCCGTCCTCGCTACCGGCTTCGGCGAACGCGGCGTGGACTTTCGCAATCTGCCCTCCGAATTCGTCTCCTCCCTGAGTGTCGTCAAGTCCTCGACCGCCAGCGATATCGACGGCTCGCTGAGCGGACATGTCGACGTGACAACCGCCATGCCATTTGACAATGGCGGCGGATTTCGCGCCGCGGCAAGCGCCCAGTTCGTCTATGCCGACCTGCTTGACGAGAACCTGCCCAGGATCACCGGATCGATCAGCAATACCTCCGCGGACGGAACGATGGGCATCATGCTGACCGCACACTACGAGGAACGCGACAACCGGCAGGACGGCTTCACCACGGACGGATTCGACTGCGTGGACGCCACCTACAACGCACGCTGTTCCGGCGGCCAGCAATTCTGGCGCCCGCGGGCATCCCGCTATGAACTCTGGGTGGTGCCTTCGGAAAGGATGGGCGCCACCGCGGCAGTTCAGTGGCGACCGAACGACAACTTTGAATTGAAGGGTGACCTGCTCTACAACAGTCGCAAGGAAGTTTCAACGCAGGTGTCCATGGTCGGACTGACCCGCATCGGCGGTGGCCGGACACTGGACGCCTCGACGGTCCAGACCACCTCCAGCGGAACCATTATCGGAGCGAGTATTGTTCCGGGCACCAGCTTCATGAACATATTCAATCTCTTCCTCACCACCGACGCGCACGTGATGATGGGCGGCCTGAACGGTACATGGACTTCGGGGCCCTGGACGTTCGAAGGCGACCTTGGATATTCCGAATCCGAATCGGGCGGCGATTTCGACCACACCGGAATCCGCCACCGCGGTCTGGTGATCGGTACCGACCTGGCTTCCGGGGTGCCGTCTTCCATGCCGCTGGGCGATTTCGTTTCCAATCCCACTTCAACGGATGGCTGGCAAGCCTGGCGTGTGCGCCGATCCAAGACCTCCAACGAACAGGACGACACGCAATACCGGTTCAGCGCGTCCTTCGAATTCGACGACAACGACTTTATCGATGACGTGGAAGCGGGCATCCGTTACGCGGACGCCGAGTACTTCGCCGGGGTCTTCGGCGCCAGGGCGCGCAGCAATTTCATCAATTTCTCGCTCACTCCGCTGGACCAGCATTTCACCGATCCGAACAGCGCGGTTCACACGACGGCCGCCAACCTCGGGGTCAGCGACTACGGCGACCAGATGCCGGGACGGCAGGTCGGCAATTTCATATACCCGAACAAGGATGTTCTGAACCGCGAGTTCCTGCCGCCCCAGCACGATTTCCTGCCCAACGCGCCGGACACCGCGCTGATCGGAGAATCGACGACTGCGCTGTATGTGCAGATGAATTTCTCCAACGGACCCCTGTCGGGCAACGTCGGTGTTCGCTGGGTGGAGACCGAAATTACCGCCGACGCGGAAGGCGTGACGCCCGATCCCGCGGCGACGGTGCGCGATGCCTTTACCGGGCAAGGCTATCTGCTTCCCCGGATCCAGCTGGAGAACTCCTATAGCGACGTCCTCCCCAGCCTGAACCTGCGCTGGGAGGTCCGGGACGACCTGATCTTCCGGTTCGGCGCGTCGAAGACCCTGTTCCGCGCCGAGGCGGATGAGCTTGCACCTCGCGGAACGGTCAATCCAAGCCAGCTTACGGTGAGGGGAGGCAACGCATTCCTTGATCCATTCCGCTCCACCAATATCAACCTGGCGCTGGAATACTACTTCGGCGACAACAGCGGGATCTCCGCCACCGTGTTCCACATGGACATCGAGTCGTTCTTCAGTTCCGGCCTGACAGGCGAAAAGGCCATGGTGCCGGGATTTCCCGAGGAATTCGATATCGTGGGGCCGATCAACGGCTCGGGCGGAAAGCTCCGGGGGCTTGAACTGGGCTTCCAGCAGGCCTGGGACAATGGATTCGGCGTTGTCGCCAACCTTACCCTGATCGATGACAGTACGGAAAACACCAACTCGTTCACGGGTGATCGCGTCGGTCTGGAGCGTATTTCCGAGAGTTCCTACAACCTGATCGGGTTCTACGAGGCCAATCGCATCAGCGCGCGGCTCGCCTACAACTACCGCGACGACTTCCTGCAGCGCACCAACGGGAACGGTGGGCTGCCGCGGTATGTCGAAGGCTACGGACAACTGGACGGACGTATCGCCTATGACCTGTTCGACAACTGGCAGGTTTCCTTCGAGGCAAAAAACATCACCGGGGAGGATGTGCAGAGCTACCTCGGAATACCGGAAAGAATCCGCGACTATTTCAACTTCGGACGCCGCTACTTCTTCGGTGTCCGCACCACCTTCTAGCCCATAAACCGTCCCCTTGGGCTGACGGCCTCGCAGCAATGCGAGGCCGTTCTTTTTTTAGTGTCCGCCTACTTCAGAACGAGTTCGATGACCGGTACCTCCACGGGCGGCTTCGCGGGTGGAAGCTGGAGGACAAGAATGTCGTGCGGCAAGTCGTCCTGGTCCAGGCCCTGCAGCCCCTCGCCTTCTCCCAGCACACGCCTGCCTGGCGGCAGCCAGGTGATTTCGCTGGCGTCGTTCAGCAGTTGCGCGTAGGCGACCTTGCCTCCCAGACCCTCCAGGTACAGGTGCTTGTAGGGCCAACTGAACAGATGCACATAGACCCGATTGCCGTTCTGCGTCAGCCGGCAGTCCTTCGGCGCCTGGAATTGGGACCTCCCGCATCCGTATATGGAACGCGCGTGCAGTTCCATCCAATCGGCATAGGCGTCAAGCGCCGCCATCGTTCGTTTGTCCAGGTTGCCCCGTCCCGACGGGCCGACGTTCATCATCAGATTGCCGCCCATGGAGACCATGTCGACCAGAAGCCGAATCAGTTGATGCGGGCTTTTCCAGGTTTTCTCGTCACGGTTGTAGCTCCAACGCTCGGACATCGTAAAAGCCGACTCGAAATCGACCGGCCGGCCCTTTCGCAAGGGCGCTTCGTGAGGCACGAAACACTCGGGCGTGTAGAAATCGGCTTCAAGATCCAGCAGATCCAGCCGGTTGTTCACTATCGCGTTCGGCTGCAGCTCCCGCACGAGCGCAAGCAGCCCTTCGCTGTCCCAGTAATCGCGCCCCTTGCCGGAAACGCCCCGATGCGTCGCGCGCGGATAGCTGAAATCCGGGAAGAAATGGCTGATTTCTCCGTATTGAGTCAGCAGTTCAGTGACCTGGGCCTTCATGAACGCCTGGTAGCGCGCAACGTCGCACTTCGCGTTGTAGCCTTCAATGTCTTCGATGTTGCGCAGGGGATGAAAGGGGTCGATCGCGAAATCCCTGTGGCTCCAGTCGATCAGGGAGTAGTAGAGCCCCACCTTCAGGCCCTCCGCGCGGCAGGCTTCGACAAATTGACCGATGAGGTCCTTTCCGTAGGGTGTGTTGCTTACGTTGAAATCGGTTTCTTTGGTCGGCCAGAGGCAAAAGCCATCGTGGTGCTTGGAGGTCAGTGTCATGTGGGTCATGCCGGCTCGCCGGGCTCGCCGGGCCCAGTCCCCGGGATCATAGAGGTCGGGATCGAACTGGTTGAAGTATTTCAGAATATGCTCGTGGGGCAGTTCCTGTCGGCTCCGGTACCAGGCGCCTTGCGTGTGGAGCGAGTAGAGGCCGAAATGAATGATCATTCCGAAACGGTCATGAATGAACCAGTTCTTCCTCTCGGGATCCGGCTTCAATATGGAAAGATCTGTTGCGGACATGAGTGATCTCCAGAATATCCTACGTCGCTGGAACTACGCGTCCAGCCGGCCGCGCTTGCCCGCGCCTTCCAAACTTATTAGAGTAATGCAAGTTTAGCGCAATTTTGCCGATTGGTTCGAGAACCCGCCATTGCCCATGATTACCCGGCGCGGTATCCCGATGAGCCCAACGGCGGCGTGCAGACCGGAGTAGCCGATGTCCCGTGAACCAGGCGACTGTTGCTCAAGCAGGCGGACGCGCCGCTCTGTTTTGCAGGATGCAGGTCGGGCCTTGGCGGCCCTTTCACTGACGCGGTCCGCCGCAGTTCTCGCAGGTCCCGTCCCTACGGAGTTGCGAAGTGTGCCGCTGGACAAGAAACTCAGCCGGGAATGGCTTGACCGTCTTTCCGAACGGGGAACGGCGCGGGTCTATCGGACCTGGGACGAACAGCAGTACATCGGCATGCCGATCGGCGGCATCGGCGCCGGCACCGTGTACCTGGGAGGCGACGGTAAGCTATGGTGCTGGGACATTTTCAATCAGGCCCATGAAGGCGTCGTGCCCTCCATCCTGAAGCCGGGCAAGCACACGAATCTGCGGGGTGGCCGGCTAAGGGAAAGGGACGGGGCCAATTTCCTGAAGCCCCCGACACAGGCAGACAGCCCCTGGCGATTTGAACAGGGATTCGCGCTAGTCATCCGCCAGAACGGATCCCAGGCGAGATTTCCCCTGGACCATAACGGTTTCAGCGATATCGCCTTCACCGGCAGCGCCCCCACGGCGCATGTGCGCTACCGATCCGGATCGGGCGGCATCCAGGTGGATCTCGAGGCCATGACACCCTTTGTTCCGCTGGAGACCGACCACTCCTCCTGGCCGGCGGTCCTGCTTCGCTATCGCATCCGCAATACCGGCCTGGAACGTCTCGAAGGCCGGATCGAAGGATGGTTCGAGAACCCGGCGCTTCGTTACAACGCCCATCGAAATGACGCTCCGCTGGAAAACCGTGTCTTCCACCTGGAAAACGGTATCGGCGTGCTGGGCCACGTTGTCACTGGAATCCAGCTAAGGGAGCGGGATCAGCCCCCGATCGAGGACCTCCCGGACTTCGGGTCCTTTGCGCTTGCCTGTACCGATCCACAGGCCCGCGCCGTCACGTATGCGTTCCTGCAACGCGACGGCGGCGAAGGATCCAAAGCCGAGCCCCATCAGTCGCACCCCTGGTCTCCGGCGATAGCGGGCCTGTCCAGCGGCTTTGACCTCGCCATGGGCGACTCTCACGACTGCGATTTCGTCGTCGCCTGGCATTTCCCCAACCTGCGTCTTCAGGCCAGAACCTGGGACAGCAATCAGCGCGCCTTCCCGCAAGCCAGGGCCAGGCGCTGGTATGTGAACCGTGTTGGCAATGCGGCGGACGCCGCCCGGAGCCTGGCCGATGACAAACTCGGACTCCGCGAGGCTACCGTGCGCTGGCGGGATACCTGGTACGACAGCACGCTGCCCCATTGGCTTCTGGAACGTTGCTTCAATTCGGTCAACGCGTTGCAGACCAACACCTCGATCCGATTCGAGGACGGCCGCTTCTGGGGCTGGGAGGGCGTGGGCTGCTGTCCCGGCACCTGCACGCATGTCTGGCACTATGCGCAGGCGGTCGCCCGGCTGTTCCCTTCACTGGAGCGTGATTTGAGGGAACGCACCGATTACGGCATCGCTTTCCGCGCCGACGGCGGGATCCGTTCGCGCGCCGAGTTCGAAGATTCGGTCGCCATTGACGGACAGGCCGGCGTAGTCCTGCGCACCTTGCGCGAGCACCAGACGAGCGCGGACGACGGTTTCCTGAACCGCGTCTGGCCAAATACCCGAAAAGCGATCGAATTCCTGATCGCCGCGGATGCCCGCGACGGACGGGTGGACGGAATCCCGGGAGGCGAACAGGCCAACACGCTGGATGCGAGCTGGTACGGAAAGGTGCCCGCCTTCGCGTCGCTGTACCTTGCGGCGCTGGCGGCCGGCGAGCGCATGGCCGAAACCATGGGCGACGATGATTTCGCTCGCAGCTGCCGCGCCATCGCCGGTCAGGGACGCACGGGCATCGCCGATCTTTTCCGCACCGAATTCGGCTATTTCGTCCAGGAGGAAGATCCTTTCCGGCCCGGCGGGATCGGGGTCGGCAATGGCTGCCATATCGACCAGGTGATCGGCCAGTGGTGGGCGTTTCAATTGGGACTGGGCCGCCTTTTCGACGGCGGCATGATTCGCCGGGCCCTGGCCGCCATCTGGAACCATAACTTCTGCCCGGACGTGGGCCGCTATCAGGCCTCGATCAAAGACCCGCGTCACCGCGGCAACCCCTATGCACTGGTGGGCGATGCAGGCGTGCTCACCTGCACCTGGCCCAACGGTGGTCCGCCCGAGGCGTGGAAAGACAACTGGCAGTTCGCTTATTTCAATACCTGCTTTCAGGGCCTCGAATACCAGCTTGCCGGGCACATGATCTGGGAGAGCGACGCGCAGCCGGACCTGCTGGAGAAGGGCCTGGCGATAACGCGGGCCGTGCATGATCGTTACCGGGCATCGGCAAGAAATCCCTACAACGAGATCGAGTGCTCGGACCACTACTCCCGCGCCATGTCGGCGTACGGGATTTTTCTGGCGTTGTGCGGATTCGAGCTTGACGGGCCCCGGCAGCATATCGGCTTCAAGCCTCGCCTTACGCAGGACGGCCATTTCAAGGCGGCATTCACGGCGTCCGAGGGCTGGGGCAGCTACGAGCAACGGCGCGCCGGAGTCGCGATGGCCGTGCGGCTGGCCGTCAATCAAGGCACACTCAAGTTGCGAACCATGGCATTGCGCCGGCTTTTCAACGAGAGGGCCGAAAGCGTCGGCACATCGATGGGCCATGCAACGGTAAGCAACAATGGCCAGGATTGCCTGGTGAGCCTTGACATCCCCATCAGCCTTTCGGCCGGAGATGCGCTGGAATTGCGCATCCAGCCGGCCGCGCTTGTCGGCGCCTCCCAAACTTATTAGAGTAGTGCAGGTTTAGCGCAATTTTCTGTTCGGTTCGAGGACCCGCCGTTGCCCATGATTACCCGGCGCACAATGCTGAAGGCAGGAATCGGCGCTGCGCTGCCGGCCCTGGCGGCGCCTCGCGCCTGGTCCGGACCGCCGCCGAACATCGTTCTGATACTCGCCGACGATCTGGGTTACGGCGATATCGGCACGTTCGGCTCGCCGAATATCCGAACGCCCCGCATAGACGCACTCGCCGCCGACGGGCTGAAGCTGACGTGCATGTACGCCGAGCCGTTCTGCGGCCCCGCACGCGCGGCGATGATGACCGGCTGCTACCCGATACGCGTGGCCGAACCCGGGAATACGAAGAGCCGCCACACCGTGCTTCACGACCGTGAGATCACCCTTGCCGAGGTCCTGCGCCCGGCCGGCTATACCAGCGCAATGATCGGCAAGTGGGGGCTGGGCGGCCACTCGAACAACCGCTGGAAGGCCGAACTTCTGCCGCCGTCGCAGGGATTCGACGTGCATTTCGGCACTCCCGCGAGCAACGACTGGCCTGAGGACATCGTACTGCTGCGTGACGGGCGGATGATCGAAAAGGCGCCCGACCAGGCGGCGCTGCCGCAGCGTTACGCCGACGAAACCATCGAATTCATCAGGAGTAGCGCAGGCAAGCCATTCTTCGTTTACTTCTGCCCGAACATGCCTCATGTCGCGCTGGATGCGTCCGCAGAATTCCGCGGAGGATCACCCCGGGGACTTTACGGCGACACCATCGAGGAACTGGACTATCACGTGGGCCGGATCGTCGACGAGGTCGCGCGGCTGGGCCTGGCGGACAACACCTACGTCGTGTTTACCAGCGACAACGGCCCCTGGATCGTCAAGCGCGAGGACGGCGGTTCGGCGGGCCCTTTCCGCAGCGGCAAGGCTTCCGCCTGGGAAGGAGGTTTCCGCGTACCCTGCGTAATCTGGGCCCCCGGCAGGATCGCACCCGGTCGTACCAGTTCCGAGATCATGGGGCTGCAGGATTTCTTCCCCACTTTCGCCGCGTTGGCGAACGCGGCGGTTCCCTCGGACCGGGTCATTGACGGGCTGGACAGCAGCGGATTCATCCATGGCGATTCCGAGCGCAGCCCGCGCAATGACTTTGCCTACTTCCTGTGGACCCATCTCCAGGCCGTGCGGCAGGGCAGGTGGAAACTCCATCTTCCGCGCCCCCGGGACCCCGATTGGGTGGCGCCGCTGACGCCGTCGGATCATGTGGACCCCGAAGACGCGGCGGCGATCGAAAATCCCATGCTTTTTGATCTCAGGAGCGACTTCGGCGAGCGTTACGACCTGTCCCGGGAGCATCCGGACATCGTGGCGGATCTGCTTGACTTCGCCGAGTCGGTGCGTGCGGACATGGGCGATCACAACCGCCTGGGACGCAATGCCCGGCTGTTCGATCCTATCGACAAGCGCCCGGACGCACCGATGCGCGTTCCCTACTGATCCCCCATCGCGATGCCCCCCAAGCAGGCTCACCAGAAAAGCACAGGTGCAGGCTTCAGTCGCCGGGAAATCGTTGCGGCTGTCGCCGCTGCGCCGCTGACCGCGACGGCCGAACGACGTGGCGCCGATGGGATCTTCGATCCACCGAATCGCGCCACGGGGCAGCTCCGCACCAATCCCGCAGCGGTCGAGACGTCCGCCGGAAAGCTCCGGGGATACGAGAGCCGCGGCGTGGCCATCTACAAGGGCGTGCCCTACGCGGACCCGCCGGTGGGCGATTTCCGTTTCGCCCGGGCCCCGGCCCTGACGCCCTGGACCGGGATCCGCAGGGCATTGAACTACGGCCCGGTATGCCCCGTGATCCCGGAGGAAAGCCGCGACCGCGCCCACGACGTGTTCCGGTTTCTCGCGCCGAACGGGCAGCCCAGCGATGCGATGGAAGACTGTTTGCGCCTGAACATCTGGTCCCCGGTCGCCCGCGAAACCAAAAGGCCCGTGATGGTGTGGCTGCATCCCGGGGGCTTTCGCAGGGGCAGCAGCCAGGAATTCCTCAGTAGCGACGGGGAAAACCTCGCCCGGAGCCGGAACGTGGTGGTGGTGAGCCTCAATCACCGCATCGATGCGCTGGGGTACACGGATTTCTATACCGATATGGGTGAATCGTTTTCCGAGTCCCCGGCCGCCGGAATCCTGGACCTGGTTGACGCGCTGAAATGGCTGCGAACCAACATCGAGAGTTTTGGCGGCGACGCCGACAACATCACCCTCTTCGGCCAGTCCGGCGGTGGTTACAAGATCAGCGTCCTGCTTGCCATGCCCGAGGCCTCCGGACTGTTTCACCGGGCGATCATTCAAAGCGGCGCACGCCTTGAGGTGCACGACCAGGAAACCGCATCCAGGCTCACCCGGGAAATCCTGCGTGCCCTCGATCTGCCCCCCGGCGCCGGATCGGTGCGCAGGCTTCGGGAACTGCCGGTCGGACAGTTCCTGGCGGCCGCAAAGGCGGCAAGCGACGCGGTCCGGGTGCAAGGGATCGAGACCTCCCGCTGGGCGGGGCGCTCCTGGCGGTACCAGCCCACCGCGGAGACGCCGTTTCTTCCTTACCAGCCCGGCTCGACCGAGGCCATGTCCGAAGCCGCGGACATTCCGCTCATCTGCGGCAGCACGCGAAACGAAATATCTCCCAGCGGAAACAATCCGCATCTTGAGGAGTTGTCCTGGTCGGGACTGAAGGAAGAGCTGGAACCGGAATTGCGCGGACGCACTGATGCCGCCATCGAGGCGGCGCGAAAGACCGAGGCCGAATGGCGGCCGGTCGATGTGCTTTCGGTGCTATTGACCCGCAGGTTCCGGCTGTCCGCCGTCGAGTACTGCAACCGCGCCAGCGCCGCACAGGACCGCAGGGTATTCAACTACCTGTTCGACTGGCGCACCGAACTGTTCGACGGACGTCCGCGCGCCTACCACACCAGCGATATCGCCTTCGTGTTCGCCAACACGGAGATGGTTGCGGAACAGACCGGCGGCGGCGAGCGGCCACGCGCACTGTCCGAATTGATGACCCGTTACTGGGCGCAATTCGCCGCGGATGGCGATCCGAATGCTCCGGGACTGCCCGATTGGCCGCAGTACAGCGCCGCTGCCAGGCCCACCATGATTTTCGACGATGTCAGCGGGATCCGTAACAATCCGGATGCGGAAATCGTCGACTTGTTTCTGTAGGCAGCTGGGGAGGAGATTGCAAATGACGATTGCGCGGGAAGAAATTGTCGCAAGGCTGCAACGGGAGATCAGCGCCGGCAGGCCGATTGTCGGGTGCGGCGCCGGCACGGGGATCTCGGCAAAATTCGCGGAGGCCGGCGGCGCCGATCTGATCATCATCTACAACTCCGGACGCTACCGCATGGCCGGCCGGGGTTCGCTGGCGGGCCTGATGCCGTATGGGGACGCCAACGCCATCGTGGTCGAAATGGCAGCCGAAGTGCTTACCGTTGTGCGGGACACGCCCGTGCTGGCCGGCGTCTGCGGCACCGACCCGTTCAGGAACATGCCGCTGTTCCTGCGCCAGCTCAAGGACATGGGGTTTGCCGGCGTTCAGAACTTCCCCACGGTGGGGCTGATAGACGGCAACTTCCGGGCCAACCTGGAAGGCACCGGAATGGGCTATGACAAGGAAGTGGAAATGATCTCGCAGGCCCATGACCTGGACCTGTTCACTTCGCCGTACGTTTTCAATGCCGATGAAGCCCGGTCGATGACCGAAGCGGGCGCCGACCAACTGGTAGCGCATCTCGGCCTCACGACGGCGGGAAGCATCGGCGCCACTGTGGCGAGCACACTGGAGGATTCCGTCCGCAAAGTCATGGAAATCGCGGAAGCCGGCCGGAGCGTGCGGGAAGACGTCATTGTGATCGCGCACGGAGGGCCGCTGGACGAGCCTGACGCCGTCGGCGCCGCCCTGCGCATGCTTCCCGGAATCAATGGGTTTTTCGGCGCTTCCAGCATCGAAAGGCTGCCGACCGAGCGGGCCATATCTGGCCAGGTCGAGGCCTTCAAGAATCTCCCTCTGGCCGATTGACCCCCCAACCCTACAAAACAAAGGAAACAACTATGTCATTCATCAAGCACTTCAGGATCGCGCTATCCCTCGTGTTGCTGGTCCCGTTCGCGCCCGGGTTTGCCGAAGACGATCAAACCAGGATCGTAATCCTTGGCGCAAGAACCAGTCAGGGGCACGGCGTACATGAGTTCTTCTCGGGCGTACGCGCGCTGGAAACCATGATCACGGAATCCGGCGCGTTTGAAAAAGGAACGGAACTCCACGTCGAGGCCTTTCCGTTCGGATGGACCGAAGAAACTTCCCTCGATGCGGCGACAACGCTGGTGATGTACTTCGACGGCCGGCGGGAAAACCCTCTTCAGGACGCTGCCGTACGCTCCGCGGTCAGCCGCTTTGTGTCCGATGGGGGGTCGCTGGTGTCGATCCATCATGCGGCCTTCACCAATGACGAGGCGCTGCGCCCCTCGCTCAGGAGCTGGTTCGGCGGCACCCTCCCCGCCGACGGCGGGCTGGCGCATGCGTTTTTCTCGGTAAGCGCCACGGAAAACGATCATCCCGCAAGCCGGGGCGTCGGGAAAATCGCTTACGTTGACGAGGCCTATCCGCCGCTAGACTTCGACAATGAATCCGAGCGGGTACGGCCAGTTGTAACCGGAAAGATCGTGCCCCTTTCAGGCGCGGCGAATGCCGAAGCGCCGGAGCCGCGCCAGGGAGTGGCTGCCTGGGCCTACGAACGGGCCGATGGCGGACGCTCGTTTGCCTTTACGGGCGGCAACGAACTGTCCGCTTTCGACGTGCCGGGGGTACGGACGCTGCTGCTGAATGGAATCGCCTGGGCAAGCCGCGTCGAGATTCCGGAAACAGGCGTAGCAACGCGCGCCGACCCGGCGCTCGCGGCGAAATTGCTCAATCCACGGCATGGAAAAGACCCGTTCACGGTGTCCGCAGTGATGACGGCCGAGGAATACTCCGTGATGCAACTCGATTGGGGGCGAATCGACTGGCACGTCACGGGGCCCATGGGCAATACGGATGTTCTTACTACCGGAATCGCGATCGTCGACGTCGGCAAATCCAACCCCAGGCACTACCATCCTAATTGCGATGAAGTGCTGCATGTGGTCGAGGGCCATATCCTGCACACGATGGACGATGTCACGGTGGAGATGAAGGCCGGGGACACGGTCAGCATTCCCAAGGGCGTCTATCACAACGCAACGAACATCGGCGATACCAGGGCGGTGCTCGCAATCAGCTTCGACTCGGCGTGGCGGGAAGTCATCGGCGAATAGCCGTGGACGACGACCGCCGGCGGGCCCGCCCACGCCCCGGTCGCCTGCCGGGGCCAAGCGGCATCTTCGTTTTTTCGGGCGCGCTATTGCTGGCCGCCATCGTGGCCCGGCCGGCGGCGGGCCAGCCGGAGCCGGAATCGGCGAGGAAGGAATCCGCGGCCCCGGTGGAAATCGCTCTGTTCGACGGCAAGTCCCTCGATGGCTGGTCGGGCGACAGCCGGTACTGGTCCGTGATCGAGGGCGCGATCACCGGCCGCACGGACATCCCGCTCGAGGAAAACACCTACCTGATTCGGGAAGGGACGTTTTCCGATTTCGAAGCCCGGCTCAAGTACCGCTTTCTTACCGAAATCGGCAATTCCGGCCTGCAATACCGGGGCCGCAGGATAGAAGGGAAACCGTTCGTCGTTCGCGGCTACCAGGCAAACATCGTGACCACGCACGCGGACCGGACCTTTGCCATGCTGTGGGAGGACGAGGCGCGTGAACTGCTCGCGCTATATGGGGAAACGGTCGAAATCTTCGCCGCCACGGACCCATCAGCCGGAACTTTCGAGCGACGGGTTACCGGCATGGTGAACTCAAAGGCCGAAATCATGGCCGCGGCGAGACGCTATCCCGAGTGGAATGAGCAGATCGTGATCGCCTACGGCAACCGTCTCATCCATGCGCTAAACGGATTGGTGATGCTGGAGGCGATCGATCACGACGAGGCCGGCCGCTCGCTTGAGGGTGCTTTTGCGCTGCAGATACACCGCGACATGGCCATGGCCGTGCAATTCAAGGACATCACGGTCCGGGAGCTCAAGACAGAGCCGGATATTGCGGGGCGGTTCATCCGCCGGCGCGCACCGGACACCGGCCTGCCCGCAATACGACCCTGAAATTGAGGGCATCCCGCCCCCGGGCAATCAGGAGGCTTCAGTCAGTCCCCGATGCCGTAAATGGACTTGAGATGCCGAATAACGGATGCCAGTTCCGCATCCGACAAGGGCCTTTCCCAGATGAGCATGCGCGCAATCTCGCCGTTGAACGCTTCCTTGCCGGGATGATCCAGAGCTTCGCGTTCCTGTCCGATCGCCAGTTTTGACGGGTCGGCTTCCGGGACGACCACAAACGGTTCCCTGTCCACCGCCGTGGGCTGATCGACGAAGAGTTCCGCGATCACCGCGCCCCTGCCCGCGCCCAGGCGGCCGGCCACGACGTGGAAACGGCCTTCCTCAAGCCTCGGCCCCAAGAGCTTGGGGTTGTCCCGGTTCCACGTTCCGAACGACCTGGAATTACGGGGGTTCATGGTCACCGCGTTGTCGTCGTCGAATCCCGCCCATACGCCCTCGAACTCGGGACCGTTCTTCAGGTTGCCGAAAAAGGCGTTGATGTCCTTGTATGGGGCGCGCGTGGGAACCTGCCGGTGGCCGGCGATGACCGCCGCCCAGGTGAACCCGCTGCCCGTGGTCAGATGATCAAGGGCGTCCTCGGCGCTGTTGACCAGTTCGTCCTCGTCAAAGACGATGGCGTGATGTCCGTTGAGCTCCGCCACGGGCCCGCGAAGAGCGGGCCTGCCGCCGGGACGGAAGTTGCGGAAATCGACGATCTTCCCACCCTTCACCTGGTTGCCCCATGCGGACACTTCACCCATCCTGTGGCCCTCGCCGGCCAGGTCTGGGCGGGTTTCCAGCGTCACGTCGCGATCCGCGTCGAGATCCACCAGCAGGCCCGCAGCCGGGATGGCGCCGGTACCGGCTTCCCGCACCGACGGCTCCTGGCCGCCCGTAACGGCGCAGGCCGTCAACAGCAGGGCCGGCAGGCAGGCCAAGGCGCGGGCCGCGAATCTCACGAGCGGCGAATCTTCTCGTTCAAGGCTGCCCATCCCGCCTCCTGGATTACGCCCGCGTTGGCATCGATAGCTTGTCGCGGGCGAGAGTACTTATCCCAGGGACCGAAACTGTCGCAGCGCCTCCCGGGTAAAGGCATCGTCGTTGATGTGTGCGTCCACCTCAACCAGTTTCCGGTTCGGAGCGTCATTCCAGCCCTTGCGTATTGCGTTGAACAGGGCCTCGTCGGCCTCCGGATCGTGGAACGGCTGATCCTCGTTGTCGATGGCGGAAACCCCCCTGAGCGGAAGCAGAAAACGCACGGGCCCTGTCATCCGATTAACCCTTTCCACGATCCATGAGCCGATGGCCTCGTTCTCCTCGGCGGTCGTGCGCATCAGCGTGATCTGGGGATTGTGAACATGAAGTCGCCTGGACTGAAATCCCTCCGGTACCGTTTCGCGGGCGCCGAAATTGACCATATCGACAGCGCCCACCGATCCCACGTAAGGGATCCCGGTGCGGATCACTGCGCCGAAGCGATCCGGCGTGCAGGGAAGAACGCCGCCTACCAGGTAATCGCATACCTCGGTCGTTGTGATGTCGAAGACGCCTCCCAGCAATCCCGAATCGACGAGCTTTTCCATCGACTGTCCACCCGTGCCCGTAGCATGGAAGACGAAGCACTCGAAATCATTCTCCAGCGCCGAGCGAATGGCCGTGATGCACGGAGTCGTTACCCCGAACATCGTGAAGCCGAGTGCCGGTCTGGCGGATTCGGCAGTTTCCGCCCTGTTCAGCGCCATTCCGGCCGCTGCGTACGCCGCATTCGCGATGACCTGCCGGGAAATGGCGTTCAGTCCCGCGATGTCCACCACGGAGTACATCATCGCGATATCGTTGGGGCCCACGTAAGCCGATACATCGCCGGAAGCCATGGTCGAGACCATGATCTTGGGCACCCCTACGGGAAGCGCTCGCATTGCTGCGGTAACGATGGCGGTATTGCCCGACCCGCCGAGCCCGAGCACGGCGCCGATGTCGTCACGGGAGACAAGGTAGTTGGACAAAGCCTCACCCATTGCGGCGACGGCTGTGCCCCGGTCGGACTGGCCCAGTACATCGGATTCGCCGCCCGGATGCCATCCAGCGACGTCGCTGGCCGTAACATCTGAGGCATCCGAGGGGGACACCGTCGAGACGTCAATCAGGAGTGCGGTCGCTCCGGCTGACCGCACGCATTCGCCGGCGTACGTAAGCTCCGCTTCCTTGGTGTCGAAGGTGCCAATTACGTAGACTTTGGCCATGGTTCACTTCGTTCCGGCTAAAGGATTCCGACGCCCGAAATCCCAAACGCGCCCCGCCCACAAAGTATATCGTTCCGGCTGCTCAACGTTCGAGCCAGGGGTTAAGGATCGCGACGCCCGCAGGCGCGAAATCGGGTTCATTGCGGGTAACGATGGTCAATCGGCGGTACAGGGCAGTCGCGGCAATGAGACCATCGATCGCTGGAAGCGGGTTCTTCAATTGGACCGTGAGCCTGCCCCATTCGTCGGCAACCCTGCCGTCGATCGCCAGAACGCGGTCTTCGAACCACGCCGGCAACTCGTTCTCCAGCCAGGCCGCAATGCGCGATCGCCGGCGACTGTCCGGCAGACGCTCCACCCCACGTCGGATTTCACCAAGAGTAAGAACACTCACATGGAGTGATTCCGCGGGCGTGGCGTCAAACCACTCGGAAACGAGTTGCGAAGGGTTATTCCGGGTCAGTTCCGACAGTGCACAGGTATCGATCAGAAAGCTCACAGCCGGGTTTTTCGCGGCAGCGAACGGTCGCGCTCCAGGTCCAGCCCCACGCCGGCAAGCGGAGAATCACGCAGAAACTCGGTCAGAGCAGGCTTGCCGCGCCTATCCTTCAGCCGGTCATAGTCGTCGGCCGACAGCACCACGGCAGCCCGGCGGCCATGAACGGTAATCGTTTGCGGCCCCGAATCGGCGTTGCGTATCAACTCGCTGAATCGTGCCTTCGCTTCCTGAACCTGCCAGTTCTTAGTCATATCGCGAATAAATCTGACTAGAATGACCAGATTATCCGAAACCGCGCTCCGCTTTGCAAGCAAGAAACCATTCGCGTCCGCGCGCTATTTCGGGAACTGCGCTAAGCCGGCGGCAGGCGGGAGTTCAGGAAGCAGGTGACGGCGGCGTTGAACTGCGCGGGGAACTCCAGGAACATCATGTGCGCGCCGAGCACGCACAATTCGACGCCCGGCGCGTTGGCTTCGATCCAGCGCCGCGCGGCCTCCCCATGCTCTTCCTTGACGATGTGCAGCACCGGCAGGCGCCGGGCCACCTCCCTGGCAGTCTCCGTATAGTCGCTGCAATTGACTTCCCGGAGCAGTTGCAATGCGGCGGGTTGCGGCGTGCTCATTGAGGCGGAAACGAACTCCTCGACGAACGCCCCATCGACAGGCGGTTCAAGAAACATGGTCGGGGCGGCCATTCTTGCGAACTCCTCGCGTTGCGGCGACGCCATGAACTGTTCGAATTGCGCCAGCTCCTCCCGTGAGTTGATTCCCCAGTCGCCGGGCGATTCCCGGACCGCTTTGGGCGGCTGATCGATATTGACGAACGCCCGGACGTTGTCGTAGCCGAACTGCTCGAAATAGGCATAGGCGGCGCAGACGCCGGCCGACCAGCCGAGCAGCACGACATCCTTGAGCCTGAGCGCATCCAGAAATGCCGCCAGGTCCGCCGCGTGCTGTTCGTAATCGTGCCCGGATTCGGTCCGGGACGACTTTCCGTGGCTGCGCGGATCGTAGGCAATGGCCCGGAAATCCGCCGACAGCGGCGCCAGGTTCTCCCGGAATGACCCCGCATCCATGGTCCAGCCCGGAATGAACACCAGGGGACGGCCCTGCCCCATGGCGGCATAGTGAATTCTCAGTTCTTCGGAAACCTGTACGAACGCATGCATATCTACTCGGCGCTGTCCCGTGAATCGATCTCGACGCCGTTATACACCAGTCGCGTCGACCAGGGGATGGGATTGCGCAGCGCATGGTGGGCCATGCAGGAGCTCTCGGCTTCCTCCAGCAGGGCCTGGATTCTCTCGGGCGGCTCGGGACTTTCGATGATGACGTGTGTCTCGACCTTCTCGGTCTCGCCCGTGGTGCGGTGGCCGAGTTCGCGCATCGTCCCCAGCGTGGTCATGAACCGCACGCGCTGCTCGAGGCGCATCGACGTGACTTCGATCTTGCGCGTGTTGAGGATGTCGGTCATGTGCGTCATCAGGCAGAAGCCAATGCCGGCGGTGAAGAACGCCAGCGGCGGCGGCGCCTGGTCGTCGCCCACCGGCGGCTGCTCGTCGCAATACAGGGTGACGGGGCTGAAGCCGGGGATGTTGACCTGCACGGTGCCGGTCTTCTGCTGCTTGCTGTGCGCCTCGGCCACCATGTTGACCTCGAAACGCAGCGGTTCCGGGGGGCGCGATTTCCTGAACGGCCCGGCCTCGAACTGCTCGGGCTCGGGGGTCTGGTCGGCCTGCTCGCCGACAAGGTAGTGCTGGGAGTGAAATTTCATAACGCGGCAAGTCTAAGCGGGCAAGTGGTTATCCAGAAAACCGGCGACCAGGCCATTGAACTCCTGCGGGTACTCCCAGAACATCATGTGCGCACCCAGTGCGTGAAGTTTGGCTGTCGGTGTGTTGGCTTCGATCCAGTTCGCCGCGGATGCGGACGCCCGCTCGCTGACGATTTGCAGCACGGGCAGTTGCGCGGCCACGTCCCGGGCGACCCGGGAATAATCGCAAAGATTGCCGTCGCCGAGCAGCAGCGCGGCGACGTGCGGCGCCGTGGCGAGCGAGCGGGACACGATTTCCTCGACGAACTCCTCGGCGGCGGGCTCAGTGAGGAAGCCATGCGACGCCATCATTCGCACCATCGCCGAATGGTCCGGCGCCGTGACCCCGGCCTGCATTCGCCGCACGTTCTCGCGCATGTCGATGCCCCAGTCGGACTCGTTTTCCTTTACCGGTTTCGGAGCCATGTCGATGCTCACGAAGGCGCTCACGTTGGCGCATCCGAATTGCTCGAAGTAGGCATAAGCGGCCAGCGCGCCGGTGGACCAGCCGAGCAGCACCACGTCCTCAAGGCCGAGTTCGCGGATAAAGTCGGCCAGGTCCTGTCCGTGCTGCGTGTAGTGGTTGCCGCATTCAAGCCGGGACGACCGGCCCTGGCTGCGTGGATCGTAGGCAATGGCCTGAAACCGTTCGGACAGCGGCGCCAGGTTTCGGCCGAACGATTCAAGCGTCATGGTCCAGCCGGGTATGAAGATGAGCGGCCGGCCCTGGCCCAGCGCAGCGTAGTGAATCCTCAACTCGTCGGAAAGCTGCGCGTATCCGTGCATACCTGACCCCTTCGGCTCGTGACAGACGTCGCGAGAAGCTGTTCGCCGACGCGGATCCTCAGAACCTCAGTCCCACGCGCACGCCCCAGGTTCTTGGCGGTGCGTAAGCGCGCTCGCACTGCTGCACCGGCACGCCCATCTGCCGGAAGTCGAAGCACTCCATGTAGGTAGCGACATCCTCGTCCTCGACGTTGCGCACATAGGCCTCTGCGTACCAGTTCCGCTCTGCGGATTCGTAAAACAGACTGAGGTCCGTCTTCGTGAACGAATCCCGCTTCTCGAAGTCCCGGTTCAGCACCGCGAGATGGGCTTCGGATTCCGCATGGAACTGCACCCGCGGCGTCAGGGTGCCGCCGTTGAACTGCCAGACCACCGGCTCCAGCATGACCGAGGCGGTGAATTCCGGCGCCCGCGTCAGCTCGTTGCCGCTGGCGCTCAATGACTGGGAGCCCACGATCAGCGGGTCGTCGACGCCGGTGAAGTCGTCGAATTCGGTGCTGAGGTAGCCGAAGGAGAAAACGCCGCGCCCCGATTCTCCGAACAATGCTTCAGCCTCCACCTCGAGGCCCCAGACGGACGCATCCGACGCATTGACGGTCTGGTTGGTGATGGTGCCTGCGTCATTGGTAAACGTCTGGCCGAGCTGGAGGTCCTTGTAGTCGTAGGCGAACGCGGCGACATTGAACCGCGCCCGGCCGTTCCCGGTGGTCATCTTCCAGCCGCCCTCGACGGCCGTGACCGTTTCCGGGTTATAGACCACCAGCGGCGCGCCGGGCCGCACCTGGCTGCCCCGGTTGTAGCCGCCGGCCTTGAACCCGGTGCTGGCAAATGCGTAGAGCATGGAATTCTCGGACACGTCGTAGTCGAAACCGAGTTTCCATGTCGTTTCGTTCCATTCGGGATTGGCGATCTGCGGCGCCAGGAAGAACGTGGGCCCATTGGCGATCCCCACGGTCTGGAAGCTGCCGGTCGCCGTATCGGCGCTCATCCCCAGATCGCCCGCATGACCGCCCTTGTCCTTCTCGTCGCTCGTGTAGCGCAGCCCCGCGGTCCACCTCAGCCGGTCGTTGACCTGGTACGTGGTGTGGAGAAAGGCAGCGGCGCTCTCGTTGGTGAGGCCCTGGTCAACAAAGCGCACCCGGAACGTCGGGCCAAAAATGAAGTGCGTCAATCCGACTACGAAATCGCCGTCAATCTCCTCGTCCAGCAGGTAAACGCCGGCGATGTACTGAAACGGGCCATCGCCGGTCGACGTCAGGCGCGCCTCGTGGGTCCAGGTGGCCGACTCGGTGGTTTCCTGGACGAACGACTGGATGGAGGGCTCCGCGGTGAAGTCGGCATCGGCGAGAAAGTCCCGCTCGTGATTGCGGTACGCGGCCAGGTAGGTGAAGTCCATAGCCGCGAAGCTGTGATTGAGTTCGATTCGGAAATTGCTGTCGCTGCTGTCGCGGTAGCCCTGCGTATCGATGGGGTTCACTCCTGCCGGATCGGATGACAGCAGGCCGGTGTTGTCGTTCGGAAACGTCGCGAACGACGCCACGCCGCCCACTCCGCCGCGCTCGTAGGACTCGCCCGTGAGCAGAACCGAGGTATTCTCCCCGGCCTGGAAGGCGAGATGCACCCGCACGCCGCGCTCGTCTGCGTCATCGCCGTCTTCCGAAGGCGCGTTCTCGCGATAGCCGTCGCGGTCGTTCGACATCACGGCGATGCGCGCCGCCGCACGGTCCGAGAACGGGACATTGAGCACGCCGTTGAACCGCACCAGGCCGTAATCGCCGGCCGTGACTTCGGCCAGCCCGCCGAAAGCGTCGTAATCCGGCTTGCGCGTGATGACGTTCACGACTCCGGCGGTGCTGTTGCGCCCGTACAGCGTTCCCTGCGGTCCGCGCAGGACCTCGATCCGCTCGACGTCGTAGAAATACGCCTGCGGACCGGAAAGCCTGGGCACGTAGCTGCCATCCACGTGGAATGCCGTGGTCGGGTCCGCCGCGTTGCGCACATCGGTACCGGAAACACCGCGTATCGTGAGCGACAGCCCGTCGCGGTTGGTTTCTTCGCCAACGTGGAGATTGGGGACGATGTAGCCCAGCACGTTGGCATCGCTGCCGCCGGACCGGGCGATCTCCTCGCCGGAAAATGCCGAAACCGCCAACGGCTCGCCTTGCAGCGTGTTTTCCCGTTTCTGCGCGGTTACGACGATCTCTTCCAGTACCGTCTGGGCCAGCGCGTTGCCTGCGAGGAAGGGGCTGCAGGCCACGAGCAGCGAGAGCAAGCGCATTGGGCGCGTCGGGGCTGATTTCGCACACATGTTCGTATCCTCTGAGGAAACGATTTCGTTATCCGCTCCGGAGGAGGGAACCCACCAATAAGCTATTTCTTCGGCGGATTTCCGGCTAGGGGGGAAACCCCCTACTGGTCATGCGCACGGGAGCGGCTAGCCCGTAAGAACGGCGACCAGTTCGGTGCGATTCGATGTGCCGGTCTTCTGATAGACCGCAGAGAGGTAATTCTCGACGGTTTTCACCTTGAGTCCCAGCGATTCCGAGATCTGGGCATTGGTCATTCCCAGCGCCACCAGCTTCACGAGCTGAACCTGCCGCGGCGTTAGCAGGAGCTCCCGGGCGCGTGCCTCGGAAATACCGGAGTAGTTCCGGTCGAGGGCAACCAGCACGTAATGCCTGGTACCGTCGGCATGCTCCACGACCTCGATGCGGTGCGAGTTCCGGGCGTTGCCGTGTTCGTCGAGGCACAAGGCCGCCTCCCAGGGTCGGCCGGCATGCACACGCAGCAGGCTTGCGCGGACCGGTTCGGAGAGGAACGCAAAAACGGAGCTGCCGCGCAGTCTGTCCAGGTCGGCTTGCGGCGCAACCAGGTCGCTGTGGTCGAACTCGCCGACCACATCGCGCAGCGTGAAATCCTGATCCAGCATCAGGTAGCCGTGAATCCCGCGCAGGCGCAGCAGGTTGGTGACGACATCGTCGCGCTTTTCCTGTTGCCGCTGCCTGTAGCGGAAGCGCAGCGCAATGCTGAGGTAGGGAATCAGGAGCTGCGCAAGCCGGTGGGCCGTTTCGCTGTAGGGGCCCAGATGTTCCGTGCGGTGCATGCCGACCAGCCCAAACGGGCGGCCGTCGATGTTTACGCCGAAAATCATCGCCGAATGAACGCCGGTCGGACGCAGAAAGTCCTGGTAGAACTCGCACTCCCGGTACGACCTGTCGGATTCGATCACCTGGTCGGTCGACACGCCCGGCGCATCGTGGACCTTCGACAGCCGCTGGTAACGGGCCCACGCCGGATCCAGGAACTGGTAGTAATCCAGGTACTTCTTCATGTTGCTGTGATCGACCTGGTACGAAGTGCCGTCCAGCAGTCTCGGCGTGGGCGAACCCGGATCGAATTCGATGAACACGCCGGAAGACGACCTCAGCAGGTGCATCAACTCGCGGGTCATGATGCGCGCGAAGTCCTTTTCAGCCACGCACTCCTGCGCTAGATGGCCAATATGAACCACCTGGTTCAACTGGAAATCGCTAACGCGCGTCATGATCCGATCTTACATGACCCGTAGCTTCATACAGTGGCCGAAGCCGCCTCCCTGGAACATGTGCGAAACTCTCATTGCAACGACCTGCCTGATCCAGGCCTCCGGAGGAGAATGTATGCCGCACAGGCCGCTGGGATTATCGATTCTCGCCTTCCTGGTTTGCGGTTGCGCTCAGCAAGCCCCACAGGAGGCGCCAAATGCAAACCTGGTGACCTACACCGAGGATCGGGAGGCCTGCATCGACCGCAACGCCAATCGCAATGCGTACTTCGGCGACCTGCACATCCATACGGCCTACTCCTTCGACGCCCGGCCGCTCGGCACGAGGACCACTCCGGCCGACGCGTACCGTTTCGCCAGGGGCGAAGCCATACCGATCCCGCCCTACGCCGAGGACGGCAGCGTGCTGATGACTCAGCAAATCACGCGCCCATTGGATTTCGCGGCGGTCACCGATCACTCCGAGTTCTTCGGCGAAATGAAGCTCTGTTTAGATGAAGAGAGCGAGGTGTACAACGTCAATTCCTGCAAGTTCCTGCGCGGTGAAAGCGGAGAGGGGCTGTCGCCCTTCATTCGAATAGTCATCCGCGAAAATCCCGAACGCATGACGGATGTTTGCGGCGAAGACAGCTCGGACTGTCTTGAAGCGTCTCTTTCGTTGTGGCAGGCCACCCGGGACATGGCCGAAGAGGCCTACGACCGAACCTCGGCCTGCCGCTTCACCACTTTCGTGGGCTACGAATACACGGGCACGCCCAGAGCCAACAACTACCACCGCAACGTGATTTTCCGGAATGACAGGGTGCCGGAGTACGCGATTTCCTATATCGAGTCACCCACGGACGTCGATTTGTGGGACCAGTTGACCGAGCAGTGCCTGGAAGGCATCGAAGGATGCGACGTGCTGGCGATCCCGCATAACTCGAACCTGAGTTCGGGCGCCATGTTTCCATCCTATATTTCCCGATTCGAGTCCGGCGACACGGCGCGCGAGACAGCGGAACTGCGCAACGCCATGGAACCGGTCATGGAGGTGTTCCAGCACAAGGGCAATTCCGAGTGCTTTAACGGCCTGCCGAATATTCTCGGCGCCGAGGATGAACTGTGCGAGCAGGAGCAGGTGCGCAGCGTCGGCAGGGAGGCGTTGCCCCGCGTCGGTGAACCAACCGTGGTCCGTTTCTGTGAAGAAGGGGAAATCGGCATGCGCGGCTTTGCGCGCGTTGGCTGCA
The DNA here is from genome assembly GCA_965116895.1 of Gammaproteobacteria bacterium. Taxonomy (GTDB): domain Bacteria; phylum Pseudomonadota; class Gammaproteobacteria; order Steroidobacterales; family Foliamicaceae; genus Foliamicus. The sequence goes on along the minus strand of OZ220729.1, from coordinate 906,998 downwards.
TTTCGAAGAACGACTTCTTACGTAGCGTTCTCCTGACCGGCTTGCAGGACCAGGCCGTGATCGGCGTCAATTCCTACAAGATGGGCGTGATCGCTTCCACGGACGGACACATGTCCACGGCCGGCGACACGCATGAGCATGGCTGGCCAGGGCACCTGGCGTCGGAAACAGACTTCGAGAACCGGCGGACTGACCGACAGGGCTCGCCTTTCGGACTGAAAAACAATCCGGGCGGCCTGGCCGGCGTGTGGGCCGTGGAGAATTCGCGCGATGCGATCTTCGAGTCCCTGCGCCGCAAGGAAGTGTTCGGCACCACCGGAACGCGCATCGAACCCAGGCTGTTCGCAGGTTGGGACTTCGCGGACAACGCCTGCGAGCTGGACGACAGGGCGGCCCACGGCTATGCCCGGGGCATTCCCATGGGCGGCGACCTGAGCGACGGGCTCGGCGCCGCGCCGCAACTCTTCGTGAGCGCCCTGCAGGATCCGCACGCCGCGCAATTGCAGAAGCTCCAGGTGATCAAGGGCTGGATCGACGACGCCGGCCAGGCCAACTACAAGGTGTTCGATGTAGCGGGCCATGAGAACCAGGAGGGGGAGGTGGACCTGCAGACCGGGGCGTGGAGCGGCACGGGGTCGGCGGACCTGTGCACGGTGTTCGAGGACCCGGAATTCGACCCCGCCGAAGCTTCGTACTACTACCTGCGGGCGGTGGAGGTGCCCACGCTGCGGTGGAGCTGGGCGCAATGCGTTGCCCTGCCGGCCGATGAGCGTCCGGACGCCTGCGATAACGATGCGCCGAAGACCATCCAGGAAATGGCCTGGAGCTCGCCGATCTGGTACCTGCCGCCGGGCGGAGACTAGTCAGTATAGTTGGGCGCATGAAGCCGCGCACAAAAAGGGCCCTTCTCGTGTTCCACCGATGGTCGGGGATTCTGGCCGGGCTCATCATTGTTCTGGTCGGCGTGACCGGTTCCCTGCTCGTCTTCGAGGATGAACTTGATGTCGCACTGAGTCCGGATCTGTATAGCGCCGAGGTAACGGGATCTCGCCTGCCGCTCGATCAGGTCGTTTCACAAGCTGTCCGGGCGTATCCGGGTTGGCAGCCTGCCTTTGTCTCGCGCCTGGACGACGCGCCGGACAGAACGCTCACGGTCACGCTGGCGGGTTCCGGCGGAAACGAACGGCAGGTGTTCGTCGATCCGTTCACCGCTGAAATCGTGGGTGAACGCTCGAGCCTGTCATCCATGGCGCTGATCCGCAGGCTGCATGGCGATTTGACGCTCGGCGGCATCGGCGAGAACGCGCTCGGCCTCCTGTCGATCCTGCTGATGGTCATGTTCACCATAGGACTGGCGTTGTGGTGGCCCAGGAAAGAGCGGCTGCCCGGAGCCCTTTCGGTGAAGTGGGACGGCGGATCCCGTCGTGTCATTCGCGACTTGCACAACCTCGGCGGGGTCTACATGTTCGCCTTCCTGTTTCTCTCCGCCGTGACGGTTCCGCCCATTGTCTGGAAGCTGACCGCACCGCAGGCAGGGCCGCCGGCAGCCACCGGCGCGCCGCCCTCGGCGCCCCCGTCCGCACCGGGGAATGCCGGCACTCGGATGCCGGCGCAAGCGGGTGGTCCGCCGCCAACCATCCGCTGGCAGGACGCTGCCGACGCCGCGCTGGACGCCGTGCCGGGTTCCTGGCTGGGTTTCATTCTTCGGCCCCTGGGACCTCAGCCCTTTTTCCTTATTCGGGTTTTCCCTCCGGGTGAAAACGCGGTCGCAAGGCAGACGACCGTCTTCGTCAACCGGTACACGGGCGAAATCATTCGCTTGTCCGCCCCCGCCGCACCGACATGGATGTCATTGCTTTCCGCCGACTTTGCCGCAAGCCTGCACAGCGGCGCCATAGCGGGCTTACCCGGCCGCGTGGTCATGTTTGTCGCGGGCCTGTTCTTTCCGGCGCTCTTCGCGACCGGGTTTCTGTTGTGGTGGCGCAGGAAAAAAGCGGGCTGACCAGGGCCTGTTAGCACTAACGCTGCGGCTCGGACGCGCGCCGATCCTTCACGATGCCGCGCATGATGGTGTTGGGCAGAACGCTGTTGTCCCACTCGGTGCTCTCGTCGCGTAGCGGCGCCAGGCCCGTTCGCAGGATGATCAGGTCCTGGGAGGGAACGACGTAAACCACCTGGTTGGCGTTGCCGTCGAACAGGTAGAGGTCGGCGGCGAGATAGGGTTCGCCGTGAAGGATCTCAGCCATGCCGCGGTCCGGGTTGGCGAAGCCGCGCCGCTCCGTATAGCGCCCGGCCACCCAGATGCTCAGTCCGAAGTACGGGTTTTCGGGTGTGGGCGTGGTCATTTCCTTCACGTAGCCGTCCGGCAGCAGCCGTTCGCCCTTCCAAACGCCGTCGTGCAGCATGGCGATCGCCAGCCTAAGGAAGTTCTCCGCCGGCGCCAGCATGCAGCAGCCGGAGTGCGCCGTTCCTCCGGGCCGGTTAACCCAGACCGCCCCGCCCATCGCGCCGACCTTTTGCCAGATTTCCGTGCCCACGAACTCCGCATACCTGCGTGAGGTGGCGCGCTCGATCAGCACCGCGACCATGTCGCCCGCGGCGTTGTTGTACTCGTAGCGCGTGCCCGGTTCGTCGATGACCGGGTATTCGGCCACGATGATCTCGTCGTGGCGCGGATGCAGGAAGGTGCGGGAGATCAGGTCTGTGGGACCCTGGGGCGGGACCTGCGGGAAAAAGCCCGCGCGCATGTCCAGCAGATGCCGAACCAGGATCTTTTCGCGCCAGGGATCGCCCTTCCATTCGGTTACGAAATCGGCCACCGGCTGATCGAGCGACGCAATATTGTTAAGCATGATCGCCCGGCCGATGGCGAACGCCGTCACCTGCTTCGCCAGGGAGAAGGAGTTGATCGGCGAAGTGCGCGTGTGACCGCCGAAATAGGATTCCCGCTCGATCTTCCCGTTGCGCCAGACGATGAACGCGCTGGAGTTGTTCACTTCGGCATAGCGTTCCGCGTCGTCCAGGGCCTGCTCCGAGATCGTTCGCTCCGCGGGTGCGGCAGTCGGCAGCGACTTCCAGTCATCGGCGCCGGCCATCGCTTCCCGATCGATATAGATTTCCTCCGCCGTCCTGCGCACCTGCCCTTTCTCGTAGCGCTGCATGTACAGCGCCTCTTCTTCCGGAGAGAACATCAGCCGTCCGGGAAAGAACTCCCCGGCAGTCTGCGCCTGCGCGTAAAACGCAGCCGTGCAGAGCATCACGACGATAGTGCCCAGTCTTCTTCTCACAACTCCGGTATCCAAGTCCCTGTGGTGCTACGGTAACAGGCGTTCGTCCCAGAATACGGGCTTCTCGGGACCGACCATGAGGTTCGCGAAATCCGGATGCCGACTGTTGACAACGACATTTTGCTCCATGCGTGCAACTACCGAGGGAACGAGCAGGATCGCACTTCGATTCCCGGCATACCAGTCACGGCCAAAGCGCCGGGCCGCCTCCGCGCTCTTGTCAAACCAATTCGGGACGGCTTCCTCCGCGACCACTTCGTAGCTGGCGCCTCGAGGAATCGTGATCTCAATGTATCTCTGGCCGCTCGGCAGGATCCCGTTCCAGTGCGCCAGGGCCTCCAGCAGCGCGGTCGAGTAGTTTTGGGAAGCGTAGATGACCTCTGCGCCCGCTTCATGCCAACGTCCCGCCACTTGCCTTGCGCCGCCGGTGCTCCATATGGGAAATCGTCCCTTAGGGTCGCCGATCCGGTAAGCCCGCATGTATCCGGCGAGCCGCGGCGGCATGGTCACACGGCCATGCCGGCCTCCGCACGGCGGATAAGGCTTACTACGGCATCGGCGCCCGCTGAACTGGAACGCGCCAGGTCAAGGGGCGTACGGCCTTCCAGTAGTGGATGCGGACGGTTCAGGAAGGCCTCGATGGCGTTACGGTCCCCATGAAACGCGCAGCTCACTGCGTCCAGCACGCGTCCGACTTCGTAGAGTCTCTCACTATGCTCGCGCGAGAGTGATTTCCCGGCCCTGCGGGCCCGTCGAAGAGTGGCTTCGGGTATAACCGGTCCCACTACGTGATTCGTGCCCAACAGCCTGGCCAAAGCGTGTGCCGAACGAGCACGCAGACCTTTGGAGACTCTTAGCGCCAACTGAACGTCGCTGACTTCTCCAGTCGTTTCCATCTCAAGCAGCGCCGCTACACGCATGGCCTCGCTCGCAGGCAGCTTTGACGGATCGTCATAGGCCCGAAATTCCATCAAACAGCTCCTTCCAGCCCTACCGATCAAGTGACGATCATATCACGATCATATGACGAAACAAGCCGCCACCCTCCCAGCGGGCACTCGGCCAAGTCTGGCAGATTTAAGTGTGATGCCAACCGCGAATCGATACGTGTACGCCGAGAAATCGAAATCCAACCATCGCGTGGACGCCAAGCCTGTTGTTTGTTCCTTTCATGCCGCAGAGTCTGCACTTGGCCGCAGGTGCGCAATCATTATCTTGCTGCGCTGATAGTCCGGGTATCGGGCGTGGTGTTTAACCTTGTCGCCGATGGCGATGAAGTCGTAGCCGAGCTCCTTGCTGGCCCGCTTGTCCCAGATTCCGTCGCCGAAGTAGGTCCGCCGGCCCGCCGTTCGGCCGCCAAGCGCGCTTTCCTCGGCGATTTGCATGATTTCGATGCGTGTAAAGGCGTCCGAACCCGAAGCCAGAGGGAGCGAGTAGCGGTCCAGGCCGGCGGCGCGAAGCTTCATCCGCGCCGTTTCCTCCCAGCCGCCCGTGGCCAGCCCAATCGAGACTTCCGGAAGTGTCTCAAGTTCGGCCAGAAAAGCCCCGGCGCCTGCGATTTCGGGCAACCGGCCTTCCCTTTCGTCCAGGTATTCCGAAACCAGGCCGCAAAAGACGGCCTTGACCTCCGAGTGGATGCGACGCCGGCCGGTTTTCAGCCCCGCGTTGTCGATGATCTCATCGAGGATGCCGCCGTCGGTGACGTTGCGGTACGTGGACCAGTCGTCGTCGATCTCCGTCCCGAGAACTTCCCGGACGGCCTGCACGTACAGCTCGGCGTCGAACTCGTCCGAGTCGACCAGAGTGCCATCGATATCGAACAGAACGAGGTGCATCGGCAGCCGGCCCTGCGCACTTACCAGGGGCGAAGGCGTCCCGCCATTGTGGAGGACGGGACGCTATTGCCTTCGTGTCACTCCGTTAAGCCGTCGAAGTTCGCGATGAAGGTCAGGCCGAACGTGCGGCGCTCGCCGAGGTAGGCGTTGTATTGCCTGTTGGGCACGCCCACGGTCGCGCCGGACACGTACAGTTCGTCGAACAGGTTGCGGGCCCAAAGCTGTGCCTCGTACCAGCGCCCGATAATGCCGATGCTGGCGTTCGCGATGTTGCGCTCGGGCACCCAGGCCAGGTTCATCGCGTCGGCGTACTGCTTCGACTGGTATGCGATATCGAAGCGGATGAAGTACTCCTCGGCGAAGCCCAGCGCCAGCTCGTCACGCCATTCGGTCCCGAAGGTCGCCTGCACCTTGGACTGGCGCTGCATCTGATTGCCGCCCACGTGGCCGTCGATCGGGCAAACGACATCGTCGCAAACCGAGGGCAGCCCGCCCCAGCGCTTGTCGAAAGTGCCTTCCTCGTACTTGGCGTCGCCGTAATAGGCGGACCCGCTGACGGTCAGATTCTCGGAGATCGCATAGGCGGCCTCCACTTCGAAACCCTTGGAGCTCACGTCCCCGAGATTGGCGGTCAGCGAAAGCGACAGGTCGGCCGGGTTGCCCGGATCCTGCGCCCTGATCTGCACGTCCGACCAATCGATCCAGAACAGCGATCCGTTCAGGCGCAGCCGCCCGTCCATCAGGATGTTCTTGGAGCCGATTTCGTAGGTCCAGTTCTGGTCCTCGTCGAAGGTGCGGTCCTCGACGCGAACGGATGAGGCATTGAAGCCGCCCAGCTTGACGCCCTTTGCGAGCGAAACGAACAGCAGCCGCTCGTCGCTGAGATCGTACTCCAGCGTGATCCGCGGCGTGAACGACGAGAACTCGCCCTCCAGCACCACCCCTGAGAACACGAGATTTCCGTCTAGTCCCTCGGATGGCCGATTACCCTCGAACTTGTCGGTATTCGAGTAGCGCGCCTCCACGCCAAGGCGCACCCGGTCGTCCATGAACGAATAGCTGATCTCCGCGAACGGGGAGGTTGTCTTGTTCCTGTTCAGAAGATCCCTCAATGGCACGTAGACGACGAATGCCGAACGGTCCAGAATATCGACCGGCTCCGTGGGCGCCGCACTCAAGGGCCACATGGTGCTGAAGTTGGCGATATAGGCATCCCGGCTTTTCGTGTAGAAGTATCCGACGGCGGCCCGCAGTGGTCCGCCGGTGTCCCAGGACACCCTGATCTCGTGGGAATCCACTTCGAAGTCGCCTATGGGGCCGCTTTCAAAAACGCAGCCGGGCAATGGCGGAGTGGCGAACGGGCAACCCGGCAGGAGGTCCTTGTAACCGAGGGTCTTCGAATCCGCCTCCAGTTTGCCGTAAATGTATTCCACGGCGATCGAATCGCTGACGGCCCAGTTGACCGAGCCCCGCGTGAACTGCGCGTTCAACTGCCGGGCATATCCCCTCGGATCCGAGGGGATGACGTCCACCCAAAGCTCGCCGCAGTACAAGCGGTACCACTGGCCGCCATAGCCGAAGCCGGGCCGCCCCGCCGGCCGGACGTCCGGATTCCATTGGCCGCAATTCAGCAAGTGGCTGTCCGCACCCAACTCGGCGAAGAAGTTCTGGGCCCGATGTTCCCTGTCGAAGTCGTAGTCGTAGTAGGCCAGGTCGATGGCCAGGGCATCGCCGGGCGTAATGCGCAGGGCCAGGCTGGCCACCGAACGCTCGTGTCCACCCAGCCGGCCGTCGGTGCCTTGCTTGAAATCAACGTCCGAGAACGGGTGCGGATTCTTCCAGGTGCCGTCAAACTCCGAGTAGTCGTACCCCGCGAGTATTGAAACCAGGCCGGGGACGATCGGTCCGGACACCGTGCCGGCCCAGTCATAACGCGAATGACTGCCGGCGACAGCCTGCCCCTGCAGGTCCCACTCGTCGCCGGGCCTCCTGGGGATGTAGTTGATCGCTCCCATGAAGGCGTTGCGTCCGTAGCGGGCGCTTTGCGGGCCCTTGACCACCTCGACGCGCTCCATGTTGGCGAAGCCGAGGTCGGTCACGTAGCTGCGCGGCAGATATACGCCGTCGAAGAAAACCGATACGTTCTGCTCGCCGGACTGCAATATCGACACCTGGGTGGTGCCGCGCACGACCGGCGTGGTTCCTCCGGAGCCACCGAAGTCCTCGAAGTTGAATCCGGGCGTGAACAGCGCAATGTCGCGCATCCCCTGGATGTTGCGCTTCTGCAGTTCCTCCGCGGTGAACGCGGTGATTGACAGCGGAATGTCCTGGAGCGCCTCTTCGCGCTTGCGCGCCGTGACGACGATCTCCTCCAGCTGCGCCTCCTGGCCGAATGCGATGTTGACCTGGGCAGGCCCAAACAGGAATGCCGCGGCGATTGCCAGGCAAATCGGAATTGCTTTACAGCGGTTGGTCATGGGATGTCCTCCCGTTCTCATGGGATAGAAAAGTTGGCGGTTGCGCAGGCCTTCAGGCGTTGCGCGTCGCGCGCAGGGACCCGAGAAATCCAAGGCCTTTTTTGGAATCGCGCACGGTAAATCCGGCCTTGGCGATTTCTTTACCGAAATGCAAGTCCTGGAATTCGTTGCGCCAGACCTCGTTGTTCCAGCGGTAGTCCCACCAGCGGCGGAAGCTGCGATAGGGGGTGGGCGGGCGCTGATCGGCCGGAAAATCACCCGACTGAAACACGCCGCCGGGGCGGGTAATCCGGTGCACTTCCTTCACGATCGCACGGGTTACGGAGGCAGGCACCTCGTGAAACAGGATGTAGGAATACACCAGGTCGAAATGGCCATCCGGAAAACCGGTGTCTTCCGCCAGGCCCTGAACGAAGTGCACTTCCTTGCCGAGGTCGGCCGCGCGCATGTGCGCGTAGCGGACCATCGGTCCGGAAACGTCAATGCCCCAGACTTCCGCGTCCGGGAACCGGTCCTTGAGCGCAACGGTCAGCCGGCCCGGACCGCAGCCCAGGTCGAGAATGCGCTTGAAGCGGCCATCTTCCGGTGGCTCCGCCGTGGAGGCGACCAGCTTCTGCCGCTGGTCCTGTTCGTTGCCCATCCGGAAGTGATTGGTGCCGTAGTGATAAATGTAGCCGGCGAAGGGATCACCCACATATCCGCCCGGCTGGATGTGAATTTCGTGGGAAGCGTATTCGGGAACCTTGAAATCGGGATCCAGCGTCACCGAGCCCGGACCTGCCTTTTCGGCGGCCTCCAGCTCGGCCATGTAGGCGTCGGCGTTGGCGTGGAATTCGTCGGCAACCAGCTTCCAGCAATGCTGCTGACCGGTGATCCAGTAGCGAACGCTGGCGCCCACGATCGGGTCGCCCTCAAGTGCCGCCTGCACCTGCTCCAGCGGAACGTCGCCCTCGGGATCAATGCCCTTCGCCTTGAAAATGGCGTTGGCCCGTTCCTCGGCGGCCCTGCCCAGCGGTCCCTGCGCCCAGACCCTGAAACCGGTCAGGAACTCGTGCCGGCTCTCCAGGTCCAGGCTGGGCATGCGCTCCTGTATGCCCACGGTGCCGCGCGGCTCGATATCGAGCGGCAAGGAAGACGGTGGGGCAGTGGACGCGCTCGCCTTGCGCGTAGCCGCCGTCGCCGAAAAAGCCGCCGCCAGGGATCCCAATATCGTGCGTCGATTCATCATGAGGCCTAACCTCCCCTTCCGGAGCGATGCATCGGACCCTCGGCGCCCGGCCGATCATGGAACCCCCTCGTCGGTTGGCCTTCGAACGAATGCCCCATCGTGAGAGAGCCGAAAGTCCGCTCGATGAAGCGGTCGCGCTCGGCCCGCCACGACGCCTCCTCCTCGGCGCTCGGCATGTAACCCTCGATCATCTCGCGGGTGACCTTGCCACGGTCCTCCAGCAATCGCTCCATGATCTTCATACGCCGGGCCTGCGCCCAGATCTCCGTACTCACCGACACCAGCGCCGCCATCAGATGATCCATCGCCGGATCCTTCATGAACGTCGCCCGGTCCGTGTCGGACTTGATGAAATCGGCCGCGTAGCCGGGATTGTCGGTCATTCGAACCCCTCCCACTTCACCATTCGAGTATACACGCGGCCGCGGATGCCGCGCGAGGCCACTAGTCGCAGCGCTGAGCGTATTCCTGCTCCTTCAGTCGCCAGGTAGTTTCGCGTTCCGCGCCCTGATTCGATGAGGATGTGACGCTGCCCGCGTCCTCCAGGTGGCAAAGCAGGCCCTCGACGACGCCGTGGGGCGGGTTTCCGAAGTCGTCGCCCAACCCCATCCGTTGGTGAATCTCCGCGGCGGTAAGCCCGGCCGGCTTGCCGTGGGCATGAAACAACACGTCCAGGATCGCTTCATTCATGTGCGAAAGACCGATCCGCGTCAGGTGTCTGATTCTTCCTGCGATGGTCAAGACTTTCCTCCTAACTGGATTGAGGTCGCAAGCTGCGCGCCGGACTATTCACCTGAGCCTCGGCGATCGGAGCTGGCCCTGGGGAGATGGCGCGCCCGGAGAGATTCGAACTCCCGACCTTCTGGTTCGTAGCCAGATGCTCTATCCAGGCTAAGCTACGGGCGCGCAGCCGCGGATTATATTAGGCTACGGGCGTCGGTTTCGGCGCCGGTTCGCGTTGAGCCGGGGCGCAGGTAGATTCCTTCGCTGTAGAAGCGATCCAGCGAGGCCTTCATCGCCGCGAAGTTCGCGTACGGGTTCTCCTGCGGGTCGCCGGCCCATAAATCGCCCGGCAGGCCGTGGCCCTTTTCGTACCAGTCCACGTAGCTGCGCGGCTCGTCCCAGATCAGCATGTTGGCGGACGCGTTGGCGCGATAGCGGCGCAACTCGGCCAGGTCCAGGTTGGCCTGGAAACTCACCTTGCCGGAGGTGTCGGCCTCGCCGAGCAGGCGGCCATCGTAGCCGATGATGCGCGTATAACCGCGCAGGAAAGTGCCCGGATGCTCGGCGTGCGGATCGAAGTACTCGCCTCCGGGGCGCGGCGCAAGGATGTAGGCGCCGTTGTCGTGGGCGCGAGTCATGCGGCACTCCTCCCACGGCCGGCGCCCGGCGCCGTGCGGGTCGGAAGTGCAGTGAATGATCACCTCCGCGCCGCGCTTCGCCAGCATGTGCGCGGTCTCCGGCACCGTGTGGTCGAAACACACCATGGCGGCAAGCTTGCCCAGCGGCGTGTCCACCACCGGGAACAGCGCGTCATAGCCCAGTTCCTCGACCAGCCGCGAGTAGATGCTGCCGGGAGTCGTGTCGGGCAGCTGCCCCCAGATGTCGGCGCAATGCAGCTTGCGGTAGTGCAGGATCAGGTCGCCGGAATCGTTGAGGATGAAGGCGGAGTTGAACGCCCGTTCGGGGAAGCGCGGGTCTTTCTCGAACGTCGAGCCGGCCACGTACACGTTGTTCTTCTGCGCAAATTCGCTCAATACGTCCGTTTCAGGCCCCGGATAGGTGATCGCGATGCGCTCCAGGGTCTTCGGCGTTCGCTTGCCGAAGCCGCCCGAGCCGGTCATGAAGAATTCCGGGAAGCAGACCAGCCGGACATTGGGGATAAAGGCGCTGCGCGCGGCCAGGCCGATGGCCTCGTCGAGGTTCCGGCGCAGGATTTTCTCCGGGTTGGGCGTGTCCATGTGGATCACGCGAAACTCGTTTTGAACCAGCAGCGCCGAGTACTGGTCCTCGGTCGGCCCGTCAATGCGGTTGGCTTGCGCCTGCGCGGCGATCCGCCGGCCGGCTTCTTCGCGCCATCCTTTGCGGCTCCGCGGCATCTCCCGGCCGGCGGCCTGGACGGCGACGGCGGCCTGCCTGTAGCCGGGCGCGTACAGCATGCTGCGCATGTAAACGGGCTGGTTCATGAACAGAGTGGAGCGCTTGCGGCGCAGAAATTCGATGCTGAAGTCGGGCTTGAGGAAACTCTCGCCCTGGCCGGCCTCCTCGACCGTCTGCTGGTCGTGGAGGTAAAGCGCCGAGGCGCAGGGCAGGCGCACGTTCACGTCGCCGGACAGCTGAGAGTGGGGGCTGGCCACCGCCACGTAGGCGGAGCTCTCGTAGGCGCGCGTTCGGCGGGCCCGCAGCCGGCTTTCGAAACCGGCGTCGCGACGCTCGCGGCAGGGGTTCAGGATCACCTCGGCGCCGTTGTAGGTCAGTACCCGCGCGTAGTGCGCATAAAGCACGTCCTCTCCGGTAAGAATGCCCAGCCGGCCCAGCGGCGTATCCAGCACGGGCAGATCGGCGGGCCTGCCCAGTTCGCAGGCGCTGTCGGTGAAGCCTTCGACGAAGTCGGGTGTGATCTTCGGAACGCGCAGGGCCGTGTTGCCGTCGGGACCCACGACGAAACCCACCGTTTGCGGCTCGTCCGAATGGGCCGCCAGCACGGGCACGGCGCCGGCGATGTGGATTCCATGGAAGTTCGACGCCGCGCCTGCCTCGGCGAGCAACTCCCGTTCCGGGCGAAGCTGCTCCCAGTCGGCTTCCCCCAACGGCAGCAGCAGCAACGAGCCCCTGATGTCGCCGAACTGCAGCGCGGCTGCCTCGGCCAGGCTGAGTAGCCGTGCGCCGGTGGCATCCGCATGCCAAGGTTCCTGGGTAATGATCAACATTTGCAGTGCCCCCCGAATGTTGTCGCGTCAGCCGTTCCCCAATCCGGGTATCCGGTGCTCGCCGGTAGCAATACTGACGTTCTTGGTTTCCATGTAGAAATCGAAGCTGTAGTCGCCGCCGTCGCGGCCGATCCCGCTGGCCTTCATGCCGCCGAATGGCGCAGGCAGATGGCGCACGTTGTGGGAATTCACCCAGATCATACCGACTTCCAGCGCCTCGGACAGGCGCCGCGCGCGATCCGGATCGCCGGTCCAGACGTACGCGGCCAGCCCGTAGCGCGAATCGTTGGCCTGCGACAGGGCGTCGGCTTCGTCCGTAAAGGGGATGGCGGTCAGCACGGGGCCGAATATCTCTTCCTGGGCGATCCGCATGTCATTGCGCGCACCGGTAAACAGCGTGGGCTGGACGTAGTGTCCCGGCCAGGGCAGTTCCGCACGGGCGCCGCCGGCGGAAACGGTCGCGCCCTCGTCCCCGGCGATGCCGAAGTACGAGCTGACCTTGTCGAGGTGATCCGGGTGAATCAGGGGGCCGACCTCGGTGTCCGGGTCCAGCGGGTGGCCGACCCGGATGGCCTGCGCCCGCCCGGCGACGCGCGCCACGAACTCGTCGTGAATCGACTGCTGCACCAGGAGGCGGCTGGAGGACGTGCAACGCTCGCCGTTGAGGCTGTAGATCATGAACACCACGGCGTCCAGCGCCCGTTCGAGGTTGGCGTCATCGAACACGATCACCGGGTTCTTGCCGCCCAGCTCGAAATGCACTCGCTTCAGGGTCGGCGCGCCCTGGGCCATGATGCGCGCGCCGGTGGCGGACTCGCCGACAAAGGCGATGGCCCTGATCGCATCGTGCTCGGTCAGCGCCCTGCCCGCTTCCTCTCCGATGCCTTGCACCGTGTTCAGGACGCCGGGCGGCAGTCCCGCCTCATCGCATATTTCCGCGAGCAGTTGTGCGGTGAGCGGGCTCCATTCGGCCGGCTTGTGCACCACCGTGCAGCCGGCCGCCAGGGCCGGCGCGATCTTCCAGGTGGACAGCATGAAGGGCGTGTTCCATGGCGTGATCACGCCCACCGGGCCGATCGGCTGGCGCATCGTGTGGTTGTCGTGCTCGCCGGCCGGCAGCGACACTCCGCGGCGCGCATCGGGGGCGCGTTCGGCGAAGAACCGGAAATTGACGGCCGCGCGCGTCGCGGCCTTCGCGGTGAAGCGCAGAGCCTGGCCGGTGTCCATGGACTCGACCAGGGCGATCTCGTCGGCGCGCGCCTCGATCGCGTCGGCGATTCCGTGCAGCAGCTCGGCGCGGCGCTCGCCGGACACCGCGGCCCAGCCGGGAAAGGCGTCGCGGGCCGCGGCGCAGGCCGCGTCGATGTCCGCCTCGCCGCCGGCGGCGACACGGTTGATCAGCGCGCCGTCGGCGGGGCAGTGATTGGAGAACGTCTTACCGGATTCGCCCGCGCAGACCCTGCCGCCGATGAAATGGCCCTGTACGCCGGCGGCGAAACGCTCCATGTACGGGCGGGCGCGTCGCAGGTTTTCTTCCAACTTCGGGGGCACTTGCCACTTTCCCTGTTCAGTCTGCCGGACCGGATATTATCCGCCCCGGAACGGATCGCGCGCCAGCATGCTCACATTCTTCTGCCAGCCACGCGGCAGCATGCGGCCCCTGAGCGCGCGCTTGCCCAGGTAGTTCTCCAGCGTCTTTCCGCGCAGCGTCATCCTGCGTTCCCCGCAATGCACGATCAGCCTGTCGCGCGGGCCGATGATCGTCGCCGCCGCCAGCCGTTCGCCGTTCTTCAGTCCGATCAGCAGCGCGCCGCGGCCGGTGGCCGACTCCGGCAGCTCGTCGACGCCGAACAGCAGCAAGCGCCCGTCGCCGGACACGGCGGCAACTCGGCAGGGCGAATCGGGCACGGGAACCGGCAGCAGCGGCTCGGACTCTTCGGCCAGGTTCAGAAACGCCTTGCCGGCGCGCGAGCGCGAAAACAGCTTGCCGGTGTTGGCGATGAAGCCATGCCCGCGGGTTCCGCATACCAGCCATCGCGACCCGGGATCGCCCCCCATCACGCCGCTCCAGCGCTCTCCGTCCGCCACGTTGAAGCGGCTGGAAAGCGGTTCGCCGTGCGTGCGCGCCGACGGCAGGCTGTGCGCGGGGAGCGAATAGACGCGCCCTTCGCTGCTCAGGAACACAACCTGCTGATTCGACTTGCACTGCAGATCGCAGAGCAGTTCGTCTCCCGGGCGGAAACTCAGGGCCGCGCTGTCCAGTTCATGTCCCTTGCCGGCGCGGGCGAAGCCGTGGCGCGACAACACGACGGTCAGCGGCTCGGCCGGAGTCACGTCCTCCTCCTGGTACGCAGCCGCCGGCGCCGCGTCGTCCACGATGCGCGTGCGGCGTTCGTCGCCATGCTCCTCGGCCAGCTCGCGGAATTCCGCGATCATGAGCCTGTCGAACTTCGCCTTGTCCGCCAGCGTCGCTCGCAGCGCCTCGCGCTCGGCCTCAAGTTCCTCCTGCTCCGCCAGCAGCTTCTCCTCCTCGATGCGCGCCAGGTTGCGCAGCCGGATGTTGAGAATGCCCTCGGCCTGCTCGCGGCTCAGCTTGAAGCGCTCCATCAGGCGGGCCCGGGGATCGTCCTCGTAACGCACGATGGCGATGACCTCGTCCAGGTTGAGGTAGGCGATCATCAGGCCTTCCAGGACGTGCAGGCGCATCGACACCTGGTCTTCGCGATGCTTGAGCCGGCGGCGAAGCGTGGCGCGCCGGAACTTCAGCCATTCCACCAGCATGGCGCGCAGGTCGCGGACCCGCGGGCGGCCGTCCTCGCCGATGACGTTCAGGTTCACCCGCAGGGAGCGCTCCAGGTCGGTGGTGGCGAACAGGTGCGCCATCAGCGCATCGACGTCCACGCGCGCGGAACGGGGCACCAGCACCAGCCGCACCGGGTTCTCGTGATCGCTTTCGTCGCGCAGGTTCTCGAGCGTCGGCAGGCGCTTGGCCGCCATCTGCCTGGCGATCTGCTCGAGTACGCGGCTGCCGGACACCTGCCAGGGCAATTCGTGGATCACCACGGCGTCCTGTTCGCGCTTCCACGATGCTCGAACCCTGAGCACTCCCTGGCCCTTCCTGTAGATCTCCCGGATTTCCGCGGCCGGCGTGATCAGTTCGCCCCCGGTCGGGAAATCGGGTCCGGGGATCAGGCCGGCAAGCGTGTCGTAATGCAATTTCGGCCGCGCGGCGACCCGCTCCAGCGCCGCGGCCAACTCCCGCAGGTTGTGCGGAGGAATATCCGTTGACATGCCCACGGCAATGCCGGTGGACCCGTTGATCAGCACATTGGGCAGTTGCGCAGGCAGGAGTTCGGGCTCCTTGAGCGTGCCGTCGAAGTTGTCGGTCCAGTCGACCGTGCCCTGCCCCAGTTCCGCCAGCAACGTTTGCGCGTACGCGGTAAGGCGCGCCTCCGTGTAGCGCATCGCGGCGAAGGACTTGGGGTCGTCAATCGCGCCGAAGTTGCCGTGACCGTCCACCAGCGGGTGGCGATAGGCGAACGGCTGCGCCAGGTGCACCATCGCCTCGTAACAGGCCGAATCGCCGTGCGGATGGAACTTGCCTATCACGTCGCCGATGGTGCGGGCGCTCTTGCGCGGCTTGGCGGTGGCGGCAAGCCCCAGTTCGCTCATCGCATAGACGATGCGACGCTGCACCGGCTTGAGACCGTCGGCCAGATGCGGCAGCGCCCGGTCGAGAATGACGTACATGGAGTAATCCAGGTACGCCTGCTCGGCGTACTCCGCCAGGGGCCGCGTTTCCGCGTTCTCGCGCGGCACCAGCGTGAGTTGCGGCCCGGCCATCAGCTCGCCGCGAGATCGCCCTTGTCTTCCAGCCAGGCCCGGCGGTCGGCGGCGCGCTTCTTCGCCAGCAGCATGTCGAGCACCCTGAACGCATCGTCCGCTTCATCCATTTCGAGCCGGACAAGGCGGCGGGTGTCCGGCTCCATGGCGGTCTCGCGCAACTGCTTCGCGCTCATCTCGCCCAGGCCCTTGAAGCGGGTAACGGAAACCTTGCGCCTGGCGAAACGACGCGCCAGCTCGTCGCGCTCCTCGTCGGTGAGCGCATAGTGCGTTTCCTTGCCCACGTCGAGCCGGTAAAGCGGCGGCATGACCACATGCACGTGACCCCGGCGTACCAGCGCCGGAAAGTGCCGGGCGAACAGGGCGCAGATCAGCGTTGCGATGTGCCGTCCGTCCGAATCGGCGTCCGCCAGTATGCATACGCGGTGGTAGCGCAGATTGCTCAGGTCCGGATCGCCCGCCTGTATTCCCAGCGCCAGGGCGATGTCATGCACCTCCTGGGAAGAGTTCAAGTCAGCCGAATCCACTTCCCAGGTGTTCAGGATCTTGCCGCGCAGAGGCAGGATGGCCTGGTATTCGCGGTGCCGCGCCTGGCGGGCGGAGCCCCCGGCCGAGTCGCCCTCGACCAGGAAAATCTCGCACTCGTCCGGCGCGGTGCTGGCGCAGTCGGCCAGCTTGCCCGGCAGGGCGGGTCCCGACACCGGCGTGCGGCGCGGCGTCTTGCGGGCGGCCTTGAGCCGCCGCTGGGCCGCCGCGATCGCCTGTTTGGCGATCCTTTCGCCCAGCTCGGAGTGCTGGTTGAGCCACAGCGCCATGCCGCCGCGCACCGCCTCGGCCACGAAACCGGCGCAGTCGCGCGACGCCAGCGACTCCTTCATCTGCCCGGAGAACTGCGGTTCCGCGAGTTTCACCGAGAGCACGAAGTTGACTCCGTCCCAAACGTCAGGCGGAGAAATCTTCACGTCGCGCGGCAACAGCTTGTGGAATTCGCAGAATTCGCGCAAACCCTCGGTCAGTCCGGTGCGAAGACCGTTGACATGCGTGCCGTGGCGCGGCGTCGGCACCAGGTTGACGTAGCTCTCCTCGACACGCTTGGAGCCGTCTTCGGCCCACTGCACGACGCAATCGAGCGTTCGCTCCTCGTCATCGAGCTGGGAAAACCGCAGCGGCTCGTCCGGCAGCCGTTCGCCCTCGCCATGTTCTTCCTGGAGGTACTGGGCCAGACCGTCCTCGTAGCGCCATTCGTCCTGAGCGCCATCGGCTTCCGTGGTCAGCGACACGGTCAGCCCCGGACAGAGCAGCGCCTTGGCGCGCAATACCCGCTTGAGCGAAGGCAGGTGAAAACTTGCCTTTGAAAAGTACTGGGGGTCCGGCCAGAACCGGATCCAGGTGCCGGTATTCGCCTTCGCGACGGTGCCCACGGCCTCCAGCGCCCGCTGGGGCTCTCCGCCGGCGAATTCCATGTGCCATTCGCTCCCGCCGCGCCGCACCCGCACCTTGAGGCGGGTCGACAGCGCATTGACCACCGACACGCCCACGCCATGCAGGCCGCCGGAGTAGCGGTACTGGCGGCGCGAGAACTTGGCCCCGGCGTGCAGGCGCGTCAGGATGAGTTCCACGCCCGTCAGTCCGGTTTCCTCGTGGACGTCCACCGGCATCCCGCGGCCGTTGTCCTCCACGGCCAGGGAACCGTCCCCGTGCAGCGTTACGTCGATGCGCCTGCAATGGCCGGTCAGCGCCTCGTCGACGCTGTTGTCGATCACCTCGTGGGCCAGGTAGTTGGGCCGCGCCGTATCGGTGAACATCCCCGGCCGGCGTCGGACAGGGTCAAGGCCGCTGAGGACTTCAATGTCGTCAGCGCGATAGGCGGCCTTCATTTCTGTGCCGTATCCCTGGAACTATCCGCTAATTCAGGCCCTATCGTCTGTGCTGTCCCGACGTCGCCTGGCTCATGCTAGATCGTAGCGATCGAGATTCATCACCTTGGTCCAGGCAGCCACGAAGTCGCTTACGAACTTCTCCCCGGCGCCATCGCAGCCATAGACTTCCGCGATGGCCCGGAGCTCCGAGTTCGAACCGAAGACGAGATCCACCCGGGTGCCGGTCCACCTGACGTCCCCGGTTCCGCGGACGCGCCCCTCGAACACGTCTTCCGATGCGGAGGACGCCTGCCACTCGGTGTTCATGTCGAGCAGATTCACGAAGAAGTCGTTGCTCAGCGTCCCTGGGCGATCCGTGAGCACGCCATGCGCCGACTGCCCGGCATTCGCATTCAACGCGCGCATGCCGCCGACCAGCGCCGTCATCTCGGGAGCGGTCAGCGTCAGCATGCATGCCCGTTCCACCAGCAGCTCTTCGGCCGATGCCTGATGCCCGCCCTGGAGATAGTTGCGGAACCCGTCCGCGGTGGGTTCGAGCACGGCGAAGGACTCCGCGTCGGTCCACTCCTCGGACGCGTCGGTGCGCCCGGGCGAGAACGGAACCTCGACATCGTGTCCGGCGTTACTTGCCGCCTGTTCGACTCCGGCACACCCGGCCAGCACGATCAGGTCGGCAATGGAGACCCGCTTTCCGCCGGTTTGCGAGTCGTTGAACTCCGCCTGGACCTGCTCCAGGATCTGCAACACGCTGGCCAGCGCGGCCGGGTCGTTCACTTCCCAGTCCCTTTGCGGCGCAAGGCGGACACGCGCTCCGTTCGCCCCTCCGCGCTTGTCGGTGCCGCGGAACGTTGCCGCGGAGGCCCAGGCCGTCGAGACCAGCTGGGAAACCGACAGGCCCGTGGCCAAAACCCTGGCTTTCAGGTCCGCGATGTCCTGCTCCCCGATCAACTCGTGATCGACAGCGGGCACCGGGTCCTGCCACAACTGCGGCTCGGTTGGCGCCAGCGGTCCGATATACCGGCTGGTGGGCCCCATGTCGCGATGCAGCAACTTGAACCAGGCCTTGGCGAAGGCGTCCGCAAGATCGTCCGGGTTCTCGAGGAAGCGCTTTGATATCGGCGCGTAGTCCGGATCCATCCTCAGCGAGAGGTCCGTCGTGAGCATCATGGGGGCGTGCTTCTTCGATGGGTCGTGCGCATCCGGCACGGTGGCCACCTCGGAAGCGTTCTCGGGCTCGTACTGCGACGCGCCGGCCGGGCTCTTGGTCAACTGCCACTCGTACTGGTGCAGGTTCTCCATGAAGTTGTTGTCCCACTTCACGGGATTTTCGGTCCACGCGCCTTCCAGGCCGCTGGTGATCGTATCGGCGCCTTTCCCGCTGCCGAAGCTGCTGGTCCAGCCGAGGCCCTGCTCGTCGATATCGGCGCCCTCCGGTTCCACGCCGACGTGGCTGTCGGGGGCCGCGCCATGCGCTTTTCCGAAGGTGTGCCCGCCCGCGATAAGCGCAATCGTCTCCTCGTCGTTCATCGCCATGCGCTTGAAGGTCGTTCGAATGTAACGGGCGGCTGCGCATGGGTCCGGATTGCCTCCGGGCCCCTCCGGGTTCACGTAGATCAAGCCCATGTGGTCGGCGCCCAGGCGCTCGTCGAGCTCCCCGTCTTCGCTGTGGCGCTCGTCGGCAAGCCACTCTTCTTCGGCCCCCCAGTCGGTCTCGTCGGCCTCCCAGACGTCCGGGCGCCCGAAGGCGAAGCCAAAGGTCTTGAAGCCCATCGACTCCAGGGCGCAATTGCCGGCGAACAGCAGCAGATCGGCCCACGAGATCTTGTTGCCGTATTTCTGCTTGACCGGCCACAGCAGGCGGCGGGCCTTGTCCAGGTTCGCGTTGTCGGGCCAGCTGCCCAGGGGCGCGAAGCGCTGGTGTCCGGCGCCTCCGCCACCGCGGCCGTCGCTGATCCGGTAGGTGCCTGCGGCATGCCAGGTCATCCGGATGAAGAGCGGTCCATAGTGGCCGTAATCGGCCGGCCACCAGTCCTGCGAGGTGGTCATCACTTCTTCGATGTCCTGCTTCAGCGCATCCACGTCAAGGGTCTTGACCGCCTCGGCGTAACTGAAACCCGCGTCCATCGGATCGGATGCGGGAGAATTTTCTCGAAGAACCTTCAGGTTCAGCTGATTCGGCCACCAGTCCTGGTTCGTTGTCATCTTTATCGTTCCTGTAACAATTTTTCGGGGTTGGCGCTTCCTTCCGAAAGCGTGACACGTCCTCGATATTCTAGCCTCAATCTTCCGCCCTTTTTGCTGCGGGTGCGCCTTGTTCTCCCCCCCTTCCCCGCGGGGGACGCATAAAGTCGTCCTGACGCTCGGCGGGGGCTTCCTGCCCCCGACGCCCCCGCGGGGAAGGGGCGGAGAACAAGGCTCGGGTACTGCTGGTCCCTTTAGCGCGCAAGCTTGTGCACTTGTTGAAGTTCGTAGGACGCAGTACCCTCGTTGACCCGGCATACGTACGATCGCAAACGTTATAGGAGAAGGTGTTCATGGCTGTGCATTACATTCCCGACGGCTACCATTCGGTGACGCCGTATATGGTCGTCGAAGACGTCGACCGACTCGTGGATTTCCTCACGGCGGCATTCGGCGCCGAGGAAAAGGAACGGGTCCCCAACCAGGACGGGAAGACGGGGCACGCGGAGGTCCTGATCGGCGACTCCTACGTGATGATGGGCCGCGCCCAGGACGAATTCCCGCCCCTGCCCTGCATGCTCTACATTTATGTGCCGGACACCGACGCCAGTTACGTGCAGGCGCTCAAGGCGGGGGCGCAGTCCTTTCAGGAGCCGCAGGACATGTTCTACGGCGACCGCAACGCCGTCGTAACGGACCCGACCGGCAATACCTGGTGCATCGCAACGCACCAGGAAACCCTCTCGCCCGAAGAACTGGCGAAGCGGGCCGCGGAAAACATGCGCTAAGGCCCCGGGCTGCCGCCGCGGCTACAATGCGGCTATGGAGTACTTGCCAGAATGAGTGACGAGAAAGCGGCCGAAGGCGTTCAGGGCCTGGAGCAGGCGCTCAAGGACCTTGAGCAGATCGTCATCAACCTGGAAAAGGGCGACCTGCCCCTGGCCGATGCGATCAGGCAGTTCGAGCGGGGCGTGGAGCTGACGCGCCGTTGCCAGGCTGTGCTGAAGGAGGCGGAACAGAAGGTCCAGGTCCTGAGCGAGGGAATGCTGGAAGACGTGGATCCGCTGACGCTCAAGACACCGGACGGCGCAAACGGCGACGGCGGATCACTCCCCCTCTGAACCGGCCGCGACCGCCTCTACCGCTTCCATCACCCTGAGCAGGTTGCCGCCCCAGAGCCTGGCGATCTGCTCCTCGGAGTAACCGCGCCGCACCAGTTCGACCGTCACGTTGAGGGTTTCGGAGGCATTGTCCCAGCCCTCGATGCCGCCGCCGCCGTTGAAGTCCGACGAAATCCCGACGTGGTCGATCCCGATCAGTCCGACCGCGTAGTCGATGTGATCAACCAGATGCTTGACCGACGCCCGGGGCGGCATGCGGGTAATTTCGCTCAGGCGCGAGTAGTAGGTTTCGCGCTGTTCGGTTGACATGCGGGCGAAATCGGAGGCATTCCCGAGACTCATTTCCCGGTACAGCGCGCCCATTGCCGCGATCTTTTCCGGCGGAGTCTCGCGCAGGTAGGAATCGAAGGCCACGATCTGCACCACGCCGCCCTTGTCGCGCATCGCCAGCAGCGCTTCATCGCTCAGGTTGCGCGCGTGCGAAAAAGCGCCCTTGACGGCCGAGTGCGAGGCGATCACCGGCGCTGCGGACGCTTCGATCGCATCCAGCGCCGTGGCTTCCGAGGAATGGGATATGTCCACCATGATCCCCAGTTCGTTGGCGCGCCGGACCACCGCGCGGCCGAACCCGCTCAATCCACCATGTTCGGACCTGGGCTCGCCCAGCGCCACATTGGGGACGGCGGAATCGCCGATGTCGTTGTGGCCGTTGTGCACCAGCCCCAGGTAGCGCGCGCCGGAAGCGTAATGGACGTCGAGCAGGTTCACGTGACGGCCTATGGAAAAGCCGTTCTCGATACCGATCAGCGCGACGCGGCGGCCTTCGGCGTGTATGCGGCGGACATCCGCTGCCGTGAGCGCCAGCCCGATCCGGTCGGAGTGGTCGATATCGGTCATCTTGCGGATGGCCGCGTACTTGACGAAGGCGTCGGCGATCGCGCGGGCATAGCCGGCTTCGGTGCGCTCGCGCTGCATCACGAAAACGATGAAGAACGCCGCATCCAGCCCGCCCCGTTCCATGCCCGGCAGATCCACCTGCTGGCCGGGTGGCTTCGCCCGCGCCGGATCGTACGCCTCCGTTCCGAAGTCCGGAGGGATGTCCACGTGGGTGTCGATGGCGACCACCCGTTCGTGGATGGTCCGGGCGCGTTCCAGCAGTTCCGCCCCGGTATCCGCGCCCGCCGCGCCTGAAAACAGTCCTGCCAGCACAATCGCTCCGGTCAACTCGCCTCGTCGTTTCATGGTTGCGCCCTCTCCTGAGCCGGATACGGCCAAGAGAATACAGCAATGCCGGCGCAAGGCTATGGTGTAACATAACCCGGATTTTGACGTTTCGTTTTCTTGTCGGGGGTACCAACAATGCGACGTTTTTCAATCCTCTCTTTCGCGCTCTCCCTGCCGCTTGTCGGCGTCCTTGCAACGACTCCGGCCACGGCCCAGGAGGAGGCAGCCGAAGCAGCCGAAGTCGCCATTGACGAAATCGTGGTGCTGGGAACGCGCCGCCGGGAAGGGCGGTCGGCAACGGATTCGCTGGTGCCGGTCGATTACATCGGCGGAGACGATCTCGGCAGTCAGGGGCCGACCGACATGGACGCCCTGCTCTCGGCCCTGGTGCCCTCCTACAACGTGGACCAGCAGGCCATCAACGACGCGGCCACGCTGATCCGCCCGGCGCGGCTTCGCGGGCTGCCTCCGGATTCAACTCTGGCCCTTGTCAACCGCAAGCGCCGTCATCGCGCCGCGGTCATCACCTTTCTCGGCAACGGCGTGGCCGACGGCTCGCAGGGTCCCGATCTGTCCGCGATCCCGGCCATTGCGGTCAAGAGCGTGGAAGTGCTGCGCGACGGAGCGGCGTCGCAATACGGTTCGGACGCCATCGCGGGCGTGATCAATTTCACGCTCAGGGACGACGCCGAGGGAAGCACGATTACCGCGAAATACGGAACCTATTTTGAAGGCGATGGCGACGGCCTGAACGTTGCGGCCAACTTCGGCCTTCCGCTCACCTCCAATGGCTTCGCGAATTTCAGCTTCGAGTACAAGCAGTCCGACCCCACCGACCGCTCGGTGCAGCGCAGTGACGCCCAGGGCCTGGTGGACGCGGGTAACCCGTACATCGGAGACCCGAACTATCCGCATGTGTTTTATCCCAACGTCATGGTTTGGGGCGCGCCGGAATTCGAATACGACTACAAGATGTTCGCCAACCTCGGACTCGATCTTGGCGGCGGACGCGAAGCCTATGCCTTCGGAAACTTCGCCAAGCGCAAGGTGGAAGGCGGGTTCTATTTCCGTAATCCGCACACGCGCGGCGGCGTCTTCAAGGGGCCCGGCGCCACCGCCGACGGCAGAACCTATGTGACCCGCGTTTTGGATGGAACGCCCGTGCGGTTTTGGGCGGACGACACCGACACCATGGTTCCCGAAGACACGGAATTCGGCCCCAGCGTGAAGGTAGCCGACCTGTCGCCCGGAGGCATCTGGGACGACCAGCCATGCCCGCCCATTCGCATCAGCGGAAACGTGGCCAATACCGACGATATTGCCGCGGTTGAGGCCGACCCCAATTGCTTCTCCTTCATTTCGGCGTTTCCCGGCGGCTTCGTTCCGAGGTTCGGCGGCATTCTGACCGACTATTCCGCGGCGTTCGGGGTTCGCGGCGATCTGTTCGGCGACTGGTCGTTCGACGCCAGCGCCGTGTTCGGCGTGAACGACGTCGACTTCACGATGCGCCACACCATCAACCCGCAACTGCTGGCCAAGCTGCCGCACGGCCAGCGAACGGAAATCCCGATCAACTACTTCCCGGGCTCCTACACGCAGACCGACTACACGGTGAACTTCGACGTCACCAGGGACATGGCGATCGGCGATCTGCCCGCGCACGTCGCGCTGGGCGTCGAGCACCGCCGGGAAAAATTCAAGGTGGAAAGCGGCGGAGAGAACTCCTGGTTCCTGGATAGCAGTCCCGGGGGGCTGGCCGAGCAGGGCTTCGGAATCGGCTCCAACGGATTTACCGGGTTCGGGCCGCGGCTGGCCGGAGAGTTCGGCCGCAACAGCTACGCAGCCTATGCGGACGTGGAACTCGAGGTAACCGACACCTTCACGTTCCAGGTGGCCGGCCGCTACGAGGACCATGCCGATGTCGGCAACACGTTCGACGGCAAGGTGGCGGGACGTCTTGACGTCAGCGAAACGGTCTCCCTGCGTGCGGCGGCCAGCACCGGGTTCCGCGCGCCGACGGTGGGCCAGGCGAACATCCTGAACGTGACTACGGCATTCACCGGCGGCGTGCTGGCCGATGAGGCCACCTTGCCGCCCACGCACCCGGCAGCCGCCATCGTGGGCGCCCAGCCGCTCACGCCCGAAGAGGCCGTAAACCTCACCGTAGGCGCCGTAATCCAGTTGGACGCTCTCGACATTACGGTTGATTATTTCAACATCGAGGTCGAGGACAGGATCGCGAGAAGTTCGGAGAAAAACCTCACGCCGGCCAATATTCAACAGCTGCTGGCCGCGGGAGTGGCCGATGCCCAGGCCTTTACAGCGGTGCGGTTTTACACCAACAACTTCACCACCACCACCCAGGGCATCGACCTGGTGGCCACCTATCCCCTGGACTTCGGCATGGGTGAGACCAATCTGAGCCTGGCGGCCAACTGGACCGATACCACGGTAGACGAGCGCGACCCGGACGTGATCAATGACAAGCGGGTCACCCAACTGGAGGAAAACACGCCGTCCACTCGCTTTACGCTTTCATTCAGTCATTCACAGGACCGCTGGGACTTTCTGGCCCGCGTGCGCCACTACGGCGACTATGTCGAGTTCACGCTTGATGACGGCAGTAACTACTTCGAGGTGGACCCGAGTACCGTCCTGGACGTCGAGGTCGGCTACCAGTTCAATGACGCCGTGCGCTTGATCGTAGGTGCGGAGAACGTTCTCGACGAGTATCCCGAGGAACGGTCCAACACTTCCGGGCTCATCTGGCCGGACACCTCGCCTTTCGGGTACAACGGCGGTTACTACTACCTGAGAGCCGTCTGGGACTTCTAGTCCCCGAGGCACTCGATACGTTCACGGGCGCGCATGAAGCCGCGCCCGTGAACGTAATGTCTATACGACGATCACGCGGTCGCCGATGTCGTTGATCTGAACGCCGCCGTCGGCGGTGATCAGCGTCAGGTCTTCCAGGTGGGCGGAGCCGCCCAAGCCCACGTTGCGCACCGGGCAATCGACGCTGATGATCATGTTTTCCGCCAGCACCACGTCTTCCTTGACGTAGAAGGGGCTGTCGGCGCGCCCGGGATCGTCGGTGTGCATCAGGCCCACGCTGTGCGGCGTGAAGGCCACGTCCAGGTCGTAGCCGCCTTTCCTTAGCGCGTCCATGCCGATGGCGCGAATTTCCGAGTAGCGCAATCCGGGCCGCAACGCTTCCATGATCGCGTCCCAGCCGAGCGCGATCGCGTCGGTGGCGCGCTTCATAGAGCGCGCCGGCTCGCCGAGAAACACCGTGCGCCCGTAATCGCCGTGGTAGTGGAAGCCGTGGCTGACGCAATCGATCTGAAACGCCTGCCCTTCCCGGAACTCGCCGTCGCCGGTCTCCGCGCCGATCGTGTCCACCTGCATGAATACGCCCAGGTTGCCGCGCCGCGCGGCCTCGGAAAAGAAAGCGGCCCGAAGTTCCTGGTAGGTGGCGCCGGCGCGTGCGGCGCGGGCCGCCACAAGAGCGGCTTCGGCATTGGCTTGCGCGGAGAAGGTCATCAGTTCGATTTCGCGCGGCGACTTGATCGCCCGAATACGCCTCAGGGCCCGGTCCGCGTAAACCGGAACGGCATCCAGGCCAGCGGTCTCGAATATCGCGTTCACGACCAGGTGGTCCACGCCGATGCGACCGCGGTCCAGGCCCATGCCCTTGACGGCGTTCACTAACGCCCACCGTGCATCGGCGCTGAGCTTCTGCTCCGACAAGGCAGCGTCCAATGTGCTGCGGCGATGAAGTTCAATCTCCCGCAACTCCTCCTGGCCCTTGTCCTCGAAGATGTAGGCCGGGTTCGCCGGCGGCTCGCCGTCGGCGGCAGCGGCGTCGCCGTCATCCTGAAGTCGCCTGTCCCAGCCGCTGAACAGCCAGGTCTGTAAAGGAAAATCGAAGTGGCCGTCCGAATAGGTGTAGTAGTAGATGAACTGCATCATCACCAGGCCGGGGGCCTGGCGCTGATCCCGTGAAAGCAGTGCGTAAGCCGGCGCCGGGTAGCCCATCTTGGCCAGCGAGCCCCAGTGACCGGTGAGATGGAAGACGTTGATCGGCTCGGCCAGCACCAGCCCGTCGAGCTGCTCCTCCTCCATCACGCGATAGGCCTGCTCCAGGTTCATGAGCGGGCCGGCGCGCACGCACTTGACCCGCTCGGCCAGGTTGTTGGGCGTAAGTTCGGTCCCCGCCGCGGACGCAGGGGCAGTCAGCGCTCCCGCCGCACCAACGGCCCCGGCAGCGCCGAGGCCGGTCGCCAGCATCTCGCGCCGCGTAATCACGATCTCACTCCATGCAAGTCATCAGAAGTTATAGGACGCACGCACTCCCCACACCGCACGATCCGGAAGCCCGGCCGTCAGTACGCGGCGCGGCCCGAGATATGCGAAATCGTGCAGAATCTGGTAGTTCGTGAAGGTCTTGTCGTCAAAGACGTTCTTGCCGAACACTTCCACGCGCATCGTGTCGTTCTCCACTCCTGCGCGCACATTCACGCGGTTGCTGTCGCCGGTCTCGGTCAGATTCGGACCCCCGGCGAAACGGCTGCCTGTCAGGACATAGTCCGCGCGAGCGTACCAGTCGAAACGGTCGTTGAGCTGATCCGTATAGGACAGACCCAGCGAACCCTGGTTCTTGGGATTCTTCTGTGTGCGTTTGCCGAGTCCGTCAACCTTGTCGATGCCCAGCAATACGGGGCAATGGCTCGGACAGGGACCTTTCTTGATCTCCGAATCATTGATGCTGAAGGTGGCGTCAACCCGGAAATTGTCGGTTACTGCCAGAGCGCCCTCCAGCTCGAATCCATTCAGTTCAATGTCGCCGCCGACGGCCTTGATGCCAACGAAGTCGGTTGATCCATCGGGCGCCGTGACAAAGGCGCCCGAAGCGCTCTGCGCTTTCCAGTCGGCCCAGTACAGGGTCGCCGTGACCCAGGCGCGTCCATCCAGCAGGCTGCCCTTGAGACCCAGTTCAAGACTGTCCAGTTCTTCTTCCGGTACCGTAAGGCCCGCGCCCGTCTGCTCCTGGATCTGGTCCAGTTCCTGCTGGGACCGGCCGACCAGGTTGGCATTGAACGTACCCGGGCGGGTGCCCTGGGCGAAACTGGCATACAGAGTGATGTCCTCGGTTGCCTTGTAGTCCACGATTACGCGAGGAGTGAAGCTGGTGAAAGTGTCGGACAGCTTCGCCGTGCCGGTCGCTCCACCTTCGGCCACCTTGTCCCATTGCTGGCGTCCTTCCACGCTCACGCTCAGCTGATCCGTCAAGTCATATCCAATCGAACCGAACAGGCCGGTCGTCTGGATGTCCCAGGAGTTGCCGACCCCCAGTCCCTGGGTCCAGAAGAGGAACTTCAGGCCCGTCGAACGCACGCCTGTGGTGTCGAAATAATTGGCGCCCAACTGCCATCGCCAGCGTCCCTGGTCCGCGGACAACCGCAATTCCTGGCTGAAGTCCCTGAGGTCGCGGTTGTTCAGAAGGCCCGTGTCCCTGATATCGCCGATATGGGCCGTAGCTCGGCGGTCCACATCGTCCAGCACCATCCACTCGTTGGAGTGAAACGCCGAAATCGAAGCCAGCGAGATGCTGTTGGTGAACTCGTAGTCCATGACCAGGCTCGCATTCCAGGCCCGGCGCGCCATTCCAAAACCATTGAGAAACGGCGGATCGAACGGGCTCACGATTCCCGGCCGCCCGGGGGTCGACACGCCGTTCAGGACGCCTTCCTTGGCGGCATTCAACACGAAATCGGCGTTGATCTCACCAGGCTGGGGGAATGGAGCTTCGCCGCAAATCCAGGTGTTGCCGCCGTTGCGCTCAAGCAGCGTGGACCCCGACGGATTGCAATTGAAATAGTGCTCGCCGTTGCCCTCGCCGTACGCGAAGGCTGCGCCGGGGCCATCATCGTCCTGCCAGTGATGCACGCGCAACTTGGCCGAGAACTGATCGGAGGGCGTCGCGTACAAGGTCGCGGCCAGGTTCCAGGTCTTGCGGGCGCCCAGCTTCTGATCGGGATCGTTGCCCAGCCGGTAATGGCCGTCGGTGCTATAGGTGCTGCCCGAAACGCGATAGAAAAGGTTCTCGCTCAAGGGGCCTTCGACCTGCACGCCGAAGTTCGTCGTTCCGTACTTGCCCGCCTCGGCGGTGACCTTGCCCGCAAACTCTTCCGAGGGCGTCTTGGTAACGAAATTCACCGCTCCGGAAAAAGTGGCCCGCCCGAAGTAGGCGCTCTGCGGGCCCTTGACCACTTCCACGCGTTCGGCGTCCTCAAGCCCGCTGATTACGCTGCCCATCATGGGAGCGCCATCGACGAAAACCATGGCGGGCTGCACGTGGTCATCTTCGGTCTCGATACGCATTCCGCGTATGACCAGCAGGCGGTTGGAGCGGTCGCCGCGGCCCACCGAATGCTCGGCGAAGAAAAACCCGGGCGTGAAATCGACCAGGTCGACGAACTCGGTTATGCCCTTGGCGTCGATATCGGCCGCCGTGATCGCGGTAATGCTTACCGGCACTTCAAGCAGGTTTTCCTCGCGCTTCCGCGCGGTCACCACTACTTCTTCAATAACATGCTCGTCGGCTTGGGCAGTGCTTACCAGGCCGAATCCGACCGGAATCGCCAACAGCGTGCACGCGAGAACAACAGATAGCACTCTTGAATGCATGGATGCCTCCCAGGATATGCGGGAACGTCTCTCGAAGTCGCCGCGGCATGTCCCCGAATTGCCGCAAGCAAATTGGTACTACCAACGATACAGGCTTACGCCAAGCGCTGGCAAGCAATACTTGACATCGGCCGCCTGCTCATGTTCTGCTTGAACCGTGTTTGGCTACCTCGTAACTCGTTTTGAGTAGCGACGACATCCCACTACCTGCCCTACTGGGCATTTTCTTTCTGCTGCTGGCCCTGTCGGCCTTTTTCTCCGGCACCGAAACCGCGCTCATGCGGGTCAATCGGTACAAGCTCAGGCATCGCGCCCGCGAGGGGCATCGCGGCGCGCAGCTTGCGGAACGGCTCTTGAGCCGGCCCGACCGGCTGCTCGGACTGATCCTGCTCGGCAACAACCTGGTGATTTTCTTCGCCGCGTTCATCTGGACGCTGCTTGCCTTGCGTATGGGAGGCGTAATGGGCGCGGCTGCAGGCACCGTACTGCTGACGCTCATCATGCTGATCTTCGCCGAGGTAGTGCCCAAAACGTGGGCAGCGGCGCGGCCGGAAAAACTTGCGCTGATTTCCAGCCCGATTTACTACCCGATGCAGAAAGTGCTCTGGCCGATTATCTGGGCGGTGAATCTGATCGCCGGATTTCTTGTGCGTCTGGCGGGCGTGCGCCCGGACAAGGACGACGAACATGACCTGACGGTCGCGGAGCTTCGCACCCTGGTTACCGAGTCCGGCGGCCGAATCCCCAGCCGGCGCCGGCAGATGCTTCTGGCTGTGCTGGAGCTCGAAGCGCTCACCATCGAGGACATCATGACGCCGCGCGGCGAGATCAAGGGCATCGACCTTGAAGAGGAATGGCCGGAAATCGTTCGGCAGCTTCGCGTCAGCAGCCACTCGGTGCTGCCCTGCTTCCGCGGACAGCTCGACAACGTGGCGGGCATGCTTCACGTGCGCAAGCTGTTTCAGGCCAACGGCTCCAACGGACTGGACCGCCGGCGGCTGGAGGAGTTTCTCGACGCGCCCCGCTACGTGTTCGAACACACCTCGCTGACCCGCATGTTTTCCGACTATCGCAGCGCCGGCGGCGCAACCTCGCTGGTGGTGGACGAATACGGCGACATCCAGGGTCTGGTGAGCGTGCAGGACCTGCTGCACGAAATTTCCGGCGGCCTGATAGGCGACAGCTCGCAGGACGCGGAAGAGGACGAGGTCCAGCCCGACGGCAACGGCGGCTGGCTGGTGGACGCCGGCGCCAACATCCGGCTTCTGAACCGGCGCATGAGCTGGCGGCTCCCCACCTACGGCCCGAAAACTCTCAATGGCCTGATTCTTGATAAATTGGGTACCATTCCTCACCAGGGGCAGCGGCTGGAACTGGGCGGGTTCCCGATGGAAATTCTGGAGACCACCGAGAGCGCCGTTGACCGCGTGCGCGTCACGCGCGCCGCGAACCCCGACAACCCGCCGACAACCGCCACAGCAACCGGACCCTGACCATGCTCGCCATCCTTTCGCCCGCCAAGTCCCTTGACTTCGAGTCCCGCCCGCCGCGGGGCCGGCACACTATCCCCGACTTTCTCGAGGATTCCGCGCAACTGGTGGACCGCCTGCGCGAATTCACTCCGCCCGATCTTTCGAAAATGATGGGCATCAGCGACAAGCTGGCGAAACTGAATCACGATCGTTACGCGGCCTGGAAGGACTCCTTCAGCCGCAGGAACGCGCGCCCGGCGGTGCTGGCCTTCAACGGCGACGCCTACCAGGGCCTGCGCGCCTGGGAATTTTCGGGGCGCGATCTTGGCTGGGCGCAGCGGCACCTGCGCATTCTTTCCGGCCTGCACGGCGTCCTGCGCCCTCTGGACCTGATTCAGCCGTACCGCCTGGAGATGTCCACGCCCTTGAGCACGGCGGCCGGTTCCAACCTCTACGACTTCTGGGGCGATCGCCTGACGGGATCCGTCCGGGAAGCGGTGGAGGCCAGCGGCACGCCGGTGCTGGTCAACCTGGCGTCCAGGGAGTATTTCAGCGCGCTGGATCTTGCGAACGTGGGCGGACGGGTCATCACCCCGCGTTTTCTCGACTTCCGCGGCGGCAAGTACCGTTTCGTGAGTTTCCTGGGCAAGCGGGCGCGCGGCATGATGGCGCGTTTCATCATCGAGCGGCGCATGCGCTTCGCCAAGGGCCTGCTGGAATTCTCCGAGGCCGGTTACCGCTACGATCCCGAGCAATCTACCCGCGACCAGCCTACCTTCATACGCGACCCCCTCTAGTCCGGAGAACCGTCCGATGCGGCCACCGATCGCCTGCATGTGCGCGGTCCTGGCGATGCTTGTCGCGCCGTTTCATACAGCCGCCACCGACAACGCGCCAAACGGCTCCGACGCCGGCGCCGTGATCGCGGCCGCGATCGAGGATCCGCGCCGGTTGCCGGGAGATCGGGCCCGCGACGCCGACCGCAAGCCCGAAGCCATCCTGGCCTTCGCCGGTTTGCGTCCGGGCATGACCGTCCTGGACATGTTCTCCGGCGGCGGTTACTACACCCAACTGGCGGCTTCCGTCGTCGGCCCCGCAGGCAAAGTCGTAGCGCACAACAACACGCCCTACGCCACGATTGCCCGCGAACAGATCGAGCAGCGCTACGCGGATGGCCGATTGCCGTCGGTGGAACAGGTTCTTGGCGAAAACAACAGGTTGTCCCTGGACACCGGCGTCTTTGACGTAGCGCTCCTGATCCTTTGCTACCACGACGTTTACTACATCGACGGTCAGCGTGGCTGGGAGCGAATAGACCGTCCCCGGATGCTGGCCGAACTGTATTCCGCGGTAAAACCCGGAGGCGTCGTGCTGGTCGTTGACCACGTTGCCAAACCGGGCACCCCCGATGACGTCGTGGCCGGGCTGCACCGCATCGATCCCGCGCTCATCAAGGCAGACTTCACGGCGGCCGGCTTCCGATTCGATGCCGAGAGCGACGTATTATCGAATGACAACGACCCACACGACGCCATTGCCATGGCGCCGCACATTCGGGGGAAGACCGACCGCGCCGTCCTGCGCTTCAGAAAGCCGGCCCACGGCGATGACGGGGTCCTGATTTTCGGCGCGACCCGCAACACTGGACTGGAAATTGCCAAAATCCTCGTCGGACGGGGCGAGGCGGTAACCGCCTTCGTCAGACCCACGTCTGATCTGGAGTACCTGGAACCGCTGGACGTCGACTATTTCGTCGGCGACGCCCTGAACTACGACGATGTGCGTCGGGCTATTGCGTCCAGAAAATTCAATGCGATCTTTTCGACCCTGGGCTCAAGACGTGGTGAATCCCCAGTGGATGTTGTGGGCACTGTCAATATCCTGGATGCGGCACAATCCGAAGGCATCGACAGATTGATCGTCGTGACGATTGTGGGCCCCGGCAAAAGTATCCTGATGGTGCCCGAACATCTGCGGGAATCGCACGCCTGGGCAATTGAAATCAAGGACGAAGCCGAGCAGCACATCGTGGCCAGCGATCTCGATTACACCATCATCCGACCCGCGCAACTGACCTCCAATCCAAGGTCGGGAATCATCAGACTGGCTCTGGACCCGGAGCCTACAGGTCCGGTCACGCGAGGAGATCTGGCCGATATGGTCGTATGGACCTACGACAATGATGAATCCGTCAGGAAGGTGTACCACGCAGTCGGCGACGATCCGCTGGCGGAGTTGCGGATGGACGATCCCAGCCACTAGCCTCGGGTGATCCGACCCGCACTGTCCTGCTACGGGGACCGTTCCAGCCAGCTGATCCCGGTCATGCGGTGGTTCTCATCAATGTCGATCACCGCATCCGCATGGTCCGGCATCGATTCAAGCATATGGCGCGTCAGCCGCTCGTAATGCCCCACGAAATGCGCAATCTCCTCGTTTGACATCCCCGGCGGCCTTGCCCCGGTGCGGGCCCGGTCGCGAAGGCGCTCACGGAGCTTCTGTTCCTGCAGCAAGCGCCATTCGAGGACTTTTTCGAAGCTCGGGACGCGCAGCATGACCAACAGGTCGAGCCGCAGGTAAAGGCTGGCGTAATCGGTTCGCAGGCGTTCGTTGACGTATCGGCGCCATCGTCCCGAGCGGTCCCTTTCGGCCTCCAGCGCGTTCACGGGCTCGGCGAGCGCCCGCAGCGCTTGCGGCCTTGCTCCCACGCACCAGCCTTCGAACAGAACGACGTCAACCGGCGTGTCGACCACCGGCCATTGGCCGGCGGGCGCACGGTCGTCGAGCGCCTTGTCGAACACCGGCAAGGCAACGGGCCGTTCATGACCCGCGTCGGTAAGCAAATCGAGCAAATCCTCCGCCCGCGCAACGTCATGAGTGCCCGGAACGCCGCGCGTTTCCAGCAGCGAGTGCACCCTTCGGGACAATTCCGATCGCTGCGCCTTGCGCAGGTACAGCCCGTCAAGCGACAGACACGCCGTTGCCAGATCCAACTCCCGCTCAAGCCATTCGGCCAGGACCGACGCCAGAGTAGTCTTGCCCGAACCCTGCGCCCCGCTGATGCCCACAAGAAGCGGCTTCCCCTTGAGCCGCCGGGAGTCGTGGAGACGCCTTGCAAGCGGAACAACAACCCTGCCGACGGCCTCGGCATAGTCCGAAGGAAGTTTGTGCCTTGCAGTGAAACCCTCAAGCCAGTCCATTAGCTTCGCAACCGGTCACGAGGAACGGGCAAGGACATCGAGCACTTCGCCCAGCCGATTGACACCTGCAACTTTCATACCCTTTACTGGCTTGCGCGGCCGGTTGGCCGTGGGAATCACCGCCTGCCTGAATCCCAGCTTCGCGGCTTCGCGCAGGCGTTCCTCCCCGTACGGCGCAGGCCGGACCTCGCCCGACAGGCCCAGTTCACCGAACAGGACCAAACCGTCAGGCAGAGGCTGATCGCGAACGCTGGACCAGATCGCCGCCGCAACCGCCAGGTCCGCCGCCGTTTCGCTGATCCGCAGGCCGCCGACGAAGTTCACGAACACGTCCCGGTCGTAGGCCGCCACGCCCGAATGCCGCGCCAGCACCGCCATCAGCATGGCGAGGCGGTTGTGGTCCATGCCCGGGCTGACCCGGCGTGCCATGCCGGCGCCGGCGTCGGAGACCAGCGCCTGGACTTCCAGCAGCATCGGCCGGCTGCCCTCGTGGCAGGCCGTGACGGCGCTGCCGGGCGCGCCCGCCTGGCGGCCGGTAAGAAAGATCGCCGAGGGATTTCGCACCTGCTTCAGTCCTGCGGAATCCATCACGAACACGCCCAGTTCGTTGACCGCGCCGAAGCGGTTCTTGACCGACCTCAGCACGCGGAACCGGCTGCCGGACTCGCTTTCGAAATACAGCACCACGTCCACCATGTGCTCGAGCATGCGCGGCCCGGCGATCTGGCCCTCCTTGGTCACGTGCCCCACCAGGGTGACGGCGATTCCGCGGGTCTTGGCCAGCCGCACCAGGGCGGCGGTGCATTCGCGCAGTTGCACCGGCGAGCCGGGAGCCGAATTGACCTCGTTCAGGCTCAGCGTCTGCACGGAATCGACGATCAACCATGTAGGAGGTTCCGACTCGACCGCCGCAAGCACCGCGTCCAGGGAAGTCTCGGCGATGGCGCGCACGCCGGCCTCGGCCAGGCCGAGCCGCCGCGAGCGCAGCGAAAGCTGCTCAAGGGACTCTTCGCCGCTCACGTACAGCGTTTGCGCGCTTGCCGGATTGCCGCCGGCCACCTGCAGCAGAATGGTGGACTTGCCGATCCCGGGATCGCCGCCCAGCAACACGACCGAACCCTTCACCAGGCCGCCGCCAAGGACCCTGTCGAACTCGGCCAGGCCCGTCGGCATGCGCTGGTCGGGTTGCGCGGCCACTTCGTTCAATCGCACGACCTCGGCGGCGGCGGCGGGTTTGCGGGATTTTCCGCCCGGGCGGGCGGAGGCGGCGGGCGCCTCGCGCAGCGTGTTCCAGGCGCCGCAGGCACCGCACTGCCCCTGCCACTTGAGGCTCTCCGCCCCGCATTCGGAGCAAAAATACAACGCGTTCTTCACTGATTCGGCTCTGTCCCGGCGGGGCCGGACACTTTTCGGGAAACGGCCATTATCGCCAAAGGCGCCCACCCGGAGGCATAAATCGTATATTCTTGCGCTCTTCACGCGCCGAACGGTTACATAACCGGAGTGATTCCCAATACTGCTTCCAGCGCCCGTCAGTGGGTGGAGGAGGTTGCTCGCCTTACGCGGCCCGACCGGGTCCACTGGTGCGACGGCTCCCGGGAAGAATACGATGCGCTCGTAGCGCAATTGGTGCGCGACGGCGGGCTGATTCCCATAAACGACGGGCAGTTCGAGGATTGCTACCTGCACCGCTCCGACCCCTCCGACGTGGCCCGGGTAGAGAATCTCACCTTCATATGCACTGCGGATCGCGAGGATGCAGGCCCCAACAACAACTGGATGGCCCCGGACGAGGCGCATCGGCTGCTGGACGGGTTGTTCGAGGGCTGCATGCGGGGGCGCACGATGTACGTGATTCCGTACTGCATGGGGCCTTTGGGTTCGCCGTATGCGCGTTGCGGGATCGAGGTGACGGACAGCGCCTACGTCGCGGTGAACATGTACCTGATGACACGCATGGGTGCGCAGGCTCTTGAGCGGATCGAGCGCGAGGGCGGATTTGTAAAGGGGATGCACTCGATCGGCGAACTTGATCCCGAGCGGCGCTACATCATGCATTTCCCGGAAGAACTGAGCATCCGAAGCTTCGGTTCCGGCTACGGCGGCAATGCGCTGTTGGGCAAGAAATGTCACGCTCTGCGCATCGCGAGTTGGCAGGCGCGCCAGGAAGGCTGGCTGGCGGAGCACATGCTCATAGTGGAGATCGAAAACCCGGCAGGCGAAAAGCACTATGTCGCCGCCGCCTTTCCATCGGCCTGCGGCAAGACCAACCTTGCGATGCTGATTCCCCCGGAGCAATTTCCCGGATGGCAGGTCCGGACCGTCGGCGACGATATCGCCTGGCTGCATCTCGACGACGACGGCGTGATGCGGGCCATCAACCCGGAAGCCGGCTACTTCGGCGTCGTGCCGGGCACCAACCGCGACACGAACAACAACGCCTTCGAGATGCTCCAGCGGGACGCGATCTTCACGAATGTGGGGCTGAGCAGCGAAAAGGAACCGTGGTGGGAAGGCCGCAAGTTCGGCGTCCCGGTGCTGAACTGGAAGGGAGAACCGATCAAGAGCGGCGAAAAGGCCGCGCATCCCAACTCCCGCTTCACCGTCTCGGCGCAATGCAACCCCAGCTATTCGCCCATGGCCGAACACGAAGCGGGCGTGCCCATATCCGCGCTGATCTTCGGCGGGCGCCGAGCACGGCTGGCGCCGCTGGTCATGGAGGCGCGCGACTGGCGCCACGGCGTGCTGATGGGCGCTGCAATGGCTTCGGAATCCACCGCCGCATCCAGCGACTCCGACAATGGACTGCGGCGCGACCCGATGGCCATGAAGCCGTTTTGCGGCTACAACTTCGCCGACTACTGGAAGCACTGGCTGAGTTTCAGCGGCCGCAGCGACAGGCTACCGGGGATCTATCACGTCAACTGGTTCCGGCAGGACGAGGCGGGCAGGTACCTCTGGCCCGGATTCGGCGAGAACCTGCGCGTGCTCCAGTGGATTCTCGACCGGCGCAAGGGACGCGCCGATGCGCGCGAGACAGCGGTGGGCAATCTGCCGCGGCGCGAGGACCTCAACCTTCAGGGCCTGGATATCTCTCCCGAAGCCATGGCCGGTCTGCTCGACGTGGATACGGAAGGCTGGCGCGAGGAAATGCGGAAAATCGCCGAATACCTCGCCCAATACGGCGACCGCGTGCCGTCCGAACTCTCCGCCGAGCGCGCCCGTGTCGCCGCCGCCCTGGGCTAGGGCTCAGGCGGCGTAGCGCAAACGGTCCGGGACGCAGTCCAGCAGTAAGCGTGCTTCGCCCGCGGGAGCCCGCGCATGCCGCGCCAGGTCCCGCCGCCATGCGCCGGCGCCGGGTTTGCCCGAATACAGGCCCGCCATGTGCCGCGTGATCGCGCCGAGCCGCACTCCGCTCTGCTCCTCGCGCCGGGCGTAGTCCACCATGGCCGCAACCACCCGGGCGCGCGTCCTCGGCTGGCGCGACGCTCCGGGCAGCGTGGTGAGGAGCCAGGGATTCGAATAGGCGGCGCGGCCCAGCATCACGCCGTCGACTTGTTCCAGGTGCGACGCAATCTCGCTGTTGGCCCTTACACCGCCGTTGATGACGATCGGCAGGTCCGGCATGGTCTGCTTCAGCCGGTAGACGGATTCATACCGCAGGGGCGGCACATTGCGGTTCTCTTTCGGGGAAAGGCCCTCGAGCACGGCGATGCGGGAGTGCACGATCAGGGCCGCGACTCCCGCTTCGCGCATCGCCCGGGCGAACGCCAGGAGATGCGAGAACTTCTGCCGGTGATTGGTTCCGATGCGGGTCTTGACCGTGACGGGCCGGCCCGCGGCCCGCCTTCGCATCGCGCGCACGCAATCGGCCACGCGTTCCGGTTCATGCATGAGGCAGGCGCCGAAACGGCCGGCCCTGACGCGGGAACTGGGGCAGCCCACGTTCAGGTTGATCTCGTCGAACCCGGCTTCGGCCGCAAGTTCGGCGGCGGCGGCCAGCACTTCAGGTTCGCTGCCTCCGAGTTGCAAGGCAAGGGGGCGCTCGGCGGGATGATGCTCAAGCAAGCGCCCGTCGGTGGAGTGGATGACGGCCTGCGCATGGACCATTTCGGTGTACAGGCCGGCTTCCGGCGCGAGCAGCCTGTGGAAATAGCGGCAGTGGCGGTCGGTACGCTGCATCATGGGCGCCACCGAGACCCGGCAAGCGGCCGGGAACAATGTCGATTCAGCAGCCATCCATGGTGGCCTCGACCAGGAAGCGCACGACCTCGCGCAGGGCTTCCTGTTCGGTAGCGCCTTCATCCAGGGCCCCGCGATAGGCGGCCAGTTGCAGGCTGGCGCTGGTACCGCGCTCGAGAATCGTGCGAGCGTGCTCGATTTCCTTCTTGCAATCGAAGAATTCGGCGTCGTGGCGAATCATCGTGATCAGCTCGTCCAGCAAGTCGGAAAACGGCACCATCGTGCCCTTGCCGAAGTCGAGCAGACTGTCGGTGGGGCCGTAACGCATCGCCCGCCAGCGGTTTTCCTCCAGCAGCAACAGGTTGTAGCTGCGCCAGCGGCTGTTGCTGGCCCGCAGGCGCCAAAGCATGCGGACCAGGCAGACGGTGAAGGCCGTCATGCAAACCGTGTCCTCCACGAATGTGCAGAGGTCGAAAATGCGCGTCTCAAGCGTCGGAAAGCGGGCGCTGGGCCGCACGTCCCACCAGATCATCGAGGAATCCTCGATGACATTGGCCTGCACCAGGGTCTCGATGTGGCGCTCGTAGTCGCTCCAGCCGTTGAACTCTTCCGGCAGGCCGGTGCGCGGCAAACCGGAGAAGATGGTCAGCCGAAAGCTGCTCAGGCCCGTGTCGTCGCCCTCCCAGAACGGCGAGGAACTGCTGAGAGCGAGCAGGTGCGGGAGGAAATAGCGGAACTGGTTCATCAGGTCCACGCGCAGATCCTTGTCCTCGATGCCCACGTGCACGTGCATGCCGCAAATCAGCATGCGCCGGGCGGTAGCCTGCATTTCCTTTTGCAGCGCCACGTAGCGCTGCGACGGAGTCTGCTTCTGGTCGCGCCACAGCGCCGAAGGGTGCGTGGAAGCGGCGATGATCCGCATCCCGAACTGTTCGGCCACGGCGTTGATTTCGCGCCTTTGCCGGGTCAGTTCCCGGCGCACTTCCGCCACATCGGCACAGACCTTGGTAGCTGTCTCCACCTGGGCCCGCATGAGTTCGTTGACGACCTGGCCCGTGACCTGTTGCTGGCAGGCGGGCATGAAACCGTTCGGCGGGTCCACGGCCAACTCAAGTGTTTCCGCATCCACCAGGAGGTACTCTTCCTCGACGCCCAGCGTGAAACTGGGTTGATCTCGCAGCAGGCTCATTCTCTGGACTCCCCGCAACTGCGGCCCATTGTAGTGCGGCGGGGCTCGTGAAACGTTACTTGCCGGCGGCCCCGAGGCGCTCCTGAAGCCACTTAGACAGGCCTTCCAGCGCTTCGTCCAGCACTTCGGCCCGCGGACCGCCTCCCTGCGCAAAGTCCGCGCGGCCACCGCCCTTGCCGCCCAGCGCTTCGGCCACGACACCGGCAACTTCGCGCGCAGGCGCGCGGTCCTGCACCGACTTGCTTACCCCCGCCACGATGCGGGCCTTGTCACCCGCTCGCGCACCCAGAACCACCACCGCCGGGTCGTGGCGGTCCCGGTATCGATCGACCGCGCCGCGCATGGTGTTCATGTCGGCGTCGTCGTCGAGCTTCAGGGCCACCAGGTTGATGCCGGCGATGCGGGTTACCGGCGTGGCGGCGGCGCCTCCGCCGTCCGCCAGCCGCGCGCGGGCCTGCGCCAAGTTCTTTTCCAGTTCCCTGGCGCGGCCCATCAGGGCCGTCAGTTTTTCTTCCGCGTCGTCCATGCCGCCCTTTAGGAGTCCGGTGATGCGGTCCATGCGATGGCGCATCCCGCGCACCCATTCGTTTGCGCCCGCACCGGTCAGCGCCTCGATCCGGCGCACGCCGGCGGCCACCGAAGACTCCGAAACGATCGCGAACATCCCGATGTCGCCGGTCCGCCGCACGTGCGTTCCGCCGCAAAGCTCCATCGAGTACTCGCCAAGCTTCAGCACGCGAACGGTATCCGCGTAGTCTTCGCCGGCCATGGACAGCGCGCCGGCATCGATTGCCTCGTCAAGCGGCATTTCGGTGGTTTCCGCGGCCGCGTTGGCGCGGATCTGCGCGTTCACCTCGTCTTCT
This sequence comes from Gammaproteobacteria bacterium, assembly GCA_965116895.1. Classification (GTDB taxonomy): domain Bacteria; phylum Pseudomonadota; class Gammaproteobacteria; order Steroidobacterales; family Foliamicaceae; genus Foliamicus. Next base: position 867,396 of record OZ220729.1, on the reverse strand, counting down.
ATGCGCTCCAGGTCCTCGGGCGAAACCGCCTCGAAGTGCGAGAAATCGAACCGCAGGCGGTCCGGCGCCACCAGCGATCCCTTTTGCGCCACGTGCTTCCCCAGCACCCTGCGCAGCGCCGCGTTCATCAGGTGCGTGGCCGAGTGGTTCAGCACGATGTCCGCGCGTCGCGCCGCATCGACGGCGGCGGTTACGTCCGCTCCCTTGCGCAGCGTTCCGCCGGCCACCAGGCCGATGTGCGCCCGACCCGCTTCCGTCTGCTGCGTATCTATCACCTCGAAGCAAAGGTCCTCGCCGGTAAGCAGGCCGGTGTCCCCCACCTGCCCGCCGCTCTCGGCATAGAACGGAGTCCGGTCCAGCACCACGGCCGCGCTGGCGCCTTCCTCCGCCTGGTCGACTTCCATGCCGTCGATACGGATGCTCAGCACCCGGCCGATATCCTCAAGGCGCTCATAGCCGGTGAACCTGCTGGCTGCAGCGCGAGTTCCCGTAGCGGACGAATCGCCGGCTTGCCGCTCCGCGGCGCTTTGCGTCCCGACTTTCTTTCTGGACCGCGACCGCTCGCGCTGCTGCGCCATCGCCGCTTCGTAGCCGGGCATATCGACCGTCATGCCCCGGCCGCGGGCGATGTCGGCGGTGAGGTCAACGGGAAATCCATAGGTGTCGTAGAGGATAAACGCCATTTCGCCCGGGATCACGGTGTCCTTCACCTTCTCGAGCGAACGGCCCAGGTAGCGCATGCCCTGCTCCAGCGTCGCCGCGAAACGCTCTTCCTCCGCCTTGAGCATCCGCTCGGTGAGCGGGCGCGATTCGGTCAATTCGGGGAATGCGGCGCCCATTTCCGCCTCGATCGGCCCCACCATGCGATAAAGGAAAGGCTCCCTGACGCCCAGGTCGTGGCCGTGCCGCAGCGCGCGGCGAATGATGCGGCGCAGCACGTAGCCGCGCCCCTCGTTGGACGGGAAAACGCCATCGTTGACCAGAAAGGCCGCGGCACGGGCATGGTCGGCGATGACCTTCAGCGAGTTGGAGTCGAGGTCGCTGGAGCCGGTGATTTCGGCGGCGGCGGCGATGAGGTCGCGGAACAGGTCGATTTCGTAGTTGCTGCTGACGCCCTGCAACACCGCGGCGGTGCGCTCCAGCCCCATGCCGGTATCGACCGAGGGCTTCGGCAGTTCCGTGAGATTGCCCTCGGCGTCGCGGTCGTACTGCATGAACACGAGGTTCCAGATCTCAACGAAGCGGTCGCCGTCCTCATCGGCGCTGCCGGGCGGGCCGCCGGGCACGTCCGGGCCGTGGTCGTAGAAGATCTCGGAGCAGGGGCCGCAGGGACCGGTATCTCCCATCGACCAGAAGTTGCCGGAACCGCCCAGCCGGATGATCCGCGATTCCCCGATCCCGGCCTCCTCCTGCCAGCATTGCGCCGCCTCGTCGTCGTCCTCGTAGATGGTGACGAGAAGCTTTTCCGGCGGCAGGCCCAGGTCCTTCGTGACAAACTCCCACGCGAGCCGCACGCCCTGCCGCTTGAAATAATCGCCGAAGCTGAAGTTGCCCAGCATCTCGAAGAAGGTGTGATGGCGGGACGTGTAGCCGACGTTTTCCAGGTCGTTGTGCTTGCCTCCGGCTCGCAGGCAGCGCTGCACGGTCACCGCCCGCGGATAAGGAGGCGGCTCGCGGCCAAGGAAGATGTCCTTGAACTGCACCATCCCGGCGTTGGTGAACAGCAGCGTGGGGTCGTTGTGCGGGACCAGCGGCGAGCCGGGCAGATGACGATGGTCATGCCGTTCGAAGAACTCGACGAATGCGGTGCGGATTTCGGCGGCCTTCATGACCCGGATTCCCCCAGGACGGCCCGCGCCACCTGGCCTTCGGAGTATCCGCGTCCGCGCAGAAACCGGGCCTGGCGGGCCATTTCGCTCCGATCCGCCGGGGGCGACTCGCCGAACCGCCGGCTGCGGGCCGCCGCGGCACGGCTGTCCCAGTCGATTTCCGCCTCCCCAAGGGCGGCGTCGATCAGTCCGGGGGCCACGCCGCGCTCTCTTAACTGGGCGCGGATCTTGAGAGGGCCCTGGCCGCGCTCCAGGCGGGAACGCAGAAACGCCTCCGCGAAGCGCTCATCGCTGACCAGACCGCGCGCCGCCAGCTCCTCCAGCACGGCCTCGATCGCCGAAGCCGGGTGGCCCCTCAGTTTCAATTTGGTACGCAATTCCCGCAAGGAATGCTCGCGCCCCGCCAGCAGGCGCAACGCGGTATCCAGCAGGCCATCGGCGCCGGCCGTACGTTCAGGCACTCGCGGCCTCTGCCGGTTCCTCCGCAGCCTTGTCGGCGCCCCGGATCTGCGCCTCGAGTTCCTCGGCAACGTCCGGATTTTCGTGCAGATAGCTGCGCGCCTTTTCCTTGCCCTGGCCGATATGGGCGTCCTTGTAGCTGTACCAGGCGCCCGATTTCGCGATCAGGTTCTTCGACAACCCCAGATCGATGAGCTCGCCGGCCTTCGAGACGCCGTATTGGTCGCCGGTGAACAGAATGTCGAACTCGGCCATCTTGAACGGCGGCGCCAGCTTGTTCTTGACCACCTTCACGCGGGTGCGGTTGCCGATCACCTCGTCGCCCTGCTTGATCGCACCGATTCGGCGGATATCCAGGCGTACCGAGGAGTAGAACTTGAGCGCGTTGCCGCCGGTGGTGGTCTCCGGGTTGCCGAACATCACGCCGATTTTCATCCGCAACTGGTTGATGAAGATCACGATGGTATTGGAGCGTTTGATATTGCCGGTCAGCTTGCGCAGGGCCTGCGACATCAGCCGGGCCTGCAGCCCTACGTGGGTGTCGCCCATTTCGCCCTCGATCTCGGCCTTCGGCGTCAGCGCGGCGACCGAGTCCACCACCACCACGTCCACCGCGCCGGAACGCACCAGCATGTCGGTGATTTCCAGGGCCTGCTCGCCGGTGTCGGGCTGCGAGACCAGCAGGTCGTCCACGTTGATGCCCAGGCGCCCCGCGTATATCGGATCCAGCGCATGCTCGGCGTCCACGAACGCGGCCGTGCCGCCCGCTTTCTGGCATTGCGCGACCACGCTGAGCGTAAGCGTCGTTTTCCCGGACGCCTCGGGGCCGAAGATCTCCACCACCCGGCCGCGCGGCAGCCCGCCGATTCCCAGGGCCAGGTCCAGCGCCAGGCTGCCGGTGGAAACGGCGTCCACGTCGTGCACGGCGCCCGCGCCGCCCAGACGCATTACGGAGCCCTTGCCATACTGTTTTTCGATCTGCGACAGCGCCGCCGCCAGCGCCCGCTTGCGATTGTCATTCATGGTGCTCAAGTGCTCCCGCTCAGGTCGTGGTACCGAGATTATTCCACAGCCGCGGCGAATTGCACGGCGGCAATTCTCCGGGTTGGGCGGGATATTGGCATGGGCGAGCGAAACCGCCGAAAAAAGACCTTTGACATCAGCCTCCCGCGCTCCCGTCCACGCGTTTGAGCAGCCCTTCGAGGGCATGCGCCACCGATTGCATCCGCACGGCGCGGCGGTCGCCGTCAAAGCGCATGCCTTCCGCCTCCCGAAGCCCATTGCGGCTCGCCCAGGCAAAATGTACCGTGCCTACGGGGCGGGTCTCCGTGCCTCCGGTGGGCCCGGCAATGCCGGTCACCGCCAGGCTCCAGTGAGTCTGTCCGCGCTCAAGCGCGCCGGCGGCCATTTCCACCGCCGTTTCCGGGCTGACGGCGCCGAACTCTTCCAGCGTTTGCGGGCTGACTCCCAGCAGGCGCTTCTTGGCGTCGTTGGAATAGGTCACGAACCCGGCGTCGAACCAGCCCGAACTTCCCGGAAGCCCGGTGATCGCCTGCCCGACCCAGCCGCCCGTGCAGGACTCGGCCAGCGCCAGCGTCTCGCCCCGGTCCAGCAACAGGGCGCCCAGTTCGCGTACAAGACGGCTAATCTCCTGTTCGGTCATTCTCTCCCCCGCTTCGTGCTTTCAGTTCGAACAGCAGGTCCAGCGCCTCGCGCGGGCTGAGCTGTTCGGGATCCACGTCGGCCAGCAATTGCTCGGACCTTGAATGAATCGCCTTGGCGGGAGGGCTTCCCGCCTTCGCGGAGGACGGGACGCCTTCCCGCACGAGGCCAACGTCCTTTCCCCCGGGATTGAGCGTGAGCGGCAATTGCGCCTGTCCGCGCTCGATCAGCCGGCCGGAACGCTGCTCCAGGTCCTCCAGCATCCCCCTTGCCGACGCGATGACCTGCCTTGGAACACCGGCCAAAGCGGCCACCTGAAGCCCGTAGCTGCGGTCCGCCGGGCCGTCGCGCACGGAATACAGGAACACCAGCGTTCCTCCGTGTTCGACGGCGTCCAGGTGGACGTTTGCGCAGGCCGGCGCGGTTTCCGCCAGCGCGGTCAATTCGAAGTAGTGGGTGGCGAAGAGGGTGAAGCAGCGCAGGCGCTCGGCGATATAACCGGCCGCCGCCCAGGCCAGCGAAAGACCGTCGTAGGTGCTGGTGCCGCGGCCCACCTCGTCCATCAGCACCAGGCTCTGCCCGGTGGCGTTGTGCAGAATGCTGGCCGTTTCGGTCATTTCCACCATGAACGTGGAACGTCCGCCTGCGAGATCGTCGCCGGCGCCGATGCGCGTGAATATGCGGTCCAGCGGCCCGATCTCGGCCTCGGCCGCGGGAACGAAGCTGCCGATGTGGGCCAGGATCACGATCAGCGCGACCTGGCGCATGTAGGTGGACTTCCCGCCCATGTTCGGACCGGTCACGATCAGCATGCGGGTGTCGTCGTCCAGCGCCAGGTCGTTGGCGATGAACTCGGAATCCAGTGCGCGCTCGACTACCGGGTGGCGGGCGGCCTTCAGCCGAATCCCCGGACGCTCGGTGAGTTCCGGCCTCGCGTAGCCCAGCTCCAGCGAGCGGGCGGCCAGGTTGACCAGCACGTCGGTCTCGGCCACGGCGGCAGCCAGGTCCTGCCAGACCGCGAGCCAGCGGGACAGTTTCTCCAGCAACTCCTCGTACAGCCGCACTTCCAGCTCCTGGGCGCGTTCGCGCGCGCCCAGGACGCGGTGCTCGAAGCGCTTGAGTTCCGGCGTGATGTAGCGCTCGGAGTGCTTCAGCGTCTGGCGGCGGATGTAGTGCTCCGGCGCTTCCTCCGCCTGGCTGCGGCGAAGCTCGATGTAGTAGCCGTGCACGCGGTTATAGCCGAGCTTCAGGTTGGCGATGCCGCTGCGCTCGCGTTCCTCCTTCTCCAGGTCCTGCAGCGCGGCGTCGGCGTTGCTGCTGACTTCGCGCAGCTCGTCCAGCTCCGCGCTGTATCCGGCCGCGATCACCTCTCCGTCGCGAATCCTGGGAGCGGGATGCCCGACCAGCGCTTCCTCCAGCAGGCGCAGTCCTTCCGGCGGCGCTTCCATGCGCTCCGCGAGGGTCTGCAGGAGCGGCGCGTCCAGCGCCGTGAGCCGCTCGCGCATCGCCGGCGCGGACTTCAGGGCGGACCGCAACTGCTCCAGGTCGCGCGGCCGGGCCGTGCGGATGGCCAGGCGCGCCAGCACCCGCTCGAGATCGCCGACTTCCCGGATCGACTCCCGCCATCCCTCCTGCTCGCCGCGCAATTCGTCCAGGGCCTGATACCTGAGCCGCAGGACGTCGTGGGAACGCAGGGGGCGATGGATCCAGCGCCGGAGCAGCCGGCTGCCCATCGGGGTCGCGCAACGATCGACGACGCCCGCCAGCGTGAATTCGTCCCTCCCCGAGAGCGAGCGGTCCAGTTCCAGGTTGCGCCGCGTGGCGGCATCCATCAGCAGCGCGTCGCCGGGCCGCTCCACGTTGAGCGCGCGCACGTGGGGCAAGGCGCCGCGCTGCGTGTCCCTGACGTAGTCGAGAAGGCATCCGGCGGCGGCTATCGCCCGGTCCATGTCCTCCACGCCGAAACCGTCGAGGTTATGCACCCGGAACTGGTCCTGAAGAGAACGCCGCGCGGAAGCGGCGTTGAACTGCCAGTCTCTTCGTTCATGAACCGCGGGCCGGCCGGGCAGCGCCTCCGGCAGCCGCGTTCCCTCGCCGACCAGCAATTCGGCGGGCCGCAATCGTTGCAGCTCGCCCTCAAGCTCCTCCAGGCCGCGGCATTCCGTGATCGAAAAACTGCCCGAGCTCAGTTCCATCCAGGCCAGGCCGTAACCGCCATCCTTCCCGCACAGGGCCGCCACCAGGTTCTCGGATGCGCTGTCGAGCAGGGCTTCCTCGGTCAGCGTTCCGGGCGTTACCAGCCGCACGACCTCGCGCTTTACCGGTCCGCCGGAGGGCGTGGGGCGGCCGATTTGCTCGCAAATGGCTATGGATTCGCCCATTTGCGCCAGCCGGGCGATGTACGAATCGGCCGAATGCGCCGGCACGCCGGCCATGGGAATCGCTTCGCCGTTCGACTGTCCGCGAGTCGTCAGCACGATGTCCAGGAGCACGGCCGCACGCTCGGCGTCGCCGTAAAACATCTCGTAGAAATCGCCCATGCGGTAGAACAACAGGGCATCGGGGTGCTGCGCCTTGATGCGCAGATACTGCTGCATCATCGGCGTATGTCCCGCCAACGGCCGTGCGCCGGCTGTCATGCGCTAGGGCGTGTTAGCACTACGCGCTAGCCTTCGCCGAATCCCCGCCCCGCTGCAGCCGCCTCGACCAGCCGCTGCGCCGGCGTCCAGCGCGCGCCGAACCGATCATGAAACCCTCGGATGTCCGCGAGCACGGCGTCCAGGCCCTGCTGCTCGGCGTAGTGCATGGGGCCGCCGCGCCAGGCCGGGAAGCCGTAACCGTAGACATAGACGATATCGATGTCCGAGGCCGCCCTGGCCACGCCCTCCTCCAGCAGCGCCGAGCCGATGTTCACGAGCGGGTACATGCATCGCCTGACGATCTCCCCGGCCCCGGCGGGCGGTCCGCGTTCGTAGCCCAGTTCTTCCGCCAGCTCCCCGATCAGGGCGGCGACCCCGGGATCGGGTTCGGGAACCCGGCTGCCGGGACTGTAGTTGTAGATGCCGCGGCCGTTCTTCTGCCCGAAGCGGTCGCGCTCGCAAAGGGCATCGCCCAGCCGCTCGCCCGGCTTTCGCTCCTCAGGCGGCTTGCCGGCCAGCTCCCGGGCCCGCCACCCCAGGTCCAGGCCCACCAGGTCGGCCATCTGGAAAGGCCCCATGGGCAGCCCGAAGTCCCGCAGGGCCGCATCGACCGACTCCGGCGGCGTGCCCTCGAACAGCAATTCGAAGGCCTCGAACATGTATCCCGACAACATGCGGTTGCCGATGAATCCGTTGCTGTTGGCCGACCACACGGGTACCTTCTTCATGCGCGAGGCAAGCGAAAACGCGGTGGCTACGGTCTCGGCCGAGCTGTGCCGGCCCTCGATCACTTCCACGAGGCGCATGATGTTGGCGGGGCTGAAGAAATGCATGCCCAGCACCTGCCCGGGGCGGGCGGTCGCCTCCGCCATCCGGTCGATGTCGAGATACGAAGTGTTGCTGGCCATGATCGCATCGCCGCCCAGGGTCCGGTCAAGGCGGCCGAAAATCTGTTTCTTGAGGTCCAGGTTCTCGTAGACGGCTTCCACCGCGAAGTCCGCACCGTCCAGGGCGCCGTAGTCGGTCGTGGGCGTGATCAGCCCCATGCAGCGCTCGGCGCCGCCCGTGGGGATCCGCCCGCTCTTCTCCGAGCGTTCGAAGTTCCTGCGCATCACGTTCAAACCGCGCTCCAGCGCCTCCTGGCCCGTCTCCAGCACGGTTACCGGAATCCCGGCGATCGCGAAATTCATGGCGATGCCGCCGCCCATGGTGCCGCAGCCGATCACCGCGGCGCGCTCGACGGCCCGCGCGGCGGCCCCGCCGGCGCCCTTCGCAGCGGCGCGTTCGGCGAAGAACACGTGCGAGAGCGCCCTGCTCTGCGGGTTCTTGAGGCAACTGACGAACCGGCGCCGCTCCTCGGCCAGGCCGGCGCGAAAATCGTCGCGGCAGGCCACGGCCTGCTCGATGCATTGCACGATCAGCTCGGGCGAATCGCGCCCCCGCATCCTGCGGGCGATCAGTTGCCGCGCCCCGTCGAATACCTCCGCCGCCTCTCCCGGCCGGGGAAGCTTTCCGGGCCCGGAGGAAATCTTTCGCACTGGTGCCCCCGCGGCCAGCAATTCCTCCGCAAAGGCGCAGGCCGCTTCGGTCGGTTCGTCTTCCAGCACCCGGTCGGCCAGGCCCGTTTCCAGGGCCTTGCGGGCCTGTACCGGTTTGCCGTCCAGGCACATCCGCAAGGCCTGTTCCACGCCCACCAGCCGTGGCGTCCGCTGGGTCCCGCCGGCTCCGGGCAGCAGCCCGATATTGACCTCGGGAAAGGCGAAGCGGGCGCGCCCGGACACGGTCCGGTAATCGCAGGCCAGTGCAAGTTCCAGGCCGCCGCCGTATGCGACTCCGTCCACTACCGCGATGACCGGTTTGGAACACGCGTCGAGCGCGTCGCATATGGCGTTGAGCGATGCCCCGGGTGCGGGCAGTTCCGCCAGACCGAACTCCTTGATGTCGGCGCCTGCGCACCAGGTCTTCAGACCGCTCAATAGCAGCACGGCGCCAACGCCATCGTCCCGCGACGCGGCCCGGATCGCTTCCATGAGCGGTACGCGGAGCTTTGCCCCGAGAGCGTTGACGGGCGGGGAATTCATTTCGATCAGACGGACAGGGCCGCGATCGCTCACGTTTACCGTCATGATGCGCCTCCTTCAATATCGAGCACCCACTTGCCGCTTACCTGACGGTTGGCGAAAGCGTCGAACGCGAGCATGTAGTCCTCCAGCGGCAATTCACGCTCTATCGGGCACGCTATGGCGCCGCTTGCAGCCAGGTCCGAGAGGGCCTGAAGGTTCTCGCAGGCCAAATCGGGGTGGCGATCCGTCCAGGGCGTCCAGAGCACGCCCAGCACCGCCGCGTTCTTGAGCAGGACAAGGTTCAGCGGAAGCCGTGGAATCTCGCCCGCGGCGAACCCCACCACAAGGAAACGCCCGCCTGGCGCACAGGCCCGGTAGGCGGATTCGGAATACGAACCGCCCACGGGATCGACCACCACGTCCACGCGCCCGCCGGCCTTGAGCTTGAGCCTGCCACGAAAATCATCGCCGCTGTAGTCGATGCATTCGTTGGCGCCCATCGCACGCGCCAGGTCCAGCTTGTCCGCGCTGCCCGCGGCCGCGATGACATGCGCTCCCATGGCGCGCGCCAGCGCCACCGCCGCAAGGCCCACGCCTCCGCCGGCGCCCAGTACGAGGACGGTCTCGGTGGCCTCGAGCTTCGCGACCTGCTTGTAGGCGTAATAGCAGGTCCCGTAGGTAATGCACAAACCCGCGCCCTGTGCGAAACTCATGTTGCCGGGCAAACGCGCAACGTGATGGCGGGGCGCGACAGCACGTTCTGCGAACATCGACCGGCCGTGCACGGCGACCCGGTCGCCCACGGCCAGGCCCTCGACGCCCGCGCCCAACGCCGCAACCACCCCGGCCGCCTCCCCGCCCGGCGTGAAAGGCGGTTCCGGCCGGTGCTGGTAGCGGCCCTGCACCATCAGCAGGTCGAAGAAGTTGCATCCGGCGGCGCGCACGTCCACCAGCACTTCGCCTTCGCTGGGAGACGGCTCAGGCGCTTCCCCCAGCGACAGTTCGGGCCGCTCGGCGTAGCGGCTGCATATCAATGCGCGCATGCAGGGCGAATCCTCCCTCGTATCCGAACAAGGCGATCAGACGTGGATGCCGCCATCCACCAGCAGCGCCTGTCCGGTCACGTAGGAACCGGCGGGCGACGCCAGGAACACGACCAGTCCGGCCACTTCATCCGGAGCGCCCATCCGTCCCAGCGCCGTCGTGTCCAGAAAGCTCTCGCGGGCCTCGGCATCGCTCCACAGCGCCCGGGAGAAATCGGTCTTGATCAATCCCGGGCAGACCGCGTTGGCGGTGATGCCGTCCCGGCCGTACTCCAGCGCCAGATTGCGCGCCATCTGGATTTCCGCGGCCTTGGACATGCCGTAGGCGCCGATCATGCCGTGCGCCGTCTGACCGACGTACGAGGAAATCAGCACGATCCGCCCGTGTCCCCGGTTTCGCATGTCAGGAACGACCAGTTGACTCAGCCATAGATTGGCCGTGACGTTGCAGCGCCATATCCTCTCCAGGGCGCTGTCGGACGTGTCGAGCAGGGGCCCGAAGTGCGGGTTCACCCCCACGTTGGAGACCAGGATGTCGATCGCGCCGAAGGCCGCGCGGGTGCGCGCCACGAGGTCCTCCACCTGGTCCTTGTGATATACGTTGCAGGGCGCGGAAATGGCGGTTCCCTTGCCGAAACGCAGGTTGAGCTCCTCGGCGGTCCGCTCGCAGGCCTCCGCCTTGCGGCTGGACGCGGTTACGCGTGCGCCGTGCTCCGCCATCCGCGTGGCGATGGCCTTGCCTATGCCCCGCGTGGAGCCGGTGATCAGCGCCGTGCGGCCCTCCAGGTTGAACAGTTCGTCCACGCCGCTAGTGTGCTGTCCCGCTGATATCAGGAATCCTGCGCTATCAGCATGAAGAGCTGTTGCGCCACCCAGGCGGGCCTTTCCTGGCCCTCGATTTCCATGGATTTCTCCAGCCGGATGACCACGCGCCCCGGTCCGCGTTCGCGGACCTCGGTGAGCGTGGAGTGAACCCGAACGCGCGAACCCGACGGGACCGGGTTGATGAAGCGCAGCTTGTCCAGGCCGTAGTTGATTACGAAGCCGACGCCCTCTATTTCCGACATTTCGGGGGAATCGAGGTGGACCGAAAGCGACAGCGTCAGGAAGCCGTGTGCGATGGTGGAGCCGAACGGCGTTTCGCGCGCCACCCGCTCCGGATCCACGTGTATGAACTGGTGATCCACGGTGCAGTCCGCAAAGGCGTTGATCCGGGCCTGATCCACGTCAAACCAGACTGACGGAGTGAGCTCGCGGCCCTCCCAATCCCTGAGGTTTTCGATCTTCACCACGTGTGCTTCTCCGGCCCCGATCCAGGGCGAGTTTTCGATACGAAGGGGTATAGTATAGGGTTTTCCGACAGCTTGCCGGAGACCGGACAGTGAACGCGCAGAACGCGGAAAAATCGAGTGCCAGGAGCTGGCTGATCTGGGCATTTGCGCGCCCTCCCTTCATCGGCCTGTTCCCGTTTGCGGTGTTCTTCGTGTCGCAGGGACTCGGGCATTCGGTGATGATCCAGATGGAGGAATCCATGGGCGAGCCCGGCATGTACTACTTCGCGGGCGCCATGGGCCTGGTGGGCGCCGTACTGCTGTGGTACGGCATGCGCCAGGACAGCGAGGTCAGCGGCACCTGGCTGGGCTATTTCGCAGCCTGGCTGCTGTGGACGGGCTGGGTGGAATTCTCGTTCGTTTACTACGCGCGCTGGCTGGGCGTGGCGCCCCTGCTGGACGAGGCCGGGGAGGTGGCCACCAACCCCGAGTACCTGGTCATGATGTCCTCGCTGGGCGTGATGCTCGCCACCCTGGTCTACTTCCTGTTCAACCGGGAGACCCGCTGCAACTTCTTCCGCTGGTGCCAGCGCTGGCTGGGCATGGGAACCGGCAGGCCCACCGAAGGCCACAAGCGCAATTTCGCGGCGATTACCGCGCTGGAAACCATCTACCTGATCTGGTTCTTCTACCTGTTCCTGCTTCTGATCTATGACGAGAACCTGCTCGGCGAACGTCATCCGGTCACTTACGGAATCGCCGCGCTGAACGCGGTCTGGGCCATCTATCTCCTGCGGCGCCTGCTGCGCTTCAGACGCGTGGCCACGGCGTTGCGCTACTCGATCGCGACCGCGATCATCAGCTGGAACGCGTATGAATTCGTGGGGCGATGGGGTTGGGTGGACGACTTCTTCGTCAACCTCGAGAGGTACGGCTGGCAGGTTCTCGCCGTGGCCGCGGTATCGCTCGGCGTAGTGGCGCTGTGCCTGGGCATGCCGGCGGGCAAGAAAGAGCGCGAGCGCATGGCTGCCATGCAGCAGGAACTCAGCGCGAACTAGGCGAATTCAGGACCCAGCTCATCGCTGCCGCCGCCCGGCGGCAGTCCGGGAGCGCTTGCGTATTCAATGAACATGCGATCTCACTACTGCGGTGAACTCCGCGCCGATTCCGATGGACAACGGGTCCAGGTGTGCGGCTGGGTCAACGGCCTGCGCGACCACGGCGGCGTGATCTTCATCGACCTGCGCGACCGCGAGGGAATATTGCAACTGGTGTGCAATCCGGACCGGCCGGACGTATTCGCGGTGGCGGAAGCGGCGCGCGCGGAAAGCGTGCTGCAGGCAACGGGAAGTATTCGGATTCGCCCCGAGGGCACGGCCAATCCCGATCTGAAGACGGGAGAAGTCGAGCTGGTGGCCGATTCGCTTGAAATCCTCTCCGCGGCGCGGGACCTGCCCTTCCACCACGGCGAGGGCGCCAGCGAGGAATTGCGGCTGAAGTACCGCTATCTCGACCTGCGGCGGCCGGAAATGCTCGACCGTCTGCGCCTGCGCCACAGGGTCTTCGCCGCCGTGCGTGCGTTCCTGGACCGGCGCGGATTCGTGGACGTGGAAACGCCCATGCTGACCCGCGCCACGCCGGAAGGGGCGCGCGATTTTCTTTCTCCGGCCCGCAACCGGCCGGGGCGCTTCTACGCCCTGCCCCAGTCCCCGCAGTTGTTCAAGCAATTGCTGATGATGTCGGGACTGGACCGCTACTACCAGATCGTGCGCTGCTTCCGCGACGAGGACCTGCGCTCCGACCGGCAGCCCGAATTTACCCAGCTCGACGTGGAAATGTCGTTCGTGGACGAAGAGGACGTGATGGGACTGATGGAGGCCCTGGTGCGCGAAGTGTTCTCCGGCGTGCTGGACGTGGAACTGCCGGATCCGTTTCCGCGCATGACCTACGCCGAGGCGATGCGGCGGTTCGCCGGCGATGCGCCGGACCTGCGCAACCCCCTGGAACTCGTCGAACTGAGCGGCATATTCGTGGATTCGGAATTCAAGGTTTTCTCCGCCCCGGCCGGGGACCCCGGCTGCCGCGTGGCGGCGCTGAAGATTCCCGGCGGCGGCGGAATGACCCGTCGCGAACTCGACGAACTGACCCGGTTCGTGCAGTCCATGGGCGCAAAGGGCATGGCCTGGATCAAGGTTGCCGATCCGGCAGCCGGGCGGGACGGAATGCAGTCGCCGGTGCTGAAGTTCCTGGCCGACGGGGAAATCGCGGCGCTGCTCGAGAAGACCGGGCCGGCCGAAGGCGACCTGCTGCTGTTCGGGGCGGGAGCGGCCGCGATCGTGAACCGCACGCTGTCGGCCCTGCGCGACCGTCTGGGGCAGGAACGAGGCCTGATCGGCGGCGGCTGGGCGCCGGTGTGGATCACGGAATTCCCGGGATTCGAGCTCGACGAAGACGAAAAGCGCTGGAAGGCGCTTCATCACCCGTTCACCGCGCCCGGCGTATCGTCGCCGGGCGAGCTCCTGGAAAGGCCCGCGGAAGCGTCTTCCCGCGCCTACGACCTGGTCCTGAACGGCCACGAGATCGGCGGCGGCTCTATCCGAATACACCAGCGCGACATGCAGGCGGCCGTGTTCGAACTGCTGGGGCTTTCGGCCGAGGAGGCGGACCGGCAGTTCGGATTCTTCCTCAAGGCGCTGGATTACGGCGTTCCGCCGCACGGCGGCATCGCCTTCGGGCTGGACCGCTGGGTCATGCTCATGGCCGAGGCGGAATCGATACGCGAAGTGATCGCCTTCCCCAAGACGCAGTCCGGCGCCTGCCCACTTACCGATGCGCCCGCCGCCGTCGAACCGAAGCAACTTCGGGAACTCGGCTTGCGGCCGTTATAAACTACCCGCGGCCCGAAGGCTTTTTTCTGCTCCCATGCCTATTTACGAATACGAATGCCGCGAGTGCGGGTACCGGCTGGACGCGCTTCAGAAGATGAGCGATGCGCCTCTCAGCGATTGCCCCGAATGCGAACGGCCGGGCCTGAAGAAGCTCGTTTCGGCGCCGCACTTCCGGCTGAAGGGCAGCGGCTGGTACGAGACCGACTTCAAGAACAGCGGGCGCGACAGACAGGACGGAGCGGGCAAGGGCGCGGAAAACGGCGCAGGCAAATCGGCATCCGACTCCGGCGGCAAGGACAAGGCGGACTCTTCCCCGGGCAAGGAATCCGGCGCGAGTTCGGCGTCCGACGCAGCCGCCGCATGAACAATGCCTGACAGCCTGATCAGCAATGTTTAAAAGCTGGTGGCCGCGCCTGAGGCGCGTGCTGGTGGCGGGAATGCTGGTCTGGGTTCCCGTGGGCATAACGGTGCTGGTGCTGCAATTGCTTATCGACCTGGCCGACCAGACGCTGAGGCTGATTCCGGAACCCTATCGCCCCGAAGCGCTCCTCGGGTTCCCGATTCCCGGGCTGGGCGTGGTACTCAGCCTTGTGCTGCTGTTCGTCACCGGACTGGTCGCTGCCAACGTGTTCGGCAAGCGCATTATCGGCCTCTGGGAGGGGGTGCTGCGCCGTATTCCGCTGGTGAGGACGATCTACACGGCCGCCAAGGGCTTTCTGGAGATGGTCCTGAGCGGCAAGCGCGGCTCTTTCAGCCGCGTGCTGTTGATCGAATACCCGCGCAGAGGCATCTACTGCATCGCCTTTCAGACGTCCAGCACCGTGGGCCAGCTTGCCGAACACACGCCGGATTCGGTGTGCGTCTTCGTGCCCACAACGCCCAATCCCACATCCGGGTTCCTGGTCGTGGCTCCGCGGAAGGACCTGATCGAACTGGACATGAGCGTGGAGGACGCGATCAAGCTGGTCGTTTCCGTGGGCGTTGTGGTCCCGGATCCGGACAATCTTCCCCGCGTCGATGCCGGCGCCGGGGCGGAGCGCGCTCCCGGTGAAACATGAGCAAACGGCCGTGTGACGTAACGGTCATTTTCAGCACCTACCGGCAGCCCGAATGGCTGGAAAAGACCCTTTGTGGCTTCGCCCATCAGACCCACCGGGACTTTGAAGTCATCGTGGCCGACGACGGTTCCGGCGAAGACACGGCCGAAGTCGTCCGCAAGGCCAGGAGCGGAACCGGGCTTGGGATCGAACACGTCCGGCAACAGGATCGCGGCTTTCGCAAGTGCCGGATCCTGAACAAGGCCATCGCCAGGGCGCGGGGCGAATACGTGATCTTTACCGACGGCGACTGCATTCCTCAGCCGGAATTCGTGTCCCGGCATCTCGACCTCGCCGAACCGCGGCGCTTCCTCTCGGGCGGCCTGCTCAGGTTGCCGCTGGGACTTTCCCACAACATCCGGCCGGAAGATATCGCGGCGGGACGCTGTTTCTCCGCCTCATGGCTGCGCAGCCGCGGCATGCCGCCGACCTACAAGCTTCTGAAGCTCTCCGCCGGCACGCGCTTCGGCACGGTGCTGGACCGCATTTCCCCGGCCACCGCCGGCTGGAACGGCCACAACGCTTCAGGCTGGAAGGCCGACATCCTTGCGGCAAACGGCTTCGACGAGCGGATGGGCTACGGCGGAGAAGACCGGGAACTGGGGGAGCGCCTGGAGAACGCGGGAATCCGTGGCAAGCGCATCCGCCACCGTGTCACCTGCCTGCACCTGGACCATCCCCGGGGATACGTCGATCCCCGGGTGCGCGCAGCCAATCTCGCCATCCGCCAGGAGACACGGCGCACGCGACGCACCCGCACCGACAACGGCATCGGGCAAATTTAGCCGGCGTCTTCCGCCTTGGCCTTGTCGCCGCCGATGAAGATCAGGAAGTCATCGGCCTTGTAGTACTTGCGAAAGGCCTCGTTGACGTCGTCGAGCGTCAGCGCCCTGTACTGCGCGTGCAGCGCGCCGTACCAGAGGGCGTCCAGGCCGTGTTCCGCGCCCGAACTGAGGATGCCGGTCAGGGCCGCGTCGCTGGACCAGGAGTTCAGGTCGCCCGAAATGGCGCCGTCCACGGCGTCCTGAAGTTCCTCGGCGGTGAAACCGTCGTCAATGACGCGCTGCAATTCCTCCAGCGCGCCGGCACGGACCCTGGAGAGGTTCTCGGGGGCCGCGATGGCCTGAACGAACAGCGCGCCGCTGTCGTCGCTTTCCCGCTCCGACGCGTTCATGCCGCCGCCGGCGCCGTAGGACCAGCCCTCTTTCTGGCGCAGGCGGTCGATCAGGCGGTTGCTCAGACCCCCGCCGCCGAAGATGCGCGTGCCGATGAACAGCGGCGCGTAGTCGGCGTCGCGAACGTTTAGCGGAATCGGCAGCGCCGCAACCATGATCCCGTTTGCCTTGTCCGGCGTATCCAGCCATTCCTGCTGCGCCTGCACCGGATGGTGATGGTTTGGCGCCGGTACGTAGTCCACGGCCGCCTCCCAATCGCCGAAGAGTTCATCGAGGCGCCCTGCCAGCGCCGCGGTATCGAAGTTGCCCACGGCGAGCGCGATCGCGCCCTTGTATCCGACGTGGGAATTCCAGAATTCGGCCAGGGCGTCCCGGTTCATGTTCCGGATCATGGCCTCCTGCTCGTCCAGGTCCATGGCGTAACGGAAATGGTCCGGTCCGTATGGGCTGAGCGCCTTGGACAGGGCAATGGAAACGACACTTTGCGGCTGACCGCGGGATCCTGCGATACTCGCCAGCGCGGAGCGTTTCGCTTCCTCCAGTTGATCGGGATCAAAGACCGGCTCGCGCAGCACATGCACCATCAGGGCGAGCGCTTCGTCGAAATTGGCCTCGTCCGTCTGCAGCGAGGCGTTGATTCTCTGCCCTCCGCCCCTGAGGTTCAGGTCGCTCTTCAGGCGGTTCCATTCGGTGGCCAGCTCGTCGCGCGTGTAGCGCGTCGTGCCGCGCTGCAACTGTCCGGTGGCGTATCCGGCCAGGCCGTGCTTTCCGGCCAGGCTCTCTTCGCTGCCGAAGAACAGGTTGAGCGAGACGATGATCCGGTCACCGCGTGACTTCTTTTCGATCGCCCAGAGCGAGCCGCCGCCGGCCAGCTCCTGTCTGACGGTGCGGGCGGCGATGTTCTCCGGAGTGGGAACGAATTCCTCGCCCGCGCTCACCGACTGCCGACCCGCCAGGGCCGCCAGTTCTTCATCCTGATCGCCCCGGGATGCCACCGTGGCCCGGTCCGGGGTCTCGGTGGGGACGAACATGCCGGCGGTACGGTTGCTGCGCTTGAAGTGTTTCGCCGCAGCCGCGTTGAGATCTTCGACGGTCAGCGCATCCAGCTGGTCCTTGTACAGAAAAATGTATCGCCAGTCGCCTGCGGCGATGCTCTCGGAAAGTATTCGGGCCAGGGAACCGACGTTCTTTATGGCATTGTCGTAATTGGAGGCCATGGCGAGCCGCGCCCACTCGAGTTCCTCTCCGGTGATCGGCTCCGCGGCGATGCCCTCGGCGACCTCCAGCAGGGCATCGAGCACTTCCTGCGTGTCGCCGTCCACGGGAACGGTCGCGTTCAGCGTGAACAGCCCCGGAAAGGCGAAGGCATCCGCGCGTGCGCCCGCGCCGGCGGCGATGCCCGGCTCGATCATCTTGCGGTACAAGCGCCCGCGGCTGGAATCGGCCAGGATCCGCGAAACCGCGTCAAGGGCCGTGTTCTCCTTCGTGGCCCCGGCGGGAATGTGGTAGGCGGCCATGACCAGGCTCTGCTCTCCGACCCGCCGCAGGGTCACCATGCGCTCGCCGTCCTGGACCGGCTCGACGGTGTAGATGCGGGGCAGCTCCCGCTCCGGCGCCGGAATCGCGCCGAACGAGTCGGCGACGATCGCAGCTGCCTCCCGGGGATTGAAATCCCCGGCCACGATGAGCGTGGCGTTGTCGGGCTGGTAATAGGTCCGATAGAAGGCCTGCAGGCGGCCGATGTCCACGCCCTCCACGTCGGAGCGTGCCCCGATGGTTGAGTTGCCGTAGTTGTGCCATTCGAAGGCAGCCGCCCGGACCCGCTGATCCAGCATTCGGCCCGGGCTGTTCTCGCCCCGCTCCATCTCGTTGCGGACGACCGAGAATTCGGATTGCAGGTCTTCGTAGGCGATGAACGAATTGACCATGCGGTCGGCTTCCATGCGCAAGGCCCATTCCAGATTGTCATCGGTCGGTTCGAAACTCTCGAAATAATTGGTCCGATCGAGCCAGGTGGTGCCATTGAATCCCATGCCGCGCTCGCTGAACACCCCGGGTATGTCGGGATTGTCCGGCGTGCCCTTGAACAGCAGGTGTTCCAGCAGGTGCGCCATCCCGGTTTCGCCGTAGTTCTCGTGCATGGAGCCGACGCGGTAAGTGACGTTGACCGTCACGCGCGCCTGCGCGTTGTCCGGAAACAGCAAAACCTGCAGCCCGTTGGGCAGCGAGTACTCGTGTATGCCTTCCACGCTCGTGACATATTCGAATCCGTTCCCGCCGGCGGAAACCCCCAGTGGGTCCTCCGCAAGGACGCCTGCCGGAAGCACCAGCAGCATCAGCGCGAGCGTCCTGGTCAGATTTTTCATCGTGGGCCGAATCTTACGCGGCTTTGGGGCGATCGCGCACGGAAATGACGGTTTCCCCGTCCTTGTCGGCCACTTCCAGCGTCTCGCCCGGCCTGGCGTCCGCCGACAGCAGCCATTCCGCCAGTGGGTTCTCCACGTGGTCGCGGATCACCCGTTTCAGCGGCCGGGCGCCGTACGCCGGGTCGTAGCCGAGATTGGAGAGGCGCGACCTCAGGGCATCACTGACTTCGAGCCCCAGGTCCTGCTCCCTGAGCCGAACCGCAAGGCGATCGAGCTGCAGGTCAACGATCGCGCGAATCTCGTCGCGCGCCAGCGGCCTGAACACGACGATGTCGTCGATACGGTTCAGAAATTCCGGGCGAAAGTGCGAACGCAACGAGTCCATAACGGCCTTGGTGATCTCCTCGTGCTCGGAACCCGCCAGCGAACGGATCTGGTCCGATGCCAGGTTCGACGTCATGATCACGACGGTATTGCGGAAATCCACCGTCCGGCCCTGGCCGTCGGTCAGACGGCCTTCGTCGAGCAATTGCAGCAGGATATTGAGCGCGTCGGGATGGGCCTTTTCCAGTTCGTCCAGAAGCAGGACGGAATACGGCCTGCGGCGCACCGCCTCCGTGAGTTGGCCGCCCTCCTCGTAGCCGACATAGCCGGGCGGCGCTCCGACCAGCCGGGATACGGCGTGTTTTTCCATGTACTCCGACATGTCGACCCGCACCATCGCGGCCTCGCTGTCGAACAGGAACTCCGCAAGGGCCTTGCACAACTCGGTCTTGCCCACGCCGGTGGGGCCCAGGAACAGGAACGAGCCGGTGGGCCGGTCCGGGTCGGCGAGACCGGCGCGGGAGCGGCGGATCGCCCGGGACACCGCGCGCACCGCCTCGTCCTGGCCGATCAGGCGGCGATGCAGCTCGTCCTCCATGCGGTTGAGCCGCTCGCGCTCGCCGGTCAGCATGCGTGTAACCGGAATGCCCGTGGCGCGGGCCACGACGGCGGCGATGTCGGCTTCCCCCACCCGGCTGGAAAGCATGGCGTCGGCGGCGTGTTCCGTCTCGTTTTCCTGCGAGTCCTCAAGCTTCCGTTCCAGGTCCGGGATGACGCCGTACTGAAGCTCGGACATACGCTGCAGGTCCTGCCCGCGGCCGGCCTTCTCCAGCGCCAGGCGGGCCTGTTCCAGTTGCTCCTTGAGTCCGGCGGCTTCCTGGGTGCGGGCCTTTTCCGTCTTCCACGTCTCCGACAGTTCGGCGTGTTGCTCTTCCCGTTCGGCAATCTCGGCATCGAGGTCCGCCAGCCGCTGCCGCGCTCCCTCATCCTCGTCCTTGCTCAGGGCCTCGCGTTCGATCTTCAACTGGATGAGCCGGCGCTCCAGCCGATCGATGGCCTCGGGCTTGGAGTCCATCTGCAGGCGGATGCGGGCCGCGGCCTCATCGATCAGGTCGATGGCCTTGTCCGGCAACTTGCGATCGGTGATGTAACGCTGCGAGAGGGTCGACGCCGCAACTATGGCGGCGTCCGAAATCGTGACGCCATGATGCACTTCGTAGCGTTCCTTCAGCCCGCGCAAAATGGCGATCGTGTCCTCGACGCTGGGTTCGTCGATCAGCACCTTCTGAAAGCGGCGTTCCAGCGCGCCGTCCTTCTCCAGGTTCTTGCGGTACTCGTCGAGGGTCGTGGCGCCCACGCAATGCAGCTCGCCGCGCGCCAGGGCGGGTTTGAGCATGTTGCCGGCGTCCATGGCGCCCTCGGCCTTGCCGGCGCCGACCAGCGTATGCAGCTCGTCGATGAACAGGATGATCCGGCCTTCCTGCCTGGCCAGTTCCTTCAGAACCGCCTTCAGCCGCTCCTCGAACTCGCCGCGATACTTCGCGCCCGCGATCATCGCGCCCAGGTCCAGGGCCAGCAGGCGCTTGTTCCTGAGCCCCTCGGGCACCTCCCTGTTGGCAATACGCTGCGCCAGCCCCTCGACCACCGCGGTCTTGCCCACCCCCGGCTCGCCGATCAGGACCGGGTTGTTCTTGGTCCGACGCTGCAGGATGTGCATGGTGCGGCGAATCTCCTCGTCGCGGCCGATGATGGGATCGAGCTTGCCCTCCTCGGCGCTGCGGGTCAGGTCGATCGCGTATTTCTCCAGCGCGCCCCGGAGCTCCTCCGCGCCCGCCTCGTCGACGGTTTCCCCGCCGCGGACCTGGTCGATTGCCGCCTCCAGCCGCGCCGGGTCCACGCCGGCGTCCTTCATCAGGCGCGCGTGCTCTCCCTTGTCTCCCGCCGCGGCCAGCAGCAGGATCTCGCTGCTGACCAGCGTATCGCCGCGCTTGCGCGCCAGCTTGCCGGCCAGGTTTAGCACCCGCGCGAGCGCCGCCGAAGCATGCAGATCGCCCTCCTGCCCCTGGACGCTGGGCATGCGCTCAATCGCTTCGGCGAGATCGGCCTGGAGTTTCCCGGTGTCGGCTCCCGCGTGGCGCAAGAGCGGCAACACGGCGCCCCCGTCCTGTTCCAGCAGCGCCCGCAGGACGTGCAGCGGTTCGAGAAACTGATGATCGGCATCCACCGCGGCTGCCCGCGCCTCGGACAACGCTTCGCGCACGCGATTGGTGAATTGATCCATGACCGGGATATAGCGTCCGGCGGCGCGAATTCAACCGTTCGGGTCCAGCCAGATGAACGAAGCATGACGCTCCGCGCCGCCGTCCCTGCGGTACGAATGAAACCGGGCGGGGTCCGAGAACGTGCACCAGCGGCCACCGTAAACCTCCGTAATTCCGAGCCTGCGCAACTGATGCCGCGCCAGGCCGGCCAGGTCGAGTAGCCAGTGCGCGCTGTCCCTGCGGGTAAAGAACCGCGCCGAATCCGGAGTGCTCGTGGAAATGGCCCAATAGACATCGGCGCCGACTTCGTACGCCGGGCCGCCGATGCCCGGACCGATCCACGCCATCAGGTCCGGCGGGTGGACCGCCCCGACGCCGCCCCCGCACAACGCGCCGACGGTCGCTTCGATCACGCCTGAAGCCAGGCCGCGCCAGCCGGCGTGGGCCGCTCCGACGCGGCTCCCGGCCGCGTCGCACAACAGGATCGGCAGGCAGTCGGCAGTGCGCAGCATACAGGCACGTCCCGCCGTAAACGACACGCAGCCGTCGGCCTCAACTTCGGTCCAGTCCCCGTCGGCGCAAGCCACGTCCCGGCCGTGCATCTGCGTAAGCCAGCGCGGTTCGCCAGGGATCTCCAGAAGGCGCCATGCCTCGCCGGGCTCGAGGCCGCGCAAAGTACTGGCGGCGCGAACCGGCCGGGGCGCCGGCCAGTCAGGGCGAATCAACCGCTCCACGAGAAACCGTCCCAGTCGCGCGCCTCGCCGGCGATGCGCATCAGCAGATCTCGCATGTCCCCGGGGAGCGGAACTTCAAAATTGCATTCCCGTTCCGTGGCGGGATGCCTTGCCCCGAGCCTGCCGGCGTGCAGCGCCGGTCGGCCGAAGCCGTTCCTGCCCCGGGAATACAGGGAGTCCCCGACCAGCGGATAGCCGGCGTGAGCCATGTGCACGCGTATCTGGTGCGTGCGCCCCGTCTCC
The DNA here is from genome assembly GCA_965116895.1 of Gammaproteobacteria bacterium. Classification (GTDB taxonomy): domain Bacteria; phylum Pseudomonadota; class Gammaproteobacteria; order Steroidobacterales; family Foliamicaceae; genus Foliamicus. Next base: position 845,342 of record OZ220729.1, on the reverse strand, counting down.
AGGCGGACCGCGACGAAGGCGTTCCCGGGAAAACGTTCAAGAACGCGATAGTGGGTAACGGCGCTGCGCCCGCCCGGGCGAACCGCCATGCGCAACCTGTCGCGGGGATGGCGCCCCAACGGCTGGTCTATGGTCCCGCCGGCCACCGGACAACCCCGCGTCACCGCCCGGTACTCGCGGCGAATCCGCCTGGCCTGCAGGTCCCGTGTAAGCCTCTGGTGCGCCGCGGCCGAGCGGGCCACGAGCAGCAGTCCGGTTGTGCCCGCATCCAGCCGGTGCACCAGCCCGAAGCGCGGCACGGCCTCGAGTTCCGGGAAACGATGCAAAAGACCGTTCTGCAGCGTACCGCGTGGATTTCCGGCGCCCGGGTGCACCACCAGACCGGCGGGCTTGTTCACGACGATCAGGTGCCCGTCGACATGGACCACGTCGAATTCCACGAACTCCGGCTCCACCGCTCCCGCCGCCGCCAGTTCCCCGCGAATCTCGTACTCCTGTCCCGCACGCACCGGCGAGCGTGGTCTCAGGGATCGGCCGCTATCTTCCGTGACCTGCCCACGCTCTATCCAGGCCTTGATCAGGCTGCGCGAATAATCCGGCAACAGCTTCGCCAGCGCCGCATCCAGCCGCCGCCCCCCTAGACCTTCGGGGATAACGACGCGTTCCCGCACCGGGCGCTTCATCGAACCAGGCTCCGCATGCCCCGCATCTTCGCAGAAAAAGCGCGGGGCTGACACGCCGAGGGCGCGCTCGTTATACTGCACGCTGGTTCGTGCCGCGATAGTTCATGCGTTCCAAAATGATCTCGACCCGAAACCTTGCCGGGATTCTGCTGGTGGCGGCAGCCTGCGCGGCGCTGGCCGGCTGCGGTCGCGGCGACGAGCGCGACGAGCTGTCGGCGGCCAACGTGCTGTACGAACGCGGGCATGCCGCGCTCGAGGGCGGCGACTTCCGCAAGGCCCTGCGTTTCCTCGGCACGCTCAAGGCCCGATTTCCGTTCAACCCGCAAACGCGCCAGGCCCAGCTGGAGATCATCTATTGCCACTATAGGCTGAACGACCAGGACAGCGCGGTGGAGGCGGCGCGCGAGTTCGAGCGCGAGAACCCGCGCCATCCGAACGTCGATTACGCCATCTACATGCGCGGTCTGGCCCTGTTTGCGCGCCAGCCCGGACGATTCGGGCGCCTGTTCCGGATCGATTACTCCCGGCGGCCCGTACTGAGCGCCGGCGAATCATTCGACGCCTTTACGCAATTGACGACGCGATACCCCGACAGCGAGTACGCCGCGGACGCCCGGCGGCGCATGGTGTACCTGCGTAACCGCATGGCCCGCTACGAGAACCATGTCGCGGACTATTACCTCCGCCGGGGCGCCTGGATCGCGGCCGCGAACCGGGCCCGGTTCGCCATCGACAACTACCATGGCTCGCCCGAGATTGCCGGTTCGCTCAAGATCCTGGTAAAGGCCTACCGGAGGATCGGGATGGACGAGCTGGCGACGGACGCCGAGCAGATGCTCGCCACGAACTTTCCGGGCGAGCAGGTCGACGAAGAGCAGCGGCGGCGGCGCTTTTTCTTCTTCTAGTCTTCCAGAGGTATCAGCGCGGCGATCCGCTTGATGCGTCCCTGCTTGCCCGGCGGCCCGAGCGTGATGCAGGCCGCGGTCGGGCGCTTGATTTCATATTCGCCGACCGAATAGCGCGCGTAACGGCGGCGCATCACGTCCTCGCACAGCAGCAACCGGTACTCGCGTTCCAGGTGGCTGAACCGCACCCGCACAACGTGCTCATCGGACACCGGGCGCCGCGTCACGTCCACGATGTAGCGGTCGAGTTCGATCAGCATCAGCGAGGAATCCAGTTCCATGGCCTCCGGCGCCAGCACGCGGTCATAGGAGCCGGCCTTGGTCGAGGTCTTGTCCGACCACAGTTCCAGCGGCGAGGAGCAAAGATCGCCGAGGAGCTCCCGGGGGTAGGTTCCGACCTTGCGCCAGCGGGGACGCTCGGCGACAAGAAGATTCTCGTTCTGCGGAGGCTTTGGCGTAGCGGCTTCGACAGGCGCTACGAAAACATCCAGTGGCCGGGCCGGGGACTTGTTGCGGTAACGCACGGCGTTGAGCGACAACGCCCCACCCTCCGCCGCGCCATGAAGACGCGCCCATGGGCCCAGCATTTCGTCATCGAAATGCATTCCGGCCACGCGAAAGCCGCCTGCGGCTTCGTAGCGCGCAAGGCAGAGAAATTGCTTTATGTCCAACGCAGATCCCAAAAGCGCGGCATTTTATGTTTTTCGGGCCGGCGCGCCAAACTCGGGAGTTCCGAGGCGCGCCAGAACCGCGCGCAGTTCTTCCGGCAGGGGCGCATGCAGGCGCAATGTCCGCGAGGTCAGCGGATGACGCAACTCCAGCGCGGAGGCATGCAGGAACATCCGCTTCAGGCCCGGTGCCCCATCAGGCCCGCTGCGGGTCTGCCCATAGCGGTCGTCGCCGAGCACCGGGTGGCCGATGGCGGCGGCGTGAACGCGAATCTGGTGGGTGCGGCCGGTGATCGGTATGGCCCGGACCAGCGTGGCCTCCCGCCACCCCCGGCGCGGAATGAAGCGGGTCTGAGCCGGCTGGCCGGATCCCGCGCGGACCCGCCGCTCCGAGCCCGTGCTGCGCGATCGGTCCAGCGGCAGGTCAACCCGGCGCTCTCCGCCTTTCAGGCGCCCGGCGAGCAGGCCGATATAGGTCTTCCGCACCTCATTCTCGCGAAAGGCCTTGTGCAGGGCGTGCAGGGCGCGGGGTTTCCTGGCCAGCAGCAGACAGCCGCTGGTGCCCCGGTCCAGGCGGTGCGCCAATTGCAGAAAGCCCTCGCGGGGGCGGGCGGCGCGGAGCAATTCCACCGCACCCAGGGCGACGGAACCGCCCGCGTGCACGGCCAGCCCGGCCGGCTTGTCCAGAACCAGCAGAACTTCGTCCTCGTATAACAGGTGCTGCTCTATCCAGCGCGCCCGCGACACCACCGGCGGCGGGGGCCGACGCGGGAGAAACGGCGGCAAGCGAACCTCATCTCCGGCCCGCAGGCGATGCCCGGAGGACTTCCGTCCCCGGTTCACGCGCACCTCGCCGCGCCGGATCATGCGATGCACCCGCGCCAGCCGCATGCGCTTGAGACGGCCGGCCAGAAAGTTGTCCAGTCGCCGTCCGGCATCGTCGCCGGAAACGATAAGCACGTTGTCTTTCATCGACGAATGGCAATGCCTCCAGGGTATTCGGCCATGCATGGCCTGGCAGTGTGCCATGCTATAGCGCGCGCCGCCCAGGCAGGCAGCGCATGCTATATTATGCGTCGGCGCTGCTGACAAGCGCCCGCGCAAGCGTTTGCGCAATCGGCAGGAGTGACCTGCCGGACCTGTTTCAAATTGCGGCGGAGGAACGCCGGTCTTTCCGGACAAATTTCAAGGATCCGAACGTGCACGTAACGTTTTCCTGATGAATGACCTCTTCATGCTCTGCTGCCGGCGCCGCCATGAGTGGGCGCCAGGCGCGGCTGCGGCGTGGCTCCGCCCGAACACGGACGAGATTCACAATGAAAAGAATGCTAGTAAACGCCACCCAGCACGAAGAGGTGCGCGTTGCCCTGGTCGATGGGCAAGAACTATATGACCTTGCCATTGAACACAGAGAAAAGGAAGAAAAGAAAGGCAATATCTACAAGGGGCGCATCGCGCGCGTAGAACCCAGCCTGGAGGCTGCATTTGTGGATTTCGGCGCGGAGCGCCACGGATTCCTCTCGCTGGAAGACATATCCCGCGAGTACTTCCTCAAGACTCCGGAGTCCGGCAAGCCGCTGAACATCGCCGAACTGGTGAAGGAAGGCCAGCAGCTGGTGGTGCAGGTGGAGAAAGACGAGCGCGACAACAAGGGCGCGGCCCTGAGCACCCTCGTTTCGCTCGCCGGCCGCTACCTGGTGCTGAATGCCAATAATCCGCGCGGCGGCGGCGTATCCCGCCAGGTGCGCGGCGAGGACCGCCAGGCCGTGCAGCAAAGGCTCGGAAAGCTCAAGATTCCCAAGGGCATGAGCGTGATCATTCGCACCCAGGGCCACGATAGGAGTACCGAGGAACTGCAGTGGGACCTCGACAACCAGTTGCGGATCTGGGAAGCGATCAAGCTGGCGGTGCTGGATCGTGACGGTCCGTTCCTGGTGGTGCAGGAATCCAGCGTGATCCTGCGGGCGGTGCGCGACTACCTGTCAGACTCCATCGGCGAGGTCGTGGTGGACGACGACGATGCCTACGAGAGCATACGCAGCTTCATGAAACACACGATGCCGCACTTCCTGAACCGGCTGCGGCGCCATGAAGGCGACGGCCCCCTGTTCAACCGCTACCAGATCGAGAGCCAGATCGACTCGGCGTACCGGCGCCGGGTGAACCTGCCTTCCGGCGGCCAGATCATCATCGACCAGCCCGAGGCGGGCATCTGCGTGGACGTCAACTCCGCCCGCGCCACCTCCGCCGAGGACATCGAACAGACCGCGCTGCAGACCAATCTCGAGGCTGCGGACCAGATCGCCCGCCAGTGCCGCATTCGCGACCTGTCGGGGCTCATCATGATCGACTTCATCGACATGCGTTCCTCCGGCGCCAACCGGCAAGTTGAGGACAGGCTGCGCCAGGCCACGCGCAACGAGCCGGCGAGAATCCAGATCGGGCAGATTTCGCGCTTCGGCATCCTTGAAATGTCGCGCCAGCGTCTGCGCACCTCGCTGGTCGACGCGACCCACGAGACATGCCCAAGGTGTGGCGGCACCGGGCGAATCCGGGGGGTGGAATCGCTCGGGCTGCACGTCCTGCGGATGATCAGCGAGGAAGCGGGCAAGGAACGCACTTCCAGGGTGGTGGCCGAGTTGCCCCTGGTTGTAGCGAACTTCCTGCTCAACGAAAAGCGGGCCGTGCTCTCGCAGATCGAGGACGTGTTCAAGGTCAGTGTCGTACTGGTGGCCAACTCCGCCATGGAGACCCCGAATTTCGAGTTGCGCCGGGTTCGGGGCAAGGAGGACGACGACGGCACGCCGAGCTACGAGATGGCGACGGTGACCGCACCGCCGCCGGAATTACTGACGCCCGGCAACCCAAAGCCGCCCGAGAAGCCCGCAGTGGAACGAACGCTGCCGGATACGGCGCCGCCCCAGCGCAAGGTCAAGGCCGCCAGGAAGAAGAGCCCCAGGAAGAAGCCGAAGGCGGGTTTCTTCGCGCGACTCTTCGGGCTGGACAAGAAGAAGAAGAAAAAAGTGGACGCCGGGAAGCAGAAGCAGAAGACTCACCCTCCCAAACGGACGCGTTCCAGGCATCCGTCCAAGGGCAAGGGAGGCGGCAGGGGAAGGAAGAAAGGCGATGCCAGGGCTAAGGGCGGGCAGAAGCCAAAACCGGACTCCAGGCCCAAAGGCCGGCAGAAGCCGAAAAAGGGAGACGGCAAGGCAAAATCCCAGCCGGCGGCGGCCGCCGCGAAAAAGGACGGCGAAGCGCCCGGCGGTCAGGCCCCGCGCCGCAGGCGACGCAGGCGGCGCAGAAGGCCGGCGTCGGACGCGCAGCCGCCGTCCTGATCGTACGCTCAGCGGGGAAGCCTTCCTTACACCCGACCTTTTGGGGAGCGTTGAAGCAAGGACAGCGAGAATCGAGCCATGGATGGCGCCTCCCGAAAAGGTCGGGTGTAAGGAAGGCGAGGGACGCCTTCGCGGGTTAGTCGACTTCGGCGGTCAACCAGCCGTCGGGCTGCCAGTGCGAAATACGCATCTCCACGCCTATGGCCTCGGCGTATCCGAGCAGCCGCGGCCGGGTCCAGTTCTCGTGAATCCACTCCTCGGTCAGGTCGAACTGTCCGATCCTGTGAGACGCGGCAAGCACGCGGGCGAACGGTGAGCGCCAGCGGCGCACTCCGGGACCGGACTCCGTTTCCAGGCACAACTGGTAGTGGCAGGCCGTGCGGTCAAAGATGCCGATCAGCGCGATCTCGCTTTGCCCGGTCTTCTCGACCAGTGATTTCATGCGATCGTTGAGCGGCGTCATGGTCTTGATGTCGTGGGCCACGTATTCCTCCATCAATCCATGGTCCTTGGCGAACTGTATGGCCTGAAGCCGCGCCTTGATGAGGGCGTCGTTGATCTCGTGCGGATAGGGCTTGGTGTTCTTGAGGGTCTTGAGCACCACCGCCATCGACTTGCCGAGTTCCTCCTCGCGGCCTTCGACGCCGGTGTCGACGCCGGTCCACGCGTTCGGCGGCGGTCCGCCCGCAACTCCCGGAGGAGGTCCGCCCGCCGCGGCAGGCCGGGCTCCCGGCATGGTTTCGGTTTCTTTGCGCAAAGCTTGAACGCTCATGGATTCCCTCGCTGAGTGTTTGGTGGAAGGGGGAAAATATTATACGGAGCGCAGTAGCGACTCTACCCGGCGCACGTCGTCGGGCGTGTCCACTTCCGGTCCCGGCGGCGGATCCGCGATTTCCACGCCGATGCTCATGCCCAGCCACAGGGCCCGAAGCTGTTCCAACCCCTCGCTCAGTTCCGGCTCGCAGGGCGGCTCGGCCGTCAGCCGCCTGAGAACTTCGACGCGGTAGGCATACAGGCCGGTATGGCGAAGGAAGCGAGGCCGCCTGGCCCTGGCCGGGTGGCTGGCGGGAATCGGTGCGCGGCTGAAATACAGGGCCCTCCCGGCCGCGTCAAGGACCACCTTGACCACGTTGGGGTCGGCGGCCTCGGCCGGGTCGGGCAGCGGTGAAGCCAGCGTGGAGAGATCGTCGCGCAGCGCCCTGGCGGCCACGGCTTGAATATGCGCGGGATCAACCAGCGGCGCGTCGCCCTGGAGGTTGACGACCACCTCGTCCGGCGCGAACGGAAGCTGCTCGGCCACCTCCGCCACGCGGTCCGATCCCGACACGTGATCCGCACGGGTCAGACAGGCCCGACCGCCGAAGTTTTCCACGCAGGAAACCACGCGCTCGTCGTCGGTGGCGACCACAACGGTTTTCGCTCCGCCCTCGCCGGCCCGGCGCCACACGTGCTCCACCAGCGGCCGTCCCGCCAGCGGAGTCAGGGGCTTGCCGGGCAGCCGGACGGACGCGTAACGCGCGGGAATGACGATATGAAAGGCGGCTGTCATAAGTGTCGTGTCGCGGCACTACTCCTTTTCGAGCAAAGCGAGAACCCTGCGGAGGACTCTCCCGCGGGCGCTTTCGGGCATGTAAACCCTCGCGGGAGTCCACCACAGGTCACCGTCCCCGGGGTCCGGGTACTTTACGGCGTCCTTGGCCGTCATGATTACCGGCAAGCCACGTTTCAGCAGTGCCCCCAGGGAAACCCGTCCGTGGTCCGGCGCCCGGACCGGTTCCACATCAATACCATGGGCTCTCAGCGCCGCATGAAAGCGCTGCGGAACGCCGACTCCCGCCAGCGCCAGGACCCGCCGGCCGGCGAATTCCGTCAACGGCCGCTGCCGGGCGCCGTCCAGCCGCACCGCACGGTCGATCCGCAATTCGAATTTGAGCCCGGGGAACTCGCTTTGCATGCCCTGGACCAGCACTTCATCCACGTCCCTGAGGCGTCCGGAGGGCTCGCGCAGCGGACCGGCCGGTAGCGGAAGGCCGTTTCCCAGGCCACGGTCGCCGTCGACGACGCAGATCTCCAGATCCCGCGCCATGCGGTAGTGCTGCAGTCCGTCGTCCGACAGCACGATCTCCGCACCTTCCGCTACGGCCCGGCGGGCGGCGCTTGCCCTGTCGATGCAGACCCAGACCGGGCATTCGGCCTGTCTGGCCAGCATCACCGGCTCATCGCCGACCTCGCCGGCATCGGAATGCGGCGCGACGCGCACGGGCGAGCGCTGCCTGCGTCCACCGTAACCGCGGCTTACTATGGCCGGTTTGTGGCCGGCCTTCGCCAGCGACTGTGCCAGCCAGCCGGTAATCGGGGTCTTGCCGGTTCCGCCCGCGGTGATATTGCCCACGATCACCACCGGGGCGCCGGCCGACAGGGAACGCACCCAACCCCTGCGGTAGGCGGTCCGCCGCATGGCGGCGGCGGCGGCGAACAGGCCGGCCGCCGGCCGCAGCAAGGCGCTGAGCCAGCCGCGCCGCGCCCATCCCTTCGGCGGGTCAGCCGGCATTCCCGCTGTTTCGGAATTGCAGCCGGTGCAGGCTGGCGTAATGGCCGCCCCTGGCAAGCAGTTCGGCATGCGGCCCCACTTCCACGATTCGGCCCCGTTCCAGGACCACGATGCGGTCCGCGTGCTCCACCGTGCTCAGCCGATGGGCGATGACCAGCGTGGTGCGCCCGCGCATCAGCCGGTCGAGAGCTTCCTGCACGTGGCGCTCCGAGCGGCTGTCCAGTGCGGAAGTGGCCTCATCGAGGATCAGAACCGGTGCGTCCTTCAGAAGGGCCCGGGCGATAGCCACGCGCTGCCGCTCCCCGCCGGACAGGCTTAAGCCTCCCTCGCCCACCCGCGCGTCCAGACCGTCGCGCCGGGATTCCACGAATTCCATGACGTGGGCGGCCCGGGCCGCGGCTTCCACCGCGCCCGCACCGGCGCCGGACAACGAACCATAGGCGATGTTGTTGGCCAGCGTGTCATTGAAAAGCACGACATCCTGCGTCACCAGCGCGATCTGCTCACGCAGGGCCGGCAACCGCCACTCGTTCAGGGCGCGCCCGTCCAGCCGCAGTTCTCCGGCGTCCGGTTCGAAGAAGCGCGGGATCAAGCTGACCAGCGTGGACTTGCCGCTTCCCGACCGCCCCACGATCGCCACCCTCTCGCCCGGCTCGATTCCGAGCGACACATCGCGCAGGGCCGCGGCGCCCTCGCGATCATAGGAAAACGAAACACGGACGAATTCCAGCTCGCCCCGGGCCCGCTCGCCAGTCCGCGCGGCCGGCGTGGCGGCGGCATCGGACTCCACCGCACTGTCCAGCAGGCCGAATACCGATTCCGCGGCCGCCAGTCCCCGCTGCAGGGAGGCATTGACGTTGGTGAGATGCTTGAGCGGCGTCATCAGCAACAGCATGGCCGCCATGAAACCGGTGAATTTCTCCACCTCGAGCCCGTCGGTGACGGAATACTGGGCGACGAACCACGCGACCGAGGCCACGCCCACCGCAGCCAGCAGCATCGTGACGCCGTCGCCGCCGGCGCGCGCCATGATCAGTTTGAGATGCAGCCTCCTGTTGCCGTCGTTGGCGCGAGCGAAGCGTTCGCTCTCGCGGCGCGCGCCCCCGAACACCTTGATGATGCGCAGCCCGCGCAGCGCCTCATCGGTGATCCGCGAGACTTCGCCCATGTTCTCCTGGATCCGGCTGCTGTAGCGGCGGAAGTGCCGCGACAGTACCCGCGCCGTCAATGCGATCAGGGGCGCGACGACGAGCACCACCGCGGATAGTCCGGCGCTGGCGTAGATCATGTAGGCGACCAGTCCGAGCACCGTGAGGCTGTCGCGAACGATGGTCGTGATGACCGTCGAGGCCGCGTCGGCCACCTGCTCGGCGTCGTACAGCATGCGCGACAGCAGTTGCGCGCGCGGCTGCTGCTCCACCGCCCGCACCGGCATGTGCAGAAACCGCTCGAACAGCATTGTCCTGAGCTGTCCGACCACCGAGCGGCCGATTTTCCCCAGTTGATGGGCCGAAACGAACCCGGAAACACCGCGTATCAGGAACAGCCCCAGCACGCCCACCGGCAACCATCGCGCCCAGGGGCCCCCTTCGTTGACCAGCAGTCCCGTCAGGCGTTCGACGGCAATCGCGAACCCGATTTCCGTCAATGCGAATACGGCCATGGCCATGACCGCGAGCAGAAAGCCGCGCCAATACGGAACGGCCAGCGCTCCGAGGCGTCTGGTTGGAGTTTCGGGCTGCATGCTTCGAGTTTACCCGGCGCCGGAAGATTCCGAATCATGTCCGGCGGGCGGAGGATAGGTCCACAGGCGCGCCTCGTCACGCCGCCATTCCGCCGCAAGTTCCAGCGGACCTCCGTTGCGCGATTCGAATCTGATCGCGCCGCTCGCGCCCGTGTCCCACTGCCGGGCGCCTGCCCGGGCCCAGCGCGCGACTACCGCATCCCTCGGGAATCCCCACCGGTTGAAGAACCCGGTGGAATGCGCCACCAGGCGCGGGCGCGTCGCCTGCACGAACCGCTGCGAAGAAGAGCTTGAACTGCCGTGATGGGGCGAAAGGACCAGGTCGAACGGCCCGTCAAGGACTCTGTCGACCAGTCGGTACTCGCCGGAGGATTCCAGGTCGCCCGGCAGCAGCACGCGTACGCCCGGGGCCTCCAGGACCAGGACGCAGGAATCGTTGTTCCCGCGCGACCCCGCGCCCGGTTCCGGGTTCAGCGCCCGGAACCGCACGGCGCCCGCAGCCCATTGCACTCCCGTAACGCAACGCCGGTAGCGGCTCGGTTCGAGGCCGTAAAGGGCCGGAGCGATCAGCTCCGCTTCGGGATGCGAGCGCAGGACGCTCGCGGCTCCGCCCGCGTGATCGCTGTCGCCGTGGGAGACCACCAGCGCATGCAGGCGCCGCACGCCCAGCGAGCCTATGGCGGGCAGGACCACGCTGTCGCCGGCGTCGCTGGAGGAATACCGGGGGCCTGCGTCGTAAAGCAGGTTGTAGTCCGGCGCCTGCACCAGTACGGCGAGGCCCTGACCCACATCCAGCACGGTGATCGCCAGGTCGGCGTGGTCGGGACTCCGGTCAAGTCCCATTACCGTCGGAACAAGCAGCAGCGGCGCGGCCCAGCGCGCCGGCGCCGGCCTGGGCGCCAGCAGCCAGACGACGCCGGCAACCGCCAGAATGGCCGGCAGGAATCCGAAATCCGGCGCCGCCCACGCGGCCAGATCGAAAACGGAGAGCTGCGACAGCATCGACATCAGGCCGGCTAGAAGGCCGGCGCCGTGGTGCAGGAGGAACACGCCTCCGGCAGGCCAGAAGACCGCCAACAGCAGGGCCGCCAGCAGTCCCGGAACGATCAGCAGGGAAAAGAGCGGAATCGCGATGAGGTTGATGGCCACCCCGATTATCGAAACCTCGCCGAAGAAAATCAGGACCAGCGGCGCCAGTCCGAGGGAAATGCGCCACTGGGCCACGGCCAGCCTGCGTACCCGTGCGGATGCGGCTGAAGTTCCCCGCCGGCCGGTCCGGGAGACCGGTTCGCGCAGGCCAGGCACGCTGAGCGCCAGAAGAGCGACGGCGCCGAAGCTCAGCCAGAACCCGGGCGAAAGCACCGCAAACGGATCGGGCACGAGGACCACGAGCAGTGCGGCCCCCAGGGCAGCGCCGAATCCCCCAAGCCGGCGCATCTGGGTGAACACGAGAACGGCCGTAATCATCGCCAGGCTGCGCAGCGTGGAAACCGCAAAGCCGGCCAGCGCCGCATAGCTCAGGGCCGCCAGGAACGAAATCGCGGCGGCCACATGGCGCGCCGGAATCCCGCCGGGCAAGCGCCTCGCAACACGGCCCAGGCCGGAACCCACAAGCCAGGCGAACCAGGCCACGACCCCCACGTGCAGGCCCGATATCGCGAACAGGTGCGCGGTGCCCGTCCTTCGCAGGGCTTCCCAGTCTCCATCGGCCAGCAAATGCCTCGCCCCGGTGGTCAGGGCGATGACATAGGGCAGCCCGGGATTGCCGTCAAGCCAATCCCGCAGCCGCTCCACCAGGCCGGCCCGGGCGCAAAGCAGCCGCGGGCCCGTTTCGCAGCCGGCCAGGCGTTGCGGCGCCAGTTCATCGCGCACATAGCCCGTTGCGCTCAGGTTCTCGCGGAACGCCCACTGCTCGAAATCGAAACCGCCCGGGTTGAACAGTCCCCTGGGAGCGCGCAGGCGCAGCTTGAAGCGCCAGGTTTCCCCGGCCCGGGGCGGCTCGCGGCACTCGTACCAGGTCACCAGGACGCGCTCGAGCCGCTGTTCCGGCTCCGCGATATCGTCGACCCGGATCCGAAAGCGACAGGTTCCGTCGCCGACCCTCGGAAAGTCGTCTATCACCCCGGTCACGATCCGGTCCACCCGCCCTGCGGAGTCCGGCATGCGCTGCTGCAAGCGCATCCCGGCCAGCAACAGGGCCACGGCGGCGCCCAGCAGCACGACGCCGACAAGCCGGCCGCGCATTATCCACAAGGTCAGCGCCGCGCAGGCCAGTATGGCGGCGAAAAGGTACGGATCGGGCGGCGGCGGAAGGACCAGGAATACCAGGCAGACGCCGGCCAGCCATGCCATGCCCAGCCGCAACATCAGCAGCCGGGAAAGGCGTTCAGTTGCCCGCTTCGGCCAGTCGGCCGTCGCGCAGGGCGAGGACCCGGTCCATGCGCCGGGCGCGCTTGAGGTCATGGGTCACGACGACCAGCGCAGTCCCGGTGTCCCGATTCAGTTTCAGCAGGAGCTCAAACACCTGTTCGCCGGATTCGGGGTCCAGGTTGCCGGTCGGTTCGTCCGCGAGCACGACCGACGGTTGGGTGATCAGCGCGCGAGCCACGGCCACGCGCTGGCGCTCGCCCCCCGAGAGTTTTGCCGGACGATGCGTCAGCCGTTCGCCCAGCCCCACCCGCTCGAGCAACTCCCGTGCATTCGCCAGGGCTTCGGATGTGTCGGAGCGGCGGATCAGCAGCGGCATTGCGACGTTCTCCACGGCGCTGAACTCCGGCAGCAGGTGATGAAACTGGTAAACGAAGCCGATGTGGCGATTTCGCCTTGTTCCGCGTTCCGCGGGGCGCATGGCGCTGAAATTCCTGCCGTTGAGTTCGACCCAGCCGCGCGTGGGCGTGTCCAGGCCGCCCAGCAACTGAAGCAGCGTCGTCTTTCCGGAACCCGAGGCGCCCACGACCGCCACGCGCTCGCCGGAGGCGATCTCGAGGTCCACGCCGCGCAGCACCTCGAGAACCCGGCCCTGCTCGCGAAAGTGCCTGGCCAGCCCGTTGCAGGACAAGGGCGGTGCCTGGGCCGCGGATTTCGCTTCGTTCACGTCAGGAGTCCAGGCGGGTGGCCCTGGCCGGGTCGGTACGGGCGGCGCGCAGCGCCGGATAGACGGTTGCGATCAGGGACAGCAGCAGCGCCAGGGCGCACACCGCGACGACTTCGGGAACCAGGATGCGGCTGGGCATTTCATTCAGGCTGTAGCCCGGGCTGACGATGCTGGTTTCCAGGAACTGCTCAATGGCCGAAGTGAGCGGGCCGGCCCACACCGCCAGCGGAATCCCCACGGCGAGGCCGAGCACGATGCCCAGCAGGCCCGCGAATCCCCCGTGCCCGGCGAACACCGCCATGACCGAACGGGGCGTGGACCCGAGCGTCCTCAGGATGCCGATGTCCGGGGTTTTCTCGCGCACGATCATTACCAGGCTGGAGACAATGTTGAAAGCGGCGATCGCCGCAAGAAGCGTCAGAATGATAATGGTTATGCGCTTGGTCATGGCTATGGAATAGAAAAAGCTGGCGTGTTCCCAGGTCCAGTAGCGAACAAACAGATTCCCGGCCCTTTCGCCCGCAATTTCCGGCATCACCGCTTCCACCCGCCAGGGGTCCCTCAGCATCACCCGCAACCCGCTGGCGTCCTCGTCCAGGCCGAAAAGACGGCGTGCATCCTCGTAATGCACCCAGGCGAGCGAGCGGTCGAAGTCATTCATTCCCGCGTGAAACACGCCCGCCACTTCAAGGCGGCGCATCCGCGGCGCGATTCCCGCCGGCGTGCTCCAGCCCTGCGGAACCTGCAGCAGGATGTCGTCGCCGGCGGCCACGCCCAGGCGCCGCGCCAGTTCACTGCCCAGCACGATCCGCCACGAACCGTCTTCAAGCGTCTCGAGCGCCGTATCGCGGGTGAGGCCGCCCAGCGCCCGGAAGGCCGCCTGGCCGGGTTCGAAGCCCAGCAACTGAACGCCGGCAACGGCATCCGGAGCGCTCAGCACGCCCTGCCCGTCGATATACGGCGCCGCCGACTCCACCTCCGGGTGCCTCAGGGCGGCGTCGCGCAGTTCACGCCATTCGCTCAATTCTCCGGAGGAGCCATGAAAGCTGCCGTGGGCCAGCACGCTGAGTATTCGCTCGCGAACGACCTGATCGAAGCCGTTCATGACCGACAGCACGACCACCAGCAGGGCCACCGCGGTCGCGACCCCCAGCATCGAGAGCATCGACACCAGCGAAACGAAGCCCCCGCGGCGGCTCGCCCGGAGCTGCGCGGACGCCATCCACAATTCGAACGCGCGCATGGGCCTACTCGTAGCGAAGGATGCTGGCCGGATCCACCCGCGCCGCGTGCCGCGAAGGGTACCAGGACGCCAGCGTCGAAAGCAGCAGCGCCAGTCCGGTCACCGTAATGACGAGAGTCGCGGTCAGCTCGGAAGGCACTCCGGTGAGGTAGAAGGACTCCGCCGGCAGGAAGTCGAACCCGAACAGGTTTTCGAGGAACCGCATGGCGCCGTCAATGTTCAGCGTCAGCCAGACACCCAGCGCGCCTCCCAGGCCCACTCCGACGATTCCCGCCAGCAGGCCCTGCAGCGAGAAAACCGCCATGATCGTGAGCGTGCGGGCGCCGAGGGTGGCCAGGATGGCAATCTCGCTGCGGCGTTCGTTGACCGACATGACCAGCGTTGCAACGATGTTGAACGCCGCCACTGCGATGATCGTGAACAGCAGCGCCCCCATGGCCAGGCGTTCCAGTTCCACCGTCCGGAACAGCGCCTCATGCCGCTGCATCCAGGAACGCGTCGTCAGGCCGTTGGCGCGGACCCGCTCGGAGCCTGCCGCCCAGGCTTCCACCACCGCCGGCGTTTCATACGGATCGCTGCCGCTGACCTGCAGCGCGCTGACCCGGCCTTCAAGGCCGGCGAGTTCCGAGGCGATCGGCAGACCGGCCAACGCCAGGCCGCTGTCCGGACCGGCATTGCCGGCAACGAATACCGCGCTGACCGGAAGGTCCCGCAGGCTTGGCGCGGCGCCGTTGGGCCGGGGGATCAGCACCCGGACCGTGTCGCCAACGCGAACGCCCAGCGTATCCGCAAGGTAGCGTCCGAGCGCCAGCCCGCCCGCCCCGGTGTGAAGATTGGCGAAGGACCCGGCAATGACCGACTGGCCGTAGGGCGCCGCCTGCATGGCGGGATCGGCGGCTATTCCCAGCAACTGCACGCCGGCATAGCGCCGCCTGGACACCAGCAGGGCTTCCAGTTCCACTACCGGACCTACCCGCCGGACTCCTGGTAACGCCGCCAGTTCCTGCGCGGTTTCGCGCCAGTCGCCCAGCCCGTCTTCGGCGACAACGCTCGCCTGGGCGTCGAACCTGAGCAGCCGGTCGCGCAATTCCGCGGCGAATCCGTCCATTACCGAAATCACGACGATCAACGAGGCCACTCCCAGGGCCAGACCGATGACGGACGCCAGGCCGATGAAGGAAACAAAGCGGTTGCGCGTTGGTGCGCGCAGGTATCGCCAGGCGACGGCAAGCGCTAAGGGCCGGATCATCGCGCCATTGTCCCACGAACCCGGCGCGCTGCTCCGCGAGCGCCAGGGCCGTTCGGCTTCATAATGCGCGCCGTATGAACGAAGAAAGGGCGCCCGCTGCGGCTTCGTCGGCAATCCGGCGGATCGCCTGGCCGGTCGGGCGCGATGCGCAACTTGAGCTGCACGGCGTCAGCGCAGGAGCGGCGCCGCTGGTGTGCGCCGACCTGATTGACGCCGGCGCGGCGCCATGCGTCCTGGTCATCACGCCCGAACCGGGACGCGTGGAGCAATTCATGCAGCAGGTGGCGTGGTTGCGGGGTAGCGGCGAGGGCATGGCGTTGCTGCCGGACCGGGAAACGCTCCCCTACGACCTCTTCAGCCCGCATCCCGAAATCACCTCGCGGCGCCTGGAAACGCTGTCCGGCCTGCTGGCCGGCGAGCCGCCGCAAACGGCGCGGGCACTGTTCGTCGCCGCGCCCACGCTGCTGGACCGCCTGCCGCCGCGAGCGCAGCTTCGCCAATGGCTGGGGGTCAGTTGCCGTGCCGGGCAGGAACTGGATCCGGAAGACCTTCGGAGGAGACTCGACGAAGCGGCCTATCTTCGGGTGCCGCTGGTCAACGAGCCGGGAGAATACTCCGTTCGCGGCGCGCTGCTGGACATTTTCCCCAGCGGTTCTCCGGCGCCGGTGCGGATCGAGTTCTTTGACCGGGAGGTCGATTCGATCCGCCGGTTCAGTCCCGCCTCGCAGCGCAGTACCGGACAACTCGAGTCGTTCAGCCTCCTGCCGGCGCGCGAACTGCCGCTGGACCCGGACAGCATCGAAGCCTTCCGGGAACGGTTCCGACGGCGGTTTCCCCAAAACCCGGCGCGCGCGGAGGTTTTCCGGAAGGTTGGCGAGGGTGCGGCGCCGCAGGGCGCGGAGAACTACCTGCCGCTGTTTTTCGAGCGGACCGAGACCCTGTGGGACTACCTTCCGCCCGACAGCGCGGTCGTCCTTCTCCCGGGCACGGGAGCTGCCCTGGAATCGGAGTGGGAAACCATGGCGGAACGATATCGGCAGCGGGACGGCGACCTGGAACAACCCTGCCTGCCGCCGGAAGAACTGTTCGCGCCTCCGGACCTGCACAGGGCCGCCGTGGCGGGCCTGCGCAGCGTCGATTGCCGGTCCGAGGCGCTGGCGGACGTTGCCGTTCGGGCCGATTCGCAGGCCGTCAGGGCACGGCCGGCGCCGATGGTGCCGCTGACCCGCAGCGACGAGCACACTTCACTGGAGGCCTACGCGCAAACGCCGGGCCGGCGCATTCTGCTGGCCGCGGAATCAGCCGGTCAACGCGAACTGGTCCGCGAGTTGCTGCGCGGCAGACAGCTCAGCGCGCAGGACGTGGCTTCCTGGAGCGATTTCCTGGCCTCCGGTTCACCGCTGTGCCTGACCGAGAGCCCGCTGGACCACGGAATCATTCTCGACGATAACCTGACCGTGCTCACGGAGCGCGAACTGTTCGGCCGGCAGCGGCCGCTTACCCGGCGCCGGCGCCGGGGGCAACCGCCGCCCGAAGCCATTCTGCAAAGTCTGGCCGACCTTGTCCCGGAAGCGCCCGTGGTGCATGAAGATCACGGCATCGGCCGTTACGAGGGACTGCAGCACATGGATGCGGGAGGCGCTCCGGCCGAGTTCATGCGCGTCAGGTACGCCGGCGGCGACCGCCTCTACGTGCCCGTGTCCGACATGCAGCTCATTACCCGCTATACCGGCGGCAGCCCCGAGCACGCACCGTTGCACCGGCTGGGCTCGGACGCCTGGGACCGGATCAAGCGGCGCGCGGAGCGCCAGTTGCGCGACGTCGCCGCCGAACTGCTGCAACTGCAGGCCCAGCGCGCCGCGCGGACCATGCCTGCCATCGAGGCCCCGCCCGCGGAGATGAGCGCGTTCACGGCCCGCTTCCCCTACCGCCTGACGCACGACCAGGAACGCGCCGTGGAGCAGGTGCTCGACGACCTCGCCGCCGGGCGCCCGATGGATCGGCTGATCTGTGGAGACGTGGGTTTCGGCAAGACCGAGGTGGCGCTGCGCGCCGCCTTCGCGGCCGTATTCCAGGGGCACCAGGTGGCGGTCCTGGCGCCGACGACGCTGCTGGTCGAGCAGCATTACCGCGTATTCAGCGACCGGTTTGCCGATTGGCCCGTCCGGGTCGAAATGCTGACCCGCTTCGGCGCCGGCCGCAAGAACGAAGAAGTTCGGCAGCGGATCGCCGACGGGAGCGCGGATATCGTCGTCGGCTCCCACGGCCTTTTGAACCCCGGCGTGCGCTTCAAGCGGCCGGGCCTGCTGGTCGTCGACGAGGAACACCGCTTCGGCGTGCGTCAGAAGGAACGCATCAAGAGCCTGCGGGCCGATTTGCACGTGTTGACGCTCACCGCCACACCCATTCCCCGAACGCTGAACATGTCCCTGGGCGGCCTGCGCGATCTGTCGCTGATCACCACGCCGCCGCCCGCGCGCATGGCGGTCAGGACCTTTGTCACGCCCTGGCGCAACAGCCTGATCCGGGAGGCCTGCGGGCGGGAGCTGCGCCGCGGCGGCGCCGTCTTCTTCGTTCACAACCGGGTCAGGGACATCGACCGTATCGCGCGCGAACTGCGGGCGCTGCTCGGCGACGTGCGGCTCGAGGTGGCCCACGGGCAACTGTCGGACGCGGAGCTTCAGCGCGTGATGACCGACTTCTATCACCGCCGCTTCGACGTGCTCGTGTGCACCACGATCATCGAAAGCGGGCTGGACATTCCCCATGCCAACACGATGCTGATCAACCGCGCGGACCGGCTGGGACTCGCCCAGTTGCACCAGTTGCGCGGCCGGGTCGGACGCTCCCATCACCAGGCCTACGCTTACCTGATCCGCCCGCACGAAAAGGAGATGACCGCCGACGCGCACAAGCGCCTGGCGGCGATACAGGCGGCCGGTGAACTCGGCGCCGGGTTCCTGCTCGCCACCCACGACCTGGAGATCCGCGGCGCCGGAGAACTGCTGGGCGAAGAGCAGTCGGGGCAGATACAGCAGATCGGCTTCAGCCTCTACAACGACATGCTGAGCCGGGCCGTGATGGAGTTGCGCGACAGTCCCGACGATCGTCCCGGCGTCGCGGCGCAGCCGCGCGCCGACATCGAACTCAATCTGGGCGCCCTGCTGCCCGAGGACTACATGCCGGACGTCAACCAGCGTCTGAGCTGGTACAAGCGCATTTCGACCGCCGCGGACGCTTCAGGCCTGGACGCGCTCATGGTCGAGTTGGTGGACCGCTTCGGCCCGGCGCCCGAACAGGCCCTCAATCTGTTCCGGCAGGCGCGAATCCAGCAGCGCATGCGGGAATTGCGCATACGAGTGCTGCAGGCGGGGGACCGCGGCGGCGAGGCGGAATTCCGGACCGATACGCCGGTGGACCCCTTGCACCTTGCCGCATTGGCCGAGCGGCAGCCGGAGGAATATGCCTTGCGGCCCCACGGCGCGCTCAGGTTCCGGGCCGACCTGTCCGAGCCCGGGCAGCGCTTCCGCTATGTGGAGCGCCTCCTTGCGTCGCTCGAAGAGTCCCGCCGATCCGAAACCGTACACTAGTGCCGTGTCCCGTCTCCCGCTGCGCAGATTCCCCGGCCCGGCGATCCTCGCCCTGGTTCACGTCATGGCGTGCGTCCTTGTTGCCGGCCCCGCGAAGGCGCAGGACGGGGACTTCCGGGTCGCCCTGGAGATGATCGTGTTCCTGCAACTGGACCCGGAGGAAAGCACCGAGGAACTCGTGCAGACGTCCCCGGACCTGCCGCCTCCGGAGGTCTTTCCCGCGCCTTTGGAACTGCCGGACTCAGGTCCCCTGACACCCCGCCCGCCGGCCGGCATCCTGGCGCTGACCCGCGCGCAGTTCGCACTGGACGGCATCTGGCTGTCGATGCGCCGCAGCGCCGGGTACCGGCCGCTGGCGCACTTGGCCTGGGCCATGCCCGCGCAGTGGACGGGCGAACCGGCGCCGTTGCGGCTGTCCACGCTTGCGGCCGGGCCCCTGCCATTCAGCGGACTGGCGTCACTGGAAGAGGAACGGTTCGTGCATCTCATGCTGGACCTGCGGATGCCGGCGGTTGAAGAGGGCGACGGCGAATATCGGATCCGGGAGCGCCGCCGCCTCCTGCTGGGGGAAATCCACTATTTCGACCATCCCCGGTTCGGGGCCATCGTGCGCCTGTTCCGCTATCGTCCGCGCCCGGAGGCGGATGACTGAGGTCTGACCGCTTCTTTGGGCGCTTCGATTTCGCGCGTTTGTGTGCCTCCTTCTCGCTGGAAGCGCCATCCTGGCTCGATTCTCGCTATCCTGCTCCAACGTTCCTGCTAGAAGGAGGCACACAAACGCGCTACCGTGGGTGCGCGATCGGTGAGGCGAGCCAGCGGATCAGCAATTCCCGCGCGCGCTCAAGCCCCGTATCCAGCCAGGCGGCATGCTGCTCGAGGATGCCGGCCGTTTCGCCCTCCCTGTTGCGGCCGGCGGCATAGTTGGTTACCAGAGACAGGGAAACATAGGGAATGCCCAATTCCCGGGCCAGCACCGCCTCCGGCATCAGGGTCATGCCCACCAGCGTGCATCCGTCCCGCTCCAGCCGGCCGATCTCGGCGGCGGTTTCCAGCCGTGGACCCTGCATTACGCCGTAGACGCCGCGCACAAGGCAATCCGTGCCTTCGGCAGCCGCGACCAGGCCGTTGCGCATCTCCGCGTCGAAAGGGTTCGCGAACTCGACGAACGCGCTCTTGCCGGCCCCGTCCTGCGCGAAGCTGGTCGCGCGCGAGTGGGTGTAGTCGATCAGGTCATGCGGCAGGACGATAGAGCCGGGGACGGCTTCCGCGGCGATACCGCCCACCGAATGAATGCCCAGAATGCTCCTGGCGCCCGCCTCGGCCAGGGCCTTCAGGTTGGCGCGATAGTTGATCCGATGAGGCGCGATCGCGTAATCCCCGCCGTGCCTGTTCAGGTAGAGGACCGGCACCCGATCGAGCAGACGGGTCTCCACCGGCGCCGAAGGCGGACCATGGGGCTGATTTCCCTGCGGCGCCGGGCTTGCCGGCGGGCCCATGCCCAGCCGCTCCGGTGGAGCACCGGAAATCAGCGCCAGTCCGTCAATCGCCATCAAGCGGCACGGCGCAGGCTCGCCAGGCGGGCTGCGGAACCCGGGCGGGCGGTGAAGCGCCAGTCCTTCAGGAGGTCACGCACGCCGTCGGGGTCGTTGCAGACCGGCAGCATGTCGCATCCGGCTTCCAGCGCGGCCTCCACGCGCCGGGCGAGATCGCCGGCCTGGCCCGCCCCGTGCATGGACAGATCGTCGGCAAAGATCGCCCCGGAAAAACCCATCCGCTGGCGCAATTCCCGGCTCAGCCAGCGGCGCGAATAGCAGGGCGTGGGCTTGTCCACCGCGGGATATTGCACATGCGCGGTCATGACGGCGGCCACGCCGGCCGCGAACAGCCGCTCGAAGGGCAAGAGATCGGCAAGCAATGCGGAGTAGTCGCGCTCGTCCACCGGCATCTCGACGTGGGAATCGGCCGCTACCCAGCCATGACCCGGAAAGTGCTTGGCCACGCAGGCCATGCCGGCGGAGGCGGCGCCCTGAACAAAAGCCGCGCCGAGAGCCGACACGACTTCGGGATCGCCGTGCAGGGCGCGGTCGCCGATCACCTCGCTCCTGCCGTAATCCACATCCACGACCGGCGCAAAGCTGAAATCGATGCCGACGGCGCCCAGTTCCAGCGCCAGCAGGCGGCCGCGGCCGCGGGCCTGTTCCATGGCCCGGCCTGGATCGGAATCATGGACCTCACCGAGTGCACGGGCCGGCGGCAACGCGGAGAAGCCCGATCGCATGCGCTGGACCCTGCCGCCCTCCTGGTCAATGGCGACGAGCAGGGGACGCCCGGCGGCCGATCGAATGGCGGCCACCAGGCTGCGCACCTGGCCCGGGCGCCGGTAATTGCGGCTGAAAAGGATGACGCCGCCGACCGCGCGGTGGCACAGCAGGTCCGCCTCCGCCGTTGCAAGGGCCACGCCCTCGAGATCGATCATCAGCGGGCCCAACTCACGCTCCCCTGAAACGCCGTTATGGCCGGATATCGACGCGACAACCGGGGCCGACGAGGCCGAACAGCGCGATTACGTCGGCGTTACGCATCCGCACGCAGCCGTGCGAGCGCGGCACGCCCATCGGTTCCGAATCGGGCGTGCCGTGAATGTAGATATAGCGGCGCATGCTGTCCACGCGTCCAAGGCGGTTGTACCCGGACTGTTCGCCGCACAGCCACAGGATCCGGCTGAGTACCCAGTCCCTCCCGGGGTGTTGTCTGGCCAGTTCCTCGGAGTAGATCTCGCCGGTTGCGCGACGGCCCACGAAAACCGCGCCCGACGGCTGCCCTTCACCGATGCAGGCGCGGATGCGATGCCTGCCGCGGGGCGTTCCCATGCTGTCGGTCAGCTCGCCGGGGCCGTATCGGGAGGTGGATACGGACCATCGGCCCAGAACCTCGCCTCCCTCGAGGAGCTCAAGGGTTTGTCGCGATATGCCGATGAGGATTTCAGCCGCCATCGTTCATGCGCCTGCGCGGATGGGTGGGCGGCGGCTAATGAACGGTCGCCTGTTCTTCCCTGGCGGCTTCCTCCGGCTGCGGGTCCGGAGCCGAAGGCTCTTCGTCGGAATCCGCATCCCCGGAAGACTCCGCGCCGGAGTCCTCTTTCTCTTCCTCGGGTTCGGCCTCCAGCTTGCGGGCGAACTCCGTGAGATG
Source organism: Gammaproteobacteria bacterium (assembly GCA_965116895.1). GTDB lineage: Bacteria > Pseudomonadota > Gammaproteobacteria > Steroidobacterales > Foliamicaceae > Foliamicus. The sequence continues at coordinate 823,091 of OZ220729.1, read as the reverse complement.
CTGCTCGCTGCTTGCCTTGAGCACATCGATCAGCAGTCCGTACTCGTCATCCAGGCTATCCTGCGACAGGTTGCCCCGCAGGTAGTCAAAGTGGATGGAAACCAGGTAGGTGTTCAGCGCATCCTCGAGGCAGTAGCGTCGGATGTCGCCGATCCTCCCTTCGAGGTAGGCGTCCATGACGCTTGATCCTTCCATCAGGTTCTTGCCGGGCAGGCCGAGCAATGCACAGGCTTCTCGCAGACTGGGCCGTCCACGGCCCTGGAAGCCGGACAGTGCATCCATGAGGTCGGTATGCCGCCAGTGGAAACGCGACAGGTAGTTGTTGAATCGGAAGGCCCGGTCGTTCACTCCGGTTTCCCAGTAGTTCTTGGCCTGGACCTCGTGGCGCAGGGCGCGGAAGTTCAGCACCGGAAGGTCGAAAGCGGCCCCGTTCCAGGTGACCAGATCGGGAACGTAGTGTTTGAGTCCGCGGAAAAACCGCATGATCAGTTCCGATTCCCTGGCATCCTCGTCACCCAGCACCAGCGGCCGCACCCCTTCGTCGTTGCGAAGCACGACGCCGATCGCCACCACCTTGTGCTGAATCGGAGGAAGAAACTCCAGGCCCGTGCGCTGCTGATAGTGATGCAGCATGGCGCGCATCACCTCGCCCTCGTCGAGGTCATCCAGTCCGTACAGCCCCCGCCCCATTTCGGCGTCCGGAACCGTTTCAATGTCCAGAACCAGTTTCGCGCTCATCAGCTGTCCCCCGACACCAGTATCGCCGTCGCCACAACCAGGCCGGCCTCGTCAGTCAAACTCAGGTAACCGCCGCTGACCCCCGCGGCGGCGCACGCAGCCTTGCCGCGCGGCGAAAAAATGATTTCCGGGCGCCCCCTCGGGTCATGCCTCACTCCGGAGTCGCGGACCCACATTCCGTGGCGAAACCCCGTGCCCAGCGCCTTCACGATCGCTTCCTTGGCGGCGAATCTCATGGCCAGGAAACGTGCAGGCCTCTTTGCGGCGGCGAATTCGCGCTGTTCGGAATCCATCAACACGCGGCGGACGAACCGGTCGCCGAACCGCCTGTATACGCGTTCGACGCGATCGATTCGCAGCAGGTCCGTCCCGATTCCGTAAATCATCGTCGCCGTCCCCTTGCCTGCTCCTACCCGCGGGCCGCTTCCATAAGGTCCTTCATTCGCCTTACGGCCCCGGGGAAACCATCAAATATTGCCTGCGCAACAATAGCATGACCGATATTGAGTTCGGCAATCTCCCCGATCGCCGCCACCGCCGCCGTGTTTTCGTAATGAAGGCCGTGCCCGGCGTTGACCACCAGCCCCAGACCGGCCGCGACCGCTGCGGCGCTGCGGACACGCGCCAGTTCCTCCGCACGGGCAGCGGCGTCAGGGGCGTCCGCGTACACGCCCGTATGCAACTCGACCACCGGCGCTCCGGCGGCGGCGGCGGCGCGCAGCTGCGCTTCGTCCGGATCGACGAACAGCGAGACCCGCACGCCGGCGGCCGCCAGGCGCGCACAAGCTGCCGTAAGCGCTTCGGCCTGCCCGCGAACGTCCAGTCCGCCCTCGGTGGTGAGTTCCAGGCGCCGCTCGGGCACCAGGCAGCAGTCCTCGGGACGCCACCGCTCGGCAAGCGCGAGCATTTCCTCCGTGGCGGCCATCTCCAGGTTCACGCGCACGTCCGGCATTCCGATCAGGAGCTCGACATCGCGGTCCTGAATGTGGCGCCGGTCCTCGCGCAGGTGCACCGTAATGTAGTCGGCGCCGGCCGCCAGCGCCTGCCGCGCGGCTTCCACCGGGTCGGGGTACGCGGTTCCGCGCGCCTGGCGCAGGGTAGCCACGTGATCGACATTCACTCCAAGAAGAATCTTCACCTCAAACGCCCCTGTGGGGTTTCTTTCGAACTGACGCAGAGTCTGACAGCTTGGCTGCGTGTCCGCAATCCCGCCGGGTTTGGAATAGGAATCAAACTATTTAGATTTAGCGCTTAAAGTTAAATAGGGAATTTCGTTATTAAAGAATTGTAAGTTCAGGCGCAAGGAGGACGGAGAACGGGCTCTGCGTTGCGGTTGCACGATGCGCTCAAATCACAACCGATTCTTTCACTGCCCGCTGCGTGCCGCAAAACCGGGTTGTCCTTCCCCACTGCGTCTGCAGCAATGGAACTACTTTCCAGATACGGGATTGCGCAGGAAATCACCGGGAAGCGCCGCAATCGATTGTTCGTCTATGACCAGTACCTATCCATCCTCAATGAAGGCACCGAAACTCATTGAACCGAAGTCCGGCCCGCATAGTGCCAGCAGGCCCTAGCCGGAGGCCAACAACTCCAGAAACTGCGGCTGATCCAGTACCTCGACACCCAGCTTTTCGGCCTTTTCGCGTTTGCTGCCGGGATTGGCGCCGGCGACCAGGTAGTCGGTCTTCTTCGACACGCTGGCGGTGACGCGTCCGCCCGCGCCGACGATTCTCTCGCGCGCTTCATCGCGGGTCATGGCTTCCAGCGTCCCGGTCAGAACCAGGGTCTTGCCGCGCAAGGGGCCGGCGGATGCCGCGGGCGCTACGTCCGTGTCCGGCCATTCCACGCCGTGGCGCTTCAGCTCGGCAATCACCCGCAGGTTTTCGCCATGCCGAAAGAACTCGCTCACGCGGCGGGCCACGATCTCACCCACGTCCGGCACTTCCTGCAGCGCTTCCTCGTCCGCGTTGTGCAGGGCCTCAAGGCTGCCGAAGTGCCGCGCCAGCGAAGCGGCCGTGACCCGGCCGACGTCGCGGATTCCCAGCGCGAACAGGAAACGGGCCAGCGTCGTCGATTTGCTGCTCTCGATTGCGCCCAGCAGGTTCTCCGATGACTTGTCCGCCATGCGTTCCAACTCGTTGAGCTGTTCTCTCGACAGTGCGTACAGGTCCGCCGGATTCTTCGCCAGTCCCCGATCGACCAGTTGCCCCACCAGCACCTCGCCCAGGCCCTCGATATCCATCGCGCCGCGAGACGCAAAGTGCATCAGGGCCTGGCGGCGTTGCGCCGGGCAGATCAGACCGCCCGTGCAGCGGGCCACGGCTTCGTCCTCGGGCCGCGCGACCTCCGACGAGCACTCCGGGCAGACATCGGGAAGCGGCGGCACGGGCGGATCGCCCTGCCTGCGGTCGGGCAGCGAGCGCACGACCTCGGGAATCACGTCGCCGGCGCGGCGCACCACCACCGTGTCGCCTGCCCGAACGTCCTTGCGCAGCAGTTCGCCGTAATTGTGGAGCGTGGCATTGCTGACGGTCGCGCCGCCCACGAACACGGGCTCGAGCCGGGCGACGGGAGTGATCGCCCCGGTTCGCCCCACCTGGTACTCGATGGCGCGCACGGTGGTCAGCTTTTCCTCCGCCGGGAACTTCTGCGCCACGGCCCAGCGCGGCGCGTGCGAAGAGGCCCCGGCCTGGTCGCGCAGATCGAAGCGCTCCAGCTTGTACACCACGCCGTCCAGGGCGTAATCGAAGCTCTCGCGAAGAGCGGCAATCCGCTCGTAGTAAGCGAGGCATCCCGACGCCCCGGTAACGCTCCGGGTTTCCGAACACACCTTGAGGCCCCACGACGTCATGGCTTCAAGCAATTCCGACTGCCGCGAAACGGCCGGCACTTCAACCGTGCGCCCGACGCCATGGGCAAAGAAATCAAGGCTTCGCCGGGCGGCCTCCCGGGGATCCTTCTGGCGAAGCGCGCCCGCGGCGGCATTGCGGGGATTGACGAGGGTCTTCTCTCCCTCCTGCTCCGCTTTCCTGTTGTACGTCTCAAAGCCGCTGAGCGGCATGAAAACCTCGCCGCGCACCTCGACGCGCCGTGGAACACCGCCGCCCGAGAGCCGATCGGGGACGGACTCTATGGTGCGGGCCGTATGGGTGACGTCCTCGCCCACCCGGCCGTCCCCCCGCGTGGCCGCCCGCACCAGCCTGCCGCGCTCGTACAGAAGGCTCAGGGCGACGCCGTCCAGTTTCGGTTCGGCGGAATACTGCCGTTCGGTCTCCTCGTCCAGAAGGCCGGCCAGGCGGCGGTCGAACTCCTCCAGTTCCCCGGCGTCGAACACGTTCTCCAGCGACAGCATGCGTGCGCCGTGTTCGACCGGAGCAAAGGCCTCGCTGGGGCGCGAACCCACGGATTGCGTGGGCGAATCGGATGTTACGAGTTCAGGGTGCGCTGCCTCGAGCTCGCGCAACTCCCGGTATAGCGCGTCGTACTCCGAGTCCGGGATTTCCGGCTCGTCGAGTTCGTGGTACAGGCGGTTGTGGCGGTGGATTTCCTCCCGCAGCCACTTCGCCCTTTCTTCCTTGCTTGCGGGAGACGGTCGTGCGGGCCGGTCAGGCGGCGGCAAGACGCACGGCCTCTTCGAGATCGACGGTGACGATTCGCGATATGCCCGGCTCCTGCATGGTCACGCCCAGCAGGTAGTCGACGGCCTGCATGGTGCTCTTGTTGTGCGTTACCACCAGGCACTGGACGGCCTGCGACAGCTCGCCTATCAACTCGCAGAACTTCACCACGTTTACGTCGTCCAGCGCCGCGTCCACCTCGTCGAGCATACAGAACGGCGCCGGGTTCAACTGCACCACGGCAACGAGAAAGGCGACGGCCGCCAGCGATTTTTCGCCACCGGACAGCTGGCTGACGCGCACGTTGCGCTTGCCCGGAGGATGCACCATGAACCGAATGTCCGCGGTCAGGATGTCGTCGCCTTCGAAAACGAGGCCGGCCCGGCCGCCGCCGAACAGACGCGCGAAGTTGACGTCGAAGCCCTTGCTCACGGCCTCGCCGGTCTCCTTGAGCCGCGTGCGGGTCTCGCGATCGATCCGGCGCATGGTGTTCTCCAAAGTCTCCAGGGCGCCGGTCAGGTCATCATGCTGCGAATCGAGGTATTCCTTGCGCTCCTTCAGTTCACCCAGTTCCTGCTCCGCCGCGAGATTGACCGGCCCGATCCGTTCGATCCGCCGTTCGATCTTCTCCAGTTGCAGGTCCAACTCGTCGGCGTTCAGATCCGCCGGCAGCTCCTCGAGGATCTGCTCAAGTTCATGGCCGGTCGCGGCCATCTGTTCCGACAGGCCATCGCGCCGCACCTCGATTTCCCTTTGCTCGACCCGCGACTCGCCGAGTTGTTCCCGCTGCTCGGCCAGCCGCCGCTCGATTGCCGCGCGTCCCGACTCCGCGGCGGATAGCGCGCTGTCGGCCTGCTCGCGCGACTTGCGGGCCTCGTCCAGGCTCCGGTCGATATCCGGTTTGCGTCTGAGCGACGACTTCAGGTTGCGCCTGGCGCTGTCCAGCGCCTCGATCGACTGCTCGCGCAGGCTTCCGAGCCGTCCAATCCGTCCCTCGATATCGTTGATGTCCGCAGCGATCCGTTCGCAGGACCGAAGCGCCGCCTGGCGCTGCGACCTGAGTTCGGCCTCGCGGCGCTCCAGGTCGCGGCTGCGCTCGCGCGCCTCGGCGGTCTGCGCCCGCATCGCCTGAATGTCCCGGGCCGCATCGGGCTTGCGGTCCGCAACGGACTTCTGCTCGGCGCTGGCAGTCCGGAGCTCATTGTTGAGTTGTTCCAGCCGGGCTTGCAGGTCGGCCCGGGCGGATTCTCCGTCGGGGATGTCGAGGACCGGCGCCGCGAAGTCGTCCGTGTCCTCCAGAACGTTTCTCAAGGCGGCAATCTCCTCCTCGCGTTCCAGCGCGCCCTCGCCCTTCCGGCCGGCCACCCGCAACCAGCCCCGGCCAAGCCACACGCCTTGCGGAGTGATCACGGACTCTCCCCTGCCGAGATCCGCAATCATGGAAAGCGCGGTGGACACATCGGGCGCGGTACGCACCGTGGCGAGCCAACCGGCCGCGGCGCCCGCTCCGCGCACCTCGCCCAGCAGCGTGCCACGCTCCGCGGAATCCTCGCCGCCTTCGACCAGCATGAGGCCCGGCGCCAGTTCATCGGACCGGACCAGGGACGCAAGCTCGTCCACGCGGGTGGCCTCGACGAAGTCCCCAAGCACCAGTTCCACGGCGCTGCGCCAGCGGCGCGATACCTTGAGTTTCTGGGAAAGGCGGGGGCTTTTCGCCAGACCGCTCACGTTCAGCCATTCAACGGCCTGCTCGCCACTGCGCCGGCGCGCCGCTTCCTGCAGCGATACGAGGCCGGCCAACCGCTCGCGCAGCAGGATCTCGCGCTCCTGGCGCAACGACTGAAGGCGCATTTCCGCCGCGTGCCGGTCTGCTTCCCAACGCGACTGGCGGTCCACCGCCTGTTCGGATTGAGCGCGCAGGTCCGCTTCTTCCCGCCGCGCCGCCTTGAGTTCCGGCTCCAGTTCGACAAGCATGCTCCTGCGCCGTTCTCGAGCGCCCGCTTCCGCCTGGAGTTCGGCGCGCAATTCCTCAAGCCTTTCAGCCAGTTGCGTCAGTTCGGCCTCGCGCTCGCGGCCCAGCGACTGCTGCGTGCCGACGGCATCCTCCAGGCCCGCGATTTCCGCCTGCAGTTCGTAGTAGGCGCGGTTGGCCTCGTCGAAGGCAGCCTGCGCCTCCGTCTGCTGTTCGCGCGCGGAGAGCATGCGCGCCTCCAGACCCCGGTGCTCCGCCTCGACCCGGGCAAGCTGAGTTTCCCGCGTGCGGGCGTCGATCTTCTTCTGCCCGAGCAGCCGGTCCAGCTCGCGAATGTCCAGCGACAGGCGTTGCGCCTGCACCTGCCTCTTCTCGTTCAGGTTCTTGCGGTAGCGCCCCGCAGCCGAAGCCTGGCGCTTGAGCCGGCGCAAACTGTTGCCCAGTTCCGCGCGCCGCTCCGCCAGCCGCTCCAGGTTTTCGCGGGTGCGCGCAATCCGCAGCGTGGTCTCACGCCGCCTCTGCCGGTAACCCGACACACCCGCCGCCTCCTCGAGATAGGCGCGCAATTCGTCCGGGCGGCCCTCGACCAGGAGGTTTATCGTGCTCTGCTCGATGATGGCGTAACCGCCAATGCCGAGGCCGGTGCCGGCGAACATCTGGGTGATGTCCTTGCGCCGGCAGCGGGAATTGTTCAGAAAGTACTCGGAAATGCCGTCGCGCCGCACCGTGCGCCGCACGGTGATTTCGCTGTAGTCCGCGAACCTCGAATTCGGATCGGGCTCGGTGTTGTCGAACAGCAGCTCCACGGTCGCCGCCCCGAGCGCCGTGCGCCGCGAAGAACCGTTGAAGATGACTTCGGCCATCGCTCCGCTGCGAAGCTGGCGGGCCGAGATTTCGCCCAGCACCCAGCGGACCGCGTCGATGATGTTCGATTTTCCGCAGCCGTTGGGTCCGACTACGGCGAGGGATTTCGTGGGAACCTCGATGTTGACGGGGTCCGGGAAGGACTTGAACCCGGCCAGACGGATCCTCTTAAGGCGCATTGACTGCGGTTCTCAAAGGCGGGGCGAGTAGTGTAAATTGCCCTGCCATGAACCCCATCCTGGAGACTTTCCCGAACCCAAGCACGGGCCGCAATTATACCATCAGGGTGCGCGCGCCCGAGTTCACCTGCCTGTGCCCGAAGACCGGCCAGCCGGACTTCGCGGAGCTTGTGATCGACTACGTACCGGACGCCGTTTGCGTGGAACTGAAGTCGCTGAAACTGTATCTGAACTCATTCCGCGACCGCGGCGCGTTTCACGAGGCGGTCAGCAACGAAATTCTCGATGAACTGGTGGCGCAGACCCGGCCGCGCTACATGCGCCTCAGCGCCCGCTTCAACGTCCGCGGCGGCCTCTACACCACGGTCACGGTAGAGCACCGTTCGCCCGGCTGGGATCGCGATCCGCCCATCGACGAAGAGCGCCCCGAAAGGACCGCAAAACGCTATAATGCCGCGCGCTCGCAGGACCATGAAAGACCAACTCATACACGGCATCGCTCCTTATCGCCCGAAGAAGGGTGAGAAGTACATGAACGACGCCCAGTTGGAGCACTTCCGAAAGATTCTGCTGGCCTGGAAGGCGGAATTGATGGGCGAGGTAGAGCGCACTGTGCATCACATGCGCGACGATGCCAGCAATTTCCCCGACCCGAGCGACCGTGCGACCCAGGAATCGGAATTCGGCCTGGAGCTGCGGACGCGCGACCGGGAGCGCAAGCTGCTCAAGAAAATCAACGCCGCCCTTGAGCGGATCAATGACGGCAGCTACGGCTACTGCGAGGAAACCGGCGAGGAAATCGGCCTGGAGCGGCTGCAGGCCCGCCCGGTGGCGACACTGTCGGTGGAGGCCCAGCAGCACCGCGAAATGGCCGAACGGCAATACCGCGACCGCACTACGCGGTGAGCCTGCCAATCGGGCTTTAGCGCGGCGCCACGAGCTCCCGGGGGGCCTCAATCAAGAGATTGGCGAACTGGCGAGACTGGACGGCGACGCTGCTGCTGACGTTCCTCTCCCTGGCGGTGCGGAGGCGGCTTGCGGCAGGGTCAGCCCTGGGCGCGGCGGCGGCGGCGTGGCCGGCGGCGGGCCGCGCCGTCACCGGCGGCGGCGCCACCCTCCTGAAGGCCGCGCATGGTGAGGCGGATGCGTCCGCGGCCGTCCACTTCCATGACCCGCACGCTGACACTGTCGCCCGCCTTCACCACGTCGCTCGTGCGTTCGATGCGCCGGTCGGACATCTGGGATATGTGCACCAGGCCGTCCGTGCCCGGCAGCACAGTAACAAAGGCGCCGTAATCCATGACGCTGGACACGGTGCCCTCGTAAACCTTGCCGACCTCGATCTCCTGAACCCGGCTGCGGGGAGGTGGCGACGAGGCAGTGTCCTCCGCCTCTCCGTCCAGGTTGCGCATGCTCAGGCGTATCCGGCCCTGGCGGTCCACTTCCAGCACCTTCACCCGCACGGCGTCGCCCTCGGAAAGACGGTCGCTGACGCGGTCCACGCGCTCGTCGGAAATCTGGGATATGTGCACCAGGCCGTCCTTGCCCGGAACGATGGTGACGAATGCGCCGAAGTCCATCAGCCGCGCCACCTTGCCGTCATAGATCTGGCCGACCTCGACGTCGGAAACGATCATTTCGACCCGTCTGCGCGCCTCCCTGCCGGACTCGCCGTCCACCGAGGCGATCTTGACCGTGCCATCGTCCTCTATATTGATCTCGGCGCCGGTCTCCTCGGTAATCGAGCGGATAACCGCGCCCCCCTTGCCGATAACGTCGCCGATCTTCTCCCTGTCGATCTGCATCGTGAAGATGGACGGCGCCCAGTCGGAAATTTCCTCCCGGGACGTGGCGATGACCTTGTTCATCTCGGACAGGATGTGCAATCGCGCCGTTCGGGCCTGCTCCAGGGCTTCGGCCATGATGTCGCGCGTGATTCCGTCGATCTTGATGTCCATCTGCAAGGCGCTGATGCCCTCTTCGGCGCCGGCCACCTTGAAGTCCATGTCGCCCAGGTGATCCTCGTCGCCCAGAATGTCCGTCAGGACCGCGTAATCGTCGCCGTCCTTCACCAGGCCCATGGCAATGCCCGCCACAGGGGCCTTCAGTTTCACGCCGGCGTCCATCAGCGCGAGGCTGGAGCCGCAGACGCTGGCCATTGAACTGGAGCCGTTCGACTCGGTGATCTCCGAGACCACGCGGAGCACGTACGGAAACTCCTCCATGTTGGGAAGCACGGCCGCTATGCCCCGCCGGGCCAGCCGTCCGTGGCCGATTTCGCGGCGCTTGGGTCCGGTCATGAAGCCCGTTTCTCCGACCGAGTACGGCGGGAAGTTGTAGTGCAGCATGAACCGGTCGCGGCCGGTGCCTTCCAGGCCCTCGACGATCTGCGCGTCGCGATCGGTGCCCAGCGTTGCGGTCACCAGGGCCTGCGTCTCGCCGCGCGTGAACAACGCCGAACCGTGGGTCCGGGGGAGCACGCCCACCTCGATGTCCAGACCGCGAACCGTGAAATTGTCGCGGCCGTCGATACGCGGCTCGCCCGACAGCACGCGCTTGCGCACAATGTCCTTTTCGAGGCTCTTGAGAGCGGACGATATCTCCCGCAACTCCGAAGACGCCGCGTCCTCCGCGGCCAACTCCTCGATTACCCGCGCCCGGACTTCGCGAAGGCTTTCGTTTCGCTCGGTCTTCTCCGTGACCTTGTAGGCCGCGGAAAGATCCTTCTCGACGATGCCGGCCACCTGCGCGGCGAGTTCCTCGTTCTCTAACTTCGGCTGCCAGTCCCAGGCGGGTTTGCCGGCCTCGGCAGCAAACTCCTCGATCGCCCGGATCGCCGCCTGCATCTGCTCGTGCCCGAACAGCACGGCATTCAGCATGGTTTCCTCCGCCAGCAGGTCCGCTTCCGATTCCACCATCAGCACGGCGTTCCCGGTGCCGGCCACCACGAGGTTGAGCCTCGACGACTCCAGCTCGGTGGCGGTGGGGTTGATGACGAATTCCTCGTCAACCCATCCCACCCTGGCCGCTCCGATGGGCCCTGCACAGGGCAGTCCCGACAGAGCCATGGCCGCGAACGCGCCCAGCATGGAGGGGATGTCCGGATCGACCTCCTGGTTGGTGGACAGCACCGTGGCGATAACCTGCACGTCGTGATGAAAGCCCTTGGGGAACATGGGCCTCAAGGGCCGGTCAATGAGCCGGCAGGTCAGGGTTTCCTTTTCAGTCGGCCGTCCTTCGCGGCGGAAGAAACTTCCGGGAATCCGGCCCGCGGAATAGGTCTTTTCCTGGTAGTTCACCGTGAGCGGCAGAAAGTCCCGGCTGGGGTCGGCTTCCCTGGCGCCAACAACGGTTACGAGCACGACGGTTTCCGACATGCTCACCACGACGGCGCCATCGGCCTGGCGCGCGACTTTTCCTGTTTCCAGCGTTACCGTGTGGCTGCCGTACTGGAATTCTTTCGTTACGATAGACAAAGCTTCCTCTCTTGCAATGGTTTCGACGCGCCCCTTACGCGCACGCCATCCTTACTCCTTGGGCGGAGTGGTGTGGGCAGTCATTCCCCGGGCGCTCAGCGTCGCAGGCCGAGGCGGGAAATCAGCTTGGCATAACGCTCCTGATCCTTGTTCCGCAGATACTTGAGTAGCCGGCGGCGGCGATTGACCATGCGCAGCAGGCCGCTGCGCGAATGATGATCCTGCTTGTGCGCCCGGAAATGACCGGACAGCGCATTGATGCGCGCCGACAGCAGCGCAACCTGCACTTCGGGGGACCCTGTGTCCGCCGAACCGCGCTGATATTCCTGCACGGTCGCGCTGATCTCACTTGTCGTAAGTGGCATGCCTGTTTTCTTCAGCCCTTGTTCAAGCCGCGTATTGTACTCCGGTTCGCGGGCGAAAGGCGCCCTATTCGCTCCCGAGGAGATGTTCCGCCTGGGGCTTGAGGAGGCGGCGTGGAGCGACCTGGCCATCCACGGCGGCTTCCCCGATACCGATGAAGCCCTGAGCGTCCGCGTACAGCCGTACCGGCCCCGGCCGCGTCCCGCGGGCCGCGGCAACGGGGTTCCCCCGCTGCAGATAGAAGCTCTCGCTGGCCGAAAGCCTTACGGCGGGCAAATCCGACACGGCGGCATCGGCCGGCAGGAGCAGCGCATCCAGCCCGGAATAGCCCTTGGCCACTACGGCCTCGATCCGATCCATGGTTACCATGCCCGGTTCTTCGAACGGCGCCACGCCCAGCCTCCTGAGCGCGCTCACGTGGGCAAGCGAGCCGATCGCCTCGGCGACATCTTCGATCAGCGTGCGCACATACACCCCTCCACCACAGGCCACCATGAACACGGTTTCCGATGGCGAATACTCCTCCACCTGCAGCAGGCGAATGCGTATGCGCCTCGGCGCACGTTCCACCGTCTGTCCGGCGCGCGCCAGTTCATACAGCCGCTTGCCCTTGTGCTTGAGCGCCGAATACATGGGCGGAACCTGCTCGGTGTCCCCGATAAACCGGCTCAGGACGGCTTCAAGCTGCGCCCGGTCCCGCGGCCGTTGCCCGGTTTCGGCAACGGTCGTTCCGGTGGCGTCTCCGGTGTCCGTCCTGGCCCCGAACCGGGCGGTTACCCGGTACGTCTTTTCCGCCTTGAGCAGGAATGCGGACAACTTCGTGGCCTCGCCCAGGCACAGCGGCAACATTCCGGTGGCGATCGGATCCAGGCTGCCCGTGTGCCCCGCCTTGCGGGCGGCGAACAGGCGCTTGACCCGCTGCAGGGCCGCGTTGGACGTCATTCCGGGCGGCTTGTCGAGCAGCAGCAGCCCGCTTACGTCACGCTTCCCGCGGCCGGAAGCCGTCACTCTCGGGCCGCCCGGTCCCTGCGCACGGCGTCCTCGATCAGACCCTCCAGCGCCTCGCCCCTGGCCACGCTCTCGTCGAGCACGAACCGCAACTCCGGCTGCCGGCGAAGGCGAAAGGACTCGCCGAGGCGCTTGCGCATGTAGCCGCTTGCGGCCTTGAGGGAAGCCGCGGTCGTTTCCCCGTCGGCGGATCCGGGCAGGTACCAGACGCGGCAGACGCTCAGGTCCGGGGAAAACGCCACATGCGTAAACTGCACTCCGCTCAGCCGCGGGTCGCGCAGTTCCGAGTAGGTCATGGTGGCGAAAACGCGCAGAGCCCGCGCGGACAGCCTTTGCGCGCGTGTAAATTCGCGGGGCACGTCCGTCAGCGGCGGCTGCGCCCGGGGGCTCCGGCGATCAGGTCCTGGCCTCCTCCACGCTTTCGAAACACTCGATGATGTCCCCTTCGCGCACGTCCTTGTAGTTGCGCACGCCGATGCCGCACTCGGTGCCTGCCCGCACCTGTTCGACATCGTCCTTGAACCGCCGCAAGGACTCCAGTTCGCCCTCGAAAATCACCACGGCGTCGCGCAGGACGCGTATGGGATTGTTGCGCTTCACCAGGCCGTCGGTCACCAGGCAGCCCGCAATGTCCCCGAATTTCGGCGAATGGAACACCTCGCGGACTTCGGCGTTGCCCACGATGGACTCGCGCAGCACCGGCGCCAGGCGGCCCTTGATGACCTCCTGCACGTCATCGAGGACCTCGTAGATCACGCTGTAGTAGCGCACCTCGACGCCGGTGGCCTTGCGCGCCTGCTGTCCGCCCGGATCCAGCCGCACGTTGAAACCGATCACGGTTGCCTCCGACGTGGCCGCCAGGTTGATGTCAGACTCGGTGATGCCTCCGACCCCGGACGACACCAGGTCCACTTCCACTTCCTCGCGGCTCAGGCGCGTCAGCGCGTCGCACAGCGCCTCGACGCTGCCGCGCACGTCGGCTTTCACCAGCAGCCGCACGGTCTGGGTATCGTCTTCGCCGGGGAATGCGCCGGAGAAGGCCGGCTGACTCTTTCGTTGCGCAAGCTGCCGCTCGCGGGCGGCGCGCGCGCGCCACTCGGACAGTTCCCTTGCATAGCGTTCCGCCGGGAACACGACCGCGTCCTGGCCCGCTTCCGGGGCCCCGGACAGACCCTGCACGACAACCGGCACGGAAGGCGTGGCATGGTCGATCTGCTTGCCGCGTTCGTTGCGCAGCGACTGGACCCGCCCGAACTCCGAGCCGGCCAGCAGAATGTTGCCCTTGCGCAGGCGGCCCTCCGTCACCAGCAGTGTGGTTACCGGCCCGCGGCCGGTCTCGATGGTCGATTCAATCACCACACCGCGGGCGCCGCCCTTGCGCCTCGCCTTGAGCTCCAGCAAGTCCGCCTGCAGCTGTACTTTCTCGAGCAGATCGTCGATGCCTTCGCCGGTAAGGGCCGAAATCTCGGCGACCTGCGTATCGCCGCCGTACTCTTCCGGCGCCAGGCCCAGCACGTTGAGCTGGTTGCGCACCTGAGTGGGGTCGGCGTCTTCCCGGTCGATCTTGTTGATCGCAACCACGATGGGCACCTCGGCGGACTGTGCGTGTTTGATCGCCTCCTCGGTCTGCGGCTTTACGCCATCGTCGGCGGCGATGACCAGGATAACGATGTCGGTGAGGCTGGCGCCCCGGGCGCGCATGGCGGTGAAGGCCGCATGGCCGGGCGTATCCAGGAAGGTGATCGCGCCGTCGCCCGCCCGCACCCGGTAGGCGCCGATGTGCTGGGTGATGCCGCCCGCTTCCGAGGCGGCGATGCTGCTGCTGCGCATGTAATCCAGAAGCGAGGTCTTGCCGTGATCGACGTGGCCCATGATGGTTACGACCGAATCACGCGGCTCCTCTTCGCCGGAAACCGCAACTGCCCGCTCGAGCAGGATGGCCTCTTCGTTGGCTTCGGCCTGGGCGACGACATCGTGACCCATGGATTCGACGATGATCATCGCCGTCGTCTGGTCCAGAGTATCGTTGATGCTGGCCATCACGCCTTCCTGCATGAGCTTGGCGATCACCTTCTCCGCGCCGACCGCCATCTGCCGCGCCAGTTCCGACACGGTTATGGACTCGGGAACTTCCACCGTATGCACGATCGGCGCGGCCGGCCGCACAAAGGCGTTGACGTTCTCGACCTTGGCCGTCGCGTGCCGGCGCGCCTTGCGGCGGCGGGTGCGGCGCGGGCGCACATGGGCGGCCACGTGCAGTTCTTCCCTCGGCGGCGCCTTTCTTGAGCGCGCAGCCTTGGGGGCCCTCGCTGCCTTGCGTGCGGCGTCTTCGCGTGCCCGGGCAGCCTGGGCCGCCTCCGCTCTGCGCTGCTCCTCCGCCTGTCGCTCCGCCTGCTCCCGCTCAAGGCGAGCCTGTTCCTGCGCCTTCTCGAGCTCGGCCTCCTCTTCCGCCTGCTTCTTCGCGTCTTCCTCGGCCTGGGCCTTGCGCGCCTCCTGGCGTTCCGCCTCCTCCTGCTCCTTGCGCGCCTCCTCCTCGGCGAGCTGCCTCTCCTTCTCTTCAGCTTCCTTCGCGGCCTGGCTTTCCTGTTCCTGCCTGCGCGCTTCCTCTTCCTGGCGCCGCGCAAGGGCTTCGCGTTCCAGCGCGGCGCGGTTTACGAATTTCCGCTTGCGCCGAAAATCGACCTGAACGGCCCGGCGGCGACCCTGGTCCACCTGCACCACCTCGACCGATTCGCGGCGGGTAATGCTGATTTCCCGCGGCATCGCGGAGTCCTTGGACACGGATACGTCGTGTCCGTGACGGCTGCGCAGAAAGGCCAGCAATTCTTCGCGGGCCACGTCCGGCACGGTCTGGCTGGCGTCCTCGAAGCTGTGCCCGGCGCGCTCGAGCTGGTCCATCAGGTGCTCCACCGGCACCTTGAGATTCTCGGCAAGTTTGGCGACAGTCAGTTCAGTCATTTTCCGCCTGCGCCTCCTCCTGCTCCTCCTGCTCGGCAAACCACGGCGCCCGCGCGGCCATGATCAGTTGACCGGCAAACTCTTCGCTCAGGTCCTCGATATGCTCGGCCAGATAGTCGGCTTCCTCCCAGGCCAGGTCCTCCCGGGTGGATACGCCCTGCCCGGCCAGCGCGTACGCCAGCGCGCGGGTCATGCCTTCCACCTCAAACAGGTCGTCGGCCGGCGTGGCCTGCTCCATTTCCTCTTCGCGGCTCAGTGCGTCCATGAGCAGCACGTCGCGCGCGCGCCCGCGCAACTGGTCCACCAGTTGCTCGTCGAATTCCTCTATCGCGTACAGCTCGGCGACCGGCGAGTAGGCGATGCCCTCAAGGTCGGTGATTCCCTCGTCCACCAGCACCTGGGCGACGTCTTCGCCCACAGACAGTTGCTCCCGGAACATTTCGATGAGCTGCCGGTTCTCCCCTTCGATCTTCGACTCGATCTCGGTGGGGGTCATGGCGTTCAACTCCCAGCCGGTCAGGCGGCTGGCCAGACGGATGTTCTGTCCGCCGCGACCGATTGCCTGGGACACCATGGACTCGGAAACGGCGATGTCCATGCGGCGGTGGTCCTCGTCCACCATGATCTGCACGACGTCGGCCGGCGACATCGCGTTGACCACGAACTGCGCCGGGTTCTCGTCCCACAGGATGATGTCCACCCGCTCGCCCGCAATCTCGTTGGTGACCGCCTGCACGCGCGAACCGCGCATGCCCACGCAAGCGCCTACCGGGTCGATCCTGGGCTCCCTTGACCGCACGGCGATCTTCGCCCGCGCACCCGGATCGCGGGCCGCGCCCAGGATCTCGATGAGGTCCTGCCCCACTTCGGGCACCTCCACCCTGAAAAGGGCCATGAGGAATTCAGGGCTGGTCCGGGTCAGCTTGAGTTGCGGTCCGCGGGTTTCGGTAGCCACCTCGTAGAGCAGGCCCTTGACCCGGTCCTGCGGGCGAATCGGCTCCCTCGGAATCATGTGCTCGCGCGGCACGAAGCCCTCGACACCGCCGCCCAGGTCCACGTAGACGCCGTTTCGATCCACGCGCTTTACCACGCCGCTCAGCAACTCGCCGATCCGGCCCTGGTAGCGCTCGCGGATCAGCGCGCG
Organism: Gammaproteobacteria bacterium; assembly: GCA_965116895.1. Taxonomy (GTDB): domain Bacteria; phylum Pseudomonadota; class Gammaproteobacteria; order Steroidobacterales; family Foliamicaceae; genus Foliamicus. Next base: position 806,769 of record OZ220729.1, on the reverse strand, counting down.
TTCGGCTTCGCGGACCTTCTGGTTGATGACATGCTTGGCCGTATAGGCGCCGATATGGCCCAGGTCCATGCCGTCCATGGGCTTCTCCACAACGCCGCCGGGCTCCGCGTCGGGATCGATCTGGCGGGCCTCGGCGAGGCGCAACTGGCGCGTGGGCGCCTCGATTTCCTCGGACTCGTCTTCCATGACCTCCCATTGCCGGAAGTACTCCTGCTCGCCGGTATGCCGGTCGATGGCTACCCGTATCTCTACGTCCTCGGCGAGCAGCCGGCGCCGCGCGGCCGCCAGGCCCGCTTCCACTGCGGAAAAGACCACATCCTTGCCAATGGCTTTCTCATTGGAAAGAAGCTCTACGGCCTCCAGTATTTCCTTGCTGCCAAACACCCGTCAGTCCTCGAATCGAATTTCCGGAGCCAGTCTCGCCACCACGACGTCTCCAAGGTCCAGCTCGACCCGACCGGTTCCGTCGTGAACGTCCAGCACGACGACCTCGCCTTCGCGCGCCAGCAGCGTGCCGGTGAAATTCCTGCGGCCCAGATGCCCCGCACGCATTCTCACCTGCACCCGGCGTCCCGCAAAGCGTTCAAAATGCTCGGGTTTCGCCAGCTTTCGGTCCAGACCGGGCGATGACACTTCCAGGTTGTAGTGCCCCGGAATCGGGTCCTCCACGTCGAGCAGGGCGCTGACCTGGCCGCTTACCCGCTCGCAGTCGTCAAGACCGATGCCCGAATCCTGGTCGATGAACAGGCGCAGCACCTGGCCGCGCCGCTCGCGCTTCAGTTCCAGGTCCGCCAGCTCGTACCCCATCGCTTCGACGCAGGGCTCCAGCAGTCCGTTCAGCCTGTCCAGAATCAAGTTCACCATGCACAAAAAAGCCCCTCGCGGGGCCATCGCAAAACCAAATTGGTAGCGGGGACAGGATTTGAACCTGTGACCTTCGGGTTATGAGCCCGACGAGCTGCCTGACTGCTCCACCCCGCAACCGCGAGTCGGAAAATTATACAGGAAAACCCCGCTGCAAATGCGGTAAACTTCCGCCCCCGCCCCACCACCTGAAACCCCACTGAGGAATATCGAACATGGGCACCGAGACATTCGCCAACTTGTGCGTCGAAAACAACAGGCGCTACGCCGAAAACTTTGACAAGGCCGACGTGCCGCTGCCCCCGGGGCGCAAGGCCGCGGTCGTGGCCTGCATGGACGCCCGCATCGAAACCGGAAGGCTGCTCGGCCTGTCCGAGGGCGACGCGCACGTGATCCGCAACGCCGGAGGCGTAGTGACCGACGACGTGCTCCGCTCGCTGGTGATCTCGCAGCGCCTGCTCGGCACCGAGGAGATCATTCTGGTCCAGCACACGGACTGCGGGATGCTTACCTTCCGCGACGACGACGTAAAGGACTCAATCGAGGCGGACACAGGCCTTCGGCCCTCGTTCGCGCTGGAGTCGTTCCCGCACCTCGAGGAAAACGTGCGCCAGTCGATTCGCCGCATACGGGCATGCCCCTTCATCCCCGTAAAGGACAAGATTCGCGGCTTCGTCTACAACGTCGGGACGGGCCTGCTGGAGGAAGTCCCGTGATGCGGACCGGATAGGCCCGAAAAGGGCCGCCCGTCACGCCGCGCGCGCAATACGGGTGATACTATTCGGCCTTGCCGCGGCAGCCGGGGCCCATGCGACCGCACGGAGTTCGGCGCCACGGCAATCGGGATACGATTAGCAAGCAGCCAAACGAAGGGGAAAGCATCATGGCGCAAGCTGCCGACAAGAACTACGCGGGCGTCTGGGACAATCGTCTCGGTTTCGGCAAGACACCGGTCGTTATCGTTATCGACCTTCTCAAGGGCTACACCACCGAAGGTTCGCCGCTTTACGCGCCGGGCGTCGTGGCGTGCCTGAAGGAGGTGCCGGACGTCATCGAGGCGGCCCGCGCCGGGGGCGTGCCCGTGATCCACACCCGGGTGCTCTACAACCCGACCAACTACGAAGACGGCGGCGTCTGGACGCTCAAGGCGCCGGTGCTCAAGGACCTGGTGCCGGGCAACCTGTATGCCGAGTTCTGCGACGAGGTCGCCCCGCCCGAGGGCGAAACGGTCCTGACCAAGAACTACGCAAGCTGCTTCTTCGGCACCAGCCTTTCGTCCATCCTGGCCGCCAGGGGCGCGGACACGCTCATCATTCTGGGCTGCACCACCTCGGGCTGCATCCGCGCCTCCGCGGTTGACGCCGTACAGCACGGCTACCGGCCGATCGTGGTCCGCGAATGTGTCGGCGACCGGCACGACGGACCGCACGAGGCCAACCTCTTCGACATCCACGCCAAGTACGGGGATGTGGTGTCCAAGGCGGAAGCTCTCGAATACCTCCAGAGTCTGTAGCGCACGCAGTCGCTCAAGGCCGCAATCCAAAAAAGGAGACCTCCATGTCGAATCTGACTCAATCCAGGCATTACGACTTCGTGCCCATCATCGACCGCGAGCCGTTCAGGCTGCCCGACGGCGCGCGAGTGGCGGTGATGCCCTACCTGAACATCGAGCATTTCCCGGCCGACATTCCCGGCACCGCGCTGGTTCCGGGCACCCAGCAGTTCAACCCCGATCCGCTGAACTACGGCTGGCGGGACTACGGCAACCGCGTCGGACTGTGGCGGATGGCCGATCTGCTCGACGAGTGCAATGCCCGCGCGACCGTATGCCTGAATTCGGAGATCATCCGCGAATACCCGCGCATCCTCGAAGAGGGCATGGCGCGGAACTGGGCCTGGATCGGTCACGGCGTGAACAACGCGCCCGCCAACTTCATCAGCAATATCGACGAGGACCGCGAGCGGGAGATCCTGAGCGCAGTGCTGACCGCCATGGAGGAAACGATCGGGCGGCCCACCAAGGGCTGGCTGAGTCCGTTCCTGACCCACACGGACAACACGCCGCGCCTGCTGGAGGAGTTCGGGGTGGAGTACCTTTGCGATTACACTGCCGACGATCACCCCTTCCGCTTCAATACGCCGAAGAACAACCTGATCGCCGTGCCCTACACGGTGGAATTGAACGATATTCCCGCGTTCGGCAACGTGGGCGTGTCTTCCGAGGCGTTCGGCGACATGATCATCGACCAGTTCGACGTGCTCTACGAGGAAGGCGCCACCAACGCCCGCTGCATGCCCATCTGCCTGCACACCTTCTGGGTCGGGCAGCCGAACAAGTTCAAGCACCTGGCGCGCGCGTTCCGCTACATGGCGGAGCATGAAGGCGTGTGGTTCACCACCGGCGACGACGTCAACGACTGGTACCGCGAGAACTTCATGTAGGAAGGGTGGGCTTCCCCCCGGAAGCCCGCCGCGCACCGCGAGAATGAAATACCGCCGGCTGATTCCTGCCGTGGCCGCACTGGCCGTGGCAGCTTGCATGCAGCCGGACAGGGACGCCGGGCAGGCACGGGATCCGCACCGCTATACGATCGCCGGCGACCTTTCCGCGGTCTGCGACAGCGGCGAGTTCGCCTTGTGGACGGCCGAACCCGACAGCCGGAGCATCGTCGCGGAAGCGCAGATCGTCGACGGCAGGATCCTTCTCGAAGGCACGGTGGATGCGCCGCGCATCGTGTACTTCGAGATACTGAACGCCACCGGCAGGGAAGGCTATCGAATGGCGTCGGTGAAGAGTCAATCGTTCGTGCTGGAACCGGGTGAATTGACGCTGACGATGGACGCCCGGACGGAATTCATCGTGCAGGGCGGGCTGTACAACGACATCGTGGTCAATTCCTGGCGTCTGTCGCCGGAATACCTGCGCTTGCGGGACGACTATCTCCGGGCGGACCGGCCGGCGGACGGCGAGACCCGGGCGGACCGCCAGGCGCGGGAAGCCGGGGCCTCGGAATTGTTCGAGGAAATGCTGCGGCTTGAGAGCCGGGGCCGCCGACGGGTGGCTCTGGGTCACGAGGACCCCCTGGCGCGCAAGCTCACGATCCAGTCCACCTGGCTGCGGGGACCGTGGATCGCGGATGCGCTTCGGCAACTGGCGGAAATGATCCCGCATGATCCCTGGGTGGCGGAGAGTCTTGCCTTCGAAGAGGCATATGCCGCGGACCAGGCGCGGGCCGCAGCTTTCGACGTTGGCTCCGAGGTCAGGGACTTCGAGGCCGAGACGCTGGACGGAGAAATCGTGAGCGTGTCCGGCGCCCGTGAAGGCAAGGACGTCATTCTCCTCGAGTTCTGGGCGTCCTGGTGCGGCCCCTGCCGGGTGGAAATCCCGCACATGAAGCAGGCTTATGCCGATTACGGCCCCCAGGGCTTCGAGATTTTCTCCTTCACCGTGGACGATGAGCGCGACGACTGGATCGAAGCTTCCGAGGACGAAGACATCCCCTGGATCAACGCCGGCATGGGCGTGGACCACGCCGCCACGGAGGCATACGGCGTATCCGGCATTCCGGCCAACTTCCTCGTTGATGCCGCCAGCGGCGCGATCATTGCCAGGGACCTGCGCGGACGAAAACTGGACGAGGCGCTCGCCGAACGCTTCGGCGCGCCCCGGGGCGGGAGCTAGGTTCGAATCCGTCCCGCGCCCTTCGGTTCAGGCGTTTTCGATCGCTTCGATCACCAGGTCCGGCGTAAGAATCTGCGGCAGGACCAGGGCCTCGGCGGAACCGGGCTTGAAATAGAGATACAGCGGCACGCCGGCGCGGCCGTGGCGCTGGAGGACCTCGGTGATTCCGGGATCCTCGTTGGTCCAGTCGCCCACCAGCACCTGCACGCCTTCGCGCAGGAAGAACTGCCGGACCGCGTCGCTCTTCAGAGCCACGCGCTCGTTGACCTTGCAGGTGATGCACCAGTCGGCGGTGAAGTAGGCGAATACCGGTTCCTGCTGCGAGCGCAGCCCTTCCAGGGCGGTTTCCGAATAGACAATTTCGCCCGGGGCTCCCGGCGCGCTGTCGGCCACCACGACGGCCCGCGGGACCGCCCAGAGGCTGAGCACAACGACCGCCAGTCCCGCCACGCTCGCCGCGCGCCAGGGGCGCGAATAGCTCCCGCCTGCGCCGCGACGCCACCCGAAGGCCCCCAGGCCCAGGGCGAGGGCGGAAATCAGCGCCAGCGTGAGCGCGTCGATGCCGGCCTGGTTGCCCAGCACCCAGTAGAGCCAGATCGCCGTAGCCAGCATCGGAAAAGCCAGCGCCTGACGGAAACTGACCATCCAGGGCCCGGGCCGCGGCAGCAGCCGCTGCGCTCCGGGAAGGAAAGCGACGACGAAATACGGCAGCGCAAAGCCCAGCCCCAGCGCAAGGAACACGCTGACCGTAACCGCGGCCGGCTGCAGGATTGCGTAACCCAGCGCCGGCGCCATGAAGGGGGCGGTGCAGGGCGTGGCGACCAGCACCGCCAGGACTCCTGTGAAGAACTCGCCGGCCCTGCCCTGCGTGGCCTTGCCACCCAGCGCCCCCGCCCCCACGTTGACTTCAAACACCCCGAGCAGGTTCAGGCCCACGGCCACCATGACCAGCGCCAGGACGGCGACGATCAGCGGGTTTTGCATGTGAAACGCCCAGCCCACGGCCTCGCCGCCGGCGCGCACTGCGATGATCAGCGCCGCGAGGACCAGGAAACTCACCAGCACGCCGGCCAGAAACTGCTGGCCCGCGCCGCGGGCCACGGCTGGATCCTCGCCGGCCATCCGGGCGACTCCCAGGGCCTTGAGGCTCAGTATCGGCAGCACGCAGGGCATCAGGTTGAGGATCAGGCCGCCGAGGATGGCGAAAACGATGGCCTGAAGCAGGCCCGCGCCGACGGTCGGGCCGCTGGATTCCGCCGGAGAGCCGCCGACGACGGCATGCCCGCCGCCATTCCAGGGACTTGAGCTGAATCCCACGGGCGCCGCATCCCTGCGCCCGTCGGACCCGTCGGCGCGCCTAGCCGTCAGGCTGAACGCCTGCCGCGGAGCGTCCTCCATGTGCACCGACAACACCAGGCCGGTTTCCTCGTAGCGCGCCACGCGGGGCCCCGTCGGCACGGCCACCCGGACGCGGTCGCTCCAGAGACCCACCTGCTGCTCCGCCGTATGGTCGATCATCCCCTCCGCTTCCGGGAACAGGTAGAGGCCGGAGGCCTGTTGAAGCGACAGCGGCGTGGAAATCTCGAATACCAGCTCCCCGCCGCTCTGGACGAACTCCGCCGGCCAATCCATCGCCTGCGGCAGCAGCGCCCGGGCATGCGCAAATTCGGCAACCCGCCACTGTTCGTTGCCGGCGTCGGGCGCGGCGGCGGCGTCAATGGGAATCTCCAGTTCCAGATCCGCCCGCTCCGGGATACAAAGCTTGTCGTCGCAAACCAGCCAGGACGCGCGGGCCTTCAGCGCCAGCCGATCGCCGGAAAGAGGCTCTTTCTGGACGACATCCAGCAGCAGCAGGGTAGGCTCGTTGTAGCCGTAGCTCATCAGGTCCATGAAGGGCACGAAACCCGGCGCCGGGAATCCGAGTTCGCCGAAATCAAGTCCTTCCGGAGCGTCCCAGCGGAGGCTGGCTGCCTTGCCGGCGTCGCCCGGATTGATCCAGTACGTGTGCCAGCCCGGATCGGGCGTAAGTTTGAGACCCAGGGTAAAGGTTTCGCCGGGCCGGATGCTGGACGTCGCCGCCAGCAGTTCGGCCCGGGTATGGTCGGTCTTGACCGGCACCGCCTGCGCAAGCTGGACAGACAAGGCGGCGCCGAGCACCAACAGCCACTTCGCCTTCGGCCGCATCGTCCGCGCCCGAGATTTCGCGCCCTTTTCGATCATTTCATACTCTCGGCTTCGCAGGGTGCCGAATTCCGCAAGCATAACGCAGCCGGCGCAGGCCCGGACGGCTTTCGGCGCAGGCCGGGATCAGGAAAGTTCAGGCGCCATCCGCGCCGGATTCGCCGCGTCCGGCGACCGCCTGGGTTGCAATGACCTCGAGAAACGCACTCCCATAACGCTCGAGCTTGGCCTGCCCCACGCCATGCAGTTCCAGCATGGCCTCGCGGCTGCGCGGACGGGTGCGCACGAATTCCTTGAGCGTGGCGTCGTGAAAGATCACGTACGGCGGCACTCGCGCTTCGTCCGCCAGCGCCATGCGGCAGGCCTTGAGCGCCTGCCACAGCGGCTCGTCTTCCGACGGGACTTCCCAGGCCGCCGGCCGACCTTTCGGCGCGCGTTTGGGCCTGGCCAGACGCACTTCTTCCCGCAACTCGATGGATTGCTCGCCGCGCAACAGCGGCCTCGCCCGGGGAGTGAGCACCAGGGCGCCGTGGCGTTCGGCATCGACGCGCGCGAAACCCAGCGCAACCACCTGCCGGGCCACGGCATGCCATTGACGCGCCGAGAGATCGCTGCCGATGCCGAAGGTGGATAGATCCTGGTGACGATGCCGGAGCACCTTCTCGGTTTCCTTGCCCCGCAGCACGTCGATCAGGTGGGCCGCCCCGAAACGCTGACGGGCGCGTACCGCGCAGGAGAGGAACTTCTGAGCTTCCTCGGTGCCGTCGAAGGTCCTGGGCGGATTCAGGCAATTGTCGCAGTTGCCGCAAGGGTCCGGGTATTCCTCGCCGAAGTAGGACAGCAGCGCGGCGCGCCGGCAGCGGGTGATCTCGCACCAGGCGACCAGGGACTGCAGGCGCGTCCGCTGCACCCGCTTTTGCTCCTCCGGGGCTTCCGACTCGTCGACCATCTGCCGCAGCCTGACGACGTCCTGCAGTCCGTAGGTCATCCAGGCATCGGCCGGTTCGCCGTCGCGGCCCGCCCGCCCGGTTTCCTGGTAATAGGCCTCGATGCTCTTTGGCAGGTCGCAGTGAGCGACAAATCGCACATCGGGCTTGTCGATACCCATTCCGAAGGCGATGGTGGCCACGACGATCACGCCATCGGATCGCTGAAAACGCTCCTGGCAACGCCGCCGCGCCTGTGCCGACAGCCCCGCGTGGTACGGCAGCGCGTCGAACCCAGCCTGACTGAGTCGCTCGGCCGTGGCCTCGACCTTGCGCCGCGACAGGCAATAGACGATGCCCGCCTGGCCTTGGCGTTCGCGCAGAAAGGCCAACAGGTCCGCCCCGGGGCCGTTCTTCATGCGCACCGTGTAGCGGATGTTCGGCCGGTCGAAGCCGCTGATGAACCGTTCGGCGCCGGTCAGCTTCAGGCGCGCGACGATCTCCTTGCGCGTGGCTTCGTCCGCGGTCGCGGTCAGCGCCAGGCGGGGCGTTCCCGGAAAGTGGTCCCCGAGCACGTCCAGCCCCAGGTAATCCTGGCGGAAGTCATGTCCCCACTGCGATACGCAATGCGCCTCGTCGATGGCGATCAGGGAGATGTCGATCCGTCGCAACATGGCCAGCGTGCCGCCGTCCTCGTGCAGCAACCTCTCCGGCGCCAGGTACAGCAGATCCAGCGCCCCGCTGCGCAGCGCCGCCATGATGCGCTGCTGCTCTTCGTAGGGAAGGCTGGAGTTGAGAAAGGCCGCGGCCACACCGTGCTGGCGCAGGGCGGACACCTGATCCTGCATCAGCGCGATCAGCGGCGAAATCACCAGGCCGGTTCCGGGGCGCAAAATCGCCGGTATCTGGTAACAGAGCGATTTGCCCCCGCCCGTGGGCATCAGCACGAGCGCATCGCGGCCGCGGAGGACCGCGCGGATGACCTCCTCCTGGTCCGGCCGGAAGGCCGGATACCCGAATACCGTGCGGAGAAGCCTGCGGGCTGGTTCCAGTGCCGAGTCCAACGGAGTTACTGCGGCACCGCCCGGCCCGTCAGCCGATCGCGATCGGCCGCACGGGCGAACCCGACGCGCCGACGGAGCGCAGCGGCAGGATGATCGTGCAGGACTCCCACACCTGGTCCGCGGCGAGTTCCGCCAGGTTGGCGTTCTGGATGTTGTGCACGCCGGATTGCGTCAGGTTGTGGTGATGAATCACGAAGGGCAGGCCCTCGGGCGTTCCCTCGGGCGGGCCCGCCTCGCCCATGAGCTGGCCGTCGTTGGCCGGGTCGGTAAACGGATTGTCGAGCGCAACCAGCACCACGCCCTTCTCGCCCAGCATCCGGGCCGCGTCGTAACCCAGGCCCGGCCCCATCGCGTAGTACGGCGGCTGGTTCCAGTTGTCGCTCCACCCGGTGTAGATATAGACCACGTCGCCGGCAAGAATGCCGCGCTCGGCCAGGCCCTGGGCCGCCAGCATCGCTTCGATGTCGGCCGCCGTGATCACCTGCCCCGGCTGCAACGGATCGCCGCCGCCCATGTGAGAGCGGGCGTCCAGCAGCAGGGCGCTGGTCACCAGCGGCGGCGCATGCTCGATGCCGAGCTTCAGCAACGGCGAATCGGGCGTCGGTTTTACGTCGGACTGGGTATATCCGCCGTAATACATTGCCGTGTCCGCGGGCAGGTCGCCTTCGCCAAGCCAGGGCTCGGGAAGCCAGGCGAAGTGCCCCAGCGCATCCATCTGGGTGCCCTGCGCGCCCGGCTCGCCGCCGGTCAGGTGCTCGCCGTTGAAGGCATGCGCCGTATAGGGAATGCCGACGGTGGGGCGGTAAACGTATTCCAGCGGCGGCGAGAACGGAGACTGCGGCATGGACATCGAGCGGGGGTGCGACAGTTCGTAGACCTTCGCGCCGGGTTTGCCCATGTGAAAGGCGCAGCGCATCCAGGTGCCCGCGCCCTGGGTATTGCCGTTGCCGAGCTGGTCACCCTCCGCCCAGGGACCGGCCGGCGTCAGCTCGACCGACTGCGCCCAGATTCCGGCCCGCGGATCGGCCGCCTCTTCAACCTCACCCTGCGGCGCCTCGCAGCCCCAGATCAAGGTAAGCAGCGCAACACAGGCGCCCGTCGTGCGATAAATCGAAGTCATTTACTGTCTCCCTTGGCGCGGTCTCCGCCGCGGCCCCTGCCCCGGTAGCTTGCCACAAACATCACGGCAATCACGATCGCCGGCAGCACGATCTGCACCACGAAACTCTCCACCGGCAGTCCGAGAATCATGGCTCGCGGCCCTCGCCGCCAGCCGCCACCCCCCCGATGGCGATGGCCGGTGGCGTAAACGCATTGACCAGCGCCATCGTGGCGCCGGCCACCAGCAGGCCCGGAATGCCCGGATGCAGGACTTGCGCCCAGCCCTGGCCGCTCAATGTCCCGGCAATCCAGATCAGCGTGGTCACGACGCCGCATACCGATGAGGCCAGTGCGGCCTGGGCGCTCACGCGGCTGCTCACCATCCCGGCAATCAGCGGGAAGAAAAAGGCCGCGCCGATGATCGCCACGGCGAAGGAGACGATCCGCAGGATAAGCGCAACGTCGGGTATCGCCAGCACGAACGCCACGGCGCCGACCGCCACTATGGCCCAGCGCGATATCCAGACGTAACTGCGCTCGTCGCGCTGGATTCCCCGCGGTTCGTCCACGCACTTGCGCACCAGGTCATGGGCCAGGGCCGAACCGGCCATCAGCAACAGGGAATCCGTCGTGGACATGGCGGCCGCGGCGATCCCGGTAAGCGCAAACGCGGCCAGCGCCGGGGCCAGGTACTGGCTGACCAGCGCAACGTACGCCTGATCGGGCGTCGCCAGGCCCTCCCAGACCGTGATCCGGGCCACGGCGCCCAGGTACATGTTTCCGTAAAGCAGGAACACCATCACGATCAGGATGGTCCACGGCAGGGACACCCGCGCGACCCACGAGTCGCGCGCGGCGTACATCTTGGTGACCAGCTCGAGGCGCGTGCAATAGGCCAGCATCCATATGATCTGCCAGGAAATGAAGTACCCCCAGCCCCAGGACACGCCGCGCAGGCTGGTCCAGCCGGGCGCGGCCTGCTCCACCTGCTGCATGACCCCCGTCCAACCGCCCACTTCCTGCAGCAGCACCGGCGCGATCAGCAGCAGCCCGGCCCACATGAAGAAAAACTGGGCGATGTTCGTCCACACCACCGCCAGCAGTCCCCCCAGGGCGACATAGGCGACGAATATCAGGCTACCCAGCGCCAGCCCCCAGAGAAAGGGGATTTCGAGCAGGCGCTCCAGTATGAAGGCCATGCCCCGCAACTGGGCCACGAGGTAGACCACGCTCGACACGGCAACTACGACCGCGCTCCAGGCGCGCATTTTCCGGCTGGCGTAGCGGTCGCCCAGGTAGTCCGGCAGCGTAAACCCGCCGGACTGGCGCAGCTTGCGGGCGAAGAAGAAGAAGACGATGGCAATGCCGATGGCGAATGCCAGAAACGGCAGTCCGGCCACGCCTCCGAACGCGCCTATGAAGGCGACGCCGCTAAGTATCGAGCCCCCGTGCATGATGGCCGCCACGTTGGCGAGGACCAGCACCGGAACGCCGAAGCGCCGGCCGGCAACCCAGAAGTCCTCGCTGGCGCGCTGTCCGCGCGAAGCGACCAGGCCCAGCGCCACGACCAGCACCAGGTAGGCGGCGAATATGGAAAGACCCACGATCAGCGCGGTCGCTTGCTGCCGGCCAGCCGCGCAATCATGCTGCGCAGCATGTTCTTGAAGTCCTGCTGTTCCAGTTCGGGAAAGTCCGCCAGCACGTCGGCCTCGCGGGCCTTGGCCACGGCCAGGAGCTTGATGACCCGCCGGCTGCCCCGCGGGGTGCACACCAGGCGCGGCGACCCGCCATCCACGCGCGGTTCGGCCTCGGCAACCATATCCTTGTCGGCCAGGGACTTGAGCGTGCTGTCCAGAATCTCGTCCGGCATGCGGATGATCCAGGCCAGTTCGTCGCGGGTGCAGCTCTGGTCGCTCAGGGTGGCCAGCACGCGCCATTCGTCGCGGGGAATTCTCTGCTCGGTCAGGTGCTCGTAGAACGGCAGGCCGAAAAGACGGTAGGCCCGCGCGAGCAGGGGCAGCAGGAAGTCGTCGACATAGCCGCCGGCAATCTCCGATACGCCCGGGCCATCCGCCGGGCGCGGCATGGTGACCGTGTAGTCGCCCCGGTGGAAAACCAGCGGAGTGCGGTCGTTGACCTCGAATTGGAGCACCTCGCCCACGAAGATCGCATGATCGCCGCCGCTGTAACGGTGCACGTTGCGGCATTGGAAGGTGGCCGCGCAACCGGCGATGACGGGCACGCCGCCAATGCCCTCGGCGCAGTCCAGCTCCGCAAAGCGGTCCTCCACGTCGCGCGAGAAGCGCTGCGAAACGTCCACCTGGTCGGCCGCCAGCACATTGACCGCAAAGTGGTCCGCATGGGCGAACACATCGAAGTTCAGGGAATCGTTCCTGAGGCTCCAGAGAACCATGGGCGGATCCAGTGACGCCGAGTTGAAGCTGTTGGCGGTCAGCCCGATGCGGTCTCCGTTCCCGGCCCTGGTGGTTACTACCGTCACGCCGGTTGCGAACTGCCCCAGCGCATTGCGGAAACCCCTGGAGTCCAACTGCGTTCCCCGTGGCCCGCTAGGAGTCGTCTTCCGAAGAAGAGCGCAGGAACTCGCGCACGCGCTCCATGTAGGGCGTGCGGTCCTTCGAGTGAAAGATCGCGCCGGCCATCCGCACGGGATCGCCGAAGAAATAGGTCTCGTACTGCACCTGGCGCGCCGCGAAGGCCGACAGCGCCGTGTCCCAGGCCAGGCGGTACAGGGGAATCCGGTCCTTCGCCTCGAGCCGCGCCGACTGGTAGTAGCGGTGCACCTCCTCGCTCAGCGGTCCCTTGAGGTCGGCTTCGGTGGGCATGGCCACGAGGCCGCTGGCGCCCAGCAGGCGGACGATTTCGACCATGCGCGGATAGAGGCGCGGATAGAGGTTGCGGGCCGCGTCCAGCGGATCGAAGGCCGGCGTCATCATGCCGTGCCCGTTGAGCGCGGCGTCAGCCTCCGCGGCCCGCCGGAAGGCCTTCATGGTTTCCAGGTTGACCCAGATCTCGGCCACCTTCTCCTGCACATGCTGAAAGATCTCGATGCCCACCGCGTCGATCATCAGCGAGACCAGGCCCAGCAGGAACTCGGTCTTGGCGATGTTCTTGCAGATGACCTGGTGCGACATGTGCACCATCGCGGATGTGGCCGCATAGGCCTCGTTGCAGGCCTTCACGTCGCGATACAGGAACACGTTCTCCCAGGGCACGAACACGTCGTCGAACACCACCAGCGCGTCCAGCTCCTCGAACCGCGAGCCCAGCGGGTGATCGAAGTGATTGCGCCCGTAGTCCACCGTTTCCCGGCAGATGAACTTCAATCCTTCGGTCGCGTTAGGCAGACAGAAGGCGAACGAATACGGCGCGTCCTCCTCGGGATTTTTCAGAAGCGTGGAAGGAAACACCATGATCGAGTCGGAAATCGGCAGCGTGGCCAGCATGCGGGCGCCCTTGATCACCAGGCCGGCGTCGGTCTCCTCCTTCACCCGCGCCGCCAGGAAGGGGTCCGCCTGCTTCGCGGCGCTGACCGCGCGGTTGATCTGCGGGTTGATCAGCGTATGCGTAAGCGCCAGGTCGCGCTCGCGCATGTCCCGGTGCCAGGCGGCGGCGTTGGCCCCGCCGCCGGCGTGCGCCGAATCCAGCCAGCCGGCGGCGGCGGCGTACGCGCTCATCGCGCGGTTCAGGTAGCTGGGGTCGCGCCCGGCCATGCCGAAACTGAAATCGGCAAGCCGGTGCATCGCATCGCCGACCCGGATGAGATCCTCCTGCGTCTCGGGAATCATGAAGCTCATCCCCACCGGGTCGCCCGTCTCCGGTGAGGGGAAAAGCAACGTGTCGGGTTCCTTGTGCTGCAGGTCGTAGCGCGCCGCCAGGCTGCGCACGCCGCCGGCAATGCCGTCTTCGGTGGTTAGGTCTTCAACCCTGCGTCCCCGATGCCACAGTTCCATCGGAGATTCCTTGAGAGCCTGAATAAGCTCGGCGCCTGTTCTTGCCGGCAAGACCTGATCCCTTTGCGCGTACTTACGGTCGGGCGGCCATTCTAGCCCGAACGTCCTTCTGCTCCCGGGCAGGCATAATTCCGCCCATGAACACCGAAACGAATCTGCATGAAGCCGTCGATGCCGCGCTGCGGCAGTTGCGGAAGAACTGGGACCGCATGGACCTGAAGGCGATGGCCGAGTTATGGGACACTTCCGATCCCGACCCCTTCTACCTCCCGGAGGAAGTCGATCAGCCGTTGCGGGACTGGGACGCGATCCATGCCTATTGGGACAAGACCATGGAGTTGATCCCGCGCCTGAAGATGCGCATCTGGGACATCCAGGCCGTCCCGGTGGGCGAAAACCTGGCGTGGGTTTCCTACCAGTTTCACTGGGACGCGGTGGCGGAGGGCTATGAAAAGCCAGTGGGCGCCGACAACCGCGCCGTGGCGCTGTTCCGCAAGCTGCCCGAAGGCTGGAGGATCTGCCGTTACGTCGAGGCGCCTCTCGCGCCCATACTCTACATGCGCAAGCTCTACGAGAACTCGGTGGACGCCGACTTCAGCTAAGCAGCCAGTATGTGATCGTCGAGATCACGAGCGCGCCCAGGAAGTTGAGCGTCAGGCCCTCGCGGGCCATCTGCGGAACGGTCAATCGCCCCGAACTGAAGATCACGGCATTGGGTCCGGTGGCGACCGGCAGCATGAAGGCGAAACTGGCGCTGATAGCCGCGGGAACCATGATCAGGCGCGGTTCCATGCCGGCGGCGACGGCCGCTGCGGCCAGTATCGGCATCAGCAGCGAAGTCGTGGCCGTGTTGCTGGTGATTTCGGTGAGGAAGGTGACCGCCAGGCAGATGAGCGGGATCAGCAGCAGGGGCGTCCAGTCCGCTTGGGCGGCAAGCGCCGAGCCCAGGCTGGTGCTCAGGCCCGTGCTGGCGAAGGCGCCCGCCAGGCAGATGCCCCCGGAGAACAGCAGCAAGACGCCCCAGGGGATGCCGACGGCCGTCTTCCAGTCCAGCAAACGCCCGCCGGACCCGTTTGGAACGAGGAACATGGCGACTACCGCGAGCAATGCCACGCTGCCGTCATGGGCCTGGTCCAGGCCCAGCAGCCCGGACCAGCCGCCGAAGGGTTCGCGACGGGTCACCCACAGCAACGCGGTAATCGCGAAGACCACGAGAGTCCGCACCTCCTCGCTTCGCCACTTGCCGACGGACGGCAGTTCGACGGGCGCGCGCAGCTTGAGCCCGCGGGTCAGCCAGAAACCGGCGATCGGCAGCATCACGAGGACCACCGGCAAGGCCCAGCTCATCCATTGCGTGAACCCCAGCTGGGTCCCCGTGCTCTCCTCGTATACGCGCATGAAGATCAGGTTCGGCGGCGTCCCCACCGGCGTGCCGGTGCCGCCGATACTGGCCGCATAGCACATTCCGAGCAAGAGCGGCAGCGCCAGCCGCTTGTCGTCGCAGCCCTGGATGACGGCCAGCGCGATCGGCAGCAGCATCAGCGTCGTGGCGGTGTTGGAAATCCACATGCTGAGAACCGCGGCGGCGGCCATGAAGCCGAACACCAGCCGCCGTCCGTCGCTGGCGCCGAACAGGTTGATCATCCCCAGTGCGATCCGGCGATGCGCGCCGCTCTTTTCCATGGCCGTGGACAACATGAATCCGCCCATCAGCAGCAGGATCAGCGGGTCGCCTACGGCGTGCGCCGCCTGCGACGGCGGAATGGCGCCCACCAGGGGCAGCAGCGCTATGGGAATCAGCGAGGTGACCGGAATCGGCACCGCCTCGGTGATCCACCAGGCCGCGCAAAGCGTGGTCACCGCCACGGTCCAGGCCACGGCCGGCCCGGCATCCCGCATCAGCAGACCCGCCGTGAGGGCCGCCAGCGGCCCCGCAAACAGCATGGTTCTCTTCAGCAAGAGGCGGTTACCCCGAACCGAAGGCGGCCCGGCACAGCTCCAGCAGCGGATTGGGCCAGACGCCGATGACCACGAGCGCCAGGCCGTTGGCGCCCAGCACTACGCTGGCGCCCAAACCGGGTTTCAATCGCTCCTGCTCGCGCGGCGCCTCCATGAACATCAGCCGGATGATCCGCAGGTAGTAATAGGCCCCGACCACGGCAAAGACCACCGCGACGACCGCAAGGGCGGTGAAACCCTGGTCCACCAGCGCCATCAGCACCTGCCACTTGGCCAGAAAGCCCGCCAGCGGCGGTATCCCGATCATGCTCAGCATGATGAGCAGCATGATGAAAGCCATCCCGGGGTGGCGGCGGTACAGTCCCCGCAGGCCGTCCAGGGGAGCGGCCTGTTTCTCCAGGGCGATGACCACGCCGAAGGCGCCGGCCGCCATGAGCACGTAAACCAGGGTGTAGAAGAGCGCGGCGCTCAAGCCTTCGCCGCCGCCCGCGACAACGCCCAGCAGCAGGAATCCGACATGCGCTATCGCGGCCCATGCCAGCAGCCGCGCGGCCTGGGTCTGGGCCATGGCCACGATGGTGCCCAGGGACAGGGACGCGACCGCCATCACGATCAGCAGCAGGTTCCACTGCTCCTGCGAGGCGGAAATCCCGTCAACCAGCAACCGCACGATCAGGGCGAAGGAGGCCAGCTTGGGGACCGTCGCAAGCAGCACGGCCACCCCCAGCGGCGGTCCTTCGTAAGCATCGGCCACCCACTGGTGGAAGGGCACGGCGCCGAGCTTGAAGGCCACTCCCGTCAGCACCAGGGCCGCGGCGACATACGCCCCCACGCTCTCGGGCGCAAGCGTCGCCGTTTCGCTCAGGAGCAGCGAACCCGACAGGCCGTACAGCAGGGACATGCCGTACAGCATCGCTCCGGAGCCGATCGCTCCCAGCACGAAGTACTTCATCGCCGCCTCGGCCGCGCGGGCGGAATCGCGTTGCAGGGCCACCAGGGTGTACAAGGCCAGCGCGAGCAGTTCCAGGCCCAGGTACAGGGTCAGCAGGCTACCGGCGGATGCGGTTACGAAGACCCCCAGCAGCGCAAACAGCCCCAGGAGGTAATACTCGCCGCGCAGCGCGCCGGCTTCGCGCAGATCGCGCGGCGCATAAACGAAGGCCAGGATGCTCAGCAGCACGCCGGCAAACTTCAACAGGCGCGCCAGTGTGTCCATCACGAACGCACCGCCGAACATGGCGCCGTCCGCCGCCGCCAGGCAGGTCCACCCCACGACGGCCAGCCCGGCAAGGCAGGCCGCCTGAATGACCAACGGGCGCTTCCTGCCCACCGCCAGGTCCACGAGCAGCAGGACCGGAATCAGCAGCGCAAGGGCCAGTTCCGGGTAAAGCGGCGCCCAGTCCATCACCATCCCGCCCCCTTTCCGGCCAGCACGTGTCGGGCCAGCCCGTCCAGCGTGGGTTCCATCATTTCCACGAGGGGGTCCGGATACAGGCCGAGAACCATCACCGCAAGGCCGATGCCGCCCAGCGCAATCAGCTCCCGGGCATCCAGGTCCTCGAGGGCCGCCACGCCGTCGTTCGCCACTTCGCCGAACACCACCCGCTTGAGCATGTACAGGCTGTATGCCGCGCCCAGCACCAGGATCGTGCCCGCGCCCAGGGCGACCAGTGGTTCGGCGCGGAACGACGCCAGGATGACCAGGAATTCACCGACGAAGCCGGAAGTCCCGGGCAACCCCGCATTGGCCAGCGCGAACAGCACCAGCAGGACGGCGAAAACCGGCATTGTGTTCGCCACTCCGCCGAAATCGTTGATCCGGCGCGTGTGCATGCGGTCGTAGAGCACGCCGACGCACATGAAAAGGGCGGCCGAAATGAAGCCGTGGGAAATCATCTGCACCATCCCCCCGCCCATGCCCAGCGCCAGGAGCTGGTCCTTGCCGGCGCCCGCGTAAGCCAGGGGAATGAACATGCCCAGCGTCACGAAACCCATGTGGGCTACCGACGAATAGGCGATCAGCTTCTTGAGGTCGCGCTGGGCCAGCGCCACGACGGCGATATAGACGATCGCGACCAGCGACAGGCCCACGATCAGCGGCGCGAACTGAAAGGCAGCGTCCGGCGTGACGGGCAGGCTGAACCGCAGCATGCCGAAGCCGCCCATCTTCAGCAGGATGGCCGCCAGAATGACCGAGCCGCCGGTCGGCGCCTCCACGTGCGCATCCGGCAACCAGGTGTGCACCGGCCACATCGGCACCTTCACCGCGAACGCGGCCAGGAATCCGAAGAACAGGAGCTGCTGCTCGGCCAGCGTGAGAGGCACGGCGTGCAGGTCGGGTATGGCGTAACTGCCGGCCTTCAGGTACAGATAGACCAGCGCGACCAGCATGAACACCGAGCCCAGGAAGGTGAAGAGAAAGAACTTGACCGTTGCGTAAATCCGCCGCTCGCCGCCCCATATGCCGATTATCAGGAACATCGGGGCAAGCATGAATTCCCAGAACACGTAGAACAGCAGGCTGTCCAGCGCGCAGAAAACGCCCAGCATCAGTCCCTGCTGAACCAGCAGGGCGCCGTAGTAGAGACCCGTGCGCCGGTCGATCGCCCGCCAGCCGGCCACGACCGCCGCCGGCGTGAGCAGCAGCGTCAGAAGAATCAGCGCCAGCGCGATGCCGTCGATGCCCAGGTAGTACTGCACATTGAAACGTTCGATCCAGTCGTGGCGCTCGACGAACTGGTAGCCGCCGCCCGGCTCGAAGGCGCGCCACAGCATCCAGCCGGGTATCCATTCGAGCAGCGCCACGGCCAGGCACGACCAGCGCGCCACGGCGCCGCTGCGCGCAAGGCCCATGATCAGCAGGCCGGCCGCCACCGGCAGCCAGACGATAACGCTCAACAGCCCCGAGCCGGCCATCAGTCCAGCACCAGGACGACCCAGGCGATCAGGAGGCAGATGGCCGTCACCATCACGAAGGCGTAGTGATAGAGCAGGCCGGTCTGCAGGCGCCGCATGACGCCCGAGCCCCAGCGAACAGTCCGCGCCAGCCCGTTGACCAGCAGTCCGTCGATGAAGCGCGCGTCGGCCTGGTCGGCGGCGCCCCTGGCCAGCCCCTGTGTGCCGGGGATGACGGCCCGCTCAAGCAGCGGATCGAAGCCGTAACCCAGTTCCAGCAGTTGCCGGGGAACGCGCAGCGCCCCGGCGGCCCGGCTGCGCCAGCGGGGCTTCCATTCGTACAGGGCCCAGGCCGAAAGCCCGCCCAGCACCGCCAGCAGGAAGACCGGCGAGTAGAGGCCGTGGACGAAGAAGTCGAACGTGCCCGTGCCCAGGTCCGGGGCGGCGGAACCGCTTTCCGGAAGGCTTGCGATGGATCCGGCGAAATACTCGCCCAGGACCACCGGTTGAAACGTGAACCAGCCGATCAATAGCGAGGGAACCGCCAGGAACACCAGCGGGCCCAGCATCCACCGGCCGCGCGGCTCCCGTTCCGTCATATGGGAAGCGGCTTCGGTCTCGCGGCCGTGAAACACCACCAGCAGGAAGCGGGCGCTGTAAAACGCGGTGACCGCCACCCCGGCCAGCAGGCACCAGCCGGCGTATGCGCTGACCGGACCGGAGGACTGGGTCACGGCCGAAATCAGCGCGTCCTTGGAGAAGAAACCGGCGGTGCCCGGTATGCCGGCCAGCGCCAGCACGCCGATCAGGGCGGTTGCGTAGGTGATCGGCATCCGCCGATAGAGGCCGCCCATGCGCCGTATGTCCTGCTCGTGATGCAGGGCGACAATGACCGCGCCCGCGGCCAGGAACAGCAGCGCCTTGAAGAACGCGTGGGTGAACAGGTGGTAGATGGCCACCGAATAGGCCGAGACGCCGATACCGGCCATCATGTAGCCGAGCTGCGACAGCGTCGACCAGGCAACGATGCGCTTGATGTCCTGCTGCACGATCGCCACAAGGCCCGTGGCCAGCGCCGTGGTCGCGCCCACCGTCAGCACCAGGGAAAGCGCGAGCGGGCTGTATTCGAACAGGGGCGACATGCGGGCCACCATGAACACGCCCGCCGTGACCATGGTCGCGGCGTGGATCAGGGCCGATATGGGGGTGGGGCCTTCCATCGAGTCCGGCAGCCAGATGTGCAGCGGCATCTGCGCCGACTTGCCCATCGCGCCCACGAACAGCAGCACGCAGCCCAGGTCCAGCGCCGGCCAGCTCACCCCGGGCCAGACGGTGATCTGCTGTTCGGCCAGGCCCGGGGCGCCGGCAAATACCACGGCGTAGTCCAGCGAGCCCGCTGCCCCGCCGATGAGGGCGATGCCCAGCAGCAGTCCCAGGTCGCCGATGCGGTTCACGAGGAAGGCCTTCAGGCTCGCGAAGTTCGCCGACGGCCGCTTGAACCAGAAGCCGATCAACAGGTACGAGGCCAGCCCGACGGCTTCCCAGCCCACGAACAGCTGCATGAAGTTGTCGGCCATCACCAGCAGCAGCATGGCCGAGGTGAAGAACGCGATCAGTGCGAAGAAGCGCGCGTAGCCGGGATCGTCCCGCATGTAGCCGACCGTGTACACGTGCACCGCCAGCGAAACCCAGGTGACGACGCAGGCCATCAGGGCGGTCAGGCGGTCGATCAGCAGGCCGAAGCTCAACTCGAACCCGCCGATGCTGAGCCAGTCCAGCAGCTTTACCACGACCGGTTCGCCGCCGAGCTGCTCCAGCAGGACGCGGATCGACAGGACGGCGGACAATCCCACGGCAAGTATCGGCAGGCCGTGAACCACCGGGCGCGGAAGGACCCTGGCGCCCAGCGCCACTACCGCCGCCGCGCACAGCGGCGCAAACAGGATTGCTTCGTACATCATCCCTTGAGCAGGCTGAACTCTTCCACGTTCACGCTGAGCCGGTTGCGGAACAGCACGACCAGGATCGCCAGGCCTATGGCCGCCTCCGCCGCGGCCACGGTCAGGATGAAGAACACGAACACCTGCCCGGCCAGGTCGCCGAGGAAGTACGCAAAGGCGATGAAATTGAAATTGACCGCAAGCAGCAGCAGCTCCACGCACATCAGAAGCAGGATTACGCTCCTGCGGTTGATGAAAATGCCGCACACGGCGATCGCGAACAGGATCGTGCTCAGGGTCAGCAGGTGGGCAAGCCCGATCATTCGTCCTTCTCCGCAGGCATGCTGACCACCCGTACCCGGCTTTCCGGCCGGACGGCAACCTGTTCGGACACCTGCTGCACGCGCAGGCCCTTGCGGCGGCGCAGGGTGAGCGTAATCGCGCCGATGATGGCCAGAAGCAGGATATAGCCGGCTATCTCGAAGGCGTACAGGTGCTCGGTATACAGCAGCGTGCCCAGCGCCTGCGTATTGCCCTCCTCGAAAACCAGCGTGTCGGCGGGCACGGCGACTTCCAGTCCGGACTGCCGCAACCACCAGACCGACGAAAGCTGCGCGGCCAGCAGCAGGCCGACCAGCACGCCGAGGGGGGCATAGCGCGTTAGCCCTTCGCGCATGCGCTCGACGTTGATGTCCAGCATCATCACGACGAACAGCAGCAGCACCATCACGGCGCCGACGTACACCAGCACCAGGGCCACGGCCAGGAACTCGGCGCGCATGAGCAGCCAGATGGCGGCCGAGATGACGAAGCACAGCACCAGCAGCAGCACCGAATGAACCGGATTGCGCGCCGTGATCACGCCCACGGCGGCCGCGATCAGCAGGCCCGACCAGCCGTAGAAGAGTATGAGCGGGAAGACTTCCGGAATCTGCTGCATGGGGAGCCGGCTCAGCGGTAGGAAGCGTCGGCGCTGCGGTCGGCGGCAATCTGTTCCTCGTATTGATCGCCGATTTCGAGCAGCCGTTCACGGGTCAGGATGTTCTCGCCCCTGTGTTCCATGTGGTACTCGTGAATCCGGGTCTCCACGATCGCATCCACCGGACAGGCTTCCTCGCAGAACCCGCAGTAGACGCACTTGAAGAGGTCGATGTCGTAGCGGCTCGCCCGGCGGGTGCCGTCCTCGCGCACCTCCGACTCGATGGTGATCGCCAGCGCCGGACAGACTGCCTCGCACAGCTTGCAGGCGATGCAGCGCTCCTCGCCGTTGGCGTAGCGGCGCAAGGCGTGCAGCCCCCGGAATCGGGGCGATTGCGGGGCCTTCTCTTCCGGATACCTGAGCGTGATCTTGCGCCTGAAGAAGTTGCCGAGAGTTACGCGAAGTCCCCCCAACAGCTCCCAGAGAGCGAAAGTGCGCAGGACCGCCCGGATGCGATCGCCGGGGCCGGGCTTGCCGGCCGCCGGCCTTTTTTCGGATTCATTCATTTGAACGGCCCTATGTCAAGCACGGACAGCACCGCTTCCACGCCGATCCACACCAGCGTCACCGGAATGAACACCTTCCAGCCCAGACGCATGATCTGGTCGTAGCGATAGCGGGGGAAGGTGGCGCGCAACCAGAGGAAGACGAACAGGAACAGAAACGTCTTGGCGGCCAGCCAGAACAGGCCGGGAGCCGCGAGGATCCCCACCACCGGCCATTCCCTGCCGATGAGGCCCGCAAACGGCGAGTCCCAGCCGCCCAGGAACAGCACCGCGGTGAGCGTGGCGATCAGAATCATGTTGGCGTATTCCGCCAGGAAGAACATGGCGAAGGTGGCGCCCCCGTATTCCACGTGGAATCCGGCCACGATTTCCGACTCGCCCTCGGCCACGTCGAACGGCGCCCGGTTGGTCTCGGCTATTCCCGAGATGAAATACACGAGGAACAGGGGCAGGAGGGGAAGAATGAACCAGTTGGCCACTCCCCCTGCCTGTTTCTCCACGATCGCGCCCAGGTTCAGACTGCCGGCGGCCATCAGAACGCCCACCAGGGCGAAGCCCATGGCGATTTCGTAGGCGACCATCTGCGCCGCCGAGCGCATCGCCCCGAGCAGCGCGTACTTGGAGTTGCTGGCCCAGCCGGCCAGGATGATTCCGTAGATGCCCAGCGAGGTCATGGCCAGCAGGTAGAGCAGGCCGGCGTTCAGGTCCGCCACGGCGAAGCCGGGGAACAGGGGCACCACGGCCCAGGCCGCAAGCGCCGGGACCAGCGCCAGGACCGGCGCGGTGAGGAACAGCCAGCGGTTGGCGCGGCCGGGAATCACGATTTCCTTCACCAGCAGTTTCAGCACGTCGGCGAACGGCTGCAGGAGTCCGCGGAAACCCACCCGGTTCGGCCCCTGCCGCAGCTGCATGAAGCCGATCACCTTGCGTTCCAGGTAGGTGGCGTAGGCCACGCAAAGAATTACCACGACCGTAACGGCGAGAATCGCCACGAGATCGATCAGCGCGCCGACCGCCTCGGGCGGCAGGAAATCCAGCCAGTTGGCGAGCAGTTCGGCCATGGGACGGCTTCAGGCAGCCCTCTGCACGGCCGCCGCCTGCTGCAGGGGCGCGGACCGCCGAACCAGGCCGTCAACCGAATACATGGGCAATTCCAGCGCCGCGAACTGTTCATCGTCGAGAGATCGCGAGTCGATCGCGGCGGCGCCCGAAGTTGAAGCGGCGGCGGCGGCCGGGCGCTCGATTCGCTGCCTGAGTTCCGCCAGGACTTCGTCCGTGCCGGCGTATCCGAAGGCGTCCAGCCCCAGACGGTCCGCCAGCGCCCTCAGCACCTTCCAGGCCGGCCGGGCCAGGCCGGGGGCCGGCGCGGCGGCGGCGAGGCTCTGCCAGTCCATCTGCCCGTTCACGAGGGTCCCCGGAGTCTCCAGGTAAGCCGCCGTGGGCAGCAATACATCCGCGTGGCTGAGCAGCCAGGGCGAAACCCAGGGATTCAGCGCGAGCAGGAAGCCCGCCTCGCGAATCGCTTCGTGTGCGCCCGCGGCGCAATCGAGATCCGGCTCAACGCCCATCAGGACCATTCCCGGAAGGGACTTGCGGCTCATCCGGTCCGCGTCCATGCCGTCAGCCCCGCTTCCGTTGGCCTGGCCGGGAATGACGCCGGCAAGGTGCAGGCCTGCGGCGTTACCGCCCTGCGTCACGTGGCCGAGCACGGCGTCGCCGGCCGCTTCGGCGGCCGCTTCGAGCAGTTCGGCGTAGCCCGGGTGGCGAACGGCGAGGCCGCCCAGCCACAACGCACGGCGCTCTCCCTCGAGCGCACGGCCAGCCAACGGCCCGAGAGCGCGGGCCCAGTCCTGCGGCGCCTGCACGCTGGCGCTGGCGATCGGGTGCAGGTATTCCCGCTCGGCCAGGTCCAGATAGCTGACCCGCGCGCCGGCCATGGCCGCCTTGCGGACCCTGTGGGCGAGGATCGGCGCTTCGCTGCGCAGATCGCAGCCCACCAGCAGCACGGAATCCAGCGACTCCACGTCGCCGAACCGTGTCCCCAGCCACGGCGCCTCGCCGGCCGGGACCCGGCCGCGAAAATCGCGTTGCCTGAGCCTGTGATCGATGTTGGCCGACCCCAGTGCGCTCATCAGTTTCCCGAGCAGATAGCCTTCCTCGGCGGTCGCCGAAGGAGAGACCAGCGCGCCGAGCCCTTCGCCGCCTTGCTCCTCCGCCGCGCGCATCAGGCCCGCGGCGGCCGCGTCCAGCGCCTCTTCCCAGCCGGCCTCCACCAGCCGCCCCGCACGGCGCACCAGCGGCCTCTGTAGCCGTTCTTCCACGTACAGCCCCTCGCAACTGAAGCGGTCCCGGTCCGAAATCCAGGTCTCGTTCACGGATTCGTTCTCGCGCGGCACGATGCGCCGCACGCGCCCGCGCAGCACGTGCGCGTAAAGCGCCGAGCCCACGCAGTCATGCGGCGCCACCGTCGCGTGGGCGGTCATTTCCCAGGCGCGGGCGGTGAAGCGGTAGGGCTTGTTGTTCAGGGCCCCGACCGGACACACGTCGATGACGTTGCCGGACAGTTCGTGCTTCAGGGACCGCTCCACGTAGGTGGTGATCTCCATGTGCTCGCTGCGGCCGGTCGCCCCGAGCTCCTGCACGCCGGCCACCTCCTCGCCGAAGCGTATGCAGCGCGTGCAATGGATGCAGCGGGTCATGTCGGTGGACACCAGAGGGCCCAGGTCCGGATCGGGCACCGCCCGCTTTCCTTCCGAAAAGCGCGAGATATCGCGGCCGAATCCCATCGCCAGGTCCTGAAGCTCGCACTCGCCTCCCTGGTCGCACACCGGGCAATCGAGCGGATGGTTGATCAGCAGAAACTCCATCGTCGCCCGCTGGGCCGCAATGGCCCGGTCGGACCGGGTTTCGACCTCCATGCCGTCGGCAACCGGCAGGGCGCAGGCAGGCATGGGCTTGGGTGCGCCGGCCACGTCCACCAGGCACATGCGGCAATTGGCCGCGACGCTCAGCTTGGGGTGATAGCAGAAGCGGGGCACGTAAACTCCGGCCCGGTCCGTGACCGCGATCAGCATCTCGCCGACCGCAGCCTCAAGTTCCCGGCCGTTCACGGTAAGGCGAACGCTCGCGTCAGGCATAGGCCGCCTCCCGCCGTTGGGCGAAGGCCCGGGAACTCCGGATCTTCGCTTCGAATTCACTGCGGAAATGCTTCAGGAAGCTCTGCACGGGCCACGCCGCCGCATCTCCCAGGGCGCAGATCGTGTGGCCCTCGATGTTGTTGGCGACGCTCAGCAGCAGGTCGAGGTCCGACACGCGGGCCCGGCCTTCAAGCATGCGCGTCAGCATCCGGTACAGCCACCCGGTGCCTTCGCGGCAGGGGGTGCACTGGCCGCAGGATTCGGCGTAGTAGAAGCGGGCGATGCGCCTGAGCACGCTCACCATGCAGGTCTGATCGTCCATTACGATCATCGCCCCGGTCCCCAGGGCCGAACCCGCCTCGCCAAGCGAGTCGTAGTCCATCGTGCATTCCCTGATGATTGCCGCCGGCAGCACCGGGACCGAAGACCCGCCGGGTATCACCGCCTTCAGCTTGCGGCCTTTCCAGACCCCGCCGGCATGCGCCAGCAGTTCATTGAAGGAAACGCCCAGCGGCGCCTCGTAATTGCCGGGCCGCTCCACGTGGCCGGACACCGAATAGATCATGGTGCCGGCCGAATTGGGCGGGCCCAGCGACTTGAACCACTCCGCGCCCTTCTCCAAGATCGCCGGCACGCAGGCCAGGGTCTGCGTATTGTTGACCGTGGTGGGACGACCGTACAAGCCGCTCTGCGCGGGGAACGGCGGCTTGAAGCGGGGCTTGCCCGGCTTGCCTTCCAGCGACTCCAGAAGGCCCGTCTCCTCGCCGCATATATACGCGCCCGCACCCACGAAGGGATGCAGCTCGAAGTCGATTCCGGCGGCGCCCAGGCCGCGGCCGATCAGGCCCGCCTTGCGGGCTTCGTCCAGCGCGTCGAGAAATCTCGGCACCGGCTCGCCCAGGAACTCGCCGCGAATGTAGTTGTAGCTCACCGTGGCGCCCATCGCAAAGGCGGCCAGCGCCATGCCCTCGATCAGAATGTGCGGGTTGTAGCGCAGGATGTCCCGGTCGTGGCAGGTTCCGGGCTCGCTCTCATCGGAGTTGCAGACCAGGTAGCTGGGCTGCTCGCAGTCGCTGGGCATGAAGCTCCATTTCAGCCCGGTTGGGAAGCCGGCCCCGCCGCGGCCCCGCAGCCCGGATGCCTTGACCGTTTCAAGGATCTGTCCCGCGTCGAGTTCGCCGGCCAGCACTCTGCGCCAGACCCGGTAGCCGCCGCGGCCCTCGTAGGACTCGAGACGCCAGGGCCGTTCCTCGTCGGGCGGCGGCATGCAGACGTGAACCAGGTCCATGGCCGTCAGCTCAGCCCCTTGATGATGCGGTCGGCCTTGTCGGGCGTCACGTTTTCGTGGTAGCTGTGGCCCACCATCATCATCGGCGCGCCGGTGCAGGCCGCCAGGCACTCCTCTTCTTCCTTGAGAAAGATCCGGCCGTCCGGGGTGCTCTCGCCCGCCGAAATCCCCAGCCGGTTTTCCAGGTGCCGAAGCAGTTCCTCGCCTCCGCGTAGCCAGCAGGAAATGTTGGTGCACACGGACACGCAATTCCGTCCGACCGGGCGCACCTCGAACATGGAATAGAAGGTCGCGACCTCGTAGACCTGGATCGGCGGCAGCGCGAGCTCCTCGGCCACGGCGTCCATCAGTTCCACCGACAGCCAGCCGCCGTTTCCCTCCTGGGCGAGCCGCAGCGCGTCGAGAACCGCCGAGCGCTGCCGACCGGGGGGGAAGCGGCCGGCCGATTCACGGATGGCGGCGCGCGCGGCGCCGGGCAGTAGTGAATTGCCGCTCACCGCCGGTCCTAGCGGTCAATCTCGCCGAACACGACGTCCATGGTGCCGATGGTCGCCACCACGTCCGCCAGCATGTGCCCCCGCACCATCTCGTCCATGGCCGCCAGATGGGCGAAGCCGGGCGCCCGAATCTTTACCCGGAACGGCTTGTTGGCGCCGTCGGAAACCAGGTAGACGCCGAACTCGCCCTTGGGGTGTTCGACGGCGGCGTAGGCCTCGCCTTCAGGCACGCAGTAGCCCTCTGTGAAGAGCTTGAAGTGATGGATCAGCGATTCCATCTTCTCCTTCATCTCCTCGCGTTTCGGCGGCGCCAGCTTGTAGTCGTCCACCATGACGGGCCCGGGGTTCGCGCGCAGCCAGTCCACGCATTGCCGGATAATCCGGTTGGACTGCCGCAATTCCTCGATCCGCACCAGATAGCGATCGTAGCAATCGCCGTTGACTCCCACCGGAATGTCGAAGTCCACATCCGCGTACGCCGCGTACGGCTGCTTCTTGCGCAGGTCCCACTCGACTCCCGAGCCGCGCAGCATCGGACCGCTGAAGCCCAGGTTCAGCGCCCTTTCGGGCGAAACCACGGAGATGCCCACCGTGCGCTGCTTCCAGATCCGGTTCTCGGTCAGCAGCGTTTCATATTCGTCCACATTGGCGGGAAAGCGCCGGGTGAAATGTTCGATGAAATCGAGCAGCGAGCCGTCCCGTCCCTCGTCCATGGCCTTGTCGCGGCCGGAAGCCCTGTTCGCGTCGGGTTGCGCCAGGTGCCTGGGCATCTGTTCCGGCAGGTCGCGGTAGACGCCGCCCGGCCGATAGTAGGTGGCGTGCATGCGCGTGCCCGAAACCGCCTCGTAGCAGTCCATCAGGTTCTCGCGCTCGCGGAAACAGTAGAGGAATATGGTCATGGCGCCGACGTCGAGGCCATGGCAGCCCAGCCACAAAAGGTGGTTCAGTATCCGGGTGATCTCGTCGAACATCACGCGGATGTAGCGGGCCCGGGGCGGCGGTTCGATCCCGAGCAGCTTCTCGATCGCCAGGACGTATCCATGCTCGTTGGCCATCATGGAAACGTAGTCGAGACGATCCATGTAGCCGATGCTCTGGTTGTAGGGCTTGGACTCGGCCAGCTTCTCGGTGGCGCGGTGAAGCAGCCCGATGTGGGGGTCGGCGCGCGTCACGACCTCGCCGTCCATTTCCAGGACCAGCCGCAGCACGCCGTGCGCCGCCGGGTGCTGGGGGCCGAAGTTCATCGTGTAGCTCTGGAATTCAGCCATCGCCCGCCTGCCCGGCGCCGTTCGCGCCTTCGCCCGGCTCGACCCGGAGCGCCGGCCGGTACCGGTTGTCGTCGCGGATCACGCGCGGGACCAGCGTTCGCGGCTCAATGCTGACAGGTTCGTACACCACGCGGCGCTTGTCTTCATCGTAGCGGACTTCCACTTTTCCGCTCAACGGAAAGTCCTTGCGGAAGGGATGCCCGACAAAGCCGTAATCGGTCAGGATCCGGCGCAGGTCCCCATGGCCCTCGAACACGATGCCGAACAGGTCGAAGGCTTCGCGCTCGAACCAGTCGGCCGCCTGCCAGATGCCCGACACCGACGGCAGGATCGGCGGGTTCTCCCCCTCGGCGAAGGCCCGCAGCCTCACGCGCAGGTTGTTGCGCAGCGACAGCAGGTGATAGACGGCGGCGAACCGCGCCGGCTGCTCTTGTGCCCGGCGTTCGCTTTCGGACGCCGAGCGGGTCGTGCTGGCGCCCGGCTCGATGGCCCGGCTGAAGCCGGATTCGGTTGCCGCCTCGGTCCTCCACTGGGCCCGGCCGTAGCCCAGGTAATCGACGCCGCAGACGTCGATCAGGATCTGGAAGGAAAAATCCTCCTCATCGCGCAGGGCTGTTGCGGTTGCCGGTAGATCGGAGGCGGCGAGGTCGTAGCTCAATTCGCCGCAGGCGGATGCCCGCCGGCGCAGCACGTCTTC
The DNA here is from genome assembly GCA_965116895.1 of Gammaproteobacteria bacterium. Taxonomy (GTDB): domain Bacteria; phylum Pseudomonadota; class Gammaproteobacteria; order Steroidobacterales; family Foliamicaceae; genus Foliamicus. The sequence continues at coordinate 777,814 of OZ220729.1, read as the reverse complement.
GAAGCGCGCATGCAAGGCTTCGGCCATGGACTCGAGGCGGGCAGACATGAAGCGCTTCGTTCAGGCTGTGGGCTGCGGACGCGTCAGCGCCTTGCTGTTGCGGATCTTGTTGCGCAGCTGCAGGATGCCGTAGAACAGCGCCTCGGCCGTCGGAGGACAGCCCGGAACATAGACGTCCACCGGCACGATGCGGTCGCAACCGCGCACCACCGAATAGGCGTAGTGGTAATAGCCGCCGCCGTTGGCGCAGGAGCCCATCGAAATCACCCAGCGCGGCTCCGGCATCTGGTCGTAAACGCGGCGCAAGGCGGGCGCCATCTTGTTGCAAAGCGTTCCGGCCACGATCATCACGTCCGATTGCCGGGGACTGGGCCGGAACATCACGCCGAAGCGGTCGAGATCGTAACGGGCGGCGCCGGCATGCATCATCTCGACGGCGCAGCAGGCCAGCCCGAAAGTCATCGGCCACATGGACCCGGTGCGCGCCCAGTTCAGCAGCTTGTCCAGTGAAGTCACGACGAAACCCTGCTCGCGCGCCTCCGTGAGCGTATCGGCCATGCCGTCAATCCGTGGCCCGACGGCTTCCGGATGCGGGTCTAGTCCCATTCCAGGGCCCCCTTGCGCCACTCGTAAACGAAGCCCACGACAAGCACCAGAAGGAAGATGCCCATCGCGATCAGGCCCGGATAGCCTATGCCGTCCAGCGCCACCGCCCAGGGAAACAGGAAGGCGATCTCCAAGTCGAAGATGATGAACAGGATCGCGACGAGGTAGTAGCGCACGTCGAATCGCATGCGCGAGTCCTCAAACGCATCGAAGCCGCATTCATAAGGCTCCAGCTTGCCTTCGTCCCGCTGCCCGCGACCCAGCAGCAGGCCGAGGCCGAGCAGCGCCAGCGCAATGGCGAACGCCACGCAGAGGTAAATCAGTACGGGCAGGTAATCGGCCGGCATGACTACTCCGTCAGTGCCCGGCGCGGTATGTCCGGGGTTTGTGTATGCCGATGGCCAGCATAGAACGGGCGTTCGAAGTGGCAGTAATTGCGCCAATTGTTGTTGTTACGCATTGGGCTTCCCCACATTTTTCCCATCGCTATGCTCGTTTTCACAAGAAAATTTGTCGCGGTTTTTGAAGTGTAGCAAAAGGCTGCTTACAAGTGCCAATCGATTGAGCGACTGGACACGAATCGGAATATATGCGAAAGCGCAAGGCCGAAATTCTCAAACGCTTCGTCGTCTTCAATCTCACGAATTGAGGCTACGAACAGGTAGTCGACTACTTCTACATAAACTGGGCGCTGGATAACAGCAGCATACTGAGAGGCCCCCATTTCCTGGGCCAGATCGTCAGCGAATTTCTGACCTTCGTTCGGCCCATCGGGCCTTGAATTCCAGCGGCGAGAGTTCATCGAGAGACCGGTGAGGCCGACTCTCGTTGTACTCTCGCCGCCAAGCTTGCAATTTCTCCTGGGCGTCCGTCAAATCATCGAACCAGTGAACATTCAGGCATTCATCCCGAAGGCTCCCGTTGAACGACTCGATGAACGCATTGTCCGTCGGCTTTCCGGGCCGGGAGAACTCCATGGTCACGCTGTTGGCATAGGCCCACAGATCGACCAGGCGACCGACAAATTCGCTGCCGTTGTCACAGTAAATCCGCTTCGGAGCACCGCGTTCAGTGGCGATCCGGCTCAAGACGTTGACCACATCGGCGCCTCGCAGGCTCTTGCCCGGTTCGATCGCCAGACATTCTCTGGTGAAGACATCCACCACGGTCAGTGTTCGGAAACGTGTTCCTTCGACGGTCTGATCACTGACGAAGTCCATCGTCCAGGCCACGTTCGGCGCTCGCGGCTTGGTTCGAGGTGGTTGCCGGGTAGCTGCGCTCACATGCCGCCTGGGACGCCGAGGCCGTAACTGCAGGCCTTCCTGGCAATACAGGCGATAGACGCGCTTCTTGTTCACGTGGATCCCCTGGCGCTTGAGCAGCACGTGGATGGGCTTGTAGCCATTCCGAACCCGGCTCAGCGCCAGGTCCCGGATCTTCTGCCGCAGCGTCTCGTGCGAAGGCCTGGTGGACTTGTGCTGATACGTGCTGCGCGCCGTACCGGTCACGGCACAGCCGCGCTGCTCGCTGACCGCATAGCGCCCCGCCGAGCGGCGCTACGATGCGCTTACCGTTAATGGAATGGTCCGCTTCCGCCGATAATCACGCCATTTGCCGTGGCTGGAGAAGACAACGAACAACACCCTCTACACACTGGGCATTGCCGCCGGAAAGAACTGGTTCCACCTGGTCGGCGCCAACCGCGAGGGCGAGCCGATCCTGCAAAGAAAAGTCCGGCGCTCCAAGCTTCTGGCGGTCGTCGCCCAACTGGCTCCGGACCTCACTGCGATGGAAGCCTGTCCGGGAACACAGCATCTGGCGCGACGGATGCAGGAGTCGGGGCTGACCGTCAAGCTCATTGCGCCGCAGTTCGTCAAGCCCTGCGCCAAGTCACAGAAGAACGACTTCAACGAAGCGGAAGCGATTGCCGAGGCCGCCCGCCGTCCCACCATGCGGTTCGTGCCGGTGAAGTCCGCCGAACAACTGGATCTGCAAGCCCTGCACCGCTACCGCGAGCGCCTGGTGCATGATCGAACCGCCATCGTCAACCAGATCCGCGCTTTTCTGCTGGAAAACGGCCTGATCGTCGACAAAGGCCGACCGGCGTTACGCCGTGACTTGCCCGGCATTCTCGAAGATGCCGAGAACGATCTCTCTACCCCCATGCGCTCGATCCTCGCGCGGCTCTCGCATCGTTGGGACCTGGTGGAGGACATGATCGAGGAGGCCAACCGGCAGATCAAATCCATCGCCGCCAATCGGGACGACTGCCGGCGCTTGCTGACGATCCCGGGCATCGGGCCGTTGGGTGCCACCGCGCTGGTCGCGGCCATCGGTAACGGCTCGGAGTTCCGCAACGGTCGGGAAGTAGCTGCCTGGCTGGGCCTGGTGCCACGACAACACAGCACAGGCGGCAAGACACGGTTGCTCGGTGTCACCAAGCGCGGCAATCCGTATCTGCGTCGGCTGCTCATCCACGGCGCCCGCTCGGTCGTGCTCCACGTTCGCCGCGACCGGCACCGACTCGGGTCTTGGGTTTCCGCGCTGGAAACCCGCACACACCGAAACGTGGCCGTGGTGGCGCTGACCAACAAGCTGGCGGAGATCAGCTGGGCCGTGCTGACCCAAGAGACAATCTATCGGCCTAAAGCTGCATAGACGTTATACGTAACTATCACAGGAGTTCTGCGACAGCTTTAGGAGTGAATGGCAACAGGGCAATCCCCCGGTGTGCAACCTGACAGAAAAAAACGATTCTGGAGATCGAACCATTTTCGAGGACGTTGCCCGTACGGAGTTCCGTCTGGGCCAGGATCAGGAATGATCCACGAATAGGCCGGATACATTATTGCAGCCCCTCTTGCCCACGATCTTCATAGGCTGTTGCAAACCGGGAGCGGACCATACATTTTTTCCGCGATGTCTTGCCGCATCACCTTGCCCAGGCTCAAGTCCGCCACCAGGCGCTTGAGCCTGGCGTTCTCCTCGCGAAGCTGCTTCAGCTCGCGGACCTCGGACGGCTCCAGGCCGCCATACTGCTTCTTCCAGCGGTAAAAGGTCTGCTCGGCAATCCCGAGCTTACGGGCGATATCCACCGCCGAAACCCCCAGCTCATGCTGTCTTACGGCCGCTACGATCTGCTCGACCGAGTAGCGCTTGCGCTTCATCTGACATCCTCCCTCTCAGTTTAGAGTCTGTCAGAAATCGCATTCGAAGTGACTCAGTTTTTGGGTAGCCCCTCAATGAGAAGATCGAAGTTCAGCTGACCGTTCCCCTGGATCCGAGCCACCCTGGATGTGGGAAATTCATCATATCAAGCTACTTTCTTGGCGAACACCGAAGGGGGCATCTTGCCCACCGATCGGTGAGGCCGGACATGGTTGTAGTGCGTTCGCCAGCGCTCGATGATGGCGCGTGCTTCCGTCAGGCTGCTGAACCAATGTAAGTTCAGGCAGTACTCCCTAAACTTGCCGTTGAAGCTCTCCACGAACGCATTCTGAGTCGGCTTTCCGGGCTGGATGAAGTGGAGTCTCACGCCGGTTCGTCGGGCCCAGAAGAACATCGCCTTGGACGTGAACTCCGGGCCATTGTCCACAACTAGAGTCCTGGGCAGTGGCCGGTTCGTGCTGAGCTCATCGAGATACCGGGCCAGGCGGGCGCCGGAGATCGAGGTGTCGACGATCTGACCGACACACTGGCGGGAGAAGTCGTCGATGAGGTTGAGGATCCGGAACCGCCGGCCATTGGCGAGTTGATCGGACATGAAGTCCGCGGACCAGCGCTTGTCACTGCCGAAGTAATACTCCCCATTCTGGAGTGAACCCCTGAAGTTGGACACTGACGGGCTCGGATTTAGGCCGCTTGCCGAGCATATCGTGCCTCGAAAACCATTGGACTGAGGTAACCCAGCGCCGAATGGAGCCGTTTCTCATTGTAGACCTGCTCCAGGAACCGCGGTAAGCGATTCACCACATCCTGGAAGGTCTCGTAGTCGTTCGGGTAAACCTCTTCGCATTTCACCGTTTTGATGAAGCTTTCGCACCGCGCGTTGTCGTAGGGATTCCCGCGCCGGCTCATCGATCCCCGCAGGCCCCACTCGGCCATCAATGCCCGGTAGGCCGCCGATCCGTACTGGCTGCCGCGGTCGGTGTGATGGATGCAACCGGGCGCCGGTCGGCGGCTTTCCAGCGCCGCACGCAACGCCGCGATCGTCAGTCGCGTGTCGATCTGACGCGACACCGCGTAGCCGACCACGCGCCGCGACCAGGCATCCAGGAGGAGCGCCAGAAACACGAACACCGAGCGCGGGCGTGCGCATGGTCGGATTCACCCACGTCGGGCACAACCAGTTCGCCGATTCGGCCCGCCCCAGCCCTGCCCTGGGCGACGGACCGGCGCGTCACGGCGGCCTGTCGGATGCGGGCCGGAACCTGGTGACCCGGCTGAACGACCTTGGCGTCATCATCGACGTGTCGCAGATCACGGATGACGCTCTGCTGCAGACCGTCGCCCTCAGCCGCGCGCCGGTCGTCGCTTCGCACGTGGGCGTGAAGGAGCTTGTGGACCATGCGCGCAACCTGAGCGACCGGGTCCTTGAGGCGGTCGGGTCGTCCGGCGGAGTCGTGCACATCGTTGCCTTCGACGACTACCTCAAGAAGCCCAGCCCGGAACGCTCGAACGCCCTTCTCGATCTGTTGAGCCGCAACCGCCGCGAGACCGTCGAGCAGCGCGAGGCCTACTTCCGGGAAACTCGCGATATCAACGAGCGCATGCCCGGCGCGTCCGTCGTCGACCTGGTGAACCAGGTGGACTACGTGGTCGAGCTATTGGGAATCGACCATGTGGGCCTGGCCACGGACTTCAACCATGGCGGCGGCATCGCCGGCTGGAGGAACCAAGGCGACGCCCCCAACGTGACCTCGGAACTGCTCCGCCGCGGCTACTCCGAAGAGCAAATCGCCAGGATCTGGGGCGGCAACTTCCTGCGCGTGTTCGAAGAGGTAACCGCGCTGGCCCGCCCTGATCCCTGGCGAGGCGCCAGCCGATCGCCGGGCTGGCACCATCACCAGACAGTGGGTGCAAAGGCTACGCATACGCGGTAAACCAGTCAATTTCAACTCAGGTCCTTCTGCAGTTGTCAGCCTGTCCGACGCCGTCCGGAAGCGGCGGGCGCGGCGGCGACGGGGACCCGAGGCGTGCAAGTTCCGGGCGCCAGCCCGGGTGTACGGCCTGTGCGCTGGCGAGGAATTCGGCGGCGTCGCGCCGCCAGGTGTGGCCGAGGCCGTGGCGCACCATTACGTAGCCTGCCCCATGGGTGCGATAGACGGCGCCGCCGCTGCCGAGCACGTCGTCCACTAGCGCTTTGTCGACGTGGCGCGGCGCGTCCCGCCAGCCCCCGGCCCGCTTGAGCGCCTCGCCCCCGATCAGCATGGTGCCTCCGGCGATGGAACGCGACCAGGTTTCAGGGGGCACTTCGCGCCGGCGCACGGTGCGGTCGGACTCGGCGAGGTAGACCGTGCCGGGAAACTTGCCGACGAGGGAGGCCCCCGAGTAAATCCACGCCAGGACGAGGTCCCACAGGTGTTCGGAACCGTACACGTCGTCGTCGTCCATCTTGGCCAGGAGCACGCCGGAGGCTGCCGCCGCCGCGGCGGCGAGCACCGCGCCGAGGGAACGCCGGCGCGCCAGCCGCAGCACCTTCGCCGGATGAGGACAATCCGCCAGCGCGCGGTCCACTGCATCCGGGCGGAACCCCGGTCCGTGTAGCGCCAGCATGAGCTCAACGCCGGGGTACCGCTGGCGCGCGACGCCGGCCACCGCATGGGCCAGCAGAGACGGACGGCGCGTGGCCAGCAGCACCGATACCTGCGGCCAGACCGGCGTTTCGGCGCCTGCGGTGGGGCAAACCTGATGTTCGCGGGCGAAGAGCGAATGGGTTCGAAGCGCCTCGCGGCGCTGGGCGATACTGAGCGTTTCGCGCTCGTCCGCGTCCGCGTCGCGAACGTCGACGTTCATGAGCCGGTAAAGGTCCGTGCCGAGCAGCGGCTCAAGGGCGGAGTCGGAATCGGCGAGGCGCACGGGCAGCCCCCGGGCTGCGATCCGCGCCAGCGTCGCGGCGCGTTCAACGGCGTCGGCATGAAAGCCGGCCACATCCTCCAGATGGTGAGCGTGCATCAGTTGGGCGCGGTCCTGCGGCGATGCGGCCGGGCGCGCTCGCACGCCGGGCGGCAGGAGCGCGCGTGGGCCGAGGCACAGGGCGCGGTTTTCCACGTGACGGATCCAGCCCATGGGGTTGTCCAGCAGGGGATCGAACGCAGGCACTGCCGGGGCCGCTGCGGCATCGGGCAGCGCCGTGGGCGCCTCGACGGCGGCCGCGGTCTCGGTGGGCAGGCCGGGCGGAGTGGACGAAGGTTGCCATCCCCGCCCCTGCCCGAGCCACCAGCGTATGCCGCTCACGAGCCATTGCAGGAAACGCCACGCGGTGCGTGCGCCGCGCACGTGGCGCGCTTCGTCCCGGACACGCAGGAGCATGGCGCAGACGTGGTGGCCGAATAGAGCGCGGCAGGCGGTACGGACCAGCCGGCCGGCAGTCAGGCGGCCCGTCAAGGGCTTGCGCGGGGAGCGCAGCAGACGCGCCGGCAAGGTGCGCGAGTCGCCGTAGTTGGCCGCGGCGCCTCCGGCCCGGCGCGCTCGATGGATCGCCCAGGCGCGGGTGATCGTGACTTGCCCGGCGCCTCCGGGGAGCGCGACTTTCGCCGTAACCGCGTCGCCCAGCGCTTTCTCAAGGCGTTGCAGCGTATCGGCGCCGATGTTTGCGTCAGCCGGGGCGAGCACGTGAAGGGGCGCGGCCGGGAAGGCATCGAGGAATACGCCGCCGGCGTCAACGCGCACTTTCGGGTCGCCCATGTAGCGGCGTTGCAGCCGGGCGCGGTCGGCGTCGCGCGGGGGGGCGATTTCAATGCATACGGCGAGATCGGCGCCGGGTCCGGCCAGCAGCGCCTCGGTGCGTTCAACGACCCGCTCGACGGGTTCGGCGCCGGCAACCAGCGTCACCACGAACCTGGGAACGGTATGGCGCCTTGCCGGGAACGCTTTCCGGAATCCGGGCTCCGCGATGAGGTCGGCCAGCTTCTCGGACTGCAGTCGCATGTGCCGGCGCTTGTCGTCCCGGCCGTCGCGCCAGCGGCCCTGGTGCCAGCCGAAGGCCTCGCGCACGGGCACGAGCAGTCCGCCGCGGGTCTGTACCCGCCAGGCGAACTCGGTGTCCTCCCCGCCGTAGCGGGTAAAGGACGGGTCGAACCCGCCCGCCTCGCGGAACAACGCGCGGGAGATCGCGAAGTTGTTCCCGGTCACGGCGCGGAAGAGGTCGGTGTGGCGCGAGGTGAAGTCGCCCGTGCGGGCCATGTGGCGCTCAAGCCAGGACGGATCGGAAGGACGCGCCCCGAGCAGCTCGGCGACCGTGCCGGTGCGTTGCCGGATCCCTTCGGGCGAAAGTCCTCGCGGGGACACGTAGGCGCAGAACCCCACCGTCAGCGCGTCACCCACGGCATGGTGCCAGCGTGCGTGGGCTCGAATCAGGCCCGCTTCGGCGATCACATCGGCGTCGAGGAACACGAGGATATCGTGCTCAGCGGCCACGACACCCGTGTTCCTGGCGCGGGCGAGGCCGAACCCGCGCCGGGGCTGGCGGATCACCCGCAGGCCCGGGGAGGCGCCGGGAGGCGGCTCGATCGGCGGCTCGGAACCGTCGTCGACGACCACCACCTGTATCAGTTCGTTCGGCCAGTCCTGTCGTTCCAGCGCCGCGAGCGTCAGCGCCAGCGCCGCCGGATTCCGGTAGGCGGGCACGATGACGCTGACGGGGAGTCGGGGCGCGAACGTGTCCGGGTCCGGCGCCGGGACCGACGGCCAGTCGTTGTAGCGCACCGCGGCCGGAGGCGGTGGAGCGCTCATGCGGGCGTTTCCGCCTGGCGCGGCCAGCGCCGCGCCAGGTGCTCAAGAACGCCGCGCGCCCGGCGGCCCGCAATGCCCATGGCGTCGAACGGCAGCCGGTCCAGTCCCCAGTGCGGGAACGCGGGACGCGCGAACGGGGGGGCGAAATAGGCCGCGACCGCGACCGAAAGGATCCAGGCGGCCAGTTGCAGCGCCAGCGCCGCCGGCGCTGACCATGCGGCCGTGCGCGCGATCCAGGCGGCGAGCGCAACGGCCAGCGTGGCCCAGGCGCCCACCCAGATGCCCGGCGCGCACCGGGCCAGCAGCCGCGTCCAGCGGAGCCCCAGTAGCCCGAGGGCCAGTTGCGCGAGCAGCCCGTAACGGAGCACGCGGGCGGCCGCGACGGCCCCGACCACGCCCACCAGCCCCCAGCGGCTCGCGTACCAGGCCCCGCCCAGCAGCGCGAGAAGGTAAACCGCGCGCCGCCAGCTCTCCCGGTACACGGCGCCCAGGGCGCGCGCGAGCGGAGCGTGCAGCGCGTTGAACGTGGCCAGCACACCCACGAGGGCGAGGATTCTCAACGCGTCCACCGCGCCCGACCACTGCGCGCCCAGCACGACGGCGACGATCTCCGGAGAGCTCGCGGCGATCGCCAGGCTTCCCGGCACGGCGATGAGGCACAGGAGTTCCGTGCCGTTGAGGTGCACGATGCGCAGCCGGTCGATGCGGCGCTGGCGCCGCGCCATGGCGGGCAACAGCACGTTGCTCAGCACGGGGGAGAGCCTGCGCGGCAATACGGCGAGCGCGTTTGCGCGCGTGTACAGCCCGAGCGCGGCGCCGCCGAGGGTGCGGCCGATGAGGAGCCGCATGGTCTGCTCAGCGAGCGTGTTCAGGAGCGCGATGGCGGAGAACCCGGCCCCGGTGCGCAGCAGTTCGGGCATTTCGCGTCCCAGGGCGCCGAGCGCGCGGGGCGGCGGCGAGAAGACGCACACACTCAGGCTGAACAGGGCCTGACGGGCAACCGCGCCCCACACCAGCGCCCACACGCCATGGCCGGCAAGGGCGAGGGCAATGGCCACGCCCCCGTTGCCGAGGGCCTGGGACATCAGCGAGGCTTTCATCAGCGCCCGGAACCGCAACTTCCTGCGCAAGCGGTACTCGGAGACCAAAGCGGCGCCCGAGAGCACGGTAACGAGCGACAGCGCGCGAATGACCGGGGCCGCGACCGGATCGCGGCTCAGCTCGCCAAGCCACGGCGCCAGGAACCAGAGCACAGCCGCGAGCGCCGCGCCCGCGCCGAGAGATAGCGTGAAAGCGGCGACGACGTGATGCCCGGTGAGCTCGAAGCGCTGGATGAGCGCCGGACCCAGGCCGCGCCGGGCCAGCGCGTCGGCGAGAGTAATGAACACCAGGGCCAGTGCGAGCTGGCCGAAGTGCTCGGGGGTGAGCAGCCGAGCCAGCACCATGACGATGAGCAGCGACAGCAACGACTGGCTGGCGGAGGTCAGAAACGCCCACTTGAACGCCGAGAGCGTGCGCGCGAACAGCGCATCGTCCCCCCTGCGGGGCGCGGGCGCGTCGCCGGGCCTGTGCTTGCCGCCCGGGTTCATGGAGACACGCGGCGTGCCGCGCGCAGGGCCCGGGGCAGACCCCGGAAGAACCCGGCGCCCCAGGCCAGGTGGATCGCGCCCGCCACGAGCGGCACAAACAGGGCCTCGAGGCGCCGGTGGCGCAACCCGATCGCGGCCGAGGAAACGAGCAGTCCCGTCGCGTAGGCGAGCGGCACGGCGAGCGCGGCGGCTCGCAGGCCCGATGCGCTTGCCGGTTGCACGAGCAGCGCCGCGACCGAGGCGGCCAGTAGAGCCACCAGCACGGGGGCGGCGAGCTGGCGGGCGCGAAAGGAACGGGGATGGCGTGCAAGCACGAGCGCCTTGCAGCGGCCGTAGTCGAAGTACTGGCGCGCGACCGCCGGCAGCGTGCCGCGGGGGCGGTAGTGCGCGGCCAGCGCCGGGTCGAACCACACGGTGCCGCCGCGTTCGCGCAAACGCCAGTTGAGTTCGTAGTCCTGGTTGCGTTCCAGGGTTTCGTCCCAGCCGCCAACGGCCTCGACCGCCTCGCGGCGGTACACGCCGAGAAACACCGTGTCCACCGGGCCCTCGCCCCCCCCCACGCGGTATCGGGCATCGCCGGCGCCCAGCGGCGTGCGCGTGGTAAGGGCCACGGCGCGCTCGAAAAGCGTCACGCCCACGCCGTGCTGGCGCCCCCCCACATTGACCGCGGCGGTGCGTTCGAGCGTGGCCACGGCGCGCGCGAGGTAACCGGGCGGAAGCGTGGAATGCGCGTCGCAGCGCGCGATGATCGGAAAACGCGACACGGCCAGCGCGCGGTTGAGCGCTGCGGGGGTCGAACGGTTTGGGTTGGGCACGCGGCGCACCGACGGAAACCGCGCACGCAGCAGGTCCCGCGTGGAGTTCGATTCCGAGCCGTCGGCGACGATCACCTCGAACGGGCCGGCGTAGTCCTGAGCGAGGATCGAGTCGAGCGTCGCGGCCAGCGTGGCTTCCGCATCGCGGGCCGGCACGATCAACGATACGCCCGCCAGGGAGGCGGTACCCTGCGCTGCGCGCGCACGCATCTTCAAGGCGTGTCTCCGTAGCCGCCGAGCTCGTAGTCGCGGGCATAGCGGCGTCGGAGCAGCGCCCGGCACTCCCGATCGGGACGGTTTTTTTCCAGCTCGGCGGGATTCGATGCATTGAGACGCGGCAGCGGCGTGGGCCGCAGGCCGAGCCGGCGGCAGACGGAGAGCCAGTCCGCGTCCAGCGACTCGTAGCTTCCGATGAAGTCCGGAAGGCGCCCGTCGGCGCCGGCAATCTGGCGCCATTGGGCAAGCCAGTGCCGGTCGGCGAACGCGTCGGCCCCGCACGGGGTGTGGAGCCACAGGCAGAACTGCGAAAAGCTCATGCCGACGCGCAGGCCGTGCCAGGGCTCGATGAACCAGCGCCGGGCGTCGGGGCGATGGAGGGCGAGCACGTGCTTGTCGGCGTAGAAGGAACGGGTCCGATCGACGGGGTGGCGCAGAAACGCGAAGCTGAAATAGTCCTTCGAGTCGGGGTAGCGGCGATGCACTTCCTCAAGCGTTTGCCCGCGGATGAGTCTGGCGCCCCGGTCGGCGGCGCGCAGCGCCTTGATGAGGCTGCGCGAGGCGGCCTTCGGGTTGCAGATCCAGAGGTAGCGGTAGCGGTGCGACAGCACCTTCTCGGCTCGCCTGTCCGGTCTGAGGGCGGCCGTGGCGCCGAGCGCGAACGCAGCGGCGAAGTCATCGACGCGCAGGGCCGAGTCCAGTAGCGCGCCGAGGTCGCGCCGGGCGGAATCGTCGGCGGCACGAAGCCGGCGCGCGAGGGGCGCCAGGGCGCCGGCCCGCACGGCCCGGAGACCCGCGCGCGCGGCGGTGGAGCGCCGGGCGGGCGGGTGCGCGTCGAGTCTCCGGGAGACGTCCAGGACCAGTGCCGCGACGAGACGCCGGAGCGCCTCCGGGGAATGGGTCCGCGCAAGCTTGCGAAGCCGGGCGGGGAACAACATGCGCGCGCGCCTGCACGGCCTCATGCGAGGCGGCGGATCCGCCGGGCCAGGGGCGCGATCCGCCTACGCAGGGGCGCGACGCGCATGAGGCGCGCCTCAAGCCCGATTTCCAGCGTGCGCAGCGTGTAGGCGGCGCGCCGCAGACACGGGCCAGGGCGCCTGTCGCCGCTGGGTTGAAGGCCACGGCCGCGGCCGCGGCGGAGAACGGGCGCGTCGTGGAGACCGCAGCCGGTGAACGCCAGGTCCCTCGCATAGAGCTCGCCGACCAGGCGGCGAACGGCCGCGTCGTAGCGCGTTTCCGGCTCGGGCGGGGGCGGCGCAACGTTGTGCCGCAACAGCGGCGCATTGGGCAGCCCGAGGCGGTCCTTCAGCCGCTCGAAGTCCGCGTCGAGCGATTCCACTGCGCCGATGAAGCCGGCGGGACCCGGATGGGGGCGCGCGCGCCCGAACAGGCGCCGAGGGTTGCAGTCGGGCAGGAAGTCGGTCTGCGGGCGGGCGTGGGTGAAGAGGTAGCGGCAGTGGCGCAGCCGAATCCCCAACGGGCCGTAGCGCCGGTCGGCGTGCTCGCGACAAAACGCCGTGGCGGGCGCGCCCCAGAGCTTGCCGGTCTCGCCCAGCAGTTCCGCGCAAAGCGCGGCGAACTCGCCGAGCGTACCGAAGCCGGGCGGATGACCCGCAAAGCGCGCGGCCCTCGCGGCCGCGAGGCGGCTGGCGTGCCGGTACAGCGAAAGGAAGCGCCGGAACGGGTTGCGCACGAAGGTGAAGGTGAGGTAGTCGGGGTACAGTTCCATCGCGCGGGCGAGCCATTGCAGGCGCTCGGCCATCTCCCCCGCGTACCAGTACGGCGGGAAGGTATGGCGCGCGCCGGCGTGGGCGAGAAACCAGTCGCGAACCGAGGTGCTGGCGCACTTGGGCACCTTGATGTAGATGCAGCGGTGGCGGTGGGAGATCACGGCCACAGAGCCCACGGGCTGCAGTCGGAGAACGTGCGGCAGGCGCGGATGCGGTACCTGCAGCCGGAGCAGTCCGGCACGGCGAGCACAACCTGTTCGGGATCGTAGGAAAACAGGACCGGCGACCAGGCGCCGGATTGGGCCGAGCGCGCGATCTGGTGAAAGCCCGCGCCGGGTGCCGGACTCCAGCGAAGCTCAATGCCCCGGCCGGACGCAAACCCGTCGCCCGGCAGCGCGCTTGAGGCGAGATCCGATGGCGGCTCCAGCGGCGCCGGAAACACCTCCCGTTGGGGGGCGAGTTCCCTGGCGCGGGCGAGGTGACGGCGCGCCCTGTCGGCGTAGCCGGATCGGGTGGCGGCCACCACCGCGTAGAGCCGCGCGAGTTCGTGCGCGATGCGCCAGTTGCGGGGTTGGCTGCGAACGGCGGCGTCGGCTTCGCGGTCGGCCCATTCGAGCAGATGAGTGGCGAGTTGCGGGTCCGCGGATCGCCATGTGTTCCAGTTGCGCGCAAGATCGAAAAACAGGGTGCGCCGATAAAAATCGGCCAGCGGCGGGAACGCCTCGATGCCCTCGGCGGTGACGGCGGAGTAGACGGCGTCGGTCGCCACGTGACGGGCATCGGCGGCGATCAGGATCGTCCGGTTCACGGCCAAGCCCCAGATCGCTAGCGACACGGCGGCGGCGGCGAGTGCGGCGTGCACGGCGCGGGCGGGCGCCCGGGGGGCGAAGCGGATGAGGCGGCCGGAAAGCGCCGACGGTACACGGGGCCACCACGCCCGCGGCACGGCTTTGGGTTCCAGCGCGGCGGCGTACGCGAGCGCGATCGTGGCGAAGAGCGTGCCGACGGCGGTGTCGAACAGGAACTGTAGCTGCACCAGGTGCCCGGCCACGGCGGCGGCGACGAACACGGCGAACACGCGGTCGGGGGGATCTGCGGCGCGCGCGGTGCGCAGCAGCACCGCAAGCGCCAGCATCCACAGTGCAAGCCATGCCGACAGGCCGCCGAGTCCGGTGGTGGCGGCAAGCTCCACGAGCTTGCCGTGGGCCTGGTCGTGAGGGGCCGAAGTCGCGGCGTAACCGGAGCCGAACAGGCCGAACACGGTGTCGAAATTGCCGGGCCCCCAGCCGAGCAGGGGCCGCTCGGCGAATCCCTCCAGCCCCGCCTCCCAAGCCGCCAGCCGGGACTGAACGCTCGGCCGCTGCACATGCACGCGGCCCACGTAGCGCAGCGCGGAAGCGCCGGGCCAGCGCGCGGCCGGCACTTCGATGGTGGCCAGAGCGGTGCGCCCGGGATCGACAGCGCGAACGACCAGGCTCGCGGAGCCGAGCGAGAGCACCGCCAGCGCCGCAACGGCGGCAACGCGGCGGCGCCCGCGCGCAAACCACATGAAGGCCAGCAGGGCGAAACCGGCAGCGCCGAGGAGTCCCGCGAACCCGCCGACGGAACCGGCGAGGAGGAATCCACCGAACAGAAGGGCCGCGACCGCGGTCCAGCCGTACGCGCCGGAGCGCCTGCCGGGCGCGCCCGCGGCCCACGCGCGCGCACTGAACGCGGCGGCCAAGACCAGGTTGGCCAGCATGTAGATGCTGAGGTACGAGGAATTGCCGAGCGGCCCGCCCATACGCGTGGCGCTGCGCTCCGGCAGCGCACCGTAGAACGGCACCTCGATGTCCGCCGCGCGGGCGATGACCGTGCACGCGATGGCGGCAGCGGCAATGACGTTGGCGCCGATCAGCGCCCGCCAGGCGGCTGCGTCGCGCAGGACCGAGGCGAGCACCAGCGCCAGCGCCACCCAATGGGCCTGGTCGAGCACCCCCAGCATGCGCTCGTAGTTCGACCAGAGGCTGTGAGTGAAACTCGCGCCGAACCAGGCGGAGGCGAGCGAGACTGCCAGCCCCGCCGCCAGCAACACGAGAAGCCAGGAGCGCGGCGGGCGGTAGCGCGGCCAGGCGAGCGCCAGCACCGCCCAGAGCGCAAACGCGGTGGCGATCAGCGAGCGGGACCACAGCGCCTTGCCCACGATGAACGGAAACACGGTGCCGGTGTCGATCACGAACGGGGTCAGCAGCAGCAGCCCGAGCACAACGAACAGCGACGCGCGCAAGACGCGCTCGGTCCGGCCTGCCGGCGGGGGCGTGGTGGCAGGGCCGGGCTTCGGCGTCCTGCGGGCGCGCGCCTTGCGCCGGCCCGAGCGGCTCATCGCCGCCGGCCCCCGGGCCGGGGGCCGGCGGCGGGCGCGCGCAGGGCGCCCACCGTGCCGGCAATGCCGCGCTCGAACTCAACGCGCGGGCG
Organism: Gammaproteobacteria bacterium; assembly: GCA_965116895.1. GTDB lineage: Bacteria > Pseudomonadota > Gammaproteobacteria > Steroidobacterales > Foliamicaceae > Foliamicus. Next base: position 762,451 of record OZ220729.1, on the reverse strand, counting down.
CCACCGCAAGACCCGGCTTGCGCGGCGCACATCGAGGCAGCTGGCGCGCAGTTCCCCGGGCCGGGCCGGAGCGTAGCGCGCCTCGCCGGTCCAATTCGCGGCGTGCGCCACGGCCTCGAGCACCTGGTTCACCGTGCGCGCCGTGGCGGTGGCGATATTGAACACGCCGTTGCCGCGCATGTGCAGCGCGAGGCGCAAGGCCTCGACCACGTCGTCCACATGCACGAAATCGCGCTCGTTGAGCCCGTCGCCGTAGATCACGGGCGGCGAGCCGTTGAGCATGGCGCCGGCGAACGAGCCGATTACGCCCGGTGCGGGGCGCCCGCCCCGGCCCGGCCCGTACACGTTGCCCGGCCGAAGTATGGCGTAGGGCATGGCGCGGGATTCGCTCATAGTGCGCACGTACAGCTCCGCGGCCGCCTTGGAGGCGCCGTACGGCGACATCGGCGCGGGCGCCGCCGTCTCCGGCGTCGGGCGCCTCCGTGATTGCCCGTAAAGAGCGCCGCCCGTGGAGGCGAACACGAAACGGCGCACGCCGAAGTCAAGGCACCGCTTGAGCACGTTCACCGTGCCGCACACGTTCACCTCCGCGCAGCGAACCGGCGCGCGCACGGACCCGCTCACGTCCGACCTTGCGGCCAGATGGACCACCGCGTCCGGCTCCACTTCGGCAAAGAAACGGGCCAGTCCGGGGTCGGCGATGTCCGCCTGCAGCACCACGGGCTCGGGTATGTCCCCGGCCGAAGCGCGCGCCGCGCCCAGCACGGCCGCTCGCACATCTGCCGCGTCGCTGCGTGCAGCGGATGCATCTGCCGTGCGCAACGCCGAGCCGTCGTCGACGACCGCCACACGATGGCCTTCGGCGGCGAGCCGACCGGTAAGCGCGGAACCGATGAACCCCGCGCCGCCGGTGATCAGCACGTTCACGCCGGCGCGCCCGGCGCCGGCTCCGCGCCGCGCCTTCGCCGCGACGGGTGCGGTCCGAACAACGTCCGCCACACGCACGCCCAGAGCAGTTTGAGGTCGAGCCAGGGGCCCATCGCGCCGATGTACACCAGATCGTAACGCAGCTTGTTGGGGGGTGACAGGCGAAATCGACCGCGCGACTGGGCAAGCCCGGCGATTCCCGGGCGAACGGCCAGGCGATGAGAGAACTTGGGGTAGCAGCGCTGGATGCGCGCGGCGATCTCCGGGCGCTCCGGGCGCGGTCCGACCAGGCTCATCTCGCCGCGCAGGACATGGACGAGCTGGGGCAGCTCGTCCAGATGGAAGCGGCGCAGCACGCGGCCCACGGGGGTGGCGCGCGCATCGCGCCGGTATGCCCACACCGCGCCGGTGCCGCGCTCGGCGTCCTCGGGCATGGTGCGGAACTTGAGCATGCAAAAAACCCGCCCGTCGTGGCCGAGACGCGCCTGACGGTACAACACCGCGCCGCCGTCCTGACAACGGATTGCCGCGGCGACCGCCAGCACGAGCGGAACCCACAGCGGCAGCAGCGCGACGATTGCCACCGCCAGCACCGAGAGATCGAATGAGCGCTTCCATGGCACCGGGAAACGGAGCGCGGCGGCGCGGCAATCGCCGCCCTCCGACTGCTCTCCGGATCGGTTTCGGCAGACTCGAACAGGCACCACGGCTCGTCCGGGCGCCGCGCTTACCAGCGGAGCGTCCAGTTCAGTTGCAGCGCAAGTTCGCCCGCGCCATCGGGGGGGCCGTCGGGCCGTTGCTCAGGGGCGCCTGCGAGCGGTTCGCGCTCGTGGGCGGACGGGCCGGTACCCGGGTTCACGCCTGCGCCGGGGAGCGTTGTCCCCGTTGCGTGCATGGCGCCGCCTGCGCGCCCGATCTCCAGCGCCACCTGGACCTTCTCGCCGCTGGAGAGCTTCAGGCCCGCGTGCAGGTCGGATGCGCCGTACGTTCCCACGTACGGAACCCACAGCGCCTGGCCGTTACGCCCCGAAATCCCGTAACCCAGTTGCGCCTGCAACTGCGGCCCCGCCGCCAGCGGAACGGCGGCAGGCGACAGCCCGGCCCCGGCCGGCTGGGACCACAGCGACTGCACGCCGCCGTGCACCGCGCCCCAGGTCGAACCCAGATTCATCGACAAGCCCTGGCCGTCGGGCGAAGGCTCATACGCGACCGAAGCGCCAAAACCCCATTCCTCATACGCGCTGTCGCGGTGCATGACCAGCGCCCGCGCGTTGAGCGCCACCCGCAGCGCACCGGAAGCGTAGGCCAGCCCGCCGCCAACCTCCAGCCCCGCGCCGGTCTCGGCATCGCCGGCGTCGTAACGCAGCCCCGCCTCCAGCGTCGGCGTCAGTTCGCCACCGGCCAGCGACAGCGAGCCCGTGCCCTCCAGCATCACACGCACCCGGCTCGTGGCGCCGGCCGCGCCCAACAGCCCCGGAACCGCCTCCGATACCGTCTCGGTGAACTGCGCGTCGGAGCGCAGCGCCAACTCGAAACGACCGGTCTCGCCGGCGCGCGCGGTCAAGGCCGTGCGCCCACCGAACGCCGCCAGCGTATGGCGTAGATCCGTCTCGATGGGCCCGGCTCCCTGCGCAATCAGCGACATTTCGCCCGTGCCGTAGCCGACAAGGCCCCACACGCCGGTGCGCTCGTTCAGCCGCCAGTGCACATACGGATGCAGGCTCCTGAGCGTACTGCTCAGCTCGCCCGCGGCCGACCGCGGATGGGCGTACGTCCCCGTGCCCTCGGTGTAGGCCAGCGCCAACCCCGCAAGCCATCGGCCCCGGCGGCTGTCGAAACTGACCAGCGCCGTGGAAACCTCGCCGGAAAGCCCGAGCTCGCCGTCCGCTCCGCTGAAGTGCGTGGCGGCGCTCTCGCCCCACACCGCCCAGTCGCCCAGCCAGCCCGACCGGGCGGCCATGGAGTCGTCCGCGGCGGCAGCGGCCGGTGAATAGTAAAAGGAACTGTTCATCAGGAGGTCGCGCAAACCGAATCGACCGGCGCCATTCGCCAGCGCCATGCCCTCGCGGTATATCCGCGCCCATTGCGCATCGCCCGCCGACCCGGCCACAGCGTCCAGCGCCTGCCGGAAATCGTTGCCGCCCGTCGTGCGGCCGACCGCAACGCGACCACCGGCAGGACCGCCGCGTGCGGAATCCGGAAGGGTCTGCCCGCGCGCACCCGCCATCCGCCCCCGGCCCGGCGCCTGGCGATGCCCCTGCGCGCGCTCCGGCGCCCGTGCTTCGCCGCCGTTGACATCGGGTTCCCATGGTCCGGCATGCGAGTAGTCCGCGGCGGCGCCCGTTCGTTCGCCGAACCCGCCGCCGATACGCCTCCCGCCGATCGTGAAATGGGGCTTGACGGCGCCCGCGGCGCCGCCGTCCCAGCGCCGGGTGATCGCCTGCACCACGTTGTCCGAGGCCGCGCGTCCGAACCGCGCCAGCCACGCCTGCGGCATGGGGTCGGTGTTCGTGATCGTGCCCGTGGCCGTGCCGTCGGCGATGACGGCGCCCGAGGCGCTTGAGAGCGTCAGGGTGAACGTCTCCTGCCCCTCGTCGCGCTGGTCGTCGAGCACCGACACCAAAACCGTCTTCGTGGTCTCGCCCGAAGCAAAACTCAGCGTGCCGCTCGCAGCCGTGTAATCCTCGCCCGCCGTGGCCGTGCCGTCGGCGGTCGCGTACTGCACCGTCACCGCGCCCTGCGCCTCGCGGTCGAGCTCGACCACGAATTCAAGGCTCGCGTCCGTGCCTTCCTCCGCGCTTGCATCCTTCACCGACAGCGCGGCCGGCGAACGCACCGTGAACGACACCGACTGAGTGTCCAGGACATTGCCCGAGGCGCCGGATCCCGCGTACGCCGTGGCCGACAGGGTGTACGACCCCGCCGGAAGCGCCTCCCCGTACAAGGCCGATGCGGCACCGGTGTTGGCATCCCCGTAGAGCGAATACGGCGCGATGTTCTCCGTGCGCGACACCGCCTTCGCGCCCGACAGCGACAGCGCCACGCTGCCGATGCCGGCGCCCCCGGCTACCTCCGCGCGGACCCCGAAGTCGGCGTCGAAGCGCGCCCCGAGATCCACCGTGGCATCGTCCGAAAGGGTCGCCACTCTCGACTGGTCGGAAACGTCAACCAGTACGAATCCGGTCAGCACCGCCGAATGGGTGCTCGCGGTGAACGTCTCGGAATCGGCGTTCCCCTCGTTCGTCGCAATACGGATACGGAAGCGGTAGGACGTGCCTGCGTCAAGCCCGGTCGCCGTGTGCGACGTCGCATCCGCGGCCAGCGTCGCGACCGTGCTCCAGGACCCGCCCGCCTCGCGCTGGACCTGAACGTCCGTCACCGTCACGCCGTCGGGCTGCTCGGGCAGCGTCCAGGCGAGTTCGAGCGAAGTGCGCGTCGCGCCCGACGCCGTAAGTCCGGTCGCGGCCAGCGGCTCGGGCGCCGGCGCTTCCACCGTCACCGTGAACGGCACCGTGAGCGTGTCCAGCACGTCGCCCGTAGCGCCGCGCTCGGCATACGCAGTGGACGTCAGCGTGTACGACCCCGCCGCCAGCGCCCGGCCGTACTCGGCGCCGTTTGCATCGCCATAGAGCGAATACGGCGCAATATTCTCCGTCTGCGTGTGCGTGTCCGCCTCGCCCGGACCGGCGAGCGACAGCACCACGCTGCCCACGTCCCCGTCGGCATCGACTTCGGCGCGGATGCCGTAGCGGCCGTCGGCGGAAACCGACACCGTGCCGCCGTTTGCAATCGGTCCCAGGTCCGCGTCGGTCGATGCATCCACCAGTTCGAAACCCGTCAAGACTTCGGACGGATATCCGTTAATGGTGTAGGTGCTGCTCTCGTCACCGGCGGTCACGATGACATGCACACGGAGGTCTCGCCTCAGCGGCACCTGATGCCCGGACCTCGAATCGTCGTCCGAAGGACTGATGGACACGGCGGCCGCATCGTACACGGCCCGTGCGTCAACGGTGGCGTGTTCGCCCCTGCGCGGGACGGCGACCCGGTAGAGGTGGGTGTCGAGGTCGAAGGCGGGCTCCAGCTCCATGCCCTCAAGCCGCAGGCTCGCGAGCGCCGTGCGGGCCACCGGGGCGCACTCAGCTTCCACCCGGAACACCTGCTCCGCCGCTTCCCAGCGATCGGTCGCCGGCAGGCGTACCCGCATCAGGCCGGCAAAGGCTTCATTTGCCTGCACCGGCGCCGTCCAGCCCAGACCGTCCGCGTCCGCCACCGGCGTGCCGGCGCGCCCGTTCGTCACCGCGAAGTCCGAGGCCGCGAGCGCATCCACCGCCACCGCGTTACCGTCGGCGTCAAGGAACGCGACCGACACCTCCATGGCGCAGCGCCCGCCCGGCGCCGAACCGCTCATCCTCGTTCGCAGCGGATCGACCGCGAGCGTTTCCAGTTGCGCGATCCCGGAGTCCGTGCTCTGCGTGGCCGTTTCCAGCAGGATGCGGAACTGGTAGCGCGTGGCGGGTGAAAGGCCCGTCACCGTGTATGCGTTTGCGTCCACTTCCAGCGTGGCCGCCTCCTCCCACTCCGGCCACTCCCCCGTTTCTGCCAATTGGCGTTGCATCGCCCGCAGCCGCGTCACCGCGACCCCCTCCGGCAAAGTCCACTCGAGCCGGACCGTCGTGGCCGTCACGCTCGCAACCTCCATGTGTTGGATCGGGGGAATCTCCGGCTCCTCCGGCTGCGCCAGACGCCGCACCGAGGGCTCGCCCTCGATCCCGCCCGCCACCGCGCGCAGCTCGAACGCGTATTGCGTGCCGTTCTCAAGCCCCGTCACCGCGTGCTCGCGGGTCCCGGCCGTCGCACCCTCGATGTCCGTCCACTCGCCCCAGTCCGGCTCGGCGTCGTCGGCGCCCGAGGCGCCGTAGCGCAGCTGCCAGCCGGTGATGGGTTCGGCGGACTCCGGCTGCGTCCACGTGAGCGCCACCTGGCCGTCGCCGGGTTCGGCCACGAGGCCGGGCGGTCCCGGAGGCGGCGGTCCGCCCGCCCAGGCCTCCACCGTTCCCGATTCCGCCAGCGGCCAGGCGCCGGCGGACATCGCGCGCACGCCGAAGGCGTAACGCGTGCCGTTTTCCAGTCCGGTAACCGTGTGTCCGGCGGTGCCGGCCGCCGAATCCTCGATGTCCGTCCACTCACCCCACGCCGCCGCGCCGGCCGCCTTCCAGCGCACCTGCCAGCCGGCGATGTCCACCTCGACTGAGGGCGCCGTCCAGCTCAGTTGCACCGCGCCGTCAGCCGGCGTGGCCTCAAGGCCGGTCACCTCCGGCAGCACCCCGAACATGGAGTACCCCGCCGAAGCCGTTCCTTCCAGCTCCCCCACCATCGCGCGCAGCTCGAACGCGTAAGGCGTCCCGTCGGTAAGCCCCGTCACCGTGTGCTCGCGCGTGTCCGCGCCGGCCCCCTCGATATCGGTCCACTCGCTCCAGTCCACCGCACCGGTTTGCACGTTCACCGAGCCGTAGCGCAGCCGCCAGCCGGTGATGCCCTCCACCTCCTCGCGCATCACCCACGCGAGCGTCACCTGGCGGCCGCCCGGCGTCGCGCTGACAATCGTCGGCGCCGGCGGCGCCAACACCTGCAGGTTGTCCGTAGGCGCGAATTCCAGCTCGTCCGACCACCCGCCCTTGCCGTTGCCGGTCACCGCGCGGACCTGCGCCGTATAGGTGACGCCGTTCTCCAGCTTGTATTCCTCGCCGCTGTAATTGGCATACCTGGTGACCGTCCAGCTCGGCGTGGTGCTGCCGGTCGCGAACAGTCCGGTATAGGTAACCGGCTGCCCGTACAACGTGTACCCTTCGCAATCCGCCGCGGCCCCCTTGCACACCCGGACCTCGTAGCCCGTCACCGTGCCCATCGACGTCGACCCCGACGGCGCGGTCCACGACAGTGTCGCCTGCGCGTCGCCCGGCGTCGCCGACACTCCCGCGGGCTTGGGAATGTCGAACAGGCTCACGGTGACCTTGTCGCCCTTGGACCAGCCCTGGCTGGCTGCGTCCCAGAGGTAGCCGTTCGACGGCGACGCGAACAGCCAGCCCTCACGCGGTTCCGCAAACCCCTTGGCGTCGCTGAAGTTGAAGCTGCTGCCGCCGAGTTTGACCACCCAGCTGTCCGGATCCGGGCGCGGGTCCGCCGCGAACGACAACGTCACCCCTTCCTTGTCGAGGATGCCGTCGATCTCGTGGGTGTCCACCGCCGTCTTGCTGAGCGCCCCCTGACCGGAGTCGGTGAAACGTGGGCGCAACGCTTCGAATCCGCGGCCGCGGCCGCCGTATCCCACCGCCATGCAGGCGCTCCAGAAAGCGCCCGACGGGGCGGCGGAGCAGCCGTTCGATTCCCCCGGCCCGACCGGGTCGTCGTCCCTCACCGTGACGTAGACGTAACCGAGCGTCCTCCACATCCCCGGGGCGCGCCGGGCCACCCAGAGCATGTCCATTCCGTCCTCCCAGTCGTCGTCCTGGTTGGCCTTCAGCCGGAACGTGACCGGGTTCGTGTCCGTGGCGGTCACGGTGCCCTTCTCGACCGTCACGTGCCCGAGCGACCAGTAGAACAGCTTCAGCTCCACCGGCGATTCCGCCGTGGGCGTGCCGGGCGGGGTCCACTCGAACGTCACCGTACCGCCCTCCTCCACCTCCAGTTCCAGATCGTGGGATATCGCCTCCGCCTGGTTGACGGCGCCTCTGACGGTCACGTTGAGCGAACTCATTTCCGCATCCGGAGACCAGCTGCCGGAACTGTCCGCTGGTCTGGTGAGGTGTACGTTGCCGAGACTCCAGCCGCTCTTTCCGCCGCTGTCTTCCAGGTCGCTGGTGGCGGTCCTGATATTGGTGCCGCCGCCGGTCAGATTCGAGTCGAGCACCACGAAATACGTTGTGTTCGGAGCAACATTGATGCCATCGGCGTTGCTGGCGAGGCGGTTGGGTTGCGTGCTGCTTTTCGTAACGGTTCCCAGATCTCCAACCTTGGCGCCGGGGTTTCCGCTGCTTTCGGTCCAGATGCTTACCCCGTAGCTCGGCTCGGTTGACGTAGCCGCTTTGAAATCCATGTGGAAGGCGACGCCGGTCACCGTGTAACCGGCGGAATTGCCGCCGGTTTCGAACGACTGCGCGAGGTCCGCGCTACTCAGTATCGTGGTGTTGTCGGATGGCTGACGCATATTGCTGATCAGCGCATCAGGCGAGGGGGGGGCGAGCCGCGCCAGACCGCCGTCCACCTTGTGCGCGCTCAGTGACGTGAGCTCCGCGAACGTCAGGTCCGCGTCGTTGCCGTCGCTGTCCCGGATATGGTCTTCCGAACCGCTGTCCTCATCCAGCTTCACGTCGGCCTTGATGTCGATGCCATTCGGGTCGCTGTCGCTATCCACCACCGTGTACTCGAAGACCAGCGCAGTGGACATCGACCCGCGCGCATAGACCGCATTCCGCGTATCATCTCCTGCCTCAACCTCGACATGCGGGTCGTCCGTTACCGTGACCGCCTCGTCGAAAGTTACTGTTACCTGGATCTTCTCCCCCAAGCCGTAGATGTCTTTCGGGGTGGCGGTCCCCGAGAGCGGCGCGGAGGTTACCGCCACCCGCGTCACGTCCGGCACCGAGTCCACATCGATCGTCATCGTATAGCTTGAGGCGCTTTCGTCATCGCCGTCGCTCACCTTGAAGTTGAACGTCGCGTAGTCGTTGCCGTTCTCGTCGTCGGGCGGCTCGTAGATCAAGCCATTGCTACCGCCGAGCTCTGACGCTTCAATTTCCTCCGGCAGGTGTCCCGGGGGGATCGGCTTATTGTCGATCTTCAGCGTCCCCTTGCCGGCGCCGGGCAGCGACACGATCGTTACCTTATCGAGCGTGTCGTCCGAATCCGCGTCCATGAAACCGAAGTCGCCGGCCGCGAAGGTGTAGGCCCCGTCCTCGTCCACCGTCACCTCCCCGTCCGAAGCCGTAGGGGCGTTGTTGGCGCCTACCTCGGCGCCGTTGACGCGGAGTTTCACAGCATACCCCTCCGGTTCGCTGACGAATCCCCCGGTGTCCGCCGCATTCCTTACTGAAGCAAGATTATTGATCGACCACCCCGTGGCGGATGAGGCGTCCTCATCGTCGCTTGCGGTAGCTTCCCATTCATTTAAAGAACCGCCTTCGGCGATCACCGAGTACGTGGTCGAGGCGCTCAGCACCGTAGTGGTACTGGTCGCCGTCGTGAAGGTATAGTTGGCCGTCGTATTGGCCGTCAGCGATGCCGGGCCGGTGAGCGTCACCGGAGTGGTTCCGTCGGTCACTATCACTGTCGGCGGGACCGTTCCCGTAAAGGTCTTGAGGCTGAGTTCGATACTGGTCAGGGTATAGCCGGCTTGGTGTGGGCCGGTGTCAAAACCCTGGAGAACGTCGAGTGAGGTTCCCAAAGTCAGGCCGCTCGAGGTCGAAGTCTTCCCGATATTGCTGACCAGCACGTCGGCGGAGGCGGGGGCGGCGATGCCCCACGCTCCGGCGAGCAGCGCCGCCCACAGCGCGAGGCGAGGCGCGGCGCGGCGAATACGGCACGCACTGCGGCGGGAGGCGTGCCCGCCTCGAGCACTCTCGGTGCTTGCGTCCAATTTCGAGTCCTCTTGTCGAGCGGCTACATCTGGAACCATACAACCCACCGCGCAAATTGCAGATACGGGCCGCAATTATCTGCTTTTCCCCGTATCTATTGTGTATTTATAGGTGTTATTTCAGTATTTATTCAGTGACTAAACCGGTCAATTGCGGGGTTGGACGCGCATTTCACCTGAAGAAGGCGCCAGCCGGTCGTCGATATCCTCAAATCCCGCGCGGTGTCGAACGACCTCATGTCCTGGTTCAGCACGAAGGCCATCCAGCGAAAATCCTGCACCCCTGCCCTTTCGGCGTCATAGCGCCGCGACATGGTGAATTAACGCGCCGCCCGCCGCCAGGATGCTTACGGCGAGAAATCCGGACAACGCTTTCATTGGCGCTCTGCGTGTCGAAATCGATAGACGAACGCGGGAGGCACATTCAACGCGGCGACTCCGAGACACGATGCCCGGAGCCCGAGGCCGTCGAGCGTGCGTCTGCCGACCGGGCAAATGCCGCCGTAGGTGAACTGATGAAAGGCGCCGCCCTCGCCGAGCAGCCTGAAGGCCGCAGCCAGCAGCCGGCGCTTTCTGGCATCCGAAAACAGCAGCAGCGGCAAGCCGCTGATGATGAAATCGACCTGGCCCGTCAGGTCCTCCAGATGTTCGCCCAGCGACAAGGCCCCAGCCCTATCGGCAACCGGTCTTGGTCGAACCCGAGCAGATCGCCCGGATGCTGGCGTGCGCGACCTCGCTCCGCCCAACGCCGAACTCGCCGTTGCGCAGCCATGTGCTGCGCCTTGCAACCGTGCTGTTCTACACCGCGGGATTGCGCCGGGGCGAAGTACAGCGGCTGAGCCTCTCCGACATCGACGCCGAGAGCGGCATCGTCCGGGTGCGCGAGTCGAAGTTCCACAAGTCCCGTTTGGTACCGCTGTCGCCCAGCACGCATCGGGAGCTGTGCCGCTACCTGCAAGCACGATCCGCCGTTTGTGAGCACAGCCATCCCGGCGCACCATTACTGTGCAACCGCTCTCGGGGCTGGCGTCCCTATTCCGGGGGCGGTCTGGGCGATGGCATCAGACAGCTGTTCCAGCGCGCGGGCGTGCGCGACGGGCAAGGCCGAAGACCCCGCATCCACGACCTGCGTCACAGCTTTGCCGTCCAGGCGCTGATGCGGTTCTACCGGCGCGGCGAGGAGGTCCAGAGTCGTCTTCCGCATCTGGCCCTGTACATGGGTCACGTGTCCATTGTCTCAACCGCCTACTACCTGCACTTCATTCCGGCGCTTGCCGCGCTGGCCAGCGAACGCCTCGCCCAACAATGCGGGCACGTGATCGAGGAGGTGCCTCATGACCCGGCGTAAACCCAATGATCTCGGCCGCGCACTCGGGCGTTTCTTTGAGGCGTATCTGCCACATCTGCGCGGTTTGAGCCTGCACACCATCAAGAGCTACCGTGACGCCCTCATGTTGTTCCTGCGCTTCGCTTCGGAGGATGCCAAGCGCCCCATTGAACGGCTCGACATCACCGATCTCGACCGTGACCGTGTAATGCGATTCCTCGATCATATCGAGACGGTCCGACACAATGGTGTAGCAACCCGCAACGCCCGTCTGGCCGCACTGCATACGCTTGCGCGCTTCCTCGCCACGGAACGCCCAGAGCATCTCAAGATGCTCCAGGCAGTCCTTGGCGTTCCGTTCAAGCGCGGGGCACGCGAGGCGCCCATCGAGTACTTCGAGACCCAGGAGATGGCCGCGCTCATGCAAAGCATCGACCGAACCAAGCCAGGCGGTGAACGCGACTACGCCTTGTTCGCGCTTCTGTTCAATACCGGAGCCCGTGTCCAGGAGATCCTCGATCTGCGGGTGCGCGACGTACGTCTCGATACCCCGCACCAGGTTCGACTCCACGGCAAAGGCGGCAAGTCGCGGCTGTGTCCGATCTGGCCCAACACCGCACGGCTGCTCCGTAATCTGATCGACAGCGGACTGGCGAACGGCGAAGAGGATCCGGCGGCCTCGCTCCTGTTCCGCAATCAGCGAGGTGGACCGCTGACACGCTTCGGCGTGCGCTACCGGCTGCGCAAGCATCTGGCTGCCAGCGTCGCCGCGGCACCGACACTCCGCGACAAGCGGCTGCATCCCCATTCCTTGCGTCACACGACAGCCATCCAGTTGCTCAAAGCCGACGTGGACTTCGCCACCATCAGCCAGTGGCTCGGGCATGCGAGCGTCAATACCACAATGCGCTACGCGCGTGCCGACATCGATCTCAAACGCGCGGCCCTCTCGCAGGTGTTCCCCGAGGTGCTCGCACCGCCCAAACGAACCCGCATTGCTGCCGACGCCGCTGACATAACCCATTGGCTGCTCCACCATTCCACCACCATCAACATCAAGGGCGAAAGCTACCGGCTGAAGAAAAAACGCAAGGCCGGACTGGTCAGCCCCCCAAAGGAGACCCTCCCGGCTGAAGCAGGTTAGCCACCCACACCGGACACGGTAACGTGCCGAAAAGCGGACATCTTATCTTGCCGAAAAACGGACATTACTGCGTGCCCTTGACAGATGCGCTTAACGGCTATTTCGTGAACGACAACGAGGGGCTGGTACAGACGGTCGGAGCCCAAGCATGGATCAGCGGTCACGTGCGAATTTCACGCAAAAGTCACCACTGATTTCACTTGAAAGTTACCGGTGACTTGGAATCTTTGGCTGATATAGGCAGTCACGTCCACGACGCCTATGAAGCGAGGGGAGTTGATACGCGGGTCGTCGGCAACCCAACGGGTTATCCGTTCCATGCGGCCAATGGGAGAGGGCTGTTCCGGCCGGATCGCAGGATCGAGGTGTGTGAGGGCTGCGGCGAACGGGGATCGTGTGCTTGGCGTTGCCTGATGCGCCCGAGCCGGCGATTTCGAGAATAGGATCTACGAGCGAGTTATAAGCAGTTTTGAGGAAACTGCTTATAACGCCCTGACGTTCACGTCAGGAGAAGAGCGGCCACCAACTCAATGATGGGTTGCTCAAGCCAAGTCCGACGGCTTGGCTCAGGGCTGAACAGGAGGGTAGTCTACGGATCAGTGGTCCATGTTCGATTCTGAGTTGCGCAGACGCGGAATCTTCCCGGTGCAGCGCAGCTGCAGGCGCTGGGTCGGTCCCCGGGGATCGGTTCGCGCTGGTAAATGGCCCAGCCGATCGCATCGAGCACGACCGCCAGTACTATTATTCGGCATCGCAAGGCCGCCATGTGTTCGTAGCGCAGCGGATGCCAAGAGAAGGCAAGCGCATCGGAGTTCTCGTCGCCGGTGAGGATTCGTGCCACCTGATCCAGTGACGAGCGCATCGCCCGGCGGCTGTTGGGCAACTGGAGCGAGGGCGACCACGATAGATTCGACGCTGGACCCAGTGGACTGAACCCTTGCCCGAAACAAGACCGCCAACGTATTTCGAATTCCTTGGAACCGAATTTGGTTATTTCATACAAGGAAAAAGGCAAAACCATTTTTCATACACCGACGAGCGAAAAAATCTTTATGGTGTATGAAAAATGCTCTTGGAAAATTCATTCAATTTGAGCATGTCGAGCGGTTTTCCGCACCGGCGCGGAGGCACCCGCTCCCAGATTTTATTCTTGGATGTTTGGCTCACTTCCGAGACTGCTTCAGGCAATCCCGGAATTGAGCAGCGGCCCGCGGCCGGCGCGTATCTGGGCAAAAGAGAGATTTTTCCGGGGTGTAGGACTTTATTGCGTTCCGAAAATGTCTAAATCGGACGTTGAATGAACTTGTCGGTGAAAGGAATTGGGCGCACCGATCCCGGAAGAGCATTATTGTAGCGCTGCGCTCGGCGTCTTGCCAACGAGGCGCAGAGGGTACCAGCGAATGGGGCATCTGCGCCGCCTCGGCCTATATTCTATATGTACTAAGGGTACTTAGTACAGGTACAGGGGCACTCAGAACGGAAGCAGATCGATCGGAGGGCTCGAACAGTTCGTTACCGACCCGGTAGCTGCGTACGAGACCGACTCCGAAGAGTTTGGTACTTTGTGCAAAAAGATCTGGATGGTGAGCCAACGGCGGGCGTTGTGATCAATTCACGGCGGATCGTATTGGTGGCAGCGGCTGCTCATTGAGATGTTCGATCAGGAGTCGTCTCTATCGGGAGATGTGCTCGTCAAGTTACACAAAAACCACCGTCGCGCTGAGATTTCGAGCGCGGAGGAACGCGCGAGCCGGTTGCGCTTTTCAGCGGATGGCCTGGCGAAAGTAATGAAAGTACTAGGTGCAGATAAGGAGGGCTGTGGTGCACACGAATGAGCATGGTTCTTATGGAATGCTTCGTCGCGAACGGGGCTCAGAATGGAGGAATTGTGTGTCGCTCAAGTCGAAAATGCGCGTCTTGCCAATGAACGTTTCCACAAGCATTTAATATTAGGTAGGTACAGTACTCTCGAAGTATAGATACCTTGAGAGGTACATTGGTTGGGATCTGGAACGATGGAAGGGGTTGGGGAAAAAACCGGCTGTCGGCGCTTCGCGCCTCGAATCGGGCGGCTGGCGCCGCTTAGCCGTCCCTTCCCCGCCACGACATCGCGCGCGTGCACTTTCTTCCTTGTGGTAAAGGAACGCTGGGAAGCATAAATGGATGCGGTCGAAAAGTACCATGCCGCCCCCTTTAACGTGGTAACTCGGGTGGGAGCAGATCAGGTAATGCGGAACGATCCTCCCGAATGCCACTGCGTTACTATCGAGTTCGATTCCCCCCTGCGGCTAACAAACACGCGCATTCCGTTTGGCCGGTAAAGGGGCGGCGTTTCCGTCACCTTCCCGTGCGCATAGCCGTCCACGCGGACCGCCGGCCGCGCGACGTGCAGCACCAGCAGCATGACGAACATGGCGGTCGGTGTCAGAAACCCGGCGACCGCATCCATGGTTGTTAGCTCGGATATACCGAAGGCTTACAGGTATCGGCGTATCAGGAACCCTATGGTACGCGGCTGATTGACCCGGAAGCCCAGCCGCGCGCGGCCACCTCGCTCGCGATCAAAGGACAGCGCCGCATTCGCGTCGGTCAAGTTGTTAACGAACAGAGCGGCCTCCCAATCGTCCATGCTGATCCCCAAACGCATGGAGACCAGCGTGTACGGATCCAGTTCCAGGTCCAGCTCGATAACCTCCGTCCCGGTGGCACCGCCGTACGCCACGCCCGATACGAACCGGCCGGCGCCCTCCACTTGGTCGCTGGGTTGCGTGATGCGCTTGCCAACATGCTGTAGGCTCGTAAAGATGTACAGCTCGCTGCCGCCAAACAGACTCACGGGAATGCTGTAGTTCACTGTTGCCGAGAACTGGATCTCCGGCACGGAAGCCAGGCGATTGCCTTCGGCGACCCCACCGAGTACACCCCCTTCTTCCGCCATTACCGTGGAGTCGAACTCGGACTCGACCAGGCTGGCGGCGACGCCGAGCTCCAGACCCTGCGAAGGCACCAATGTCAGTTCAAATTCCACACCAGTCGTGTGGGCCTGCTCGACGTTGAAGGAGATGCGAGAGGAACAGGAGCCGGCATCGAGCGTCACCTGAAGATCCTTGATCTCCGCATGAAATAAAGCGGCATTCAAGCGCACGCCGTTCCCCCACTCCGACTTCAATCCAGTTTCGAAGTTCCAGATGGCTTCATCCTGGTAAGCTTGGAAACTGCCGAAGTTCGCGAGGTCCGAACCGGTGCACAGACTCGCGTTCAAAGGATCATTGACCCCGCCCAGGCGAAATCCGCGCGAAGCCTGGGCGTTCCAGGTCATGTTTTCCGTGACCCGATAACTGGCGAGCAGGCGCGGGCTGAAGCCGCTGGCCTCCGTGCTGTCGCTCTGCAGGTCGCTGTTCGAGAACAGCCCGCCGGAGTAAAAGCGGCGCTCCTCCTGCCAGTCGTACCAGCGCCCTCCGAGAGTCAACGCCAGGCGCTCGGTCACCGCGTAAGTTGCCTCGCCGAACACCGCAACCTGAGAGATTTCGTACGGGATGTCGGAATTGTACGGACTGTCCGTCAGCGGATAGCCGTTCATGGAGGCCGCGGAAACGCCCGCCCCCAATGCGGCGTCCACGACAGCGTCATATCCGGGTGTTGGCAGACGCTGGGTGTAGTCTCTCTCAACGTCCGAGTAGAAAAGGCCGACCAGCCATTGCAAAGGCGACTCGCTGGGCGACATTACATGAATCTCTTGCGTGAACTGATCGAGTTCCGTCGTATCTCGCAAGTTGGACGGTATCGCCACATGCAGGTGAGGAAAACCGAGATCCAC
This sequence comes from Gammaproteobacteria bacterium, assembly GCA_965116895.1. Classification (GTDB taxonomy): domain Bacteria; phylum Pseudomonadota; class Gammaproteobacteria; order Steroidobacterales; family Foliamicaceae; genus Foliamicus. The sequence goes on along the minus strand of OZ220729.1, from coordinate 746,601 downwards.
CGTAACGCTGCCTACCAGGGCGGACGCGTCCCGGCCCGCCAGCAACTTGCGGCGCAAGAGGCTGGATACGGAAATCACATCGAAACGGTAGAAGCTTACGCTTAGCTTGAGGTCGAGCAACGTGGTTTCATCCTCGAACTCCTCGTCGAGCAAAAGGTACTGTTCCCGTTCGCTAAGCTGAAGGGCCGGCCGGGTCGTGGTGTACGGGTTGGCGAACAGATTGAAGACCTCCTCCCTGTTGAAGCCATCGGTCTCGACTTGCTGGTGGATGACTCTGGGCAACGCCGAGACCCGGTCGGTTACATCCCACAGCAGCGATAGACGCATCCCGGTCCGGGTGCCCTTATTGACATCGTCGTTCCGCGCCCCGTTCCCGGTCAGGGCATCGATATAGCCTCCATACTTCGTTGTGTAGCCGACCAGTCGCAGTGCGCTGAAATCCGAAATCGCGATATTGGCCATGCCCTTGAGGTGCCACCCCAACTCGCCATCGGCGACCCCGTTCAGTTCGGCCTCCACCATTCCGTAATTCCGTTCCGGTTCCGGTTGATTGGTAATGTAGCGGATGGTGCCTCCTACCGATCCGGCCCCGTAGAGCGTGCCCTGCGGCCCCCGGAGGACTTCGACCCGGTTCACATCGAACAGGTCAAAGTCGGGGGTGAACAGCGACATCGAGACCACCGAGTCGTCCATGTAGATGCCGACTTGTTCCTTGACTCCGGGTTGGTCGCGCACGATCTGTCCGGCGGACACGCCACGCATCGCTACCTGACTCTGCCCTGGCCCCAAGTTCTGCACGCTCATGCCCGCAAATCCGAGTGCGAGTTCCTCTATTCCCTTGAGGCCGGCGCGCGCGATCTCCGCCTCCGTCTTGGCCGCTACGGAAAAAGGCACGTCCTGAATCCGGACGCTGCGCTTCGTGGCCGTCACCACGATCTCATCGATTACGTCCGTCCGCAGCGTTGACGATTGAGCTTTCAGGAAGGTCGGCGAGAGCGCGGCCGGGATCGCCACAAAGAGCACCAGTGGTGCCGTTCGCCCGACGTGGCACATTCTCATCATTTCCCCCGCACTGGATCACGAATCCGTTATAGATATAGGTTCAATTACATGTAGTAATCGGCAATCGGAAGGCGCACTGTCAATTCTATGCAATTTGAGTTGTCCTGGAAAAGGCAGGAACGGCATTGATTGGTCATCTATGCGCGACACAGCGAGTGCCAGATCGACGCCACAATGCCGTTCCCCCCGTGCCTGAAAGAGGAAATGAAGAAAACCATCACACCTGCCGAATTTTCGGAGAATTCCTCAATTGCTATAACGCGCTAATCCTCGCCCAGCAAGAACCGCATGTATTCGTTGGCGATCGCGATGTCCTCCTCAAGAAATGGCGCTTTGCCGCACCACTCCGACAGGCGCTGGCCCAGCACCAGCGAGTCGTCGCCCAGCGCCAGCACGATTTCCGCAAGTGCTTCCCGCGGAGGGGTCACAGGTTCTTCACCTCCGGCGGAAGACGCTCTAACACGTCCATCGGAACTCGCCCGTATAGATGCCTACCCTTCGGGCCTTTGCTGCTTGCCGATGGGCCGTGCCGCGGCTCTGCTACAGGAGCGTCCCCAGTTCTCCGGTCAACTCGAAGATCCGTTGCTGGATCCGGGCGATTCGATATCCGATCAATTGGATTCCTTCAACATCTGCCGGCAGCGCGCCATTCGTATTTCACTTCCGCCCCGACGTTCACGGACAGTTCATTGCTGCCGAAGCCATACATGACTCCGTAACCGTTCGACGAAAGCACGATGTCGCCTGCCGCGCTGACGGCGATTACCGCGCCCTGCGCCTGGTCTATGCCGCCGATCAGGTCCCTGACGACGTAATCGGCAGCCTCCTGGAGCGGCACGCCGAGGTATTCCGCGCGCGCGGCGATGTCGTGGGTCGCCGCTCGCCGGATGAAGTGCTCGCCAATTCCGGTTGCCGAAAGCGCGTACTTCGCGTTGGCGAAGCTGCTGGCGCCGATGATGGGACTGTCGCCGACCCGCCCCGGCATCTTGCCCGGGGTCCCGCCGGTGGAAGTGCCCGCAGCCAGGTTGCCGAAGCGGTCAAGCGCGACCGCACCCACGGTGCCATGTTCCTCTGCGGGCTCTTGCAGCGCGGGTGGCCGATATTCCTTGAAATAGCTCTTCGGGTCGTCTACCGCCTCCGCGCCCAGTTGGATCAGTGTCGCTTCGCCGGTGACACCCGCGAAGAAGACATGCGGCGTCTTCTCCATCGCGATACGCGCTGCGCAGATCGGGTTCTTGAGAGACTGCATAGCCGCCACGGCGCCAGCCCGGCCGGTTTGGCCTTCCATCAGGGAGGCGTCATTCTGGACATAGCCTTCGGAGTTGAAGTAGGAACCCTTGCCGGCGTCGTAGATTCCGGCATCCTCCAGCCGAACGATTGAACGCTCGACCACGTCCAGTGCCGTTGTACCTTCAGCCAACGCCTTCAGGCCCGCCGTTACGGCCTGGTGCAATACATCGAGGTGCTCTTGCTCGACCATCTCGGGCGCGGAAGCGAAACCGCCGTGGAGAAGAAGGATGTATTCGTCCTGCGAATCGCAGGTACCAGTCGCGGCGTAGCCGTTCATCGACCACCATAAGGCCAGAAAAACATAAGCGAATGTCCAATTCATCTTGCTGGCGCGTATTTTGCCCTTTCTCAAGACGAAAGATAGCGGGTATTCTCGACATGCACAGATCATTGGCGAAGGCAGGAATTGCGCTGCATCCAAGGGGTTGTTGAATCGAAAATATTATTTATCATATAAATATTATTACTTGTATTCTGGCAATGCGCTGTGCCTACTCTGTCCGACAAAACGCTGTTCATTACCGGGGCCAGCCGCGGTATCGGCCGCGCGATTGCAATGCGTTGCGCGCACGATGGCGCGAACATCGTGATTGCTGCGAAATCGGACAAGCCTCACCCCAAGCTGCCCGGAACGATACATACGGTGGCAAGAGAAGTGGAGGCTGCCGGGGGCCGTGCGTTGCCGATTCGCGTCGACGTGCGCGACGAGAACGAAGTCTTCAACGCAGTGAAGCTGGCGGTCGATGAGTTTGGCGCCCTTGACGGCTTGATTAACAACGCGAGCGCACTGAATCTGGCCGATTTGCAGAATACGGACTCGCGGCGTTTCGACCTGCTGCACTCGATCAACACGCGAGGGACGTACGTCTGCTCAAGGGCGGCCATTCCGCACCTCAAGCGGTCGGATAACGGTCACATCATTACGCTGTCGCCACCGATAAACTTGCGCAATTACTGGCTGGGCCGACATATCCCGTACACGGTGACCAAGTACGGGATGACACTCTTGTCCTTGGGGCTGGCGGAGGAGTTGCGCGGCGATGGCGTGTCGGTCTCGACATTGTGGCCGAAGACCACAATCGCGACCGCCGCAGTCGAATTCGCTGTCGATCCGAGCCTCCTGCGGGCGTCCCGAACCCCCCGGATCGTGGCCGACGCCGCCTACGAGATTCTGACAACCAAAGACGGCGCCCTCTCCGGGCAAACGCTCGTTGATGAGGAGCTTCTGCGTTCTAGGGGAAAGAAGGATTTCGATCACTACAGGAACGATCCCGCCTGCGAGGATCTACATATTGATCTTTACATCGACGAAGGAGATTTCCGTGCCTGAAGCCTACATATATGACCACGTCAGAACGCCGAGAGGCAGAGGCAAGCCCGACGGCGCATTGCATGAAGTTACGCCTGTCGAATTGTTGACCCAGGTGCTGGAAGCGCTTCGCGACCGTAGCGATCTCGACACATCGGTCGTCGATGAGATTGTCATCGGGTGCGTGTCGCAGTTGGGTGAACAGGGCGGTGGCATCGCCCGGGTCGCGGCGCTGAACGCAGGATTCGCGGAGACCGCGCCCGGCCAGGTGGTGCACCGTTTCTGCTCGTCCGGCCTCGACGCGGTCAATGCCGCGGCGGCGCAGATCATGGCGGGGCAGGCCGACGTGGCGGTCGGTGGCGGAGTGGAGTCCATGTCGCGGGTGCCGATGGGGTCGGATGGGGGCGCCTGGCCGGCCGATCCGCAGGTTGCCTTCAAGACCTATTTCGCGCCGCAGGGCATCGGCGCCGACCTGATCGCGACTTTGCACGGCTATTCCCGTGAAAGCGTAGATGCGTTCGCCGTGGGAAGCCAGCAACGCGCGTCACACGCCTGGGATAAAGGCTACTTTGACTCGTCGGTGGTCGCGGTTCATGATCAACTCGGCGAATCGGTGCTGGACTGCGACGAGAACCTGCGGCCCGGCACGTCGGCTGATGACCTTGCGAATCTCAAACCCTCCTTCGCCAAACTAGGCGAGCAATTGGGCTTTGACGACGTGGCGATCCAGCGGTATCCCGAAGTCGAACGGATCGAGCACGTGCACCATGCCGGCAATTCCAGCGGAATCGTGGACGGCGCCGCCGCCGTCCTGCTCGGCGACAGCCAATTACAGGACATCATCGGGAAACCGCCACGCGCGCGAATCCGGGGATTCGCGTCCATCGGCACGGACCCCACAATCATGCTCACCGGGCCGGCGCCTTCAGCAGAGAAGGTCCTGAAGCGTTGCGGCATGAGCACGGCGGACATTGATCTGTTCGAACTGAACGAAGCTTTCGCGGCCGTCGTCCTTCGTTTCATGGATCTGCTGGACATCCCTCGCGAGAAGATCAATGTCAACGGCGGCGCCATCGCCATGGGACACCCCCTCGGAGCGACCGGCGCGATGATTCTGGGGACGGTACTGGATGAACTGGAGCGGCGCGATCTCAATACCGCGCTGGTCAACCTGTGCGTCGGGGCGGGAATGGGCACCGCGACGGTAATTGAACGCGTGTGATCGGGGACCTGAAAATGACCGAGACAATTGAATACGACCTTGGCGAAGATGGCATTGCGCTTGTTCGGATCAATACTCCCGACAGTCCGGTCAATATCATCAACCCGGCGTTCCTGAAGGATTTTCTCGGCGTACTCGAGAAAATCGAAGAGGACGCCGCGACTCGCGGCGTCATCATTACTTCCGCAAAGAGCGACTTCATGGCCGGCGGCGACCTGAATTACCTGCTGGACCTGATGCAGCAGGAGTTGCCGATGCAGGAATTGCTCATGGCGAGTTCGCAGTTGAGTCGACTGTTTCGGCGTCTGGAAACCTGCGGCAAGCCGGTTGCAGCGGCGATCAACGGTACGGCCCTGGGCGGCGGGCTGGAGCTGGCCCTCGCCTGTCACTACCGGATCGCGGCGGACCGCGACCGGCTGGAACTCGGTTGCCCCGAAGTGCGATTGGGTCTGTTGCCCGGAGCGGGCGGGACGCAACGACTGCCCCGATTGACCGGCCTTCGGACTGCGATGCAAATGCTGACGCAAGGCAGAAGCGTAAGCGCGCAGCAAGCGCTTGAGTCCGGCTTCATCGATGCGATCGTTGAACCGGAAGCGCTCCTGGACAAAGCACGCGTGTGGATTCTCGAGGACGGAAATTCAACCCAGGCATGGGACGGGGAGCGGTTTCGTTTTCCCGGCGGCAACGGCTTGCGGAACACGAAGGTCCAGGAAACACTCACAGCCGCCAATGCCTTGACCGCCAAGGCTACTCAGCACAACTACCCTGCGCCGCAGGCCATTCTTTCATGCGTCTACGAGGGCAGTGTGTTGCCGATCGAACGCGCACTGAACGTCGAATCCAGGTACTTCGCACAGTTGCTCGCCGGCCCTGTTGCGCGGAACATGGTTCGCACCCTGTTCGTGAACAGGAAAGCAGCGGAGCGTCTGCGTTATCGTCCGCAGCCGTTCGCAGAACGTCCGGTGCGCAAGATCGGCGTACTCGGCGCGGGCATGATGGGCGCCGGCATCGCGTCGGTGAGTGCGCAAGCCGGCATGGACGTGGTGCTGATCGATCGGTCGGTCGAAGACGCTGCGCGCGGCAAGGAAGGCATTCGGCGTTCTCTGGACAAGCGCGTTCAAAAGGGCCGCATGTCGCCGCAGGCCGCCGAACAATCTCTCAATCGAATCATGGCAACGGTCGACTACGACGAACTGCGCGAAAGCGACCTGGTCGTGGAAGCGGTTTTCGAGGATCGCGCAATCAAGGCCGACGTAACCGGACAGGCCGAGGCGCGCCTGGCGCCGGAGGCGATCTTCGCGTCGAACACTTCGACCTTGCCGATCTCCGGGCTCGCCCGGGCCTCCGCCCGGCCCCCGAACTTCATCGGTCTGCATTTCTTTTCGCCAGTAGAACGAATGCCGCTCGTTGAAGTGATCATTGGAGAGCAGACCTCACGGCAGTGCATTGCCTGGGCGATGGACTACGTGAGTCAAATCCGCAAGGCGCCGATTCTCGTCAACGACAGCCGCGGTTTCTTCACCAGCAGGGTGTTTGCGACCTTCACCAACGAAGGCATGGCGCTGCTTGATGAAGGCGTTCGTCCGGCGCTGATCGAGAACGCGGCCCGGCAGGCCGGCATGGCGGTGGGGCCGCTGGCCGTGGTCGACGAGGTGACGATAGCGCTTGCCCACCAGATCGATCTGCAAACGCAGGAGGATCTGGGCGACGAGTATGAGGCGCCATCGGCGATCGACGTGGTCCGGCGCATGCACCTTGCGCTCAAGCGTTCGGGCCGCCGTTTCGGCGCGGGCTTCTACGAGTATCCGGACAACGGCCGAAAATTCCTCTGGCCCGGACTGGGCGTTCATTTTCCGGTAAACCAGCACCAGCCTGACGTCGAGGAGGTCAAGAAACGCCTGTTGTATATCCAGGCCCTGGAAACCGCCAGGTGCCTAGAGGAAGGCGTCCTGACGACGCCCGTCGACGGTGATATCGGCTCCGTTTTCGGCTGGGCTTTTCCGGCGTGGTCCGGCGGCGCTTTGTCCCTGATCGATATGATCGGCGCCGCAAAGTTCGTCGAACAGTGCGACAGGTTCGCCCGGGAATTCGGATCCCGCTTCGCCGCGCCGGAACGTTTGCGGCAAATGGCGGCGTCCGGCGAACGGTATTACGCCTCAGCGGTTACTCCATCTAGACCCGGGAGCGCATAAACGCGATGGAGCGGCCACTGTTCTCGGAGGAGCACGCGATTTTCCGCGAATCGGTGCGGCGCTTCTTCCAGAAAGAGATTGAACCCTGCCGGGATCGGTTCGCCGACCAAGGCCACGTCGACCCCGAAGCGTTTCGCAAAGCGGGTGAACAGGGATTGTTGTGCTTTTGGGTGGACGAGGAATACGGGGGATCCGGGATCGACGATTACCGGTTCGATCAAATCATTATCGAAGAGAACGCGCGCCACGGAGACCCCGGGTTCTTCATCACCCTGCACAATCGCCTCGTCACTCCCTATATAGAGGGCCTCGGCACCAGCGAGCAGAAGAAGCGCTTCCTGCCCGGCTGCGTCAGTGGCGCATGCATTCTGGGTATCGCAATGACCGAGGACATTGCGGGCAGCAATCTTGCCGGAATGAAAACCAGCGCAGTGCGCAAGGGTGATGCTTACGTACTGAATGGCAAGAAGACGTACATCTCAAACGGCATAATCGGAGATCTTTTTGTCGTCGCCGCCCGAACCGGCGGCGAAGGCAGTCGCGAGATCGGGCTCTTTCTAGTCGAGCGCGATACACCCGGGTTCACGAGCGGCAGGAAACTCAAGAAACTTGGCCTGCCCTCACAGGATACAACCGAGCTGTTTTTAGAGAATGTTCAGGTACCGGTGGAGAACGTGCTGGGCGATCCTTCGCGCGGGTTCTACTACCTGATGCAGTACCTGGTTGACGAGCGGCTCAGCTGCAGTTGCATGTCCACGGCGAATGCTCGCGCGGCATTCGACATGACCATGGACTATGTCAGAACACGGCCGTTATTCGACCGGATGCTGGGCGATTTTCAGGTAACGCGATTCAAGATGGCTGACATGAAGATGGCCATCGAAGTGGCCCAGACTTACGTGGATCAATGCGTAATGCAATTCAACGCCAGGAAGCTGACGAAGGAATCCGCCGCTATAGCGAAACTGTTTGCGACTGAGATGGAGGGACGCGTTGTTGACGAATGCCTGCAGCTTCATGGCGGGGCGGGATATATGGACGAGTACCGAATATCCCGCATGTATCGGGATTCCCGCGTTTCGCGGATTTACGCGGGGTCATCCGAGGTCATGCGCGAGATTATTTCCAGGTCACTGGGGCTGGACCCGCGCAAGAAATGAGCCGGCAATTGCGCATGCAGCGCCTCTATTGCGCCGGGAGTGTCGGGGATGGGTCCGCTTGAAGGGTTGAGAATCATCGAGATGGCCAGCCTCGGAGCAGGTCCGTTCTGCGGCATGATGCTGGCCGATATGGGCGCCGAGGTGATTCGGATCGAGGGGGGCGCCGAGGATCCGACATCGATCGTGAACCCCTTGTCGCGAAGCCGCAAGTCGATCGCTTGCGATCTGAAGAATCCGGACGCCATAGAGGTTGCCCTGCGTCTGATCGCGTCCGCCGACGGATTGATGGAAGGCTTCCGGCCCGGCGTCATGGAGCGGCTCGGATTGGGCCCGGATGTTTGTCTGCAGCGAAACCCGGGACTGGTTTATGGCCGAATCACCGGATGGGGTCAGGGCGGGCCGCTCGCACACGCGGCCGGACACGACATCAACTACATCGCGATTACCGGCGCACTGCACGCAATCGGACCGCTCGGCGGCAAACCCGTGCCGCCGCTCAACCTGGTCGGTGATTTCGGTGGGGGCGGCATGCTGATGGCCTTCGGCATGGTGTGCGCCCTGCTCGTCGCCCAGCGCACGGGTGAAGGCCAGGTCGTGGATGCGGCGATGGTCGATGGCGCCCACTCGATGATGGCCTTGTTTCACGGCTTCCGCGCGTGGGGATGGCAAGACGATGCTGCCGGGGCGGGTTTTCTGGGCGGTGAAGCGCATTTTTACGACACGTACGAGACCCGTGACGGGAAGTTCGTTGCCATCGGATGCATTGAACCCAAGTTCTACGATTTGCTAATAGAGCGGGCGGGACTTGACAGGGAGACATTTTCTCCGCATGGATTCCGCTTCAAGGCCGACGCTGAAACCCGCTCCAAATGGGCGGAACTCAAGGTTGAACTCTCCCACGTGATCAAGAGCAGGACGCGTGACGAGTGGTGCGAGCTGCTAGAAGGCACCGACGCCTGTTTCGCACCCGTCCTGACGCTGGATGAAACGAGATTTCACATTCACAATCGCGCCCGGAAAGCTTTCGTTGAAGTGGGCGGCAATTGGCAGCCGAGTCCGGCGCCCCGCTTCGGCAAGACGGTACCCGAAGCGCCGCAGCCGGCGGTGGCGGCCGGTGCGCACACCAGGTACCTGCTTGCAAGAGTCGGCTACAGCGAGCAGGAAATCGCCGGTCTATTCGATTCTGGCGCTGTACGGTGAGGGAAAGTCGCGGCGGTCTCTTGATTTCGCGCCAATAGTTGTCCTTGTGTCTTGTTCCCAGGGCTTGTACCCATTCGCTCTTCGATCTGTTACTTCCAAGGATCGATCGCCTATTTAAGAATATGATTAATAGTATAATTAGATTGATAAATCAATAAGAGCAAAGACTTGGAGAAACTGGTGAAGCTCATCGACTATCTTGACCATGGAGCTCTGTTATACGCGGAACGGGTTTGCCTGCAGCATGACGATGGCGACAACTCCTATACCTACAGACAGGTGGCCGATATCACCAAAGGCATCGCCAATGGATTGATTCGGGCCGGTCTGCATAAAGGATCTAGGTTTGCCGTGTACAGCCCGAATCACAGTTTGGCTTTCATTGCCGTGCTGGGCGGATTGAGAATCGGCGCGCGGTGGGTCAACCTGAATGTGCGAATTCCGCTGGCCGACATTCTTGACACTCTCTATACGAACGACTGCGAGTTCCTGTTCGTGCATAGCTCGCTGCTTCCGTGCGAAGAGGCAGTGCGTTCACGCCTGCGGAAACTGAAGGGAATTAGATGTATCGATACGTCGATGCTCGATTGGGCTGCGAACTTCGATACGGAATTGCCTGACCTCGTGATGGGCGAAGAGGAGATTGCGGTCCACTTCAGCACAGGGGGCACCACCGGGAAACCCAAGGTTGCACAGCTCTCCAATCGGGCGACGACTGCGATGTCGACCGCCTTCCTGACCTTCATGCACTTCGAACAACCACCGGTCAATCTTGTGGTTGCCCCATTGACGCACGCCGCCGGCGCCCTGGTGTTTCCGCTGCTCAGTGCGGGGGCCACGAATGTCATAGTGACGCAGCCCGCTCCGGGCGCGATTCTGACGGCGCTGCAGGAGCATGGAGTCAACGTGGTGTTCCTGCCGCCTACGCTCATTTACATGCTGCTCGCCCAACCCGACGTGGAGGACTACGACTACAGTTCGCTCAAATACTTCCTTTATGCCGCAGCGCCCATCGCGCCCCCGAAACTTGCCGAGGCGATCCGGGTGTTCGGTCCTGTAATGATGCAGACCTACGGCCAGGTGGAAGCACCGATGATTCTCACCTGCATGACGCCCTCGGAGCACGCCGAGGCGGCGAACAATTCCGAACTGAGCCACCGGTTGGCATCATGTGGCCGGCCAACCGTCTTTGCGCGCGTGGAGATCATGGACGAGGACGGCAACCTGCTGCCCGTTGGCGAGAAAGGCGAAATCGTTTGCCGGGGGCCACTCGTCATGAGCGGTTACTTCAGGAATTCGCAGGAGACTATAGCGGCCGGCCTGTACGGCTGGCACCACACGGGTGATATCGGCTACCGTGATGAAGACGGCTTTTTCTATATCGTGGACCGCAAGAAGGATCTGATCATTTCCGGCGGATTCAACATATATCCCTCCGAGATCGAAGCCCATATCCTCAGACACGAGTCGGTCCAGGATTGCGCAGTAATTGGCGCGCCCGACGAGAAATGGGGTGAAGCCGTGACAGCTGTACTGCAGTTGAAGCCGGACGCCGGGATCGACGAAGACGAGTTGATTCGCAGTTGCAAGGAGGCGCTGGGCAGCATCAAGGCGCCCAAGCGCGTGGAAGTCTGGGAGCAGTTGCCTCGTAGCGCGGTCGGCAAAGTACTGAAAAAGGCAGTGCGCGACATATACTGGGAAGGTCATGATCGCGCGATTTAGCATTGAAAAGACCCGAAAACCCAAGCGCATTTTATGGCTGACGCCGAGTTCCGATGGGCCGTTTTCGGAACTGCAGGACCTAGCCCAGATATTGCATGAATGAAGGGGGCAAGGCGTTGGATTCTCGATATACTTCAGTGTGTTACAGCACTATCGAGAGACACATTGCCCATGACGGATTGTAACCAACAACAACTTCTGTTTCCACGCTGCCGGAGACGTCAAGAAGAGTGCGCCAGCGCATCCGCAGCATCCTCGACTGTTGCGAGGCCTATGGTTATGTGATGGAGAACCCCGCCGGAGACTGCATCAATGCCGCCCTGCCCCGAATGAAGACAAAGCAGCGGCATTAGCTGGGCTATGCCGTACGCCGAGGTTGGCCCGGCGCGAGCATCGCGTGCCCCTTAGTACGGCAACGTTGGCCGTTCTAAAAGAAGCTGCCTGATTGAAAAAATGTCAAAGTCGGGACTGGTGTTTGGCTCGACGCGAACTGATACAGGAATGGGCGAACCACATCAAAACGTCAAATATTGTGCGGTTGATCGTGGCTGTCTCACGACAGCAGAGTGGTGAGTATGCGCCGCAGGCAGGACTTGAGCGCGAACGACTTAATCGGGTTGCAGGTTTGTAATGCAGCCATGTCCATGTAGGCATCCTGCGCGATCTCCATCTGCAGCGCATGCACGCACTGCTCCGGTCGCCCGTAGCGGCGGGTGATGAATCCGCCGATGAAACGGCCGTTCACGGAGAACTCATAACCACATCCGGCAAGCAATGCGACCACACGCTCCTGCAGTGCGGGCGAGCAACTCAGTCCCCGATTCGTGCCGAGGTTGAGCGCCGGCAGACGGCCCGTGAAAAGCCGCGGCACGACCGGTGCAATCGAGTGGCAGTCGTACAGGACGGCCGTGCCACGCAGCTCGCGCACCCGCTCCAGTTCCTCCCTGAGCCGCTCATGATAGGGCTCCCAGAACTTTGTGCGTCTCCGCTCAATCTCTGCATCGTCGGGTTCCCGCCCCGGCTGATAGACCATTCGCCCGTCAAACCGGGTGGTGGGACAAAGTCCCGTAACCTCCTGCTCCGGATACAGCGAGGCGCCGTCCGGAGGCCGGTTCAGGTCCACGACGTAGCGGCTGTAGTTCGCTCTGATGACCGTTGCGCCGAGATCCACCGCAAAGTCGTAGAGTTCGTCCACGTGCCAGTCGGTATCTGGCAGTTCCCGGGCTTCCGGGGTCATGCGCGCCGCGATCGGACCGGGCACGCGCCTTCCCGAGTGCGGAATCGACAGCACCAGCGCCGTGCTGCCGCGGGTACAGGAGTAGATCCCGTCCACCGGTCCACGAGGTATGGAGCGGACGGAAGGATCCTTCACTCGGGACGGTCAACCTTCCCCGGTCACGAGTTCGGCGGCCAGTTCCGTCAGCCCGTCATCCTCAATCAACTCGCGGGCGGCAGCGATGTCCGGGGCGAATTCGCGATCCGCCGCCCGTTCCGGCACTTTTTCGCGCAACAAGCCATGAATCCGCTCCAGAGCGTCGGACGACCGAAGCGGCCGGAGCAGGTCGATGCCTGCAGCCGCCGCCAGCCACTCGATGGCCAGGATCCCTGAAGCATTGGCGTTCATGCGCGCCAGCCGCCTCGAGCCGTGCGCCGACATGCTCACGTGGTCTTCCTGGTTGGCGGAGGTGGGAATGCTGTCGACGCTGGTCGGCACCGCAAGCTGCTTGTTCTCGCTGGCCAGGGCAGCGGCCGTGACGTGGGCCAGCATAAACCCGGAGTTCAGGCCCGGATCGGGCATGAGGAACGGAGGCAGGCTACTGAGCTCGCCGGCCACCAGCGCCGCGATGCGCCGTTCCGACAGGGAACCGGTTTCCGCAATCGCCAGGGCCAGGACATCGGCGGCAAAGGCAACGGCCTGGCCGTGAAAATTGCCCCCGGACACTACTTCCTCCTGCTTCGAAAACACCAGCGGATTCTCGGTAACCGCGTTCGCTTCAATAAGCAGGGTGCGGCAAGCGTTGTCGACCAGGTCCAGGCAGGCGCCCATCACCTGGGGCTGGCACCGAAACGAGTACGGATCCTGCACCCGATCGCAATCCAGGTGCGAGGCACGGATTTCGCTGCCCTCCCACAGCCGCCGCAGCACTCGTGCCACCGCGACCTGACCGGGATGCGGTTTGAGCGCGTTCAGACGCGGATCGGAAAACACGTCGGTGGCCCGAAACGCATCGCAGGACAGGGCCCCGATCACCACGGCCGCCTTCAGGTTGCGGCGCGCCCCGATCATGCCGGCCAGCGCCTGGGCAACCGAAACCTGCGTGCCGTTGATCAGGTCCAGTCCCTCTTTGGGGCCCAGTTCGATTGGATTTAGTCCCAACTTGGCCAGCGCCTGCCCTCCCGGGAGCCTTTGGCCACGGTACAACGCCTCGCCCCGGCCCACCAGAACCAGCGCCATGTGGGCCAGGGGCGCCAAGTCACCCGAAGCGCCCACCGAACCCTGAGCAGGCACCACCGGCAGGAGGTCCTCGTTGACGCACCGGGTCATCAAGTCCAGGAGTTCTTTCGAAACGCCGCCGTAACCTGCCGCCAGGCTGTTCAGTTTGAGCAGCATCGTCAGACGCACGATCGCGGGGGGAATAGGCTCGCCTGTACCAGCGGCGTGCGAGCGCACGAGGTTGAGTTGCAGCGTGCGCAGGTCGTCCGTCGGAATGCGCTCCAGGGCCAGACGTCCGAAGCCCGTGTTTGCACCGTAGACCGCGGCATCACCGGCCGCGGCCTGGCGTAGCACCCTGTGGGCCGCCTCGCAGCGAGCAACAGCCTCCCCGTGCAGCGCCGCGCGGACCGGTCCGGCCAGCGCCGCCTCGACTGCAACCAGCCCAAGTGACCGTTCGCCGAGCTTGATCATGGCCGCGTCTGCATCCGCGCTCATTGCAGCAGCGACTCTGCGGCCTCGCGATAGCGGCCCACGATCCGGGGCTCGTTGAAGTGCCGTCCCTCGCGGACGACCTGCCGGCCGCCCACGAAGACATCGCGCACGCAGGCCGCACCGCCCGTAAAGATCCAGGAATCTAGGACCTGGTCGTCATTGCGGGCAATCAATGCCGGGTGTTCGCCATCGAGTACCACAATGTCGGCGCGCGCGCCTTCTTCCAGAACGCCGCAGTGTTGAGCGAGGGCAGACGCACCGCCCTTCAGAGCGCTTTCCAGCAGGAACCTGCCCGGAGAGCCGCCGGACTTGCCCGCCAATACGTTGCGAGACTCCGAAGCCAGTCGCTGTGCATATTCGAGCAGGCGCAACTCTTCGGCCGGAGAAATCGTGACCTGGCTGTCGGAACCGATGGAGAACTGCCCGTCCAAGTCCAGCCACTTACGGGCCGGAAAGGTGCCGTCGCCCAGGTTGGCTTCGGTAGTCGGGCACAACACGACGGAAGCTTGCGCAGCCGCGAGCGCGCTTCGTTCGGAAACGCTCATATGGGTAGCGTGAACCAGGTTCCAGTGTGCGTCAACCGCAACGCTGTCCAGCAGTCGCTGCACAGGGGAAGCGCCGCACCAGGCCCGGCATGCCTCCACTTCCGAACGCTGCTCGGCGACATGCATGTGCACCGGAGCGTCGGGATTCATTTGACGCACGCCCGTCAATACTTCTTCCAGCAACGACTCGTCGACCGCCCTTAGCGAATGAGGTGCGTACCCCAGGCGCATTCCCGGCCGATCTTCGACGGCTTTAACGAGTGCCGAGTAGATGTCCAGATAGGCGCCGGAATCGCAAACGAAACGCGCCTGCTCGACACCCGCGGGCGCTGGGCCGAAGCCGCCGTAAGCATAGAGGCTGGGCAGGAGCGTCAGAGCAATTCCTGCTTCTTCGGCCGCAGCGATGCACCGCACTCCCATTTCGGCCGGTTGCGCGTACGGCGAGCCGTCGACGTCATGATGCAGGTAATGGAACTCAGCCACCGAGGTGTAGCCGCTCTTGAGCATTTCCATGTAGGCCAGTGCCGCAACTGCCTGGAAGCTGTCCGGATCGATCATACCCACGACCCGGAACATGAGTTCCCGCCAACGCAAGAAGTCACCGCGCCCCGTTCCCGCCTCCGCCAACCCGGTCAGCAGCCGCTGGTGTGCATGCGAATGAGCGTTCGGTACTCCCGGTATTGCCAGGCCGCCGATCGCGGGCAAATCGGCTTCATTGCAGCCGGGTTGAAGCGAACAGATGATGCCGTGGCCGTCCAGTTTTATCCGAACGTTATCCCGCCAGCCGGCCGGCGTCAATACTTTTGAAAACAACAGGCTCGTCACGACACTGGTGTATGAATTCCCGTATTGATTTTGCCGCAGGCACGCAGCAGAATCGACAACAAATGTACAAGGATAGATCCCAGGTTCAAGCCGCGTTCCGGCTGTCCGCATGAATTTATTTCTCGCAAATTGCAGTATCGCCACAATGCAGGCCGGCGGCGCACCGTATGGCCTGATGTGCAATGCCGGGATACGCATACTGAACGGCCGCATCGCGTGGGTTGGCGCGGCTGCCGGGCGCGAGAAGCGGTCCGACGAAGAACGACTGGACCTGGAAGGACGCCTGGTCACGCCCGGGCTCATCGACTGCCATACGCACCTGATCTACGCGGGCAACCGGGCCAGCGAATGGGCAATGCGGCTCGCAGGCGCCACCTACGAAGCGATCGCCCGGAGAGGTGGGGGAATCGCTTCCACCGTGCGCGCGACGCGCTCGGCGGATGACGCCGAACTGCTGGAATCGGCCCGCAGACGGCTTCAGGCACTTATGGCGGAAGGCCTGACCACGGTTGAAATCAAGTCCGGTTACGGCCTGGAGTTGGAAACGGAACTGCGCATGCTCCGCGTTGCGCGAAAACTGGGCGGGGCCGAGAATCTGGACGTGGTAGCCACTTTCCTGGGTGCTCACGCGCTGCCCCCGGAATACAGCGAAAACCGGGATGGGTACCTGCGCCTTCTGGTCGAGGACATGTTGCCGGCGGTGGCCGCGGAAGGCCTGGCGGACGCGGTCGACGCGTACTGCGAAGGCGTAGCTTTCACGCGGGTGGAGGTCAAAGCCATCTTCGAACGCGCCCGGGCGCTGGGCCTGCCATTGCGGCTGCACGCCGAGCAGTTCTCCGATTCGGGGGGCGCGAAGATGGCCGCGGAGCTTGGCGCGCTGTCCTGCGACCATCTCGAATACCTGGACCCCGGCGGTATAAAGGCGATTGCCAAATCCGCAACGGTGGCCGTGCTGGCCCCGGGCGCTTACTACTATCTGGGCGAAACACGAAAGCCCCCAGTTGAGGCGTTGCGGGCGGCAGGTGTGCCGATGGCCGTCAGTACCGACCACAATCCCGGCACTTCGCCCATGCTCTCGTTGCTGACCGCCATGAACATGTCCTGCGTGCTGTTCGGACTGACGCCTGAAGAAGCGCTGCGCGGCGCAACGGTGAACGCGGCGCTCGCGCTGGGACTGAACGACCGCGGTTCGATCGAGACGGGCAAGATTGCGGACCTGGCAGTATGGGACCTGCAGTCGCCCGAAGAGCTCAGTTACGCTCTTGGCAATAACCCCTGCTATCGCGTATACAAGAATGGGGTGCCGCGTGAACGGTGAGGTATGTCGGGAGTACGGCGATGAATAACAGTCGAACGATACGGGCGCCGCGGGGCGCAGAGCTGACGTGCAAGTCGTGGCTTACCGAAGCCCCGCTGCGCATGCTGATGAATAACCTGGACCCGGAGGTCGCGGAGAACCCGGCGGAACTGGTCGTGTACGGCGGCCGCGGCAAGGCCGCGCGCAACTGGGAAGCCTTCGACCGGATGGTGGCCGCGCTCAGGGCGCTGGAGGCCAACGAGACCCTGCTGGTTCAATCCGGTAAGCCGGTGGCCGTCCTGCGCACTTATCCCGACGCGCCGAGGGTGCTGATCGCCAACTCCAACCTGGTGCCGCACTGGGCAACGCTGGAGCATTTCAACGAACTGGACCGGCACGGCCTGATGATGTTCGGGCAGATGACCGCGGGGTCCTGGATCTACATCGGCAGCCAGGGGATCGTACAGGGCACCTACGAGACCTACGCCGAGATGGGCCGGCAGCATTTCGGCGGCGACATGGGCGGCAAGTGGTTTCTGACCGCCGGACTGGGCGGGATGGGCGGCGCACAGCCGCTCGCCTGCACTATGGCGGGGGCCTCGATGCTGGCGGTCGAATGCCGACAGTCGGCCATCGATTTTCGCCTGCGTACGGGCTACCTCGACCGGCAGGCGAACGACCTGGACGAGGCCGTTGCAATGCTCAACGAGTCCTGTGAGCGCGGTAAGGCTGTTTCGGTGGGCCTGCTGGGCAACGCCGCCGATATCTTCCCGGAACTGGCCCGCCGTTCCAGGGAGGACCCGCGCCATGCGCCGGACGCCGTGTCCGACCAGACTTCGGCGCACGATCCCCTGAACGGCTACCTGCCGCAGGGCTGGACCCTGGAGGAACACGAGCGGCGGCGGCATTCCGATCCGGCCGAAACGACACGCGCGGCCAAGGAGTCGATAGCGGTGCAGGTGCGCGCCATGCTCGATTTCTGGGGCCGCGGGATCCCGGTGGTCGACTATGGCAACAACATCCGCCAGGTGGCGCTGGAAACGGGCATCGAGAACGCCTTCGACTTTCCCGGTTTCGTGCCCGCCTACATACGGCCGCTGTTCTGCCGCGGCAAGGGCCCGTTCCGGTGGGTGGCGCTGTCCGGCGACCCGGAGGACATCGCGCGCACCGATGAGAAGGTCAGGGAACTCCTGCCGGAGGACGCCGCACTACACCGATGGCTGGATATGGCGGCGAAGCGGATCCGGTTCCAGGGCCTTCCGGCACGCATCTGCTGGGCCGGCCTGGGCGACCGGCACAGGCTGGGACTCGCGTTCAATGAGATGGTGCGCAGCGGCGAACTCAAGGCGCCCGTCGTGATCGGACGCGACCACCTCGACTCCGGCTCGGTCGCCAGTCCGAACCGCGAGACCGAGGCCATGAAGGACGGCTCCGACGCCGTGTCCGACTGGCCGTTCCTTAACGCGCTGGTGAATTGCGCCTCAGGCGCGACCTGGGTGTCGGTGCATCACGGCGGCGGGGTTGGAATCGGATACTCCCAGCACGCCGGCGTCGTGATCTGCTGCGACGGCAGCGCCGAAGCGGACGAGCGCATTGCACGCGTGTTGTGGAACGATCCGGCCACCGGCGTGGTGCGCCACGCCGATGCCGGCTACGAAGAAGCGCTGGACTGCGCCCGGTCCTTCGACCTCAAGCTGCCATCCTCTACCCTCGGCTCCATACCCGACATTCAGGAGAAGGCATGGGATTTGTGACTGATGTCGTTCTGCCGCTGGCGCTGGCCTTCATCATGCTGGCGCTCGGTCTCGGTCTCACCGTCGACGATTTTGTGCGGGTGGCGCGCCGCCCGCGGGATTTCGCGGTGGGCGCAATGTCGCAGATCATCGTGCTGCCCGTAGTCGCCTTCCTCCTGGCCAGCGTCTGGCCGATGGCGCCGGAACTCGCCCTTGGACTGATGATCATTGCCGCCGCCCCGGGCGGAGTGACCTCCAATCTCCTGACGTCATTTGCGCGTGGCGACGTCGCACTGTCGATCTCGCTGACCGCGGTGATCAGCCTGCTGAGCGTGATCACGGTCCCGTTCGTGGTCGTCTTCGCCTATGGACATTTCATCGGCGAGCAGGCGATGCAGGACGTCACGGTCGCCGACACGGCGATCAGCGTTTTTCTGATCGTCACCGTCCCGGTCTTGATCGGCCTGCTGGTCCGCCGTTTCGCCGAGGGTTTTGCGCTGCGGATCGAGCCGGCGGCCCGCGCGCTGTCCGCCGTGCTTTTCGTGCTGGTGCTCGCGGGCGCCATCTACCAGGAACGCAATAACCTCGCCGACTATTACGCTCAGGCCGGATTGGCCACTCTTGCCCTGAACCTGCTGATGATGGCGATCGCTTACCTGCTGGCGCGGTGGTTCGCCACCGGAGCGAAACAGAGAACGGCCATCGCGATTGAATGCGGGCTACAGAATGGGACGCTGGCCATCGCCATCGCCGTGCTCCTGTTCGGCGGCGGGCTTGCGACCGTGCCGGCCGCAACCTACAGCCTGACCATGTTCGCTACCGCGCTGATTTACGTCGCGATACTGCGGCGAACCAGCCGCACAGACGCCTGACGCGCGAGACTATTTCCCGCCCAGGGCTGCGGGCGCAATGCAGTCAATGCAGCTGAACGATTCCGGCCAGGCATTTGGGGGCGATGGTCACCCGGGCGAGGATGTGTCCATCCTCCAGCGACAGCCTGACCACCTCGCCGGTGAACCAGTTGGCGGCGTAGGCCGTCTCTCCGCCCAGGCCCGGCGCAACGAGCGCCCAACCGAATCCCTCCAGGGGATAGCTGGCGACCTCCTCGCCGGACTCCTTCAGCACGGCGACCCTGGTGCCGATCGGCGACATGCCGCCAGCGGAAAAAGAACAGATGTATGATCAATATCAAGAGTGGGCCAAGGTGGCCTGACGCATAACAAATAGTCTCCGAATATCCTGGGGCGGTTCAAACAAATTCGCTGCCGTTGTCACAGTAAATCCGCTTCGGAGCACCGCGTTCAGTGGCGATCCGGCTCAAGACGTTGACCACATCGGCGCCTCGCAGGCTCTTGCCCGGTTCGATCGCCAGACATTCTCTGGTGAAGACATCCACCACGGTCAGTGTTCGGAAACGTGTTCCTTCGACGGTCTGATCACTGACGAAGTCCATCGTCCAGGCCACGTTCGGCGCTCGCGGCTTGGTTCGAGGTGGTTGCCGGGTAGCTGCGCTCACATGCCGCCTGGGACGCCGAGGCCGTAACTGCAGGCCTTCCTGGCAATACAGGCGATAGACGCGCTTCTTGTTCACGTGGATCCCCTGGCGCTTGAGCAGCACGTGGATGGGCTTGTAGCCATTCCGAACCCGGCTCAGCGCCAGGTCCCGGATCTTCTGCCGCAGCGTCTCGTGCGAAGGCCTGGTGGACTTGTGCTGATACGTGCTGCGCGCCGTACCGGTCACGGCACAGCCGCGCTGCTCGCTGACCGCATAGCGCCCCGCCGAGCGGCGCTACGATGCGCTTACCGTTAATGGAATGGTCCGCTTCCGCCGATAATCACGCCATTTGCCGTGGCTGGAGAAGACAACGAACAACACCCTCTACACACTGGGCATTGCCGCCGGAAAGAACTGGTTCCACCTGGTCGGCGCCAACCGCGAGGGCGAGCCGATCCTGCAAAGAAAAGTCCGGCGCTCCAAGCTTCTGGCGGTCGTCGCCCAACTGGCTCCGGACCTCACTGCGATGGAAGCCTGTCCGGGAACACAGCATCTGGCGCGACGGATGCAGGAGTCGGGGCTGACCGTCAAGCTCATTGCGCCGCAGTTCGTCAAGCCCTGCGCCAAGTCACAGAAGAACGACTTCAACGAAGCGGAAGCGATTGCCGAGGCCGCCCGCCGTCCCACCATGCGGTTCGTGCCGGTGAAGTCCGCCGAACAACTGGATCTGCAAGCCCTGCACCGCTACCGCGAGCGCCTGGTGCATGATCGAACCGCCATCGTCAACCAGATCCGCGCTTTTCTGCTGGAAAACGGCCTGATCGTCGACAAAGGCCGACCGGCGTTACGCCGTGACTTGCCCGGCATTCTCGAAGATGCCGAGAACGATCTCTCTACCCCCATGCGCTCGATCCTCGCGCGGCTCTCGCATCGTTGGGACCTGGTGGAGGACATGATCGAGGAGGCCAACCGGCAGATCAAATCCATCGCCGCCAATCGGGACGACTGCCGGCGCTTGCTGACGATCCCGGGCATCGGGCCGTTGGGTGCCACCGCGCTGGTCGCGGCCATCGGTAACGGCTCGGAGTTCCGCAACGGTCGGGAAGTAGCTGCCTGGCTGGGCCTGGTGCCACGACAACACAGCACAGGCGGCAAGACACGGTTGCTCGGTGTCACCAAGCGCGGCAATCCGTATCTGCGTCGGCTGCTCATCCACGGCGCCCGCTCGGTCGTGCTCCACGTTCGCCGCGACCGGCACCGACTCGGGTCTTGGGTTTCCGCGCTGGAAACCCGCACACACCGAAACGTGGCCGTGGTGGCGCTGACCAACAAGCTGGCGGAGATCAGCTGGGCCGTGCTGACCCAAGAGACAATCTATCGGCCTAAAGCTGCATAGACGTTATACGTAACTATCACAGGAGTTCTGCGACAGCTTTAGGAGTGAATGGCAACAGGGCAATCCCCCGGTGTGCAACCTGACAGAAAAAAACGATTCTGGAGATCGAACCATTTTCGAGGACGTTGCCCGTACGGAGTTCCGTCTGGGCCAGGATCAGGAATGATCCACGAATAGGCCGGATACATTATTGCAGCCCCTCTTGCCCACGATCTTCATAGGCTGTTGCAAACCGGGAGCGGACCATACATTTTTTCCGCGATGTCTTGCCGCATCACCTTGCCCAGGCTCAAGTCCGCCACCAGGCGCTTGAGCCTGGCGTTCTCCTCGCGAAGCTGCTTCAGCTCGCGGACCTCGGACGGCTCCAGGCCGCCATACTGCTTCTTCCAGCGGTAAAAGGTCTGCTCGGCAATCCCGAGCTTACGGGCGATATCCACCGCCGAAACCCCCAGCTCATGCTGTCTTACGGCCGCTACGATCTGCTCGACCGAGTAGCGCTTGCGCTTCATCTGACATCCTCCCTCTCAGTTTAGAGTCTGTCAGAAATCGCATTCGAAGTGACTCAGTTTTTGGGTAGCCCCTCAACCACCGCCTCAGTCCCGGCGCCGCCGTCCGGCGAGCCCGGTATTCCTGTGCGCTGCCATAGCGCGACAAAGACCCCGATCAGGACACCCGCCAGCGCCACGCACACATCGACGACACGGGCGACCCTCTTGCGTCCCAACACGACGGTCAATTCCGGGCGCAACCTAGCATCAGTATCCCGCGTAACCGCGCCCCAACCGCCCGGGCTCCCACCGTGCGGGCCAGATCCTGGCACGTAGTAACGCTGTGTCCATACGCAGTTACCGCGTAACTGCCGACGACGACGGGCTCCACTTCGGCCCCGGCGACACACAGCCCCTGCGCGCCGCCGTTCGACGCGGAAAAGAACAAGGCGGCAAGGACGAGCACGGCGCGGAACAGCATGATCTCCGTCTGCCTCAGATAGCGATCAGCAGGTCGGTAACCGGATAACTCATGCAGGCATTGGCGTAGCCGAACCAGCGGTCGGATCGGCGCCGTCCGGATTCCGGAGGCTCGAAAATCGTTCCTTTCAGGATCTTGACGCGGCACATGCAGCACTGACCGGTTCTGCAAATGGCGGGAATCCCGACTCGATTGCGTTCAAACGCGGCCAGCAGTGGTTCTCCAGTCCGGGCCGCGAACGACTTCCCGCCGGCAATTTCAACACGCACCTTGCTCGTCGGCGACAACTCTTGCGGCCAACCATCGCATTGGCTTACGTCGTCGGGAGGGCCAAACAACTCGGTGCGGATCCGTTTCCGCGGAACGCCAAGATTCCCGAGTATCCGCAAACAGTGGTGGTTCATTGCCTGCGGTCCGCAAACAAAGACGGTAGCGGTCTCCAGGCACCCGGTCCCGCGTATGAGATCAGCCGAAATGAATCCGCTCGGGCCCGCAAAGCCCGGCGGCGGTTCCGACAAGACATGGGTAACGCTGAATTGCGAATGCGCGTGTGAAATCGCGTCCAATGCATCGTGAAAGATGATGTCATCCGGCCGACTCGAACCGTACAACAGCGAAATCCCGACTTCGGGCCTGCGCGTGGTCAGATCGCGGATTATGCTCATGATCGGCGTGATTCCACTTCCACCCGCCAGCATGATGAGCGAATGACCATGGATCAGGGGGTTGTAGTAGAACTGTCCGTCCGGCGCCGAAATCTCCAACTCGTCACCCATCGCGAGATTGTCCACGAGGTGGCCGGAAACGAATGCGTCAGGCATGCGTTTGACGGTGATTTCGTAGTGTTGCCCGGCCGATGGAACGGACGTGATGCTGTACGGCCGGCAGGTGTGAACGTCGCCGACCTGCGTGTATAGACTGACGTACTGGCCCGCCTGAAACGGCGGCAGGCAGCCCTGCTCCGGCGTGAGTCGGAAGGTCTTGCTCGACCTTGTTTCCCGCGACACCTGATCAACGAAGACCCGGATCCTTGGTGGGTGAATGCGGTTGACGGTTGCCGTCGCATGCATCACGTCGCTCGCGCTCGTCACCGATTGGCTGGCGCGCCGTGCCAGGAGACTCTCCGCGTGCCCCTCGATCCGTTCAAAAATGGATTTGCCGGTCATCCCGCCTGGTCCTGGCGATCGTCGCGCAGCGCCGCGTGCGCCGCCAGATAGCCGCTGCACATGGAAAGCGAATGCGCGCCCTTCGAGATCCAGCAACCGGCCAGCAACAGTCCGTCGATCGGTGTGCGGCACGACGGCGATCGCATGAACCAGTCCGTCATGACGCCGTTGTGCATGAGATCGGCCGGGGAGGATGGCGTGTCGTCAAACCAAGCCCAGTCGCGTCGGCGCTTCTCGTAGCCGAGTATTGCGCCGGAGGGGTTGTCCAGATAGCGCATGAAGGTTAGCGGGGAAGCGATTTCCATCTCTTCTATCGAATCGGAAAGGCCCGGATAGAGCGTTTCAATCATGCTGAGCATCTGCTCTGCGTACCGGTACTTCATGTCTGCATATTCGCCTGGAGGCAAGTGGCGCCAGTGATCGGCATACTGCAAGGCGCAGAGGTCGGCTTGGCAGGCGCCTTGCGGGGACATTTCGGGGTTGTTGGCATCCAAGCAGGAAAACAAAAGGCACTCGGGCGGCTCAAAGGAGTTGAGCTTCCTGTAGGCGCTGTCGAGATCGGTCGTGGTGTGGAGAAACGTAACCCCGGCGTCTATTCCCAAGTCTTCCGGTTCACAATCGAGTCCAAGGTACGCGTTGAAGAACGAATAACCGGGACGCATTGCGATCAAACGGTCCGAGATTCCCGCCGGCAGGGCATCTTCGCCGATCAGTCCCAGGTAGGTACTGTAGGGACTGGCGTTTGAAATGACCCATCGAGTACTGATCTCGTCTCCCTGATCGGTGACAACCGCAGCCACCCGGCCACGATGGAGCCGGATACGGCGGGCACCGCAACTGAATTGTGCGTCTCCGCCGCACTCCGTGTAGCGGGACAGCAATGCGGAACTCACCGCCTGCGAACCCCCACGCACGTGCCACGGCTTGTTTTCGAGAAATTCGAAAAAGATGCCGGCCAGGTCGAAGAACGACATCTTGTCGGGATGCGTGCCCTGGTATCCCCAATAGGTCATGATCGCGGTACGCAACAGGGGGTCCGTAAAGCACTGGTTCACGACCTCGCTGGCCGTCTTCAATCCGAACTGATAGAACAGGGCGTGTGCTTCCTCGTCGATCGCAGGCTGCGACATGACGGCCCCGGCCGATTGCTCGAGGAAGGCGTAAACCAGGTCGAAGAATGACCGCACTGCGTCTGCTTCGGCGGGAAATGCCGCCTGCAGCGCCAGAATCGCTCCTTCGCGATCGGCCGGCAGGGTAGCATCGAGACCGTCCGGATGGACGGTCCGAAAGAGGTGCTTTTCTTCAATGAATTCGACGCGGTCCGCGATATCCAATTCGTTGAGAATCAGGCGCACGGGACCCGGGTTGTCCTCCGGACCGATCGCGCCGCCCTGGTGCAGCGACACCTCGAACTCGAAGCGCCCGCGAATGAAGCTGGTCGCGCAACCGCCGGGGATATTGTGCCGCTCGAGCAGCAGCACGCGCTGACCGTTCTGCGCGAGGACGGCGGCGGCGACAAGGCCGCCATTGCCGGAACCAATAACGACGGTGTCAAAGTCTGTCATGGCCTGTGCACTCCGTGCGCCCCCCATTGCCGACGACGGCAAAATCACGCTACTTGCAACTGATTTAACCGATTTATACTATAAAAAGTTTCTATCGTCCACGGTAGCGGATTGACTATGTCACCCATTCTTGGAACCAATTTGCCCGGTCCGGGCGCGATGGCTGCGCGCCGTTGTCCGGTGCGGAAAAAGCGACCGATCCTCGTCGGGATTGCCATGTTCACCGCGTTCACCGCGACCGCCTTGGCGGTTGTCGGCCCTGCGGCCGCCAACTCCGATTCCGCCGGACCGCGTCCGAATACCGTCAAGGCCCGGGAGCTGGATCGGCTGTTCGCGGCAGTCAACGAGTTCGAGGATTTCAGTGGCGGCGTTCTCGTTGCCGAGAAGGGCGACATCGTTTATCGGCGCGTTTTCGGGTTCAGTCACCGCGAATCGGGCACCCCGATGTCGCCGGACTCGGTGTTCGAGCTTGCCTCGATCTCCAAGACCTTTACCGCCGTGATCGTTCATCAACTCATTGAGGAGGGACGGCTCAGCTTGGACGACGGCCTGGATTCTTTCTTTCCGCGATTACCGTACGGCGGCGTCACCATCGGCGGAATGCTGAACCACACCTCGGGGCTGTTCGATGTCTATGCGGATCCGGATTTGCGCAGCAAGTTCTACGATTTCTACGGCAGGAAGGATGCCCCCTATACCAATCGCGACTATCTTGCTTTCCTTGAGCGGCACGCACCACCGCCGCCGACCGTGCCGGGAGAACGCAATCACTACAGCAACACCGCGTATGTACTACTCGCCCTGATCATCGAGAAAGTCACCGACCGCCCATTCCGCGAAGTCGTCAGGGATCGGATACTCGATCCCGCCGGAATGCGCAATACGCTGATCATCCGTCCGAATGGCGAGGCCGAGGGCGGGCCGGTCATTCGTGGATACCAGTTCGACCCGGTGACGGGGATCCGGCCAGACCCGAACCCCGCGGCGGTACCGGAGATCGAGGGCATCACCTATGGCGACGACGAGCTCGCGTCGACGCTCGATGACATGTACGCCTACGACCAGGCATTGCGGCAGGGCAAGCTGTTGCCGATCGCCAGGCTGGAGCAGATGTGGCAGGCGCCGCGCCTGAACGACGGCAGCATCGCATCCTATGGATCCGGATTCCAGATTGAATTCAAGAACGGGCGGCGATACGTTCGCCACGGCGGCAGCACCAGCGGGTTTTGGGTCAACCATAAATTCAGCGCGGAAGACAATGACAATACCGTTATTGTCTTTACCAATCTGAGAACCACGCGCAGCACGATTAATACGATTCACCAGGCGATTGACGACATCCTGACCGGTTTGCCGTATGATCCGCCGCGTCAGTCGATCGTCTTTCCTCTCGCATCTTCGATCAGGGAATCCGGCGCCTCGGGAGCGCAACAGGCATTCGCGAAATTACAGAAATCCGGTCAGTACATCGTTGATCGCCGGCACCTGGAGCAGCTTCGCAGCCGCTACGAACTGCTGGGCCATGCCGATGCAGCCTACGCGGTGAGCCAACTGATGCCGGCACACCGCCCTATAAACCGCTGACTGTCGGCCTGAGCGGCAGCGCATGTCCCGCGGCAGGAAATCGAAGGATGCTTTCGTTCCGGATCCGGCGCAATTGGTGTTGTGGCCGAAGAAGTCCGGCAACACGATCAATGGACTTGGAGAGACCGGGAGCAGACGGCCGACCCCCATCATGTGGCACGACTCCGGGATACTTGAGCACGGCAAGGTTCAGGACTGGTTCTGGGCGCAGGGAATCAAGGAACCGGCGCTGGCGGACAAGCGCGCCGCGCGGGAAGAGATCATCAACCGAGCGGAGGCGCCTGTCGCCGAGGAGCGCGTTCAGCGAACGGCTGAGCAGAACGCGCAACTGGTTAAGCAACACGCCTTGCAATCCGAGGCCGACCTGGTCGGCATCGTTCGGGCGCGGCCCGAATGGGTATTCGAGGGTTATGAATTCGATTACGAATGGATCGTCATGCTGGGCGTCGAAATGGACCACAAACAGCTGTCAACCGCTCCCGAGGTGACGTCCGCATTGGAAGTCGTGGACAAGTACGCCAAGGGCTGGCTGGTCGCGCGATCGGTATCGGACTGGATACGATCGCAAGGTTGGCCCGCGGAGCCCAGAGGCGGTCCGCTGGCCGGGCCGATCAACCTATTGCCGGCAGCCATCGAATGCGGATTCGGAGAACTCGGCAAGCACGGTTCCCTGATCAACAGACACCTCGGTTCCTCGTTCCGGCTTGCAGGCGTGTTTACGGACCTGCCGATGGTTGGCGATGGCCCGGACGACTTTGCCGCCGATGATTTCTGCCTCGGGTGCAAGGTTTGCACCAACGCCTGTCCGGTCGACGCGATCAGCGACGAAAAGCAACTGGTTCGTGGAGAACAGAAGTGGTACGTCGATTTCGACAAGTGCTTCAAGTACTTCGCCGAAACCTACGGTTGCGGAATCTGCATAGCAGTTTGCCCATGGTCAATCAACGGCCGCGCGCCCATACTGGCTGAAAGATGGACACGGCGGCGCACAAGACTGAAGTCCGAAGCGGATTGAATTGGCGCAGGATTCGAAATGCATCCGAATTTTGATTCCATACCCGAATACACCGACTATTTCGCAAATTGTTTTCCGGATCGCGAAGCGCTGGCGTGCGAGCGGTATCGTCTCGATTACCTTGCCCTTCGATCGCTGTCCGTTGGTTTCGCGCGCTCGCTGGCAGCGGCCGGTTGCCGCTCCGGTGACCGCATTGCCCTATGGTCCCACCCCGACCCAGTCGTCGGAGTCCTGCTCATCGCCTGCGCCCGAATCGGAGCGATTTTTGTCGGCTTGGATCCGGCAGCCGGCGCAACGGCAAACCGCGGGCGGATTGCCGCAACGCAACCAAAGCTCCTGCTTGCGGCCGTTGCACCCGGCCATGACGGCGAAACGGCCCCGGACTGCGATTCCGTCACCACGCTCCATGGACGGATCGACGCGCACTCCAATCTGAGCGAGACCTTTCTCGAACTGCTGAACGCCAGAGGCACGGCAACCGGCGCGCGGTTTGACAATAACCCGCCCGGCCCCGATGCCGGATTGACCATCGTTTGCACCTCGGGGTCCACGGGCGAACCCAAAGGCGCGCTGCTTTCGCAGACAAATGTTATCGCCGCAAAGCGTGCTTTCGAGCGTGCCTACGAGGGCCGCGAGAATCTGCTGAATAACCTTCGGGTTTACAACCCGGTCTCCATTACCCTGACCGCCGCGCAAATCGACGTTTTGTGCATTCCGCTGATGTTCGGCGGCATGGTCTATTGCGATCAAGAACTGAACGTGGACTGTTGGGCAAAAGCAATTGCAAATGAGAAGTTGACCCTTTTGTACGCCTCGCCACTGTTTCACGCCATGCGGCTGTCGGATCCCGCCGCCCAAGAGTTCGATGCTTCGAGCGTGACATCCATCGCCTGGGCCGGCGCGGCGGCCACGGGTGCGCTTATCGAACAATTGCAGCAATCCGGCTCGTACCTGTGGTGCGGTTATGGCGTCACGGAAGCGGGCACGATTATTACCGTGACGACGCCGGACACGGACCGGCGACTTTTGGGCGAAACGGTCGGCACGTTGCCGCCGGACTACGAGTGCCGAATCGTGGACACCTACGGCCGGGACGTCGCCGTTACCGAATCGGGCGAGCTGCTGCTGCGGGGCCCGGGCGTCTGTCTCGGTTACTGGAGGGACGCGGAGCACACCGCGAAAGTGGTGGACGAGAACGGCTGGTTCCATACCGGGGACATCGCCCGATTAGACAATGACGGCAATCTGTCGATTCTCGGCAGGCGCAGCGAAATCTTCACGCAAAACGGCGTAGAAGTGTGCCCTCGCCGGATCGAGGAGGTGATTTCACGGCACCCCGACGTCGATTACGTTGCGGTCGTTGGCGCTCAGGAAGACGATGAGCATTGGGCCGGTCACGCCCATATCGTGCCTCTGAACGGCGTTTCGATCAGCGACGAACAATTGCGCGATCACTGCCGCAAGTATCTGCAACCGGAACTGATACCGACCCGTTTCATCCGTGAATCCCGGTTGCCGATGCTTCCGAGCGCAAAAGTCGATCTGCGTCACCTGGATTGAGTCCGAGCCTTTCCAATGGCGTACCAGGATTCCAGCCGAAACTCCGCGAAGCTGTATCAAAGGGCGAGATGCGTCCTTCCGGGCGGCAATAGCCGCCATACCGTTTTCCATCCACCGTATCCGCTCTACGCAAGACGTGGTGAGGGCTGCCGGGTAACCGACGCCGACGGCAATGAGCGTATCGATTTCGCCAATAACTACACCACCCTGATTCACGGTCACCGCCACCCGGCGATCATTGCCGCCGTGAGGGAACAACTCGACAGAATAACTACGGTTGCAATGCCGACCGAATCCGAAATCGAACTCGCGGAAACACTCTGCGGGCGCCTTTCGGGCGTCGATCAGATCCGATTCGCGAACTCGGGCACGGAGGCGGTGATGGCGGCAATCCGGGGCGCCCGGGCCCACACCGGGCGATACAAGATCGCGAAAGTCGAAGGCTGCTATCACGGGGGCTACGATTTCGCGGAAGTCAGTGAATGCCCGCCCGCCGCGGCATGGGGCGATTCGCGTAAACCCGACTCCGTCGCAACCTGTGCGGCCACGCCCCAGGGCGTGCTCGACGACGTGATCGTGCTGCCGTGGAACGACGCGGACGCAACGCGCGGGCTGATACGAAGAAACGCGGCGGACCTCGCCGCCGTACTGATTGATCCCGTGCCGATGCGAATGGGATTTTGCCGCGGCGAGGACCGGTACCTGAGGGAGATTCGCGACCTGACCGCGGAATGGGGCATTGTGCTGATATTCGACGAAGTCCTGTGCTTTCGCCTCGGCTATCGCGGCGCCCAGGGATACCTCGATATCACGCCGGATATGACCGTGCTGGGCAAGCTGATCGGGGGTGGGTTTCCGGTCGGGGCGGTGGGGGGCAAGCGGCAGTTCATGTCGGTGTTCGACCCGACGATCGGCGCCAGAGCGCCGCACAGTGGCACCTTCTTCGCCAATCCGGTTACGATGGCAGCCGGCAAGGCCTGCATGGAAATGCTGACGCCCGACGCTTATGAACGGATTGGAGCGCTGGGCGAGCGTCTTACCCGCGGTTTGCATGAAGCCCTGTCAATCACGAACGTCGATGGCCAGGTTGTCGGACTGGAATCAATGCGCGGCTTGCTGCTCGACAGCACACCGATTCACAACTACCGCGATTTCGCCGGGCTTGACGGCCTGCTGAAAAAGCAATTCCGACTATTCATGGCCCTGATCGATCGCGGCGTCATGCCCACGATGCACGGCATGTTCTTTATCTCGACCGCCATGGACAACACGGTCATCGATTTTACCGTAGAACAGGTGATCGACGCGCTCAGGGAAACCCGATAGGCCGTTCAACCGCCAGACGCCTCCTCGATCTGGCGATCGACGTTGTTCCTCACGACACTGTGCAATACCTTGCCGCGTGAACGAAAAACGTATACCCGCCAACCGTATACCGCCGCTCCTGCCGCGGTGATCACCAACGTAAGCGTTACTACGGCCGCGCCCGCAGTTAACCCGATTACGAGGAATGCCAGCGAGGCGACCGAAAGGCCCGCACCCCAAAACCGCAACCACTTCCTCCTCAACCGAAATCCACAATCCTCGTACGCTGCGGTCATGCGGCTGGGCAATCGAATCGTTGCAATGCCGATCAGGCACTGGGAAGCCATCAATGCAATCACAACGACGGTTGCATAGTCGAGCAGGGATGAACCGAGAAATACGGCGGCGAGCGCGAGCGTAGCCAGCAACAGAACGCCGGCAACCGGCTCCTCCGTGCGTGTCGAAATACTCCCGAACAACGCCGGCAGCATGCGCGCCCTGCCGACGGCCTGCACGTCCCGCGAGTAACCCAGCAACAGCGCGTTGATCGTAGTGGCTGCGGCAGCGAGAATGGTGACAACTACCAGTTTTGCCGTCCAGGCCGGGAAGATCAGGCGCGCCACGTCGGCAACCGGAACATCCATCGCGGCAAGGCTCTGCCAAGGCACGACTCCGACCAGCACGATCGCGATGGCGGAATAGCTCGCCCAGACGAGGATAAAGCTGATCAGCAGCGCCAGTGGAATATTCCGGCCCGGGTTCCTTGTTTCCCCGCCCAGGTCGATGATCATCATGAATCCCGCGAAGGAAAAACTCGCGGGAACAGCGGCGGCAAGTACCGAGCCGGGACCATTGGGCATGACCGGCATCAGGTAATCCGCATCCAACCGCAGGAACCCAGCCACCACAAAGGCGAAAAGGACCAGAAGCATCAGGGCGACCATGGCACTCTGTCCGAACAGGGTAGCCTTGACTCCAACGATATTCAGCAGTGCAAGCAATACGATTATCCCCACTGCGATCAGCGTTCGATTGATACCCGGCAGCAGCACGGAAGCAAAATCGGCAAAACCCAGTGCAATCATCGCAATCGCCACGGACACTCCGCTGATGATCATCCACACCTGAACGAATCCTGCGGTCGGCGACACCAATCGCGTTACCAATACGTAGCTGGCGCCGGCCGTCGGAAGTATCGCGCCAAGCTGCGCGGCGACGACGCAACTGAACATGGCCACCATCGAGGCGATGCCGTACGAGAATACAACGGCAGGCCCCGCGCTTGCGGCCAGCTCGCCCGGGAGCAGGAAAATCGAAACTCCGATCACCACGCCGACCAGGGCGGCTACCGCTCCGGCCAGTCCGATGCGCCGGTTCATTGAGAAAGAGGCTGCGCCATTTTGAGTCCTTGGTCGCTATCCGACGGGGTGTTGATACAATAATAATATTAATCTGATAATATGAGGTAGCGATTGAAACCAATTGAGTGCGTTTGAAACTAAGTAAGACAGGAGCAATCATCATGAAATCAGTCCGTGTGCCATGCGTCCTCGTGATCGTAGCGAATTTCTTGTGGTCTCCGCTCGCTCTGCCACAGGCCGATCAATCCTTGGCGATTGAGGAAATCATCGTAACCGCGCAAAAGCGCGAGCAGAGCCTTCAGGACGTGCCGCTTTCCGTTGCGGCCTTCGACGAAAATGCGCTACGGTCCATCGGGGTGGATTCGCTCGACGATCTT
Organism: Gammaproteobacteria bacterium; assembly: GCA_965116895.1. Classification (GTDB taxonomy): domain Bacteria; phylum Pseudomonadota; class Gammaproteobacteria; order Steroidobacterales; family Foliamicaceae; genus Foliamicus. The sequence goes on along the minus strand of OZ220729.1, from coordinate 714,325 downwards.
ACGCTGCGAACGCCGAATATCAATTACGAGCAGCAAAGCGACATCAAGCTTTCGACGCCGACGGTTCGCGGGGTTTTCGGGGGCAACAGCGGTGGCAAGGAGCCGGCCCTCGGAGTATACGTCGATGAGGTTTACATGGGAAACAGCGTCGCCGCCGCATTGCATCTGTACGACCTGGAGCGCGCGGAGATTCTTCGCGGGCCGCAGGGTACGCTGTTCGGCCGCAACACGACGGCCGGCGGTGTGAGTTACACGACCAAGCGGCCATCGCTCGAAGAAAGCGGCGGCTACATGGCGCTGCGGGCGGGCAACTTCGACCTGCTGCGGGCGCAGGCAGCCATCGGTGGGCCGCTGGTTGACGGCAGGCTGGCGGGCCGCATTGCCGCCGTTTACCACGAACGCGAAGGCTTCAGCGAAAACGTCTTCCTGGGCCGGAAAGTGAATGACGAGAGCTATTACGCGTTGCGTGCTTCGCTGCTGTATCAGCCCGATAACCACTCCGACTGGCGGCTCACCGTGGATTACCGGGACCTGGAGCAGAGTCCGCTCGCCTTCGAGACCATCCAGCCCAACCCGCTTATTGAGTTCGGGCTGCCCTTCCCCCCGAATCCCGGAGCGACCTTTCAGTTCAGCCATGATGGCGACCCCCACAACTTCTCGATGAGCGCGAATTTCGAAGGCCGTGAAACGCTCGACGGATTCGGGGCAGCGCTGCACGGCACGATGGAATTCAATGACCTAGTGTTCAACTCGATCACCGCGTATCGAACCCACGATTATTTCAGCGCAACCGACACAGACCGCACGCCAATCGCCTGGGCAACGGACGGGGATCCGGAAGACCAGGAGCAATTCAGTCAGGAGTTCCGGCTCACCTCCTCCAAAGGGGACCGGTTCAACTGGATCGCGGGGTTGTATTTCTTCTCGCAGGAAACGGACAATACGAGCTTTGCCACCGTGGAAGTCGACTTGGTGGGCTGGATCGGCATTCCGCTGGAGTCGGCTCTGTATGCGGAAGCAAGAGGCATCGTGGAAACGGACAGTTACGCGGCTTTCGGGCAGGGGATTTTTCGATTCAATGATAAGGCCGCAATCACGGTGGGCCTGAGGGTAAGCCGTGACGAGAAGTCGGTGTCCTACCGTCAGGACGACGAAAGCTCGGCATTCGTGCCCGGCGGTCTGGTGGGCGTGGTTCCACTGTTCGTCGATTCGGCAAGCTGGACCGAGCCGACCGGCGACGTCACGTACTCGTATAACTGGACCGACGATCGGATGGGATATCTACAAGTCGCCCGAGGCTACAAGGCCGGCGGTTACAACGATGCGCTGGGTTCGAGCCACAACCCGTCGTTCGATCCGGAGTATGTGCTGAATTTCGAGGCCGGCGTCAAGTTGGGGCTGGCGAACAACCGCGTTCTGCTCAACGCCAGCGCGTTCAGCTCGCGGTGGGACGATATCCAGATCTCCGCATTCACCACCATCCCGGGGCAGGAAGGCCTGGTGTTCGGCGTACTTACAGGCAATTTCGGCAAGGCGGAGGCGAATGGCCTGGAAGTGGAACTGCAGGCGCTGGCTACCGAGAATCTGTCCTTGTACGCAAGTCTTGGGCTGCTTGACGGCGAGATCACGCAAGGCGACCCTACGCTGTCGGGCGAGGAACCCATCATCGCGGCGGGCAACAAATTGCCGGGCCCCGAGATGAGCTCCACCATCGGGGGCGAGATGACCTGGCCACTCGGCGACGGAAATATCACGCTGCGCGGAGACTACGTCTGGACGGGTGAGCGGGAATTGATCCTGGCCGGCGCCGACGGCAACAATCCGGCAGGCCATCAGGATGCGTTCGGCCTGCTCAATGCGCGCCTGACCTATCGGGATCCCGATGGCGCGTGGGAACTATCGATCTGGGGCAATAATCTGACCGACGAGAGATACAACACGCGTGTGATCGATTTCACCTTTCCGCCCATACTCTCGATCTTCAGTACGCTCGGCTCTCCGCGAATGTTCGGCCTTGAGCTTCGACGGAATTTCTAAGCCGCTTGCGGATATACGCCGGTAGAGCGTTGAATCGCTTTGCCGAGGTGCAACGATGTCCAGGCTGGCAGTCGTCACCGCATCCGCCGTAGACCGGCTCGTTACGCGGCGGCTCGCCTTCGACGCCGTTCGCGGCGCCTTCGAAGCGGTCGCGCTGGGCAACGCTGACATATGCGACGTAGTAACGGCAACGGGTTTGGCCCGATCCGACTCGTTTACCATCAAGTGTGGCGCGGACCGGTCGGCCAATATCGTGGGCCTCAAGTGCGGATCGTATTGGCCGGGCAACTTCAGCAACGGGCTGGCTGCGCACGGCTCGACGGTCCTCCTTTTGGATCCTTCGACCGGATTTCCGCAGGTATTGGTCAGCGCCGCGCGTCTGAACGGCTTTCGCACCGCGGCCGCTGACGCGATCGCGGTTTCCTGGCTCGCCCGCCAGGATGCAACGGTGCTGGGCGTTGTCGGCGCCGGCCACCAGGCGGAGCATGAGATCCGCGCCGTTGCCGAAGTTCGCGCGCTCTCGCATATCAAGGTCTACACGCGGTCCGGGGAACGGGCCGCCTGGCTGGCCGGGCGCCTTGACGATATTTCCACGAGAATCAATTTTGTTTCGGCCGAGGAAGCCGTGCGCGGCTCGGACATAGTCATCAGCGCAACACCATCCCGATCGCCAGTCATTCTGAGTGACTGGGTTGCCGACGGCGCCCACGTTTCCGCGATGGGGGCCGACGCGAAAGGCAAGCAGGAGCTGGAGCCAGGCCTTCTTGCCCGCGCCCGACTGTTCGCGGAGTATCCGCTACAGTCAGTCAGTATCGGGGAGTTTCAACACGCGCTTGAGGCGGGAATCATCGGTTCCGCCGCCGATGTATGCGCGCTGGGACATGTAACCCGCAATGACCTACCCGGTCGAACTTCGGAAGATGAAGTCACTGTTTTCGACAGTTCGGGAATTGCAATCCAGGACTTGGCGGTCGCCAGGGCCGCATATGAAGCGGCTTGTGAGGCTGATCTGGTCGACTATATCGATTTCTGAAGAAGTAGCATCGCGATGGGGGCGAGCCAGCCCCGCCTGGCGCCTACCATCGGTTGGTCCGGCTCCAGACATCGATAATTTCGTCCCGTCCGTCCACAACGTGGTATTCCTCGTACGCCGCCGCGGACATGTCCGCATGATTGGGCAGAATCCGCAATTTTCGACCGACCGGTAACCGATCGAAATCAATCCGGCCGCCGGACATTGTCGTGATCAGACCAAGTTCCTGGCTCACACCGGATACAAAGAGATCGGGAATGACACGACCCGTTGCAGCGTCGCAAGCCAATCCGTACCCGGCGTCGAAAGACCTTCCCCGGGTACTGCGGTCCTTGGAAAGTGCAAGACCCCCGGCATCAATCACGAGGCGATTCAGATGCGGCTGCACGCTGGTCACGGTGGTCAGGACCGACAAGGCAATGTCGTCCAAAGCACAGGCGCCAATGCCAGCCTGGAAAAGATCCTCGAAAATGTAGATCCCGCAGCGCAATTCAGTAATGCCGTCCATCGAACGGGCAAATTTCACGGCGGGCGTGGAACCAAAGCTGAGATGTTCGCACGGCAGTCCCGCGGCAAGCAAGGTTTCGCGCGCCCGTAACATTTCCAGCCGAAAACGCTCGGCGAGTTCTCCCATTTCGTCGACGCTCTCGCATTCGTAGGACGCACCGCCGTACGCCATGATGCCGAACAGTTCGGTGGCGGCAGCCTGGTGCAACAGCCGTGCGATAGCCAAGAATCCCGGGGCGTCCTGAGGAATGCCGGTACGGTGGCGATCCACGTCGATTTCGATAAGAAACGGAATCGAAACTGGCTGTCGACCTGCGGCTTCAATGATCTGCTCTGCAGCCTGCGGATTGTCTACCAGGCAACGCAGGCGGGCGCCGGACCGCAACAGCCTTGAGGCCCTTGGAATATTGCCGGGAGCCAGCGGCACCGCATAGAAGATGTCGGTTATTCCGGCGTCGAAAAAATACTCGGCCTCTTGCAAGGTGGATACCGTAATTCCACAGCATTGCTCTTCCAGCACGAGTTCAGCGACCGCCACCGATTTTGGCGTCTTCATATGTGGCCGTAGCGGCACGTTTAGTTCCACGGACCGGCTTGCCATCGCACGAATATTGCGCTTAAGCACACCCCGATCCAGCACCAGCGCCGGTGTTGTCAAATCAAGCAAACGCATCGCTTCTCTGCCCTTAATCTCGCTGTTCGATTCGGCCCGGTGGTTGCACGTTCGGACACCTCACTGCGGCGGCTGTGGTGGCTGCGGTGTACGGAACATCGTGCCATAGTATGATTTATACTACGAAAGAGGTTGAACACACATTTCCGGATGTGGTTCGGCGCCAGGGGGAGATTGACGGTGTTTCGAGTCGAAAAATGGTTGCAAGCCGCGTCCGGGGCTTCTCGATTGTGTGGACGCAAACGCTGCGGACGGAGGTAATCTCCCATTGGATGACCGTTTAGCGCGGGTAATTTGCGGGGAAGGAGGAATGTCATGAAGGCTCAGTTGAAAGCTCTAGCGCCAGTTGTTTTAGGCCTGATCGTGGGGAGTCAATTCGTTTGGGAAGTAACCGTCGCGGACGAGCACGAAGGCGCGTCGCTGTCGCTGGAAGAGATTGTTGTCACCGCATCCAAGCGCGAAACGAGGATGCGCGACTTGCCGGAAGCGGTATATGCGCTCCAGGGTGAGACCTTGAACACCAACGGCACGATTGAGATCGAGGACTTTATTCGCACCGTGCCCGGAGTAACTTGGGAAAGCAGTGGGCGAAGCGGCAGTGAAATCAGCATTCGCGGCATTAACCAGTTCTATGGTCAGGGAGTGAATACCGGCTTTTACCTCGACGAGGCACCCCTTGGAATGGTCGGCTCGAATCCGGCTTTCACAACCTACGATATCGCCCGCATCGAGATCCTGCGGGGTCCGCAGGGCACGCTCTACGGCGAAGGGTCTCTTGGCGGAACGGTGCGTTACATTACCGAGAAGCCCTATACCGGGGGAATCGAGGGTAACGTGCAACTCGGCTGGGGCGGGATCACTGACGGCGGCGACCGCAACGAAATTGCCGGCGTCCTGAATCTGCCCCTGGTCCAGGATCGATTGGCGGTCCGATTGCTCGGCTTCTCTCGCGATGACGACGGCTACATCGACAGCGATGTCTTCGGCATCGAGGACATCAACAACTACAAGAACAGCGGCGGCCGGATTACGGTGCTGTGGCGACCGATTGAAGAACTGGAAATCACGGCGGGGTATTCCAGGGCGAAACAGGAATCCGACGACCAGGTGGCGCGGGCATTTCCGGAAACGCTTTCCTTCAATGCGAACATACTGCAGCCGTTCGAGGACGAGTACGACCTGTTTACACTGCAATTGGACTATGACATGTTTGCCGGAAGTCTGACGTCGGCAACAACGTATTTCGACCGCGAACAGCAATTCCAGCTCGACTTTAGCCTTTTCCTGAGGATCTTTCCGCTGAATCCCTTCCTGGCCGGGGCTTTCTTCCCCCCGCCGCTGCCGATATTCCCGCCGCGGCCGGCGAGCTTTCCCATTCCGCCCGTTCGGGCAATAGGTATAGACGCCATGATGGCGCCGGATGTGTTTTCCCAGGAAATACGGTTTGTCTCCAACTCCGACGGCCCGTATACATGGGTTGCCGGAGCGTTCTACAGGACCTATGAATTGAATCGGGCATCGAACTTCTTCTCCGACCCGAATCTCACTCGAACGCAACTCGATGACATCGAGCTGGGCATTCTTCAGTACTACGGCATTCGGGGCCAGATCGGCGATAACGGCATCAACAGGTCCACAGCGACAACTGATATTCAGACGATGGCATTATTCGGCGAGCTTACCTACCAGTTCACCGACAGGCTGCGGGGGCTTGTCGGCGCGCGTCTGTTCAAGGAAGATCGGGACGCGGACTCCTTCGAGTCCGGGCTTGTCCCCGTGATCCAGGGCGCGCTGGCCGGAGGCCTGCCGACGTTTGACCTTCTGTTGCAGTCCAGCAACTCGGACAATGTAACGAACCTGAAATTCTCGCTGGCCTATGACCTTAGCGATTCGGCGATGATCTACGCGATTGCGGCCGAGGGATTCAAGGGCGGTGGCGAAAACACCAATGCCGGCCTCGTGCCCGGCGCTCCGGAGTCGTACGGGCCGGAAACGCTGACCAGTTACGAAATCGGCTGGAAAGTGTCGTTCTGGGATGATCGGGCCTATATGGATGGTTCCGTCTATTTTATTGACTGGAAAGACATTGTCGCGGGTGTTGACTATGAGAGCGCCGGTGCTTCGATTCAGGTCGTGGACAATGTCGGCGACGCCAGTAGCCGAGGATTCGACCTGTCAACGACGTTCCGATTGACGGACAATTGGGACCTGTCGATCAGCGGCGGCACGGTCGATGCAAAGCTGGAGGAGGACTTTCTGCTTTCCGGCGGCGATCTTGTGCCGGAGGGAACGCAGCTTCCCGACACGCCCGAGTACCAGGCCAGCGTTGCAACCAGTTACCGGTTTATAGTCGGAAACGCGTTCGTCACGTTGAATGCCAGTTTCACCCGCATCGGCGAGGCGACCCGCAGCCTCGATCCAACCGACGAGTTCGATCACCGGGCTTACGAGAAACTCAATTTCGGCGCGTCGGTTCAGTTGACCGACAATTGGCGGATCACGGCATACCTGAACAATGCGACCAATGACGTTCAGCGTCAACTCTGGGCTCGGCCCGGCAGCATTTTCGGGCCCATGGGGGCCTACAATTCGGATCGACCGCGCTCCTTCGGCTTAACGGTCCGTTACGACTTCTAAAGACATCCCCTTGCAACCGCTCGCGCGCGCGAGCGAGCGGTTGCATTCTTCTCAACGAGGGGCGCTTGCGAGGTGTTCTTCCAGGAACGCGAGAACCGCGTTGTAGGCAATCAGCTTGCTTTCTTTTTTCTCAAAGCCGTGGCCCTCGCCCTCAAGAACGACGTACTCCACCGGAACGCCGTTCGCCCTGACTTTGGCGACTATCTCGTCGGACTCCCTCTGCAGCACCAGTGGGTCATTTGCGCCCTGCAGCACCAGCAGCGGCTTGACGATCTTCTCCGCGTGATACAAAGGCGATATCGTTCGCATGAAATCCTCGTCCGTAATATCGCCGAATTCGACGCGCATAAGCTGCATGCGGCCCGCCTGAAAATCCGGCTGACTGGCGAAAGTCCGATACCAGTCCGAAGGCCCGTACATGTCGACGCCAGCGTCGAAGACGTCCGGGTAAAACGCCAGGGCGGCGAGCGTCAGGAATCCGCCATGCGAGTGGCCCATGACGCCGATGCGCTCGGGATCGACGTATCCCAGATCGATCAGGAACTGCTTCGCGGCGACAATGTCCTTTAGATCGTCCACTCCATGTTTGCCGTTGTCCAGGTCGGCGAAGGACTTCCCGAAGCCGGTGCTGCCGCGGTGATTGATACCGTAGACGACGTAGCCGTGATTGGCCAGGACCTGCAGGACAGGCCGGTAGCCGATTTCTTCTTCCACCGATGGCCCCCCGTGAACCCAGATCATCGCCGGCAACTTGTTCGCTGCACTCGCATACGCCGGCTTGTAGAGGATTCCGGGAATGCTGACGCCGTCAAAAGAATCAAACCTCGCGACCTCGCCCGCGACCAGGTGGTCCTGATTGACCCCGGCACTGAGCGACCGCGCGATCAGTTTTGGTTCGCCGCCGCCGATCTCCTTCAGATAGATGTCGCCCGGCATCTGACCATTCGAGACGACCATTGCAAAGCTCAAGCCGTCCGGCGAAAACTCGAACGACTTGACATTGACGTCGTCCATGCCGCTGCTGTCAAGAATCCGCATTGTCTGTGCGTCATACACTTCGACGAAGGTCGCCGAATCGCGGTGTTGGGCAATCGCCATCTTGCTTCCATCGGCAGTAAAACTCACGGTTTTTGCTCCGCGCAAGGAGAGGACAGCCCAGTCACGCCTGAGCGCCTCGGTGTGCGTCCGCGATTCCCGGTCGTATTGCATCAGATAGTGGAACTCGTGACCGGCATCCCTTGAGTAGTACAGATAGCGGCCGTCCGGACTGAAGGCGTGCGGAAAACCGAAACTGGCGAAACCTTCCTCGCCCATTTCCATCAACTCCTGCGCTCCCGTGTCCAGATTTCTGAACGCTATATCGATTCCACTTGCCGAAAAAACCGGAATCGCGATCTCCATCCGGCGATTGATGGGCCCGAATCCCGGATAGTTGCCGGGTTCCAATGCCGGTTCCCGGCTGTAGCCATTCACGGACACGCGGTAGAGGTCATTCCGGCCGGGCTGCGCCGCGTCGTCGTAAACCAAGAACGACTGGCCGTCCGGAGACCAGCTGTGAAAATCAGCGTACGACTTGTCGCCGGGGGTAATGTCCACGATTTCGCCGTTCTCCTCCCTGACGAACAACTGCTGATAGCCGTCGCCGCCCCTCTGCATGCCGAACAATAGCCGCCGATCATGCGGAAAGTAGCTGATTACCGTAACGGCGTCGTCCAGGTCCGTGAGTTGCGTCGCTTCACCGCTATCCAGGGCGATCTCGACAACGTTGGCTACGCCGCCGGCATCGCCCGCGGTGATGATCGACTTTCCGTCGGGCGCGAAAGCCAGTCCCTCGTAGGTAATCGAAGACATCAACTCCTTGACCGAATACTCCACGTGCGCGGAACCGCCCTGCTGCGAATCCTGAGCGCAACCGATCAAAAGCGCCGCATTGATACTGCCGGCCAGAACGGCCGCACGCGTTCGTTGCTTTCTCCTGTTCATGGTTCTCCTCTAGGGTTGAATGCGAGCCGGGGCGCCGGCGCCATCCAGATACTTGTCAAGAAAGTCGATGATCGCCGCAAAGGCCACCACCTGGTTTTTCTTCTTTCGGAAGCCGTGGCCTTCGTCATCGAACACGATGTATTCCACGGGAGTGCCGTTGCGGCGGACGCGATCGACCAACTCATCCGATTCAATCTTGAGGACGCGAGGATCGTTCGCGCCCTGCAGGACCAGCAAGGGCTTGCTGATGTTCCCGGCATTGTTCAATGGCGACAGTGCGTTCCAGTACGCCTCATCGTCGTTGTCCCCCATCCCGTATTCGCGAATCGTCCAGGTCGTATCCCACCACGGGGGACGCAGCCTGAAGGTTCTCGGCCAGTTGGTGACTCCGAAGAAGTCGATGCCGGCCTTGAACACGTCGGGGTGGTTGGTCATGGCCGCCAGCGCAAGGAAACCGCCGTAGGATCCGCCGAACACGGCGATCTGATCACGTTGCACGAATTCCAGACCGTTGAGATAGTCCCTTGCCGCGATGACGTCCTTCAAGTCCGCCTTGCCATGGGCCTGATCGGCCATGTGGAAAAAGGTCTTTCCGTAGCCGCCGCTGCCCCGGTGGTTGACGGCGAACAAAACGTAGCCCCTGTTGACGATAAACTGCACCCACGGTTCGTACCCGACCCGCGACTGGCCGCCCGGCCCGCCATGGATCATGACCAGGGCCGGGACCGGATCCGCCGCGCTCGCTCCGTGCGGCACGAACAGCAGGCCCGGAATATGCAATCCGTCATGAGAAGAGAATTCGACCGTCCGGCCGTGCACCAGGTCCTCCGCATCGACTCTGTCGCTGAGCGACGCGGCCAGTACCCGGCGGCTCCCTGCTGACAGGTCCTGGACGAAAATATCGCCCGGCATCTGACCGCTGCGGGCAATGTAAATCACTTTGTCGGCGTCTTCGGTGAAAACATGCCCGGCAACCGATTCATTTGCATTGTCGACGCTTCCCAACAACTCAAGACTGTCGGAGTCGTAGACATACAGCACTTGTCTTGCGTTCTCATTCACGGCCACGCCGAGCCGGGCGCCATCCTCCGAGAACCCTACCGACCGTATGTCCCAGTCGAAACGCAGCACCGCTTCGCGGCTGCGGGCGGCGATGTCAAAGCGCATCAAATGCTGGAATTCGTGCCATTTGTCGGTTGTGTAGTAGAAGTACCTGCCGTCCGCGCTGAAGGCCAGCGTGCTGGCGGTTGCCGATGTTGTTCCGCCGCTCCAGACGTGCATGTTCGGCGCCGTAACCTGTATGTATTCGCCGGCGGCAACCTCGAATAGCTCCAGATGCTGGCTACGGTCGTCCGCAATCCTGGCCAGCGCGATCAGAGTTCCATCAGGACTGACGGGGCCGGGTATGTAGAGGTCATTGTTCTCGAAGATACATTCAATGCCGTAGTCGTCCGCCGAGACTTCGTAGACATCCGAAACCCGCGGATCACGGGCGTTGTTGCTGACGAAGAACGAGGAACCGTCCGATTTCCAGCCGAGAAAAGATGTTCTGCCCTCGTCCATGACAGAGGTCGCATCGCCGCCGGCGTGACCGGCGTAGAGACGGAATTGTTCGTTGCCATCCCGGTCCGCCAGGAAAAGAATCCTGTCGCCTCGCGGAAAATACCCGACGGCCATGTTGGAGGATTCCGGTCCCTCGGTAACGTCGCGCATCGCGGAACCGTCCAGCGGTATCTCAACAAGCTGAAATGTGCCGCCGGCATCGCTGCTCGTCAGCAGATTCTCGCCGTCCGGAGAGAGCGCCAGCCCGGCATAGGAAACCGAATCCAGCAGATCCTCGGGCGAATAGCGAACAACTCCGCTGTCCGTCGAACCGGACAGCTCCCCGGACGGAGGCGAACAGGCAGCGCATGCCGCCATGATCGCCGCGGCAGCCGCCGGAGCACGCGCTCCGAATTTTCGTTCAGTCATCGGCGACCCTCCTCAGCCTGGGTTTCCCGTTATCGGAACAGGGCTTCCTGAACGCCTGTCCACTGTTCAACCTCGCCCAGTCCCAGCGCTTCAATATCACTCTCACGGCCCTTGAGGTCACCGATGACCAGCCAAGTGAGGTTGTCGAAATCCGCCAGCGCTTTCGCGGCGGCATGGACGTCAGCCAGCGTCAGATTCGCCAGTGCCTGCTGAAACTCGAGATCGTAGCTGTCGGCGCGATCCAGGCCAAGGTTCTCCACCAGGTGGTCCATGACGCCGCTGTTGCCTTCCAGTTCGTTCGTCACCATCGTGCCCCAACTCTTCCTGGCCAAGGCCAATTCGCCGTCAGTCATGGGGCGGTCGCTGGCCATACCGCTGATTTCCTTGCGGATCTCGATCATCGATTCCACGGCCTTGTCGGCCCGGACCTGGCTGTAGGACGCCCACATCGTGCCGTCCTGTTTCGGCACCGCCATGCTTATGGAACCATAGCCCCAGGCCTTGTCCTCGCGCAGATTCAGGTTGAGCCGCGACACGAATTGACCGCCAAGGATGTCGTTCACGACGAACACCGCCGCTTCATCCTTAACCGTCCCGGTACCCAGGGCGCCCATCACCATGATTGACGCCTGGCTCATGCCGGGTCGGTCAATGAGGATGACTCTGGAGCCCGGACGTCGGGTACCAGGGGCCGGCAAATCTGAAGCACTGACCCCTGACTCGCCCTGCCAGCCCGAGAACGCCTCCTCGAGAACCGGACGCAATTCGTCTTGCTCCGTGTCCCCTACGACGATCAGGCGCGCATTGCCGGGAGTTACGAATTCCTCGTGATAAGCGCTTATCTGCTCGCGTGTGATATCCGCAATGTCCTGGTGAGTGCCGAGTCCGGCCAAGTGCCGCCCGTACGGATGCTCTCTTCCGTAAACGATCAATGGAATGACGTACCTGAGGACGCCCGCCATCGGATCCGCCAGCGTTGAGTCCAACGCCGACCTGCGTTCCTGGCGAACGCGATCGATGTCCTCCGGCCGGAATGACGGCTCGACGATCATTCCGGCAAAAAGGTTCGCTGCCGTACCAGTCTTGTCCGACAGGAACGACAAGCTGATTTCGGCCTTGTCTTCAGTAGTGCCGGTGGACACGCTGCCGCCAATGTCGTACAGGGCTTCCGCAACCTCCGCCGCCGACAATCCCTGTTGACCTTCATCCAGCATATCGAATGTGAATCCGGCTACGCCGGCGAGCTCACGCTCGACGCGCGTACCGCCATCGAACTGCATCGTCATGTGGATGACCGGCGCCGAGTGACGCTCCACCAGATGGACCTCAATGCCGCTGTCCAGCGAAAAACGTTGCGCATCCGGAAAAACCGGCGGCGGTGGAGGGCCGATCTCCGGCAGGCGACTGCGATCGACGCGTCGATCGACAACCTGGTACTCGGGCAACGGCAGTATCGCAATCTCGTGGTACGGCCTGGTAAGCCACATTGCGGCCGCCGCCTGCAAATCCGCGGTCTGAATATCGCCGATCGCTTCGAGCTGCCGCGCCGACAGCGTCGGATCATCGGCGATCAATACACCCAGGGCGTAGTCGAACGCGCGCCGCAATACGCGCTCATTCCTGTTCGCTGTCGCCAGCTGCACCGCCGCTCGCGCGCGTTTGACATCTTTATCGGCCGGGCCGTCCCGCACCAGGTCCGCAATCGTCTCGTCGATCGCCGCGGACAGTTGCCGATGACTGACGCCAGGCGCCGCGGTCGCCCTCACGATCATCAGGCTCATGAGTTCCATTTGATCAAACTCGACGGAAACGGCGGCGGCAAGCTGGCGTCGCGCCACGAGTTCGTTGTACAGCAGCGAGTTCCTGCCTTCACCCAGCACGGATTCAAGCACCGTCATCGCGGCGACTTCGGCAGAGCGATTCGCCGGAGCGGCCCACCACCTCTCAATTCTCGGTTGCGCGACGCGGTCAACCATTTCTTCGTACACGTTGGCCTGCGGGCTGACAATCCATTCGCGGGTTCGGGTGACCGGTTTGCCCGACCGCACGTCGGCAAAATACTTATCAACCTGCGCCCGGGCATCGGCGGCATCCACATTGCCTACTATGGATATGACTGCATTTGCCGCGCCGTAGAAATCCGTGAACCACTGCCGCACATCGGCCAGCGATGCCGCCTCAATCTCATCCATAACACCCAGGGGCCGCCAGCTGTACGGATGCTCGGATGGATAGAAACCGGCCATCTGGCGGTATATCGCCATTCCCCCTACTTCGAAGTGGGCGCCGCCGATCTCGCTTAAGACCACGCCCCGCTGCTCGTCGAGCTTCTCCTGATCGACGACCCCAAGCAGGTAACCCATGCGGTCCGATTCCATCCATAACACGGTTTCCAGGCCGTTGGCCGGAACGACCTGGTGGTAAAAGGTGTAATCCCGCTCCGTGCCCCCGCCCACGTCGGTACCGCCCGCGGCCCTGAGCGGCACAAAGTACTCGCCGTCGTAGTGTTCCGAACCGTTGAACATGAGGTGTTCGTAGATATGCGCAAATCCACGTTGGCCCGGTTTCTCATTCTTCGAACCCACGTGATAAAGCACAACAACCCCTACGGCCGGCGCGGTTTCGTTCTCCTCGATGACGACGCGCAGACCGTTGTCCAGGGTAAAGAAGGACACTGGCCCGCCCACTTCCTCGGCAGCAAGAGCCAGACCGGTCGCCAGCGAAAGCGCGACCCAAGAACTCGCGAAAAACCGTAAGTTCATCATGACTTATTCCTCATACCGGATTCCGGCCGGCGGCACGGCCCTCCACGCCGCCGGCGGCGGCTTGCGATGGCGCGCCACAACAGTCGAGCACGACGATTCCCCCGGCCGACATTCCGCACTTCTCAGGCAACCAGCTGCCTGGGCAGCAAGGGACTCAGGTGCATAAGCAGGTCATAGGTTGATGCACCGGTGGCCGCCGCCAGGTCCTCCGGTCGTGAACCGGGGCGCCAGTCCCAAACGGTCGCAACATCACCGACGCTCACCGTCTTCTCCGCACCGATTTCGAGCAGAGTGTGACTTGAGGATACGCTGGCGATAACGGGATAGAACCGGCTCCCGATACGGATCTTTCCGCCGTTGGCGGTTATTCGCGGAACGCCGTCCACGTGGCCGACGGGCAGCGTTGCGATCCATACGTCGCTATCCGCGGTAAAGGACCGGTTGTAGCCGGCGTTTTCGCCTTTTCGCAGCTTCTTCACGTATATGACCCTTGCCTTGAAGCTCATCGCCGGCCGCAAATCCATGATGTCCGCGTTGCGGAATTTCTGGTCCGAGTAGCATCCGTAAAGCGCCATGCCGGGGCGCACCATGTCCAGGAATGCAAATCGCGATTGGAACAGGCCGTAACTGGAGGCCGCATGTCCGCGTCCGGTTTGGATCCCTCTGGCTCCAAGCTCCTGGCGCAACTCCTCGAAACGGCGGAACTGCTCCCTTTCAAATGCGCTGTCTTCGTTCAGGGTCGTCATCAGTCCCCGAATGTCGACCGAACGATGGCTTGCGAGTCCTTCCGTCAGGTCAGCTGCCTGACGATGCGGCACGCCGACCCGGCCCATGCCGGTATCGACACAGACATGAACCGGAATCCTCTTGCCGAACTTTGCCGAAATCCTGTCCAGAATCCTGCCGACCGGCGTATAGACCATCGGCATGATGTCGCGAGAGACTGCCTCTTCCAGATCCCGGTCATCGAACGGCCCCATGAGCAGGATTGGTTTGCTGATGCCGTCCTCACGAAGCGCCACCGCCTCTTCCAGCTTCACGACCGCCAGTCCGGCTACCACCTCCTCTCTCGCCAGAATCCGCGCCATGTTCCGCAGGCCCATTCCGTAGGCGTTGTTCTTTATGACCGCAAGGACCGGACGGTTACCGACACGGTTCCGTACCTGATTCAGATTGTGCCGGACATGGTCGGCCCGGACTTCCACCCAGGGGTCGAAATGCGAATCTCCGGTGCGTATCGAAGCCACGCCAGGTTCGGCCCGAACGACCGAAAGACCGGCTGCGGCTCCGGCCATCCGAAACAGGGAACGGCGGGAGACACTCATGACTGGCCGTGACCTGGTTCTTTCATTCTGCAAATCGATTGTATTTTTTCAGGAGTCGCCGGAGTTCGCCGTGCGGTAGGCCATGAACGCGCAGGCCGTCCGCCCCGGTCATCGTGCGGGCGGCGACCAATGCGTTGACGACCGCTTCCTCCGTCGCCTGTACCGCTGCCGCGAATATGGCTGTCAGCTGGTCGTTCGGGAACACATCGACGGTTACAGGTTTGGCGCCGCGATCGCCCGTTTCGGTATTCCCGGTCGAAAACGCCAGGAAAATGTCCCCGGATCCGGCCCGCGCCACGCCGCCGAGGCGTCCGATCCCGAGGGTGGGCCGTTTGGCAACGCGTCGCAATTGATGCGGCAGCAAGGGAACGTCGGTCGCCACAACAACAATGATCGAACCATCCGTATCGTCCTCACAACGCCTATCGGGATCCGGATCATCGGCCCGGCAAGGCAGATACTCGTCGACGAGTTCCTGCCCGACGGGAACGCCGGCAATCCGAAGATGCCGCCTTGCACCGTAATTGCATTGAACGAGCACACCGACTGTATAGACCCGTTCGTTGTGCTCGACACGCCGCGATGATGTGCCGATGCCGCCCTTGAATCCGGCGCAGATCATCCCGGTACCTCCACCGACAGCACCTTCGGTTACTGGCCCCGAATCAGCCGTCTCGATGGCTTGCGTCGCATGAAACGGCTTTACGTGAAAACCATTGATGTCATTCAGCAAACCATCCCAGGTCTCGGCCACAACCGGCGCGAACCAGCTGCCGAGCCATTCGTTTTCGACCAGCCACGCGACAGCAGCGTCCCGCACTACACCAACGCTGTGCGTGTTCGTGATCATGACGGGCCCGTCGATTACGCCGCGCTCTTCGAGCCAGGTCGTGCCGGTCATCTCACCGGCTGCGTTCAGGGTGAACCATCCGGCGTGGACCGGTGTTCTCGAAGACTTGCCGCGAGGCAGAATCGCGGTCACACCGGTTCTGACAGGGCCTTTTCCGACGACCAGCGGCCCGCTCCCGGCAATCAACGTAGTGTGCCCGACTTCGACGCCGGCAACGTCCGTGATCGCATTAAGCGGCCCCGGCACTCCATCGAAAGGAACGCCCAAGTCCCGGGCTCGAGGCGCGCCGTGCGCGGCTTGCATAATAAGCATGAGTACGGCCAGAATCCATACTGCTGAGAGCTTCTTCATTCAATGGCTACCGTGGCTGGGATACAACAAAGACTTAGCCGGTTCAGGTATGATTATCACATAAATAATACAATAAGCTGTATGCAGCGGGTTCAGGAAATCCCGTCCTGCCGCAGGAGTAGATTAATGCAGATTCGAAGTCATTTTCTGCCTATACTGGCAGGGATTTTTCTTTGTGGCGGCTGCGACCAGCCGGACCCGTCATTCGAACACCAACGCTTGGAAAGCGAACTGCAGGCGGTGCTGGATGGCGTTCGATCCGAGTTGGATCTGCCTGGCGCAACGGCGGCGGTCATCCTGCCTGACGGCCGTTCCATCGCCTTGGCGAGCGGTTACGACGATCTGGAACTTGAGATCAGGATGCGGCCGGAGTCCCGGCTCCTCGCCGGCAGCATCGGAAAAACCTTCGTTGCCGCAGCGGTTCTCGACCTTGCCGGGGAAGGCGTCTTGGGCATCGATGATCCCCTGTCGCGGTGGCTGGGCGATGAAGAATGGTTCTCAAGACTCCCCAACGCCCAGGCCATTACGTTGCGCATGCTGCTCACGCATTCGAGTGGCGTGCCCGATCATATCGACGACCCGAGATTCGCACAGCGGATCGCGGCCAGTTTCACCGGCCCGGACGCCGACCCCGATACCCATTTGAGTCCGCGCGAACTGATCGAATACGTACTCGACGCCGATCCTCTCCACTCGCCCGGAAACGGATACGAGTACTCGGACGCCGGTTACATCCTACTGGGCCTTGTCGTCGAACGGGCGGCCGGACAGCGGTTCTACGACTTCGTCGAGGAACGGTTTCTGAAACCGCTCAATCTTCACCGGACGAACCCTTCCGACCGCCGGGATCTTCCGGGCCTGGCCGCGGGCTATACCAGTCCGAACAATACATTCGGCCTCGATGACCGCAAGGCCGCCGAGAGTGGCCTGTTGATCTTCAATCCGGCCACCGAGTGGACCGGCGGCGGGTTCGTGTCGAACTCGCAGGATCTAGCGCGTTGGGCGCGGGAACTGTACGAGGGCCGCGCCATGGAGGGCGACTATCTTGAAGACTTGCTTGCCGGCGTTCCGACGAACGACGCGCAGGTCGAATATGGCCTCGGCGTATTCGTCCAATCGACCGAACTCGGCCCACGATACGGACACGGCGGCTGGATGTTCGGATACATATCAGGGATGGACTACTACCCGCGCTACGGCTTCGCGCTGGCGGCGCAGGTCAACACCAGCAGCGGCGACCGTTTCCGGATTCGTGACGGCGTGCTGAACCCGCTGGCCGAAGCCGTCGCAAGCCATCTTGAGGAGCGCGGCGAGACGGCTGCGGTGTCCGAATCGGATGCAACGATCACCACGGCGATTTTTTCCTACGAGCAACTGCACCAGCCGGTGCTCGGAAAATCCGGCATGGTGGTCACGCAAAACCATTTGGCGAGCCAGGTCGGCGCGGACATATTGCGCCGAGGCGGTAATGCAATCGACGCCGCGGTGGCGACCGGTTTTGCATTGGCCGTTGTACTGCCGCGCGCCGGCAACATCGGCGGCGGCGGTTTCATGACATTGTGGCTGGCCGAGGAGGAGCGGGCCCTCGTCGTGGATTACCGGGAGGTGGCGCCACTACTCGCGACGCCCGAAGATTTCGTCGATGCAAGCGGCAATCCGGACGAGGAACTAAAGCGTAAAGGGGCAAAGTCAGTTGCGGTCCCCGGGTCCGTCGCCGGTTTCGCCATGGCGCACGAAAAGTACGGTTCCCTGCCATGGGCCGAATTGCTGGAACCGGCCATCACGCTTGCGGAGGAAGGATTCACCGTAACGCCGTTTCTGGCAGACACCCTGGCCGCTTACGCAGACTGGTTGCCCCAGGACGCCGCAACGGCGAAAGTGTTTTATCCGGGTGGTCTGCCGATGGGCGTTGGCGACACGCTGGTTCAGGAGGATCTGGCCGGAACCTTGCGACGGATTCGGGATCAGGGCAAGGATGGGTTCTACAAAGGCAGGGTCGCCGACCTGATCGTCGCGGAAATGGAAGCCGGCGGCGGGCTCATTACGCACGATGATCTCGCCAGCTACCAGGCAGTGGTGCGGGATGCCGTGCATGGGAATTACCGCGGCTACGACATCTACTCCGTTGCCCCACCGAGTGCGGGCGGCGTAGTGCTGGTTCAGATGCTGAATATCCTTGAGGGTTTCCCCTTGTCGGAAATGGGCGCGGGCGGCGCGGAAAGCATACACGTCATGGCCGAGGCGATGAAACGGGCGTATGCGGACCGTAGCCGGCATATTGCCGATCCGGCATTCGCATACGTGCCCGCCGAAGGCCTGACCTCGAAAGCTTACGCAAGCACCCTGGCGGCCGAAATCGATCCGGAGGGACGCGCCACGACGGCGCAAGAGATCAGTCCGGGCGACCCCGCCCGCTACGAGAGTCCGGATACGACGCATTATTCCATTGCGGATGCGCAAGGCAATCTGGTTTCCAACACGTACACGCTGAATTACTCGTTTGGAAGCGGTCTGACCGTCGACGGCACGGGCATCCTGCTAAACAATGAGATGGACGACTTTGTTCTGGATACCTCCGTGGCGAACAGTTACGGCCTGCTGGCGCCCGAGAGCAGCCGGGTGGAGGGAGGCAAGCGCCCGGTCAGCTCGATGACGCCAACCATTGTGATTCGGGACGGCGAGCCGTACCTGGCGGTGGGCACGCCAGGCGGCAGCCACATTACGACGGCCGTATTGCAGACGATCGTCAATGTTGTCGACCATGGATTGAACGTCGCCGAAGCCATTCACCGGCCGCGTTTTCATCATCAGTGGCGCCCGGACCTGCTGCAGCTGGAAACGGGATTCAGTCCGGACACGATCGCGTTACTGCGGTCACGCGAACACAATATTGATCTTCTGGAATGGGCCTCCTGCAGTGTGCAGGCGGTCATGATCGAAAACGGACTTTTCTTCGGCGGCGCCGATCCGCGCCGACCCGATGCGCTCGCCATCGGCGTAAACGACTGACCGGACCTTTGATGTACAGGCCCCCGCTCGCCGCGTTTGCCTGTTGCCTGCTGTGCGCGTCCTGTGCTCCACCGGCGGATATCCCTGACTGGGAAAACCCTGAAGTCGTACAGATCAATCGCGAGCTCCCGCACGCGAGGTTCTTCTCATACGAATCCCATGCCAAGGCCGTCGGCATGGATCCCGCAAACTCCGGCCGCTTTCTTTCCTTGAACGGCAAGTGGAAGTTTCACTGGGTCGAGCGGCCCGCCGATCGGCCGAAGGACTTTTTTCGCGAAGAATATGCGGTGACAGGCTGGGACGATGTCGAGGTCCCCGGAAACTGGCAGCGGCAAGGCTACGGCGTACCGCATTACCTCGACGACCTGTACGTTTTCCCCGAAAACCCGCCCTACGTGCCGCACGACTACAACCCTGTGGGATCCTACCGGCGCGATTTCCTGCTACCCAAAACCTGGGAGGGCAAGGAGATCTTTATTCATTTCGGCGCCGTGCGTTCCGCGATGTACTTGTGGATAAACGGCCGCCGGGTAGGCTACAGCGAGGGCTCCAGGACGCCGGCCGAATTTCGCGTTACGGACTTGCTTCGCCCCGGCGACAATACGGTCGCCGTCGAAGTGTATCGCTGGTCCGACGGCAGTTATCTCGAAGGCCAGGACTTCTGGCGCCTGAGCGGAATCGAACGCGATGTATATCTGTACGCCGTGCCGAAAACCCGTGTGCGCGACCTGCATGTAAATGCGCGGCTGGACGAATCATTTTCCGACGGGCTGCTTGAGATTGAAATTGAACTTGTTGGCACGGAAGATTCGTCGGCCGAAGTGCAAAGACAGATCGGCGTCAAGGTCCTGCGGGCAGACGAACCCATCTGGGAATCAAGGAAAGACGTTTCGATGAGAGCAGGAACGACCGAGACATTTGCAACCGAGCTTGTCGATGTCGCGAAATGGACCGCCGAGACACCCAACCTCTACACACTGCTGATCGAACATCGGGACCACCGTAATGCGCTCGTGGAAGTGATCCCATTGAAGGTCGGCTTCAGAACCATCGACATTACCGATGGTCAACTGCGAGTAAACGGCGTGCCGATCACGGTTCGGGGAATAAACCGGCACGAGCACGATCCCGTTACAGGCCATGTCGTTTCGCTCGAATCGATGCGCCGGGATATTGAACTCATGAAACGGTTCAACATCAATTCGGTTCGCACGGCCCACTATCCGAACGACTATCGCTGGTACGAACTCGCCGACGCATACGGAATGTACGTAATCGACCAGGCCAATATCGAATCGCACTTGTGGAAGCTCAGAGACGATCGCTCCCGTTTGGGGTGGCGGCCGGAATGGGAGCTCGCGCACATGGATCGTGTCCGGCGGATGGTGGAACGCGACAAGAATTACACGTCTGTAATCGCATGGGAACTGGGCAACGAGGCGGGCGGCGGTCCGACGTTCGAGAAGATGTATGACTGGATCAAGGCACGCGACGACTCACGGCCCGTAGTCTATGCCGGTGCCGGACTGCCGGACTGGAGCGACGTCTATTTCCCCATGTACAAGTCTTCGCAACTCGTTGAACAATATGCCCTGACCGACCCGCACAGGCCCCTGATATTCAGCGAATACGCTCACGCCATGGGAAACAGCGTCGGTAATCTCAGTGATTACTGGGAGCTCTTCTATCGTTACCCGAAGCTGCAGGGCGGATTCATCTGGGACTTCTCGGACCAGGTATTTCTTGAGCATGCCGCGGACGGCACACCGTACTGGGCTTATGGCGGCGACTACTCCGATGCGCCCAACGGCGGCAATTTCTGCGCCAACGGAGTATTTGACGCCAATCGGCTGCCCCATCCGCACGCTTGGGAAGTCAAGAAAGTGTACCAGCCGATTCATATTGAGCCGGTTGATCTAGAAAACGGCACGGTCATCGTTACGAACCGGCATGATTTCATTGATCTTTCCGGGTTCGACTTTGACTGGCGGGTCGAGGCGGACGGGACACCGACAGCCGGCGGCCGGCTTGCGGCATTGTCGACAGCGGCCGGCGCCGGTGAAATCGTCGAGATTCCCTTGCCCGATATCGATCCAGCCCCGGGCAGCGAGTATTTTCTGACTATCCAGGCGTTCTCCCAATCCGGAGAGATTGCCTGGGAACAATTCCAGTTGCCGTTCAACAATTCCTCGCGGCCTCCGATTCCGGAATTGCCTCTCGAAGTCGACGAGACCGGGTCGCATATCGCTCTTGAAGGCCGGGCGTTTCGGGTGCGCTTCGGCAAGCAGTCCGGGCAACTCGAGTCGTGGATCTACCGCGGCACCGAACTGATTCGAACCGGGCTCGTCGCGAATTTCTGGCGCGCGCCAACAGACAATGATGTCGGGAACGGCATGCCGGAGCGCCTCGCGCGGTGGCGTACGGCAGTCGATGACCAGCAGGTGACCGGAGTCAGCGTTTCACGCATTGACGGGTCCCGTGTCCGGATCCGGGTCGATTCGACCCTTCCCTCCGTGCTTGGCGACTACCGCACGATTTACACCGTCCATGGCTCGGGCGACATCGTCGTGGAGCACCGGTTCATGAACCGTTTCACGCATAGCCCGGATCTGCCCCGCTTCGGAATGACGATGACCATGCCCGGACAGTTCACGCACTTGAGCTGGTTCGGGCGGGGCCCCCACGAAAGCTATTGGGATCGCAAGACCTCGGCGGCTGTCGGCGTATACCAGGGCGGTGTCTGGGAGCAGTACCATCCTTACGTGCGTCCGCAAGAGACGGGCAACAAGACCGACGTACGCTGGATAGCGGTCAGCAACAACGAAGGCACGGGCCTCATGGCGGTGGGCATGCCGCATTTGAGCGCCAGCGCATTGCAGATCGAGAATTCCGATCTTGCGTATCGGCCGGGCGAACAGCGCCATGGCGGCGAGATCAAGCCGCGGGACCTCGTTACGCTCAACCTGGATTTCAGGCAAATGGGCGTCGGCGGCGACAACAGTTGGGGAGCGCTCACACGCGCGGAGTACAGCCTGCCGGCATTGCCCTACAGTCATCGGTTCAGGCTACGGCCGTTCAGTCAGGAGGATCCACCACCGATGACGCTGAGTAAACAGCAAACGCCGTAACCTGTACGGCTTGATCCTCAATTCACGACTTGGCGTACCGGCCTCAGGCCGTCAGGAAGGCGACGCCGGTCCAGCAGATCGCGGCCAGGCCGGCGGCGATGGATGCCTGCGGGATTTGCGTCTTCACGTGATCCATCAGGTCGCATCCCGTACAGACCGAACTGAGCACCGTCGTGTCCGATATGGGCGAACACTGGTCGCCGTACACGCTGCCGTCCATGACCGCGGCGAAGCAGAGCGTCATGAACAGTTCCGGGTGGGCGAGGCCCTGGCCGGTCGCGACCGCCCAGGCCAGCGGCATGGCCAGCGGAAATGCGACGGCATAGGTTCCCCAGCTCGTGCCCGTGGAGAAAGCGATGACGATGGTCAATAACTGCAGCAGCACGGGCAGCATGAAATACGGAATGCTGCTTCCGAGTTGCTCGACGAGAAAGTGGCCGCCGCCGGTTTCACGGCTTATCGCGCCGATCGTGATCGCCAGCAGCAGGATCACCGACCCGATCAGCACGCCCTTGATGCCGTCCTGAAATCCGGTCATCAGGTCCTTGAGCGACATGCCCTTGGCCAGGGCCATCCCCGCCGCCAGCAGCAGCGCCGCGCCGAACGCCCAGTGCACGTTGGGCGATCCGAAAGCGATGAAAGTTCCAACCGCAAGCGCGATCAGCGTCCCCAGCGGCAGGAAGAACTCCAAGATGTGCGGCTTGTAGCCTTCCGGCACGTTGCTGCCCTGCAACTCCTTTGCGGCCAGCGGCGCCGCATCCGGCGCATCGAGGGCGCCGGTCTCCCGTGACCGCTCGATGGCTTCCTTGAGCTGCCGGCCCAGGAACAGGGGCTTTTCGATACTGAGCAGAAAGGTGCCCAGGACCGCAAAGATCGCGTAGAAACAGAATGGAACGCTCTGGAAAAAGAAGGCGATGCGGTCCGACTCGGTGGCCAGGAAGCTCACGCCGGAAACGAAGATGAAGGCCTGCACGTAACCCGGCCAGGCATTGAAGGCCAGTTGCGAGGCGATGGGCGAAGCGGTGGAATCGACGACGTAGGCCAGCTCCTCGTGGCTGACGCGCTCCTGGTCCGCAATGGGCTTGACCGTGGTGCCCACCAGGACCGTGCTGACGGTGCCGCCCTGGAAGAAAACCACGCCCAGGAACCAGGCCACCAGCTTGGCGGAGCGCGGCCCCCGCACGAAACGCGCCGTGACGAACTCGGCGAATGCCTGGGCCGCGCCGGTGCGGGACCATACGCCCATCAGCCCCCCGAGCAGCCACAGGTAGAGCACCAGTAAACTGGCCGCATTGGTCGTGGCGAACGACGGGATCAGCACCTCGCCGGTCAGATCGTACCTGCCCAGGATCAGCGCGCCGGATACCACTCCGCCCAGCAGCGCGGTGATCGGCTCCCGGGTCACCCAGCAGAGCATGACCGCCACCACCGCCGGGAGCAGCGATAACCAGCCGAAGTGGAATACGGCATTGAGCCGGTAATAGACGGTCCGGGATTCGCCGTCGACCGTTTCCACGACGGACACGTATTCCTCCCGTACCGGCGGCTCCACCTTTGAGCCCGTGACCCGCTCCGGGTTGAGCTGCGCCTGCGCCATCGGAACGGGGTTGAAGGCAACGGACTCGCCCTGCACCTGGTAGTAGAGCTGACCGGATTCGTCCGCCTGGGCATCGAGCGCCACTTGCTCCACCATCCAGGTGGGCGGCACGGTCAGGCCCGCAATCCAGGACCCGATCAGGGCCAGTGCGAACAGCAGGAATTTTCGGTATCCGGCAGGCATGTGCTCACTACTCCCAGGGCAACGGCACCTCGTCGCCCCATACGTATTTCGAGAACCAGTTGTAGTTCTGCCATTGCGCGGCCAGACGCTCTTTCGGCCTGCTCAGCATATGCCCCATATCGTCAAAGGCGTACAGCCTCACGTCGACCCCTCCCATGTGCTTGAGCGTGCGGAACAACAGCGAGGCCTCAGCGTACGGCACCCTCGCATCGTTCTTGCCGTGCTGGATCAGCGTAGGCGTCCGCGCGTTTTCCATGAGGTGAATCGGCGACATGAAATGATAGAGATCCGGATCCTCCCAGGGCCAGGCGCCATGACCCACCTTGGCCCCAAAGTATGTGTCTGATGTCGCAAACCCGACAATGGAATGCGTTGGCCCGGCTCCCACGGAAACGGCCTTGTACTTGTCGCTCGTGCCGAGCAGGTGGGCCGAAACGTATCCCCCATAACTCCAACCGCCGACCCCGACTCGTTCAGGATCGACAATGCCTTTGCTGACGAGGTAATCGACCGCGGCGTCCACGTCCCTGGCCAATGGAAGTCCTCCGGCACGGTAGGTCAGCGAACGGAATTTCTGGCCATAACCATTCGAACCGCGATAGTTCGGGTGCAGAACCAGGGCGCCGTCGTTCAGCCATTGCTCGACCGGATATTCCCAGTTGTAGAGCCGTCGCGGCTTGTCCGCGAAAACCGGGCCGCCGTGAAGCAGGACAATCAGCGGGTGCCGATTTTCCGGATCGAACCGGGCCGGCCTGGTGAGGACGCCTTCGATCTCGATGCCGTCGAAACTTTTCCACCGAATGATTTCCGTCGTGTGTTTCGGCCAGTCGGAGATCGAAGAGTTTGTGTGGTCCGTGACCCTCGTCGGACGGTATTCCGGGGCTGCGGCTAGATAGACTTCATCCAGCGTGTCGCCGCCGTTTCCGACGTAGGCGATCCTGGTCCCATCCGGCGTGACGGAGACCGAACCGCTGATTGTGTTCGGCGTCGATACGATTTTCGCTATTTCGCTACTGTCCGGATCGAGCCGGTAGATATGCTGCGTGGTTGCAATATTGCCGACAAAGCGCACACCGTGCTCCGTATAGTCGATAAGCACGAGATTTTCGTCCCAGGCTCCCGTCAGAGTCTCGGTTGCGCCGCCGCGCGCGGGCACGCGGGCCAGTTCGCGATTAGCTGTGAACGGACTGGGCTGATCCGGTCGCGGGTTTGTATCCATTTCATAGAAAACAACCCATTTGCCGTCCGCAGAAAAAACTCCGCCCGACTGGAAACCGGGCCCCACTGCAAGCGGCCGTATCTGACCGGTCGCAACATTCACAATCGAGATGTCGGCGCTGAAAATTGAATCCATGTGAGGACCCGGCACGTGCGTAAACACGATCTCCCGGCCGTCCGGAGAAAAATCGAAGTTTGCGCCCGTAAAACTGCGCACGACGAATTCGTTTCCGCTTGTGAGATTGCGCAATGCCGGCGAGCCGCGTTTTACCCCATCTTTCGAATCCCTGGCCGCCTCGACGTCCAGTAGCCAGAGATGGGTGCTGAACGCATCGACTTCTTCATTCGTGAACTTTCCCCACTTCGCCTCGCGCATCATGCTGGCCGGAGGGTCGGGAATAATGATCCCCATTGATTTTCCGTCCGGCGACCATGCGAAGTCCATGACGCCCCCCATGAGGGCCGTCAACTGTATCGGCTCGCCATCGCCTGCCGGTATCAGGTGAATCTGGGAGCCGGCGGACGTATAGGCAATCCACTTGCCGTCGGGTGACCACCTGGGGCGGGTTGAGCTGTCGCCTTCCGCATTCGTGAGCGCCCTGGACTCGCCGTCGCCGGATACGACATGTATCTCGGTATCGAATCGATTACTGTCCCATTCGGTAGTACGCAACGTATATGCGACAGCAGCGCCATCGGGCGCTATGGCGGGGCTGCCGGCGACGGGCACGCTCAATACATCTCGTATGCTTGGCGATACTTCCACGGCGCCCGCAATGCCGAAGAGCATTGTGGTCCATGTGAAGACTGTGGCGAAGCAAGTCCAACGTGTTTTAGCTGCATGCACTGTGATGCTCCCGAAACCAGTTGCGGACCGGAGTCCGCCCTTAGAGTTACCTTAGTGTGATAAAAGTATGATTAATAATATATGATCCGCTGCCGACAGCGACGCATCGGAAAAGGCACGATGAAATACAGGCCTCGGTATCCTGATCTGAAAGATCAGACCGCATTCATAACAGGCGGTGGTTCGGGTATCGGCGCTGCGTTTACCCGGGCCTTCGCTGCGCAGGGGGCCAAAGTGGGATTTGTCTGCCTGCGGCGCAAAGTTGCTGATCGACTTTGCGATGAAGTCGAAGCGAATGGCTGCCCCCGACCGTTCTTTTACCACTGTGACGTTCGCGACGTCGGCGCTCTAAGACAGGCAATCGCGACGGTCAGGCAGGAATTGGGGCTGATTCGTGTCCTGATCAACAACGCCGCCAAAGACACAAGGCATACGCTGGCATCCACGACCGTTGACGAATGGGACGATGCAATCAATACCAATCTGAGGCCCTATTTCTTCACCGCTCAGGCCGTCCAGGAAGATATGGCCGAATTGGAAGGTGGCAGTGTCATCAATCTGGGATCGAACTCGTCGATTCTCGGGCTCGCCGGGTATCCCGCCTATGTGGCATCCAAGGCGGCAATTGTCGGCATGACAAAGGCCCTGGCTCGCGAATTGGGAACAAGCGGTATTCGCGTTAACGCCCTGTTGCCCGGATGGGTGCTGACGGAACGGCAAAAGGAACTGTGGCTCACGGACGAAGCGCTGTCCGAATGCCTTGAGCAACAGTGCCTGAAGACTACAGTGACCGAGATGGATGTGGCCAACCTGGCACTGTTCCTGGCATCCAACGCCTCAAGCATGATTACGGGTCAGCACGTTGTCATCGATGGTGGCCGGGTCTGAGTTTGACAGGGTCAGCCTGCGCGCATCCACAGGCGGCAAGGCGTGACTCATGTTGAGTGCATCTGGAGCGGAAGAGCCGAACTTGGTGAATCACCAATTTGGGTAGCGGCAGAGGGGGCGCTGTACTGGGTCGACATCGAGCAGGCCCGCCTGTTTCGGCGCCTGCCGGGGCGCGGGCGCACGAAGACGTGGCAATGGAAATCACGTCTGACCTCAATTGCTCCCGGGAAGAATGGGCAATTTGTTGGCACATTTGAGGATGCGTTCGTACTCCTGGATCTGAAGAAGGGCCGTGCCGAGAAACTGCCGGCGCCCGAAAAGACACTCCCGCAGAACCGATTTAACGACGGGAAACTGGATCCCAATGGGAATTTCTGGGCAGGAACCATGGATGAGAAAGAAGCAAGGCCGAGCGGCGCTCTTTATCGCCTCAACGCAGAATTGCGATGCGAAAAAATGGATGACGGCTATCGCATCACGAATGGTCCGGCGTTCAGTCTCGACGGCCGCCGCATGTACTGCGCCGACAGCGCCGCCGGCATCGTTTTTCAGATGGACCTCAACGAAAGTGGAGACATCTGCGGGAAAAAGCCTTTTCTGGAGTTCTCGCAAGACATGGGCCTGCCTGATGGCATGACCGTCGACTCCGAGGATTGTCTATGGGTTTGCCACTGGGGTGGCTGGCGAGTAACGCGTTTTGCACCCAGTGGGCAAACCCTGAGCGAAATATTTCTCCCTGTCTGCAATGTAACAAGCTGCTGCTTCGGTAGCGCGGACCTGGACGTTCTCTACATCACTACCGCGAGGCAGAGGCTGGGCGCCGCGTCGTTGCGGCAGCAGCCGTTGGCGGGTGGGGTCTTTGCATGTGCACCGGGAGTCAAAGGCGTGCCAAGCCCGCATTTTGCCGGCCAGGAACAAGGCTAGTCCGTCTGTCCACCTCGCGTGATGGCCTGCGGCCGGAACTGTCATGGCATTTGTAGTATTATTATGATGTTGCTTAAGGTCTACGCCACTTTCTTTTCCCCAGACCGTTGGGGGCCTTCCGGCAGCAGTTGGAAGACTTGCACGCACACGCTCGAATGAGGCGCAGCCAGTTCAGTTTTGGAAAAGCCGGCAAAGGCGGTTTCATTCACCGAGGTTGGATGAAGGCCCAAGGATTGCCGGAAGATGTTTTCGACGGCCGGCCGGTAATAGGGATATGCAACACTTGGTCTGAACTGACTCCCTGCAACTCCAACCTGCGCGAGTTGGCTGAATTCGTAAAGCGGGGCATCTGGGAAGCTGGCGGACTGCCCCTGGAATTCCCGGTCATTTCGCTGGGCGAAACGCAAATGCGCCCTACGGCGATGCTGTTCCGGAATCTTCTTTCAATGGATGTGGAGGAGTGCATTCGAGGCAATCCGATCGATGGCGTGGTATTGCTCGGTGGATGCGACAAGACCACGCCGGGGCAACTCATGGGAGCGGCCAGCGTGGACCTGCCCACCATCGTGGTGTCATCGGGCCCGATGTTGAACGGCAAGTTGCGCGGGCGGGATATCGGCTCCGGAACCGACGTATGGCGGTTTTCCGAAGCGGTTCGAGCGGGAGCCATGAGCCAGGAGGAATTCGACGAAGCGGAATTGGGAATGGCGCGTTCGCGAGGCACCTGCATGACCATGGGGTCCGCGTCCTCTTTTGCTGCAATAGTCGAAGCATTGGGTATCGCCTTGCCGATGAACGCAAGTGCGCCAGGGGTCAGCGCGGACCGGCAACGCCTGGCGCACCAGTCCGGAAGAGTGATCGTGAAGTTGGTCGAGAAAGATCGGCCCCTCTCACGATATCTGACCCGTCCGGCTTTCGAGAACGCCATACGCGTTCATGCGGCGCTCGGTGGATCTACCAATTCGATTATTCATTTGCTGGCGCTGGCCGGCCGAGCCGGTGTCGAACTGTCACTGAGGGACTTTGATCAATCCCAGAACAGCATTCCCTTGCTCGCCAACCTGCAGCCCTCGGGCCAGTACCTAATGGAAGACTTCCACTATTCCGGAGGTCTGCCCGCACTGATGGCGCAAATCCGGCACCCGCTCGATCTGGACCTGGAAACGGTAAGCGGAATGACCCTGGATGAAATCACGCGGCAAGCCAAGCGTCACAATCCTGATGTCATACGAACGGCGGAAAGGCCCGTCTCGCAAAACTCGGGGCTCTGGGTCTTGCGGGGCAATCTATGTCCAAACGGAGCGGTGATCAAACCCAGCGCGGCATCCCCGTCACTCTTGCAGCACGAGGGCAGAGCAGTCGTATTCGAGAACATTGAGGATTATCTGCAGCGAATCGACTCTCCGGACCTCGACGTGGATGCCACGTCCGTTCTTGTGCTCAAGGGCTGCGGCCCCAAGGGATTTCCGGGCATGCCGGAAGTCGGAAACATGGCGTTGCCAAGAAAGCTGCTCGAACTAGGCGTGCGGGATATGGTGCGAATATCGGACGCCCGCATGAGCGGCACGGCCTACGGTACCGTTGTGTTGCATGTAGCACCGGAATCCATGGCCGGCGGCCCGCTTTCGTTGGTTCGGACCGGGGATCTGATCCGCCTGGATGCGCCAAACCGACGCCTTGATGTCAGTGTAGGCAAAAGGACGCTTGAGCGCCGGGCAAAGTCACCGCAACCGGTACGAAAGCCACCCGATCGCGGCTATGCCCGCCTTTATTGCGACCATGTTCTGCAGGCGGATAAAGGTTGCGACTTCGACTTTCTGGTAGGCGCAAGCGGCGGAACCGTGGCACGAGAGTCTCATTAGGGCCACCCAAATGGGATTGACATCCATCGATTACGCCGTTCTGGGTAGCTACTCGGTCGCGCTCGTATCCATAGCCTGGTATGTATCCCGGGAGAGGAAGGGGCAAAAAAGGAATACGCAGGACTACTTTCTCGCCGGAAAGGAGCTTCCCTGGTGGGCCATTGGCGCATCGCTTGTGGCCGCCAACATATCTGCGGAACAGGTGATCGGTATGTCCGGGTCGGGATTCGCCATCGGCCTTGGCATTGCCTCGTATGAGTGGATGGCCGCCCTTACATTGCTGATCGTCGGCAAGTTCTTCCTGCCAATCTTCATAAGGCGGCGGATTTACACGATGCCGCAGTTCCTGGAGCAGCGCTACAGCGGCGCGGTGCGTTCACTGATGGCGGTGTTCTGGCTGGGCGTTTATACCCTGGTCAACCTGACATCCATCCTCTGGCTGGGGGCTTTGACGATAAACACGCTGACGGGGCTGGACCTGGGCCTGGGGCTGATCCTGTTGGCCGCGTTCGCCATGACCTACTCGCTGTATGGCGGGCTCAAGGCAGTAGCGCTGACGGACATCATCCAGGTCGTGATGCTGGTGATTGGCGGCCTCCTGATCTGCTATCTGACATTGGACGCCGTCAGCGCGGGACAAGGCGTACTTAGGGGTTTTGTACTGCTGACGGAACAGGCTCCGGAAAAATTCGACATGATTCTTTCAAGAGAAAATCCGAACTGGGAGTACTTACCCGGTCTATCGGTCCTGCTCGGTGGATTGTGGATCATGAACCTCTCGTATTGGGGCTTCAATCAGTACATCATTCAGCGTGCGTTGGCGGCAAAGAACATCCGCGAGGCGCAGAAGGGTGTCGTGTTTGCAGCGTTTCTCAAGCTGCTGGTTCCCTTGTTGGTCGTGTTTCCAGGAATAGCTGCCTTTGTTCTTCAGCCGGATCTCTCGCGTCCTGACGAGGCGTATCCGACCATGATGAGTCTGGCTCCAGCCGGTGCGCGCGGTTTGATATTTGCGGCGCTCGTAGCGGCAATTGTTTCGTCACTGGGCTCGATGGTGAACTCGATCGCCACGATATTCACACTTGATTTGTATAAGCCGCTGATGCCGCGAACCGAAGAGCACCGATTAGTCTGGATCGGTCGTGGCGTGGCGTTATGCGCCATGGTGATTGCGGTGGTGACCGCGAGACCCCTGTTGGGAGAAGCCGAGCAGGCATTTCAATATATTCAGGAATTTACGGGCTTTTTTACTCCTGGCATTGTGGTGCTGTTTCTGTTCGGCTTGTTCTGGAAACGAACCACGGCAACAGCCGCTTTTGCGGCAGCACTGGGTTCAGCCGTCTACTCGCTCTTTCTGAAGCTCGGCTTCCCGACCGTGCCTTTCATGAATCGGGTCGGCTATGTCTTTGTAGCATGCGCGATAACCGCCATCGTGGTTACCCTGGCGCAAGGTCAGGGACGGCATGCGAAAGCGGTGCGGTACTCGGGTATTGATTTCACGACATCGCGAAGCTTCAACTTTCTTTCCGCAGTCATTGCGGTAGTGTTGATCGCGCTCTACTGGCATTGGTGGTAATCGGGCCGGTTAAGCTATGGTTGGGCGGAAAGAAAGCTTGCCCGCGGGAGCAGCCGTGAGTTCGGAACGATTGGAAGGCAATATAACCAGAGCGCTCGTCGATCGGATCGGCGGGGCAATCGTGCGAGGCGAGAATGCGCCGGGAGAGCAGCTGCCGACGGAAGCGGAAATGTCCGCGCAATTCGGAGCCAGTCGTACGGCTACAAGAGAGGCCATCAAGATGTTGACGGCCAAAGGGCTTGTGAGATCCTGGCCGAGGCGGGGGACGCTGGTTCAGAGCGAGTCCGAATGGAATTTGCTCGACCCTGACGTATTGGTATGGCTTCTTGATCGACGATTTTCCGGCGCGTTGTTGAAGGATTTCCTGCAAATGCGGTTAGCCATAGAACCCGCTGCCGCGCGGATGGCGGCTGAGCGCGGATCGGATACGGTGGAGATCGCGGATGCGCTACAGGCCATGCGCAACGCCGCTAACGGCGTGGGGGATTCGCTTGAGGCGGACAGCGCCTTCCACGCGGCTATTCTGCGCGCAAGCGGCAATAGGTTCTTTGCGCAGATGGCGCCGCTCGTGGCTACAGCCCTGAGATTGACGGTGCGTCGGACCAACCAGCTCAAGGGTGTGCGGGTTGCAAACGTTGATGACCATGAGGACATTCTTACGGCGATTTCCGCCGGCAATGCCGAGGAAGCGCAAACGGCTGCCGAATCCCTCATACTTGAGGCCCTGGCACTGATCGATAGCGGCGTTGACGCCCCAAACTGATCCCGTCGCGCGCGACCTCCACCGGCTGGGACTTGCCTTCAACGCGATGGTGCGTAGCGGCGAACTGAAGGTGCCCGAGAGGATCGGACGCGACCACCTCGACACCGGCTCGGTTGCCAACCCGAACCGGGAAACGGAAGCGATGAAAGAAGGCTCGGACGCCGTGTCCGACTGGCCGTTTCTGAACGCGCTAGTGAACTGCGCCTCGGGGGCGACCTGGGTCTCTTTGCATCACGGCGGCGGTGTCGGAATCGGGTACTCGCAGCACGCGGGTGTCGTAATCTGCTGCGACGGCAGCGAGGCGGCGGACCAGCGTATTTCAGGCGTCCTCTGGAACGATCCGGCCACCGGCGTGGTGCGCCACGCCGAAGCCGGCTACGAGGATGCCCTGGACTGCGCGACGACCTACGACCTCAAACTGCCCTCAGCGTTGGAAAGGTGGCATTGTCCACGAATGCCCAGGGAAAAATCATCATTTTTTGGCTGACTTGGCGAGCGTGCGACTCGACCAAGAAGTATTGACATGTTCGAGGATTACGTAGAAAGAATCGAGAACTCGCGAGTCTATTCGGCTGCCAAGGAGACTCCGCTGCAGGCGGTATCGATACTCTCGCGACGACTGGAGAACCGGGTGTTTCTGAAGAGAGAGGATCTTCAGCCGGTCTTTTCGTTCAAATTGCGCGGGGCCTACAACAAGATGGCGGGGCTTTCCGCCAATGCGAGAAAGCGCGGGGTCATCGCAGCGTCCGCCGGCAACCACGCCCAGGGCATCGCTCTGGCCGCAAAACGACTGGGCATGCAGGCGCTGATCGTGATGCCGCAGACCACGCCGCAGATCAAGCTGGAATCCGTTCGCGCCCTGGGGGCGGCCATCGAGCTGCAGGGAAGCAGCTATGACGAAGCTTTCGAGTTCGCGCAGCACAAGGCGGCAGAACTCGGCAGCACCTTCATTCACCCCTACGACGACCAGGACGTGATTGCGGGACAGGGCACGATTGCAATGGAAATCCTGCGCCGAATGCCGGGGCGGCTGGATGCGATCTTCGTTCCGGTCGGCGGCGGCGGCCTGATTGCCGGCATGGCGGCCTACGTCAAATCGTTGCGCCCGGACATTCGCGTGGTCGGCGTAGAACCGAGGCACGCGGCTTGCATGTCGCGTGCGCTCCAAGCCGGAGAACGTGTCGTTCTCGATGATGTCGACCCGTTTGCCGACGGCGTCGCCGTGCGCCAGGTCGGGGAGGAACCTTTTCGAATCGCCCGCAAGTGCGTGGACGAGGTCGTTACGGTCACACATCGCGAGATCTGCACGGCGATCAAGGAGATCTTCGACGATTCGCGCTGCATCGCCGAACCGGCGGGCGCGCTGGCGCTGGCAGGCCTCAAGCGCTGCGTGGCGCGGGACAATTGGACCGGCAAGGTGCTGATCGCGGTTGTCAGCGGCGCCAATGTGGACTTCGACCGGCTGCGGGGTATTGCGGAGCTTGCCGACCTGGTCGAGCGCCGCGAGGCCCTGCTCGGCGTGACCATTCCGGAAAGGCCGGGAAGTTTTCGCACGTTTTGCCGGGCGATCGGGCAACGGTCGATCACCGAGTTCAACTATCGCTACGCGGACGCAGAGGAAGCGCACGTTTTCGTGGGTGTGGTACTGAGGAACGGCCGCTCGGACAAGGAAGAACTTATCGCCAACCTGGCGAATCGCCGCTACAAGGTCGTGGACCTCTCAGACAACGAAATGGCAAGGATTCACGTGCGCTACATGGTGGGCGGCCGGGCGGCCGGCCTCTGCGACGAGCGGCTGTTTCGGTTCGACCTGCCCGAGCAGCCCGGCGCGCTGCTGCGCTACCTGACGCGCATGGGCAAGCAATGGAATATCAGCCTGTTCCACTACCGCAGTCACGGCGCCGCGTACGGCAGAGTGCTGGCGGGGATTCAGGTGCCGGACGAGGAACTGGCGCGATTTCATGCCTTCCTTTCGGACCTGGACTACCCATTCCACGAGGAGACCGGCAATTCGGCCTACGAATTGTTCTTGGGATCGAATCAGTGATGGGCGATCCGGCCATTTCCCATCCTCCGGTGCCGGCGTACGAGGCGTTACCAGCGTCCATGCGTTCCGATGTGCGCACGCTAGGTTCGCTGCTGGGCGAGATCATTGCCGAGGACCGGGGAAAAGAACTGGTGGACCGCATCGAGGAGATTCGAGCGCTCGCCAAGCGAGCTCGGGTAGGCGGCGAAGAGCAATGGCATGAACTCAGCACGTGCCTAAAGTCGCTGTCGGAAGAAGATTTGGTTGATGTCACGCGCGGCTTCAATCAGTTTCTCAATCTTGCGAACATCGCGGAGCAACATTACCGCGCATCGCCGGAAATCTATTCTCCGCAAGCGGAATGGGCCCGGCTGCTGGAAGAGACGCCGGAGTTCGACCCCTCGATTCTGGAAGGATTGCGCGTCGAACTGGTGCTTACCGCCCATCCCACCGAGGTGCTGCGCCGCACGATGATCCGCAAGTACGATGCGGTGGGTCGCACGCTGAAACGCAAGTCCGATCCGGCACAGCGTGAAACCCTCAAGCGTCTCATTGCGGAAATCTGGCACACGGATGAAGTGCGGCAACGGCGTCCATCGCCTCTAGACGAGGCCAAGTGGGGATTCGCGGTAATCGAGAATTCGCTCTGGGATGCCGTTCCACTGGTAATGCGCGCCGCGGCCAAGGCTTTTTCTCGAGAGAGGTTGGCGCCTATTCCTCCGGTAGTCATGCCGATTCGCTTTGCCTCCTGGATGGGTGGAGACCGCGACGGCAATCCCAACGTCACCGCGCCGATCACCGATACAACGCTGAAACTGGCCCGCTGGATGTCCGCGGACCTGTTCCTGAGGGACACCCAGCACCTGGTCGAATCGCTGTCCATGGCGAAGGCCACGCCGGAATTGTTGAAGAGCGCGGACCAATCGAATGAGCCTTACCGGGTGGTGCTTCGGAGACTCAGGCAACGGCTCCAGGCGACGAGGGACTGGGCCGAGGGCAGATCGAATGGATCCGAGGATGTCCTGAAGACAAACGACGACCTGTTGCAGCCGCTGGAACTTTGCTATCGCTCGCTTTGCGCTAGCGGCTTGCGGACCATTGCCGACGGCGCTTTGCTGGACACGCTCAGACGCGCCCATTGCTTCGGCATCACGCTGGTTGATCTCGATGTGAGGCAGCATGCCGAACGGCATACCCAGGTCTTCGATGAACTGCTGGGTTACCTAGACCCCAAAGGCCCGGCGTTTTCCGAGTGGGAAGAAAAAGGGAAGCAGGCATTTCTGCTTCGCGAACTTGAGAGCAGGCGCCCGCTTTTCCCGCGTGATTGGCCGATGACAAAGCCGGTACGGGAGGTGCTCGATACTTTCGACGTGATCGCCAACACTGAAGGTGTGGGCATCGGTACGTACATCATTTCAATGGCTACTCGTCCCAGCGACGTGCTACAGGTTGCGCTGCTTCTTCGTGCGCGCGGACTGAAGGCGCCGCTGCCCATAGCCCCGTTGTTTGAGACTCTGGACGATCTGCAGCGGGCGCCCGCGATCATGCAGGATCTGTTCGCACTGGATTGGTACAGAAGCCGCGTCCGCAACGCCGGCGATCGCCAGCAGGTGATGATCGGCTACTCGGATTCGGCCAAGGATGCGGGTCCCCTGGCTGCCGCCTGGGCTCTCTACCGGGCCCAGGAAGGAATCGCCCGGGCCGGCAAGAAACACGGCGTTCACCTGACGCTGTTTCACGGGCGCGGTGGAGCTATCGGACGCGGTGGCGGCCCCGCGCACGACGCCATTCTCGCGCAGCCTCCCGGTACGGTTGGCGGTTCGCTCCGGGTAACGGAGCAGGGAGAGATGATCCGCTTCAAGTTGGGTTCGCCCGTCCTCGCAGTTGAAACGATGACCCGTTATCTCATTGCGACGCTCAAGGCGACGATCGCCCCTGCGAGTCCGCCATCGCCGCGTGCCCGGCAAGCCATGGATGAAATGGCGGATCGAGCTCTTCACTCGTATCGCAAGCTGATCGACAAGACCGACGCGTTCGTCCCGATGTTCCAGGCGCTCACCCCCGAACGCGAATTGTCTGACCTCGCTTTGGGCAGCCGCCCGAGTCGGCGGAAACCCTCTACAGACATCAACAGCCTGCGCGCCATTCCCTGGGTGTTCGCCTGGTCGCAGGTGCGCCTGATGATTCCTGCATGGCTCGGCACCGACGCCGCGCTCGCTTACTTGCGCGAGCATCCCGATCGACATGAGGAACTGCTCCTTTGGCCGTTCTTCCGCATGCAGATGGACCTACTGGAACTGATGGCCGCCAAGGCGGAGCCGGAACTGGGCGAATACTACGCCTCCCGGCTGACCCAGGCACCGGAGCGTGACCTGGCGGAAACGGTGATCGAACGATTGGCGGAACTCAGGGAATCCCTGCTTGCCCTTCGGGAAAGCAACGCACTTCTTGCGGATCAACCGCTGCTGAGAGATTCGCTTGCGGTTCGAAACACTTACTTGGATCCGCTTCACCTGATCCAGGCCGAGCTGCTCCAACGCGTAAGGCAAGTAAGCGAGACAAGGCCTGCGATCTCGCGTTCTCTGAAGGTTACGATGGCCGGCATCGCTAGCGGTTTGCGCAACAGCGGATAGAGGTTTGCAGAACCGCAGAGATCAAGCTTGAAGGGTGTCAGTTGCAGACACCGAAACACTGTTCTGGCGCAGACAACGCCGCGCCGGAGAGTAACTCCGACGCGGTGTGTGCCAACTTATCGCTCGCCAGAATGCCGCACGAACATACAGGACGAATAGTCCGGTCGGGCGTACTCCGCGCGCTCAATCTTCGTCAGGCCACCAGGGCCTGGTCCAGGTCTTCAAGGATGTCGTCGATGTGCTCGATGCCCACGCATATCCGGATCATGACCGCGGTGACGCCGGCGCCGGCCTGCTCTTCCTCATTCAACTGACGATGCGTAGTTGAGGCGGGATGCGCCGCGAGCGACTTGGCGTCGCCAATGTTCACCAGCCGGCGGAAGAGGCGCAGGGCATCGTAGAACCTTACGCCCTCCTGGTAACCGCCCTTGACTCCGAAACTCAACAGAGCCGACGGACGGCCTCGCGTGTATTTCTGGGCCAAGTCGTAGTACTGCGAATCGGGCAATCCCGCATACCGCACCCAGGCTACTTTGCGATGTGTCTTCAGAAATTTCGCAACGGCAAAGGCATTGTCCACATGGCGCTCCATGCGCAGCGGCAGTGTTTCGGCGCCCCGGAGGACGAGAAAGGCGTTCAGCGGACTCAACTCCGAACCCGTATTGCGCAGCGGCACGGTCCGCGAGCGGCCAATATACGCCTCCGGTCCCAGCGCCTTTGTGTAGACGACGCCGTGATAGGAGGGCTCTGGACGGGTCAAGCCCGGGTACCGATCTGCATACTTCTCCCAGGGGAACTGGCCACTGTCGATGATGATGCCGCCCAATGAATTGCCGTGTCCTCCTATGTATTTGGTCAACGAGTGCACTACGATGTCCGCTCCAAATTCGATTGGCTTGAGTAACGGCAGTGGCGTGACCGTACTGTCCACGATCAGCGGCAAGCCGTGCGTGTGGGCCATTCAAGCGGTCTCCTCGATGTCCGCAACATTTCCGGCGGGATTGCCGATCGTCTCCGCGAAGACGGCGAGGGTGTTCCGATCGATTTGACCTGCCAATGCGGCGGGGCTGTCATTCTCGGCCAGCCGGACTTCAATGCCCTGCTTGGGAAGCATGTGCATCAACAAAGTGTAGGTTCCCCCGTACAGCAGTGGTACCTAAACGATGTTGTGGCCCGCCTCGGCAATATTGAGGATCGAGTAATTGATCGCCGCGCTGCCGGAGCTTACGGCCAGTCCGGCCAGGCCTCCTTCCATCTGCGAAAGGTGCTGTTCGAGCACCGTGTTAGTCGGATTCATGATGCGCGTGTAGATATTTCCGGGAACAGCCAGATTGAATTGATCTGCTCCGTGCTGGGCGTTTTCAAACTCGTACGCCACGGTCTGATAGATGGGTACGGCGATAGCCTTGGTGGTCGGTTCCGGCTCATAACCGCCGTGAATTGCAATAGTTTCGTCTCGCATTGAAGCGCTCCTTGGAATGTATTGGTGAATTGGAAAAGGGATTCGTATTAGCGACCTGAGGTCCGTCATACTCAGGGTGTCGTTGAGGGCGATGCCCCGCTTGCGGTCGATTCAGCGGCCCGAACGGGCCATTCGACAGACCATGCCCAGCCAGTTGTTGAAAATCGCTTGGCTGGCACCGCTCCAAGTGTTTTCCAGATGGAGGGCAAGGTCCTCCGCGGGGAAGGACAGGATCGGCCTACCCCTCTTACCGGCCTCGACCGCTTGCGTCACGTAGCGATCCAGTATGCATTGCGCAGTAATTCTCCGGGAACGTGGGCTGCATATCGATTTCTCCTCGGAGAAACCGCGAAACCTCCCGCTTGTATTCCTTGAGCAGGCTGTTGACATCGTACCCGGGATGCCCCTGCATTCAACGATATCGGACTGATCGGCGCTCACCGCCAGATGCACGCCCGCGACGTCGCTGTCCGCTAGCACGGTCAGTCCCGCTGCCTCGATTTCATCGGACCGGACTTCGTTGAGCCGTGAATGGGGAACGTGAAACCCGGTTTGAATTCCCGCAAGCAGCGGATGCTCTCGATTCCGGACACGGTGGCCGTAAACGCCCCATAACTTGCGCGGTAGCCGGTACCTGTCGATGCCATGCAGGTGTTTCAGCAGAGCATGCGTCGCAAGGCAGGAGCACAGGATGCTTGAAACCCCGTCCGCTCCTCAGTCGATGACTTCCTGCAGCGGTCTCCAGAACGGTTCGATCTCCAGCGCCGGGTTGCTGACATTGGCGCCGGTAATGATCAGGGCATCAAGCCCGATCCTGCAAACCTCCGCAAAGCTTGTGTAGTACCGTTCGATATAGGCCTGTGCGCCCGGACTTCTCGGCAGAAACGGCAGGGAAAAGACGGGGATATGGAAAGGCGCGTTCTGTTTGCTTCTGCCGACCAGCCCGATGAATTAACGTTCCGTTACGGCCAGAGCGGCGTCCGGCATCATGTTCAACAGGCCAACGCGGATCTCCGGCGAATTCGGGCACGTGCCATCAACCGGCGCGAGGATCTCGCACCCTGACTCAAGCAGCCTGCCGTAGGTAGGCAGGTCGGTATATGCTAACAGCGGCATGTACAGGGACCTTCTCGCATGACGGTCAGTGGACTCAGCGCTTTTCTCTTAAACTAATGCGGAGACGAGGCTCGTACCCTACCCGGGTGTTTTATTGCCAAAGGCGCGACTTCTACGCGATCCTGCAATCGTAATGTGCGCTTACCGTTCGCCCGAGATCTGAAAACCGCAATACTCGCGAGTTAGCCCCGTTTGATGACGCCGCTGGAATCGAAGCCGCCATCCACCGGGAAGGTCACGCCGGTAATGTAGCCCGACTGCGGCAGGGCAAGGTAGAGAGCCGCGGCTGCCACTTCCTCAGGAATACCGTAACGATCCATGGGAATACCCTGCAAATATGCCCGCCGGCTCTCGGCGTCGTGCATTCGCTTCACGAGCGCGGTCTCGATCGCTCCCGGCGCCAGCGTGTTCACGGTCACACCGGATGCGGCCCACTCCGTCGCCATAACCCGGGTCAAGGCGGCTATACCTCCCTTCGACGCCGCATACGCGGCGCGCCCCGTGCCCCCGCGCAAGCCGGCTGCCGAGGACATTGACACAATCCGGCCGTATCCCGCTTTGACCATGACGGAGCCGGCAGCTTGCATGACCAGAAAGCTACCAGTGAGGTTGACCGCGATCAGGCGGTCCCACTCCTCGCGGGTGGTCTCAAGCGCAGGTTTCTCGATGCCGATGCCCGCGAAATGCATAAGGATCTCAATCGATCCGAAGCGCCTACCGGCGGCCTCGATCAACGTCCGCACATCCTCCGCCTCGGCGACATCTGCCCGGACAAAGATCGCGCCGGCACCGCGGGGGTTCAGCCTTTCCGCGGCCTCGCCGCCTGCGTCTTCGTTGATGTCGGCAATCACGAGACTCGCTCCCTCCTGCGCCAGCAGCTGTGCTGTCGCATAGCCGATGCCGCTGGCGCCGCCAGTGACAATGGCGGTGTGTCCCTTGAGGGTAAAAGGGTTCAATTCCACGCCTGTCCGCTGTCTGGGATAATGCGCAAGTCCCGGCCTACGTCGGCAAAGGCCTTGATCGCTTGGTCCAGATCTTCGATTTGGTGAGCCGCCGACATTTGCGTTCGAATTCGGTCCTCCCCGAAAGGAACAACCGGATAGGAAAAGGCAGTAGCCAGAACACCTTTCTCACGAAGCCGGGCAGCGAACTTCTGCGCCAGTTTGGGATTCCGCAACATTACGGGCACGATCGGGTGTTCCCCGGGAAGAAGCTCGAACCCGAGCGCGATCATGGCCGCGCGAAAATAGTCCACGTTGCGCCACAGCCGCTTGCGCAATGCAGAGGACTCGACCAGGAGATCAAGCGCAGCGAGACTGGTCTGGGCGATGGCAGGGGGAAGCGTATTGGAAAAAAGATAAGGGCGCGCGCGCTGACGCAGCCCATCCACTATTTCTCGCCGGGCGGAAACAAAGCCGCCGGAGGCCCCGCCCAGCGCTTTGCCCAGCGTGCCGGTGAGAATGTCAACCTGCCCACGTATATTCCATCTTTCCGGAGTGCCCCGGCCGCCCGCGCCGACAACACCGGTTGCGTGGCTGTCATCGACCATCACGATGGCGTCGTATTGCTCGGCCAAGCCGCAGATCGCCGGCAGATTCGCAATGCTTCCGTTCATGGAAAACACGCCGTCGGTTGCGATTAAGCGGTAGCGGGCGTTTCCGGCCTTGATCAGATTTGCCTCGAGATCGGCCATGTCATTGTTCTTGTAACGAAACCGTTTCGCCTTGCATAGTCGAAGGCCATCGATAATGGAAGCATGGTTGAGCGCGTCCGAGAAAACAGCGTCCTCGGAACTGAGCAAGGCTTCGAAGAGGCCCGTATTGGCATCGAAGCAGTTCGGAAACAGGATCGTATCCTCGGTCCCGAGAAACTCGCTCAATCGCTTTTCAAGTCGTTTGTGCGGAAGCTGCGTGCCGCAGATAAAGCGCACCGACGACATACCAAAACCATACTCCGTCAACGCCTCTCTCGCAGCCTCCACGAGCCGTGGGTGATTGGCAAAGCCCAGATAATTATTAGCGCAGAGGTTTATGCAGACGCCCCCGTCGTCCAGCGTCACCGTACCCTGCTGCGCCGAGGTCAGGATTTGCTCGTGCTGAAATAAGCCGTCCGCCTTCAGGCTGTCGATTCGTGCGGCCAGATCGCTCAGAAAAGTAGGCATCGGATATGTTTGACTCTCATTCAATGTGATCGAACTATAAATCAACCCAAGGAATGGCATGCTGCCAAGGCACAGTTCGCAATCCAGTTCGGATACCGATTTGTGTTGACAGTCTGAACTATGAAAAACGGCTCAACACACAGAAATTCTTACAGGCTCTGCCGGCCAGTTTAACGTGGTAATCCGGGTGGGAGCCGATCAGGTAATGCGGAACAATCCTCCCGAATGTCACCGCGTTACTACCGAGTTTGATTCCTCCCTGTGCCTTACTCGTACGGTCGCAATTAGAAAAATACGAGCCAGCAGGCCGCATATAGGATCGCCGCGGCAACTGCAGCCCCAATCAGTATCATCAGCCCGAGGACAGCCAGCGTGCCCGCAACCAAGAGCGGGTCACCCCTGAACATTGCGATGTAGTGGGCAAGAACAGGGTAGCGCGAGGCGAAGTCGGGCACAATCCTCCCTAGTGCTCATGGTATGGACAGGCATCGGTACCGGACACTGGCGGGAGCGCTGTCCAATTCACCCTAATTGGTGTAACAGGCACGCCGCGGTCGATACCTGCATCACAGCGGCCTTGTGCGCCCTTCATTCCCAGGCTACTCAAGAACCGAAACCGAAAACCAACTGGACTTCATGACCTTCAGAACCGAGTTCTGCAGCAGAGTTTTCCTGGGCGGTTGTGGAGAACCGCCTCGCCAGGGAGCACACGAATCCCGACGCCGGTAAATCACCGTCTCAAGCATAATTTGCCTGCCCGCAACGCACTCCAGCCTAGTAGAGGCTGTCAAAGCGGCGATGGAAGCGGCGGCCAGGGGCGGGCACGGGGCCTTCGGCGTTCTGAAGACTGCTACAGATGTAGTCCGCCGAGGGCGCGGCCAGGACCTTGTAGGTGCGACTGATCAAATCGCAGGCGGTGAAGCCGATCCAGCCGGCGGGCAGGATCACGTCGGGGAAGCCCGGATCGCGAAGCAGGATGCGCCGATAGTCGTGCACCAAGAGCGTTCGCAACCAGAAGCTCTCCTCGGGGGTCAATTCGCCGGGGCGCAATTCGCGCGCCATCGGCCGATAGAAACTGAGAAACTCGTCGTATAGGGCCTTGAGTTCGTCGAGTTTCCACTTGCTGCGAGCCAAGTCCCGGATCGCGGACTGTGAATGCGATTCCTCCGTAGATGCCTTCATTACCGTGACCCGCCCGGTCAGACCCAGCCCGCCGATGGTCTCGTCCAGTTCCCCGCGCTCCGCGGAGGGGCGCGCATACACGCCGCCGGCCAACGAACTAAAGCCCTGCCAGGAAAGGCTCTTGAGCAGGGCTTCGCGCTTCTTTTCCGGTAGGCCGGGAAGCAGAACCAACGTCCAGTAGCCGTCCCATTCCTGGCGGCCGGCCGAGTAAATCCGCCGTGCGGCGCGTTCGTAATGGCCCTGGGCCTGGTCGGTAAAGCAGAAATAGCTGCGTCGACCCACCCTTTCGGCCTTGAGCCAGTCCTGTTGCGCCAGTCGGTTTGCGGCCGTGCGCAAGCTGCGCTCGCCGTATCCGAACGGCGCCAGCGCCTGGATCAGGCTGCCCAGCCAGATCCAGCCGCCATGCTGGGACACGGCATCACCGAACACGGTGACCATCATGGACGTAGCGCTGATGGAGCGGTCGGCGACCCGATGTGCGACGGCTTCTCGGGAAATCCTGGGTTCGGTCATGGCTGATCGAAGTCTACGACGACGCGGTCGGTGATGGGATGAGCCTGACAAGTCAGGATCATGCCTTGCTCCAGTTCCTTCTCACCGAGCGCGTGGTTGATGTCAAGTTCCACCTCGCCTTCCAGCAGGCGCGCCCGGCAGGTGGCGCACACGCCGCCCTTGCAGGAGAACGGAAGGTCCGCGCCGTTGCGCAGCGCCCCCTCAAGGATGCTTTCTCCGTCCGTGGACAGTTCGAACCGCGATGAACGGCCGGCCACGGTGACGGTAACGTCACTGATCTGCCCGGCGTATTGTTGCGCGCGGGCCAGGTGCTTCTCAACCGCGGTTCGCGCGTCTTCAATTGAAGACGAGAACAGTTCGTAGCGGATATGCGTTTCGTCCACGCCGGAGCCGCGCAGCCCACGCGAGACTTCCGAGATCATCGATTGCGGGCCGCACAGGAAGAACTCGTCAGTCCCGGCGATGTCGATTAGTCGCTTGCGCTGCAATTCGCCGCCCTTG
The DNA here is from genome assembly GCA_965116895.1 of Gammaproteobacteria bacterium. Lineage (GTDB taxonomy): Bacteria > Pseudomonadota > Gammaproteobacteria > Steroidobacterales > Foliamicaceae > Foliamicus. Next base: position 670,607 of record OZ220729.1, on the reverse strand, counting down.
CGGTTGTCGATGCGGCCGTAAAGCACTTCGGCATCCTGCTCCTCGCGGCTCAGGATGTTGACCCACTTGAAGCGCGTCATGTAACGGTTCTTCAGAAAGCTCAGTTCGCTCTTGAACATCACCGTGGCGGAGTTGCGGTTGCCGTACAGGAGGGTCACCACGCTGCGCGGTTCGCGCTTGAGGATGGACTTGACGATGGACAGGATGGGCGTGATACCGCTGCCGATGCAGATGCACATGTACTTCTTCTCATTGTCCTCCGACAGCGGAGTAAAGAAATTGCCCCTGGGCGGCATCACGCGGATTTCGTCGCCGGCGCTCAAGCGTTCGTTGGCGTAGGTGGAGAACAGCCCGCCGTTGATCTTCTTGATGCCCACCTTGAAGCAGCCATCGTCCACGCCCGAGCAGATTGAATACGAGCGGCTCACGTTTACGCCATCAATCCGGGCGCTCAGTGTGAGGTATTGCCCCTGGATGAATCGGAAGGTCTCGCGCAGCCGCTTGGGCACATCGAAGGTGACGCATACCGCGCTGTCGGTTTCGGGGCGGACGTCTGCTACGCGCAGAGGATGGAAGCGCGCCTCGCTCATCGCTCGATCGTTTACCAGGCCAGGCCCGGATACGCGCGCTGCATATACTGCATCTCGGCGAGAAGATATCCGTGATGTTCCGTATGCACGCCGTCGCGCCCGCCGGCAATCGACCACTCCCGGTCGGGCACCTTCAGTCCTGCCTCGACCAGGATATCCGCCATCAAATCCTGCCAATTCGCTTTCATCGCGGAGCGATCCACGGACACGCCCCTTTTGAGCAGGGCCTTTTCGTGGCGGTCCATTTCGAACATCTCTGGGCCATAGCCCCAGAGAGCGTCGAAAGCGCGCTGAATCCGGTCGTGGCTTTCGCCGGTCCCGCCGCCCAGACACAGCACCCACTCGCGGCTTCGCTTGAGGTGGTAGCGGCTTTCCTTGACCGCTTCGGCTGCGATCGCGCCAATACGCGCGTCGGTGGAACGGCTCAGGCGCTTGAGGTACGGCAGGTGAAAGGCGTCCACCATGAGCTGGCGGGCCATGGTGCGGGCGAAGTCCCCTACCGGAAGTTCGAAGATCAGCAGGTTGCGATAGGCACGGCTGTCCCGCAGGAAAGCGATTTCGTCGACGCTGCGGCGCCCGCCTTCAAGTTCGGAGACGTAGCGGTAGAACTTTTCGGCCCGGCCGAGGTAGTCCAGCGCGACGTTGGCGATCGCGATGTCCTCCTCCAGAAACGGAGCTTTGCCGTACCACTCCGACAGGCGCTGGCCCAGCACCAGGGAGTCGTCGCCCAGCGCCAGCACGAATTCCGCAAGCGATTCCCGCGGAGGGCTCACAGGTTCTTCACCTCCGGCGGAAGGCGGTAGAAGGTCGCGTGACGGTAGGGCTTGTCGTCGGACGGGTCGAAAAAGCTGGCCGCGTCCTCCTCCTGCGAGGCCACGATGTCGCTCGACCTGACCACCCAGATGCTCACGCCTTCGCCTCGGCGGGTATAGCAGTCGCGCGCGAGTTTCAGCGCCTGGGCGCCATCTTCGGCGTGCAGGCTGCCCACGTGCCTGTGGTCCAGGCCTCGCCTGGAGCGCACGAACACTTCGTAGAGAGGGAGTTTCATGCCGTTTGTCCTTTCTCCTCGTAGGCGCGCATGGCCTCGCGCACCCACTCGCCTTCCCGGTGCGCCTCGCCGTGCCTGTCAAGACGTTCCCGGTTGCACAGGCCGCCGCCGGAGACGACGGCCCAGAACTCGTCCCAGTCAATTTCGCCGAAATCGTAGTGACCGCGCTCCTCGTTCCACTTAAGGTCCGGGTCCGGAATCGCCAGGCCCAGATACTCCGCCTGCGGGACAGTCTGATCCACGAAATCCTGGCGCAGCTCGTCGTTGCTCCTGCGCTTGATCTTCCACTGCATCGACTTCGCACTATGTGCCGACTCGGAATCGTGCGGGCCGAACATCATCAGCGTGGGCCACCACCAGCGGTTCATCGCATCCTGAGCCATCGCCTTCTGCTCAACGCTGCCCGAAGCCAGCGGCATCAGGAGTTCAAAGCCCTGACGCTGATGGAAGCTCTCCTCCTTGCAGATGCGGATCATCGCACGCGAATACGGGCCATAGGAGGTGCGCTGCAGGGAAATCTGATTGACGATTGCCGCGCTGTCCACCAGCCAGCCGATAACCCCCACGTCAGCCCAGGTGAGCGTGGGATAGTTGAAGATCGAAGCGTACTTGGCGCGCCCTTCGTGCAGCGCCTCGATCATTTCCTCGCGGGTGACGCCCAGCGTCTCCGCGGCGCTGTACAGGTACAGGCCGTGCCCGGCCTCGTCCTGCACCTTGGCCAGCAGAATCATCTTGCGCTTCAGCGTGGGCGCGCGGGTGATCCAGTTGCCCTCCGGCTGCATGCCGATCACCTCCGAGTGAGCGTGCTGGGAAATCTGCCGGATCAGGTTCTTGCGATACGCCTCCGGCATCCAGTCCTTGGGCTCGATCTTGCGCTCCTCATCCACCCGCTGCTGAAAGGCCGCTTCCAGTTCCGTATCGCTCAAGCGGTATTCGGTCATTCCTCTCTCCTCTCCACCAGCGTGAGGACGTCATAGAGCGCCACCGCCTTCTCGTCCTGGTTGACGATCTCCACGTCCCAGACGACAACGCCGGTCGCGCGGTCCTCGTCCGGGCGCTTTTCCTTCGCGATCTTCTTCTTGACCGTGACCTGCGCCTGAATGGTGGCGCCGATGCCCACCGGCTCGATGAAGCGCAGGTTCTCAAGTCCGTAATTCGCCAGCACCGGCCCCGGCGCCGGATCAACGAACAGTCCGGCGGCGGCCGAAATCACGAAGTAGCCGTGCGCCACCCGCTCGCCGAACAGCGAGTCCTTCGCCGCCTCCTCGTCGAAATGCGCGTAGAAGTGATCGCCCGAAATACAGCCGAAATTCACGATGTCGGCTTCCGTCACGGTCCGGCGATGGGTCGTGAGGCGGTCGCCCACTTCAAGGTCCTCGAAATGCTTGCGGAACGGATGCACGTCCGCTTCCCTGACCCGGGCGCCGGACTGGTATTCGCGGGTAATCGCGACCAGCGAGCTGGGCGAGCCCTGCACCGAGGTGCGCTGCATGTAGTGCTTGACCGCTCGCGCCCCACCCAGTTCCTCGCCGCCGCCGGCACGGCCCGGTCCGCCGTGCACCAGCATCGGCAGGGGCGAGCCGTGTCCGGTGGACTCCTTCGCGCAATCGCGGTTGAGCACCAGCATGCGGCCGTGCCAGGCCGCGGTCCCGAGCACGATCTGCGCCGCCTCACCATCATCGCGGGTCACCACGGAACCCACCAGGCTTCCGCGGCCCAGCGCTGCGAGATCTACCGCCTCGCCGGTATCGCCGTACGGCATGAGGGTGGCCACCGGCCCGAAGGCCTCTATGGAATGCGGCGCTTCCGTTGCGAACGGGTCGGCGCAATACAGCAGTGTGGGCGGATAGAAAGCGTCACGCACCGCGTGCTCGCCGATCAGTTCGAAGTCATCGCCGCCGCCCATAAGCATTTCGCAACTCCCCGCCAGCTTTTCGACGCTGGCATTGACCTCGGCCTTCTGCGCGGCTCCCAATAGCGGCCCCATGCGCACGCCATCCGCGGCCGGATCGCCGACCGCCACTCTCGACAGCCGCGCTTGCAGGGCGTCGGCGACCGGCTGGACCTGTTTGTCCGGAACCAGGATGCGGCGGATCGCGGTGCACTTCTGGCCCGCTTTGGATGTCATCTCGCGGGCGACTTCCTTGACGAACAGGTCGAATTCCGGATCACCAACCTTCACCGAATCTCCCAGGATGCAGCAGTTCAGCGAATCTGCCTCCTGGTTGAACGGAATGCTCCTGGCGATGATATTGGTGTGTGCCTTGAGCATACGACCGGTCTCGGCCGAGCCGGTGAACGTGACCACATCCTGCTCGGTCAGATGATCCAGGAGGTCGCCAGTACTGCCGCAGATAAGCTGCAGTGCGCCTTCCGGCAGGAGTCCAGAGGCGACGATTTCACGGACCATCGCTTCGGTCAGGTACGCCGATCCTGTCGCTGGTTTCACCACCGCGGGCACACCGGCGATCAGGCTAGGGGCAATCTTTTCCAGCATCCCCCAGCAGGGAAAGTTGAATGCGTTGATATGCACGGACACGCCGCGCTTGGGGGTGAGGATATGGCGGGCCGAAAAGGTGTTACCGGCCGAGAGCCGCTCTGCTTCGCCTTCCACGATGAACGGTTCGTTCGGAAACTCGCGCCGGGCGATGCTGGAAAAGCTGAAAAGAGTCCCGATTCCACCCTCAATGTCCACCCAGCTATCGGCCCGGGTGGCGCCCGTAAAGGCGGAAATCCGGTAGAACTCGTCCTTGCGCTCCAGCAGGTGTCTGGCCAGCGCTTTCAGCGCCAAGGCGCGCTCGTGGATGGTCATGGCGCGCAGCGCCCGGCCGCCTTTCGATCGCCCATATTCCAGGACTTGTTCGAAGTCCACTCCCTCGCTGCTCGTAGACGTGATACTTTCCCCTGTTACGGAATGATATATATGAGTTCCTTCTTTCCTTCCGGCCATCCATTCGCCATAAACGTAACTACTTGTTTCCATATTAATATTCATCGTTCCTTTCAGAAAAGGGTGTCTCCATAGCATCGTTTATATAATATTATAACTCATATTACATGATACTAGAACTATTTTTGTGTTATATTTTGATCCCGCCACCGGGTAAGAGGACAGCGGCATCTTGAGTTCCAAGACAGGCTACGAAGCGATCGAAAACGCAAGCACTGACGAAATCCGCGGGCTGCAAACGGTGCGTCTTGGGAAAACGCTGCAGCGAGCCTATCGGTACTCACCCGTTTACCGCAGAAAATTCGATGCGGCAGGCGTGCATCCCGGTGACTTCCGCTCCCTTGACGATCTGCCAAAGTTCCCCCTCACTGCCAAGGCCGACCTGCGCGACAACTATCCTTTTGGGATGTGCTGTGTACCCATGGACCGCGTGGCGCGGATTCACGCCTCCAGCGGCACAACCGGCAAACCCACGGTAGCCTGTTACACGCACACCGATATCGAAATGTGGGCCGGAGTCTGCGCGCGGTCGATCTACGCGGCAGGTGGGAGGCCGGGCGACAAGGTTCACGTGGCGTACGGCTACGGCCTGTTCACCGGCGGCCTGGGAGCGCATTACGGCGCGGAACGCCTGGGCTGCGCCGTGATTCCCATGTCCGGGGGCCAGACTCTGAAACAGGCGCAGCTGATTCGCGATTTCGCTCCGGACATCGTCATGGTCACGCCGTCCTATCTCCTCAACGTCAGTGACGAAATCCACCGGCAAGGCATCGACCCCGGCAAGCTGGCGCTGCGAGTGGGAATACTGGGCGCGGAACCCTGGACCGAATCCATGCGCGCCCAGATTGAAGCCCGGCTGCGCATTGATGCGGTCGATATCTATGGACTATCGGAGGTGATCGGTCCGGGCGTTGCGCAGGAATGCGTGGAAAGCAAGGACGGCGCGACCATCTGGGAAGACCACTTCTACCCAGAAATCATCGACCCCAAAACGGAGGCAGTGCTACCCGATGGCGAGGAAGGCGAACTGGTGTTCACCAGCCTAACCAAGGAAGCCATGCCGGTCATCCGCTATCGCACCCGAGATCTCACCCGCCTGCTCCCAGGCACCGCGCGCAGCATGCGCCGAATGGCCAGAATCATGGGCCGCAGCGACGACATGCTGATTATCCGCGGCGTGAACGTGTTTCCCAGCGCCATCGAGGAACAGATCCTCAGCGTTGCCGGACTTGCCCCCCACTACCTAATCGAAGTCGATCGGCGGCGCAATCTCGACGAGCTTGCGGTATTGGTGGAACGTCAGTCCGGCACTGCGCTGCAAGCGGACGCGCTGCGCGCCGAACTCACGTGCCGGATCAAGCACCTGCTCGGCATCTCGGCGCACGTCAAAATCAACGATCCCGGCGCCCTGCCGCGCTCGCAAGGCAAGGCGCAGCGCGTTCTCGACAGAAGGGAGTAAACTTTGACGAGGCCGTTAAGCATTGGACTGTCATCCTGCAATGGGTCAATCGCCGGGCCTGACCAAAATGGCGGACTTGATTTTCAGCGGCTACCGCAAAGACACCTCGGATCTGAGGAAGAGGGACCGCTTGGACTATTGGTGCGACATCATCTGCGACGAGTTCGTGCAACTCGACTGCAATAACGTCGTGCCAGGCGACTTCATCGGGGAGTTGCACGGCGGCGTGGGCATTTCCGATTTGCGCTTTTCCAAGGTCATCGCCGACCCCCAAGCTTGTTGTGCGGTCCAAGCGCCAGATAGCCAAGTCCACCGAAGCGGATTTCCTCATCAGCTTTCAGATCGAGAATCAGGGCCTGATCCGCCAGAACGGCCGCGAAGCCCTGCTGACGCCCAGCAGCTATGCGATGTACGACAGCACCCAGCCTTACTCCCTGACTATCAAGTAACGATTCCACCAATTCGTCCTGCAGATGCCCAAGGAGGTTCTATCCCGGCACCTGGTTAATCCGGAGCAGTACACCGCCATCGCGACATCCGCCCGCGCGGGGCTGAGAGCGGTCCTGACCAACTTCATCTTTTTGGCTCGCCAAGGAATTAAAGCATGTCCAGGCAGCCTCGGATGAATTGGCCGACAACCTGGTGGAAATGATCGCGATGGCCTTCAGCTCGTCAATGATGCTAGAGCAGGTGGGAACCCAATCGGTCGTGCGGAAGTCTCTGCGAACCCGGATTCTTCACTACATCGACACAAACCTCTGTGATCCCCTACTCTCCAATGCCCAAATCGCCCAGGCCGCAGGTATTTCGATTCGCTACCTCCACAAGCTGTTTCAGCAGGAAACAGAAAGCATTCACGCCCTGATTCTCCGCAAGCGCCTGGAAAGGTCCCGCGATCTGATCAACGATTCCGCTTACGCGGGGCACAGCATCGAGCAGATCGCCTACAGCACGGGTTTCTCCAGCGCCGCGCATTTTTCCCGCTCATTTAAAAAGCACTTCGGCCTGAGCCCCAGCGACCTTCGATAACCGGAAGGATTAACGAACCCGAGGCAACTGCCAGCTACGCCGGAATTCCGGCGAGTGCCCGAAAAAGCAAGAAGTTGTGCCCTTCCCGGCATGGACTGGATCGCAATTCCTGGCCTACGGTTCCGGGAGGCGAACTGGAACCGGTCGGCTCGGCCGGATAGGAGGCTGGAATGGGCGTGTGCAAAAAAAGCTGCGGCGTAACGGCGCTTGCAGCGGCTGGAACGATGCTCCTCGGCAGCGAAATGGTTCTGGCGCAGGGTACGGCGCTGGAAGAGATCGTGGTGACGGCGCAGAAGAGAGAAGAGAGCCTGCAGGACACACCTGTAGCCGTTTCCGCCTTCACGGCAAGCGCCATTCAAGCCAAGGGCATCGAGGATATATCCGAGGTCGCATCGTTTACTCCCAACCTTGTATTCGATACGACCTCGCCGATCAGCGGACTGTCCTCAGGAGCCGTGGTCTTCATTCGCGGCCTCGGCAATACCGATTTCAGCCTAACTACCGATCCGGGCGTCGGCACCTATGTGGATGGCGTCTATATGTCACGCTCCGCGGGTGGCGTTCGATCCACTGCCAGAACGGTCGGCATAGGAAAGAACACCGTCCTGCGGCTTTTGCGGGATGCAGGGAAGGCTTGTGCTTCATTCCAGTCCGAGGAATTGCAGAACCTGGAATGCTCCAGGATTGAACTGGACGAACTGTGGGCGTTTCTTTACGCGCGGTCCAAGAACGTTCAGAAGGCCAAGAATGCTCCGGAACAAGCTGGAGATATTTGGACCTGGACTGCCATAGATCCCGACTCCAAGCTGGTCCTGACTTGGCTGGTGGGAGATCGCTCCGGCAAGAGCGCCAAGCAGTTCTTGGTGGACCTCCATGCCTGTTTTAAGTCGGGGCATCGAGTGCAAATTACCAGCGACGGCCACCACCCCTACCTGGACGCGGTCAAGCTCGCATTCGGGGATAACGTGGACTATGGGCAGCTAGTTAAGTCCCTGGATGAGAACGATAAGAAGGAAGTTTTTCTGGATATTGACCGGAGATCAGTATTGGGAAATCCGGACCCCAAGTGGATTTCCACCAGCGCGGTGGAGCGTCAGAATCTAACTATGCGGATGAGCATTCGTCGTTATGCCCGGCGTACTAATGGCTTTAGCAAGAAGATCGAAAATCATGCCTGCGCCCTGGCTCTGCATTTCATGTATTACAACTTCGCCCGCCTCCATCGGAGCATCAATACCACCCCGGCCATTGCGGCGGGCATTACCGATCGGCTAATGAGTATCCGCGATATTGTGCGGCTGACGGATGAAGCTCGGCCCAAGCCTGGACCGAGGGGGCCTTATCGAAAGCGAAAGTCACAGTGCGAATCAGATCCCCGCTAATCATATCGCTATTCGAAAAACAACATAGCTTACTTCGTCCGCTTATATACCTGCTTGATATGATTCTTTTTGGCCCTTGACAAGCGCTAGAGAGCCTGCTATCGTGCGCTCCTCTGCTAAGCCAACTAGGAGCTAATCGTATGGTTACCGCCCAAACCCGATCCCCCAGCTATCCCGTATTTAGCCTGCAAACCGGACTGCAAAAATTAGGACTTGTCTGGAAGGTTATCCAAGGACATAAGGCTACGCAAGAAGATGTACGGGAAGCGATGGGCTATAAGAGAAAGAGCGGCGGGGGCTTGAAGGCTCTCAGTGCCATGAAGCAATTTGGGTTGTTGGATTATTCCAGAAAAGAAGGCATTAGCGTTTCCGAACGCGGCCGGAAATACTTACACCCATTGGATGATGCAGAGAAAAAACAAGCCATCCAAGAAGCAGCTTATCATCCGCCCTTGTTTGCTGAGCTGGCCAGCGAATACCCAGGCCCGTTGCCGGCCAAGAAGGTGCTGATTAGCTTTCTTGTTCGCAAAGGGTTTTCCAACACTGGCGCACAAAAAGCCACGCAGTCCTTTTTGGATACGGTTAGCTTTGTAGCCGAGGAGGTCGGAGCGGAAGCAAGCGCCCAAGAAAGTGAAGATGTTAGTCCGGATGATAGTTCCGATTCAAAGCCTTCCATTATTCAGGAAGGGCAGATAAACCAACTGGAAACTCGCGGGCGGCCGGACGGCTATGTGGACATTATTGCCAAAAAGCAAAATCGCGAAGGACTAGAAGTAATCAAACGTTGGATCGACGCCAACAGTGAATTTGTCAGGCAAGACATGCCCGATAAATGAGATTTGCCGATCTACAGAGCAACTGTGTGCCCTAGCAGGCAATACTCCGTATTATGGAGCCCGTCTCTCCGGGCCGTCACGCAAAGTTATCGTCGGGCGTTTGACGGGAGGCTGAAACACGCCGGGAATTCAAATGTGTTCCCAGCCTTCGGAGAGACACTATAGCAAAGGGGAAATGCCGGTTTCAAATGGACCCAGTGCCCATGTGGCCGCATGACCCTCATTCAGTTGCTATCCGCAAGCGTATTCGCTGGGCCCCAAGGCCAACGGCGCGATTTCCCAAGTGTATGCGCTCGAGGGGCAGTGTTTCGTTCTTGCGCCCTGCGGCGTATTCTCGCAGGCCATGTACGACCTGATGGTCAAGACCGAGGAACAGGCGGCGCTGATCAACGTGGGCGGCGGTTACGCCCAGGTTTATGCGCCGGACGGCAGCCCCATGTGCGAGCCGCTCCCGGAAACGGAAGAAGGGCTGCTGTTCGCGGATATCGACCTGGGCGCTATCGCCATCGCCAAGTCCTTCGCCGACCCCGTGGGACACTATTCCCGCCCCGACGTGACGCGCCTGTTGCTGAATCGGGACGCGCAACCCAAAGTCGAAACCTTCTCCCCGGAAGCCACCGAAGAGGTTCCCGATCTGGACGAGGGGAAGGAAGAGACCGAAAACACGGCCCCATAACAGCGGTCCCGGCGTACAGGAGCCCCGTAATGCCCAGAAACATTATGCCACGCAACTGGGAGCCGCCGGCACCGGCTTGGCAATCGGCATGGGAGCAGCAGGCGGATCCGCTGGTCGCCGGCTATTTCGGCGTTCAGGCCAGTAAGCCTGACTTGCTGGAAGCGTGGGCCGAAAACGCCTTTGGCGGCAAGTATGCGCCGTTTGCGGTCGAGGCCGGTCGGCACGACGGAAAAGACGGTCTGACCGAGTTCCTCTATATAGCCTACTGGCGCAGGTCCCAATACGAGAAATGGTGGCCGCGGGAACAGTCGTAGTGGAATGACGACGAACGGCTTCAGGAGAACGTGGGGTATTGGCGTGAAGTCATCACCATGCCTTTCGATCGCTTCGAGACGCTGCATTCCACGACCGAGCCCCATGGCATCAGCGTGTCCGCCGACGGCATGGACGGCCCCATACTCGAACACGGCTATCCGGGCGGCATGCGCGATCGAATCCCCTTGTCGGAGTTTCGCAAATTGCGGGCGGGAGGCAGTTTCGACACGCGTCTGAACTCACCAAGTTCCGACAACGGCAGGCGAGTGTTGGTTCGGCCACCGGAAAACATGTGCGTGATCCGCTCCGGGCAGAACTGGTCCTACTGTACCGGCGAAGAAAAAGCCTACTACCTCGAAAAGCTCCACCCTCTGCTCCTTGAAGGCATGCGCTACATCAGGGACAACCCCTCAGAATCCAATTGCTACTCCCTGCGCTTCGTGGACAAGAAAAACGACGATTGGGGACCCACGGAACAGAGCTTCGGGCTTGGATACTCGGTGGATGTCTACGCCTTTGAGGAGTGGGCCAAGAGCCACGGCACCCACATTACGATCTTCCGGGGCTTTCTGAAGATGGTCGACACCTTCGGCCCCGAGAACATGAAACTGAGGCTGTGGCACGAGGTTACCGCCCTGCCCAACGAAGGTTGCGAATTCGAATACATCAATTGCCACCCCAAAACCGGCCTGCTTCGCTACGCCTGACAGGCGGGCTTTCCGCCCCGCCATGGGAAAGCGATAAACTCCTGCCTCAACGCATCACCGGTATCAGGGCGGTGCCGGATACGCTGGAGACTCGGGAGCGCCTTTTCGAGGCCATTGAAGATGCCTGAAAGCAGGGCCGCGGATGTGAACAATTTGCCGCGCTGGAAATTACCGGCGCCCCTTGCCGTGGTTGAGATACGCATGCCCGACGGCGCCTCAATCTTCCTGAGGCGCCACGGCAATCCCGACGGCCCCCGGCTGGTACTTAGCCACTGCAACGGAATGTCCACGGACACCTACTATCCCTTCTGGTCGCTGCTTGCCGACCGGTTTGACCTGGTGCTGTACGACTTCCGGAATCATGGCTGGAACCCGGTTGGCGACCGCCGGGCGCACAATACCCCCACATTTGTCCGCGACAACCGATCGATTGCCGCGGCTATCGATCGGCACTTCGGCGAGCGGCCGAAGATCGGCGTGTTTCATTCAATGTCGGCCGTTACCGCGATTCTGCAAGTGATGAAAAGCAGGGACTTCTCGGCGCTTGTACTGTTCGACCCGCCCACCTGTCCGCACGGCCGTGACTCTCAGGACATCAGGGAAATGGCGCACAGAATGTCCGATACGGCCAGGCAACGCCAGGACCGATTCGCTTCCCGAAAGGAACTGACAAAGCAACTTCTCAGCGCCAGAGTGTATGAGCTCCTGCAGCCCGGCGTGCCGGAACTCATTGCGCAAACCACGCTCCGGCCCGCCGCAGACGGCGGCACCGGCTACGAACTCTGTTGTCCACGGGAATACGAAGCGCACATATACGGTCAGCTATACGACTCGGCAGTGGCCTCCGACATCACGAATCTCTCCTGCCCCACAAAAATCATAGGCGCCGACCCCACGTTGCGTTTGTCGTTCCTCCCGAGCGTTGACCTGAGAGACATAGTCGCTTTGGACTACGACTTCGTTCCGGGTGCAAGCCACTTCCTCCAGCTTGAACAGCCGCAGGAATGCGTAATCCGATTGCTGGAATTCCTGCAACTCAGGAAGTTTGCCTGACGCAAGCCGTTGCCGCTTCAGCCGGAACCAGGCGCCCGGTTAGAAGCACGCGATTCGTAACAATGCAGTGTTGGATTCATGGGAGATAGCCGCAACACAACTCAATGAACGGCCCCCAAGAACAGGTCATATGCGGGATTGTGGGCCTCCTCGTGAAAGGGATAACCCAAACCCGTCAGGAAAGAATGGAAGTGATCCAGATCCGACGAGGGCACCTGGATGCCCGCCAGCACCCTTCCGTAAGCCGCACCATGATTCCGGTAGTGGAATAAGCTGATGTTCCAGCGCTGACCCATGCGCGTTAGAAACCGCAATAGTGCTCCAGGGTGCTCCGGAAATTCGAACCGAATTAACCGCTCGTTTCTTACGCCGTTAACTCTGCCCCCAACCATGTAACGAACATGCACTTTTGCCATTTCATTACCAGAGAGATCCACCACCTTGTAGCGCTGTCGGGATAGGCTCGAAATCAAGTCTGTCTTATCCGAGTCGCCGTTAGGCAACTCGACGCCCACGAAGACGTGCGCTTCTTTAGCATCCGCATAGCGATAGTTGAACTCGGTAATAGACCGTTGCCCGATCACCCGGCAAAAGTCGAAACGCGTGGCGCGCATGATGTTCTTCACGACCGATCCCAACAGGTCGGACGGCGACCAGCCCGAAGGCACCAACCGCAGGCCGGGGCCCATATTCAAAGCGGCGTGGCAAGAGTCCATTGCGACCTGTAAGTCACGCCACCGACGGATCATCTGCACGATATCGGGGTGGGTTTCCATAAACCGCGTGAATTCTTCGTTGAGTTCCTGGTTAGCGCAGGTGTGATGTATGCAATACGCCGCCGCGCGTTGGTATTCCGGCGATTTTCCGAGCAGCGGCCGCAATATCGTGAGTGGCGCGAGGTCTGGCCGGTCGAGTGAACGATATTCCTGCGCGTGCCTGTCGAACATGATCGGGCCGTAGCGCAGCACTTACTCGGCCGTGGACGATGCGCCGTTGATCGCCGCAGCCGCCAGCAGGAGATCCGAACGGCCCGTGGTCTCCGCGATCTTTGCGGCCGGGTGCCACTGATCCACCGTGAGCACAAAGAGGCGCTCCAGGTTCTTGCGGAGTTTGCGTTTCACTTAATACAGAACGTCCACTTTCTGCGATTACTGCAACCGGGCCATGACCTGTTGCTCCCCCGACCGTTCATCATATGCGGATCACCATAGAATGCACCAAGCGCGAAAGAAGGGGTCCATCGTGCCATTTTGGAAAAGAAAGAAGCGCGGGCAATCGGAAATCGACGCCCTGTTCGGCAAGTTGGCTGCCGCTGCATTTCCCGGTGGCGAACGACAGATCGCACTGGAGTCCGATGCGGTTATTTCGTTGGTCGACGGAAAGATCTCTCCTGCGGATGCACGGGAAGTCCTGATCCATGCAAAAGGAAGAGCGTTGATCGCAGTTCAGTCTGCAACCCATGGCGAGGAAGCCCTTCGGCGATGCACCGAGAGCGTCCGGATGCGATCGCGGGGAAAACTCAGCCCCGCGGCCGCCGAACGCGTGGCGCTCTATGCTTTCCAGCGGCTGATCGATCAACAGGACGAGATGCCTGTTCCTGCCCCCTCTAACCCCGGGCAGGAGATGACCCAGGAAGAGGCCTTGAAGGTCGCTCGAATCAATGCTTTTCGGATTGCCAGACGCTGGGCCAGGACGAATGCCGATGTGCGCCCGGCCTACAACATGGATCCCAAGATCGTCACCCTGCGGTACTCGTTGGTGCTGCTGACAGGGGACAAGAATGAGAAACGCAAGCCCATTGAATCGGATAACGATGCGCGCGAACGCGCCGTGGATGTGACGACACAGCTGGTGCTCGCGCACTTTGCAGAATCGGGCGCCGCCGGTTCGTTGCCGGATCCGAGAAAACTGGAGAGCCTGACGCAGGAAGAATTGCAGCGAACGCTGGAACTCGTCCGGAACGAGGATTCCGTCAGGCAGTATTCGGACTACGACGTATCGGAAGCAAGAGCGGCGCAGGAAATGCATGTGCCGTTCGACATCGTGCTCTCGCTCGGCGAAACGGGTCTGCTTAAGGATCCACCGGTTTCGACGGATGGGCGCCGCAAAATTATGGCCGACATACTGGGTTCGCTGGGAAGAGAATAGCGAAATGCAATTTAATGCCATTCGCACGCAGAATGACTAATAAATTCACCCTTTGCAGTCGATCGGATTCACATGCAGGCACCCAGGCCGCACAATCTTTGCCTCGAGCAAAGAGTGCTGATTTCACGAAACTGGAGTTGTCCCAACGGCAAGCCGGTCGGAACATCAGGCATTGCGAAGCGTAGACAAGACGCCGTTAGGCGAGGCTTCCGGAAGCCTATCCGGTACACTCCACACATAAATTGCAGTGAGTGGATGGGGACAGAAAATCCTGGATTCGACCGTTACCCTTGCATGCTTGTTGGGTAACAAAGATGTAGCTGCGCTGCTCGAAGTGCGACGCCGCGCGCGTATCCCTTGCGCATTCATCGGGTCATGAACTTTCCGGGCGCTCATCCACGGAACCGTCCCTGCCCTTTTGCATTGCTCCCGGGCAACAGCAGCAGCAACACCGCGCGGCAGAATCCGGGGCAACCGCCTCGGAGGTCGGACGTTGCGCAGAACCCGCCGTCGCGCCTTGCGTGACGGCGCCGTTCAGTCTGCTTTCGTCGATCTTAATAAACGCGACCAGCAACGCCAGGACGCACGCGAACACAAAACCGATGACCACGTATAGAGAGGGAAGAAAGTAGTCGAGGAACGTCCGCATCCCGCCCTTGGGCCGCCGGCTAACGAAATCAGCCCGCGCCTTGATGTACGCCGCACACAGGCCACAACAGGCGGCAAGCAAGACGATGACGCACAGCGCCACGAGCCAATTCTCAATGTAGGCCAGGTTTTCCGGATCGCGATAGAGGTTCAGCACACTCGCCCAGACGATCGCCACCAGCGATGACCAAGCCATCGCGGAGAAGCAAACGTTGGCGACCCGCCAGACATGTCCGCTCCAATGACCGTGATCCCCAGCTAAGAAATCCGGCGGTTTGGCTGCGGGATTCGAGCTGTTCTTGGTTGGTTCATGATCCATGCGTTTCTCCTTTTGCAATCCGAGTCGATTCATGTCGCGACCGCAAATGGCCTTGTACGCCGGTCGGAAAACCGGTGCTCGGTGGCATGCGCAGCTACCCGTCGGTGCGCTTTCGTTCGTGGCGCGGCCTCGAGGCGGAGCCATCTTAGGGTTGTGCGTACCGCGCCGGCATCGTCGGGGAGCGCCAGCCGCCCGCGGCCTGGATCTCCGCGATCGTGGCCCCATTTTCGGCCAGCGACGCGGCCCCTCCCGCGCGCAGCGACTGGGCCACGACGCCCTTGATGCCGATCGCCGCAAAACGCTCCCGGACCACCTGATAGATTCCTTGGCGGCTGATCTTCCCCAGTGCCCAATGCCACTCGTCCATGCGGGGAAACAGGGATGCTTCCGGAAGCGAGAACGGGGAGTTTAACCAACGGCGCAGCCGGCGGACGGTGTTCGGGCGCAAAATGACACAGCGTCCAATCTGCCCGTTCCGCGCTTTTACGTGCAGACGGACCGAACCGGAAGTTGTCCATTCCAGATCCCGCACCTTCAAGTTTGCGGCCTCCGAGGCTCGCAGGAGCCCGTCAAACATTACGCAGAGCAACGCCGCATCTCGATAGCCCCTGTACGAACCGGATTCCGCCGCTCGTGCCGCCGCGCGCACTGCCGCCCTGCTCAACAGCCTGGCTGGGCCGCGGCAACCGCAAGGGACGTGTCGCCGATAGCAAGACAGGGCCATCCGCGTGTACGGGCCGACCGGACTCGGCCGCATCAGATGCTTGGCCAAGCAGGTCAACGCCGTTCCGGCCAAGACGGCCGTCGAGGCCGATACGCCCTGGCGGTATAGGTACCCCAGGTACAGTGACAGAATCCAGTCGTGGAGGTCGCGCACGCCGCGTTCCTCCGCCCAGATTCGAAAGCGTCGCAGCGCCCTGAGATAGTTCTCCTGCGTGCTCTCGGACAGTTGGCCCCCGCCGAGCACGCGCGGCGCATCAGCGAGCGTCGCAGCCTGCAGTAAGGTCCCGGGATCCGGTGCGGTCTGCAAGTGCTTCAATGGCAGCCCCGCGCCTTCTGCCGCAGCCAGCAGTTCCAGAATCTCCTCCGCCGAAACGCCCGCTGCAAATTGATCAAGAATGGTCATCGTTATTGGCCTCCACAATGGTTTCCATTAAACAGGATGCGAGGAACGCTGCGCTCAGTGGTTCCTCCTGCCCCGCCGTAGTGAGCCGGCATGGGTACCGTAGCGACTTGTCGTCGCAAGGTTTCGATCGATGGACCGGCGATGGCGGAGTGACCGGGAATCCTAAATCCATCGCGGCACCCCATCGTCGTCATCGCTGGGCGCGGGGGGCGCCTCGTCAGCGAGCGGATACGTCTCGGTGCGCCGCTCGTGCCTGTTGCTCTCCAGCAGGTCCTGCAGCCACCGCGGGTTGCCGCCGGTCGCCCCGACGGGGTGCGTTTCCGGCCCGGCGCCTGGAGGAACGGGCGGCGCGACAGCCAGGGGCAGCTTGCCCGGAACGCGTGCAATTCGTTTCAGCCGCGCGACCCGCTCCGCCTCGCCTTGGCTACCCATCGCTTCGTCAAGCGCCCGCTCCCAAGGCTCGGGCTTCCGCAGTTTCGAATGTCCGTGCGGCGCTTCGCCGGCCATCCGCGCGGCCTCGCGCCAGACGTGGATCTGGCGCAAGCGAAGTTCGCGCATCGCCAGCGCAACCGCACGGTCCGGGCGCTGCTGCACCGCCGTGCTGCCCACCTGCCCGCGCGCAAGCCCGAAATCCGCAGCCACCTCTTGGTGGAACTTGGTCTGGATGCTCCCATAGCGCGTCGCTTCCCCTCCGCCGGCGCTCATCCGGTCGCGCACCCGGGACCAACCCAGCTTCCCGTCCTCCACTACCGCCGCGAGACAGTGCCAATGCGGACTCCCCTCGTCGCGGTGGTGGACGGCCGCAACAATCCGGGTCTCGGGTCCCAGCTCCCGCAAAAACCAATCCGCGGTACGGTCGAGGTACTCCAAGCCTCGTTCCTCCGGCCAGCGGGGGTCCTGATGGCAGTACGGAGGCGGTCCCGCGACCAGGATCGAGAGCACTTCGTGCGGCGGCGCCCCCCGTTTCGGGCGCGCGCGCATCTCCCGCGCGAAGGCGATGACTTCCGGATCCTCGGCAAGGATGAGGGGGCGGGTCTCCCAGAGCCGGGGCAACGCCGTATCGGGGCGGACCCGGCCGAGCACGTGGTTCACCAGCGCCGGCCCGCACCGTTTGATCGTCTTCAGGTGCATGAACTGATTCAGGGCCATGGTCGATTCTCCAACTCGTTGAAAAGATTGATATATTTTACGACCCCCTTTTGCTCCAGAAGGAACTCCGCGCGTTTCTTCCGGTGCTCGCGGGCGCTTAGCGACGGAAAAAAAATGGATGGACCCGGCGGCAAGCGCGTTCGTTGAACGCCACGTTATGGCAGCCAAATCGAGAACACTGCTGCGTATCGGCCTGTGCCTCGAACACCATCGGCCCATCGATCAAGGCAATTGCATCGGGTGCGCCGCCGGCGAGGGTGGCCAACGCCTGTGACAGGAGTGCCGAAACGAGATAACGCCCTGATCCGCCCATACCTCTTTTGGCTGCCCGTGGTCCAGCCCAACGCGTTGTCAATGGTCTGCATTCGCGGACTTTCTCCCTGCCTTGCATGCCGGGGGCCCTAATCCGGAGGTCGAAGGGGACTGCCCGCTACGCCTCCTGGGGCCGCCCCGAACACCGGCTGCATCGGGGCGATTTCCCTTTCCTACCGAAGGCGGCATGCTTTCCGGAACTCCCTGGAACGCAAGGGCCGGACGACGTCCGCCTTGCCGGCCGGGAACGAAACAAGCCAAGGTCTTCAAAGGGCAGCCCGTCGTCGCACGAATTGCGCGGAGCGGATCACTCCCGAGCCTGGTCTGCCGGGCGCACCGCCATGAACCGTGACGAACTCTTCGAGCGCATCGCGGCGTCTTTGCACGACGCGGTGCTCAATGATGCGCGGTGGCGGGCTGAATGGACGAAGCCATCAGTGCCAAGGCTAATTGTCTGGCAAAGGGCGGTGGCGCCTCCCCGGATGAATTCGAAATCTCTTTCTCATGCTGTTGCTGCCGCGGGGAATTCGATGCGGAGTTTGAGCGCGATGACTTCGAGGTCCATTAGTTCAACGATGAGCGCCTGCCGCCCACTTGCCGGCTGCCCGACGGCTGGCTGGCGCATAACCTAGGGCTGTGCAGGACAAGCAGTAAAGGATCCCATATTGATTGCGCAATTGCCTTTGCGGCTACCTCGGATCCCATACTCACTGCGTAAATACCATTGTGGCTGCCTCGGATCGCGTAACGGACCGCTCGGGACTCCGTTCAGGGACGCTTGGAACGGTGCGTTGCAACCCGGCGGGTTGCGGCGCCGCGACTCGGCCCCGGCATCAAAAGCGGAGCGTTTCGGCAAGGAACAACCTGCAAGGTGTTCATTGAGCGATACACCACACGTTTGCTAAGCAACCGGTTCACCTGGACGGATCGCTGAGTGAGCCACCAGTGGATCGCTGAGCGATCCACCAACCGATCGACGGGCGTTCCGGCAAGGGAATTCCAGCGGCCCGTTCATTCAGCGAACCACCAAGTGATCGCACAGTAGCCGGTACACCATGACGGGTCACTGAGTGAACCACTGGTGGTTCACTGAGCGAACCAGCAAGTGATCGACGGGCGTTCCGGCAAGTCGAGTAAACGACATCGAGGGCATCCGTCCACGCCTGGGGATCTTTGATAATGTTGAACCGCTCGCACACGCTGTCCTGCTGGTGTCCTGTACTGGCGTGGTGGCGTTTACCTGACCCTCAAACTCCTCACGTCATACACGCCAGGCGTCGTCCGGCGGCGTTACTGACTTTGCTCGCTTTGGGTGCTCCACAGAACCGATTGACAGCCGCAGGCGGTTGCCGTTTCGTCAACATCGTAATACGATTTACGGAGCGCTCTATGCGCTAATGAGGAGAAAGTATGGTTTATCAGCGTGCAGTTCTCGTCATTTGCGGATTGGCATTGACTCTGTCCGGTTCGTTGGCTCGAAGCGAATACCTCGCTTTTTCGATCAACGAGGCGGGCAAGACGCCGCTCCCGCAAGACGTAAGCGGTATTGAACCCAGGCATCTGGTCAACGTCGAATGGGGACCATTCGCCGGCAAGCGCACCCGAATCGGCGTGCTGCCGGTGGACAACACCAGCGGTCAGCGAGGGTATGGGGGCGAGGTCCCTGTCAATGGCATCGAGGCCATCGTCATCGATACCATGGCCCGCACCGGGCGCTTCTCGCTGGTGGAGCGCAGCATCCTGGGGGAAGTGCTCGGCGAGCAGGATCTCGGCGACAGGGCTTCGCAGCCTTCCGCCGCAAGGGTCGGACAGGTCCTTGGCGCGGAATTCCTGCTGCAGGTGGTCATCACGGACTATCAGGACGACACCAGCACGACCGGCGGTGGCGCGATCGGCGCGCTTCGCAGAGTGCCGATCATCGGCGGCGCGGGCATCAAGAAGAAGGAAGGGCGCGTAGGGCTCAACTTCCGCCTGATCGACGCCAACACCAGCGAGGTCGTCTATACCGACCAACTCGAGTCCATTGTCAAGGAAACCGGCCTGATCCTGGCCGGCGCCAGCGGTGATCTGAACGTGGGTGGTTTCTTCGGCCAGTTCTCCAAGACCCCGATCGGCCAAGCCGTGATCGCCGGCGTCAACCAGGGTGTGTTCCGCCTGGTCCAGCAGATCGGATCACAGCCGGCCAGGGGCAGCATCGTCAAGGTCGAAGGAAACAGGATCTGGCTGAACCTGGGCGAAGGCGCGGTTACTGTTGGCGACCGGATGGAATTGGTGATCAAGGGCGAAGAGTTAATCGACCCGGAAACTGGAATTAACCTGGGCAGCGAAGACACGCTTGCAGGCTCGGCGACGGTCATGGAAGTCCATGAGAGATTCAGCATCGCCGAAGCCGGCGCGCTGAATGCCACTGTCGATCGGGGCGACGTTGTGACCTCGCTGGAGCCGCCGCCTTCGCTGGAGTATGCGGACTCCTGGGAGCCGCCAAAGTAGTCCGGCGATCCGCTGTCCTTTATGGGCTTCGAGCAGACTGCGTTAGTCCACTCTGGGATCGGCAGGATTGATGGCCGGAATTCGATAGTCTGCCCCTTCAGGGGCTACCGCGACTCGAACAGCCCGGCCGACTGTCACAGCGAGCGGCCTTGCGTCGCCAGGGTCTGCCAGTAATCGGTCTGCTGGCGCATCGAGAATCCATTCGGGCAGGCACGGCAGCATGCTGCAGTGGTCGCGGCGGATATGGTCGAGGGCGCAGGATACGACCGTGATCGGGTCCGGCTCTCTACCCCTTCGGTCTGTTCGGCGATGCCGCTTCGGGCCGTAGAATTGCCAGCTTGTGACTTGATCGTCACACCGGTGGCGTTGATGGCGGCGGTCAAGGTTGCCATCAGCGCAGGTTCCGTGGCGCTTGCGCCGAGTACCTTGGTCGCCGCGCGGGTACCACCAAGATTTCCAGTGCACGTACGGGCGGACCTTACGGGGGATTGCGCGGTCCAGCGCGCAGTCCTGGTTCCCGTTGCAAGCAATGGTCAAGGCGCATCGACATAAACACAGCAATCAGCTGCCCTCCCAGTCATTGAGCAGCCGCCACGCTTCCAGGTTCTGTCTGGCGTTATCGAGCGCGGTGCGCCCCCTGTTGTCCTCCGCGCCCACAGCCGCGCCGGCGGCCAGCAGGAGTCTCACCGCTTCCACGCCGGTGGGGTTGTGGGCTCTGGCCGCCGCAAAATGCAACGGAGTTTCGCCGCGCAGATTGCGGACGTTCGGTTCCGCGCCACCTTCCAGCAGCACTTTCACGATACCTGGCGCACCCGCGTTTGCCGCGTAATGCAGCAAGGTATTGTCGCGGTCCCCGTACCGCCAATCCATTGGCCCGCCCGCCTCGGTAAGGAGATTGACGACTTCCGCATTGCCCTGACCTATCGCCAAGAGAATGGGTGTGTCGCCTCTGTTGTTCCGGACGTCCACCGGCGCGCCGGCCTCAAGAAACAGCTCTACGACGTCGGCATGGCCCTCGTCCGCCGCAAAGTGAAGCATCGTATCTCCATATCTGTCCTGGCCCAGCACCGAAGCGCCTGCTTCCATCAGCAGGCCGGCCACGTCCGCATGGCCAAGGTTTGCCGCTGTCAAGAGCGCCGACAAGTCGGCCGGAGCGCCGGCTTCGAGTAACACCTCGGTGACTTCCGCAGAACCGTGGCTCGCCGCATACTGAATCGGGAGTAGTTCCTTGTGGTCCGTCTGGTTGACTTCGGCGCCCGCATCCAGCAACTGTCTTACGATATCGGCGTCGCGGGCCCGTGCGGCTGCATGCATTGGATTGCGCGCGTAACGATCCGGGTAATTTGCTTCCGCACCCGCTTCCAATAGCAGGCTGACGACTTCCTCATTGCCGTTGGCGGCTGCAATGAAAAGCGGAGTATCATCACCGAAGGTCAGTGCTTCAGGGGCCGCGCCAGCCCGCAACAACAGTTGCGCTACCTCCGCATCGCCATGCTGCGCCGCCGCGTGAAGCGCAGACTCCATAAATTGCGCATTCACGTCCGCGTCCCATTCCAATAGCACGCGCACCACGTCTGCATGGCCGTTCTTTGCTGCGGAGTGCAAAGGCGTCTCTTGCCCGGATGCCCTCATGTTCACCGACGCGCCTGCTTCGAGCAATCGTCTTGCCACGTCCGCATTTCCGTTTTGCGCCGCAATATGAAGCAACGTAAAGCTAATGTTGGGCTGGCGACCCCTGATCGTAATGTTCGCGGGCGCGCCTGCTCCCAGCAGCATGCCCACCACCTCGGCGTGGCCGGCGTTGACCGCTGCGTACATCGAGTCGGCAGGGGACCCGCCAGCCGCAAGCAGTAAGCGCACTATCTCTACGTTGCCTTCGCTTGAGGCCGCGGAGAGCGATTCCCTGTCGGCACCAAATCCCGCATCGAGAAGCTGCCTGACCCGGTTCACATAGCCGTCGCGGACTGCGGATAGAACCGGATTTCCGCCCCCTCGAACGTAGCGATTCCCTAGCATCTCCAATTGTTCCTCCGTGAACAATTCAGGCTCCTCTACTGTGGGCGCGGGCGCTGGCTCATTTTCCACCAGCGTCGCGAGCTCCTCCGCCGCGATAGCCGTGTTCTGCTCCTCAGGTCCGCCGCAGCCCTCTGACAGCGCAAGAGGCAGACACACAATAAGTGTCCCGGTCGCCCTGTTTCTCCACGATTGACTGCGACCGACATGCTCTCGCGTATTGATGAGGTGTGATGCCTCATGATTCCGGTGCAGCTTTCGCTGGCGAGCTATCGATAGCAACATGAAATGGATTCTTCGCATATCTTCCTCCCTTGGAGTGGTGGTATTCGCTTGGATATCTGCAAATGCCCGCATCAATCTCGCCACAGGACTGAACTCCTCAATTCCGCACTGGTGGAGTTTGTGTCTTGCGCTTCCGTGAGAAGCGGTACTGCGTCTTGCAAACCCAAGTAATAAGAAATGGAATTTCTGTTACCGCGCATGCCGCCACGTCAGCCAGACGCCCTTCTCGCGCACGCCAGCCACCGGCCAGCTCCTGCCGTCCACTTCCAGCGATCCGGCCAGGCCGGACTGCCAGGCGCCCTGCAGCGCAAACTCATGCCGCCCGAATTGCCTGACCAGCGCGGCGGAGATCCGCGACTCGGACAGGTCGGCCGATTGCCAAAGCGAGCGGCCTTGCGTCGCAATCGTCTGCCAGTGATCGGCCTGCAGGTGCATCGAGAACCCGTGCGGCAACGCGCGGCCGTACGCCGCGGTAATTGCTGCCGATACGGTTGACGGGGCGCGGAACGTCCTGGACCCGGTCAGGCTGCCGACCCCTTCAGGCTGCGCGGCAAGGCCGCTCCTGAGCGTGAAGTTTCCGGCCTGCCACTGAGTTGTCACGCCGATCGCGTTGCCGGCGGCGGTCAGGTTGACGCTTATCGCGTCGCTGCGCCACAGCGCGCCGTGTACAGCTGCGCGGTCATTGCGGAAGCCGGGCATGGCGTAAACCGCCTGTACGGGCCTCAGATTCGCCGTGGCGGCTAATGCGAAGTTCTCTCTCGCCACCGGATGGGCGAACCCGTAGCGGAAATCGCGGCCGGTGTAGTCCACGCCCGTGATCGAAGCGCCCGTCACCGGGCCTGCGATCGGGCCGAAGATCCCGCCGGCGATCGCCTCGCCGGTGGTCGGATCCTGCAGACCGCCGTTCGGCGTGAACAGGCAGGTCAGCGACAGGATGCCGTGGCCCCACGTCGAGTTGGTGGTGGACGTGAACTCGCGGCCGTTGGAATAACTGTAGGTGCGATCGGTGGAGGTGTCGCCTTCGCGGGCGGGCATGTTCTCGGCGCAGTCGAAAGCGAGGTTGCGCAGATCCAGGATGTCCATGTCGGGCCACACCGCCCAGACGGTGTCCAGCGCGGCGGCGACCTGGGGGGTAGCGTTTGAAGTGCCGGTCTTGATGCCCGGATCGTCCCGCCCCCCTGCTTCCCAGGGCGCGAACAGGCACAGCGGCGCGGCCTCGGCGCAGAGGGAACTGCCGAACAGACCTTCAATCGTCTGCTGATCCGCTGCCGGGGCGCGATCGTCTCCTTCCCCCGAGTATCCGCCGACGAGGATCCATAACGCGACGTCCGTGTGCTGCAGGGCCAGCTGAAACTGGGACTCCTGGAGGATCCCCGTGCGCAGGCGATTGTCGTTGCCGGTGCCCTGCACGGTCAGTACCCGCTGCCCGTCATGAGTCCCATCATTCCAGCGGCCCAGCCGATCTCGTCTGTTCCAGCCGTCGATCCACTCGGCCGGCTCCGGAAAAGGAATGTCCTCGTAATCGGGAGCCTGAGACTTGGAGTTGATCAGATCCTCGCCGTGTTCGGCAAGGACTTCATAGTACGGCCCCAGCGTCGTGACATCGTCCGCGTCATGATCAAAGTACTGCGCCTCGGACGAACGCACTGCACAAGCAGTGAAAGTGGCCCACACCGTCGCGCCGTGCGTCCCTCGCTCGTTCACCTCCAGATTCGCATCCAGTGGCCCAAAATCGCCGATCCATACCCGTGATGTGCCCAGCTCGCGGCCGTCGTTCTTTAACCACCCGCCCAGCGCCTCGAACCCCGGCGTTTCCGCCCGACATCCATTCGGGTCGAACGCGGCCAGGTCGGCCAGCCGCTCCTCGAACGTCGGTTCGGGCGGTGGCGGCGGAGGTGCAACCGGCGCAGGCGGCGGGGACGGATTGTCCGTGCCGCCGGAGGATCCGCATGCGGCGAGCGCCAGTGCGGATAACGACAAGATACCTATCGAAAAGAAACGTGTGACCATGCTGGGTTCCGAGTCACGAGTGCCGAAGAAGTCAATTCGGGCGCTACGGTGGCTGCAAAAATCCCGGACAAGCGCCGGGCCGTTTATCAGCGCACAGTTAAGATGCGGTCCCGCCTATTTGCCCGACCTGAAGGAGCTAACTCCAGGCTGTTCCGGGCTGTTGTATTTGGCAAGCGACCCGACAGGGTGCTGTGCGCTGATAGGGTTCGGAATATACCACGGCGCGTGAATGTGCGTGGTCCATTGCACAGACTGTTTGCCGCTGAAACCGGCCCTTGCTCTGGCCGGGCAGCCCGGTGCGGTATCCGCCACGAATCGGTCGCCCATAGGCACCCCTCTGTTCGCTTTATCGAAGGCGGGGGGTCAGGCGACCGAGCCTGGCGGGAACCGCATCTTAACTGTGCGCTGATGAATGACCCGGCGGCCGCCTTCGCCCCTTTTTTCTGGGCCGTCCGGTTCCGGGTGGATGGGAATATCAGTCGACACACGCCACCGCCACAGATGCCGTACGGCCTCCGGCGCGGTGATTGGCGGCGCTTTACGATCCGGCTCCTCGCCTTCTACCGTGTGTCAACGGGACCCTCCTTGGTCGCTCCTCTTCATTGCGCATCTGGCACCGCGCATATTTACATTACCACAACGGATGCCAGGTTCGACGGACGGGCGGCATTCAATGCCGGCGTATCCCAAAGTCCCTTTGCCCGCAACTATTGACCTGATCGGAGAACAACGGACTCTCTAGGTAAACCGCTGCCGAAGCCCGCATCGCGAGAATACCCGCGGCCCCGCCCACACTAAGCACAGCAAGCCGGGCCCCTCCCCCGACCGGGACATGGCCTACAAGGTCCACAGCACCAGCAAGGGAACGACACCATCCATCCGCTGTAAATCGTGTGGGGGCAACCCACCGCTGAAGTCCAACGCCGGAATCGCCGAGGAGATCGAGCGCATGCTGGAGTCGGAATCGATCCGCAGGCGGGACGAGATCATCGGCTGCGCGGATCCGGACTGCGAAAACCACGCGCGCCCGGTCGCCCTGCATAGGAAGCAGTACCGTAAGCGCGGCCGGCCCGCCTCCGGCCGGGGACACTACTACGAGTGCAAGAGCTGCGGAAGGCGAACGCTGGTGTCCGATCCGGTCCGGCTGCAAAGGAACAACCAGGCGCTCGCGGCGGACATCTTCGGGCGCATTGCCAACAGGTCGCCGGTGCGCGGCGCAATGCGCGGCAGCGGCTGCCGGAACATGGCCAGCTACTATCCCATTGTTGACTTCATCGTTTCACGCTGCCGCGCCTGCTCCGGAGCCATTGACCGCGCGCTGATCGAAGGCCGCCGCTCGTTGCCGAAGAATCTCGTCATCGAGAGCGATGCCCAGGAGTACACGCTCAACTGGATCAGCCGCCTGGACCGTCGCAATGTCGTGCTCTCAAGCTACTGCACGGCCGACTCGAAGAGCGGCTTTGTGTTCGGCATGCACGCCAATTTCGATGGCAGCGTCAACCCGTTCGAAATCAACGTCGAGGCGGCCGGCAACGGCGACCTCGAGGCCCCCGATCCGTTCCGGCGGTATGCCCGGTACTGGCTGGCCGGCGACGAACTGCGGGGGGGCCGCGCCATGCAGCAACGGCTGCGCAAGCACCACGCCATGGCTCTCAGAGACCAGATCGCCGCGCTGTACGCAACCGCCGAAAGTCGGGCCGACGTGGAGGACATTGAGCTTCACCTGCACGACGATCAGTGCTGGCGTACGCCGCCGCTGGGCACGGGCATGCAGGTCCATCTCCCGTACACCGTGTACGCCCACTGGGTGCTGCTGCACCGGATCGTTTCCGGGGCCGGCGTAGAGCGCCTGCAGGCGAACATGGATCTCAGTTCCACGTCCAGGGCGGCGTTCCTCTGCGCCTTTACCGATGAAATCAAGCAAGGCGACGCCCATGGGTTCTTCGTGAGGTATACCAAGTACCAGACGATCGACGAGCGCCGGGACATCTTGCGCAAGGCCCGGCAGGCCAGGGCCGAGTTCCGGAAAACGCTCCCGGCGAAGATGCGGCGCAACAGCAAGGAGGTGATCCGGCACATGATGCGGGCGCGGATCGAGGAAGGGCAAAGCTACGGCAGGTGGAATGACGAGTGGATCCTCCATCCCGTCCCGACGATCAATGAGCCGGAGAAGGCCATCTCCTGGCTCACCGCCTGTGAATCGATCGATGAGGAGCGGAAGATCGACATGTTCCTGGATGCCGGGCTGGCGCGGATCGACAACGTGTTCATGAAGACCCGGCGCCTGTTCTCCGCGCTGGAGCGCCCCGTGGGAACCTCAAGCGGCCACAACCGCGTCTGGCACGGCTACGCGCCCTACAACCCCCGGATGCTGGAGAAATACCTGGCGATCTTCCGCGCGACACACAACTTCGTGTTTGTGGGAGACGATGGGAAGACGCCCGCGATGCGCCTGGGGTTTGCGCGTCAGCCGCTTACCTTCGAGGACATCCTGTGGCCGGGGCAGAGGATTCCTCGGCTGAAGCGGTCGAGGAGGAAGGGGCGTGTCCTGGCTGTCTGAATTGCGCACCCTTGTCCGTACCCTGTCGTGCGAATAGTACTGAGCCGAGTGTCCGATCAATATCGACCAGTATTCCGCAGTCGATACGGCTCGTATTAGGTGGGACCGGTCAATTAAAATCTGCAGCCCCTCTATTGGTCATCGAAACGCAGGCCTGTCAATTGCTTCGATACGTTGCCCTAAGTCATAGGAATCCGCGAGCATTAAGTGCTCGAAGAGTTCCAGCCCTTGTTGTTTAGTTTCGGGGATCCGGTGAAGTGTAAGGGCAATATCCGCTAGGTCACCAGCATTGGCCGCCCATCTAGTGCGTATGTCCCCTAGTTCGTCTTCACCTTCGGTTACAAACGCATTTGCGATCCGAAAAACGAGAATTGGCTCCCAACCATTGCGCAGAAATGCTTTCAAACTCTTCAATAGGTAGCGCCCAGCATTGGTCAAGATTGCCGGACGCTCCAGCATTGCGTCTAGCAATTCTCGCGTATGACCGTCGGTAGGTAAGGTATCAACCCTTTCAATGACACCACTCAATGCTTGATCTATAGTCGAGCTTCCCACTGATGCCAACTCAACCAGGCGTGGCGTTGCAAGAGCCTTCAAGGCCGGTTCGGACCAGGCGGCGACAAACGTGTACGCAGCACCCAGTTGCAGTTTCTCCGCAACTGATTCATCACGCCCAACGCCTTGCATTACTCGCTCAATTTGCGATCGTGCATCTTCATCATCCGGATTGTGGACGTAGTACAGGGCCAAAACTTCGCCTGCGGCTTGCGGCCCTTCTTCCCAATCCCCTGTAATCCAGGTTTCCAATATTTCAGCTCGGTGCTGTTCTGGCAACCATGACTGGACACGCGCGACGAGCGAAACGCCGACACGATCGTAGAGGATTTCGGGGTACGCTGCGAACAACGACTCAAAAAATCTGACTGCTCGTCCCCGATCTGCGTCCACGAGATTCCCCAAACTTGAGGCAATCTCGCACCAAACTTCCAGATTTTCCTTGCGGGCCACATGCCGTTCCAGGACGGCCAACCAGGAATCGATTTCCTTTGGCCTTCGGCACAAGTAACCGCGCATGAGAGCATCCAGCGCCGGATAGTTTCCGTTCGGAAGGATACGAAGTCCCCCTGCTGACCATAGAAGGCTGCGCAATTCGGTTTCGTCGGATTTAGTTTGCTCCTGCCTCGATTGACTTGACGGATCAGAACCATTGCGCGTTTGAGAATTGGTATCAGGTCGCCATTCCGTGATCCAGCTTTCCAGCAATGTGCTGGTTTCGTCGTCAAGCCCTTGCAGGCGTGGAGCAAGTTCCCCTAAGCATCTCGCCGCATCCAATCTGAACTCCTCGGATGCAAATCCACGGTTGCTGAGTTCATGGATGCAACTGAGGAGAAGCTCTGCCGAAGACGATTCCTTGGCCAATGCACACAATGCCGACCCTGCCGGTCTCTCCGTCGCGCCGGGTTCAAAGCGGCTCATTAGGCGTAGCGCCCTTTCAGGCTCGTTGGTCGCGAATTTCGCAAATTCCCGGGACGCCTGAACGCTCCCTCCAAGATAATCCGTATGCCGGCGGCTAGGGTGTTCCCAACCTGTATCGTCATGAAGTTCGTCAAACAGCACCAATATTTGATCGTCGGTTGCCCTCGACATTTGCTCGGCTGACATTGGGCTCTTTACGAGGCCGCCGCTAAAGGATCGATCGTTGTCGTCCGTATCGGGTAATGCCCGTTCCTCTTCTATGAGGCGTTGCTTCGTTACCGATGACAACCGGTCGATAGGGATTTTCCGAAGCAACCTTAGGCGCCGTTGACGTACACTTTTCTGCCTTACGAATCGAGCCTGAGCGTCTTCACCCGCTGGGATTGATCGAAATGGTTCCCACTCCAGAATTGTAGATTCCAGGCGAAACACCTCATCGGCGCTTAGGGATGGTGCCGTGGCGGCAATCAATGCTTGGGAGTACCGATAATCGTTTGACTTGTCACCGATAGTTAGCCGCCTAGCATCTTCCAGTAGGTACTCAAGGACTTCTGATGCATGATGCCCTGCAATTTTCTCAATGCCCAGTGCCATTAGAAAATGCAAGACTGCCAGATCGGCGTTCTTGTGTTGATTTACGAATTTCAGGAACTCAGCGGGATTCGATTCGGCGAATTGACAAACGGCTGACTCAATGGCCTGCTGTAACGGCTGCTCGTGACTTCGCTCCCAAACAAACGCAAGACCGAAGTGGCCTCGGTATCGAACGAGATAATCGACATCTTGCCGAGCCAAGCGCGTGAAGAGTTCAACAAGCCTGGGCCACATTTCTTCTACGAACGTCTCTGGCGATGCAGAAGAGATTTCCTGAATGTCGTGCCAATCCAAATGGTTGTCGATTAGCCGTTCATATTTCGATAACTTGAACCGGTTGACAGATGGTTCTTGCTCATGCGGAACAAGGCTGTCTTCCGACAAATCCTCAGGTGTCCCCGTTTCCAATTCTCGGTCAATCTTCACGATCCTTGCCTGAAGGTAGCGCGCAATCAGCTTGCAGGCGAGAGCCGGCCTGGCCTCGGAGATTTTTTTCGCAATGTTCGTAATTGGAAACGTGTCCGAAGGCGCGTGATCGGCCAAACGGAACATGGTGTCCGCAGATTGATCATCCCAGGTTTCAAGGTTCTGCAATACCGCAAATGCAGACGGAAGGTAGCGCTCGTCTGCCACCCAGTGAGCACGTATTAGAGCAAGCACGCGTTGTGCATCGAAAGAGACAGCTCCAATTAGTGTGGGGGTCACCTCCCACGTTTCCTCTGGATCTGCCGTCATGAATTCGGGAAGGCGAGAATCGAGTCTTTCGAACCAACCAGCGCTACGCGCAGTAGCCCGGAAAATCCTGCGGCGATATTGCGGATCATCGAGCTGGGAGAAAAGCCATCCCGCTTCCCTGTCATCCGGATTCGCCTGCTTGCCGAGAAAGTCCAACAATAGGAAACGAATGTGTCGTCGTAGTTCTGGCCGCGACCATAATGACTCAAATTGATTCCGGTATGCGGCAATATCGCTTTCTCGCAAGTAGCTCAGCGCGTTCCATAGAATCGGCCGCACGTAGAGCGATTGTTGTTTCCGGTCAATGGCAAATTCGGCCAGAGATTGTTGAGCACGGAGAAACGCGCGCGCGCGCAAGAACTCAAATAACGTCTGATGCCGGAACGCGATACTCATTCCATTTTCGGAGCGCACCAAGAAACCGGATTCCTCTAACCTCTCAAGTTCCTCCGCGTACTGTTTCGCAAACCGATCTCGGCCAAGCCACATTTCTTCTACTTCGGCCATAGTCGACGCAATGAGCTCTGCTGCTTCAACCGTCCGGGCACCATGCGTTTGCTCAATTCGTTCGCTGATTACACGATTCAAAAGTTCCTGATAGGTCGTGAAGACGGGCACGCCATCTCCGTTGGCAAGATGCTTGAGAAACAGGGCGAAATGCTGCGGAGTACACAAGACGTTGCGGACATCGTCACTCCACCCGGAAGTATCAAGGCTCCGAGCTGCAAACAACGGTTCCACCTGCGGCCAAGACAGGGGGGTGAGTTGAACTTCCTGCGCGTCCAGGGTGTTGAAGCGCACATCGTTGCGGAACTCGAAATCGCGACAGGACACCAGAACGGAAAGGTTGTCGCAGTCACGCAGAGAATCAATCAACTGCAAGAGTGCAGCTAGACGCTCAGAGTGCTGGTCCATCAATTCTGCGAGCGAGTCCAGTTGATCGATAAGCACGATGACTCGCCCCGATTCCGCAAGCTGCCGAAGTGCCACCGTTGCAGGGACGGTGCTATCAATCCAATCTTCCAAATCACGTAGCGTCGCAATATTGCGAGGAACCAAGTCCGCCTTTATCGCAAGCAGGTCTTTCCCTTCCTGCGAAAGCCTTGCACCGAGATGAGACAACAAAGCTGACTTTCCTTCCCCCGGGCCGCCAAGCAATGCAACTCCGTTGGATTGATGCCGTGTCGTCAAATCGTACAAATGATCCAGCTCAGGTCGTTCAATCCACTGCCCTTCGGTCTCCTGCGGCCAGTTCAGCAACGTCTTGGATACATTTGCAAATGATCGCCTCGCTGCTTGCAGGGTTCGCTCATCCAGTGCTTGGTCACGGTTACCATTGACCTGCCTGAGAGTGAGATGCCCTCCACCACTGATCTGCTGCGCGCGCGGAGGCGGCACACCTTCAACCTGAGACAGAAGGTGCCGAAACCGCTCAAACTGTTTATCCCAAAGATAATCGTCGTCCGGGTGGAACTTGAGTGCCTGGATCTCAAGCAGCCCGCCAATGTCATCCGCGAGATCCCCGACTAAAGCGTTAAGTGACGGGATTTCAGCGCCGCCAACAAGTAGTGGAAAGACCTCTGCATCACGATCCTTATATCTTTCAAGTGAAATCGATATTTCTCGGCGAACGAAGTCGACATCCTCTTCGGTCGAGCGTTTGTTGAGGATTTCCAGCCAGTCAGGGCCAATTACAACAATTACTGCCTTGGCATTTCTTACGGCAATTTCAAGTTCTTCCGGGAATCTCCTCCCACAGTCAATGGATCGGACATCACGGAACAACTCGTCGTCCGGGAACCAGGTTCTTAGTTCGTAATGTATGCGTCCTGCGTGCCCCGCGGAATCGTTTCGTCGGTAATTGATGAAAATCGACGCCATCAGAACAACCCGCCTGAACTGCAGTTGGTTCTAGGCGCAGGACTCACCAATTTGTTCACACTAGTGCGATCCGGACACGACACGAATTGATCAATTGAGCATCACCACGTTTGGGGCGCCTAGAGTCTCTGGGAATCGTTAGAATCGGCCCTGCAGAAAAAGCCTGAGGCGGTCATCAGGATCGTGAATGATAGCGAACTTGTCGCACGTTTTCCTGCTAGAAGCAGTTATTTCCCGTCACCACAATCCAACAAGTTCCTGCCGAGCGACCAGCGCAAGATGTCAATACTACAAAGCCACCGCGCGAAATGCGTCAGTGTAGTTAATCATCACGCGCTACCGGTCCCAGCACCCGCGCATCGTTGTAGTTCGGGTTGTTGACGGCGGTGGACACGGGCCACGCCTCCAGGGCCTCGGAGGGCACGGCGGAGACTCTGTCCATGGCCGACTTCGCGGGCGCTTCAAGCCAAGCCGTCTGCGCGTCCGGCGTCAATATCAGCGGCATGCGGTGCCGGTTGCGGCCGGCGTTGTGAATGTCGCGCATCAGTTCGTTGGCGGGCAGGGTCACGATCGTGCAGGACAGGACCTCCGTGCCGTCGCCAGCGCGTGAACTCTCCCACAGTCCGCCGAACGCGAACCCACCCTGCCCCTTCAGCCGTATATGCCAGGGCTGCTTGGCCCTTATGCCGGGCCGCGCCTGCCATTCGTAGAACCCGGTGGCGTAGATCAGGCAACGCTGTTCGCGCTTCCAGGCGTTGCGATACGCGTTCTTGTCCGCCATCTCCTCGGAGCGCGCATTGGCGGTGCTGTACTTCGGCACTTCGCCACGCGCCCACACCGGTATCAGCGGCCAGATGGCGTCTTCGCCGACCAGCTCGTCGCCCCGCTGCAGGACGATCGGCACGCGGGTGATGCGCCGGGGCGAGGCGCGCCGGGACCCGGCCGGAAGCGGCGGTTCGGAAGGGCTGATGTTGTAGCGCGGCTCGAACCCGTCCTCATCAAGGATCGAGTAAAGGACGTCGAGCGCGTCCATCCACGCCCTGGGATCGGTGATGATGTTGTATCGCCCGCACACGCCGTCCTGCCCTTATCCTATAGTGATGCAAGGCGGCTCACGGTTGCTGCCTCGATGCGGCTATACGGCTGAACTCAGGGCAATACCTGCGGCCATCTTTCAAGGCAGAGCCTCAGAGGAAGCAACGCATAGTGGGCCAGCGTATTCCGATCACCAAGGCTCAAGAAAGCGCTTCCTACATCTAGGGTGGCGTGGATCCGGGCGAACGATCACACCGCCTTTTTGACTGCTGGCTATCAGTCGAACTCCTCGCGCAGCCTGTTGGCTCTGCGCAGCATGGCCTTGAGATCCTCATCCGTGGGGTTGACCTTGTTCGCGAAGGACGCCAGCAGCAACTGACGGAACCGCTCGGTGCCACCGGTGTTCCCATCCCCCACCAGGTTGGCCGTCGTATACGCGTAATACATCACCAAAGCGTCCGATTCATCGATCAGACCGTCTTCATTGATGTCGCCACCGGCCCCCACGCCGGCTCCCTTCCAGGCATTCGCCTTGCGGATCATCGCCTTGAGCTCGTCGTCGGTCGGATTGATCTTGCCCGAATACCCCGCCAGCAGCGTTTGCCGCGAGGCGGCGGTGCCGCCCGTCTCGCCATCGCCCAACTGGGCCCCGGACGCATACGCGTTGTACATGATCAGGGCATCGTTGCCGTTAAGCGTCCCGTCGCCGTTCACGTCCGGGTCCGCGGAGACCGTGGTGGCCGTGACCTCCTCGGAAGGCGGGCCGTCGTCCGCGTTGTCCTTCGTCGCAATCACGCGTACGGTGTATTCCGTATCCGCCGTCAGATCGATGATCGTGTAGCTCGTCGTCTCGCTGCCCAACAACGCAACCTGCCGGGCTTCGCTGTAATCCTGATCACCCGACTTCCACTCGACTCTGTAGCCATCGGCCGCCGAGACCGCATCCCAGGACACCGTCAACTCGTCCAGGCCCCGCTCTGCCGCAACGCCGGTGACCTGCGAGGGAGATGCAGCCCTGGGGATACCGCTTACTTCATCCGACGGCGCTCCGTCGTCGGCACCCTCCCGCGTTGCGATCACACGAACCTTATACTCCGTTCCGAGCGTCAGTCCCGGAATCAGGTGGCTGGTCGAATGGCTGCCGATTACTATTGCCTGGCGGCTCTCGTCGTAGTCCTCCCCGCCCGATTTCCACTCAACCTTGTAGCCATCCGAATCCGGAATCTCCTTCCAGGCCACTTGAAGTGTTCCTACCCCTGCCGTTAGCGTAATCCCCGTAACCGGGCCAAGAGGAACCGGTTCGCCAGGCGACGGAATCTCAAGCGGCAATTCCCCAGTCTTCTCGAGAACATAGCCTGAATGGTTCTCAGGCAACTCCGGGAGAGCGTCGATATCTGTGGTCACGGCCTCTGTTGTGCCCTCCAATCGACTAACTCGAATGGGTTCGCTTTCGCCCTCACCTGCCCTCAACACCAATGTATCAGCGTCGCCATCCAGCAATCCGGCTTCGCTAACGCTGATTCGGACTTCCATCGTGAAAGGCGCGCCCGTGGGGGCGATTGCCCTCAACTGACTGCCTCCGACTGGCGCCAGGGACACTGGAATGCGCAAATCTCCCGCGCGCTGTTGCAATCTGAGTTCGCGCAGGTGCCGCAAACCGGAAAAGACGCCGTCCGGGAGACGAGCGAGCCGATTGTAGTCCAGCAGGAGTATTTCCAGCTTTTCGAGACCGGAAAACACCTGCGGGGGTAGTTTTTCCAATTCATTAGACTGCAGCCACAAGCTCTTAAGCGAAGAAAGTCCGGAAAATATGTCTACGGGAAGATCTGTGAGTTCATTACCCTCAAGATGCAAATTCCTGAGCGAAGTAAGCGCTGAAAACGAATCAGCGGATAGTCTGATGCCTTCCATGTAAGCGATGCTTAGTTCTTGAAGCGAGGTTAGACCGGCAAACAACTCAGATTCGACGGCAGTCAGTTGGTTACCCGAAAGGCTAAGTCTTCGAAGCGCTGTTAGATCCGCGAAATCGGCTGAAGAAACGCTGGTCAATTGGTTGCCTGACAACCATAGATCCTGCAAGGCCGTTAACCCGCCGAAAACACCGGAAGGCAGGCTTTTCAACTCATTGTCGTTCAAGAGAAGAGTGCGCAGCCCAATCAGGCCGGCAAAGTCTTCGGGTTTCAATACATCTATATTCTTGTACCCCAAACTCAACACGTGAATCTCCAGCAGGTGTGACGTGGTTACGTCCTCGCAGTCTTCGACACTCGAAAGTTCTGCCATGATGGCCTCCATAACTGCCGGCGTGCGGTCACAGATTCCGGGTTCACGCGTAACCGTAACGGTATACGTTCTGGTCACAGTATTGTCCGACGAAGTAACCATTACCCTGATTTCGTTCTCGCCTACGCTTAGATTTACCTGGTGTCCCGCAGAGTTCGAATCCGCGTCATGCAATTCTTCGCCGCTGGAATCAACATACGCCACCGTCGCGCTTTCATTCGCCGGTTCGGGCGTCACCGTGAGTATTGATACCGATCTGGGGACGCTGGCCGTATAGCTCACGGTGTCCGTTGCAAAGGCCGGGCCCAGAGTTCCATCGCTGAGGGAAAGTCCAATCAAGGCCGCATCGGAAGGATTGAGCGATTGCAGGACCCAAATCGGCAAAGACCTGTCTTTCCTCAATGCATAGCCTTGATGGCCGGAGGGCAGTCGCGGCAATTCCCCAAGATTCACGCTAACCGCGCTCTTTGTCCCCTCGACGCGGGCAACACTCAAGGGTTCGCTTTCCAGCGCCCCGGTCGAAATCGTAAGGGTGCTTTCTCCGTTCTCAATTGAACCGCCACCACTCACATCGATCGGCAGCTCCAGCCCAAGTGGCGCCCCGGTCGGTACAACCGCCTTGAACTGCGTATCCCCGAGTACTTCGAGGGTAATGGAAAGATCCAAAGGATCGACACGGTTGGTTCTGACATCAAGAGCCTTCAGGTTCGCGAGCCCTGAGAAGATCCCATCCGGCAAGGACTCCAGTTTATTGTTGGCTATCGAGAGATTCTCGAGCATTTGCAGATCGGAAAAAGCACTGGCGGGCAGTGTTTCCAAGCGATTGCTAGTGAGTGACAGAGTTGCAAGCGCCGACAAACCCGCGAAGGCCCCTGACGACAAGCTCGCGATTCTGTTTTCACGTAGCGACAGCGTGTCCAGGCGCCATAATCCCTGAGCGAATTGTGGCGGCACCTCGGTGAACTCGTTATTTCTCAGAATCAGTGACTTGAGGCCGGGAAGATCTTTCAGCAAATCCCGCGGTAGCGAATTCAGTTCATTGCTCGTAAGGTCCAACGACTCCAGATTGGTCAGACCCGAAAAAACACCCGCAGGCAACATCGTCATATCGCCGTTGAAGAAACCCAGTTCGATCAGATTTGGGACATTCGAGAAAATTCCTGCCGGCAAGGTCAGGAAGGGATTCTCGCCTAAGAGCAACCTCTTGAGATTGCCAAGGTCCGAGAACGCATCTTCCGGCAACTCGGTCAATTCATTGTCATAAAGCAGTAGTTCCTCCAATTGGGAAAGACCGGAAAAAGTATGTGCAGATATTCTTGTGATTCGATTGCCCCGCAGGTCAAGTCGTTTCAGTTTTGCCAGGCTGCCAAAGGTTTCGTCGGACAATTCCGTCAATTGGTTGTCCATCAACCGCAATCTTTCCAGCTCGTGGAGACCTTGAAGAACACCTTCAGGTAACCCGACCAATTCGTTGTGTCCCAAGTTCAAATCCTGCAGTCTTAACAAACCGGAAAATATCGCTGGCGGCAGTTTGACCAATTTGTTTGAGTGCAGTGACAGGGATTCAAGATTCTCCAATCCGGCGAATAGTCCCTCAGGTAATTCGATCAGACGGTTGTGACCAAGGCCGATGCCTTGCAGCTTTGACAAGTTGGCGAATAACGAACCGGGCAAATGGGTCAAGCGGTTTCGGCCCAGGCTCAAGCCTTCCAGATTGGAGAGACCGTCGAAAATTCCCACTGGCAAATCTGTCAGTCGGTTGTCATAGAGTTCTATGCGTTCCAGGCTTGTCAGGCCCTCAAAATCGTCCGCCTTCAGTGAAGTAATACCCTTTCCATACAGGTGCAAATGTGTGATCCCGGCCAGGTGTTGATCAGTCACCTGGTCACAGTTACCTGCGCCACCGACACCGCTGATTTGCGCAATCTCCCGCATGACGGCCGGCGTCCGGCCGCATACGCCGGCATCCGTTGCAAGTTGCCGTACGGTGATCGACTTGCCCGCAACGGTCAACGATCCCTTGCGTTCGGCACCCGTCTCGTTAGCGTGAACGGATATGCGGGCGTATCCGGAACCCGCCGAACGTATGTCGGGATCCAATGCCAAAAAGCCGGATTGGCTGGAAGCATCCCAAAGACATCCGGGGGCAGTGTCCACCTCAAGCGCGATTTCGCCTCCATCCACGGATGCAACAGGTTCTTGAGGCGATACCACAAACTCGGTGCATGCTTCGGATCGAAAGGAACCTACCCATCGTGCCGTGTTGTTGATGGTCCGTCGGCCGTCGGCGGGACCATCCGGACCAGTGACCGTGCTATCGTCCGGAACGCCCAGGGGATCGCCCAAATGAGTTTGCTCCGGATTCGAAAACCGGAGCAATCGGGAGCAGTCGATTCCTGAGTAGATACAACGTCGCCACGTCGCCATGATCGTGCTCCACCAGGACGACGCTGGTGCGCCAGGCTCGAAGGCACGCTTGTTTACGTAGCCGTAGGCATAAGGATAAATCTGGTGTTCCGGTCCCGCGGCCCAATATCGATCGTGCGCCATCCCGAAGTTGTGGCCCACCTCATGCGTGAATGTTTCCTCGCTGTCGTGTGCAGTCACGGCAAATGCCGCACGCCTTTCCTCATGCAGTAATTCTTCGCTGAACGGGATCGCGCTTCCCACGGGACCATCGGACACGTTGGTCAGGAGGTGCACCAAGTCCGCCGCGTACTCATTGCGAAGCGCGTGGACCTCATCCATCTGTCCGTCTTCAGACGCCAAGAGGCGATTGAGATCAGTGTGGGTACCCTGCGCCACATAGTCGACCAGGGCCGAGTGCGCCAACACCAGGCGTGGATTGATTCCGCTATCCTCGAATGCCTGGTTGGCTGTTTCGATCATCAGGTCAATCAGCGCCCGCATTCCAGCGGGGCCGCCCTGCTCGCTTTGTAAGGCGGGTGTGTACACCACCAGTATGCGGACTTCCGATCCATCCTCCGTAGGCATGTCGCCGGCCTGAATCGGGGGCGACGAAAGTGGCAAGCGATCCGGTGGACCTATCGAAGAAATCGCCGGTAGTTCGCCGGGACTGGCAGGGCTGACCGTTGGCGCTCGCTGGACTTCGCACTCGAACGGTTCCTTCGCCGGATCGATCTGGCGGATGACGTGACGGCTCGAGCCGGCCGAACGGATCGTGAACTTACCCTGTGGCGTGATGACCGTGCCGACCATGACCGGGCCGTTCACGACCAGCCGCACATCGCCCCACTCCGCGCCCTTGGGCGTGCCGGAAATAAAGTGGCCGGCGCGGGTGGGGCGCACGCGCTTGATATCGACTTCGACGACCTCGTCAGCGAAGAGATTGAGCTTCAGGACCTCGCGACCTCGCCGCGCGGCGGTGATCTTCTGCGTATTGACCTGCACCACGCGGCTGCGCATCGTGGCCGGCTCCAGTGCTGGGCTCACAAGTGGTCCGAGGGCCGTCTGCACCTCGCCGAACACTTGGGGCGGCGGCGCCTGGGCGCTTGCCGTGTCCGCCAGGATGGCGCAGCATAGCAGCGCCGTCAGGCAGCCGACGCTCCTGGTGGCTCCCCAGGTCATTTGAACCTCTGGCCCGCCCGCGACTTCGCGGGCTCAGAATCCCCCGCGGGCGTTGATTACGATTCCGTAGGCGGGTTCCGCGCCGGGCGCCGCGCCCATGCGCTCCGCAAAGATCTCAAGGTTTACCGGCGACTGTTCGGGTGCCATCCGGGCCAGCTGCGTGCCGAGCCGCAGCCGCGCCGGGGCGCCGGTTGGCCTGCCCACTTCGCCGAACAGCGTAAGCAGCCCCTGGCCGTTGGGCAGATTCAGCCCGTAGCCGACGCGCGTGTCGAGGTTCATGCCCGGCTGCGCGCGGCTAATGCCTTCCTGCGCGCGGTTCATGCTCTCATGTGCGGCTTCAGCGGCCAGGAAGGTCTGGGCCACCCGGGCGGTCTCCCACATGCCTTCGGCGCCGGTCGCCGGGGCGCCCCAACTCGGCGCCAGGGCAAAGAACAGGCCCTCGCCCTGCGGGCCCCAGTCGAACGTGACCGACAGGCTGGCGCCCCATTGCTCGAACTCGCTCTCCTGGTGAGTGAGCAGCATGTGACCGCGGGCCTGGATGTCGATGCCGCCCGGGTGCTGATACGCAAGGCCCGCGCCCAGTTCGGCGCCCATCCCGGTCTCCGCGTCGCCCGCATCCGACAAGGCGCCCAGTTCCATCGTGCCGGTGATCATTGAGCCGCCCTCGAACGCGAAGCTGCGGCTGCTCTCCAGCGCCAGGCGCATGCGCGAGGTGTCGGCCGACGTGGCCGGCAGATGTTCGTGTTCTTCGGACTCCATGGTCACGAAGAACGCATCGGCCTTGATCGCCAGGTCGAAGCGGCCGATCGGCATCAGTTCGCGGCGGGCGCCCAGCGCGGCCATACTGAGGCCAATGCCGGTGTCCGCCGAGCCCTTCTCGTCGGTGAGCGTCGCGCCGCCACGGCCGAAGCCCACCGAGCCCCAAACGCCCAGGCCATGGATCGGCGCCCAATGAACGTACGGATGGGCGCTGGTGAGTTGCATCTCGATATCGCCATCATCCCCGGTTGGGCCGCTGAAGCGATAGTCCACGCCGCCGGTGGTCCGGCTGACGATCACGCCGGCCAGGATGGCTTTGCTGAAGCGGTAGTCGAGCCCCAAGTGACCGGCGAACACTTCGCCGTCCATCGAGAAGCGGTCGTCGGGACGGCCACCGAAAGCGTCCATATCGCCGCCGACACCCCACAAGGTCCACTTGCCGGGCGCGTGGTCGTCGCCACCGAGGCCCACTTCAAAGGAACTGCCCGTAAGCAGGTCGCGCGCACTCGGCAAGAGGTCGAAGTTCAGGTAGCCCGATGAAACGCCGGTAGCGCGCGCCGCCTCCCACGCCAGGCCGTCCTGGCTGTTGAGGTTGACGCCCAGCAACTCCATGACGCTGCTCAGCCAACCGGAATTACCATCGGCGTCGTTCTCACCGAAGCCAAGCCCCACCACATTCATGGGCCGACCGCCGAGCGCCAGATACGTTTCGGCGGGACCGGCCGCGTTCATTTCCGCGCGCTCGCCGATCATGTCCACCACGTTGCCTCCCACCTCGCGCCCGAAGCCTGCCAGCGCGAATTTCATGGCCAGAGCACGTGATTCGCGGTCCGGCTCGGCACTATCGTCTGCAATCGCGCAGCCGGAGGCGGGGCAGATGTTGTAGGTGATCGTGTTGCCGGCGGCAACCGTTTCCTCGGCTCGCCCGAATATGGCGTTGACGTCCGCGTGCTGTTGCACGGAGGTGACGCCGCCGAAACGCAGCGACAGTTCCCCGGCCGCCCCGGCCGGCAACTGGCCCACCGATATCGTCAACACCCCCATGAAGATGCTGCAACTGCCGGCCTCGCCCGTGCACCAGGCGCCCCGCGGATCGGCGCGAACATTGGTGGGATCAGACCAGAACGCGATCCAGCTGGTCTCGTTGTCCGCCTCTTCAGGAGGGCCCAGCCAGCCGTCGGCGACAGGATCGAACGACGCGTTCGCCATGCGACGCTCCCATCCCCGGCCGCCGCGCAGCGACCGCACCACCGGGCCGATTTCGCCGGCATCCAGCGTCTCGCCGAAGAAGTGGATCGCGCCGCTCAAGGACTCGAATCCGAGGTGCGTGTCTTCACCCGGCGTCGTGCCATCGGCAGCCACGACGATATACAGACCCACGCGCAGCACCTCGTGCCGGGCCACGTCCACCGGCCCCGCCGGAAGCTCGTTGCTTTCAGTATCCAAGCGCTGCAACTCGGGCGTGAATGTCCAGGACGCGGCCTGCGCTCCGGAAGCCGAAATGGCTGCCAGGCAAAGCGTCAGACAAGCGAACGTCAAGACGGACCTCTGACGAGCGGAAAAGATTCTTCCTGGGAAAGTCCGATCCGGAAGCGGGCCGACCGAAGGACGCGGCTCGTCATATGTTGCTTTTTCTTTTCGATTCCCCATTCTTGAACCCCAAAACCACGTGGCCCCGAACAATGCAGACATTCGGCCACACTGACGGCCATTTATAAGGGTCATTGTTAACGTTTTTATGTAGTATGTGTGTGGTTATCCAGGCTCGATCAGTTGTTTTTCCGGGGTTAACGAGATAAATTAGGCATTGGGGGAGGGCACGGCCTTGAGGAGACGCAACCACCCGAAGCAGCAAGAGGAAGCCCTGCGCGAGAGGCTCTCGAGCCTGAGCGGCGCCATCCTGCGCATCAGCGCGAGCCTTGACGTGGAAACCGTGCTGCGAGAGGTCGTCGAGAGCGCCCGGGAACTCACTGACGCGCGCTACGGCGTGATCGCGACCGTCGACGAAGCAGGCTTGCCACAGGAATTCGTTATCTCGGGCGTCTCGGCTGACGAGGCGCATGGGCTCGCGGCTTGGCCCGAAGCGCCGCGACTGTTCGAGCACTTCCGCGGTCTTCAATCGCCGGTTCGCGTAACCGATCTCCCGCGGTATGTGCGTTCGCTTGGCTTTTCCTCCGAACTGATGCTGGCAACGACCTTCCAAGGTACCCCGATGCGTCACCGCGGGGTATATGTTGGCACCTTTTTCCTTGCAGGAAAGGAAGGCGGGGAAGCGTTCACGGACGAGGACGAGGAGATGCTCGTGCTGTTCGCCGCGCAGGCCGCCATTGCCATCGCCAACGCGCGGGCCCACCGCGAAGAGCGGCGGGCGCGCGCGGATTTGGAGGCGCTGATCGAGACCTCCCCAGTCGGGGTTGTGGTGTTCGACGCAAAAACCTTCGAGCCGGTGCTGTTCAACCGCGAGGCGCGGCGGATCGTTGAGCCGCTGGACGACCCGGACCATACCCCAGCGGAGCTTGCCCGGGAAGTGACCTCGCGCTACGCCGACGGGCGGGAGGTCACCATCGAGCAGCTCATCGAGTGCGGGACGCTACGTTCGGTGGAGATGGAGTTTTCGGTGGGCGACGGGCCGGGCGCCCGCGCGCTCGTCAACGCCACCCCGATCCATTCCGCCGAGGGAGACGTTGAGTCGGTGATCGTGACCATGCAGGACTTGGCGGCGCTTGAGGAACTGGAGCGGATGCAGGCGGAGTTTCTTGGGATGGTGAGCCACGAGCTGCGCGCGCCGCTGGCCGCGATCAAGGGTTCGGCGGTGACGCTGGTGGAAGAGGCGTCGCATCTTGACGCGGCCGAGCGACAGGAGTTTCATCGCATCATC
This sequence comes from Gammaproteobacteria bacterium, assembly GCA_965116895.1. Lineage (GTDB taxonomy): Bacteria > Pseudomonadota > Gammaproteobacteria > Steroidobacterales > Foliamicaceae > Foliamicus. The sequence continues at coordinate 628,273 of OZ220729.1, read as the reverse complement.
CTCGAACAGGCCGGGCGCATGCGCGGTTTGATCGGGGACCTGCTTGATGCGGGACGCATCGACGCCGGCATGCTTTCGGTCGATCCCGAGCCGGTGGAGGTGGCGGCGTTGGTGGAGCAGGCGCGGACGACGTTCCTTTCGGGTGGGGGCCGGCAGCGGATGCAAATCGACATTCCGGGGGATCTGCCGCAGGTGATGGCCGACGGGCGGCGTATCGTACAGGTGCTCATCAACCTCTTCTCCAACGCCGCGAGGCATTCTCCGGAGTCGTCCCCGATTCGTGTCGAGGCGGTGCGCGACGGCGTCGAGGTGTCGATCTCGGTGTCAGACGAGGGCCGCGGCATTGTGCCCGAGCGTCTGCCGCACCTGTTCCGCAAGTACGCCGACACGGGCGGCGGTGACCGGAAGGCGAGCGGGTTCGGCCTCGGTCTCGCAATCTGCAAGGGGCTGGTGGAGGCGCACGGAGGCCGCATCCGGGCCGAGAGCGCAGGCGCGGGGCTGGGCGCGTGCTTCACCTTCACACTGCCGGCGGCGACGGAGCGTGGCAAGGGCGCGGCGGTTGGCACGCTGGCGAGCGATTCCCACCCCTCCGGCGGAAAGCGCGAACCGATTCCGGTGCTGGTGGTGGACGACGATCCGCAGATGCTGCGCTACGTGCGCGGCGCGCTCGCGGGCGCGGGTTACGCGCCGCTCGTGACGGGCGATGCCGAGAAGGTGGCGAAACTGATCCGGACGAAGCGGCCGCAACTGGTGCTGCTCGACCTGGTGCTGCCGGGCGCCGACGGGATCAAACTATTGGAGAGCGTACCCGAACTCGCCGATGTGCCGGTGATCTTTATCTCCGGTTACGGCCGCGACGAGATCGTCGCCAGCGCGCTGGAGAGTGGCGCCGCTGACTACATCGTAAAGCCCTTCTCCCCGACCGAGCTTATCGCCAGGGTGCGTGCGGTGCTGCGCCGCCAGGCGGAACCGGAACCGTTCATGCTGGGCGAACTATCCATCGACTACGAGCAGCGCCGGGTGACGTTGGCCGGCCGGGCCGTACAGCTGACGCCGACCGAATACGAGCTGCTATGCGCGCTCTCACGGAACGCGGGAAGGGTCATGACCTACGCATCCCTGCTGCGTCAGGTGTGGGGGGATCGAGACGGCCGTAGCAACCAGCCGGTCCGCGACTTCATCAAGAAGCTGCGCCGCAAGCTCGGCGAGGACCCGGCACAGCCCGTCTACATCTTCAATGAGCGCGGCGTCGGCTACCGGATGATGCGACCGAAAGCACGCTCGGAGCAGACTCATTGGTAGCGCGCAACGGCACCAGGGGATTTAGAGCCGCGGCTTCCTGCATTGGTGTTCGGAGATTGGAAACCAGCTTCTAGGTTCATTGGTAGCGATGCTGGCAATCTACATGGAGTTTGAGACATCCAGCGAAGCCTTCTGTTGCAGTTGCCTCTATTGAAGTTCTTCATCAGCCTGCGAATATGCACCAGCCAAGCCAAGTTCCCGGACCATCGCCTCAGTGCGATGACAAGCCTCGCCGCCGAGATTCGACACGATGCCGAGAAACACGCGAGCGAAGGCCAGTTTGAACGAATCGGTTGTGTACTGGGCGGACTCTTCAGACGGCATCATTTCCTGGATATCAGCAAGAGCAATGAAACCGTCGCCGGAAATTGCCGCGAACTTCCGAAACATGGTCATTTCGGCAGAGTGGCGGTGGAGATAGTGGAAATTTAGACGTTGTATCGCCCGCACATGTACTGCCGTTGTTCTGTATTGCCGCGCTCGGGCTTGCCCGGCTCCATGCGCACATTCGAACTCGGCAGCATACACGCCAGCCAATGCCAGGCAGCGTTATCAATGAAGTGCGACGCCTCCGCTGATCCGCTCACGGGAAAGATAGGCTGTAGCGGGTCAACCGCTTGGGCATACTAGAAGATCATGGATGTCACCGGCCCCGCGGCTGTCCCTCACCGCAACGGACAACTCCTCGTTTGCCCCATCGCCGCCGAGCCAGTTTCGAAGATGAACCAATCCATTGAGTCCGTTCATCAAATGGTAACGGCCACTAATCCCACAGCAACACCGCCTTCTCCGATAACTGCGGGGTACAGCATTCATAAGAAACAACCGTGCTCCGCACACCTGATGCTCATTCATCGACTGGATTACCGCCACCAACCGGCAGTCCCTGTCGGCAGCGCCGCTGCCTTTTCGAGGCCGAAGTACGCACTATCTCAAGCCGATTACATTCAGTTGGGCACTCCCGCTATCTATCGGGATCGGGAAGATCTCAATCCGGGCCTCCGAGACCAGCACGACGGACAACTTACGAGGGATGCACGTAAATGGGCGCAAGAGATCATTCCCCAAGCGGACGTCCACAGCGCTAGTGTGTCATTTGTTGCACGGGGCGAGCCATGGGTATTCTGTGCCTCGCACTATCGCGAGATGCGCGAACTTCGTCGTTTGAAACGGCACTTCGCAAAAGAACACGCATACACAGCTGCAACGCGCCTGACTGATCCAGATGCGTTCGCGCTTTGGCTAGGAATCGACTTCTCCTTGGCGCTACAGGAGACTCGGCTAGTGAAGCTCAGCGCGCTCGACAGACTTGGCTACGAAAATAGTCGTATCACGTCTGATATTTCGGAGGAATCCCGCCCTATCGACACGATTGTGCATGTCTATCATGGGCCCGTACACTACGAAAAAACAGTGGGGAAAATCACCAGGCAAGAGGAATGGTTTGATCCGTTCGCGGGCCCTACGGCCTGGTTTACCAAGAAACCAGAACTTGAGGTCCAAGGCGAGTACCGCTTCGCCGTGAGGGCATTGGGAGACCCCATCCAGCAAAGACTGCGCATCCGCATTTCGCCTGAGTTGCGAGACCTCACTGTGGCGCTGTGAGGCTATGCCACCTTCTTGTTGGCTAGTTCTGCGCAATTGGCCTGTGATATCAGCAGGGATACCTGAGATGTGAACCAGGTTCAATAGACCTTCTCACGACCCTTACAACCCGCTCCGCCACGTCAGCCACACGCTGCTCTCACGGATCCCGGCAACCGGCCAGCTGCGCCCGTCCACGTCCAGCGATCCGGCAAGGCCGGACTGCCAGGCGCCCTGCAGCGCAAACTCATGACGCCCTGCCCGCTTGACCAGCGCCGCGGAGATACGCGACTCGGACAGCTCGGCCGACTGCCAAAGCGAGCGACCTTGCGTCGCTAGCGTCTGCCAGTAATCGGCCTGCAGGTGCATGGAGAACCCTTGCGGCAACGCGCGGCCGTACGCCGCGGTGATCGCTGCCGATACGGTTGACGGCGCGCGGAACGCCCTGGACCCGGTCACACTGCCGACCCCTTCGGGCTGCGCGGCGAGGCCGCTTCTTAGCGTGAAGTTTCCGGCCCTCCACTCCGTCGCCACGCCGATGGCGTTGCCGGCGGCGGTCAGGTTGACGCTTATGGCGTCGCTGCGCCACAGCGCGCCGTGTACGGCTGCGCGGTTGTAGCGGAAGCCGGGCATTGCGTAAACGGCCTGTACGGGCCGCAGATTGCCCGTGGCGGCCAAAGCGAAGTTCTCTCTTGCCACCGGCCGGGCGAAACCGTAGCCGAAGTCCCGGCCGGTGTAGTCCACGCCCATGATCGAGGCGCCCGTCACCGGCCCTGCGATCGGGCCGAAGATGCCACCGGCGATCGCCTCGCCGGTGGTCGGATCCTGCAGCCCGCCGTTCGGCGTGAACAGGCAGGTCAGCGACAGGATGCCGTGGCCCCATGTCGAGTTCGTCGTGGACATGAACTCGCGGCCGTTGGAATAACTGTAGGTGCGATCGGTGGAGGTGTCACCGTCGCGCGCCGGCATGTTCTCGGCGCAGTCGAAGGCAAGGTTGCGGAGATCGAGGATGTCCATGTCCGGCCACACCGTCCAGACGGTGTCCAGCGCGGCGGTGACCCGGGGAGCGGCTACGGATGTGCCGACAAGGGTTCCGGTACCGTCCTGCCTCTGGGCCCCCCAGGGCGCGAACAGGCACAGCGGGTCGGCCGCGCCGCAAAGGGAACTGCCGCTTGCCGGCGCCCTTTCGTCACCGTCGCCGACGTGGCCGCCGACGACGATCCACAGCGCGATGTCCGTGTGCTGCAGGGCCAGCTGAAACCGGGCCTCCTGCAGGACTGACGTGCGTGTACCGTTGTTGTTTCCGGCACTCTGTACGGTCAGCACCCGCTGCCCGTCGTGGGTGCCGTCATTCCAGCGGCCCAGCTGCCCCCTTCGGTTCCAGCCATCGATCCACCCGGATGGCTCCGGAAGGGGGACATCCTCGTAATCGGGGGATCGAGACCTGGAATTGATCAGGTCCTCGCCCTGTTCCGCCAGCAACTCGTGGTACGGGGTTATCGTGTCGTCATCGTCCGCAACGTAATCGTAATACTGCGCTTCGGAGGAACGCACCGCGCAATTAGTAAACACGTCCCACACCAGCGCGCCATGATTATTCGAGTTAAGCTCCGCCGCGTTAAACGGGCCTTTATCGCTGATCCATACCCTGGATGTGCCCAGCTCGCGCCCATCATTCTGTAGCCACCCGCCCAGGGCCTCGAACCCCGGCGTTGCCGCCCGGCACGGGTTCGGGTCGAACGCGGCCAGGTCGGCCAGCCGCTCCTCGAACGTCGGTTCGGGCGGTGGCGGTGGAGGTGGCGCCATGGGCTCAGGCGGCGGCGGCGGGTTGCCCGAACCGCCGGAGGATCCGCAGGCGGCGAGCGCCAACACGGACAGGGAAATGAGTAGCAGAGGAAGGGTTTTTCTGTGAATCGGGAACATCGGGCGTACCGGCTGCTTGCGAATTGCCCGTACAAGGCGCCGGGCCGTTTATCAGCGCACAGTTAAGATGCGGTCCCGCCTATTCGCCTGACCCGAAGGAGCGACCTCCCGGCTGTTCCAGGCTGTTGTATTTGGCAAGCGACCCGACAGGGTGCTGTGCGCTGATAGGGTTCGGAATATACCACGGTGATACCGGCCGAAGTTGATCTAAGCCACGGCCAACTCTCTTCTAGCTAACTGCACACACTGCATCAGTTCCGGCAGATAACAGGCAGGAGCAGTCAGCTTAAGGCGATTACGCACTCGCCAAGCCCTCGTGAATTCGCATTCGCGCTGATTCTTGATTCTTCGTCCTCCCCGGTTGAAATCCCGGAAATGGAAACCTAGATTCAATGTAAGCGCGTAACCGCTGACGCATCTAAGCGTAAGCGCTTACGCGGGAGATATGGCAATGCAACAACATGAATCTAGGGAGAAATACTCGAACGGGCGGACTTGGCAGGCCTGCCTCGCCACACGCCTAGAGCACACTCAGATCGGGCTTTTTCTGGATGTCGTGCGTCGCGCAAACCGTAAGCGCTTACGCTCGAAAAAGCCCCAAGCGCCCCGGAAGAACACGCGGTGCAAGAAAACCGGCAAGACAAGCGCGGCTCGTCGCATGGAGCGCAAGGCGGTACGAGAAAAGGCTGCGGGACACGTTCGGCGATATTACTGGGCGAAACCCGAGGTGTTGGATATCGTCAAAGGGTTGACTGATTACTCGAAACTCGTGCATTGGACGCGATTGCGCCGGTTGGGGACGCTGCTCCACCTGCTGTTTAGGCTACTAGTCGTCATCGCGCGAGCCTAATGGACTTATCGCCGGTTGGAGCCCTTCAGATGTGTCCGGTTTACGCCGATTGACGTACCCGGTGCCTGACCTTCAGGCGCAGGCAAGCATCGGGGTCACGAGTAGTACAAGTCAAGGATCCATGAGACGATGAACGACCAGGACACGAGCGTCAACAAAACGGCGACCCGATTCGAGAACAAGTCGGCCCCCTTGCGGACAAGCCTTATCGACGGGTTCCAAGATATTTTCTGCGAAGGTGCGCCCCGATTGCCCGTTACCGGATCTTTCTCAAGGATGCCGTCCTCCGAGAGATGCTGATATCGCTGCACGTACCAGTAAACCTGCGCTGCAATAGCAGCTAGGTAGAGGACAGCGAACCCCCAATCACCGGATGGCTTGACTCCGAACAAGCTAAGTGTGTGAGGATCGGCCCCGGCAAGCCCGGCTAGCGTCACCGTTGCCGACAGCACAATGATGTTGCGGCGGCAATTCTTGGATCCTTGCGGCTCGGCCAGCTTCTCCGAGCTACGGATTGCGCGTGAGTGTTCCGTGCGTGGATATGCGCGTGCCAGGCCGAAAAATAAGAATAGGAAGCGGCCAAATTCCATGGAAGGCGCCTATTGTCTACCTGTTCCTGCAGGAATACTACATCGCATCCAACGCTGAGCTTGCGAATACATCGGACCGGGATTATCAGTTGGGTTTCCAACTGCGCAGAACGGTGTCAATGGCCAATTCCATAGGCTTGTCTAGTCGGTCTGAAGCCGATTTCCTGGCTTTGCGTCCAGATCAATCCTGCATCTCAAGAATCGCCCGTCGGCCACGACCGCGTAGCACTCGCCGGGACGAAGAGAGGACGGCGGACGAACCCTCGTCGCCTTGGGCAGGTCCGGCATCATCGGGCACAGCCGGTCGATCGTGGCGTGCAGCGCCGCGTCGGTGGTGCGGAAAAACAACTTCGTGCCCGTGTTGTTGAGCAGGATCTCGACCGCCTTCTCGTCCTTGTTCGTATAGGAATTCCCCGCGAGGGCGTGGTGCAGGCTCGACATCGATTGCGATGCGACCACGCAGAACGCCCCGAACGACCGGCAGGTGTCGAAGAACGACTGCTCGCCATGCACGAGATCCGAGGTGATGAAGCGGTGGAACTCGTCGGCGACATACGCCACCAGAGGCATCTCCGAGCCGCGCTTCTGGCGCTCGACGTCGCTCAGGACCGTCTCGAAGAACTGGGCCTTAAGCGCCCGGGCGACGAGCGTGTCCTTGCCATACCCCAGCGACGGCTGGTAGACGAAGATCGTGCCGCCGTTCTCCGAATTGATGGTTTCGGCAAACAGATTGACCGCCTCGTGCAGCGGCCCGACCCTATCCCTTGCCGTCAGAAAGGGCTCGCAGCCGAAGAACAGCGCCTGGCCGGGACCGGAATCGCTGAAGTCCGCAAAGGTCGGCTTGGCGAACGCATAGAGCCCCGTGTAGTGCTGGAGGTCGTTGCGCACGGCGGCGAGACTGTGGAAATAATTCACCTCGTCAAACACGGCCTCGATGCCCCGCCCGTTGGTGATGAGGTGTCTCAGGTATTCCTCTACCAGGCGGTGCGCCAGGAAAAAGTGCTTGGGACGCTCCAATCGCCGATTGTATGTGTCCCGCGCAGTGTCGTCTTCGATGATCTGGTCTTTTTCGTTCGCATCCCTGCCCGAACCGCCGACAAAGAACTTTTTCTGGAAAACGGCCGCCAGCGCCAGAAAATTGCGGCAGGGGCGCAGGGCGTCGTCCGGCAGCATGGAGCAAGCCTCGTCCCAGCAGGACTCAGCCGTTTGCTTGATCTCCCGAATAACGTCGTCGAGTTCGAGGGTTTTCGGGCTCTTGAGCAGCTCGGCGAATTCCTGGCGCTGGGCTTGGACGTGCTCTCTAAGGGCCTTGTTGTTCTTCTGACTTGCGCGAATGCGCTTCGCGAATACCTGCCAGGCGCTCCGCAGCTCGCGCCGCCGCTCGACGGAGAACAGCGCCCTCCGGCGACTCGGTTTTGGAAATTCTCCCCCGCTGCTACGGATTCTTTGGCGGACCTCCCAACTCGCTTGACTCTCCTGCCGTTTCCATTCCTTGCAGAGGGCGCCCAAGGTTTTCGAGAATGCCGCGTACGCCTGTGCGCTCTCCTTGACCTCCGGCGAAAAAAAGCCGGCGACCACCCCGAATTCGCGCAGCTTCGCCTTGACGTGGGGAGCCGTCGCATTGAGATTGTCCGGGTCGAAGACGACGGTGCGGTATTTCAGCAGGATTAGCAAAAGGCCGATGATGGTCTGTGCTAAGCGCACGCCCTGGTCCTTCCAGTAGGCGTTGTCGCCCCTCCCCCGGCCCAGCACCGTCTCGAACGCGGGGTTCTTGGGCAGGAACGACGCGCAGCGAAGCAGGATCTTGTGCGCTGCGCCGGGCATGTCGTTGGCGGCGAGGTCGTCTTCAAGCGACCACTCGCCGAACATCAGATTCAGCTTCAGGCCTTCGCGGCCCTCCCGGCCGGTTTTCAGGACCCGCACGCCTACTCCGTCCGGCGCCCCCTGCTGAAGGACGTGGAGGATTTCCTTCTTGGGGTCGATCACGAGCGCGCAGCTGACGGGCGTATGGCCGGCCGGGACGCCGTTCGCCTGGCGTAGGATCGCATTGAGCACCGGGAGGATCGCGGATTTCGTTTTCCCGGAGCCGGTCTCTCCGAATGCCATGACGTGCCGGCACAGGGCCGAACGCTCGATATCGCCGTTGGGAGAGAACAACGGATGCCACTCCGGAATCCGAACGGTGCCGGCGCCGCGGCCGGGTTCCCTGACGGACGGACCAAAATCCTGGTCATCCACCAGCCGGTCAATCAGGCGCAGCTCGCAGGCGAGCGCCGCGGTCATGACCGCATCGATGTCGAAGAGTTCATGGTAGAGCCGAAAGAAGCCGGCAGGATCGCGCTGCCGTTCGCAGTCGTTCGCGACCCGCTCGCGAACGGCGGCGAGGCATGCGTCCTTCTCCTCCTCATCCAGTGTCGGCGCCGTCCGGAATTCTTCGCCCGCCAGCTGGCGCAGGATCCGCCAGTCCGCGTCCGAGAAATCGTCTTGACTCCGTTCATGGCGTGATTCGGATGCCTCCGGCGTTCGCGCCGGCCCGTACCCTTCGAAGGCGCGCGCGGCGATGCGCCACGTCATCAACCGGTCGGTCTGGCTCAGCGACCGTTCAAGCTCCCCGGCCGCCCTCGCCGTCACGAAACCCTCCGGGGCGACGCGCGCAAAGTGATACAGGAGCAGAGAACTGCTCCCGGCCTCCCTCAGCCCGTTGCCCATGGACAGCATCGCCGCCGCCGCGCTGCCGGCCTGCGACAGCGCGCGGGTGTGGATCGTGAGATCCCTCTGCCGGATTCGACCCACCGCCTCAAGGTAGTAGTCGAGCGCTTGCAACGTTCCGCCCGGCGACGAGATGCGCAGCTCGATCATCTTGTAGAAATACTCGGCGCTCAGCCGGTCGATCTGGTGAACCAGACCGATCATGGGCTCTTCCGTTATCTCGGTCGCAACCGTGATGATCGCCCGATCCACCTGGTATACAACGCCCGTCATGACACCCTCGCTTGCGGTCCGAGCCGCCACCGGCAGCGCTGGATGTGAGTCGTTCGCAGAGCACCGCCTGTTTGAGGCTGCCTTCCCTTTGGCGTGCCTGTCGGTGCGGTTTGTAGCGAAGGTGCTGCAAAAGACGCTGCAGCGGGCGTTGGGTGTCGCTTACGCGACCGAGAGTCACTCGGATAGGATCATGTTTTTCCGGCTCACAAGGGTCCGCACCCAACGACAATCGTAACACGCAGGAGGCCGATTCTTGGGGCCGGCGAGACGGAATTCTGGGTTATTTCCTGGTCCGGCCGCATAGGGTTGCAGCTACCCCAATTCAAGCGCCGGAATCCGCTCCGAAGCGGTGCGCAGGACCTGTCTGCCGGAGACCGCGGCCGGCGCGTTCTTCGCGCTATTGCCTTGGATTTCGCTCTCTCGAATTTTTAAGGCAGGGGCGTATATCCCTGAGTTGCCGCGGCAGCGGCGATCGGCATACGCTTGGTATTGCGGCGGAAAAGAGGACCATGCAACCTAGGGATATAAGCCCCAATCTAATCCATGCGGGCTCCCATTGGGCATCGCTCCCATTCCCTGGAGCGATTGGGTATTACAACCTCAATTCCGGCTATCAAAGTACGCACCTAAAGGGGTACGCAAACGGTCGCTTGGCGGCAATCGAGTCCTGACTTCGTACCGGTCAAACTCGATCGTCCGAATCTGGGAGCGAAACGAAGATCCCAATGGCGTAAGGTCGCGATCAACTCCACTACCCGGCCGAAGAAACAGGATGTGTGGCCTATATTCCCTTGGACCGAAACAGCTCCTCCAGGCCGTGCTCGGTTGGCGATCGCCTATCACCTCCGGAGTCTCCAGCTGGCACATTTGACTGCGTAATGCCTGAATCGCGTCAATCGCCTGGTTTTGTTTCCGAAGTCGAATACCAACGGACTTCTTTGCCGGGTCGATGTGTGGCTGCGGAACTATCCCGCCGGGAGCAAAAACCATGAACCGTGTCTCCTCGACGTCGGTCTCGATTTGCACTCGCCGTGTTTGCTTGCCAACGGGCAAGCCCGGCAATAGGCGGCGGGCATGGTAAACGGTCAGGTGCATCCGGGGTTCGATTGAACCCTCCGGTATCCCCTCCGACACAAAGAACTCCGCTATCTGCGCAACCGATCTTCTACTGACCCAGAGCATCGCGTAGACCGTGGGGTGCTTCGGAGGTTTCTTTCTGGGGGCGGTGGCCATAGCGCGTGAAGACTATCCGGTAATCGAAGGTCTGTCGATGTCGATACGAAGGCAGACTCGAACCTGCACGCCCAGCAGCTTCATTCGCACGCCCACCCGTCCTTGTCACGGTCCATCCGGCTCTGGTAGGCGCAATGGTCCTCGGGCACGCCGCCGGGGTGGTCCTTGCGCAGTTCCGTCAGTTTCGGTACGGGCCGCAGGGGTCCTCGCTTTCCGATCCTGCCGAAGGTTTTCCCGCTGCGCCGGGCGGAAGCATCACCATTTCCGTTGAATCGCATGACGCCAAGACCGCATCCAGGGCTCTTGCTTCGCGGCGGTCGATGGTCAGGTCATAGGCCCTGCGCACTTCTATAACGCGGTGTGCGAACCAGCACCGGTTCTTTTCCGGCAGCCACTCCGCAGCGTCCTTGGCCACCTTCCGGTAGCGGTTCAGTTGAGGACTGGCCAGCGTCAGGTTGCGAATGTCCCGAGCGAAGCGCCTCCGCGTCGCGGCGTCGGCCGCGCACAACCCGCTGTCGTGCGCTTCCGAGCGCGCGACGATATGCTCGATGTCGGTCTGGTACTTGTCGGCGAACCATTCGCCCGTGTACGGCGAGTACACGCCGCCCAGCTCGGCGATGAGCCGGTCCTCGACCGACTGCGGGTAGGAATAGTCGCCGGAATCATAGGGGGCGCAGCGGTACTCGGGGGCGACCGTCAGCCCCCGCCAGGTTTCTTGAGCTTCAACAGCCGGTCCGGATAAGAGAAGAGCCAGCAGACCCGGCCCCAACACGCTTTGCCAGGATCCCATGCGAAGTCTCTTGACCCGGCCAGGCACAGCGGGAATGCGCACGATCCCTAGTGCCCGCCGGCCGATGCGCGTTCCGCAAGGCCGACATCCCGGAGCAGTTTCGTCATCGTCATGTTCGATAGAGGCCGCCGGGGTTTGAGCGGCGCAGGAAACACAAGGTCGGATCCGTCGCGCCAGCATCCGACTTCGGCCAGAACTTGCAATGCCGCACTCGACAGCGGAACGCGATGTTCCTTGCCGGACTTCATTCTCTGGCCGGGAATACGCCAAAGGTTCGCTTCCATGTCCATTTCAGACCATGCGGCCAGCCGTGCTTCGCTGGAACGTGAAGCGGTCAGGACGAGGAACCGCAAACAGAGTTTGGCGCTGGGGGATACGCCGGTTGCCTCAATGGTTTGGAGCGCCGCGGGAATCTCCTGGTACGGGAGCGCCCGAAAGTGTGACCGCACGGCGGGCATGCGCGGAAGCGCGCCGCTGATGCCCTCCCCCGCCGCGTTGTGATCAACATGGCCATGCGCTTGCGCCCATCGGAGAATCATCCGTATCCGCTGGCGCAACTTGCGCGCCACTTCAGGTTACTCGCTCCAGATCGGAGCCAGGAGTTACAAGATTTCTTTGTGGCCGATATCGCTTACGAGATCATCCCCGATGACGGGCAGAGCGAGGTATTCCATGACGCAAGAAACCCGTACTGAATTGAATGACGTACTAGTTGTTCTACAAAGTATTGACCGCCGCCTCAAGAAAATTGAGGAGATTCAACGTCAGAATCTGGAAGACAAGAAAGCGAGAGAGGAAAGGATGACAGAGATTGCGGAAGAACTTGACGAACAAATGCGGTCGATGGCTGCTCCGCTCCTACCAAAATAACGGCTGGTTCACCGATTCCAAACTGAGCCGATACTGCTTATTTAGCTACATAAGACCCTCTATTAGGTAGTTCGTTTCCACTGAGCCGTTCATTGGCTAGAGCGCGGCTAACGCCGCGGGTTTTATTGGGAATTTGGCCTAACGACTACGTTCTGCGTGGGCTTTGCCCCCCGCACCCCTAAAAGTTTTCTGGACACCTGCCTATAGCGCCATCCGAACCAAGTGATAACCCAGAAAGCGGTGAGCGAAGCCGCCGACTTCAAGGGTGCGTTAAGAACTCGCCCCACTGATCCATCAGGCCGCGCCGTCGATCGAGCAAATCCGATCGAAAGTAAGCACCCTCCACACCACTGACGGAATGGGCAAGAGCGGCCTCGGCAAGTTCACGAGGATGATCTTCATCAGCGGCCCAGTCGCGAAAAGCGGATCGGCAGCCGTGAACCGTGGTACGTTCCGCCAGGCCAGTATCGCGGAGTAATTTGGTCATGGCCATGTTCGACAATGGGTGCCGGCGTTTAGTAGGTGACGGGAAAACCCAATCGGAGCTGTCGGGGAGGACCCGCGCGTTGTCCAACACCTCGATGGCCGCGGCGGAGAGTGGGACGCGGTGTTCGCCGCCGGTTTTCATCCGCTCGCCGGGAATTCTCCAGATCCGATTCTCGAGGTCAATCTCTGGCCAGACGGCGAGACGCGCCTCTTGGGAACGCACGGCGGTCAATACAGTGAACCGGAAGCACAACTGCACGGCAAGCGAGGCGCTAGAAGCCGCGATCGTTTTCAATGCTTCCGGCATGTCGCGATAAGGTAAAGCCCTGAAATGCGACTGCACGGCCGGCATGGGCGGCAAGGCGCCGTTGATGACTTCGCCCGCCACATTGTGTTCCACGTAACCGTGGGCCTGCGCCCATTCGAAAATCGCGCGGATCCTCCTTCGCACCTTTCGCCCGGTTTCGGGCTTCGTAGTCCAGATCGGCTTGAGAATCCTCAGGACGTCATCGCGCGAAATATCGTTGACGCGCATGTTGCCCAGGATGGGCAACGCGTGGCGTTTCAGGGACTGCCGCCAGTGGGTTTCGGTCGAAGATCCCCGCCAGCGAGTCCGGTGCGCTTTGATTGTTTCCTCGCAGGCCGCAGCGAAGGTCGGCATGGATTCCTGCCGTTTGGAGGCCAGTGGGTCGCCCCCATCGCGAGCCAGCTTCCGGTTCGCCCAGGCCTTGTCGCGCGCTTCGGTCAGCGACACGAGAGGGTAACCGCCTAGACCCAAGTCACGTCGTTTGCCGTGGATGGTGAGGCGTTGGACCCAGGATTTCGACCTGCCCTTGGCGACGCATAGGTAGAGCGTGTCGCCGTCGCCATACATGCCGGGCTGGTTGAGTGCCTCCGCCATGGTGGCGGTGAGCCGTCCACGGAATTTGCCGGTTCGAATCGCTTTCCCCACGTTTCTCCCTGGGTTCTTTCCTCACATTTTACCCCACACTTCGTGGGGAAAGATGGCAACGCGCGGGAATACTATTTTTGAAATGGAATCGTTTTATCGTCCTGTATCAGATAGTTACGCGCAAATGAGAACGCGCGGGAACATGATCTGGTGCCGATGGCCGGACTCGAACCGGCACGGCTTGCGCCACTGCCCCCTCAAGACAGCGTGTCTACCAATTCCACCACATCGGCACGAAAAGAAAAGCTGCATCATTCCTGTGGGATTTCGGGTTGCTCCGCGGGCTGGAGCGACGGCAGCTGCGGCAGGTCTTCATCGTCCTCCTCGGGAACGGCCTCCTCTTCGGCCGGCGCAGCCTGCTCGATGGTATCCAGCAGGCTCTCCTCGGGCCTGGGCTTGCCGACCCCTGTGAGGATGAGGCTGGTGGCGAAGAACAGCGTGGCGAGGACCGCCGTGACGCGCGAAAGGAAGTTCGCCGAACCGCGCGCGCCGAACACCGTTCCGGACGCGCCCGAACCGAAAGCGGCGCCCGTTTCAGCACCCTTTCCGCGCTGAAGCAGCACAAAAACAATAATCAGCGCAGCGACCAGAACATGCGCTGCCAGGAACAATTGCTGTAACAGAACGCTACCCCGTTATACCGCCGTAATGATCCGCAAAAAACCCTTCGCGTCCAATGAAGCCCCGCCCACCAGGCCGCCGTCGATGTCCGGCTGGGCAAAAAGCGCGGCCGCGTTGGCGCCGTTTACGCTGCCCCCGTACAGAATTCGAAGGCCCGCGGCAATTTTACCATCGCTGCGGGCGATTTCGCCGCGCAGCAGGGCGTGTACCTCCTGTGCCTGTTCCGGTGTCGCGGTATGGCCGGTACCGATCGCCCAAACCGGTTCGTAGGCCAACACCGCCCGCTTGAATCCGCCGGCGCCGCACAGTTCCATCACCGCCCCGAGTTGCCTCAGAACGACCTCCCCGGTCCGGCCCGCTTCGCGTTCGCCAAGCGTTTCTCCCACGCAGAGAATCGGAATCAGGCCGTGGCCCGCCGCCCGGTGAAATTTCTTCGCCACCAGCGCGTCGCTTTCCCGCTGGCTTGTGCGTCTTTCCGAATGCCCGACCAAAACGTGGCTGCAGCCGCAGTCGGACAGCATGTCCGCGGACACCTCGCCCGTATGGGCGCCCTGCTTGTGGCCGGATACGTCCTGCGCCCCCAGTTGAACGGCCATGTTTCCGGCCGAACGCGCTTCGTCCAGTACCCGGCGCACGGCGTGAAGGTGGGGAAACGGCGGAAACACGATCACTTCCGGAAGGCCGCGGCCAGGCTCATGCCTTGCGCCGGCCAGCGCGCCGGCCAGTTCCCTCGCCGAGACCAGGCTGCCGTGCATCTTCCAGTTGCCGGCCACGATCCGGCGCCGATCGCTCATACCGCGTCGCCTCAGGCGGCCGGCCGGCCGGGGCTCAGCGCGCGGGCCACGCCTTCGGCGGCCCGGTGCACGCGCGTTCGGTCGGGGCCCTCCGCCATGATCCGGAAAACGGGCTCGGTGCCCGAAGGCCGCACCACGATGCGGCCTTCGTCGCCGAGCAGCCGGCGGGCTGCCCGCAAGGCCTTTTCGACGGCGGGGTCTCCCAGGCTGCCGTCGCCGTTCGAAGGCACGCTCAGGTTTGCCTGCTCCAGATGCGGCATGTCCTCGGCCAGTTCCGCCAGCGAACAGCTCCTCGCCTGCATTACGGCCAGCACTTCCAGGGCCACCAAAAGCCCGTCGCCGGTGGTGGACTTGTCCAGGCACAGAATGTGACCGGAACTTTCTCCGCCCAGGACCCCGCCCTTCTCGCGAAGCATCGCGACCACCTGCCGGTCGCCCACCTCCGCGCGGAGGAAATCGATTCCTTCCGCCTGCAGGGCCCGCTCCAGCGCCATGCTGCTGATCTGCGTGCCTACTACCGGACCCGACAGCCGGCCGGCTTCCTTGCGCGCCAGGGCCAGAACCAGCAACAGTGTGTCGCCGTTCAGGGTCGAGCCGGCGGAGTCCACCATGATCACCCGGTCGCCGTCGCCGTCCAGGGCGATGCCCACATCCGCTTCGACCGCCTTGACGGTGCGCCGCAGCAGATCGGGCTCGGTGGCGCCGCAGCGGTCATTGATGTTGCGCCCGTTCGGAGAACAGCCCAGTGGAACGAGTTCGGCGCCCAGCGCAGTCAGCGTCGCCGGGGCCACCCGATAGGAAGCGCCGTGCGCGCAGTCCACCACGATCTTGACGCCCTCCAGCGACATGTCCCTGGGCACCGTACCCAGGCAGTGCTGCTCGTAGCGCTCCAGCGCGTCGTCGACCCGCCGCACCTGGCCCAGCGCGGTGGAATCCAGCGTGACCGCGGCGTCCTCGATATTGCTTTCGATCCGCGCCTCTTCCTCGGCAGCCAGCTTGAAGCCGTCATGCTTGAAAAACTTGATTCCGTTATCGCCGTAGGCGTTGTGCGAAGCGCTGATGACGACCCCAAGATCGGCGCCCAGCTCCTGCGTCAGCAGGGCCACGCCGGGCGTCGGCAGGGGGCCGGACAGGCGAACGTCGGCGCCGGCGGCGACGAAACCCGCCTCCAGCGCCGATTCGAACATGTAGCCGGAAACCCGCGTGTCCTTGCCGATGACCACCTTGCCGCCGCGCGGCAGCAGGGCGCGGGTGGCGGCGCCGGCGAGGCGCAATGCGAACTCGGCCGTCATGGGATGCTGGCCCACTGTGCCGCGCACGCCGTCGGTGCCGAAATACCTCATCTTACGCTGTGCTTTGATCCCGCCCGTTCTTGCCCCCTTCTTCCCGGAGACGCATGAACCCGTCCATGGGGCTTGCTCCGGCATCCCTGCCTCCAATACTCCTGGAAGAAGGGGGCAAGAACGGGCTTGCGCTTGCAGAATACGGTTGGCGCCTTGATTTCGGCCTTGCGTTCCTTCTTCTTCCGGGAGTATTGGAGGCAGGGATGCCGGAACAAGCTACAGGGATGTATTCATGCGTCTCCAGGAAGAAGAAGGAACGCAAGGCCGAAATCAAGGTACTTGCTGTCATTAGTTGGCGAAGTAATCGTCCCAGCGCTGGTCGACCAGCTTGAAGGAGTCCGCGGCGCGCTCCTCCATAACGGTGCGGTTGTCCTCGGCGAACTCGCTGGGGCCGCCTTCGGCCGGCAATTGCCGCGTGGCGTCGATGAGCATCTTGCTCGACAGCGCGTTTCGATGGGTGCTGGGATCAATCATGAAGGAGAAGGTCTGCCGCACGGTCAGGCTGGCCGGCCAGGGCTGCCAGCGCGTGGTCACCGCGTGCAGCACCCGCGTGAGGTCGGTGGGGTCCACGTCCTTGTCGAGAATGATGATCATCTTCTTGCTGAACCCGATCATCCGGTAGCCCATGATCAGCAGCCCGGCCTCGATCCCCTCGCCCGGCAGGCGCTTGTTGATGCAGGCGATCACCATGCTCGGTATATCGGGCGGCATGTGCAGCTTCACGAGGTTGGGCATGATTCGCTTCAGCCGCGCAAAATGCCCCACTTGCCAGGGCCAGGTGAGATAGGCGCCGCCGATTCCCGGCCAGATGTTGTAGACCCAGGGCTTCTCGCGGTGCGTGATGGCCTTGACCGTCATGAAATGATTGGGCGCCGGTTCCCCGATGTAGCCCAGCATTTCGCCGTACGGACCCTCCATCTCCTTGTCGGTGCTGATTTCGCCCTCGATGACGATCTCGGCGTGCGCCGGCGCCATGAGCGCGTTCGTTTCGGCGCGCACCAACTCCACCGGTTCGCCCCGGAACCCTCCGGACAGTGCGAATTCGTCGTCGCCCAGTTCGCCCACCCGGGTGCTGCTCATCATCCAGGTGATCGGGTCCAGACCGGTGGCCACGACGCAGGGCACGCTCTTCTTGCCCTGCGCGATGGCCTTGCGCATCATCATCGCGCCGTGGTTCTGGCCGGTAAAGCAGATCCCGAGCTTCTGCGGGCCCTTGACCTGCAGCCGGTAGGTGCCGACGTTGCGGCCGATGTCGGGGTCTTCCATGATCACCGAGCCGGTACTGATGAACCGGCCGCCGTCGGCCGGATTGTTCATGATCCACGGAAACCGGTCGAGGTCGGCGTCGTCGCCGAACAGCTTCACTTCCTTGCACGGAGCATCCGCCCCGTCCACCTCCACCGGAGGAATCTGCGCGAAACGATAGTCCTCGTTCATGTACTTGAGCAGTTCCCGCTCCACAACCTGGTTCATTTCGCGCTCTTCGTCGCTCAGGTCCTCCACTCCGAGGCACATGGCGACCGTCTTGAAACTGTTGAGCACGTTGCAGATGACCGGCGTGTCGTACCAGCGACCGTTCATCTTCGTGCGCTCCACCAGGAAAGCCGGCGCCGAGGTCCGCATGCGGTCCTCGAGGCGGTAGGAGAAGGCCGTCATCTCGAACTGGTCCTGGTCCATGTCCGGGATGCGCAGCAGGTTGCCCTGCTGCTCCATGGCCTGTGCATATTCTCTGAGTGAATTGAATACCGACATGCTGGAAGTCCTTAGTGGGCGACAGTCCGCACCCCGATCGGCGCCGTGAACGAATCGCCGGGGAGGTGTCGCATTGTGTTGAAAGACCTAGTAGCGGTACCGGTCGGGCTTGAACGGACCGGTTTCCGGGATGCCGAGATACTCGGCCTGTTCCGGGGTAAGGCGGCTGAGCGAGGCGCCCAGCTTGGGAAGGTGCAGGCGCGCGACTTTCTCGTCGAGGCGGCGCGGCAGCGTGTACACCTCGTTCTCGTAATCCCTGCGCGTCAGCAGTTCGATCTGGGCCAGGACCTGGTTGGTGAAGCTGGTCGACATCACGAAACTGGGGTGCCCGGTGGCGCAACTCAGGTTCACCAGCCGGCCCCCGGCCAGCAGGATCAGCCGCTTGCCGTCCGGAAAGATCACGTGATCGACCTGGGGCTTGATTTCCTCCCACTCGCAATCCTTCAGGCTCGCCACGTCGATCTCCACGTCGAAATGGCCGATGTTGCAGAGTATGGCCTGGTCCTTCATGCGCGCCATATGGTCGTAGGTAATGACGCCCTTGTTGCCGGTCGCGGTAACGAAGATGTCGGCCTGCCCGCAGGCCTCGTCCATCGTGACCACGGGATAGCCTTCCATCGCCGCCTGCAGGGCGCAGATCGGATCGATTTCTGTGATCCACACCCGCGCGCCCAGGCCCTTGAGCGATTGGGCACAGCCTTTGCCGACGTCGCCGTAACCGCAAACGACGGCGATCTTTCCGGCCACCATCACGTCGGTGGCCCGCTTGATTCCGTCCACCAGCGACTCGCGGCAGCCGTAGAGATTGTCGAACTTGGACTTGGTCACCGAGGCGTTGACATCCATGGCCGGACAACGCAGCGTGCCCTTCTCGTGCATCCGGTAGAGCTGATGAACGCCGGTCGTGGTCTCCTCGCTGAGCCCCAGCAACTCGCCGGCGAGCTTCGGGTGCTCTTCGTGGACGATGCGCGTCAGGTCGCCGCCGTCGTCCAGCAGCAGGTTGGGAACCCAGCCGCCGGGACCGTTGATGGTGCGGGCGATACAGGCCACGTATTCCTCTTCCGTTTCGCCCTTCCAGGCAAACACCGGAACCCCCCGGCGCGCCATGGCGGCGGCGGCGTGGTCCTGTGTGGACAGCCGGTTGCACGACGACCAGCGCACCTCCGCGCCCAGTTCCAGCAGCGTTTCGATCAGTACGGCGGTCTGCACCGTCATGTGCAGGCAGCCGGCAATCCGCGCCCCGGCAAGCGGCTGTTCATTGCCGTATTCCGCCCGCAGCGCCATCAGGCCGGGCATTTCGCTGCGGGCTATGGCGATCTCGCGCTCGCCGAAGTCGGCCAGCGACAGGTCGGCGACCCGGTAGTCCTCGTGAAGACGGGTTACGGCGGTCCGGGACATCAGGCGACCCTGGCCGCGCGGGCGTCTTCGGCGAGTTGCGCCGCCCGGCCGGTTTCCTCCCAACTGAAGCCGCAATCCTCCCTGCCGAAATGGCCGAAGGCGGCGGCAGGGCGGTACGACATGCGCTTCAAGTCCAGGTCGCGGATGATGCCTTCCACCGAGAAATCGAAATGGGCCCGCAGCAGCGCCTCGAGGCGTTCGTCGCTGACCGTCGCGGTGCCGAAACTCTCGACATCGACCGCTACCGGCTCCGGCTCGCCGATCGCGTAGCAGACCTGCACTTCGCAGCGCTCCGCCAGGCCGGCCGCGACGATGTTCTTGGCGGCGTGGCGCACCGCATAAGCGGCCGAACGATCCACCTTGGAGGGGTCCTTGCCGGAGAAGGCGCCGCCACCGTGCCGGGCCATCCCGCCGTAGGTGTCGACAATGATCTTGCGCCCGGTCAGGCCGCAATCGGCCTGGGGCCCGCCTTCGACAAACCGTCCGGCGGGATTGACCAGGTAGTTGACCGGACCGGCCAGCCACTGGGGGCCCAGCACCGGCTTGACCAGCTGCTCGATGATCGCCTCCCGGAAGTCCGGCGGGCAAACGCCCCGCGGGTAGTCGTCCGGCCAGACATGCGGGGCATGCTGGGTGGACAGAACGACATCGGTGACGGCCACCGGCTTGTAGTCCTCGTAGCGCACCGTGACCTGCGACTTGCCGTCCGGACGCAGCCAGTCCAGTTCCCCCGAGGCCCGCAATTCGGCATGCCTCAGCATGAGCCGGTGCGCCAGGTCGATCGGCGCCGGCATGAGGGTGGGCGTTTCCCTGCAGGCATATCCGAACATCATTCCCTGGTCGCCGGCGCCCAGCGGCTTGCCCTCGCCCGGGTTCACCCCCCTGCGGATATCGGGAGACTGCTTGCCGATGGCGTTCAGGACGCCGCAGGTCGAACCATCGAAGCCCAGTTCCGAGTTGTTGTAGCCGACGTCCCTGATCAGTTCCCGAACCAGCGATTCGAGGTCCACCCAGGTGGACGTGGTGATCTCGCCGGCGACCAGCACGAAACCGGTCTTGACCAGCACCTCCGCCGCCACGCGCGCGTCCTCATCCCGCGACAGGATGGCATCGAGCACGGCATCGGAAACCTGGTCCGCCAGTTTGTCCGGATGGCCGTCGGAAACGGACTCGGAAGTAAAAAGAGAGGTCTTGGGCATGCGCTCGACCGTACGATAAAGCAGCCGGTAATTATATGCGCAAGGCGCCTGCCGGCTCCCTTACGGCGCCGGCTGCCCGGGCGTCCTCAAGGCCAGCGCGCGCCGGTACGCAAGTCGGCGCGAGCACCCGGCGATCGACGCCGCAAGCCGGGCCGCCTGGCGGGTCGGCAATTCCTCCAGCAGCGGGCGGAGGACGGCGTCCAGCGCCTCTTCGTTCTGCTCCCGCGCACCGCTGCCGGCCACGACCAGCGTGAACTCGCCCCTGGCGACGATCGCGCCCGCGGCGGCCGCCGCGCACAGCTCCGCGAGGCTGTCGCCGTACGCGCTCTCGTGGAGCTTGGTCAACTCGCGGGCCAGAAACGCCGGACGCTCGCCGCCGAAAACCTCCTGCATGTCCTGAAGGGCCGCCGTCAGCCGGTGCACGGCTTCGTAGAAGACCAGGGTCTCGGGCGCCGCCTCGAGTTGCTCCAGTCGCGCGCGCCGCGCGGCCTGCCGAGAGGGCAGGAATCCCTCGAAGTGAAACCGGTCGGCGGGGAAGCCGGCCACCGACAGGGCCGCCACCGCGGCGCAGGGTCCGGGCAGCGGGGTGACGCGTATGCCCGACTGCCTCGCTTCGCGGACCAGCCGCATTCCCGGGTCGCTGATGCCGGGCGTTCCCGCATCGCTCATCAGGGCCAGGTCCTCGCCGGACAGCAATCTTCCGAGAAGTTCGGGAATCCTGGAACGCTCGTTGTGCGCGTGCAGGGATACCATGGGAACGCTTATGCCCAGGCTCCGCAGCAGCCTGCGGGTCCGGCGCGTATCCTCCGCCGCCACGCCGGAAACGCGTTCGAGTGTCGCTTTCAGGCGCGTGCTAACATCGCCCAGGTTGCCAATCGGAGTGGCGGCGACAAACAAGGCCCCCGCTTCTTCAGGCGCGCCCGGCCCCGCCACCTTCGCAACCGCCATATGATCACCTCCATGCCCGCCAGCCGTATCGCAGCGCTGCCGCCGGGACGCTACGCCCGGTTTGCGGCGCTCGCAAGCATAGCGCTTGTCGCCTTCGCCGCCTGCACTCCGACGGATCGAATGCGGGCTTCCAGCGAGGAACTGGCGGCCCTGGGCGAACAGGCGCGCACCCTTTCCACGGGCGGAGATCACGGCGCCGCCCGCGAAGTTTACCTTTCCATGGCGCGACGGGCGCCTTCCCAGGCGCGACAGCAATACCGGATCATGGCGGCGCGTGAAGCGGGGCGCGAGGGCCGTAACAGGCGGGCGCTCAGCGAACTCCAGGCGATCGACCCCGGCGCCGAATGGGTCGGGCTCTGGTCGCTTGCGGCAGCCGAGAGCGAAAGGATGGTCAGCGGCCCGGGCGTGGCGTACGAACGGCTGGCGGCGATCGATCCAAGCCGGTATCCCGATCATGCCGGGGACCTGCTCCGGACCCGCTCGGAACTGCTCTTTGTCCTGCAGAGGCCGGCCGAAGCCCTGCAGGACCTGACGTTGCTGGGCGCGGGCTTTGCCGCTGGAGACGTCGAGAGCGCCGGATTCACCTGGTCGCTGCTGCGGGACTACCGCGACCAGCTGACTACCGACGGAGTGCAGGGGGTCCCGCTGGGCTGGATCGAGCTTGCCCTGCTCAGCGACGAACTGCAGGCCGACCCGACCGAAGCGGGCGCCGCCCTGACGGATTGGCGCGAGAGATTTCCGCGACACCCGGCCACCGACCTGCTGGGTGACACGATCACAACAGAGATCTGCCGGTTCGCCAGGCGTCCTTCCCGAATGGCCCTGCTGTTGCCGGGGTCGGAACGATATGCGACGGCGCGGCGGTCGCTGCGCGACGGCTTCCTGGCCGCCCGTTACGCACTGAAGGCGTCGTGCGACGGCCCCGAGGTTGCGTTCTACGAAGTCGGCGATCCCCTCGACGCGGCGCAGGAATGGAGGCGCGCGGTGGAGGAAGGCGCGGACATCATCGTCGGGCCGCTGCTGCCCGGCTCGGTCGAGAGGGTAGCGGAAATCGCCGGCGAGCGCCCCACGCTGGCCCTGAACCGTCTGCGCGCCGGTTCGCCGCCACCCCGCTTCGAAGAGTTCGCCCTCGCGCCCGAGCACGAGAGCCGCCAGGCGGCGCGCCACGCCCTCGGCCGGGGCCTCAGGCGCGCGCTGGTTCTGTACCCCGGCAACCAGTGGGGACGGCGCATCTACCGCAGTTTTGCGGAGGAGTACCGGAATGCCGGCGGCGAGATCATTGCACGGGAGCAGTACAGCCTTGCGGCCGTGGACTATTCCGACCAGATCGGACGTCTGCTGAAGATCGGCGCGAGCAGCCGACGGCACCAGGAGTTGCAGCGACGCCTGGGCAGGAGGTTGAGTTTCGAGCCACGCCGCCGGCAGGATGCGGACCTGGTCTTCGTCGTTGCGCGAGCGGCCCAGGGCCAGTTGCTGGTCCCGCAGTTGCGCTACAACTACTCGGGCGATCTGCCGATCTACGCGATTCAGAACATCTTCGATCCCGGGCATCTCGACAATCGCGACCTGAACGGGGTGGAAATGCCTGCGCTGCCCCTGCTTGCGGACCGGCACGTGCAGGTGTTGCATGGCGAGTTTTCGCCCGACTGGCTTGCCTCCTCGGAATTCAACGTCTCGCTCTTCGCCATGGGCTACGACAGTTTCAAGCTGGCGATGTCCCTGTATGACGGGCCGGACGGCCTGGGCGAGGGCATTCGCGGCCTCACGGGCGTCGTGTCGCGGGCTCCGGACGGGCGGCTGCAAAGGGAATTGGCATGGACGCGCATCGAAGAAGGCAGGTTGACGGCCGCGCCGGCAACGCCGTAAGCCGACCCGGCGCCGGCTCGCGCAAGGGATCGGAGGCCGAAAACATGGCCTGCGCATACCTCGAGGCCCGCGGCCTGACGCTGCTTGCCGCCAACTACCGCTGCCGCTACGGGGAACTTGACCTGGTCATGCGCGACGGCGCGCATGTTGTGGTGGTTGAAGTGCGCTCGCGGCGCAGCAACCGCCATGGCGCGCCCGAGGCTTCCATAACCGGCCGCAAGAGGCGCTGCCTGATGCGCGCGGCGCAATGCTTCATTCGCGACAACCCGCAATTCAGCGGTATGATGCTGCGCTTTGACGTTGTGGGCGTTCTGAAGGAAGCCAGCCGCGCCAGGTTCCGATGGATCCCCAACGCACTGCAGTTTGATGGACGCTGATGCGCCGATACAAGCCCGACACGGCACTGGTCGAACGCGAATTCGCCGAGAACCTTGAGGTCGGCCGGCGTTCGGCCGCCGCGCTGGCCGTCCCGATTGCCGAAGCGGCCGCGCTGATGCTTGAATGCCTCGGAGCCGGCGGCAAGATTCTGAGCTGCGGCAATGGAGGTTCGGCGGCGGACGCGCAGCACTTCGCCTCGGAACTGCTGAACCGGTTCGAGACCGAACGCGCCAGTCTTCCGGCGATCGCCCTCACGACCGACAGTTCCACGCTCACCTCGATCGCAAACGACCGCAGCTATGAAGAGGTCTTTTCCCGCCAGGTAAGCGGGCTGGGCAGGCCCGGCGACGTTCTCCTGGCGATCAGCACCTCCGGCGCATCTCCCAACGTCACGCAGGCCGTGCGCACCGCTCGGCAGGCGGGCATGCGCGTCGTGGCGCTGACCGGCCGCGACGGAGGGCAGCTGTCAAGGACCCTGGGAAAGGCCGATATCGAACTGCGGGCGCCGCATGACCGCACGGCGAGGATTCAGGAGATTCATCTGCTCGCCATCCATTGCCTCTGCAGGCTGCTGGACGACGCGTGCGGGGCCGGCGGCCCTACTTGACCAGTCTGAGCCTGGGCGTCCCGCGCGGGGGCGGGGTCGGCGCCGCACCGGTCTGTTCCCCGAAAGCGGCGCCCAGTTGATCCGTCAACACGACTCCCTGGCCGGTTTCACGGGAAAAAATACAAAGCACCGCGTCCAACGGCACCGATACCCGGCGCGAGACGCCCGAGAAACGCGCCTCGAAACTGAGCGTTTCGCTGCCCAGCTCAAGGTTGCGCGTGGCCTGATAGCTGATGTTGAGAACGATTCGCCCGTCCTTGATGCCTTCCCTGGGCACAGCGATGTCCTGCCGGTCGGCGTTTACCACCACCTGCGGCGTGTCGCCGCGATCGGTAATCCACTCATGCACGGCGCGCATGAGGTACGGCTTGAGCGAAAGGGCTTCCTCGCTCATGCCATGAAATCCGGTGGCAGGCGGCCCATGGCGCGGGGCGTCGTCAGGCGGCCAGCGGGCGCATGTCCCGCTCCAGTTCGGACAGCCCCTCCATGAAGGAGGGACGGCCGAAGACTCTCCGCATATAGCCGAACAGGGACTCGGCGCGCGGACCCGGATCGATGCCGTAGCTGCGCAGGCGCCACAGCACGGGCGCCAGGCTGCAGTCCACCAGGGAGAACTCGTCGCCCAGGAAAAAGCGGTTCGACTCCACCGCTTCGGAAACTTCGATCATCGCCTCCCTGAGCTGCCGTCTCTCGCCTTCTCCGTCGTTCCTGTCCAGCCGTGCGGCCAGGT
This sequence comes from Gammaproteobacteria bacterium, assembly GCA_965116895.1. Lineage (GTDB taxonomy): Bacteria > Pseudomonadota > Gammaproteobacteria > Steroidobacterales > Foliamicaceae > Foliamicus. The sequence continues at coordinate 603,075 of OZ220729.1, read as the reverse complement.
CGTAGAAATCGTTTTCGATCCGGTGCAGCGCCAGCCGGAAATGCGCCCGGCGCTTGGGGTCGACCGGCATCAGCGGCGGCTGCGGAAAACGTTCGTCGAGGTAATTGATGATGATTCGGGAGTGATAGACCGCCAGCTCCCGGTCCACCAGCGTCGGCAGCGTGTTGTAAGGGTTCAGCAACTGAATATCCGGCGGAAGATTGCCGTCTCGCACCTGAACAATTCGCACACCGATGTTCTTTTCCGCTACAACTATTCGAACCCGGTGACTATGAAGATTGATGGGACTGGAATACAGGATCATGGGCCGGATTATACGCGGCGGATAACCGCTCCCAGATCGTTTAATTTCTCCTCGATTCGCTCGTACCCGCGGTCCACGTGGTACACGCGGTGGATCACGGTTTCGCCCTCGGCGACCAGGGCGGCGAGCACCAGGCTGGCGGAAGCCCGCAGGTCGGTGGCCATTACCGGAGCGGCCTGCAACTTCCGCACACCGCGTATCAGGACCTCCCGGCCCAGGGGTTCGATGTCCGCACCCATGCGCTTGAGTTCCGCCACGTGCATGAACCGTTGCTCGAAGACGCTTTCCCGCACCAGCGCGTGTTCGCTGGCGATCGCGTTCAGGGCCGTGAATTGCGCCTGCATGTCGGTGGGAAAGCCAGGCCAGGGGGCGGTAACCAGATTGACCGAATGCGGGCGGCGTCCCTGCATGTCCAGCTCCACGAAACCTTCGCCGCGGCGGACCCTGGCGCCGGTGTTCCGCAGCGCTCCCACGACTTCGCCCAGGGCCAGTTCGCCGCCGAACCGGGCCACGACGCGCCCTCCGGTCATGGCGCCGGCAACCAGGTAGGTGCCGGCCTCGATGCGGTCAGGAAGGATCGCGCGGGTCGCGCCATGCAGCCCCTTCACCCCCTTGACGGCAATGCGCGAACCGCCGGCGCCGGAAACCTTCGCGCCCATCGCGTTGAGGCAGTCGGCCAGATCGCGCACTTCCGGTTCGCGCGCGGCATTCTCGATGATCGTCTCGCCGTCCGCCAGGACCGCGGCCATAAGGATGTTCTCGGTCCCCGTCACCGTGGGCAGGGGCAGATCGATACGGGCCCCCTTGAGCCCGCTACAGCGTGCGGAAATGTAACCGCCCCGAATCTCCACTTCCGCTCCCATGCTGCGAAGGGCATTGACATGGATATCCACCGGCCGGGCGCCGATGGCGCAGCCCCCGGGCAGTGACACGTCGGCCCGCCCGAAGCGCCCCAGCAGGGGGCCGAGCACAAGAAGCGACGCGCGCATCGTGCGCACCAGTTCGTATGGCGCGGACAACGACTCCGGTTCCTCCAGGGACACGCTGGTCCGGCCGGGCGCCGAGCCGTTGACCCTGGCGCCCAGGATCTTGAGCAAGCGCAGCATGGTGTGCACGTCGCGCAGATCGGGCAGGTTGGCCAGTTTCAGCGGCTCCGGGCTGAGCAACGAGGCAGCCAGTATCGGCAGGGCCGCGTTCTTGGCTCCGGAAATGGAAACTTCGCCGTCCAGCGTTGCGCCGCCGGAAACAACAAATTTATCCACGCCGCGACTCTGTTTCCCGCGCCGGCAGCCGCGCCCACTCTCCGGGTGTATGGGCCTCTATGGAAAGGGCATGAATTTCCCTGCCCACTCGCGAACCCAGCGCCTCGTACACGATCCGATGGCGTCCCAGCGGGCGCACACCCTCGAAGGCTTCGCTGATTACGGTGGCGCTGAAGTGCGTGTTATCCTCGCTCGCGACGCTGACTTCGCTGCCGGGCAGGTGCGCCGAAATCAGAGCGGAAATCTCCCCCGGAGTCATCGCCGGGATTTTACTTTCAATTCGAGCGCACACACGTGAACACTCTTGTCCTATGGTTGCTGGCGGGCACGGCAGGCCTGGCGCTCCTGGCTTTCGGCGCCCGACTCTTCATCGACGGGGCCGCCGACGGGGCCAGGCGCCTGCGGGTCTCCCCGATGCTGGTGGGCGTGTTCCTGGCCGGCTTCGCAACCTCCATGCCCGAGGCCGTGGTGGCCGGGGTGGCGGCGTACCGGGACAGCGTGGAACTGGCGCTGGGAAACGCCGTCGGCTCCAACATCGCCAACATCGGCCTGGTACTGGGCGCAGCCGTGCTCTTCATGGGCATGCGGCCCGAACGGGGCGCCGGGGCCATGGAGCTGGGCGCGATGTCGGCGGTCACCGTATTGGCCTGTCTGCTGATTTTCAACCGGTATCTCTCGCGGGCGGACGCCGTGGCGCTGCTGGCGGCGCTGCCGCTGGTGGCCTGGCTGCTGGTGCGAAATGCCGGCCGGCGGGGGACCGCGGAGGTCCCGGGCGATGGGGCGCGGGCAGCCGAGCGCAGCCTGCCGCGCAACGCCGCGTTCGCCGCAGTCGGGCTGCTCCTGCTGGTTGGAGGTGCGGAACTGCTGGTACGCGCCGCTCAGCAGGTCGCCTTGATTGCCGGCGTGGGAGAACTGGTGATCGGCGCAACGATAGTGGCCATCGGCACCAGCCTGCCGGAACTGGCCATCACGATCGCCGGGGCCATCAGGCGTGAAGCGGAACTCGCGCTGGGCAACGTTATCGGATCGAATATTTTCAACCTTCTGGTGGTCATCGGCGTGGCAGGCGTCATCGCGCCATCCGGGGTCTCCCCGCAGTTGCTGACCCTGCACGTGCCGATGCTTCTGGGCTTTACGTTCTGGTTTGTCGCCCTCGCCGCACTGTGCCGGAGTCGGGGCCGCCTTGGACCTGCCTGGAGCGCAACCCTGCTGGCGCCCTTTGTGCTTTATCTGGCCGTGGTGATAGCGTTGGCGGACATGCCGGCGTAAGTCGTTCGCCGTCCCAGATTATCATGCCTGCCCATGCCTGAGAAGACACGGTTCATCGAGGAGGCGCGCCGGGTCCTGAAAATGGAAGCCAGGGCCGTGGCGGACCTTGAGGAGCGCCTGGGCGAGGACTTCGAGACCGCCTGCGGGCTGTGCCTGAAGACCGAGGGCCGCGTAGTGGTTACCGGCATGGGGAAGTCAGGCCATATTGCCGGCAAGATCGCCGCCACCCTGGCCAGCACCGGCACGCCGGCCTTCTTCATGCATCCGGGCGAGGCCGGCCACGGCGACCTGGGCATGATCACGCCCGAGGATGTCGTGATCGCGCTGTCGAATTCCGGCGAAACCGAGGAAATCGTCCGCCTGCTTCCGTTGCTCGGGAGCGCGGGCGTTCCCCTGATCGCGATGACCGGCCGGGAGCAGTCCACCCTGGCCCGCCGCGCCACGACGGTCCTCGACGCGCAGGTTCGGGAAGAAGCCTGTCCACTCAACCTCGCGCCGACCTCCAGCACCACCGCGATGCTGGCGCTCGGCGACGCGCTGGCGGTTGCCCTGCTCGAGGCGCGAGGCTTTACGCCCGAGGAATTCGCCCGCACCCACCCGGGCGGGCGCCTGGGGCGGCGCCTTCTGGTGCGGGTATCGGACGTCATGCGCACCGGCGCCGACATCCCGCAGGTAGCCCCCACCGCCACGCTGGCCGAAGGGCTCCTGGAAATGAGCCGCAAAGGCCTGGGAATGACCGCGATCAGCGACGACAGCGGGCGGCCCCTGGGAGTATTCACGGACGGCGACCTGCGCCGCGCCATGGATCGCGAAGTCGATCTGAAGACGACCCGCATGGCCGATGTCATGACCGGAGGAGGACGATCGGTGGCGCCCGACCTGCTGGCCTCGGCAGCGGTGGCCGAAATGAAACAGCGCAGAATCACCGCGCTGATGGTTGTGGAGGATGGTTTCCTGGTCGGCGCATTCAACATCCACGACCTGATGCGGGCCGGAGTGGTCTAGGGGCTGTCCGCGTCATGCGCTCACCGATTTCTCTGCGCGATCGGGCAGCGGGTATTCGCCTCGTGGCGCTGGATGCCGACGGCGTGCTGACCGACGGGCGAATCTTCATAGCGGATGCGAGCGGGAGCGAATGGGCGATGGGTTTCTCGGTCAGGGACGGGCACGGCATCCGTCTCCTGATCAGGGCCGGCCTGGAAGTCGCGGTGATATCCGGCAGGGACAGCTACGGCTTGCGCCTGCGCCTCGGCGAACTGGGTATCCGGCGTTCGGCGCTTCGCTGCAGGGACAAGCAGGCGGCCCTGGCGGAAATGCTCGCGGAACTCGACCTCGAGCCCCGCCAGACCGCCTTCGTCGGCGACGATGTGCCCGATCTGCCGGTCATGAGGCAAGCGGGGCTTGCCATTGCAGTGGCGGACGCCCACCCGGACGTGCGCACCGCGGCCGACTGGGTAACGGCGCTGCCCGGAGGGCATGGGGCCGTTCGCGAAATATGCGACTTCCTGCTGGCGGCGCAATCATGAGCCGGCTGCGCCGCCATGTCCCGGCGCTGCTCCTGCTGGGCCTGGCCCTGGCGAGCCTGCTTCTCGCTCTCCGGACCGAGTCCGTTTCCGGGCCGCAACAGGCAAGTCTTGCCGGCAACTACTTCTTCCGCGACGCGCGGATGACGCTGGCCGGAGAAGACGGCCGGGCGGCCCTTGAGGTGACCTCGGGCTCCGCCGTCCGGTCCCTTGCAGGCGCCGCGCTGATGCTTGAACCGGTATCGATCCGCCGGAGCGGCGCCCAGGCGTGGACGCTGGCGGCCGACGCCGCGGAAATGCCCGGCGAAAACGCTGACATCGTTGCGCAAGGCAGTCTTCGCATGACCTTCGGTCCTGCCGGAGACTGGGCCGCGACGGCCCGGCGCGCGACGATCCCGCCCGACGGAACGCGCATCACGCTCACCGGAAACGTGCACGTCCACAAGCCCGGCGCGGAGGCGGGCGGATCGGCCATCTTCGGCGAACACATCATCCTCGAACCGAGGGGCATGACGGCCCGGACCGACCGGCCGGTCCGGTTGCGGATCGGCGATTTCGAATTCGAGGCGAACGGCCTTGACGCGCAAATCGGCGAGCAGGTCATTACACTTGAGTCCGATGTACGTTCGATCGGCAATCCGTGACATACCGCGACTGATCGCGCTTTCGGCCGTCCTGCTGCCGGCCGCGGCGTATGCCCAGGACGGTTCCGGCGAACCCGAGTCCAAGCTGCAGATCGACGCGGGCGCCGGGCGCTACGACGCCGCTACCGGCCGCATGACCCTCACGCGCGTGCAGATCAGTGAGGGAGGCTACGAAATAGTCGCCGACCAGGCGGACAGCGACTCTTTCGACCTGAAGAATGCGACCTGGAACTTCCTGGGCAATGTGCGCTTTCGCGCGCTTACCGCAAGCCTGACCTGCGACGAAGCCGAACTCCGTTTCGAGGACGACAGGCTCAAGAGCGCCACCATTCGCGGCAACCCGGTGAGTATGCGCAATGACGGCGACGTGGTGATCGAAGGCAACGCCGCAACGGTGGAATACGATGCGGAATCGCAACGCGTCCGGTTCATGGGCGGAGCGGTGCTTGAAACCCGGGCAAGCCGGGTCAGCGGCCAGTCGATTACCTACGATCTTCGCAACGAGACCGTGACGGTCAATCCGCCGGAGGGGGAACCCGTCCTGTTCACCTTCGACTTCTTCACTTCCGACGAGGATGAAGAGCCCTAGTGCCTGACGCGACACTTCGGGCGGAAAGCATCTCGAAGCGCTTTGGCGAACGCCGCGCCGTCCGCGAGGCGTCCTTCGAGGTCCGGGGCGGCGAGGTCGTGGGACTGCTCGGCCCCAACGGCGCCGGCAAGACCACGGCCTTTTACGTCGTGGCCGGACTCCTTAGCTGCGACGCCGGCCGCGTGCGGCTGGACGGCGTCGACGTTACGGGATTCCCCGTTCATCGCCGCGCGCTTCTCGGATTGGGCTACCTGCCCCAGGAAGCTTCGGTTTTCCGCAAGCTGTCCGTGGAGCAGAACATACTCGCCATCCTTGAATTGCGGGCCGACCTGAAACAGGCGGACCTGACCGACGAACTGAATCGCCTTCTCGACGACTTCCAGCTTCACGGCGTCCGCAAGTCAGCGGGCATCAGCCTGTCCGGCGGCGAGCGCCGCCGGGTGGAAATCGCCCGGACGCTGGCCAGGTCGCCCCGCTACGTGCTGCTGGACGAACCCTTCGCCGGAATCGACCCGATTTCGGTGAACGAAATCCAGGGGATCATCGCCCAACTGGCCGGGCGCGGCATCGGGGTGCTGATTACCGACCACAACGTGCGGGAGACGCTGGGCATCTGCAACCGGGGATATATCCTGCACGAGGGGGTGGTGATCGCGTCCGGCACGCCGGAGACCCTTCTGGAAGACCCCAAGGTGCGTTCCGTGTATCTCGGCGAGTCCTTTCGCCTGTAGGCCGGCCTTCCTCCGGGTCAGGCGCCGACGCCGGCGGCGCCGCAGCAACGCTTGTATTTCTTGCCCGAACCGCACGGGCAGGGATCATTGCGGCCGATCCGGGGCCGGGCCCGGCGGTAGGTTTGCACCGGGGCCGCCGCGCGGGCCGGCCGGCGGCGCGGAGCGCGTGCTTCCCGGGCCGGCGGGGCCGCCACGGCGCGGGTTTCGGGAGCGGCCAGCGCCGAAGCTTCATCATGCTGCAGTTTCAGCTTCCTGCCGGGCGCCGCGGCTTGCGGGAGCGGCTTTTCGGCGGCCGAGAATTGCGCCCGGCACAACGTCACCGTGACCTGCCTGGCTACCATGCCGAGCATTTCGGTGAACATCTCGAAGGCTTCGCGCTTGTACTCCTGCTTGGGATTCCTCTGTGCGTAGCCGCGCAGATGAATGCCCTGGCGCAGGTAATCCATCGCCGCCAGGTGTTCCTTCCAGTGATGGTCCAGTTGCTGCAGCAGCACCACGCGCTCGATATGGCGCATGACATCGGGCGCGACAGGCGCGGTCTTCTCCCGGTAGAGGCGGTCCAGTTCGCCGCCGACCCGCTCGCCCACCGCTTCCGGCGACAGCTCCGGGCTGGCCCTGAGCCATTCGGTGACCGGCGCATCGGCGCCCAGTTCAAGCGACAGGGCCTTCTCCAGCGAGGCCGGGTCCCAGTCCTCGTCGGCGGCTTCGTCGGGCATGTGCTGCGTCACCAGGTCCTGCACCATCTCGTCGCGCATGCCCGCGACGATGTCGCTGACATCGCCCGTGCCCAGCAGTTCGTCGCGCCGCTCGTACACGACACGGCGCTGGTCGTTGGCGACATCGTCGTATTCCAGCAACTGCTTGCGGACGTCGAAGTTGTGCGCCTCCACCTTGCGCTGGGCGCGCTCGATCTGGCGCGTCAGCAGCTTGCTCTCGATCGCCTCGCCTTCCCGCATGCCGACCGAAGAGAGCATTCCCTGGGTGCGTTTCGGGTCGCCGAAAATCCGCATCAGGCTGTCTTCCAGGGAAATATAGAAACGGGACGCGCCGGGGTCGCCCTGGCGTCCTGAACGCCCTCTCAGCTGATTGTCTATGCGCCTGGATTCGTGGCGCTCGGTGCCCACGATGCGCAATCCGCCGGCTTCGATCACCTGCCGGTTGCGCTTCTTCCAGTCTTCCCGCAGCGCGCCCTTTTCGTTATCCGGGGCGTCGTCGCCCAGTCCCTTCAGTTCGGCTTCGAGGTTCCCGCCCAGAACGATGTCGGTCCCGCGGCCCGCCATGTTGGTGGCGATCGTCACCACGCCCGGGCGGCCGGCTTCGGCGATGATCTGCGCCTCTTTGGCGTGGTGCTTGGCGTTAAGCACCTGGTGGCGGATCTGCACGCCCTTGAGCATGCCGGACAGCAGTTCCGAAGTCTCGATCGAGGCGGTTCCGACCAGTACGGGCTGCCCGCGGTCCCTGCTTTCCTTTATGTCCTCGACCACCGCGTCGAATTTGTCGCCGGCGGTAAGAAAGACCAGGTCCGGATCGTCGCGGCGGATCATTTTCCTGTGGGTCGGAATGACCACGACTTCCAGGCCGTAGATCTGCTGGAATTCAAACGCTTCGGTGTCGGCGGTGCCGGTCATGCCGGCGAGCTTTTCGTACATCCGGAAGTAGTTCTGAAACGTAATCGACGCCACGGTGCGGTTTTCCTGGCGCACCGCCACGTTCTCCTTGGCCTCCACGGCCTGGTGCAGTCCATCGGACCAGCGCCTGCCCGGCATGGTGCGACCCGTGAACTCGTCCACGATGATCACCTCGCCGTCGCGCACGATGTACTCCACGTCGCGCTTGAAGAGATGGTGGGCCCTCAGCGCGGCCGTAAGGTGGTGCATGAGGCGCACGTTGGCCGCGTCGTACAGGCTTGCGCCGGCCTCTATCAGCCCCGCGCTGGTCAGCAGCGCCTCGACGCGCTCGTGACCTTCGTCGGTAAGGTACGCCTGCTTGGCTTTCTCGTCGAGCGTGAAGTCTCCCGGCCCGTCCTCCTGCTCCCGCTTTTGCAGCCGGGGCACGACCAGGTTCATGCGCCGGTAGAGTTCGGTGCTCTCCTCCGCGGGTCCCGAGATAATCAGCGGGGTGCGAGCCTCGTCGATCAGGATGGAGTCGACCTCGTCGACAATGGCGTAGGTCAGGCCCCGCTGCGCCTGATCCTCGCCGCGCAGGGCCAGATTGTCGCGCAGGTAATCGAACCCGAATTCATTGTTGGTGCCGTAACACACATCGCAGCGGTAGGCCTGACGCTTTTCCTCGGGGGTCTGCTGGCTGACCACCACGCCCACCGTGCATCCCAGGAAACGGTAAACGGGGCCCATCCACTCGGCGTCACGCTGCGCCAGATAGTCGTTGACGGTAACGATGTGTACGCTCTGGCCGCCCAGGGAGTTGAGAAAGGCCGGCAGGGTCGCAACCAGCGTCTTGCCCTCGCCGGTGCGCATTTCGGCGATCTTGCCTTCATGCAGGGCAATGCCGCCGATCAACTGCACGTCGAAGTGCCGCAGGCCCAGCGTTCGCACGCTCGCTTCCCGCACCAGGGCATAGGCTTCCGGAAGCAGTTCTTCCGCGCCCTGTCCGTCGTCGGCGCGACGGCGCAGCGCTGCGGCGCGTTCCCTCAGTTGTGCATCCGATGACTTCCCGAGTTCCGGCTCCAGCGCGTTGATGCGCCGGGCGACTTTCTCGTAACGGGACAGCAACCGCTGATTGCGGCTGCCCATGATCCATTGCAGCGGATTCACCGGCTATGCTCCTGGTGTTCTCCGGGCGCACTGTGTGCACAGCCCTTCCATGCCCACTTCTTCCGGGAGACGCATCAATACATCCCTGTAGCTTGCTCCGGCATCCCTGCCTCCGATACTCCCGGAAGAAGTGGGCATGGAAGGGCTAAATCAGTGGTGGCGGGATCAGGGAGCTTTGCGGAAAGTATCAATCGGGTTCACGGAGACGCCGTTGCGCAAGACTTCAAAGTGCAGGCTGCTGCCGGTTACCCGCCCGCTGCGGCCCATACGGGCGATTTCCTGGCCGCGCTGCACGTAATCGCCCACGGCCACGAGATTGAGAGAGTTGTGCGCATAACGGGTGACGTAACCGCCGGCGTGACTGATTTCCACCAACTCCCCGAAAGTGCTCCTGCGACCCGACCAGGTGACGATGCCGGACGCCACTGCGTAAATGGGGTCGCCCATGGCGCCGTCGATATCCACGCCGTCATGCCATTGCCGCTTCCCGGAGAACGGATCCTTGCGAAAGCCGCGATACGAGGTGATGCGGCGCGAATCCACCGGCCAGCCCGAAGGCGCAAACATGGACTCCGCGCCTTCCCGGGTGAGCGCGTCGGCCACGTCCTGCAACTCCCTGAACCGCTGGTTCATCCGGGCCGTCAGGAGATTGAGTTCGGCAATCAGGTCCACCCTTTCGCCGTCGACGGCCCCGCCATAGTCCAGCGAGGGGCTGGGGATGTCGGCGCTCACCGGCTTGAACGGGGCTTCGCCGCCCATTTCCTCAAGCGAAGTCTGCCAGGTTTCCATCTGCACCAGCGCCGCTTTCATTTCCTCGACCCGAGCCGCCATACCGGCGATCCGGCGCTCCGCATTCGCGCGGGCTTCTTCAAACTCTTCGTTCTGCGCCACCAGGGCGGTCTGCAGCTTGTCCAGACGGGCAACCACGGACGGCATCGCCCGGTCCTGCAACAGGCTCCCGGCGAAATAGCTGCCGGCCGAACAGGCCACCAGCGCAAATGCCCAGACCAGGTTACGGTTCAGCAACGGGTTTCGAATATTCGACTTCATGGCAATATCGCAGGGTAGGGATTCTACGATATGCGCACCATTCGAACGCCGCCGCGCAAGAGCCGGCCGGAAACTCTCGAGTCCGCGCTCGGCGATCTGGCGGAGCAGGCCCGCGACCAGGTGGCGCTGGCCGACCTGCTGCGCGAATCGCTGCAACCCGGCCTGCGTGAAGGTTTTGCCGGTAGCGAACTCGATCCGGGCGGCACCCTGACGGTATTCGCCGCCGCCCCCGAATGGGCCGCGCGCCTGAGATTCGAGGCCGGCAACATGGAACTCGCCGCAGGCAATGGCGGCTGGCCGGTCAGGCGGGTACGCATCAGCTTAGCCCTGTAAGACTGTCGAACCGGCCGGCGACCCCGGGCCTGCGCGACGCCTCCGCGCCGCGGGAGACGCCCGTAACCTCGTCCCAGGCGGAAGACCGCTGCATCAGTTCCGTGATCAGGCGCGCGTTGAGCGTGTGCCCCGACCCGAAGCACCGGTACTTGCCGATCAGTCTCCGGCCGAGAAGCGACAGATCGCCCACCGCATCGAGCAGCTTGTGCCGTATCGGCTCGTTTGCATAGCGCAGGCCACCCTCGTTCACGACCCGGTAGTCGTCGAACACCACGGCGTTGTGCAGACCGCCGCCCAGCGCAAGGCCGTGCCGGCGCATGGTGGCCACTTCGTGCAGGAAACCGAAGGTGCGCGCGCGGCTAATCTGTTCGATATAACCGCCGGCGGAAAATTCGAACTCGTGGGACTGACCGCCGCGAGCGAAAGCGGGATGGGCAAAATCGCCCTGATAGGAAAGCGTGTAGCCCTCGCCGGGCGCCAGCGCCGCCCAATGCCGGCCGTGCTCCACCCGGACCTCCTCGAGCACCCGGATATAGCTCCTGGGCGTCTCCTGCTCCTCGACACCCGCTTCCTCCACCAGCAGGACGAACGCCGAAGCGCTGCCGTCCAGCGCCGGCACCTCGGGACCGTCCAGATCGACCCAAGCGTTGTCGATGCCTGTTCCGGCCAGGGCGGACAGCAGATGCTCCACCGTCGCCACCCGCGTCTTGCCGCTCCCCAGCGTCGTTCCAAGCCGGGTATCGACGATGAAGTCGTGGCGCGCCGGAACGTCCGGCGCATCGGCAATGTCCGCGCGCCGAAACACCACTCCGTTGTTGGGAGCGGCGGGGCGTAAGGTCATTTGCGCCTTTCGACCGCTGTGCAAACCTATGCCGCAAACCGTGACAGTGCCGCGCAGGGTCTTTTGCCGGACAAGCGCTTGCCGGATGGAATCACCCATAAGCTACCGAATTATCGGCATTTTTCGGAATAAAGCAAGCTGCGCTTGGGGGCGCGCCAACTGAAGCCCTTCGTTCGTCCCCCTTCTCGTGGGAGCGTTGGAGCAGGGATAGCGAGAATCGAGCCAGGATGGCGCCTCCCACGAGAAGGGGGACGAACGAAGGGCGAGGAAGCGCAAGCCGTAAGTCAGAACTCGTAGCGGATGCTCACTCCGTATTCGCGCGGACTGCCGAGAAACGCGTTGAACGTCTGCGTCGATCCCGGCCCCGTGCCGCTGCCCTGCAAGGGCGCGTCAAACGCGGTAATGAAATACTCCTCGTCAAGCAGGTTCCGCGCCCACAGATCGATGCTCCAGCGCGGCGAACCCGGCCGGGTCAGCATCAGCCTGGCGTTGACCACCGTGAATGCGTCCTGCAGCTTCTCGATGTCCAGATCGGAGCCCGTGTTGTGCTCGCTGGTATAGCGCGCATCCACGTGAAAGGCGCCCTCAAGCGTGCCTATGGGGAAGCGCATGGTGGCGCCGGCCACGCCGGTCCACTCCGGCGCGTGCGTCATCCGTTGCCCGGACCGCACCCCGTATTCCGGCCCCTCGCCATACTTCACGTCGGCGTAGGTAACGCCGCCGAATATTTCAACGCCGCCGATTACGACGCCCCGCGCCTCGACTTCGATACCCTGGCTGGTCACTTCCGGAATGTTCAGCGCCTCAAAGGCCAGACCGGTAAACGTGGTCAGCTGAAAGCCGTCGAACTTCTCGTAGAAGAGGTTGACGTCCATCATGGCGCGCCGGTTTTCGAACTCGAACTTGGCGCCCAGGTCGAAGGCGTCGACGGTCTCGGGCTGGAAAGCCCACTCGTGCACGCCAGGCACGTTGGCGGTCCCGGTCGTCAGCAGGGTCAGAATGGGGCTGATCAGCCCGGTGCGGTCCATGTTGAAGCCGCCGGCCTTGTAGCCCCGGGCGTAGCCGCCGTAGACCAGGTAGTCGCCCACCTGGCGGGACAGCCGCACCGTGCCGGAAATTTCGCTCTCGTCCTGGGAACCGGAATATCTTCCGTCAAGGCTCGGGTCCACGAACGGGATACAGGCGAAGGCCGTCATGGTTCCGATGCCCGCGTTCACGTCCGGATTGATCAGCAGAGCCTGGCCTGCCTGAGCCAGTCCGCCGAGGTTGGGCAACAACTCCTGGTAACCGGCCGTCACGGCCGCGGCGCCGTTGGTGATCGCCGCCTGGGCAACGGGATTGGGTATGGCCTGGGTCGCCTGCTGAACGAAGCCGCCGAGCTGCTGCAGGTACTGGTTCACGCCGCCGGCATACGCCTGCAGGCCGCCGAGATAGGCCTGCATGGACTGGAAGTATCCGAGCACCTGCCCGGAGAAGGGCCGGCAGACCTGGTCGCTCGATTTCAGGTCGGCGTCGAGCGACTTGCTCTCCGAGGTGTAGCGCAGGCCCACGGTCAACTCGAAGTCGTTGGCCATGGCAATGCTGTTGTGCGTGAACAGCGCCCAGCTTTCGGAGTTCTGCTCGAAATCGTCGCGGGAGCCGTTGCCGTAAAAGGCGCCCCCGGAATATTGCTCATAGCCGGCCCAGGGATGAAACGGAAAGGCCGGGAACGACGGCAGGGTGGCGGTCAGCTGCGGGGGCGCAAAACCCGGTGGAAGGAATGGCGCAAGGCCTGCAGCGTAGCCCGCGGCGCCCATGGCGAGTTGCCGGGCGCCCGATTCGAACGCGGCCGCCCCCGCGCCCAGCTGCGCGAAGCCTGCTCCCACTGCGGCTGCGGTCGCGCCGCCGATCGCATTGGCGTAGGGCGAATAGCCGACGCCGAACTCCAGGACATCGGTATAGTCCAGCTTCTCGTCGGCATAGAAGGCGCCCACCAGCCAGTCCACCGGGCCGGCCTCGCCATTGATGCGAATCTCCTGCGTGAAGGTCTCGAATCCCGTGGCGGATTCCCCGTGGGGACGCTCGCCGACATCGACGACGGAGAAATCGATGTCCATGCCACGCTCCGTCTGCCAGTCCCGGATCGCCGTAATGCTGGTCACCCGCCCCACGCCCGTGTCGGCGTTGATCTCCACCGAAACGCCGGTTTCGTCCATGCCCTGGTAGTAGCCGGAGCCGGCGCTGACGGTGGTCTTTCGGTCATACGGATCGAATGCGATGCCCACAATGCCGGGATTGCGCGTCTGCCCAATCGAGATGCCCTGAATGATGGCCGCGGTGGGACCCCGCACCAGACCTACCGCGGCGCAGCACTGCTCGTCGCGGGTGGTGTGGTCCGCAATCAGTCGAATGGTCGTGTCCGGACTGGGCTCGTACATCAGTTGCCCGCGCACGAACAGGCGGTCGCGATCGTTGAAGGTCCGATCGTAGTTGGGGTCTTCCAGAAATCCGTCGCGCTTGTGCCACACCGCGTCGAGCCGCAACGCAATCCCGCTGGCGGCATCCCCGCCGCTTGCGCCGGCTTCGATCCGGGTCGAATCATAAGATCCGATGCTGATATCGCCGTATCCAGAGGGTTCCATATCGGGACCGGCCGTTATGATGCTGACCACGCCGGCCGATGCGTTTCGCCCGAACAGGGTGCCCTGCGGGCCGCGCAGGATCTCGACCCGTTCAATGGCCCCCAATTCGTTGTATCCGACGCCGGCCCGGTTGCGGTATACGCCGTCCACGTAGAGGCCCACCGCCGGCTCGAAGCCCGGATTGTCGCTGTTGGTGCCGATGCCGCGGATACGCGCCGTGGCGCCCACCGTTTCTCCCTGGCCGGTGTTCAGGGTCAGGCTGGGAGCAATGCGCATCAGTTCGCGGATGTCCGTGACCCCGCTCAACTCGAGTTGCTCGGCGCCATAGGCGGAAACCGCGAGCGGAACCTCCATTACGGACCGCTCGCGGCGCGTGGCCGTCACGATGATTTCCTCAAGAACCAGCCCGTAGGCGCCGTCGGATTGAGCATCTTCCTGCTGTGCGGCCAGAGGCGCCGAAATCAACAGGCAAAATAACAAGTAATAGGCGCGCATAACCCCCCCTTTTCCGCCCACGCGCGTGGCGGAATGCCAGTTTGTACTTGCAGCCATATTACACCGGCTTGGCGCGCGTGCGACCAGGCCGGCGTTCCTGCTAGTCCACCTGCTTTCTCAGATGCGTGGGCACGGGATTGAAGGCTTCGCTTCCGCGGCCGCCGCCGCCCGCGGCGCGAACCCGCATGACAGCCGGGCGTTCCAGGCCTTCATAGCTCGGTTGCTGGGACAGGCCGAGTATGCTTCGCTTCTTCGCGCCGGTCCCCAGGCCGTCCTTCGCGGACCCGAAATCGGCGTTGCCGCGCGGCTCGGACCGGCGAAGCGCGCCGCCGGCCTGCACCGTCTTCTCGCGCGCGCCCTCGGGCGCACTCAGGCCGGTGGCCACCAGCGTTACCCGAACCGCGCCCTTCATCGACTCGTTGACCACCTCGCCGAACTTGACCATGCCCTCGCGGGCAAGCATGTTCTGCAGCGAGTCGCCCAGGGACTTGAATTCGCGCATGCCCAGGTCATTGCCGTGAGTGATGTTCACCAGCAGGCCTCGGGCGTCACGCACGTCCACGCCCTGGAGCAACGGACTTTGCATCGCCTGTTCCAGCGCCTCGCGCGCCCGGTCCTGTCCCGAGGCCTCGCCGGCTCCGATCACTACCCGGCCGGGCTCCCGCATGACCTTGCGGACGTCGGCGAGATCCACGTTGATCCGGCCCGGACAGGTCAGCAGTTCGGCGATCCCGCGCACGGCGTTGCGCAGTACCTTGTTGGACTCGCTGAACGCCTCTTCCATGGTCACGTCGCCTTCGCCCCGATCGCAGAAATATTCGAACAGTTTCTCGTTCGGGACGGTGATCAGGGAATGGGCGTGCTCCTGAAGGGCTCCGATCCCTTCGCCGGCAATCTGTGCCCTCGCCGGCCCCTCGAATTCGAACGGCGTGGTCACCACTCCCACGACCAGCAGGTTGCACTCCCGGCCCAGGCGCGCGACCTCGGGGGCGGCGCCGGTGCCGGTCCCGCCTCCCATTCCCGCGGCCACGAAAATCATGTCGGCGCCATCCATCACGGCCTTCAGGCGATCCTCGTCCTCCAGCGCGGCCTCGCGGCCCTTGCCGGGATCGGAGCCCGCGCCCATACCCTGGGTCACGGCGCGCCCTATCGTGAGCTTGACATCCGCTCCGGAGTTGGACATTGCCTGTTCGTCGGTGTTGATCGCGACAAACTGCACGTTGCGAACGTTGGACTTCACCATCTCGTTGACCGCGTTGCCGCCGGCCCCGCCCACGCCCACGACCTTCAATCGCGGCGTCGATCCCGGTTCGGACTTCACCAGTCTTATGTTCATTTCTTTTGCCTCCATTACGGTGCTCCTTCGCGCTTGCGAGCGACGACAGACGGTCAGAATTGACCCTTGATCCACTTGAACGCCGAGCGCAGGCCGCCCTTTCTGGACCTGGACCCCGCGGCCGCGCCTTCGTCGCGCGGCTTGAGCGTGTACAGCAACAGGCCTACGCCGGTGGCGTGGGCCGGATTGCTTACGACTTCCTTCATGCCCCCGGCCCGCTGGGCGTAACCCAGGCGCACCGGCACGTTCAACACTTCCTCGGCCAGTTCCACGGCGCCCGGCATTGCCGACGTGCCGCCCGTGAGCACCACGCCCGCCGCAGCGCTTTCGAGGTAACCGCCGCGGTGCAGCACGTTGTGAACCAGCTGGAAAAGTTCCTCGTAGCGGGGCTCCACGACCCGCGCCAGGGCCTGCCTGGACAGCTTGCGGGGCGGCCGGTCGCCGACGCTGACCACTTCGATTTCCTCGTCTTCCTCGACCATCTGGGCCAGGGCGCAGGCGTAGCGGATCTTGAGCTGCTCGGCTGCCGGGGTCGGCGTGCGCAGGGACTGGGCGATGTCGTAGGTCACCTGGTCGCCGGCGATGGGAATGACGTGGGTGAAGCGGATCGAGCCGCCTTCGAATACGGCGATGTCGGTCGTGCCCGCGCCGATGTCGAGCACGCAACAGCCGAGCTGCATTTCGTCTTCGGTAAGAATGGCAGTGCCCGAGGCGAGGTGCTCGAGCACGATTCGCCCGGAGCGCAGATCGCAGCGGCGAACGCACTTCTCGATGTTCTGCGCAGCGCTCTCTCCGACGGTGATGATGTGAACATGCGCCTCGAGGCGCACGCCCGACATGGCGATGGGATCAAGGATCCCGTCCTGATCGTCTACCACGTAATCCCGCGGCAGGACGTGCAGCACGCGTTTGTCCGACGGCACGACCACCGCGCGGGCCGCCTCGATTACGCGCGCGACATCCGAGTCCGAGACTTCGTCGCCGCGCACCGCGACAATCCCGTGGGAGGTCAGGCTCTGAACGTGGTCTCCGGAAATGCCCACGATCACTTCGCCGATCTGCACCCCGGACATCAGCTCCGCTTCACCTACGGCCTGGTCGATCGATCGCACGGTTGCTTCGATGTTCACGACCGAGCCGCGCTTCATGCCCTGCGAGGGGCTCGAACCGAAACCCAGAATCTCAAGTTCCCTGGACTCTTCATCGACCGAGGCCACGATGGCGGCGACCTTGGAGGTGCCGATATCGAGCGCGGTCACGATTTCCTGGTCGCGTCTTCGTGTCATGGCGATCTTCCTGCTTGCTTGCGTGCGGCGGTGTTCAGGTTGCGCCAGGCCACGGCGAATCCGTTCGGGTAGCGCAAATCCAGATAGGCGACCTCCTTTTTCGGTTCCCCGGACAGTTCGTCCAGGGCCACCAGGGCCCGTTCAAGCCTGAGGTCGATGGAATCGGCGCCCAGCCGGAGTTGCGGTCCGTCCCGCAGGCCGAGCCGCCAGGCGCCACGCGCATCCAGGCTCAGCTCGTCCAGTGCCAGCGAGCGGGAGCCGAGCCGCGCGGAGAACGCCCGGTAGCGATCCAGCATCATCTCTTCGGTCCCCTCGGGACCGTCGAGAAGCGGCAAGGTCCGGTTAATGGGACCGCCGGGATCGAAGGACTCCCCGGACTCGTCGAGCAGCGCGTTACGCCCCCAGCGGGCGACGGGCCGGCGCTCGGTAATCACGATGCTCACGTCCAGGGGCCATTCCCGGCGCACTCGTGCGGAGGCGACCCAGTTGAGTTCCTCCAGCCGCCGGCCGAGCTGTTCCGCCGGCAAACGCAACCAGCCCCAGGACGTGAAGGGCACTATCAGCGCTTGCAGTTCCTCCTGGGTCACTTGATGGATCTCACCGTGAATCTGCACCGTGCGTATCGGCACCCGGTTCAGCCCCGGCAGGCTGAAGGCGGCCACGGCGCAAAGAACCAGCCCCGCCAGAACCGGGGATGCGATCCTCCTGCGGCGCTTTCGGGTCCTTCTCATCTCAGTGTCCGCCGTCGCCGCACCGGTCAAAGCTGGTCTCGAGAATCCGCCAGCACAACTCGTCGAAAGAAATGTTCGCCTGCGCCGCGGCCATCGGCACCAGGCTGTGCGAAGTCATGCCCGGAACGGTATTGACTTCCAGCACCGAGAAGGCGTCGCCGCCGTCCATCATCAGGTCCACGCGGGCCCAGCCGCTGACGTTCAGTTCCCGGATGGCCAGCTCGGCCATTTGCCTGACCTCCGCCTCCCGGTCACGATCCAGTCCGCTGGGGCAGACGTAGCGCGTCTCCTCGCTCTCGTACTTGGTGTGAAAGTCGTAGAACTGCCCGTCGGGCGGGACGATGCGGATCACGGGCAGCATCTCGCCCTGCAGCATGCTCGCCGTGTACTCCGGGCCTTCGATCCAGGCTTCCACCATCACGTTTTCGTCGTAGCGGGCTGCGCCGCGGAAGGCGGCAGCCACTCCCGAGGCCTCGTCCACGCGCGCAATGCCGATGCTGGATCCCTGGTTGTTCGGCTTGAACCCGACCGGATAGCCCAGGTCGTTTGCCGTCCGCTCCGCGTCCGGCAGGTCGCGGACCATGCGCCAATCGGGCGTGGGCAGGCCGGCATGGGCGAACACCCGCTTGCTGACATGCTTGTCCATGGAGATCGCAAGCGCCGACTGGCCGCTGCCGGTATAGGGCAATCCCAGGATTTCGAGCAGTCCGGCCACCACGCCGTCTTCGCCCCCCGGGCCGTGCAGGGCGTTGAAGACGCGGTCGTAGCCGCCGTCGCGCAGCGCCTCGAACAGCGCCGCGCCTGAGGCGTCCACCGGTTCCACATCCACTCCCCGGGAGCGCAACGCCCCAAGCACCGCCTTCCCGGTAAGGATGGAAATCTCGCGTTCGGCGGAATCCCCGCCCAGCAACAATGCAACCCGGCCGAATTCGGCCGCGCCGGCGATTTCGTGGCGCAGCGGACCGCTCATGCCGCCGGCTCCGGACCGCTTCCGAGGATCCGGACCTCGGGCTCCAGCGTCACTCCCGAGGATTCCCGGACAATGGCCTGAATCCTGAGAATCAGGCGCTCGATATCGGCGGCCGTGGCGCCGCCATGATTGACGATGAAATTGGCGTGCTTCGGCGATACCTCCGCCGCGCCTTCGCGCATTCCCTTCAGCCCCGCCCGTTCGATCAACTCGCCCGCAAAACCTCCGGGAGGGTTGCGGAAGACCGAGCCGCAACTGGGCAGCCCCAGCGGCTGACGGCGGCGACGCTCGGCCATCAGCGAACTGAGCCGGCCCTTTTGCCGGACGGGCTCGAAGTCGAAGCGGGCCATCAGGAAACATTCGTCGGCCGGTCCGTCAAGCTGCCGGTAGCCGGGGCGGTACTGGCCGCGCGGGCGCCTGTGCCCGTTGCCGTCGCGATCCAGCGTCTCCACCGACCGCACGCTGTCCCAGGTTTCTCCGCCGAAGGCGCCGGCATTCATCGCCAGGGCGCCGCCCACCGTGCCCGGTATTCCGGCAAAGAAATCGGCCGGCCCCAGGCCCCATTTCGAACAGGCCCTGGCCAGCGCCGTGCACGGCAGGCCCGCGCCGGCCTCGACGCTCGATCCCGATCGCTTCAGTTCTCTGAATGCCTTCCCCAGGGCCACGACGGCCCCCTGGATTCCCGCGTCACGGACCAGCAGATTGCTGCCCATGCCGACAAAATGGACCGGCAGCGCCGGATCCAGGGCACGCAGGAATTCCGCCAGATCGGACCGGTCGGCGGGCACGAAAAACAGCCGGGCGGGACCGCCGACCCGCCAGTGCGTGTGCCGGGACATGGGTTCGTCGTAAGACAGGCGCCCGCGCAGAGCCCGGGTTTTCATATCCGGCGAACGGGCCGGCGCGGCGCTCATCGGGCTCCCTCCCTGCGGCCTTTCCGCACGGCGATGGTCGGCCCGCGCAGTTGCGCAGGCAGCTTGGAGGCCTCGGCGCCGATGTTGCCGGCGCCCATCGTGAGCACCACGTCGCCATCGGCCACGATATTGCGAAGGGCCGCCGCCAGGCCCCGTACGTCGGGTACGAATACCGGCTCGGCGCTCCCCCGGGCGCGCATCGCGCGACAGATCGCCCGGCCGTCGGCGCCGGAAACAGGCGCTTCTCCCGCCGCATACACTTCCGTTACCAGGACCCGGTCGGCGGCGGACAGGACCGCGGCAAGGTCGTCCAGCAAATCGCGCGTTCGGGTATAACGATGCGGCTGAAAGGCCGCCACCAGGCGGCGTCCGGGCCAGGCCTCCCGGGCCGCCTGCAGGGTGGCCGCAACCTCGCGGGGGTGATGAGCGTAATCGTCCACCAGCGTCACCTGGCCGCGGCCGGTCGAGACATCGCCCAGCAATTCAAAACGGCGCCTCAAGGGGCGGCATTCCGCCAGCGCCTGTCGGACGAACTTCATGTCGATGCCGAGTTCGTCGCCGAGGGCCACGACCGCCAGCGCGTTCAGGGCGTTGTGGCGCCCCGGGAGATTGACGGTCACCACCGTGCGCTCACCGCCGGGCAGGGCAACCTCCATGCTGGACCAGAGCCCCTCCCCGCGCAGCTTCACGCCGCGATAATCCGCCTCCGGCGAAAAGCCGTAGGTGCGGATCCGGCGCTGCACCCTGGGCAGTATCTCGGCCACGCCGGGGTCATCCGCGCAGGCCAGGAAAAGTCCATAGAACGGCAGGTTGTGGGCGAATTCCACGAACGCCTGTCTCAAGCGGTCCAGGTTCCCGCCGTAGGCGGCGAGATGGTCGTTGTCGATGTTGGTCACGACCGCCACCACCGGCTGCAGATGCAGGAAGGACGCATCGCTCTCGTCGGCCTCGGCCACCAGGCAGGAGCCCGCGCCAAGCTTGCTGCGCATGGCGTTGCGCACCTGTCCGCCGACCACGTAGGTGGGGTCTTCGCCCGCGCAGTCCAGCATCTCCACGATCAGGTGGGCCGTGGTCGTCTTGCCGTGCGTTCCGGAGACCGCTATGCCGTCGCGCCGGCGCATCAGCTCCGCCAGGACATCGGCCCGCGCCACCACCGGCAGGCGGGCCGCGACGGCTGCCTTGATTTCGACATTGTCCAACGGGATGGCCGAAGAACGAACCACCAGGTCCGCATTGCCCACCTGGGAAGCGCGGTGTCCGTAGAACACCTTCACTCCCAGGCTCTCCAGGTGCCGCGTGGCCCGGCCCGCGAACCGGTCCGAGCCCTGCACCTCGTATCCCAGGTTGGTCACAACTTCGGCCAGCCCGCTCATGCCGGCGCCGCCTATGCCGACGAAATGGATGCAACGCACCCGCTCGGTCAGCAGTTTCCTCATGCCCCGGCCCTCGCCCGGAGACAGGCGTTCACCACGTCGTCGGTGGCGTCCGGGCGAGCCAGTTCGTAGGCCCGCAGGGCGCGCGCCAGGGCGCTGGCGCGATTGGCGGCGAATTCTTCAACGGCGCGCACCAGCGCGTCGGCCGACAGGTCCCGCTCCGCGATCAGCGAGGCTGCGCCGCGACTTACCAGGTACTGGGCGTTCCGGGTCTGGTGGTCGTCCGCGGCCAGCGCGAACGGAACCAGGACGGCGCCCAGTCCGACCACGCTGAGTTCCGCCAGTGTCAGGGCGCCCGCGCGGCACACCGCGATATCCGCCCAAGCATAAACCTGCGCCATATCGACGATGAATTCACGCACGTTCGACTTGACTCCCAGGCGCCGGTAGGCGGATTCGACCTCGCGGGCGTCCGAGCGGCCGGCCTGGTGCAGCACCGTGCATTCGGCATCCAGCCTGGCCAGGCCCTCGGGCACTTTCCGATTCAGGATCCGGGCTCCCTGGCTTCCGCCAAGAACCAGGATGCGCAACGGCCCGGTACGCGCGGCGAACCGGGCCCTCGGGGGCTCAAGACGGAGCAATTCCCGGCGAACCGGATTGCCGGTCTCGACGCAGGGCCTGCGGGTAGGCAGTGCTCCGGGAAAGGCCAGCAGGACACGGCGGGCGAAACGCGCCAGCAGCCGGTTGGCGTAACCGGCCACGGTGTTCTGTTCATGAATCAGGAGCGGCACGCGAGCAAGCCATGCCGCCAGGCCGCCGGGAGCCGAAACGAAGCCGCCCATGCCCAGCGCCACGCCGGGCTTGACGCGCCGGAAGATGAACAAGGCCTCAAGCAGCGCGCGGCCCACGGTGAAGGGCGCCAGCAGCCAGACCAGGAATCCGCGCCCGCGCAGGCCGGATATCGTCAACCATTCCATCGCAACGCCGACGGGCGGTTTGATGCGCGACTCGAGTCCGCGACGGCTGCCAAGCCATACGACGCCCACCCCCCGGTCGCACAGGGCCCGGGCAACCGCCAGCGCGGGGAAAACGTGCCCGCCGGTTCCGCCGGCCATGATCATTACCGGTCCGCCGCTCATCGACGACTCCTCGACGGTCTGCCCGGTTCGAGGGCCGCGTTTTCCCGGGTGATGCGCAAAAGGATGCCCAGCGATACCAGGGTGACCACAAGATTGGACCGGCCGTAGCTGACCAGAGGCAGCGCCAGGCCCTTGGTGGGCAGCACGCCCATGTTCACGCCCAGGTTGACCAGCACCTGGAGTCCGATGCACAGGGCCAGGCCGAGCGCGAAATAAGCCTGAAACATGCGCTTGCGCCGGGCGGAGGCCTGCGCCACGGCGAGCACCCGGGCCACGAGCAAGGCGAAGACCGCAAGCAGCGCCAGGCTTCCCAGCAGCCCGGCCTCTTCGGCAATCACCGCGAAGATGAAATCGGTATGGGCTTCCGGAAGGTAGAACAGTTTTTGCACGCCCGCACCCAGTCCCGCCCCCGACACGTGCCCGGTGCCGATGGCCATCAGCGACTGGGTCAGTTGCCAGCCGCTGTGCAGCGGATCGGACCACGGATCCAGGAAGGTGTTCACCCGGGCGAGCCGGTACGGCGCGGTCCAGGCGAGCAGGGCGAACGCGGCGCCGACCGGGAGCGCCAGCGCGCCCACGTCGCGGAAGCGCGCTCCGGCGACAAAGAGAACGCCTACGGACATGGCCATGACCAGCGCCGCATAGCCGAAGTCAGGTTGCCCGAGCAGCAGCGCCGCCACGATCCCAACCAGGAATACCGGCTTCAACAGGGCGCCCAGGCCTCGTTGCAGCGCCGCTTCGTGGCGTTGGGCGTAGCCGGCCACGAACATCAGCACCATCAGCCGGACCGGCTCGCTGACCTGCACTGAAATCGGGGTTCCCAGGGTAAGCCAGCGGGTACTGCCGTTGACTTCGCGGCCCATGCCGGGAATCAGCACCAGGACAAGCAGCGCAACCGCCAGGATCATCGGTACAAGTCCCAGGCGCTCCCAGAAGCGGGAGGGAATCTGGTAGGCAAGCACGGCGCCGGACAAGCCGATCAGCGCCGCCACGGCCTGCCGCGTCAGGAAGAAGAACGCATTGCCGTATTCGCGCTCGCCCAGTTCCAGCGAGGCGCTGGCCAGGGAAATGAAACCGGCCGTCAGCAAGGCGCCGACGGAGAGCAGCAGCCATCCGTCCATCCGGGCGCTGACGGTTTCCGGCGATCGGGAACTCATGACGCTATTGAATCGACCGGACCGCGCGCTCGAACGCACGCCCCCGTTCCCGGTAGTTGCTGAACATGTCGAAGCTGGCGCAGGCCGGCGCCAGCAATACGGTTGTGCCCGGCCGCGCAAGTTCCCGCGCGACGGTAACCGCCTCGTCGAGCGTATCGCTCCGCGACACCGCGCAATCCGTGCCTACCGCCCGGACAATGCGCTCGGCTTCCTGGCCGAATGCAACCACCCGGGCGTCGCGCCCCTTGAGCGCATCGCGCAGCGCGCCGTACGACAATCCCTTGCCGGCGCCGCCCGCGATCAGCACCAGGGGGTCGGAAACGGTGCGCACCGCGGCGGCCGCCGCAGCCGCGTTGGTGGCCTTGGAATCATTGATCCAGCGCACTCCCGCCCACTCGCCCAGAGGCTGCATCCGGTGCGGCAGGCCCCGGTAGTCGGCCGCGGCGCGCCGCATCGCCGCCGGACTCACTCCCAATACCCTGGCCATGGCCAGCGCCGCCAGCAGGTTGCTCAACTGGAATCCGCGCTGCATGGCGCTGTCGCCGACTCGCATCAGAAGGGTCTTCGCGTGGCGTATTTCCGCCCGCGGGCCGCGGCCGAGGATCCCGACCCGCGACGCGGCGGGCCTGCCGAGCCCGTATTCCAGCCTCGGACAGGCATGGGGCGACGGCGCCAGCGCCTGCACTTCAGGTTCGTCCGCGGGCGCCACCGCGTGCGTGCAGGACAGATAGATGCGCGCCTTGGCCGCGGCGTACTCATCAAGGCCGGCGTGCGCGTCCAGGTGGTCCGGGCTAATGTTCAGGATCACCGCGGCTTCCAGCGCGATCGGCGCCGAGCGTTCGAGTTGAAAGCTCGACAGCTCAAGTACGCAGACCTCATGGCGCTCCGCGAGCAGGTCCAGGGCCGGCGTTCCCAGGTTGGCGCCGGCGCCCGCCTTCAGTCCCGCCTCACGCAGCATGTTCAGCAACAGGGTGGCGACGGTGCTCTTGCCGTTGGAGCCCGTGATCCCGGCAAGGCGGGCGCGATTGACTCCGGCAAAGACGTCCAGATCGCTGATGATTGGCATGCCCCGCTCGCGCGCCTGGCGGACCAGGCGGTGGTTGAGGGGCGCCCCGGGTGAGAGAAGCAGCCGGTCCACCTCGCCGGGCAACTCGCGCAAACCATCGCTTGCATGACGGGCCGCCTCCGGCATGGCCCCGCTGATCTCGGATTCCGCCGGCGGCCGGGCCCTCGTATCGCAGAAAACCGCCGGGCGGCCGGTGCGCGCGAAGTAACGGGCGCAGGAAGCGCCCGTGGCGCCCATGCCGAATACAAGCGTATCGCCCATGAACCGGCGCTCGCGCCCTAACGGATCTTGAGGCTGGCCACGGCCACCAGCGCGAGGATGACGGAGACGATCCAGAACCGAACGATGATCTTCGGTTCCGGCCAGCCCTTGAGTTCGAAATGATGATGCATGGGAGCCATGCGGAAGACCCGTTTGCCGGTAAGCCGGAACGAGCCCACCTGGACCATCACCGATACGGCTTCCATGACGAAAATTCCGCCGACGATGGCCCAGGCCAGTTCCTGGCGCACGATGACGGCCACCGTGCCGAGAGCGGCGCCGAGGGCAAGAGCTCCGACGTCGCCCATGAAGACCTGGGCGGGGTAACTGTTGAACCACAAAAAGCCCAGTCCCGCGCCTCCCATGGCGGCGCAGATGACCATCAGTTCACCGGCCCCCACCACGTACGGAACGCCGAGATACTCGGAAAAGATGGCGTTGCCGGCTATCCAGGAAAACAGCCCCAGGGCCGCGGCGGCGATCGCAATCGGCATGATCGCCAGTCCGTCCAGCCCGTCGGTCAGATTGACCGCGTTGCTGCTGCCCACGATCACGATATAGGCAAACGCCGGAAACAGAATGCCCAGCGGCAGGTACAGATCCTTGAAATAGGGAATCAGGACCGAATCGCGCGGCTCGCCGACCTGGCTCAGCACCGCCAGGACGAGTACCGCCGCAACCGACTGCAGCACGAACTTGAGCCAGGACGGAAGACCCGCGGAGGTGCGCATGGCGAGCTTGCGGTAGTCGTCGACGAAACCGATCAGGCCGAAGCAGAGCGTGCTCCCCAGGACGACCCACACATAGGCGTTGGCGAGGTCGGCCCAAAGGAGGGTCGAAACCAGCAACGCCAGTAGGATCGGCACGCCGCCCAGGGTCGGCGTCCCGATCTTCGAAAAATGCGAACGCGGACCGTCGTTTCGCACCGGCTGCGCCACGCTGCTGAGCCTGAGACGGCGTATGACCAGGGGACCCAGCACCAGGGACAGCACCAGGCCGGTAAGCGCCGCCAGGACCGAGCGCAATGTGATGTAGGCGAATACGCCCAGTCCGGAATACCAGTCCGTAAGCTGCTGCGCCAGGTACTCAATCATGCTCGGCGTTCTCCCCGTACAGTTCTTCGGCCGCCTCGCGGAGCGCGGCCACCGCGCGTTCCATGCCCATGAAACGCGATCCCTTAACCAATAACGTCACGTCGGCCCTGAGGTCGTTAGTCAGCAGCCTGCACAGGTCGTCCACGCCGGATCTCCACTGCGCACCGGCGCCGAAGGCCGCCGCGGCTTCCCGGCTGTGTTCGCCGGCGCAGTACAGCCGCTCGACTCCGGCCCGCGCCGCCTCTTCGCCCACGCGGCGATGCCATTGCGCCGCGTCCTGTCCCAGTTCGGCCATGTCGCCCACCACCAGCCAACGTTCGCCCTCCTGCCCCGCGAGCACGCCGATGGCCGCCGACATGGATGCCGGATTGGCGTTGTAGGAGTCATCGATCAGACGCACTCCCGCGCCGGGCTCGTGCACCTGCAGGCGGCCGGAAACCCCCAGGCGCCCCTGCAGGCCCGCTGCCATCGCGGCCAGGCCGGCGCCGGCCGCGGAGGCCAGCGCGCATGCCGCCAGCGCGTTGCGCAGATTGTGGGCTCCGATCAGTCCGGTCTCGACGGGGGCCACGCCGGCCGGGCAATGAAGTTCGAAACCGAGCCCGCTGTTGATTCCCTTCGGATTCCGGGCGCGAAAGTCGCCGTCGCCGCCGAAGCGCAGGACGGTCCGGTCGCCCAGCAGTTCTTGCCAGTAATCGGAAAAAGGCGCGCCCGCGGGAATCACGCCCACTCCGTCGGGCGCCAGGGAGGACATCAGAACCCCCTTCTCGAGGGCCACGGTTTCCACGTCGCCCAGCCCCTGAAGGTGCGCGGGCGATGCGTTCAGCACTGCGCCGATCGTCGGCCGGGCGATGTCCGACAGGCTGGCGATATCGCCGGGCCGGCTGGCGCCGAATTCGAGCACGGCGGCATTGTGCGTGTCGGAAAGATCCAGCAGCGTCAGGGGCAGGCCGATTTCGTTGTTGAAACTGCGGCGCGACGCAAGCACGGCCTGCCCGCCCCACTCGGCGCGCAGGATCGAGGCGGCCAGCTCCTTGACGGTGGTCTTGCCGTTGCTCCCGGTCACTCCGATGACGGGTATGTCGAAGCGCCGGCGCCAGGTTCGCGCGCAGTCGGCGAGGGCCCCGCGAGTGTCCTTGACGATGATCTGCGGAACGTCCTCGGGAAGCGGCCGGCTCAGGACCGCGCCGGTGGCGCCGCCGGAAATCGCCGCGGACAGAAAGTCCGCGCCGTCGAAACGCTCGCCGCGCAATGCGAAGAAGAGCGCGCCGCGCGCCTGCGAACGGCTGTCGGTGCTCACGCCCGCAAAGTGGCCGTCGGAACCCAGCAACTCGCCGTCCATTGCGGTCGCCCATTCCGACAGGCTGCCGGTGATCATCGGGCCGCTCCGGGATAACTCGCCAGTGCCTCGCGGACCACCGAGGCATCCGAAAACGGCAGCACTCTCCCGCCGCTGATCTGGAAGGCTTCGTGTCCCTTGCCGGCAACCAGCACGATGTCGCCCGGCCGGGCCGCGTGAAGGGCCGCGCGTATCGCCCTGCTCCGGTCCAGTTCCATCACCGCCTGCCCGGAAGCGCCGGCCAGAATCTGCTCGGCAATCTCGCGGGGGTTCTCGCCCCGAGGATTGTCGGAAGTAATGAACACCTCGTTGGCCAAAGCGCCGGCGACGCGCCCCATTTCCGCCCGTTTGCCCGCATCGCGCTCGCCGCCGCATCCCATGACGCACCAGAGACGGTGCGGCTTGCGGGCCCGCAGTTCGCCAAGGACCGCTCCCAGCGCATCCGGCGTGTGCGCGTAATCGACGAAAGCGTCCGGCAGGGCGCCGCCGCCGAAATGCTCCATCCTTCCCGGCGGCGCAGGGCAGTTCGACAAGGCCCGCGCGGCATCCGCGGAGTCGATCCCCAGGGCCCGCAGCAGTCCGCAGGCAAGGGCCAGGTTGGCGCCATTGAAGCAGCCGTAAAGCCGACTGCCGAGGCGGAACCGGGCCGCGCCCTCGGCAAGTTCCAGGCGCAGGCCTTCGGCAGCGGGGCGCACCCGCCGCAGCGACAGGTCGGCCGGACCGGCGCCTTCGCAGGCAACGCGCAGGACGGCGCCTGAAAAATGCTCCGCCAGGTCGGCCCCGAAGGGGTCGTCGACGTTGATCACCGCCGCTTCCGGGCGATGCTCGACAAACAGCCGCCTCTTGGCGCCGCCGTAGGCAACGGAATCGCCGTGATAGTCGAGATGGTCGCGTCCCAGCTGGGTAAAGGCCGCGAGCTTCACGCGCAAGCCGCTGATGCGGTCCTGGTCCAGTGCCTGGGACGACACCTCCAGAAACACGTGCTCTACGCCGTTGTCGGCCAGGACCCGCAGCCGCCGGTGCAATTCATCCGGGTCGGGTGTGGTCATCGCGGAAGGCCACAGCTTGGGAGGAGGACCCCAACCCAGAGTGCCCATGGCGGCCGCGGGTCGGCCTAAAAAATTCATTGCGTGTGCGGCCAGCCAGGCCACGGTCGTCTTGCCGTTGGTGCCGGTAATGCAGGTCACGGCAATACTCGCGGACGGTTGCCCGTAGTAGGCGTCGGCAACCAGTCCCACCTTGCGGCGCAGGGCCGGCACGGAGAATCCGGCGACGTCGCCCGGCAGCCTGGGCTCGGCCACGCCGTCGGCGGGTTCCCAGGCGACGGCAACCGCGCCGCGCTTCAGCGCCTGGGGCAGAAACTCAAGACCGTGGCGCGCGCCGGCACAGGCCAGGAACAGCCCCCGGGGAACCACCCGGTCGCTGTGCATGGCAAGGCCGCGAACGCGAATCGACGGCGCATCGGCGCCCACGGCGGCGAAGAGCCGGCTCAGGTCCGCCGTGCCGCCATTGGCGTTGCCTCCGTTCATCGGGAGGCCACCAATGTGCCGGGCGCCTGTGGAACGCCGTCCATCGGCGCGCCCATCAGCCTGAGCGCGCCCGTGACCACGCGCGAAAAAACCGGTGCGGCCACCTGCCCGCCGAAATAACCGTTGGCCACAGGATCGTCAACCACGACCACCGCCACGACCCGCGGCCTGGATGCCGGCGCAAATCCGACGAACAGGGCCGTGTGCCGCTCGGAGTCGTAACCTTCCGGACCGAGCTTTTCGACCGTTCCCGTCTTGCCCGCCACCCGGTAGCCCGGCACCCGCGCGGCGGTTGCGGTGCCTCCCGGGCCGAGCGGCTGTTGCAGCAGTTCGGCCATGGTCGCCGCGGTGTGCGCCGACAGAACGCGCACGCCACCGGGGCGCTCGTCCGTCCGTACCAGACTCACCGGAATGGTCCGTCCGCCGGTTGCGAACACGGCGTAGGCACGGGCCAGCTGCAAGGCCGTAACCGCAAGGCCGTAGCCGTAAGCCAATATAGCCTGGTCCACCGGCTTCCAGTACTTGTAGTTGTAGAGCGAACCGTCGGACTCTCCGGGGAAGCCGCTTTCCGTGGCGCGGCCGAAGCCGACTCCGGTCAGCGTTTCCCAGAATTGATGAGGCGCAAGCTTCATCGCCACGGTCGTGGCGCCTACCTGGCTGGATCGGCGCAACAGGGTGGCCAGATCGATCACTCCCAGCGGAGTGCGGTCCTTGATGACCTTGGGTCCCACCTTGACGTAGCCGGGCCCCGTGTCGATCCGATCGTCAGGCGCCCAGGCGCCGCTCTCCAGGGCGGCCGCCACGACCAGTGGCTTGACGGTGGATCCCGGCTCGAACAGGTCCAGGGCCGCACGGTTGCGGTAATTCCCGGGCTGAAGCCCTCGCCGGTCGTTGGGATTGAACGAAGGCTGGCTGACCATGGCCAGCACTTCGCCGGTGAGCGTGTCCAGCAACACCATCGAGCCCGAGCGCGCTCCATGGCGCTCGACCGCGTCCTTGAGTTCGGCGTGGGCGAGATACTGGATCCTCAGGTCCAGCCCCAGACGAAGGTCGCGCCCCCGTTCCAGCGGGCTTATGCCGGCTATGTCGCGCACATGGCGGCCAAGCCGATCGCGGATGACCTGCTTGCGTCCGTCTCTTCCCTTGAGCCAGGAATCGAACGCCAGTTCAAGGCCTTCCTGGCCGTTTTCGTCGATGCCGGCAAATCCCACCAGGTGGCCGGCGGTCTCTCCGGCCGGGTAATAGCGGCGGTACTCCCGGCGCACCTGCAGTCCGGGCGCCTGCAGATCAAGGACGGCCTGTGAGCGGCTGGGGGGCAGGCTGCGCTTTAGCCATACGAATTCGCGGCCCCGGGCGCGCTCGATTCTTTGTCCGAGTTGCTCGGCGCTGGTGTCGAATGCCTGCGCCAGGCGTGGCAGGTATGGCCGCAGCGCCTCCAGGCTGCCGGGATGAACCCAGAAGCTGTCTACCGGGGCGCTGACCGCCAGCGGTTGACCGTTGCGATCGAGGATGCGTCCACGCCGGGCGACGATCTTTGCCTCACGAACCTGTTGCGCATCGGCACGCGACTCCAGGAACTCGCTCTCAAGCAGGTGCAGCTGCACGGCGCGCCCCGCCAGGATCAGGGCGCCTGCCGCCAGGGCCACCGTGCAGACGGCGATGCGGATCCGAAACCCGCGCGGCATGGTTTGTACGCGCTTGCTCACGGCTCACCTGCTGTCCGCGTCCGCGCCTGGTAAAGCGGAATCCGCCGACCCCACCCGCAGGAACACGATGTCGCCCATGCCGGGGCGCCGCATATCGAGGCGTTCGCTCGCCTCGCGGTCTATGCGGCGGTAACCCGCCCAGGTCGCACGTTCCAGTTGCAACGCGCCCCATTCCACTTCGAGTTGATCGCGCTCGCCTATCAGTTCCTGCATGGCCCGGAATTGCACCCTGTGTTCATGGCGCGCGTAGGTGAGGAGAATTCCGCTTGCCAGCGTCGCAAATGCAAGGCCGAGCAACAGCGAAGAGGAGGAACGCCCGGAGCTCATCGTTCATTCGAGTCCGCCAGTCGCTCGGCGACGCGCAGGCGGGCGCTTCGGGCGCGTGGATTGCGTCGGCTTTCGGCGGCGCCGCAACGCCGCATCCTGCCCACGACCTTGAGTAAAGGCCCGGCCGCCGAGGGGACGGACGGCAGCCGGGCAAGCGGAGGAGGCATGCGCGAAGCATTGCGCATGAAGCGCTTCACGATGCGGTCCTCCAGGGAGTGAAAGGCGATCACGCACAGGCGTCCGTGCGGGCGCAGGCTACGTACGGCCTGCGGCAACGCGTCCTCGAGGGTCTCGAGTTCGGCATTGACGAATATGCGCAGCGCCATGAAAGTTCGGGTGGCCGGATGAATCCCCGGCTTGGGTCTCCGCGTAACGGAAGCGACCAGCCGCGCCAGGCCGGAGCAGGTGGATACCGGCCGGTTCCGGCATATCGCGTCGGCGATCCTGCGTGCCTGTGGCTCCTCTCCGCAGCTTCGGATTACGCGGGCGATTTCATTTTTCGGTGCGCGGTTCAGCCATTCGGCGGCGCTTTGGCCCTCGGTGGGATTCATGCGCATGTCCAGCGGCCCGTCCGAGCGCAGACTGAAGCCCCGGTCCGGATCGGTGAGTTGCGGAAGCGAGACCCCGAGGTCGAAAAGGATTCCGTGGACCCTGCCCAGCCAGCCCTTGCGTTCCAGCGATCGGGCGAGGCGGCGGAAATTGCCGTGTTCGATCGAAAACCTCGAATCCTGTTCCTCGAGTACCCGGGCCGAATGCACCGCTTGCGGGTCGCAGTCCATGGCATGCAGTCGTCCGCGCGCGCCAAGGCCCGCAAGAATCGCCCGGCTGTGCCCGCCGCGCCCGTAGGTCGCGTCAACATAGCGGCCTTCGGGATCGAGCGCCAGGCCGTGAAGCGTTTCCTCCAGCAGCGCGGGTTCATGCTCGAACGTTCCGTTTGCATTCAAAGTTGCACGGCGCTCAGGGCTGCGTCCACGGACTCGCTTGTGCCGACTTCCAGCGCCCTCTCGCGCCACCGGGCCGCATCCCACAATTCAAAGCTGCGCCCCAGCGCCAGCAGCGTGGCCTGGCGCTGAAGATCGCAGTGTTCCCTGAGGACCGGAGGCACGCGCAGGCGCCCGGCCGCATCCAGGGAGACGTCGGTTGCGTAGCCCACGATCAGCCTTTCCGCGTCCCGCCCCCCCTTCTGCCGTATCACATCGTCCCTGACTTTGGCAAAATCCTCCGGCAGGTAGATCAGCACGCAGCGGTCCGGATGTACGGTGCAGACTACGCGGCCGCCACTGGCCTCGGCGACGCCCTGCCGGTAACGCGCAGGGACGCCGAACCTGCCCTTGGTATCCAGGGTGACATTGGCCGGGCCTTGAAACATTCCCTATCCGCTTAACCCACAATCTCCCACAGACTCCCACTATACCCCAAAATAGTGCAATCGCAAGCAACTGCACGCGGCCCTTCATTGACGGAGCAACAGCGCGGATGCAATATCGGTTCGGGAACCTGAATCGGCGCAGCCCCACCCGCGGATTTCATGAGTCTTTACTACCTGCAGAAGCTGATCTACCAACTGAACCGGGACGAGCAGGTCCGGCAACGCTACGAGACGGATTTCGAGGACCTGCTCGCGGACTATCCACTCGACGACGAGGAGAAAGCGGCCCTGCGTGAGCCCGACATCGGGTTGCTTTATGTCATGGGCGTGAACGGACAGTTGCTGATGCACTACGCCGCCCTGCGCGGGTACGAGTGGGACGAATATCTTCAGGCCATGCGCGACGGCGTTGATCGGCACGGGCCGGTGCGGTCGGGCCTGTACGCCATGACCGAATCATGAGCCTCGTATTCGCCGGCGTGTGCAGCCACGCCCCGGGAATCACCGGACGTTACGAGCGCGCCGACAAGGCGAAGCGAGAGGGTTTCTACGCCCACATGCACGCGATGCGCCGGCGTCTGGAAGCGGCCCGGCCGGACGCGCTGATCGTGGTTGCGGCGGAGCATTTCGCCAACTTCTTCATGGACAACATGCCGGCCTACTGCCTGGGTATGGCTGAAAGCTACGAGGGCCCGGTCGAGGACGAGGAATGGCTGGGCATCGCCAGGACCGGCGTTCCCGGCAATGCCGATCTCGCGGAGCGCCTCGTGGGCGCGGTTCTGGAAGACGTGGACGTGAGTTACGCCCAGGAGTGGAAGTTCGATCACGGCGTGATGGTGCCGCTCAACTTCCTCACGCCGCGTTACGACCTGCCCGTCATTCCTGCCAACATCAACTGCCAGGGTCCGCCGCTTACGCCCCTGAAGCGTGCCTGGAAGTTCGGCGAGAGCCTTCGCCGGGCCTGCGACAAGCAGTCCGAACGAATTGCGCTGGTAGGCACCGGAGGGCTGTCGCACTGGCCCTGCACGCCCGACTCCGGCAGGATCAACGAGGCTTGGGACCGGGAGTTCCTCGACCGCTGGGTTCGCGACGACTACGCGGGCATGACGGGATACAGCGATGCGGACACCTACCGGGACGCGGGCCAGGGCGGCTTCGAGATCCGCACCTTCGTGTGCGTCGCCGGCGCTACGGCCGGTTGCCCGCGGGAGGTGCTGTTCTACGAGCCGATACCGATCTTCGCCGTAGGCTGCACCGTCGGCATCGTACAACTCTAGCCTTTTCGCTCCCCTCCCGCGGGGTTCGGATTAGCTGGTGGGGATTTTCAGGATCTGGCCGACGCGCAGGCGGTCGTTCGGCAGGTTATTGGCGCGGATCAGTACCGCGAGGGGAACGTTGAAGCGCTGCGCGATTCCGCTGAGGGTGTCGCCGCGGCGGGCGACATACTCCTGCTCGGGCATCTCGCCGGCCTCGACCCGCTGCGCGATCAGCGTGCCGCGTGGCGGGTTGCGGTAGAAATACGCGCGAATTCCCGCCAGCATGGCCTGCGCCAGCTTTTCCTGGTAGCTGCCGCTGTCGAGCAGCCGTTCGTCCTGGGGATTGGAAATATAGGCGGTCTCCACCAGGATCGAAGGCACGTCATGGGCCTTCAGCACCGCAAACGGCGCCGTCTGCACCCTCGACTTGCGCACGCGGCCCACGCCGTGCAGTCGCTGGAGAACATCGTCGCCGACCTCCAGGCTGGCGCCGATGGAGGCGTTCTGCGACAGATCGATGATCATGGTCGCAACGATGGGCGGCAGACCGTCCATCTCGATGCCGCCAACCATGTCCGATGCGTTCTCGCGCCGCGCGAGCCGGCGGGCCTCGTCGGATGAACCTTTTTCCGAAAGCACGTAAACGCTGGAACCGCGGACCCTCCGGTTCCTCACGGCGTCCGCGTGCACCGACACGAACAGGTCGGCGTTACGCTCCTGCGCCCGCGTGTATCGCTCGCGGAGCTTGATGTAGTAATCGCCGTCGCGCGTCATCATGGACGACATTCCCGGCTCCCGGTCGATCTGCCGGGCCAGGCGGCGGGCGATTGCAAGGACAACGGTCTTTTCCTTCAGGCCTCCCCTGCCGATGGCGCCCGGGTCCCTGCCGCCGTGCCCCGGATCGACAGCGATGAGCACGTCGCGGTTCGCGGGCGCCGCGACTTCTTCCGCAACGGCTTCCGGCTCGATGCCCCCGGGATAGATGTCGACCACAATGCGATGACCGCGGCCATCCTTGCCCGTGGCCACGCCGAAACTGGTCGCGGTGGCGGCGGCGTGCAGGTCGAACACCACGCGCAGCATGTCGCCCGGGTGACGGCCGTGACGCATCCTGCGCACGATCCCCGTGCCCCGCTTGGGAAGCGCGGCGCTGATCTCCGCTGAATAGAGGTCCACGACAACCCGCGGCTGATTGTCGAGCACTTCAAGCTTGTGGCTGCGCGCCTGATCCAGCTCAAGGACCACCCGCGTCTTCGAGTCGTACTCGGCCACGCGGATGCTGTCTATGCGCGCGGGCGCGGCGTTCAGTGCGCCGGCGACAAGCCCGGCAATCAGGGCAACGAGGAGGCGGTGGGCGGTCATGCCTGCTGCATAGTCGGGTTTCCTCGTTCGCGAGTATAGCCCGGAGGCAGGGGTTGTCAAGGAAAAATTCAAGAATATTAGGAAGCTATTCCTACTAGTTAAGACGTATCCTACTTGGAGAGCAATTGCAGTTCAGGGTGCTCCGCCCGAAACAGCAACCGCAGAATTCGTCCGCCTGGAGTCGAGTGGGCCCGCAGGCTCACGAGCCTGCCGGGTTTCGAATGCTCAAGGCGGAATGCGAGGTCGGGAGGGGGCAGGCGACCCCCGGCGTTCTCGAACCACTCCACCAGCAATACCTGACAGGCCGCGGCGGGCGCGGACTGAATGCCGTCCTCAAGTCCGAGTTCATCCAGTTCGGCCGGATGCCGCAGGCGGTACAGGTCCACATGCAGCACTTCCACCATCCGTCCCGTCCCGCCCAGGGAAAACACATGCGCATGCACCAGCCCGTATGTGGGACTTGCGACCGCTGACCGCACTCCCAGCGACGCCAGCGTTGCGGCGGCAAGGGTCGTCTTGCCTGCTCCCAGTTCTCCATCCAGGGCGAGAAGCAGGAAAGGCCCGCCGGCGACCGCTTCCCTCAGCGCCCCGCCAAGCGTCCGTCCCAGCGCCTGGAGGCCGTCGACGCTACGGGCGCTGAAAACAGCCGCCCGTTGATCAGGGCTCATAGTTCCTCGTGCAGGCGCTCTGCCGAAATCGCGCGGACCCGCCTGCTCAGCGGAACGCTTGCGGATCCCGCATGAACGACATCCATACGCGTCAGCGAAAGGTCTTCCAGCGCGGACCTGACGGAGCGCGTAATGCGGGGAGCCGAGGTTCGGCTTATTTCGAAACCGCGAAGCTGCCCGCCTCTCTTGGCGATGAGATCCACCTTGGCCCCGGTGTGCGCCGCCCAGAAATAGAACTGCGTGTTCTTCGTGCCCAGGGCACGAATCAGGTTCTCCAGCACGAAACCTTCCCAGGATGCCCCCGACCTGGGATGCCGCTCCAGGTCATGCAGGCTCGAAATGCCAAGGCAATAGTGCAACAGCCCCGTATCCTGAAAATAAATCCTGGGCGACTTGACCTGACGCCTGGGCAGGTCCGCGCGCCATGGCTTCAGCACGCGCACGATGAAGGCGGACTCGAGAATCTTCAGATAGCGCCGGGCGGTGTGATGCGAAACGCCCAGCGAGCGCGCCAGTTCCGATCCGTTCCACGGCTGTGCATGACAGTGCGCCAGCATGACCAGGAATCGCTCGATCCGGTCCGTCGGAGCATTGGAAGTCAGTTGATGGATGTCGCGTTCCAGAAAGTCGCGAACGTAACGTTCCCGCCATTCGTGACTCTCGGCGTCGCTGCCGGCGCTGTACGATGCCGGCAGCCCCCCCCTCAGCCACAGCGAATCTGCCTGCGGTACGGGAACTTCGGCAGACAGAAGACCGGGAAGTTCATAGTAGGCGGTGAATTCGGACAGCGTTTCGAGCTGCCGGCGGAGCTTGTCCGGCGCGATGCTGCTGAGCACGAGGAATCGCGCCGGGTTCCAGGGCCTGACCAGCAAGCGGCGCAAGACGTCAAGAATATGCGGGGCGCGGTGGATTTCGTCCAGCACGACCAGGCCTTGCAGGTTGGACAAGGCCAGTTCCGGATCTTCAAGCCTGGAACGATCCTCCGCCGAGCCCAGGTCGAAGAAGTAGGAATTCGAGCGCGAGCGCTGCGCGAAGTCGCGCGACAGGGTGGTCTTGCCTGCTCCCCGTGATCCCAGAAGGACAATGACGGAGTTGTTGGAGAACAGCCGCCGCAATGCCCTGACATGGCCGTCGCGCTCGATCATACTTGTTATTCCAGAAATTTGGAACACCTGAGTCTAATTTTCTTTCCAATCAATGTCAAGATGATCAAACCGAACGTGAATCCGCTCGGCTCGCGCCGGTCCGTTTCCGTGTGGCCCGTGGCGGTACCATTGTGGCCATGAACATCCAGACAGCTCCTTTACGGACGGCGCCGAACAGCAGGCGGCCGCCCGGTGTGCGCCTTGCGCTCATGCTTGCAGGAATCCTGCTGACTTCTTTATCCCCGGCGGAAGAACAGGACCCCGAGCCGGTAGCGGCACGGCCCTGGCAGGAGGTCGTGGTGAGCGTCAGTCACATCGACCGCACGGCGCGGTTCTTTGCAGGGATCGGGGGCTATGAAGCGAAGTGGCGCGGTCCGCTCGACTCCGCCCTGGCGGCGGCGTGGGAGTTGCCGCAAGAGGCGAGCGGCGAGGTCCTGCTGCTCGGACCGGCGGAATACGAGTCCGGGCTGATCCGGCTGGTGCGCTTCGACAACGCGGGCGAACGCCTGCCGATGCGCCCGGGCTCCAGGGCCTGGGACACCGGCTGCTACTTCAGCATGATGGTGCGGATGAAGGGCATGCCGGAGATCTACCGGCGGGCGATCGACCTGGGTTGGTGGACCGAGACTCCGATCGCGCGGGTTTCCTTCCGCGGCTCCGAATTGCGGGTGGTGATCTACCGCGGCCCGGACGGGGTGCAGGTGCAGGGCTACGAACGGCTGAAACCGCCCCTGCCCGACACCATCCCGGCTTTCGAGACGATGACGGGCCCGTTCAACATGATGCAGATGGTCAGGGACCGGGACGCCACCCACGACTTCTTCACACGCGTGTTGGGATTCGGTTCCTATTACAAGGGCGACCCGTACGTGGCGCCGGAGCCCACGCCCACGCCGCTGGGCATTCCGTTGAGCCTGACCACCACGGTTCCCTATCGCGCCGGCATCGTGGAAACGCGACCCGGTGAATTCGGGCGCATGGAGTTCATCGAAGTCATGGGCATGAGCGGGTTCGATTATTCGGACCGCTGCCGGGCGCCCAATCTCGGAACGCTGGCGGTCCGCTTCAAAGTCGAGGACGCCGCCGAAGCCCGCAACCGGATACGCGAACGGGGCTGGACGATACGAAACGAGATAAGCCGTGTGCGGCTGGAACCCTACGGCGACATCGACCTGTTCGCCGTCGAAACCCCGGACGGCGCCATTATCCAGTTCTACTCGGCGACGAAGTAGCCCTTGCGGCGACGGATCAGGGATTCAGTTCCGCGCGCAGAGCTTCAAGCAAATCGCCGGCGAGCATGCCGCGCTGGCCACCCATAGCGGCGCGGTCGCCCGCCCTGGCATGCACGAAGGCGGCCATGGCGGCCACGTCTTCCGGCTCCGCTTCGGCGAACTGCGCCCACAGGCCGGCCAGCAACCCGGTCAGCACGTCGCCCATTCCCGCCGTCGCCATGCCGGGATTGCCGGCGTCGATCACCCATGGGGGCCTGCCGCTTCCGGACACCAGCGTGTGCGCGCCCTTGAGCAGCGTCACGCCGCCGTGGCGCCGCCTCAAGGCCGTAACGGCACTCAATCGATCCGCCTGCACGTCGGCACTGGAACGCTCCAGTAATCGCCCGGCCTCTCCGGGATGCGGCGTCAGGATCCAGGGCGCAGCCCCCATGCGCTCCCCCACCGCTTGCGCCAAGCCGTCCGCATCCACAACGCAGGGCAGATTGCTTTCCTGAACGGCTGCGAACAACTCGCCGGCCCACGCATCCTGTCCGAGACCGCAGCCGACCGCCGCGACCGTGGCCCGTTGGAGCATCGGCGCGAGATCTTCGGCCTTGCGGACGCCGCGCACCATGAGTTCCGGCCGTCCGGACAGCACCGCCGCCGAGTGTTCCGGGTGCGTGGCCACCGACACGAGTCCCGCGCCGGCGCGCAACGCGCCCTCACCCGCCAGCCTTGCGGCCCCGCCCATTCCCGGCCCACCGGCCACGACAAGGACATGCCCGAAGCGGCCCTTGTGGTCGGCGCGCCGCCTGGCGGGGAGCATCGCGCGCAGCGTCTCCGAGGTGAACACGCGTAGCGTCGGCTCTTTCGCGAATTCGGTCTCGATCTCCGCTACGCTGTCCGGCGCAATCCGTCCGAGCGGCTCCAGCACCTGCCGCCCCAGGCAGTCCGGCGCGTCACCCAGGAACGACCCGCATTTCTCGGCCACGAAGGTCACCGTCAGGGCCGCGCGGACCGCCGCCTTCATCGAGGCGCCGGTGTCGGCGTGTAAGCCGGTGGGAATGTCGACGGCCATGACCGGCGCGTTGCCTTCATTCACCGCCTGGACCGCTTCCAGATAAAGCCCCCCCAGCGGGCGGTCCAGCCCGATTCCGAGCATCGCGTCCACGATCAGGTCGCACCCTTCCAGCTCTGCACGCACAAACGGTCCGCTCGGCACGGCGGACTGCCGCGCCGCCTCGAACTGCGTGGCCGCGTCGCCCCGCGGGCGATTTTCGGGAGACAGCAGCATGACCCTGGCGTCCAGGCCCTCCTGCTTCGCCAGTCGGGCCATGACGAAGCCGTCGCCGGCGTTGTTGCCGGCGCCGGCCAGTACGATCCAGCGCCGGGCCTCCGGGAACGCACGCCGGGCCCGCGCGTAGGCAGCCGCGCCCGCACGCTCCATCAGTGCATTGCTGTCGATGCCCTCGCTCGCCATGAGCGCGCCTTCCAGCGCGCGGACGGCGGCGGCGGAATATGCGGTTCGATGACTCATCAACACGAATATTGCCCGAAATACATCCCGACCTATACTCTTTCGGCCCATGCAAGCTGCCGCGGAACACTCACGTATAGCCGCCCAACTCCCGGCGCTGGCGCGGGAATTTGGCTTTGAGCAGGCGGGAGTAGCGGGAATCGACCTGGCCCGTGCCGAAGCGCGGCTGGAGCGCTGGCTGGAGCTGGGACGGCACGGCGCCATGGACTGGATGGCGCGGCATGGTCGCAAGCGAACCCGGCCGGCCCGACTGCTTCCCGGAACGCTGAGGGTGCTCTGCTTCCGCATGCGTTACTGGCCCCGGGAGGCCGCCCCGGCCCTGGCGGTGCTGGCCGACCCGGACAAGGCTTACATCTCGCGTTACGCCCTGGGCAGGGACTACCACCGCCTGATGCGCAGGCGTCTTCAGAAGCTGGCCGAACGTATCGCTTCAGTGGCCGGACCCATGGGTTATCGGGTTTTCGTGGACAGCGCCCCGGTCATGGAGAAACCCCTGGCCGCACAGGCCGGACTGGGCTGGATAGGCAAACACACCAACCTGATCGACCGCCACGAAGGCTCGTGGTTCTTCCTGGGCGAGATCTACACCGACCTCCCGCTGCCGGTCGATCGCCCGGTGGCGAACCACTGCGGCAGTTGCCGGGCATGCCTGGACATCTGTCCCACCGAGGCCATCGTGGCGCCGTATCAGCTCGACGCCCGCCGCTGCATTTCCTATCTGACCATCGAACATCCGGGACCCATACCGCTGGAACTGCGGCCTCTGATCGGCAACCGGGTGTTCGGCTGCGACGACTGCCAGCT
The DNA here is from genome assembly GCA_965116895.1 of Gammaproteobacteria bacterium. Classification (GTDB taxonomy): domain Bacteria; phylum Pseudomonadota; class Gammaproteobacteria; order Steroidobacterales; family Foliamicaceae; genus Foliamicus. The sequence goes on along the minus strand of OZ220729.1, from coordinate 563,062 downwards.
GGTCTGCCCCTGGAACCGGCACGCGCGGCCCAGCGAAGAGGCCGCCTTCGCCCCGCGCGGCAGCCTGGACAACGCCCGGCTTACCGGCCTGTTCGCATGGAGCGAGGCGCACTGGCGGGAACGCACCCGGGGAAGCGCCCTGCGCCGCGCCGGCTACACGGGCTGGCTGCGCAACCTGGCTGTCGCGCTCGGCAACGCCGCCCGCTCGGGAGAGGTGATCGAGTCGCTTGGAAAGCGCTTGTCGCACTCCAGCGAAATGGTCCGCGAACACGTTCGCTGGGCGCTGGAGCGGCAGGCAGGCGATCAGGAACCTGCGCCGCAGAGGACATTGTCGATGAGACGGGCGGAGCCCAGCCAGGCCGCGGCGAGCACGACCCACTCGCCCGAGGAGGAAACCGCCGGCGGGCCCAGATCGCCGGCCCGCCGTACTGCGACATAGTCCGGCGCAAAGCCGGCTTCCTTCAGGCGCGCGACCGCATCCTCCTCCAGCCGGAGAAAGTCGCGCTCCCCCGCCTCGATACGCGCAGCGCAGCGGCGCAATTCGGCATGCAGGGCCGGAGCCGCCCGCCGTTCCTCGTCCGTCAGGTAGCGGTTCCGCGAACTCATGGCCAGACCGTCCTTCTCGCGCGTGATCGGACCCTCGATCACCTCCACGGGGATATGCAGATCCTCCGTCATGCGGCGCAGGATCACCAGCTGCTGATAGTCCTTGCGTCCGAATATCACGGCGTCGGGCAGAGTCAGCAGCAGCAGGCGCGCCACGACCGAGGTCACCCCCGAAAAATGCGTCGGGCGGTACGCGCCGCACAGATCGGCCGACAGACCGGGCACTTCCACGCGGGTCGGGTCGTCCAGCCCGCGGGGATAGACGTCCTCCTGCCCTGGAGCGAAAAGCAGGTCCACTCCCGCCTCCCGCAGCAGGTCCGCGTCCGCATCCAGGTCGCGGGGATAGCGCTCGAAGTCCTCTCCGGGCGCGAACTGCGTGGGATTGACGAATATGCTCACGATCACGCGGCCGGCGGCGCCGGCCAGACGCGCCAGGTCCATGTGCGCCTTGTGCAGCGCCCCCATCGTGGGCACCAGCGTGACCTTCTCGCCCGTCCCGCGCCAGCGGCGCACCTGCGCGCGCACCTCCGCCTTGGTCGCAACTATGCGCACGGGCCGGGCAGTTCAGGAAAAGCAGTGCTCGGGAGCGGGGTATTCGCCTGACTTGACGGCCTGGACGTAGGCCTCGCAGGCCGCCAGCGGATCGTCCGCCCCGTTGATGAAGTTGCGCACGAACTTCGGCACCGGGCCCTGCGTGATGCCGAGCATGTCATACAGGACCAGGATCTGCCCGTCGACATCGGGCCCCGCGCCGATCCCTATGACGGGCACCCGGCACTGCCGGGCAATCGCCTTGCCCAGTTCGTTGGGAACGCACTCGAGCAGAACCACGTCGGCGCCCGACTCCTCCAGCCGTCGTGCGCTGGTCACCATTCGCTCCGCCTGCGACGGGTCGCGTCCATGCACCTTGAATCCGCCGATCTTGTGAACCGACTGCGGGCGCAGGCCTATATGCGCGCAAACGGGGATGTCGTGCCGGGCCAGGTGCTCCACGATCCTGCGCTGATCCTCGCCGCCTTCCAGCTTGACCATCATCGCCGCGCCTTCCTGCATCAGTCTGACGGCGTTGTCCAGCGCCTGTTCCGGTTCGCTGTAACTCATGAAGGGCATGTCCGCCACGAGGAAGGCGTGGGTCAGCGCCCGGGCCACGTGCCGGCTGTGGTAGATGATGTCCTCGACTGTCACCGGCACGGTGGTGTCATGCCCCTGGATGACCATGCCCAGGGAATCGCCCACCAGCACCAGGTCCACGCCGGACCGGTCCACCAGCCGCGCAAAGCTGGCGTCGTAGGCGGTAAGGCAGGCGATCGGTTCCCGCTCTTTCTTCATCCGCGCCAGCGTGCTCACGTTGACCGGCGGTCTGCGCATGTCGCGCTGCTTCAACTGTACGTACACGCGCGATGCCCTAGCTTAGAGAAAACCGGAATTCCCGGGGCGGCCTGCGACGATCAGACGACCAGGCCGCTGGGATCGAAGTAGGTGCGGCCGGACCGGGCCTGTTCCATTTCGTTGAGCAGCAGTTCGATGTGCGCATCGTTGTTCACCAGATCAATGGCTTCGGTGTTCACTATCAGGACCGGCGCCTCGTCGTAGTCCAGTATAAATCGCGCCATCGCCTCGTTGAGCATCTCGAGATACTCGGCCGTTATGCGCCGCTCCATCGGAATGCCGCGGTTGGCGATCCGCTTCAACAGCGTTCGAACCGGGGTTTGCAGGAACAGCACCAGGTCGGGCACCGGCGGGTCGATCGCGACGGCCTCGCGCACCATGTCGTAAACCAGCAATTCGTCCGACGCCAGCGTGCACTCGGCATAGACCCGGTCGCGTTCCAGCAGAAAGTCGCTGATGCGGGTTGTGGGAAAGAGGTCTTCTTTCTTGAGGCGCTCGGCGAGCTGCGTGCGGTGCAGCAGAAAATAGAGTTGTGACGGCAGCGCGGCCCGCGTGACCCCGTTGTAGAAGCGCTCCAGGAAGGGGTTGCCGTGGGGCGCCTCCACGATCAGTTCTCCGTTCATCCGGTCCGCCAGCAAATGCGCCACGGTGGACTTGCCGGCGCCGATGCAGCCTTCGACGGCGATATATCGGCCGCTATCGGACCTTTTTTTCATTTCCGTTCGCGCCCCGGCCTCCGGCGCGGCCCGGTCCGGGGCGGCGGCGGCGCTTCGACCAGGAACGGGAAGGCGCCGACCCCGCCCTCTTCCGCCAGTAGAGAACACACTGCTCGTCGATTTCGCCCAGAAGCCGGCGCAAACACAACAGGCGATAGGCCGGGCGGAAAAGGGGATGCTTGAGCGTCTGGTTCACGCGCCGGCGCGGCCTGGCCTGCAGCAGTGCCTGTCTGCCCAGTACGTGTTCCATGTCCGCCATCATCTTTTTCGTGGGCCGCAGCCCGTACTTGCTGTCCCGGACCATCCGGCGAAAGGCATCGGTAATCTGCGTATATCGGGGAATCCTGCTGCCGCCGGGCGCCACCGCCCGGGAAATCGGCCCCCAGTAGAACACGCACAACAGGAACATCAGGCTGGCATGAGAACCCTCGCTCAGCCTCCTGTCGGTAGCCGCAAGCGCATCGCGAACGAAATCCTCGGCCCGCGGCTCGGCGTCCATCCAGGGGCCCAGGAACGGGAACAGTTCGCCGAGCAGGCCGAAGCGGCGCAGCTCTTCAAAACTGGATACGGCGTGACCGCCAAGGAACAGCTTGCGCACCTCTTCCAGTAGGCGGGCGGGCGGTTCCGCCCGCAGCAGACTGGCCATTTCCGGAATCGGCCCGGCGCAACGCCTGTCAAGCTCGCAGCCGAGCTTGGCCGCGAAGCGCGCCGCGCGCAGCATCCGCACCGGGTCCTCCTCGTAGCGCAAGCGCGGTTCTCCGATCAGGCGCAGCCGGCGCGCGGCAATGTCCTTGAGCCCCCCGACGTGATCGATAATACGCTTGTCGGCAAAGTCCCAGTAGAGCGCGTTGATCGTGAAATCGCGCCTCAGGACATCCTCTTCCAGGCTCCCGAAGCGGTTGTCCCGCAGGATGCGCCCATTGGATCCCCGCACGACCGAGCCTTTCGGGGCCGAGGCATCGTTGCCGGCGCCGCGAAACGTGGCGACCTCGATGTATTCGCGGCCGAACATCACGTGCGCCAGGCGGAACCGGCGCCCGATCAGCAGCACCCGGCGAAACAGCTTCTTCACCTGCTCCGGCCTCGCGTCGGTCACGATATCGAAGTCCTTGGGCTGAAGATTCAGCAGCAGGTCGCGCACGCCGCCGCCGACCACACAGGCGCGATAGCCTGCCCGGTGCAGGCCGCGTAGCACCCTGACGACATTGGACGGAAGTTGCCGCGCGGCAATGCGCGGTTCGCCCGAATTGATTTTCAGCGCCGTTGTTTTGATCGAGTTCGAAACTCCAGCCACGGATGGCACGGCGCGCATGTGAAGCACGCCCTTGTTCGGCTGCCTATAATATCGCACCGCGCCTTATCAGGCACGAAACGCTCCCTTCGTCTAGGGGTCAGGACGCCAGGCTCTCAATCTGGAAACAGGGGTTCGATTCCCCTAGGGAGCGCCAACTCCCGCACAGGCAAAGCGCTCACTCCCGAGCCCGGCGCCAGCGCAGCCGGTCGGCGCGCACCAGGAGCAGGACCACGGCGAATCCCAGGACCAGGGTCGGCGCCCAACCCGCCAGCCAGGGCGGCAGACCGTAGAGCTGACCGGCTTCGGCCACCCCGCGATTCGCCAGAAACCAGATCAGTGCGATGCCCAGGCCCAGCGCCGCGCGGGCGCTGCCGCCGAGGGTCCTTCGATTGGTGAACACCAGGGGCAGCGCAAGCACGCACATCAGCGCCACCGCCGCCATCGTCGCCAGCCGCGACTGCATCTCCAGGCGGAAGCGCTGACCGCTGAGCTGGTTCGCCTCCAGGTAGCGCGCATAGCGCAACAGGCTGCCGATCGTCATGAGATCCGGGCGCAGTTCAACGAGTTCGACAATATCCGGACTCAGGCGGGTCTCGGTAACCCTGAGATCGCTGTACGAAACCTGCGTGCCGTTATCGCCGACCACGGTCTCTTCATAGCCGCCGAGTTCGAGCTTTCCGTCCTCGTTGATCCTCGCGGCGCGCGCCCGTCCGAAGGAGCTGATCCCGCCCGGCGACAGGCGGAAGAGGAAGGCGCTCGCATAGCCCTCTTCGTCGCCCCCGGGCCGCAGGTTCAGAATCAGGTCGCCGTCGCGCATCCAGACGTTCTCGCCCTGGGTAAGCGCCGGCGTCGGATTCATTGCGGCCGCCCGCATGCGCTTGGCCAGGGCGTGCATCGGCGGGGCCAGGGACTCGCCGAGGAACACCGCCAGCACGACGAAAAGCGCGCCGGCGGCCCACACCGGCACCGAGAGCCTGAGCACCGAAACGCCGGAAGCCCTCGCCACCGTCAGTTCGTGGTGAGCGGAAAAATTGCCCAGCGCCAGGAAGGTCCCGATGATCGCGGCCGCGGGAAGGGCGTCGAAGGCGAATTGCGGAATGCGCAACGCGGCGTAGGCAAGACCGTTGAGCAGCGTGTAGGCGCCCTGGCCGGCCATGCGGGACTGCTGGGCGAAGTCCACGAACAGCGACAGCGACATCAGCGCGCAAAGGCACACGAGCACCAGCGGCACGACCCCGCGCAGCAGATAGCGATCGAGCAGGCTCATGCCGTCTGCATGGCGCGGATGCGCCGGCCGAATTGCTTGAGCCGGTGCGAATCGCCCATCCCAAAATACGCCGCGGCAGCGCAGGCCAGCAACAGGTGAACCCACCATACGCCCAGCCACAGCGGCGTGATTCCCTGCTTGGCCCAGGAAAGCGCCGCGGTGACCAGGTTGGTGTAGATCACGTACACCAGCAACGCCCAGGGAAGCGACGCGAAGCGGCTCTGCCGCGGCAGGCGGCGGCTCAGGGGCAGCGCCATCACGGCCAGGATCAGCAGGACCAGGGGGGCCGACAGGCGGCGCTGCAGTTCCAGCAACGATTCCGGATCGTCTTGCGACCACAGTTCGGCGGTGGGCGTCGCGTCCATGTTCATCGCCGCGGACGCCGTGTCCGGCATGATCGCCGGTATGCCGTGTTCGGCGAAGCGCACGATTCGGATCTGCGCCTCCCCCGGCCATCCGTCGTAGAGCACGCCGTCGTAGAAGGTCACCATTCGAACCAGCGGGTCCGCGGTTTCCCGAAGGGCCATTCGGTCGGTCACGATGACCTGCATGCGCCCGTCCACCCGGCGGTGGGCGAACACCCGGTAGAGCCGGCCCCGTTCATCCGCCTCCTCGGAATAGACCACGCCCTGGCCGCCCAGGGAAACGAAATGGCCCGGCTCCAGCCGGCGCAGATCGCCCATGGACGCCGCTTCCCGTTCCAGTTCATCCACCGCCCGGCGCGCGCCGGGCGCCAGGTCCAGGGTCATCCAGCAGGCCAGCGCCGCCACCGGCACGGCCAGCGCCAGCACCGGCTTGAGCTGGGCACGCGCGCCGTAGCCGCAGGCGCGGATCACCGGCAACTCGCTGTCGCGGTACATGCGCCCCAGGGCCAGAAGCAGGCCGAAGAAAAGCGCCGCCGGCATGATTACCGGCAGGTACTGCAGGCAGGTGTAGCCGATCATCGGCAGCACGGCGTCGCGGGGCAGATCCTGCGACGCCGCCGCCGACAGTATTCGCACGCACTGGTTGGTCCCCAGCAGGACCAGAAGCACGGCCAGCGCGCCGCTGAACGCCACCAGGCCTTCGCGAAAGAGATAGCGGTCCAGTATGCGCATCATTCGTCAAAGGCAATAGAATGAGCCACCGTTACGGCCTGCGCCGATTCCCTGATGGCAGCGCCGTTGGACGGGTTTTCAAGAGGCGACCGCATGCAATTCGAAATCACAACGCAGAAGCTGAACAGTTTACAGGCTGACCTGGCGATCGCCCCGGTCTATCAGGACGGAAAACCGGCGAACGCCACGGCCGGTCTGAGCGCCGGCCTGCGCAGTCTGATCCGCAGCGCCATGGCTTCGGGCGACATTCGCGGGAAGTCCGGAGAAACGCTGCTGCTCACCCATACCGGCCGGCTGGGCGTGCGCCACTTGCTGCTCGCCGGTCTCGGCAACAAGGACAAGCTCGATGCGGCCGGCTGGCGCAAGGCGGTGGGGGCCGCCGTAAAGAGGGCCGAGCGATCAAGCGCAACAACGGTGGTCAACCTGATGGGTCTGGAAGACGTGCCGGGCCTGGACGCGACGCGCAAGGCGCGGAGTTTCGCCGAGCAATGGCTCTACGCCGGCTATCGTTACACAACGACCCGCAAGCGGGTCAAGGACACGCGGCCGAAGGACCGCCGGCTCACCGTCGCGATCAATGGCGAGGAGGAAGAGGCGCAGGCGAAACTGGGCCTCAGGCAGGGCCGCGCCATCGGACGGGCCCGCAACTATGCGCGGGAGCTGGGCAACCTGCCGGCAAACGTCTGCACGCCGGCCCACCTGGAGTCGGAAGCGCGCAAGCTGGCGCGCCGCAGCACCCGCGTCACCGCCGAGATTCTTCAGGAGGACGAAATGAGGGAGCTGGGCATGAACTCGCTGCTGTCGGTGTGCGAAGGCAGCGAGCTGAAGCCCCGGCTGATCGTTCTTCATTACAAGGGCGCGCAGGACGACTCGCCTCCCGTGGCGCTGGTCGGCAAGGGCGTGACTTTCGATACCGGGGGGATATCGCTGAAACCCGGGCGGGCGATGGACGAGATGAAGTTCGACATGAGCGGTGCGGGCTCGGTGCTGGCGGCCCTGCACGCCACGATCGAACTCAGGCTTCCGATCAACCTGGTGGTCCTGGCGGCGGCCGTCGAGAACATGCCCAGCGGCCGGGCCACCAAGCCGGGCGACATCGTCAAGGCGATGTCCGGCGAAACGATCGAGATTCTCAATACGGACGCCGAAGGCCGGTTGATTCTGGCGGATGCGCTCTACTATTCGCTGCGCTACAAGCCGTCCAAGGTGGTGGACGTCGCCACGCTCACGGGCGCCTGCCTGATGGCGCTGGGCCGCCACTACAGTGGCCTGTTCGCCAACAACGACGACCTGGCCGAGGAGCTTCGCGCGGCAGGCAACAAGGCCGACGATCCGGCCTGGCGACTGCCCATGGGCCCGCAATACATGCCCGAGCTGAAGAGCAACTTCGCCGACATGGCCAACATCGGCTCGCGCTTTGCCGGGGCCACGACCGCGGCCTGCTTCCTCTCGCGTTTCGTGAAGAACGCGCGCTGGGCGCACCTGGACATTGCGGGTACGGCGTGGAAGACGGGGGGGAGCAAGGGTAGTACGGGGCGGCCGGTGCCGCTGCTTACCGAGTTCCTGCTGGGCCAGTGAAAGGGCAAGCGCTGGCGGAGCGGTATCGGCCGGCGGAGATCGAGGGGGAGGCTTACCGCAGGTGGGAGCGGGCGGGGTGGTTTGCGCCGCGGGGAGACGGGCCGCCTTTCTGCATTGTGATACCGCCGCCCAACGTGACCGGCAGCCTGCACATGGGACATGCCTTCCAGGACACGGTCATGGACGCGCTTACCCGCTATCACCGCATGCGCGGCGACTGCACCCTCTGGCAGCCGGGCGTGGACCACGCCGGCATCGCCACCCAGATGGTGGTGGAGCGGCAGCTCGAAGCCGAGGGCCTGAACCGCCGCGAACTGGGCCGCGAGGAGTTCGTCCGGCGGATCTGGGCCTGGAAGGAGTCTTCCGGCGGACGTATCGGGGACCAGCTGCGGAGGCTGGGCGCGTCGCTGGACTTCTCGCGCGACTGCTTCACGCTGGACGAAGCGCGCAGCCGGGCGGTGCGGGAAGTTTTCGTGCGCCTGCACGAAGAGGGCCTGATCTACCGCGGGCAGCGGCTGGTGAACTGGGACCCGGTTCTGCAAACCGCCCTGTCCGACCTGGAAGTGGTGTCCAGCGAGGAGGACGGCCACCTGTGGCGCCTGCGCTACCCGCTGGCGGACGGCGACGGCGCGGTGGAAGTGGACACCACGCGCCCCGAAACGATGCTGGGCGACACCGGCGTGGCGGTGCATCCCGCCGACGAGCGATACCGGCGGCTGGTGGGCCGGACGGTGCGCCTGCCGCTGACCGGGCGCGAAATCCCCATCGTGGCGGACGAGGCAGTTGACCCGGAGTTCGGCACCGGTTGCGTCAAGGTCACGCCCGCGCACGACTTCACCGACTACGAAATCGGCCGGCGCAACGGCCTGCCCGCGATCAACGTGCTCACGCCCCGCGCCCGCATCAACGACGCCGCGCCGTCGGCGTTCGTGGGCCTCGACCGCTTCGACGCCCGCAAGGCGGTGGTCGAGGCGCTCAGGGAACAGGGCGCGCTGGCGGGCGTCAGCAAGCACCGTCATGCCATTCCGCGGGGCGACCGCTCGCAGGCCGTGCTGGAGCCCTTCCTGACCGACCAGTGGTACGTGCGCGCCGCACCGCTGGCCGAGCCTGCCATCGCCGCGGTGGAGGACGGACGGGTGCGCTTCGTTCCGGAGAACTGGGCGGCCACTTATTTCGAGTGGATGCGCAATATCGAGGACTGGTGCATCAGCCGCCAGCTCTGGTGGGGGCACCGGATACCCGCCTGGTACGGGGAGGACGGCGAGGTCTTCGTCGGCCGTGACGAAGCGGAGGCGCGCCGCCGGCACAAACTGGCGGACGACTATCCGCTGCGGCGGGACGACGACGTGCTGGACACCTGGTTCTCGTCGGCCCTGTGGCCGTTCTCCACCCTGGGCTGGCCGGAGGAAACGCCCGAGCTGAAGCGCTTCTATCCGGGCACGGTGCTGGTGACCGGCTTCGACATCCTGTTCTTCTGGGTCGCGCGGATGATCATGATGGGGCTGAAGTTCATGGGCGACGTGCCGTTCAGGGAGGTGTACGTGCACGGACTGATCCGCGACCACGAAGGCCAGAAGATGTCCAAGTCCAGGGGCAACGTGATCGACCCCCTGGACCTCATCGACGGCGTGGACCTTGACAGCCTGGTGACGAAAAGAACGGCCGGGCTGATGCAGCCGCAGCTGGCGCCGGAAATCGAGCGCGCCACGCGCAAGCAGTTCCCCGAAGGCATACCAGCGTTCGGCGCCGATGCCGTGCGGTTCAGTTTCGCCGCAATGGCCAGCACCGGCCAGGACATCCGCTACGACCTCGACCGCACCGCGGGCTATCGCAACTTCTGCACCAAGCTGTGGAACGCCGCCCGCTTCGTCTTCATGCAGCAACCCGGGAACGAGGGCGTGCCGCCCTCGAAAGACCTCCATCCGGGACCCGCCGACCGCTGGATCGTCTCCCGCCTGGGCAAGGCCCTCAAGGCCACCGCGGAAGGGCTGGACGGCTACCGGCTCGACCTCGCCAGCCGCGCCATGTACGACTTCGTGTGGCGCGAATATTGCGACTGGTACCTGGAACTGGCCAAGATCGTGCTCGCCGGGGACGACACGCAGGCCGCCGCCGCGGCCAAGCACACGCTGGTTCGCGTGCTGGAGGCCGTGCTGCGGGCTCTGCACCCGATCATGCCGTTCATTACAGAGGCGCTGTGGCGGCGCACCGCGCCGCTGGCGGGAACCGGCGGCGAAAGCGTCATGATCGCGCCCTGGCCCCACGCCGATGATTTTCCCGAGGATCGCGAGGCCGAAGCGGAAATCGAATGGCTTCAGGGATTCGTGCTGGGCATACGGCAGATTCGGGGTGAACTGGACCTGCCGCCCGGCCGTCGGCTGGAGGTGCTGGCCCAGGGCGCCCGCCGAAAGGACCGCGAGCGGATGGAATCGCTTTCCGGGCTCCTCTATCCGATGGCGGGCATTGAAAAACTGACGCTGCTCGCAGCGGATGCCGAAGCGCCGCCCGCCGCGTCCGCCCTGCACGGCGAGCTCAGGCTTCTGACTCCCCTGGCCGGCGCGATCGACCCGGCGGCCGAACGCGAACGCCTCGGCAAGCTCCGCGCCCAGGCCGAAAAGGCCCTGCAGGCGGCCGAGAAGAAGCTGGGCAATCCGCAGTTCCTGGACAAGGCGCCGCCGGCAGTCGTGCAGGGCGTGCGCGACCGCCTCGATGAGCTGAATCGCGATCTCGGAAGGCTCCGCGAACAACTCGACAGGCTGAAGAACCTGGGCTCCTGAACCACCTCGCCCCGGGGCGCCGGGTAGTACACTTGGCGGGGTCCTGCCCGCACCGCAGTGGAGTTTGAAGGTGGCCGAACGATCATTCGCCAGGGAAGTGGAACAGTTGCGCCTGACCGCGGGCGAGGAATTCCGCGGCGAAGGCATACTCGCGGTCACCAAGGCGCTGCTGCAGTCCGGCGTGGCCTACGTGGCCGGCTACCAGGGCGCGCCGGTCTCGCACCTGATGGACGTGCTGGCCGACGCCGGCGAAATCCTGGAAGAACTGGGCGTGCACTTCGAGTCCAGCGCCAGCGAGGCCACCGCGGCCGCCACGCTGGCGGCCTCCATCAACTATCCCCTGCGCGGCGCGGTCACCTGGAAATCGACGGTGGGCACCAACGTGGCCAGCGACGCGCTGGGCAATCTCGCTTCGGCCGGCGTCAAGGGCGGCGCACTCGTCATTCTCGGCGAAGACTACGGGGAAGGGTCCAGCATCATGCAGGAGCGCACCCACGCCTTCGCGATGAAATCGCAGATCTGGCTGCTCGATCCCAGGCCCCGGCTGGACCGCATCGTGACCGCGGTGCAGCAGGGTTTCGAACTGTCCGAAGCCAGCAATACGCCCGTGATGCTGATGCTGCGCATCCGCGCCTGCCATCTGTACGGGAGCTTTATCGCCAGCGACAACCGCCGGCCGCCGTTCACCGCCGCGGACGCGCTCGACGCGCCGCAACGCGACCCTTCGCGGATCATCCTGCCGCCCTACACCTACGAGCAGGAACGCGAGAAGACCGAGCAGCGCTGGCCGGCGGCCGTGCGCTTCATCCGCAACAACAAGATCAACGAGTTCATCGACGGACCGGAAAGCGAGCTGGGGATCGTGCTGCAGGGCGGACTCCATAACGGGGTGCTTCGGGCCCTGGAACACCTCGGTCTGGCGGACGGCTTCGGGGTCACGCGCCTGCCCCTTTACGTGCTCAATGCCACCTATCCCCTGGTCGAAGAGGAATTCGTGCGTTTCGCCGCGGGCAAGCGCGCGCTGCTGATCGTGGAGGAAGGCCAGCCCGAACATATCGAACAGGCGGCCCACCAGTTCCTGCGCCGCGCCGACCTGCAGGCCCGGGTGCTCGGCAAGGGCCCCTTCCCGATGGCCGGCGAATATACCGGCCCGGTGCTCAAGGAAGGCATTCGCGCATTTATCGAAGAGCACAGCCCCCGGCTGCTGAACCCGGTGACCGAGCAGCCCCTTCTTCCCGCCGCGCAACTCGCCTCCGCAGTGCCGGAACGGCCGTCGGGTCTTTGCACCGGCTGCCCCGAACGGCCCCTTTTCTCCTCGCTGAAGCTGCTCCAGAAGGAAATCGGACCGGTGCACGTGAGCGCCGACATCGGCTGCCATTCCTTCGCCAGCCTCGAGCCCTTCCACCTGGGCGCCAGCATCCTCGGCTACGGGCTGGGCAGCGCGGCCGCATCCGCGCTGCATACGCAAGGCGACCGCCGGCCCGTGTCCATCATGGGCGACGGGGGCTTCTGGCACAACGGCCTGACCAGCGGCATCAGCAACGCGGTGTTCAACGATCACGACGGCGTGACCATCATCGTGGACAACGGCTACGCGGCGGCGACCGGTGGACAGTGGATCCCTTCTTCCGAAGCGGACGCTCCGCGCCGCACCGCCCGCCTCTCGATCGCCGACGCGGTGCGCGGCGTGGGCGTGCGCTGGGTGCGCAGTCTCGATACCTACGACATGAAGGGCACGCTCAGAATCCTGCGCGAAGCCATGAGCGCCCGGGACAAGGGGCCGAAGGTGATCGTGGCCCAGGGCGAGTGCCAGCTCAATCGCCAGCGGCGCATCCGGCCGCTGCTCGACCGGCTGCGCAGGGCCGGCAAACGGGTCGCACGCAAGCATTACGGCGTGGACGCGGAGACCTGCACCGGCGATCACTCCTGCATCCGCCTTTCCGGCTGCCCGTCCCTGACGGTCAAGCCGAACCCCGATCCCCTGCGGCGCGCGCCGGTGGCGGCGGTGGACCATGAATGCGTGGGCTGCGGGGTATGCGGCGAAGTCGCGCACGCGGCCATTCTCTGCCCGTCGTTCTACCACGCGGAGCTGGTGGACAATCCCGGCGCGGTCGAGCGGTTCGTTCAGGGGCTGCGCCGCGCCCTGATCGGCTTTCTGCAAAGACGCACCCAGCGCAAGCGGGCGATGGCGTGGTAGAAGGAGAGTCGCAGCCGCGCGTCTTCAAGCTGGCCATCGCCGCCCTCGGCGGCCAGGGTGGCGGCGTTCTGACGCAATGGCTCCTGGACGCGGCCGAAGCCGGCGGCTTCATCGCGCAGGCGACATCGGTGCCGGGCGTGGCCCAGCGCACCGGCGCCACCCTCTATTACCTGGAATTCTTCCCCCGCGCGGCCGCCGAGGCGGCGGGCGCGGACCCGGTGCTGGCGCTGATGCCGCAGCCGGGCGACGTGGACCTCGTCGTCGCATCCGAACTGATGGAGGCCGGCCGCGCCATGCAGCGCGGACTGGTTACGCGCGATCGCACTACCCTGGTCGCGTCCACCCACCGCGTTTTCACCATCGGCGAGAAATCGGCGCTGGGCGACGGGATCGCCGACAACGAAACCGTCCTCCAGGTGGCGCGGGCGAGCGCGAAACGCCTCGTGGCGCTGGACATGGACGCATTGGCCCGCGAACACCGCAGCGTGATCAGTTCGGTCGTGCTGGGCGCCCTGGCGGGCTCCGGCGCCCTGCCCTTTTCGCCCGAAGCCTGCGAGCAGGCGATCCGGGCAAGCGGCAGGGCCCTGGAGCGCAACCTGGCCGCGTTCGAGGCCGGCAGGGCCCGGGCCATGGCGGCGGCCGCCGCCGACCCGTCCGCGCAGTCCACGCAGGCGCCGCCCGATATCGCATCCGGCGAGGCATTCGATCCCGTTCCCGCGCCGAGGAACAAGCGCGCAAAGGCGCTCGTGGCGCGGATATCCGGCGAGTTTCCGGGCACCTGCGTAAATGTCCTGGGAATCGGCGTGCATCGCCTGGTGGATTACCAGCACCACGCTTACGCGGGACTGTACCTGGACCGCCTGCTGCCCATCCTCAAACAGGACAGCGCGGCCCGCCAGCACACCTTGCTTACCGAAACCGCCCGCGGCCTGGCGCTGTGGATGAGCTACGAGGACACCGCGCGGGTCGCGGACCTCAAGACCCGAGCGGCCCGGTTTGCCCGCGTACAGGCGGAAGCAGGCAACGGCGGCGGTCAGCTCATGAGGATCGTGGATTACCTGAGTCCGCGGGTGGAGGAAATCTGTGGCAGCCTGCCGGCCTGGATCGGCGCGCCGCTCATGAGGTGGGGCTTCACCCGCCGGATACTGCAGGGCTTCACGGGCGGGCGGAAGATCGCCACCGACCGTCTCTGGGGATACCTCCTGATGCGCGCGATGGCGCGCACGCGCGCCTGGCGGCTGAGCTCATTGCGGCACCGCGAGGAGGACGCGCGCATTCGCGAATGGCTGACCACGCTGGCGGAGCTGGCCCCGCGGGACTACGAGCTTGCGGTGGAAATGGCGGCCTGCCAGCAACTCGTGAAGGGCTACGGCGAGACTTTCGAGCGGGGCTTGAGCCGCTACCGCGCCATCAGCGACGCGCTGGCGGCACTGCGGGACCAGAGCGATCCCGCAGGTGCCGTGCGCGAGCTGCGCCAGGCGGCGCTGGCCGATGAGGAGGGCCGGGAATTCGACGCCGCGCTGGCCCGACTGTGCGAGAATCGGCCGGCCGCATGAAGTCGCTGATCGCCAATCTGCTGAACGCCGGCTCCCGCCCGCAGAACCTGCTGGGCGCAGCTGCCTGTTTCCTCCTGTTCGGCTACGCGCTGTTCGCCGAGCACGTCCAGGGCTACGAGCCCTGCCCCCTTTGCATCCTGCAACGCTTTGCCGTCGTGGGAATGGGCCTGGCGTTCCTGCTCGCGGCCCTGCATCGCCCGGCAAACGGGTTCCGCCATGTCTACTCGGTGCTGTGCGGCGCCGTTGGACTGTCGGGCGCCGGCGTGGCGATACGCCACCTCTGGATCCAGAGCCAACCCGAGGGCACGGTGCCGCCTTGCGGCGCCAGCTTCGATTTCATCGTGGAGAACTTCGGCGTCGTCACCGCCGTCCGCGAAGCCCTCACTGCGTCGGGCGAATGCGCCGAAGTCGACTGGTCGCTGCTTGGACTCTCGATGCCGGGCTGGGTCCTGCTGGCCCTTCTCGGCCTCACCGCCTGGGCCGTCTGGTCGAATTCCCTCGCGCGCCGCTGAGGCGCTTGATTCAGATGCCGATTCGGGGCATCGTGACGGCCCCGAAGACCTGACCAGGGAGCGAAATCTTGAGCGACACATTCAATGCCATCGTGGCGCGCGAGCGCGACGGTAAGGTTCAGGGTCAACTCGAGGAGCTCACCGCGGCCGACCTTCCCGACGAGGACGTGCTGGTGGAGATCAGCCACTCCACGCTCAATTACAAGGACGGCCTGGCGGTCAGCGGACGCGGCAAGATCTGCCGGTGCCTCCCCATGGTGTGCGGCATCGACCTTGCAGGCGTAGTGCGCGAATCGCGCGACGGCCGTTTCCAGGCCGGCGACCGGGTGCTGGTCAACGGCTACGAGCTCTCGGAAAAATACTGGGGCGGTTACGCGCAGCGGCAGCGCCTGAAGGGCGACTGGCTCGTGCCGGTCCCCCGTTCGTTCACGGCGGAACAGGCGATGGCGCTGGGTACCGCCGGCTACACGGCCATGCTGAGCGTTCTTGCGATCCAGGACGCGGGGCTCACTCCCGACGCCGGCCCGGCCCTGGTCACCGGCGCCACGGGCGGCGTGGGAGCGGTGTCCGTGATGCTGCTCTCCGCGCTCGGCTACGAGGTAACCGGAGTAACGGGCAAGCCCCACGGCGCGAAGTTCCTGCAGTCGCTGGGCGCCTCCGGGACCATCGCGCGCGACGAGCTGGCGCGCGATTCCCGGCCGCTGGAGTCGGAAACCTGGGCGGCGGCAGTCGATTCCGTCGGCGGGAACACGCTGGCGACAGTCCTGGCGCAGACGCGCCGCGGCGGCCTCGTGGCGGCGGTGGGGCTGGCCGGGGGTTTCCGCCTTCCGACCACAGTCATGCCGTTCATCCTGCGCGGCGTGACCCTGCGCGGCATCGACTCCGTGATGGCCTCGCAGGAAAGGCGCCGGCGAGCCTGGGACGCGCTGGCCGAACTCGTCGATACGGCGAAACTCGCCGAAATCTACCGCGTGGCGCCAATGTCGGAGGTCCCCACACTGGCGAACGAAATCCTCGATGGACGGATCAGCGGAAGAGTCGTTATCGATGTCAATGCCTGACCGCCCGGGACCAGAGCGTTATGGCGAACAGGGGATAAAATCCGCCGCATGAAGAACTATGACTTGAGCGGCAAGGTTGCGCTCGTTACCGGAGCGGGCCGCGCCCGCGGACTCGGCGAAGGCATTGCCTCCAAGCTGGCCGAATGCGGCGCCAGCGTACTGATCACGGACTTGGGGGAGTCGCCGGACGAACACATGCCCGACAAGCACATCGGCGCCACCGATTCCATGCGGGCTGTTGTGCAGGGTATCCGGGACCGGGGCGGCGTCGCCGACGCCTTCCCGCTCGACGTGCGCGACGAGGCCCAGGTCGAGGCCGCGGTGGCGCACGCCGTCGAGCGCTTCGGCCGTCTGGACATCCTGGTCAACAACGCCGG
This sequence comes from Gammaproteobacteria bacterium, assembly GCA_965116895.1. Classification (GTDB taxonomy): domain Bacteria; phylum Pseudomonadota; class Gammaproteobacteria; order Steroidobacterales; family Foliamicaceae; genus Foliamicus. Next base: position 546,635 of record OZ220729.1, on the reverse strand, counting down.
GATCGGATACCTGATCGACGCCTGCACCGAACTGTCGGAAGACAAGTGGGACGCGGTCCTGGACGTGAACCTGAAGGGGCCCTTCCTGTGCACCAAGCACGCCGCCCGGCGGATGATCAGCCAGGGCGAGGGCGGGCGCGTCATCAACATCGCCAGCCAGGCGGCGAAATCCAGCTTCCCGCACATGGCCGCCTACACGGCGTCCAAGCACGGCCTTGTCGGCCTGACGCGAACCTGCGCCCTGGAACTGGGACCGCACGGGATCACCGTAAATTCCGTCTGCCCCAACCACGTCACCACCGGGCTGGGCGCCGTCCAGAACGATTATTTTTCCAATCACTTCGGCCTGACGCTGGAGCAGTACATCGACAATATCCGCACCCGAAATCCCATGCGCCGCGAGGGCAAGGTTGCGGACACCGCCAATGCCGTAGCGTTCCTGTGTTCCGACCAGGCCATCTATATCAACGGCGACTCGCTGAACGTGACCGGCGGCGAGGAAATGCACTAGGAGAGAACGATCCCATGCTGAAAAAACAAGCCTTCTTCGACGCACTTGAAGCCGCCCGCAAGCCGCAGCACGGAGGCGGCCACCCGTTCAGCCGGATGTGGGCGCAGGGCGCCCTGTCCCGCGAACAACTGGGGCGTTACGCGGTGCAGCACTACTACTACATCGCCCCGATCCCGCAGCAGTTCGCCGCGCTCTATGCGCGACTGCCGGACCTCGATGCGCGCCAGCACCTGCTGGAGAACCTGCTGGGCGAGGAAATGCCCGAGACGCCGGAAAAACGGCATCCGGACCTGTTGATCAAATTCGCCGAAGCCTGCGGCCTCTCGCGCGACGATGTGGTCAATGCCGCCCTTCGCGACGAAATCCTCCCGACCACGCGGGCCATGCGCGCCTGGATCTGGGAGTTGTCCACAATTCGCCACCTGGCCGAGTCGGCTGCGGGAATCATGGTTGCGCTGGAAGGCCAGTTGCCCACGCTGTATCCGGCCTACGTAAAGGCGATGCGCAAGATGGGCTTCAGCGAGGAGGACATGGAGTTCTTCCACGTGCACATCGAGGGCGACGAGGAACATGCCCACATCGGTCTTGAGCTGACCGACCGCTACGCCACCACCGAGGCGCTGCAGGAGCGCGCCATCGCCGCGGTGCGGGCTTCGGCCTCGCTGCGCTGGAGCATGCTGGACGGGATTCAGGCCGCCCTGGTGGTGCCCAAGGCCGCCTGACCTTGTTTGAATCCGCCGGGAGCGCGGAGTGAGGGGCAACATGGAATGTGCGCTGGTTACGGGTGCGGCCGGCGGAATCGGCTCGGCGGTGGTGCGGCGGTTTGTCGAGCGTGGCCTCAAGGTAGGCGCGATGGTCTTGCCCGGGCAGGAAGCGCCCGCCGGCCTGGCGCTGCCGGCGGAAGCCACCGACGAAGCTCAGGTCGCTGAGGCCGTAGCGCAATGCGCCGAGGAACTGGGGCCGCCGCGCTGGGTCGTGCATACGGTTGGGATCACCGGCGAAGGACCGTTCGTGGACGTGTCGCTGGACGACTGGAACCGGATCGTGGACGTCAATCTCACTTCGACGTTTCTGCTGGCGCGCGCCGTGCACCCGCATCTCAAGCAGACCCGCGGCGCCATGCTGATGTATTCGTCCACCAACGCGATCAACGGCGGCAACGAATTGTCCGGCCCCGCCTACACGGCGGCCAAGGCCGGGATCATCGGCGTTGTCCGCTACCTCGCCCGCGAGTGGGCGGCCGACGGCATACGGGTCAACGTCATCGCTCCCGGCCCCATCGATACGCCCATGCTCGACCGACTCGGGCCGGAGCGGCGCGCCCTTCTGGCCGAGCGGGCGCCGCTGGGCCGGCTCGGCACCGCCGAGGAGTGCGCGGCGATGAGCGATTTCCTGTGCTCGGACGCCTCCGGGCACATGACCGGCACGATCACCAACATATCCGGCGGCCTGCTGCTGGACTGACCGACTACGCAAACAAAGAGAGGACATTCATGAGAATCGGAACTGCAATTCCCGCCGCGGCGCTGCTGGCGCTGATGCTGGCGGGACCAACCGCGGCAGCGGACGACAAGAGCGTGATGGACAAACTGGCAAAGCTGCAGGGCGACTGGATCATGCTGGACGAGAACGGCGCGGAGACCGACATGATCGGCTCCACCTTCCGGCTCACGGCGGCCGGTTCCGCCCTCGTGGAAGTGATGGCGCCCGGCAGCCCCGAAGGATTCGAAATGGTCAACATGTACCACGCCGACGGCGACCGGGTGCTGATGACGCACTATTGCGCCGCCGGCAACCAGCCCCGCATGGTAGTGAAGGCCACGGACGACGACAACCGCCTTGTGCTGCAGTTCGAGAGCGTCACCAACCTGGCCTCGCCCGACGCCAATCACATGCACCACGCCGAATACATCTTCCACGGCGATGATCGTCTGACCACCCTGTGGTGGAGCATGCAGGACGGGAAGGTCAACGAAGACGAGCACGTGACGATCGAACTGAAGCGCAAGAAATAGCCTGATCCTTCCTCAAACGGAAGGTAGCCTGATGCTGCCGATCGATCCGCAGCGGATGCTCGCGGACCTCCGTGCGCTTGCGGAGTTCGGCAAGCTGGGCACGGGCGTCAACCGGCGCTCGCTCACTCCCGAGGACCTGGCCGCGCGCGACTGGCTGCTTGAGCGAATGCAGGACGCGGGGCTTGATGCCCGGATCGACGGTATCGGCAGCGTGGCGGGACGCACACCCGGCAGCAACCGGCACATACTGATCGGTTCGCACACCGACTCGGTGCCCAAGGGCGGATGGCTGGACGGCTCCATGGGCGTGATATTCGGGCTGGAGATCGCCCGGGCCTGCGTGGACGGCGGCCGCTCGGACGAGCTCGGCGTGGAGGTGATTTCGTTTATCGACGAGGAAGGACGTTTCGCCGGTTTGCTGGGCAGCGCGGCGTTCGCCGGCAAGATGGACGAATCGGATATCGGCAAGCTCAGGGACGAACGAGGCGAAAGCTTCACAAGCGCACTGCAGGCGGCCGGCTACGCGGGGCGCGAACTTATGCGATGCGAGCCGGAGCGCCATGCGGCCTACCTCGAGGCGCACATCGAACAGGGCCCGGTACTGGAAACCGCCGGCCGGAAGATCGGACTGGTGACCGACATTGTTGGCGTGACCCGCTGCGAGGTCATCTTCACGGGCCAGGCCGATCACGCCGGCACCACTCCGATGGAACTGCGCCGCGACGCGGCTGCGGCACTTTACGCCTTCGCCGACGATTTCGCGCGCTTCTGCCTCAAGGAAGGCTGCGACCGGACCGTCTGGAACCTGGGTATCGCGGCGATGGACCCGGGCGCCTACAACGTCGTGACCCGTCAGGCCCGGCTGGGCGTGGAGTACCGCGACCCGTCGGAGGCCGTGCTCGACCGCATCCGGCAATATATCGGCGAAAGCGCCGAGCGCGTGGCGAACCGGCACCGCGTCTCCGCGGAAGTCGTCGCGGGCGCGGGCATCCGCCCGAACCCGATGGACGAATCCATCCTGAGCCACCTGGAGGAGGCCGCCGCCGATCTGGGTGCATCCAGCATGCGGATGCCCAGCGGCGCGGGACATGACGCCACGATGCTCGCGCCATTGATTCCCTCGGCGATGATGTTCGTGCCCAGCATCGGCGGGCGCAGTCATGACATCTCGGAAGACACGCGCGAGGAAGACATCGTGCTGGGACTGAAGGTGCTGGCGCGCGCGGTCGAGCGGATCATCGCCTCCGCGTAACCCGGGAACGAAGGCGTCCCGATAAACGAAAGCCCGGGGTTACCGGGCTTTCGCGTTGCTGAGGTGTCAGCTTCCGTTCAGAACGAGTAGCTGAAGCTTGCCGTGACCAGGCGGGGCTGTCCCAGCGTTCCGATAACGATAATCTCGTCCGCGTCCCCGTCCAGGAAGAAGAAGTCCGGGAAGGTCTGCACGTCCGTGTAGTAGTCCTCGTCGGTCAGGTTCTCGATATTGAGCGTCAACTGCCAGTTCTCGCCGGCAACGCCTGCCTGCACACCCACCAGGGTGAAGCTGGGGTTGACCACACTGACGCCGGGCGGATCGGACAGGCGCAATCCCGTGTATTTCCCGTTATGGCTGATCTGCCCGCCGGCGATGAAATCCATGCCGTTCGCCAGGGGAACGCTGTAGTCAGCGGACACGTTCCAGCTGAAGTCGGGCGTGACCGGCGGCGTTTCCCCGCCGATGTCTTTCATTATGGGGCTGCCGTCGTCATTGGCGCCAACGACCACGCTCGTGCCGCTGTCCCATTCGGCTTCGATCCAGCCGGCCGAGAAGGCTACCGAAAGCGACTCGCTCACCGCCACGCTTATTTCCGCCTCCACGCCAAACTGCTTGGAATCGCCCACATTGTTGATCAGCTCCACGATTCCTGCCCCCACGGCGGGAACCTGCGTTTCGATCTGGCGCTGGTTGTAGTCGATGAAATAGGCCGCGACCGACGCCGACCCCCGGCCATCCATCAGGCGGCCTTTCCAGCCGGCCTCGAAATTGGTGGCGTCCTCGGTATCGAAAGCCGGCAAGTGGTCCGGAACGTCCTCGCTGATATTGAAACCGCCCGGCTCGAAACCGCGGGCGACCGTACCGTAGAGCATGGAATCTTCACTCAGCCAGCGCGTTACGGACACCCTTGGCAGAATCTCCGTGCCGCTGTCGCTGCCCGTGTGGTTGGTACTGAAGCGCAGCGTGTCGTTCTTCCAGCGGTCGGCGCGCAATCCCACGCCGAGCTCCCATTCGCCCATGTCGTAGGTGGCGTTGATAAACGCGGCGAGGTGGCTCTTGTCGCGCATGCGCTTCTCGAACGGAGTCATCACTACGTCGCCGGTTTCCTCCGCCTCGGTCACGGTCTCGCCGGCCCAGACGCCGGTGCACAGCAGTCCCGCCGCGCAGCCCAGCGGCCCGTCGATATTGCCGTCCGCGAAAATCACCGTGTCGTACCAGATCAGGTCGGAATCCATCTCCTCGTCGTACTTCGAGTAGTAGACGCCGCCCAGCCATTGAAACGCCCCTTCGTCCGTGGAAGTGAAACGGATTTCCTGGGTCAGCACGTCCATGTCTTCCGGCCGGATCAGCGACAGCAGGTACTCCTCCTTCTGATCGAGGTCGGTAAAGCGGGTGCTCTCGGTGGTGGTCCACGACGAAACCGACGTGATGTCGAAGCCGTCCAGCTCCCAGGTCAACTCCACCATGCCCGAGGTGGTGTCGCGTTCATGGCGTGGATTGATGCTGGCGGGAACAACGTTCGGGTGCTGGAGATCGTTCTCGTCCAATTCCCGGATCCAGGTGTTGTTGGGGCCTTCGAAGTCGTTGAAGCGCAGGGAAACATACGCAGACAAGTTGTCCCCCAGCGACCCAGCCAACGAAACCCGCGCGCCGGATTCTTCCGTGTTGCCTATGTCCTCGTCGTTGTTGCCGGCGATGCCGTTAAGCCTCGGCGGGTTCGGGTTTTCGAGATAGCCATCGTTGTTGGCCCAGAAGGCGAACACCCGCATGGCCCAGTCGCCCTGTCCGAGCGGCAGGTTGAGGCTGCCTTCAATATCCAGGACGCCCTGGTCGCCCGCCACGCCCTTGACGCGGCCGAACATGGACTCGGGATCGGGCCGGGCGCTGACGAACTTGATCGCGCCGCCGATGTTGCTGCCGCCGTACAGCGTTCCCTGCGGCCCTTTCAGCACTTCAATGCGTTCCAGGTCGCCGAAGCGCGAGGATGCATCGGAAAACAGCTGCACGTCGTCGAGATAGAAGCCCACGCCCTGCGTGTTGCCGAAAGCGCCCAGGCCGCGGACCGACACGTTGGGAAAACCGTCGAGGCGGGTGGAAAGGTTGAGGTTGGGCACCTGGAAGCCCACGTCCTCCAGCCCCCAGATGTTCTGGCGGTCGATGTCCGCGCCGGTGATCACGGATACGGACTCGGGAATTTCCAGCAGGCTCTCCGCGCGTTTCCGCGCGGTCACCACAATCTCTTCGATTTCCCCGGCGGCGGCTTCCTGTGCCATCGCCGTCCCTGCTGGCAGTAGAGAAATGGAAAAAGCTGAAATCGCAGCTATTGATCCAAGCCACGCAAAGTTCTTCAAAAACTTCAGCATGCTGGTGTCCCCTAATACTGACCGAACTATTGATTCTGCATAAATCGCTGCCTGAATCAAGCGCATGTCATTCCGTCTCCGCCCTCATTGCGCCATAATGGATGGCTGCCGAACCGACGGCGCAGACGGAGCTTTGGCTTGAGCGAAACCCTCAACGAGAACACCATGGAAGCTCTCAGCCGGCAGGGTCATTCCCTGATGACCGGCGATGCCGTGGGCGAGCGCTACAGCGTGGATTTCACCGCGGAAAACGCTCTCCGGCCGTCCGCGGTGGTGCGCCCGGGCTCCACGGAGGAAGTCTCTCGCTTGCTGAAGACTTGCCACGAACTCGGTCAATCCGTCGTCGTGCAGGGCGGCATGACGGGCCTGGCCGGCGGCGCCACGCCGCAGGCGGGCGAGTTGGCGCTTTCGCTTGAGCGGCTCACCGGCATAGAGGAGCTGGACGCAGCCGCCATGACCATTACCGCCTGGGCGGGAACTCCGCTGCAGGTCATTCAGGAAGCGGCGCGGGATGCGGGATTTCATCTGCCTCTGGACTTCGGCGCGCGAGGTTCCTGCCATATCGGCGGGGCGATCGCCACCAATGCCGGTGGCAACCAGGTAATCCGCTTCGGCATGACCCGCAACCTGGTGCTGGGACTGGAAGCGGTGCTGGCGGACGGCACGGTCATCAGTTCGCTGAACAAGATGCTCAAGAACAATGCCGGGTATGACCTGAAGCAGCTGTTCGTGGGCACGGAAGGAACGCTCGGTGTCATTACGCGCGCGGTATTGCGTCTCTATCCGAAGCTTGAGAGCACCTGTACGGCCCTGTGCGCGGTGCGTTCGTTCGATCCCGCCGTTTCGCTTCTCCGCGCGCTGCAGGGCAAACTCGGCGGCTCGGTGAGCGCATACGAGGTCATGTGGTCGCCCTATTTCGACCGCGTGATCAGGCACAGCGACAGCCTGCGCTCGCCCTTCGACCGGGATTACCCGATTTACGCGCTGGTGGAAGCGGAAGGTTCGGACCAGGAAACGGACAGCCGGCGATTCGAGGAAGTCCTGGCCGGCGCGCTCGAGGCGGGACTGATCGATGACGCGGCGATCGCGCAGTCGGAAAAGGACCGGCAATCGTTCTGGAACATTCGCGACGGCGTGGCGGAAATCACCGCCGACCTGTTGCCCTACGCCAGTCTGGACGTCAGCATGGACATTGCCGAGATGGCGGAATTCCTGGATGAGTTCGACGCGGAACTCAAGGAGGCGTTACCGGACGCGATCAATCTCGTATTCGGACACATCGGCGACAACAACCTTCACCTGTTCGTGAGCACGCGCCGCGAGGGCGATCTCAAGACCATCTTCGACATCGGCTACCGCCTGACCGGCGCGCACGGCGGCTCGGTTTCGGCGGAGCACGGCATCGGCGTGCTCAAGCGCGACTACCTGCACCTGTCACGCAGCCCGGAAGAAGTCGAACTGATGAGGCGCCTGAAGCAGGCCCTCGACCCCAGGGGCATCCTCAACCCCGGCCGCGTGATTCCCGCCTAGCTCAGCCGGTCATGGCGACGGCCATCGAGCCGCAACTGTCAGCCTCGAGGATTTCGATCCAGTACCCGTCGGGATCCTTTATAAAAGCCAAGCCTTTCATCTTGCCGTCGTCCGGCCGCTTGACGAACTCTACCCCAAGCTCCTCGAATCGCTTACTGGCCGCGTAGACGTCCGGCACCGACAGGCCGATGTGCCCGAAACCGCGGGGATCGGCGTTACCGTCGTGGTAGCCCGGAAAGTCGTCGTCGTCCTCGGTCCCCCAGTTGTGCGTCAGCTCGATCATCGCCTTCTGACGGAAGGCGTAGGCGGCGCGCTGCTCGGGATCGTCCGGGATCGGCTCGTCGTCTTCCGTGACATAGCCCATGAAATACAGCGAAAACTCCATCTCCGGGAACCGGAATTCCTTGATCAGCGTCATCCCCAGCACCCGTGTATAGAAGTCCAGCGACCGCTGCGGGTCCTTGATCCGCAGCATGGTCTGGTTCATCACATACCCCCTGGTTTCGGGGACCGATACGACCTGCCCTTCCTGTACGGCGGATTGACTCGACATATGTCCTCCCGTGAAATCGATCAGAACTTGACCCGCGCGATGAACGTGGCCAAGCGCGGCTGCCCAAGGGTGCCGATCACCGGATTGAAGGTCAAGCCGATCGGATCGTTGCGATCGCGCCCCGGAACCGAGTCCCCGGGCCAGACCGATCCGTCCGTGTAGTAGCCCTCGTCGAACAGGTTGCGCACGTTGACGGCCACAGACCAGCGGTCGGTTTCCACGCCGACCCTGAGATTGAAGACCTGATAACCCGGATGCTTGACGGTGTTCTCGGTGTTGAACCAGAACGGTCCCTTGGCGAGCATCGTGCCCCGCACCAGCAACTCCATGCCGCCGCCGAGCGGCTTGCGGTACTGCGCTGCCAGGTTCACCGAAGTCTTCGAGATCCACGGTGGGAAATGGCTGTCCACTTCGCTGAAGCGGTTGATCACGTCGAACACCGAACTGTCCTCGTCGAAGTCCGCCTCGACCAGGCCGGCGCCACCGCTGAGGGTCAGCTCGTCGCTTACGGCCCATGTGAAGTCCATCTCGGCGCCGTATTGCGTGGAACTGCCGGCGTTGAGGATGTTCTCGATAATGCCGCCCACCGATATCTGGTTCTGCAGCTCGAACTGGCGATCGGTGTAGTCGATGAAAAACGCCGCCACGTTCAGGTCCACGGGACGATCGCCCAGCACCAGCGAGGTCTTGATCCCGACCTCGTAGTTGTCCGCCGTTTCCTTCTGATACGGCACCAAAGAGGGTATTCCCTCCTGCGTGTACAGGTTGTAGTTCCCGGGTTCGAAGCCGCGCGCGTAGCTGAAGTACAGGTGCGTGCCGGCTTCGGTGAAATAGGAAATCGAAGCCTTGGGAAGGAATTCCGAGCCGCCTTGCTCAAGATAATTCTCGTAGTTCGGATAGAACCCGGTGGTTGTCACCCAGTAATCGCGGTTGCGATCCAGCGTGTCCGCGTTCCAGTCGTCCAGGCGGGCGCCGATGCCGATCTCCCAATTGTCGTCCAGCCGATAGCTCGCGGTAATGAACAGCGCCTTGTTGGTGCGTTCGCGATCCCGATTCTCGAAGGGGAAGTACAGGCGGTTCATGATTTCCTGCTCATAGGTCGGCGTCTGCACGGGCGTGCCCAGCCGCGGGTCCGCGTCGGGGCTGGGAAGCGCGTTGCGCTCCGCCGGACTCAAGGGCTCCAGGATGCCCAGCGAGCCCGGCCGTCCGCAGTCCCCGAACAGGTGGCACAGCACTTCGGTGGTGCCGTAAAACGTCGCCCAGGAGTCCCATTCGTTTTCCCACCTGGCGTAGTAGGCGCCAGCCTGCCATTCCAGCGGCCCATCGCCTTCCGACGTAAAACGGAACTCGTGTGTTTGCACGTCGGTGAATTCCGGACGCACCAGATCGAATCCGACTTCCGAACTGACGTCCAGGTCCGTGGTCCGCAAGCCCTCCGCATCGGTTACCGCGCCCAGATACGTGAAGTTGCCCAGGCCCGCAAAGTCGTGGCTGATCTCCAGCAGCCCACCGGTCGTCTGTCGGTCGTTGCGACCCGCGAAGGTCAGTTCGCGATCGCGGTTGTAGGTCAGGTTGTTGCCGTCTTCGACCCGCCAGTTGTTGTTGCCGGCGTCCAGTTCGTTATGTCGCACGGCGGCATACAGCGTCGTGTTCTCCGCCAGCTCCGCCTGCACCGATACGCGAAAACCGATTTCGTCGCGCTCGTTGGGATACTTGCGCCACCTCTCGGTCACGTCCTCGCGGTACATGTTCGGCGCGCCCGGATTGTTCGCGGGAATCCCGTACGGCCAGAGCGTGTCGGTCTCATTGGACCGGCCGTTGCGCCGCTGGGGAGCTACCGCCTTCACAAAGCCGTCATCCTGCTTCGAGTACGCGAAAACCCTGACGGCGGCGGCATCGCCCAGCGGCAGGTTCACGACCCCTTCGAAGTTCATCATGCTTTGCCCGCCCGCTTCGACTTCCAGTTCGGCGCTGGTCTCTCCCAGGGCCGGACGCCGGGTCACGAACTTGACCGCGCCCCCGATGTTGTTGCCGCCATACAGCGTTCCCTGCGGGCCCTTCAGCACCTCGACGCGCTCCATGTCGCCAAACTCGGCCGAAGCATCCACAAAGATCTGGGTGCCGTCCACGTAGAAACCCACGCCATGCGTGTTGCCGAAGGACCCGACCCCCCTGATGGTCACGTTCGGATTGCCGTCCGCGCGCGCCGAAAGGTTGAGGTTGGTGACCTTTAGCCCGATGTCGTTGATGTGGGTGATGTGCCCCTGCTCCAGCTCGAATCCCGAAATGGCCGAGACGGATTCGGGAATCTCGCGCAGCGACTCGTCGCGCTTGCGGGCCGTGACGATGATCTCTTCAAGGGCGCCTTCTGCAGCGGCGCCCTGGGCTGAAACTGGCGGGGCGGCAACGCTGGCGAATACGAACAGCACAGTGCCACCAAGCACCAAGGAAAGCGAAAGTTTCTTCATGCCCCTTCTCCCGATAGACCCCAAGCGGGCTAAACGCCCACGAAAGAGCGTATCACGAATTCTCAGGGTGCCGTATCAATCAGTACTCGTAGATTTCTATCGCCTGGGCCGCCATCACGTATCCCGAGTAGGCGAGATCGGACTCGCGAAACTCCGTCTTGAGTTCACCCGTAGCCCAGATCGGCTCCCAGGTCGACTCGAGATCCATGGGCTCGTCCGTCGTAATGTAAACAATCTGATTGGCGGGGGGCGGCGGATAGTGTATGCATGCCCCGAAATAAGGCACAAGCAGAAACTCGCTCACTTTGCCCTCTGCGGAGACCTCCAGCGGCACGACGAATCCGGGAATCTTCACCAGGACGCCGTTGAGCTCATCGACCACGCCCATCGGCAAGGCCGGCATCGAAAACGGATCGTCGAACGCATTGTCGCCCGGCTGCTCGGTCGCTCCGGCGTCGGGAATCAGGTCGTCCCAGGTGAGCTCGCGTGCATCGTCCGCAATCGCTATTCCGCTGAGTAGCAGCGTTACGGCGAGACCACGCCGAATGGTTCGATTCGAAATGCTCATGTTCCGTCTATTCTAGAGCCTTACCGTCAGACCGTCGGCGAGCGAATTCCGGTACGCCCGCCAGGCCGGAACGATGCTGACAATAACCGCGATGACAAGGATACCCATCAGCACATAGAGATCAAAGGCCCGCAGTTGAACGCTTAGTTGAATGCCGAACTCCGAGAGCGCGAACTGCCGTATCGCCAGGATGCCGAGCTGGACCAGCAGCAGGCCGGAAAATGCGCCGAGAAAGGCCAGCATTGCCGCCTCCGAAAGCAGCAAGGCAAATATGTGACCGGGCCTGGCGCCGACGGAACGCAGGACCGACATTTCGCGGCGGCGCTCGTTCAGACTGACCAGCAGTGTGGCGAGCAGCCCGAGCACGCTGGCCAGCACGACCATTGCCGACACGCCCAACAACGCGTATTCGGCAACGCGGACAAGGCCCCAGAGCTGCTGCAGGGCCACGCCGGGAATGACCGCGGTCATCGGCTCTTCCTCTAACTCGTTGACGTACCGCTGCAGCGCGAATATGGCGGTCTTCGACTTGAGCCCAACCAGGAACGCCGTGATTTCCTCCGGCTCGTAACCGGTAACGGGCGGCACCACTCGATCGGCGCCACCATCCGAATGGATCAGGTCCATCCCGCTCAGACTGATGTGCACGGTCCGATCGACCGGCGTGCCGGTGCGCGCAAGTATTCCGCTGATCGTAAACGGGTCCTCGTCGTGGGTAAGAAAACTCGTGTCCGCCAGTCCGTGTGAAACGACGATTTGCCGGCCGATGTCGTATCCAAGCCGCTCGGCAACTTCCGCGCCGATGACCGCCTCGGTCGCCGAAGTGAACGGACCGCCTTTCTCGAAAGCCAGCGACCGGCGATCCGCATACCGGTAATGACTGAAGTAGCCGAGGTCCGTTCCGAGGACCCGATAGCCGCGGTGCGCGTCACCCAATGAGAACGGAATGGTCCAGTCCACCTCCGGTCTGGAGCCGATCGTCCGGTAGGTGTTCCATCTGACATTGTTCGTGGGATTGCCGATACGAAAAACCGAGTACAGAAGAAGGTTCAGATCGCCGCTGCGCGCGCCCACGATCAGGTCGGTGCCGGAGATCGTGTTGGCGAAGCTGGTCTGCGTGTCCGTCCTGACCCGGTCGACAATCGATAGCAGGCCCGCGCTCACGGCTATCGATGCAACGGTCAGAATGGCCGTCGAACGCCGGTTGAGCAGGCTCTTGAAAACGAGCGACAGTGCGTTGCCGATGTTACGCAGCATTGGAATAGTCCGGCGCGTCATTGGCCAAGCCAAGATCGATCGCAACGTCGAAGTGCCTCGCGAGCGAAGCATCGTGACTGACGAAGATGACGGTGCTGTCGGCCCGACCGGCCTCGGAAAGGAGCAGATTGATGAACTCGCGGCGGCGGTCCGCGTCAAGCGACGAGGTGGGCTCGTCGGCGATAACCAGTTCCGGCCGCCCGATCAGGGCGCGTGCAGCGGCCACGCGCTGCTGCTGTCCAACGCTCAGATCCGTCGTTTTGCGAGAACGAAGCTCCTCGCCGATGCCGAGCGCCGAAAGCAGCCGGGCCGCCGATTTTTCGACTGAGCCGTCGGCGTCGCAGGCGCGCTTCAACCGACGCCGGGAATATCGGCATGGCAGGGATGCGTTTTCGACCACCGACAGGTAAGGGACGAGATTGAATTGCTGAAAGATGAATCCAACGTGATCGGCGCGAATCCGGTCGCGGGCCGCACTCTTCATCCCCGAGAGATTCTCACCCAGAATGGCGACGACGCCCTCGCGCGCAACCAGCACGCCCCCGACCAGGGCAAGAAGAGTGCTCTTGCCGCAGCCACTGGGACCGAACACGAATACCCGCTGCGACGGCCGAACAGTGAGTTCGGATAAGGCCAGGATGTCATCGTCCGAACCGTAGCCGAAACGCAGCCCCGATATCGCTATCGCATCCTCGGGATCGACGGCCCTGCCCGGCATTGCTTCTACGGCCGCGACAGTGAAACCGAGGTTGCCCGCCCCTCCAACGTCAAGACCTGCGCTCCGGCATCGGTGAGAATCTGAATCTCGATCGTCTCGACGCTCGCGAAGCTCTCCGTGAAACGCAACGCGAGGGAATCGAGATCCGACGCACTTCCGCATTCCCATTCGTAGTTTGCGTTGACTTCGGCGTGCTGTTCGGAATCGTCGTGGTCATGATCGGCTGGTTCCTCGTGCTCGTCGTGGTCATGATCGGCTGATTCCTCGTGCTCGTCGTGGTCGTGATCGGCTGATTCCTCATGCTCATCGTGGTCGTGATCGGCTGATTCCTCATGCTCATCGTGGTCGTGATCGGCTGATTCCTCATGCTCATCGTGGTCGTGATCGGCTGATTCCTCATGCTCATCGTGGTGGTCGCTCAGCACCGCGCCGGCATCGTCGTCCCCGAGATGTTCCAGGACGTACGACGGCCCGTCAATCGACGTGTCCGTATTCGTGCAACTCGCCGAGTCCGCCAGCCCGAACATAGCGTCCGGTTTCGACAACAGCGCGGCAGCTTGCCGAATAAGTTCAAGCTGTTCGTCGTTCTCCGGCGCATGTTCAAAGCCGACGACATCGGACAGCGGCGCATTCAGCGACACCGCAACCGTGCCGCCCTCAACCACGACGCCGAGTTCGACAACGCCATGGACATGCTGGCCGAGCGCGCCGGCGGGAGCCAGGGCGCAAATCGCCATAGTGAAAAGTAGCGGCCGGCGCCGTGCGGATCGAATATTCGGAATCTTGTACATTTTTCTAAAACCTCTTTCTAAAATCTCACTCGCAATCCCGCCTCGATCGTTCGGTCCGGCGCGGGGGCCAGATCCTTGACGATGGAAGTGTGGTGGCGCTGCTCGTCGCCCGTGAGGTTTCTGCCGCGCAGATACAGTTCGGTCCAGGTGCCGCCACGCTCGATCCCGTAGCGGACATAGGCGCGAAGGTCGTCGTATCCCTCGGTCGGAAGTTCGAAATCCGCAACACTGTTCTGCTCTGAAATCCGGGAATAGTCGACGCTCGCGCTGAACGCACCCGCGCTGTACTCTAATCCGATACCGGCGCGATCCGGCGGGATGAGCGGCAGGTTGTCATTGCCGGACACATCCAGGTCGGCGGACACCGTGTCGAAGAAACCCCTGACCTCGAGCCTCGCGTCGCCCCATTCGACCAGAACCAGGGACGCCTCCAGGTCCAGCCCGGAAAAGGTCGCGTCGGCCTGCCCGAACGCGCGCACCACAAACCCTTCCAACATCTCGCCGGTCGAGGCCTGGTAGATGAAGTCATTGAACTGCGTGTAATAGACCGTCCCCGCAACCGACCAGCGCGAACCCCCTCTGCGCAGCGTTGCCGAAAAGTTCAGCGCCTGCTCTTCCTCGAGTCCGGGCTCGCCGATCTCGAAGCTGCGAGTCGCCAGGTGCGGCCCATTGGAGAACAGTTCTTCGCCTACCGGCGCCCGCGCCGAATAGTCGGCCAGCACGGTAGCGGTCCAGGAATCGTTCAGCGGCATGATCGCTCCGAGCGAAGCGCTCAGTGTCGTGAAGTCCCTCCCCGTGCTGTTTGCAGGCTCGTGTTCCACCTTCTCCAGGCGCGCGCCGGCCTCGATGGCAAAACCCTCGAACGACTTCTCGCCCACCCAGAACACGCCCATCGCGCGTGAATCGACCGGCGGCGCAAAAGCCTCTTCGCCCACGACCGAAAACGACCGATCGGAGAGCTGCAGGCCCACCGCACCTCCCCAGCCGCCGACCGGGAAGTGGGTCAGTTCAACTCGCGCCTCCCATGCCTCGTTTTCGAATGCCGTCCCCACTTCTCCGGAAGGCTCGATCTCCAGATGCTCGTAGTCGTTGACGCCCAGCCGCACGTTCAGATTCGAAAAGCCGGGCAGCGGGTCCATCAGGGCCGCCTCAAGATCCACGCGGGTCTGTTTCAGGTCGATAAAGGGATTGCCTTCTTCTTCGTGCTCGTCCTCGTCCTCGTGATCTTCGTCGTCGTGGGCCACATCCTCATGGTGTTCCTCGTCATGCTCATGTTCATGCCCGTGAGCGTGTCCGGGTATTCCGTACTCCCCATTCAGGTTGCTGACGGACACGCCGATGAACCCGCGCTCGCCTACTAACGAAAAGCCGGCGGCGCCGCCCATCAAGTCCAGGGCGCTGCCCGGCAGCGTACCGAAAGCTTCCCCTTCCCGTTCCTCATCATCTTCATGGTGCTCTTCTTCGTCATCATGTTCGTCGTCATGATGCCCCATTTCGTCTTCATGCGGTTCGTGTTCGTGCTCTTCCGCTTCCATAGCCAGCCACAGAGCCGATTCGGCGTAGCCCGGTATCTCGTAGTCATCGGCCTCGCGGCGAAACCCGTCAAGATGCCAAGCAAAGTTTTCCGCGCCGCCGTCCAGCCGGAACGAGCCGCTGCCTGCATCGCCGTTGTCGGCCCAGCGCACGTCCAGTCGTCCGCTCAATTCTTCCGGAACGGCGTTGGGAATGCGTCCCGTATGCGTGTCAACCACTCCACCGATCGACCCCGAACCGTACAGCAGCGTGCCCGACCCCTTCACAATCTCCAACCGGTCGGCGATGAAAGGATCCACGGTAACCGCGTGATCGCCGCTGGTAACCGATACGTCCATGGCGTCTATGCGGTCCTCCATGATGCGTATGCGGGGACCGCTCAGGCCATGTATGACCGGCCGGCCCACGGCAATACCGAAGGAACCGTTATGGATACCCGGTTCCCCGCCAACCGTTGCTCCCAAGGTATCCGCCAGCTTGCGTTCCAGCTCCTCGCCCGCCAGCACGTCCACCGGCGAGGCCAGCCCATCCTCAGCGAGCGGGTGCCCCAGGATCACGATTTCCTCGATCACCTCGGAAGGGTTCTCTTCCGCCTCATCCTGGCCCAGTACCGCGGGTGCGATGCAGAACATCGCGACCGCAGGAAAAATCTTACGGCATTCCATCTACCTTCTCCTGATTCACTTGTACCCGCGCGGTATCAACGGACACCGCGCGATTCGAATGTTGTGTGATCAGGAGACGGGCGGCGCCCGAGTCCGATGGGCGTTACGCTGCCGCGATACAAGAACCGGCGGACGGAACGCAGGAACGGCTGCCGGATCGACAGCTTGCGCTACTGCAAACGCCGGAACGCTGCTCGCAACGCCGCCTGAATCGGCGAACAGGCAGACCACGCATGCGTGCTCGGCACAGTCCGAATCGTACCAGTGCTCGCTTGCGTGCAGTGCCCCCAGGCACAACGCCAAGGCCGTAATAACGGCAAGGCGCCGGATACATGAGCGGTACTTGACTTGAAATTCGGACATGATGATTCGGCCGCACACAGAAGCGTACCACAGGCCGCTCAAACCCGAATGGGTCAGCTGAATTACAGTTCGCTGGAGCTACGTGAACCGGATCGGTCCGAACCCGGCAGCGGGAGACCGTACAAGGGAAAACTACGGCCCGCGCCGGTGGCGGGCCGTAGCGTCGATGGCTCGGAGTATCAGCCTTCGGCTGAGGCGTTCCAGGCGTCCAGGACCTGCTTGCAGCCGACCAACGCGATGGTGTTGCCGTCGTCGTCCAGGAAGTTGAGCGGTCCCAGGAAGGTCATGTAGAACTCGCTGTCCTCGGGGAACTCGGTGTGATCGTGCTGGGCGTTACAGGCCTCGTAGCCGTAGCCCGGCGCAACCGCAGTGTCGCCGCCTTCGTCGGTGCCGCCGCGAACGTTCATGCGGCCCTTGGTCAGGAAGTATTCGCCCGGACCCATGTGAATGTGCTTGGCGAATGACGACCCGGCCTTGCAGTCGAAGATCGCGGTCCAGGCGCCAGCCTCCGGCGAAACGTGCAGCAGCTTCCACTTGATGTCGCCTGCGCACAGTCCCTGGGGAAAAGGCACCCAGTCCACGGCATCCATCTGGACATAACTGCCGGTGGGGGAGTTGTCAGCCATTGTTTTCCTCCTCGTCTGCCGCCGCGGCCGAACCACCCGGCGCGTACGGCAGCCCCACAAAAGGGGGCATCCATCCTAAACATGATCCCATGTCGGGTCAATTGCATGCGCATAGCCCACAGATGCAGTGGGGTATTGACTGCTTCCGTAGAATAGCCGCGCAAATGGACCCGCTTCTGCTGCTCCTTGCGGTTTACTGCCCCGCGATCTTCGTCGCGGCGGTGCTGGGCGGACGTCTGTCTGTTCTCGGCGCGCTTACGCATACGCGCACGCAGGTGATCATGAGCCTTGTTGCGGGCTTTATCCTGGGAATAGCCCTGTTTCACCTGCTCCCGCATGGAATGGAGCGAATACCCGGCCCGGAGAATATCGAGCACGGCATGCTCTGGACCTCGCTGGGCATCATTTTCATGGTCGCCCTGCAGCGTATTTTCCAGTTTCACCAGCACGATTTCAGCAGTGAAGCGCAGGCCTTGCAGGATCGTCCGGGGCACCTTCCGGCGACGATCGGCGTCAGCAGCGTGGCCGGAATCGCTTTCGGCCTGGCCGTCCACACGATCATCGAGGGCATCGCCCTGGGGACCAGCGTCCAGGAGAGCGCCCACACAACGGCAATCGGAGCACTGCCGGGACTCGGCGTTTTCCTGGCCATCCTGCTGCACAAGCCCCTGGACGCCTATTCGATTCTCAGCATCATGCGCTCGGCCGGCTACAGGCGCGGTACGTGCAATGTCGCGAACATCGGTTTTGCATTACTTTGCCCGATAGTGGCCCTCGGCACTTTCTGGCTTGGCGCTCAGTTGGCGACTACAGGAGGAGGCGAGCTGGCGGGTTACGCGCTGTGTTTTGCCGCCGGCGCCTTCCTGTGTGTGGCGCTAAGCGACGTGTTGCCTGAAATTCACTTTCATACCCACGACCGCTTCAAGCTGATCGTCGTCTTCCTGGTGGGAATCGGCCTCGCCTATGCGTTGCACTTCGTGGAGGCCGGCGCGGTGCACGACCACGGCCACGGCCACAGCCACTAGGCGCGTCAGGGTCTCTCGCAGGCGGGCTATTCCCCCGTGAACTCGGGCGGGCGCTTTTCGAAGAACGCCGCCACCGCCTCTTCGTGGTCGCTGGTGCGCTGCAGTATTCCCTGCAGGTTCGCGGACATTTCCATAACCGACTCGAACCGGTCCTGCCTGCCGGCGCGCAGCAGTTGCTTGGCCATGCGCAGCGCCACGGGCGGCTGCAGCGCAATTTCGCCGGCGAGTTCGCGGGCCCTGGGCAGCAACTCGTCCGGGGAAGTGACTTCGCTGACCAGCCCCCAGTCCCTGGCCGTTTCGGCATTGATGAGCTGGCCCGTAAGCAATATCTGCGCGGCGCGCGAATAGCCGATCAGTTGCTGCAGTATCCACGCGCCGCCATCGCCCGGGATCAGGCCCAGCTTGAGAAAGGTCTGTCCGAACAGCGCCTTCTCCGAAGCCAGGCGGATATCGGCGAGACAGGCCACGTCGTTGCCCAGACCGATCGCGGGTCCGTTGACCGCCGCGATCAGCGGAACGTCCAGATGCCACAGGGCGCGAACCATGCGGTGTATCTCATTGCGATAGCTCTCGCGCAATTCCGCGGAGCCGCCTTCAAATGCTCCGCTACGGTCGCGCATGGCCTTGACGTCGCCGCCGGACGAGAACGCCGACCCCGCGCCGGTGAGGATGGCGCAGCGCACCGAGGTGTCCGCCTGTATGCGCGCGGCCGCCTTCTCGAACAGGGCGCCGTCGCCGATCCGCCCCAGCAGGTTGCGCTCGTCCGGCCGATTGATCGTCAGCACCACCAGAGCCCCGTCCTTTTCGTAAAGCAACTCTTCACTCATGGCAATTAATTCCCGCAGCGTTAGCCTTTCCTCGCCCCCATTGTGCCGGGAGTATAGGAGCCATGGATGGCGGATCAAGCTCCATGGATGGATTTATGCGTCTCCCGGCACAATGGGGGCGAGGAAAGGCGGGCTATGCGGGCTAAAGGTCGACCGTTTCGCAGACGGCGGCGCAGAGGCGCCTGAGGTCCCGCACGGACATCACGTAGGCCGGCATCAGGTAGACCAGCCTGCCGAACGGCCGCGCCCATACGCCGCGCTCCACCAACCGGCGCTGTGTTTCCGCGACATCCACGGGCTTGCGCGTCTCGACCACCCCGATGGCGCCGAGCACGCGCACGTCCGCCACCTGCGGCAAATCGCGGCAGGGTGCGAGCCCCCGGCGGAGTTCGCGCTCGACCCGGGCCACGCGTTTTCTCCACGGCGACTCCAGCAACAACTCCACGCTGGCATTGGCGATCGCGCAGGCCAGCGGATTGGCCATGAACGTCGGGCCGTGCATCAGCACACCGGCCGCGCCCTTGACCGAGGAAATCGCTTCCGCGACGTGCGCGCGGGCCAGGGTCGCCGCCAGGCTCATGTAACCGCCGGTCATCGCCTTTCCCACGCACATGATGTCGGGAACTACGCCGGCGTGATCGCAGGCGAACAATTCGCCGCTGCGCCCGAACCCGGTTGCGATCTCGTCCGCGATCAGCAGGATTCCAAGACGATCGCACAGTTCGCGGGCGCCCTTGAGATACTCGGGATGATAGAAACGCATGCCGCCGGCGCCCTGCACGATCGGCTCGAGAATCACTGCCGCGATCTCGTCGCGATGGCGCTCGGCCAGCTCGCGAAGCGGCTCCAGGTCGGAAGGGTCCCAGGTTTCACCGAAAGGCACGCGCGGCTCGGCGGCAAAGAGCTGCTCCTGCACAACCCCGGAGAAAAGATGGTGCATGCCGGTCACCGGATCGCAGACGGACATGGCCTGGAAGGTGTCGCCGTAATAGCCCCGCCGAATGGTCAGCAGCCGGGTCCGGCCTTCCACGCCGCGGGCGCGCCAGTACTGCAGGGCCATCTTGATCGCCACTTCCACCGCCACCGAGCCCGAATCGGAGAAAAAGACCCGGTCCAGGTCGCCCGGAGTCCGTTCGACCAGCCGTTGCGCCAGGCGAATCGCCGGGGAATGCGTGAGCCCCCCGAACATGACGTGCGGCATGCGCGATATCTGCTCGCGCGCCGCGCGGTTCAGCGCCGGATGATTGTAGCCGTGAATGACCGACCACCACGACGACATCCCGTCGATCAGCTCCCGTCCGTCGGTCAGCGTCAGGCGCACGCCGCGGGCGGAGGCCACCGGATAGACCGGCGTGGGGTCCCGCATGGATTCGTAGGGATGCCAGATGTGCCGCCGGTCGAATTCCAGGTCGGCAGCGGACAGGCGATCGTTCACAGGTCGATTCTCGCCGCGTAAGCCTTTACGTGCCTGGGGCTTACCGGCTGGCGCAGGTTGGGAAGATCAAGCAGGCACTTCAAGCCGGTCTCGCGCAGGATCACGCCGCGGGAATGGTCGTTACGCTCGCCGTTGAAGACGATGCCGGCCAGCGGCAGATCGCGCGACTTGAGCGCTTCGACCGTAAGCAGCGTGTGATTGATGCTGCCCAGGTAGTAGCTGGAAACAACGACCACCGGCAGGTTCCAGTATTTCAGAAGGTCGATGTTCAGCAAGCCGTCGGCCACCGGCACCAGCACGCCGCCGGCCGGTTCCACCACGAGCGGTCCCTCCACTTCCGGCAGGCTCAGGTCTTCCCTGCGCAGGGTCAAACCCTCCTGGGCCGCCGCGGCGTGCGGCGCCATCGCCGCCTTCAGGCTGTACGCCTCCGGCAGAAAGCGCGCGCGGCTGAGCGTGACCAGTCGGCGGACCTCCTCGGTGTCCGTGTGCACCAGGCCGCCGGCCTGTATGGGCTTCCAGTAGCTGGCGCCCAGGCGCTCCACCAGCAGCGCCGACACCAGGGTCTTGCCTACGCTGGTTCCGATGCCCGCAACTGCGCAGCGCTCCATCGATTTCCGCCTGCGCCGGACCGCCGCCGATCGATGCAGCGGCGCGGCGTCCCCGCATCCGGATCCGAGTCGGTGCGGCTACCGGCCGGCTGAAGAAGCCGGCAACCCGCGTTTCTCGACGCCCAGGCTCGCCAGCATCGCGGCGGTTTCCTCGGCGGCTCCCCGGGCGTCAACCTCACGATCCACCGCCAGGATCACGCCATCCGTTCCGATATAGAAGGTTTCGCGCCTCGGCACGCCGTACTGCCCGATCACCTGGTAGGCGTTCGCCACTTCCTTGCTTTCATCGGAGAGGATCGGGAAGTCCGCGTCGTACTTGCTCGCGAAGTCGGTGTTGTCGCCGATGGGGTCCACGCTGGCCATGAAGTAGCTGACCTTGTATTCGCGGATCATGTCCCCGTTTTGCGCCAGGGACTTGCACTGGGCCGTGCAGCCCGGCGTAAAGGCCTTGGGGAACCAGGCAAGCACCACCGGGCCTTCCTTCAGGAGGTCGGCAAGGGCATAGGTGTTTCCGTCGGAGCCGGGCAGGGTCCAGTCGGGCGCCTGCATGCCTTCCTCCAGGCTGGCAGTCGGCGCCTCGTCGGCAAAAACCGCAGCGGAAAGGGCGAGTGTTGCAACGGCGATCAGCTTTTTCATGGGGGATTACCGGTATCGGCTGGGGGGCGGAAGATTATATCCACTAGTCATCGCAGGGGCCGGTTAACGCAGCGCTTCGTCCACGGCGCTGAACAGGAGGTCGATTTCCGCCCGGGTGTTGTGTGCGTGCAGACACACCCGGATCCGCTCCTCGCCCTCGGATACGGTGGGCGCGCGAATCGGCAGGGCGGCGAGCCCCCGGCTGCGAAGAATGCCGCCCACCCGGGTAACGCGCCGGGCGCCGGGAACGCGCAGGCACTGGATCCAGGACTCGCTCGGCAGCCAGGGCTGCGCGGATTCCGCCACGCGCTCCCGAAACCAGGCTACGTTGCCGAGCAATTGCTCACGCTCTTCATTCAGGTCCGGGAGCAATTCGAAGGCGGTCTGCACGCTCGCTGCCCAGAGGGGGGACACGCCGGTGGAAAACACGAAAGAACGGGCAAAATTCACGAGGTAGTCGCGCAGGTCCTTCGAACACAGCACGGCGCCGCCCTGCAGCCCCAGCGCCTTTCCGAAGGTCACGACCCGGGCCAGCACCCGGTCCTGCAGTCCGGCGGCGACCACGCCGCCGCGTCCCGCGGGTCCCAGCACACCGTTGGCATGCGCCTCGTCCACCACGACCGCGGCGTCATGCTTTTCGGCGATGTCCGCTATTTCCTCGAGCGGCGCGAAGTCGCCGTCCATCGAGTAGACCGTTTCCACCACGACCGCGGCGGGTTCCCCGGGTCCCGGCTCGTCAAGCCTGAGCTTGAGGTCGCGCATGTCGTTGTGCGCGAAGATGACCCGCTTCGCGCCGCTCAGGCGGCCGCCGTCGATGGCGCTGGCGTGCAGGAGCCGGTCGCAGACCAGCGTCCTGACCACCCCTCCCAGGCTCGCCAGCAATCCCAGGTTGGCGGCAAAGCCGCTGGAGAAAACCAGCGCGGCTTCGGACGAATAGAAGTCGGCAAGCCGAGCCTCCAGCACCTCGACTGCGGGATGGTTGCCCGAAATAAGCCGGGAACCGGTCGCCCCTTGAGGCGCGGCGCTCTCGGCGGCCAGCGCGGCGATTCTTTCGCGCAGGCGGCGGTCGCGAGCCAGGCCCAGGTAGTCGTTGGAACAGAAGTCCACGCCGCCGGGCGCAGTCTCCAGGCTGCGCAGCAGGCCGGCCTTTTCGCGCTCCCTGAGCGCCTTTCGGATGGCGCGCCGGATCGCCGCGCTCATGCAGGCACGCGGCTGTCCTGTTGCGTGTACGGTTCTCTGGCGGTAAGGCCCAACAGTTCGAGCAGTCCCTCGTCGCTGTCGAACGAGGGGTTCGGCGTGGTGAGCAGCTTTTCGCCGGTGAATATCGAATTGGCGCCGGCCAGGAAACACAGGGCTTGCTGCTCGGCGCTCATACGCGAGCGCCCGGCGGACAGGCGCACCATGGCCCTGGGCATGAGCACGCGCGCGCTCGCGATCATCCGGACCATTTCCCAGGTCGAGACCGGCGGGCAGTCCTCCAGCGGAGTCCCGGGCACGGGAACGAGCGCGTTCACCGGAACCGACTCGGGCGGGCTGGGCAAGGTGGCCAGCGTGTGCAGCAGGTCGATGCGCTGATCGACCGTCTCGCCCATCCCGATGATGCCTCCGCAGCACACCGACAGCCCGGCCTTTTGCACGTTGGCCAGCGTCTCCAGGCGATCGTCATAGCTGCGTGTGCCGATGATCTCGGGATAGAACTCCCGGCTGGAATCGAGGTTGTGGTTGTAGGCGTACAGGCCGGCTTCCTTGAGGCGCTCGGCCTGCGACTCGGTGAGCATGCCCAGGGTGCAGCAGACCTCCAGCCCCAGGTCACGAACGCCGGAAACCATCTCCAGCACCTCGTCGAAATGGCGGTTGTCGCGCACCTCGCGCCAGGCGGCGCCCATGCAGAAGCGCGTGCTGCCCGCCTCCCTGGCTTCCCGCGCGGCTTCCAGCACCGCGTCGAGTTTCAGCAGGCCGTGCCGGTCGATGCCGGTGTGGTAGCGGGCCGCCTGCGGGCAATAGGCGCAATCCTCGGGACAGCCGCCGGTCTTGACCGACAGAAGCGTGCAAAGCTGCACCTCGCCAGGCGCATGATGCTCCCGGTGCACCGTCGCCGCCCTGTAGATGAGGTCCAGCAGCGGCGCATGGTAGATCTCCGCCACGTCGGCCCTGGTCAAATCCACCATGCTCGTCTCCCGGTCTAGTGCCGTATCACAGGTGTATCCCGCCGCCCAAGCACGGACGGCGCCAGCAGTTCATCGTAGCGCCGTCGCCCCAGCATCGCCCCGGGGCTGCGGTCTGCCAGCGATACTACAACGATTACCAGCGCCGCGGCCGGTATCGAGAACAGTCCCGGGTAAATCCACGGGAACGGTGCGTTCTCGAGGCCCAGGGCGCCCTCCCAGACGGCCGGACTCAGCGCAAGCAGGACCACCGAGACGACCATGCCCACCCAGCCCCCGAGAATCAGGCCCCGCGCGCTGGCTCCCCGCCAGAACAGCGCCGCGACCAGCGCCGGCGTGTTCACGCTGGCGGCCACGGTAAAGGCGAGCGCGGTCAGATAGGCGACGTTCTGTCCCTGGAACTGAATTCCCAGCGCCACGGCCACCACGCCCAGTCCGACGACGCTGATCCGCGAGGCACGGACCTCGGTGCGGTCGTCGACGCGGCCGCGCTTGTAGACCCCGCTGTAGAGATCGTGCGCCAGCGCCGCGGCGGCCGCCAGCACCAGTCCGCAAACCACCGCCAGCAGCGTGGCGAATGCCACCGAAGCCATGAATCCCAGGAGTACGTTGCCGCCGATGATTCGCGCCGCGTGCATGATCGCCATATTGGTGCTGCCGATCATTCCGCCCTGGTCGTCCAGGATCTCGGTGTTACCGGCCAGCAGCACGATGATTCCGAGCCCGGTAATCCAGAGCAGCAGGGAAAAAGTCACGATGTAGCCCGTGGCGAAAACCGCGGACCGGCGGGCCTGCCGGGCGTCGGGAACCGTGAAGAAGCGCATCAACAGATGCGGCAGCCCGACCATGCCGACGATACCGGTCAGGACGAACGCAAAGATCGAGACCCTGTCCGGCAGGAACTGTCCGGGGCTCAGCCACTCGCTGCCTCGCCGATGCACGCGCGCCGCCGATTCCAGCAGCGACAGCGGCCCCTCGCCCAGGTTCAGCATGAGCAGGGCGAGCAGCACCAGGATCGAGAACATCAGCAGCACGGCCTTGGTCATCTGCACCCAGGTGGTCGCCAGCATTCCGCCCACGCTTACATACAGCACGGTCAGGCCGCCCACCATGGCGACGGCCCAGGGATAGGGAATGCCGAACAGCACCTCGAACAGCGCCCCGCCCGCCACCATCTGCGATATCAGGTACAGGACCGCGGCCACCAGAGTCCCGGTGGCGGCCAGCACGCGGATCGAGTTCTCCCGGAAGCGCGCCGACAACACGTCCACGAAGGTGTAGCTGCCCAGGTTCCGCAGCCGTTCCGCCAGCAGGCACATCAGCAGCGGGTAGCCTACCGCCCCGCCCGTCATGTAGATGAGGCCGTCGTATCCGTCCGTGTAGATGACGGCCGTCACGCCCAGCAGCGTTCCGGCCGAAAGGTGGTCCCCCGCGATTGCCAGCCCGTTGCTGAAGCCGCCGACCGAATGCGAAGCCGCATAGAACTCCGAAGAAGAACGCGTCCGCCGTCCGGCCTGCCAGGTGATCAGCATCGACGCCCCGAGAATCAGGACGAAAGTGAGAATGGACGTCAGGTTAGGCGCCATCGGAATCGTTCCACCCGTAGCGCTCCCTGACCCGGGCGCGCAACGGCGTCAGCCGGCGCGTGCTGAGCGCGGCATAGGTGGCCGTGGCGGCAAACCAGCCGATCAGGCCCAGCACGTTCCAGACCAGCCCGACGGTGATCCAGCGCCCCGGCAAGAGGCGGATGTCGAGCACTTCCGGCCAGTAAGCCATCACCACGCCCAGGCCGACGTAGAAGGCCACCACGCTGCCGGCAATGGCGAAGGCATAGCGCCGCTGGAGGCGGCGCAGCCGGATGAAATCCGGATCCTGCGCGAGTTTCGAGGCGGTGCTCAGGATGCTTGCAGGATGCAATACAGCACGATCAGGTGGCCGTCGTGATCGAGCATGCCGATTTCCCGGCCCACGCGGCCGTCATGCGTGCGCAGCGTTTCTTCCGGAAAGACGTGCAGGCCTTCGGCGCGCGCCGCCTCGAGGACGCCGTCGATATCGTCCACTTCCAGCACCAGCGCGTGACTGCTCGGCAGGTTGGGCTCGGGCAGTTCAACACCCTTGATCTCGGTGAGCGCCAGACTTCGAACCTGGCCTTTGGAACTGAGCGCCGCGAAGCCGGTCGTGGCTTCGCGGGGGATCTGAAACACCACGAACGAATACGACTCGGGACGGTGCCCCAGCGTGAAATCCAGCTCGAAGCCCAGGATGTCCCGGTAGACGCGGTAAGCGCGCTCCAGGTCCGCAACGACGAGATTGGTGCGTTGCACGCGCACCGGAAGGTCACTGGTCATCTGTCATTCTCCCATCTTGAGCATCGGAAAATCGGTGAGCGGAATGCTCACGGTCTTTGGTTCGGTGAAGAACTCGAGGCTCCCCCTGGCCCCGTCGCGGCCGATGCCGGACTGCTTGTAGCCGCCGAAGGGCGCCCGCAATTCGCGATACATCGGCGTGTTCACCCAGATCGTGCCGGCGCGCAGCTCGCGCGCCGCGCGCATCGTCACGTTCAGGTCCTGCGACCAGAGGTAGGCCACCAGGCCGAACTCCGAGTCGTTGGCGATCCGCAGGGCCTCGTCCAGGTCTTCGTAAACCAGGAAGGTCGCGAACGGGCCGAATATCTCTTCCTGGCAGATGCGCGCCGAGTTGTCTTCGGCCAGGACCGCCGTCGGCTCCACGAACCAGCCCTGCTCCCTGTTCCTGGGCCGGCCGCCGCCGGTCAGCAACCTGGCGCCTTCCTCGCGAGCCAGGCTCGCGTAACCCAACACCCGGTTCATGTGGTTCTCGTAGCACAGCGGCCCGATTTCAGTCTCCGCCTTGAGCGGATCGCCGATGCGAAGCTTGCGGGCCCGCTCCACGAACCGCTCGATGAAGTCGTCGGCAATCGACTTTTGCACGAGGATGCGGGATCCCGCGAGGCACTGCTGGCCATTGCTGGAGAAGATGCCGAGCAGCGCGCCGTCCAGCGCGCGGTCGAGATCGGCGCTCTCGTGCACGATGTTGGCGGACTTGCCGCCAAGCTCCAGCAGCACCGGCTTGAGCGACTTGCCGGCTTCCGACATGATGATCTTGCCGGTCTCCGACCCGCCGGTGAAACCCACCATGTCCACTTCGGGATGCGTCACCAGCGCCGTGCCGGTAACCGGCCCCCGGCCGTTGACGAGGTTCACGACGCCCGGCGGCAGTCCGGCCTCGTGAAAGATCTCCACCATCCGCTGCATCGAGTGCGGGGTGTATTCGGACGGCTTCAGCACGCAGGTGTTGCCGAAGGCGATGCAGGTGGCGACGCGCATGGACGCCAGTGGAACCGGCGCGTTCCAAGGCGCCATCATCGCGCCCACCCCGACCGGTTCGCGGGTCACGTAGGTCAGGTAATTGGGGTTCTGCGTATAGACCTCGCCCGAATCCTGGCTCAGGACCTCGCCGAAGAACTCGAAGTTGTAGGCCGCGCGCGCAACGTGCATGGCGCGGACCTGGCTGATCGGCACGCCGGTGTCGAGGCTGTCCAGGAACTCCAGTTCGTCGCGGTGCCTGTGCAGCGCCTCGTGCATGGAGCGGAAGATCGCCTTGCGCTCCTCGGCCCCCATGCGTGGCCAGGGGCCGGTCTCGAAGGCCTTGCGCGCCGAACGCACGGCCGCGTCCACTTCCTCGGCGTCGGCTTCCCGCAGGACCCCGTTCGGCTCCTCGCTGGCCGGATTGATGATCGGAAAGTCCACACCGCGCCGCGATGGGCCCACGGGCTCGCCGTCGATGATGCTGGTGACGCGTTCTGCTACGTCAAATGCCACGTTGTTCATGGCGGGCGAGCATAAAGAATCGGCGGCGGCTAATCAATCTGCGCAACTGCCCTGACGGCTGCCTCCCACAGCGAACGCACGCTTCGGTAGCCATCCACGAGGTGCATCAGGCCGCGCCAATCGGACGGATGAACGCGGCCTCTGGCCGCGCCCAGGAGAGTGCGGCTCTGTCCGATGTCGAGATCGTGATGACCGATCACGACGGCCAGGTCGAAGAGCGGGTCTCCCGGGGCGGCGAACTCCCAGTCGATGAGGCGCAACGCCGGTCCCCGCAGAATGTTCTGCGCGACGGGGTCGTTGTGGCACAGCACCGGTTTCCTGCCATTGCCGGCGGCCGCGTTGAGGGAACGGCAGGCTTCACGCGCCGCTGTTCGCGCCCCGACGCTGCCGACCAGCGATGCGTAGTGGTCGGCGGAACGGGCCAGATCCAGCGGCGCGATGTTCGGCGGCGGAAGAACCGTCTCATGCAGGCGCCGGATAACTGCTCCCAGATGGCGCAGAAACCGTTGATCGCGCAGGCCGGAAGGCGTGCACGAGCGGCCCGGCAGCCGGCGGGTCACGAGCAGGCCGCGGCGGGGATCGGAGAAAACCGGTTCGGGACCGAGTCCGCGGCCCTGAATCGAGCGCAGGACGCCTGCTTCGGCGGCCCGGTCCAGCCCGAGCCGGCGAACGGCAGGCGTGTCGAAACGAACGATCAGCTCTTCATCACCACGCGCGGCCAGCCAGGTCTCGTTCCATCCGCCGCCGCCGGAAAGCCGGCGGATGAACTTCACGCCCCCAAGTTCGGGATGTTCGGCAAGCCTACGCGCCGGGTTCACGCCGGCAGGGCCTTGCGCCAGGAACGGTAGCCCACCCAGGCCAATGCGAGGTAGCTGGCGTAGAGCACGGCGGTGAAATAGAGGCCGCGCTCCAGGTAGAGGGCCACGTAGGTCGTGTCCAGCACCATCCACCAGATCCAGTTGCCGATGTACTTGCGCGCCTGCATGAAGGTGGCCAGCGGCGCCGCCAGCGCGGTGACCACGTCGATGAAGAACAGCGACGATTCGCTGTACTGGGCGCCGAAGATCGTGATCGGTATGGAAACCGCCAGCAGCGCGGCCACCGCGACCAGGTTGTTGCGCCAGCCCCAGTAGCCCAGCGTCGCGGGTTTTTTCGCACCCCTGCGCCACTTGCGGTAGCCGTACACGGCCATCACCATGTAGAACACCTGCAGCCAGGGCTGGAAGATCAACCCGGCGTCCAGGAAGACCACGACGAACAGCCCGGAAGCGATATACGAGGCAAGCCAGCAGGAGATATGGCGGCGTATGGCCAGCACAACGTAGACGAAGCCGAGAACGACGCCCACGATCTCCAGGATCGCCATGAGTTCCATGCAGCGCTCCCGGCGAGGTTCCGACGTGATTCGAAGGGCGCTAGATCTGCGGGGGCGAGTCGATGGGCAGGTCGGCGTTCAGGTACTTGGCCACCAGCACCACCCGGTCGCCGGATTCCATGACCGACTTCATGCAGGCATCCACGGCCCGTTGAACGTCCTCCAGTTCGCCCCTGAGCTGGGTGCTCATCTGGTTGGTGAGCACTTCGACGGCGGGCTGCCTGCGCAACCCGCGGATAAACCCCGTAATACGCTCGATCGGCTGCTCGCTGGCCAGCGGATACAGGCTGAGTTCGGCGGTGATGCGCATGGTCCTTTCCTCAAAACCGGCGACGTATCGTAACGCCGAAGTGCCGCGGGTCGCCCTGCTGGCGGAACTCCTGCTCCGGCCAGTCGGGCGGTACGTTGGAGAAGTAGAAGCCGCGGACCGCGTAGTACTCGTCCAGCAGGTTGCGCACCCAGGCGAAGGCCTCCCACTCCTCCCAGGCCCGCCCGGCGCGCAGGTTCAACAGCGTATACGCCTCCGACTTGCGGTCGTGGCTGTTGGAGAAATAGAAGCCGTCCCTGCCGGTCAGCTCGCCCTCGATGAACCAGCCATCCGGATTCCGCCGGCGCGCCGTCAGCGCATAGCCGTAGACCGGCGCATGCGGCTGCTCGCGGCCCTCCAGTTCCGGGCGCCCCGGAAACCGGGTGATCTCGGTGTCCAGCAGCCCCAGCGCCGCGCTCAATCGCCACGCCTCGTCCGGCGCGAAATCAAGGCTCAGCTCCACGCCGCGGTTCTTCCCCCGGCCCACGTTGCGGGTGAAGAAGACGAAGGTGTTGGGATCCTGCGGGTCCAGCTGCCGGGACGTGTCCACCTGCACGTCCGCGCGCTCGGAGTGAAACACCGACAGTTCCGCCCGCAGCCGTCCGTCCAGCCACAGACCCTTGGCGCCCAGTTCGTAGTTCCAGAGGAACTCGGGCTCGTAGAGCAGTTCGTCGCTGCCCAGCCCCGAGCCGCCGAGGCCGAGGTTGAACCCTCCCGCCTTGTAGCCACGGGCGATGCGCGCATAGGCCCTGGCATTTTCCCCAAGCGTGCGTAGCAGGGTTACGTGCCCGCCCGACATCCCGTCACTCGGGGAGAACCGCTCGCCGTTGGAATCGTCGTAGTCGGCCTCGCGCCGCTCCCAGCGCAGACCGGCCGTCACTTCCCATGCGTTCGCGAACGCGCGCGATGCCTCGCCGAACAGCGCCAGGCTGTCGGCTCCGTAGCGCGACTCGAATCGGTCCTCGCTGGGGCCGGGCGCGTAGCCGGGCTCGGCGTACAGGCCCGTGTCCACGCGGTCGTTGTCTTCCTCGATATTGAGGAACCACACGCCCAGCACGTAGCCCGTGTCGCGTTCGGCCGGCGACAGGAGGCGCAGTTCCTGGCTGAAACCGGAGCGCTCGCGCAAGGTGCGCGAGGTGTAGTCGTAGCGCATTTCGAAGCCGGCGATGTCGGACCAGTAACCGTCTTCCCCCCAGTCCGCGTCGTAGCTGTGCTCGATATCGGAATTCGCCGCGCCGGTAATGCTCACGAGGCTGTGACCGCCGGCAAAGGCGAAGTCCGCGCGCAGGGAAGCACCCGTGGAGATCTGCGAATCGCGCCCCGGCCGGTCCGACCATGTGGTCAGTTCATTGTCGATCGACCATCCGTCATAGCCGTTGTCCAGGTCGATATGCAGCAGCGTCAGGCGCAGCGCCAGTTCCGGCGAAGGCTCGTAGTCGAGCTTGGCCCTCAGGCTCAGCTCCTCCCGGCCGTTGGTGTCGTCGCGATCCAGCGTGGCGTTGCGCCGGAAACCGTCGGCGCGGTACCGGTGCGCCGAGAACCGCCCGGCGGCCGCCGGGCCCAGCGGCCCGCTCAACGCCAGCCCCACGGCCCGCATGTCGTCATTGCCCAGGGTGACCTCCGCCTCGGCTTCGCTTTCCCGGGACGGCTCTTTCGAGCGCGCGTAAATGAGGCCAGCCAGCGCGTTGGCGCCGTAGCGCGTGCCCTGAGGTCCGCGCAATACCTCCACGCTGCCCAGGTCGAAACGGGTGGCGACCCCGCCGATCGCCGAGAAATCGATGTCGTCGAGAAGAAACCCCACCGATGGGTTCGGCGCGCCCTCGTACTGCGAGCGCTCGCCGATTCCGCGCACCTGGAAGTAGCGGGCGCGCGAAGAGCCGCCGGCCCAATGCAGGTTTGGCACAAGCTGGACCAGTTCCTCGAAATGCTGCACCGCCGAGCCGCGGATGGTCTGCGCGTCCAGCACGGTGACGCTGGAGGGCAGGTCCAGGCTGCGTACCTCCTTCAGCGATGCAGTGACCACCAGTTCCTCCAGCACGACCGGGGCCGAATCCTCCCCGGAATCCTGCGCGAAAGCCGCCGTCGCCCAGAAGGCGGTTGCCGTGAGAAGAAAACTGCGCGATTTGAAGTGCCGCATACCTCGTTCCTCCGCCGGTACTAACCGGATCAGGTTCAAGGGGTTCCCCTAAGAAAGGGTCTCAGGCCGAAGTGCCGCCCCCCAGGTAGACATCAAGTATAAGGCGAACTGCCCGGCGAGCCGTTGTGCAGGCGCCGCCGTCTGCGCCGCCCACGATTCGCCGCGGTTGAAGGATAATTGCCGCCGAATGAGCGGAGTCGGTATATGACCAAGCCCAAGCACGATTACCTGGCGATCGACGCGGTCGTCAATATCTGGACGCCGGAGGCCCTGTCGCACCGCCCTGGGTGGCAGGGCGATTTCTTCGTCGGCAAGATGAAGGCCGAGAGCCCGCTCATGGCGGGACTATCGCTGGAGCAGATGATCGATCGGCTGGACGCCGCCGGCATCGAGCGGGCTTTTCTGATCGCCCCGCGGACCGGCCAGGTGGGCCTGCCCGGCTGCTACCACCTGCCCTACGAGGTGGTGGCGCAGGCCTGCGAGCAGTATCCCGACCGCTTCAGCGGACTGGCCGGGATCGACCCCACCCAGGGCATGAAAGGCGTGCGAATGTTCGAGGACGCCGTGAAGAACATGGGCTTTGTCGGCGCGCACCTCTACCCGCACTGGTTCGAGCTCGCCCCGGACCATGCTCGCTACTACCCCTTCTACGCCAAGTGCTGCGAGCTGGACGTGCCCATACAGATGCAGGTGGGCCAGTCGATGATCTACGCCAAGGACGCGCCGCGGCGCAGCGTCGGCCGCCCGATCGCGCTGGACGCCGTGGCCTGCGACTTCCCCGAACTGAAGTTGATCGGCATCCACGTGGGCATTCCCTGGCACGAGGAGATGATCGCCATGTCGTGGAAGCACGACAACGTGTTCATCGGCTGCGACGCGCACCGGCCGAAATACTGGCCGGACAGCTTCCGCCACTACATCAATTCTTTCGGCCAGGACAAGGTGATCTTCGGCACCGACTTCCCGGTGCTCGACTTCGAGCGCACCGTGGACGACATCGACGCGCTGGACCTGCGCCCGCATGCCCGCCGCAAGCTGATGCGCGACAACGTCCTAGGCATCTACGGCCTGGACTAGTACAGTGGCGCAGGCGCTTTTTTTGCGCGACATGAGCGAGAAAAATCGACATAAAAGGTTGATAATATAGGAAATTTGTGCTATAGTTCAGGCTCATCAACGGACTGACACGGAGCCTCGAAATGGACCTTCACCGCACCCCCTCCCACGCCCCCGTTCGCGATGCCGAGCCTCTCCCGGCAGACGCTGTTTACCCTTCTCCGGACGCCGATGTGCGCAGGGCCGAGTGGCGGCGCAAGGAAAAGGCGCTTGGCGCGCTGGAGGCGCAGATCATGGAGCTGTGGGGGAACATCAACGCGGCCACCGCTCACTTTCTGACCCTCGTCGCGGAGTTCGACCGCAGGCAGGGCTGGGCCCAGCACGGCATGGCGAGCTGCGCCCAGTGGCTGAGCTGGCAATGCGGCATCGGCCGGGTGGCGGCAACGGAGAAGGTGCGCACTGCACGGGCCCTGGAATCGCTGCCAAAGATCTCAGCGGCTTTCGGCGAGGGCCGCCTGTCGTATTCGAAAGTGCGGGCGCTGACGCGAGTGGCGACTGTAGAGACGGAAGAGAGCTTGCTGCACATCGCCCTGAACGGAACGGCAGCGCATGTCGAACGCACGGTGCGGGGTTATCGGCGGGTTACGCGTGATCTCGAGCGTGACGAGGCCGAAGCTCTTCACGAGCGGCGCCACCTGCTCTGCTGGCGGGAAGCCGACGGCAGCGTCACGCTTCAGGCGCGCCTGACGCCGGAGGTGGGCGAGTTGCTGTTCAAGGCACTGGATGCGGCACAAGCGCAACTGGAGGAGCGGGGCAGAGACGCGCGGAACACCCGGAAAGCGGAGAGCGGCGCGAGCGGTGCGGCCGCGGATACGGCCAATGCAGAGGATACGGCCAATGGAGAGGATGCGGTGGATGCGGTTCCCGCAGGTGTTTCCGCGGAAACACTTTCAGGCTCCGCGTTCCAGCACGGCGGCAGCGCGGGTCGCGTCCGTGGCTGTGCAGATGTTTCCGCGGAAACACCTTCTCGCAGCGCCGGTCAGCGGCGTGTGGATGCTTTCGAGCACATCGTCCAGCGATTTCTGGCCGGGGGCGGTTCACGTTCCACCGCCGGTGCTCACGAAGTCGTCGTGCACATTGCCCACGATGCCTTGTGCGACGTGCCGGAGAGCAGCGGGGCGGAGTTCGAGAACGGACGTCCTGTTGCCGTGGAGACGGCGCGGCGGTTGGGTTGTGACGGCGCGCTGGTCGGGGTGGTGGAAGGGGCGAAGGGCGAGCCGCTGGCCGTCGGGCGCCGGACCCGCGCCGTGCCGCCGGCGATCCGGCACGCGCTGCGCATTCGCGACGGGGGCTGCCGCTTCCCGGGCTGCGATCGTTCCCGCTATGTGCAGGCTCATCACATCAAGCATTGGGCTGATGGGGGAGAGACTGCCCTGAGCAACCTGGTGACCTTGTGTTCGTTTCATCACCGGCAGGTGCATGAGGGGGGATACGGGGTTCGCGTCCACGAGGGCGAGATCCGGTTCACACATCCGGATGGTCAGGTGATCCCGCCGGCGGGGCAAGAGCACGGGGGAAAGGCGCACGGGCGGTGTTTCCGCGGAAACACCTGCGCAGAGTCCGGGAACGCCTGCGCAGAGTCCGGGAACGCATGTAGAAAGCCCGGAAACGCCTGTGCGGCCGGCGGCGCCGAGCGGTTGGCGGCGTGCAACGCGGCGCGGGGCCTGGCCATTGACGCCGGGACCGCCCGCTGCCGCTGGCGGGGCGAGCGTATGGACTACGACATCGCCATCGATGGGCTGTGCCGGCAGGCGGGATATACCTGAACAGCTCGCGACGCTTCCGGAAAACTGTGAATCAAGAGCGTCCAAGTAGCCATGTTCGCGCTGGCCCCGCAGTGTTGAACGAACCTGTCACCACGACCCGGTAGCTCGCGTCAGACAATTCCGCTGCCTGCTCGCAGGCTTCCGCCACCGAATCGCAGCGCCACAGCTTCGCATGCGGGCGCCGGCGCACCACTTCGGCCAGTTCATTGGGTGTATACGCATCCCGCCATTCCGCTCGCGTAACGATCACCCGGTCGGCGGCATTCAGCGGCAGCGTGTCGATGAACCCGGCAGCGTCCTTGTCGCCGTGCATGCCCAGCACCCAGACTGCCGGGCGCGGCGGCAGGGCGTTGAGGCTCTTCGCCAGGCACGCGCCGGCGTCCGGGTTGTGCGCCACGTCCAGCACCCATTCCACGCCGGCGTACTCCAGGCGCTCGAACCGTCCCGGCAAGCGGCCGGCCTGCAGGATCGCCGGATAGTCGCCGCTGTCCGGCGCCCAATTCGAATCGAGGGTTTCCAGCGCCGCAAACGCCAGACTGGCGTTCGGCAGTTCCGCCGCGCTGGCGGGATCGGCAAGCGCCAGGCCGTTGCGGCGGACGCTCCGGCCGCGCCAGTCCCAGCGCTCGCCGTGCCGTTCAAAGCCGAAATCCACGCCTGCCTGGTAGAGCGGCGCCTCGATTTCCGCCGCGCGCGCGGCAATCGGCGCCGGCGCGGTTCCGGCTCCGTAGAAGGCCGGCCGGCCGGACCGCAGGATCCCGGCCTTCTCGGCCGCCACCGAGTCCAGCGTGTCGCCGAGCCAGTCCTGGTGATCCATCGCGATCCGCGTGATTACGCTCACGTCCGGGTCGATCGCGTTGACCGCGTCCAGCCTGCCGCCCAGGCCCACCTCCAGCACCCAGGCGTCGCAGCCCTCCCGGTGGAAAAGACTGAAGGCCGCGAGGGTGACGAACTCGAACTCGGTGAGGCGGATATCGCCGCGCGCCGCCTCGACCCGCTCGAACTCGCGGCCCAGGCTTTCCGGATCGGCGGGCACACCACCGATCTGCACCCGCTCCCCGAAGTCCTGCAGATAGGGCGACAGATACAGCGCCGTGCGCAACCCGCCCCGCAGGCGCAAGGCCGCGTCGATCAGCGCCGCGGTGCTGCCCTTGCCGTTGGTGCCGGCCACGGTCACCACGCGGCCGGGCGGCGGCTTGAGATCCAGCTTGCCGATCACTTCCGCAATCCGCTCCAGCCCCAGGTCGATCTCGCTCGGGTGCAGCCGGGCAGCATGGCGCAGCCACTCGTCCAGACGCTTGGGGGCCGCGCTTGCCATGCAGCGAATTTTATTGGGGCGCAGCCTTACAATGCGCGCACCAATCGGAGACACGACATGCGTATCAAGCAATTCCAGCCCCTTTTTGCCCTGACCATCGCCCTGCTGCTCTGCACAGGCGCCGTGCGCGCGGAGATCGCCGCCAGCGCCGAAGAAACCAAACCCCTGTCCGCCGGCGTCGCGGCGCCTTCGTTCACGTCCCGCAACGCGAACGGCAGCGACTTCGTCTTCGATCCGGGCGCGCTCGAACGCCCGGCCATGCTCATCTTCTACCGCGGCGGCTGGTGCCCGTATTGCAACCGCCACCTGGCGGAATTGCGGCACGTCGTGCCCGATCTGGAGCAACGCGGCATGGACGTCTATTTCCTGAGCGCCGACAGTCCCGCCAACCTCGCCTCGGCGCTGCACGGCGACGCCGAAGGTCTGGACTACACGCTCCTGTCCGACGCAAGGCTCGGCGCAGCCGAAGCTTTCAGCCTCGCCTTTCGCGTGTCCGACGATTACTACCAACAGGCGAAGGAATACGGCCTCGACCTCGAGGAAGCCTCAGGAGAAACGCACCACGCCCTGCCCATTCCCGCCGCCTACCTTATCGACGCCGCGGGCATGATCCGCTTCGCCCACACCAATCCCGACTACACCGTGCGCCTCAGCGCCGAAGAACTGCGCGCCGGCGTGGACAGCGTGCTTGGAGACGGCTCAGGCGCCGGCGATGCTTAGGTTCTCGATCAGGATCGAACCGGTGTAGATGCCGCCGCGCCGGTCCACGTCGGAGCCGATCGCGGCGATGTTGCGGAACATGTCCTTGAGATTGCCGGCCACGGTGATCTCGTGGACGGCGTGGTCGATCGCGCCGCCGCGCACCCAGTAGCCGGCGGCGCCGCGCGAGTAGTCGCCGGTGACGGTGTTGGCGCCCTGCCCCATCATTTCGGTTACCACCAGGCCCTCGCCCATCTCCGCAAGCAGTTCCTCGTAGGTCTGACCGGTGCTTTCGAGAAAAAGGTTATGGGCGCCGCCGGCATTCCCGGTGGTTGCCATGCCGAGTTTGCGCGCCGAGTAGCTGCCCAGGAAGTAGCCCTTCAGGACGCCGCCGCACACCAGGTCGCGGTCGGCGGTGGCCACGCCCTCGCCGTCGTAGGCGCGGCTGGCCAGAGCGCGGGGAATATGCGGGCGTTCGTTCAGGTTGACGCATTCCGCGAAGACCGGCTTTTCCAGGCTGTCGAGCAGGAAGCTGGCGCGGTTGTACAGCGCCCGGCCGCTGACCGCCGCGCAGAAGTGTCCGACCAGGCTCCGCGCCACGCGCGGCGCGAACAGCACCGGCGCGCGCGTGCTCGGGATCTTGCGCGCTCCGAGACGCGCGATCGTCCGTTGGGCGGCGCTCTCCCCCACCTCCTTCACCGGAGTCAGTTCCTCCGGCGCCCGGGCCACGCTGAAATCGTAGTCGCGCTCCATCTGCCCGTCCTGCTCGCTCAGCACGACACAGGACAGCGAGTGGCTGCTCGACCGGCCGCCTTGGAGAAACCCGTGCGAGTTACCGTAGGCGAAGGCGGATTCGCCGGTATCGACGCCGGCGCCCTCCGAGTTGCTGATCCGCGGATCCGCATCCAGCGCGGCGGCTTCGCATTCCAGCGCCAGGTCCATGGCCTGCTCCGCCTCCAGGTCCCAGGGATGGTGCAGATCGAGGTCCGGGAATACCGTGGCCATTCGATCGGCGTTCGCAAGGCCCGCGAATTCGTCCTCGGCGGCGAACCGGGCGAGGCTGAGGGCCTTGTCGACAGTTTCCCGGACGGCCCCCGAAGACAGGTCGGACGTGCCGGCCGAACCGCGCCGCTTGCCCCGGTACACGGTCACGCCCAGCGAATGGTCCTGGTGGCTCTCCAGCGTTTCCACTTCGCGCATCCGCACGCGAAGCGTCAGTCCGGTGTTGTTGGACGCCGAAGCCTCCGCCTGGCTGGCGCCCTGCTTGCGGGCGTAGCTCAGGGCATCGGCCACCCGCGCGCTGAGTTCATTGGGTGACATCGGCGCCCCGGACCGCTTCCGCCGTCTGGGCGGCCCTGAAAGCCTTGAGCGCGCCGCGCACGTCGTCGTCGCCGAGCGCCAGAATGGCGGCGGCCATCAGCGCGGCGTTCACGGCGCCGTGGCGGCCGACTCCCAGCGTCCCCACCGGCACCCCGGCAGGCATCTGCGCCATGGACAGCATGGCGTCGGCGCCACCGAAGGCGGCGGTCGCCATGGGAACGCCCAGCACCGGCAGCGAAGTGAGCGCCGCCACCGTGCCCGGAAGGGCGGCGGCCAGGCCGGCGCCGGCGATGACCACTTTGATCCCGCGCTCCTCGGCCTGCTCGCAGTACTCCGCCAGCTCGCGGGGCGCGCGGTGGGCCGAAAGCGCCCGCGCTTCCCAGCCTATGTCCAGCGAATCCAGCGTGTTGGCCGCGTTCTCCATGATTTTCCAATCCGAACGCGAGCCCATGAGAATGGCTACTTGTGTCATTTGGTTTTCCTGAATGGTGTGAAATCGATTGGTGGCGGCATCACGCGGTGCCTCCGACGGTGATGCCGTCCACGCGGATGGTGGGCATGCCTACGCCCACCGGCACGGTCTGCCCGTCCTTGCCGCACACGCCCACGCCGGGATCCAGCGCCAGGTCGCTGCCGACCATGGACACGCGCGTCAGCACCGTGGGGCCGTCGCCGATCAGCGTTGCGTCGCGCATCGGGGCGCCCAGCCGGCCGTCCTCGATCCGGTAGGCCTCGCTGGCGGAAAAGACGAACTTGCCGGACGTGATGTCCACCTGCCCGCCGCCGAAGTTCTTTGCGTACACGCCCTTCTTGACCGAGCGCAGGATCTCTTCGGGATCGTGCGGCCCCGGCATCATGAAAGTGTTGGTCATGCGCGGCATAGGCAGGTGCGCGTACGACTCGCGGCGGCCGTTGCCGGTGGGCCCGACGCCCATTAGCCCGGCATTCAGGCGGTCCTGCATGTAGCCCGCCAGCACGCCGTCCTCGATCAGCACCGTGCGCCCGGTGGGCGTGCCCTCGTCGTCGATCTCCAGCGATCCGCGCCGGCCCGGCATGCTGCCGTCGTCCACCACCGTGCACTGGTCCGTGGCCACCGCTTCGCCCATGCGCCCGGCAAAGGCCGACACCCCCTTGCGGTTGAAGTCGCCCTCCAGGCCGTGTCCGACCGCTTCATGCAGCAGCACGCCCGGCCAACCGGGACCCAGCACCACGACTTCCTCGCCGGCTGGCGCGGGCCGGGCGTCCAGGTTGACCACCGCCTGGCGGACGGCCTCGCGCGCATGGTCGCCGGCCGAATCGGACGCAAGAAGGTCGGCCAGCGGCAAACGCCCGCCCCATCCGGCCACGCCGTGGCGCACTTCCCCGTTCTGCTCCAGCAATACCGTCACACCCAGCCTGACCAGCGGACGATCGTCGGCCGCCAGCCGGCCGTCGGACGAACACACGAGCATCAGGTTGCGGGCGATGGACAGGCTGGCGATCACCTGGCGCACGCGGGTGTCCGCGGCTCGGGCCTCGCGGTCCAGGGCGTGCAGCAGCTCCACCTTGGACGTATCGGAAAAACCCGCGCCGGGATCGCCGGCCGCGTAGAGACGCCGGCTGGCGCCTTCGCGGCGCAGCTCGATCCGGCCCCGGCCGCCGCCGCGGGCAATGGCGCCGGCCGTTTTGGCCGCGCGCAGCAGGGTGGCGGGGTCCAGGTCGTCGGAATAGGCGAATCCGGACTTTTCTCCGCTCACGGCGCGGGCGCTCATGCCGCGCCCGCGGTCGTGGCTCGCGGTCTTGACGATGCCGTCCTCCAGCACCCAGGACTCGCTGGAGTACTCCGAGAAATACAGATCGCCCCAGTCCACGCCGGGCCGCAACAGCGCGCCCATGGCCCGGTCAAGCTGGGGGTCGCCGAGATCCGCCGACTCCAGCAGGCTGCCGCGGGCCAGCGCCAGGGCCTGCTGCTGAACCTCGAAGGTGGAAGGATCGGGAGACTTGCTCATTTCATGCCCGACGAAAGCCGGCGATGATCGAGCGCGGGAAAGCCGCTGCGCAGCCGCTCGAGCTTGTCCAGCGCCACGTCATGGCAGAGCACGCCGTCGCCCTCCTTGCACTCCCCCACGACCTGTCCCCAGGGCTCGACCACCATTGAATGACCGTAACTCTCGCGCCCGCCCGGATGGCTTCCATGCTGCGCCGAAGCCAGCATGTAGATGAGGTTCTCGACCGCCCGGGCGCGAACGAGCACGTACCAGTGCGCTTCGCCGGTCGGGCGGGTAAAGGCGGCCGGAAGCGCAACCATCTCGGCGCCCTGCTCGCCCATGGCGCGAAACAGCTCCGGGAAGCGCAGGTCGTAACACACCGCCAGTCCCAGCCGGCCGAACGGCGTTTCCGCCACAACCGGCTCGCCGCCCGCCGTGGTCGTGGCGGACTCGCGGAAGGACTCCTTGCGCCCGGGCAGGGACACGTCGAACAGATGCATCTTGTCGTAGCGCGCCGCCAGTGTTCCGGAGCCGTCGAACAGGCAGCAGGCCGATGCCGGGCGGCGCGGGTCCTCCGCGTGCATGGGAATGGTCCCGGCCACGATCCACATCCCCAGCCGCTGCGCCTGTTCGGCCGCGAATTCCTGCCACGGCCCGTCACCCGGGCGCTCGGCATGCTCGGCGCGCATGCGCTCGGCGTCCCTGGACATCAGGGCGAAGTTCTCCGGCAGCACGGCAAGCGCCGCTCCCGCGTCGGCCGCCCTTCGAAGCAGGGCCGCGGCCTGCTTGAGGTTGGCGCCGGGCTCGTCGCCCGAACACATCTGGATGACCGCAACCTTGCTCATGGCGCGGCCGGGCCGGAATCCGCAGCCGGCTTGTCCGGGGCGATGTCCCGGCTGTCCGCGTCACCCGCCTGCTGCGGCGGAACTTCCTCCCGGGCCTCGCTCAGCAACGCATCCCAGTCCACTTCAGGCATATCGATCAACTGCTCCTCCA
Source organism: Gammaproteobacteria bacterium (assembly GCA_965116895.1). Lineage (GTDB taxonomy): Bacteria > Pseudomonadota > Gammaproteobacteria > Steroidobacterales > Foliamicaceae > Foliamicus. The sequence continues at coordinate 505,880 of OZ220729.1, read as the reverse complement.
GGTAACGGGCGCAGTCCTCAAACGCGCCCAGGTCAATTTCCTCTCTCAAAACCCGCTCAACCAGCGGCTCGTCCCAGCTGCCGCCGACCCGGTAATAGTTCGCCGAGATCGCCTGCAGCGGCTCGCGGAAGGCCTGCGATAGCAACAGCATCGTTGCGCCCAGGCCGGTTCCGCCCACTATCACGCCGCCCAGCGAAAGCAAGTCCGGCAGATTGGGGGATACTACGGCAACCTGGTCGTAACTGCGATCCTGCAGGCCGGTGCGGCCGAACAGCGCGAGACCCGCCACGGCGCCCTGCAGGCCCATATTGCAGGTGTATGCCTGTCCCTCGCGAAGACTGAAATCGCCGGCCAGCCGGTCGAAGGGCAGTCCCTCCTCCGTCACCTCGCGGAAATCCAGCGCCAGGCGGCGCGGCAGGCGCGCCAGGCTGAGCACGCCCAGCATCCGGCCGCCGCCGGGGTCCAGGGCCGCCACTTCGCCCAGCTCCACCTCCAGTCCGACCGTTCCGTTGGACCGCGCGAGGAAGTCCCCCGAAGGCGGCCCGTCCCAGCTCGCGGACAGGGTCATCTGCCCCCGGTCGCCGGAGATGCCGCGCGCGTAGCCCAACTGCTCCAGGGCCGCGGCGACATCGGAGCTCTCCAGGACCATGTCGAGCCGCCCCAGTTGTTCCGCGCCCTCGTCGTCCGTGACCAGCCAGGCCGCGCTGCCCTGCGACGAGAAGGCCGCCGACTCGGTTCGAAACCAGTTCACGGCCAGCCCGCCCGCGGTCTTCTCGTAGCGGGCCCGCACGTCCCCCAGCCGCATCCGTCCGATTACGAGATCGCTCAGCATGACCTTGCCGGCCGGCAGGCGGCGCGGGTTCGCCGGCGGTTGCGGCTCCGGGTCCGGCAGCGTCAGCTTCAGCCGGTTCAGGTCCGCCAGCAACTGCCCATTCCGGACCTCCGCGCGCGGCCAGAACAGACGCCCGTCGGCGAATTCGCCGCGAAGCTCCACCAGCCATCCGTCGGAGCGGGGACGCACGCGGATGGACTGGTCCCTGAGGGTGCTGCCCATCGTGTAGACCTCGCCGGCGGTCAGGTCCAGCTCCCACGGCAGGTCCAGCGACCCGGCTTCGGATCCCAGCACCTCGGCCCATAGGGCGGGACGCAGCCAGTCGACGCGTCCGTCCACCAGCAGTCCCGGACCTTCCGGCAGGCGCGGCAAGGAATCGCCGAAGTGCAGGCGCCCGCGCCTGATCCGCCACCCGCCACCATCGTCGCCGAACTCCAGTGCGACGCCCGGCCCCAGGCCCAGCCTGCCCGCCAGTCGCGGCGGGTCCTCGGACCCCCAGAGAAGTTCCAGCTGCGTGGGCCCGGGTGCATCCGCCGGCTTGTTCATCGGGTAGGGAAACGCGCTGCCCATTCCGGCCAGGTCGGTCTCCAGGCGCACGCGGACGGGACGGGACGGCCCCGCTTCCATTGCGGGCACCAGCACGCTGCCGTCCCATTCGAATTGCCCATGCAGCCGATCCAGCGCACAGCAGGCAAACAGTTCCGCGAGCGCTTCGGCGGTCGCCGATCCGTCCAGGTCCACCCGATACCCGTAGCCGGCCATTCCGGCGGGCGCCCTGTCGACGTCGATCAGCAGCGGCTGATCCAGAAACCGTCCCTGCAGTTCCCGTGCGCGCACTCCGGCGCGGGTAAAGCGTATGCTGCCCCTCAAGTCGGTGACCGCGGGAATCAGGGCGTTCAGCTTCAACTCTCCGCCGCCCAGTTCGGTTTCGGTGTCGATTTCCCAGGCGCTCCTGTCCGCGACGGGCAGCCTGAACTCCACGCGCGTTCCGGCCTCCCCGGAAGTCTCGGCATTGAGCAGCATGGGGTGAATGCGATCGGCCATCGGAATGCGCGCCAGTCCGGCCAGCAGCGCCGGCATGGGATCGTCGCTTTCGCCGTTCACCTCTACGACCGGATTGGTCAGGTCGCGGATATCGGTGCGCACGTCCCGCCAGCGCACGCCCGCCAGCTCGCCCTCCGCGTCGAGAATCACCAGGGCGGATCCGTTCAGCACCAGTTTGCCCGACAGGTCCGCCACGTCGGGCCACGCCTCGTGCACCGTCAGCACGCCGTCGCTCAGGGCCAACTCCACGCGCAGGACCGCTCCGCCGAACGGAAACGAATCCAGCGGCCCGCCGAGCTGCATGTTCCAGCCGTCGGCGCGGCCGGCATGAAGGGCCCTGCTCAGCCAGCCGAAGGGGAGACCGCGCGTGTTCTGCCAGGGCAGAAGCGCGAGCGCGGCAGGCAGGTCCTCGATACTGTCGCCGCCGCCGCTCAGGTCGAGCACGGGAGAGCTGCCGCCTTCGGGCAGAGACAGGGAAAAACGGCCGGCGAAGTCCATTCCATCGGCGCCGATTCTGAGATTGTTGCCGTCGATCGACCAGTTCCCCGGACCGGTCCGCCAGCTCAATTCCGCCTGCGCCCCGGTCAGATCGACGGCCCCGTCCAGCCACGACGCGGCGAAGTCGCCGGCGCCCGGGATCGAGAGATCGGCGCTGCCGGCGCCGGATTCGTGCCGCAGGCTGCCGTCAACTCCCGCCACCGTCAGGCCGCGGTCCGGCCATTGAAGCGACAAGCCGGAAAATGCGGCGCGGATTTCCGGCGGAAACGGCCCCCCGGACTCCCAGCGCAGACTCAGATCGCTGACGTCGCCGGCGAGAGGCACCAGCGCAGGCGACACGCCCGCAGCGCGCGCGATTCCGAGCAATGGCGGTATCGCGTCCTCGAGACGCACAAAACCGGCCTCCAGTTGCACCGCGGCGAGTTCTCCGCCGTCCCCCAGCGTCCAGCTTGCGCTGACCTCGGTGCCCCGCCAGTCCTCCCCGTTTCGCGCCGCCTCGAGCCGCGCGGCGGTCAGCTCGGCTGTGTTGCCGTCGCGTTGCCATTCGAACTGGCCCGCAAGGCGGTCGAAAACGTGGTCGCGCGGGCCGCCCGCAACCCACAGGTCCTCGAAGTCGAGTTCACCGAAAAGCTGTTCCACCACGGCGCCGTCGAGGTCCACGAAGACGTTGAAATCGCCGGAACCGATCAACGGCAGGCGGTCCGCTTCGGTAACCAGCTCACTGACCCTCGCCAGGTCCATCGAGCGGCCCTCCAGGTGCAGCCGCCAGCGTCCGGCGGGCAGAAAGGCGCGATTCCATTGCGCAAGCTCGATGTCCGCCCCCACGCCCAGCCAGTCGCCGTATTCGTCCGGCAGGACCACGCGCCCGTCCAGCACGATCCGGCCATCCGCTATGGTCACCGACAAGCGCTCAAGCCACAGGTTCTCGCGCACGCTCCGCGCCGGTTCCTCGAAATCGATCCAGACATCGCGCATTTCCAGCTCGGGCGGCGCAAAAGCCAGCAAGCGCGCCGGACCGCCCGGATAGTAGGCGGGGTCGCGCCCCTGCACGGAGAAGGTGTCCGGGCCCAGCCGCCTGAGCGACAGTCTGGCTCCGACAATTGACATGCGGTCCAGGTTGAGGCCCGGCCCGGGCAACAGCGTAAGAAGATTGATTCCCACCAGGATCTCGTCGGCCAGCAACAGCGGCCCGCCGCCGCGCTCGGACATGACCCGCACCCCGCGCAGCCGGAATTCGGGCCCGGTAAAGCCCCAGGACGGTTCGATCCGGGCGAACTCCACCGGATACCCCAGGGCGTCGCTGGTCCACTCGGCGATCTCCTCCTGAAATCTCGGCACCAGGGGCATGAGCACGCGCAGCACGCCCAGCAGCAGGGCCACGACGACTACCGCCGCGCAGACGGCGCCGACCAGCCAGCGCAGGGCCTTTTTCAGCGACGGAGGCACGACGCCTAGGTTCCCGCGGCGGCGCTGTCAAACTCCCACAAGTCCTCCAGCTTGTAGAAGTCGCGCGTCTCCTGCCGCATGAGGTGCACGACCAGGTCGCCCAAATCGATCAGTACCCATTCGCCCCATTGCAGGCCTTCCACGCCCAGGACCCGGTGCCCTTCCTTCTTGCTTCGTTCGATCAGGCGATCGGCCAGGGCGCGGATGTGACGCGCGTTGCGGCCGGTGGCGATCAGCATGAAATCGGTCATCCCCGTTTGCGAGCGCACGTCCATCAGGCGCACTTCGGAGGCCTGCAATTCGTCCAGGAGGCCTTCGGCCAGGCGCACCAGGGGATGGGCGCTCAATTCTCACCTCCGGCGTAGGCGCCGGAATCCGTGATGATTCGCGCGACAGGCGCCGGAATCAGGTCCTGCGCAAGGTCCCCCGACCGGGCCGCGCGCCGCACCCGGCTGGAAGAAACCGCAGCCACGGGCTTCCGGCAGATCATGATGCGGCCGGCGGCGGAGGACCTCAGCTCCCGATGATCCGTTACCGAGCGCGACTCGATTTCCGCCTTGAGGGCGGCGGGCGGCCCGGCCTGGTGGCCGGCGCGGGCTCCGACTAGGAGGTGCGCCAGGTCGAAAATCGACCTCCAGCGGCGCCAGGTCGGCAGGGTAAGGAAGGAATCGAACCCCATCATCCAGCAGAGCGTGCGTCCCGGGTTCGCGCGCCTCAAAATCTCGAGCGTGTCCACCGTATAGCCCGTGGCGGACGGACCCAGCTCGCACTCCTCCACCGAGAAACCGGGAATTCCCTCAACCGCCGCCGTGAGCATTCGCAGCCTGAGCGGCGCGGAAGCCACCAGGGCGGTGCGGTGCGGCGGAGCGGGAGCAATGACGAACCGCACCTCGGACAGCCCGGCCGCGTCGGCAAGCTGGCGCGCCAGCGCGACATGCCCCTTGTGCACCGGGTCAAAACTGCCTCCGAGCAGTCCCAGCGCCGTATCCCGCCACGCGCTCATTGATCCGCACCCATGCGATGCGGCTCCGCCAGGCCGAACGCCAGCAACTGGAGCTCCGTCCAGGGCTCTCCCGGCCGGGCGCCCTTGATGACCTGGTCGGCCCTGGCGGAACGAACGAGCAGCCCGCGGATGGAACGCACGCCATGGCGCTTCAGCGCGGAACGGAACTCGGCCTTGCGGCTCGACCACACTCTGAGCGCTCCCATGGCCGATGGCAGGCTGTCGCCTCGCGCCGTTCGCCAGTAGAGGTCCGCCAGTGTCGTGATGTCGCGAACCAGGACCCAGAGAATCAGCGTCAGTGGCGCGCGTTCGCGCTTGAGCCCGGCAAGAATCCGGGCGGTCCGCCCGAGATCCTGGCCCAGGGCGGCCGATCCGAGCTGAAATACGTCAAACCGGCTGGCGTCCGCGATGGCCTCCATGACCGCGTCCACGGACAGCGGTCCGGGGTCGTGGGCCAGCGCCAGCTTGTCGATCTGCTGCCGGGCGGACAGCAGGTTGCCCTCGGTGCGCTCGGCCAGCAGCATGACAGCCGCCTCGTCGGGCTGGAAGCCTTCGCCGGTCAGACGGTCCCTGATCCAGCCGCGCTGCTCGCGGGCGGACAACAGCGGCGCATCGACCCAGGTCCCGGCCTTTTCCAGCGCGCCCACCCAGGCGCTCCTGCGGGCGTTGCGATCGAGCGTTCCGGTGACCACCATGATCAGATTGTCCTCGGGTAGCGCGCCGGACAGTTCCTTCAGCATCCTGGCGCCCACGGCGCCCGGCTTGCCGCCCGGCATCCGCACCTCAACCAGCCGCCGGCTGGCGAACAGCGACTGGCTGCAGGCGTCGGCGTGCAATTGGTTCCAGTTGAAACGCGCGTCGGCCAGGTGGAGCGAGCGTTCGGAAAAGCCCTCGTCCCGCGCCGCGGCCCGAACCCGATCAACCGCTTCGTCCAGCAACAGCGGCTCCGCCCCGGACATGAGGTACAAGGGCGCCAGCCCTCGCTCGAGGGCGGCCGGGAGTTCGTTCGGGGTCAGGCGCACGTATCGGCGAGCGGGACGGCTTCCTCGACCAGCAGGACCGGAATGCCTTCATGAACCGGGTAGAGCCAGCGGCCGCATTCGGACACCAGCGCGCCTTCCATCGACTGCGTGATCTTCCGGCCGGCGGCGTTGTTCAGGCTCCCTTCGCGCACACCGTCGTTGTATTCCGCCAGCTCCTCCGCCGGGGCCAGGCGCAGTTCGCCGCCCGTTCTGGGACAACGCAAAAGTGAGAGGAAGGATTCGTCCACTAGGGCCGGTCAACCTTGACGGGCGGCACCGGGTCCCAGCCCGAGGGGCCCAGCGGGTGGCAGCGCAATACGCGGCGCAGGGCCATTCCGAAGCCGCGCGGCAGGCCGTGAGTTTCGATGGCTTCCCTGGCGTACGCGGAACAGGTCGGCTGGAAGCGGCAGCGGGGACCGAGGAAAGGAGACACGCAAAGCTGGTACGCGCGGATCAGCCCGATGGCGATTGCTTTCACCCCAGACATTTTACGGCCCGCTGGCGGATTTCGTTGACCATGGAATGGAGGCCGTTGCTGCGGGTCGGGCTCAGGTGCTGGTCAAGCCCGGCCCCGGCGATGAAGTCGGGCGGCGTTTCGAGTATCTCGGCCGGGCGCCGTCCGCTGTAAACGCGCATAAGGATCGCCGCCAGTCCGGAAACGATCGCGGAATCGCTGATCGCAAGAAAGAAAAGGCGCCCTTCATCCTGCCAGGACTTCAGCCACACCTGGGACTGGCAGCCGCGCAGGCGGTTGTCCTCGATTCTCCACTCATCGGGAAAGTCGGGCGCATTGCGGCCCAGTTCGATGATGTGCTGGTAGCGCTCCATCCAGCTGTCGAAGAAGCCCAGTTCCTCGAGCAGCTCCTCCTGGGCGTCCCGCAGACTTCCGGGGGACGGCGGTTCGACGCTCACAATCGGGTGGGGTTTTCCTGCCCGGCGTAGACCTGCTCCGGATCGAACACCTTGTCGCTCTCGGTGAATTCCAGCTCGACCGGCCCGCCGCCCGAAGTCAGCGGGACCCGGCGATAGAAGCAGGACCGGTAACCCACGTGGCAGCTTGCGCCGCCGGTCAGTTCCACCCGCAGCCACACGCAGTCCTGATCGTCGTCGATCAGCAGTTCGCGCACCCGCTGCTTCAGCCCGCTGGTTTCGCCCTTCCGCCAAAGCTTGTTCCGGCTGCGGCTGAAATAATGCGCCTCGCCCGTGGTGATGGTTAGTTCGAGCGCCTCGCGGTTCATGTAGGCGTGCATCAGCAGTTCCCCGCTGCCGTGGTCCGTGACCACGGCCGGGATAAGGCCATTGGCGTCGAATTTGGGCGCCAGCTCGGCGCTCTCTTCCACCTGGACCACGGTCCGCCGGGGTGCAAACAGTTCGCTCATGGGCCAATCATAGCGCCGTCCGGCGCCAGGTCGTGCCTTGCGGGCCGTCTTCCAGGATCACGCCGCGGTCCTTGAGCTCTTCGCGGATGCGGTCGGCCGCGGCGTAGTCGCCGGCGGTTCGCTCCCTGGCCCGCTCGTCGATGCGCGTTTCGATTTCCTCCGCGGTCAGCTCCAGCCCGCTCTCCACGGCCGTGAACCATTCCCCGGGGTCGGTCTGCAGAAGGCCCAGAAGCAAGCCGCCGGCCTTGAGCGCCGCCGCCCCGGCGACCGGCTCCACGTCGCCGGCGCGCAGCTTGCGCGCCTCTCCGGCCAGCACGCCCAGGGCCGCCGGCGTGTTGAGATCGTCCTCCAGTGCCTGAACGAGTTCTGCCGACGGTTCGGCTGCGCGTGCAGGCCCTTCCGGGGGCGAAGGCGCTACTTCCCCGGACCCGGCAGTGCAATCGTGCAGCACGCGATACAGGCGATCCAGGCGCTGCCGGGACGCCGCCACCAGCTCGTCGCTCCACTCCAGCGGGTCCCGGTACCGAGCGCTCAGTAGGGCCAGCCGCAATACCTCGCCCGGGACTTTCCCGCGCAATTCGCGAATGGTCAGGATATTTCCCCGGGACTTGGCCATCTTCGACCTGCCCACGCGGATCATGCCGTTGTGCACCCAGTAGCGGGCCAGCGCGGCGCCATGCGCGCAGCGGCTCTGCGCGATCTCGTTCTCGTGGTGCGGGAAGATCAGGTCCCGGCCTCCGCCGTGAATGTCGATCGTCTCGCCCAGGTGTTCGCGGGCCATGGCCGAGCATTCGAGGTGCCAGCCGGGACGCCCGCGCCCCCAGGGGCTATCCCAGCCGGGCAGCTCGCCGGAAGACGGCTTCCAGAGCACGAAGTCGGCCGGGTCCTCCTTGTACGGCGCAACATCGACCCGGGCGCCGGCGATCTGCTCGTCGCGATTGCGCCCGGAAAGTTCGCCGTACGCAGCATAGGCGCCGACCCGGAACAGCACATGGCCCTCCGCCTCGTAGGCATGTCCGGACTTCAGCAGGCTCTCGATCAACCCGATCATCTGCGGCACATGTTCCGTCGCGAGAGGTTGACGGTCCGGCGCAAGCACGCCCAGCGCTTCCATGTCTTCCTGCCAGACCCCGGTCCAGCGCCGCGCAACCGTTGCGATGGACACGCCCTCGTCGGCGGCCGCCTGGTTGATCTTGTCGTCCACGTCGGTGATGTTGCTGGCGTAGACCAGCGGGTAGCGGCGGCGCAGCACGCGAGCCAGCACGTCGAACACCACGGCCGGGCGGGCGTTGCCGATATGGGCGGGACCGTAGACCGTCGGTCCGCAAACGTACATGGTCACGCGGTCCGCATCGCCGGGAACGAAGGTCTGTCGTTCTCCGCCCAGAGTGTTGTAGAGGCTGATCATGGCGCGCCGGCGGTGGCAGGAACCGGCAGCGAGGCCAGGTCGCGGAGTATCTGCCAGGCCAGTTCCTCGGCCAGGGCGTCGCGCAACACCTCAGTCTCGCGCTCCATTCCCAGCACCCGGAATTCGTCCTGCACGCGGGTGTGGTTCACTTCCCGCTCGCGATCGTCGATCAGCCGCGCCCCGCCCAGCCTGAGCGCGTATCTCACGCGGTAGCTGATCTCCGTGACCGTGGGCAGATTGTTCGCGGAAATGGCCACGAGGCTCTCCTCGCTTTCGTCGTCCAGCAGGCGGAGGATTGCAACGCCCTCGCCGGGCTCGCCGTGCAACGTGACCCCGGCCAGGCGCAACTGCTCGTTCAGGGCGCGCCGAAGCGGCGTCGAACCGTGGGCGCTCTGCAGCCATATGCCCCCGGACAGCGCCGGAAACTCAAGCGGCCCCTGAAACTGAAAGCCGCAGGCCGCAAGCATGAGCGACAGCGCGCACGCTGCGGCGACGCGGCCTCCCACGAAAGCCCGCACGAGAATCACACCACGAAATTCACGACCCGGCCCGGAACATAGACTTCCCGCAGGATCGGGATTTCCGCCAGGTGAGCGGCCACCCGTTCGTTGCCGCGCGCGGCCGCCAGCACGTCGTCGCGTTCGGCGCCTGCCGCCACCCGGATACTGGCGCGAAGCTTGCCGTTGATCTGAACGGCGATCTCCACGGTCTCCTCCCTGAGCCATTCTTCGCGGGCCTCCGGCCAGGGCGCATCGGCCAGCGACTCGGCATGGCCCAGCCGCTCCCAGAGCTCTTCGCCCACGTGCGGCGCGAACGGGCTGAGCAGCAGCACCAGCGGCTCGGCGACGGCGCGCGGAAGTTCGTCCCAGCGGGCCGCCGCATTGACCATTTCCATCAACGCGGCGATGGCCGTGTTCAGCCGCAGCGTCCCGATGTCGTCGGTGACCTTCGCGATGGTGCGATGCAATAGCCGCATCTGCTCCGCTTCCGGCTCCTTCTCGACCACTCCGCGCTCCAGCAGCGCCCACAGCCGGTTCAGGAACCGGTGCGGCCCCTCCACTCCGCGGGTGCTCCAGGGCTTGGACTTCTCCAGCGGTCCCAGGAACATTTCGTAGAGCCGAAACGCGTCGGCGCCGCAGTGGCTCAGGACGTCGTCGGGGTTGACCACGTTGCCGCGCGACTTGGACATCTTGTGGGCGCGCGATTCCAGGACCACGGAGGAGTCGTCGGCCAGAACGAAGTTCTCCCCGCTCTTCAGCACGTCGTCCTCGCTCACGGCCACGGGCTCGAGGCGCCCGCCGCTGTCCTTTTCGACATAGGCTGCCGGTTGCGAGCCGCTCACGCGGCGCGCGCGTTCCGCCGAGATCAGCGCGCCGCCGTCGTCCCGGTAGGCGGCGTACTCGCGCTCGCCGAGAATCACGCCCTGGTGCACCACCTTGCGGAACGGTTCGTCGCAGGACACCAGGCCCGCGTCGTACAGCACCTTGTGCCAGAACCGCGCATAGAGGAGATGCAGAACGGCGTGTTCGGCGCCGCCGATGTACAGGTCCACCGGCATCCAGTAGCGTTCCAGTTCCGGGTCCACGAGGCGGCCCGGATTGTGGGGATCGATGAAGCGCAGGTAGTACCAGCACGAGCCCGCCCATTGCGGCATGGTGTTGGTCTCGCGGCGCGCCGGCCTGCCGCTGGCCGGATCGACCGTGTCCAGCCAGTCCGTGGCCTTGGCCAGCGGCCCCTCCGGAGAACCGCTGGGCCGGAAGTCCTCCAGGTCCGGGAGCGTCAGCGGCAGTTCGGTCTCCGGCAGCGGACGGGCAACGCCGTCCACGAACACGACCGGAAACGGCTCGCCCCAGTAACGCTGGCGGCTGAACAGCCAGTCGCGCAGGCGGTAGGCGATCCGCGGCCGGCCCCGGCCGCGCCGATCAAGCCAGTCCACCGCGGCCTGCTTGGCCTCCTCCATCCGCATGCCGTTGAGGAAATCGCTGTTGATGACCACGCCCTCGCCGCTGAATGCCGCGTCCTCGTAGCCCTCCGGCGGTTGAACGGTGCGCACGACCTTCAGCGAATGCTCCAGGGCGAACTCCCAGTCGCGCTGGTCCTCGCCGGGCACGCCCATGATCGCCCCGGTGCCGTAGCCCATCAGCACGTAGTCGGCCACCCACACCGGCACGTCCGTGCCGGTGACCGGATGCCGAGCCCGCGCACCGGTATCCACGCCGCTGCGGTCGTGCGCTTCGGCGGCGCGGGCGCGCTGGCTCTTGCGCGCGGCTTCGCGGCAATAGCGCCGCACCCCGTCGATGCGCCCGGGGGTCGCAAGCTTCTCCACCAGCGGATGCTCCGGCGACAGGGCCAGGAAAGTGGCGCCGAAGATCGTGTCCGGGCGGGTGCTGAAAACCTGGATCTTTTCCTCGCGCCCGATCAGCTCGAAGTCGATCTCCGCTCCCACCGAGCGGCCGATCCAGTTGCGCTGCATCTCCAGCGTGGATTCCGGCCAGTCCAGGCCGTCGAGCCCGTCCAGCAGGCGCTCCGCGTAGTCGGTGATCCTTAGCATCCACTGCCTGAGCGGCCGGCGTTCGCAGGCGAAACCGCCCACTTCCGAACGCCCTTCCACGACTTCCTCGTTGGCCAGGGTGGTGCCGAGTTCGGGGCACCACCACACCGGCTGCTCGTCCTGGTAGGCGAGCCCGCGCTCGTGGAGCTTGAGGAATATCCACTGCGTCCAGCGGTAGTAGTCGGGGTCGGCGGTGCTGAACTCACGCGACCAGTCGTACGAAAACCCCAGCGATTTCAGTTGCGTGCGGAACCGGTCGATGTTCCGGCGCGTGGTCACCCGCGGATGGGTGTTGGTGCGCACGGCGTACTGCTCGGCCGGCAGGCCGAACGCGTCCCAGCCGATGGGGTGAAGGACGTTGTAGCCGCGCATCCTCTTGAAACGGGCCACGATGTCGGTGGCCGTATAGCCCTCCGGATGGCCGACGTGCAGGCCGGCGCCGCTGGGATAGGGGAACATGTCGAGGATGTAGGCCTTGGGCCGCGAATGATCGGGCCTGACCGGCGTCCTGAACGTGCCCTCGCGCTCCCAGCGCGCTTGCCACTTCGGTTCGATTTCAGCGAACGGATACGAACTCATAGGCGGTGAATTGTACGGGCCGCCAGCATGCATGTTGGCTGGTGCGCGGAGCATTTCGCCGCCCCTGCTTTCAGGAGACGCCATCCCTGGCTCGATTCTCGCTATCCTGCTCCAACGCTCCTGAAAGCAGGGGCGGCGAAATGCTCCCAAACACGCAGCGCCAACCCGTCCACCGCACCAGCTGAAGCCCGTCGTTCGCCCCTCTCCTCGGGAGAGCGTTGGAGCAGGGACAGCGAGAATCGAGCCAGGATGGCGTCTCTCACGAGGAGAGGGGCGAACGACGGGCGAGGAAGCAGGAACGCAGCGGGCTAGCGCGTGAGAGCAGCCCAGGCTGCGGCCGGACCGGCGGCGATGGCGCGCCTGCCGATAGCCTCGGCCCAGTCGGCATCCCGTCCGTACTCGGCGCGCCAGCGCCAAAGCGGCAGGCTGAAGTACTGCAGCCCCATCTCCTCGGTAAACCCGATCGCCCCATGCACCCCATGCGCGATCTGCGTGACCGCGTGCACGAGTTCCGAGCAGCGGCACTTGGCGATGGCGACCGCCAGCCACGCCGGGCAGTCCTCCGACTCCGGCATGCCGTGCCTCTGCACGGCCGCAAAGGCCTGTTGCGACGCCGCCTGCATGCACGCCGCATGTCCCGCGAGCTCGGCCATTTGCTGCTGCACGGCCTGGAACTTTCCGATCGGGCGTCCGAACTGCTTGCGCTCCGAGCAATACGCGGCCGTTCGCTCCACCAGGCCCTGCGCGGCGCCCGCCATCTGGGCCGAGCGCAGCAGCGCCCCGGCCGGCAGCGGCAACGGAGATGCCCCGGCGGCGGCATCTTCGGCGGTCTGGTCAAGCCCGCGCCGGATCATGATTTCGGGCAATGTACCCGGAGCGGCGTAGCGCCCGCAGGCCTCGGCGATCACAAACGCGTCCAGCCATCCCCCGCCATAGCCCCCCTGTTTCTGCGCGAGCAGCACCGTGTCCAGGCCCATTTCGCGCGCCAGTTCCATGAAACGCGCGCCGCCGGAGCGATGCGCCCCGGCGAGATCCTCCGGCGCCAGGTTTTCGGCGAACATGCGCTCCACCGTTTCCACCAGCAGCGGATCGGCGCGCATCAGCGAAGCCCCAGACCGCGCGCGATGATGCCGCGCAGTATTTCGCCGCTGCCCCCGCGCAGCGAGAACGACGGCGCCAGGACCGTCATCAGGTGCAGCGCCTGCTGATACGGCAGCGCGTCCTGCCCGCCGTCGGGCGGCAGGTCGACGATTTCCTGGGCCAGCCGGGGGAGGGACTGCTCGAAGCGGGTGCCCATGTCCTTGACCATGGCCGCTTCCAGGGCCGGCGACTCGCCGCGCTCCAGCATCGCCGCAACCGAAAGGGACATGGCGCGCAGGGCCCCCAGTTGCGCCACGATGCGGCCCACGGCCACGGCAGCCGAACCGCCGGCTCCGCGCTCGTCAAGTACCGCCAGCAACTCGTTGAACAAGGCCTGGCAGGAAAGGTAGCGTTCGGGGCCGGAGCGCTCCAGCGCCAGCTCCTCGGTCACCTGCGCCCAACCCTCATTCTCGACGCCGATCAATGCGTCCTCGGCCAGCAGTGCATCCTCGAAATGGACTTCGTTGAAGTGCTCGCGCCCGGCAATGTCCCGGATCGGGGCGATGCGTATGCCGGGCGTGTTGCGCAGGTCCACCAGGAACTGCGACAGCCCCTCGTTGCGTCGCTGCCCCTCCCCGGTGCGGAACAGCGCGATCATGTAGTGCGCGCGGTGCGCGTTGGTGGTCCAGATCTTGGTTCCGTTGACCCGCCAGCCCGATGGAGTCCGCCTCGCCCGCGTGCGCAGCGAGGCCAGGTCCGATCCCGAATCGGGCTCGCTCATGCCGATGCAGAAACACAGCTCGCCGCGGCAGATGCGCGGGATGATGCTCCGCTTGAGCTCCTCGCCGCCGTAGCGCAGGATCAGCGGGCCGCTCTGCCGGTCGGCGAACCAGTGAAAGCCCGTCGGCGCGCCGGCGGCCAGGCACTCCTCCAGCACCACGAACCGCTCGAGCTGGGTGCGGCCGCCGCCGCCGTACTCCGCCGGAAAACTCAGGCCGATAAAGCCGGCCTCGCCCATGCGGCGGCTGAAATCCGGGTTGAAGGCGTCCCAGGAAAGGGCCCGCTCGCTCAGCGGCACATCGCGCAGGGCCTCGGCCAGGAACGCGCGCACCTCTCCGCGCAGGGCTTCCGCCCCCTCGGGCATTTCCGGCGGAGAGAAATCAGCCCGCATGGTGCGCGTTGACGCGGCGCAAGCCCGCGAAACTCCCTATTCTTCGGGAGCGATGGTGAGGGTAAGGCCGTCCAGTTCCTCGGAGAACCTGAGCTGGCAGGTCAGGCGCGAATCCTCGGTGAAGTACTCCAGCTCCGACAACAACTCTTCCTCTTCCGGAGACCGGGGCGGCAGCCTGTCGCGCCAGGAGGGATCGATATGGCAGTGGCAGGTGGCGCAGGAGCACATGCCGCCGCACAGCGCCTCGACCCCGTTGTCCAGCTCGCGCAGGGTCTCCATGACGCTCGCGCCGGCCTGGCCTTCGACGACCAGGGACTCGCCTGCCCGGTCCGTTACGCGAATCCGCGCCATTGCCGATTCCGCCGCCGGCTCAGGCCGAACCGGCGTTACGGTCCAGGGGCGTGTGGAAGTACTCGCTCTCCTCGCAGTGCTGCTTGACTTCCTCCATCAGGCGCGCCAGCCGCTGCTCGGCGGTGGACACCGAGGCGCAGGATTCGCACAGGGGATCGCTGCAGGGCTGGCGCGAAAACAGCCAGAAATGGACCGCGCCGGCAAGCAGGCCCGAGGCGACGTCCCAGGCGTCCGGCTCTTCGTTGGATTCCAGCAGTCTGTTGCCGCCGTTGATGACGGCGTCTATCGCTTCCTGGAAACCTTCGGGATACTCTTCTTCGCCGGTGAAATAGTCGTCCGGCAGCAGGTTATCGGTACTCATGCGCTTACCCGTACTACGCTAACGCGGCACTTGTATATGGTACCACCGCCGGGCGCTCAGGAAGCGGTCTGCGGAATGCCGTATTCGCGCAGCGTACCCTCCAGCGTGGGGCGCCCCAGCTTTATCCGGCTGTCGTTCAGCAGGTAGGAGAACACGTATCCGGCGCCCAGCATCATGACGCCGATCAGGAAGCAATACAGGACCGCCCGGTCGGGGTAAACGTCCTTCAGATAGCCCACGTACACGGGGCCGGCGATGCCCGCCGCGGCCCAGGCGGTCAGGATGGTGCCGTATATCGCCGACATCTTCTTCGGACCGAATACGTCAAGAATGAACGAGGGCATGGTGGCGAACCCGCCGCCGAAGCAGAGCAGCACGTAGCAAACCAGCGCCGAGAATATCCAGGGATTGGTTTCGGTCATCAGGATTCCGAACACCACCATCTGGCTGGCCAGCAGGATGCGGAACACCGCGACCCGGCCGATCCGGTCCGACAGCAGGCCCCAGAAAAGGCGGCCCACGCCGTTGCAAAGGGAACTCACGGCGATCAGCGTCGCGCCGTACTCGGCAAGAACCGCAGGCTCAAGGGAGGGATCCGAAAGTCCCCAGACCTCCTGCAGCAATTCGGACTGGAAGCTGATCACGGAAATCCCGGCGGCGATGTTGAAGAAGAACACGATCCACAGAATGACGAACGACCACGATTTCAGATAGGGCCAGACCGAGTCCGGCCCGCCACCGTCCGCCCGGGTGGGCGCCGCCTGCGCGACGGCGGGCTGCGCCGGTTCCGGAGGGTCGCTCAGGAACAGGCTGCACGGAATCAGCACGCAGGCGAATATCAGGCCCAGCCACACGAACACCATTTCCAGGTCCTGTCCGGTCTGCAACACCAGCAGCGGCGCCAGTCCCTTGCTCAACAGGAAGGCGCCCACGCCGAATCCCATGACCACGATTCCGGTAACCAGGCCCTTGTGGTCGGGAAACCACTTTGCGACGGTGGCGACGGGGGTCACGTACCCCAGCCCGATACCGGCCCCGCCGATGACGCCGTAACCCAGGTAAAACAGCGGAATCGAATCCAGGTGCAGCGCCCAGCCCGCGATCAGGTAGCCGCCGGCGAACATGGAGCAGCCGATCAGCGCCAGTCGCCTGGGGCCGTACTTCGGCAGCGCCTGGCCTGCCCACGCGGCCGCCACGCCCAGGGAGAAGATCGTGATGCTGAAGGCCCAGGCCGTCTGCGTGAAGGTCCAGCCCGACTGCCGCACCAGCATCGTCTGGAAAAAGCTCCAGGCGTACACAGTGCCCAGGCACACCTGCAGGGTCGTGCAGAGCAGCGCGATGACGGTGCGCGGCAGGCGTATCGTTTTCATTTCCCGCGTCCGGAAGCGACGCTAGGCCTGCGGCGTGGCCTCAAGGGTTTCGGGCCTGGGCCCGTTGCGGGCCACGTAGAGGAACAGGCGGGCCAGGTGGCCCACTTCGTCGTCGCGGGTCAGCACTTCCCTGTCCGACACCGATTCCTCGTCATTGTCGCGCGCCAGTTCGACCGCGTATGCGAGTAGCTCGCCCAGGGGCTTGGCCGCCAGGTTGACCAGCCAGATCGAAGCCAGCACGCCGATCACGAGGATGATGGACACCAGGTAGACCTGCTGGCCGATGGCCCTCGTGATCTTCAGCGAGACCACGTCCAGGTCCATGCCCACGTGCACGGTACCCGCGACGCCCGCGAGGATCGGGCTGCCCACCTCGACGAAATTGCCCAGGCCCGGGAGTTCCCGCTCGACCGGCTCGGTGTTGCGGTGATCGCTTTGCAGGATCTCGTCGGGTATGCCCGGCACGAAGGTATGGGCAAGGTATTCCCCGGTCTCGCTGGTGATATAGATGTAGCGGATTCCCTGGATTTCGACGAACTGGTCCACCAGCGACTGCAGCGTCGCCATGTCCCGGTTCAGGAGGATGTCCACGCTGGAATCCGCCACGGTCTTGGCGATGTTCTTGCTGTTGATCTCGTATTCCGCCGATAGCTGCGTATCCACGGTATAGAGGCACAGGGCCGAGGTCGAAAGCACGATTCCGCCGAATATGGCGAAGATGCCGAATCGGGTGCGTTGAAACAGTTTTTGAATTTTCATGTCATGCAAATTTCGCTTGCCAATCGTTCAGGGGGACGAAACGGCCGTCCTCGACGACCGTGTAGTAGACCGTCTGCAGTCCCTGCCGCCGGTTCGGTCCGAAGGAAACCCGCTCGCCCACGCCCAGGTCGAAGTCCGTTACCGAGAAAACCGCCTGCTCCAGCCTGGAGCGGTCGGCCTCGCCCTCCAGCCGGCGAATGATCTCGGCCAGCAACTTGGCGTTGAGGAAGCCTTCCAGGGCGCCGAAACTGTAGGGAAAAGGCGCGTAGTCCTCCTTGACCAGCTCGGGCGGAACCTGGGGGTCGTACTGGTCCAGCAGGTCGCGGTATTCGCGCACGGCCGGCAGCGACAGGTCCTCGTAACTGGGAACGACCTGCGAGTTGACCAGCAGGCGCGTGTAGGCTTCGCTCTCCTCGCGCCCCTCGGTCAGGAGCTTCAGCATGTTCTCGCTGCCCACGAAGGACAGGTTGGCGATCGGTACATCGAGGCCGAAGTCCACCGCGTCGCGCGCAAAAGCGGCGCAGGCCGCGTAGGCCCCGATGCAGATTACGGCATCGGGAGACGTTGCCTGGAGTATCTCCACCTGGCGCCGCATGGTGCCGGTGTAATTCGCGCCGCGGCTGTAGGTGGCCTCGCCGGCGATGCGCAGACCGTGCGGGGCCAGGGCCGCCCTGACGCCTGCCCAGCCGCTGCGGCCGTAGGCGTCCGCCTGGTAGAAGACGGCGATGCGTTCCTTGCCGATGCTCACGAAGTTGTTGACCAGGCCCGCGGTCTCCTGCGCATAGGAGGCCCTCAGGTTGAAGGCGAAATCGCCGTACGGCGGCTGCCTCTGGGGCTGGGCGCCGGTGAAGGGAAAGAACATGAAGATGTTCTCGTCCTGAAATTTCTTCAGCAGCGGCAGCACGCGCGTGACGGTAGGCGTGCCCACGTAACCGAACAGCAGGAAGACCTCGTCCTCCAGCATCAGCTTCATGGTGTTTTCCACGCAGGGATCGGGCTGGTAGCCGTCGTCGTACATCTTCAGCGCGATCCTGCGGCCGTTGATGCCGCCGTTCTCGTTCACCCGGCTGAAGTAGGCGCTTGCCCCGCGGTAGAGTTCGGTGCCCAGTCCCCGCGAGGGTCCGGAAAACGCCGCCGATACGCCGAGCACGATCTCGCCGGCGTAGGCCGGGCCGCCGGAATCCGTTGCCGCCGGATCGGAGTCCGCCCGGAGCAGATAGCGGCCGGTCGCGCCCAGCGCCTTTCCCAACGGCGCCATCGCGGCGGCCGCCAACCCGTAGCGGATAAGCTCCTTTCTTGTCAGCATTTACGACTCCGGCGATCGCGCTATCGGGAAACTCCCTTTTTCCGCGCAGGAACCATCAGGTGCGCTTCACGGTCCGGTCGCGGACCGCTATGCGCGCATTCAGGAATTCCTCCGCTTGCCTGAGCCGCTTCGCATCGGGGTTGATGCGCTTGCCCTGCTCTATGTCCTCGGCCGACTTTATGAGGTTCCCGGTCAGGGCATACAGCACGGCGCGATTGGAGTACGCATGCCAGTTGTTCGGTTTCAGCCTCAGGGCTTCGTTGCAGTGCTCCAGCGCCTCCTGGAATTTGCCGCCCATCACGTAGCCCGCGCAAAGGTTGTTGTGCGCGGAAGACCGCGTGCGAATGCTGTGGGCCGCTCCCGCCGGCGCCCGCAATCCTTCCAGGGTCAATCGGATACCCTCCTCGAAGTCGCCCAGGCGCAGCGCCAGCGCCCCGTCGGAAAGGTTCGGATCGGCCCCGAACACCGACTGCGAACGGGAACTCTGGGCTGCCGCCGGCACCGATGCAAGAAGCATGGCGCCTATCAGGCAGACGAAACATGCGCGTATCGATACCGACATACCTATATCTTACGCTGCCTTCGGGTAAACCTCCGACAACGGGCGGCTGCGGCCGTCCGGTTGAACGATCCGGCAATGCTCGCGGCGCAGCAGCCGCGGCTCGGCGACCCCGCAAGAATGCGCGATGATCTTAAGTTCCTCCTCGATCCGGCGCTGGTAGTTGGCCGCGCTCACCGCCTTGGTGGGCGGATCGAGACCACGCTGCAGCCGCCGGTTGTGGGTGGTGATGCCCGTGGGGCAGGTGTTCTTGTTGCAGCGCATCGCCTGTATGCAGCCCAGGGCGAACATGAAACCCCGGGCGGATACCGCAAAGTCCGCCCCCGCGCACAGTGCCCAGGCCACCTCCGTGGGCGTGATCAGCTTGCCGCTGGCCACCACTCGCACACGATCGCGAAGGCCGTGGCGCTCAAGCGCGTCCACCAGCATGATCAGGCTCTCCCTCAGGACCATGCCCACGTTGTCCATGAGCGGCATCGGGGCCGCGCCGGTGCCGCCGTCGCCGGAGTCCACGGTGATGAAATCGGGCGCCGCGTCCGGCCCGCGCCGGTTGATCAGTTCGAACAGTTCGTTCAGCCATTGCGGGTCGCCGATCACGGCCTTGTAGCCGGTCGGCTTGCCCCCGATGTCGCGAACCCGGCCGATCAGGTCCAGCAGCTCCCCGTTGTTGCTCACCTCGCGATGGCGGTTCGGGCTCACGACGTCCTCGCCCGGACGGATGCCGCGGATGCGGGCAATCTCCGCGGTCACCTTGGCTCCGGGCAGGATCCCGCCCTTGCCGGGTTTGGCGCCCTGGCTCAGCTTGATCTCGATCATCTTCACCTGCGGGTTGGAGCCGACTTCCCTCAGGCGCTCCTCGCTGAGCGCGCCACCGGGAGTGCGCACGCCGTTCTTGGCCGTTCCGAACTGAAACACCACGTCGTTTCCGGCCTCCAGGTGCCAGGGCGACAGCCCGCCCTCGCCGGTGTTGAGCCAGCATCCGGCCATCTTCGCGCCCTTCCCCAGCGCCGTGACCGCAGGCCTGGATATGGCCCCGAAACTCATTCCGGAAATGTGAAAGATGCGGTTGGTGGTGTAGGGGTTGGGACCGCCCCCGCCCACCGTCACCGCCGAGGTGTCGCGGCACTCCTCTTCCAGCAGACCGAAGGGCGCGTTGGCGAAGATGGCCGTGCCCGGCCAGCGCGTCTCGCGGGTCGATCCGAAGGGCACGGTCATGGAGCCGGCGCTGGAAGCCCGGCCGACCCAGTTGCGCTGCGCCCGGTTGAACGGCATTTCCTCGCGGTCCATGGCGAACATGTACTGCCGCATGAATTCGCCCAGGACCTCGAAAACCCGGCGGAAACGGCCGATCACCGGATAGTTGCGGCGAACGGCGTTGGCGGTCTGCGCAAGGTCCACGATCAGCAGCACGAACAGCGCCAGCAGCGTGGTCCCGACCGCGAGAAGAAACAGCCGCGTCAGGAGTTCGACGGCCTGGTCAACGAAGTCCATCATGCTCAACCCCAATGGGACCACCCGGTTTCGTCGAGGTGATGGGCCTGGCAGGACTCGAACCTGCGACCAAGTGGTTATGAGCCACCTGCTCTTACCACTGAGCTACAGGCCCTCCGAAGGCCCGAAGTATAGCCGGTTCGGCGTTTCCGGCCCGCCGTGCGGCCCTGTCTAGCGCCGGCGTTTGCGCCAGGCGCCGGGGCCGGTGTTCCCCCGGACGGGATAGGAGTGCGGAAGCACGGCCAGCCGGGCAAGATGCTGGCGCTGTGGATCATCGGATCGTGCGGCCCCCAGTAGCTCGCTCCATACCTTGGGCCGGTCGGCGAACCGCGCCTTGAGGATGGCTCCGGAGTGGGGTGCCAGGCCCTGAATGTCGCCGAAGTTCAGGTTGCGCACGGGCTCGCCTTCGTGGCCGGCGGCGCCCAGCCAGAGCGACGAGAGCGTGTGCTTCTGCTGGGCGTCCTGGGTGAGCCAGGTCATCAGCGCCGCGCCGAACACCTGCTCTGCGGCCTCATTCTTTCGGAAACCCGGGTGTTCCCCCTCCTCGCTGTCGCGTACCGTCTCCGCGTTCTCCACGGCGCCGCGGGTAACGGTAACCAGCAGCAGAGGCACGCTGGCCACCAGATCGCGCTGCGAATCCGTCAATGCCCGGATTTTGCCGCACAGCTCTTCGGGAAGCCCATATCTCCCTCCGGCCGCGTCGCCGCCAAGTTGAGCAATCAAATCGACAAAGCGACGGTTGATTTCGAAAATTTCTTCCAATCGCTTTCGTTCTTCTGATTCGTCTGCCATTCGTTACTCCTTGCGGGTATGACATATTGTCGTTGTTTTTCTTTCCTTTACTATTCAGACAGACCCGACAATCGTGATCAACCCCGAAAAAGTGGCCTAATTGCCCAATTTTTCGATTGCAATCTCACTGGGAATTCGGTAGAAAGCCTGCCCCATGCGCGTAACGCAAAGCCGTTATGACGGCGAACTGGACCGGTTTCATCTGGCCATCCGCATGCTCGGTCTGCAGGCCCGTACGAGCACAATCGGGCGCTACACGGGCCTTTCCAGCGACCGTATACGAAAGGCGTACGTCAGCTACGTGGCCGAGCACGGCAAGAACAGGCTGCCCCGGCGAAAGCGGGGCCGGCCGCCCAGTCGCGTGGCCCATTTCTTCAAGAACCGCCATCGGCATTGCGAATCGACCGTGCTGGTGTCGCTGTTCATGCACGCCGGGCTACTGGTGCCCGACGGCCCGGCAAGGTGCATGGTGCCGAGCACGCTGAGCCTGCTCTCGCAGGGCCGCCGCCTGTGCGACGCCTACGAAATGCACCGCCGCATGATGCCCGGCGGAGAAATGTCGCTGGAACTCGCCGCCACCATGCTTCGCGCCGTGGGCGAGACGCACGAACTCGTTGTCACCGAGTGCGAATACTGCGGCGCGTTATACGTCCACGACGCCTACGCCCTCGACTACGGGCGCAGCCCATTCTGCGATCCGCCCCGGCCGGCCGGCCGAGCGTAATTCCGGCAGGTCGGGCGCCCCCGGTTAGCCGGCCAGTTCGGCCACGAAAGCGTCGAAGCTGCGCAGCGGATGGCCCACGGCCTCCTGCGACGCGGCCACCTCGGCTTCGCTGGCCGCGGGGCCATGCGCCTGCTGGGCCAGGAACATCTTCTTCAGCGATTCCAGCAGCCAGGGCGCGAGGAAAGCCTTGACCGACTCGCCCCACTTCTCCACGTCGTCGCCGCCGTAGAAGACCTCGCGCCCGAAGTGCTTCGCGTACACGGCCGCGGCCCCGGGACCGCTGATCGTGTCCGGACCGTGCAGGTCGTATTCCGCGCCGTTATGCCCGTCGCCGGTCAACGCGCGCACGGCGCAATCGGCGATGTCGCGGGTGTCCACCCGGTTCTGGCCGATCGTCCCGATGGGCATCGGATAGACGCCGAAATCCTTGACCACGCGCACCACGGACAGATCGGTCTGGTTGAAATAACTCGGGCGCAGAATCGTGTACTCCGCGCCGCTTTCCCTGATCGCCGCCTCGATGGGCAGTTTACTGCGGCTGTGCGGAATCGGGGGCTCCTGGTCCGGGTTGTGCACCGACAGGTAGACGATCCTCCCGACCCCTGCCGACTTCGCGGCGTTGACAGCGTTCAGGCCCCGCTGCGTTTCCGTCTCGCCGTTGGCGGTGATCAGAAAAAACCGGTCCACGCCGTCGAATGCCGCATCCAGGCCGCCGCCGGTTTCGAGATCCGCCACGGCCCCCTCGGCGCCTTCGGGGAGGTCGCCGAACTTGTCTTCCGAGCGGCTCAGCGCGCGCACCGGCTCGCCTGAGGAAAGCAGGGCCGCCACCGTCGGGCGGCCGACATTGCCGGTCGCGCCGGCTACGAGAATGGTCATATGAAAGGTTCCTATTGACTGCGGGAAAACGCGGGGTACATGTTATAAACACGGCCGAAGCATCGCAAGGAATGAGCACCCTGACCGATATTGAAAACCGGGCCGGCCTTGCCCGCATCACCTGCGGCTGGAAGAAGCCGGAACTGCCGCTTTCCTGGGTGCGCCGCTACTGGCGGGACGTCCACAGTCCCGCCATTACCCGCCGCGCCGGGATCTACGACTACCGGCATTACCAGTACGACGAGGTCGATCCCGCGCTGTTCGGCGCGGCCGGGAGCGTCGAACTGGAATGCCCCCCCGGCGAGCAGCTCATGTGGAATTCGGACGTACGCTACCTGGACGAGGCCGGCCTGGCGGCTTTCGACGCCACGCCGCCGCCCGAAGTGAAACCCCACCTGCTCGGCGACATCGATCTCATCGTGGACAGGAGCACGACCTATCGCGCCGTGGGGTCGAACGCCCTCACCCTGGTGGACAGCACGGCCGACGCCACGCCCCAGGGTCCGCCGGCCACACCGGCGTACGCCCTGTTCATGCGCCGGCGCGCGGACGAACACGACTTTCGGGAATGCGTCCGGGAACTGGCCGGGCGCTGGTCGGAGTTCGACGGCGTGCTGCGGGTGCGCATGAGCCTGTTCGAAGTGCCGGACATGGAGGCCGAGCGCAAGGCCGGCTATCCGATCAAGACACATCCGGTGGAGCAGCAATACCAGGCCACCGTAGAAATCGTGTTGAGCGAACGGCGTGTGGGCCGGGAGCTGCTTGCGCGTAGCGTGGCCGTGGACTGGGCCGGGGCGATCCGCACGATTCACGCCTACCCGGTAGCCGCCTGCTACACCAGCGTTTACGCGGGCCGGCCGACGCTCGTGGGTCTGCGCGGATATGCGGCCCACCAGGCCATCCGGGCGCTGGGCGCGGACAACCAGACGCAAGCCGGCCTGCTGGAATGGATCTACGGCGCGGTGGCGCGCGACGGCGCATCCGGAGAAGGCGCGTGAACCTGACGGTGGCCGAACGCCTGGTGGCGTTTGCCCGCGAACATGCCGGCGGTGGCGTCCCGGCCGACGTCCGCCACGAGGCCAAACGCCTGTTGCTGAACCAGCTCAAGGCTTCGGTGGGGGCGACCGATCACGAAGTGGTTCGCATCCTGCATGACTGGGCCGGCGCGACCGGCGGCGAGGGAAACGCGCGGGTCCTGTGGCTGGGGACCCGGATGGAACCGGGCCGCGCGGCGATGGTGAACGGCGCCCTGTTCGAAGTGCTTGATTTTCATGACACCTACATACCCTGCTACATGCACGCCACGTCGGCGGTCCTGCCCGCCGTGCTGGCCGCGGCGCAGTCCGGCGGCAACGGGGGCCGCGAGATGGTGGACGCGCTGGCGTTGGGCATCGAAGTGGAACTGGCCTGCGCCCGCCTGCTGATGCCCACCGGCTACTACCGCGGCTTCGTGCCGGCGGGTCTGACGGGCGGAGTGGGCGCGGCCGCCGCCTGCTCGCTGCTGGCGGAACTGGACGGCGAGCGCATGCGCAACGCGCTGGCCATCGCCATGTGCACGGCGTTCGGCACCTACGAATCGGTGGGCAGCATGACGCTGTCCTACATCACCGGCGCCACCGCCATGTCGGGCCTTACCGCGGCCGAACTGGCCGGACGCGGAATGGATGCCCCGGCGACCGCCTTCGAGGGCGACAAGGGGATGCGGGAGTCGTACTCCGACGAACCGGCGGAGAAGATCGGTGCAATCCTGGACTCGCTGGGAGCGCCCTGGTGCATACACGGCCAGAGCTACAAGTCGGTGCCCACCGAAACCATCACCCACGCCCCCATCGAATGCGCGCTGGAATTGCTGCGGCACGCGAAGGGCCGGAAATTGGCGCGCGTGCGCATCATGGTGGAGCCCATCGTTGTGGACATCTGCGACGAACGCATGGAGCGCTTCGGCGATCCGCACAGCGAACTCACCGCGCGCTTCGACCTCTGTTTCTGCGTGGCCGCGGCCTGGCACCGGGGCCGGTTCACGCTCGATGAAATGCGCAAACCCGCCTACACCGATCCCGATATCCTGGCGCTGCGCTCACGCGTGGAACTGGTCCGCGACGACACCCGCGAGAGTTTCGACGGCTGCTCGATGGAGGTCGAGTTCACCGACGGCACGACCGAGTCCGCCTCGGTGGACGCGTTCCTCGGCAGCCCCGGCCGGCGGATGAGCGACGACGAGCTTGCCGCGATCTTCCGCGCCGCGGCGGAGCCCGTATTGCCCGCGGGCCGCGCCGAGGAAATCCTTGCCGCGGTGTGGGACCTGGACGCGGCCGCGAACATCGACGCTCTTATGTCGCTGTGCCGACTCGAATGAGCCGCCGGCCGTGACGACTGTTTCACTATCGCGCGGCGAGACCATCTGGTACAGGCGCGTCGGCAGCGGCGTCCCGGTGCTTCACATCCACGGATCGGCGTTCGGACACCGCAATTTCGAGCGCCTGACGCCCTTCGTCGCTGACGATTTCGAGGTGATAGATTTCGATCTGCCCGGCTACGGGAAAAGCGCCGGCGCGCCCAGGGAAGGCGGACTGGAAGGCATTGCCGAACAGGTGCACGAGTTCATCAGTGCGCTGGAACTGGCGCCGGTGCATCTGCACGGCACGTCCTTCGGCGCCATGGTGGCCCTGATCCTGGCGGCGAAGTATCCGAAGTCGGTGGACCGGCTGGTGCTGAGCTGTTTTCTGGCCCGCTACGACGGCGCGGCCCGCATGATGCGCGCCACCTGGAAAAGGGCGGCGCGCGACAGCGGCATGGCAGCCGTATCCGACCTGACCGCCGTGGCCGGATTCGGGAGGGCGTTTTACGAGCGCGAGGAGGCCGAAGCGCAGCTTGCCTCGATGCGCGAGGCGTTCAGCCGGACCGATGCGGAAGCCTTTGTGCGCGGCACGAAAATGCTGGAACACGTGGACTTGAGTCCCTGGGCCCGCCGGGTCAGGGCGCCCTCGCTCCTGATCGCGGGGGAAGAGGACAACATGACGCCATTCAGCCCGGCGGGTAGCGGGATCGGGTTTTCCTCGATTCGGGACATGATCCCCGGCTGTGAAGTCGTCGTTCTTCCCGACTGCGGCCACTACCTGGTGATCGAACAACCGGAGGCCACGGCGGACCTGGTCAGGAAATTCCTGCGGGCCGACCCCACGCTCAAGTCGGCCGGTCGCCCCTGATCGTGACGCGCCGCCCCTTGCGCCGTTCGGGCCGGTAGTCCCAGATCGCCCGGTGCATCGCGCAGCGGTTGTCCCAGAAGGCGACGTCGTTGCGTTCCCAGCGATACCTGATCTGAAAGTCGATGCCTTCGCAGTGATCGAAGAGGAACCCGAGCAGCGCTTCGCTCTCGGCCGCCTCGAGTTCGTTGATCCGGGTCGTGAACGTGCGGTTCACATAAAGCGCCTTTCGGCCGGTCTCCGGGTGCGTGCGGACGACGGGGTGAGTCGCGCTTGGATATTCCCTGCCGGTGTCGTCCACGCCGCGATCGGAGTAGCGCTCGCGGTAGACGTGCTCGGATTCGTGCAGGGCGCTCAGTCCGTCGAGCATCCGCTTCATCGGTTCCGATAGAGCGTCATAGGCCGCGTACATGTTGGCGAAGAGCGTGTCGCCGCCGACCGGAGGGAGGATGTGCAGTTGCAGGATCGTGCCGAGCGGCGGCACTTCGTCGCAGGACACGTCGGAGTGCCAGAATTCGCCGTTGGCGATCTTCGAGTCCCTGCTCACGTAGATTTCGAAGATTTCCGGGTAGCCCTCCATCCGGGGGGCGGCGGGGTGCATGTGAAGCTCGCCGAACATCCTGCCGATCTCGATTTGAGTTCGCGGGGAAATCTCCGCCTGGTCCTTGAAGAACAGCACCTGGTACGCGAGCAGTGCCGCGCGAACCTGCTCGTACGTCGCGGGATCGAGGCCGCCCGCGAGATCGACGCCCCTGACTTCGGCGCCGAGCGCGGGCGCGTAGCGCCTGATGTCGAGCGCCGGCCCGACGCCATCACAAGTTGTTTGCGCGTTGATTAAGCGTTTCGGCATATTCGATATGGTAGCCGCGCTTCGATCCCGCCCTGCTTGCGCCCCCTTCTTCCTGGAGACGCCATCCTGGCTCGATTCTCGCTGTCCCTGCTCCAACGCTCCTGGAAGAAGGGGGCACAAGCAGGGCTACGGCAGCGCCGACCGCGGCCCTTATCATGGAATTCCTTCAGCGTCATGCCGGGGAGGAAACGTGAAGTCCGACAAGCAGCCCCACCCAACCCCGTCCGACCGGGAGGAAACGGCGCGCGTCAATCGCAGGGACTTCCTTTCGTCGGCAATGGCGGCCGGCGTGGCTGCCGCGGGCGCCGGCGCGGCCGGCAACGCTTCGGCGGAGCAGACAGCCGGCAATGCGGGCAACGCATCGGCAGAGCAGGCGCCCGGCGCCCTGCCGCCCACGGCCGCCCAGGAGGCGATGGAATCGGAAATACCGGACGGCTATACCGCCGGGCAGGCGCGCGAGTACTTCGTCAGCAATCCGGGTTCCGATTTCATGTTGGACGTCATCAGGGGGCTCGGTCTTGAGTACATCGCCACCAATCCGGGTTCCAGCTTCCGGGGACTGCAGGAATCGATCGTCAACTACGGCGGAAACCAGGCGCCCGAACTGCTGACCTGCCTGCACGAGGAGCAGGCGGTAGCCATGGCGCATGGCTACTACAAGGTCAACGGAAGGCCCATGGGCGTGCTCTGCCACGGCACCGTGGGACTGCAGCACGCCTCCATGGCGGTCTACAACGCCTGGTGCGACCGCGCCCCGATGATTCTGCTCGCGGGCAACCACATGGAAGCTACGGAGCGGCGCGCGGGCGTGGAGTGGTCCCATTCCGCGCAGGACTGCGTGCGGGTCATACGGGACTACATCAAGTGGGACGATATTCCGTTTTCCCTGCGGCACTACGCCGAGTCCATGGCCCGCGGCATGAAGATCGCGATGACGCCGCCGGCCGGACCCGTGGCCGTGGTCCTGGACGGCCACCTCCAGGAGGCCGAGGCGCACGATCAACCGCCCGGCTTGGCTGCCGTCGAGCTCAACCGGCCGCCCACGGGCGACGAGACCGCGGTCGCCGAGGCGGCGCGCATGCTGGTCGAAGCGGAATCGCCCGTGATCGTGGCGGACCTGATGGCCCGCGACCAGGAAGGCGTGGAGCGGCTGGTCGCGCTGGCCGAGGCCTTGCAGGCGCCGGTGGTCAACCAGTTCGGACGCATGAATTTCCCGAACACGCACTACCTCTCGCAGGGAGCGACCGCGGTGGCGCAGGCCGACGTCGTCCTCGGACTCGAGCTCTTCGACGTCTGGGGCGTGATCAACACCGTGCGCGACCGGGTCCACCGGGACAGCGTGCGCAAGGCGCGGCCGGACGCGCGCGTGATCGGCATCGGATCGAACGACCTGTTCACGAAATCCAACTACCAGAATTTCCAGCGTTTCTATCCGTCGGACCTGTCCATCGCCGGGGACGCGCAGGCCACGTTGCCGCTGTTGACCGAAGCGGTGCTCTCGATGATGACGACTGCGCGGCGCGCGAGCAACGCGGCGAGGGAAGCCCGCTGGCGGGAGACCCACTCGCTCGCCCGCGGCCAGGCCCTGGACGACGCGCGCTACGGCTGGAACGCGATTCCGGTGAGCACGGCGCGCCTCTACGCCGAACTGTGGCAGGTAGCAAAGGACCGGGACTGGGCGATGGTGTCGGACGACGGCGCGCAAAGTCGCTGGGCCCGGCGGCTGTGGCCCATCGAAAAACACTACCAGTACATCGGCCGTTCGGGCGGCGCCGGTCTCGGTTACGGCGCTCCGGCGGCCGTCGGCGCGGCGCTGGCCCACCGCCCCGAGGGCCGGTTCGCGATCAACGTCCAGAAAGACGGCGACATGATGTACGCGCCGGGCGCATTCTGGACCGCCGCCTATCACGACATTCCGCTGCTGACCGTCACGCACAACAACCAGGGATACCACCAGGAATACATGCACCTGCAGCGCATGGCGGCGCGGCGTCAGCGTGGGATCGAAAGCAGTTGGCGGGTGGGCAACGAACTGCGCAATCCCGACATCGACCTTGCCGGCATTGCCCGCGCCACGGGCGTGTGGGCCGAAGGGCCGATTCTGGATCCGTCGGAGCTGGGTCCTGCCCTCGCTCGCGCCGCGGAGGTCGTAGATGGCGGAGAGCCGGCCTTCGTGGACGTTCGCTGTCAGCCGAGATGAGCGCGCGTTCGCGGAACCCGGGCTCGCGCGGCCTTGCCGTCCCGATGCTGCTGCTGTGGACACTTGGCTCCACGCTTGCCTGGTCTGACGAGCCCGGCGACGATGTCCAGGAAGGCCTTGCGCTGTATCTGAGCCAGCAGTGCTGGCAGTGCCACGGCTACGAGGGGCAGGGAGGCGTGGCAGGCGTCCGTATCGCTCCGACGCTTTTGCCCTATGAAGCATTCGCGCAGCTGGTCCGGTTCACGAACCTGATGCCGGCCTATTCGCCGAAGGTGCTCGGCGACGAACAGCTCCGGCTGATCTATGCCTACATACGCTCCATTCCGGAACCGCCGGCGCTGAAGGAAATCCCGGAACTGGATTTCGACTAAGGGTTCCGCCGCGGGCGTCTAGATCGCGCAGCGGGTCGCGTCGAATCCGTACACCCAGTCGGTGCTGGCGGCGCGCTGTTGTTTCTTGTCCCCCGTCAGGCGCTGGTACAGGTTCGTCTGCGCCCTGGATTGCAGGATCACGCGCGCGGTGCGTTCGCTGCGCACGGCCTGGTAGCGGGACAGCGCCGCCTCGAGATCGTCGAAGGCTTCCAGGCAGCGCGCCAGGACGGCGGCGTCCTCGATCGCCATGGCCGAGCCCTGCGCCATGAAAGGCAGCATGGGATGGGCCGCGTCGCCCAGCAGCGCGATGCGCCCGTAAACCCATTGCTCCAGCGGGTCGCGGTCGAACAGGCCCCACTTGTAGAGGGCATCTGCCGGGGTGCCCTTGAGCAGGGCCTGCACGTCCTCATGCCAGCCGGCGAACTCCTCCTGCACTTCTTCCAGTCTCGCGGGCCGGTTCCAGCCCTCCTCCGTCCATTCGTCCTGCGCGGCGATGGCCACGTAGTTCACCAGCGAACCGCCGCGCAGCACGTATTGCACGATGTGCCGGTCCTCGCCTATCCAGACCACCGACGCCCTGTCCGTTACCCGTTCCGGCAAGCCTTCGGCGGGCGCCAGTGCGCGCCAGGCCACCTGCCCGCGGAACCGCGCCTCCCCGTGCTCGACAAGCTGCGCCCGCAGCGTCGAGCGCACGCCGTCGCAGGCCACAAGCAGGTCGCCCTCCGCCGGCGCGCCGTTGCCGAACCGCACCGTGACGCTTGCGCCGTCCTGCGCACAGCCCGTTGCGCGGCGGCCGGGGTGGAGTTCCGTGCCGCCCTGGGCCCTCACGGCGGCGAGCAGCGCGTCGAGCAGATCGCTGCGGTGAATGTGCAGCCAGGGAGCGCCGTGGGTCGATTCCATGACGTCCGCCAGCGGCGCCTCGCCCATCAACTGCGCGTCGTCGAAGCGCCGGTAGCGGGACGCGGGCGGACGCATGCCGCTCGAGTCCAGCGCCGCGCCGAGGCCGAAATGCCTCAGCACGCGGGTTGCGTTGGGCGTCAGCATGATGCCCGCGCCGATTTCGCCGAACGCCGGGGCCTGCTCGTGGAGCCGCACGGAATGGCCGGCGCGCGCCAGCGCCAGCGCGCACGTCAGGCCGCCTATGCCGCCGCCGATGATGAGGACGCGCTGCGGCTGCATGCCCGAACCCCGACGCCGTCAGGCTGTCAGCAGGAAATCGGCGATCGCCGCCTGGATTCGGGTGCGCGCGGGCTGCAGATGAGCGTAGTCGCCGCCGCCCGGCACGATCACCAGCGCCTTGTCCTCCGTCGGCAGCCTCTCGAAGTACTCGGCCCGCTGTATTCCGCCGTGCATATAGGCGGCCTTGCCGGCGCCGCTGCCGTAGATCATCAACACGGGACAGCTCAGGGCCTCGGGGTCGGCGGGAATGCTGCCGCGCGCGTTCTCGCACCGTATGCCGTTCGGCGAACGCGGCTCGTGCGCGGCCACCCAGTCCGCCAGCGCGCGGCGCATCTGTTCCGAACCGTATTGCGCTTCGCGTTCGAAGAAATAGTCCCAGCCGCCGCTCCACCAAGGCTCTTCGGGATCGAACGGGATCAGGTTGCCGCCGCCCAGCGCCGGGTCGAGCAGCACCACGCGCGCCACCCGCTCCGGGCGCCGTTCGCCGTACCGGGCCACGATGCGCCCGCCCCACGACCAGCCGAGCAGGTGGATACGCGCGTGGCCCTCGGCCGCCAGCCAGTCCATGACGCTCGCCAGGTCCTCGATCGCCGCGTCGGTATCGACCGTGAGCGGATCGTCGGGAACGTCGGACTGCCCGTAACCGCGCAGCGCAAAGGTCAGCGTTCCCAGGCCGCGATCGACCAGCGCGTCCATCAGCGAATAATCGCGGCCTCCGGGAAAACTGAAATCGAAGCCGGCCTGGCCGCTCAGGTTGGCGCCCTGCACCAGCACAACGACATCGGCGCAACCGGGCGCAAGACCCTTGCTGCGCGCCGCGAGCCCACCGGCCGGCCCCGGTACGAAAAAGTCACAGCCTTCCGTCACGGCTTTATCCTGTACGGCGAGCCCGCATGATACATTCGCAGTCCACTCAGGCACCGGGGGCGGGAAATGAACAGGAGAGACGTTTTGCAGGCATCGGCCATGGCGGTTTCCGCGGGCATTCTTGGCGGCACGGCGGGCGGAAAGGCCGCCGCGGACGATACAGCGCAGGCGGCGCCGCGCACCCAGTCCGGCATGACGCTGACGCCGCTGGAGGAATCGAATCCCCTGGAAGCCAAGATCGTCGTGTTCACGACCGTTTCGCCGGACGTGGACGCCAGCATCCGCTTCTACACGGAAGTGATCGGTATGACACTCGTCGACGAGGGCACGCTGCCGGCGGATGTCACGAGCGCTCCCGGCGTCGGCAAAGCCGGAAGGCGCCATGCGACGCTGCATATGCCGGAGCCCTCCAGCAGCGCGCAGGTCCGGGTGCTTGAAGCGCCGCAGGGGGCCGCAGCCAACCGGCCGCGGCCCGACTCCGGCCCCTGGGATCCCGGGCTGCTGGTCATGGAAGGCGGCGCGCGCGACCCGGCCGAGTCCTACCACCGCCTCGCCTCGGCGAACACCCCCGTAATCACGCCGCCGCGCTACTACTTTTTCCGCAACACGACCTGGGGCCGCGACGTCGATGTAATGAGCTATGCGGCGTTCGGGCCGGGCGGAGAGCAGATGTTCATCACGGCGCAAGTGCGCAGCGAACGGCCGGAGTGGACGCTGCCGGGACTGCATTCCGGGTTTCACAACGCCGCCATCACCAGTCTCGACCAGCGCCCCGTGGACGCGTTCTACGAGCAGGCGCTCGGGCTCAGGCGCAGCTCGCAGCTGGAGTGTTTCCAGCGCAACACCAACGAACTGATCGGGGCTCCGGACGACAGTTATTTCCTCTGGGGCAACGTGGGCGCCGGAGTGAGCATCGAGGTCTGGGAATTCAAGGCGGCTTCCGGAACGCTCTACCCCACGTCGCTGGACCGGACCGGCCTGGCGATGCTGACCATCCGCGTCAACGATCTCGACAAGTGCCGCGCGCTGTGCGAGTCCAACGGCATCGAGCCGGTGGGCGAAGGCGCCCTGCCCATGCATGGCAATCCCGACGCTGAGGGATTCACCCTGCGCGGGGCGGTCGGCGAACTGATCGAAGTCATTGCCTGAGCCTGCATGACCGCCCCCGATTCCGGGTTCTCCGCCTCGCGCGGCTACCGGCGCTATGTGCTCGGGTTGCTGCTGGTGGTGATGACGCTGAACTACGCCGATCGCTACGTGATCGGCATACTGCTTCCGCAGATCAAGGCCGACCTGGCGCTCAGCGATACCCAGATCGGCTTCATCACCGGCGCCGCCTTCACGGTGTTCTACGCGCTGCTGGGCGTTCCCATCGCCAGCCTCGCGGACCGCCGCTCGCGCCGGAAAATCATCGCCTGCGCACTGGCGCTGTGGAGCCTGATGACCTGCCTGTGCGGGCTGGCGCGGTCGTTCGCGCAACTGGCGATATTCCGGGTGCTGGTGGGTATCGGCGAAGCGGGCTGCACGCCGCCCTCGCATTCGCTGATATCGGACTACTTTTCTCCCAGGGAGCGCGCCATGGCCATGGCCGTGCTCGGCCTCGGCTCGTCCGTGGGTGTGTTCCTGGCGTTCCTGGTGGGCGGCTGGATCACCGACGCCTACGGCTGGCGGGTCACGCTGGTGTCCTTCGGCGCACCGGGCGTGCTGATCGCGCTGGTGGTTTACTTCACCCTGCGCGATCCGCCGCGCGGCCACAGCGACGGCCTTGTGGCCGCCGGGAAGGCGCCGCGGATGTATCCGGCGTTCCGCAGCCTGTGGGCAAAAGGAACGTTCCGCTACATGGTCCTGGGCGGCAGCATGTACGGCATGGTCAGCACCGCCCTGCTGGCCTGGCTGCCTTCCTTCTACACCCGCACACACGGGCTGGAAGTCGCCACCGTCGGCACCTGGCTGGCCTTCACCAAGGCCCTGCCCCACGCCGCCGGCACGCTGCTCGGCGGGCTGCTGGCCAGCCGGCTCGCGAAGTACGGAGCGAAGCCGCCAATCTATCTGTGCGCCGGCGTCCAGGTCCTGGCGGCGCCCTTCTATGCCCTGGTGCTGCTGGTCCCGAACCCCACGGCGGCGCTGCTCTGGCTCATCGTGCCGGCCTGCGTGGGCGTGATGCAGGGGCCGGTGCTGTTCGCCACCATTCAGGGGGTTGCCGAAG
This sequence comes from Gammaproteobacteria bacterium, assembly GCA_965116895.1. GTDB lineage: Bacteria > Pseudomonadota > Gammaproteobacteria > Steroidobacterales > Foliamicaceae > Foliamicus. The sequence continues at coordinate 472,402 of OZ220729.1, read as the reverse complement.
TCCGCACCCGGGCGGTCGCTTCGGCCCTCATGATCCTGATCATCAACCTGATTTCGGGTGTCATCGGACCGCAGTCGGTGGGCGTGGCCAGCGACTTGCTGGCCGGTTCGCTGGGTGCGGATTCGCTGGGCGTGTCGCTGCTGATCGTGTCCGTCGTGTGCAGCCTCGGCTCGGCCGCCCTGTTCTACCTGGCGTCCCGCAGCATCGAGCAGGACCTCCCGCTTCCGGAGAGCAACGCCCGGCGGGAGTAGCCATCGCGGGGTTTCTGTGGAAACATAGGCGGGGCCCGGTCGGGGAGCCGGGCTTGAAACTGGAAAGTGGGAATCGAACATGAGCGACAACTACGACGTCATCATCATCGGCGCGGGTTCGACCGGAATGCCGGCCGGCATTCTTGCGGCCGAGCGCGGCGCGCGGGTGCTGCAGATCGAGGCGGACAAGCGGATCGGGGGCACGCTGTACTGGTCGTCCGGACAGATGAGCGCGGCCGGCACGCGGCTGCAGGAGGCCGCGGGGATCGACGACAGCGCCGAGGAGCACTACCAGGACGCCATGCGCATCTGCAACGGCACGATGGATCCGGCCCTTGGGCGCATGGCGATCGACAACGCGAGCGAGACGCTGGACTGGCTGACGGACCTGGGTTTCGAGCCGCTGCCCGGCCACCCGGTTGCAGGCAGCGCCCATGAGCCCTATCGCACGCGGCGCTATTGCTGGGGCGAGAAACTGGGCGTCAGCGTGCTGGAGGCGATGACGCCGCCGTTCGAGCGGCTGGTCGCCGACGGCCGGATCGATCTCCGGCTTGAAACGAAATTCACGCGCCTGGTCCAGGACGACTCGGGCGCCGTGACGGGCGTGGAAGTGGAAACGCCGTCCGGATCCACCGAAACCCATTACGGGCAGAACGTCCTCCTTGCGTCGGGGGGCTATGCGGCGAACCTCGAGATGTGGGCGGAAATCACGCCGCAGTTCACGCTCACCTCGTACTGCAATCCCTACTCGCGCGGCGACGGCATCCGCGCGGCGCAGGAGCTGGGCGCCACGGTATCGGGGGGCGACTCGTTTCTCACCACCGTGGCCGGCTTCCGCCAGGACGCCGACGACCCGCTGTCGGGCGCCCACCTGCGCCTGAACCCGGCCATTCGCAAACCCTGGGAGTTCTACGTGAACGGCGAAGGCGAACGGTTCGTGCGCGAAGACCATCCCAGCATCGACCACATCGAACGCGCGGTGCTGGCGCTGCCGGACTTCACGCTGTACGTGATATTCGACGAGCCCATGCGCCAGAACGCGCCGGTGATCACGCTGGAGACCCGCGACGAGATGGCGGCGCGGTTCGGCAACCATGCTCATTTCCTAAAGGCTGATAGCCTCGCCGGCCTGGCCGCGCAGATCGGCTCGGACGCCGCAACGCTGGAGCGGACCACGGTGCAGTTCAACCAGGCGGTGGAAGCGCGCCACGATCCCGAGTTCGGCCGCGAGCACATGATCCGCCCGATCGGCACGCCGCCGTTCTACGCAATCAAGGCGGTCGGCTTTACCGTGATCAGCCCCGCCGGCATCGACGTGGACGCGGACCTGAGGGTCCTGCGCGAAGACGGCTCGGCGATACCGAACCTGTATGCCGCGGGCGAGGCGCTGGGCTTCGCCAAACTCAGCGGCAACGCCTTCGTCGGCGGCATGTCCCTGACGCCCGCGATCACCTTCGGACGCCTGCTCGGCCGGGACATTCTCAGCTGGGAGAATTCCGGGGGGTAGACGGGAGAGCTCGACGAATGTCCGGCATCATCGACATCGTCTGCAATCTCTACACGCCGCAAACGGTGGCCGAGGGCCGCACCGGCCTTGACGACGCGTTCAGGGACCAGGTGCGCATGCCCGAGGACATGCGCGGCGGCGTCGCCATTGCCGATTACCTCGCCCGGATGGACCGCGCCGGCATCGAGCGGTCGCTGCTGGTTGCGGTGCGGGCCGGGCAGCCGGGCCTCGCGGATTCCTTCGAAGTGCCGTACGAATACGTCAGCGAGGTGTGCGCGGAGCATCCGGCGCGCTTCTCGGGTCTGGCCGGGATCGACCCCACGCGCGGAATGGCCGGGCTCAGGGACCTGGAATACGCCGTCAGGGAACTGGGCTTCGTCGGCGCCCACTGGTACCCGCACTGGTTCGCCATGCCGCCCGACGCGGCCCGGATGTATCCGTATTACGCCAAGTGCTGCGAGCTCGATATCCCGATCATGATGCAGGTCGGACAGAACCTGGTCTATAGCCGCTCGACGCGCCTGCCCTCGGTGGGCCGGCCGATCGCACTGGACCCGGTGGCCGTCGATTTTCCCGATCTCAGGCTGATCGGCATTCATATCGGCGTGCCGTGGACCGGGGAGATGATCGCCATGTGCTGGAAGCACGAGAACGTCTTCACCGCCGGCGACGCCTACGCACCGCGCTACTGGCCCGCGCCCTTCGTCCACTACCTGAACTCCTACGGGCGCGACAAGGTGATGTTCGGCACCGACTGGCCGGTCATCGACCCCGAGCGCGCGGTGGCCGAAGTCAACGAACTGGAAATCAGGCCGGAGTCCAGGCGGCGCCTGCTGCGCGACAACGCGCTCCGCGTCTTCGGGCTGCCCTCGCAGTGATGGGCGCGAACGCCGTCGGGGACTTGCCGGCGTCCTACCGGCCCCTGTCCGTGGCCGGCGGCATCCGCGCCGCCATGGGCCGCGATCCGGGAAAGATCGCCGTGCGTCAGGGCGCGCGGGAGCTGAGCTATCGCGACCTGGTGTCGCGCATCGACCGGGTCAGCGCCTGGCTGCTGGACGGGCTGAAGCTCGCGCCGGGGACCCACGGCGCGATCCTGGCCGGGAACTGCATCGAGTACCTGGAGATCGTGGCGGGCGCGGCGCAGGCCGGGATCCCGCTGGCGACCGTCAATCCCCGCCTCAGCCCGAGAGAAGTGGCCGGCATCTGCGACGACGCCGAAGCGCGGGTGCTGTTCGTGGACGCGGACCGGGCCGAGCTGGCGCGGGACACGGACTTCGAATCGATCGAGCAGGTGTTCGTGATCGGCGACGATCTCAAGCGCCGGCTGGCCGCCGCGCGGCCGCGCGATGACCTGGCGCCGGTGCACGAATGGGAGACCTTCACGATCCCCTACACCTCGGGCACCACCGGCAAGCCCAAGGGCGTGCTGGTGTCCCACCGGTCGCGGATCCTGCAGTTCCACGGCATGGCCTCCGAGTACGGCTGCTACTCGCCCGACGACCGGTTCCTGGGATTCGCGCCGCTCTGCCACGGCGCCGGCCTGGCTTTCGGCATCGCCACGATCTATCTCGGCGGACAGCTCGAGCTCCTGTCGCGCTTCGACCCCGGGGAGGTGCTGCGGCGGCTGGACGAGGGCGCGGCCACGGGCGTGTTCATGGTGCCCACCCACTTTCAGGCCATTTTCGCGCTGGAAAATGCGGTACTGGCCAGGCATTCCATGCCGGCGCTGAAGTCCATCATCTCCAACGCCGCCGCACTGCCGCAGGCCACCAAGGAGCAGATCGTGGCCCACTTCGGCGAAGGAATGCTCCATGAGACCTACGGGTCCACCGAGGCCGGCATCGTATGCAACCTGCGGCCGGCCGACCAGCTTCGCAAGCAGCGCTGCGTGGGGCAGCCGTTCACGTCCACCGAAGTCAGGCTGATGGACGACGAGGGCGAGGTCGGACCCGGAGAAACCGGCGAACTGTTTTCGGTGAGCCCTTTCCTTTTCAACGGCTACTGGCGAAAGCCGCGCGAGACGGCCGCGGCGTTCCGCGACGGCTGGGTGTCGGTGGGCGACATGGCCAGGCGCGACGAAGAGGGCTATATCTATATCGTCGACCGCAAGAAGGACATGGTGATCAGCGGCGGCGTCAACATCTTCCCCCGCGAAGTCGAGGAAGAACTGCTGCGCCATCCGGACATCGTCGACGCCGCCGTGGTGGGCGTGCCCGACGAGCGCTGGGGCGAAAGCCTCAAGGCCTTCGTGGTGCTGCGCCCCGGCGAAATGCTGAACGCGGACGAACTGGCGGACTTCTGCGAAGGCCGGCTGGCCCGCTTCAAGATTCCGAGGGCCGTCGAGACCCTGCCGGCTCTGCCGCGAAACGCCTACGGAAAGGTGATGAAGGGCAAGCTCGGAAACTAGCGTCGCGTCAGCCGGTCGCGCCGGTCGCGCCGCGCATGTCGGCCAACTGCTTCTCGGTGAGCCGGTACGAAACCAGCCAGAACAGCGCCAGCGCCTGCAGGGTCGCGGGGATCCAGGCCTTGCCGTAGATGATCGCGGTGATCGCGCTGTCCGGCTGCTCGACGGCCCCCAGCGTGGTCTCGACAAGGCCCGCGGCGGAAAAGTAAAAGCCCATCAGCAGAGGGCCCAGCGCGAAGCCGGTCTTTTCGACAAACCCCAGGACTCCGGTGTACAGCGCGGTGCGGACCTTCCCGGTCCGGATGCGGTCGTACTCGATGGTGTCGGGCAGCATCGAGAATCCGATCGTCAGGCCCCCGGCGCTGAATATCCCGACAAGGCAGGACCTGAGGACGAAAACCAGGTCGCCTTCGGTGGGCGTGGCGAACGCCCATGAGATGAGCATGATCGCGGCGCCGACGATCGCGACCAGATAGACCCAGCGCTTGTCCTTGCCTCGGCTGAAATAAGCCCACAGCGGAACCGTGCACAGGCCGGCGAGGTTGCCCGCAAGCGTGGAAAGCGCCAGGCCCTGTTCGCCCCGCTCCAGCACGTAGGTCATGAAGAACAGCAGGGCGCTTCCGTTGACGCCCACGCCCAGGTACAGCGTGCCCTTGAGCGCGGCCAGAGTAAGGAAGGGCCGGTTGTTCGCCAACGCCCGGAAATACTCGCGGACCGAATAGCGGTCCTGCTGCGAGCTGGGCAACTCCCGGGCGCGGCGGGTCAACAGCACCGTCGTCATCATGGTCGCGGCGATCAGGATGCCCACCAGGATCGCGACGATCCCGTAGGCCCTGCGGTCGGCGCCCAGGTAGTCGATCAGCGCCGGCATGCCGGCGGCGATCAGGATGCCGGCGAAGTTGGAATACCCCACCCGCCACGACATGATCGACGTGCGCTCGTTGTAGTCGTCGGTCATTTCCGCGGGCATCGCCATGAACGGCACGTAGAACAGCGTGTAGCCGGTGAAATAACCTATCAGCACGATGAGTTGGTAGAGTGCGAGGGTGTTCATCGATTCCAGCGCCGGCGCGTTGAACGTGAGGATCAGCGCCAGACCGGACATGAATGCGCCAAGAGCCATCCAGGGGCGCCGCCGGCCCCAGCGGCTGCGGGTGGTGTCGCTCAGGAACCCGATCATGGGGTCGCTGAATACGTCGTAGATCCGGGTAATGAAGAGGATGAGCCCGGCCAGGGCCGGGTCCATTCCCAGGTGATTGACCAGGAAGTAGAGGACGAAGACGTTGACGATGAACAGCATCCCCAGGCAGCCCATCGAGCCCACGCCCCAGCCGGCCTTGAGCGACAGGGGCAGCCGGCCCACGTAGCCGGGCGGATGCCGTTGCGGCGGTCCGGCCGCGGCCGTGTGGGTTTCCGCGGCGGCCAAACTCAGTCCCCGGCGGCCAGTTCGCGCAGGCGCGGGAACACCTCTTCGCCGAGCAGCTCCAGGTTGCGCAGCGTGCGGCCGTAGTCTTCGACGGCGAAGTGCGAAATGCCCAGGTGCCCCACGCCGAACCGCACGCGCAGTTCGTTCAGTTGCCGCGCAACCGTTTCCGGACTTCCGATGATGATCTGGCGGGTCTCCAGCGCCTTCTCGTAGCCCTGGGTAAAGAAGGCGTAGGGCGTCCCGCCCATGTACTTCCGCCGGGCCAGCGCCGCTTCGCGGCTAACGTAGCCCGGCGGCTGCATCCATGCGCCCACGTCGGGATGGATCTTCATGTCCACCATGCTCGTGACCTGCGCCACCCGGCCCCCGAACTGCTCCCTGCCCTCCTCCAGCGCCTGCTCGTCGGTCGGCGCCACGTGCACGCGGGTGAAATAGCCGCGATGCGCCGGCGTGGGAACGTAACCGGCGTTTTCCGCGATCTCGTTGTAGTCGGCGAACAGCGCATCGGTGGCCTCCAGCCGGGTGGCCAGGGCCACGTACGGATAGCCCCGCTCGGCGGCGAACTCCACCGTCTCGCGGCTGGTGGACCCCGGAATCATGACCGGCGGATGCGGCTTCTGCAGGGGCAGCGCCCAGGGATTGACGCAACGGTAGTTGTAGTGCTTGCCCTCCCATACGAAGGGGCCGGGTTCGGTCCAGGTCTTGAGGATCAGGTCGTGCGCCTCGGCGAACATTTCGCGGTTGTGCAGCGTGTTGATCGACATGGCCAGCGACTCCACCGCGCCGCCGCGCACGAAACCAGAAATGAGACGCCCCTTCGAGAACAGGTCGATCAGCGCCAGCTCCTCGGCCAGGCGGACCGGGTTGCCGTTCAGCGGCAGGATGTTGCCGGCGATGAAGATCTTCACGCGCTCGGTGACCTTGGCCAGCACCGTCGCGAATATGTTGGGCGCGGGCGACATCGCCGCGGGAGCGCTGTGATGCTCGTTGACCACGATGGAGTCGAAGCCCACCTGTTCGGCCACCACGTATTCCTCGTGATAGCGCTCGAACAGTTCGGCGGCACGCTCGCCGTCGAAGTGGCGGTTGGAGAACTTGAGCATCACGGCCCCGAATTCCGCCGCCGCCTCATGCGGATAACCGAGATAGGGATGGTTGACGAAATAGTGCAGCTGGAACATGGTTCAGTCCGCCTTCAAGCCGGCGCCGAAATCGATGACGGCGTCGGCGAACGCGCCGGGGCGCTCCAGGTGCGCGTAGTGCCCGGCGTGGCTGATCGTGACCCGGTCGGCCGCGGGCAACGCGTCCAGAAAACGCTCGGCGACCGCCGGCGGCGTGATGACGTCGTTCGCGCCCCACACGAGCAGCGCCGGGTTCGAGAAACGCGCCAGTGCCGGCAGCAGGGACCGGTCGTGCATGTACGGCTTGAAGCCGAGCAGGGCGGACAGCTCCAGTACCTCCAGTTCCCGGGTCACCGCGTCGTCGTCGGGTTCGCCCGCCCAGAGGTCCTGGAATGCGGCCGAACGGGCGTCGTTGTAGCCGAATGAGATGTACCGGCGGTACGGCATCAGGAACAGGTCCGGCGTGTTCATCTCGCCGGTGGCCGTGCCCTGCGAACCGGCCAGCACCAGCCCAGCGAACCGGCCTGGTTCCATGGACGCCATTTCCGCCGCGATCCAGCCACTCATGGAAGCGCCGCCCAGGATGCAGTTGCCGATCCCGCCACCGTCGAGCGCCGCAAGCAGGACCTTCGCCATGTCGCGCACGCCGTTCACCCACTCCGGCAGCACCGATGCGCCGATGCCGGGCAGGGTCGGCGCCAGGACCGTGAAGCGCTCCGCCAGGCGCGCGTGGTGCGGCAGCCAGCCGCGCTGGCCCTCTTCGCCGTGCAGCCAGACAAGCTTCGGACCGCGTCCGCCCTTCAGGACCTCCAGCGGAGCAAGGCCCTTAAGCGTGATGGTAGCGGGCCCCTTGGAATTATTCATGAACGATGGCCGGAGTCTTCCCGCCCGGTAATGTAGCCTTACAGCCGGTCGAATGCCAGTTCGCCGCCGGCATGGTCAGACGGTTTCGGCTCGAAGGGCGCGCCCGGGCGGGGGTGTAAAATGTTTTGCTTATGACCGATGACACGAGCGTAATGCCGGCAGCCCGGCCCTTTGAGATCGTCACCCTGGAAGAGACCGCTTCTCCGGACGGTTCCGACGCCGACAACTGGTATCGCTACGAGCTGACCCAGGGGACCACCACCATTACGGGCTACAAGCAGGGCGAGGCCGACGAGGTGCGCGATGAGGTCACGAGTCTCGTGTCGCGATTGAACGAGCGCCGCGCGGGCAAGACCAGCCGCGTGCATCTCACGCGGATCGGCCGCAAGAGCCAGCAGCGGGCGCAGGCGGCCAACCGCAATAACTGAAACCAGCGCCATATGTCCATTGACGTTCTCGTAAGCGAAGTGGGGCCGCGCGACGGCCTGCAGAGCCTCGACTTGATCATGCCCACCGAGGCCAAGAAAGCCTGGATCAGGGCGGAAGCCGCCGCCGGCGTGCCCGAAATCGAAGTGGGTTCCTTCGTCCCGCCCAAACTGCTGCCGCAGATGTCCGACTGCGAGGAACTGGTGCGTTACGCCGTGACCATCCCCGGCCTGCACGTCACCACTCTCGCGCCCAACCTGAAGGGCGTGGAGCGGGCGGTCGCCGCCGGCGCCCACAAGGTGAGCATCCCGGTCTCCGCCAGCGAAACGCACAGCAAGGCGAACGTGCGCAAGAATCACGCTGAAATGCTCGAGGAGGTCCGCCGCATCAACGAGATGCTCGGCGAGCTTCCCGAGGAGCGCCGCCCGATTTTCGAGGCCGGCATAGCCACCGCGTTCGGCTGCACCATGGAAGGCCCCGTGCCGGAGAGCAAGGTGCTGGAACTCGCCCATGCGCTGGTCGAGGCCGGTTGCAGGGAAGTGGGACTGTCCGACACCACGGGCTACGCCAATCCTACGCAGATCCGGCGGCTGGTGCGCCTGGTGCGCTCCGAGATCGGCGAGGAAAAGCTCACCGGCGTGCATCTTCACAACACACGCGGTCTTGGACTGGCCAACGCCATGGCGGCGCTGGAAGAAGGCATCACCACGCTCGACAGTTCGCTGGGCGGCATCGGCGGCTGCCCGTTCGCCCCCGGCGCCAGCGGCAACATCGTCACCGAAGACCTCGTCTTCATGCTGGAGTCGATGGGACTGAAGACCGGCATCGACCTCGACCGCCTCCTCAAGGTCCGCGACGTCGTCAACGAAGCGCTGCCCAGCACCGAAATGTACGGCTTCACCCCCGAAGCCGGCCTGCCCCTCGGCTTCCACCCCGGCTGGGGCGTCGCCTAAAGGTCCTTCCGGGCTAAGGGAGTTCGGTTGAACCCATCAGGTAGCGGTCGATTTCGCGGGCCGCTTCCCGGCCCTCGTTGATCGCGTTCACGATCAGCGACTGCCCCCGGCGGCAGTCGCCCGCGGCAAACACGTTTTCCACGTTGGTCACGTACTTGCCGTAGTCCGCCAGGTAGTTGCCGCGCGCGTCGTAGTCCAGGTTCAGCGCGTCGGAGACCGCATGCTCGGGCCGCAGAAAACCCATCGCCAGCAGCACCAGGTCGGCCGGCCACTCCCGTTCGCTGCCGGGCACGTTTTCGAACTTGCCGTCCTTGAGTTCGACGTCATAAGTGCGAATTCCGGAAACCTTCCGACCAATTTTCCCGATTCCGTTGCTGCCGCGCGCCCCGCCATCGTCGCTCGCCACGAATTCCGTTGACGAAATCAGGTAAACGCGCGGGTCCTTGCCGAACCGGGCCGCCGATTCCTCGTGGCCGTATTCGGTGCGGAAAATCACCGGCCATGTGGGCCAGGGGTTGTGCGGCGCCCGCGTCGCCGGGGGCTGCGCAAACAGTTCGAAGTTGACCAGGCTTTTGCAGCCGTGGCGAAGCGCCGTGCCGATGCAGTCGGTGCCGGTGTCGCCGCCGCCGATCACGATCACGTCCTTGTCTTTCGCCGAGATGTAGTTGCCGTCGGCGAGATTCGAATCGAGCAGGCTGCGGGTGTTCTGCGTCAGGAAATCCATCGCGAAGTGCACACCGTCGAGGTCGCGCCCCGGTATGGGCAGGTCCCGCGGTACGGTCGCCCCGGTCGCCAGCAGCACGGCGTCGTATTCCCCGGCCAGGTCGCGGATGTCGATGGAGCCGCCGCTGCCGTCGCCGACGTCGGCGTTGACGCGGAATTCCACGCCCTCCTCGCGCATGAGGTTCAGGCGCCGCTCGACGACTTCCACCTTGTCGAGCTTCATGTTGGGGATGCCGTAGGTCAGCAGGCCGCCGATGCGGTCGGCGCGCTCGTAGATGACGGCGATGTGGCCGGCACGGTTCAACTGCTGAGCGGCGGCAAGCCCGGCCGGCCCGGAGCCGATCACCGCGACGCGCCGTCCGGTGCGGTGGGCGGGCGGCTCGGCAACAATCCAGCCCTCCTCGAAACCGCGGTCGGCGATGGCCATCTCGATGTCCTTGATCGTGACCGCGGGATCGGTGATCCCCAGCACGCAGGCGCCTTCGCAGGGCGCCGGGCATACGCGGCCGGTGAATTCGGGAAAATTGTTGGTCTTGTGCAGGCGGTCCAGCGCCTCGCGCCACTGGTCGCGGTAGATGAGGTCGTTCCACTCCGGGATCAGGTTGTGGATCGGGCAGCCGTCGTTCGACTGGCAGAACGGAACGCCGCAGTCCATGCAGCGCGCACCCTGAACGGCGAGCTTCCCGGGATCGTGTTCGGTGTAGATCTCCCTGAAGTCGCGCAGTCGCTGCGTCGCGTCGCGATACGGCGTGGCCGCGCGCGCGTAGTCCATGAATCCCGTAGTCTTGCCCATCGCGATCAGGCCGCGGCGGCGGCAGAAGCGGTCTTGAGCTGTTCAAGCACCCGCTTGTAATCGACCGGCATGACCTTGACGAACTGCCCGACGCTGCTTTGCCAGTTGTCGAGTACCGCCCGCGCAACGGTGGAGCCGGTGAAGCGCAGGTGCCGTTCGACGAGTTCGCGGACCTCGGTCCTGTCCGCCTCGGCTTCGAGCGGCTCCAGCTCGACCATCTCGGGGTTGCAGAGGCCGGCGAAGTCCCCGTGCGGGTTCCAGACGTAGGCCACGCCGCCGCTCATGCCGGCGGCGAAATTGCGCCCGGTGGGACCGAGTATGACCACTCGCCCGCCGGTCATGTATTCGCAGCCGTGATCGCCCACGCCTTCGACGACCGCGCGGGCGCCGCTGTTGCGCACGCAGAACCGCTCGGCCGCGACCCCCCGGAAGTAGCACTCGCCGGACGTGGCGCCGTAGAGCACGACATTGCCGATGAGGATGTTCTCTTCCGGCGTGAAGCGCGACTCCCTGTCCGGATAGATGATCAGGCGCCCGCCGGACAGGCCCTTGCCCACGTAGTCGTTGGCGTCGCCCTCGACTTCCAGCGTCACGCCCCGCGCCAGCCAGCAACCGAAGCTCTGCCCGGCGTGGCCCCGGAACTTGAAGTGTATGGCGCCGTCGGGAAGCATCTCCGGGCCGCAGCGCTTGATGATGGCGTTGGAGAGTATGCCGCCCACCACCCGGTTCGCATTGCTGATGGGCAATTCGCGGTAAACCTTTTCGCCGCGCGCCAGCGCCGGTTCGGCCAGCTCGATCAGCCGGTAGTCCAGCGAACGCTCGAGGCCGTGGTCCTGCTCGTGCATGGCGTAGGCGCCCAGAAAATCCGGCGGCTCCTCGGCCGGCGTCAGCAGTTCGGTGAGGTCGATGCCGCGGGCCTTCCAGTGATCCACCGCCGCGTCGGCGTCGAGCGCATCCACCCGGCCCACCATCTCGTTGACCGTGCGGAAGCCCAGGTCGGCCATGATCCGGCGCATTTCCTTCGCGACCATGAAGAAGTAGTTGATTACGTGCTCCGGCAGGCCCTCGAACTTGGCCCGCAAGGCCGGGTCCTGAGTCGCGATGCCCACCGGGCAGGTGTTGAGATGGCACTTGCGCATCATGATGCAGCCCAGCGCGATCAGCGGCGCGGTCGAGAAACCGAACTCCTCGGCGCCGAGCAGGCAGGCGATCGCGACGTCGCGCCCGGTCTTGAGCTGGCCGTCGGTCTGCAGCACGACCCGCGAGCGCAGGTTGTTGACCACCAGCGTCTGGTGCGTCTCGGCGATGCCCAGTTCCCAGGGCAGCCCCGCGTGCTTGATCGAAGTGAGCGGCGAGGCCCCGGTGCCGCCGGAATCCCCGGCGATCACGAGGTGGTCCGAGCGCGCCTTGGTGACGCCCGCGGCCACCGCCCCCACGCCGATCTCGGCGCCGAGCTTGACGCTGATGCGCGCCTCGGGGTTGCCGTTCTTGAGATCGTGGATGAGCTGGGCGATGTCCTCGATCGAATAGATGTCGTGGTGCGGCGGCGGGCTGATGAGTCCAACGCCGGGCGTCGAATGGCGGATCGCGGCGATGGTCTCGTCCACCTTGCGGCCGGGCAGTTCGCCGCCCTCGCCGGGCTTGGCGCCCTGCACGATCTTGATCTGCAGTTCGTCGGCGTTGGTCAGGTAGTTGATGGTCACGCCGAACCGGCCGCTGGCCACCTGCTTGATGGCGCTGCGCGCCGAATCGCCGTTCGGTAGCGGCGTATAGCGGCGTGAATCCTCGCCGCCCTCGCCGGTGTTGGACTTGCCGCCGATGCGGTTCATGGCCACGGCCAGCATTTCGTGGGATTCGGCGCTGATGGAGCCGAAACTCATGGCGCCGGTGGCGAACCGCTTGACGATCTCGCTTTCCGGTTCGACCTCGTCGATTTCGATGGGCCCGCCGTTGGCTCCGCTCGCGAACTCCAGCAGCCCCCTCAAGTTGGCGTGCGCGGTGTTTTCGCGGTTCGCGTGCTCGGCGAAACGCCAGTAGGCGCTTTCGTCATTGGTCCGGGCGGCCACCTGCAGGTCGGCGATGGCCTGCGGGTCCCACATGTGCGTGTCGCCGTGCCGGCGCCAGTGGAAGTCGCCGGGGTTCGGTAGCACCGCGACGTTGCCGTTGCGCCCGGGATAGCCGAGCGTGTGGCGGCGCTCCATCTCCTCGGCGAGGACTTCCAGGCCCACGCCCTGCACCCGGCTCGCGGTGCCCCTGAAGGCGCGCTCGATGACGTCGTCGGCCAGCCCCACGGCCTCGAAGATCTGCGCGCCCTTGTAGGACTGCAGCGTGGAGATGCCCATCTTCGCCATGACCTTGAGCATGCCCTTGGCGGTGCCCTTGCGGTAGGCGTTCACGATGTCCGCGCGCGTGGCGACGTGCGGCGCATCGTCGAAATAGCCCTTCTCGAGCGAGTCCCACAGGGCCTCGAAGGCGAGATACGGGTTGATGGCGTCGGCGCCGTAGCCCGTCAGCAGGCAGTGGTGGTGCACTTCCCGGGCCTCGCCGGTCTCGACGATGATGCCGATGCGCGTGCGCGCGTGGGTTTCCACCAGGTGATGGTGCACGGCCCCCACCGCGAGAAGGGCGCTGATCGCCGTGCGCTCCGGCCCCATTGCGCGATCGGAAAGCACGATGAGGCTGTAGCTACCCTCGATGGCCCGGCCGGCTTCGGCGCAGATGCGGTCCAGCGCGGCAGTCAGGCCCGCCGCGCCCGAACCGGTCGGATAGGTGATGTCGATGGACTGCGTCTTCCAGCCCCGGTAATCGAGGTGCCGGATCGCGGCCAGTTCCTCGTTGGAAAGGATGGGATGCGGGATGCGCAGCCGGTGCGCGTGCTCTTCCGTGGTTTCCAGCAGGTTCCGTTCCGGACCGCAGTAGCAGTCCAGCGCCATGATGACCTCTTCCCGGATCGAGTCGATGGCGGGGTTGGTGACCTGGGCGAAACGCTGTTTGAAGTAGTCGTAGAGCATGCGCGGCTTGTCGGACATCACCGCCAGCGCGGCGTCGTTGCCCATGGAGCCGAGCGGATCGCGCAACTCCCTGACCAGGGGCTGCAGCATGATCTCCATGGTCTCCACGGTGTAGCCGAAGGCGTTCATGCGCGCCGTCAGGGTGGCCGGGTCCGGCGCCGGAGGCAGGGCGGGCGGCAGTTCCTCCAGTTCGATGCGCTGCCTTTCGAGCCAGTCGGCGTAAGGGCGGGCGGCCGCCCATTCGGCCTTGATCTCGTCGTCCGGGATCAGGCGGCCCTGCTCGAAGTCGATCAGGAAAATGCGGCCCGGCTGCAAACGCCCCTTCTCGACCACGCTTTCCGGCGCGACCCGCACCACGCCGACTTCCGAGGCCATGATGCAGCGGCCGTCGTCGGTAACGTAGTAGCGGCTCGGCCGCAACCCGTTGCGGTCCAGCACGGCGCCGATATAGGTGCCGTCGGTGAAGGCGATCGAGGCCGGACCGTCCCAGGGCTCCATCAGGCAGGAGTGGTACTCGTAGAAGGCGCGCTTGGCCGCGTCCATGCCGCCGTGCTGCTGCCAGGCTTCCGGAATCATCATCAGGACCGCTTCCTGAAGCTTGCGCCCGGTCATCAGCAGGAACTCCAGCACGTTGTCGAAGGTCCCGGAGTCGGAACAGTCGGGCTCCACGATGGGGAAGAGCTTGGCCAGGTCGTCGCCGAACAGCGGCGAGCTCAGCACGCCCTCGCGGGCGTTCATCGCGTTCACGTTGCCGAGCAGCGTGTTGATCTCGCCGTTGTGGCACATGAAGCGGTTGGGCTGCGCGCGGTCCCAGGACGGGAAGGTGTTGGTGCTGAAACGCGAGTGCACCATGGCCAGGTGCGACTCGAAGTCCGCTTCGGTCAGGTCCGTGAAGAACGGCGCCATCTGGTTGGGCGTGAGCATCCCCTTGTAGATGATGACCCTGGATGACAGCGAACAGATGTAGAACAACTGCCGCTGCGCCAGGGTTTCGTCGCCGCGCAGCAGGTGGGTCGCGTGCTTGCGGATCAGGTACAGCCTGCGCTCGAACTCGTCGGGGGCGAGGACATGACCCTCGCGACCGTCGCCGGCGCCAACGAACAACTGGACCATGTGCGGCATCGCGGCCCGGGCCGCCTTGCCGATGTCCGCGCCGTCGGGATCGATAGGCAGCTCCCGCCAGCCCAGCAGCCGCTGGCCCGCGTCCCCGATTTCACGCTCCAGGACACGCAGGCACCGTTCCCATTCCTCCGGGTCGGTGGGCAGGAACACGATCCCAACGCCGTAACGGCCGCGCTCGGGCAATTCGACGCCGAGATCTTCCGCCGCGGCGCGGCGCAGAAAGCGGTCCGGCAGGCCGAGGAGGATGCCCGCCCCGTCGCCGGTGTTCTTTTCGTAGCCGAGGCCGCCGCGATGCTCCATGGAGCAGTTCATGCCGAGCGCGTCCTCGACGACGACGCGGCTCTGGCGGCCCTTGATGTCGCACACGAAGCCGATGCCGCAGCTGTCCTTCTCGAACGCCGGATCGTACATGCCCTGCTTCGGCGGCGGCCCGAAGTTCCGCCGTCCAGGCAAGGATTCGTTGTGTGCTGTCATGGGCCGATACTCAAACCGTGTGCAGCGCCGCCATCGCTGCGCCGACCGCCCTGCCGGCGCGAGAATTAAAGTTGGTGGCTTGAAAAGCGAGCAAACCGGCGTTTCGTGCTGAAACGCCAACCAACTAGCTTCCCAAAAAGCGCCGAATAAATCAAGTTTTCCGCGCGCTCACAAGCGCATCAGCGGTTCTCTCCTGGGGCCGCGGAATCAGACGGTCAGGCGCGCGTTGATCAGCCGATTAAGGCTGATGCCCTCTTCCGCAGCCTTGATTGCAAGCTCTCGATGGGTTGCAGGCGGTATGCGCACAAGAAATTTTCCGCTATAGGCGCGCCTGGCAAGCGGTTCGGGCGGAGACTCGCCCGTGGTTCTCATGTCGGCCAGCACTTCGCCAACCAGCTCCTGAATGCCCGCCAGCGCCGCGGCCGGGGTGGCGGCCATCCAGCTCAGCGAAGGAAATTCCGCGCAAAGTCCGACATGCTCGCCGTCCTCGGCGGACCAGGTAATTCGATACGTGTAATGGTCAGTCACGTTGCCTCTCCAGTTTCTCGATCGCCTTGATCACCTGGCGAACCTGATAGGTCTTGGCCATTCCGCCTCGATTCTGTATGTTCACTCGAGGGTCTCCCCGCCACGGTGTCCGATATACCCTGTGGCTGGTGCCCGCCCGCCGGGGTTTGCCGAAATAAGCATCACATATCCTGCAAAGATCGCGGAAACGCACTCCAGCCGGGTTGCGCCGTAGCGAGTCGATATCCATATTCGCCTCCTTGCGTGTGGATATGATACCACTATCGATACTATTTCAGGGCCTCAGTACTGACAGTTTACGCAGGAGATAGACTTATGCTTGTGAAACTATTTCGGCAAGGCAACGCTGTTTACGCGGGAGGACTTCATGGCTGAATTGTTAGCGGCGGAAGAAGTGGCGGGGCGGCTTGACGGCCTGCCGGGCTGGAGCCTGGACGACGGCAAGCTGCACCGTTCTTTCCGCTTTGCGGACTTCCGGCGCGCCTTCGCCTTCATGACCGGCGCGGCGCTGGCCGCCGAACGGCTCAACCATCATCCCGAGTGGTTCAACGTGTGGTCGAAGGTGGACGTGCACCTGAACACGCACGAGGCCGGCGGCATCACCGATCTGGATTTCCAGCTGGCGCAAGCGATGAACGAACTGGCCGAAGCGTTGTGAGAGCCGTTTACGAGCGCGGGGCCGGCCAGCCGTTCGCCTCGCGTTCCGAAGCATTGAGCACCCGCGGCATGGTGGCGACCAGCCAGGTCTTCGCCACCCAGGCCGGGCTGGACATACTGCGTTCCGGAGGCAACGCCGTCGATGCGGCGATTGCAGCGAACGCCGTGCTGGGACTCACCGAACCCACCGGCTGCGGCATCGGCGGCGACCTGTTCGCGATGGTCTGGGAGCCGGACAAGGACGCGCCCGCGGGCCTGAACGCCAGCGGCCGCGCTCCGCGCTCGCTGAGTCCGGACGTTTTCCGCGGGCTCTCGCTGGATTCCATCCCCTCCCTCGGTCCGCTGCCGGTATCGACCCCCGGCGCCGTGGACGGCTGGTTCGAGCTGCATGGACGCTACGGCTCCCTGGATTTCGGCGACTTGCTGGCGCCGGCCATCGAACTGGCCCGGGAAGGTTTTCCGGTAGGCCAGTTGACGGCGTCCGCCTGGGCTCGCAACGCACGTTCGCTGGGCGAATTTCCGGGCTTCGCCGACTGCTTCATGCCCGGCGGCGAGGCTCCGGCAAAAGGCCAGGTCTTCGCCAATCCGCGTCTCGCACGGACCTACGAAATGCTGGCGAAGGACGGCAGGGAAGCCTTCTATCGCGGCGAGATCGCCTGGAAGATCGCGGCCTACATGCGCGAGCACGGCGGCTACCTGGACGAGTCGGACCTGGCCTCGCACGCTTCCGAGTGGATCAGGCCCGTGTCCTCGAGCTACCGCGGCAACGACGTCTACGCCCTGCCCCCCAACACCCAGGGGATCGCCACGCTGCAGATCCTCAACCTGCTGGAGCAGCACGACATTCGGCCGCTGGGCTTCGGCTCGGCGAAATACCTGCACCTGCTCATCGAAGCCAAGAAACTGGCATTCGAGGACCGCGCCCGCTACTACGCGGACCCCGCCTTCGTGGCCACGCCCACCGAGGCGCTGATCTCCAAGGAATACGCGCGTGAGAGAGGCAGGCTGATCGATCCCGACCGGGCGGCCACCGCGGTCGTCCACGGCGACCCGCGGCTGGACTCGCCGCAAACGGTTTACCTGGCCGCCGGCGACCGCGACGGCCTTCTCGTGTCGCTGATCCAGTCCAACTACCGCGGCATGGGATCGGGCATGACGCCCGGCGACCTGGGCTTCGTGCTGCACAACCGCGGCGAACTGTTCAACCTCGACCCCGACCACCCGAACGCGCTGGCGCCGGGCAAGCGCCCGTTTCATACGATCATCCCGGGCCTGGCGCGCTTCGCCAGGGGCGAGCGCCTGGCGTTCGGAGTCATGGGCGGCTCCATGCAGCCGCAGGCGCAGGCGCAGGTGATCGCCAACGTCGTGGACTTCGGCATGGACCTGCAGGCGGCCGGCGACGCTCCGCGCGTCTTCCACGGCGGTTCCAGCCAGCCCACCGGCGAGACGGCGCGGGAGGACGGCGGGAGCCTCGCGCTGGAACCGGGTTTCGGACCCGAACTGCGCAAGGAACTCACGGACATGGGTCATGTCATGGGCAGGGCGCGCGGCGTGTTTGGCGGTTACCAGGCGGTCATGCACGATGCGCGCAGCGGCGTTCTGACCGGCGCCTCGGACCCGCGCAAGGACGGCCAGGCCGCGGGGCTGTAGGATGTCGCGGCGATGAACGGCAAGAACCTCGTTACGCTGACCGGGATCACGACGACCGGCACACCACACCTCGGCAACTACGTGGGCGCGATACGCCCGGCCGTGGAAGCGAGCCGCAGCGCGCCGGCCGGATGCAGCTTCTTCTTCCTGGCCGACTTCCACGCGCTGGTCAAGAACCGCGATGCCGACGAAGTGGCCCGGTCCAGCCTGGAGGTGGCCGCCGCCTGGCTGGCGGCAGGCCTGGACACCGAAAACGCGGTGTTCTACCGGCAGTCGGACATCCCCGAAATCCCGGAACTGACCTGGGTCCTCACCACGCTCACGGCCAAGGGCCTGATGAACCGCTCGCATGCCTACAAGGCCGCGAACGACGCCAACCGGGAGGCTGGCGTGGCCGACCTGGACCGCGGCGTCACGATGGGCCTGTTCTGCTACCCCATCCTGATGGCCGCCGACATTCTGATGTTCAAGGCCGACCGGGTGCCGGTGGGCAAGGACCAGCGCCAGCACGTGGAAATGGCCCGGGACATCGCGCAGCGCTTCAACCATCACTACGGCGAACTGCTGACGGTGCCTCAAGCCGACATCGACGAGCACCGCGCGGTGCTGCTGGGCCCGGACGGGCGCAAGATGTCCAAGAGCTACGGCAACGTCGTGCCGCTGTTCTGCCCTGCGAAACAACTGCGCAAATACATCATGCGGGTCAGGACCAACTCGCAGGCCCCCGGCGAGCCCAAGGACCCGGACGATAGCCTGCTGTTCGACCTGTACCGCTCGGTGGCGAGTCCGGAAGAAACGGCCGCGATGCGCGAGCGCTACGCAGCCGGTATCGGCTGGGCGGAGATGAAGAACGAACTGTTCGAATACCTCGACGCGCTGCTGTCGCCGGGGCGCGACGTATACGACCGCCTGATCGCCAATCCAGGGGACGTCGAGGCCGAACTGAAGCGCGGCGCCGAGCGGGCCCGCGAAATCAGCGAACCGCTGATGAGGGACATCCGCCACGCGGTCGGATTGCGCGCCCTTGAAGCCTGACGGCGCGAATATTGGTTAACATACGCGGCCTGAATTACTCGGGGAAAATCCATGCGTACGTTCATATCGTTGCCTGCCGCCGTTGCGGCCTCCTTGCTGATCGCCGTGTCCGGACAGATCGCTCCGGTTGATGCGGAAGAAGCCCCTGCGGAGGAAGACATGAAACCTCTGGTCCTGGTGGCGGGAGCGACCGGCAAGACGGGCACGCTGGTGGTCCGGCAACTGCGGGCGAAGGGCTACCCGGTGCGGGCCTTCGTGCGCAGCGCGGAAAAGGCCGCCGAGCGGCTGGGACCGGACGTCGAGGCCGTTGTCGGCGACTTGAGGGACACGGCCAGCATTGCCGCCACGCTGGACGGCGTGGGCGTGGTCGTCAACGCGGCCGGCTCCGGCGTCCCGGCGCCGGACGACAACATGCCCGAGCATGTCGATTTCGAAGGCGCCCGCAATCTGGCCGACGCGGCTGCGGCGGCCGGCGTGGGCCACTACGTGCTGATCTCGTCGATGGGCGCGACGCAGGACGACCACCAGTTGAACCGCCTGTTCAACAACATCCTGATCTGGAAGCGCAGGGGCGAGGAGGCGGTCGCGGCCAGCGGCATCCCCTACACCATCATTCGCCCGGGCGGGCTGAACGACGGACCCGGCAACGAGCAGACGGTCATCTTCGAGCAGGGCGACCTTCCGGGCCTGGAGAAGGCCATCAGCCGCGCCGACGTGGCGCGGGTCACCGTCGCCGCGGTCAGGGACGAGGGAGCGCGCAACAAGGTGTTTGAAATCTACGCGCGGGACGGCGAACCGCAAGGCGATTTCTCCGGAGAGCTCGCGGCACTCGGAGGATCCTGACGATGCGCCCGTTCAAACTGATCGGCTTTCTGGCGGCGGCGTCCCTGATCGCGGCCGCCTGCGGGCAGAGCGGCGAAGGGCCCGCCGAGCAGGCCGCGGCCCAGGAGGAGACCAAGCCCCTGGTGCTGGTGGTCGGCGCCACCGGCGGAACCGGTTCGCTGGTCGTCGCTGAACTGACGAAGCAGGGCTACCCGGTCCGCGCCTTCGTGCGCAGCACGGCCAAGGCCGTCGAACGCCTGGGTGCGGACGTGGAAGCAGTGGTGGGCGATCTCAAGGACCCGGCCAGCATCGCACCCGCGCTGGACGGCGTCGGGGCGGTGATCAACGCGGCCAGCGCCAGCGCAAGCGGAGGGCCCGAAAACTCCGCCGAGAAGGTCGATTTCGAGGGCGCCCGCAACCTCGCCGAAGCGGCGGTGGCGGCCGGCGTGGACCAGTACGTGCTGGTTTCGTCACGCGGCGTAACGGACGACGACCACTACCTGAACCGGATGTTCAACAACATCCTGATCTGGAAGCGCAGGGGCGAGGAAGCGGTGGCGGCCAGCGGGATTCCCTACACGATCGTTCGCCCGGGGGGCCTGAGCGACGATCCCGGCGGAAACCAGACCATCATCTTCGAGCAGGGCGATGGCCGCGCCGAGGGGATCTGGATCACGCGCGCCGACGTCGCGCGGGTCTGCGTGGCGGCGCTGGCGCACGAGGCGGCGCGAAACAAGGTGTTCGAGATCCACGCCGAGGACGGGGAGGCGCAAGCGGACTTCGCCGCGGAATTCGCATCGTTGAGCGCATCCTGACGCCGGCGAAGCGGCGATTTAACTGACGAGGCTGCCGGTCCCGTGCCCGGAGCCCGCACCACCGTCGTCTGCGGCTCGCTCGCCTACGACAACATCATGCTGTTCCGCGGGCGCTTCGGCGAACAGATACTCCCCGACAAGGTACATATCCTCAACGTAGCCTTCGAGGTTCCCGAGTTCCGGCGCGAATTCGGCGGCTGCGCCGGCAACATCGCCTACAACCTCGCGCTGCTGGGCGACCGGCCGCTCATGCTGGCCGCCGCGGGCAGCGATTTCGCGCCGTACCGCCTGCGCATCGAGCAACTGGGAATGGACACGGCGCTGATCAGCGAACTGCCCGACCGGCTCACCGCGCAGGCCTACATCATCACCGACCTCGACGACAACCAGATCACCGCCTTCCACCCGGGCGCCATGAACCACGCGCACTGCCGGGAGCTGCCGTCCGATACAGGCGCGCAACTCGGGCTCATTTCGCCGGACGGCCGCCAGGCCATGCTCGACCATGCCCGGCAGATGCACGAAGCCGGACTGCCGTTTATGTTCGATCCGGGCCAGGGGCTCCCGAACTTCAGCGGCGCGGAACTGCGAGAGTTCGTCCGCATGGCAAGCTGGGTCGCGGTCAACAGCTACGAGGCAGAAATGCTGAAGCGCGCCACGGGCTGGAACCGGGAGCGGATCTGCGCCGAGACCGAGGCGCTGATCATGACCGAAGGCGCCCAGGGAGCGAGGATCTACCGGGGGGAGCGATGTGAAACCATTCCGCCGGCGCGCGTCGAAGAAGTCGTGGACCCGACCGGCTGCGGCGACGCCTTCCGGGCCGGCCTGGCTTACGGTATCGTGAGAGGATGGGACTGGAAAGACTCGGGAAGGCTGGCGGCGCTGCTGGGCGCCATCAAGGCGGGCAGCGCGGGAACGCAGAACCATCGATTCGATCGAGAGCGGCTGGAGCGTGAATTCAAGGAGAACTACGGCTATGAGATTGACCTGGGCGGCAGCGGGACTGACGCTGCTCTGCCTGAGCGCGCAGGCGCAGGATAACGAGGCCGCCTGGCGAAAGACGCTGGAGGAGATCCGCCCCTCGGTCGTTTCCCTGAGGGTCAACAAGACGCGGCCCTTCGACACCGAGTCCAACACGCTGCTCGACGGGACCGGCTTCGTCGTGGACGCCGGGCGCGGGATCATCCTGACTAACCGCCACATCGTATCGACCGGCCCGGTGAAGGGCGAGGCGCTGTTCGCGAACCAGGAGGAGATCGAACTCGAGCGTCTGTACGCCGATCCGGTGCACGATTTCGGCTTCTTCCGCTACGACCCGGCCGGGCTCCGCCACATCCGACCCGAGGGCCTTGAGCTGGCCCCCGAAGCGGCGCAGCTCGGGCGCGAAATCCGCGTCGTGGGCAACGACGCGGGAGAACGATTCTCGATTCTTGCCGGCACCATCGCGCGGCTGGATCGGGCCGCGCCCAACTACGGCTTCGGCCGCTACAACGACTTCAACACCTTCTACATACAGGCGGCTTCCGGCACCTCGGGCGGCTCCTCGGGCAGCCCGGTCATCGATATTCAGGGCCGCGCCGTGGCGCTGAACGCGGGCGGCCAGGTGCGCGCGCAGAGCAGCTACTTCCTGCCGCTGGAACGGGTCCGCCGGGCGCTGGCGCTGGTGCAGGAAGGCAAGCCGGTGCCGCGCGGCGGCCTGCTGACCACCTTCGAACAGTTGCCGTACGACGAACTGCGCCGCCTGGGGCTGGGAGAGGAAGCCGAGGCCGACGCCCGGGCGGCCTTTCCGGACAGCGCCGGCCTGCTGGTCGTGCGCTCGACGCTGCAGGGGTCCGCGGCCTCGTCCGCATTGACGCCCGGCGACATACTCCTGAGGGTCGAGGGCGAGGAGTTCCCCGACTTCCTGCGCCTTGAAACCGTGCTCGACGAGAGCGTCGGCCAGCCGGTGAACCTGCTGATCGAGCGCCGTGGCCGCATCATGGAAGCGGTCATCGAAGTCAGCGACCTGCACGAGGTCACGCCGCGCGAATACATCGCTTTCGGCGGCGCCTTCCTGCACCCCACCTCGTATCAGCAGGCGCGCCACTTCAACGTGCCGCTTAACACCATTTACGTGGCGCAACCTGGCTACATGCTGGGCCTGGCCGCGATCGAGAACGGATCGATCCTGCGCGAAATCAACGGGCAGCCGCTTCAGACGCTGGACGACGTCGAGCAGGCGCTGTCGGTGCTGGGGCATGAAGACGTGGCCCAGCTCCGCTACAGCGCGCCGCGCAATCCGCGGGCCAACCAATTGCGCAGCGCCCGCACCGGCCGCGGCTGGTTCGCGGCCGAACGCTGCCGCCAGGGCGGGGCCAGCCAGGACTGGTCGTGCCGGCCGCTCGCGTCCGCGCCGACCGCGCAGGCGCCCGAGACCCGGATGACCCAGCCACGCGAGTTCGACGATTCGAGGCTGCGGCGGATAGCGCCTTCGCTCGTGCACGTGCGCTTCGACATGCCGTACGTCGTGTCCGCCGTGAACGGGCAGCACTATTACGGCGCCGGGCTGATCGTGGACACCGAACGGGGCTGGGTCGTGGTGGACCGCAACACCGTACCGGAGACCATGGGCGATGCGGTGCTGACCTTCAACGGAACGCTGGAGGTCACCGCCAAAGTCGCCGCCATCCACCCGGTGCACAACCTGGCCGTGCTGCAGTACGACCCGGCGCTTCTGGGCGACACGCCCCTGCGGCCCGCCGTATTCGCTCCCCGCGCGCCCCGCGCGGGCGAGGAGATCTTCCTGGCCGGCTTTCGCCCCGACCTGGAGCCGGTCATCCGGTCCTACGAAGCCGGCGAACTGAAACCGATCAACCTGATGCCGTCGAGCTTCGGCGGCTTCCGCGAGGCCAACCTCGAAATACTGGAAGTGGAGAACGCCGACGTGCAGATCTCCGGCGTTCTGCTGGATTCGCGCGCCCGGGTCGCGGCGCTGTGGAGCAGTTTCGCATCCGGTTCGAGAAACCGCCCCAACGAGATCGTCGCCGGCCTGCCGATCGAGCATGTCAAGGCGATGCTCGACCACCTCCGGCAGGACGAGTCCTGGCGCTCGCTGGAGGTGGAGTGGCAACGCGCGCCGCTGTCGGTGGCCTTGCGCCGCGGACTTCCGGAGGAGTGGCGGCTGAAGGTGGAAGAGCACGACAGGGAGCGCCGCCAGGTGCTGATGGCGGAGCGGACCGTGGCCGGCACGCCCGCCGCCGACCTGGTGCGCCCGGGGGACCTGTTGCTGACGATCAACGGCCGCATGGCCACGCGGCCGCGGCAGGTCGAGCAGGCCGTGGCCGGACGGCCGACGGCCGAACTGCTGGTGTGGCGCAACGGCGAAGAGCTAGAACTCGAATTCGAGACGGTGGAACTGGGCTGGGACGGCTTGCAGGAGGTCCTGTTCTGGGCCGGCGCGCTGATTCAGGACCCGCAGCGCGGAATGGCGGCCCAGCTTGCGATCCGGCCCCAGGGCGTCACCATCCAGCACTACACCTACGGATCGCCGGCGCACCGCTACCTGCTGCCGATCCGCTACTTGCAGGTCACCGCGCTGGACGGCCAGCCGGTTGCCAGTCTCGGCGAGTTCGCCGGCGCGCTTCAGGCGGCCGGAGACAAGCCCATCGTTCGCGTCGAGGGCATAACGCCCACCGGCGCAACCAAGGTCGCGACGGTCAAGCTCGATCCCGGCTACTGGCCGAGTTCGCGCCTGCGCCTGACCGACGGCGAGTGGGAGCGCTCAGCCCTGAGCAACTGAGTCAGCGCATCGCGCGCTCGGCCAGCGCACGCTTGAGCGGCGGGACCCGATCCACGGCGCCCATCGCCAGGGCCGCGAGCGGCGCGAACGCACCCTCGAAGGCCGCGTTGATCGCGTGAATCCCGAATGACATTTCCTGCCCGTAGCGCGCCCGTTCGCGCGCGAACCCGCCCAGCACCCGCGCGTCGCCGATCAGCGCGTCGCCCTGCTCGCTGCACGCACGCGCCAGCGCTTCGGCGTCGCCCAGCCCCAGGTTGAGCCCCTGGCCGGCGAGGGGATGCACGGTGCGCGCCGCCTCCCCCACCAGCGCATAGCGTTCCCCGCAGGTTTGCTCCGCCTCGCCGCGGCGCAGTGGAAACGACGCGATCGGCGTCGCGGGAACGAGTTCTCCGGCCACCGACGCGGCGGCCTCGTTCAGCGCGGCCGCAAGGCCCTTCCCGTCGAGACGCTGCACTTGTTCGTCCCGCTCGTCGGACAGGCTCCAGACGATGCTCATCCGGCTCTCGCTCAAAGGCAGCAAGGCCAAGACGCCACCGTCGTCGAAGCGCTGCCAGGCCGTGTCCCCGCCGGGCTCGCTGCAATCGGCTTCGAACACCAGCCCGGTCTGGCCATAGCCGACGGAACGGAAATCGATTTCCAGCGCCGAACGCAGCTTCGACCGAGCACCGTCGGCGCCGATGAGCAGTTCGGCGCCAATCTCGTTACCGTCGTCAAGATCGAGGTATCCGCAATCCTCGTCGATCCGCACGGACGCCAGCGCCGCGCCGGAGTACACGCGAATCCCCCCGCTCTCCTGCGCCAGTTCCCAGAGCGCGCGCCGCAGCGGTGTCTCGTGAGCCACGCAGCCCAGCGCCTTGACGCCCAGCTCGGTCGCGTCGAAAGCGATCGAATTTTCGGGCGACGGCCCGCCATCGCCCCGCCAGACGACCATCCGCGAAAACGCATGCGCCGGGAATACGTGGGAGGGAGGACGTCCCGTCCTCCCTGGGGGCGAAGGCGTCCCCGCCTTCGGGGAGGACGGGCCGTCCTCCCTCCCAGCGCCGCATTCGGTGAGCGTTTCCACGGCGCCGGGCGAGAGGGTCAGGGCGCGTTGCGGGCCCTTGCCATCCGCAGCCCGGGGCGGCGAGCGCTCCACCAGCGCGACGTCCCAGCCGCAGCGGCGCTCGAGAAGCAGCGCGCAGGCCAGGCCCACGGTCCCGCCGCCGGCCACCGCGGCCTGAAAGCGCGCACTCATAAAGGCAGTCCGCGCGCCAGCCGCGACATGCGCCCGCCCTGCCCCAGCGCGAATCGCGCCAGCATCGGCCTGGCCTGCGGCAGCACGTCAAACGCCTGCAGGCCCAGGCCGCGCAGCGGGCGCAGCCAGGCGCTGCGGCTCAGCCGCGCGAGGCCGTCGGTGAATCGCACCACGTTGGCCTGGTCGCGCCGCCGCCACGACGCATAGCGCGCCAGCAGCACCGGGTCGCCGGGATCGGACGACGGTCCGCCATCGGCGGCCAGCGTTTCCGACAGCGCCGCGACGTCGCGCAGCGCCAGGTTGAATCCCTGCGCGACCAGCGGATGGACGCTGTTGGCCGCCGCGCCCACCAGCACCGAACGGGGCGCGGTAACCCTTTCGGCCCGGTCCAGCGCCAGTGGATAGACGGCGCGCGGCCCGACCGCGACGAATTCCCCGGCGCGGTAGCCCATCAGTTCCTGCAAACGGGCGAGCAGGTCCGCATCGTTCATTTCTCCGAGCTTCTCCGCGCCCCGGTTCGACACGACCACGAACCCGTAGCGACGCCCGCCCGCCGGCAGCACGGCCAGCGGACCCTCGGCGGTAAAGCGCTCCCAGGCCGTGTCCGGCCGGATCACCTTGCGGACCTCGGCCAGGCCCGTCAGCGCGACCTGCGGGTATTCCTTGTGCTCGGCCGCGATCCCGAACTTCTCGCGCAACGGCGAGCGCGCGCCTTCCGCCACCGCCAGCAGGCGGGCGCTGAGCACCTTCGGTTTGCCGGAGCCGCCCTTGACGCTGACGCGCACGCGTTCTGACTCGACATTCACCGAACGCACCGTGGCCGGGCAGAAGATGTCGACGCAATCGGACTCGCGCAGCCTTTCCCAAAGCGCCTGTCCCAGCACGCGGTTGCGGACCACGCTGCCCAGGCTGTCCAGCCCCTGCGAAGCGGCGTCGATCCGGGCGCCTCCAAAGCAGCCGCGCTCGGATATCTCCACGGCGCGGATCGGGCTGGGCGTCTCGGTAAGCCGCGGCCAGACGTCCAGGTTCTCGAGGATCCGCACGCCGGTGCGGGCGATCGCGCTGGTGCGGTCGTCGAGGCTGGGCTGGCCCGGGTCCTCGGGCGGAACGGCCTCGACCACGGCGACCTTCATCCTCAGGTCCGCCAGCGCCACCGCGAGGCTTGCGCCCGTGAGCCCGCCGCCGGCCACGACGACGGTGTACATCAGCCGGATCCGACCAGCGCTTCGATTTCGTCGGGGTCCTTGGGCAGCGCGGCCGTCAGCACCTCGTGCCCGTCCGCGGTCACCGCCACGTCGTCCTCGATGCGAATCCCGATTCCGCGGAAAGACGCCGGCGCGTTGTCGTTGTCCGCCGCGATATAGATGCCGGGCTCCACCGTGCAGCACATGCCGGGCTCCAGCTTCCTCGGCTCGCCGTCGGTCTCGTAGTCGCCCACGTCGTGCACGTCCATCCCCAGCCAGTGCGAGGTGCGGTGCATGAAGAACTCGCGGTAGGCCCCGTCGCGCACCAGCTCGGACACCTTGCCCTTGAGCAGCCCGATCCGCTTGAGCCCGCGCGTGATCACGCCGACAGCGGCGTGGTGTGGGTCGAGGATGCCCACGCCGGGTTCCATCGTTCCGATCGCGGCGCGCTGCGCCTCCAGCACGATCTCGTAGACGGCGCGCTGTTCTGGCGTGTACGTGCCGCCGACCGGCCAGGTCCGGGTAATGTCCGACGCGTAGCCTTCGAGTTCGCAGCCGGCGTCCACCAGCAGCAGGTCGCCGTCGCGCATCCGGCTGTCGTTCTCGTTGTAGTGCAGGATGCAGGCGTTGGCGCCGGAGGCGACGATCGAGGGATACGACTCGGTCGCCCCGCCCCGGTTGAAGCGATAGACGATTTCCGCCTCCACCTCGTACTCGTACAGGTCCGGGCGCGTGCGCCGCATCCCACGTTTGTGGGCGTCCACCGCCAGCGCCGCCGAACTGCGCATGCAGTCCAGCTCCGTTTCGTGCTTGCACAGGCGCATTTCGTGCAGGTAAAAGTCCAGCGCGGCCACCTGCACCGGCGCCTTGTTGCGCTCCCTGGACCCGTCGCGCATCTTCTTCAGCCATCCGCCCAGCCGCGCCTCGAATGCCGGGTTGCTGCCGAGGTCGTAGTGCACCGTGTCGCAGCCCTTGAGCAAGCCGGGCATGACCTCGTCCAGCGCGCCGATGGGATAGGCGCAATCCGCGCCGAACCGCTCTTTCGCTCCGTCGGGTCCGGCGCGCTTGCCGTCCCAAAGCTCGCGCTGGGGATCGCGGTCGCGGCAGAACAGCACGAACTCGCCGTCGGCGCGGCCTGGCACGAGCACCGCCACCGCCTCAGGCTCGCGGAAACCGGTCAGGTAGAGCAGGTTGGTGTCCGGGCGATAGGGGTAATCGACGTCGCGGCTGCGGACCCTCACCGGGCTTGCGGGCACGACGGCGGCGCAGCCGGGACCGAGCGCGCCCAGCAGGGCGCGGCGCCGGCGGGCGAAGTCTTCTGCCTGGAGCATTCGCCGATTTTAGCCGGTCGCCCTTGCGCACGCGCTCCCGCTCGTAAGAGGGGTTCCGTGCTATATTCGCGGGTCATGGCACAGGAACAAAACCTGCACAACGAGATCGAATTGCTGTCGGAGCGGGTCGACGAACTGCTCGACCTGAACGATCAGTTGCGCCGCGAGAACGCCGCGCTGCTCACCCAGTGCGAGAAGCTGCAGGGCGAGCGCTCCAGACTGTTCAACACCCGGGAGGAAGCACGTCAGCGGGTCGCCGAGATGGTTCAGCGGCTGCGCAGCATGGAACGAAGCGTGTGACCGAAAAGTTCGAAACCGTCAGGCTTCGAATCCTGGGCGAGGATCACACAATCGCCTGCGAACCTCAGGACCGCGAGGTACTGAAGAGCGCCGCTTCGCTGCTCGACGAGCAGATCGAGAACGTGCAGCACCAGGACCCCCTGCTCGACACGACCAACGTGTTCATGCTGGCGGCACTGAAGCTCGCGACCAACCTGCTGCAATCGCAGCGGGACAGCGACAGCAGCGCCACGGAAACCATCGACAGCGTGCGCAGCGTCCGGCGGCGCGTCGAAAGGCGCCTCGAGAAAGCCGCCGCCGAAGCCCCCAAGGCGCAAGCCGCAGGCTGAACCTCTCCGGAACGAGGCCCGCCTGGGAACGAGGGCATCCCGCCCTCGAAACAAGAGCACAACATGCAGACTGCCGACCTGCGTTCTTCCATGCGCAAGGCGCGCCGGAACCTGATCGCCGACCACCGCGACGAGGCTGCCGGGCAATGCGCGCAACTGGCGCGCACCCTGCCGGCGCTGCAACACGCACGCTGCATCGCCGCCTACATGGCCCACCGCGGCGAAATGTCCTGCGAGCCGATCATCGACTGGGCGCTGGGGCGCGGCGTGGACGTGCTGCTGCCCGTGGTCGTCGGACGGCACATGCGGTTCGCGCCGTTCGATCCCGGCGAGGCGCTGGCGCCGAACCGATGGGGAATCCTGGAGCCGAAATGGCGCCCCGGGCGCTGGGCGAGCGCGAGAAGGCCGAACGTGGTGTTGATGCCGCTGGTGGCTTTCGACGACCGCGGCAACCGCTTGGGCCAGGGCGGCGGCTACTACGACCGCGCGTTCGCGTTCCGCAACGTCGCGGCGCACTGGCGGCGTCCCCTGCTGGTGGGCCTGGCCTACGACTTCCAGCAGGTGGGCGGGCTTGACGCCAAGCCGACCGACGTGCCGCTGGACGCGGTAGTTACGGAACGGGAGGTTCGCGAGTTCCGGCGCTGATCCCTGCCCCGCCCCGCTCCATATAATGGCGGCACCCAGCAAACCGCGAGGGCGTTTCCGGCCCGCGCAAAGACGGTAGAGCCGATTGCGATCAAAGAAGACCGACAGGGAGGCAGCGCAGGCGGCCAAGCGCAACGCCGCGAAAGCCGCGCTTGAGCACGTCCGCCACGACTGCCGCCTGGGCGTGGGCACGGGCAGCACCACCAACGAGTTCATCGCCCTGCTCCCGGAAGTCCGCGACCGGATCACGGCCGTCGCGTCCAGCTCGCAGGCGACCACCGATCTGCTGAGCGACCTCGGTTTCGAGGTATCGCCGCTAAGCCAGTGCGGAACGCTGGACCTCTACGTGGACGGCGCCGACGAGACCGACGACCACCGCCGTCTGATCAAGGGCGGCGGAGCAGCGCTGACCGGGGAAAAAATACTCGTGGCGTCCTCGCGCCGCTTCGTCTGCATCGTGGACGAGAGCAAGCGGGTCAAACTGCTGGGCAAGTTCCCGCTTCCCGTCGAGGTCATTCCCATGGCGCGCTCGGCCGTGGCCCGCAAGCTCGTCGAGATGGGCGGCCAGCCGCAGTATCGCGAAGGCGTGGTCACCGACTACGGCAACGAGATCCTCGACGTGCACAACCTGAAGATCCTGGATCCTGATGAAATGGAAAGCGAAATCAACCAGGTGCCCGGCGTCGTCACCGTGGGCCTGTTCGCCCGCCACCGCCCCGAAGTCGTGATCGTGGGAACAGCAGAAGGCGCCTACTCCCTATAATCCCGGCTATGTTGCGGGGGAACTTAACGCCGACAGGTTTCGCGCTCGCGCTGGTGCTGGCAACGGCGCTGGCCGGCCCCCACGCCGCGGCGCAAACCGAACAAACCGATCGGAACGACACGATCGACGAGATCGTCGTCACGGCCCGGACCGGCAGCCGGATCCGCCGGCAAAGCGATTCGCCGTCGCCACTCACGATTCACGAAGGTCCGGACCTGATGGACGCAGGGCTCAAAGACATCCGCGACATGGTGGGGGTCCTCTCGATCAACGCGGGCGCCGAGAACAATGCCGACAACCTGACGCAGAACTGGACAGGGGGCACGGCCAACGTCAACTTGCGCGGACTGGGCGTCGCCTCCACCCTGGTGCTCGTGAACGGCAGGAGGCAGGTGCTGTCCTCGGCGCAGACCGACGACGGTTCAAGTTTCGTGGACCTGGCGGCGCTGACGCCCATGCTCGCCGTGGACCGCGTGGAGATCCTCAAGGACGGCGCCGCCGCGATCTACGGTTCCGAAGCGGTGGCCGGCGTCGTGAACTTCATCACCCGCAGCGGCTACAACGGGTTTGAGCTTCAAACCGAGTTCCGCGCGCGCACCAACGACGGTTCCCAGGAAGACCTGACCGTCGATGCGGTCTATGGCGGCGACTTCGGCGGGGGCGACGGCGGGTTCCTGGTGGCCGCGAGCTACCTGAACCGCACCAGCCTGATACTGGCGGAAGTCGATTGGCTGCGGCCCGCTACCAGCGGCTTCGGCAATCCGGGCAGCTTCAACGTACCGTCTTTGGGACGAACGGTGGCCGATCCGGATTGTGCGCGTTACGAGGGGCTCCTCCAGCAATTGACCGGAGGCAGCGAAATCTGCCGATTTGATTACGGCCCGCAACTGACGTCGGTGCCCAACGAACGGCGGCTGCAGCTTTGGGGCCAGGGCCACTGGAACCGGGGCGGAAAAGCGTCTCTCTGGGCCGAAGTCGGCTATGCCAGAAACGACACCAACCGCGAGGTGTCGCCGAGCTTCCCAGTGCTGAGCACACCCGTCGTGCCCGCCTATCACCCGGCCAATCCCTACGGCGAGGACGTTTTCTTCCAGGGACGGCCGTACGGCTACGCGCACCCGCCGGAAATCAACTACTACGAGCACGAAACCCTGAGGATCGCCGCCGGCCTGGAGGGCGATCTCACCGATTCCGCGTCCTGGAACGTCTCCGTCGTGTACGGCGCGAACGACGCCCTGCTGAATCCACGGGACGTTCATGCGGCGAACTTTCAGGCCGCGCTGAACGGCTTCGGCGGAAGCGGCTGCGCGTCCGGCGCGGACCGGGCGCCCGGACAGGGCGGCTGCCTGTTCTTCAACCCTTTCAGCTCGAATTTCGCTGCGGACCCGGGCTCGCCGCTCGCCAACGGTCGGGAACTGTACGAGTTCATCATCGGCGACTACATCGGGCTGGGCGACTCGCAACTGACGACCGTTGAAGCCAACGTCAGCGGCGATCTGCCCGTTTTCCGGGGCGGCTACGCCGTAGGCGCCCAGCACCGGAAACAGTCGCTGGACTTCCGCTACGACACCGTGACCCGCCAGGACGGCTGGGCGTTCCTGATCGGCAACCCGAACTTCGACGCCGACGATTCCGTCTATGCCGTCTACGGCGAGGTCTGGCTGCCGCTCACCGACACGCTGGAGGTCACGGGCGCGCTGCGTTACGAGGACTACGGGTCCGGCGTGGGCAATACGCTGGATCCGAAAGTCACGCTCCTTTTCCGGCCTTATGACACCCTGTCGCTGCGGGGCTCCTACAGCACCTCCTTCCGCGCGCCATCGCCGTTTCAGACCCGCGGCGCGCAAACCAATTTCAGCAACATCGTCGATCACGACGGATCGAGGACCTTTGCCGGCCGCCGCACCCTGGGCGATCCCACGCTGCAACCGGAAACGTCTAGCGCATACAACCTGGGCGTCACCTGGCAGGAAGGCGCATCGTGGGCGTTGAGCGCCGACTACTGGCACTACGAGTTCGAGGACGTGCTGCGCAAGGAGAACGCCCAGGCGATCGTGAACGCCGACCCGTTCGATCCGCGCATCGAAAGAACTTCGGCCGGCACCATCTCCATCGTGAACGTGGCGTTCATCAATGCCGACCGGATCAAGACCACCGGCGTCGATGTTTCGGCGCGGGGAAGCGTCGATGCCGGCGCGGGACTGCTCTCGGGCTGGGTCGAGGCCACCTGGCTGTTCCGATACGACGTGACCAACGCGGGCGTCGAAATCGACGCGCTGGGCAAGCTCAACCGGGCCAACGTGGGCGCGCCCAACCAGCGATTCCGGGGCGCGGCCGGCCTGTCCTGGGCCCGGGGGCCGTGGGAAGTGAACGGCCTGGTGCGCCACGTCGGCGGCTACGAGGACGACGGCGGCGGCTCCATCGACAACTTCACCACATTCGATGCGAACGCCCGCTGGTCGCTCGGCGGCTTCTTCGGCGCCGGGGCCGATTACGAGACGACCGTCACGCTCGGCGCGGCCAACCTGCTCGATGAGGACCCGCCCCACGTGGCCGTGGCCGGCAGCTACGATCCCCGCTCCGCCGACCCCCGCGGCCGCCGCGTCTACGTGGGAGTGCGCATCAGGACGCAGTAAACCGCAAACATGGCAAAATGCCAGCCTCTTCAACCCCGGAGACCTGAAGCCCATGTCCGCATCCGCCTCTTTCGCCCCGATCCACGTCCGCAACCCGCGCACCGGCGAACGCGACTACGTCATCAAGCCGGCAACCCCCGATGAGGTAGCGTCAACCGCCGACCGTCTGCGCATGAACCAGCCCGCCTGGCTGGACCTGGGACTGGAAAAACGCATCGAGGCGCTCAACGCGTTCGCGGACGCCGTGCAGGACAACCGCCAGGCGATCTTCGACGCGCTGGTCGCGGACACGGGAAGGGTCCTGATCACGCACATCGAGATCGACAACCTCAGGCACATGACCGACCGCATGGCCGGTTTCGCCCGCGAACTGGTCAAGAACGAGGCCGCCCGCAACAGCTCCGTGCCCACCATCACGGCGCGCACGCAACTCGTCCCCTTCCCGCTGGTGGGCATCATCTCGCCCTGGAACTTCCCCTTCCTGCTGGGGATGATCGACTCGGTCCCGGCGCTGATCGCCGGCAGCGCGATCCTATACAAGCCCAGCGAGATCACGCCCCGCCACGCCGACCCCGTGCGCAAGTGCTTCTCCGAAGTACCCGGACTGTCGGACGTGGTCGATTACGCGATGGGCGCGGGCGCGACCGGCGAGGCCGTGATCGACAACTCGGACGCCGTCTGTTTCACGGGCAGCGTGCGCACCGGGCGCATCGTCGCCGAACGCGCGGCCAGCAACTTCATCCCCGCGTTCCTGGAAATGGGCGGCAAGGACCCCGCCATCGTCCTGGAGTCGGCCGACCTGGAGCGCACCGCCCAGGTCCTGCTGCGCGGTTCGGTGGCGGCCACCGGCCAGGCCTGCCAGTCCGTGGAGCGCATCTACGTGGCCCGCCCGCTGCACGACGCCCTGGTGAAGCGTCTCGCTGAACTGGCCTCCGACGTCACGCTCAACACCGAAGCGCCCGACAAGGGCCACATCGGCCCGCTGATCTTCGAGAAGCAGCTCGCGACCATCCAGTCGCACATCGACGACGCCGTCGAGAAGGGCGCCACCGTGCACTGCGGGGGCAAGCCCGTCGACAGCGGCGGCACCTGGTATCCCGCAACCGTCTTGAGCGGCGTCAACCACACCATGCGCATCATGACCGACGAGACCTTCGGGCCGGTGCTTCCCGTCATGCCCTTCGACAGCATCGACGAGGCCGTCGAACTGGCCAACGACTCGCGCTACGGCCTGAGCGCCAACGTGTTCGCCGGAAGCGAGGAAGAAGGCGTGGAAGTGGGCCGCCGCCTGAACGGCGGCGTCGTGAGCGTGAACGAAGCCTCGCTGTCCGGCTCGGTCCACGAATTCGAGCAGGACCCCTTCAAACTCTCGGGCCTCGGCCGTTCCCGCATGGGCCCCCCAAGCGTGGACCGCTTCTACCGCCACAAGCTCATCCTTTCGGATTTGTCGCCCGAAGCCCGCAACATAGACGCCTACGCCGAACCTAGCACTTGACCCGGGAGGGAGGGCGTCCCGCCCTCCCAAAACCCCGCCAGTGTTATCATGCGACCCGCTGGCTCGGCACGCGGCGGGGTATGGCGCAGTCTGGTAGCGCGTCTGCTTTGGGAGCAGAAGGTCAACGGTTCAAATCCGTTTACCCCGACCACTGCGCCATAAGGGCCGCCGCTTTCCCGGACTGACCAGTCGATGCGCCTGTAGCTCAACCGGATAGAGCATCGGCCTTCTAAGCCGGTGGTTGCAGGTTCGAGTCCTGCCAGGCGCGCCATCGGCGGAAACGGCGCCCCAGGCGCGGGCCGGGCAGCAGCATCAACAGTGGTGGGCGTAGCTCAGTTGGTAGAGCCCCAGATTGTGGATCTGGTCGTCGTGGGTTCGAGTCCCATCGTCCACCCCACCCTTCACCGCCGGCTGTGGCAATATTGCACCCCCACCGGCTGGCGTTCCGTTCAACGCCACACCCACTGGGCCGTTAGCTCAACTAGGTAGAGCAGTGGACTCTTAATCCATTGGTTGCGGGTTCGATTCCCTCACGGCCCACCACTCCAACGCCCTCCAATCAACGAGAAAACGTAAACACTTCCGGTGGTGCCCAATGATTCCAAATTTCCGTTTTGATCAGAACAAGAACTTTGCAGAGAACTCCGAGGCGTTTCTTGAGGCGATAAGCGCTCAAGATCCTGACATGGCCGCAATTCTGCGTGCCAACTGGGATGAGTTAAATGAGATCGTTCGCGAGGGAGAAAGAGATCATGCCGCACGCCGAAAATTAAATACCAAGATCGCATCGGCGTTAGACGCTCTCGTCACATCGAGTGCGTCAAAGGATGGCGGCTGATGCCTCGATATTTTCTGACAAGGCTGTCCGTCGAAGGGTTTCGCGGCGTCAACAATGAGAACGATCCGCTCGATATCAGCTTCAAGCCCGATTCCGTCAACTCTGTGTTTGCAGTCAACGGGAATGGAAAGAGTTCGATATTCGAAGCTCTGTTCTATGCGATTCACGGAACCATCCCGAAACTTGATTCGCTTCAAGCGAGGGAACGGCCGGAAGACTACTATTGCAACCGCTTCCATTCAAAGAATGCCGCCTCCATCCTTGTTGAGTTTCAGCCCGACGACGGAACAGCGCCAGTGTCCGTTCAGATTGACCGTGACGCAAGGGGCAATCGAACAGTCATTAGCCCGAGCGGACACGCTGATCCTGAAGGATTTCTCGCGACGCTAGAGGAGGCGTTCGCGCTGCTTGATTACCGGACATTTGCCCGCTTCATTGAAGAATCGCCCCTTGAAAGGGGTCGTACATTTTCTGCGTTACTCGGCCTAGCCGATTACTCCCATTGCCGCCAAGCGCTTCAATCCGCCACGGATACACGCGCCCTTAACACGGATCTTGGCATCAGCGCCCTTTCCGCGACAGCAGCGGCCGCACAACAGGCCGCCCGGCAAGCGCACACGACCCTGCAAACTACCTACGAAAAGGTCACCGGCAATCCCCTCGCCGACGTAAGCAAGCTTGCTGATGCTACTGCTGAAGTTACTACCGCTTTGGGAAACGTAGAACTCTTGAGGCTCCATTTCACCGGCAAGACCCTGAGCGAAGTCGACTTCGACGAGATTAAGACAGCTATCAAGGTTGAGGAAGGTGGCGACAAACGTCGGGAACTGGAGAAGGTCATCGAATCTATCACTGTTCTCGAAGTGCTCACAAGACACGATATCGCCGCGATTGAAGCCGAGCAGCGCAAGATCGGCCAGCTAATTGAAGAACGTGACAAATTGCTCTCTTCGACACGCGGCGACCTCTTCAAGCACCTGTACGAGTCGGCGACGACGTTGATTTCGCAGGGTGCATGGACGGAAGACGAAAAATGTCCGCTTTGCGAAAGCGAACTTTCGACTTCGATAGCTGGGCATATTAGCGAGCAATTGGCTCAGTACGCCGGGACAGCGGCGAAGATTGTGGAGATCAAGAGGAAGTGGCAACTGTCCACATGGAATAGGGTCCTCTTGGCCCACGAAACGGCAGCACCGCTCGAAGTCGAGCCACAGAAGCGACAACAGCGCCGGATGGATGCGAGTTTCACGTCGGGCAACATTTCACGCGAAGACATGATCGCCTACGTTAATTGGACCTCCGAACTCACAAGAAAAGCCGCCAGCACGCTAGAGGCGACGCAAGCTCGCAAGACTGCGCTTGAAAAGGAACTGCCGCCCTCGCTCGTCCAACTCACGGAACAGGTTGAGTACAGCCGGCAATTCAAGGATGCGCTTGCACTCTATGAGGACTCTAAGAGGCAAGAAGCCGAGATTCGGACGCGCTTGGAAATCCGCGCGCGATGGAAGAATTTCGTCTTAGCCGCGGCGAGACGCTTCGCCGATGCTGAGGCTGCTTTGTCCAAAGAGAGAATCCAGAGTATAGACACGGAATATAAGTCCTTATTCCGCGAGATCATGCACGTCGGCGACGTAGTGCCCGATCTGCGTCGCGCCGATAACAAGGAAAACCTTCACGTTCAACTCAGCAATTTTCACGGGCAGCACAGCCTATCGGCGCGTGCACTCTTGTCGGAAAGCTATCGCAATGCGCTCGCAATTTCGGTTTTCCTTGCGGCCGCGTTGAAACACTCCGGTACACCGCGTTTCGTTATATTGGATGATGTCACTTCGAGTTTTGATGCCGGCCACCAATTCCACCTAATGGAACTGATCAGAACAAAATTACAGCAACCCCAAAACGCCGACGGTCTCCAATTTATCATCCTGAGCCACGATACCCTGCTGGAGAAGTATTTCGACCGACTGGGCGGGATGTCCAAATGGAACCATAACAAGCTTCAGGGATCGCCGCCAACAGGAGCGATTTTGCAGCAAGCGCAGGGCGTGGATCGGCTCAAGACAACGATATTGTCACTTCTTTCCGCTGGTCAGGTGAGTCAGGCTGAACCCCTCATTCGGCAGTACCTTGAGTACAAGCTTCAGCAGATTATTCGCAGGGTTGGTGTTGCCGTGCCAATAGACTTCGCGATCAAGGACACGTCACGTATGGTCGGGCGAAGTCTGGGCGCCATTAACTCGGCTATTGACCTTCACAAGAGAGCCGGAACCCTCGTCCTTGACCCGCAACAGATTCAGGATATGGACAGTGCGCATGTCCCCGCAATTGTAGGGAACTGGGTGAGCCACTATGAGACGGGGTCTGGCAGTAGTCTGTCGGCTCCAGCGCTCCGCGGCGTAATCAGTTCCATCGATGCCCTTGCCGAATGTTTCAGGTACGACGAGACGTCTAGCGGTTCACCCGTGCGTAAGTGGTATAGGGCGCTCGACAAGCGGTAGGCGTCCCATGTGGTCACCCGCATCAGCGGGGCAGCCGATGTCTTTTGTCCTTGTCCTCTTGCATTGATTCCCTATACCTGCTGATCAAATGATCAATCTCGCTCCTTAGTCTGTGGATCTCGACTAACTCTTGCTCCAATTCCTTTAAGGATTTCGCACCGTAGCTTGTTCCCTCTTCTCGCATAGCAACTTGCTGAAATAGCTCGGTAGCCCGCTTTGAGTCTGCCTCATGTCGTGATGCGTACTTCTTCATGGCACCTGAACGAAACATTCCAATAGCGCTGTTAATCGCCCTGCGCGATCGTATTGCCAATTCGAGCAATTCAAGTAAATCTGCACCGGCAATTCGGGTGTCGTTTGTCGTTTTTTAAAGATCCAAACGGCGATCTGATTTTTTCAACTCGTTCGATCTACGATAGGCAATGTATCCCATTATCGAGCCGAAAATGCCAGCAACTGCACCAATTAATCCAGAAATGGTTCCAATATGGATCATCACGCGCTGTCCTATCTGTTACACATCCTATCGGGCAGACTCTTGAAGGTACCGCAAATCGATCTTGACATCGCCGTAGGCTTGGCCAAATTAGGCGGGTTAGGTTTCCCCCCAAACCTCAGGGACGGTTTTTTCTCCACCTTTGCAATTAAGGGAATTAGCGCTGAAAACCTTAGTTGGGCTACCAACTCCGCCGTACCAATACTGTTTTCACGTCGCCCAGCCGGCAGACAGCACTTCCGCCTGTTCTAGCACCGTCCGTGTCGCCTTCTCCTGCTTGTCGGGTGGATAACCGTGTTTACGGAGGATACGCTTTACTAGCCGGCGGAGGTTAGCGCGGACGTTTTCACGGAGGGTCCAGTCGATCTGGACGTTGTTTCGCACGGTTTCGACTAGCTCGCGGGCGATGTCGCGTAGCGTTTCGTCGCCCAGGACCTGCACGGCGCTGTCGTTTGTTTCTAGCGCGTCGTAGAAGGCCAGTTCGTCCTCGCTGAGTCCCAATGCCTCGCCGCGGGCGTTTGCTTCGCGCAAGTCGCGGGCAAGCTGGATGAGCTCCTCGATTACCTGTGCGGCTTCGATGGCTCGGTTCGCGTAGCGGCGGACGGTCTGTTCGAGCATCTCAGCGAAGGATCGGGCCTGGACGACGTTCTTTCGCCGGCGGACCGCTAGTTCTCCTTTTAGCAGCTTCTGCAACAATTCGACTGCCAGGTTGCGTCGTTTCATGCCGCGCACTTCGGCCAAGAACTCCTCGGACAGGATGGAGATGTCGGGCTTCTCAAGACCCGCGGCGGCGAAGATATCGACGACGCCTTCGGACGCGACCGACCGCGAGACGATCTGGCGAATCGCGAAGTCCAGCTCCTCCTCGGGACGCGCCTCGCCTGCGGCGCGTTTGGCCAGCACCGACCGGACTGCCTGGAAGAACGCCACATCGTCGCGGATGCGCATCGCGTCGGCGTGGGGTACGGCGAGCGCGAAAGCCTGCGAGAGTGCGCGCACGACCCGCAGACAGCGCTCCTTACCATTCTCCTGCGCGAGGATGTGTTCCTGCGCCCCCGGCAGCAGGCTCACGCGCTCGGATGGCGTGCCATCGACCCACCCAGAATAGTCAAAGCCGTGGAACAGGCCGCGGCACACCTCGTATTTCTCGAGCATCACCGCCACCGCTTCGGCCTGATCCACTGTCGTCCTGCCGGTGCCCCCGCTCTCGGTGTAGGTGGCGAGTGCCCGCTTGAGCTCATGTGCGAGCCCGAGGTAATCGACGACCAAGCCGCCCGGCTTGTCCCGAAAGACACGGTTTACCCGCGCGATCGCCTGCATGAGTCCATGGCCCCGCATCGGCTTGTCCAAGTACATGGTGTGCAGACTCGGTGCGTCGAAGCCAGTCAGCCACATGTCGCGCACGAGAACGACCTGCAGCGGATCGCCGGGATTGCGGAACCGTTTCGCCAGCAACTCCCGGCGCTTCTTGTTGCGGATGTGCGGCTGCCAGTCGGAGGGATCCGATGCGCTGCCGGTCATTACGACCTTGATCCGGCCCTGCTGGTCATCCTCGTCATGCCAGTCCGGTTGCAGACGAGCCAGCTCGCGATAGAGGTCGATGCATATGCGGCGACTCATGCAGACGATCATCGCCTTGCCGTCCATGACCTCAAGCCGCCGGTCCAGG
The DNA here is from genome assembly GCA_965116895.1 of Gammaproteobacteria bacterium. GTDB lineage: Bacteria > Pseudomonadota > Gammaproteobacteria > Steroidobacterales > Foliamicaceae > Foliamicus. The sequence continues at coordinate 432,624 of OZ220729.1, read as the reverse complement.
TGCGAAATGATGTCCTGGGCGACGAGCCGGAGCCGCGAATGGGCTCCGGCGACCGCTTCGAGCTGCGCCCACTTGGTCTTCAGTTTCTCCTTGCGCTCGACTTCCTCGCCTTCGGTGACTTCCTCGAAGTCGGGATCGATCTGCGGTCGAGCAGTCTCGTCCATCGCCAGTTTCGCGAGCCGGCTCTCGTAGTAGATCGGCACGGTGGCCTGGTCTTCCACGGCTCGCTCGATGTCATAGACGCTGATGTAATCGCCGAACACCGCGCGCGTGTTGGCGTCCTCCAGCTCGATCGGCGTGCCGGTAAAGCCGATGAACGAGGCGTTGGGGAGCGCATCACGCATGTGGCGCGCGTAACCGTCGATGAACTCGTACTGGCTGCGGTGCGCCTCGTCTGCAATCACCACGATGTTCCGGCGCTGCGATAATTCAGGATGCCGGTCGCCCTTCTCCTCGGGGAAGAACTTCTGGATCGTAGTGAACACCACGCCCCCCGATTCAACTGCCAGCTTGGCGCGCAAATCGGCCCGGCTGCCAGCCTGGATCGGGGGCTGCCTCAACAGGTCCTGACAGCGGGAAAATGTGCCGAAGAGCTGATCGTCGAGGTCATTACGGTCGGTTAACAGTACGACCGTAGGGTTTTCCATTGCCGGCTCGCGGATGATTCGCCCAGCGTAAAAGCCCATGGTGAGGCTCTTGCCCGAACCCTGGGTGTGCCAAACGACGCCGATGCGACGGTCGCCAGCTTCGCCGCCGGGCTGTCTGCCGGATTCATACCGGCCGGTGGGTTCTTCGATCCGCTTCGCCTCTCGCTGAAGCGCCGCCGCGCGCAGGGTCTCCTGCACCGCCGTCTCCACCGCATGGAACTGGTGATACCCGGCCATCTTCTTGGCCAGTTCGCCGCTGCCGTCGTCCTCAAACACGATGAAGTCCTGGACCAACGTCAGGAACCGGTTCCAATCGCACATTCCTTCGAGCATGGCCCGCAACTGGGGCAGATTCGGATCAGCCAACGTCTCGCCGGTGATCGTGCGCCAGGGCTTGAACCACTCCCGCCCCGCTGTGAGCATACCGACGCGCGCGTCAACCCCGTCCGAAGCGATGAGAACCGCGTTGAACGCGAACAGGTTCGAGAGCTCCGTCTTGTAGGTCTGAATCTGCTGCCAAGCCGTCCAGACCGTGGCCTTCTCGTCCGCCGGGTTCTTGAGTTCGATCAGACCCAGCGGAAGGCCGTTGACAAACAGCACGATATCCGGTCGACGCTCTTGCTCGCCCTCGACGACTGTGAACTGGTTGACCCCGAGCCAGTCGTTGTTCGCGGCGCTCTCGTAGTCAAGGACGGAGACCTGTGCGCCGCGCAGAGCACCCCCGGCGGTTCGGTACTCGACCGTCACTCCGTCCACCATCATTCGGTGAAACGCGCGGTTGCGTGTTTCCAAGGTGGAACCTTCAGGCCGGATCAGTTTGCGGAAAGCGTCGTTTAGGGCCTCTGCTGGAAGAGCTGGATTAAGCCGCACCAATGCGTCGCGCAGCCTTTGCTCCAGAACAACTTCGGTGTAGTCCGCTCGCTCCGAGTCTGCGGTATCGGGAGCAATTCTTGGACCGTGGGCCACACTCCAACCAAGACTCTCAAGCCACTCGAGCGCGGCGTCTTCGACCTCCGATTCGGTAAAGGTCACGGATGCGGACATCAGGCAGCGGACTCCAATATCCTCTCGGCAGCTGGCACGCGGATCTGTCCAGAAATTAGCTTGGGAAGCAGAGCTTCCCGAAGGGCGGCGAGGGTCCGAGATTGGTGGATATTCCCCAAGAGCGTCCCCAACATCGGCGACGCGATGTCCTGAAACGCTTCAGCGACAGCATTGGCGGGTCGGCACAGCTTGTATGTGCTCATAGCCTGCCAACTCGTTCGAGGCATCTTCGTCCCTGTCGAAGTCTGACTTGTGTGTGCAACAAAAGTCGATGACGAAACGCAGGCCAAAACGAACGCGGACCAATTCGGCCGCCGCTCATTCAAGACGACGATATCTGTGGAGCAGAGTCCCTCTACCGGCGCGACGCCCACCTTGTGGAAGTAGGGCCTCAGCTTGCCAAACAAAATGTCTCCAACTTTGAAGGCAAACTTTCCACTAGAGACACTGCTAGCCTCGCCCCAATCCATCAAAGCGATTGACTGTCGGGGCATATGCTGAAGTCCAATGTACGGCGTGTCCCTGGCCACTCTCCCTGGATCGACCCCGTTCCGTTTCACGGTGGCGATGTCGTCTAGAGACCCAATAGTCCACCCGTCCGGTATCTCGCCCAGCTCAGATCCCACGAACCGATCGGGGAACAACTCAGCAATAGCGTGCGGCAAGCCCGTATCCCGGCCCTCCAACTTGAATTGCACCGGATCGAAATTGACGAACCAGGACTTGAAGAGCGACCTTACGATCGCCTCCAGCGTCTCGTTCATCCGACGATTCAACTCAATCCTATTGTCGAGTGTTCCAAGAACCTGGGCGATGGCACGTTGTTCGCGAAGGGGAGGAAGGCGCACCTCGTAAGAAAGAACGTCAACAGGCCGCACTCGGCGAACCGTTGTCCCTGTTGCGTGCGCTGCTGCGAATCGTCGGAAGTCCCTATTACGCAACATGTAGTAGAGGAACAAAGGATCCAAGCCATTGCGAGCCTTAAGCTTTCCGGCGTCGAGCGTGAAGAGGCAGAAGTCGCCTACTGATTGAGGCACCATGAGCGGACTACCAAGAACATCGCCCCGCTGAGTGAGATCAGTCATGGCAATCAGGACATCGCCCGGTCGCGCCACATCCTTGTCGCGGTATTCGCCCGAGTAGGTCCGCCCACGATCCAGCTTAGCACCACCGCCCGGGATGAACTGGCCGAGTCCCAAGAGTTGGGGACCATCTTGGCTCAAGAACGCACTTTTGTATGAAAGGCCCTTTGTAAGCGTAGAGTAGTCACCCAGCACCCCGCGGTGCCAGCTAGCTTGGGCCGAGGGTGCCTGCATCACCACTGTCGTGGCCTTACCTATTCCCGTCCCCAACCGAGAATCCCAACGCATCCAAGTTCGCCTCAATCGCGGTATTGAGTTGGGCGCCTTCGACCATTTGCTCACGTAATTCGGCCACCAATTGCTTCATCCTGTCCTCGAACAATTCGACGTCCTCGTTCTGCGGCTCCAAACCGACGTAGCGCCCAGGCGTGAGGACGTAGCCGTGTCTGTGCACCTCGTCCAGCGTAATGCTCTTGGAGAAGCCGGGAACATCAGCGTAGCCATCCTCCTCTCGCCTACGCCACGTGTGATAGGTGTCTGCAATCCGGCGAATGTCCTCGTCAGTCAACTCACGGTGCGTTCGGTCCAGCATCCGACCAAGCCTCCTCGCGTCGACGAAGAGAATCTCTCCCTGCCGTTGCCGTCCACGCGCTAAGAACCACAAGCAGGCGGGAATTGGGGTTGAGTAAAAGAGCTGGCCCGGCAGAGCGACCATGCAGTCGACCAGATTCGCCTTGATCAGGGCCTTCCTAATCTCGCCCTCACCCGACTGATTCGACGACATTGATCCATTAGCCAGAACAAATCCCGCCAAGCCTTTCGGCGCAAGGTGGTGAACCATGTGCTGGACCCAGGCAAAGTTCGCATTGCCCTTCGGCGGAACGCCGTATTGCCAACGCTTGTCCTCAATCAACCGCTCTCCACCCCAGTCCGAGACATTGAACGGAGGATTGGCAAGGATGAAATCAGCTTTCAGGTCCGGATGGCAGTCATTGTGAAAGCTATCGCCATGGGCGATCTGCCCGGCGATCCCGCGTATGGCCAGATTCATCTTGGCGAGCCGCCAAGTCGTGTAGTTCGACTCCTGGCCGTAGATCGAAATATCGCCGCGCACCTTGCCGGCGTTCTCATTGCCGTTGGCGTGGGCGTGAATGAACTCGATCGACTGCACGAACATGCCCGAGGATCCGCAGCAGGGGTCATAGACTCGCCCTCGGTAGGGCTCCAGCATTTCTACAAGCAGCTTCACGACGCAGCGTGGAGTGTAGAACTCTCCACCTCTCTTGCCCTCGGCACTTGCGAATTGTGAAAGGAAATACTCGTAGACACGGCCGAGCACGTCTCGAGAGCGAGCTTCGGCGTCTCCGATGCGGATGTTTCCTATCATGTCGATGAGCTGGCCGAGGCGCTGCTTGTCCAAGGCAGGCCGCGCGTAATCCTTGGGCAGCACATCCTTAAGAGCCGGGTTGTCGCGCTCGATTGCGGCCATGGCTTTGTCCACTTTCTGGCCAATGGTTGACTGCCTAGCCTGCGCCTTCAGGTGCGCCCAGCGGGCTTCCTGCGGCACCCAAAAGATGTTCTCTGCAATGTACTCGTCGCGGTCCTCCGCCGCCTCTCCTCCCCAATCGGCCACGACCGCCTCGTGCCGCTCCTCGAACGCGTCCGAGATGTACTTCAGGAAGATGAGGCCGAGTACGACGTGCTTGTACTCGGCGGCGTCCATAGAGCCGCGTAGCGCGTCGGCCATTGCCCAGAGTTCGGCCTCGTAGCCGGTGGTTGCGCCGCCAGTGTTGTGATTGTTTTCTGTCATTGTTTTTTGAATCAATCGGCCTCCCAACTTCGCCTGCGGACCGAGATCGAAGCGCAAAATACAACATGCGTCGGTCTCGTGTATAGGTTGGCTAGACAGGAGACCTTGTCAGGGAGGCCCAACTACGAGAGGTTAATGATTGTGAAGGACATGTTGGCAGGCCTATTGGCCTACCCACCGGCCTCCAGGCTTGTGACGCTTTCCGTCCGTACCGATTGCTTCACTATTGCCCACCAAACCTACGCCTCACGCTGTTCAGCACAATCGACTCTGCAGGGCGCTCGCAACCAAGTGCCAGGGGCAGATGAGTAGGCGTGCGCCGAACGGCTAGATCCTCTTGGTTGGTGAAATCGCCCGGAAGCTATACCCAACGTCCTCAAATTTGAGAGTAAAATAACTAGCTGAATTACTTATCAAAATACTTGAGAAATGCATAGAACTGGCAAAGAAATTCTGGAACAATACAAATTGCAACTCGGTAATGAATTTGGCACGGCATTCCACGGTCTATCAAATGAATGGACATGGGCGCTGCTGCGCCTCAATGAGTTTCGGGAACTTTTTAGTAGTGAGGAAGACGTTGCGCTGTTGAACGCACTCACCGGCGGCGCTTTCACGTGGGACATCCAGCAAATTTTCTGGGATGACATTCTATTGCGCGTGTGTCGATTGACCGATCCTCGTACGTCAGGGAGAAAACGCAACCTCTCGATTCAGGCGCTTCCTCCGTTTATTAAGGAAAGGGAACAGGAACTGTTTCTGGAAGTCCAGATCCTCGTCAATAAGGCGGTTGCAAAAGCGGATTTTGCGCGAGACTGGAGAAATCGTCGCATCAGCCATTCGGCCTGGGACAGAACCATTGAGCCGGCCAAACCCCTGACTACAGTGACGCTCCAGCAGGTCGAGAGTGCGTTAGACGCCGTGCATGCAGTGCTGAATACGATCAGCGTTGGATTACTGGACGTGGAACTTGGAAACACTGTTGTACTAACGCCCAGATCCCGCGCTTTCCTCAGCTACGCTCGGCAGCTTGTTGAATCGGTGAAGTTCATCGATGGCCTGATTGATGGAGAAGGCGGGACTGAATTCACAGACCAAGAAGCTGCGCGCACCTTTCTTCGGAAACACAACTGCAAACCAACTTTGGAAAATCTCGGACGGGTAATCGAACTTCGGGAATCAGTTCAGAGATTTAAGTAAAGGCAAACCGTCCCCGCTGTCTCTTTTCGGCAAGCTAGGCGATTCCCGGACCGCCATGATCCTGACCGAGTCCGAGACAATGTTTAGCTGAAACGCTCGGTGCTATATGTTCTTATCGAACTCTTGCATAATCAGCATATCGGTTTGGTGCAGCCACATCTTGCTGGCTCACAAGCAATAGAGGACCAACAGGAAAGTCATTATGACCGGAACTGATCTCTTAAGACTGGCGCACATCGAAGTCCGTGGACTATTCGGTATGTATGACCATGAAATCAACTTGAAACTGGATGATCGTGTCACGCTATTACATGGACCAAACGGAGTTGGAAAGACGACCGTGTTGCGCATGGCCTACGCGCTCTTACGCGGAAACTTGGCCTTCTTTAGAACTGCTCCAATGCACTCCTTCGCTATGCGTTTCCACGATGGCACCGAGATTCAATTGACCGGTAATGGTAGTACGGATGATGACAAAGACACACACCAACTTACTCTCTTTGAGGGCAGTAAGACAAACACTGCCCACCTCAACATTCGCGCTCTGACCGCCAATTTAGTCGCAGGCAAGTTGGATTTCTTGCGGCCTCTTAATAACGCTTCAGATACTTGGATTGATTTGCGCGACGATGAAGTCCTGACAGGATCAGAGGTAATCTCAAGATACGGCAATCGGGAAACACGTTCGAGCCACGAGGAAATGCGGTCTATCGAATGGTTCCAGGATTTTCTTAATCACGCAAAAGCGCACTTGATTGAGTCCCAGCGTTTAATTCAAACATCACCTGAAAAAAGACGTACCCGGTATTACATGGAATCATCGCCCGCTGTCTCAAGCGTAATCGAGTGTGGCCGTGATTTTCAGAAACGGTTAGGTGCCACGATGGCAAATTACGGCCGAAATGCCCAAACTTTAGATCAGTCTTTCCCGCAACGCCTTATTTCTGCTAGCGAAACACTGAAAGTAGACGATTTGCAAAAGAAAATGACAAATCTGGACAGCAAGACTGCTGAACTCAAGGAAATGGGAATTCTTGACGAAACTCCAGTTCACCCATTCGATATCACGCGTCTCGAAGGCAAAGGCGACAGTACGCAAGCAAGGGTGATGACACTTTATGTTCAAGACACAGACAAAAAGCTAATGGTGCTCGACGACTTGGCTAGTCGTACACATATGTTCTTGGAGAACGTCAACAAAAAGTTTCGACATAAGAAAATTCGGATTGATCGCGAAGCAGGATTGGTCGCAGTGGGAGATGGTGGACAGCAATTGCCGCTAGATTCCCTTTCGTCGGGTGAACAACACGAATTGGTCCTCCACTATGATCTGTTGTTCAGGGTTCCAGCAAATACAGTTGTCCTTATTGACGAACCAGAGCTATCTCTTCACGTAGCTTGGCAAAAGAAATTTCTTCCAGACCTGCTTGAAATCGTGCGACTTTCCCAATTTGATGCGCTTCTTGCTACCCACTCGCCGTACATTATTGGTGAACGAGATGATTTGATGGTACCTCTAACAGATTCCGAATAACTTAAGACTGTATAAGAAGAAAACCATCGCCCGACATAAATGCCAAAGGGGTACAAAGAGCCAGGAATATTGGTGGCCGAAATCCTAATGTTTCGGACACTTAATGACTATTCGTTCCTGATTGTCGAAGGAACAAGTGATTCACGGTTTTGGCTGCCAATAAAACACGATACGTGTGAGATGGTGGATAGCGAAGGCAAACAAAACGTCTTGGGCTGTATTCGGCGACTTGATGCACAAAAGTTTCATGGAGCATTGGGTGTTATTGACAGTGACTACGATCAATTGGATGGCATACGACTTGAGTCAACTAACCTGGTATCGACAGATGCACACGACCTAGAGTCATTATTGTGCCGTTCTTCATCGCTGGCTAGGGTGTTGGCCGAATTAGGAAATGCAAGAAAGATAAGGGAGTTTGAAGCTCAGGCCGGACACGATGTCCGAACCGCATTGCTTCAAAGAGCACTGATATTTGGGCGATTGAGGTGGGCAGCGATCAAATACGAGCTTGATATTGATACTACACAAATCAATATTCCTCGATTCGTAGACGAAGCTACTTGGATAGTTGACCAAAGGAATCTCTTGCAGGTAGTTGCGAGGTCGGACGTACAAGCTCAAGTATTGAAGAGGCGAATGGCTGAACCTTCTTCTGCGGACGCATGGCACATTGTTCTAGGCTCCGACTTGATTGAAATCTTACGTTCTGGTCTCAGGCGTGTATTAGGCGATCTTCCGGCGAGTTCTGGAAAAAAGGAAATCTTGCGCATATTACGGGCAGGCATGCCTCTTGACGAACTTAAGTCAACGGGACTTGGAATTGGTGTCCGTGATTGGGAGGCCAGGAACTCTCCATACAAGATCTATTGCAACTAGAGCCGATTTCGCGAACCAGATAGTGCGCACCGGGTATCTGACAAGTGGCAGATATTGATCTACCTCTACGATGGTGTCGCTGCGATGAATATGATCGGTTCGTACGGATCGCTGTCGCGATTGAAGGAAAACTTATTATGTCGTCAGACGTGACCGCAGGCGCTAATCGGAGAAAATACCCGTCGCATGGACTTTCGCCGCTTCCTTTTCTTATTTCTTGGCTTGACTCGCGCACACCCGCCCAAGAATCGCAAGGGCGCACATGAAACCCTTGAGAAGTTGGTTGAGCCACAAGGCTCCCGCAATTGCAGACGAAATATCATCGTGCTGTCCGGCTTGCTGTTCCTTGCCGGACTTGCTGGCGCGGACCTGCATTCACTAAACCTGTTCGGCATCAAGCCGACGGGCGAGTGGGGAGTCGCCGTTCTAGCCAGCGCAGCCGTAATTGCGCAGGTTTACTGGTACGTGCTGCGGTATCAGCACCTCAGAGAGGACGGAGCCATCGAGCGTGATCAGAGTCCTGAATATTCAATGCCACTGAAGATATCTGGGAACAAAGCGTTGAGACTTGTGCGGAGAGAGGCCGACCTATACTCCAATTGGGTAGCATTCGTGCTGACTCTACTGTCCTGGCTCTTCATCGGCTCATGGATCGTTGCCGGATCTATTCTGTAACGCGACGGTTTGCGACCACTGATGAACTTGGAAGAATTCCGCGAGGAAGCGATTCCGCTGATGGCCGAGGATATCCGGATGGAAAGAAGGCGATTGGGCATGACCTCGGCTCGCGCCGCCAAACAGATAGGACTCAGCGCTTCTCGTTATTGGGCAGTGGAAAAGGGTCGGGGACCAAGGACCGAGCATGCCGTGAACTCAATGTTGTCGGCCGCGCAGCGCTTGGGCCTTGAGTCCGTTCGTCTCACTCACGTTCCCGAAGTAGACAAGTTTATAAGTGTGGCTCTGTCGCACGGGAAACAGTACACGTGCTTCATTAACTCCTTGGACGGACGGTTATCTGAACTTTTAAAACAACTGTATTTCGTTAACCCAGCAAGCGTTATAGGGCTGGTAAGCAGGCTGGGGCTGCAACGTATGTTTGAGTCGAGGAAGTCCCTGGACAAGCAGTTGATCGAACTGTGGATTGCGGCCACATTGACAATTGCGCTTCCCGAAGATCAAGACTATTACGTGAGGCCAGTAAAGAATGATCCTCCGGATGCGGAGGTGCTTGTGATCAACCGAGAGACCCGCCGCCTGTGTACGATTGGCATCGAGATCACCCAATTCGGAGCGTATTCAAAGAGTATCCTGGAGGTGCTTGCAAAAAAACTCCTAAAGAAGTATCGGGCAGGTACCATGCTCGTCATTTTCGTCGAGCAATCTACAACCCTAGACGCTTACGAACTATACGAATACATCCGCAGGAAAAACGTCCACAATCAGCGAATAGTAATCGTCGGTGGCGCAGGCGGCACCGACAAAATCAAGATCATGCCGTGGGAATTGGTGTCGAAGTCCACGCCAGATGAGACCGCTTGGGCGGAGATTCGCGTGGATCTTAATGACGCCAGCACCGGCCATCTCGATTACGCAGGCGTCATTTACGATCCGCCATATGTCGGCCGCTATCCGCGCGCTTTCCCAGTGTTCGTGCGCGAAATCACGCTACGGCGCTAAGTTTCTTGTACCCAGTTCCCGTCCTGCCCGGCTGCCGAGATCGCCGACCGTAGAACGGCCGTTCCTGCCGTTCGTCATCGCGGCTATGTGCCCGAGTGATGAACATTCCTTCGTCTACTCCCATTACAAATTAAACTGTTAGCGAACCCTGTTCCTCAAGCTCAAGCTGTCGAGCCGCTTTTCTTGCTTCCCGTCGAATCTTCGCATCCAAGAATACGAGTAGCTTCTTGATGATCAAATCGTCCCGCGGGCTATTCGAAAGTCCCGTATTCGTAATCTGCAGAATGGCAACAGAAGAGTTCATCACCGGTATGTGCAATCCTGCGTTGCTGAACCCGGTGTTGAGTGTCTGTCTATCCATAGATCCAAGCCCGTAAAGCCCTGCCCGTCCACCATGTATTTGCAGGCTGGCCTGCTTATAGGGTGGTGCTGTGCGCTGTCCTCTTACATCCTGCTCAAGATCAGCAAATCGTGGGGCTGAGGTACCGCTCACGAAAGGTTCCGCCCACCCATAGGAAATTGAGAATCCTTTGCCGTATTTCTTCACCGCCTGCTGGAACTTAGCTTTGACTTCTTTGCGCTCTTCACTGGTGTGAACGCGATATCCCCATTTTCTGGCATTATCAATGCTCCGCTGTCGCGCGACAATTTCGTGATCCCGATATCGAATGGCGGCATCTTCTCCGTGGTTTGAAATAAAGTCCGCAATCACGCTCAATTCGTACAAGGTCCTCCATCTTGCATAGGCTTCGTCTGCCATTCCGTGCTTCAATAGAACCAGAACGGCTCGGGCCGTTCGTAATGCACGCCCATGAATTCCTTCCAGCACCTCGCGAAGATGAACGCCTTTTTTCGCTTTGGATTTGTGCCGCGAGGAAACCATTTGATCCAGAAGCTCGCTCGACATAACAATCAGCATATGGAACAAATCAAGCGTTGTTCCCCAGCGCAATTCGAGTCGCTTCCGAAAGCCATAGAGTTCGATTTCCTCTCGGGTTTTTTCTTCTGGAAAACGTTTGATGTGATCTCCGAGTAGCTGCTTAGTCGACTTATTCAACGTCTTTTCAAGAACGTCTCCCAATTTGGCCAAGACGAAATCCTCGGCTCCCTTTACGAGTTCCCCGACTGCGGGAGAAAAGGTCAAAACGCCCTGCGCCCCTTCCTCCGTCTTCCAACTGAATGAATCCTGCAGATCTCCCGAAATCAAGTGATCAAGCAAATCGTCCATGGGCAAATTCGTGAGCGGCACTCCTTGTTTCCGCAATTCTTGAGTAATAGCTGTTTCTAGGATGCTCCTAAAGCGCTCGGTCGCGCCTTGAGTGACAGCATCGAAAATAATCGTTTCCAATTTCTTTGGGCGTCCCATACAAAGACCTCCTAGCAGCGGGCTCAACCGCGTCCTTCACGTGAATTTCATCGCTTCGGGAAAGCATAGGAGGCAGCGGCACTTGACCGCTAACAGCGTGTCCCGTCCTTACGCATGAATTGCCAGCGTCCATCCTGGCCCATCACGGCCTGGATATCGTCATTTGGATAGTTCACCTCGTCAGCCGTTGTCCGGTCACCGATCTCCAGGAAAACAACTTCCTTGTCGGTATGGTTGACCAAGTGATGCGCCTCACCTCCCGCCGGGAAACCGGCCCACATGCCGGGCGCCATCGATCGCGCTCCGGATTCGGTGACAAGCGTCGGCTCGCCCTTCAGGACATAGATCAGTTCGTCTTGCTTGCTGTGGGCGTGCATTAGCGCGGACCGACCACCGGGGGCAAGCCTGGTAAGGTTCACGCCGAAATTCTTGAGGCCGAAAAAATCACCGATCCGCCTTTTCTCACGCTTGTCCATCTGGCTCGCGTACGGTTCCGGATAGTTCGACGCTTTGACACTTGGTGGCACTTCACTGGCAGCTATTGCCTGCGATTGCTGGCGTTTACTCATTATTTCAACCCCACTTCAGACCGGTGATCGGCGATTGCTGCTGGAAGATTTGTGAATGCCGATAGGGAGCAGCCATAAGGTGGATTATCTCTTGACATCCTCTGGCGGCTCGATCAACATTTGCTGCGGAGGCTTTGGGGCGCTTCGGCGCTTCTTTGCTTTTTTTTTCTCACAATTTCTCGTCGCGTTCAACGCGGTTCTTTCGATTGAACCAGCAGGTTCCGCAGCAGTCCGATCCGCCGTTGGGAATGGGTCTGGCCCCCAAAAAGCAAGGGCCTCCGAAGAGGCCCGCACCTTGCGGTCGAAACCGCAAGGGTAGTTAGGTTGGACAGTATAGGCGAGAACGCAAAACGTCAAACGCGACACCCGCGAAGCATGCTGCATACTACCCATAGAATCCCGCCATTGGTGAGGGATTCTGACAGCAAGGACTGACCGCATGAAACAACCGCCAAAACCGTCACACCCACCGGCAGTTACGCCGCTGCGCGCAACGCCCATAACGGCTCAGGATGGTGTTTCTCCCAAACCTGCGAACGCGAAAAAGCCCGCGCCTCCCCCGCCGCCTCCGCCCAAAAAGAAATAGAACGTTCCTGCATCCAGCAGGGAAGAACAAAAGCTTGAACGCTAGCAGGGCCAGCGTATGATGGCGCGGGGCAACAACCAATCAATGACAGGAATCGGTCGGAACCGGTTTCAGGAGGGACCCAGATGAACGATGCGAGCACGGGCCTGCCCGTTACCCAGATCGATCACACAGTCGTCCGGGGTGTGATCGCCTATACGTCGAAAAAACCGGAACGGTTGGATCAGGAACGCGGCCGGGAGTTCTTCACCATCACCAAATACGGCTGGGGTGGCCGCACTATTGGCGTTCATACGGAAATCGACGACCGTCCTTCCGTTATGCGTGATGCCACTTACACAGTGGACGAAAACTGGATGCCCCAGGATTGTTTCGTCCGGCTTACCGTCGGCGACAAGTTTATGGGCACGGGGTGGTTCAAATTCCATGACGACTATACGGAGTGTGAGACCTACACCGCATTGGAAGGCCGGGTGTCCCAGCGTATGGACCACAAACACGGCCCATTGAAGTCTTTTCAGAACCATGCCATCGCCTGCGACAGCTGGCACTTTTCCCACTACGACCTGAGCAAGGGTCCCGGCCAGCAAAGCATCGACGAGTTGCTGCTGTGCTCACCCGACCACAGGGGCGCCACCGGCCCGATGCTTTACCCCCTGCGTCTGGACCTGGTGTATGTGGGTGACGAAAAAATCACCATCGGCGCCGGTACGTTTGATGCCCATCACTTCCAGGTGCCCACCAACACCGACCTGCCCGAAGAACACCCGCCCTATGAGGTGTATACATCGACAGACGGGGAATACACTTTCCTCAAAGGCGGAGTCGCGGGGTACATGCAGACCCATTACGAGCTGGTGGAATATGAAAAGACTCTTGGATAAAAGACTGGCGGCTAAAGGACTTCATTCATGATCAAAAAATACCACCAGCGCGACCATGTGACACGCAAGGGGCGCCTGCTGTACACCTCCAAAAAGCCGGACCGCATGGACGAGGAACGGGGCCGGGAAGTGTGGACCCTGACGCGGCATTCCGATGGCCGCCGGTCGTTGATGTCTCACGGTGAAATCGATGACCGGCCCAGTGTTTTGCGTTTTGTCCATCTCACCGTCGACAGCGGCTGGTCACCTCTTGACGCCTTTGTCCGCATCACTATCGGGGATGAATTCCGCGGCTCGGGCTGGTTTCGCTTTGCCCATGGGGTTGCCGAGTGCGAGACGGTCACAACCACGGAAGGCCGGTTGTCTCAACGTGTGCCGTACTCAGGTATTTGCCCCGTCTTCGGCGGCCATGCCATTCAGAATGACGCTTGGATCTGCGCCGCTGTGGATTTGTCCAGACCCGGTGAACCGCAGACGTTTGAACATTTTCTGTCGTCGACCGATCATCGCGGTGCGACAGGGCCGACCATTGCGACAGCCCGGCCTACGGTGATCTATCAAGGGGATGAGGACATCACGGTGGGCGCAGGCTCGTTTACGGCGCATCACTTTCAATTCGTGGCGGTCGAGGGCCTGCCCGAAGAACACCCGATCTACAACTTATGGACCACAAACGACGGCGACTACGTGTTTCTCAAGGGTCAGGTCGACGGCTACATGCAGACCCATTACGAATTGGTCGAGTTAAGCGAAGGACTCTAACGACCCACGACGGCGCCGGGTCCCAACGCCCTGTTGTTGACATTGCAGTTTCATTAGATATCCTTTCTGAAACCACTTGGTCAACTAAATTACAGCAACAGTCAAAGAGCACTCATCGTGAACACCGCATACACGAGGCCGGTCAATCTGTTCCTCGACCGGATGAAGGAATCCGGCGGACTCAGGGGAACGGATATCGCGAACTTTGCCGGGGTCTCCAAGGCCACCGTTTCGCGCTGGGTGAATGGCCACAAATCACCTCGCCCGGCCACGCAACTCATTATTTCCGACCTGGCATACGTAATCATGCGACTTGGCGAGTACTACCGCCAGGAGCAAGTCCGCGCGTGGCTTTATGCACCTCATCCCCAACTTGAGGGCAAGCGCGCAATCGATCTCATAAGAAACAGAAGAACGGAAGAAGTCATCGCGATTCTCGATCGTCTTGACGCAGACGCTTACGTCTAAAGCGCCTTCGAGCCGGCAACTTGCGTATGGATCCGCAGATACGCGACCAACGATTGCTGGACGCCCTGGAGTCTGTTGTCCAGGAGCCCTACGAGGGAACAGTCTGGCGTTCCGTCAAAGAGGGCCGCGATCCACTCATTTGCTCGCGCTCCGGCGGGCGATGGGACGATGGTACGTTCGACGTGCTGTACACGTCGGAAACGCGCGCTGCGGCGATTGCGGAACGACGATATCACCTCTACCAGGGGCAACCGATTCCGCCCTTCGACATCCATTACGAGCTGTTTGAACTAAGTGTCTCCCTGAGCGCGGTCATTCGCTTTCCGGACTTGCAAGCGTTGGCCACCGTGGGTCTCGATTCGGCATCCATCGGACGCCTGACCTATGTGAAGCGCCACGGGGAGTACGCGCGGTCTCAGCAAGTCGCCGAAGCGAGCTCATTCTTGGGCGCCGATGGAATACTGGTGCCCAGCGCACGCCACAAGGGTTCGATGAACCTGATCGTCTTCTGTGAACAGGACACGGAAATAAGCAAGACGATTGTGAGAAGTCATGGAGTAATTGACTTTCGCCGGGACCCGGGCAACGACGAAAGCTGATCGCGCCGCTCCTAGTCCTCCCACTCCTGGCTTCTGTAGTAGTTCAGGCGCTCCCTGTTGAGCTCCCGCTGGCGCTTCAGTTTGCGCTGCTCGATCAGATAGCCGAAGACTTTCGCAAGAAGAACCAGCGCTGCGGCGCATAAGATTACTATCAGGATTGTTGACCAGGCCAAATCAACCCTCGCGGCAATGTTCCTTCAGAAAAAACTCCTCCGGAACGACGTCTTAAGGATAGTTGATTCAATATTCTAGTGCCAAATAGATTCATTACGTCTTACAAGGTGTCTTAGGGAGCGAGCAATGACCAAGATGCTCCTGGCAGCGGCAGGCTATGTCGCGATCGTTTTCCCGCTGGCGCTGGGCTGGCATCTCGGGCTCTTCGAAGAGCAGTATCAGGCTTTCGGCTATTTCGAGGGCGAGCCGAATGTGCTCGCGGGCCTGGCGGCGATCGTCGTTCAGGGCCTGGTCCTGGCAGTGATCTATCCGCTGTTTCAACCACGCCGTGCCGGCTTTGTGCGGGCCTTCCAATACGCGGGCCTCATGGGACTGTTTTTCTGGACGTCGCATGTCCTGGGTCTGGTCGCGAAACAGAACGTGCCAAACGCGGCCGGCTTCATCGCAATGGAAACCGCGTACCTCGCCGTGCAGTTCGGCCTGTTCGCGCTTGTACTCGGCTGGATCCATCGGCGCGCCGGATGAAAAGACGAGCCAAACGCGTGCTGCTTTACCTGGCTGCCTTCCTGGGATTGGTCTGGCTCAACAATACTTCGCTGTTTTCGCCGGGCTACGATCAGCCTCTTCTGATTGCGCACCGTGGACTGGCGCCGGAGATGCATCCGGAACACGAGGACTACTCCGCGTGCACCAGCCGTATTCACGAAAGCGAACATGCCTACATGGAAAATACGATTCCTTCCATCGAAGCCGCTTTCGATCTTGGCGCCGACTACGTTGAGTTCGACGTTCGCGCGACCGCGGATGGGCAGTTTGCGGTCTTCCATGACGACGTCCTCGACTGCAAGACGGACTCCACAGGACGCCTGATCGATTATTCGATGGCGGAACTGAAGGCCCTGGATATCGGCTACGGCTACTACACGGAAAACAACACGTATCCGCTAAGAGGCAAGGGCATCGGCCTGATGCCTTCGCTTGACGAGGTTCTCGACCGCTTCCCGCTGAAAGGGTTCGTAATCGATTTCAAAAGCAACGATCGGAACGAAGCGGTCCGGTTGGGGGATCTGCTCGTTGCGCGCGGTCCTGAGGAGGTCAACCGGCTGCTGATATTCGGCGGTTCGGATGCCGTGGACGCAATCCGGACGACTCATCCGTCCGTTCGCGCATTCTCGCGAGCGACGGTCGAAAGATGCCTGCGGGACTACATGCTCGTTGGCTGGACGGGCTACGTGCCGGACGCGTGTCGAAACGGCGCAATCGGAATGTACGCCAACTACGCGTGGGCACTTTGGGGTTGGCCGCATCGACTCGTGGCCCGAATGCGGAGTGTCAATACGACGGTGATTCTGACGCACCCGTACCAGACGGAGTCCATTCACGACTTGCCGGAATCCTCCGAGTATGCCCGGTTGGTTCCCCGCGGATACGGCGGAGCGGTACAGACCAACCGCATCGACAGAATCCGGGAATGGCTGGAGGAACCGCGATGACCGACGTGCCGTCAAACGGCGTGCGGATCGGGTCCATTCGGCTGGCCCGGGGCGTCACGCGCCGGCACGTGTTGGCTGCCGTGTATGCGAGCCTGACGACCATCAGTCTGATGGTCTATATCAATCTCATCCAGCCGTATCTGCTGATCAACGTTCTGGCGCTGCCTCCAACCGACATCGGGTCCGTGACCGGACGCCTGGGTGCGGTGCACGAAGGCGTGGCGATTATCACGATGTGCCTGATCGGCGGGCTGTCCGACCGATGGGGCCGCCGGGCCTTCTTCGCCGCCGGATTCTTCATGATGGGCCTCGGGTATCTGCTTTATCCACTCGCGGACTCCGCGACGCAACTGACGCTCTTTCGCGCCGTCTTCGCAATCGGCACCAGCACGGCGCTGGTGATGTTCACCACAGTCGCCGTCGACTACAGCCGGGACGAGTCGCGGGGCAAGCTGATCGGCGCCCTCAATGTGATCAGCGGGATCGGCGTGATGATCATGACCGTGGTCATGTCACGGCTGCCCTCCATGCTGGAGAACGCCGGGTTCGACGGGGCGGAGGCCGCCCGCGCGGTGTTCTGGATTACGGCGGGCCTGTGTTTCCTCTCGGCCATCGTTCTGGGGCTCGGTCTCAAGAAAAAATCGGCGGGAAACGAACCTGCGGAGGCCGGTCCGCTTGCTTCCGCCATTACGGCGCTCAAACTGGGGCTGCGCAACCGCACCCTGGCGCTCACCTACGGGGCCGCGTTCATCGGCCGCGGCGACCTGGCCATCATCGGCATGTTCCTTCCGCTGTGGGTCACGCGGTCCGCGCTGGACGCCGGCATGTCGATGGGAGATGCAACCCTGCGGGCGGGCACCTTGCTGGCCGTTCACCAGGTTGCCGTAGTGGCCTGGGCTTTCGTGGCGGGCTACCTCAACGACCGGTTCCGCAAGGTCGGCGTAATGGTCCTCGCCTTTGTTCTGGCCACAGTCGGATACGGCGTCCTGTGGGCGGTCGGGGACCCGTTTTCGCTTTTCGTTTACGCGGGCGTGATTGTGCTGGCCGCCGGAGAGATCAGCATCGTCGTGACCAACAATGCGCTGGCCGGGGAAGAGGCACCCGAGCCGTCCCGCGGCGCGGTGATCGGATTCCTGGGTGTGTTCGGCGGCGTCGGCATCGCCGTATGGACCTTCGTCGGCGGCGGGATTTTCGACGGTATCGGCGCAACCGCGCCTTTCGTCATGATGATGCTGGCCAACCTCGTCGTCATTACCTGGGCGATGATTGTCAGGAGAATGGCTGCCTCGGCGCGCTAGTTGCGCATCGGAACCAAGGGGAGTTCCAACCATGTACATCAATCTCTGGTATGTCGCGGCGTTCAGCAGCGAACTGAACAGCGAACCGGTGAAAGTGCGAATGCTGAACCGGGACTTCGTCCTCTTCCGCGACGCTGACGGAAAAGCACATTGCCTGAGCAACGTCTGCCCCCACAGGGGCGTGAGTCTGGCCCAGGGCAAGTGCCTTGAAGACGGCACTCTGCAATGTCCGCAGCATGGCTGGCGGTTTGCCGGCAACGGCCTCTGCACCTCCATGCCGTCCCAGGACGCCGGTTTTGAAATGCCGCCCGGCGCCAAGGCCGACTCCTATCCGACCGAGGAACGGCACGGTCTGATCTGGACGTTTCTGGGCGACCAACCTGAAACCGCCCCGCCCATACCCGACATGCCGGAAATCGAAACGTCCGGCTGGCGCACGCTTGAACTGGGCGAGGTCTGGGACGCCAACTACCACTGGGCGAAGTTCGCGAACATCGATCTTGTTCACGTGCCCATCGTGCACGGGCAGGAATTCATCGGCAGCTTTACGCCCAAGGAGAAGATCACCCGCCCGGACGACTACAGCATTTCATCGCACATCCGCACGCCGTTCGAGCAGCCCAAGGGCGACTGGAGCGAGATACGCGAAGAAGACAAGCACATCGCCTCAACGCTGACATTTCATGTTTCCGGATTCACGTTCAAGGGGCATCTCGAGATCGGCGGCGAAGGGTCGGGCATATTCGCCACGTTCTACGAAATGTCCACGCCCGTCGACTCGCAATCGACCGCCATGCGCTGGCTGTTTACGCGCAATTTCATGGCCGAACCCGAGCATGACGAAGGGTTTCTGCAGCGCAACATGAAGAACGTCAGGGAAGATCGCGCGCTTGCCGAAACCCAGTTGCCGAAGAACGGACCCCTGCCGCCGGGCGACCGCGACCTCGTGATCGATCCGGACGACACGATGCTCAAGGCGTATTGGGAGATCCTTGGTCGGCTCAGAGACAAGGGGTGTCAGATCGACCTGGCGGCGCTGGAAGCGAAGGACCGCGGCCATCGCTACTGCGCGATCCCCTCCCCCGCCCGGCTGTCCAACCCCGGCGCCTGGGTCCACGACACTGTGCCCCTGATCCGACCGGCGTAACACATCATCCCGGCAAGCGCAGGTCATAACGCGTGCTGCGCCCGCCGGCGGGCAGCCGCTCAAGCGCCCCGATTTTCGTGAGATGGGTCAGGTCCCGGGTGGCCGTTGCGCCTGAGCAACTCGTCAGCGCAACGTACTTGCGCGCACTCATGCCGCCCTTGAAGCCCTCGGGCCCTTCGCGCAACATGCGGGCCAACACCTTCTCCTGGCGGTCGTTGACGCGATTCCCGTAGCTGCGCCAGAACGCCGCCTTGCGAATCACGAACGCGATCTGCTCCCTGGCCTGTTCCTGAGAATTCAGGACGCACTGCGTCCACCATTCCAGCCAGTCGGTAATGTCCATACTGCTATGCCGGCTGGCCTGGTTGAGCATCCGGTAGTACTCCTTGCGCTGCCGATCGATGGCGGCGGACAGGCTCAGTAATGCCGGGTAGCCCAATTCCTGGGACAGCGCGATCTCGGCGATCGCCCTCCCAATGCGCCCATTTCCGTCCGCAAACGGATGAATGGACTCGAAATACAAATGGGCGACGCCGGAGCGCACCGGTCCCGGCAATGAACTGCTGGCGTTGAACCATTCGACGAATGTTTCCATTTCGCCGGCAACCCTGGAAGCCGGAGGACCCTCGAAGTGCACTTTCTCCTTCCCGGCAACGCCGGAGACGATCCAGACCGGTTCGGTGCGCCAGTGTCCCGCGTCACGCATCCGTTCGCCCAGAAATTCGCGATGCCAGGAGCACAAGCCGTCAACGGTCAGCGGCTTCGCGAATTCCTGGCGAGACTGAACCACCAGATGAGCGATTCCGCGAGCGTCCGGGTCCTGCCATCGATCCTCTTCGGCCAGACCCAGTTGCTTGAGGATGGATGAGCGAACGGCCTCGGGATCAACAGTCTCGCCCTCAATCCGCGATGTCTTCTGGGCCTCGGCGACCATCAGATCAATCATCGAGTTGGTGCGCTCCTGATCGGAAAGCGGCTGCACCTCGCGAGCCAGCCGGTTGACGGCAAGCGCGTAGCGATAGCTGTTGTCCTGGACAACCTCCGCATTCCAGGTGAAATGCGGCCAGTCCTTGTGTTCCCAGATGTAGGTCATGACGGACCCGTCCGTTCCGGTTCGATTGGAATGATCCGAATAATACCTCTAATCGAATCACATATCCGCTATTTATCGCAATTCCATGATTCGAATAGTCCTCTTATTCGCCTCACGGACCTGAAGTCAGAGAAACCTCGGCTAACGCTTGATCGTTGCCGACGCCTGTCGCACTATTGCCTGCGGGAACTAGGGCTGCGGTCTTGCGTGCGCCTTCAAGGATCTGCCTCAGGGAGTCAGATGCTGACCGGAGGAAATGTGACTGAAGACGAAGTATTGATTGAGCGAATCCGTCCTTTGCTCGACGGCCGCGCGGGTTTTTCCGAGAAGAAGATGTTCGGGGGCGTTTGCTTTCTGATCAACGGCAACATGTGCCTTGGGACATGGAAGGGTTCGCTGATCGTTCGCCTGGGCAAGGACAAACACGAGCAAACGCTCGCCCGGCCGCACACGCAGCCCGCCAACATCACGGGCCGCGTCATGAAAGGATGGGCGCTGGTCGAACCGGCTGGAATGGAGTCCGAGCGGGACCTGAAAACCTGGGTGGAGGAAGCAGCCGCCTTCGCCGCGAGCCTGCCGGCCAAGTAACTGCCGCGCGGCCCCGGGGCGGCTGTTATCCTGCCGCGATGACGGCGCTCTACGACAGGATCGGGCGCGGATACGCGGACTTTCGAAGGCCCGATCCGCGAATCGAGAAGGCGATATGGGAGGCGCTGGGCGACGCGAAGTCCGTCGTCAACGTCGGCGCCGGGGCGGGCTCGTATGAGCCGACCGACCGCCACGTCGTGGCTGTGGAGCCGTCGGCGACGATGATCGCACAACGCCCGGAGTGCAGCGCCGCCGCGATCCAGGCTACGGCGGACTCCCTGCCGTTCGAGAACGACAGTTTCGACGCGGCGATGGCGATCCTGTCCGTGCATCACTGGCGCGACCGGGCGAAAGGGCTTCGGGAACTACGGCGCGTTGCGCGCGAGCGCATCGTTGTGCTGACATGCGACCCCGAGGCGCGTGGATTCTGGTTGACCGAGTATTTCCCGGAACTCTTCGAGATCGACCGCCGGATATTTCCGCCGGTCCGCGACTTCGAGCGCGAACTGGGACCCGTAAAAGTGCAGACAGTCCCCGTTCCGCACGATTGCACCGACGGCTTTCTCGGCTCCTGCTGGCGACGCCCCCACGACTATCTCGACGATCGCGTGCGCGGCGCAATGTCCACGTTCGCCAGGCTGTCGGATACGGAGACCGGGCTGGCGCAATTGAGCGCCGACCTCGAATCCGGGAACTGGCAACGCAAGTACGGAGCGCTTCTGAAGGAAACGGAACTCGACATCGGCTACCGCCTGATCATTGCCGGCGCCTGACGCGCCCCGCGCCAGCAGAAACCGTTTACGATTGCCCTCTTGAGCACCGGCAAGGGGGATACTGTGCGTTCAACTGCGTTTGCGTCGCTGCGGGCGGCTTTTTTGTTGGGGGTGGCATTGACCATGACTGCACATTCGATCGATTCGGCCCGGGCTGCCGAACAGGACGAGATTGAAGCCATAAAGGCGTTTATTCACCACACCGCGGAAGTCTGGAACACCCAGGATTTCCGAAAGGTGCTCGAACTGTGGGACCCCGACGAAGAGGTGCCCTTCTACCTGGCCGAGGAACAGGAACGCTGGTTCCTCGGTTGGGAGCCGCTCAGGGCCTATCTGGCTCCGCGCTTTCCGAACCCGGTGCTGGAAGCGCTGCGCGAGGAGATGTATGACATTTCGGTCAAGCTCATCGCGGACGATCTGGCCATTGCCGTCTGGTACATGCATTTCGAAATGAAGATGCGAGGGAGGAGCCCCCTGGGCGAGGAAATCCGGATGAGCGCGGTATTGCGCAAGAAGCCCGTGGGATGGCGGTTTATCCATTGGGCGGAGTCGCCCCTGACGCCCACGGCCTATATCGACAAGCTCAGGGAGAAAGAGGTGGATTATGAGAAATTCACGCCCCTGCTCGAGCGCGGGCGCGCGGTCAGGGAAGCCTGGACCGCCGAAGCAAAAGAACAAGCCGCCAGCGAATAGCCCAGCGGCCGTAACGTCCCGGATGCGCGGCCAGGGCCCGAGGGCGGTCGAAGCGCGCACGTCCGCTGTTGCAGCCCTCGTGGCGGCGGCGTTTCTCGCGCCGGCCTACGTGACCGCCGAGCCGGACGAGGAAATCGAGCAACTCGTGGTTGAGGGCGAGCGACTCCCCGAAGGCGCGACCGACCCGTTCGGGGTGCTGGACGCCGCCCCCGGCGATACGGTTTTCGGCCTGGACAAGACGGCGTGGGAAACGCCCCGCTCAACTGCGTCCCTGAGCGAAGAGCTGCTCGTGCGGCATGGGATCGAGACGGTGGAGGACTTCTCGCGAATCATCCCCGGCGCCCATACGGCCTCGTTCTTCGGGCTGGCGGCCAGCATCGACCTGCGGGGCGCCCTCGCGGACACGCACTTTCGCGGCATGCGCCGGCTGGTCAGCGCCGGAGGATGGCAATCGCTCATTCGGGCCACGGACCGGGTGGACATCGTGCGCGGACCGGCCTCGCCCATCCACGGTCCGGGATCGATTTCCGGCTATATCAACCTGGTGCCCAAGACCGCCCGTGCCGACGAGGATCGATTCATCGAGGCGCCCAGGGGCGACGTGGCCGTCACGGTCGCTTCCTGGAACCGCCGTGCCCTGGAAGGACAGCGCGGCGGTCCCGCACGGCTTTTCGGCAAACCGGCCGGCTACCACGTGTTCGGCCTTTGGGAGGACGCGGGAAGTTACTACCGGGAACACCCGGGACAGCGGCAACTCATGCTGCAGGGGACCCTGGTGGTGGACCTGCGCGGCGACGTCTGGATCGAGGCCGGGCAGCAGTACCAGAGCTGGCGCGGCGCGGAGAACGCCGGCTGGAACCGCATCGATCAGAAGCTGATCGACGAGGGCCTTTACCTGTCCGGCGAGCCGCTGGTGGATCTGGACAGCGACCGCGACGGGCGGATCAGCCAGCGGGAAGTGCTCGCCGTGAGCCCGCGCAATCGGCTGGCCGTGTTCCAGCCCTACGGGCAGAAGGGCGTAGCGTTCGACAGCGAGGCCGAACGCCAGGCCCTGCGGCTCAACCCGAACACGTTGCGGCGCGTGCCGATCGGCGCGGAACATTGCCTCTGCGCGCCGTCGGACAGCGGCGAGGCCGAGTCACTGGCCGCCTACTTCGACGTGTTCGCGGAATTGGGCGGGGTGACGCTGCGCCAGAAATTGTTCGTCGACTACGCCGACCGGCACATCGTGGCCAGCTACGGGTTTTCGCAGCAGCACCGCACCGTGCTGGTGGAGGAGCGGCTGGAAGCCGTGTTTCGCGGTCTGGAGCTGGGCCGGGCGCTGACCGCCGAACTGGTTCTGGCGCCCAACGTGCGCTATTACGACACGCGGGCCCGCCAGGACTTCTCCTACGAGTACTTCAACCGCAGGGACATCAGCAAGCCGCCGTCGGCGCTCGACCTGCGCGACTCGGCCTTCGCCAATCCAGGCCAGGAAGCCCGCACTTCCGACGTCGCCACGGATTGGCTGAACCTGGGCGTGGCCGCGCTGGCGGATGTGACTTTCATGGAACGCTGGTCGATGCTGGCCGGGGCGCGCTGGGACCGCTACGACCTGACTTCGATCAACGGCCCCGGGCCGTTCGTGTCCGCCACGCCGAACGCCTCGGCGTCCACGGTGCAAAGCGAGCTGTCATGGAGCGTGTCGGTGAGCGTGACGCTGGGCGGCTGGCGCCCGTACCTGACCGTCGCCGAACAGGCCCTGTCACTGGGCGGACAATCCGGAGAGATATCGGTACGCAACGTCATGGCGGGGCCGCTGGGAACTTCGCGGCTTCGCGAGGCGGGGCTGAAATATGCCGGACTGGGCGGGCGCCTGCAGGCGGCCCTGGCCTGGTATGAACAGAAGCGCATCGACTATTCGGCGTTCGCCGACGCCAACCTGGCGGTGCTGGGCCGGGGCCTGGAACTGGACCTGCGCGCCGCCGTGAGCGAACGACTCGGATTGCTGTTTTCCGCCACGCGCTCGCGCATCTATCGCGAACCGCTTACCGGGCGGTTCATTTTCGCGCCGACGGCCATCACCGGCCTGGCGCCCGAAGACCATTACGGCGGTCACGTGGTGACTGTCCTGCCCGCGGGAGACGCCCGGTTTCGGGAACGCGGCGCCCTGCCGGAATTCGTGGTCGGCGCCGGCGGAACCTGGCAGGCGACGCGCAACCTGGCGCTGACCGTTAGCGTCAGCCGCGTGGGGCCCGCCTGGTCAGGAGTGGCGCGCTCCGTGCGCCTTCCTGCCTACACGCTGGCGAACGCATCGGTTTCGTGGACCATCCGCCGGTGGAGCGCAATCCTGGGCGTCAACAACGCGCTCGACGAACTCTATTTCCAGGGCAATTTCCCGCAGATATTCGGCGACATGGTCGTGCTGGCCCGGCCGGAGCGAAACTGGCGGCTGACCCTGCGGCGCAGCTTCGGCTCCTGAACAGCGCTCTACGACAGTATCGGGAGCGATACGCCGGTTCTCGAAGGCCTGGACCCGCTAAGCGATGCCGCAACGCTCTAATGCGGGCCGCGTCAGGTTCCGGCTGCCGGTCTCGGTCACGAGCACATCGTCCTCAATCCGGATTCCCCCGTAGGGCTGCCACCGCTCCACGGTTTCCCAATCAACGGTAGTGCGGAGGGGCCCGTTGCGGAGCTCGTTCAGCAAGGCGGGTATGAAGTACAGGCCCGGTTCAATGGTCACGACGAATCCGGGCTCGAGCGGCCGGGTCAGGCGCAGGAACGGATGCTCGGACGGGGGATTGCGCTCGGCTCCGTCGGGCGACTCCAGGCGGCCGCCGGCGTCGTGAACCTGCAGGCCCAGCAGGTGGCCGAGCCCGTGGGGCAGAAAGGTGCGGGTGAGGCCTCGATCGTAACCTTCATCTGCGGAGCAACGGATGATTCCGTGTTCCGCCAGCACTTCGGCCAGCAATCGATGCGTACGATCGTGCAGCGAGATGAAGCTCGTTCCGGAACGCGCCTCCTCGCATATCGTCTGCTGGAGGACATCAAGCGACTCGATCAGGTCGGCGAATGGGTCGTCCGGGGACGTCCAGGTGCGGGTGATGTCCGACGCGTAGCCATTGTGACAGGCCCCGGCGTCCAGCAGAAACGAGCGGAATCGCTCGGGCGGCTGCGGGTCGAGGTTCTGGTAGTGCAGGACCGCGGCATGTTGGTTCAGGGCCACAATGCTCGGATAGGGCAGCGACGACTCGCGCTGTCCCGTCGAGCGGCAATAGATGCCGTTGAGTTCGAATTCCGACGGCTGCCCCGTCAGCGCTTCGCCGGTGGCGGCGTGTCCCGGCGCCGCCACACGGTTCGCTTCCTCTATGCACGCGACCTCGTAGCGCGTCTTGCAGGCGCGGTGGTAATCGAGATGCGTCAGCAGCTTCTTGTCGTTGACAACCGCGAATCCCATTGCTTCCTGCGCTTCCTCGCCGATGCCGGCCAACCGCGACACCCCGCCCAATTCCTTCAGCAGGTCTTCCTTTTTCGAGACGCTGCGAATCTCCAGGTATTGAGCCCAGAAGCCGGAAGGTTCGGGCGACGGCATGTGCCAGAAGTCTTCGTGCCGCAACCAGACCAGGACCGGTGTTTCGCCCGGAACGATCCTGAGGGCGGAGTCGGGATAGGCGTTCGGCGCCCAGGCCTTGAAGTACGGATCGGCGAAGAACGGATACTCGATATCGTCCCGGTGGCGATACTTCGCCGCGCCCGAGAACACGACGACCCCGTCAACTCCGCACGCTCCACACGCATCGGCGACTCGCCTGTCCCACTCCGCGATATGGTCGCGATAGAGGGATGCCCACGAACCGGGCGCAGGTCCTTCAGTCAATTGCGTTCTCCATCAGCGCTTGCATGCGCACCTGCTGGAGTGTACCGAAGATTGCAGCGCGCCAACCTGCCCAAACGGGTGGGTTTCATCGCAGGGTTTGATCGCTAACCTAGTTCTGCATGAAGGGTAGGACTATTGCGCGCGCGGCCAGCGACGTGGGCGGGACGTTTACGGACCTCGTGCTCTACCGCGCCGGGAAGGACGGCGGCGAGGTCCTTTGTTCCAAGGTTGACACGACGCCGCCGGACTTCGAGCTCGGAGTCATGTCGAGTCTCGAAAAGCTGGACCTGGAGCCTTCGGAGCTGGATTTCTTTGCCCACGGGTGCACGGTGGTCATCAACGCGCTCACGGAGCGCAAGGGAGCAAGGACCGCACTGATAACGACCCGGGGCTTTCGCGACGTGCTGGAAATAGCGCGGGGCAACCGGCCGGACCTTTTCAACTTCAATTTCCGCAAGCCCAAGCCCTTCGTCGATCGATACCTGAGGCTGGAACTTCCCGAGAGAACCACCTATCACGGGGAAATCCAAGAACTCGTGGACCTGAGTTCGCTTCCCGAGCAGATCGACTACCTCAAGAGCGAAGGCGTGGAAGCGATCGCGGTCGCCTTTCTCCACGCCTACATCAACCCTTCCAACGAACAGCGCGCCGCCGGGGAAATCCGGCGCCTGTGGCCGGAGGCTTCGGTAATCGCCTCCCATGAAGTGTCCCGCGAATGGCGGGAGTACGAGCGCACCAACACGACCGTGCTGGCGGCCTACGTGCATCCCATTGCCGAAGCCTACATCGAGCGGCTGCAGGCGAGCCTTGAGCACGGCGGCTTCCGCCGCAGCCCCTACATGATGCAATCCAACGGCGGCATCACGACAGCCGAGGCCGCCAAGCGGAACCCCATCGCGATGGTCGAGTCCGGGCCGGCCAGCGGCATATTCGCGGCCGCCTACCTGGGCAAGCTGATCGGCGAACCCAACCTGATCGTGCTGGATATCGGCGGCACGACGGCCAAGTGCGCGCTGGTCGAAAACGGCCGGGTCCGCGTAACCACCGAGTATCACATCGAGAAGACCCGCAAGTCCCCCGGCTACCCGATCCAGACGCCGGTTTCGGAAATCGTCGAAATCGGCACCGGCGGCGGATCAATAGCCTGGGTGGATGCGGGGGGCAAACTCCACGTGGGGCCCCAGTCGGCCGGCGCGGATCCGGGGCCGGCCGCCTACGGCCGGGGCGGCACGCGGGTCACCACCACCGACGCCAACCTCGTTCTTGCCCGTATCGATCCCGACAGCTTCGTGGGCGGGGAAGTCGATCCCGACTGGCCGTCGGTGAATCGCGCCTTCGCATCCCTTGAGGACGTTCTATCGCTGAACCGCGAGGAAATCGCCCGCGGCGTCGTGCAGATCGCCAACGCCAACATGGTCAATGCCCTGCGGCTGGTGTCCACCAACAAGGGCCACGATCCACGCGAATTCGCTCTAATCGCGTTTGGCGGGGGCGGGGCGATGCATGCCCTGGCGCTGGCGGAAGAGTTGAAGGTCCGTAAGGTGATCGTGCCCGTGAATTCCTCGGTCTTTTCCGCCTGGGGCATGCTGCTGACCGACCTGCGGCGCGACTACGTCCAGACCCGGCCCCTGTACTTCAACGCCGACAACCACGCGGCGGTTCTCGAAACCTTCGCGCGGCTGCGGGAAAAGGCCGAGGAGGACTACCTCGGCGACGGCGTCATATCCACCGGGGCGGAACTCACCTTCGAACAGCATGGCGACATGCGCTACGAGGGCCAGGAGCATACCGTCAAGGTTTCGTTGAAGCTCAGTGGGAATGTGCTGGAGGAGGAACTTCAGGCGGCGACCGAGGAGTTTCACCTGGCCCACGAGCAGCGCTACACCTACCGTCTCGAAAACCCGGTCCAGATCGTCAACTTTCACCTGGTGGCGACGGTGGAAGTGGACAAGCCGGAAGTTGCCGAACGCAGGCCTTCCGGAAATACGCTCGAGGATGCGCTTATCGGAAAGCGCGAGGTGGATTTTCATCCGCATGGGCGGCATGAGGCGCAAATCTACGACGGCGGGCTGCTCGACTCGACCATGAGCGTGGCCGGACCGGCGGTCATCCAGGAGGCCTCGGTGACGCTTCCCGTGCCTCCCGGCCGAACGGTATCTCTGGACCGCCACGGCAACTACCACATCGAGCTGGATCGGCCGCCGGGCCGGGAAACAGGAGAACAACCATGAGTTCCACGTCATTCGATCGGGAAGTCATCAAGGACTGCATCGTGGCGCTGGGCGACGAAATGTTCGAGGCGGTCATCCGCACCAGCATGAGTCCCATCATCTACGAGACCACCGACTTTGCCGTGGGGGCCACCGATGCGCGGGGCAACCTCCTGGCCCAGGGCAACGGGGTCACCGCCTTTCTGGCCACGCTGGATACGGCCGTTCAGGACCTGCTGAACCACTACCCGGAGCCGGGAGACATCGCCGACGGCGACGCCTTCATTACCAACAGCCCCTATTGCGGCGGCGGAACGCATCTTTCCGACGTCGTCATCATCGTTCCGGTGTTCCACGATGGAAGGCTCATCGCCTTCACGGTGAACAAGGCCCACTGGACCGAGGTGGGTGGCGCACAGCCCGGCAGCGTATCGACGGAATCGACGGAGATATACCAGGAAGGCCTGCATTTCCGGTTTCTCAAGCTCTACTCGCGAGGCGAGCTGAACAAGGCTCTGGTGCAGATCATTCGCGACAATGTCCGCCTTCCCGAATCCACCATCGGCGACATGCATTCGGGAGTGGCGGCAGCGCGTGTGGGCGCGGCCCGGATTCGGGAACTGGCCGCCAAGTACGGAGTGGAATCCGTCCTGGAGGCGATGGAGGACCTGCTCGACTACGGCGAACGCATGACCATCGAGGAGATCCGCAAGCTGCCGGCCGGCTCCTTCAGCGCGACGGACATTGTGGAAAGCGACGGCCTCGGTAACGGCCCCTTTGATATCCACTGCACGGTAACGATCGGGAACGGAAAAATCACCGCGGACTTCACCGGCACGAGCAAGCAGGCCCAGGGGCCCATCAATTGCGCCTACACGGGTCTCATCACCGGCGCGCGCTGCCTCTTCAAGGCCGTCACCAACACCGAAATCCCGGCCAACGGCGGCTGCTTCCGGCCGCTTGAAGTGATCTGTCCGGAAGGCACGGTCATCAGTGCGACCTCGCCGGCGCCCGTGTCGCTGTATTACGAGTCGCTGATCGCCGCCATTGACGTGATGTGGAAGGCCCTTGCCCCCGCCTTGTCGGACCGGCTTTCCGCGGGACACCAACGCACGGTGGGGGCGAATTTCATTTCCGGCATGCATCCGGACACCGGGGAACTGTTCGTCATGGGCCAGCCGCTGGTGGGCGGATGGGGCGCCTCGAACGGCGTGGACGGCGACAGCGGGCAGTTCTGCTGCGGCAACGGCGAAACCTACAACGTTCCGGTGGAGCTGTTCGAAACCCGCTACGGGCTGCAGGTCGAGCAGTACGCCTTCCACAACGAAGCCGGCGGGGAAGGACAGTACCGGGGCGGCAAGGGCGTCGTTCTCGATTACCGCGTGGTCTCGCCGGAAGTGTTTCTCACCTACGCCGCCAGCCGCACGGAAGCGCGTCCGTGGCCGATAGAGGAAGGCATTGAGGGATCCACCAATTACGCCAAGGTCCTGCGCAAGTCCGGCGAAGAGGAGCGCTACTCCATGTGCACCATGGTGCGCGCGGAGCAAGGCGATTGCATCCGGCTGGTGTCGGCGACAGGCGGAGGCTACGGCGATCCCAGGCAACGCAATGCCGCGGACATCGAACAGGACATCAAGAACGGCTATCTCACGCGCGAGCGGGCGGCCGACGTGTTCGGGTTCAGCGGATGAGGTCCGGCGCGGCTCCGCGGATTCTCGGACCGTAGGGTTCGAAAACGCCGGCGGATGGATTTTTCCAAGTCTCAGGTCCCCGCCTCGGCCACGTACACCGGCTGGCACATCGCGCTCGTGATCGTGGGCGGCACCATTGCGGTGCCGGCCTTCCTGATGGCGGCCAATCTCGGCGCCAGCCTCGGCTTGCGCGATGCGGCGATCGCATTCGGTTGCGGATGTTTCATTCTCGGTTCAATGGCCGCGCTGACCGGGCTCTGCGGCCAGAAATCGGGGCTGTCCGCCTACATGCTCAACGAGTTTGCGTTCGGCCGCTGGGGCGGAAGAATCGCCAGCACGGTGGTTTCCCTGACCCTGATCGGCTGGTTCGGCGTAACCAGCGCACTGTTCGGCAGGGCCGCCAATCTCATGGGCCAAAGCGTATTCGGCATCGACTGGCCGGTAGAGCTCTACATGGTCCTGGGCGGCGGACTGATCGTGGCCGTCACCGTCACCGGGTTCAAGGGCATAGACAAGCTGGCCCTGGCGCTGGTTCCCGTCATGCTGGGCTTCCTGATGATGGCGGCGTGGATGTCGCTGCCGCAACTGGAGCAATGGACCGAACCCACCGGAGGAACTCCGATGACGCTCACCACCGCCATCTCGGCGATCGTGGGCAGCTATATCGCCGGCGTGACGATCCAGCCCGACTACGCCCGGTTCGCGCGTTCCCGGCGCGCCGCGCTCGGCTCGGCCTTCGTGGCGCTGGCCATTTCGTTCCCGATTCTCCTGTTCTGCACCGCCATTCCGTCCATCGCCTACAACGAACCGGACCTGCTGAACGTGATGATCGCGCTTGGAATCGGCATTCCGGCCTTCCTGTTGCTGATACTGGCCGCCTGGTCCTCGAACGTGCTCTCGGTCTATTCCGGGGCGCTGGCGCTGGCCACGGTCTTTCGACGTCTGGATCTGCGGGTGCTCATTGTGGGCGTGGGGACGCTCGGGACGCTTCTGGCCCTGGCCGGGGCCGGCGACTACCTGATCGAGTACCTGGTATTGCTGGGGATCACCATTCCGCCGATCTCGAGCATCTACCTGGTCGATACCCTGCTGTTCCGCAAACGCTTCGACGAAGTGGAACTGGGCAAGCGCCCGCGACTCGCGCTGAAGGCTCTGGCAAGCTGGGGCGCGGCGGTGGGCGTAGGGGCCTGCTCGCATTTCGGCTTTTTCACGCTGACTACAGTCGCCGCACTCGACTCCATCGTTGTGGCGGGGGCGCTGAGCGTGATTCTGGGTGGAGGTTTTCGTCGAGCGGGCGTCTTGGTGCGTCCCGCATGATTTGATAACCTGAATTTTCCCCGCGGCCCCCGTTCGGCCGTCCCTTGCACATGGCCGTCAAAGCAAAAACAGGCAAAAGCGCGAAAGGCACCGGTCCCTGGGTGCTGCGCGGCAAGTTGAGGCCGCCCCTGGGACATCATTCGCTGCTCGAGCGCTCCGACCTGGTCGCCTCGCTCGACGACCTTCTCAACTACCAGGCGTCCATCGTGATTGCGCCGGCGGGCTACGGCAAGACCACGCTCCTGACGCAGTGGCGCGAGCGGCTGGCGGCGGACGGATGCAGGGCCGGCTGGCTGACCCTGGACGGGCAGGACGCGGACACCTATCGCTTTCTGTGCTACTCCATCTTCGCGCTGGCGGAGGCGGGAGTCGAACTGGGGCAACTCGAGATGTTCGCGGAACAGGGGCTTACCGAACTGCCGCTGGAGTCGGTCCTGGTCCGATTTCTGTCGTCGGTCGAGGCGGCCGGCAAGCCCGTGGTTCTGATCCTCGACGATTACCACCGGCTGGAGTCCGAATCGATCGACCAGTTGATGGACAAGCTGATCGACAATGCGCCCGGAAACTTCCATCTGATCATCAGCGCCCGCCACCGGCCGGCTTTCAACGTTGCGCAGCTTTGCCTCACCGGGCGGGGAATTGAAATCGGCGCCGAGATGCTGCGGTTCTCCGATGCCGAAATGCAGCAGGCCCTGGGCAACATCCGCAACGACGAAGTACTGGGAACCATTCAGTCCACAACGGAGGGATGGCCGGTGGCGGTGCAGCTTGCCCGCCTGGCCTATGTGGGCGGCGGCTCGTTCGACATGCGCGCCATGACCGGACGCGAGGGGCACATCGCGCACTTCTTCTCCGAGCAGGTCGTGCGCGGCCTGGCGGAAAAACACCAGCAGTTGCTCACCCGCACGGCCATTCTGGACCAGTTCAACGTTGAACTCGCCAACGCAGTGTACGGCGGCGCCGACGCCTCGAAAATACTCCACTCGCTGAGCGATCTCAGCGCCCTGATCGTGCGACTCGACGAAGAGGGCGAATGGTATCGCTACCACCACCTGTTCGCGGAGTTTCTGACGGGTTTGCTGGGGGAGCGCGAAGCGGACCGCGTGGAGGAACTGCATGCGCGGGCGTCGCTGTGGTTCGAGCACGATGGCGATACGCAGCATGCCGTGCGGCATGCCGTCCTGGCCGGCGATCTGCCGAAGGCGGCGCATCTGATCGAGTCGGCAGGCGGCTGGGAACTGATCCTGTTCGGCGGAATCGGCTACCTGCGCAACCTCCTGAACCTCATTCCCGAGGACCAGGTGACGCTGTTCCCGCGGCTTGAAATCGCCAAGTCCTATCTGCTCTTGAAAATGGGCAACGTGGCCTCGGCGCGGGGCCACTTCGACCGCGCCTGCGCACAGCGCGAAAAAACCGAAGGCGACGCGGACTGGCGCAAGTGGTTTGCCCGCGATGCTCTCAATATCGGCGCACTCCTTTGCGCGTACGAGGACGATGAAGACGCCCTGAATGACGCGACCGGGCAGAAGCAGAACGCCCTGCCGAACGGCGAACCCGACCGTGTGACCGACGGCGTGCTGGCCTGCCAGAGAGTGGTGGCGCATATCTACTGCGGGCGCTTCCGAACCGCCGAAACCACGCTGCGCGCCGCCATGCGCTATATGCGACAGGCCAATTCCGTGCTCGGCCTCAATTACTGCTACGTGCATGCCGCAGTCAACAATTTCCATCTGGGCCGAATCAACCAGGCGCTCGCCGATGCTCGCGAAAGCAGTTCGATGGCGTCCGACAACTTCGGCAGCGACAGCGGGCTCAAGTCCCTGTCGGATGTGGCCCTGGGTGCTCTGCTGTTCTGGCGCAACGAACTCGGCGAAGAGGATTGGCGGCGATTTGAAATGGCCCTCGAGCACACGGCGCGCTACGACGGCTGGTTCGAAATCTATGCGCTGGGACTGGAAACCACGGTCGACCGCGCTCTCCTGCACGGGGACATCGAAGCGGCCGACGGCATCATTGATCGGACAAGACGCCTGGCCCGCGAGCGGTCCATGGAGCGCCTCGGCCGGCACGCGGATTCCATGGCATTGCATGTGGCGGTGGAAAAAGGCGACCGCCTGGCGGCCGGGCTGATCGCCCGGAAGGTCCGCGACAGGCATCCCCCGGGGCTGTGGCGGGAAAAGCGTTTCTGGTGGCGCAACCATGTACACGCCATGCTCGCTCTCGCCAATCATTGCGGCGACACGGACCGCGCCGGTGGAGAGGCGTTCCTGGAGGAGGCCGAAGAGTGCTGCAGAAAACTGGGTGCGGGATTCCTCCTGCTGCGCGTGCACGTCACCCGCGCGGCGTATCTACACCGGCTTGATCAGCGCCGCGAAGCCCTCGAACAACTGGCGCGCGCCATACGCATGGCGCGGCCCGAGGGGTTGACCGGCGCGGTCGCCAGACCCGGCTCAATGCTTGCGCTGCTGAGGCACGCCCAGAGCTATTGGCGGAGAAAACCCGGCGAAACGGCTACCCGGCGCTTCGTGGGCGAAGCCATCAACCTGATTCAGCAATCGGCCGAAAAACGCCCGGACGCGTCCTCTCGCGTTTCCCTGAGTCCGCGCGAAATGGAGGTGCTTTGGGAACTCTCCCTTGGACGATCGAACAAGCAGATCGCCAGGGCGCTCTACATGACCGAGCACACGGTCAAGTTCCACCTGAAGAACGTGTTCCGCAAACTGTCCGTCAATCGCCGCACCGAAGCGATGCGGGTTGCGCGCGAACACAACCTGATCTGAATTTTCCGGACTTGTCCAAATTCAGTTCTTCCAGCTTTCGGCGCGGCGAAGGCTGTCACCGAAGGGCCGGACGCCCGCGCTGAGGATGCCGGCGGCCATGAGGCTGGCGACACACCCCACAATCGCCATCGAGTACTTGAGATCACCGGGATTTCCGAAACCCCGTTCCGTTATCAACGCCACCGCGGTGGGACCCAGCCCGATACCGATGAGGTTCACCGGAAACAGGTACATCAGCGCGGAAACCTGGCCGCGCAATTCGTTGGGCGTGATCTGCTGAATCGAGGCCACCGCAACGCCCCAGGGCGCGGCCGAGAGAAAAACCATCGGGGTCATGACGAGCAAAGCGGTGAATGGAGTCTTTGCCAGGGGAAAAAGCGTTGCGGGCAGGATCGCGGAAAGAGCGCAGATCGCCGCGGTGCGAAACGTGGCCGTGCGCTGACCGCGCGCCTGAAGATGGTCCGCCAGCCACCCGCCGCAATATATTCCGCCGGCGCCGAACACGAGAAGAATGACGCCATAGGCGACACCCGCATCAACCATGTCCCAGCCGTAGGTGCGGACAAGGAAGGTGGGCGTCCACAGGGCCATCCCGTTGACCAACACTCCCAGACACCCGTAGCCGGCGGCGTGGCACAGAAAGGTTCGCCGGTTGGTGTTCACGAAAGCGAAAAATTCCCGCAAGGGCACGCCCTTTGCGTTCGAGCCGTCCTTGTACAGCCGGTCGCGACGAAACGGCTCGCGCACGGTCGTGAGCATGAGCAGCAAGAGTATCCCGGGGGCGGCAACCAGAAAGAACGCCATTTGCCATGAATGGAACCGGCCGAGCAGTGGGATCTCGAAGTCCGGCATGTCCTGCACGACGCCCAGCACCCAGGCCCCCACAAGGTAGGAAACGCCGAACCCCATGTAGGTTCCCATCACGTAGGTGCTGATTCCGCGAGACAGTTTGTCGCGAGGAAAGTAGTCGGTAAGGATCGAATAGGCGGCGGGATTGAGCGCCGCTTCACCGACTCCCACTCCCACGCGGGCCAGAAAGAACTGCGTGAAGTTTCGGGCGATTCCGCACAGCGCCGTCATCACGCTCCAGACCGCGATGCCGATCGCGATGATGCCGACGCGATGGCGCCGGTCGGCGATCCGGCCAATGGGAAACCCCATCAGGGAATAGAACAGCGCAAACGCCAGACCGTGCAGCAGACTGATCTGTATATCGCTGAACCCCATGTCACGCCGGATCGGCTCGACCAGCAGGGTAAGAATGGAACGGTCCACGTACGAGACCATGTAGGCCAGCATCAGCACGCCGGTCACGTACCAGTACCGCGCCGGGCCGTAGACAGGCGGAGATCGGTCCGCGCCGGTCACAGG
Organism: Gammaproteobacteria bacterium; assembly: GCA_965116895.1. Classification (GTDB taxonomy): domain Bacteria; phylum Pseudomonadota; class Gammaproteobacteria; order Steroidobacterales; family Foliamicaceae; genus Foliamicus. The sequence goes on along the minus strand of OZ220729.1, from coordinate 397,033 downwards.
CTGCTCATTTCAATGGAGAAACTCAAGGTCTCGCGGCAGCGGCGGCAACTTCCGGAGCCACCCGATAGGTCTCCACGGCCTCCCTGACGGACACATAGCCGTTTCGCAGGTCCTGCAGAATCCGTTCCCTGCTGCGGCGAGAGGGGTCGCCGAATCCACCGCCGTTGCCGGTCACGATCCGCACGACGTCACCCCTGGCCAATTCCGCGTTGTTGAAGGCTGCGCCGACTTCCGACGCCTGGCCGCGCCGCTTGATCTCGATCCGGTTTCCGGTCCCGTCGGTACCGCCGGCGAGCCCCCATGGCGGAACGGCGCAACGCGTGTATCCGGCCGTCACCGAGCCCCTGGAACCGACGATCTGGTAGTGCAGCTCCACGCCCTTCCCGCCCCGAAACCGGCCTGCGCCCGCAGCTTCCGGGTTCAGCGCGTAGCGGCGCACATGGATGCCGTTGCGCGACTCGTTGACTTCCACCGGGCAGTTGAACGTGTTGCCATGGGAAATGGAAAACTGCGCGCTGTCCCCGTCGCGATCGTGTCCCGCTCCCCAACCGCCCAGCTGCGGCTCGACGAAAGTCCTGTCCGGTCCGCCCGGCGTCTGCGAACGGATCACAGTTGCGCAAATCGAGGAAAAGTGGCCGGCGGGAAGCCGGTCCGGCATGTGCGGCGCGAGCGTCTTGAGGATCAGGTCCTTGGACCGCATCTTGTTTTCGTAATAGAGCCCCACGGCCGCGGGACGAAGCGCGTGGAAAATCGAGCCGGGACGCGTCAGGACCTTCAGAGGGCGGAAGCAGCCGGCGTTGGCCCAGGGCTCCGGCAGCGTGATCGACTTGAAGACCGCCCGGGCGCCGACCAGCGTGGCGTCGCGGGTGCCGTTTACGGGGCCGTCGTCCTGTTCCGGGTTGTCGCGCAGATCGATCGTCATCTGCCGGCCGCTTATTCGAATCAGCGCGCTGATCTCCCGGCCGTCATCGAGCCGGTCCACGCCCCGGAACTCACCCTCCGGAAGCGCAGCCAGGCCATTGCGGGCCATGGTCTCGCCGTAGTCCATGTAGCGCCGGATCGCATCCACGAGCGTGCTTCGACCGTGCTTGCCGCACAGTTCCCGAAGCCGTCGCTCCCCCAGCCTGAGCGCCGCCACGCCCGCCCACAGGTCTCCCAGGGCCTGATCGGGCAAACGGCTGTTGGCGCGAATGATCTCGAATATCGCCTCGACGGGACTGCCGGCCTCGAAAAGCTTGAGCGGGGGCAGGATCAGGCCTTCCTGGAACAGTTCCGTGGCCTCGGGCGACATGGAGCCCGGAGTCATGCCGCCGATGTCCACCCAATGTCCCTTGTTGGCGGTCCACGCGATCAGCCGGCCGTCATGGAACACGGGCATGGCCAGCACCACGTCATTGGCGTGGCTGACCCCGCCCTCGTAAGGATCGTTGGCGATGAAGATGTCGCCGGGATGGATCGACGGCCGGGGATGCCTGGTCAGGACCGCGTGCACGGCCGGCGCCAGCATTCCCACGAAGCCCGGAATGCCGGCTCCTACGCTCGCTAGGTTGCCTTCGGCGTCGGTGATGGCAACGCCGAAATCCAGCACCTCGTAGATCACTGAACTCATGGCGGCGCGCGCCATGGCGGCGAACATTTCCTCCGAGGTCGCGGTCAGCGAATCCTGAATGAGTTCCTGGGTAAACGAATCCATATCCGCCCCACCCGGCCGCTGCCTGTGGCCGGTTCAGAAATCTCAGAAGTTGTAGCGGAAATCGACTCTCCAGACCCGCGGCGCCGCCGGATGCACGAACAGCGGCGTGACGACCTCGGAGTTGTACTCCTTGTCTCCCGCGTTGTTGACGTACAACGACGTGGCCCAGTTGTCGCCCTCAAGGCCGGCCCGCAGATTGACCAGGCTCAGGGTGTCGCGGGGATGCGTGTTCTCCGGCGTCCAGTACTGTTCCCCGCGCCGTTCGTAGTCCGCCCGGGCAAAGAACGTCAACCCGGCGCCCAAATCGAACTCGATCCGGGCGCCGGCATTGAACGTATCCTTGGGGACGTAAGGAAGGTCGTTGCCTACGGTGCCGGGGCGCTCGGCGTATGCGGTGATTTCCGAACTGGTCTTGCCGTAGGCTGCATAAAGATCCAGATTCTCCAGCGGCCGCCAGGCGGCTTCCAGTTCGAATCCGTCCAGGTCCGCTTCGTCGATGTCCTCGAATACCTGAACGAAGGCGAGCCCGTCAAAGGGAAAATACTGCGTGTTGTCCACCGATGAAGCGAACCACGCGGCATTGAACCGGAAATTGCCGTAGTCGCCTTTCACGCCGACCTCGAAGGCCGAGTTTTCTTCCTGCTCGATGAACTCGTTCGCCGTGGCGCTGATGATCCCGATTCCGGGATAGTTGAATTGCCCGGCGCGATAGCCGATGCCCCAGCTTCCGTACAGGTTGATCTCGTCGGTGGCGGCGTACGCCAGCGTGACCTTGGGCTGGAACTTGCTGAATTCCGCCTCGTTGGTTTCGCGGGAAGGCCGGGTATTGGCCAGCAAATCGCTGTACGTCGCGTAGGCGCCGCAATTCACGTCGGGCATGTCGCCCGGAGCGCCCGAACAGGCGGACGCGCCGTACGGCTGATTTACGCCGGAGGCGTCGGCGCGGCTGTAGACCCGCCCCGCGGTGTTGTACGGATTCACAAACTGTTCGCGGGTCTCGCGGTCGTAACGCCCGGCCACATTGATCGTGAACTGGTCGGTCATGGCCCAGTCGACGCTGCCGAACACGGCCTGGGCATAGCTGTCCTCGACAAACGACAGGAAGGAGCCGGGGTCAACGCCGGTCGGATTGGTGCTGTCCTCGAATTCGGGAACGTCGATGACGCGGATGTTCCCCTGGCCCTTGTCGATCCCCGAGACGGTGGAGCGCAATCGTTCCCAGGCAAGGTAATAGCCGCCGAACTGCCAGTTCAGCGGGCCGCCGGAATTCGAGGTGAACCGGATTTCCTGGCTCCAGCCGTCCACGTCCACGAAGGAATGCTGCGTTCCGTCGAAATACGAAAGGTAGGGTGCACGGTCGGCCACCGACGAAGTCTGCAGTTCGTCGTAGGTGGTAACGGACTTGAGGTCCGCGAAGTCGAAGGAGGCGTCGACCTTCACCGAGAAAGTCGAAGTGTCGCGAGTGCCGCGATCCGGATTGTTGGCCACGTAGGGCAGCCCGGTCAGGTTCGCGCCTTCGCTGACCACCTGGTCAACGGTCACCCCCAGTTCCTCGGCCGTGCCCAGGAAGACTCCGAAGATCTCGAATTGAGCGGCGCCCGGCCAATGGAAGCCGATGCCCTTGCCGGAATGCTTCGACACCTGCCCCTTCAGATCGACGGATATCGTGTCGCTGGGCGACCAGCTGAGCCGGGCGCGCAGCGTGCGGTCCTCGTAGGGGTCAACATCCTCGTCCCGCGTCACGTTATGGAAATAGCCGTCGCGGTTCACCACGCGGCCCGAAAGGCGAAAGGCCGCGTTATCGCTGATCGGGCCGCTGTAGGAGCCCTCCACGCCCATTTCGTCGGCCGTCCCGTAACTCAGCTTCACATGCCCTTCGGGCTCCTCGCTGGGCGGTTTGGTGGTAACGATGATCGCGCCGTTGGAGGCGTTGCGGCCGTAAAGAGCGCCTTGGGGTCCCTTGGCGACTTCGATCTGCTGAGTATCGAAGACCTGCCCGATGAATTGGCGCGCGTTGACGATCAGGACGTCATCGACCACGACCGCAACCGGCAATTCACCGTTGCGCACGCGGCTCAGGCCCCGCACCGTCAGGAATGAAGTTCCGATGGTCTGCGATTCGGCCAGCGTTACGTTGGGAATGAACTGTATGTAGTCCGCCGTCTGAGTAACCCCCGCGTCCTCCAGCTGCGCCGCGGTCATGGCGTTCACCGTGATCGGCGCGTCCTGTATGTTCTCCTCGACCTTGCGGGCGGTAACGACAATTTCTTCCAGCATGGCCTGTGCCGCGGCCTGCTGCGAAAACATAACCGCGAGCGCCAGGGTCACCCCCACTCCCAGCGCGCCTCGTAGAAAATATGCGAAGTTCTTCATGACAGAGCTCCTCCGGCCGTCAGGTTCGGGACAATGAATCCCCAGGAAGCGCTCTGCTCAGCAACCCCATTGCGGACTCATCGCCACGTTGCTTTCAGGCAAAACAGTAGCCGTCGAAAAAGGGGTTGCCTACTACTCGGAAGTGTAGTCTTGGAGCCACCCGCGGCGCCTCGGGTCAGTCTGCCGGCACCTTGATCAGGTTGCCGAACTCGTAGTCTCCGCGGAAGATTCCAAACCGCTCGAGCTCGCTCTCCGGGGGTGGCTCCATGCCCCAGATACGGCTGTTTGTCCAGCCGATCCGCTTTTGCCAGGCGGCGCTTTCCGCCGCCTTCAGCGCTGCGATGGAGCAATCGATGACCGGGACGTTGGCGGAGAACCGGTCGCGCAGGAACTCCTGCAGTTCCGCATAGAAACCCACTTCCAGGGTGCAGCCCAGGATTATGGACTCCGCCTTCCTTTCTTCAACGGCGCGAACCGCCGCGAGTTCCAGCTGCTTCCTGGTTTCCGCCGGATCGCGGTGGAACTCTTCCACGCGAAGTCCGGCAGCCTCGAAAGACGCGAGCTTCTGTCCGAAGCCATACTCATGCACGGCCTGCTTCATCTGGTCTTCCCACTTGGTGCGCCCGATGATGATCGAGAAGTTGTTGGCGACATTCAAGGCCGCCGTGATCGACGCCTGGCAGGGCCCAACGATCGCCGTGTCACCGGAAACTTCCCGCGCGTCCGGGAGCGCGGGATCATAGAAGCATCCTATGGCCATGGCATCGAAACCGCCCAAGGCGGCCTGTCTCGCCGCCTTGACCGTGTCCGCCACGATCAGCGACTCGTAGGCGCGGTACTCCAGGTTGTTCATTTCCGGAGCGACCGAATTCGGGTTCAGCGACGCGATGTGCACCTCGGTGTCGGGACACTTGAATTTGCGCGCCATGTCCGCGAATACTTCATCGTAGGCCGACATGCCTACCGGATTGAGGTACATGACCTTGATGCCTGCATTCATGGGCGCTCCTGAGCTCGCGAGAACGATCGGAAAAAGCCTACTGGAGCGCGGAAGCGAAGGAACCCGCTCGAAAGAGTAGTTTGCGGCGCGTTTCCCGCCCGCTAGGCTTTGCCGGCAATCGGCGCACTGCGACCTGCCGAACCGCAGAACATGAAAAAACACCCGGAATCCACCAGCGACCATACGCGCAGCCGGGTGCCCGACCACGCCACGATCGGCGGCTTCCGGATCGCGGTCGTAGTGTTCGGGATCGGCGTGACCCTCCCCATCTTCTTCGTCGGATCGGAAATCAGCCTGGCTCTCGGTTTGCGGAAGACCGCTCTTGCGCTGTTCGGCGGATGCGCGATCGTGGGCCTGATGATGATCGTGACGTCGATCATCGGCGCGCGCACCAGGCTGTCTACCTACATGATCATTCAGTTTTCGTTCGGCCGCAGCCTGGTTCGCTTTCTGGTCAATCCGCTGCTGGCGATGACCTACGTCGGCTACTTCGCGGCCACCGGAGACATTTTCGGCGGGGCCATCCGCGAGGCCGTCAGCGCGTTCTACGGAATCGAGATACCCAGGGCCCTTTGCGCCTTCATCGGCTGTGTGGCCATGAGCCTGACCGCCATGTACGGCTTCCGCTTCATCGAACGGTTCTCCAGCCTGGCGGTTCCGTTACTGGCGCTGTTCATGCTCTATGTGGTCTACCTGGTCCTGCAACGCATCGAATTGCAGGACCTCTGGACGACCCCGGGTAGCGGCGAAATGTCGTTGGGCCTGGCCATTTCGACCGTCGTGGGGGCCAACATTCTCATGGCGGTGTCGGGGCCCGATCTGACCCGTTTCGCACGGACTGCGCTGGAGGGCGTGAAATCGGTTTCCGGGCTCGCCGCCGGCTACCCCCTCATCATGCTGGCATCGGGCATTCCGGCCCTCGCGTTCGCCGAAACCGACATCATGAAGATCATGGTCATCCTGGGCGTGGCCCTGCCTGCCTTGTTCATCCTGGTATTTTCGACCTGGACCACGAATACCGTCAACCTTTATTCCGCGGTCCTGACACTGGCCGCCTCGTTCCACCGGTTCTCCGACAAACAGCTGGCGATGGCGGCCGGCGCGCTGGGCACCTTGGGTGCGGTGCTGGGCATCATGGACGTATTCCTGCCTTTCGTGCTGATTCTCGGAATTGCCGCCACACCGATTGCCGGCGTCTATATCGCCGACTTCTTCCTGTTGAGCGGCTCCGCCTACAGGCTGGAGCAGCTGTCTGCTCGACCGCCGGTCGGGTACTCAGCCCTGCTCGCGTGGATTGCAGGAACCGGGACAGCCGCTGCCGCCAACCAGGGTCTGCTGGCGCTGACGACGGTGCCGGCAGCCGACGGCATGATCACGGCCTTCCTGCTCCACGCGGCGCTATCGCGATGGGCCCTGAAGGGAAAGCGCCGAGGTTAGACGTGCGGGCGGATACTCGACAGTGGTCCTATCGTCAGGAGAGTCCGCTCTTCAATTCCCTGCACAACTCGCCGATGGTTCCGGTCAGATAGCGTTCGAATTTCGGGTCTCCGAACGAGCCCTGATAACGGTCCTCCGGCAGGAAGCGCTTCATTTCGTCCCGGAACGGTTTTCCGGCAATGATGTCCGGCGCACGCTCGATGAGCGAATCCAGCAGCGCCGGATAATCCGCCACTCGATAGTCTGAAATCTTCCGCTCCACCAGATCCGGCCGGACTTCCGCTCCCCGCTGCCTGAGCCATGCCAGGTCCCAGATGTCGCGGTGGCGCACGCGTTGTCGGGAAGCTGCCAATGCAAGCAGCTTGTCGGCCATGATCTCATCCAGCGACTCGACCACCAGCAGCAAGTCTCCGTACCCGTCCGGCAGGAACTCGTAATTGACCCGCAACTTCCGCACTTCCGACGTGTAGGCCGGAACGCCGGCAATCTCAATATGGATCCGCTGCTTCGGGACGTCCCTGCGCCCGGGATCGGTAACGACCGAAACCCGCCATTGATCCACGTGGACGCCGGAACGCAGTGGTCCATCCCTGTTGGACCCTGGCTCCCTAACGGTGACATCCAGTCCATACCGTCCGCCCACATGGGACTCAATCCGATCCTTTAGCGTTGCAAACCGCGCCGTTGAGAAGTCCCGGCCGCCGGCAAAATCCAGATCCTCACTGTAACGGTCCGCGCCGTGGCAGAGGCGAAGCGAAGTGCCTCCCTGGAAAACGAGCCCACTCAGCAGATTGGCCTGTTCCAGGCAATACAGGATGTCGTAGTGGAGCAGCTCCTTCTGGATGACGGCCCGCATCTGCGCAACCTGTCCGTCCTGCATGGCGCGGTCCGTCAGCGCATTGAGAACGTTGTCAGTCTTCTTCATCAAGAACACTCGGATCAACCAGATCCAGGTTACGGCCCACGCGCTTTAGATCGCGATAGGCGGTTTGCCTGGTAGCCAGGCGCAACGGCCGCCCCGCGTCCACCGTGCCGTCGATGACATCCGGCACTGAGCGGGCCGTGTGGGTGAATTCGATAACACCGAAGGGAGTCGAGTACTCGCCCCTGCGCCCGGTGGTCATAACGGTCAGTCGCATCGGGATTTGCGAAATTGCTCCGTATTCGGACAAGGCGGATTCGAGACTGACATAACTGTGGTGGCCGCGGCGCATCGCCCGGGCGATGTGTTCAAGCGTGTCGGCGCCCTGGTTCGGGGAAAGCGCATTGACGTACACGCCATTGACGGCGCGCTGCAGCACGCGGTTCCGGACCAGCCGATTCAGGACGGCATTCAACGCGTTCATGTCATCTTCCCGGAAAATCTTCGCCAGGTCTTTCTTGGTGTAGACCGGCGGTCCCGTTCTTTCGTGATGCATCAGTGCCCGGATGGCTGCGATTTGTTGCATGGGGCAAACTCTGGTGTTTCCTGCAATTCCAATATATAGTGGACATCTTTAATACACTATTAGTATATTTCTGTCAATATAAATGTCCACAGATGCCGTTATCATGCGGTCGCCGTCTGCGAACGCTTTGGAGCATCGGGCACTATGGGCCGAGTCGTCATGGATGCGCCAAAGGTTGGTGCTGAGGAAGCTCCTGTGACTTCCCGGTTGGCGGCAGCTTTGCTCTCCTGGACGATGCTGATGGCGGCGGCGCCGGGTTCGTCGGCTGCCCGGGAGCCCGAAACGGGCCAGCACGCAGGCGTTGCGCCCGCCGGGGCGTGCCGGTTCACGGCGGGCGGGTCCGGATCGGAGAAGACGCTCATCGTCGGAAACCTGCTCGCGGGAACAGGCGGCGCGCAGTACGGCGCGGTGCTGATTTCCGGGGGCCGGATCGTCGAGCTGGTTCCCGCAGACGGAATCGAAGCGGCGGAGGGGAACGCCGCGGTATTCGACTGCGGGAGGAACTATGTGTCTCCCGGGCTGATCAACCCGCACGAGCACACGCGCTACAGTTTCCAGATGCTGACGGCGCGGGACAGGGAGAAACTGCCCGTCTATGCGCATCGCGACGAGTGGATTCCCGAATCCGGCGTGGGGGACGGCGCGGACAAGATTCGCTACCGGGACGGCACGGACGATGCGAGGACGCTCTTCTGGATCGAGCTTCGGCACCTGCTCGCCGGCACGACGCTGATCGCCGGATCGGGCGCGGTCCCGGGTCTGGTAAAGAACGCCGGTTCACGGCAGCGCCCGGCCTACGAGTACGCCGCCGACATGAGGACTTTTCCCTTCGGTCCCGATGCGATGCAGCGCATCCGCCGGCTGCGGTCCTTTCCCTACGACGGCGAGGAGACCTTTGGTCCTGAGTTGACCGAGGGCCTTCCCGCGCGCACGCCATACGTCCCGCACGTGGCGGAAGGCACCGACCTCGTCGCCCGGTTTGAAGGCCGGTTCTTTCTCGACCATGTCGCGACGCGCAAATCCCCTCGGCGCTTCTCCCTGATCCACGGGGTGGGCCTGGACTCCGGCGACATTCGACGCATGAACGATCTGGACGTGACGCTGATCTGGTCGCCGCGATCCAACGTGGCCCTGTACGGCGAAACGGCGGACATCGGCGCACTGCTCCGGGAGAACGTGCGGATTGCGATCGGCACGGACTGGTCGGTGTCGGGTTCGTACAACATGCTCGAAGAGCTGCGGTGCGCGGGCGAACTCCACGGGGGCCGGCCGGGCGGCCCGGCCCTGTCTTCGGCCGACTTGTGGCGGATGGCCACCGCCAACGGCGCCTACGCGCTGGGACTGGAGGCGGTCACCGGGAAGCTGGAGGCGGGGCTGGCGGCCGACATCATGGTGTTCCGGAATCAATCCGGCGATCCCTTCGATGACCTGCTGCGCACGACGGCGGCGGAAGTGGTGGCCACCTTCGTCGACGGGCGGCTGCGCAGCGGAAACCGCGAAGGCTTCTCCGGCGCCTTGCCGGACGACTGCCGGTTCACCGTCGGCGCGCATTTCGTCTGCACCGAATTGCCGGACGCCGCGAGGGGGCTCCCCTTCGGATTCGACGAGGTGCTGCAGGCCAACCGCAAAGAAGATATCGTGCCCCTTTACCGTGAAGACCACCGACCCTTCCCCAACCAGGCGGAGTGCGCCGTGCGGAAACGCACATCGCCGCAGCCGTGAGCAAAGTGCCTGAACGGGCCGCGGGAAGCGGTCCACCCGGCGCAATGCTGGACGTGGTCGTGGTCGGGGCCGGGTTCGCGGGCGTCTACGCGCTGTACAAGTTCCGCCGGCTGGGTTTTTCCGTGCGGGCCTTCGAAGCCGGCGGCGACGTGGGGGGAACCTGGTACTGGAACCGCTATCCGGGTTGCCGCTGCGATATCGAGAGCATCTACTACTCGTATCAGTTCGACGACGACCTGCAGCAGGAGTGGGAATGGACGGAGCGGTATGCATCGCAGCCGGAGATCCTGTCCTACATCCGGCACGTGGCCGACCGGTTCGACCTGCGCCGGGACATTCAGTTCAACACGCGCGTCACGGCGGCGCGATTTCACGAGGCATCGGCGGACTCTCCCTCGCACTGGACGGTCGCGACCGACGACGGGCAAACGCACCGGGCGCGCTTCTGCGTCATGGCGAGCGGCGTTCTGTCCACGCCCAATCTCCCGGACATACGGGGGCGCGACACGTTTGCCGGCGACACGTATCACACCGGCCGGTGGCCGCACGAGGGGGTCGATTTCACGGGCCGGAAGGTGGCCGTCATCGGCACCGGATCGTCCGGCATCCAGTGCATTCCGCTGATCGCGGAGCAGGCCCGGCACGTCACGGTGTTTCAGCGCACGCCCAACTACGCCGTCCCGGCCAGCAACCGCCCGCTCGATCCGGGTGAACTGAACGACGTGAAAGCCCGCTACGGCGAGATCCGCGCGGCATCGAGGAAAGGCTTCACCGCGCTGCCCTTCAAACCGGCGGGCCGGTCCGCGCTGGCCGTTACCGAACAGGAGCGCGAGGAGGTATTCGAGAACTGGTGGGGGAACCACGGACTGGCGTTCCAGGGCGCGTTCGCCGACCTGTTGTTCGACGAGGAGGCCAACCGCACCGCGTCCGATTTCGTGCGCCGCAAGATCCGCGAGCTGGTGGATGACGAAAAGGTGGCCGAACTGTTGACGCCCGACTTCCCGCTGGGCTGCAAGCGCATGTGCGTGGACACCGACTACTACCCCACCTACAACCGCGACAACGTGACCCTGGTGGACATAGGCCGGGCGCCGATCGACGCCATCGTGCCCGAGGGCATTCGCACGGCAAGCGGCGTGCACGCGGTGGACGCCATCGTGTTCGCCACCGGCTACGACGCGATCACGGGCGCGCTGCTGGCCATGGACCTGCGCGGCCGAAACGGCCTGTCACTGCGCGAGAAGTGGACCGATGGCCCGCGCGTCTATCTGGGCCTGGCGACCCACGGCTTCCCCAACCTGTTCATGGTGAACGGCCCGGGCAGTCCGTCGGTGCTGATCAACATGGTCACGGGCGTGGAGCAGCACGTGGATTGGATTGCCGATTGCCTCGCGCACATGCGCGAACGCGGACTGGACGCCATCGAAGCCGGGGCGCAATATGAAGACGCCTGGGCGGTCCACAATGACGACGTGGCGCAACGCTCGATACGCGGCGACTGCGCCTCCTGGTACACGGGCGCCAACATTCCGGGCAAGCCCGGCGGTTTCCTCCCGTACGTGGGCGGATTTCCGGCTTACGTGGAGCGCTGCGAGCAGGTCGTTGAAGAAGGCTACGCCGGTTTTGCGCTGACCTGACGCTAGCGGCGGGGAGTCAGTCCCCGGCGCCGGTACCGCCCGCCAGCGCTATGGCGCCGAGATAGAGGCTCTCCTCGCCCAGTTCGAACTGTGCGGATGCGCGTCCGGCCGAATCCGAACTGAATTCCAGCTGGTACGACCCGCTGTCCCGCTCGAGCCTGTCGAAGCGGAAGTCGCCGAACATGTCGGTGGACGTTCGCGCCACCTCCGAGCCGTCCCTGCTGAGCACGACCTCCACGTCGCCGGCGCACTCCTCGACGCCGTTCACGTCCACCACGACCGACCCGGCCACGAAGCTCCGGGTCATCAAGTGCATGTTCTTGTAGTAGACGCGCGGCCGCGAACCCAACTCGGGCTGCAGGACCTCCAGGTCCTCCTCCCCGGCGATCCGCTGCATCTCGGCGTCCTCGACCTTGAGCGAGCGGAACACGTTGGTGGGGCAGGCCTGCTCCACGCGGGTCTTTTCCCAGCCCTCGTCGAGCAGGTGCGCGTCGAAGAACCAGGACTGCGGCACCTGCTCGTCCTCGTTCCAGTAGATCGCGCCGTACGGACAGGCGTCCACGATCTCCTTCTGTCCCTTTGACTTGACCGGATCGATGATCACGATGCCGTCGGCGCGCTTGGTGATGGCGCCGTCCTTCGCCGCCTTCATGCAGGGCGCGTCGTCGCAGTGGTTGCACATTACCGGCATGAAGTGCGCCTCGACCGCCGGCCACTTGCCGCGCTCGTGGCGCTTGACGTCCACCCAACTGTGCCCGCGCTCGGGCTGCGGGGCCGAATAGCCGGGGAATTCGTTGCCGATGTGCTCGTCCTTGGTGGCCAGGAAGCAGTTGCGGCAGTTATCGCAGCGCTCGATATCGACGATCATGTTCCATTTCTTCGCCATTACGCCGCCTCCGCCCGTTGCCAGGAATCGACGCCGGTCCATTTCTCGAACTGGATCAGGGATGTGTTGGGCGCCATTCCGCTGGCCTGCTCGGTAATGGTCTTCTTGGGATTCAGCATGTTCACGCAGCCGCCGAGGTCGGTGGAGTTGCCGGGCTCGCCCACGGGCCGGTACTGGGCCGACCCGGTGCAGGCGCTCACCACGCCCGGACGCAGCCGGTCCGTCACCTGGGCGGCGCAGACCACCGAGCCCCTGAGGTTCCAGAGGCGTATGAGGTCGTCGTCCTTGACCCCCCGAGCCTCGGCGTCCTCGCGGTTGACCCGCGCCACGAGATAGGAATGGCCGTTCACCGTGACGCGGTGCTCGCGGATGTCCTGCAGCGTGCAGCCCTCGTCGTCACCCATGATGTGGAACGGATACCGCGTGTGCGGCGTCAGCAGTTGCAGCGGAAAGTCCGCCAGGGCCGGTTCGGCCTCGGCGTTCTCGTAGCTCTTCTGGTACGTGTTGAGCGGCGGCCGCGCCGGGTCGTCGATCTGGTTCAGGGTCTCGGGCAGGAACTCGAACTTGCCGGACGTCGTCTGCAGCCCTTCGCCGAACTCGCCCACGTAATCCGCCGGCAGCGGATACGGTTCGGGCGTGTCCTTCTTCCGGCCCTCGTAGTACCAGCGGTTGGCCGTGGGAGCGCGCGCGTCCGCCGGGTCCGCCGGCACGACGAAATAGCCCTTCTTGAGGAACTCCTTCCAGGTGGTGTGCTTGGCCACGTCGGAGGAATCGAACACGCGCTTGCACCAGTCCAGCTCGGTATTGCCGCCTTCCGAGTACATCGCGCCCAGTCCCAGGCGCTCGATCACGGCCAGGAAGATGTCGTAGTCGGACTTCGACTCGCCCAGCGGCTCGATGCACTTGTGCTGCAGCGACACCACGCGGTGATTGACCATGGAGAACATGTGGTGCACATAGCCCGCGCCGACGTTGTAGTACTCGCCGATGTCCCAGCGCTCGAAAACGGTGCAGGCGGGCAGGATCACGTCCGAGTACGGCGTCTCGCCCTCCCACCAGATCGACTGGTTGACGACGAACGGCAGATTCTCCGACTGGTACATCTGCACCCAGCGGTTGGAATCGACCATGGTGCCGAAGTTGGGGCTGCCGTACTTGTACATCATCTGGATCTTGGCGTGACCCGGCGCCGGGTAGCCGTAGCGCAGGAACTGGCCGCGCACGGAGGAGACGTCGGTGAGGAAGCCCATCGCGCTGCCTTCCATGATCGCCTCGGGCAGGCGGATCTTGGGAATGTTCTGGCGCGACGAGTTCATCGTCACGACGTGCGGCATGCGCTGGTAGTTGTTGGCCGCGTTGGCGCTGTAGGTGAGCTCGCCCGACATGCTGCCCTCGGCATAGCCCGGGAAGTAGAAGGAGAAGTCCAGCGGGGCCCCGAACTGGAGGTTGCCGAAGTTCACGCCTGCCCGGCCGAAGCCCTGCATCGCGCCCAGGATGGTCATCATCCGCGCCCACTGGACGCCCATGGGGCCGCGCCCGGCGCCGCCCAGGCCGCAACCCCAGCCGCCGGCGCCCAGGTAGGTCTTCTTGCTGCCCCATTGGCGGGCCAGCGCCCGGACGTCGCGCGCGGGCACGCGGGTCTCCGCTTCCTGCCATTCGGGGGTCTTCGGCGTGCCGTCGGACTCGCCGAGGATGTAGGCCTTCCATTCGTCGAAGCCGGTCGTGCGCTTCTCGACGAACTCCTTGTCGTAGAGGTCCTCGGTGATCCAGACGTGACAGAGCGCCTGGGCCAGCGCCGAATCGGTGCCCGGCTTGGGCGAGATCCACTTGCCGCCCAGGTGCGCGGCCGTATGGTTCAGGAACGGGTCGATATGGACCATGGGGATGCCCAGCTCCCTGGCCCACTCGCGCCGGACGGTGCCCTCGTAGCCGTAGCTGGCGTCCGGGTCGCTGGACCAGAACACCATCAGTTCCGCTTCCTTGAGGCAGTCCTCCACGGTGCCGTAGAACTCGGGCGTGCCCAGCCGCAGGCTGTTGCCCCAGTGGTGCATGGCGCCCCAGTACCAGCCCTCCCAGCTGTCCGGGTTGTTATGCAGCTTGGAGCAGCCGATCAGGTTCCAGAAGCGGTTGAAGGCGCTCAGGTAGTGCCCGAGGTTGCCCCACTGGTGGTGCGAGCCGTGCGTGACCAGCACGGCGCCCGGCCCATGCGCCTTGGAGCGCTTGATCTCCTTGACCACGATGTCGAGCGCCTCGTCCCAGCTGATGCGCACGAACTCCGACTTGCCGCGGTTCTGGATATTGCGCTCGCCGTCGACATCGAAGTCCACCCGCTTCATCGGGTGGAGGATCCGGTTCTTCGAATAGACCATGGACTTCTGGCACAAGCCGTGCGCGGCCAGCGTCGTGCGCCGCGGCGGCGTGAACTCCTTGCCCCGGGCCTTGATGGTCCATGAAGGCGCGTCGTCCTTGTCGAAGTCAACGGGAGTAATGCGGATGATCTTGCCTTCCTTGACATAGACGAAGATCGGGCCGCCGTTGGTGCCGTTGGTGTAGCGGGTCACCCCGTTGCCCATGTCGGTGCCGATCTTCCAGCGGATGGACTGCATCCGGTTCAGCGTGATCATGAACCACACCGACGCCTCGTCCGACCCTTCCACGGTCAGCTTGAAGTTCTTGGCGGCGTCCACGCGCACCAGCTGGTCGAAGGGAGGCGTCAGGAATTCTTCGGCGATCGCCCTGTTCTTGAAGACCACGGAAAAGTCGGGATTCTCGTGAATGCCCGTCCCCGAGCGGATCCTGCCGTTTTCGAACTGGACCCACCGCCCGGCGGAGTTATCGAGCAGCTTGAACTGGGCGATGACGTTTCTTTCCTTCAGGCGGTTCCTGAACTCGGCGTAGCGGAGCCTGGTGAACCGCAATGCCTGCACCATTGCCCAGAGAATGATCGAAAATCGCATGTATTACTCTCCCGGATGCGGGGTCTCGGAGACCGTTCAAGCAGCACCGGATCATAACAACCTTGCGGGCCGCCGTCACCTGAACGCGCCGGCTTAAGCTGGAGCGGCGGGTGGCTACCGGAAGGGCGGTCAGCTAATATTCCCGCTGTCACGCGGACGGCTCGGGCGCCTGGCGATTTTTCGGGGATTTGATGACCGCGCAACTGATTGACGGCAAGGCCATAGCTTCCGGGATCCGTGAGGAAATCCGGCGGACGGTCGAGCGGCGCCTCGCCGAAGGCCACCGGGCGCCGGCGCTGGCCACGGTGCTGGTGGGGGCGGACCCGGCCTCGCAGGTTTACGTGCGGAACAAGCGGCGGGCCTGCGCCGCCGCCGGTATCGCTTCGCTGGACCACAATCTCCCGGCGGACACGGACGAGCCGGCCCTGCTGGCGCTGATCGACGAATTCAATCGGGACCGGAACGTGGACGGCATCCTGGTGCAGCTGCCCCTGCCCGGGCACATCAACAGCCTGAACGTGATCCAGCGCATCGATCCGGGCAAGGACGTGGACGGATTTCATCCGCTGACCTTCGGACTGCTGGCGCTGCGCACGCCCAGGTTGCGGCCCTGCACCGCGGTCGGAGTGATCCGCATGCTGGAGAAGATCGGCGTCGATCCGAAGGGGAAGCATTGCGTGGTGATTGGCGCGTCGAACCTGGTGGGCCGCCCGCTGGCGCTGGAGCTGCTTCTGGCCGGCGCAACGGTTACGGTCTGCCACCGGTTCACGACCTACCTCGAGGAGCACGTCCGGCAGGCGGAAATCCTCTGCAGCGCCGTGGGCAAGCCGGAACTCATTCCGGGCGCCTGGATACGCGAAGGCGCCGTAGTGCTGGACATCGGCATTACGAGAATGAGCGACGGCAGGCTGCGCGGCGACGTAGAATTCGAGGAGGCGCGCAAGCATGCGGCCTGGATTGCGCCGGTGCCGGGCGGAGTGGGTCCGATGACCGTCGCCATGCTGCTGCAGAACACGCTGGATGCCGCCATTTTCAACACGACGAGTTCGCAGGACCAACCGAAATGAGAAATACGAGAATTCAATGCAAACAGGTGCGGGTCGCGGCGCTGTGCGTCCTGGCGCTGGGCGCCGGCTCCTCCGCGGCACAGGAGCCGGTCGAAGCGGAGGACGCCTTCGACCCCTTCCCGCGGGTGCGGGTGGAAACGACCGCAGGCGCCTTCACGCTGGAACTGTTCGCCAACGACGCCCCGCTCACGGTGACGCAGTTCCTTCGCCTGACCGGCAGCCGCTATTACGAGGGCACGATCTTCCACCGCGTCGTCAACGACTTCGTGATCCAGGGCGGCGGCTGGTCGGTGGACTTTCAGGAGCGCCTGATCGACGAAACGCTTCCCAACGAATCCGGCAACGGCCGGTCCAATGTGCGCGGCACGATCGCCATGGCGCGCACCGGCGACCCGCATTCGGCGAAGAACCAGTTCTACATCAACCTTCAGGACAACGTGGCGCTGAACCCGCGGCCCGGCCGCTGGGGATATGCGGTGTTCGGAAGGGTCGTCAGCGGCATGGACGTGGTTGACGATATCGGCAGCCGCGCAACCGGTCCGGGCGGCCCGTTCGACCGCGACGTTCCCGCCGCGCCGGTGATCATCGAACGGATATTGCGCGTAACGGAATGAGCACCCTTTTCATCTCCGACCTCCATCTGGACGCCTCCCGACCCGCCGCAACCCAAGCATTCCACGAATTCCTCGAGCATCGCGCCGCGCGAGCGGATGCGCTCTATATCCTGGGCGATCTGTTCGAAGCCTGGATCGGCGATGACGACGACGACCCCCTCGCCGGCGAGATCATGGACGCGCTGGCGGAGCTGACTTCAGGCGGTGTTCCGGCGTGGTTCGCGCACGGCAACCGGGACTTCCTGGTCGGGGACGAGTTTTCCGGCCGAACGGGCGTGACGCTGCTTCCGGATACCAGCGTCGTGAGCCTGGGCGAGGAAAACGTGCTCCTGATGCACGGCGACAGCCTGTGCACCGACGACCATGACTACCAGGAGTTTCGCGCCATGGTCCGCGACCCGGACTGGCAGGCGCAGTTCCTCGCTCTGCCCTTGGCCGCGCGGCGGGCGTTGGCGGCCCAGGCGCGCGACGCCAGCCGCATTTCAACCGGCGGCAAGCCGATGGAGATCATGGACGTGAACGCAGCCGCAGTGGCCGAGGCGATGCGCGCGAGCGGAGTGCGGCGGTTCATTCACGGCCACACGCACCGTCCCCACGTGCACGAATTCGAACTGGACGGCGGGCCCGCCACGCGGATCGTTCTGGGCGATTGGTTCGAGCGCGGCTGGGCGCTGGAACACGACGGGAGCGATTTCAGACTGGAGGCATTCGACCTCTAGCCGCGTTCGACTTCCAGGGCGGGCAACTCGGCCATCTGGGGCGGCTGGGCGGCGGGCACAGGCTCGGCGGCCACCCGCGCGGCCTTCCTGGCTTTCCGCTTGCGCGACTTGCGCTTGGCCCGCACCGCGTCCGCGCGCTCCCTGGCGATCCGGCGGAGCAGCTTGCGGTCCACGCCGCCGGTGACGTACTGGCCGTTGAAGCAGGAAACGTCAAAACCCGTAATCTCCGCGCGCCGGAAATTGACCGCCGAGATCAGGTCGCCCAGGTCCTGGTAAACAAGCCAGTCGGCGCCAATCCTTTCCTCGACCTCCTCCACCGTGCGATTGGCCGCGATCAGCTCGTCCGGCGCCGGCATGTCGATGCCGTAGACGTTCTGATAGCGGACCGGCGGGGCGGCCGACGCGAAATACACCTTCCGGGCGCCCGCCTCGCGGGACATCTCGACGATCTGGCGCGAGGTCGTGCCGCGCACGATGGAATCGTCCACCAGGAGCACGTTCTTGCCGCGGAATTCCAGGTTTATGGGGTTGAGCTTCTGGCGCACCGATCGCTTGCGCTCGTCCTGGCCCGGCATGATGAAGGTGCGGCCGATATAGCGGTTCTTGATGAAGCCCTCGCGGTACTTCACGTTCAGCCGGTTCGCCACTTCCATGGCGCTGGTGCGGCTGGTGTCGGGGATCGGAATCACCACGTCCACGTCGCTGGTGTCGTGCTCGCGCTGGATTTTCTCCACCAGGCGCTCGCCCATTCGCAGCCGCGCCTTGTGCACCGAAATCCGGTCCATGAGCGAATCCGGGCGGGCGAAGTAGACGTATTCGAAGATGCAGGGCGTGTATTGCGTGCGGGTCGCGCACTGGCGGGTCACCGCCTCCTCGCCGTAGGGGAAGACCCACGCCTCGCCGGGCATGACGTCCCGCTCCAGTTCGAAGCCGAGCTGCTGCAGGGCGACGCTTTCCGAAGCCACCAGGTATTCCGGCCCCTTCTTGCTCTCCCGCCGCCCGACGACCATCGGCCGGATGCCGTACGGATCGCGGAAAGCGACCAGCCCGAAGCCCAGGATCAGGCAGACGACCGAGTAGGCGCCCTTGCAGCGCTTGTGAACCCCGCGCACCGCGCGGAACACGGCATCGGTGTCCATCGACCGGCGCGACGTGCGCAGGAGCTCGTGGGCGAATACGTTGAGCAGCAGCTCGCTGTCGGAATCGGTATTGAGATAGCGGCGGTCGCGCTGGCGCATCTCGCCGGCCAGTTCGTGCGCGTTGGTCAGATTGCCGTTGTGCGCCAGGGCGATCCCGTACGGGCTGTTGACGAAGAACGGCTGGGTTTCGGAATTCTTGTCGGACCCGGCGGTCGGATAGCGCACATGGCCCAGGCCGGCGGAGCCCCGCAGGTTCTGCATATGGCGGGTGCGGAACGTCTCGCGCACGAGTCCGCGGGCCCGGCGCTTGCGGCACATGCCTTCGTCGTCGGTCATGATGCCGGCCGCGTCCTGCCCGCGGTGCTGGAGCATGATCAGGGCGTCGTAGATTTCCGGCGCCGCCGCGCCGTTACCCATCAGGCCGACGATCCCGCACATCAGCGGCCACCCAATGCCCTGAGAAGCAGGTTCAGGGCGTCACTGACCGGTTCAAGGAAAGGCAGGCTCATCGAACCCTGCACCCAGGTCTCGGGCCCCACGTGTATGCACAAAAGCAGAAGTCCACCTGCAATCAGCCAGCCTTTGGCTGCGCCCAATAATACGCCCAAGGCGCGGTCCGCGGAAGCCAGCACGCTGTTTTCCACCGCCCGGGACGCCAGACCCGCCAGGGTCGAGCCGATCACGAGCACGACCACGAGGACGCCCAGCCTGGCCGCCCACAGCGCCACGGATTCCGCGACCGACGGCCCGCGAAAAATTGCGCCGGCAAGCGGATTGCTCGCCAGCCAGGCCTCGATCTTCGCCGGCCACCCGGACAGCAGCGTGGAAACGACAAGGTCGCCGAGAGCAAAGGCGAGAAACACGCCCGCGACCCAGGTTCCAAGGTTCAGGGCGGCGGAAAGAAAGCCGCGTTTCATTCCGAGCCAGGCGGCGGAAAGAAAAATCGCCAACACGATCCAGTCGAACAGGGTCACGGCGATGCATTCTCCCAATCCGACACGAAACCTTCACGTCCCAGAAGGGCCAGCTCGGCGACCGCCGTACGGGCATCTTCCCTCGAGGCATAGGGACCCACGCGAACCCGATGCAAGGTCCGGCCGCCGTCCTGCCCGGTCGCGACCCGCACGCCGTAGCCCTGCTCGCGGCACCATTCGGAGAGCTGGTCGGCATTCGCGCGCGAGGAGAAACTGCCGAGCTGCACAGCCCACTGGGGCCCGGACGCAGCCGCGGGTGTTTCCGTAGCTTCGCGAGCGCTCGACGCGGGCGTGCCTGTTTCCCTCGTTTCCGGTGGGGGGCGGATTTCCCTGGCGGGCTGCGGCGCGTGGGGCACCGAACCGGGGGGCACCCATTGGGCGACGGTGCGCGGACCGGGCTCCCGGCGGCTTTCGTCCGGCACGGCGGCGATACCGGGTTCGGCGGGTTGAGGTGCGACTTGGGCCACAGGGCTTTCAGAGCCCTCTTCGTCCGGCATCCGGGCCCCCTCCCGAGGGCCGATTACCAGGGCCAGCAACAGGAGCAGGGCCACCAGCACTGCTCCGCCCACCAGCCGCTCAAGCACCGGTGATTGCATTGCATCGAATTATATGCGTCCCGGCCTCAAGCCTGGGAGCGAGCGTAAAATAATGCTTTTGGCCCACCGCCTGCGGATTGCAGCATGTCCGGCAACACCATAGGACGCCTGTTCAGCGTCACGACTTACGGCGAGAGCCACGGCCCGGCGCTGGGCGCCATCGTGGACGGCTGCCCGCCCGGCATGGAATTATGCGAGGCGGACATACAGGTGGACCTGGACCGCCGGCGTCCCGGGCGCTCGCGCCATACTTCGCAACGCAAGGAGGCGGACCAGGTGCGGATCCTGTCGGGTGTGTTCGAGGGCGTGACCACCGGAACGCCGATCGGGCTGATGATCGAGAACACCGATCAGCGTCCGCGCGACTACTCGGCCATCAAGGACAAGTTCCGTCCCGGGCACGCCGATTTCAGCTACCAGCAGAAGTACGGCATTCGCGACTACCGCGGAGGGGGGCGCGCCTCCGCCCGGGAGACGTCCATGCGGGTCGCCGGCGGAGCGATCGCCCGCAAGTACCTGAGCGAGCGGGCCGGCATCACGATTTTCGGCTACGTGGCGCAACTCGGACCGATCCGCCTCGAGTGCCCGAACCCCGAGATCATCAACGACAACCCCTTCTTCTGCGGCGATCCAGGCAGGCTGAAGGAACTGGAATCGTTCATGGACGAGCTGAGGCTGGCCGGCGATTCGATCGGCGCGCGGATCAACGTATGCGCGCGGGGAGTGCCGCCCGGGCTCGGCGAACCCGTGTTCGACAAGCTCGAGGCCATGATCGCGCACGCGCTGATGAGCATCAATGCGGTCAAGGGCGTGGAATTCGGCGCCGGCTTCGCCGCCGTGGAACAGCGCGGTTCGGAACATCGCGACGAGATTGCGCCCGGAGGATTCGTCAAGAACGACGCCGGAGGCACGCTGGGCGGCATTTCGTCCGGACAGGACCTGCTGGTGAGCATTGCGATGAAGCCCACCTCCAGCATCCGCAAGAAGGGCGCCACGGTCACCCGCGCCGGCGCGGCCACCGAAATCAGCACCGGCGGGCGGCACGATCCCTGCGTGGGACTGCGCGCCACGCCTATCGCCGAAGCCATGCTGGCGATCACGCTCATCGACCATTACCTCCGCGACCGCGCGCAATGCGGCGATGTCGACCGCCAGGATTCCGAGGCCGGCGCCGCCACCCACCCGGCCGCCGCGGCGCGGACCGCGGGAGGCTGACATGAACGGCTACAACGTCGCTGTGGTCGGCGCCACAGGGCTGGTGGGCGAAACCATGATGCAGATTCTCGCGCAGCGCGAGTTTCCGGTCGATCGGCTCTACGCCGTGGCCAGCGAACGCTCGGTGGGCAAGACCGTGGAATTCGGCGAGCGCCAGGTTGCGGTTCAGGCGCTGAACGAGTTCGATTTCTCGGGCGTGCACTTCGCACTGTTCTCGGCCGGCGCCGGGACCGCGATCGAACATGCGCCGCGCGCCGCGGCCCAGGGAGCGGTGGTGATCGACAACTCGTCGGCGTTCCGCTATGACGAAGACGTGCCGCTGGTGGTGCCCGAGGTCAATCCTTCCGCCCTGGCCGAGTGCCGCGAGCGCGGAATCGTGGCCAATCCGAATTGCTCGACGATCCAGCTCGTCGTTGCGCTCAAGCCCCTGTACGACGCCATCGGCATCGACAGGATCAGCCTGGCCACCTACCAGGCGGTTTCCGGCGCCGGGCGCCGGGCCATGGAGGACCTTGTCAGGCACACCGCCGAAATGATGGCCGGCCAGGGCCGCCCGGAAGAGGCGGCCGATGACGGGGAGGCGGAACCGCCCGCCAACGGGGGTCAGCTTCCCGCGGCGTCGGCGCCCAGCGCGGCCTTCAACGCCGTGCCGCACATCGATGACTTTCAGGCCAACGGCTACACCAAGGAAGAAATGAAGATGGTCTGGGAGACCCGCAAGATCCTGGGCGACGACGACCTGCGGATCAGCGCCACGGCGGTGCGCGTGCCGGTGTTTTTCGGTCATGCCGAAGCCGTCAGCGTGGAACTGAAGCGCAAGGTTGAGGTCGAGGAAGCGCTCGCGCTGTTTCGGGCCGCGCGGGGCGTGGTCGTCATGAGTCAGGACCGCGCCGGCGGCTATCCCACACCCGGAATCGACGCGAGCCGCTCCGATGCCGTGTTTGTGGGCCGGGTGCGCGAGGACATCTCGCATGCGCAGGGCCTCAACTTCTGGGTCGTGGCGGACAACGTGCGCAAGGGAGCCGCGCTAAACGCCGTGCAGATTGCAGAGCTCCTGATACGCGACCACGAATTCGACTGACAGGCCCCGGCATGAAAGGCAGAATCGCGATACTGGCCGTTTCGCTGTTCATTGCGCTTCTGGTCTCGCCTGCGGTTCCTCAGGAAGGACTGTTCTCGGTATGGGCCTGGAGCGCGCCGCTGCTTTCCGCCGCGCTGGTCTTTTCGGTTCTCTCGGCGATCGTTTTCGGCCCCCCGCGCCTGGTCCGGATATTCTCCGGCGCCGGCTCGAAGACGAAAGGTGGAGCCTCGCAGGGCCGGGACGACGGAAAGGCGAAAACGGAGAAGCCCGAACGGGACGCCGGCGAAATCATGGTGGGGCCCGATGAGGCACTGGCGAACGCCATGAGCGAACTGGATCCCGAGAACTACATGGACCTGGCGCGCGCGCTTGAGGAAATGGGCCGGGACGCCGACGCGCTCGAGGTGCTCGCCCATATTGTCGAAGCCCGCGAGGGCGAAAACGCCGCGGAACTCGCCGAGGCGCTGCGCCGGATGCGCCAGAGGCTGGGGCCTGAGAATTCCGAAAGCGAATGACCCGCGCACGGCTCGCCCTGGGAGTGGAATACGACGGAAGCGGCTTCCATGGCTGGCAGTCGCAAAGCGGCAGCAGCAACGTTCAGGATGCCGTAAACGGGGCGCTCAGCCGGGTGGCCGACGAAGAGGTGCGATGCATGGGCGCCGGTCGGACCGACGCCGGAGTTCACGCCGTCGAGCAGGTCGCTCATTTCGATACGAGCGCCCGGCGGAGCCGTCGCGACTGGCTGTTCGGCGCCAATACCTACCTGCCCGACGACATTAACCTGCTCTGGGTCCGCGAAGTGCCGGACGATTTCCATGCGCGCCACTCGGCGCTCTCGCGCACCTACGCCTACCAGATCCTGAACCGCAGCGTGCGCTCGGCGCTCGAACGCAACCGGGCCTGGCTGATCCGGGACCCGCTGGACGACGAGGCGATGGACCGCGCGGCGCAGGCGCTGGCCGGCGAACACGACTTCAGCTCTTTTCGGGCCGCCGATTGCCAGGCGCGTTCGCCGGTGCGCAGAATCATGGACATCCGCGTGCGCCGCAGCGGGCAAAGCGTATGGATCACCTGCCGGGCAAACGGCTTCCTGCAGCGCATGGTGAGGAACATCGCCGGCTCGCTGGCGCAGGTCGGACGCGGCCGGAAGGCGGCCGCGTGGATTGGCGAGATTCTCGCGGCACAAAGCCGGGAGTCCGCGGGAGCGGCCGCGCCTCCCCAGGGCCTGTACCTTCAACGGATCGCGTATCCGCCGGAGCTGCTGCCTGAACGAAACCCGGCGGGTCTCGAAACGCTTCTTCCAATACCGAAAGATATTTAGGCTAAAATCAAAGTCTTATGGCGATTTCCTGGCTGCGGAGATTAATGCCGTCGCGGATCACGACGCGACGGCCCAGAAAGACCGTGCCGGAAGGCGTATGGGTCAAGTGCGATGCCTGCGGAACGCAGCTTTACCGCACCGAGGTGGAGCGCATTCAGCATGTGTGCCCCAAGTGCGAGCATCACATGCGCCTCGGGGCCAGGCGAAGGCTCGAGTTGTTCCTGGACGGCGACTCCGCGAGAGAGCTTTCCCCCCGGCTTCAGCCCAAGGACCCGCTGAAGTTCAGGGACACCAAGCGTTACCCCGATCGGGTTGCGCAGGCAAGAGACAGCAGTGGCGAGCTTGAAGCGCTGGTGACCATGACCGGCAAGCTGTACGGGCAGCCGCTGGTGGCCAGCGCGTTCGAATTCGGCTTCATGGGCGGTTCCATGGGTTCGGTGGTGGGCGAAAAATTCGTCCGCGCCGCAAACTATTGCCGCGAACATCGCATGCCCCTGGTCAACTTTTCCGCCTCCGGGGGGGCGCGCATGCAGGAGGCCCTTTTCTCGCTGATGCAATTGTCCAAGGTGAGCGCCGCCCTGCATGCGCTCGCGCAGGCCGGCCTTCCCTATATTTCGGTTCTCACCAACCCCACCATGGGCGGCGTGTCGGCGAGCCTGGCGATGCAGGGCGATATCGTAATCGCCGAACCCGGCGCGCTGATCGGCTTCGCCGGTCCCCGCGTAATCAAGCAAACGGTGCGCGAGGAGCTGCCGGAAGGCTTCCAGCGCGCCGAGTTCCTGCTGGAGCACGGCGCCCTGGACATGATCCTGGACCGGCGCGTGATGCGCCTGGAGATCGCCCGGCTGCTGGCCAAGCTGCTGAACAAGCCGCCCCCCGAGTAGCCTTAGGCCCGCAGCAGCAGCACGCCCTCCCCGCCCCTTTCCAGCGAAGGCCAGAGGAACGGCAGGTCCGGGTGCGCCGCTGCAAGGTCGCCCGCCACCTCGCCGACCTCCAGCGCCAGTAGCCCGCCCTCGGCAAGATACGCCGGCGCTTCCTCGAGGATGCGGTTCGCTATCGCAAGTCCGTCGGCGCCGGCCGGCAGCGCCAGTCGCGGTTCATGACGGTATTCGCGCGGCAGAGCACGGTACGCGCCGGCCGGCACGTAGGGAGGATTGGCGACGATCAGATCGAACTTCCCCCGGGCGCCGGCGAACAGGTCTCCCCTGAGAAGCTCGACGCGGCGCGACAGGCCAAGCCGGCGCACGTTGCTCCCGGCCACGCACAGCGAGGCCGGCGAAATGTCGGTCGCCACGACTTCAGCTTCGGGAAAGGCGAAGGCGCAGGCAGCGGCTATGCAGCCCGAGCCGGTGCAGAGATCGACAACGCGCCGCGTTTCGCCCGGATGCAACCAGGGCGCAAAACCGTCCTCGATCAGTTCCGCCAGGGGCGAGCGCGGAATGCAGACGCGCTTGTCAACATGGAATCGCATCCCCGCAAACCAAGCCTCGCGCGTCAGGTAGGCCAGCGGCAGACGGCGCGACAGGCGCGCAAATGCCATTGTCCGCGCCCGGGCCCGCGCGGCCGGCGACACACGCCGCCCCAGCAGGGCGCGGCGCTGCCACGTCGCAGTCCGGCAAACGAAGTTCGCGATCGCAAGGGCTTCGTCCCGGGCATCGCCCATGCCGTGGCCGAAATGGACCCGCCCGCCGGCCAGACGGCCTTCCAACTCGTCGACAAGGTCACAAAAGCGCATGTTCGGATAACGAAATCTACAAAGGGTATCGGCTCGCCAAGGCTACAATCGGCGGTCCTGCCTGAGGCGACCGACTTTGCTTGCCCGACTGCTTGTACGCCTGCATTTCATTCTGCCGCTGCTGACGCTCAGCCGGCTGGCGGCGCGCGTTTCGCGCTTCAGGGGGCCGGGGGGAGTGCTGATTCGCGCCTTCGCCTGGGTCTTTTCCATCAACAGAGAGGAGGCCGCCAGGCCGGTGCCCCAGGGATACGCGAGCCTGGCCGAGTTCTTCTCGCGCGAGCTCGCCGAAGGCGCCCGGGTTCCGGAAAACGGCGAGGAATGCGTCGTTTGTCCGGCCGACGGTTTGTTGACGCGGATCGGGGAGGTCAACGGCACGGCACGCCTGCAGGCAAAGGGAGCCGGCTATTCCATCGAGGAGTTGCTGGGCGGCGCGCGTTGCGCCGCGCCTTACGAGCACGGTCATGCGGCGGTCATCTACCTGCGACCGTCGGATTATCACAGGGTGCGCATGCCTCTTGGCGGCCAGTTGCGCGAAGTCGTGTACCTGCCCGGAAGAAGGCTGTCGGTCAACCCCGCAATAATCGATTCGGCGCCCGCAGTGCTGGCGACCAACGAGCGGGTGGCGCTGCATTTCGACACCGGCGGCGGGAAGTTCTGCGTGGTCATGGTGGGCGCACTCAATGTCGGCTCCATCAGCACCGCGTTCGATATCCGCACCGACGCGAGCATTCCGCCGGTGCCCACCCGCTGGCGGTTTCCCGGCCCGCGCGGCGCGAAGTGCGAACGCGGCGACTACCTCGCGCACTTCAATCTCGGCTCCACGGTCGTGCTGGTGGCGACGCGGGACCTGCTTGCCTGGCTGCCCGAGCGCAAACCCGTGGAGGAAGTACGCTGCGGTCAGGCCCTGGGACAACGGCTGCCCGTCGAAGACTGACGCTGCTCTAGTAGCGTCAGCGCGTCAGGCGCGGCCGATGTAGTCCCCGGTGCGCGTGTCCACCTTGATCACCGCGCCTTCTTCCACGAACAGCGGCACGCGCACGACGGCCCCGGTCTCCAGGGTCGCCGGCTTTACGCCGCCGGTGGCCGTGTCGCCCTTCATTCCGGGGTCGGACTGCGTGACCTTGAGCTCCACGAAATTCGGCGGCGTTACCGTGAGCGGCGCGCCGTTGAACAGCGTGACGCGGCAGCGGCTTTGCTCGGTGATCCATTGTTCGCAGCCACCCATCGCCGCCTCGTTCGCCTCGTACTGCTCGTACGTCTCCGCGTCCATGAACACCCATTCGTCCCCGGTGCTGTAGAGGTAGTCCATTTCGCGGTCGATCACGTCGGCTGCGGGAATCGATTCTCCGGAGCGAAAGTTGCGTTCGATCACGCGGCCGGTACGGAGATAACGGAGCTTGACGCGGGTAAACGCCTGTCCCTTGCCGGGCTTGACGAACTCGGTCCCGAGGATTGTGCAGGGCTCGTCGCCCAGCATCACCTTCAGCCCGTTCTTGAACTCGTTGGTCGAATAAGAAGCCATGGGAAGGGGGGCGTCCCGCCCTCAACCAAACAGTTCCGCCATGAAGTTCAGCACCGACTGCCACGACCGCCGGTCCGCCGACTCGCTGTAGCCGATCCCGTCGGCCAGCGCGGGGGCGTCATGGGTGAATCCGTGCAGCGCATGGCCGTAGGCATGGATCTGCCAGTCCGCGCCCGCCTCGGTCATTTCCGTGGCCAGTCCGACCACCGTGTCCGGCGGGACCATCGGATCGGCCCAGCCGTGCAGCACCAGCACCTTGGAACTGATCGAATCGCCCTCGGTATTACCTGGCGGGTTGAACAGCCCGTGCAGGCTGACCACGCCCTTCACCGGCGCGCCGACGCGCGCCAGATCCAGCACGCAAAGCCCGCCGAAACAGTATCCGATCGCGGCCATGTTCCCGCCGTCCACTTCCGGCTGCGCGGCGGCGCATTCCAGCCCGGCCAGGAGGCGGGCCTGCAGAAGCGCCCGGTCCTCGATCAGCGGGTTCATCAGCGCCATGTTCTCTTCGACGCTCTGGCCGAGAATGCCCTTGCCGTACACGTCCAGCGCAATCCCCACGTAGCCTTCGCCCGCCAGCTTCTCCGCCGCCTCGCACTCGTGCCCGGCGCGCCCGCTCCAGGCGTGCGCCACAGCCACGGCCGGCGCCGGTCCGCGCGCGTCGTCCCAGTACATACGCGCCTCGAATACCTTGTCTACGTGGCTGTATTCCACGTCCCGCATGCGTATAGCCATCCGCCATTCTCCCAGCAAGTTCCCAATCGGAGCGCGAATTTTATCCCCTGCCCCACCGGCATCATCGACGGGTTGGGCGGCGCCAGAAAACCGGTGGTCGGCAAACCTCGGTGTGCTAGCATTTTTCGTCAGCGGAAGCGACACCTGAACGATCCAGCCACAGCTCTCTTGCCGCACCGAGGTAGGTATGAAGAAGTATCTGACAGTGTTCGCCGCCCTTTTCCTCGGCGGCTGCGCCCACGCCGAATACCAGGCCGGCTTTCTCGACGAATACGCCGACTACGGTTGCGCAGCCCTGCGCTGGGAACTGTCCCAATCCCGGCTGACAATGGAAGAGTACGCGCGAGACGGGAGTAGACGCATCCGTTTAAGGATTGCCGGCCACGGCGCGGAGTACGTGACTATCGATTTGGGAGGCGATATCCGGTACGTGGATGTATATCCTCCCAGCGACGGCGGGCCTCCGCGCTGGTGGGGCAAGTATCACCGGGAGCGCATGCAGGCGCACGCACGCCACCAGTCCCTCCTCCAGCTCATGACAAGCCAGGGCTGCGGCGGCTGAACGACCTGATTGATCCGCACGCCCGCAGGCGAGCGAATTCGTGACGCGGAGGCGACGAAGTTGAAGCACCCAGTCCTGGCCTGTCTCGGTTTGCTGTTTTGCCATGCAGCCGCCCAGGGTGCGGACACGTCCAGCCATGAAGACGAACGGGCCGGCGACGAATGGCTGGAAATCGGGGGCCATGCCGACCTGGACTGGATACACACGCGCCCGGAGGAGCACGGCGACCATACCAATATCGGGATATCGGAAGTCGGTTTAAGCCTGGCGGCGGCGATCACCGACTGGGCTGCGCTTGAGGCCGGTTTCCTTTACGAGCACACGGACCTGGGCGAGAGGCAGAATGTCTTCGGCAGTGAAGCAGCCTTCCTGGAGACCGCAACCCTCCGCTTCGGTCCCCCGGAAGGGCCGTGGTCTCTCGCCGCAGGCCGGCAGTTTCTGCCGATCGGCGTTTTCGACACACGCATGATTTCGGACCCGCTGACGCTTGAAGTCGCCGAGACCAACGAGATTTCCGTAAGCCTCGGGTGGAGTTCCGGCGGGCTGCATGCAACCCTGTTCGGCTTCGGCAAGAACGACGGTCTCGAATCCGCCAACGGCGTCGGGGGCTATGGAGCGGCCATTTCCTTTACGTCCGAGCGCGAGGAAACCGGCCTGGCCCTGAACCTCGCGCTCACCAGCGATTTCAGCTATTCCGCGAACGTGCTGAGCCTGCTTGCGGATACGACCGCACATGAAGGACCCGCCGACCGGATCGCCGGCCTGTCGGCGCATGCCGCCCTGCGCTACGGCGCCGCCACGCTGATCGCGGAATACGTGGGCGCGCTCGAATCCTACGCCGTCCGGGAAATGGAGTTCGTCGGGCGCGGAGCCCAGCCGGCAAGCTGGCTGCTTGAAGCGGCCTGGGACTTCGATGTTTTGGGCATGAACGCCACCGCGGCGCTCGGCTACCAGGCGACGCGGGAAGCACTCGCGCTGGAACTGCCCGCCCGGCGGCTGCTTGCCGTAGTGTCCGTGCAACTCCGCGAGCCGTTCACGCTTGCGCTGGAGTGGGGCCGCGACAGGGACTACGTTGCGGACAAAGGCGGCAGCGGCGAGAGCAGCACTTTCGTAACGGCTCAGCTCTCCTGGGCTTTCTGACGCCTGCCGGGCAACGCCCGTCCGGCGCGTCAGATCCCGGACAGTGATTTGCCGCCGTCCACGGGCAGGACGGCGCCGGTGATGAAGCGGGCCTCGTCGCTGATCAGGAAATTCACGGCGTCCACCACGGACTCTACCGGCGGAATGGCCTGGTGGAAACGCGCCAGCGGCATTTCGCTCAGGATTTCCTCCGTGACCTCCTCAGCGGTGCGATGCTCGGAAGTGATAGGGTCGATCAGGCGTTCGTCCATCACCCGGTCCGACATGATTGGGCCCGGACAGACGGCGTTCAGCCGAATCCCGCGCTCGGCGACTTCCGCGGCCAGCAGCGTGGTCAGGCGGTTCAGCGTCATCTTGCTCAGTGCGTAGGCGGCATCGGTCCTGCCCGGCCGCAGGGCGTTGGCGCCGGACAGAAACACCATCGCGCCGCCGGACTTCATCGTCGGCGCGACCGCCGAGGCCAGCAGGAAGGCGCCCTTCACGTTGGCGTCCATGACCTCGTCCCAGTCTTCCTCGCCCAGTTCGAGCAGGGACTTGCGCATGTTGATGCCCACGCAGTTGATGAACACGTCGATCTTCCCGCCGAAGAAGTCCTCCACCTCGCCGGCGAGTTCCCGCACCTGTTCGCCGCGGGTAATGTCGCATTGCCGGTAGCGCAGCTGCCCGGCGTCCGCATCTTCCAGGGGCTGGTAACCGAACTCGAGGCTCCTGGCGTCCAGCCTGTCAACCACGAGCACTTTCGCGCCCTGGCGGATGAACGACCGGCACAGCGCCTCGCCTATGCCCGCTCCGCCGCCGGCAATCGCGACATGCCGGTCCATCATGCTCATGACCTGTTCCTGCGCGGCGGGCGCGGCGGCGGTCAGGCGCCGGCGAACTCGGCGATTCCCGCCAGGGAGCGCTCGACGCCCACGTTGGCGCTGGCCGTGATCTCGCCCGATTCCAGGCTCATCCGCACGCATTCGCCGGTAAAGAAATTGCCTCCGAACACGTGCTCGCCGTCCGCCGATACGCACATCGACGCCCAGCCGAACCCGGGCATGGGCAGTTCCCTCACCCGCTCGCCCCGCTCGCTCAGGACTTCCACGGCGTTTCCGCGCATGTGAAGCAGCGCTCCGTCATGCGCGTATCCCACCGCGAAACACATGGCGGCGCGGTCGTCCTCGGGCAGATTCAGGACGTCGGGCTCCTGCCGGGAAGCCTGCAGATCGAAGCGCATGATCCTCTTGCCGGTCTCCGACACATACACGAGCGTCCTGCCGTCCGGCGCCAGCGTGGAATGGGTGACCCCGAGAAACCCGCCCATGCCGCCGGTGGTTTCGGTGGCGTGTTCCGCTACCAGGCGGCCGTCGGCCGTGTATTCGAATACGTGGCCGTCGCCCAGGCTGTCGCTCCCGGGCATCCGCGTCAGTACGGTCTTGAGCGGATAGCGAATCTCCGAACCGACCATGTGTTCGGCCAGGTAAATCTGCCCATCCGGGCCGAAGTTCACGTTCGAGAACGAGCGTTTGGCGAAATCCACTTGCGGCAATCGCTGCCCGTCGGGGCCCACTCGAATCACCAGGTGGGCGTTGCTGTCGAAGGCCCACAGAACCCCGTCCGGATCGAATTTCAGACCGCCCACCAGGTGGGTGCTGTCATCGATCCAGAGCACGCCCTTTTCGTTCAGGTCGGCGTCATACTGGATGACGCGCCCCGGTCCGGCGTGATCGTCTTCCGGATCGTTGAGAAGCGTGGCGCCGACGAACACGTCGCCCGGGCTGAACGGCTGGATGGTCGATTCTCTGCTCATGATGCGGCTCCTTTCAGAAATGGCGTGACCGCCTCGCCCCATTGCGCCGGGTTGTCGGGCAAAAGCAGCGAGTCGCAATGCGCGTGTTCGCCCGCCAGGCGCTCGCTCAGGTTCCGCGCCACGTCCCATTCCGCCGTGGCCAGCAGGACCGGGATCGCCGAGTCCGCCAGGCGCTGTCCGGCGCGATACCTGAAGTGCGCGTGGTACGCCTTTCGCCACATGACCGGCGCGCGCAGCACCTCGACAACGCGACGGTGCACCATGTCCGGATCCAGGTACGGCTCGCCTTTCAGCATCGACTCCGCCGTGCGCGCGTACCAGGGAAAGTAGATGCCCTGGTCGCGCATCATGTGCCAGGCTTCCAGCAGGTGGCCGCCGTGCCATTGGGGAACGATCTCCGGCGTGTAGTTCGCCAGCAGATCGGCCTGCTCCTCCGGCGTGTGATCGATCAGGCCGGTGATGACAAGCCGCCCCACCCGGCCGGGATTCTCGATAGCCAGATCGAGAAGCACCGAGCCGCCGCCCCAGACGCCGTAGCCGTTCACCTGCTCCAAGCCCAGCGCGTCCAGGACCTGCGCCAGCGCGTCGCGGTAATCGGCAACGCTCACGTCGCCCTCGCCGATGGTGTTGTCCGAATCGGCGTGCCCCGGCAGTTCCACGGCGAGCACCGGGTGCGAACCGATCAGGGACTCGGCCAGTCCCTGCACCGTGCGCCCGGAGCCAGCCGCGTCATGCTGCACGACGACCGTCGTGCCGTCGGCGTCGGTGTTGCGATAAACGCGGACCTGACCGCCGGGAATCGAGACCATCTCGCTCCAAAGGCGCCCTTGAATCGCCTGCGCCGGCGGCGAGGCCGGCGGGACGGGAGCGGGATGGGCGGCCAGCAACTCGAAGCAACTGTCCCGCGCCGCCTGGGGCGTCGGACTCGAATACACCTCGACTCCGTCCGGCGGCGGCGGTATGCGCTCGAGCTGGGACGCCAGCACGTCGCCGACCCAGGCGGTAACGAGGCCCGGCACCTTCAGTTCCACCACGGCTTCCGCACCGTCGTGCGAGAACGCGCAGCCGTACGCCTTGCGATAGTTGTCGCCGGCGCGCAGGAATTCCAGGACCTCGTTCTGCAGGTGGTCGGCCGAAGGCAGGTCGTACGACATCCGGGAGGCAGCGCGCAGGTCGTACCAGGGGAAGAACATGAGCTGCTGGCGCAGGCGGCTCCAGAGCCAGGTGAGATGGGAGCCGTCCCAGGCGGGAACGAAGGCCGGCAGATAGTTGGCCAGCAGTTCCGCCTGTTCCTCGTCGTTGAAAGCGCCGTAGCCGTTCACCGCCACCGCGGTCACGAGGTCCGGATGCCGGGCCGCCGTCTCGACCGACATCGCGGCGCCGGTGTGGAAGCCGTACAGGCCGGTCTTGCTGATGCCGAGAGCGCGGATGAACTCCGCCACGCAGTCGGCGAAATCGGCCATGGTCAGGTCTTCTCCCTCGGGCGGGTCGGACGCGCCGTAGCCGGGCGTGTCCGGCGCGATCACGGTGAAATGCCGGCCCCACTCCTTCATCAGCGGCTCGTATTCCAGCGAGGACTGCGGCGACTGGTGCAGCAGCACCAGCGACGGTCCGTCGCCCGCGCGCCGGTAGTGCACCTGGCGCTCGCCGTACTTGCCGCGGATGCTGACGAAATGCCGGGTAATCGTTACGTTGCCATCACTCATGCTTCGACCTCCTTATGCGGCTGCGCCCGCGAGCCGCCAAACCAAACAAGCAGTCCCGCCAGACAGGGAACCAGTATTACAACCGAACCGAACAGCGGCGCGTTGGCGCCCTCGGACTGAAACAGCATGCCTCCGATCGGAGGCGAAATGGTCCTGCCCAGCCAGTTGGAAGACTGGAACAGGCCCAGCACGGTGCCCCGTTCGGTCACCGACGCATATTTGGAAACCAGGCTGGAGATATTGGGCACCAGCAGGGCGCTGCCGCTGGCCAGCAGGCCCAGACCGAGCACCAGCCAGGGCTGGCCGGTAAAGTCCGCCAGAACGCCGGTGCCGATCCGCAGCCACTGCGGGCCCTCCAGGGAGCCGAACCAGGCGAGCAGCAGCATGCCCACCGCATACAGCACGATGCCGGCGGCGATGACCGGCACTTCGCCGAACCGGGCCGACAGCCTGCCTGCGATAAGTCCCTGGACCACGGCGACCCAGAGCCCGAGGAAGAGGAACTGCACGCCCACGTGGCGCGGCCCCCAGCCGAGGGTTTCCCCGACCCACAAGGGCATCATCACTTCGAACATGCCGGCCGCCGTCATCCAGAGAAGTCCGAGAACCAGCAGCCGCTTGACCACGGGCCGCGCGCTGACCTCGCCCCATTGCCGCAACTCGGCGCCGAGAGGCTGGGAAGCCACGCGCTTCTCGGGCGGCAGGCTTTCGCGCATGAACAGGAGGATGACCACCAGCAGGAGCGCCGCCAGCGCCGCGCCCAGGAGTCCGGGCTGCAGCAGGCTGGCGGTATCGGCCGTCTCGCCCCCCAGCATTCCGCCGACAAACGGTCCGAGTATGAACCCCAGACTGATTCCCGCCCCCATGATTCCCATGCCCTTGGCCCGGTTCCTGGGCGTGGTCGTGTCGGCCACCCAGGCCTGGCTGACGGAAAACAATCCACCCGCGAGGCCGCCGACCAGGCGCGACACGAACAGCGTGAAGGCGTCGTAGGCGAACGCCAGGCCCAGGAACGCAACCATGGTGCTGGCCGCGCAAAGGGCCAGCACCAGCTTGCGGCCGTAGCGGTCGCTCAGCCGTCCCCAGATCGGCGTGGCTATGAGCTGGCCGATCGCATAGCTGGCGACGATCCAGCCGGCCATGGCCTCGCCGCCGCCGAAGTCCTCGGCCACGAACATGATGGACGGCAGAACGATGCTGAAACCCATCGCGCCCAGCAGCACAAGTGCAAAAATAATGAACATAGACCGGGACCCGGCGAAAAACAGGTGGCATTATGCCCGCAACCCCGGGAACGCAAGCGAGTAAGATACGCGCGCCATGCCCGAGCGACATGCCGAAGTACTGATTGCCGGCGCCGGCCCGGTGGGCTGCACGGCCGCCCTGGCTCTGGCGCGCGCCGGAGTCTCCGTCATTCTGGCGGAGGGCTGCGATACGCTGCCGCTGGAACTGCGGGCTTCGACCTTCCACCCGCCAACGCTGGACCTGCTGGAGGATCTCGATCTCACGCACCGCCTGATTCCCCTCGGGCTGGTCACGCGCGACTACCAGTATCGCGACCGGACGACGGGCGAGGCGGCGATATTCGACCTGGGACTGCTGTCCGGCGATACCGGGCATCCCTACCGCCTGCAGTGCGAGCAATACAAGCTTACGCAGGTCGTATGCGAAATGCTCAAGGACTACCCAAACGCCCAGGTCCTGTTCGGGCGCGAGGTGATCGGGGCGAGGCAGGACGGCGACGGCGTTCGGATGCTGTGCTTCACCGGCGAGCAGGAAGAGCTGTATACGGGCCGCTACCTGATCGGGGCGGACGGCGCCAACAGTTGCGTGCGCAAGAGCATGACGGTGCGCTACGAGGGCTTCACCTACCCGGAGAAGTTCCTGGTCCTGAGCACGCCGTTCGATTTCGCGGCCCACATGGACCAACTGAGCAACGTCAATTACGTGGCCGACCCGGACGAGTGGTGCGTGCTGCTGCGGACCGTGGACCTGTGGCGGGTGCTTCTGCCCACCGTTCCCGGCGAGCCCGACGACAAGTTCCTGGCGCCCGAATATGCCGAGGAACGGCTGAATGCCATAGTGCCCCGGGACGAACCCTACGAAGTGGTGCACCGCACGCTGTACTGGGTGCACCAGCGCGTTGCCGAGACGTACCGGCAGGGCAACCTCCTGATCGCGGGCGACGCCGCCCACATCAACAACCCCCTGGGCGGCATGGGAATGAACGGAGGCATACACGACTCCATCGTGCTCGCCGAGAAACTGGTCGCGATCCTGCGCGAAGGCGCGAGCGAAGACCTGCTGGACGTTTACGACCACCAGCGCCGGGCCATCGCCAGCGAGTTCGTTCAGAAGCAGTCGATAGAAAACAAGGAGCGCATGGAGTCCCTGGATCCGGACGCGCAGCGCAAACGCCAGGCGGAGTTCATGCGCATCGCCGCCGATCCGGAACGTGCGCGCGCTTTCCTGCTCCGGACCAGCATGATCGAGGCCTGGCGCGACAGCGTCGCCCTCGGCCAGTCCTGACTAGCAGGGTTATTTCTGGTCGAAGCGGGCGCGGCCGGCGGTGATGCCGGCGTTGGCCTCGAAGTTCTCGAAGAACCGCTTCGCGGCTGAATCGCCGTTCAGCCACGCGTCCAGAAAGGCCGTGGTGACGCCCGCCAGGATCTCCAGCCCGTCCGTATCGTGGGCGCCGCCGCGATTTTCCGGCCCGCCGCGGTCGTCCCGGCAGATCAGACCTCCGAGGTAGTGATCGCCTTCCTCCAGCACAACGGAATACTTGTCGCCGGGCGGAGTCAGGCCGAACGCCGACATCCGCCACTCCCACGGATAGATCGTCGGTCCACCGATGTTGCCTGTGTCCAGCGTGCCGCCGGTAACAAGCACCGGCCCCGGCACCCGGTCAAATGAGCCGTCGGCCATCTGCGGCATCTCGCCGACGCCGCTCATGACGATGGCGGCATCGAAACCGAGGGCGTAACTGACGCTCTCCGTGCTGTGCAGGTCCTTCAGCGGCTGCCCCCAGATGACCTGGGCGATCATCCCGCCGAAGGAGTGGCCGGCGATCGCCTTGCGGTCGTAGTCGATCCGGCCCGTCAGTCCGGGAATTTCCTGGCCGGGCGCAAAAAGCGCATCCAATACCCGCCCCACGTCGGATATACGGATATAGAGGAGATTGCGGGCGTCCTCGGGGCTCAGCTTTCCTTCCGAGGTCGGGCAATCGGGATGCTCCGGCAACACCACCGCGTAGCCGTGCGAGGCCCAGTGATCGGTCAGCCCGGCGTAACTTTCGCGGTAGCAACCGAAACCGTGCGAATACACCACCAGCGGAAACGGACCCTCGGCGTCGGGATAGGCGATCCTCGCGCGCAAGCTGCGCTGTCCCGGCTCCGCCGGCAGCACGTGGTTCTCGATGACGTGAACGCCATGCGGCCCCCACGCGGTCTTGTAGGCCGCGGGCAGCTCGTCGGCCGTTGCCACGACGGACAAACAGATCAAACCCAGGGTCGGCGCCAGACGCCTCATGGTGAATGCTTGCATATGGAAAAGTCTCCCGTTGTTGGGCCGGCCGATTGCTATACTAGCGGCTGAATGCTTTGCTGGGGGTGGTGGTCTAGCTCAAAGGTGAAGCAAATGACAAGAAGTGTAGCCCCCCTCCTGCTATCGGCCCTCCTGCTTTCCGCATGCGGCAGCAGCGGCGGGAACCAGACTCTCCCGCCTCCTCCCGCCACCCCGCCCGCGCCGGAACGTCCTGACCCCACCAGCTTTCCCGACGACCCGGGGCTCACCGCGGCGCAGGAGACGGAGCGCATGGCGATCTCCGGTTCTCCCGAGTTCGACAGCCAATGGAGTCTTTCGGCCATCGGGGCCGACTACGCCTACGCGCGCGGCTATACCGGCGCCGGCGTGACCGTCGGGGTCATTGACACCGGTGCGGACCCGAATCACGACGCGTTCGCGAACAAACTGCATCCGCAGTCCGCCGTAGCATCACAGTCCTGCCCGGGCGGCGCCTGCTCTTTTTCGTCGATTCGCGACACAGGGTCGCACGGAACCGCGGTAGGCGGCCTGATCGCCGGGGCCCGGCTGGGCAACCGGATGCACGGCGTCGCCTACGACGCGGAACTGCTGATGATCGGCATTCAACTCGGAGAGGGAACTCCTGATTATCAGCCCGTGGACTTGAGCAACGCAGCTTCGTTTCGCGGCTTGGATGAGCAGGGCCAGGGAATCTACCGTCGCATCGGCGGACAGACCCGCATCATCAATCACAGCTTCGGCTACGAGGGCGTAGTCACCAACTACACCGCGAACGAATACCGGGCCGCCTTCGGGCGCACGATCGACGCTCTGCTGCAGGAAGGGACGCCGGACTCGGAAAAGATGATCCTGGTGTGGGCGGCGGGCAATTCCTACGGAAAGTTCGATGTCCAGGGCAA
The DNA here is from genome assembly GCA_965116895.1 of Gammaproteobacteria bacterium. Classification (GTDB taxonomy): domain Bacteria; phylum Pseudomonadota; class Gammaproteobacteria; order Steroidobacterales; family Foliamicaceae; genus Foliamicus. The sequence goes on along the minus strand of OZ220729.1, from coordinate 359,520 downwards.
CATGGCCGATGCTTCGTCGCCCAATAACACCGCCGCCACGCCGCACCTGTTCCCGGCGCTGAGGGGGCATTTCATCACGGTCGTGGCAACGCAGTCCGATGGCACCATTGCTTCGTATTCCAACCGCTGTGGCGTGGCGGCGGACTACTGCATGGCGGCGCCCGGCCACGGCGTTCTCGCGCCATGGGTCGGCAGCGGAGACGGTTACGGCACCATCGGGGGCACGTCGGCGGCCGCCCCGCACGTAGCGGGCGCCCTGGCGCTGATGGAGGAAGCGTTCCGCGGCCAACTGGGGTCCACCGAGATGGTCACGCGCCTTTTCGCCGCCGCCGACAAGGAAGGCATCTACGCGGACCGCAATACGTACGGTCAGGGGCTGCTGGACGTGGAGAAGGCCACCCGGCCCATCGGCGGCATGACCGCCTCCTTGTCCAATACCCTGAACGGACCGACCGTGGCCCTGGAACGCAGCGGCGTGGCGGCAGGCCCGGCCTGGGGCGATGCGCTGCAATCCGCGTTCGCCGGACGGGAACTGGCGGTGTTCGACAGCATGAACGCGCCGTTCTTCATTCCGATGGAAAGCTTCAATGCGCATTGGCCGCTGGACAAGGCCTACAGGGCGGATCGGGAGTTCGTCCGATTCATGGAGCGTGTTTCGGAAGCCGGGTCGGAATCGGCGACCGTAAGAGGCGACTGGACGGTTTCGTCGGCCGAAGGTCTTGCCCGCGCGCTCTACGACCGGGGGAACACGCAACACGCCCGGGGGTCGGCGGCGCACCTGCGAAACGCCTGGGTGGCGCTGGGGACTGCCGGGGTCGGCGTGGCGCGTGATCTGCTGAGGCTGGGCGGCCGGGGAACGCTCCGCAGCGGTTTCTTCCTTCAGAACCCGGGTCTTGCCCGCGGCGAGCGGTTGGCGGCCCCCGGAAGGGCGCAGGGCGCTTTCCTGAACCTGGATCTCGGCGGCGGCGCACAAAGATTCTTCGCGGAAATGGGTCTGCTCAGCGAATCGGAGCGGCTGCTGGGCGCCGGCGCCGATGGCGCCTACGGAAGGTTCGCGGGACGCACCTGGTTCTCGCGCTTCCTGGTGGAGCGGGAGTTCGCACGGGGACTCAGGCTGATGGCCATGGCGCAGGCGGGATATACCTCGGGCGAAGCTGCCCGGGGGCTGTTCCGCGAAACACGGGGCGTGCTGAGCAGCGCGTTCAGCACGGGACTGCATTGGGGCGGCGCCGGACCCGGAACGCCCGAGCGCGCGTGGCTGATGGTTTCGCAACCGCTCAGGAACGAATCGGGGGGCCTCCAACTGGACTATCCCGTCGGCAGGACACGCGCGGGTGACGTGCTGCGCGAAACGGCATGGATCGGCGCTGAACCGAGCGGCCGGCAGATCGACCTGACGCTGGGCTACGAAACGGCACTACGACCGAACATCGCGGGCGATGCGGGCTGGCGAATCCGGATTGAAGCCTGGCGCTCCTTCAGGCCCGGCCACCGCGCCGGGGCGCACCCCGAAAACGCGCTCTACCTGGCGGTCGCCCGCGGCTTTAGCGCTCGCTAGAGGGCGGGACGCCCTCCCCCAAGGGTTACTGGCCGGCGGTGCCCGCGTCGCGTTCGACGGCGCGCACCCAGACGCGGCCGTCTTCACCGAGTTCGGAGACCTCAAGGCCTACTCCAATCTCGTTGGCGTAGGCCTGCAGACGCTGCCGCACCCAGATGTCATGCACTTCCTCTTCGGTAATGCTGTGCTGGCCGAGCCGCGTGCTTGCCGTAAGCACACGCGACCAGGGCGACTGCCAGGCACGGTAGCCCGGCTTGCTCTCGGTCTCGAAGATCAGCTGGTAGTGGCAGGAGGTGCGGTCGATCATTCCCACCATAACCATTTCCAGGTCGCCGGTGCGTTCGTAGTGCGAGCGGATGCGCTTCAGCAGCGGCCGCAGCGTCTCGACCTCGTGCTCGATGAGGTCGTCGATCATGCCGCGGTCCTTGGCGAACTGCATCTGCGACAGCAGCGCCTTGACCAGCGCGTCATTGAGCTCGTGCACGTAGGACTCGTCCTCGTGCATGGTTTTCAGCACAACGCTGATCGCCACGCCCAGTTCCTGCTCGCGGCCTTCCAGCCCGCTGCTGGCGCCCCGAAATTGCTTGTCACCGCTGGGTTCCGCCCCATACACGGACGAAACCGCCATGGCGGCGCAGGCAAACAAAGTGATAGTGGTCTTTTTCATTGGTTCTCTCCTACCAGGGTAGAACCCGACCGTCGACATTGATCGGCAGTCCGGGGTCATCAAGTGTAGCGTCGGCGATGATCTCCGCCATCCCGGCCGCGCTTTCTTCCGTCGTGAGCGCCTCGCCGGTGTATCCGGATTCCCTCAGCAAACGGGTATCGACCATTCCGGGCGAAATCAGCAGAACGGCAACGCCGCGCGGCTTCAGGTCGGTGCGCAAGGCCCGCCAACCCATGTTCAGGGCCGACTTGCTCATGCGATAGAAATACATACCCCGCATGCGGCCCATCAGCGTCAACGAGGCCACGCCGCTCGTAATTGCGACGATTTTTCCACCGGCGGCGGCGACGTTATCGGCCAGCGCCTCCGACAGGCGAAGGGGCGCGTAGACGTTCACGGCCATGGTCTGCTCGAACCGGTCGTAATCCAGGCCGCCCAGGCTTTGTTCGGGCAGGGGGCCAAGAACTGCCGCATTGTTGATCAGCAGGTCGATGGGCTGGTCCGCGTGGCGATCGGCAAGGGCGCGGATATGGTCCTCGCGGGTCACGTCAAGCTGCTCGACGCTCAGGTTGCCGTATTCCGCGGCCAGGGCGTTCAGGTCGTCCGCCCGATCCGGACTCCGGCAGGTAGCGACAACGTTCCAGCCATGCTCCGCATACCATTCCGCGAAGGCCAGTCCGATTCCGCGATTCGAGCCCGTAATCAGGACAGTGGGCGGAGCGCCGTCCGCGGCCTGCGCCTCCTGTTCGGCCACGGCAATTCCCGGCACGCTGATCAGCAGCCCCAGGACCATGGCCGGCAACGGCGCAGCGCACCGCGCGCGCGCCGTCATTCTGCGAAGTCGTTTCATGCGCAATCCTCCCTGAACGCATTGTAAGGCAACCCTCCGGCGGGTCATTGCGGCTGTTTGAGGCTAAACTTGCCCATTCCGCCCGGCCGGGAGCTTCCCGGCGGCGGCAATTGACGGGAGTTTCCAAGGGAGTCTTCACAGTGGCGCAGACCAAGAGCACGAGCGCGACCGCGGCGCAACCCAGCTACATTCCGACACGCGAGGAACTGGTACTTGAGGCACGCAAGCTGGTGCCGGTACTCCGCGAGCGCGCCCAGGCCACCGACGAGCTTCGGACGCTGCCGGATGAAACCGTGGCCGATCTGAAGGCGGCGGGAATCCACAAGATCTTCACGCCCAGGCGCTACGGCGGATTCGAGATGGACTGGGGCGCGCACGTGGACGTGTCCCGCGAACTCGGCCGCGGCTGCGGATCCACGTCCTGGGTGTCGTCCGTGGTGATGTCCCACACCTGGATACTGGGGCGCTTTCCGGTGCGGGCGCAGGAGGAATTCTGGCCGGACAGGCCGGACACGATTATCGCGACCGCCTTTGCCGGGGGCGGAACGATGGAGCCGGTGGACGGCGGCTTCGTGCTGAACGGCCAGTGGCGCTTCGCCAGCGGCGTGGACCATGCGAACTGCGCCGTCGTGGGCGGCCGTTACAACATCAAGGGGCGTTCTTCCGGGGGCTCTGCGATCAAATTCCGCATGGCGCACTTGCTTCCGGAAGATTACGAAATCGTCGATACCTGGCATGCGGAGGGGCTGAAGGGCACCGGGAGCAAGGACATCCTGGTCAAGGACCGTTTCGTGCCGGAATACCGGACCGTGCTGTCAGAACAGCTGGCCGGCGCCGAACCCCCGGGAGCGAAGCTGCACGAGAGCTATATCTATCGCACCGAACTGGGACAGCTTTTCTATACGCTGCTCTGCGGGCCGATGCTGGGGGCGACCCGCGGCGGCCTGGAACACTACCTGGAGCAGACCCGGGAACGTACCGGGCAGATGTTCGGCGAGAGCATCGTCGAGCAGGTTCCGGTGCAGATCCGGGTTGCGGAATCCTTCGAGGAACTGCGGGTGGCCGACCTGATCACCGACAACCTGATGCAGTTCCTGCACGAGGCCGGCAGTTCCGGCAAGAAGGTTCGCGGAATCGATCGCCTGCGCATCCGCCGGGAACCGGCCATGGCGGCCAAGCTCTGCCTGAGCGCCATCACCCGGGTTGCCAACATGATGGGCGTGACGGGGCAGACCGGCAACAACGCCGTGCAGCGCCATTACCGCGACATGCGCACGATTTCGACCCATGGCGGCCTCAACTGGGACACCGGGATGATGCCCACCGGCAAGCTGCTGCTGGGTGTGCCGACCGGCGACCCGCTCACCGACGTGGACATCGAAAAGCCCTGATATTCGCATGAACTCCACGCCGCAACGGCCCAGCCCGCTGGTGGCCTGGTACGCCGTCGGCGTGCTGATGATCGCCTTCATTTTCTCGTTCCTGGACCGGCTGATCCTCTCGCTTCTGGTTCCGCCCATCATGCGGGACCTCGAAATCGACAACTTCGCCATCGGCCTGCTGGGAGGACTGTATTTCGCGGTCTTTTACGCCCTGATGGGCCTGCCGATCGGGCGGCTGGCGGACCGCAGCAGCCGGCGGCTGATCGTGGCCGCGGGCATATTCCTCTGGAGCCTGATGACAGCCGCATGCGGGCTGGCGCGCAACTTCTGGCACCTGGCGCTGGCGCGGGTCGGCGTGGGCGTCGGAGAAGCCACCCTGTCGCCCTGCGCCTACTCGCTCATCAGCGACTACTTTCCCAAGGACCGGATCGGCACCGCCCTGGGCGTGTTTCAGTGCGCCGCCTTCATCGGCGCGGGAATCGCCTTCCTTGTGGGCGCCCAGGTCATCGAACTGGTCGCCGCAATCCCCTTCGATCGCCTTCCCCCCGGGCTCGCCGACCTGCTGACGCAGTTCAAGCCCTGGCAGCTTGCGTTCATCATCGTGGGCCTGCCGGGCGTGCTGGTGGCGCTGCTGGCGCTCACGATGCGCGAACCCCCACGCCAAGGCCTCATGGAGGGCGTGGAACAGAAAGTCCCCTGGCCTGTCGTGATCGAGTTCTTCTCGAAGCGGTGGCGCATGTTCCTGGCGCACTTCTTCGGCTTCGCCATCCTTGCCGCGCCGATCGCCAACCTGCTGCTTTGGGGACCGACCCACCTGATCCGCAACCTCGGCTACACGGCATCCGAGGCGGGCCAGTACCTGGGATGGATTCTCCTGATCTGCTCCCCGGCGGCGGTGTTTGCCGGCGGCTGGTTCACTGATTTCCTGAGAAGGCGCGGGCGCGTCGACGCCCCGCTGTGGGTGGGCATCATCGCGGCGGCGGCGCTGACTCCGCTGTGCCTTGTCACGACGCAGCTCGACAGCCCGTTCTGGACGATGGTGCTGTTCTGTCCCTACGCCTTCTTCGGATGCTTCGCGGTGGCCAGCGGCCCGGCCGCGTTGCAACTGGTGACGCCCAACCAGCTGCGGGCCACGGTCTCGGCGGTCTGGATGCTGGCGCTGAATATCCTGTCGGCGATCGCCGGGCCCACGGCGGTGGGCTTCGTCATCGACAGCGTGTTCGGCTACAACGAGGCCGTGGGCAGCTCAATCGCCCTGGTGGGCGCGATCGCGTCACCGATTGCGGGCCTGTTCCTCTTCTACGGCCTCAAGCACTTCCGCGCCGCGGCACGCGCCGCATAACTCCGCACTTCGATCCCGCCGGATCAGAGGGGGTAGGAGTCGGCGAGGGCGCCTGCTTCGCAATGTCCGCCGTCGAGGCGCAGCCAGCAGTCGGCGGCGGCGAGGGCGCCGGCCTGGCCCGGGCGCTGGGGGCGCACCAGCTTCAGTTCCTCCGATTCAGCGCTGCGGCGGGCCAGCAGGAAGTGCGTGTAGCCCTCGCGCAGGTCGCAGGGGTCAACAAGCGGCCGGCGCCGGGGCTTTTCGGCATCCATGGCCAGGATCGCGCGAATGCCGGGCCAGACCAGGAAACGCATGCCCGCGGCCGTGGCCAGCGGATTGCCGGGAAGCCCGAACACGGGGGTCCCGTCGTCCAGCAGCGCGAACAGGGCCGGCTTGCCGGGGCGCATGGCGACGCCATGAAAAACGATCCGGGCTCCCAGTTCCTTCAGCGCCTGCCGCAGAACATCGTGCCGCCCCGCCGAAGCAGACCCGCTTGAAACCAGAACCCGGGCGCCGGACTCGCGGGCGGCGTGAAACGCACGCGCCAGATCGTCGGCGTCATCCCGAACGTGTCGCGCAAGCGCCACGGGGATCCCCCGTTCGGCGCACCAGGCGGCAAGCCAGGACGCATTAACGTTGCTTATCTCCCCGGGAGCGAGAGGGGCGCCGGGAGGGCGCACTTCGTCGCCCGTCGTCAGCAGGCCCAGCGGCGGAGGCTTGCGCACGTGCAACTCGCCGATTCCCGCGGCGGACAAGAGCGCGACATGCCCGGCGTGAAGGCGCTTGCCGGTGAAATCGAACGCTGCGCCGGCCGGATACTCCTCGCCCATGATGCGCAGGTTGCGTCCTCGTTCCACAGGCTTCAGAAAGCGCAACACCGTCGCGCCGGAACGCTTGATCACATCCGCCCTCTCCAGAGGCACGACCGTGTCAAGCGGGGGCGGCGTCAGCGCGCCCGTGGCGACCCGAAGGGCGCACCCGGACCCGGGCATCGCGGCTTCCGCGTACGCACCCACCTTCAACTCGCCCGGAACGGACAGCTCCACCGGGCAATCCTCCGTGGCGCCCGCCGTGTCCTCGGCGCGCAGGGCGAATCCGTCCATGGCCGCGTTGTTGAAGGCCGGCGATGCGATGGCGCCGACCGCGGTCCGGGACGCCACCGCGCCAAGGGACCGACAGGCGGGGACCGACTCCTCCGGCCCCGGCGTACAGGCCGCGGCAAGGGTGGCGCAAGCATCGCGATAGGGGATCAGCTTCATTCAACAAAGGAACAATGGTTTTGAGTCTTTTCGTTATACTCCAAGTCAAGAGCGAAGTCAGCGGGGGTGGCTGCGCCATTTCGCATGAAAGACCGGATCATCGATTTATCGCTTGAACGCCGGCGATCCACGCTGCTGGCGATGATCGGCATCGTGATCTTCGGGATCGTCGCGCGCGTTTCGATTCCGGTGGAAAGCGAGCCCCGCATCGAAATTCCCTTCTACGTCATCACGGTCGTTCACGAGGGCATTTCTCCGGAAGACGCCAGGCGGCTGCTGATCCTGCCGCTGGAAATCGAGCTCAAGGCCGTGGAAGGCGTCAGGGAAATCACCGGCACGGGCGCCGAGAACATGGCCATGGTGGGGGTGGAGTTCACGACGGGAATCGACCTCGACGTAGCGCTGAGCGACGTGCGCGAGGCCGTGAACCGGGCCAAGCCCGAGTTCCCGTCCACTACGGAGGAGCCGATTGTCGAGGAGACCGCGACGACCGACTACCCCGTGCTGCAGATCAACCTGGTAGGCCGCAATACCCCGGAGGAAACGCTCTACGCCACCGCGCGCCGCCTGCGCGACCGGATCGAAACAGTAGGCCAGGTGCAGCTGGCGGCGCTGCAGGGGCACCGCGAGGAGTTCATGGAAATCCTCATCCGGCCGGAGCAGCTCGCGACTTACCGGATGTCCGTGGAGGAGCTGTACGGGGCGCTTACGCGCAACAACCGGCTGATCGCCGCCGGCGCTATGGATTCCGCCCAGGGGAGCGTTTCGGTCAAGGTGCCCAGCGTCATCGAATCCACGGACGACCTGCTCGACATTCCGGTGCGCATCGAAGGCGACACGGTCGTGACCTTAAGCGACGTGGCTTCGGTGAGGCGCACCTTCAAGGACCGGGCCAGCTACTCCCACGCCAACGGCGAGCGGTCCATCTCAGTGTTCGTGTACCGGCGCTCGGGCGCAAACAGCATCGAAACGGCCACCGCGGTCCGTGAAGTGGCCGATGATTACCGCGATCGACTGCCCGTGGGCGTCAACATGTTCTACTCGCAGGACACGTCCCAGTTCGCGGCCAAGCAGATCGTCGAGCTGCAGGGCAACATCGTGACCGCGCTGGTGCTGGTCATGCTGGTGATCTTCCCGGCCATGGGCCTGCGGAGCAGCCTGCTGGTGGCCGGCGCCATTCCGGTGTCCTTCCTGTTCGCGCTGATCTTCCTGTGGCTGTTCGGCCACTCGTTCAACTTCATGGTCATGTTCGGCATGCTGCTGGGGCTGGGCATGCTGATCGACGGGGCCATCGTGGTCACCGAGGACGCCGAGCGGCGAATCACGGAGGGCGAAACCGAACTCGAGGCGTACGGCGCGGCCGCCAAGCGAATGTTCCTGCCGGTGCTCGCCTCCACCGCGACCACCCTGGCGGCCTTCGTGCCGCTGATGTTCTGGCCGGGAGTGGCGGGCGCGTTCATGGGGTATCTGCCCATCACGTTGTTGTGGGTGCTGATCGGAGCGCTGCTCTACGCGTTGATATTCGCCCCGGTCCTGGGCACTACATTCCGGCGCCGCAGCCGCGGGACTGCCGCGGCGCGCGCGGACGCGGACGGCATGTGGGAGCTGGACTGGTCGAGGCTGGGCCGTTTCGCCAGCGGTTACGGCCGGCTGCTGGCGATGGCCGTGCGCCGCCCCCTGATCACGGTCGCCATCGTGATCGCGCTCGTATTCGGCATATTCACGGTGCATGGCGCGCGCGACCTGGGCGTGCTCTTCTTCAACGAGAACGATCCCACCTACGCCCAGGTGTTCGTGCGCGCGCGCGGCAACCTGGACGTGGAGGAGGCCTACCGGCTGGTGGCCGAGGTCGAGGCGGCGGTCCTCGAGGTCCCCGGCATCAAGAACCTCAACATGTTCACGACAACCGGCGCGGGCCAGGCCCAGGGACAGCGGATGCAATACCAGGGCGGGTCCGCCGCGGACCGCATCGGCGCCATGTTCGTCGAGATGGTGGAGAGCAGCCAGCGCGACACGACCGGCATGGAAGTGCTGGAGGAAGTTCGGCGGCGCACGGCGAAGTTCGGCGGCGTGATCATCGAAGTGCGGCCGTTCGAGAGCCAGATCACCGCCGGCAAGCCGATCGCCCTGCAGTTCTCCTCCAGTGAGCGCGAGCGCCTTGTCCCGGTAGTCGAAAGGGTGCGCGAGTACATCGTCAACGAGGTCGAGGGGCTGCGGGACATCGAGGACACGCTCCCCGTGCCCGGAATCGAATGGCAACTGGAAGTGGACCGGGCCGTGGCCGGCCTGTACGGCGCCGACGTCTCGACCGTGGGACTTGCCACGCAGCTCGTGACGAACGGCGCCAAGCTGGGCGAATACCGCCCCGATGACGCGGACGACGCGCTGGACATAAGGATCCGCTACCCGACCGAAGACCGCGGCGTCAACGAACTGGACGACCTGAGAATCGTCACCAGGAACGGGCCGGTGCCGTTGTCCAATTTCGTCACCCGGCGCGCTACGCCCCGGCTGGACACGATCCAGCGGGCCGACCAGGAAGACATCCACATGATCCGGGCCGGCGTGGCGCCGGGCGTACTGCCCGACGCCAAGATCCGGGAGATTCAGGCGTGGCTGGACAGCCGGACTTTCGACCCGGAGGTGGATATCCGCTTCCGCGGCACGACCGAAGAGCAGGAGGAGTCGATCGACTTTCTTTCCAAGGCCTTTTCCTTTGCCCTGCTGCTGATGTTCGCGTTGCTGGTCACGCAGTTCAACAACATCTATCAGAGCTTCCTGATCATGCTGGCGATCGTGCTGTCCACCGCCGGCGTTTTTCTGGGCCTGGTGATAACCAACCAGCCGTTCAGCGCGATATTGAGCGGCGTGGGCGTGGTATCGCTGGCGGGCATCGTGGTGAACAACAACATTGTGCTGATCGACACCTACAACGTGGGGCGCAGGCAGTTCCCCGATCGGGACATCGCCGAACTCATCGTGCTGACCGGTTTGCAGCGTCTGCGGCCGGTGCTGCTGACCACCGTAACCACCGTGATCGGACTGCTGCCCCTGGCCAGCCACCAGTCCGTGGATTTCATCAACCGCAAGTGGGTCTCGGGAGGAGAGCTCTCGGGCTACTGGGTGCCGCTGGCCCAGGCCGTGGTGTCGGGACTGACTTTCGCCACCATCCTGACGCTGATCCTCACGCCGGCGCTGCTGGTGCTGCCGAGCCGGCTGAAGGGGACGTTCTCGGGCGTTCTGGCCGGCTTGCGGAGGCGAACGCCCGCAGCGGTCCGGTTGAGCGGCGGAGGAAGTTCCATGAATCGCTCGCCGGGCGTATGATTAGGTGATGTCTTTCGGGCAACTGATTCGACTGCGGGGGTAGTTATGAGACTGGCCGAAGAGTTGGCCCTGGTTCTTCTGAATGAAGACAGCGGCTACTTTGAACCGGTAGGCGCCTGGAATCTTTCCTGCGTCATCGCGGGCTCGGTACTTGCGGACCTGTCGCTTGAATTCCGCATCGACACCGATACGGAAACGCTGACGCTTCTTGACGCCAAGGAAACCGGAGACGATTTGCTGGATCCGGTGCTGGCGGAGATCGCCGCGGCGCCTCCACCGGCACACAACGCCCAGTACTGGATCGAAAAGACCGCGCAACGGTCGGACGACGCGCTGGACATCATCCTCGACCGGCTGGTCGAGAAGAACATCCTGGATCACGATTCCGGGGGTTACTGGTCGCTGAGCCGCCAGGTTTCGCGCACAGGAACGTACTCGGCGGACGACGGATCGACGAAAATGGAAGTCAAGACACGCGTTCTGCGCACCATCCTGGATGAGGAAATACCCGATCCCCGGGACGTGATCCTGATCAGCCTGATTGCCGCATGCGAAGCCCTGCCGCTGTTGCTCACCGAAGAAGAGTACGAGCAATCCCGCGACCGCATCGACTTGCTCTGCAAAATGGACCTGGTGGGACGGGCCATCGGCACGGCGGTGAAGGAAAGCCAGGGCCGTCCGGTACAGCAGCCGGTAGGGCGCACGCGGCCGATTCCGGTCGTCAACCCGCTGAAGCTGATTACGAATCGAAACCTCAGGCGCGGCAACCTTTCAAGAATCCTGACGGATCTGTACAGGGAATACGGTCCGGTATTCAGGATCAACAAGCCCTTCTCGAAGAGGGGGGCTGTGGTTCTTGCCGGGCCGGACACCAATGCATGGATCAATCGAAACGGTCGCGTCTATTTCCGCACGCGCGACCACATGGCCGACTTCGAGCAACTGTACGGTGCGTCCCGGACCCTGCCCGGCATGGACGGCACGGAGCATTACCGAATGAGGAAGTCGTTGCGTGCGGGTTATTCGCGAGCGACGTTCGAGTCAAGGCTGGAAGAGGTATACAAATACTGCCGCGCGTCGCTGGAGAAATGGACCCCGGGCGACACGATTCCCGGCGCCGCCTCGTGCCAAGAGCTGATGAGCGTTCAGGTGTCGCAAGTCATGGTGGGTGTGGACGCCTCGGACCATATCGACGATCTTCTCAAGTACGAACACCGGTCGCTGGTTACGCATGTGCAGAAGGCCTTGCCGAAATTCATGATGAACACGCCCGGCATGACCAGGAGGAGGAAGCGCATTTTCGAGATGCTCAACCGGGTATTGAACGAGCACACGCCGGCGCAGCGCAAGGGCAAACCCAAGGACCTGGTCGATCACATTCTGAGCCTGCATGCCAGCGACCCGCAGTACTTCCCGGAAACCGATCTGAGCTTCATGCTGGTCGCAGGCTTCATCGCCAGCATCTACCTCGGCAGCGGCCTGAGCTTTGCGGTGTACGGCATGGCCAGCCATCCCGAAATCTACCGCAGGGTCCAGGAGGAGGCCGACGCACTGTTCGCCGACGGCGACCCGGGGAAGGACGATTTCACGATGTCCGCAATCGACGTCACTCACAGGGTTTTCCTGGAGTCCCAGCGCCTGTATCCGGTCATCCCCATGCAGCTACGCACCACGATGAACCACTGCGTGGTGCAGGGCTACAACATCCCGAAGGACACGCGCGTAGTGTTTGCGCACACCGCCGCGCACCACCTGGAAGAAACGTTTCCCGATCCCGCAAGTTTCGATATCGACCGCTACGCGCCGCCCAGGGACGAACACAAGCGCGCGGGCGCATACGTGCCGTTCGGGCTGGGGACTCACCACTGTCTGGGTTCGAAGTGGGTGGAACTGCAAATGACGATCAACCTGCTCCTCATTGCCCACTACTTCGACATCAGCGTCGTTCCGAAGGACTATGAAATGGCGTTCAATCCGTTTCCCACCAGCGCACCCAGCAGCAAGTTTCGAATCGCGATCACGAAACGGCGTCGCGACTTCTGACTCACCGGACGCCGGCTGAAGAGGACAACGCATCGATGAAAATCAGAGACTCCCTGCGCAAGCCGTTATGGGCGGCACTGGTCCTGGTGGTTTGCGCCGTATGGCTGCTGTCCGGCATTCTGGGTGGAGATGCCGAGGACGGCGGCGCCTCCATTGCCGCACGCACGGAGGCGGAGGACGAAATCGTGGTGCGGGTACGCACCAGCCGCGCATCGGAACAGTTCAGAACGCTGACGCTTCGCGGTCGCACGCGTACGCGGCACGCGGTGACGGTGCGCGCCGAAACCGGCGGACGTGTGGACAGCAGGCCGGTCGATATCGGGGCCCGGGTTTCGGCGGGCGATGTACTGTGCCAGGTGGAAATCAACGACCGCGAACTGCGCGTTCGCGAAGCGGGCGATGCGGTCGATCTGGCAACGCTTGAATACGAGGGAATGAAGACCCTGCGCGAACAGGGACTTCAGCAGGAGATCGCGGTCGCGCGCGCCAAGGCCCAGTTGAGTTCCGCGCGCCGCCAGCTTCTGGCCAGCGAACTGGCATTGAGGAACACGGCCGTGGTTGCGCCGTTTGCCGGCTTCGTGGAAGAAACCCACGCCGAGGTGGGAGACTACCTGCAGATGGGCAGCCCCTGCGCCACCGTTCTGGACCTTGATCCCATCTACGTGGAGGCCGCGGTCACGGAGCAGCAGCACCCGCAATTGCGCCTGGGCGCCGTAGTGGAAATCACGATGGCCACCGGCGCAACGGCCCGCGGATCGCTTACCTTCATCGGCAAGCAGTCGGCGGACGAATCGCGCACCTATCCCATCGAAGTGACGGTTCCCAACCCCGACTTTGCCATTTCCTCGGGTCTGAGCGCGGAAATCGCAGTCTCCCTGAGCGCCCAGCCGGCGCACAAGGTCGGAATGTCCTACGTGGTGCTGGACGCCAACGGGGAGATGGGCGTGCGCGCCGTCGACGACGATCGGCGGGTCCACTTCTACCCGATCGAAGTGGTTCGCGAAGACCCGGACGGCTTGTGGGTTTCCGGATTGCCGGCCGAAGTCACGTTGATCACGGTGGGCCAGGAATTCGTCAGCCCCGGCCAGCAGGTCAGGGTTCAGCGCGACACCACAGGATAGGCGCCTGCCGTAGCCCGTTTGTGTGCCTCCCTCCCGTGGGAGCGTTGGAGCAGGGACAGCGAGAATCGAGCCAGGATGGCGTCTCCAACGAGAGGGAGGCACACAAAGGGGCGGAATCAAGCAGTCCGCGCCGGTTTGCGCGCGAGAAAACAGTAAAGCGGCGTGAAGATTCCGGTCTTGCCGCCGGCCACATAGGCGTCGGCGGTCCGATCCATGAGCCGGACGACGGCGGTGGAACCCTTCGGGAAAAGTCCGAAGGCCTCGGTGAGCCTCAGCATGCCGATCATTGCCTTTCGGCCCGCGGGCGTCCGCCGCAGGAGATTCCGGAACGTCCCGGTTTCTCCCTCCATCGGCTGATACCAGGGAGTGTACGGATCTTCCTGCATACTCCTGTCCATTCCCTCGACAACCTCGAACCCCACCGCCTCCAGCGCCTGGTTGACCTCCGCGAAGGTTGCGATCTCGTTCAATGCGATCCCGTGCATGAGTTCGCGCCTGATGGCCCGGTGGCGTGAGCTGTGCGGATCGAACTCGTTCGTCAGGCACATCTCCTGCCCCCAGAACAGGGCCCCGGGCTTCAGGACGCGGAAGATCTCGGCGAAAGCGCCCTTCTTGTCCGGCGCATGGCAGGTGGACTCGATCGCATAGCCGGCATCGAAGGAATCGGGCTCGAACCTGCTCATGTCCATGAAGCTGCAGTGGGCGTAGTCCGCCAGGTGATCAAGACCGGCTTCAACGTTCCTTCGCTTCGCCTTGTCCAGTTGCTGCTCGTTGTTGTTGAGGCAGACGACGCGGGCGCCGGACTCGCGGGCGACCCGGCGCATCGGACCGCCGACTCCGCAGCCCACGTCGATGACCGTCATTCCCTCCTTCAGCCGGAGCTTGCCGATCATGAGCCGCTGATGCCGGAGGATCGAGTCTTCAAGACTTTCGCCCGGCCTCAGGGGCGCAAAGTGCAGCGACTCGTCCCACCCGAACTGCATGAATTCGCTGCACAGCGAGTAGTAATCATTGACCGTCTCGGTATGGTCATAGTCACGGCCGGCGGCGCGCCCGCCGTCCCGCCTGTCGAGCCAGCCTTCATACGACTCGACGCGGCTGGACACGGACCAGCCCCGGTAGGCATTCCTGAGCGACGTGGACAGTTTCGTCAGCATGACGCGCGGATTTCCTCAGCCGGGGCTGTGCGCCGTCGTGGGGGTCAACCGCCCAGCTTGGCGCCGCGCGCGGCACGAATCGGGGCAGGCTTGAGGCTGCGCACACGCGCGCGGCTCTCTTCGGCATCCGGATAGAACTGCTCGCAGTACTTGCGGTAGGTCATGATCTCGCCGTCCGAGCGGCTCAGGATCGGCAACGGCTGATAGCGCTTGTTCTCCCAGATGGCCACGTCCTGGCGCACGTCGTGCTTGACGCGCGACACGAAGAAGCGGGTCAGCCAGTTGGCGGGAAGGCACCGAAGCAGCAATGTCGCCAGCCATTTCTGCCCGGGTTCCCAACGCTTGATCTGCAGTGCCACCACGAGCCTGATATGAGTGTCGTCAACGGCCGTGGACAGGATCCACTGGCGCAGTTTCAGCCCGCTGACACGCTCGTGAAACTCGACGAATGAATAGCCGAGGCCCCACACATGGGTTGTGGCGGCTACATCGGTAAGCACCGGCACACCAAGCAGCTTCACGTTGCGACGGAAAACAAACCTGTTGCGCAGGCAGGCGCCGTCCACATGCACGTCTCCGACCTGCTTCACCGCCGCGTAGCCATGCACGTACCGGAAATGGGCGATGTCGACGGAGTTTTCCGCGGTCTCCTGGGGGTGGCCGCGCAGCCGCACGCTCCCATAGTGGAGGCGGTGCCATTCATTTTCCGGCCACTCGGGGAGCTCCCACTGCGGATTGCGTCCCACCGGGCTCCACCAGGCGAGAATCAGGCCGTTGACTTCGCGCGTCTCATAGACATTGAGCCGCGCCGTTCTTGGCGGCGGCGCATCCGGCGTGGCCACGCACTGGCCGCTGGCGTCGTATTCGAAGCCGTGGAAGGGGCAGACCAGGCGCCCGTTTTTGACGCAACCGCCGCCTTTCGGTCCCAGGTGCCCGCCCAGATGCGGGCAGAAAGCCTCGGATACGCAGATCTGTCCGTCGGCGTCGCGCCAGGCCACGATCCGCCGGCCCATCCATTCCTTCTCAACGAGACCGCCGTTGGGCAGGTTCCTTGCGATCTCCACGAGATACCAGCCTTCCGGGTACCTGCCCGGCGGGTAATACCGCTTGTTCGCCAGTTTCATTCAAAGCCCCCGCTTGTCGACCAGCTCATATTCGCTTTCAGGTTGTTTGAACAAGCATAGCAGGAACACTGGCAAGAAGGAGGGCGAAACGCCGCGCCGGCCTGCCCTCACTCCCGGGTTGCGAGGGAGGCCACGCACACCCTCACTCGGGTGTGCGGTTAGAAGCTGTAGGTGAGGCTTACGCCGACCTGTCGGCCGCGGGGCAGCGAAACGCCAAATCCGCGCGGTGTGGTGCTCGCACTGCGGGTCTCTCCCGAATAGCCCGGCAAGGCAGCGCTGGGGGCCAGCGAACCGGCGCTCCGGTCGATGTACCGCAGGATGTCCAGCGGTGTGTCGTCATCGAAGAGATTCTTGCCCCAAAGCGTGATTTCCAGCGCATCCCGCCGCACGCCAAAGCGCAGGCCCACGCGGGTCATCGCGCCGGTTTCGATCAGGTTGTGGATCTGGGAAAAGCGCGAACCTTCGTAAACCACGTTACCCACCCAGAACCAGGAAAAACCGGATGCCATGGCATCGCCGTCGTAACGGGCGACCAGCGACGCCATATGCTCCGGAATTCGCGGCACTTGCTTGCCTGCGGCGGAGCCCAGGCGGGCAAGATCGGCAAGGGACCCGCTGGCGCCCAGCAATTCGGCCTGGTCGATGTTGATGTATTCCTTGATCTCGGCGTTCGTCCACGCATAGCCGAGGTTAAGCGTCAGCTTGTCGCTCACGAGCGCCTGCATTTCCACCTCAAGCCCGTTGATCTGCGATTCACCGACGTTGTCGATGATCGACGTGGTCGTGCCTCTGCCCGTTTCAATCACCGTCGTGAACTGCTGATCGGTGACTTCGGTGCGGAAGGCGGCGACATTCAATGCCAGGCGCCCGTCCATCAGGCGGGCCTTGTAGCCGGCCTCGAAGTTCCACGCCACTTCCTCTTCCACGGCACGGAACGACTCATCCGGGTTTCCGGCTGCGTCCAGCGGAACGTCCGCGTTGAAGTTACCCGGCTTTGAACCCTTGGAGATATTCAGATAGAGGTTCTTGTCTCCGTCGGGCTTGTAGCTCAGGGTGACGCGAGGATTAACGGAGGTGAAGTCCACACCGTAGTCGCCGGTCATCATCGTGCGCTCATCCGACGAGTAAACCCGCACCGTAATGTCGTCCTTCGCCCACCGGGCCTCCGCCGTCGCTGACCACTTCTCGTTGAAATCCATCTCGAAGGCGGCGAAAACGGCCGTGTTGTCAACTTGCTCATCGGACACCGGACCGTTGGGGAAATCCTCAAGCGGCGTCAGTCCCCACTTTGCGGCCGAGAAAGGAATGATCTTGCGGTCTGTGTGCTCGTCCTTGGCGCCACGATAGTAGTAGAGCCCGACAACAGCTCGAAACGCCCGGTCGGAGGGCGAGGACAGCCTGAGTTCCTGCGACAAGTCAGTCTGATCATATCCGCCGAAGCGTGTAAACAAACCGCAAAGCGAACGGCAAATTCCCGCTCCAATGAAACGAGGCAGGAATGGCGGCAAGGCGTCCGCGATAGCGGTGCCGAAATCGTAACCGCCATAGGTCGCGTCAAAATTGCTGTCGTTCTCGTCATCGATGCTTCCGGTCAGACTGGAAACACGCCAGCCGTTGGCCAGATCGTAGTGCATCGAGAGCGAGGCCGAGATTCGATCGTTGAAGTTCCCCGCTCCCGCCACGGCATCAATCTCTTCGGTAAGGAGCGCGACCGGCAGATTGCGTACGGCTTCGCCTCTGTAGTATTCGCGGGCCCGCGGGCCTGTCGCGCCGGAAGTATCGGGACTCCCGCTGACCGGTCCCCGGAAACAGCAATTGTTGTGCTCCCGGCCTTGCAGGGCCATGGCGAAGTGGTCATCTTCGACTTTCTGGTAACCGACCGTGAGAGTGGCTTCAAAGTCCTCGTTGGGAGTGAGATAGAGCTTCGCGGAAAAATCCGTTGTCTGCTGCCCGCCCACTTCATCGCCGGTCAGCGTGTTGACATGCTCGCCGCCGTACTGGTCGTACCCCGCGGCGATCCGGAAATAGGCCTTGCCTTCGGACAGGGGTCCACTCAGCCATGCATTGACGTCGTAGGACTCGTGTTCCGCGCCGGTGACCGAGACTTCACCCGCAAGCTCTTCGGTCGGACGCCGCGTGACGTAGTTGATCGCGCCGGCGTAGGTGCCGCGGCCATACTGGGCCGACTGCGGGCCCTTGATGATTTCCACGCGTTCCACGTTCGCCAGATCGACCGACGACACCAGGCCGCCGACATAGATCCCGTCCACGAAAGTGGACACCGCCTTCACGCCGGCGATACCGTTGAGGATGGTTGTCTGCCCGCGAACCGCCGGACGGTCCAGCGACGGTTGCCGCCCGAAGCCCGACTGGAACGAAAACCCGGGCGTGAACAGGGCGATATCGTCAACCGACGTAAGGCCCAGTTCGCGGATGTCGTCGGCCGTGAAGGCGCTGACGGCAATCGGGATGTCCTGGACGGACTCTTCGCGCTTGCGGGCGGTGACGATGATCTCTTCAAGCATCCCGTCCTGTGCGATCACAGGACGCGGGGCGACGATCACGCCCGCAACGAGTACGGAAAAAATGGCAAGTCTGAATCTCATTGGATAGTCTCCCTATCGGCCATACAGACCGACAACCGGCCAATTATGCACAAGTCGTGCGGTCAGAAACCGTAGGTGAGCGTTACGCCGACCTGGCGTCCGCGGGGCAGCGAGACGGCGAAGCCGCGCGGGGTGCTCGAGGGATTGCCCAGTTGGCCGGGGACGAATCCGGGGATTCTTGCGTGGCTGGGCAACCCGCCGGTGCGCCGGTCGATGTAGCGCAGGACGTCGAGCGGCGCGTCGTCGTCGAACAGGTTTCTGGCCCACAGCACCACTTCCAGCGCGTCGCGGCGCGCGCCCACGCGCAAACCCACCCTGGTCATGGCGCCCGTTTCGATCAGGTTATGCACCTGGCTGAATCGCGAGCCTTCGTACACGACGTCGCCCACCACGAACCAGGAGAAACCCGAGGCCATCTCGGCGCCCTCGTAGCGGGCCACAACCGATGCCGAGTGCTCGGGAATCCGAGGCACCTGCTTGCCGGCCACCGAGCCCAGGCGATCCAGGTCAAGCAAGGAACCGTTGGCGCCCATCAGGTCGGCCTGGTCAACGTTGGTCCACTTGGCGATCTCCGCTTGGGTCCAGGCGTAACCGGCGTTGACCGTAAGCGAGTCGCTGAGCAGCGCCTCGACTTCCACTTCCAGGCCGTTGATCTCGGTCTCGCCCACGTTGTCGATCAGCGAAACGCTGCCGCCCGTGGGTGTCTCGATCACGGTCGTGAACTGCTGGTCGGTCACCTCGGTGCGATAGGCCGCAACGTTCAGCGTCATGCGTCCGTCGAGCAGCCGGCCCTTGTAGCCCGCCTCGTAGTTCCAGGCTAATTCCTCCTCCACGGCGCGTAACGATTCGTCCGGCTGCCCATCCGGCCCGATGGGCACCTGGGCGTTGAAATCACCCGGCTTGGAGCCCTTGGATATGTTGACGTAGAGGTTGGTGTTGTCATCCGGACGGTAGCTCAGCGTGAAGCGGGGATTGACGGAGTCGAACTTTTCATTGTGCTCGCTGTTGAGAAGGTTGATGTCGCGCGTGTTGTAAATGCGAACGGTGATGTCGTCCTGCGCCCAACGGGCTTCCAGAGTGGCCGCCCATTGGTCGTTGATGTCCCATTCCAGGCCTCCGAACACCGCCGTGTTGGTCACGTCGTCGTTATCGAAGGTGGAGTTGGGCGCCACCGTCCCGGCGACCAATCCATAGCCGAGCGCTTCCGACTGCCTGGTGTGCACCTTGGAATCCATGGTCTCATGCTTCTTGCCCTTGTAGTAGTACAGGCCCAGCGTGGCTCGCAGGGGCCTGTCCGCCGGCGAGGACAGCCGCAGCTCCTGGGAGAAGTCGGTCTGTTCGCCGCCGAGCATGCGCTGGAAGTTTCCGCAGAAGCCGATGGTCAGGCAGAACAGCGGTCCCAGCCTGGGCCGCAGAAACGGCGGATAACCATTCACCCAGGCAACGCCGAAGTCGTAGCCGCCGTAGGTGCCGTCAATGAAGCTCTCGGTTTCGTCGGAGATGCTCCCGGTCAGGCTGGACAGCCGCCAGTCGTTGTTCAGGTCGTAGTGCATGGTAAGGGACGCCGAAAAACGCTCCAGGCGATTACCCGCCCCGCCGACCGAGTCCAGTTCTTCGGTCAAAAGCGCGACCGGCAGGTTGCGCTGCGCCTCGCCGATGTAGTACTCGCGGGCCCGCGGGCCGGTCACGCCGCTGATGTCCGGACTGCCCGACGGCGGTCCGCGGAAGCAACAGTTGTTGTGCTCGCGGCCCTGCAGCGCGAGGGCAGGATGGCCGTCGTCCGTTTCCTGGTAGGCCAGCGCCAGGGTGGCCTCGAAGTTATCGCTGGGCGTCAGAAACAGCTTGGCCGCCACGTTCATGGTTTCCTGGTCGCCGATTTCTTCGTCCGTAACCGTATTGATGTACTCGCCTCCGTATTGGCGATAGCTGGCGGACACGCGGAAATAGGCGCGGTCGGCGACCAGCGGACCGCTTGCCCAGGCGCTCATGTCGTACGATTCGTGCTCGGCGGCCCCCAGGGAAACCTCGCCGGCAAACTCGTCGGTCGGGCGTCTGGTGACATAGTTGATGGCGCCGGCGTAGGTACCGCGGCCGTACTGCGCCGACTGCGGGCCCTTGATGATTTCCACGCGCTCGATGTTGGCCAGGTCAACCGAAGACACCAGCCCCCCAACGTACACGCCGTCCACGAAGGTGGAAACGGCCTTTACGTTGGCGATGCCGTTCAAGATAGTGGTCTGGCCGCGCACGGCGGGGCGATCGATGCCGGCGTTGCGCCCGAAGCCGGATTGGAAGGAAAAGCCCGGCGTATAGAGAGCGATGTCGTCCACGCTCAGGAGGCCGAGTTCGCGGATGTCGTCGGCCGTAAAAGCGCTGACCGCGATGGGGATGTCCTGGACGGACTCCTCGCGCTTGCGTGCGGTGACGATGATCTCTTCGAGCGCGCCCTGCTGCGCTATCACGGGTCGCGGGGCGACGATCACGCCCGCAACGAGTACGGAAAAAACGGCAAGTCTGAATCTCATTGGATGTCCTCCCTATCGGTCATACAGACCGACAAGCAGTCAATTATGCACAAGTGAGCGGAGATGCAAATCTGAATCAGTCCGGCGGTTCGCCGGGTATGCGGGCCGTGATGCAGGCGCCGCTTCCGGGAGGGCTGGCCACTTCCACCTCTCCGCCGTGTGCCTCGGCGATCAGGCGGCACAGGTAAAGGCCAAGACCATGGCGTCCGGTTCCCGCACCGCGTGACGGGTCCGCCCTGTAGAAGGCGCTCGTAACCTGCTCCAGGTGCTCGGGATCGATTCCGGGTCCGTGATCCTGCACGCGGATTATTGCCGCGTCGTCTTCCATGCGCAGACTGACCTCGACCGGCTTCCCGTCCCTGGGGTTGTAGCGCAACGCGTTTTCCACGAGGTTGCGGACCAGCATTCTCAAGTGAGCGGCGTTCACGCTCAGGTGTGCCGGAGCCGGCGGCAAGTTCAGCGACACGCGGTGGCGCTCGTTGGGGAAATCGCCGCGCAGGACTTCGGCCATCAACTTGTTCAGGTTGACCCGTGAGCGTGACATCTGGCCGCCCTGCGTGTTCAGGCGTTCGCCCTCCAGCAATTCAGTGATCATGCGTTCCATGCTGGAAAGGTCGTACTCCAGGTGCGAACGCACGTCCTTGTCGTTTATGAACTCCAGAGCCAGCCGGGCGCGGGTCAGCGGCGTGCGCAATTCGTGGCTCATGGCCAGCAGCAACTGGCGCTGGCCGTCGAGCATCCGCTGGACTTCGTCCGCCATTCGGTTGATGCGTTGCGACAGCCTTCCCAGTTCGTCCTGGCGGCGGATCGGGATCCGGTAATCGAGCTGCCCTTCCCCGATCCGGCGGGTGCCGAGGCGAATATCCTGCAACGGATAGAACAGCCGCCGCACCGCCAGGTAGCAGCCGGCGAAAACCGCCGCAATGATGGGATAGCCAAGGACACGCACGACGGTCATGTTCTCCGGACTCTCCGGGGGCGGGAACATCACGAAGAGGATGGAAACACCCGCCGTCATGACGATCAGACTCGCGAAGAAGATCAGTATCAGGCGAACGGGAAGCGAGCGCCAGGCGTTCACCGGCTTGCGCGCCAGCCATTTCAGGGCGCGGACGAATCGGTTATTCATAGAACGATCGTGGTCTTGGAGGGCGGGACGTCATCGCTCCCGGGGTCACGGCTGCTTTCGCCCTGTCCTTTCAGGAAGACGTAGCCGGCGCCACGTATTGTCCGAATGAAGCGGGGATTGGAGGGATCGTCGTCCAGTTTCTGGCGCAGCCGGCTGATATTGATGTCCACCGAACGCGAAAATATGTTCGGCTCGATGCCGCGCAGCTCGGAGAGTATTTCGTCGCGCGTATAGACACGTCCCGGTTCGCCGGAAAGCAGTTGCAGGAGGTTGAATTCCATCGCCGTCAGATCGAGCAGGTCGCCGTTCAGGAGCGCTTCGCGGCGATCGAAGTCCAGCTGCAGCGGACCGTGTTCCGCGACCCCCGAAACCGTTGACGAACGCTGTACGCGCCGCAGGATGGTCTGAATCCGGGCGACCAGTTCGCGCGGTTCGAACGGTTTGGGCACGTAATCGTCGGCGCCGACCTCCAGACCCACGACGCGGTCCGTCACGTCGCCGCGCGCGGTGAGCATGATGATGGGCACGCTGCTGGTCTTGCGGATCTCGCGGCACAACTCGAAGCCGTCACGCCCCGGCAGCATCACGTCAAGTATCACCAGGTCCGGTTCGAAGGCCGCCATCTTCCTGAGCCCGGTGTCGCCGTCCAGCGCGGACTCGAGCTCGAGATCGAAACGACTGAAATAGGCCCGCAGAAGCATGGCGAGCTTTGCGTCGTCGTCGATCAGGAAGATGCGGGATGGCATTGCCTGCAGATTTTATGGGTGGATTCAGCGATTTCGAGGGAAATTCAATCCGCGTTACAAAATGTTACGAATCGTTACCGTGGCGAGAAGAAAAAAACGGCCCGGCCCTTATCTTGTGCAGTGCATCAAGAAGAGATGCAAAGGAGCAAGAGATATGACATTGATTTCAAGAACTGGCGCCGGAAGCCTTGGCGTCATCGGTGAGGCCGTATTGTTCGCGGTCGCGTTTGTCGCCCCGTTGGCAGCTTTCTCGTCCATCCTGGGCGGTTAGGCCAGTTTCACAAACAAGCGGCGCCCTTTTCCCGGTTCTCCCATCCCAAGAGACCTCCCCTCCAATCCCGGGAACAGGGTCAGGTCGCCCCCGGATTCTTCCTCCCCCCGGGGGCGGCCCCGCCGCTCTCCAAAGTACCCCCCAATTCCACGAGCAGCGGCGTCGCCGCAGCGTAGAACAAACCCACGGTCAGGTAGAAGGCCACCCCGGCTTCCGATCCGGCGCCGAGGGCAATTCCCGAGAAATACGCAAATGGCGCCCCGGCGGCGCCGAGGACGGCAGCCAGCATGCGTCTGCCGCGCAGCCATGCCAGGCCGTCGATGCTCATCAGGGAAAACGCGCCCCACAAGGCAAGAATCCAGGCCGGGGCAAGGATTGAATCAGGCCAGCCGGGCGCATAGCTGACCCATTCCGCGCGCACCACGACCGTCTCCATGACCAGGCCCATTGCGAGGCCGCTTGCAAAAACCAGCAGCTCTCTTCTCCGATTCCGCGAAAAAAGCACTTGCACTCCGGCGAACGCCAGCAGCGCCAGCGGGCCCAGCCAGACGTTGCCGGCCGCGG
This sequence comes from Gammaproteobacteria bacterium, assembly GCA_965116895.1. Lineage (GTDB taxonomy): Bacteria > Pseudomonadota > Gammaproteobacteria > Steroidobacterales > Foliamicaceae > Foliamicus. The sequence continues at coordinate 335,873 of OZ220729.1, read as the reverse complement.
CGCCCAGCACGGTGCACAGCCACACAACCTTGAATCCAGCCACGCCCCTGAGGACGGTCGCCAGCCGGCGCCATGGGGGACGGCGCATGGTCATGCGCCATGTTCCATGACGTCGTACCCGCAGTGGTCGAACCCCAGGGCCCGGTAGGCCGCGATCGCCCGGCTGTTGTCGCGCTCCACGTACAGGCGCACCCGGCAGTCCGCATCACCGGCTTCACGGAGGACGTGTTCGCAAAGCGACCGGAACACGCCGCGGCCCCGGTGTTCCGGCGCCGTATACACACTCTGCAGCCACCAGATCATGCAGTTCCGCCAATCGCTCCACTCGGTAGTGATCATCAACTGCCCCAGCCGTTCCCCGGCAGAGGAAACGGCCATGAAGTAGCGTCCCAGGGCCGGGTCGGAGAACATCCGGCGCACGCCGGCCTCGACCGTATCCGGGTCCAGGCGCAACCCCTCGGATTCGTCCGCCAGTGCAATATTGAACCGGACGATGGTCGGAGTGTCCTCGGGCCGGGCCGGTCGAATGTTCGGCTTGCTCATTGCGCCGGGCCTCCCGCAAGCCGCCAGGCGCGCCCTTCGCGCCCGGCCCGGCCTTCCCGTTCAAGCTTCAGAAGGTGGGCCTCAAGAGACAAGGCCGCCACCGGATGCAGGCGGTTGGGCACATCGTCGTACACGCGGGGAAGAATAGCCTCGAGCGTAGCGGGACCCAGCGCATCCATTGCCGAGATCACCTTTTCCTCGCGGCGTTCGCGATGCGCAATCAGGCCCCTTATTTCCTGCGCGGGCCGATCGATCCAGTGGCCATGCCCGGGAGCCATGGCGCGAATGGGCATCTCGAGCAGGCGGGCGAGCGAGGCCATGTAGGCGCTCATGTCGCCGTCGGGCGGCGCAATGACGACGGTCGAGCCCTGCATGATGTGATCGCCGGTGAACAGCACACCCTGCGGCGCGTGCCACCAGCAGAAGTGGTTGGACGCATGGCCGGGCGTGTGCACGGCCCGAAGAACAAAGCCGCCCAGGTCGAATTCCTGGCCGTCTTCCGGCTGCACGGCGGGACGAAAGCTCGAATCCTGGCGGTCGCCCGACGGCGGCGGCGCGCCGATCAACGACGCGCCCGTGAGTTCCGCCAGCAGCGCGGCGCCCGGCGAGTGGTCCGGGTGGGTGTGGGTGACCAGTATCCAGCGCACCTCCCCCGGGGCCTGGTCCACGATGTTTCCGACATGCCTGGGCGAGGCGGGGCCCGGATCGAGTACCGCAAGCTCTTTGTCCCCGAGTACCCAGGTGTTGGTGCCGGGGCCGGTCATGGCTCCGGCGTTGAACGCGGTCAGGCGCCGGATCGAGGGCGCAAGGTCCACCAGTTCCCCGGGCTTGATGGCATCGGCCGGCATCAGGCCACCGGGTAATCCTTCATGTGGAATGGGCCGAGCACTTCGCCGGTCGGCAGACAGGACATCAGTTTCCCGTCGATTCGCCGCACCTCCGGCCGGGTGACGGGCACCGGCTTGTGAGCCATCGTGGCAGCCCATTTCTTCGCCGTGGACACGCTTCCCATCTCGCTCAGGATTCGCAGGCAATGCCGGGTCGGATGAGCCAATGGAATTTTCCGCTCCAGCGCCTGACCCGGCTCAAACCACCGGGCCTGCAGGATCTCTTTGCCGTCCGCGCGCACTCGAATACCGGGCGTTGATTCCGCAAGGAAAAACCGCGTCGAGAAGCGCCTCGGCGCCGCGCTCGGGGTTATCCAGTGCGACACGTAGTGCAAGCGCTTGACCGGGAGACTCCAGTTACGGCGGCGGCAGAGTTCCTTAAAACGGATCCTTCCATCCAGAAGCGCTCGACGTTCCGCAAGCGTGCCGCGAGGTCCTTGCCCGCAGCCGTTCACCGCAGCAAGCACGCCCGTCTCTTCAAAGGTTTCGCGAATGGCCGCCACCCAGTAGTCCAGACCATTTCGGGGAAGGCCAAGCATACGGCTGGCGCGACTGTCGTTGAGGCCCAGGCAGCGGCGGTGCAGTTGCGCATCCCCGTCCTGCTTGTCGAGCACGCCGCCGGGGAACACCCACGCCCCGCCGAAAGCAGCGCGAGTGATTCGCCTGAGCAGCAGTACCTCCAGGCCGGCGCGAGACTGCCGAAGCAGCATCAGCGTGGCGGAAGGCAAGGCCCGAGGAAAATGCCAAGGCAATCCCCGGGTCAACCCGGACATGGCTTAGCCCCCCCAGCCGGATTCGTTCACGGACGCGCCATCGGAAGATGCCGCGGGCGCGTCCAGCAGGCCCAGGGCATTCGCGCGCCGGACCCGCTGTCGCCGCGCCAGTTCGCGCATATCCACCGCCGAGTCGGTCTCATCGACGATTTCCAGACCGAGCAAGGTTTCAATAACGTCTTCCATGGTCACGATCCCCGCCATGCCCCCGAATTCGTCCAGCACCACGGCCAGGTGCTCCTGGCGCTTTCGCAGTTCTTCGAACAGGTCGGTAATGGCGAAGGACTCGTCCACGGCGACAATTTCGCGGCGCAAGGCGGCCATGGGCTGGTTTCCGCGCCCCTCCACCATTGCGGCGAACAAGTCGTCTTTCATCACATAGCCGGTGATGTGGTCCTTGGACTCGTCGTGCACGGGAATCCGGGAAAAGGAATGGCTTCTCGCCTTCGCGTAGTAATCGGCGATGGGCTCGTCTTGCGATGCCACGGTAACGACCGTGCGCGGAGTCATCACGTCCCGCGACTGTATCGCCTGAAAACGGATCAGATGCCCGATCATTTCGCTTTCCCCGGCTTCGAGCACACCCTCCTGCGTCCCCAGTTCGGCCATCGCCAGAAAGTCGGTCCGCGTCAATATCGGTTGCGTCGTGTCGCGCCTCAAACCCCGGGTGATGTATTGGCTCAACCACACGAAGGGAGCCAGCACCGTCGTCAACAGGCGCAGCGAGTGCACGGTGAAGGCCACGAGCCGTTGCCAGTACAGCGCGCCGATCGTCTTGGGAACGATCTCCGACAGGATCAGTATCGCGATCGTCATGGCCGCAGGGACCACAACCCTGGTTATCCACGGATTCGCCTGCTCCCAGATTACCGCTGCCTGTGCGCCCACGCCGATGGCGCCGACCGTGTGGGCAATGGTGTTCAGCGTCAATATCGCCGCCAGGGGACGGTCGATGTTGGCCTTGAAATCTTCGAGATACCGCCCGACGCGCGTGCCCTGCTGAGACTGCAGGCGCGCATGACTCGGCGTAACGCTGAGCAGCACCGCCTCCCACAACGAGCAGAAGAAGGAAAAAGTCAGCGCCAACAGAAAAAACGCAAGGATCAGGGTATACATGAGTGGATATTGTGACACCAATGCTTCGTTCGGGTAGCATCGCGCATCTTGCTGGAGACTGAGGGTAATCGGATGCGATTTGACGAGCGGTCGGTGGTCATTACGGGAGCGGCCGGCGGGCTTGGACAGGCTTACGCGGTGGAATTCGCCCGCCTGGGCGCACGCCTGATGCTTTGCGATCTGAAGGATTGCGACGAAAGCGAAGCGCTGGCGCGCGAACAGGGCGCGGATGTTTTGACCGCGAGAGTGGACGTGACCTCGCTGTCCGATCTCGAGGCGATGGCCGCCCGGACCGCCGAGGCCTACGGGCGGATCGACGTACTGGTGAACAACGCAGCCTGGTGGGGCAACCTGGAACTCACGCGCTTCGACGAGGTGGAGGAAGAGCTCTGGGATGCGACCATGGCGGTGAACGTGAAGGGCGTTTGGCTGGCCAGCCGGGCGGCGGCGCAGCACATGAAATCGGGCGACGGCGGGTCCATCATCAATATCGCGTCGCTGGCGGCGACCTACGGGATGGCCAACGTCATTCACTACACCACTTCGAAGGCCGCGGTGATCGGTCTGACGCGCGGTCTGGCGCGGGAAATGGGACGCTACGACGTGCGCGTCAACGCGGTCGCGCCCAACATCGTTTCAACCCGGGCTTCAGCGGACTTCTTCGGCGACAAGTATGACAAGGCAATCGGCGCCACGACCTCGCAGCAGGCGATCCGAAGGCCGCTGGACAGCTCGGACGTGGTCGGCGCCGTGCTGTGGCTGGCCAGCGACCTGAGCCGGATGACCACCGGCCAGACCCTGATGGTGGACGGCGGCGTAACCTTCCTCTAGCCGCCGAACGCGAACTAGAAGGGCTGCGGTTCGCCGTTGTAGCGGATGAATGCGCCGGAATCCTCCGGCGTCAGGTTCTCGATCACGTCGATCATGCCGGCAATGCTCTCGGACGGCTCGATAAAGCCCTTGAGCCCCGCCCGTTCCACCATTTCCGCTATCTTTTCGACCTTCACGGTGCCGGGAGAGAGAAGGGCCGCGATGATTCCCTTGCGTCTCGAATCGGCGGCCACTCCCACCATCATCATGTTGAGCGCGGCCTTGCTTGAGCGATACCAGTAGATTCCCCCTTTTCCGCCGGACTCGCCTTCAAAGGAGCCGGCCAGCGAACTCACTGCAACGATCTTCTTCTGGTCGCTGGCCTCCACGTTGTCCATGAAAGCCTCGCTGACCTTGAGCGCGCCCAGGGCGTTGGTGCGGAAGAAGTGGACCGCCATGTCATAGTCCAGCGTGCCCAGGGTCTGGGGCCTCGGCTTGGTGAAATCGCCCGTGATGCCGGCGTTGTTGATGAGCACGTCGATCGGCATGCCGGCCAGCTTTTCCGCCAATGCGTCGATGCTGGCGTGGTCGGTCACGTCCAGCTTTTCCGCGCGGACGCCGGGGTACTGCGCCTCAAGTGCCGCCAGCGTGTCGGGCGTAGTGTCGCGGCGGTGGGTGGCGATCACGGTCCAGCCCCGATCCGCGTACTGCTTGGCGAATTCCAGCCCGATTCCACGGTTGGAACCGGTAACGAGCACTGTCTGCGCCTGTGCGGCGGACATCAGTACGAACGAGGCCAGCAGGCCTGCGGCGATTGTGGCGTTGCGCATGGGTAGTTTCCGCAGTTCATAAGAGCACGCATTGTATCCGCCGACGAATGTGCTTCACACGCACCGATACGCATCAACAGGGGCATACAATTCCCGCGGATGAGTGTACAGCCTGTCATGTTGATCGGGGCCGGCATGGGCGGCCTTACCTGTGCGCTGGCCATGCAGCGCTACGGCATTGCGGTCAGGGTGTACGAACAGGCGCCCGAACTGGGCGAGGTGGGCGCAGGGCTTACGCTGAGTCCCAACGGCTCGAGGGCCCTGATCGGCCTGGGCCTGGAAAACGAACTGGCAGAGCTGGCGGACCCGCCCTCATACCAGGCCGTGCACCACTATCAGACGGGACGCGTCCTGGTTCGCACCGATCGCGGCGACTTGACGCTTGAGCAGTACGGTGCGCCCTATTACCAGATCCACAGGGCGGACCTGCACCGGATGCTCGCCGACGCCGTGCGGGCAAACGACCCGGACTGTATATGGCTCGGCCATGAATTCGAGCGATTCACCCAGGACGCAAAGGGCGTTACCGCGTTCTTCACCAACGGCAACAGCGCTTCAGGGCGCGCCCTGGTCGGCTGCGACGGGGTGAAATCGCCCGTGCGCTCGCAAATGCACGTACAGGAATCGCCGAAATTTACCGGTTACGTCGCCTGGCGTGGCCTGGCGCCGGCAGCCAGCGTGCCGGCGCAAGCGGTGGATCCACCTTCGGGCATCTACATAGGACCCGGGCATCTGTTCGTGCGCTACCTGATCCGCGGCGGCGAGACGGTGAACTACGTCGCTTTCGTCGAACGGGACGACTGGCAGGTGGAGAGCTGGTCGCAACGGTCGACCGTAAAGGAAGTGCTGGACGAGTTTTCCGAATTCCACAGCCTGGTGCGTGCGATCATCGGGGCCACCCCGCCGGAACTCTGCTACAAGTGGGGCCTGTTTTCCCGGCGGCCGCTCGAGTCCTGGAGCGTGGGGCGCGTGTCCTTGCTGGGAGACGCCGCGCACCCCACGTTGCCCTTCATGGGCCAGGGCGCCGTAATGGCGATCGAGGACGGAATCGTTCTGGCGCGCTGCATGGAAAAGGCCGGCGAACTGTCCGAGGCGTTTCGGCGCTACGAAGCCGCCCGCGTGGCGCGAACCACGATGGTCATGGAGAACTCGGCACAGATTATCCATCGCTTCTTCGCACCCGATACCGACCGCTTCGCCGAACGCAACAATCGGAACGAGGAATCGCTTGGCCTGTTCAGCTACGACGCCTGGGGAGTTCCGGTATAAACTTATTGCTCTGTAATCCAGGAGCACAGCCATGTTCATAAACTTCTGGTATCCGGCGGTCGAGTCGGAGAAACTCGAAGACAAGCCGCTCAAGCAACGCATGCTGGGTCAGGACTTCGTGCTGTGGCGCGACGAAGACGGTCAGGCCCATTGCCTCAGCAATACCTGCTGCCACCGCGGCGGTTCACTCGGCGACGGCCTGGTGGAAGACAGTTGCGTGCAATGTCCGTACCACGGCTGGCGATTCAACGGCGAAGGGCAGTGCGTTCGCGTGCCCTCCATCGGCATGAAGGCCAAGCCGCCAGGGCGGGCGCGGGTGGACTCCTATCCGGTCATGGAGCGCTACGGGCTGGTCTTCTGTTTCCTGGGCGACCTGGACGAATCGGAACGGCCGCCGCTTCTTGAGATCAAGGAATGGGGACAGGAAGGCTGGTCGTCCACCATCCAGTCATTCGAATGGAACTTCAACTACAAGCGCTCGATCGAAAACGGCATCGACCCCGCGCACAACGAGTTCGTGCATCCCACCCACGGCATGAAGGGCATGGACGAGAATTACAAGGTACGCGAGCTGGACATGCGCGAAACCGACTGGGGCACGGGGTTCTTCAACGAGGTCTATGCGCCGCCTCTGGCGGAGAAGAAAATGCGCGAGGCTTCCGGGGAGACCAAGAACCGCATCATAAGAGCGGGCACCGGCCACCACGGACCGGCCTCCGTGTGGACCTTCATCAATCCCACTCCGGTCATGCACATCTACCAGTACCTCTACGAATCGCCGATCGACGAGGACAACACGCGGCTGTTCCTGGTCAACATGCGCAACTTCATGCTGGAAGACCTCTATGACGAGACCATGATGGAGCGGAACCAGTACGTGGCGACCCAGGACCGGGACGTGCTGTACGAACTGCACCCGAAGATCACGCCGCGGGTCAATACCAAGGAACTGTTCACTCCCTCGGACTATCCGATCGGGCGCTACCGGGAATGGCTGAAGGAATGGGAGGCGCGCGGCTGGCGCATCGATCTGGACAAGGTTCGCGAGCAGGAACGCCATACCGCGTTCGCCATACCGAGCCCCGAACGGCGCAAGAAGAAAGGCTGGGTGATCGACCCCATCCCGCTGATGCCGGCCACGCCGGCGCGGGCCGTGGAGACCGACCAGGCCGCCTGACCGCATGTTCATCAATTTCTGGTATCCCGCGGTCGAGTCCGGGAAACTGGAGGACAAGCCGCTCAAGCGACGCATGCTGGGCCAGGACTTCGTGTTGTGGCGCGACGAGGAAGGCCAGGCACATTGCCTGAGCAATACCTGCTGCCACCGGGGCGGTTCCCTGGGCGACGGCCTGGTGGAAGACAGCTGCATTCAGTGCCCCTATCACGGCTGGCGCTTCAACGGCGAGGGGCAATGCGTGCGCGTGCCCTCCATCGGCATGAAGGCGAAGACGCCAGGGCGCGCGAGGGTGGATTCCTACCCGGTCATGGAACGCTACGGGCTGGTGTTCTGTTTCCTGGGGGACCTCGACGAATCCGAACGGCCGCCGCTCCTCGAGATCCCCGAGTGGGGAGAAGAAGGCTGGCAGCCAACGATTCAGTATTTCGAATGGGAAGTCGAATACAGGCGCGCCGTGGAAAACGGCATAGACCCGGCCCATAACGAATTCGTCCACGACACCCATGGGATGAAGGGGGAGGACGAGAACTACAAGGTCAGCGATCTGGACATTCGGGAAACCGATTGGGGCACGGGCTTCTACAACCAGGTCTATGCGCCGCCGCTGCCGGAAAAGCGGATGCGCGAGTCCTCAAAAGTGACCCGGAACAGCACCATCACCGTGGGCACGGGCCACCACGGGCCCGCTTCCGTCTGGACGCATATCAATCCCTCGCCGGTCATGAAGATCTATCAGTACCTGTACCGCGTGCCCATTGACGAGGTTCTTACGGGCTTGTACATGGTCACGATGCGCAACTTCATGCAGGACGAAGCGCACGACAAGACCATCATGGAGCGCAATGAGTATGTCGCCTTCCAGGATCGGGACATTCTGCTTACGCTGCATCCAAAACTGGCGCCGCGAACCAGCGCCAAAGACATGCTTATGCCGTCGGACTACGCGGTAGGCCGCTACCGGCAATGGCTCGCGGAATGGGAGGCTCGCGGCTGGTGTATCGACACGGAAAAGGTCCGCAAGGCCGGCCGACACACCGCGTTCGCCATCCCCAGCCCCGGCCGCCGCGGGAAAAAGGGCTGGGTGGTCGACCCCATTCCGCTGCTGCCCGCTAAACGCGCGCCCGCAGCAAAGAGCGAACAGGCCGCCTGAACCCCGCCTGCACGAGAACTCCCGGCCCTCGCTGAGGGCAGGATGCACTCCCCATCAGGCGCTTGCCGCAGCTCGCTCCGCGCGTAATTCCGCTAGCCGGTCCCGCGTAAGGGTCCAGCGCAGCAGGATGATTCCCGCAAACAGGTTGCAGGTGGCCGGAATGGCGGCAATCGACACGCGGATTCCGGTGAGCGCGCGAGGATCCTGTTCGATCGAAATGTTGTCCACCGTGGACTCGTAGCCCAGCACCTGCAGGACCAGCCCCACCACCAGCGGTGCGGCGATGAAGGCCGTCTTTTCCACCATGTTGTAGGCGCCGGCGAATACGCCTTCGCGCCGAAGCCCGGTCTTCAGATAATCGTATTCCTGCACGTCGGGCAATAGCGACATGCCCAGCAGCAGCTTGCCCATGGCGAAGAAGGACAGCACCATCGACCGCAAGACCAGCAACTCGACGGGCTCTCCCGGCGGAGCGATCCACCACCACATCACGAACACCATGAACCCGAAGGTTGCGATGATCAACGCGGTGTGCTTGCCGGTCATGCGCGACAGCCTGGCCCAAACCGGCGCCGCAAGCAGCGAGACCGAAGCGTAGCCCAGGCTGTAATAGAGCATGACTCCCTGGGAGTGGCCGAGGATTTCGGTGACGAAGAACAACACGCTGCCCTGCGCCACGCCGGTGGCCAGCAGGGTGAGCATCTTGAACAGCGCAAGCTTGCCGAAGTGAACATTGCGGATCGCGGTGCCGAACTGGCCCTTGACGCTTTGACGGGTGGCGACGTGTTTGGTGGCCCGGGCGCGGGCCGTGCCCGCGAAACAGCACACCATGGCCAGCATGGCGATGATTCCCAGCGTCCAGCCGACCACCGCGTAGCCCTCTATGCCGCCGCCGAACTGCTGCGCCAGGCGGGGTGCGAAGCCTCCCACCGCAAAAGTGCCGAGCACGATCGCGACGGCGCGGAACGACATGATCGCGGTGCGCTCGTCATAGTTGTTGGACATTTCCGCCGGCATCGACAGGTGCGGCACGTTGAACAGCGTGTAGCCGGTATTGAACAGCAGCAGGGCGCCCAGCACATAAACCGCCTTGACCGTGTCCGACACTTCCGTGGGCGTGGAAAACAGCATGACGAAAGCGCTGCCGCACACGAACGCCCCGAGGAGCAGCCAGGGCCGGCGGCGGCCGAAACGGCTGCGCGTGCGGTCACTCAGGATTCCCATCGGCACGTCGGTAATCCAGTCGTAGCCCTTGGCGATCGCCAGGAGCAGGCCCGCCACGCCCGCGGCCACGCCTGCAATGTTCGTTAGATAGAACATCAGCAGAATGGAATAGGTGTTGAACAGCAGCGCCACGCCCAGCGCGCCCACTCCCCACCCGGTGCGCACGGATATGGGCACGGTTTCTCGCGGCGCTTCGGCTTCCACGGACTTGGTCACGGCATTGCTCCTTGACGCGGGTCGGCAGAATAGCACGCACGGCGGCAGCGGTGTATCCTCGCCAACCTGCGACCGATACCAAAGGAGAGCGGCAACAATGGCCGAATACGACTATCGCAAGTTTTTTATCGGTGGAGAGTGGATCGATCCGATCGGGCAGCGTGAACTGCCAGTAATCAACCCCGCCACCGAGGAGCCCGCCGGCTTGATATCGCTGGGCAGCGCCGAGGACGTGGACCGGGCCGTGGCGGCAGCCCGAACGGCGTTCGCAACATATTCCCGAACCTCGAAGCAGGAGCGTCTCGAATTGATCGACGCGTTCATTGCCGCCTACAAGGCGCGTTACAACGACATCGCGGCGGCGATTACGGCGGAAATGGGCGCTCCCACGGGCCTTTCCACCAAGGCGCAGGCGGCCATGGGAATAGTCATCGCCAAAACGGCGCGCCGCCTGCTGGAGAACTTCGAGTTCGAGGAACAGCGTGGCGGAACCCTGATTCGCCGCGAGTCGATCGGCGTGTGCGGATTCATCACCCCCTGGAACTGGCCGATCAACCAGATCACGCTGAAAGTCCTTCCGGCGCTGGCGGCCGGCTGCACCATGGTGCTGAAGCCCAGCGAGATCGCGCCCTTCAGCGGCGTGGTATTCGCGGAAGTCATCGAAGCCGCGGGCGTGCCCGCGGGCGTCTTCAACCTGGTCAACGGCGACGGGCCCGGGGTCGGCCAGGCTATCGCCGGACATCCGGACATCGACATGGTCTCTTTCACGGGATCCACCCGCGGAGGAATCGCTGTGGCCGCAACGGCTGCCGGAACGGTCAAGCGAGTCAGCCAGGAACTGGGCGGCAAGTCGCCCAACCTCATTCTGGACGACGCGTCGCTGGAAAAGGGCGTGATCAACGGCATGCGCAACGTCTGCATGAACACGGGACAGTCGTGCAATGCGCCCACTCGCCTGCTCGTCCCGGCCGGCCTCCACGACAGGGCCGTGGAGATCTCGGTGACGTCAGCCGCGCGGGCGCGAATAGGCGATCCCGCGTCCGAGGAAACAACGATGGGACCATTGGTAAGTGAAGTGCAGTTCGACAAGGTGCAGGGACTCATCCGCAAGGGCATCGAGGAAGGCGCGACGCTGGCGGCGGGCGGTCCGGGCAAGCCCGAGGGCCTGGAAACGGGCTATTTCGTCAAGCCGACGGTGTTCGGCAACGTGAGCAACGACATGACGATCGCACGCGAGGAGATTTTCGGGCCGGTGCTCTGCGTGATTCCGTACGACAGCCTGGACGAGGCAATTGCGATCGCCAACGACACGGAATACGGCCTCGCCGCCTACGTGTGGGGCGGCGACCTCGAACAGGCGAGGAGCGTCGCCGCGCAACTGCGCGCAGGCCAGGTCTGCATCAACGGCGAGTCGGGTGACTTCAGCGCTCCGTTCGGAGGCTACAAGCAGTCCGGCAACGGCCGCGAATCCGGCCCCGAGGGCCTGGAGGAATTCCTCGAAACCAAGGCCGTCCTCGGCTACGACCAGGCCGCCTGATTTAAATCCCGCCGCTAATTCTCCTGCAGGGAGCGGGCGACGCGGAGGCCGAAGAAGGTGTAGTGGATGTCCTCCGGGTCGCGGCCCCGGAAGGTGAGGCGCTGGCGGTTCGGCCGCGTGATCCAGCTGCCGCCGCGCACGCCGCGCCGTTCGCACTGGCCCGGCGGGACTTCAAGCGCCGAGCCGTCCGTCGGCAACTCGGCCGTATAGGGCTCTACGTAGCAGTCTTCCACCCATTCCCAGACGTTGCCGGCCACGTCGTACAGACCGAAGGCGTTCGGCTCGAACATTCCCACCGGCGCAAGCGTCGGGTAGCCGTCATCGCACTCCGCGGCCTGCCAGCCGAAATCGTGCACGGGATCCGCGCTTGCGTCATACACGTTGGCATAGGCGCATGCCGCTTCGGCGTCCTCGCCCCAGGTGAAACTGCCCACGGCGCCGGCCCGCGCCGCGTATTCCCACTCCGCCTCGGTGGGCAGGCGATACGGTTGGCCGCTCATCCCGGCAAGCCAGTCCACGTAGGCGCGCGCATCCAGCCAACTGACGCAGGCCACGGGGTGATCCGGTTCGTAATCCTGCCCGAGCATGAGATCGGCCCAGTACGGTTCCGGGTGGTTCTGCCACTCGCCATCGAATTTACCGCGACAGCCTTTCTCCACCTGGTATCCCGTCGCGGACACGAAGGCTTCGAACTCGGCGTTCGTTACCTCGTACTTGCCCAGCGCAAAATCGCGCTCCACGCGCACTTCCCGCGGCGGTCCCTCCGGGCGGCCCTCCTCGCCGCCTTCCGCTCCCATCACGAACTCACCGCCGTGCACCACGATCATTTCCGGGCACGCGTCGCAATCCCGAAAAGCCGCCTTCGGATCGCCGTCCGCGACCGCCGTCCCGACGGTCAGGCCGAGCAAGGCGAAAAGAAACGGCAACGCGCTAGTCGGGCAGGGAGCGGGCGATGCGGAAGCCGAAGAAGCTGTAGCGCACTTCTTCGGGATCGCGGCCGCGGAAGGTGGTGCGCTGCCAGTCGGGGTTGGTGAGCCAGCTGCCGCCCCGCACGCTGCGGTTCTCGCACTGGCCCGGCGGCGGACCGTAGGCCGAACCGTCCGTCGGCGTGTCTTCCGGATAAAGCACTTCGTAGCAATCCTCCACCCATTCCCAAACGTTGCCGGTCATGTCATGCAGACCAAAGCCGTTGGGCTGGAAACTGCCGACCGGCGCCATGGTCGAATGACCGTCGTCGCAGTCGATCCAGGGCCAGATGAAATTGTGAACGGCGTGCGCGCTCGTGTCATACATGTTGGCGTGCTTGCAGCCCTCGTCGGGATCTTCGCCCCAGTAGAACCAGTCGCCGGCGCCGACACGCGCCGCATACTCCCACTCCGCCTCACTGGGCAGACGATATTCCTCGCCGCTCAGTTCGGATAACCAGGCAATATACGCGCGGGCGTCCAGCCAGCTCACGCAGGCCACGGGATGCTCGGGGTCGGACTCCTGCCCCAGCCGCAAGTCCGTCCAGTGCGCTTCGGGGTCGTGCTTCCACTCGTTGTCGATGTTGCCGCGGCAACCTTTCGACATCTCGTAGCCGGTCGCGTCCACGAAGTCCCGGTATTGCCGGTTGGTGATTTCGTACTTGCCCAGCGCGAAGGTCCGGGCAATGGTCACTTCGTGCGGCGGGCCCATCGGGCGTTCGCTCACGGCTTCCTCGCTTCCCATTACAAAGCTGCCGCCCGGAACCACGACCATCTCCGGACATTGCTCGCAATCGCGGAACGTCTCGGGCTGCGTATCCTCGCCGGCGGCGGGCGCCGCTGCGAACGTGAGGCCGATCAGCACGGCCATAGCTGGTGCATATCTGTTCATGCCGCGAATTCTAGCGCGCAACTCGAGCATCAGTTGTCCAGGGAGCGGGCGACGCGGAAGCCGAAGATCGAGTAGCGAAGGTCTTCGGGATCGCGGCCGCGGAACGCAAGCCGCTGGCGGCTGATCCGCGAAGTCCAGCTTCCGCCGCGGACGCTGCGCCGGTCGCACTGGCCCGGCGGCGGGCCGTACGCGCTTCCGTCGGTGGGAGTGTCGGCCGGATACGGCGCTACGTAGCAGTCCTCCACCCACTCCCAGAGGTTGCCGGCCACGTCGTGGAGGCCGAAGCCGTTCGGCTGCAGGCGGCCGACCGGCGCGAGCATCGGAAATCCGTCGTCGCAAAGCGCGGGCTGCCAGCTGTAGCCGTGCATGGCCTGCGCGCTCGAGTCATACACGTTGGCCTGGCTGCAAGCCTCATCCGGTTCCGAGCCCCAGGGAAAGTCGCCGCTCACGCCGCCGCGCGCCGCATATTCCCACTCCGCCTCGCTGGGCAGACGGTACGGCTGGCCGCTGAAGTCGGCCAGCCAGGCGACATAGGCGCGCGCGTCCAGCCAGTTGACGCAGGCCACCGGGTGATCCGGTTCCGTCGCCTGGCCGGTCTTGAGATCGGTCCAGACGGCTTCCGGATGCAGCAGCCATTCGTCGCCTACCCGCACCGCGCAGGGCGGTTCGGTTTCGTAGCCGGTGTCGGCCACGAACGCGGCGAATTCCCGGTTGGTGACTTCAAACTGTCCGATCGCGAAGGCTCTCGGGATGCTGACCTGGTGCGGCGGTCCGTCCGGGCGGCCTTCCTCGCCACCCTCGGCGCCCATGACGAACTCCCCCGGAGGCACCTCGACCATCACGGGACAGACGTCGCAGTCCTGAAAGACTCGCGGTCCCTCGGACTCGGCGGCCTGCGCCGGAAGACCGGCCAGCCCCAGCAGCAACAGCGGCGCCACGGCTAGAACTGCCATACGAGCAGCGCCTGGACCGTGTTCTCGTCGGTGGCTCCGTCGCCGAGCTTGTTCATCCAGTATTGATATTCGATTCCCATCCATAAGCGTTCCGTTACCCTCCAGCGTAGTTGAGGCTGCGCAAGCAACCAGCCGTCGACATTGTCGCCGAACCGGTTCCTGCGGCCGCCAATGTATTCGATATGGCCTTCCAGGCTGAGATTCTGCCTACCCAGCGTGAAAGGACGCGCGAAACTCAGGTCCACCATGAACGAATCGCCTTCCCTCGGCGCTCCGCCCGATGCGACGCCTTTACTGTCGTCGATGTAGGCGGTGATGTCCAGATTGGCGAACGCGAATCCGTTCAGATCCAGCGACAGGCGAACTCCCGGAAGATACTTGACGACGTTTGCGTCATCGGCCCAGTTGACTCCGAGGACCAGCCCGACGTCCGCGATCAGCCCGCCGCCGATATTCCTGCCCGTAATCTTCGACAGGCTGAAATTGGAGTACCACTCGCCGTACAGATCGAAATCCTGGAATCCGGACTCCCGGGAGTCCAGCATGTCCAGGAAGAAGAAGTTGTCGCCGTATTTCCAGCCGTGCGCGTGCTGCGCGGTGGTGATCAGATGTTTCGCCTTGCCGCCGCCGGCGAAGGAAGGAACGTCCAGCTGCCCGTATTGCAGGTGCAGTTCGCTGTCGCTCCATTCAAGCGCATGGCCTGAAGGAGCGCATCCAGCGAGCAGCAGCGCAACCGCCGCCGCTCGCGCAAGGGCCCGCACGGCTATCAGCCTTGGCAGCCCGCGGGGGAAGCCCCGCTGCAGGCTGCTAGGCGCCGCTCCGCAGCAGGTGAATCCCGGTAGCGCCCGCAAGCAGCGGCACGCCGGCGTCGACGACGATCCATACCAGCGAAACAGTGTCGTCTCCTATGGCGGTGAAGGCGGGGTTCATCAGATTGAACCAGTTCCAGAAGAACATGATCCCCACGAACAGGAATCCGTAAAAAAGCGTGTTGGCCACCAGGAACTCCCGGGTGAGGGCTTCGCCCCCCGCGCCCGTCTTGCGCGTGTAGCTGAAGACTGCGCCCAATACAATGGCCAGCGCGGTCAACGGGTTCACTATGGTCCAGAATGGGCTGTAGGGCTGGCCGGGTCCCGATGCGTGGTACAACGGCTCGACAACCGTATGGACGGCCACCAGTACTGCAACGGCAAAGAGATACAAGCCGCAGATTTTCTTCAACATGTGTGAAAGCCCCCATCTTCCCGGGAAGAACTCCCGCTCCGCGCTTCGAGCATAGCACGCTGGCGGCGATGAACAGGACCATTCCTACAGGCGCGCTGGCAGGCCTTCTCTGGGCGGCGGCATTCTGTTTTTACCCGGAGTGGACGCTGGTCCGGTGGTTCGTCGGCCTGGCGGGACTGACCCTGCTGTTGTCGTTGTGGTCGGGCGAGCGGGCCGCCGGGAGGCCGAGGGCGGCCGCGGCGGGAAGCTTCGCTTTCGGACTGTGCGCCTTCTCGGCCGGCTGCTACTGGATCTATCACAGCGTGCGCATCGTCAGCGGAGGGCCGGTCGCGCTGGCCATCGCGCTGGTGGTCCTGCTCGCGGCCGTGATGGGCTGCTGGTACGCCCTTGGCGGATACTGGGCGGCGCGCATGCAGCCGAAAAGACCCTGGATGGCTCTGCTTCTTGTTCTGCCCTGCGTTCTGGTCCTGACCGAGTGGCTGAGGGGCTGGGTCTTTACCGGATTCCCGTGGCTGAGCGCCGGTTATCTCACGGCCCCCTCATTTGCCGGCCGGGTCCCGGCGATGCTGGCGCCCCTGGGCGGCATGTACCTGGTGGGACTGACGACGGCATTGCTGGCCGGCGCATGCCTGCTTGTCTGGCGCAGCGCGCCCAGCCCCGTGACCCGGGCAGCGGGCCTGCTCCTGCTGCTTGGCGGCGCCGTGGGACTGGGGCAGATTTCGCTGCCGGCGCAGGATGGCCCGTCGCCGGGCCAACTGCACGCGAGGCTCGTGCAAGGCGGCATTCCCCAGGAGAGGAAGTGGCTGGAAGAGGAGTTCCTGCCGACGCTGACCCGGTACGAGCTGATGAGCTTCGGGCAACCCATTGCGGGCGACTCTGCGGGGCCGGCGCTGATCGTCTGGCCGGAGGTCGCGGTCCCCCAGACGCAGGATTTCGTGCGCGACTATCTTGAGGAAATGGACCGTCTGCTGCGCACCCGGGGAATCGCCCTGGCGCTCGGCATACTCACCGAAACCGACGCCGGCCGATTCAATTCCCTGATTGTGCTGGGCAATGGCCGGGGGACCTATCACAAACACCACCTGGTGCCCTTCGGGGAGTTCTTTCCCGTGCCCGATGCGATCAGGGACTGGCTGCTGAGCATGAACCTTCCCGCCAGCGACCTCGTGCCGGGACCGGCCGAACAGGCGCCGCTCACGGCCGGGGATGCAATCTGCGGCGTGAGCATCTGCTACGAGGCGGCCTTCGGTTCGGAGCAGCGACGATGGGCGCCGGCGGCGGAGGTTCTCATCAACGTCAGCAACGACGGCTGGTTCGGAGACACAGTCGCCCTTGAACAGCACCTGGACATGGCGCGCGTGCGTGCGATGGAAACCGGCCGCTACCTGCTGCGGGTGACCGGCACCGGCATTACCGCGGCGGTGGATCCCCGCGGCCGCATCATCGACCGGTTGCCGAAGTACGAAGCCGGCTTCCTGGACGTAAGCGTAGCGAGGCTGGCGGGCGCCACGCCCTACGTGCGCTACGGAGAATGGCCCGTGGTCGTGCTCTGCCTGCTGCTGGGCATCGCGCTTCCGACAACAGTTAGAATCCGCAAGGCTGGACGGTCGGCGTTCACGTTGTTGGAGGAGCCGGAATGAGTGTGAGAAGAAGACAGGTCCTCAAGGGAGCGCTCTCTCTGTCCGCCCTCTCTCTTTCCTACCCGCTGCTGAAGCCCGCGGCGGGCTTAGCCGCCGAAAAGACCACGGCCGTCGTGATCGGAGGCGGGCTGTCCGGGCTCAACTGCGCGCTGCTGCTCTCGGATTTCGGCATTGACGTGATCCTGCTGGAGGGGTCGGGCCGCGCAGGCGGACGCGCCCATACGGCCGACGGCGTGGAGACGCGCCCGGAATACGGCGCCAGCGAGGTGGGGCGTTCGTATGCACGGGCCATCGACCTGTGCTCCCGCCTTGACGTCAAGCTTCTCCCGGACATCCGCAGCTTGATGCCCATGTCCAACTACGTCGACGGGACATGGGTGAGGTCCGCGGACTGGGCCGATTCGCCGGTCAACAGGATGGCCGACAACGAGCGTGAACTGCCGCCGCTCATGGTCGGCATGGGCCTGTTGTCGCGGCTGAATCCGCTGGTCAACCTGGACGACTGGCTGTCCCCCGAATTCGCTGCCTACGACATCTCCATGCGCGAGCTGTTCATGAACAATGGCGTCTCGGAGGCCGCCCTGCGGCTGGCGGGAGTCCCGATGGATCTGCGCGTGACTTCCAGCCTCGGCATGATGCAGGAGCGGACCCGGACCATGTTCGACGCGAATTTCGGAAGGACGCAGACCCAGGCCGCCGACACGCCGTTCGGTCTGGCGGCCACGCGCGAGGAAGGAGAGGAGACCTTCCCGGTGCGGACGATCGAGGGCGGCACGTCGAGGCTGCCGGAAGCGATGTCCGCCGCGCTGGGCGACCGGGTCCGGCTGGGCAAGGTGGTCGCGGAAATCGACATGTCCGGGTCGGACGCGGAGATCCGCTGCCTGGACGGCAGCCGCTACCGGGCCGATTTCGTGGTCTCCGCCATGCCGTTCACGACCTTGCGCAATATTTCGGTTTCACCGGGATTCTCCGGCAGGCAGGCCGAAGCGGTGCTGTCGCTGGGCTACCGCGGCACGACGCGCGCCTGGGGGGTTGTCGAGCAACCGTACTGGGAGGACGACGGGCTGGAACCGTCGTTCTTCACGGACGAGACCATTCAGACGCTGGTGGTGCTGGACAAGCTGCCCGGAGAGGACACGCACCGGTTTTCGATAATTTTCACCGGCCCTTCCTCGGCGCGGATCGACCAGTTGCCCGACAACCAGGCGCTTGCCCTGATCGAATCGGAAATTGCCCGGATCCGGCCCTCGACCAGGGGGAAGATGCGCTTCGTGGACCTTTACGGCTGGCGAAAGAACCCCCTGATCCAGGGGTGCCGCCACTTGTTCCGTCCGGGCCAGATCTCCAGGTTCGCCAGGGAAATGATCGTGCCGCACCACCGCCTGCACTTCGCGGGAGAGCACACCCGGCGCATGGACTTCGGCATGGAGGCGGCGCTGGAAAGCGGCGAGCGGGCGGCATTCGAAATCCTTCAGCGCGCATGAAGATTCCGGGAAAAACGAGGCTGATCGCGGCAGGCGCCCTGTGCGCGGCCCTGCTCTGCGGAACCGCCGGTCTGTCGCTTGCCGATCAGGATGTCCCGTCGGGACAGGATGACGCAGCCGACGAAACACCCAATCCCCGGCTGCTTGCGCAGGGCCAACGGCTCTACATTCTCTGTCAGGCCTGCCACGCCACGGAGGCGGACCCCGGCGACAAGATCGGTCCGCACCTTGCGGGAATCGTCAATCGGCCGGTGGCAAGCGCCCAGGGTTCGGTCTATTCCGACGCCTTGCGCGCCCAGGACTTTGTCTGGAGCGAAGAAAACCTGGACCTTTGGCTGCAGCGGCCGGCGGAAATGGTTCCCGGCACGAGCATGAGCTTTGTGGGCCTTCCCGGGGAAGAACTCCGTCGGGCCCTGATCGCCTATCTGAACACGCTTTAGGTCCGGCTGACGCGGAGTCGCTTCACTCGGCGCCGGTCGGCCGAGACGACCTCGAAGCGCCATCCTCCGGCCTCCACGGAGTCGCCCCGCTTGGGCAATCGGCCGAGGCGGTGAATGACCAGTCCGCCCACCGTGTCGAAATCGCCGGTATCCAGCTCCGAGCCGATCTCTTCGTCGAATTCCTCGATGCGCATCTTGGCGCTGACCAGGAAACTGCCGTCGTCCTGCCGCACCAGCTCCGGCGCCTGCTCGGGATCGTGCTCGTCGCCGATTTCGCCCACGATCTGCTCCAGCACGTCTTCAATCGTCAGCAGGCCGGCGGTTCCGCCATACTCGTCCACGACCACGGCGAGATGATTGCGGCCGCGCAGAAATTCGTCCAGCAGGGCGTCCAGGCGCTTGGTTTCGGGGATCAGCGTGACGGGCCTGAGCAAGGGCTTGATTTCGAGTGTGTCTTCCGGCGAATCCGTGAGGGCCCGCAGCACGTCCTTGGCGAGCAGACTCCCGACCACTTCGTCGCGGTTCTCGCCGATGACCGGGAATCGCGAATGGCCGGAACCGATGATCGTGGACAGGAGCTGCTCGCGGCTGTCGTCCAGGCGCAGGACCACCATGCTGGAACGCTGCACCATCACTTCGTGCACTTCGCGCTGGGAAACCTCGAGGACGCCTTCTATCATCGCCTTCTCGCCCGGCGTGATTTCCGTCACGCCGACCAGCTCGGCCAGCAGTTCCAGCAAACCCTCGCGGGTGAGCCGCCCGCGTCCGGCAAGCCGCCCCAGGAATCCCCGGGCGCCGCTCATGCACGCTCCTCCGCCCACGGGTCCGGCCAGCCGGCTTGCGTCAGCAGCTCCGATTCGAGCGTTTCCATCGCCCTCGCCTGCTCCGGATCATGGTGGTCGAGCCCCGCCAGGTGCAGGGAACCATGCACGACGAGGTGGGCCAGGTGCGCGCCCGGCGTGGAGCCGCGGCCGTTGGATTCCGAGCGAACCAGCGGCATGCAGATCACGATGTCGCCAATTTCTCCCAGTTCGCGGTCCGACGGAAAGGCCAGCACGTTGGTGGGCCGGTCGATGCCCCGCCACCTCCGGTTCAATTCGCGGCTCTCGGCTTCCTCGACCAGCCGCACCGTCACCGCGCCCTCGCGCGTGAAGCGCATCAGGCTGCTCCGCACCAGTTTCCGTATCCCCGCACCGGACAGTTCCGCCTCCGCATCGAGGTCCGAGGCGTCCTGGATCGCGACCTCGATCATGACTTCTCCGTGGCGCCGTAGGCTTCGAGAATCTTCTTCACCAGGGCATGACGGACCACGTCGCGCGCCGTGAAATAGACGGTCGCGATCCCCGGAACGGACTTGAGTATCCTGAGCGCGTGGCGCATGCCGCTCTCGCGATCTGAGGGGAGGTCCACCTGCGTGATGTCCCCGGTTACGACGGCCCGGGAATCGGCGCCGAACCGGGTCAGGAACATCTTCATCTGTTCCGGCGTGGTGTTCTGGCCTTCATCCAGTATGACAAAGCTGCTGTTGAGCGACCGGCCGCGCATATAGGCCAGCGGCGCCACCTCGATCACGCCGCGTTCCAGCCAGCGGGCGACCCGTTCCGGCCCCAGCATCGCGTAGAGCGCGTCATAAACCGGCCGCAGGTAGGGATCGACCTTGCTGGCCAGGTCGCCGGGCAGGAAACCCAGCCGCTCGCCGGCCTCCACCGCCGGACGCACCAGAACGATGCGCTGCACGTGCCCGGCGCTGTGGGCTTCCAGCGCGCAAGCCACCGCCAGCCAGGTCTTCCCGGTCCCGGCGGGACCGATACCGAAGGTCAGATCGCGCGAACGGATCTCCTTTACGTAGCGGCGCTGGTTGGCGCCGCGCGGGCGCACGCGGATCCGCGGGGTGACCACCACCGGCTGCGCTTCTTCATCGCCGTCCCGGCCGCCGGGCAGATCGCCGGCGGCAACGCCGCCGTTGGCCGCCGGATCGCGGCCGGCGCCTTCGGCGCATTCCGCCAGGCAGGCCTGGATGCGGGCTGCATCCAGCGATTCCTCCGCGGCCATGCGATACAGCTCGGTCAGCGCCAGGGCGCCCGCGCTGATCGCTTCCTTCGATCCGCGCACGCGGAACCGGTTGCCCCTGCTAGAAATCCGCACGTCCAGACCCTGCTCGATCTGGCGCAGGTGCTTGTCGAACTCCCCGCACAGGTTGGCCAGCGCGCCGTTGTTCGCGGGTCGGAGGACGACCTCCCTGGTGTGGGCCTGGCTATTCAGGGCGCGCGTAAGCCTCAGGCGGCAAGGGATTCCGGCAGCAGCCGGCCGCGCAGTGAATTCGGCAGTGCTTCGGTAATCACAACGTCCACGAACCGCCCGATCAGCGAGGACGGTCCGTCAAAGTTTACCCAGCGATTGTTGCCCGTGCGACCGGCCAGCAGTCCTTCCCCGCGCCGCGCCGGACGCTCGACCAGAATCCGCCGTGAAGTGTTGACCATTTGCGCGGAAATCCGGCGCGCCTGGCCGGTGATCAATGCCTGCAGCCGCTGAAGCCGCTCGAGCTTGACGTCCTGCGGCACCTGCTCTTCCATACGTTCGGCGGGCGTGCCCGGACGCGGGCTGTACATGAAGCTGAAGGACTGGTCGAAACCGATGTCCTCGACCAGATTCAGCGTGTCGACGAATTCCTCTTCGGTCTCGCCGGGAAAGCCGACGATGAAGTCGGAAGCCACGCTGATTCCGGGCCGGGCGCGCCGCAGGCGGGCGATCTTGCCGCGGTACTCGTCCGCCGTATAGCCGCGCTTCATCCGGGCCAGCACGCTGTCCGAGCCGCTCTGCACCGGCAGGTGCAGGTAGGAGGGCAGCTTGTCGAAACGGGCGTAGGCGTCGATCAGCCGGCCGTCGAATTCCATCGGGTGGGAAGTCGTGAAGCGGATCCTGCCGATGCCCTTCAGTCTGGACACGTAGCGGATCAGCCCGGCGAGGTCCTCAAGTCCGCCCGAGGGCGCAACGCCGCGATAGCCGTTGACGTTCTGGCCCAGCAGGTTGATTTCGCGCACGCCCTGACGCTCCAGTTGGATCGCCTCGGCGAGCACGTCGGCCACCGGCCTGGAAATCTCCTCGCCGCGCGTGTAGGGCACGACGCAAAAGGAACAGTACTTGCTGCACCCCTCCATGACCGACAGATGGGCCACGGGCGAGGCGGTCTTCGGCGCCGGCAACTCCTCGAATTTTTCCTCGGCGGGGAATGCGATGTCCACGACCGGCTCGGAAGCGGAAGCCGACTGCTGCAGCAGGCCGGGAAGCCGGTGCAGCGTTTGCGGGCCGAATATGATGTCGACGTAGGGCGCGCGCTTGCCTATGGCTTCGCCTTCCTGGCTTGCGACGCAGCCGCCCACGCCGATCTTCATATCGGGCCGCTTGCGCTTGAGGGCCTTGTAGCGGCCCAGCTCGGAGAACAGTTTTTCCTGTGGTTTCTCGCGGACCGAGCAGGTGTTGATCAGTACGAGATCGGCTTCCTCGGGTTTGTCGGTGAGCGTGTAGCCGCGGCTTTCGCGCAGGACGTCGGCCATGCGCGAGGAGTCGTACTCGTTCATCTGGCACCCGAAGGTCCGTATAAAGAGTTTGCCGCTCATACGCCAAGCGCCTTCGATCACGAAGGGAGGGGCGGGTTCAGAAGGGGACCTCGTCGTCCATGACGCCGGAGTCCGTGCCTCCGGGGTTGCTTCGCTGGGCGTTGCCGGACGGCTGCGGGGAGCGCCGCTGGTCGTAGTCGCCGTCGCCGCCGCGCCGGTCGAGGAACTGCATGTCATCGGCCACCACTTCGGTGCTGCGCCGTTCCTGTCCCTCGCGGTCCTGCCAAGAGCGCGTGCGCAGGCGCCCCTCGACGTAGATCCGCGAACCCTTCTGCAGGTACTGCTGCGCCAGTTCGGCGCGGCGGCCGAAAAGCACCACGTTGTGCCACTCCGTATGCTCCTGGACCTGGCCAGTGTCGCGCCTGGTCCATCGCTCGTTCGTGGCGATCCGGATGTTCGCCACCGGGTTGCCGTTCGTCATCTGGCGGACTTCCACATCGTGCCCCAGGTTGCCGACCAGTATTACCTTGTTTACACCGCGCATTTCTCACACTCCCAAGCATTTCCGGCCTTCTTGGCACGGAATGGAACTATTGTGCCATTAGTCGCCGGAAACCACGCGGCGAACGCGCCCGGATTTGCGGCGCATACGGGCAAAAATGCCGCTTCTCGCGCAAATGCGACAAACGCGTCGCCTTTGCCCGGAGTTTTCCTTTCAACCCGCGGGTTTCGCCGCGCGGCCGGACAGGGTTATATTGGTGGGCTGCCATGAGTGACATCCGCATCCGTTCGGCGCGTACGCACAACCTCAAGGGGATCGACCTGTCGCTGCCGCGCGATCGACTGATCGTCATTACCGGGCTGTCCGGTTCCGGAAAGTCCTCGCTGGCCTTCGACACGATCTACGCCGAGGGCCAGCGGCGCTACGTGGAATCCCTGTCGGCTTATGCCCGACAGTTCCTGAGCGTCATGAGCAAGCCCGACGTGGACCATATCGAGGGACTATCGCCGGCCATCGCCATCGAGCAGCGCTCGGCTTCCCACAACCCGCGCTCGACCGTGGCGACGGTCACCGAGATCTACGACTACATGCGCCTGTTGTTCGCGCGTGCAGGCGTGCCGCGCTGCCCCGTTCACGAGAGAGAGCTTGCCGCGCAAACCATCAGCGAAATGGTCGATGAGGTGCTCAGGTTCCCGGAGGGCACGGCCATCAACCTGATGGCGCCGGTGGTGCGCAACCGCAAGGGAGAGCACCGCAAGCTGTTCGCCGACCTGGTTGCGCGCGGATTCGTTCGCGCCCGGGTGGACGGCGAAGTGTGCGAAATGGACGATCCGCCGGAGCTCGATCTCAGGCGCAACCACACGATCGAAGTGGTCGTGGACCGCTTGCGGGTGCGCGAGGAACTGCGCCAGCGGCTGGCCGAATCCTTCGAGACCGCGCTTACCCTGACCGGCGGGGTCGCCCTGGTCGGCTTCATCGATGACGGCGGGCGGGCGGACGTCCTGTTCTCCAGCCGCTTCGCCTGCCCGATGTGCGACTTCGCCATTCCGGAAATGGAGCCCAGGCTGTTTTCGTTCAACAACCCAGCCGGCGCATGCGAGTCCTGCGCCGGACTGGGCTCCAAGCGGTTCTTCGATCCGGAACGGGTGGTCCGCCCCCACCTCAGCCTGGCGGGCGGCGCAGTGCGCGGCTGGGACCGCCGCAACGTCTGGTACTACTCCATCCTGGAAAGCCTGGCGCGGCACTACGGGTTCGACCCGGAGGTGCCTTTCGAATCGCTTCCCGCGAAGATCCGCCAGGTCGTGCTGTACGGCAGCGGGCGAACCCGGATCAAGTTCACCTTCCGCTTCCAGACCGGCCGCCGGTTCAGCCGCACGCGGCCGTTCGAGGGCGTTCTTCCCAACATGGAGCGGCGCTACCGGGAAACGGAATCGGCGCGGGTGCGCGAGGAACTGTCGCGCTACCTCGGCTCCACACCCTGCCCGGACTGCGGCGGGGCGCGGTTGAACGAGGCGGCCCGCAACGTGCTGGTGTCGAAGCGCTCGATCGCTGAACTGAGCGCGATGAGCGTCGAGGCGGCGCTTGAGTTCTTCACCACCCTGCGCCTGAAGGGCTGGCGCCAGGAAATCGCCGAGCGCATCGTGCGGGAACTGGCGGAGCGATTGCGTTTCATGGCCGACGTGGGCCTCGGCTATCTCAACCTGGACCGCCGCGCCGAGACCCTTTCGGGGGGCGAAGCGCAGCGCATTCGGCTGGCGAGCCAGATCGGCTCCGGGCTGGTGGGCGTGATGTACGTGCTGGACGAACCCAGCATCGGCCTGCACCAACGCGACAACAAGCGCCTGCTGGCCACGCTGGCGAGGCTGCGCGATCTCGGCAACACGGTCCTGATGGTGGAACACGACGAGGAGGCGATCTGCAGCGCCGATCACGTCGTCGACCTGGGGCCGGGGGCCGGCGACCACGGCGGCCAGGTCGTGGCCGAAGGCCCACCCGACGCGATCAAGCGGGAAACGGCGTCGCTGACCGGACAATACCTGAGCGGCGTGCGCAGCATTCCCGTCCCTTCCCTGCGCCAGCCGCCCCAATCCGGGCGCGAACTCAGAATCGAGGGCGCCTGCGCGAACAACCTGAGGGAGTTGCACGTGACGCTGCCGCTGGGCCTGATGACCTGCGTCACGGGCGTCTCCGGTTCCGGCAAGTCCTCGCTGGTGAACGAAACGCTGCTGCCCGGCGTCACCGCGGCGATTGAAAGAAAACCCTGTCCCGGGGCCAAGTTCAAGACGATGCAGGGAACCGAACGGCTGGACCGGGTCATCGAGATCAGCCAGGATCCGATCGGGCGGACGCCGCGCTCAAACCCGGCAACCTACACCGGCGTGTTCACGCCGATCCGCGAAATGTTCGCGCTGACGCCCGAGGCGCGCGCGCGCGGCTACAAACCCGGCCGTTTCAGCTTCAACGTCAAGGGCGGACGCTGCGAAGCCTGCCAGGGCGGCGGGCTGATCAAGGTGGAAATGCATTTCCTGCCGGACGTCTACGTGCCCTGCGACGTGTGCGAAGGGCGGCGCTACGGACGCGAGGCGCTCGAGATCCGCTACCGCGGACTGAACATCCATGAAGTACTGGAACTCAGCGTGGAGCAGGCGGCCGACGTGTTCGCCAACGTGCCCAAGGTGGCGCAGAAGCTGGCGACGCTGCTGGACGTTGGCCTCGGCTACATCCGGCTGGGCCAGAGCGCCACGACCCTGTCCGGCGGCGAGGCGCAGCGCGTGAAACTGTCCCGCGAACTGGCCAAGCGCTCGACCGGGCGCACCCTCTACGTCCTCGACGAGCCCACCACCGGACTGCACTTCCACGATGTCGCGCAGCTCCTGACCGTGCTGCACAGGCTGCGCGACGGCGGCAACACGGTCGTGGTGATCGAGCACAACCTGGACGTCATCAAGACCGCCGACTGGATCATCGACCTGGGGCCGGAAGGCGGAGAGGCGGGCGGCGATTTACTGGCGGCGGGCCCGCCCGAGGAAGTGGCGCGCGTCAAACGCTCTCACACCGGCCGCTACCTGGCCGGAATGCTCCGCCGCCAAACCCCCACGCTACGCCAGAAAAGCGCCGCCTGACCTGCTTAGTGCCACTGGGGTGCGGCGGCGGAATCGCCTCCCCGGACTACGAAGGCTTCCGCGGGGTCAGGGCCGGGGTTTTCGATCTTGCGTTCGAGTCCGATGGGGACGGTGAGCACATCGCCGGGGGCGAGGTCCAGGGACTCGCGTCCCCAGGCGATCCGCAGGTTCCCTTCGTGGATCGCCCATACTTCCTCTTCGCGGCGTGAATGCGCGGGCAGAGAGGCGCCCGGTTCGAACTTTAGGCGGCGCAGGTGGAAGCCGTGCTCCCAGGCCAGCGGAGCTTGCGAAACACCCTCCTGCGGATTGGCCTGTCCGATGATGGGTTGCTCGTGGACGCGGCCGCCGGACGCGTTTCGCGCCAGGGCCGAATCGGCTTCTCCGTTCGCACCGCCATAGCGCACAACGCATGACTCCAGGGCGGCGCTGTCCAGGCGCGTCAGTTCGGCGACCTGCCCGGCGGTCGTCGCGGGCATGACCGGTTCGTCGCCGGGCACGGTCTCGCCGGCTTCGGTGTCGATCAAACGGCCGCTTTCCAGCAACACCAGGCCGTACTTGCGCGCGTCATCGAACACGTACGGAGCCCAGGTGACGCGACCCGGATCGTCGCCGCCCAGCGCGGCGAACATGAATCCTTCGCCGCTGCCGATGTTCTCGAATCCGCGGAATACGTGAATCGGAATGGAGATGGTGTCGCCGCGCCCAAGCACGACTTCGCCGTCCTCGCCATGTTCGCCGGTCATGAAGCGCCAGCGGCCCGAATGAATCCAGAAGACTTCGGCGGTCTCGTGGCTGTGCTGGGAGTTCACGCATCCGGGCGGCTGGCGCGCGGCGCCGATATTGAAGCCGTGCGGTTCGCATATGTGCACGTGCTGGTCCGGGTTCTCGGCGACGCCCGGACCGATGATAGTGAAGTTCTCCTTCGACTCGCTGCCGGGCGTACGGGTGTCGATAAACGCAGTGCGGCAGGGCACCAGTTCCCCGTAACGGACCAGCCGCGCCTGCATCTGTTCCCGTGTGACCTGACTGACTGCCGGCATTCCGCCTCCCCGGATTCAGCGCGGCCCATATACTAGCCGCAGCCGGCGACACCTGCACACAACAGCCGCGGCGCTCCAGCCGGCAGATGAAGCCTATGACCGAATATTCAAGCTCCGAGGAAATCGTCGACTACATCCTGCGCATCACGCGCGAGATCTGGGAGGACCGCAACCCGGGCCTGGTGATGCGCTACTACGGGCCCGAAGCACGCATATATGCGCTGGGCGGAATCATGCAGGGTGCGGCGGCGGTCACCGAGAACACGCGCGCCATGCAGGCCGCCTTCCCCGACCGGCTGGTGATCGGCGAGGACGTGGTGTGCAGTCCTCTGGAAGACGGCGCATGGCTTTCCTCGCATCGCATTCGCAGCCCCATGACCAGCAGGGGCCACAACGCATACGGCCCGGCCACCGGCAGAAAGGTCACGACCCACGTGTTCGCCGACTGCGTGGTCAGGGATGGAATGATCACGAAGGAATGGCTGGTGCGGGACAACCTGAGCCTGGTGCGGCAACTGGGCCTGGATGCGCAGGAGGTGGCGCGGCGCGAAGCGGCCCGAGTTCATCCGGAGGAACACTTGCAGTGGATGGCCGGCGAACGCAAGCGCGTTCTGGACGCTCCCCCGCCCTCTTCGGATTCGGCTTCACCGCTGGACCCGCAGCAGGATCCGCTCGGCTTTGCCCGTGAGATTCTGCTCGGTGTCTGGCAGCGCCCCTCCGAGTTATGCGAAGCCGCCTACGCGCCCTACGCCGTTCTGAGCGATTCGGACCGGGAAGTGGCCGGAGCAAGCGACATCTTCAGTCACTACGCGAGCATGCGGGAGAGCCTCAAGGTGCTCCGGCTCAGCGTCGATCATGCCGGCCTGCAGCCCCGCGACGGCGGATGGACGCTCGCGGCGCGCTGGACCGCGGCGGCGGAGCACTCACAGGAGTTCGAGAGACTGCCGGCCGCGCGCGCACCACTGTTCCTCATGGGCATCAGCCACTGGTGGCTGACCGGCGGGCGCGTGGCGCGCGAATGGACGGTAGTCGACCGCCTGGCGATGATGGAACAGATACTGCGTCATAGGCAGGCCCCTTAGCGTCGTATCGCGCCGGGACCACCCCGGGGGGCGTAGGCATGCGCAAGCAAGCGGTTGCACGAGCGTTCGTTTGCAACTATTCTCCGTTCTCGCGAATCCTGCAATTGTTCGGTGGCGGATGCCAAGGGGACGTACAGGCAGGTATTCGGCAGCTGCTAGATTCTGTTTGGGAGGACAAACATGCACCGACTTCATCGGACATTTTCGATTGCCGTGGCCGTGGCCGTGGGCGCCG
This sequence comes from Gammaproteobacteria bacterium, assembly GCA_965116895.1. Classification (GTDB taxonomy): domain Bacteria; phylum Pseudomonadota; class Gammaproteobacteria; order Steroidobacterales; family Foliamicaceae; genus Foliamicus. Next base: position 307,205 of record OZ220729.1, on the reverse strand, counting down.
TTGCCTGGGGCACGGCTCCTCAGGCCGGAGCGCAGGAGGCATCGGCACTGGAAGAGATCATCGTCACCGCGCGGAAGCGCGAGGAAGCGCTGGCGGACATTCCGATAGCGATCACCGCGTTCTCGGCGGAGCAATTGATCCGCGGCGGATTCACCAGCCTGCAGGACCTTTCGTTCCAGACCGCCGGCTTCCATTTTCACAAGCAGGGCGGCCAGATTCCGGGCCGTTTCAGCAGCAGGGTGCGTTTTCGCGGAATGAACACCAACGCGAACCCCCCGTCACAGCAGGTGGGTACGGTGTTCCTGGACGGCGTTTACGTATCCGATGGCATTACGAGCATCGATTTTTCCAACATCGAGCGCGTCGAAATCATCAAGGGGCCCCAATCGGCCACATTCGGCCGGTCCACATTCGCCGGCGCGGTCAACTACGTGACCAAGACACCGGGCAACGAATACGCGGGCCGTGTGATCGCCGACGTTTCGGAGTGGGGCGGGCGCGACGTGACACTTTCGCACGAAGGGCCGCTGGTAGAAGACAAGCTGGCCTACCGCGTTTCGGCACGACTGTACGGAACCGATGGCCAATATATGTCCAATGCCGACGGCGGAGCCCTGGGCGAGGAGAGCACGCAGACGATACAGGCCGTACTCAACTGGACTCCCACCGAGAATTTCTCGGCCAAGTTCCGCTACCTGTGGTCGTACGACGACGATGGCCCTGCCGCCGGAATGTTGCTGGGCACAACCTTTTCCGCTCGCTTCAATTCCGTTGGCGTGTCTGCAAATGCGGGACCCAACTGCTTCAGCGACGGAATTACCAGTGCGGATGACCCCGACACGCCGTCCGATTACTTCTGCGGCGCGCTGCCGATGGTGGACGTGGATTCCTTCATCGCGCCGAACACGGCCGTCAGTCCTGCCGATCAGGCCGCCTTCCGCAGCCCGATCGTCTGCGACCCGCGCGACGGCATCTGTCGAGCCAAGCTGCCCGGCGCGCCGTTGCGAGACACGTCCGGTCTGACGCGCTACCAGCAAAGGGCCGCGCTGCTGCTCAGCTATGACTTCGATAGCGGCATGCTGGACGGCCATAGCCTGGATTCCGTGGTCGGATGGAGCACGATGCGGGCCGGCTGGGTGCGTGATTTCGACCTTACCGCCGCACAGAATTTCATGTCGCAGGATCCCGTTGTTGCCGACGATCTGACGATTGAACTGAACCTGAGTTCGCCGCAAGACAGCAAGCTGCGCTATACGCTCGGGGTGAATTACTTTACGGCCGACAACGTCAATCATGGCAGCGGTGGAATGAACGTCTGGGGTGCCGACGGCGGAGTAACTCAGCGAGTGGTGGCGAACCCCGACGGAACCGCCCTGCCGGAGCCGGTAACCCTCCCGGGTCCGCACTACTTCATGAACACCATTCCACCCACCGAGAGCAACGACACAACCGGCGTTTTCGGGTCCTTTGCATACGACTTCAGCGATGACCTGACCCTGGACGTGGAGTGGCGCTACCAGGAGGACGAAATCTCGCTGTCAGCCCCGAGTAACGAGGGCGTGCCGAATCCAGGCGGAAACATAGTGCCCGCGTCGTACGATGAGGAGTCATTCAGCAGTTTCCTGCCGCGGATCACGCTTTCCTACGATGTCGGCGAGCGTGGAACCAGTTGGGTGACGTATTCCGAAGGCACGCTGCCTGGCATCTTCAATACGGACTTTGGCGGACTGGACGAAGCGACGAGAGACCAGGTGAGGGCGGTTATCCCGGGCATTTCGCTGTTCAACGAGGAAGAGGAGCTTTCGAACATGGAGGTCGGCTTCAAGCAGGAGTTTGAGAACTTCTACTTCTCGGCGGCCTTCTACATGCTCGAATGGACCAATCTCAAGACCCGCCAGGGCGTTACCGTGGTGAACGCAGTGACGGGCGTGCAGCGCGTGCTCAATCTCCAGCTCAACGCAGGGGACGCGGACCTGGAGGGACTGGAACTGGAAGGCGGCTTCTCGCTGGGAGAGAACTTTACCGGCACGTTCATGCTGAACTACGCCGACGGCGAATACGGCACGCTCACCTGCGGCTTCTCGCCGTTCAAGCCGCCCATCACGCCCGGCGCCACTTTCGGCCCCCGCGACTGCTCCGGCAGCCGGCCGGCGCGTTATCCCGAATGGCAGGGCGCCGTCTCCGGCACCTGGACCGACAGCTTCGCGAGCGGTAACTGGGACTACTACGTGCGCGTGGACGGCGAGTACTTCGGCGAGGCGTTCAACGAGGAAGCCAACTTCTCCTCGATGGGCGACTTTTGGCGTTTCAATCTGCGTGGCGGGTTTGAAAGGGACGACCTTCGCATCGAGGGATACGTCAAGAACCTGCTCGACGACGACAACTACCTGGCAGGCGCCCGCTGGTCCGACTTCTCCGGCACCTTCCTGTTCGCGTTCCTGTACAGCCAGGGCGTGGCGGTCACCCCCGCCGAGAAGCGCACCATCGGCCTCAGAGTCGTCTACGACTTCTAGCATCATTCGAAAAAGCTCCGGCCGATCTGTCGGCCGGAGCTTTTCTCTCGTGAAGATCGGAAAAAGCCGCCCCGCGCTTGCCGGGCTGGCATTTCCCGGGACAGGGTAGTCAGCGATGGCGAACTATCAACGCGGCTACGTGAATGGCCGCTACGGACAGATTCACTACCACCGGGCCTGGCCGGCGGATGAGAGCGGCAAGACGCCCTTGGCGTTCTTTCACCAGAACCACAAGTCGGCGTTCGAATACGACTTGCTGCTCCGGGAAATGGGCCGCGACCGCGAGTCGCTGGCATTCGATACGCCGGGCTACGGCAATTCGGACGGGCCGCCCGATGTGCCGACCATGGCGGACTATGCAGGTGCAATGGCGGACGCGCTGGACGGCCTGGGCTTCGGCGCCGGCGGCAAGGGGCAGGTCGACGTGTTCGGCCTGCACACCGGAGTGCTGATCGCCACCGAACTGGCGCTGACGCGCCCGGACCTGGTGCGCCGCATCGTCATGAGCGGCGTTCCCTACCGGTCACCGGAAAAGCGCAGGGAAATACTCGAGTCGCTGCCCCGCGACAGGAAGCTGACCGAGGACGGCGCCTGGATCAAGGACCGCTGGAAGGTGCTCGTGGCCGACCGGTCGAAGGACGTGCCGCTGGAGCGTGCGGCGCGGGTCTTCGCGGAGGCGATTCGTCCGCTGGACAAGCATTGGTATGCCTATGACGCCGTCTGGAATTATCCGCTGGACGAGCGTCTGCCGCAGCTCGTTCACCCGGTCGCGATCCTGCAGACGCATGAACCTCTGCTGGAAGAGACACGGCGGGCGCATGCCGAGTTGCTGCCGCAGGCGCATTACGTCGAGATTCCCGAAGTCCAGGTGAACATTCTGGATCTGGCCTGGAAACAGTTCGCGCGCGAAATGCGGCTGTGGCTGGATAAGCCAGCGCCCTGATCAACCCCCTTAACGCGCACCCGCGATCCCCGCTGCCTGCCATGCACGGTTTTCTGGTCGAAGAGTTCGGCGGCACGGAGGTCATGCAGTGGCGCGAACTGGGGCCACTGGAGCCCGGGCCGCGCCAGGTGCTCGTTGAGGTAAGGGCCTCCGGCGTCAACTTTGCCGAGACCCGCATGCGGGCCGGGACCTACTCGGGGCAGGAGCTGCCTTTCGTGATGGGCATGGAGTGCGCCGGGGTGGTGGCCGAATGCGGCGACGAAGTCGGCGAGTTCAGGCCGGGCGATCGCGTATTCGGCCGGGCCCGTGGTTCGCATGCCGAGGCGGTCCTGTTCGACGCGGATCACCTGATGCCGCTTCCCGATTCGGTTTCATTCGTAGAGGGCGCCGCGATCCCGGTGAGCTGGCTGACCGCCTGGCATGCGCTGGACGCGGTAGCCGGATTCAGGAAAGGCCAGCGCATTCTGATCGAGGCAATTGCGTCCGGCGTGGGCAGCGCCGCCCTCCAGATCGCGAAGTGGCGCGGTTGCTGGGTGGCCGGCACAGCCAGCCGGGATCCGAAACTGGAAATCGCCCGACAATGGGGCGCCGACGCCGTCTATAACTACAAGCGGGACGAAGTAAGCGCCCTGGTGGAACGCGACACCGATCGGCGCGGCATCGACATCGGGCTCATGACGATCGGCGAGGAAACCGCCGAATCTCTGATCGCCTGCATGGGCATGGACGGCAGGATCGTGATGTACGGAAGCACCGGCGGGCGCCAGGTGTGCTTCAACCTCAATATCGGCGTTCGCAACCTTTCGCTCATGAGCATGAGCATCTCGACCAGCGAGCGCTTTCTCAGTTACACGATGCCCCGCTTCCGTGAGGTGGCCCTGCCCCTGTTCGCCGACGGCGCCTTCAAGGCCCCCATCGGGTCCGTCCTGCCGCTAAGAGAGGTTGTGAGGGCGCATCAACTGGTGGACGAGCGCAACCATTTCGGCAAGATCATCCTGACCGCGTAAGACGTCAGGACCATAGGCGCTTGCTGGCGATCGCGGCGCCTTCGGCCATGGCGGCCAGCTTTGCGTAGGTGATGTCCGGATCCACGGCGCCGAATCCCGCGAAAGTCGAGAAACCGCAGTCCGTCCCGGCGATCACCCGCTCGCGTCCGACGATAGCGGCGAAGCGGCAGATGCGTTCGGCCACCAACCGCGGATGCTCGACGAAATTGGTGGTGGAATCGAGCACCCCGGGAACCAGGATCTTGTCGGCGGGAAGGGTTGCCTCGGCAAAAACGGTCCACTCGTGCGCGTGACGGGGATTGGATGACTCGAAGAGCAGCGCCTGGGGCCTGGCCTTCAGCGCGATGGGCAGGACCATCTCCATGGGCGCGTCGTGGATATGCGGCCCCTCGTAGTTTCCCCAGCAGACATGCAGGCGCACCCGGTCCGCGGGGACGTTGCGCAATGCATGGTTCAGCGCCTCCACGTGCAGTTCCGCCTGACGCCGGTACTCGTCGTCGGGTTGCCCCTTGAACATCATGTGCCTGCCCAGCCCCAGGTCGGGCGAATCCAGTTGCAGCAGGAACCCGGCCGCAACGATCGCTTCGTACTCCGGGCGCATGGCATCCGCCAGCGCGTAGAGGTAGGACTCATGGTCCGGATAGTGCTGGTTCGGCTGAAACAGGGCGATCACTCCGGGCGACGCCGCGTTCATGAAGGCTTCCGCGGGCCGGTGCCGATCGACGGCCGCCCGGAAATTGGCGAGGTCCTCCTCCAGTGGCGCGGTGTCCTTGACCCGGATCTCGCCCACGCACTGGGGACGGCGGTAGGTGGGCGTTCCGCCGCTTGCCGCCTGGCGCTGCAGAAAACCCGGATACTCCTCGAGGTCGGCCGGTGGCTGCCGCGGACTGTCCCCTTCGAATCCCGTGATGCGGTCCTTGATGTAGGTGGCGTAGCTGATCTTGCTCATTTCACCGTCGGAAACGATGTCCACGCCGGCCTCGCACTGCTTCGCCACGACCGCGTCGACGGCGCCGGCCAGAAGCTCATGCCGCGCCGAGGGCTGCATGCGCTCGCCTTTCTCCTCGCCGAACACCATTTCCGTTACGGCCTCCGAACGGGGAAGGCTGCCGACGTGTGTAGTGAGGATACGGTCGGTGGAATGCAGCATGTAGAGGTCCTCTTGCGGCAGTTCAGCCGGCGTAGCGGCGCAGCCGGATGTCGGCCTGTTCCTTGTGACCGGCAAAGCCTTCCAGCGCGCAGAGCCGCGAGCAGTACTCGCCGATCTCCACCGATGCTTCCTCGGTGATGCGCTGGTAGGTGCAGGTCTTGATGAACTTGCCCACCCACAGGCCGCCGGTATAGCGCGAGGCCTTGCGGGTCGGCAGGGTGTGGTTGGTGCCGATGACCTTGTCGCCGTACGACACGTTGGTTTCCGGACCCAGGAACAGCGCCCCGTAGTTGCGCATGTTGTCGAGGAAGTACTGCGGATCGCGGGTCATGACCTGGACGTGTTCGGAGCCGATTTCGTCGGCCTTCGCCAGCATTTCCGCCTCGTCGTCGCAGACGATGACCTGGCCGTAATCCCGCCACGCCTGCCCGGCAATCTCCGCCGTGGGCAGAACGGTAAGCTGGCGTTCCACCTCGGCCATGGTGGCCTGCGCCAGGTCTTCGGAATTGGTCAGCAGGATGGCTGGCGAGTCGGGGCCGTGTTCGGCCTGGCCGAGAAGGTCCGCCGCGCACAGCTCCCCGTCCACCGAATCGTCGGCGACGACCAGCGTTTCGGTGGGGCCGGCCAGCAGGTCGATGCCCACCTGCCCGAAAAGCTGCCGCTTGGCCTCGGCGACAAAGGCGTTGCCGGGTCCGACGATCATGTCCACGGACGCAATCGTGCCGGTCCCCAGGGCCATCGCGCCGATGGCCTGGACCCCGCCCAGGCAGTAGATTTCGTCGGCGCCGGCCAGGTCCAGCGCCGTCACGACCGCCGGATTGGGGGCGCCCTTAAACGGCGGAGAGGCCGCAATCACGCGCTCCACTCCAGCGACCCTGGCCGTGACCACGCTCATGTGCGCGGATGCCACCAGCGGATACTTGCCACCGGGCACATAGCAGCCGACGCTGCTGACCGGGATGTTGCGGTGCCCCAGCACCACGCCGGGACGCGTTTCGACCTCCACGTCGTTCAGCGCTTCAAGCTGAATCCGCGCGAAGTTGCGAATCTGCTCCTGGGCGAAGCGGATGTCGGCGATGTCCCGCGGGTCCAGGCGGCCGTGGCAGTCGTCGATCTCCTCGCGGCTCAGGCGAAACGAATCCGGCGACCAGCCGTCGAACTGCTGCGAATACCGGCGAACGGCTTCGTCGCCGTTCTCCGTGATGTCGCTCAATATGCCCTCGACCGCCGACTGGATGCGCGCATCGCGCTCATTCTGCTGCCCGGCGGCAATGCCTTTTTTCAGATATCGAATCATGATTCCGCTTCGCCTTGCGATTCTTCCGACCCGGCGCCCAGCAGTTGCATCATGACGTCGAGCTCGTTGAAGAGCATCCACTCCTCGGTGATAAGCCCGTCCTCGATGCGATGCTGGGTGATGCCGCGCATCCGCGCCTCGCGCCCCGTGGGCGGGCCGAATACGCCGTTGCCGCGGTGCGCGCCGTACGCGTTCCAGCGGGTGGACACCAGGTAGCCTTCGTCAGGATTCCCCATCCAGTAGACCTCGTCCACGTCCAGCGCCAGGTCGGGAAACTGGGCGAGCAACGACAGCACGAATGCCTGGTAAGGGCCGAGGCCGCTGAACGCGCGATCGGTGGGGCCGTTGAATACCAGGTTGTCGGCGTAACGGCCCTGCAGCGTGCCGAGCATCCGACGGTTCCAGACGCACTGATACAGGCTGCGTATGAAGTCCTCCACGTCCAGCTCTCCCGACGCTTCCGGAACCGGAGGATAGGCGGGCTTGGCCTGGCCGCGCTGGCGGGCCGGTTCGCCGGCGGTGTAGTCGTCCGGCAACGCGGCCCTCCGGATTCGGCCATCTGCCGCGCCACGTCGGCGAGATCCAGGCCCATCTGGCGAAGCATCGCGGAGGTGTTGTAGAGCACATGCTCCAGGAAGATCTCGTTCTCGCGCGACACGCAGTTGGCGATGCACCAGAGCGATACGCGCTTTCCGGTGGGCGGCCCGTAGCGGCTGTAGCCGGTGTTGTCGCCCTGAATGATGGTGCGATGCGAGGTGTAGAAGCCCACGTCCTCGTCGCCGGCCCAGATGATCTCGTCCGCCACCAGGCGGATGTTCGGGAAGGCGTTGATGGTGTGGGTCGTATCGACCACGATCTTGTCGCGCCCGTACTGCAGCCCGTAGTCGTCGTACACCCGGCTGTTGTGCGCATACGTATCGTAGATGTAGCCGATGTCCTTTTCTTCCCAGATCCGGTGCGTGATGCGGACGATGTAGTCGATGATGTTGCGGTACTGGTCCTCGAAACCGCGCATGGACTGGACCGGCATGTCGTCGCGGCCTTCGGCGAGAAACCGGTCGGTTCCGCCGCGCGTGTATTGCGCCAGCGAAATGGAGTAGTCGGCCGGCATATGCGCCCGGGTAAGTTGCGGCAGGCCGCTTTCCACATCCTTCGTCATGCTGGTCCCCTCTCTTATTGGAAGCAGTTATCCAGAATACCCGCGGCTATTTTGCTTTATGCATGCGGCTGGGTATAGTACGCCCTGTCATTTTCTTGGGAATCCTAGGGGACAACTTATGAATCTCAACGGCACGTTTATCCGCGCCGCCGTTCCGCTTGCTGTGCTCGCGTTTCTGGGAGCGGCAGGCGGCGCACAGGCGCAGGGCGCACTCGAAGAAATCGTGGTTACCGCGCAGAAGCGCGACCAGAGTCTGCAGGACGTTTCGGTGGCCGTTACCGCCGTGTCCGGCGACGAGTTGAAGGCATTGGGGATTACCGATGCCTTCCGTCTCGAAATCCTGGCGCCCGGCCTGCAGCTCGGAATGTCCGGCGCCGATCCGCGTCCCGCCCTGCGCGGCGCGCGGACCCAGCAGGTGGAGGCCAACGACGTCGCGATCTCCTTCTATACGGATGGCCTGTACCGGCCGCGCCACGGCCAGGCCCTCGCGGGCTTCGTGGACGTGGACCGTGTTGAAGTGCTGCGCGGACCTCAGGGAACGCTTTTCGGCCGTAACTCGTTCGGCGGCTTAATTCACGTCATCAGCAACAAGCCCGATCCTTCCGAGACGGACTACGGCTTCGCGGTATCGGGCGGCGACTATTCGCTGGCCGGCTTCGACGGCTTCTTCAACGCTCCCTTGAGCGATACGTCCGCCGTCCGGTTTGCGCTCAAGACGGAGACCCGCGATCCGTTCGTGGAAAACAGCACTCTCGGAGACGACGGCGGCCTGAAGGATTCCGACATGACCTACTTCCGCGGCCAATTGCTGTTCGCACCCAGCGACACCCTGGATCTCACGCTTCGGGTCGAGAGCTGGCAGGACGATTCCAACGGCAACGGCCACTTCGGCTACTACGTGGAAGGCATTCCCGTCAACCTGAGTTCGGGCCTGACCAATGGGGTTTCAGGCACCATGAGGCCGCGTATCGGACGTTCCGACGAGTGCGCCGGGACCTGCGGACGCTATGGCGCCGGGTTTGACTTCGCCGCCACGCCCGGGCCGGATACGGTAGCGCTGACTACGGGTGATCCCTACAGGATCGAGCAGGATACAGCCCCCGAGCGGGATTTGTCCGATCTGACCGTGGCCGGCGAACTCAACTGGTCGCTGGACTTTGCCGATTTCAAGGCCACCGTGGCCTATATGGACTATGAAGAGTACCGCTGGGCCGACTGCGATATGTCAGCCTACCTGACGGCCTCCTGCGGCAACGACATCACGTCCGAAACCACCATGCAGGAATTTCAGCTGACCTCGAATTCCGACGGTCCGCTCGAGTGGGTCGTCGGCGTGTTCCTGCTGCAGGAAGACCTGACCAACGCGTTCCTGTGGGAGGACCATGCATCCACGGTCGATAACACCCCCGTCAGCCCGCCGGACATCAACATGCACGCCGGCTGGACCCTCCAGATCCGGGTCGACACCAGCTCTACGGCGGGATACGGTCAAGCCTCATACGCCCTCACGGACACCACGCGGGTGCTGGCGGGCGTGCGCTACACCAGTGACGAGCGCGACTGGCAGATTTACGGCCAGGACGACAATCGCTCGACATACTCGTTTACCAATCTCGTGGTGCCCGACGGCACGGGCGACTGGAGCGAAGTGACCTGGAAGGTGGGCGGGGAGCTCGACGTGGGCGAAGACACGATGCTTTACGCCACCGTATCGACGGGCTTTCTGGCAGGCAACCAGCAGGGCGCCTTCAACGGCACCAATTCCTACGACGAGCAGACGGTCACGGCCTTCGAGCTGGGCAGCAAGAGCCTGTTTGCCGACGGCAGCGTGCGCCTGAACGCGGCCTTCTACGTGAATCAGTTCGAGGACCTTCTGGCGACGCGTTTTGTAGATACGGGCATCACCACGCTGGCGTTCACGGACAACGCCGGCGAGATCGACGCGATCGGGCTGGAAGTCGAACTGGACTGGGCGGTTACCGATCAATTGCAATTGGGCGCCCGAGCCAGCATGCAGCAGGCGGAGTACGGCGATTTTGCGCTGCCCAACGTGTACCAGGAGGGGGGAGAAACAATCAGCGGAATCGCCAATCAGTTCCAGCTGGACGGGCTACAGGTGCAGAACTCGCCCGATTTCACGGCCACCCTGCTCGGCAGCTACTTGGTGGACCTGGGCGGTTCGGGCACGCTGATTCCGTCGATCACGGTCTACTATTCCTCGGACTACCGCGTGGATGACTCCAACTGGTTCTACGGCAACCAGGACGCCTACACCAAGACGGACCTGAGCATCACATGGGCGTCGGTCAATCAGGACTGGACCGCGCGCTTCTGGGTGACCAACCTGGAAGACGAGGCCACCCTGCTGAAGGCCACGCGTTTCGGCGGCGACGTTGCGGTGACGGACTACGCCAACCCGCGCATGTGGGGGCTGACCGTGGGCTACCGCTACTAGACCGCATCGTTCTTGCGGAAAGGCCGGGTTCTGCGATGGCGGAGCCCGGCCTTTTTTATGAGCGCGACTAGGGCATGACCGACTTCGGGGCGCTGAACTGGACGATTGTGGTCGCTTACCTGGCGGGCACGCTGGTTCTCGGCTACTTCCTCAGCAAGCGCGTCCAAACCGCGCAGCACTACTACCTGGGGCAGCGCACGACGCCCTGGTGGGTCATCGGCGTGTCGGTGGTCGCGACCTATTTCGGCGCGATCACGTTCCTGGGCGGACCGGCCTGGTCGTACAAGGACGGCTTCGCGGTCATCTTCATCCACATCAACTACCCGATCGTCATCTTCATCGTCAACGCGCTGTTCCTGCCGTTCTTCTACAACACCGGCGTCGCTTCGATTTTCGACTACCTGGAGCGCCGGTTCGGTTTGGCCTCCCGCACGCTGATGTCGGCCGTGTTCCTGTTCGGCAACATCGCCTACTCCGGGATCATGCTTTACACGACCGCGCTGGTGCTGCAGCTCATCACCGGCATGGACGTCGTGAACGCCATCCTGATCATTGCCGTGGTCGCCGTCACCTACACGATGCTGGGCGGGATTTCCGCGGTGATCTGGACCGACCTGATCCAAAGCGCCATCCTGTTCATCGGCGCGGCGATCGTGGCCGTGATGCTGATCGCCGACCTGCCTGACGGGTTCCTGGGCTCGCTGCAGGGGCTGAAGGAGATCGGCCGGGCCAATCCGTTCGAATACACCTTCGATCCGTCCGTGGTCGCCACCATCTGGACCGGAGTGATCGCGATGTCGGTGTATCACGTGGTCGTCTACGGCGTGAACCAGATGATGATTCAGCGCACGCTCGCGGCCAGGACGCTGGGCGACGCAAAGAAGGCCTATGCCTTCATGGGCTACGCGGCCTTTCTGGTCTATGTCGTTTTCTTTCTGATCGGCATCCTGCTCTACAGCTACTACGGCGGAAAGGATTTCGACAACGACAACCGGATCGTGCTGGACTTCGTGGCCACGATCGGCCTTCCCGGGCTCATGGGAGTCATTACGGCGGCCATCGTGGCCGCGGCCATGTCGAGCCTCGATTCGAGCCTGAACTCGATGGCGACGGTCACGACGCTGGATTTCTACGAGAAGTTCTTCAGGAAAGGACGCTCGCCACGGCACTACCTGCGGGCGTCGCGCTGGTTCACGCTGATGTGGGGGGTCCTGACGGTCGTGCCCGCCGTCATTGTCGCGCAGAGGGCGGACACCTCGGTGCTGGAGATACTGAGCAAGGTGGGCGTTTTCCTGGTGGGATCCAAGCTCGCGATGTTCGGTCTGGGCTTCTATTCCAAGCACACGACCCAGCGAGGCGTGCTTGCGGGCGTCGCGGCGGGTTTCGTCGCCCTTTGGTACGTCGAGACCTTCATGGACGTGGCCTGGCCCTGGTATGCGGTCCTCGGCGGCGGCGTGAGCATCGGCGTGTCGCTTGTGGCCAGCTTCGTGCTCGACGGGCGCCAGGAACAATACTCGCTATGGACCGTGCAGGGGCAGAAGGAGGAATTCGCCCGCAAGGGGCTGCCCGAAAAGCGCGACGGCTGGTACGTGATCCCCGGAAAGATCGACCGTTCCAGCTGGTTCCTGCTGGTCTATTTCGTTCTTTGCGTCGTGGCTCTGGCGGTCTTCTACGACCTGATCTGACACCTTCGCTCCCCAGGGTCAGGGAAGCCGGAGTTCGATGCCGGCCTGGCGGAAGACGTCGAAATCCAGTTGCAGGAGCATGTCCACGAGGTCGATAAGCACCCAGTTCTCGACCAGCACGTCCCCGCTCCTGCGCCAGAAATCGCAGAGGCGAACGGTGAACATTTGTCCCTTGCCCTCGACGCCCAGCCAGGGGCGCACCATGAATCCGCCGTGCGATGGCCAGCCCCCGCTGGCAACATAGTCCCCATCGGCGTAACGAGCGTAATGCCCCTTGACGCGCTGGTCGAGGCGCGGATCGCCGGACTTGCGGAAGGCGCTGGAAAACCGGCCGGGCTCGAAGATTCCTTCGTAGGGTTGTTGAAAGCGGCAGAAGCCTTCCAGCCCGAAATAGCTGCCGTATCCCGACGGCCCGTACCAGCACATGTTGCGGTGCCAGTACGGTCTCCAGCCCTCGTCCTCGGTCCAGAGTTCCACGAGCATGTCCTCGACGGTCTTGAGACTCAGGCGTGAGCGTTCCGGGTCCTGCGCCGACAGCAGCATTCCATCGCCCGTGCCGGGTCCCGGAATGAAGCCTTCATGGCCGACGCTGGGAGGAAGAGGCCAGCTCCCCAACTGGCGCAGGAGATCGAGCATGTCGATATAGAGGTAGCTCTCCACCGACCGGCCCGCCTCCATTCGGTGGAACTCCGCGTAGTGCAGCCAGATGGGGCCGCCATTCGCGGGAATGCCCATCCAGTCGTCGACGAATTCTCCCATGTAGTGGCCATGGCTGACGACCCACTCCGCGCCCTGGTGTTCGCCGCCGAACAGCATGTCGCTGCGTCGATGCAGATATCGGAAAGAATGCAGCAGCGGTTCCATCACCCGCTCGAGAAACTGTTGCGCGCCGGCCACGGCGTTGATCGGCTGAACCACGTTCACTTCCACATCCGGGTGCAGGAACTCCTTCAGCGCCGAACGAATGCGGGCGGGCTCGCAATCCGCATATTCCGCAACAAGCGCGGCGTAACGCCGCTTGTTGCGCAGCGTCGCTTCGGTGGCGATGCCCATTCAGGTGCGGGTGATGGAGCGGCAGCGCTCCAGCAGATCCACGCCCAGCGGCAAGAGGTAGTGGAGCATGTCGATGAATACCCAGTTCTCCGCCAGCTTGTCGCCGTCGCGACGGTACATGTCCACGACGCGCATTTCGGTAGGCCGCTCGGAGGCCGGCAGACCCATGAACCCGTCACCCTGCTTCAGGCTCAGGTTGGCCCATCCGAACCAGCCGCCGTAACAACCCTCGGCATGTTCCAGCACATGGCCGTTGAACACGATATCTTCGAGACCGGCCCGGAATGGGCCCTGGTGCTGCACCTGGTAGCGCTCGATCGTGTACGTGGAACCGATGCCGGCCGGCCCGAACCAGATCATGTCGTCGTGCCAGGTCGAGGCCAGCGAAGAGTTGGGCGATTGCCAGCCGTCCTTGATCACCAGGTCGTCGCACATGCGCAGGATGAGCTCCAGCGTCTTCTTCGATTCCGCTTCATCCTGCGACTCGAACAGGAGGCCGTCCTGCGTGCGGGGCGGAGGATGCAGAATGCCGGAGCCTGTCTGTATCGGCAGCGGGTTCAGGCCGGCCTGCTGCATCACGCTCACGATGTCGCAGAACAGCGCCGTTTCCGCGATCCTGCCGTCCTGGATGCGAAAGAACTCGCAGTAGGGAAGCATTGCGATCTTGCCGGTCGAAGGAATCCCCAGCCAGTCGTTGTCGAACAGTCCGAAGAACTTCCCCATGCTGCTGACCCACATCGTGCCGTCGATCCAGTTGGGCCCGGCCATGAAGATCTCCTGGCGCCGCTGCATGCGGGGAAACGCCTCCCGCAACGGACGCCAGACCTTTTCGGCAATCCCCCCGGCGCCCTGAATCTCATTGAACGGATGAACGCCTCGGAATTGCAGGTTCTCGACACCGTATCGCGAAATGACTTCCTCCATACCATCCGCAGCGGCGTTCTCGAATTCGTCGAAATAGCGCAAGACCAGGGCCTTGCTGTTGGCGATATCGTTCATTGGCGCTCCGATAGGATTCGGCACTAGAATCGGCGCGGCCGATTATGCCGCCTGACCGCCCATGAATAAACAGGACCCTCCATTCGCGGCATCGGGACATGGCCTGCGGGGCGATGCCGCCCGACAGACCTCTCCGACGGACCGCTGGTGGCGCCCGTTCCGCAAGGCCGGGCGGGCCGAAGTCTTCCATGTCGATCTCAGCCGGAAAGCCGTACGGGAACGGGCGGCTTTCGCCTGGCTGGACGGAGACGAACAGGCCCGCTGGAAGGGTTTCCGGGCAGATCGGCCCAGGCGCGAATTCGCCTTGTGCAGGGCCGCGCTTCGCGTGCTTCTCTGCCGGCGGCTGGCCTGCGCCAACGGTGAATTGACGTTCGAGGAAGGGGAATACGGGAAGCCCGAGGCTTATGTAAGCGGCCGGGCCGCCTCGATCCGTTTCAGCGTCAGTCACAGCGGGCGACATGGGCTGATCGCGCTGTCCGGGCGGGGCAGGCTGGGTGTGGACGTGGAACCGCGCAGCACCCGCCGCAACCTGGACGTGCTGATCGGCGAGACACTCACTCCGGTGGAACAGTCGCGGCTGGCCGGCGCCGATGCGAACCGCCGGCGGCAGCTTTTCTTTCGCCTGTGGACGATGAAGGAGGCGCTGGTCAAGGCGCTGGGGACCGGCTTCCAGTTCCACATTTCCGAATTCGAGATCCCTGCGGCAATGTGCAACGGGCAAAGACTCTGCGAATTTCGGTTCCCGCACCTTCCCGAAGTGGGCTGGCGGCTTGAGAATCTCGGCAATCCGGAATTCGCCGCGGCCGTCGCGCACGAAATTTCAGGCGAATGAGATTTCCCTGAAGAAGCCGCGCATCGAGGCCACGCACTCGTCCGGCTTTTCGAGCTGCAACAGATGGGTGGCGTCCGGTACGAAGTCGTAGTCAACGCTCATGATGTGGCTCAAGTCCATGCTCGGAAGGTACGAATACGGAAGCGTGGGGTCTGCGCCGATGACCTTGATCGGACAGTGGAAAGAGTCGAAATTGATGGTCACCGCGAAGACCGATGCATATTCGATGATCTGCGCCTCATACTCGCGCGGACACCGCAGCTCGTAACCCTCGTCGTCGGCGCGTCGGCGCAGCGTGGCGTCGGCCACCAGGCTTAGGGTGCCGGGCAGCGCCTGGCGGTACATGGGAACGATCGCGAGCACTTCCATGAACTGGCGCCGGGAAGCGAAGTGTTCGGTGCGCCGACGGGCCTGGGCGGCGGTACTGGTCGCCACGGCGTCAAAATCGAAGTAGTCGCGACCGGCCTTGCACAGCGGCGGATCGAAAAGCACCAGGCCCGCATAGTCCCTGCCCTTCGCGGGGGACAGAAGCGCCGCCAGCGCCGCCACCGAATGAAATACGCCTACCGCCGGTTTTTCTCCGTAGTGCGACGCGACCGCTTCGAGAATCAGGTCATGGTCGCTGGCCAGGGCGGGCATATTGTGCCCTTCAAGCGCGCTGACCCTGTTCCAGCCGTGGTTCCTCAGGTCATGGACGACAATATCGAACTCATCGGCGAGCAGCGACCAGAACGGATAGTAAAGATCTATCGCAAGACCGTTGCCGTGGCTCAGAACGAGCCGGGCGCCATCCGGATTGCCGTGCCGGCGCAGGACGATGACCGTGTCTTCGTCCACACGAACCTCATGGGTGGAATGCGGCTCCGGCAACGCCCACCGGGGCGTCAACAATCGTGTCAGCGCATCCGATTGCTCAGGCAAGGTCGCGCCGACTCCGCGCTATTGTGCGGGCAGGCCAGGGGAAGTACGACCCGGCCCGCCGGTCTCTCGTCGGGCAGTCAGGCAGCCTTGCTGTCCACGAACGCGACGACCTTCGTCAGATTGTCGAGGGCGACGCAGTCGTCCAGGGTAAACGTGATGTTGAACTCGCTGGCAATCAGCTTGCCCAGCGCCACGAGATCCATGGATGAAACGCCCGCAGCGGCGAGGCTGAAGTTCATGTCGTCGGGAATGTCCAGCGCCTTGCCGTCCACCTCGATGTTGTCGTCGACCAGCGCTCTGATTCTGTCCGCAGTTGAAGCCATAGTGACGGGTCCCCCAAGTCAAAAGTTGTTTCGGATGCGGCCGCAATCATACTCGAATTCTCACGACCCGCGCGCGGCACTACGAATTGATCCAGTAGCTTCGGCGCTGGAAGGGATAGCCCGGCAGCGATATGCGGCGGCGCTCTTCTCCCGCGAAGAGGCTCTCGAAGGAAACGGCATGCCCCGACTCGTACGCCTTCGCCGCTTCCTCGACAAGCGTGCGGCCATCTCCGGAGTCCGGGCCGGTTTCCGCCTCGACCCCGGCTGCCGGCTTACGCCTGGCGCTTACGAGCGACTTGAGTTCCTGGCGCAACGATTCGGCATCCTCGAACACCAGGCCGGCCCGGCAATCGAAATGAGTCCGCCCGACGGCCGCAGTCCATGCCATGTCGGCCAGGAGGGCCTCCATGTCCACGTCGGACGAAACCTCTTCCGAGCGCCGGTCCAGCCATTCGAGATACCGCTGTGCCAACTGCCGAAGGGCCTCCTCGGTCTTGCCCGACAGCGGAAGCATCCTGACGCTCCGGTCGTGAGAGTCTTCTCCGCGCGACGATTCCGGGTCCGCGGGACGCTCGGCCCCGGAAGCGGACACGTGTATCGGGGAGCCCGCGGGATCGGTCGAGCCGTTCGGGCCGGCCCCGTTTGCGGCATGACCTTCCAGCACGAGATGGGCGTTCGTTCCCGATATTCCGAATGCGCTCACGCCCGACCGGGGCGGCCGGTCGGAGTTGCCGGGCCAGGGCGTCGTGCCTGAAACGACGCGCACCGGAAGCTCGTCCCACTCGAGGTTCGGGTTCGGCTTGTTGTAGTGCAACTGTCCGGGAATCTTCCCGCGGCTCATCGCAAGCACCGCCTTGATCAGGCCGGCGACGCCGGCAGCCGCTTCCAGATGGCCGATGTTGGCTTTCACCGATCCGATCAGCAGCGGCCTGTCCGACTCGCGTCCCTTTCCATAGACCGAGGCTGCGGCCTGCACCTCGATGGGGTCTCCCAGGGCGGAGCCGGCGCCGTGCGCCTCCAGGTAGTCCACCGCCGACGGCTCCATGCCCGCCCTGGAGAGCGCCGTCTCGATGACCCGTTGCTGGGCCAGTCCATTGGGCGTTGTGGGGCCTGCGCTGGCCCCGTTCTGGTTGACCGCCGACCCGCGGATCACGCCCCAGATGCGGTCGCCGTCCTCCTCGGCTTCCCGGAGCCGTTTCAGCACCAGCATGCCGCAGCCCTCGCTTCGGACAAACCCATCGGCGGAAGCATCGAAGGCCTTGCACTGGCCCTGGCGCGACAACATGCCCAACTCCGCCATCTCCCGCGTCACGGCGGGCGAAAGGAGCGTGTTCACGCCTCCCACCAGGGCCTGGTCCACTTCGCCGTAGCGCAAGGCCATTACCGCCTGGTGCGCGGCAATCAGCGACGACGCGCAGTTCAGTTCCACCGGAACGGCCGGGCCTTCCAGACCCAGATGGTAGGCAACCCGTCCTACGGTCATGCTGGTGGCCGTACCCAGATAACTCACGCCCCTGTCGCCCGATTTCATCAGGTCCCGGTACTCGCTGGAAGCCAGGCCGACGTAAATCCCGGTGCGGCTGCCGCGCAGGCGGTCCGAATCCATTCCCGCGTCTTCCAGGGCCTGCCAGCTCGTCTCCAGCAGCATTCGCTGCCGCGGATCCAGCATGCGCGCCTCGATCGGCGCAATCCGGAAGAACCTGGCGTCGAACTTGTCGATCTCGTCCACGAACCCGCCCTTGCGGTAGGCGGCGAACTCCTGCGGCAAATCGTCCGCGCCATCGGCCCAGGGGCCCGAACCGGCGCGCCCGTCTGTAATCCCGGTGCCGCCGTCTTCGAGTTGCCTCCAGAATGCCTCAAGGTCGGGCGCCCTCGGGAAACGGCAGGCCATGCCCACAATGGCAATGCCGTCTTCTTCGCGCGGTGCGGCGGCGGGTTGCGTGTCCGGCTCCGGTTGCGGGCGGGGTTCCGGCGACGCCTCGGGTTGCGGCGGCGGCGCGGTCCCCAGATCGCCGAGCTGCTCGGCCACATGACCGGCAAGCTGGGCGATGTCCGGGTAGTCGAAAACGGCCGTATTGGACGCCACGTACTCACCGGCGAACGCCCGGTTCACCCGGTTGCGGAGTTCCACCGCCATCAGCGAGTCCATGCCGAGATCGAAGAACCCGACCGTGGGCGACGGCGCCGACGGCAATCTCAGGACCGCCTGTACTTCGTTCTGGAGGAACGAAGCAAGCAGGTCCTGATGCGCCGTCGCGGGCGAACTCCTCAGCATGGACAGCAGATCGTCCGGCCCCGCCGCGGTATCGGCGTTCGCCTCGGAGGCGGCCGACAACAGGTCCTCCACGAGGATCGACGGTTCGTCGACGGCCTCCTCGAATACCGACCAGTCCATGGACATCACCACTGAATGGGTGGCGTCCTGGCGCACCAGCCGATCGAACGCCCTGATCCCCTGTTGCGGAGTGAACCAGCGTCCGCCCAGCGCCGACCGCTGGCGGTCTATGCGCTCGCGTTGTTCGGCCGCCTCGCCGATTTCCGACCAGGCGCCCCAGGCTATGGCCTGGCCTGCCAGACCCAGCGCCCGGCGATGTCCGGCGAGCTGGTCCAGGAAGGCATTGGCGGCGGCGTGGTTGGCCTGTCCGGGATTGCCCATGACGCCCACCCGGCTCGAGAACAGAACGAACATGTCCAGGTCGCGGTCCAGTGTCGCCCGGTGCAAATGCCATGCGCCCAGCACCTTCGGCCAGAGCACCTGCTCGAAACGCTCCCAGCTCTGGTTGGTGAGCGCGCCGTCCGACAGCACGCCCACGCTGTGGATCACGCCTGCGAGCGGCGGCAGTTCCTCGTCCATGCGGGTCAGCATCCGATCGATCGCCGCCGTGTCCGTCACATCAGCCAGTTCCACTTCCACCCGCACGCCGCGGTCCCGGAGCGCGCCGATGGTCTTCTCGGCGGCCTCGTCGGGCGCGCGCCGTCCGTTCAGCACGATGGTCCCCGCGCCGCGCTCGGCAAGCCAATCCGCCACCGCGCAACCGATTCCTCCCAGGCCGCCCGTTACCAGGTAGGTACGGTTCTGCCGCAACCGGCCGGCCTTGACCGGCGGATTGGTTACGACAATCTTCCCGAGGTGCCGCGCCGAGCGCATGAAGTCGAGCGCCGCGCCAGCCTCCGCCAGCGGCCACCTGCTGTGGATGATCGGCTTCAGTTCGCCCGCCGCGACGCGCGCCATCACGTTGCGCAGGACCTTGCCGACCCTGGCCGGTTCGGTCTTCTTCAATACGTCCAGCTCGAGGATGTGATAGGGCACGTCGGGCCGCACGGCCGCCATCCCCTCCTCGCTCAGTATGTCGCGCCGGGCCATCTCGACGAAACGGCCTCCCTGCCTGAGACAGGCAAGGCTGGCGTCGATGTAGCCCTCGCTCGTCAGGCTGTTGAGCACCACATCGACACCCTCGCCGCCGGTGGCCTCGAGAATCTCTTCTCCGAATTCCGTCGTGCGGCTGTCAAAGACATGCTCCACGCCAAGCGACCGGAGATAGTCCCGCTTGGGCGCGCTGGCGGTGGCAAAGACCTCCGCTCCCGCGGCCTGCACCCACTGGATGGCCGCCAGGCCCACGCCGCCTGCACCGGCGTGAATCAGGACCCGTTCGCCAGCCTCCAGTCCCGTGAACTCGAAGGACAGCGCAGCCGAAACGAAGGCGCTGGGGATCGTGGCAAGTTCGCTTACGGAGAGTTTGTCCGGCGCGGCGGCAACGAGTTCGCCGTGCGTGATCATTTCCCCACCGAACGCGCCAAAGCCCATTCCGACCACATGGTCGCCGGCCTTCACGTGGGATACGCCGGAGCCGACGTCCAGGACGTAGCCGCACATTTCCCGGCCGAGCATGCCCTCTTCGATGAATCCCAGCGACCGGAAAACGTCCCAGAAGTTGAGACCGGCGGCCTCGACCTGCACCCGGACCTCCTCCGGCTCAAGGGATCGCTCCGGCAAGGTCTGGACAAAGGGTTTGTCGAAAACGCCGTCCGGGTCGGGCGCCAGCACCCAGTCCGGTTCCTCGGGCAGGGCCAGCCGCACTGCGCCGGCGCCCTCCCGAACCAGGCGGGCCGTGAGCCGGCGGCCGCGACGATGCGCAATGTGATCCTCGGAATCCGGATACATGAGTTCATTGACCAGATCGGATTCGGCGCCCGGAGCCGGATCGAGGTCGAGCATCCTGGGCTTGAGGTGCGGCGCTTCGCGCGCGACGCCCTTTCCGAAACCCCAGAGCACCGAGCCTGCGGGTTCGCCTCCCCGTTCGCGCTCCAGGATCTGCGCGCCCCGGGTCACGAACCACAGGCCCCCGTCCGGCATCGAATCCGAGTCGATCACGCCCTGGACCAGCGCCAGAGCAGTCTCACCCGCCCGTCGCACGTCATCGGCCATGCGTGGGGTCGAGGCCTGCTCCCCATTGCCGTCGAGTCCGGCGAGATGCACGATCCCACTGAGCGGCGCCGCGCCGGGAAGATTCTCGATCAGCGATCGCCAGGACTCCCTGTTGCCCGGATCCACGGCAATCTCAACCACCCCCGGACCGTCCCCGGGCTGCTTCCCGTTCGCCGGCGCATCCGCGCCGGCCAGCACTACCGTCTGGTTCCGCGCAGCCAGGTCGCCCGCAAGGGCGGTCCCGAATCCCCGCTCATCCGCAGCCAGCACCCAAACGCCCGCAGGTTCTTTCACCTTCGCGGGTCCCTGGGCCACGATGACGCCCTTGTCCAGGGTCCGGTTCGGGTCGTTCTCGTCAACGCCCAGCACTTCCACTCCCTCGAAACCGGCATCGCCCAGCGCCTGCCTCCAGATCTCCGGAGTGGCCAAGGCATGGTGGGGACGGTAGTCGTCGGCGAACCGCCACCAGCCGTCCAGCTGCCCGAAGGTCAGGTCCATCCAGCCCAGCCCGGTGAGGTTTTCCAGCGCGACCAATTGCCCCGATGGAGCGAGAAGTTCCCGGCAATGTGTCAACGTCTCTTCCAGATATCTGGTTGCGTGCAGGACATTCGAGGCAATAATCAGGTCGTAGCCGTGACGGTCGAAGCCTTGCGCGACCGGGTCCTTCTCGATATCCAGCGGCGTATAGCGGATACAACCGCCGGCGTCACCGAACCTCGCCTCCGCTTCCGCAAAGAAACCTGCGGAGATGTCCGTATAGACGTAATCGAAACGTCCGTCGGGAAGTTCCGGCAACACCGAAGCGGTGGCGGACCCAGTGCCCGCCCCGACCTCGATCACCCGCAGGCGCCGATCGCCGGGCAGCGCGGCCACCAGGGCGCGCACCGCCTCGGCCAGCAGCCCGTTCGCCGCGCGCGCCACCGGCGCCTTCAGGTACAGATCGGCCGCGGTCGGCTCGCCGCTGCTGAACAGCAGGGTGAGAGCATCCTCCTTGCCGCGAAGCACCTCGCCCAGGGCCTTGCCCGACCGCTCGAACAGCCCGACTTCGGTTAGACCGTGGGAATAGGTTCCCCTCATCCGGTTGGCCCACTCATCCAGGTCCCGGGGCATCTCTTCGGGCAGAGGATCCTCGGGATCCAGGAGCACGCGAAAACCCGCATCGGTTTCTTCCAGCACCCCGGACCTGGCGAGCATTTCGAACATGCGGCGGAACAGGCGCGAGTGCTCGGGCAGGACGTCCATTTCCCGCGCCAGTTGTTCAGGGTCTGCAATGTCTCCCTTCTTCCGCCGCCATCCCATGTCCTCGAGCGTTACGAGCGCGCGCGAACGCGACCATTGCTCAAGATCCTCGAGCAGTTCGTTCCGGCCCTGGGGATCGACTCCCGCCTCCCGGAGGTAATCGGCGAACAGTTGCGTGCCGGCTGCGACGTCCGCGGGCTGAGGAAAGAAATCGGCGGAAACGATCCCTGGGGGAAGCGGCTGCTCGCGCCACTCCACCTCGTACAGGAGATCGTTCACGCCTTCGACGGCCGACAGCAGGGCCGCCCGCGTCGCCCTCTTTATCGAGTAACCGCTCAGTCGCCCGATCAGCGTTCCGTCGGGGTCGTAGATTCGAAGTTCGCCGTTCAGGGTCTCCGGCGTTGCGTCGGGGTCCGCATCCGCGTCACGCGATGCCTCGCTCAGGCGCACATGGCAATACACTCGGTCCGGCAACCGCCCGGCCAGCCACAGTTGCTCCCAGCCGAAGGGAAGATAGGCGGCGGCGCCCTCGGAGTCCGCGAACTTTCGGGCTGTGCCGAACACCTGGAAGCAACCGTCCAGCACCAGCGGGTGAACGTCCAGGCCGTGCCGTTCGAAGGCCTCCGGCAGCGCCACTTCGCCCAGGGCCTCGCCGGGGCCGGACCAGACACGCTTCAGCGTGCGGAAGAACGGTCCGAGGTTGACGCCGGTGCTTGCCCGATGGCGGTAGTACTCGTCAACATCCGCGGGCTTCAGGTCGGCCTTGAGCATCTGGAGATCGATCGACTCGCTTTCACCGGGCGCCGACGAGGCCGACGTCAGACGGCCCTCGATATGCTGGTTCCAGACACCTTCATTGCCTTTGCTGAAGATGCGAACGGCCCTGGGCGACGCCGACCCGGATTCATCGATCGCCAGCTGCACTGTCCTCGCTGCGGCTGCCGGTTCTTCCTCGTTCTCCTCCTCGAAGACGAGCGCATTGTGCAGTTGCATGTCTTCGACGATCACCGACCCGCTACCCTCGGCACGCGCTGCCGATGCCACCATCGCCCCATAAACCGCGCCCGGCGCCACAACGCGGCCGAACACGCGATGGTCGCTCATCCAGGGCGGGTCGGAGGGGAACAGTTCGGTTTCAAAGGTAATCTCGCCGCCCGCCGATTCGCGGCGCACGCCAAGCAAGGGATGGCCTGCGCTCCCGCGTCGTCTCGCCGGCGCCTCCAGCCAGTGACGGCGCCTCTGAAACGGATAACCCGGCAGGGCGATCCTGCGCCGGTTCTCGCCCGCGAAAAGATCGGAGAACCGAATCGGCAGTCCGATCCGGTAGGCGGCTGCGACCGCTTCCGTGAATTCCCCGCCGTCCGATGTCCCCGACGCACCGTCCGCAGGCGGTCGAAGGCTTTCCAGGACCGCCGGCGCAGATGCCTGGGCCGCTTCCGGCCAGGCCGACAAGGTCATCGACGACAGTACCGCCCGCGGCCCGATCTCGATGACCAGGTCCACTCCCAGGCCGTCCAGCGTGCGAACGCCATCCACGAACGCGACCGCTTCGCGAGCGTGCCGCTTCCAGTAGGCGCCGTCCAGAGTCTCGTCCGGCCCGAGCAGCCGACCGGTCAGGTTACTGACGAAATTCACGGCGGGCGGCTCGACCGACAGGCGCTCCAGCACCGCTTCCAGGGCATCCAGCGCCGGCTCCATCAGGGCGCTGTGAAAAGCCCTTGACGTATTCAGGCGCCGTACGCGCACATCCTGCGATTCCAGACGCCTGGAAATCTCTTCAATTTCGGCAATCGGGCCGCTGACCACCTGGTGAGTGCCGTTGTAGGTGGAAATATTCACGCCGACGCCTCCGGAAGCGGCGTTGGCGGATTCGACCTCGGCAGCAACTTTCTCGGCCGGAGCGAAGACCGCCGCCATGGCGCCCGGCTCGGTCGCCGACAGCAGCGTGCCGCGCGCTTCGGCTAGGCGCATGCCGTCCTCCAGACTGAACACGCCCGCCGCTTGCGCGGCGGCCAGTTCGCCGACGCTGTGGCCCAGCACGACGGCCGGCCGGACACCGATACTCGCCCAGAGCGCCGTGAGCGCGCACTCAAGCGCATAGAGCGCGGGCTGCTCCCATGCCGTATCGGCAAGGTCGCCCTGCGCGCCATCCCGGCCGAACATCAGATCCAGCAGGGAAGCGCCCCGCTCTTCGACGAACACCGCCTCGCAACGGTCGAATACCGCCCTTGCAACCGGCTCGCTCTCGTAGAGCGCCAACCCCATCCCGGTCCACTGGCTTCCCTGGCCCGTGTAGGCGAACGCAACCGTGGCCGGTTCGCGCGCAGCCGGCCTCTCTTCACCCTTGACCAGCTCTTCCAGTCGCGAGCGCAGGGATTCCGCATCCCGAAATACGACGCCTTCGCGCACGTCGAAGTGGCTTCGGCCCACGCCCGCTGTCCACGCCATGTCCGATAGCAGCGGCTCCAGCGCCGCGCTGCCGGAAGAAGACCCGTTTTCCCTTTCCGCAAGCCAGTCCAGGTAGCCCGCCGCCAGTTCCGCAAGCGCGGCCGGGGATTTGCCCGAGAGCGGCAGAAGACGCGAGTGGCGCGACGTGCACTGCTGTTCCGGGAGCGGCAGGTGCGAAACGCCTTCCGGCATGGAAACCGCAACCGCCATGGCGCGGCCGGCTACTTCGTCCAGTTCGCGTATCGTTCCGTCTTGCCCGTCCGGTCCCCGGTGTTCTTCCACCACAAGATGAGCGTTTGTGCCGGAAATGCCGAAGGAGTTCACGCCCGCCAGGCGCGGCCGGCTTCCGTTACCCGGCCAGTCCAGCATTTCGGTCGTGATCTTCAGCGGCAGGCTCTCCCAGTCGACGCGCGGATTGGGGTCGTGGAAATGCAGGTGTTTGGGTATCACGCCCTGATTCACGACCAGCACAGCCTTGATCAGCCCCGCTACTCCCGCCGCCGACTCCAGGTGCCCTACGTTGGTCTTCACCGAACCGATCAGCAGCGGATTGTCGGCCTTGCGCGCCCGTCCGTAGATGGCGGACACCGCGTCGATTTCGATCGGGTCGCCAACGGTGGTCCCGGTTCCATGCGCTTCCAGGTAATCCACTTCCAGCGCCTGGACGCCCGCCTGCGACAGGGCCTCTTCGATCACCCTTTCCAGCGCCGGCGTGTTGGGCACCGTCAGGCCGACGCTGGCGCCTCCGTGGTTCACGGCGGAGCCGCGGATCACGGCCCAGATCCGGTCGCCGTCCGCCTCCGCTTCGCTCAGCCGCTTCAGCACGACAACCCCGCAGCCTTCGCCGCGAACATAGCCGTCGGCCGAAGCATCGAAAGTTTTGCACTGCCCCTCGGGGGACAACATCATCGCGTCGGCGCGCAGTTCGTAAATCCGGCCGTTCAGGATCGCCTGCACCCCGCCCGCTATGGCCAGGTCGGCCTTGCCCTGCTGCAGGTCCGCCACCGCGTCGTGTATCGACACCAGCGACGATGCGCAGGCGGCGTCAACCGCCTTCGCCGGTCCCATGAGGCCGAGCACGAAGGAAACCCGGCCGGCGGCGCCGTTCAGGTTGGTGCCGCTCAGGGCGTACAGGCAAGAAGCCGCCTCGGCGGGCTTGCTCGAGTCCACGACCAGCATTCGATACTCGTCGTTGCTGATCCCGGTATAGACGCCGGTGCGGCTCTCCCTGAGCCCGTCAGGGTCGATGCCGGCGTCCTCCAGCGCCTGCCAGCTCGTCTCCAGCATCATCCGCTGCTGCGGATCCAGCAGTGACGCCTCGACTGGAGATATGCGGAAGAACGAGTCGTCGAACTGGTCGATATCGTCAACGAACGCCCCGAAACGGCAGCCTTCGCTGCGCACCGCATCGTCCGGAAAGAGCTGCTTGAAGCGTTCGTGTTCCGATCCGGGGACCCACTCGCTTATCGAGTTGCCGCCGGCCTCAAGCAGTCGCCAGAAAGACCCGATGTCCGGCGCTCCCGGAAAACGGCAGGCCATGCCCACCACGGCGATCGGTTCGCCGGATCCGGGATATTCCGTTCCGGGTTTTTCGGATTCGGCAGGACGGGCCGAAGAAGAGGATTTGCGCGTCGCCATTACGAAATTTCGCCAGGAACCCCCCGTTCCAAACCGCCGATGGCGGCATCGTGTTCTGTGTCGCTCAGTTTAAGTCAAAAACGCCCCGTTGCCCGCGGCCCAAAGAAAAAGCCCCGGAACTGGCCGGGGCTTTTTCAGGTGACGAGGGGCGAAAACGCTAGAAGCTGTAGCTTATGTTCACGCCGAAGTGGCGCCCGCGGTTGAGGTTGACCAGCTGGGCATACGGGAAGGTGTAGGAAAACGTGGTCCCGTTGAAGAGCGCGAAGCGGCGCAGGTCGCGGAAGCGGAACGAGCCGGCGAGTGTGCGGTCATCGAGGATGTTGTTCACGTAAGCCGTCAGCCTCCAGTTCTCCTGCTGAAGGCCCACGCGCAGGTTCCACTTGTATTCCCAGCCGATATAGGAAAGGTTGTAGATTTCCGACCAGCGCTCGCCGATCATGTTCAGATCGGTCCGGGCGAAGAAATCCCAGTCCTTGTACGCAGCGGGTGAGTTGTAGTCCGCCGAAAGCTGGATCTGCCAGTCGGGATACCGGTACGGCTCGTTGCCGGCGAGATCGGGATCGACACCCAGTTGCGGCGCGAAGGTTTCCTCCACGAAGAACTTGTACTCGGGATCCGCAAAGGCCACGGACCCGGATAGGACCAGTTTCTCCGTCATGACGAAGCTGGACTCCAGTTCGAACCCGGACACCTCGGTCTCGCCCGCGTTGGTGGTTATTTGCGAGTCCTGTCCCTGGGCGTCCAGGAACGTCTGGCGGATCTGCTGGTTCGACCAGTCCAGGTAGTACACGGCCACGTTCAGCAGGAGGCGGCCGTCCATCAACAGGCTCTTGACCCCGGCCTCGTAGTTCCAGATGGTCTCTTCCTTCACGGTGGGGTCCACGCCCAGATTGAGCGCAACGGCGCGGTTGTTGAAGAACCCGGGCTTGTTCCCCTGCGATATGACGCCATACAACGTGATGTCCTCGTTGGGCTTGTAGTCCACGATGAACCGCGGCAGCGTGCGCTTGAAGCTCGCGGTGTCGAACTCGAATGCCGCGACACCCTTGTTCGAGCCCAGACTCGGCACCTCCGCCAGCGTCTGCGGCTCGAACTCTGCGGTGGACTCACGCACGTCGTCTTTCTGCCAGCGGACATCCAGACCGAGGGCGAGCTTTTCGGTCAGGCTATAGGTGACACTGCCGAAGACCGAAACATTCTCGATGTGCCGGGAGCTGCCGACCTGGCCGTAGGGACGGGAGGGTGTTATCCGCAGGTTGCGGCCCAGGATGTCGTGCTCATACGTCGAGGCGCCCACGAAGGCAGACAGCCTGTCGGACCCCGGAGCAGTTACCTTGACCTGCAGGCTCCTGTCCTGGAAACCTCCATAGATCTTATTCGCTTCCACAAGACCGACGGAACCGAAAACCAGCCCGTCAAAACCTCTGAGGCCATTGGGAACGCCAAAGCTGTCGTCCCAGCTGGCGTCGTGGATCTCGTCGGCAACCTGCTGATTGGTGCCGGCCCGCGCTTCGAATTCCCAGCCGTTGTCGGTCACGTAATCCAGCTCGGCCGTATAGCGGCGGGTAATCTGGAACTGTCCGACATCCTCGCCGAAACGCTCCGCAACCCGCTTGTTGTTCTGTTCGATCGTATCCAGATCGTCCGGAAGTTCCCCGCATATGTAGCCCAGGGGGATAGTGGTGTTGTAGAACAGGCAGTTGTCCAGCGTTTCAGGCAGGCTCGTCGTCGGCGGCGGGCCGTCATCGTCTTCTGCATAGGATGCGGACAGAGTCAGGGCAAGGTTTTCCGAAGGCTCCCAAACCAGCTTGCCGGAAATGGCCCTGGTTTTCTCGTCGCCGATCGTGGCATTGTCCTCATGCGTAGCCACATTCTTCCACTCGCCGCCAAAGCTGTAGGAGCGGACGCTCAGCATGGCTTTCACGGTGTCCGAACCAAACAGCGGACCGGAAATGGTCAGGGCGACATCGGAGCGGCTGTGTTCGCCCAGGTCGAAGTCGGCATCGATTGCAAGCTCGTCACCGGGTGTCTTGGTTATGTAGTTCACGGCGCCGCCGAAAGTCGCGCGGCCGAACAGCGCCGACTGAGGCCCCTTGAGAACTTCAACGCGTTCTATGTTGTTGAAACCGAACGTAGCGGCCGTGCCCAGGACAAAGAACCCGTCCACGAACACGGAAGAATTCTGACGGTCAACCACGGAAGTGTTGACGACGAGGCCCCGGAAGTACGGATTCGAATCCCTGCGGCCGACCGTTTCGGTGTAGAACCCCGGCGTGTAGTCCGACAGGTCCAGAATGCTGGTGACACCGCGTTCGTAGATATCGTCGTTGGTGAGCGCCGTCACCGTGAGCGGCAGATCCTGCAGGTTCTCTTCCCGTTTCCGGGCGGTGACGATGATTTCCTCAATGGCGAGTTCCTGCGCGAACGCCGGTGCGGAGTCGTAGGAAATGGCGATCAGTGCCGCGCCCACCACGGACGCGATCAACGTGGTCCTTCTTGTCATAAAGGCAAGTCCCCTTTGATTTCTATGGAAAAAGCGCCGTACCCCCGCGGCGCCAGTCGGCGAAATTATAGCTGCACCCGGCATCGGCCGGCAAACGCCGGGATCATGGCCGTGGCGCGCCCTGCTCCTTTTCACGGCACAACGCGTAGAACCATCCCAGGTTGATGCCGAACCGGTCGGCGTCGTCCACCGCCCAGGCGTAGGCAATGGGCACGTGGTTGCCCTTCTCGTGGACGCGGAACAGCGGGAAGACGCGGTCCGACGGCGAGGCGAACTCGCGGGTATGAAGCTGAAACTCGAGCGTGCGGCCGTCGGGCCAGTCGATGTCGGCCGACCCGCCCTGATCGTGAAGTTCGATTTCGGTCAGAAACTCCGTATTCAGCATGTCGCCGTCAAGGTTGTAATTGACCGTGCAGACGAACCAGCGGGCCCGGGTTGCCTGAATCCAGTCGTACTGGCCGCCCCCGGTTTCGTTCCAGGTCACCTCGCCCGTCTCCCGGCTGATTTGCCGGTCGCGAGTCCAGTAGTGGTTCGTACCAAGCACAACCTGGTACTCGAACCAGGCCTCGTCGCCACAGGATTCGCGTTTCATGCCGCCCGAGAACTGACCGCCGTCAAAGCGCATATAAACATCGCAAGGGTCCGAGAACGGACGCAGCTCGTCCGCTTCGATGGCCGCCAGCCGGTCCGGGTCGAGCCGGGCGCCGATCATGTGCTCATGGCCATCCACGAAAGCGTGGAGCTTGACCCTGACCGCCTGATCCTCCTCGTCGACGGAAAGCGCATACACCCGGATCCGGGAAACGTTGGAGGGGTCGTTGTTCCGATACTCCTCGACATAGAGGACGTTCTCGCCCAGTTCCGGCAGGTCCAGGCGAACGTAATGGGAATGAATACGGAAAACCGGATCGTAGACGGGAACCGCAAAGCCTCCGCCGGACTGGCGGACAATCTGTTCGTGGTTGTCGTATTCGCCCGGCCACCACTCCATGACCAGCGCAAGATGGTTCTCCAGTTCCGCCTTGCCGAAGGTCTGCGCCTGAACGGGCAGGGCAAGGGCGAGGCACATCGCGATGGATATAGGAAATCGCATGATCGGCTTTGGCGACGGGAAATGCGTGCTGCTGCGCGAGGGCGCCGGGCCCTCGCTTCACGCAGCTTCAAACAGATGCCTGGCGGTGACCTACTCTCGCGCGGGGAGACCCCGAACTACCATCGGCGCTGGACGTTTTCACTTCCGAGTTCGGAATGGAATCGGGTGGGACCCGTCCGCTATTGCCACCAGGCGAAAAGGGTGGCGCGTCCCGTCAAACAGGGACGCGCCCAGGATTGTTCCATGCAATGTTGCCTGGAGGAGGGCGGGACGCCCTCTCTCCCAGGTGGGAATGCTTCGGTGTGACGTGTTTTAAGCCGCACGGGCAATTAGTACTGGTTAGCTTCACGCGTTGCCGCGCTTCCACACCCAGCCTATCAACCTTGTAGTCTTCAAGGGCCCTTCAGGGATCCGAAGATCCGGGAAACCTAATCTTGGGGTGGGCTTCCCGCTTAGATGCTTTCAGCGGTTATCCCTTCCGTACATAGCTACCCGGCAATGCCACTGGCGTGACAACCGGAACACCAGAGGTACGTCCACTCCGGTCCTCTCGTACTAGGAGAAGCTCCCCTCAAGTTTCCAACGCCCACGGCAGATAGGGACCGAACTGTCTCACGACGTTCTAAACCCAGCTCGCGTACCACTTTAAATGGCGAACAGCCATACCCTTGGGACCTGCTACAGCCCCAGGATGTGATGAGCCGACATCGAGGTGCCAAACTCCTCCGTCGATGTGGACTCTTGGGAGGAATCAGCCTGTTATCCCCGGAGTACCTTTTATCCGTTTAGCGATGGCCATTCCATACAGAACCACCGGATCACTAAGACCGACTTTCGTCCCTGCTCGACTTGTACGTCTCGCAGTCAAGCACCCTTATGCCTTTACACGCAATGCGCGATGTCCGACCGCGCTGAGGGTACCTTTGTGCTCCTCCGTTACTCTTTGGGAGGAGACCGCCCCAGTCAAACTACCCACCATGCACTGTCCCCGACCCGGATAACGGGCCTGGGTTAGAACCTCAAACAAGCCAGGGTGGTATTTCAAGGTTGGCTCCACGAGAACTGGCGTCCTCGCTTCAAAGCCTCCCACCTATCCTGCACAAGCTGGCTCAAGATCCAGTACAAAGCTGTAGTAAAGGTTCACGGGGTCTTTCCGTCTAGCCGCGGGTACACTGCATCTTCACAGCAATTTCAATTTCACTGAGTCCCGGGTGGAGACAGTGTGGCCATCGTTACGCCATTCGTGCAGGTCGGAACTTACCCGACAAGGAATTTCGCTACCTTAGGACCGTTATAGTTACGGCCGCCGTTTACCGGGGCTTCGGTCACGAGCTTTGCCCAAAAGGGCTAACAAGATCACTTAACCTTCCGGCACCGGGCAGGCGTCACACCCTATACATCCTCTTGCGAGTTAGCAGAGTGCTATGTTTTTAGTAAACAGTCGCAGCCACCTGGTCACTGCGGCCTCCGACAGCTCAGGGAGCAAGTCCCGTCACCGTCAAAGGCGTACCTTCTCCCGAAGTTACGGTACCAATTTGCCTAGTTCCTTCACCCGAGTTCTCTCAAACGCCTTAGGATTCTCTCCCTGCCCACCTGTGTCGGTTTACGGTACGGTCGCCCGTAACCTGATGCTTAGAGGTTTTTCCTGGAAGCATGGTGTAAGCCACTTCCCGGCAATGCCGGTGGTCTCGTATCTCGGCGTTAACGGCGCTCCGGATTTTCCAAAAGCGCCCGCCTACCTACTTTCCCCGGGACAACCAACGCCCGGTAGGCCTAACCTTCTCCGTCACCCCATCGCAGTTACGGCCGGTACAGGAATGTTGACCTGTTTCCCATCGACTACACCTTTCGGTCTCGCCTTAGGGGCCGACTCACCCTGCGCCGATTAGCGTTGCGCAGGAAACCTTGGGCTTCTGGCGTGCGGGTTTTTCACCCGCATAATCGTTACTCATGTCAGCATTCGCACTTCTGATACCTCCAGCACGCCTCACGACGCACCTTCACTGGCTTACAGAACGCTCCCCTACCCCCGATACGATCCGAAGAAAGTATCGAGCCGCAGCTTCGGTATACGGCTTAAGCCCCGTTAAATCTTCCGCGCAGGCCGACTAGACCAGTGAGCTGTTACGCTTTCTTTAAAGGATGGCTGCTTCTAAGCCAACCTCCTGGCTGTCTGGGCCTTCCCACTTCGTTTACCACTTAGCCGTAATTTGGGGACCTTAGCTGGCGGTCTGGGCTGTTTCCCTTTCCACGACGAACCTTAGCACCCGCCGTGTGTCTCCCGTGCTGCACTTACCGGTATTCGGAGTTTGCATCGGTTTGGTAAATCGGTATGACCCCCTAGCCGAAACAGTGCTCTACCCCCGGTAGTGATACACGAGGCGCTACCTAAATAGCTTTCGGGGAGAACCAGCTATCTCCAGGCTTGATTAGCCTTTCACTCCTATCCACAGCTCATCCGATAATTTTTCAACATTACCCGGTTCGGGCCTCCAGCAGGTATTACCCTGCCTTCACCCTGGCCATGGATAGCTCGCCTGGTTTCGGGTCTACTCCCAGCGACTCAATCGCCCATTTAAGACTCGGTTTCCCTACGCCTACCCTACACGGTTAAGCTTGCCACTGAGACGTAACTCGCTGACCCATTATACAAAAGGTACGCGGTCACCCGGTCCGAAGACCAGGCTCCCACTGCTTGTACGCACACGGTTTCAGGTTCTATTTCACTCCCCTCACCGGGGTTCTTTTCACCTTTCCCTCACGGTACTAGTTCGCTATCGGTCGGCAGAGAGTATTTAGCCTTGGAGGATGGGCCCCCCATGTTCAGACAAGGTTGCACGTGCCCCGCCCTACTCTTCGTCACCCACACATCGCATCCTTTCGCATACAGGGCTATCACCTTCTTTGGCCAGACTTTCCAGTCTGTTTTGCTAGGTTGTGATGTGATTCCGGTGAACTGGGCTGTTCCCCGTTCGCTCGCCGCTACTAGGGGAATCTCGGTTGATTTCTGTTCCTCCGGGTACTTAGATGTTTCAGTTCCCCGGGTTTGCTTTAACGCACCTATGTATTCAGTGCGCAATGACCGTAAACGGCCGGGTTTCCCCATTCGGAAATCCCCGGATCAAAGCCAGTTTGCAGGCTCCCCGAGGCTTATCGCATGCTACAACGTCCTTCATCGCCTTCTGCCGCCCAGGCATCCACCATGTGCGCTTGATTACTTAAACCACGTCACCCGAAACATTCCCGCAAGGAGCCTGTTCGGGGCGTGTGAAATAACCACGCGAATGCAGTTCCCACAAGTTCAACATTGCAAGCGAATCCTGCCCATTGGGAGCCGGACCCGCCTTGATTTGCAATGGAACAATCCTGTTTGTAAAAGTGCGGCGCGGCGACAAGGCCACGCGGGAAAATCTGGTGGAGCTGATCGGGATCGAACCGACGACCTTCTGCTTGCAAAGCAGACGCTCTCCCGGCTGAGCTACAGCCCCGGGGCCACTCCTTCTTCGAGGTCTGTCCCGGCCTGGTGGGTCTGGGAAGATTTGAACTTCCGACCTCACCCTTATCAGGGGTGCGCTCTAACCAACTGAGCTACAGACCCGCGCACGACGCACGCTTATATGCCGGCCCGCCAAGGACGGGCGCGCACAAGTTGCGTGCCGTTGTAAAAGAACAAAAGCCCTGACGTGCCCATACGCCAGAGGATTTGCAATTGTAGGCTAATTCGGCCACTCGTCAATAGTGCGACCGGCAAATCTGTGGCATTCTTGCCTGCCTGAATTATCGGGAGGAAATCATGGCAAGACCCCACATTGAGTTCATCCAATCGCAGGCGGTTCCCTGGCGCGAGGACTTTTGGAGCGGACGGTTTGACGGAGCGGCCGTCAAGTTCCTGAGCGAAGACGGTGAGACCGGCGCGGCCAGCACGATGGTGCGTTACCCCGCCGGCTGGTCGCGGCCTTCCGCCGAGCACCTCAGCACCGATGAAGAGTTGCTGGTCCTGAGCGGCGACCTCGAGATCAACGGCGTGGAGTACGGCGAACTCTGCTATGCCCACATCCCGTCCGGCCACACCCGCCACAGCGCGGCCAGCCGGAATGGCGCAGTGGTCCTTACGTTTGTGTCCGGCGTGCCGGAAACTTCGGCCGGCGAAGGACCGGACGACGAGGTCGAGCGCCTGGTGGAGAAGGTGGACGTGCTCGGCACCAAGCTGGACACCAGTCTGCGCGAACTCGGCGTGGACGTGGACGAGGGCGACGGCATGCTGGACGGGTTCCGCAAGTTCTCCCGCATCATCTGCCGCGAAGACCCGCATACCCACGACCAGACATGGGTGCTGTCGGCGCCTCCGCTGTGGCGCAACGACGTGATCGAGATCCACCCCGTCGTGGAGGAGATGTACCTGATCACGGGCGATCTGACCGGCGACACCGGCCTGATGAAACCGGGCGCGTATTTCTGGAGGCCGCCCGGCATGCCTCACGGGCCGTTCGGCTCCAAGACCGGCAACCTGCTGTTCTTCCGAACCCAGGGCGGACCGCTGTCGACCGATTTTCAGCCCGGCGAGCACCTGTTCAGCTGGGACGCCAAACTGAACCCGGTGCTGCCGCCGGAACTGGCCGACTACGCCCCGCAGGTCGAGTCCGAAGCCGCCTACTACTAGCCGCCCGGCGGCACCAACGTTCCGCCTCCCGGAATGGCCATGCGCAGCAGTGCGCGTGCCGCGATTGAATGATGCACTTCGGCTTGAGGCTGATCGAATACCTGGGCCCCGTGCCCGACCTGGTGCGCCTGGCGGTCGCGGGCGAAAAGGCCGGATTCGACAGCGTGTGGTTCCCGCATGACACCTTCATGCGCCACACCTGGGTGACGACCTCCGCTGTCGCAACCGCCACCGAACGCATCCGGATAGGCTCGGTAGGCACCAACCCCTACACCACGCATCCCCTGGAGCTGGCCACGTACGCGGCGACCCTGGACGAACTTTCCGGGGGGCGGTTCATTCTCGGCATGGGCCTGCACACGCTGGACATGATCGGCTGGGCCGGAGTCGATGCGTCCGACTACCTGCAGCGCCATCGCGAGGCCGTGCACCTCATCCGCGGTCTGTGGCGCGGCGAGGTGATGGAGTACGACGGCGAGGTGTTTCAGTGGGGCCCGGAGTGCTACCTGCGGTTCAAGCCGCTGCGCCCCGACATTCCGATCTACCTGTCCGCGTTCGGTGAGGAGTTCCTGCGCCTGAGCGGCGAGATCGGCGACGGCAGCCTGCCGATGATCACGCCTCCCGCGTCGGCGAGGCAGATGATCGCGCCGATACGCGAAGGGCTTTCGGCGCGTGCGGAAACCGCAAGTGACTTCGTGGTTTCCGGCTGCGGCTGGCTCTCGCTTTCCAGGGAGAAGGCCGCGGCGTCGGAGGTCATGAAGAACCTGGCCGCCTATTTCGGACCGTATCTCGAGGACCGTGCGCTTCAGGCTATCGGGCTGCGGGCAAGCGATTTCGTCCCGCTGCGCGAACTGGTGGACGCCGGCCGCATGGAGGAGGCGCGTGACCGGGTCACGCCGGACATGTTGCGCCTCGGCATTGCCGGCACGCCCAGGGAAGTCATCGACCAGATCCATGAGTTGGAAGAGGCGGGCGTCACCGAAGTCAATCTTGGTGGTCCCCTGGGTCCCGATCCGGAGGAAGCGATTCGCCTGATGGGCGAGGAGGTCATTCCGGCCTTCAGGTGAACGCGCAGGACGACGTTCTCATTCTGGGTGGCGGCCACAACGGCCTTGTCTGCGCGTGCTACCTTGCCACTGCCGGAAAGCGAGTGCGGGTTCTGGAGCGGCGCTCAATAGTCGGTGGAGCCGCCGTAACCGAGGAGTTTCACCCCGGGTTCCGCAATTCGACGGCAAGTTACACCGTTGGACTGCTGGACGCCGCCGTCCTCCGCGATCTCAAGCTGCACGAGCATGGACTGCGGATCGTCCCGCGGCCGATCGCGAACTTCCTGCCATTGCCGAATGGCGAATCCTTGTCCATCTACAACGACGACAGCGACACGGCACGGGAATTCGCCCGCCTCTCGCCGCGCGACGCGGAGACACTCTCCGAATTCCGCGTAATGATCCGGGAGCTCGGCGACGTCGTTCTCCGGCAGATGCACCGTCCACCTCCGAACGTCGGCGGCGGTCTGCGCGATTGGGTCAGCGCCGCGCTGGCAGGCAACGATGTCAGGCGGCTCGGCATGCGCCGGCGGCGGCAACTGGCCGATCTCTTCCTGACGCCGATAGCGGACCTTTTGCAGGGCTGGTTCGAGAACCCGCACATCCAGGCGGCTTTCGCCTTTGACGCCGTGGTGGGCAACCACGCCTCGCTGCATCAGCCGGGCACAGCCTACGGCCTGTTGCACCATGCATTGGGTGAAATTGCAGGCCGCAAGGGTGTGTGGGGACATGCGATCGGCGGAATGGGCGCCATTACCCGGGCCATGCTCGCGCAAGCACGTGAACTTGATGTGCACGTGGAGACCAGCGCCGAAGTCACCGAAGTCATGGTGAAAGGCGGCCGAGCGCAAGGCGCCGTACTCGCAGACGGCTCTTGCCGGCGCGCCCGGGCGGTTGCCGCCAACCTGGCGCCGAAAGTTCTCTATCTGGACCTGATTGACAGCAGCGTGCTCGATGCCGATTTCCGCAGCCGGATCGAACGAACCCGCACGGAATCGGCGGTATTGCGCATGAACGTGGCCCTGTCGGAACTGCCCGACTTCAGCTGCAGGCCGGGCGTCGGAATCCAGGACCACCACGGCGCCGGCATTGTCATCGGCCCGACGCTCAAATACATGGAGAACGCGTATCTGGACGCGCGCCGCGGCGTCTGGTCCGAACGTCCGGTAATCGAACTGCTGATCCCGTCAACGGTGGATGACACGCTGGCGCCGGAGGGCAGGCATGTAGCCAGCCTGTTCTGCCAGCACTTTCCACGACGTCGGGACTGGGAGCAAGGTCGCGAAGAAGCGGCCGATACGGTGTTTGCAGCCGTGGACCAGTTCGCTCCCAACTTCAGCCGCTCGGTGATCGCCCGACAAATCTTGACGCCCGCGGACCTGGAACGGCGCTTCCGGCTACCGGGCGGCGACATCTTTCACGGCGCCCACACCCCAGGCCAGTTGTGGAGCAACCGCCCGGTGATGGGCCATGCCGCCTACCGCGGACCGATCGCCGGCCTCTATCACTGCGGCGCCGGAGCGCATCCCGGAGGCGGCGTAAGCGGCATGCCGGGGCGCAACGCGGCGCGCGAGATCCTGCGCGACATCAGGAAGGGCCGCCACGGAGAGATCAGATCGGGGTGAGCAAAGCTTCCTGAATCCGGAGACCAAGTCCCGGCTGCGCCAAATCCAGATCGGTTTCCGCGTGCAGTGTTCCGCCGGCGCCGAACATCAGGCAGGGCTCGGTCAGGTCCTGCTCCAGCAACAAGGTGCCGAACGCGCCTTCCGCCGCGACGAGCGATTGCCGATGTTCATTCATCACCGCCAGGGAGGCGCGCGTGAGGATGCTGGTCTCGCCTACCTGCGCGCCCACGATGAGGCCGATTCCCCGCCGGGATGCCTCTTTCGCCAAGGCCAGCGACCGGATGATCCCGCCCATCTTCGACACGCGGAGATTGACGATCCAGCACTCGGGATCTTCCAGCGCCTCCAACTGCCCGGTTCGAACCAGACTTTCGTCCAGAATGATCCTGACCGAGCATTCGCGGGCCACCTGTCGAAACCCTTCCAGATCTCCGCTCCGCAACGGCTCTTCGACGGCGAAGACATGCGCGCCCAGGGACTTCAGGTAGCGGATGGCGTCGGCCGCATCGCGCCACAGGTTGTTGGCGTCCAGTCGAATTCGCGGCTTGGGATCGCCCCGGTAAGTCAGCAGTGCGAGTTTGCGCCGGTCCTTTTCTGCGTCGCCGGACACTTTGACCTTGAAATCGCGAAATCCCCTTTCCCAGTACTGTTCCGCCTGCTGCTGAAAGGCAGGGGGTGACGCATCGCCCAGGACAGCGGAATACCTGAAGCTACCGCTCAAGCGGGAGACTCCGACCAAATCCTCGATCGGACGCTGCTCCAACTTGCCCAACAAGTCCAGGAGCGCGATCTCCAGCGCACAGAAAGCGGCCGGGTTGGCGTCGATTTCCTCGCCATGCAATTGCATCCACGCGCGCAGCCCTTCCAGGCCCCGGACTTGCCGAATCAATGACGGCTTGTGCTTCGTGACAAACGCCACAGCCGAGTCCGCGGATTCGCCGGTCACGTACTCGCGCGGACAGCCTTCGCCGTAGCCGGTAACGCCGCCTGAGCCGCGGGCCGCGACTATGACGTTGGCGGCCTCCGAGCGGCTTGCGGAGGCGTGCCGGAACACGACCCGGAACGGCGCGGGAAACCGCAAGACATCAAGGCTTTCGATTCGCATGGCCCGCAGCCGGGGCCTCAAACCGGTTCCGCATGCGCGTCGAAATCGAACGGACACTCGTACGCGTACTGCAGGTGCAGGTACTTGAATTGCGAGTCGCGCTGTCCCGAGGCTACCCGGTCGGCGCGGAATTCGCCGCCTGTGCCCAGGCGCAGTCGTTTGATCCCGACCGGTGCCAGCCGTCCGCTGCCGCGCTTGCCGTCGTACTCGATATTGGCCTCGCGCAATCCGCGGTCCACCGCCCTGGCCAGGTCCGACGGATCGAACCGCTCACGCCGGGAGGCCTCAAGGTACAGCGTGTATGCCGACGACTCCTGATCGGCCAGCATGACGAAGAACGTCGGCGAAACACCCAGGCTTGCCGTCGCCGCCATGACGGCATCCAGCACCTGTTTTTCGTAGAGTTTCTCGCCGGTAATGTTCGTTACCCCTTTGCCCTTCTGCACGAACTCAAGGCAGGGCGTCGCGTTGATCTTGCGCGTGACGCGCACGATGTCGTTCATGTCGTAGCGGTACAGGCCGTCCTGGGTGGTGACGAAAACGTAGTACTCACCGCCCTCTTCCAGCTCGTGGAGCAGAAGAAAGTCCGTGCCGCCTGCCTCCCGCGCTTCGCGCTCGACGAACTCGAAGAAGTTGTCCAGCAAAGTCGGGACGCAGACGTTTTCCGAAGCGTTGATATTCACCGTGCCCTGGAGTTCGCTGGCGATGTAACCCAACTCGACGATCGAAGTTCCGGCCGGAATGGAACCCGCCAGCCGGCGAAGGGGAACGCTGCAACTGCCGCCGGTCCAGGTCATGATCCCCTTGAGGTTCGGCCAGATGGCCGCGTAGTCCAGCACGCCCTTCGCCGCGAGCAGGCGCCCCAGTTCACGCGCCCTGCCACGATCGGGGCGCAGCGTGCTCTCGCCGGGCAGATCGGCCCCGTCGGGGAGTCGGCCGTTGTGCACCGCCTCGATAAGGGCTTCCGGCTCGCTCCGGATCAGGTCGAGGACCCGCACCAGCGTGGAGGGATTGGCTGTCCCTATGCCGGTCACGTTGCGTTCGGCCAGTGCAAAGGCCGCGGTGGCGAAGTAGCGCAGATCGTAATCCGCAATGTCCGCGACTTCCGCCGGCAATACGTATTTCCTGCGGACCAGTTTCGACATCCGCTTGTACAGGAGGCCCGAAGCCGAGCCGTACGGCAGCCCGGACGGCATGAGTCCCTCTACCGCCTGGCCCGTGATCCCCAGCACCTGTCCTTCGAAAGCCCGGGTCCCCCGGGCCACCGAGTAGGCGAACAGTTGCTGGTTCTCCCTCACCCGCCTGAGGCCGGCGCTGGTTACGGGAATGTCCTTGGCCGCTCCCAGGGTGCCGCTGGTGCGATGGTAGTAGACCGGCCTCTCGGCGGTCAGGTACGGCTCTCCCGTGCGGTCCTGCACCTCCACGTACTTGCGCAGATCCTCGTAGGTCTTTACCGGAACCGCTTTCCGATACGCCCTGGGATCCCGGATTTGTCTGAAATTGTGGCGGGCGCCGAAATGCGTGTTGGCGTTGGTAAGAAGGATCCGGCGCAACAGCGCGTTCTGTGCGCTTCGCGGGTCCCCCGTGGCATTGAGCAGCGATTGATGCCGACCGTCGAACCGGAGCGCGAGGGCGGCGCGCAGCGCTGCGTACTTGAGCGGCGTGCGGGTTTCGGTCATTGGTCGCCGGCAGCGCGGTCCGGCATGAAGGGAGTTCGCATCTGCGCCCAGAACCCCATCGGGTATGCGCGGTTCACCAGGCCCAGCGGTCCGACTTCGCGGTCTTCGGGCAGGAACCGGGTGCCGAAAAGGAGGTCCCACACAATCAGGTTGTTTCCGAAGTTGTTGTTGGATTCTTCCGGCAGCTCGGAGTGATGCCAGCGATGAAGCTCGGGCCCCGCGATCAGGTAGTTCAATGGTCCCAGCCGCACCAGGCAGTTGGAATGCTGATAAAAGCCATTGACGGCGTAAAACACGAAATACGCCGCCAGGACTTCGCCCGAGACTCCGACCAGCGCGAACGGCAGTGCGTCCAGGCAGTACTGGATGGCTTTCTCCAGCGGATGAAACCGGCCGACGTTGACCCAGTACAAGCGGTGCGGCGAGTGATGCACCGCATGCAACCGCCACATCGGCCCAAACCTGTGAAACGCGCGATGCAGCCAGTAGCGCCCGAAATCCGCCGCCAGCATCATCAGCGCCGCCTGGGCCCATACCGGCCATCGATGCGGCCAAAGATCCGTTACGACAAGACCCTGGGTGCGCAACCAGTCCGCCAGCGCCACCACCAGCGTAACGCTCAGAAGCAGCGGCACGCCGATCTGCACTGCGCCCAGGTACATGGCGTCGGCGCCCACTTCCGGGGCGGCCGGCTTCCAGTCCCGTCGATACGGAAGCCTGAGTTCATGCCAGGTAATCAGGACCGCTCCAAGCAGGACGGCCGCGTATGCGCTTAATGCCGTGGTCAGGCCCAGCAGGGAGAATCCCGCAAAGGAAGCGTAGGCCAGCGCCATGACGAACGGATAGGCCGAGGCGGCCACGAACCGATCCCCTGTACTCATGCTGCTTTCGGTCACAAAGGACTAATGTACCGATCTTTGCGCGGCAGCGGAACGACTCCGCAGCCATTCCACGGTCAGCAGCACCACGACGGCGAAGGCGATGAGGAACACGGCCAGGGCCAGAATCGCGGGGCTGATCTGTTCGCGAATGCCGGCCCACATCTGGCGCGGAATCGTGCGTTGCTCCAGCCCCCCGAGAAACAGCACCACAACGACCTCGTCAAACGAAGCGGCGAAAGCGAACAGGCCTCCGGAGAAGACCCCCGGGGCGATGAGCGGCAACTGTATCCGGAAGAACCGCCGCAAGGGCCCGGCGCCCAGGCTGGCGGCCGCCCGCAGCACGGTGCGGTCGAATCCGGCCAGCGTGGCCGTGACGGTGATGACCACGAACGGCGCGCCCAGGGCCGCATGG
The DNA here is from genome assembly GCA_965116895.1 of Gammaproteobacteria bacterium. Lineage (GTDB taxonomy): Bacteria > Pseudomonadota > Gammaproteobacteria > Steroidobacterales > Foliamicaceae > Foliamicus. The sequence continues at coordinate 266,113 of OZ220729.1, read as the reverse complement.
GCAAGGATCAGCCCGGCATGCGTCTGCCCCAGGCCGAGACCCGAGTAGAAGAAGAACACGCCAACCGCCACGATAATGATGGGCGTGATCATGGGCGATATCAGCACCGCCGTGACCAGGTTGCGACCCGGCATGGACGGGCTGGCCAGCCCGAGCGCCGCCAGGGTGCCCAGCGTGGTCGCCAGTATCGTGGACGCGACGCCGATCAGCAGGCTGTTGATCAGCGCCCGGCTCCACGCCTCGTCGTCGAGGATGGCGCTATACCAGCGCAGTGACCAGGCTTCCGGGTCCAGGCTCAGCATGCCCTCGGTAAAGGTGAAGTAAGGCTCCGCGTTGAAACTCAGTGGCACGATCACCAAGATCGGCGCCAGCAGGAAAACGAAGCCCGCAATGCAAAAGGCATTGAAGCCGTAGCGCCCCAACCGTCTGCCGGGCATTGTCTTCATCTCAGCCCAGCCTCATTCGTTCGATGCCGATCACGCGGCTGTAGATGAGATACAGGACGGTCACGGCCACCAGAAGGATGCTGCTCAGCGCCGCCGCCAGTCCCCAGTTCAGGGACGTCTGCACGTGGTAGGCGATCTGGCTTGAAATCAGCTCTCCGGTGCGCCCGCCCACCAGCGCCGGCGTGATGTAGTAGCCGATCGCAAGAATGAACACCAGCAGCGAACCGGCGCCGATCCCGGGCAGGGTCTGCGGCAGGTAGACCCGCCGGAACGCCTCAAGCGGCGAAGCGCCCAGCGAAACGGCGGCCGGCATGTGCGACACGGGAATCGAGCGCATCACCGAGTACAGGGGCAGGACCATGAACGGCAGCAGCACATGTGTCATGGCCACGAAGGTGCCGGTCATGTTGTAGATCATCTGCAGCCGGGCGTCATCGGGCAGGATGCCGAGGCCAACCAGCAGACCGTTAATCACGCCCTGACGCTGCAACAGCACGATCCATGCCGTGGTGCGCACCAGCAAAGAGGTCCAGAACGGGACCAGCACCAGCAGCAACAGCAACCGGCTTCGCTTCGGCGGCGAATTGGCGACCGTGTAGGCGATGGGGTAGCCGATCAGCAGGCACAGCAGCGTCACGCCCAGGCTCACCAGAAAAGTGCGCCACATCAGCGGCGTGTAGACCCGGTTGTCGTCCGGACGAAGGCCGATACTTCCGTCCTCCCTACGCTCGAGATCGAGGGCCTGCAGGTAGTGCCGCAGGGTAAAGCGCGCGCCGGCCTGTTGAATGGCTTGCCAGGTCGCAGGCTCCTGCCAGTCGCTGCTGATGCCGGTCAGCGTGTCCCGCCAGGTGCCGGCGAACTCGGTCCTGGCAAGCCGGCGCGCAGTTCGATTGAGCACCCCGCGCATACCGCTTTGCACGCGATTGATGGCCCCGCTTACACGCGGCAGGGTGCGTTCCTCAAGCGCCCGTTCGAGTTCCCCGGCAACGGCAGCAAAAGCGGCCTCCGGAGGCAGCCCTGATCCGTCCCACTCGGCGAGAACGTCCATCGTCGCGGGAAAAACCTGCGAGACTTCCGGCTGATACGCGCTCTTGCCGAGCAGCGTTGCCAGCGGTACGACGAAACTGAGCGTTACGAATGCCAGAAGCGGCAGGACCAGCGCCAACGCGCCCAGCCGCGGCGCCGCTTGGAGGCGGGGCAGGAACCCTTTCAACGCTTCAGGGACTCAAGTTCAGCGGGCCAGCCAGGCGCTGAAGCGTTCGTACATATCATCACGGTTCTCGCTCCACCACCGCCAGTCCAGGCGCAGCGCCCGCTTCAGGTTTTCGGGCGAAGTGGGCATGTGCGGCTGCATCACCGTGCCGGTTTCCAGGTGCCGGTCCACCAGGGCCCGGGCCGACAGGCGCACCGGGCCGTAGGAAATGTACTTGCTGACATTGGCGATGGAGTCCGGGCGGTTGGCGAACCGGACGAATTCCATGGCCGCTTCCAGCCGCGGCGTACCCGCAACGATCGCCAGATATCCGGTGTCCAGCGCCTGACCGTCCCAGACGATCACGAAAGGCTGGTCCTCCAGCACCTGGGCATTGAAGATCCGGCCGTTGTAGGCGGTGCTCATGAGGACTTCGCCGTCGGCAAGCAGTTGCGGCGGTTGCGCCCCCGCTTCCCACCACACCACCTGATCCTTGATCGTATCGAGCTTGCGAAAAGCGCGGCCGAGGCCCTCCGGAGTATCCAGCACCGAATACACGTCGTCCAGGGGCACGCCGTCGGCAAGCAGCGCGAACTCAAGGTTCACCAGCGGCGAACGGCGCATTCCCCTGCGGCCGGGAAATTTCTCCAGATCGAAGAAATCCGCGATGGTTTGCGGCGGCGTGCCGGTCAGGAACCTTGAGTTGTAGGCAAACACCGTTGAGTAGAAGGTCATTCCCGCGCCGCAGTCATTGACGAACTCCGCCGGGTAGTCGGCTTCCGGCGGTTCGCCGTTAACGCCGGCAGGCAGATCGGATAGTTCCGCGAGTTCGATCAGGCCCTCGTCGCAGGCCAGCCGCGCGTCCGGCAGTTCCATGTCCACCACGTCCCAGTGCACCGCGCCGGCATCGACCTGGGCGCGGACCTGCGCCAGACCGCCGTTGTAGTCCTCCAGCAGCACCTCGATTCCGGTCTCCTCGGTAAACGCCTTGTGGTAAGCCTCCTGGCAGGCGCGTGCGTAGGACCCGCCCCAGGAAACAACCGTGATCGACTCCGCCGATACGGCGCCCGGCGGCGACAGCAGGACCAGCGCCAGCCAGGGTCCCGCCGCCATCGCAGCCCCTGACCGGAAAATTTTCAGTAATTGCGCACTCACGTATTGCTCCCGTGTCTCTCAATATGTTGCGACTTCAAGCGCCCGGCAATCGAGCGCGCCCCAGCCGATTCGAACGCTGTCGCCCGGCAGAATTCCGCCGTGACCCACTATGTTGGGGATCTTGGCGATGAAGTCCGAACTGCCGCAAACCTGCAGCCGGACGCGCAGATGATCGCCGAGAAAGCTGATGTCCTCCACCAGGGCGTCGAACTCGTTCGAATAGTGCATCGACAGAGGTGCGATGTTGACCCTTTCCGGGCGAATGGCGACCAGCGTTTCGCTGCCCGGAGGCAGGTCGGCGATGTGGGCGGCCTGCAAGCGCTGCTCCGCCACTTCCACCTCGCACACTCCGCGCTCCACCGACACGATCCGCCCCTTCAGCAGGTTGTTCTCGCCGATGAAGCTGGCCACGAAGGGCCTCTGCGGTTCCTCGTACAGGACCTCCGGAGTCGCCACCTGCTCTATACGGCCGGCCCGGAAGACGGCCACGCGGTCGGACATCGCCATGGCCTCCTGCTGATCGTGCGTCACGTACAGCACCGTGACTCCGAGCTGCCGCTGAATGCGCCGGATTTCGTACTGCAGTTGCTCGCGCAGGCGACGGTCCAGGGCGCCCAGCGGCTCGTCCATGAGCACGAGTTCCGGCTCGAACACCAGCGCCCGCGCAATGGCCACGCGCTGCTGCTGTCCGCCGGACAGCTGGTTCGGGCGGCGGTCCTCAAGGCCCTCCAGGCGCACCAGCTCAAGCGCCCGTGCGACGCGCTCGCGACGCTGCCCGGCGCTCAGCCCCCGCACTTCCAGCGGGAAGGCGAGGTTGGCGCCCACGCTCATGTGCGGGAACAGCGCGTAATTCTGGAATACGACGCCGATGCCCCGCTTGTCCGGCGGCAGGCCGGCAACCGAAACCCCGTTGATGCGGATATCGCCGGTGGTTGGCGGTTCGAAGCCGGCCAGCATCATCAGGCAGGTTGTCTTGCCCGAACCCGACGGACCCAGGAGCGTCAGGAACTCTCCGCGATTCAACACCAGGTCGAGGTCGCGCACGACCCAGTCCGACTCCGCGTAGCGCTTGTGCACTGCGAGGTACTCGACGTGCGGGGCTGGCTGGTTCATTACGCTCTCAATGGATTCCTATCGTTGCGGCGTCCGCGAAATCGGGCGGCGACATTGTGAAAGACCGCTCAGGTAAAAGCAAACCGGATCCCCGGCACACCGGGGATCCCTAGCCGTGCGCGGAGTAACTGAAAATTTTCGGGTTTCGTTTCCGGCGGCGGATATGCACGCCAAGCAACAGAATGAACGAGGCGAGAACAAGGTGAAAAAAGGCCGGCAGCGGCTTTGCGAACCAGGCCTGATCAGCCAGAAAGGTCAGGCCCGCCAGCCAGCGGAAAGCCATGACCGCAAAGTAGGCGCCGCCGAAAACAAGACAAACCCGATACTTCCAGGGTCTTGCCCGTATCGTGCCGTTGCGCACCCTGTGCAGCACAAAGCTCATCAACCCGATAATGCCGAACTGGCTGGCAAGCAGGACCGGGTACGGCAGCACGCCGCCTTGCCAGGCCTCGAATTCGGGAATCCAGTCGACGGGGAAAAGCGCCTGCAGGAGTTGTGCGCACACACGCAGCACGAACAGCGCAGTAAGCATGCTCATCAGTACCAGCGTGAGCCGGCTACCTTTCATTCAACCCCCGACTTGAATCCCCCTAAGCTTACCAGCCGCCCCCGAAACGCCAAAGCCGGGCCAAATGGTTCTCCGCAGACAGTGTATCTTTCGCACGTGGCGCGCCCACGGGGAGTTTCGGTGTCTTCCCCGACACGGGCAAACGGAGACAACTGGAGGGCAATACCATGAAGCGATCTCTGGCGAGGCTGGCGGCTCTGGCCGTTCTGGCCGGCTTCAGCGGGACGGCGCTGGGGCATGCCTACGTGCACATGACCCACATGCCGGCGGGCTGGTTCCACGACGTGGAGGTGCGGGTGCCGCATGGCTGCGGATCCGATCCAACGACCGAGGTGCGGATAAAGATCCCCGAAGGCGTAATGCGCGTGACCGTCGCGCACGATCCGGACTGGACGGCAGAGACGATCATGCGCGATCTCGACCCGCCTATCGAAATGGGCGAAGGGTTTCAGATCAAGCAGACCGTTGATGAGATCGTCTGGACCGGGTCGGAACTGCCGACACGGCGGTTCGGACGCTTCATGTTCCGCGCGCTGCTGCCGGAAGAGGCCGGACGCATCCTCTGGTTCAAGACGGTCCAGCGCTGCGGCGACGACAAGGAACTGCGCTGGGACAAGGAGAAGACCGACGACGGCCAGCCCATGGGGATATTCCTGCGCGCCGTGCCCGATTCCTCGCCCTTCGTGGTGCTGACCGAGCCGGAGCGCCCGCAATACGATTTCTGATCCCGCAGCCGAGCAGGGCGCACTTGTCGTACCCCGGAGAGGCCGGCGATACAGTGAGCCGCAAGAGAGGACCGAAGCGGCGCACACGGCTGAACCGTGCGCTGCTGACGCTGCACAAGTGGGCAGGGCTTGTCGCAGGCTCGTGGCTGCTGGTTCTGGGCGTGAGCGGCATTCTGCTCGATCACGACGAGTGGCGCTGGCAACGGCAGATGACCGTGCCCGAGTCCTGGCTCTCGACCAGAGTGGCGCGACTGCTGCCGGCCACGGTCATGCGCTACGTCGCGGTGGACGAAGCGCAGCCGGACCGCTGGCTGGGCGGCTCCGAGCGTGGCCTGTGGCTGACCGAGGACGGCGGCGACAGCTGGGGCGAAGTTACCTTCCCCGGAGGCGCAAACCCCCAGGTACTGCGCTTCGCTCGCCCGGACGACGGCAACCTGGAAGGAATCATCGTGGCCACCGACGACGGGCTGTGGCGAACAACCGACGAAGGCAGGAGCATCAAGCGGTACGCGATGGAAGGCACCCGCGTCGGCAGCCTGACTGCGGGCAGCCATCCGGACGAACTGGTCGGCGTGGTAGGCCACGAACAAATTTTTCGCATCAGCCGCACTGATTCCTCCCGGCTGGAGTGGCTGAGTCTGGACCGGGCCACGGTGACGGGCCTGCCGGAACAGGTGAGCGTCTATGACTTCGTCTTCGACCTTCACTTCGGCTACGGAATCTTCGGCCGCACGGCTTCAACCCTGATCAACGACCTGGGCGGCGTGGCGATGGCGGTGCTGGCCATCAGCGGATTTCTTTACTGGTTTCTGCCGTGGCGCTGGCGGCGCCGGTCCGGACCGGGACCCCGGATGCGCCGGGAGACACACCGCTGGCTGTACCGCACCCACGCCACCGTGTTCGGCCTTCTTGCGCTCATACCGATCGTTTACCTGAGCGTGACCGGAATCATCCTGGACCACGTTGTCGGCTTCGGCAACTGGGCGCGGGACGTGCCGATTGAACGCTCGTCCCTCCCACCGGTGTATCAGTACCGCTCGCTCGGCGAGGAGCTGGAGCAGATCGTGGCGTATCCCGGAGAACCCCAGAGGCTCAGCATCACGACGCGATTCGGGCTGCTGCACACGGACGATGGCGGCAAGTCATGGAGAGGCGACTCCGACACCGACGACCAGGGCGGCAACCTGTTCCGCGTAGGAAACCGCGTGTTCTTCAGCAACAACCGCGGCATGCACCTTCAGCGGGGAGACGGCGAAAGGGAGTGGTCGCGGATCAACGGCCCGGCGACGATGGTCAGCGATGGCGTACTACTCGATTCGGCTATCTACCTGAAAAACAGCAGGGGCTTTTACAGGGAGCGGCCATCGGGTGATTTCGAACTGACGGACATGAAATCACCGCCATTGGAAGGCGCCACGTTCTACCTGTTCGTGGTGGACGTGCACACCGGCAACATCATTCACGAGCAGTTCAAGTGGGTGAACGACCTGGTGGGCGGGCTGGCGGTGCTGCTGGTGCTTACCGGACCCGTTCTCTGGTGGCGCTGGAAGAACCGTTAATCCCAGGCTGAATCGGGATTGCGGAAGCGTTCGATCTGCCTTTGCTCAAAAGCGCCGGGGTCCGCCAGAATCGTGTCGCGCATATCGGCGGCCCCCAGGCCGGCGAATATGTGCCGCTCGCCGGCCTCGAAGGCATCGAACACATCCCTTGCGTGCTCTTCCGGAGTAAGCAAGGTCGGAATGTCGCGAGCCGACATGCGTGTTCTGACGCCACCGGTATAGACGCCGGCGATATCCACCCCGGTGCCGTCCAGATCGGCGCGCAAACCCATGGTCATGATCGCCTGCGCGCCCTTGGCGGCGCAGTAGCTCGCGTGTGACGGCAGACAGAAAATGGCGCCGATCGACAGGATGTTGATCACCCCGCCCTCGCCACGTTTCACCATGTCGGGCAAATACAGCCGGCACAATTCAATCGGAGAAAAGCAGTCGGTTTCCATGACGCGGCGGGCGTCTTCAAGACTGCTGGCCCGCAGGAAGCGCCTTTCGTCCTCGTCCTCGCTGCCGGATATGCCGGCGTTATTGATCAACAGGCTGGTATCGCCCGTCTGCGCGGCGACCGAGCGGCGCTGCGCATCGTCGTCGATATCCAGGACGAAACCGGTGACCCGCGACGGATCCAGGTCCACGACATCCGGCAGGCTTGACGCATCGCGCGCCGTGGCGTACACCTTGCTGGCGCCGCGCTCCAGCAGCACCTTGACGAAACCCAGGCCGATGCCCCGGTTGGACCCGGTCACCAGCGCTACGGACCCTTCAATCTTCACAGTAATTACCTCGCGGGGAGTTTCAGTGCCGTGTCAGGCGCGTATTGTCGCATCAGGTCCCGCGGATCCGCTACGGATCCGCCAGCGCAGCGTCAAGGAATTGCCGCCAGTGCCCAACTTTGACTTCCAGCGGCATGGCCGCGTAGGCCGGGCTGGACGAAGGCAAGCGGCAAAGGCTTATTTCGCCCGGCAATTCATTCAGCCAGGCACCAAAGTGCCCGCAAAACGACCGATGCGCCTTGCCGCCATTGCATCCCACGGCGCGCAGGCCGGGCAGTTCGCCGAAAAGCCCGGGCAGATCGTTCGGGCGTTCCTCGCGAATGGCGGTATCAAGGCTGCCGCGCCGCTCGGCCGCCTCCAGCACATCCCAGAGTGCAATGCGCTTTCGCAGCAGGAACGCACATTTCCTCTCATATTCGAGGCGCGGCAGGTCCTCTCCGAAAACGGCCGCCAGCAACGCCCAGAACTGGTTCCGCGGATGGCCGTAATACTGGCTGCGGCGCAGCGATTCATCGCCCGGCAATGATCCGAGAATAAGCACTCTTGCGTGCGCATCGAAGATGGGCGGAAATCCGTGCTTGACCGGCATCGCAAAACGCTACCACGGCAGTACAGCGCCGCCGGGAGCCGAACCGGGAAATCAGCAGGCGCGGAAGCCGAACTTCAAGTGCCCTCGAACAGGCCCACGTCGTACAGGCCGGTGTCGGCGCGCAGCGGCTTGAGCGCTTCCTGGTATTCCTCGCTGTTCCAGAAAGCCTTGGCGGCTTCCAGCGATGGCCAGCGCGATATGACGCAGGGGCGCTGCGCCCACATATCGCCCTCCAGGACCGTTTCCGCGGCACCGCGCACGATGTACTCGCCCCCGCAGCGGCTGGTCAGCTCGGCGGCGCGCTCTGAATACTCGATAAAACCCTCGGTGCGCTTGTCCACGCGCGCCGCAACAACAACATATGCAGTCATTCATTCCTCCTCCCTTTCCGGGATGCAGTCAATGTCGGCGACCCGCGGGCAACGATAGCCGAACGGGGGCGCTTTCTACAAACAGGAAGGCGGGAAGGACGAGGCTTCCTCGAGGACGGGACGCCGCG
>OZ220729.1:0-255000 GCA_965116895.1 Gammaproteobacteria bacterium | reverse complement strand
CCGTGCCCCCCAGTTCCACGTCGGCCTCAAGCGCCACCGAGTCGTAGCCCTGGGCGATCGGATACATGAACTCATGCAGCCCGATGGGGTTGCCCTCGCCGAAACGCTTCCTGAAGTCGTCGCGCTCGAGCATGCGCGCCAGCGTGCGCTTGCCCGCGAGGCGCACCATGTCCGCGGCACTGAGACTGTTCATCCAGGTCGAATTGAACTCCACTCGCGTGAGTTCGGGATCGAGCACCCGATGCACCTGTTCGGCGTAGGTGGCGGCATTCTCCTTCAGCTTTGCCTCGGTCAGGGTGGGACGCGCCTTGCTGCGCCCCGAAGGGTCCCCGATCATCCCGGTGAAATCGCCGATCAGGAAGATCACCTCATGTCCGAAGTCCTGAAACTGGCGCATCTTGGTAAGGATCACCACATGCCCGAGGTGCAGGTCCGGTGCGGTCGGATCGAACCCGCACTTCACCCGTAGCGGCCGCCCGGCGCCCAGCCGCTCGAGCAGCTCTTCCTCGCGCACCAGGTCGACGGCGCCGCGGCGCAGTTCCCGCAATTGCTGTTCAGGCGAACTCATGGCGCGAGAATATACGAAATCGGCATCAGCGTTGCGGACGGGGGCCGAACAGGGCGGTGCCGACGCGCACCAGGGTGGCGCCGCATTCCACGGCGGTTTCGAGGTCGGCGGTCATGCCCATGGACAGCGTGTCCAGGTCCATGCCCGCCTGATTGAGCCGATCGAACAGGGAGCGAAGGCCTGAATAGGCTTCGCGGGGCGCACCGGGCATCGGCATCCCCATCAGGCCGCGCAACTTGAGTCGTGGCTGCGCACGTATCAATTCCGCCAGTTCGGACACCCCTTCCGGGGGCAACGCGGGACGGGCGTCATCCGATTGCATGCGGACCTGGATGCAGACGTTCAACGGGGGTGCGTCTTGCGGCCGCTGCATGGCGAGGCGCAGGACGATGCGTTCGCGAATCGCGGTATGCACCCAGTCGAAATTCTCCGCTACCAGGCGCGTCTTGTTCGACTGCAACCGGCCGATGAAATGCCAGGTCGCGCCGGCGCCGACTTCGTCGATCTTGGCAAGCGCTTCCTGGGCGAAGTTTTCGCCGAATTGGGTCAGGCCCGCCCCGAGGCCGGCAAGCACGGCGTCCTTGCCATGCGCCTTGGTAACGGCGAGGATCCGGATCTCTCCAGGATCCCGGCCGGAGCGGTCCGCGGCGCTTGCGATCCGCGCCCTGACGGCGTTCAGGCGAGCGGCGATGTCATCCTTGCTCATGCAGCGCTCTGCCGGGGTCACGTCAGAAGAACGAGATGCCCAGTTGCGCGTAAAACAGCCGGCCCTGCCAGGGCACGATGGAGTCGCTGCGGTAGATTCGACCGCAGCAGACCTCGAATCGCCCCGGGTCGGGGTAGTTGTCCAGCAAATTCTCGGCTCCGATTTTCAGCGTATAGCGCTCGCCCAGCGTGAACGCCGCTTCAAGGTCAAGCAGCACTTCCGCTGCGAATTTCTGCACCTGCTCAAGGGCAGCGGTGTTCGCGTTGCTGTACTCCCCGAAGTAGCGGGCCCGCAGCAGCAGATCGGTCAGCCCCCAGCCGTGCCTCAGCGTAAGCGCGCCGCGCACGTCCGGACTGCCCTCTTCAATGTCGTGGCGGGTTTCCGCGTCCACGAACTTGCCGGTATCCAGGAACTTCGTCCGGTTGAAGTTGAAGGCCGCCTGCACGGAAGTGGCGCCCAGCCGCCAGTCGAACCCGCCCGTGGCGACCAGGTCAATGCCGCTGGTTTCCGTGGCCACGTCGTTGATGAAGAACCGCACCCGTGAAATGTCGTTGGCGCCCGGAACCCCAAGCGCGATCAGCCGGGCAGCCTGGGCGGGATTCACGGTGAACTGGGACGACATTACGGTGCGGTCGTCCAGTCGGACACGATAGTAGTCGAGCGTCAGCCCGAAGCCGGCAGGCGAGCGGGCGGCCATGCCCAGCGTTATTGAGTGCGAGTGTTCCGGACCCAGTGGCGAGGCGCCGAACAGCCCGGCGGCGGGATGGTCCGGCGGAAAGACCCCCTCGGACCTGGGAATGCCGTTTGCGTCGATACGGGTGGAGACCACCGTGGTGGAGATCTGGGCGGGCGTGGGCGCCCGGAAACCGGAACCGGCCGAGCCGCGCAAGTTGACGCTGTCGTTCAGCCGGAAGCGCGCCGCCACTTTCCAGGTCGCCACGTCGCCGAAGTCCTGGAAGTCCTCGTAGCGCCCGGCCACCTCCACCAGCCACCGGTACGTCAGGTCCGCCTCGAAGTCCGCATAAGCGGCATAGCTGGCGCGGCTGCGCCGGGACGCGAAGCCCGGGGGATAGCCGGGAAAGCCGTTGGAGCCGATAGGCACCGCATTGTTGACCGGATCGCCGGCCGGACAAAGCCTGCCGATCGCTTCAAGTCCGGGAATGCGGCATTCCACCACGGTCAGGCCGTCGTCCGGATCGGCGTCCGCTTCCGCCTGGGTGATTTCCAGGTTGAAGGGATCGGGCACGCCGAAGGGCCCCACCTCGTAGGAGCTGGGGTCGCCCGCCTCGGTGCGATAGCCCTCGTCGCGGTATTCGAATCCGAAGGCGACGTTCACCGGGCTGGACAGATTGCCTACGTTCCACGGCCAGACGAAATCGGCGTTGACCGCCAGTTCGTCGTTGGCCAGCGCGCCCGGCCGGAAACGGGTGGGCGTGTCGGGACCGAGCGACGGATTGAGCGTGTTCTCGATGCGATAGGCGATCCGGTCGAATCCGTACCCGGCCGAAAGGTCGAAGTCGAGTCCCCGCCATGCGCTGCCGGCAAGGCCGACGGTGACCGCGTAATCCTTGACGTCGCCGGAAAACTGCGGCGTGAATCCGGCCGGATACAGGCGGGCCCTGGGATCGTAGATGGAACCGTCGGCCAGCCGAACCGGCAGGAGTTGGCTGACGCCGACGCGGCGATAGAAGAATCCACCCGACTGGTCCTTGGCGGCCCATGTGGCAAAACCGTGCAGTTCGAGGCTGTCCGACAGCGGAAGGGAGGCGTTGACCGAGGCAAGCACCTGCCGGCGGTCCGGCTGGCCCCAGATCTGCGCCGGACTGCGGAACTCGCGATCGCCGCCCACGCCGGCGAAGTTGTCCGCGTAGCGGCTGTCGAGATCGTCCGGCACGCCGTCGCTGCCGCGCGCCGCCTGCAGGATTTCGCCGGTGGGCGAATAGCGGTAGGTCAGGGCGTCCGGACCGTAATACGTCACGCCACCCACCGTCAGCCGGTTGGCGGTGGCTTCCGCCGGCGTCTGGCCCGAGCCGGCTATGGTCACGTCGTAGGGTTGCGAGCGGCTGGTGGGCGCCGAGTCCGAATACTGGCCGCTGAATTTCAGGTAGCCGCCGTTCGGCAGGGAAAAGCCGGCGTTGCCTTCCAGGGTGAACTCTTCGCCGTCTCCTTCGCCGTAGCGCCCCGTACGGGCGCGCAACTCGGCGCCCGAATCGGCCTGCTTGAGGTTGAAGTTGATCACGCCGGCAATGGCGTCCGAACCGTACTGGGCGGAAGCGCCGTCGCGGAGCACTTCCATGGACTCGATCGCAATCGACGGAACGACGCCGATGTCCGCGCCGTGGGCGCCGAAACCGCCCACCTGCATCAGCGCCGAGCGATGCCGGCGCCTGCCGTTCATCAACACCAGCGTGTGGTGCGTATCCAGGCCGCGCATGTGCGTGGGCCTGACGAAACTCGCGCCGTCGGAAATCGGATGCCTGCGCGCGGCGAACGACGGCACGATGGCGTTGACGACCTCGATCAGGTCCGACGAGTTGACGCTGGAGATTTCTTCCGCGCTGAACACGTCCACCGGCACTGCGGTATCGACCGCGGCTCGCTCGCGCCGCCGGGTGCCGATCGTCACGATCTCCTCGATCACGCGGGCTTCGGCGCTCTCGCCCGCGGCCTCCTGGGCGCCGGCGTTCGCAGCTGCCAGCAGCAACAACAGCGCGATCGCCGGGATGTATGGCGCGTTCACGGGGCCGGCTGCGAATTCGGTGTTGCGGAGCCGCGGCGGCGTTTGGCGATCAGCTTTTCGACCAGCTTCGGGCCCTGGCCGGGGCGGCTCCAGGGGCAGACCTCGATGCAGATGGCGCAGCCGTGGGTCTTGACGAAATACGGGACGCACTTGTCGAAATCGACGTACCAGCGCTTCTCGCCGCGTATCCATTGCTTCTCGTCGAATATGGCATCCGGCGGGCAATCTACCACGCAGCGTTTGCAGCCCATGCACAGGTCGTCGACGGCGATATCGACCGGTTCATCGAGAGCCAGGGGCAGGTCGGTAAGAACCGCGGCCAGGCGGAAGTTCGAGCCGTGCTCCTTGCTGATCATCGATCCGTGCTTGCCCAGCTGACCCAGCCCGGCGGCGACCGCCAGCGGGATGTGGAGGATGTCGGTGCTGTTGGGGTTGCCGTAGGCCTTGGCCGGCCAGCCGAGTCGGCGGATGTAGCGGCCCAGCCTGAGCGCGATGCGGGCGATCTCGCGGTACGCGCGCATGACCTCCACGGCTGCCGTGTCCTGCGGCACATGCGCCATCTTGTCCTGGTCCATCGAAAGGCCTATGCAGATTGCCGTGCGGTGCGGTGCGGCGCGTCCCGCAAACACGGCCTCGTCGGTAACCGGTGCAATGCCCACCAGGTCCGCGCCGAAATCCCGGGCGGCCGTCTTTACGCGCTCGCTCATCGCGGCGGGGTCCGCTTCGACCTGTCGCGAAGCCACCGGGCCGTTGCGATTGCGCAACTGCCAGGCATTGGCGACGACGTGCCGGACCACGCCCCAGGGGTTGATCAGCCCGAAGAAGTCGTCCAGCGCCTGCCATTCCAGCTGCGCGTCGCCCGCGTTGTGAAACACGGCCGTTGCCTGGCGGAATTCCCGCTCGCCCAGGCCATTGATATCGTTGCCGGAACGGGGCGGTTTGAGGTAGCCGAAAGCGTATTCCGGCGGCGGAGGGTCCCTGGGGCGGATCCGCCCGTTAGCAAGACTCATCGTTCTTCACCGCCGACGCCGTCCACCCAGTACACCCTGCCCTCGCGCTCGCATTCGCCGTACGCCTTGCGTACATGCCGGCCTGCCGTGAAATAGAACCACAGCATGCCGAGTATTCGCCGCGCCAGCGCCCATTCGCGCCGCCGGCGCGCCGTCAGACTCTGCGAATCCCCATCCGCATGGTCGACCGTCCTCAAACTGCCGTTCATGGTCTTTCTATTCTTGCATCCGAGACGCCCGGGGAGTTCCGGAGGGAAGGAAGACGCCACCCAGCGGCAATGCCCTGGCCGCCCCGGTAACCGCCGGTTCATTGCCCGGCTCACGCAACAGGCGAGCGCGGGCCAGAAGGGCGAAGCCGGCGGCTTCCACCCAGTCCGGATGCACGCCCCATGCCTCGGTGGTGACCGGGCTGGATTCCGGACAGTTTGCCGCCAGCCGCTCCATCAGAAAGGAATTCGACGCTCCGCCGCCGCAGACGGCCAGCGCCGCGCCGGCGCAGGAAGCCTGTACCGCGCGGGCGATGCTGACCGCGGTCAGTTCCAGCAGCGTTGCCTGCACGTCCTCGGGCGCCTTGTCCGAAATGCCGGCCCGCTCCAGCCAATGCAGATTGAAATGCTCGGGGCCGGTACTTTTCGGCGCAGGCGCGGTAAAGAAATCGTCCGAGAGCAGGCGCTCGAGCAGTCCCTTGTTGACCTCGCCCGACCTCGCCCAGTTCCCGTCGCGGTCATATGCCTCGCCGCGGCAGGTGCGCGCCCAGGAATCCAGCAGCGCGTTTCCGGGCCCCGTGTCGTAACCCGCGACCGCCCCCTCGGCGGCGAGCACGCTCAGATTGGCGATACCGCCGATATTGACGACCGCTCTCGTCTCGCCCGCGCGGCCGAACAGCCATTGATGAAACACGGGCGCCAGTGGAGCCCCCTGGCCGCCCAGCGCCATGTCGGCGCTGCGGAAGTCGCCCACGGTCACCATGCCAGTCAGAGCCGCGATGCGCGCCGGCGATCCGATCTGCACGGTGTGCGGAAGGCGCGCGTCGGGCGCGTGCCACAGAGTCTGGCCGTGGCTGCCGATCGCCTCGACCTGATCGGGGCCGCAACCAGCCCCATCCGGCAGCGCAATTGCGGTCTCGGCGAATACGGCCGCCACTTCGGCGTCCAACGCCGCAACTTCCACCAGCCCACATTGCCCCTTGCTTTGCACGGCCGCCCGCAATCGGGCCGCAAGCTCCACGGAATATTCCACCTTGTGCGTCGCGGCCAGGCGCGGTTCCGGACCCGAGCAGTCCACCAGCGCCGCGTCCACGCCGTCCATGCTGGTGCCTGAAATAAGGCCGATAAAGAACGGTCTCATTTGCGGAACCTAGGAAGGATAGATCCAGCTTGCGGGAAACACCGGCCCATCCACGCACACGCGCTTCATGGCCAGGCCGTCCGGCGTATGGGCTTCGACGGTGCAGCCGGCACAGCCGCCCACCGCACAGGCCATGTATTCCTCCAGGCACAACTCGGCGTGGACGCCGAACTCCGCCGCCAGTTCCGCCGCCGCCTTCAGCATCGGCGTGGGGCCGCAGGCGTATACCGCCACTTCGGGCAGCCGCTCCCGCGGCAGAGCGTCCAGCCACTCGCGCGCCGGTTCGGTCAGGTTCCCGCGATAGCAGCCCTCGAGGCCGGCGTTGCTGGCCAGCGACGAGGGCACGCCCCATCGATCGGCGCAGCGCAATCGGTTCTCCTTGCCGTGCTTTTCAAGGGCGAAGGGAAAAGGCAACTCGGAACCCAGGAACAGGCGGGGGCTCCACTTGCCGTTTCCCGCCAGGCGCTGGGCCTGGAAGAGAACCGGCGGAATGCCCACTCCACCACCCAGCAGAAGGACGATCGGACGTTCTTCCGACAGGGAAAACCCGTTTCCGATCGGCCCCATGGAATGCAGGACGGACCCGGGTTCGGCGCCGGACAGCAGAGTCAGTCCCTGCCCCCCGGTCTTGTACAGCAGTTCGATCCAGCCCTCCTCGGCATCGGCAAGCATGATCGACAGCGGCCGCCGCTGGGGCAGTTCCGAACCGCAGCGCAAATGCACGAAGCTGCCCGGCCGCGCCGCCGCAGCGCAGCGTGGCATGCGGAGCCGGAGCCGGTACTGGCCTCCCGGAAATTCGCGGTGCGACAGCACCTCGCCTTGCTCGACGAAGACTGGCGTCGTGTTACGCCCAGCGCGCATAATTCGTCCACTTGGGCAAAAGAATCATCAAGTATATGAATTGTGCAGCGCCGGGGCCGATTTGTCTCGCGCGAAAGTTGCTCCACACAGCCTGCGTTGCGATCGCCGCGGGCCTTGCCGTCCCAACGGCGGCAGCGGAACTTCCCGACCTGTCCGATCCCCGGACCGCGATGGAGACCTGGTTGCGGCTCAAGGGCGATATTGCGGGCGGCCTGACCTACGAGTGGGCCACCGGCACCGCGTATGGCGTTCCGCAGGACGCGAACGGCGTCGCCCTGTTCTCGATCGAGAGCGTCACGATCAGGCAGTTTCGACGCCTGGCCGAAGACGTACACGAAGAGCGGACGATTGCTTGCCGGCTGTACAAGGACGCGGATTCCGGCGCGTTTATCGACGAGTTCGTCAATCCCCTGACGGGCAAGCGGACCGAACTCAGGATTCCGTGCGGACCCGGCCAACCGGTTCGCTATTCGCCCGAGCGCGTGGCGCTGCTGGTGGACGTGCCGTGGGAGAGTTCGATTCTGGATCGGCCGGTCTCTCTGGAATTGCTGCGCGCCGGCGACGAGGTCATCATCCGGCGCAGAGCCTTCAGCGCGTTCACGCCCGCAGGCGGAAAGGTCCGGCGGGAACTGGCTGTCGACACGTTCGCGCTGCCTGCGTCTTCTCTCGCGGACCCCGGCATCACTTCCCTGTCCCCGTCGTACAGCTGGGACGCGGTAAGGGACTGGTCGGGATTTCTGGATATGGGGGACCTGCCCGGGCACATGTACTGGTCGGTGGTCGGCAGGAAGTTCCGCCGCGCCGAAGAATTGCCGGCGAAATTTCGCGCTGCGCTGGAGAAACGCCAACCGGGCGCGCTCGAACGGACGCCCGACTGGGAGACCGACAACGACTAGTGCCGTGACCGTCCCCGGTGTCGTCTCACTCGGGGTCGGGCATGAGCGGATGGTCCGGCGACTCTTCCGTTTCGCTGTCCAGCCGAATCGTCTTCAGCATCTCCCGCCAGGCGCCGGGCGCAACCGATTCGTCGCGGACGACACCGTAGCTCTTGTTGCGCGCATCCGGATTGGTGAGGGCGTCAACCGCCAGCATCGCCACGTCGGCGATAGCGACCGAGCCCGTCTCGTAATCGGCGCGCGCCATCAGCCACAGCGGTTCGCCGCCGTCCTCAGGTTCTTCGCGAAGGCCGCTGGGCCCGATAATCGTGTAGTTGAGGCCACTGCGCTTCAGATGGTTTTCCCCCATCGTCTTCCAGTGCCTGGCGCGCGCGAAAATGATCATCCGGCTGCGCTCGCGGTAGGGTCCCGCTGCCGCGGACGTCACGACGACGAAGTGCCGCACCCCGGCCTCCACCGCCGCATCCACGAGGTTGACTACGCCGCCGTAATCGACGAATTCCGGGCCGTTCCCGCCGATCAGGGATCGGGAGCCGATGGCGCAGATCACATGGTCGACATTCTGCATGGCCGCAAACACCGGGTCGCGGTCGCGCACGTCCAGCTCTACCCAGTCCCATTGATCGCCATGGCGCTCTATGGCGCGCTCGCGGTTGGTGGTCGTCGCGCGCACCGCATAGCCCTGTTCGTGCAGCAGCCGCATCGCTGCGCTGCCGGTGCGGCCGGACGCCCCGGCAACCAGGACCAGTTCCGCCGCGGGCAGGGTGCTGCTCAGCACCAGCGCCGTGACCAGCGCACTGAGGTGTTTCAGAATGTTCATGCTTGTTTCTCCTGCCAGTCCCGGGCGATCAGGCAGGCGGCCAGGCTGTCCACCTCGCCCTTTCGGACCCGTCGGCCAAGTTCGCCGCTTGAACGCTGTTCCCGCAGCCAGTCGCCGGCCTCGCGGGTCGTGAGGTGTTCCTGGACCGTTTCCACCGACAGCCCGTAACGGCCTTTCAGATGCGTGCGAAAGCGTTCCAGGGCAACCTCGAACTCCGGCGCGGGATCGGGTGGACAGCCCAGTACCAGCACCTGCGGACCGTAGTCGTGAACCAGGCGGTCCAGCTCGCCCCAGTCGGGCAGTCCGGCGCGCGCCGGCAGGTGTTTGCGGGCCGTGATCACGCCGCCGGTGGCGGTCGCCACGCCAACGCGCTTCAATCCGAAGTCCAGGGCGATTGCAGGCTCGGTGCGCATGAGAGCCTGTCGGTACGATGCGATCGGTATGATCGCGGGTCAGGCGTTGCCGGCTTGCAGTCCCAGCCGGGAGACATCCACTCCGAGCAGCGCCGCGGAAGCCGCCCAACGCTGTTCGTACGGGGTCTCGAAGAGGATTTCCTCCGTGGCATCGACCACCAGCCAGGAATTCGAGCGCAGTTCCTGCTCAAGCTGGCCCTCACCCCAGCCGGCGCAACCCAGGGCCAGCAGCGCTCGACGTGGACCCTCGCCTCCGGCGATCGCCGACAGCACGTCCCGCGAGGTGGTTACCTCGATGTTGCCGCAGATCGAGATCGTGGAATCCCAACTGCCTCCGGCCTCGTGCAGCACAAATCCCCGCTCGCGGTTTACCGGTCCGCCCTTGAGGATGCTCTGATTGGCGAGGTCGCGGTCCCCGCTGTCGAGTGACAGCTGCTCGAACACCTCTCCGAGTTTCATCTCGGACGGGCGGTTGATGACGATCCCCAGGGCGCCGTCGCTGTTGTGCCCGCACAGGTATGTCACGGTCTGGCGAAAGCGGGAATCGGGCATCCCCGGCATGGCGATGAGGAGCTTGCCGGAAAGTGAGTCGAGTTCTTCCATGACGGCTGGTCTCTGCCTACCTTTCGGGATTATATCTACGGCTGTCGTGGGCCGGTCTTGCCCACGCGTTGGAGCAGGCTGTCGAACAGCTGGGCGGCGGCGTCCACCCCCGCCAGTTTCTGGATTTCCCGGATTCCCGTGGGACTGGTGATGTTCACCTCGGTCAGGTAGTCGCCGATGATGTCCAGGCCGGCAAACGCCACTCCGCGAACCGCCAGTTCGGCGCCGACACGCTCGCAGATCTGCAGGTCCCGGGGCGTCAGATCGCAGATTTCCGCCCGCGCCCCGGCCATCAGGTTGCCGCGATTGTCATCGGTCCGGGGCACCCGGTTCAGCGCCGGGCTCACCGGCCGGCCGTCGATCAGCAGCACACGGCGATCGCCGTCAGCGATTTCGGGCAGGTGGCGCTGCGCCGTCGCGTAGCGGGTTTCGCCGAGGGTGATGGTCTCGAGAATGACGGCCAGGTTCTTGTCCGCTTCATCGAGGGCAAAGATGGAATGACCTCCCATCATGTCCAGCGGCTTGACCACGATGCGCCCGTGCTCGGACAGGAAGGCGCGGATCCGGTCCGTCGACCGGGTCACGATCGTGGGCGGAGTGAATTCGGGGAACCATGCGATGAACACCTTTTCGTTTACGTCCCTCAATGCCTGGGGATCGTTCACCACCAGCGCGCCTTCGTCCTGGGCCCGCTGCAACACGTAGGTTGCGAAGATGTACTCGGCGTTGAATGGCGGGTCCTTGCGCATGAACAGTAAGTCCAGTTCTCCGAGCGGGACGTCCTGCGCGGGGGCCAGCCGGAACCAGTCGCCGTCGTCGTCGGTGACTTCAAGCGGCGCGCCCAGCCCGAAGGCGCGGCCGTCGCGGATGTCGATATCGTTGAGGGTGAAGTGATGGAGCGCAATGCCGCGGCGCTGCGCCTCGCGGAGCAGCGCCAGGGTGCTATCCTTTTGCGGCGTGATGGTGCCGATCGGGTCCATCACCACGCCCAGGCTAATGGAATTCATCTGCGGAGATTATGAATTGACGGCGGCTGACCCCATTTTAAGTCGAGAGAAGTGCTCCGTCTGAATCCGAAGACCGGCCTGTTGGACGGCGCGCGGCACTCGCTTTGCCCTCACCGCGACGCCCGGCCGCCGGGTTCCGACGTCAGCCTGCTGGTGCTGCACGCCATTTCGCTGCCGCCCGGCGAGTTCGGCGGCAGCGAGATCGAGGACCTGTTCTTCGGAAGGCTCGATCCGTCGGCGCACCCCTACTTCCGCAGGCTGGCGGACCTGCGCGTGTCGGCGCATTTCCTCGTGCGCCGCGACGGCGAACTGGTGCAGTTCGTGAGCGTGCTGGAGCGCGCCTGGCACGCCGGCGAGTCCGAGTTCCGGGGCCGCGCCGCCTGCAACGACTATTCCATCGGGCTGGAATTGGAGGGCGATGCGGCCACACCTTTCACCGATAGGCAATACAATCAGGCCTGTGCCGCCATAACGGCCCTGCGGGACGGCCTGCCGTCCCTGCGGAGCGCCCCGGTCGTGGGACACAGCGATATTGCCCCCGGGCGCAAATGGGACCCGGGACAGACCTTCGACTGGGCAAGGCTGGCGGCGGGACTGGCCCGGGCTGGAGAGCGCGACAAATGAAACTATTGGCCCTGCTTATTGGCATATACGCTGAACGCTACCTGGCGCGATGGTCGCATCTGCGCGAGTTCCGGGGGCTGGAGGAGCAGGCGAATCAACTGGCCCAGCGCCTGCTGCGCCTGGACAAGCGCGCCGCGCCGTATATCGTCGCGGGCCTGACGCTGGCATGCGCGGTCCCGGTCGGAATCGTCGCCTGGCTGCTGCGTGACGACTGGATGATCGCCTGGTTCGTATTCGCTGTAATTGTTCTGTTGTTTTCCTTCGGGCCGCGCGACCTGAAGGCGGAGGCCCTGGCCTTTCACGACAAGGCCGACGCCGGCGATGAAGACGGCGCCAGGGCCCAGGCGGAAATGATCCTGGGCGGGAACGCTCCGGAAAAGCCGAAGGACCAGGCCGCGGCGGTGGAAGAAGAAACCTACCGGGAAGCCAACAATCGCATTTTCGGCGTGATCTTCTGGTTCCTGGTGGCGGGGCCGCTGGGGCCGGCGTTCGCTTTCGGTTTCCGCGCGCTGAACAGCCTGCGCCGTTTCACCGCCACCCTGCCCGGCGGTGAGGAACTGCATAGGGCCGCGGTCAAGTTGCACGGCGTGGTCGCATGGGTTCCGGCCCGCATTACTTCGGCCAGCTTCGCCCTGGCCGGCAATTTTGACGATGCGGTCAACGCCTGGCGCGGGATTCCCGCGGACCAGCAACCCAATCTGTTCGAAGGCAGCGGCGCCGTGCTCAGCGTGGTCGGCGCGCAGGCGCTGGGCGATCGCCCGGACCGGGTGCGCGGCGCCGTCGTGCTGGTGGAGCGCAGCCTGCACTGGGTGTGGGGCCCGATCGTGGCCGTGGCGGTAATCCTCGGCGTCGTCTACTAGCGACTGATCAGGGCTGAAGGCGCTCGGCGCGCCAGGCGCCGGCCAGAAACCCGCCGTCGCCGACCGGATCAAGATCGCGCGACCAGCAGATGCGGTCGTGCAGGCGCGCGTCGCCTTGCATCCACAGTTCCACCTGGCGCGCCCACAACCGGTAGCCGCCCCAGTGCGGCGGGCGGCTCACGACGCCGGCCGGGGCGTTGCCGCTCCAGTCGCTGCCGTCGCCACCGAACCGGGACGCCGCCTCGTTCATCCGCGCCTCGAGGTCGTCCCGCGAGGAAACCGGCTTGCTCTGATCGCTGGCCCAGGCGGCGAGCTGGCTCTTCCAGCCGCGTGTGGCGAAATAGGCGTCGCTTTCGGAGGACGGCGACATGACCACCGGACCGCGAACGCGGGCCTGCAGGCCGAGCCGGTCCCAGTGAAAAAGAGCTGACGCCTCGGGACAGGCCGCAAGCTGGCCACCCTTGGCGGACAGGTAGTTGGTATAGAACACAAGGAATCCCTTCTCGTGATCGTAGTGCTTGAGCAGCACGACGCGCGCATCGGCGCGCCCGCGAGCATCGGTGGTCGAGAGCACAAGCGAATGCGGATTGGGCCGGTCGGTCAGCCCGGCGGCGGCCTCAAGCCACTCCCTCAGGACAGGCAGGGGATCGGCCGGCGGCTTCCCGCTGAGGTCAGCCACCGGCACTGGCGTCACCGGTCCGCAGGGCGGCGGCATGATGGCGGATGTGGTCCTCGATGAAGCTGGCGACGAAGAAGTAGCCGTGATCGTAGCCGCCGCGCAGGTGGAAACTGACGCGCTGGCCGGACTCGCGGCAGGCCGCGAGGAACTGTTCCACCTTCAGTTCCTCCTCGCGAAACGGATCGGCGCTGCCCAGATCAATGCGAATCTCCAGGTCCAGCGGCGCCTTGCGCACCAGTGCGCTGGCGTCGTATTCCCGCCAGGCTGGACTTTCGTCCCCCAGGTAGGCGGTGAAGGCCGCCCGCCCCCAGGGCGAAGACGAGGGATTGGAAATCGGCGCCAGGGCCGAGACCGACTGGTAGAGGCCCGGGTTGCGCAGGGCGATCACCAGCGCGCCGTGCCCGCCCATGGAATGCCCGCAGATGCCGCGCCGGGAGGGATCGATCGGGAAGGATGATTCGACCAACTGCGGAAGCTCACGGCTTACGTAGTCGTACATCCGGTAGTGCGCGGACCAGGGAGGCCGGGTCGCGTCGACGTAGAAGCCGGCGCCGGAGCCCAGAAAGTCCTCGTCATCCTCGCCGGGAATGCCGGTTTTTCGGGGGCTCGTATCGGGCGCGACCAGCGCCAGGCCGGTCCGGGCCGCGAACCGCTGGGCGCCGGCCTTGACGGTAAAGTTTTCCTCGGTGCAGGTCAGTCCGGAGAGGAAGTAAAGCGCCGGCGCCTTGCCGACTTCCCCGGCGCCCGGCGGCAGGAACAGGGCAAAGCGCATCGGGCATCCGCAGGAGTCCGACGGGTGCTCGACCGTGAGTTGCCGGCCTTCGTGGCACCGGCTTTCCGCCACGATTTTCACAGGCGTGCGATCAGAAATAGACGACGGAACGGATACTTTCGCCCTCGTGCATCAGGTGGAAGGCGTCGTTGATCTCGTCCAATTGCATCGTGTGCGTGATCATCCGGTCCACTTCGATTTCCCCGGCCATGTACTGGTCGACCATGTCCGGCAGATCGCTGCGGCCGCGCACTCCGCCGAATGCCGTGCCGCGCCACACGCGTCCCGTGACGAGCTGGAACGGCCGAGTGGCGATTTCCTGGCCGGCGCCGGCCACGCCGATGATGGTGCTTTCTCCCCAGCCCTTGTGGCAGCACTCGAGCGCGGCCCGCATCAGTTCCACGTTGCCCACGCATTCGAACGAGTAATCGACGCCGCCGTCGGTCAGATCCACGATCACATCCTGTATCGGCGCATCGTGGTCCTTCGGGTTGACGAAGTCGGTGGCGCCCAGCTGGCCGGCCATCTCGAACTTGGACGGATTGACGTCGATGCCGATGATGCGTCCGGCCTGGGCCATTACCGCTCCCTGGATGACGCTCAGGCCGATGCCGCCCAGGCCGAAAACCGCCACCGTGGAACCGGCGCGCACCTTGGCCGTGTTGAGCACCGCGCCGAGGCCGGTGGTGATGCCGCAACCCAGAAGGCAGATCTTGTCCAGCGGCGCTGCCGGGTTGACTTTTGCGAGCGCGATCTCCGGCAGGACCGTGTACTCGGAGAACGTCGAAGTGCCCATGTAGTGCAGGACGGTCTTGCCGGAGGACGAGAAACGGCTGCTGCCGTCCGGCATCAGCCCCTGGCCCTGGGTAACGCGAATGGCCTGGCAGAGATTGGTCAGTCCGGACTCGCAGAAATCGCATGCCCCGCATTCCGGCGTGTACAGCGGGATGACATGGTCGCCGGGCTTGACGCCGGTCACGCCGGGGCCGACTTCCTCCACTACCCCGCCGCCCTCGTGGCCCAATATGGCGGGGAAAGCGCCCTCCGGATCGTCGCCGGACAAGGTGTAGGCGTCGGTGTGGCAGACGCCGGTCGCGACGATGCGCACCAGCGCCTCGCCCTCGCGCGGGCCTTCAACGTCCACGGTCTCGATCTGCAGCGGCTCTCCCGCGGCCCAGGCTACGGCTGCACGTGCTTTCATTGCCCTATCCCCTTGAAGCTTGCGATTGCCTGAAATTGTAAGGCGAGCCAAGGCTCGTGCGCAGCCTCGCTCCCGGTTCAGGCGACGCGGTCGGGCGGCTCCTCGCCAGCGAAGAAACGGTCCAGGTTGTCCTTTACCCGCATTCCCATGGCCTCGCGAGTCTCCCGCGTCGCGCTGCCGAGGTGCGGGAGCAGCACGACCCGGCCGATCTCCAGCAGTTCCGCCGGCACCACCGGCTCGCGGGCATAGACGTCCAGCCCCGCCGCGGCCAGCCGTCCCGAGCGCAGCGCCTCGGCCAGCGCACGTTCATCGACCAGTGCGCCCCGGGCGGTATTGACGAGTATCGCGCCCGGGCGCATTCGATTGAATTGCGGTTCGCCGATCATTCCTTCCGTCTTCGGCGTGACTGGGCAGTGCAGCGACACGAAGTCGCTGGTCTCCAGCAGTTCGTCCAGGCCGGCGCAAACTTCGACGCCCAGCTGGCGCGCTTCTTCATCCGCGGGCGGCCGCGGGTCAAGGACGCGAACAAGCATTCCGAAACCCGACCCAGCCCGCTTCGCCACGGCTCTTCCGATCCGGCCGAAGCCCACCAGCCCAAGGGTCTTGCCGCTGACCCGCACACCCGGAATATGGGTGGGCCGCCAACCGGCCCAGCCGCCCGCCCGCAACATGCGGTCGCCACCGACGACGCCCCGCGCCGCGGCCAGTATCAGCGCCATGGCCAGGTCCGCGGTGCAATCGGTGAGCACGTCCGGCGTGTTGGTTACCACGATGCCCGAACGGCGGGCGGCATCCAGGTCGATGTGTTCGAATCCAACGCCGAAGTTGGCCAGAATCCGGGTGCGCGGCGACGGCACGCGCAACACGTTCGAATCCATCCGGTCCGTCACCGTGGGACAGAATCCGTCGGCGCGGCGCAGGGCCTGGCGCAGGGCCGCCGCGCTCATCGGCTGGTCCTGGACATTGGCCCAGACTTCGTAGTCCTCCTCGAGGAGGGCCTCGATGCGCTTCGGCCAGCGCCGGCTGAGGACGATCCTGGCCCTGGAATTCACCCCGGTTTACTCGCGCGAAGCCAGGTAGCGGCGGCCGCTTTCCATAAGCCGCACAAACGCCGACTCGTCACCATCGCCAACGATACGGGAGAGTTTTTCGACGGTGGACATCAACTCGCCCAGGACTTCCGCGCCGTGCGGATTCAGCTGCTGGATCTCGAAGTACAGGTGCGGGTTGTCACCGGCCACCGCGCGGGCAACATCGAGCTGGGCATCGAAGGTGGTGCTCGACATGCGCGCCAGCACCGGGGCCTGCTCGCCGCTTTCCTCCAGTGCGTGAATGAACGCCAGGTTGATCGCATGGGAGACTCCCAGCACCCAGGCGATCAGCCGGTCGTGCTGGTCCAGCGGCACCGGCAGGATTTCCGCCATCGTGCCGCCGAACACCTCCGCAGCGGCCCGGGCCGACTCCGGCGCCCCGACGTCCATCAGCAAGATGTGGCAGCCGGACAACAGGTCGGTATCGGGTCCGAACATGGGGTGGATCGACGCCACCTGCATTCCGTCGGCGGCCATGCGGGTCAATTCGTCCTTCACCGGGGCCTTTATCGAAGCAATGTCGAAAATCAGCCCGGCATGCCGCGCCCGGTGCATGTCCCTGAGAATGACGGCGCTGGCCGCTACCGGCGCGGCGACCACCGTAAGTTCGAATTCGCCGGAAGCTTCGCGCCAATCCTCCACGTGGGGCAGTTTCCTCGGCGGGGTGTGCGGATCGGCAACCGTGACCGCGTAACCCTGGGATCCCAGGAACTCGCAGAACCAGCGGCCCATCTGCCCGCCGCCCCCCACGACCAGCGCGCGATGGCCCTGGCCCCGACCGCGCGCCTGCAGCCGGACCCTTTCCTGGCGCGACAATGACGCATTGATCAGCAAACGCACGATGTTCTCGGCCAGATCGCCCGGCAGGCCGGCCTTTTCCGCCTGGTCGCGTGCCCGGCCGACCACGCGCACCTCCTGGGCGAAATCGCGCGAGGGAACGCCCGCATCGTGCTTGACCTTGCCGACTTGCGCGGAAATATCCTGGCGCCGCGCCAGCAGACCGATGATCTCGCGGTCGATGGCGCCTAGCTGCTTTCTTAAATCTTCGAGGTTGGGCATGGGGCAAGCGGTTCGCGGCGAACGGGGAATTGTACGGGTGTCAGGCCCGCCCGGGCCTTGCCCCATGCCCGGGCCGGTTTATTCGCTTGCCGGATTTGCGTCCAGGTTCAGCGCCGCGACGACCGCACTGAAAGGCACGAGCTTGAAGTTCTGGGTTTCTTCCGGCCGGCGGTTGAACCCGTCCTGCACCACCAGCACGCCCTGTTCGAATCCCTGCCCCAGGTTGACGGAGGTGACGGCCAGGCCGTCGGTTTCCTCGGCGCCATCGATCCCGGAGGCCGGATCGTCGGCCACGCGCACGGAGCCGAGATAGCGACCGCCGTCGTTGAGGTCGTAGAAGGCAAACGTATAGTCGCCCTGGCTTGAAGCAACCAGAATCGCGCGCCCCTGCGCGCTTCGATAGATGTCCAGCCCCTCCACGTCGGCGGCAAGGCGGTCCGAATCCACCGAGTCAAGAAGCGTCTTTTCGCCGGATCCCCCGGCGCCCGCCGGCATCCTCCAGATGCCATGCTCTTCCTCGCCGATGTAGGCGATTCCCGTACTGTCGTCCACGACACAGCCCTCAGGCTTGGTGGGAAGCGAGAAACGGTCGATGCGTTCCGGGCTGAGTTCGCCCCCCTGGTTCAAACGCCAGATTTCGTATTCTCCGTCGCTGCCGTTCACATAGGCGTAGGCGACGCCGGCGGCGTCCAGGTGCATGCAGATGCCGTACGGATCATCGATTTCGAGGGCCTGCGCCAGGGCCAGCTCCACGCGCCCGTCGACGGAGACGCTGTAGATGTCCATGGCGCGCTCGGTCCGGTTGGTGGCGACCGCCAGCGTCGCCGGACCGCCGGTCATTGCCACGCCCTGGCGCAAATCCACGTTGTTCACGCGACCGCGCGGCAGGAACTGCACTTCCCGCCCGGACAGGTCGTAGACCGACAGACCGCGACGCTTGTCGGTCCCCAGGACCAGGCTGAGCGAAGCGTCTTCGGGATGTATCCAGATTGCGGGATCGTCGGCGGCGTCGCCATCGCCCCGCACCGGCTCCGTCTCCACAATGGCATGGACGGCGGGCAGATCAGTGCGGGTCGCGACCTCCGGCTCGTCCGTGCATCCCCCCGAGAAACCGCCGGCCAGGATCGCGGCGGCGCCCGCAGCGCAAAGACCGCGGCGCTTGCTGACTCCGGACGGCATCAGAAGCTGCGGTATGAGATACCGAACACGTATGAGCGTCCGATTTCGTCGTACTGGCCGTTGTATCGGGAACGGCCGTAATAGCGATAGTTGGGCTCCTCGCCCAGATTCATGGCGTTGAAGTAAAGCTGAAGCTGCTCGTTCACGTCGTACTTGACGGTAAGGTCGATCTGGTGGTGACCGTCCTCGTACAGGTCGTTGCTCTGGTCCGCCAGGTTGATCTCGGCAATGCGATTGCCGATGTATGCCGATGACAGCCTGACGCTCCAGCCGTAGTTCTCGTAGCCGACCACGAAGTTGGCGACCAGGTCGGCCTGCAAAGGCAACCTGGACTCGTTGCTGCGGTCGACTCCCGGGTCCAGGCCCAGGTCGGCATCGCTGTCCGTAAACGTGGCGTTGGCCATCAGGATCAGGCCGCTCAGCGCCCCCGGCAACTCGGTGAACTGGCGGGTCCATCCCAGCTCCAGCCCGTACAGGCTGGCCGACTGGCCGTTGAGCGGCTTGAATACCTCAAGATCGGTCACGGCGATGTTGCCCGCGTATTCCGACGGGTTCGCGACGGAACTCACGTCGGCACTGAACACGAAGTCGTCGATGCGCTTGTAGAACGCACCGGCGCTGAACACGCCCATGTTGCCGGGGTAGTACTCCAGGGCGAGATCCAGGTTGCGCGATTTGTAGGGCTTGAGTTCCGGATTGCCGGCCTCCACCGCCATCTCGATCTCGGCGTCATCCTGCTCGATCTCGATGGCGTCGGGCGTGGGGTTGAGGTCGCCGAACGACGGCCGCGCAAGCGAATGAGTATACGCCCCGCGCACGACGAGATTCTTCGAAAGTTTGTAGCGCAGATTGATGCTGGGCAGAATGCTGCTGTAGTCGCTCTCGTAGAAGGACTCGGCGACCTGCACGTCGTCCTGGCCCTCGACGTCCACTTCGCGAACATACGCGCCTCTGGCGCTGAAGTCGGTCCCCTCGTACCGCACCCCATAGACCAGCCGGAGATTGTTGATGTCGACTCTCTGCATCAGGTAGAGCGCTGATACGTTTTCCTCGATGTCGTAGTCGGCCGCCGAGCCGACCCGCGACCCGTCAACATCCATGATGAAGGGGCAGGCGCCCTTGTCGTAACTCTCCAGCATGCAGGCGGGCGTTCCGCCGATGTTCCCCCAGACGAAACTGCGCTGCAGCCCGGGGTCCGCATAGGGCCCGTAGGCGCCCAACATGTAGTCGGCCGAGCCCGACACGAATTGGCTCAGCAGGGGCGCGGAGCCGAACGCATCGTCGAATTTTTCGAATACGCGCAGTCCCGAGTCCCTGTTCTTGTCCCGAGCCCGATGCTTGGCGCCGAACCGGATGTACCCGGGGTTCCCGGCAACGGTCATCTCGCGGGTGATATCGAACTTGAGCGCGGTTTCCTCGTCGTTGGTGAAGTTGTCCTCGATCGTGATTTCATCCAGCTCGAAGTTCTCCGCCCGGCCGCCGTCGGCACTGTAAGAGAGAACGGGCACGCGGCCGAGGTTCTCGTAGCGCGCGTATTCCACGCCCCTGAGCTCGAACTGGGAATCGATGCGGCCCGGTTCCTCCTCGCTGGCCTCCGAATAACCGGCGCTGTACTCGACGGTCCAGTCGCCGATCAGGTGTTCGCCGCCGACCAGCAGCGAGAGGATTTCCTGCTCTTCGTAGCGGTCCTTGAGTTCCCGCTGCAGCCGCGTGTCGGTGGACGTCAGGCTGTCGCTGTCGAAATCCAGGTCGCCCTTGTCGAGCTTGAACTCGATCCGGTTGCGCAGTTCCAGGTCGCTGAAGTCGCTGTACAGCGTGCGCAGGTAGTAGTTCGAAGTCTCGTTGGGGCGATAGTCCACGTTGAGCGCGAACCCGTCCCGCTTGCGGGTGATCTCGTAGTTGCGCATCTCCATTTCTTCGTGATAGCGCACGCCGCCGTCTTCCGCCCAGCCACCGTCCGCTTCCAGGTTGTCGGTGCCGAATTCGCGCTCGTTGGTGGAAACGCTCATCGCCAGGCCCAGTTCGCCGCCGGCGAAATCGAAGGCGTTGGTGAAGGTGCCGGAGAACTTGTGGCCGCGGCTGCCCTGCAGATCGTTATAGAAGGACTGGCCCTTGAGCTGGTAGCTCATGCCCTCGCGGTCGAAGGCGGTCAGGCTCTTGATGTTGATGGTGCCGCCTATCGCGTCGCCGTCCTGGTCGGGTGTCAGCGTCTTGGTCACCTCAAGACTCTCCACTAGGTCGGAGGGAATTACGTCCAGCGCCACGTTGCGCCGGTCGCTTTCCGGCGCCGGGACGTTCAGGCCGTTGATGCTGGCCACGTTGAGCTGCGGGTCGATGCCGCGCACGCCCACGAAGCGGCCCTCGCCCTGGTCGCGCTCGATGAATACGCCGTTGATCCTCTGCAGGGCCTCGCTAACGTTCTCGTCGGGGAACTGGCCGATCGAATCGCTGGTGACGACGGAAATCAGGTTGTCGGCGGAGCGCATGCGGTTGATCGCCCCGTAGGCGCCCGCCGCCTGCCCGACGACAATGATGTTCTCCATGAGGCCGACCTGGGAGCCGATTCGGATATTGGCTTCTTCGGTGGCGTCATCGCGCACGGTCACTCCTGCCGATACCGGTTCGGCGCCCACATAGCTGACTTCCAGTTGGTATTCGCCCGCCGGGACGCCCTGGAACCGGAAGCGGCCCGTTGAATCGGTAACGCGCTCGATGTTCAGTTCCGGCAGCGAAACGATCGCGCCCTCGAAGTAAACCTCGCCGGACTGATCGCTCACGCGACCCTCCACAACACCCTCGGCAAGAAGGCTCGAAACGGGCAAAAGAAGGAAGAGCCCCGCCAGAATGGCATGACGGGCAAGGGTTGGGCACAAATACATGCGCAATCTCCCAGATTGGCACTGATTCAGGACTTTGACGCCACCGAATTCTGGGGCGGGGTAAAGTCACAGATATGACAGAAATGTGACGATTCGGTGACAAGGGCCTGTCTGGACAACAGGCACTAGTGGACAAGCCCGACTTTGCGTTACATTGGCCCGCTTGCGGAGGTTGGTGCCGTGTCACGCTCATGAACTCTTTACGCCGGCTCGCTACATTGGCCGTCCTGCTCGCGCTCAACGCGGCCTGGGCGCAGGAAACGGCCGTGGCCGGCGAACCGCCGGCGCTGACCGTAATCCTGGTGGTGGACCAGCTGACCGCCGACCGGACCCGCGAGTGGGCGCAGAAAGACTCTTCGTCGGGATTCCGGCGCTTGTGGCAAGGCGGCGTAGTGTACGAGAACGCCGCCTACGACCACGCCACCAGCGCCACTGCGCCCGGCCACGCGACTATCGCCACGGGCGTCCCTCCGTCGAAGCACGGCGTGATCTCCAATTTCTGGTACGAACGCGAGGTCGGGCGGCCCTTCCCCAGCGTGTGGGACCGGGAACACGGAGTTTCCCCGGCGCGTCTGGCCGCGCCCACCCTGGCCGATATCCTGTATTCCGGCTACCAGGGACGCGCGAAGATCTTCTCGGTGTCCATCAAGGATCGGGGCGCGGTTTTCACCGCCGGACAGCGGGGCAAGGCGTTCTGGTACTCCACCCGCAGCGGCGGCTTCGTTACAAACAGCTTCTACTACCCCGACGGGGCTCAGCCGCACTGGCTCTCCGCATACAACGAGGCCGCCTACCGGCAGGTTCCGGCCGCCTGGGAACTGCTGATGCCGGGCAAAGCCTATTCGCACGAGGACGACCGGCGCCACGAGAGGCCGCCGCAAGGCTGGACCCGGGTCTTCCCCCACGAGTATGCCCCTGCCGGAACGCGGCAGTACTACGACCAGCTGCGTTACGCGCCCGACGGTGACCGGATCACGATGGGTCTGGCGCAGGCCATCATCGAGAACGAGTCGCTGGGCGAGGACGAGGTTCCCGACCTGCTCTCGGTCAGTCTTTCCGCCACGGACCGCATCGGCCACGCGTTCGGACCCGGCAGCCGCGAGGCCGAAGACAATCTCCACCGGCTGGATCGGCTGCTGTCGGAGTTCCTGGACTACCTCGACAGCCGCGTCGGTCCGGGGCGCTTCCTCCTGGCGCTGAGTTCCGACCACGGGATGAGGCCGATTCCGGAGTACGTGCCCGGCGCCGATCCCGAGGCGACGCGGGTTTTCTCCAGGCGCCTGACGGAGGCCCTGAACCGCCGGTTGACTTCCGGACTCAACGCGACCGGGGCGCAGGATTTCAGGGTGGTCGGGGACCTGAACCGCCAATTGAGTTCCGAGCTCGACGTGGATGAAGACCTGGTGACCGGCATCGTGATGCCGTGGGCGTACTTCAACCTTTCGGCCATAGAACGCCTGGAACTGGACCTTGATGCGATTCGCCGCATGGTCGGCGAATGGCTTGAGGCCCGCCCCGAGATTGCCCGAACGGTTCCCACTTCGCGGCTGGACGACTGCGGCGGCGAGGAGCTGTGCGAATTGATCCGCAATGTTCATTTCGACGGGCGCAGCGGGGAGATGTACGTGGTGGAATCGCAAAACAGTTTCGTCAGTGCGGATCCACCCGTTTACGCGGCCAGCCACGGATCGCCGTACCTGCCGGACCTGCGCGTGCCCGTCCTGTTCTACGGCGCGGACCTTGAACCCGCGATCGTTGACCGGCCGGTCACTCCCCGTCACATCGCCCCGACGCTGGCCCGGGCGCTGCGCCTGCCGCCGATGGAAGACTGGGAAAAACCGCTGGCCGAGGTAACGGGCCGGCCGACGGAACCGCAATGACGGGATCGGCAAGAGCGAAATACAACAGAAGAACGGGAGAAAACTCGGTGATTTCGAACCAATCGACGGGCCGGCGCTTGTCGGCAGCCACCCTGGCACTGCTGGCCTGCGCTGTGGGCTGGAGCATGGAAAACACGAACAAGCCGCCGTTTGAGGACAAGTTCCGGCAACTGGAGGAGATACTTCCGACGCCCAATGCCTACCGCAACGCCGCCGGACAACCCGGCCACGCATACTGGCAGCAGCAGGTGGACTACTCGATCGCGGTAACGCTGAACGAGGAGGAAAAACGCATCACCGCCACCCAGACCGTCACCTATCACAACAACTCGCCCGACACGCTCGCCTATCTGTGGCTGCACCTGGACCAGAACCGCTTCCGCGACGACTCCATCGCGGAGATGAGCAGCACGTTCGAGGACCCTTCGCCGGCGGGTGCGGGAGAGGGAGATACGGCGCAAATCAGCCTTGGCAACCTTCGCCGGATGCAATACATGGACGACGAGGACCTGGGGTTCGAAATAGCTGCGGTAACCGACAGTAACGGCGAGCCGATGCAGCACGTGATCGTGGGCACCCTGATGCGGGTGGATCTTGCGGCGCCGCTGGCAACCGGCGAGCAGACCGAATTCACGGTCGATTTCGCCTACAACATCGTGCACGGTTCCGCATTCCGGGCACGCGGGGGCTACGAGCACTTTCCGGACGACGCGCGCACCGGCGGAAACCACATCTTCGCCATCGCGCAATGGTTTCCGCGCCTGGCCGCCTACACCGACTACGAGGGCTGGACCAACAAGGAATTCCTGGGCTCGGGCGAATTCACGCTGGAATTCGGCGACTATGACGTGGCCATCACGGTTCCCGCGGACCACATCGTTTCGGCCACCGGCGAACTGTCCAACGGCGGGGAGGTGCTGACGGCCGAGCAGCAGGCGCGGCTCAGACGGGCCGAGACCGCCGACCGGCCGGTTTTCATCGTCACGCCGGACGAGGCGCGCGAAAACGAACGCGACGGCGCCTCCGGGACCGCCACCTGGCGTTTTTCGGCGACCAAGGTGCGTGACTTCGCCTGGGCCTCGTCGCGCAAGTTCATCTGGGACGCGAAGGGCCTGCGGCAGCCCGGCGCCGACCAGGAACAGGTGATGGCCATGTCCTTCTACCCCAAGGAAGGCGGGACGCTGTGGTCGGACTATTCCACCGAGGTCGTGATACACGCGCTGGAGGTCTACAGCCGGTTCACGTTCGATTACCCCTGGCCCACCGCCCAGTCCGTCAGCGTGGGGTTCCTCGGCGGCATGGAATACCCGATGATCACCTTCAACGGCCCGCGCACCACCTTGCGGGACGACGGGTCGCGCACCTACACGCTTGGGGACAAGAGTTTCCTTATCGGCGTGATCATTCACGAAATCGGCCACTTCTTCTTCCCGATGATCGTGAACTCCGACGAGCGCCAGTGGACCTGGATGGACGAAGGGCTGAACAGCTACCTCGACGCCGTCGCCGGGCGTGAATGGGACCCGGAGATCAGCTGGGCGGTAGAGCCGCGCGACATGGTCGACTACATGACCTCGACCGACCAGGTGCCGATCATGACCCAGGCCGACAGCCTGCTGCAGGTGGGCCCCAACGCCTACGGCAAACCGACGGCCGCGCTCAATATCCTGCGGGAAACGATTCTGGGCCGCGAGTTGTTCGACTTCGCCCTGAAGGAATACGCCCGCCGCTGGAAATTCAAGCGGCCGACGCCGGCCGATTTCTTCCGCACCATGGAAGAGGCCTCCGGCGTGGACCTGGACTGGTTCTGGCGCGGCTGGTTCTACACCACCGACCACGTCGACATCTCGCTCGACCGGGTGTACGAGATGCGCCTCGACACCGAGGACCCGGACGTGGACTACGCCCGGCTTCGCGAGATCGAGGAGTCCGAACCGCCGTCCGTATTCGTCGAGAAGAACAGGGCGGAGGGAAAGCGCACCTGGGTGGAGAGGAACCCGGACGTGCGCGACTTCTACGATGAGAACGACGAGTTCACGGTAACCGGGGTGGAACGCAGGCGCTACGAGGAATTCCTGGCGGGGCTGGAGGACTGGGAACGCGCCACGCTGGAACGCGCGGTGGACGAAGACCTCAACTACTACATTCTCGAGTTTTCGAATCTCGGCGGGCTGGTCATGCCCATCCTTCTCGAGCTTACCTACGCGGGCGGTGGCCGGGAGCGAATCACGCTGCCGGCCGAAACCTGGCGGCGCGCGCCGCATGCCGTGAGGAAACTCCTGGTATCGCCCGAGAAAATCAGCAGCATCGTCGTGGACCCGATGTGGGAAACCGCCGACGCGGACATCGAGAACAACTACTATCCGAGGCGCATCATTCCGTCGCGGATCGAGAGCTTCAAGAGGCCGCCATCAGGCAACCTTGCCGACCGCGACATCATGCACAACATCAAGAGCGAGGAGAGCGATTGACGCTGGACGCGGGTCAGGGCCTGCGTCCGACTATCAGCGTGTTGGGAACGTCTTGCCAGGCGCAGGCGGCGTCAAAGCCGGCGCCGGTCATGGCCTCAAGTTCCATTTCCAGCGGGAAATAAGTGTCCTCGTCCGCCCATTCCCTGAAGTGCTCGTAAGCCCGGTCCCTGCCGATGCCGCATGAAACAAGATGCGCCGCCCACTTCGCGTAGTCTTCGCTGCGCCGGGGCTCGCCCCACGGCATGGTGACGTCGGCATTGACCAGCACGCCGCCGGGCGCCAGCGCTTTCAGGATCCGCTCGTAGAGTTGCGTCTTCTCCGTCATGGCCGGCACATGGTGCAGCGCCAGCGAGGCCGCGACCGCATCGCATTCCGGCAGGGGGTCAAGAAACGATTGCCGGCGATAGCGCGCCCTTTCGCCGAAGCGCTTCAGCCTCACCCGGGCCTGGGCAAGCATCTCCGGATCCACGTCGAGCAACTCGACCGTGGCGCTTGCGCTTCTCTGAAGTATGGCTTCGGAAAGGGCGCCCGTACCGGCTCCCAGGTCCAGCACCCGGCGCGGCTGCACGCGGGCGATTTCCTCGGCGGCCCGCTTCAGCGCCTGCTCGTAACCGGGAATCCACGTGCGTATGGTCCGGTCGTAGACCTCGATTTCAAGGCGGAGATGCTGCTTTACGGAGTGACTCATGCCTGCTGTGCCGTGCGGGAGTTACGCATCGTAATGCAAGCAGGGTATTCTTTCGCGTAAAGGGGAGGAATACGTGGCGCCTGAGCAGGACATCATTGACCACAATGGCTATCGGCGGGGCGTCGGCATAGTCATATGGGACGGCCGCGACCGCGTTTTGCTGGCGCGCCGCAGCGATCATCGCGGCTGGCAGTTCCCCCAGGGTGGCGTTCGGCAGGGGGAACCGCCCCGGGACGCCATGTACCGAGAACTGAAGGAAGAACTGGGGCTGGACCCGTCGCATGTTAGGGAAGTGGCGCGCATGGGCCGGTGGGTGAATTACAAGCTCCCGACGAAGTACCGGCGTTCGCGCGCGCCGCGCTGCATCGGACAGAAACAGTTGTGGTGGCTGCTGAGGCTCACCTGCGCGGACGAGCGCATCCGTCCCGACCTGGCCGAAGTGCCCGAATTCGACGACTGGAGCTGGGTGGATTACTGGCTGCCGGCCGAGGAAGTGGTGTTCTTCAAACGGCCCGTTTATCGGCAGGTGCTGGAGGAATTCGAGGAGCGCGTGGGCCTGCGGGCGACCGTGAACATGCGGTAAAGTAAACGGCAGGTAGGATTTCCGGGAACGGTTTTGCTGGGCCGCAACAAAGTCCTGGTATGGCGCGGGCGATATTCCGTCGTGCTGACTCTCATCATCGTCCTGATCTTCGCGGGCGGAGGGTACGCTGGCTGGTGGCTGCAGGGCAGCCTGGCCGGCGACCGGATCGCCGGCATGCAGGCTCGCATAGAAAACCTGGAACTGCGCAACCACGAACTCAACCGGATGATCGACGAGGAAGCGGCGGCCGCCCTTCGGTCCCAGGTAAGTGACCTGCAGGGCCAGGTGATGAATCAGCGCATGACCATCTATGGCCTGCAGGAGATCATTACGCCCCAGGAAGCCCGCGCAGGGCTGAGGATTCACTCCGTCAACGTGGAACCGGGCGGGGACGCCCGGGATTACAAGCTCCGCGTGGGCCTGACGCAGGCGCTGCTGTCGGACAACAACCGTTGCCGTGGACATCTGGAACTGGCTTTTGCCGGCACCCTGGACGGCGCGGGCCACGAACTCGGGCTGCATGAGATCAGCCAGCTCAGTGCGAGTCGGATAGAATTCAATTTTGAAAGCAGTACCGAGCTGCGTGCGAACGTGACCTTGCCCGCGAGATTCGAACCCAGCAAGAT
The DNA here is from genome assembly GCA_965116895.1 of Gammaproteobacteria bacterium. GTDB lineage: Bacteria > Pseudomonadota > Gammaproteobacteria > Steroidobacterales > Foliamicaceae > Foliamicus. The sequence goes on along the minus strand of OZ220729.1, from coordinate 227,437 downwards.
CCGGGTGCGCGTAACGCCCAGTCCGGAAGAACAGCACAGCTTCGAACGTGAATTTCCGTGGGCACCGCTGACGCCAAGGACATGAAGAATCGATTGAACAACGCGGTTACGACTTTGGTCGGAAGTGACGCCACCGTTACCGGCAACCTGGTCTTCGACCGGGGCTGTCACGTCGCCGGGACGGTCAAGGGCGACGTGTCCGCGCCGGACAACAAGAAGAGCGAACTCGCCGTCGCCCAGACGGGGCGCATCGAGGGCAACGCCAGGGCCGCGCGCATGCTGATCGAGGGCACGATCGTGGGCGACCTGACCTGCAGCGGAACGGTTACGCTGAAATCGACCGCGCGTATCGAGGGTGCCATAGCGTACGAGCAGATCGAGGTGGAAAAAGGCGCCGTCGTGAAGGGCCGGTTGCTCATGGGTTCGGCGGATTCGGCCGATAGCGTGACCGCTGCCGGACCCCGCCCGGAGTCCCCGGCGGCAAGACGGATTCAACCGTCCCTGAGCTGAGAGTCCGGCATGGAACCGCAATATCACGGCGAGGAACAGGACAGCGCTCCGCTGGTCTTTACCGAGGCGGCCGCCCGCAAGGTGGGACAGCTGCTTGAGGAAGAAGACAACTCGGCCCTGATGCTTCGGGTCTATATCTCCGGCGGGGGCTGCTCGGGTTTTCAGTACGGGTTTACCTTCGACGACCAACGCGAGGAAGGCGACGCGTCGGTGGAGCAACTCGGCATCACCCTCCTGGTGGACCCCACCAGCCTGCAGTACCTGGAAGGAGCGGAAATCGACTTCAAGGACGACCTGAGCGGCGCACGCTTCGTTATCCGCAATCCCAACGCCCAGAGCACATGCGGGTGCGGCTCCAGCTTTTCCGCCTGAGTTCAGCAGCGGTGCGATGACACCCGTACTGGCCACCGCTCTGCTTTCACTTCTGCAAGGTCCCTACCTCCCCGCCCCCGACGACGAACCGCCCGCAAACGCGCCGGTATGGGTGTCGGGGGAAACGGCCGAAGAACACTCCTTTTCCGTGACTGCGGCCTTCGATTGCCCTCCCGACACCATAGGGGGGCACCTGCAGGTATCCATTTCGGATACGACGGTGCGCGCCGATTTCGCGGCGGAGGAAAACACCTGGCGCAGGGTGCTTTCCCTTAGCGTTCCCGCCCGGCAGTTGCGCGGCCTGAGGCCGGAACTCTTCTGTCCCGATGCCGGCGACACTCCGGGACCGGTGCTGCGGCTCAAGTCGAAATTCACGGCGCAGGGCGCCCTGGTATGCCGGGATTCAACGGGGAAACAAACGAGCGCGCAGACATCGGTCGCGCTGGACGCCTGGGTGCGCTGTCCGCCCCTGCCCGAGAAACCACCCGTCACCCTCCAGCCGTAGCGTTCTCTTTGCTCCCTTCTTCAGGGAGTATTGGAGGCAGGGATGCCGGAGCAAGCTACAGGGATGTATTTATGCGTCTCCCGGAAGAAGGGAGCAAAGAGAAGGCGGAATCAGGCGAGATATGCGGATTAGCGCAGCCGGTCCTGCAGGTCCGCCAGGGCGCCTGACCCCGGGCAAAGCCTTTCGTACGGCAACTCCGCCAGCGGCTTTTCGCCCAATCGCGCGAGTTCATGCATGTCCGCGCCGCCTTCCTCCACGAACAGCAGGCCGGTGGCCACTTCGCCGTTACCCTGGCGGCGGCTGAGGTACGCCAGGGCCGCGCTGCGGTCACTTGCGTCGTACTCCTGGTCCAGTTTGCGCAGCAGGATGCTGCCGCCGCCGTGCAACTGGACCTTCTGCGCCTCGCCCACGCCGAGCTCGGCCTTGATTTCGACTTCCGGCGGAATGAAGTCCGTGTGGCCGATCGGATACGCGTTCTCGCGCGTGAAGCGGTAGCTCTTGGTCGAACCCTCGTGGTCGTTGAACGTAACGCAGGGTGAAATCACGTCGATCATCGCAAACCCGCGATGCGACAGTCCGGCCTTGAGCAGCGGCACCAGCTGTGCGCGGTCGCCGGAAAACCCGCGGGCCACGAAACCGCAACCCGAGGCAATCGCCAGCAGGCAGGGATCGATGGCCTGCTGTTCGTTCACCTCACCGCGCTTGGCGGTGCTGCCGGTGTCGGCGGAAGCGGAAAACTGCCCCTTGGTAAGCCCGTACACGCCGTTGTCCTCGATCAGGTACAGCATGTTGAGGTTGCGGCGCATGGCGTGAACGAACTGACCGACCCCGATGGACAGCGAATCGCCGTCGCCGGAAATGCCGATGTACTGGAGCCGGCCATTGACCGCGGCGGCGCCGGTGGATACCGAAGGCATCCGCCCGTGGACCGAGTTGAAGCCGTGGGAGGACGCCGCAAAGTAGGCCGGTGTCTTGGATGAACATCCGATCCCGCTGAGTTTGCCGATGCGATGCGGCGGAATGGACAACTCGAAAACTGCCTGGATCAGCGCGCCGGTGATCGAGTCGTGCCCGCAGCCCGCGCAAAGCGTGGACATACCGCCCTCGTAGTCGCGCATGGTCAGGCCCAGCTCGTTGCGGGCCAGGGCCGGATGGCTGACTTGGGGGCGGGCGATGTAGCTCATGCCGTGTTCTCCATCCGGCGGCGCCTAAGCCGCCCTGTCCCGCAGCATGTCCGCCTCCACCGCGCTGACGATCGACGTGGCAGGTATCGGCATTCCGTTGTAGTGCAGCACTTCCACTAACTGCTCGGCCCGGCCGCCGGCCTCGTTGATCAGCAGGGTGCGCAACTGCGCGTCGCGATTCTGTTCCACCACGTAGATGCGTTGGTGATCCTTCAGGAAAGTTACGACCTCGGCGCTGAAGGGGAACGCATTGATCTTCATGTAGTCCAGCGCCACGCCACGGCCGGCCAGGACGTCCAGCGCCTCGCGGCAGGCGGAATCGCCGGTGCCCAGGGTAATCATTCCGGCCTGCGCGCCGGGGGCCGTGCGTATTCGGGGCGGCGGCACGATGGTGGCCGCATGATCCCATTTCCTGCGCAGGCGATCCAGCACCTCCTGGTACTCGCCGGCGTTTTCGGTGTAGCCGCCGTGCATGTTGTGGCCGGACCCGCGGGTGAAGAATGCTCCCTTGGGATGCTCGCCCGGCAGCGTGCGGTACGGCACGCCGTCGCCGTCCACGTCCAGGTAGCGATAGAAGGCCTCCATGTCCTCGAGCTGTTCGGCGCGCAATACCTTGCCGCGATCGGGCCGGTACTGGTCGTCCCAGGTCAGTTCCTCGCTCATCCAGTCGTTCATGCCCAGGTCCAGGTCGGTAAGAACGATCACCGGCGTCTGCAGCCTCTCCGCCAGGTCGAAGGCGGTCGCCGCCATTTCAAAGCACTCTTTCGGGCTGGAGGGGAAGAGCAGAACGTGGCGCGTGTCGCCGTGCGAGGCGTAGGCGCAGGAAAGGATGTCGCCCTGCTGCGTGCGGGTCGGCATGCCAGTGGACGGACCCACCCGCTGTACGTCGAACAGGACAGCAGGAATCTCCGCGTAGTAGCCGTAACCCAGGAATTCCGACATCAGCGAGATGCCCGGGCCGGACGTTGGCGTAAAGGCGCGCGCGCCGTTCCATCCGGCGCCCAGCACCATGCCGATCGCGGCCAGTTCGTCTTCGGCCTGGATCACGCAGTAATCGCGGGCGCCGTCCTCGGCGGTTCGGAAGCGGCCGCAAAAACTGCGAAACGCATCCATAAGCGAAGTGGAAGGCGTAATCGGGTACCAGGCGCCGAACGTGGCGCCGGCATAAACGCAGCCCAGCGCCGCCGCCGTATTGCCGTCGATGATGATTTGCGAGCCCGGCCCCTCCATTGTGCGGGCCGTGAACGGCAAGGGGCATTGCAGGTGCTCGCGGGCGTAGTCGTAACCCAGGCCGATGGCGATCTGATTGGCCTCCAGCAGCGGCTTCTTGCGGGCAAACGTCTGGCGCAGCAACTCCCGGATGATGTCGAGATCGAGTTCCAGCAAGGCGGCCAGCACGCCCACGTAGGCAATGTTCTTCATCAGGATGCGCGCGCGCGCGTTGTCGAAGTTCTCGTTGCACATCCGCGCCAGGGGAACGCCCAGGATGTTCACGTCCTCGCGGCGCAGCACCTCGCGGCGCGGCCAGGTGGAGTCGTAGAGCAGGTATCCGCCGGAGGTCAGCTCGCGAAGGTCGCGCTGATACGTCTCGGCGTTCATGGCTACCGCAATATCAACGCTGCCGGAGCGCGCCAGGTAGCCGCGATGGCTGGCGCGCACTTCGTACCAGGTGGGCAGGCCCTGGATGTTGGAGGGAAAGTAGTTCTTGCCCGCGACCGGGATGCCCATCCTGAACAGGGTCTTCATCAGCAACGAATTGGCGCTGGCCGAGCCGGTGCCGTTTACGTTGGCGATGCGAATCGTGAAATCGTTGTCTGCCGGCATGAGCCGTTCTACTTGCGCACTACGCCGCTGTGCGGACCGGCGCTTCCTTCGCCTCGGCCGCGGCGCCGCGCTTGCCCAGCGAGCCACGGGGCGGCTGACCGTCAGCTTCGTGGTGCACGTACGGAGTCAGCAATTCGGATTTCTGCATGTCCCAGGCCGCCGTGGGGCAACGTTCCGCGCACAGCCCGCAATGCACGCAAAGGTCCTCGTCCTTGACCATCACCCTTCCGGTCTGGGGCAGTTCAGCCGAAACGTAAAGCGGCTGGTCCAGGTTGCGGGCCGGAACGGTAAGACGTTCCCGCAGGTCCTCCTCTTCCCCGTTCGGCGCAATGGTCAGGCAGTGCACCGGGCAGATGTCCACGCAGGCGTCGCATTCGATGCAAAGCGGGGCCTCGAACACCGTCTGTATGTCGCAGTTCAGGCAACGCTGCGCCTCGCGGGCTGCCTGTTCCGGGGTAAAGCCCAGCTCCACCTCGATATCGAGTTTGCGGAACCGCTTCTCCAGGCTCATGTGCTGCATGGCCCGCCTGGGTGCGGACTCGTAATCGTTGGAATAACTCCATTCGTGGATGCCCATCTTCGCGGCCAGCAGGTTCATGCCGGGAGGCATGCGCTCGGTAATCGGCTCGCCCTGACAGTACTTGTGAATCGAAATGGCCGCCTGGTGGCCATGCTCGACCGCCCAGATGATGTTCTCGGGCCCGAACGCCGCGTCGCCGCCGAAGAAGACACCCTCGCGGGTGGACTCATAGGTGACGCGATCCACCACCGGAACGTCCCAGCGGTCGAAATCGATGCCGATGTCCCGCTCCACCCAGGGGAAGGCGGTTTCCTGGCCGATCGCCAGGATCACGTCGTCGCAGGGGAAGAACTCCTGGCCGGTGATACGGCTTTCGGTAATCCTTCCGTCAACGATGTCGTATTCCATCAGGTCGAAGACCATGCCCTTGAGCTTCCCGTCCTCGACCACGAATTCCTTCGGCGAGTGGTTCACGATGATTTCCACTTTTTCTTCTTCGGCGTCTTCCAGCTCCCAGTCGGACGCCTTGAAAAAGCCCCGCGGCTTGCGCGCCATGACCTTTACGTCGCTCGCGCCCAGGCGCAGCGAGGTGCGGCAGCAGTCCATGGCCGTATTGCCGACGCCGATGATGAGCACCCGCTCTCCGATGGAATCGAGGTGGCCGAAAGCCACGCTTTCCAGCCACTCGATGCCGATATGTATGGACTTGGTATCGTGCCGCCCGGGCAGCTTGAGCTCCTTGCCCTTGGGCGCGCCGGTACCGACGAAAACCGCGTCGTAGCCGCCGTTGTCGAGCAGCTCGCGCATGCTCTTGATCTCGTGGCCCAGACGAAGGTCGACGTCCATGCGCAGGATCTGGTCCATCTCGTCGTCCAGCACCTCGACCGGCAGCCGGAAAGCCGGGATATTGGTGCGCATCAGGCCGCCCGGCTTGTCCAGCGACTCGTAGATGACCAGCTCGTACCCCAGCGGCGCAAGGTCGTTGGCCACCGTCAGCGAGGCGCAGCCCGCACCGATCAGCGCCACACGCTTGCCGTTCTTTTCCTCCGGCGCCGTGGGCAGCCGGTGGTCGATGTCGCCGCGCAGGTCCGCCGCCACGCGCTTGAGCCGGCAGATCGCCACCGGCTTTTCCTCCACCCGGCCGCGCCGGCAGACCGGCTCGCAGGGGCGGTCGCAAACCCGGCCCAGGATCGCAGGGAACACGTTGGACTTGCGGTTGAGCATGTAGGCATCGGCGTAGCGTCCCTGCGCGATCAGCCGGATGTACTCGGGAATGTCGGTATGCGCGGGGCAGCCCCACTGGCAATCGACAACGCGATGGAAGTAGTCTGGATTACGTATATCGGTGGGCTGCATGCACGCCCCACGGGAGCAACGGCCGGATGCTTGAACGCTGAATTATACAAGTTGGGCAGCCTTCGCAAAGACAATACTTCTGGCCCGGAGAACGGATTAGCGGCCATAATGACGCCATGGCTACTCTGGATCGATACACCGCCCTTGCCCTGCAGACCGGCTCGCTGACCGTCAGCGAGTGCAAGACCCGTGAGGAGTCGCGCGAGTTGATGCGCAGGAACCTCAAGCGCACGGCGCGCTCGGTTGCCGGGGGCTGCGCCTTCACGCTCCAGTACATCGGGGAGCCCCCGCAGCTCGTCGTACTGCCGGAGTATTCGCTGACCGGCTTCCCCCTGGGCGCGCCGATCGAACAGTGGCGGCGCAACGCCGCGCTGGACCCGAAAGGCGAGGAATACGAGGAACTGTCGAAGATTGCCGTTCGCCACTCCATTTACCTGGCTGGCAATTGCTATGAAACCGATCCGGCCTTTCCGGACCTGTTCTTCCAGACCTGTTTTCTCATCGATCCGTCCGGCGAGGTCATATTGCGCTATCGGCGCATGATTTCGCTGAACGCCCCCACGCCCTTCGACGTCTGGGATGCCTACCTGGACCTGTACGGCGAGGATGGCGTCTTCCCGGTGGCGGACACGCCGCTGGGGCGCATCGCCGCGATTGCCTCCGAGGAAATCCTCTACCCCGAGATCGCCCGCGCCCATGCCGTGCGCGGCGCGGAAGTCTTCGTGCATCCCACCAGCGAGGCGGGCAGCAACCGCAACACCGGCAAGGAACTTGCAAGGCGCTCGCGGGCTGTGGAGAACATCGCCTACGTGGTCAGCGCCAATTCGGCCTGGCTGGAGAACCTGGCGATCCCGTCCCATTCGACCACGGGCATGTCCAAGGTAGTGGACTTCGAGGGCCATGTGCTTGCCGAAGCGGCCCCCGGCGGCGAAAGCATGGTCGCGCATGCCTGCCTGGACCTTGCCGCCCTGCGCGCGCGCAGGCGCATGGGCGGCATGACCAACACGCTGGCGAGAATGCCGATGCAGGCTTTTGCCTCCACCTACGCGGAGCGCGTCATGCGCACCGGCAGAAGCCTGCTCGACGCCGACGGGACCGTTCGAACGCCGGAAGTCGGCGAACTGCGCGCCGGACTGGCCGCGGACATCGAGCGGCTCGCCAGGGAAGGACTGCTTTGAGTTCCTCAGCCGCGCAGGGGCGCGGCGACACGGTGATTCGGGGCGCGACCCTGATCAACGAAGGAAAACGGTCGGAGCAGGACGTTCTTGTCCGGGGCGAACGCATCGAACAGATCGGCGGCTCGCCCCGCGCGCGGGGGCCGGTTACCGAGATCGAGGCGGGCGGAATGTGGCTGCTGCCCGGCCTGATCGACGACCAGGTGCATTTCCGCGAACCCGGACACGTGCACAAGGGCAACATCGCCAGTGAATCGGCGGCCGCCGTTGCCGGCGGCGTGACCAGCTTCATGGACATGCCCAATGTCTCGCCCGCCACAGTCACCCGGGAAAGACTCGCCGCCAAGTATGCCGCCGCCAAGGGCCGCGCCCGGGGGAACTACGCCTTCTACCTCGGAGCCACCGAAAGCAACCTTGAGGAAATCCAGGCGCTGAAGGGCAGCGAGGCCTGCGGCGTGAAAGTCTTCATGGGGCCTTCCACCGGAGACCTGTTGGTGGAGGACCCCGAGGCGCTCGAACGGGTATTCGCAAACTGCCCGGTACTGATCGCGACCCATTGCGAGGACCGGAAGCGTATCGAGGAAGGACTGGCTCGCGCGAGAGAAACCTACGGTGAAAAGATTCCGGCCGCCGCGCATGCCGATATCCGCGATGCGGAGTGCTGTTACCGCTCGTCCAGCCTGGCCGTTTCACTGGCCCGAAGGCACGGCGCAAAACTGCACGTGCTGCACCTGACCACGGCGAAGGAACTGGAGCTGTTCGAGCCTCAGGACGATCTCGGCCGCGCCGGCAGCGTTACGGCGGAAGTTTGCGTGCATCACCTGTGGTTTGAGCAGAAAGACTACGAGCGCCTGGGGCACCGGATAAAGTGCAACCCTTCTATCAAGTCGCGCGCGGACCGTGATGCGCTGCGGCAAGCGCTTGGCGACGGTCGCATCAGCGTCATCGCTACCGATCATGCGCCGCACACCGCTCAGGAAAAGTCGGGCGACTACCTGAACGCACCCGCCGGCCTTCCCCTGGTCCAGCACTCGCTGCTCATGCTGCTGGACCTGGCGCGCGCCGGCCACTTCACGGTAGAGCGCGCGGTCGAGGGCGCCTGTCATGCGCCGGCGCGCCTGTACGGCATTGCCGAGCGCGGCTTTCTGCGCGAAGGCCATTACGCCGATTGCGTCCTGGTGGATCCCGAAGGCGGCCGGAAAGTGGAGTCCGGGAATATTCTCTACAAGTGCGGCTGGTCGCCGCTGGAAGGCCATCGCTTCGGAGCACGCATCGATACGACTTTCGTAAACGGCGCGGTCGCCTGGAGGGAAGGCAAACTGTCCGGCCCGCCGGCGGGACAGGCGCTGGTCTGCAATTCAAGGGGAAATTCATGAGCACGATAGTCAAGCGGACCACGCTGGTGGTCCGAAGCGTGGAGCGGTCGATGGCCTTCTACCGCGATGTCCTCGGATTCACGGCCGCGTTTGATCAGGAGATCACGATGGCCGGCGCGGGCTACCCCGCAGCCGGGGCCGGCGACCGGGTCCGGCTGGTGATGATGCAGGGCAAGGACCCCGCCGGAAGCATGATCGGCCTGCTGGAGCACCTCGATCCCACGCTGCCCGAGCCGGAAGAACGGGCGGTGGGCATCGGCGACAGCGTCATCGTGATGCACACCGACGACCTGGACCGTGTGCATCGTGATTGCGAGGCCTCGGGCGGGAGGATTTTCTCCGAGCCCCACGCCTTCACCATCACCGGACCTGACGGCAAGCCGGCGCAAATGCAGTCGATGACGATATTCGATCCTGATGGCTTCATCCTCGAAGTCAACCAGCGCCCCGGATAGCCTGCGGGGCAGGCATCTGCGGCGGCTTCGGCGATTTCGGCGGACTATACTGCCCGTCAGATTGACTTCGGGAGACACTACATGCGTGCACCTATGCCTGTGAGTCTGGCCATTGCGATGCTGGTTGCCGGCTGCGCCGGAGAGCCGGTTTCCGAATCCGCCGATCCGGCGCCTGCCGCCGGAATCGCCGCGGACGGCGAAGCGGCGCTTTGCCTCGATATGGGACCGCAGACGCCGCGCGACATCAGCAGCGTCTTCGGTCTGAACACGGAGTCCTTCCCGCTGGCGCCGGAGGCGGGCGAAATGAACCTGTGCAACCTCCATACGCACACCAACGCGGAGCACAAGGGTCCCGGGTTCAGCGTGTTCGTCAGCGATGCGGAAGACGGCGGTTACGCCTGCAACGCTTCGGCCGATCTCGGCGCTGCGGAACTGGCCCCGGCCGAAGGCGCCTACAAGGGCGTGAAGCCCGGCGACACCATCGAAGTGCATTGGGTGCATACCTCGTGCGCCGCGACACCCGGAGAAGGCCTGGGCGCCTGTGTTCCGGAGGGTTGCGCCGATCCGCTTCTGCGGGTCGAAGCGCAGGTGTTTCTGGTGGTGAACGATCCCCAGGCGCTGGATTTCACGACAATGGCCTATGGCGGAAACGTGGTCGATGGCCTGCATCAGGCGATGATGATTCCCGCCACGACCGGCGAGCCGGTGCTGTTCCGCGGCTCCACCACCGGCCCCTCGTACGACCAGAACTACTGTTCGCCCGTGCGGGTTACCTGGAGCGTGCGGCCGCAATGCGCCCGGCTCGACATCAACTCACTGCATCGCTGGGCAGCACAGGGCAACGTGTTCAACGAAACCAAGTCGCACGGCGTACGGCAACTGGTAACGGCGCCCGAACTTCTCTCGCCGATCGGATAGCCCGACCAGAGGTCTTTGCGCGCAAAGACCGGAGGACTGGCTAGAAGTTGTACGTAGCCCGAATCCCGTAGTTCCGGGGAATGGGAGCGGAGACCCGCAGCTCGTTCTTTATCGGACCGGGAATGAACGTGAACAGGTCTATGCCGACGACACCGGCCAGGAACTCGTCATGGTCCAGAGCGTTCTGAACGAAGGCCTCGACCGTGATCGCTTCGTTGCGAACGCCGAGGCGCAGGTTGACCTGGTCGTAGGGCGCCGTCCTCGTGACATTGGAGAAGTCCGTGTAACGGCTTCCCTGGTGCGCCCAGTCCAACCGGCCATACCAGTTCCAGTCACCGGTCAGATTGTCCTCATATTGACCTGAAAAAGTCCAGGTGATTCGCGGCGCCGCAGGCAGGGTATTGCCCTCCACGCCTTCGAAGCTGCCGTAAACGTTATTGCAGTCCACACAGTTGTAGGAATTGACTTCGGTGTCATTGAGTCCGTACGTGGCGGCAAGCGTCAGCTCCTCCGTTGCCTGCCACTGCGCTTCGAACTCGATTCCCCTGAGTGTCGCCTCGCCGGTGTTGAGGACGATGTTGATCAGGTTGGCCACTCCGTCGACGACGATCGGAACGTTTTGCCCGACCTGGCCATTGAGCCATTTGTCGTAATACACCGCCAGCGTGGTCCGGGCGCGGCCGCCCAGCCACATGGTCTTCCAGCCGAGCTCGTAGTTGTCGAGCTTTTCCTCTTCAATGTTTATGCCCGCATTCGGCGCCACCGCGCGCAGCGCGTCAATCACGGCCTGGCCTTCGGTAGCCAGGTCCGCGTTGAAGCGGCCGGGGCGATAACCGCGCGAAAACAGCGCATAAACCATCGCGTTCTCCGCATAGTTGTAGTCCAGGGAGACACGCGGGGCGAAGCTGGTGAACTTCGCGCTGAAGGTCCCCGGCACGGACGGCGGATTGCCCCTGCGGTCACGGCGCGTGTTCTGCCAGATCTCGTCCCGCTGGTAACGGGCTTCGACACTCAGAGTCAGTTCCGGCGTGATGTCATAGTACGCAGCGCCAAACACCGCGGGCGTTTCGGACGCGCGTTCTATGCTGGCCGCAACGAACGTGGGCCCCACGACCAGTTGCCCGTACACCGTGCCGCCCGGTGAAAAAGCGTCCGTGTAATTGAAGCCTGCGGTCCAGCGCAGGCGCCTGTCCTGCGGCGAGGTAACCCGCAACTCCTGGCTCCAGTCCCTCTGCTGGCCCTGCAGCAGCATCGTTCCGTTCGCATCCGGCCGGACATCGGTCCGACCTTGAAGCACGATGAACGGGAAGGCGAGCGGATTGGCCCGCGTGCGTCCGTCGCGGTAGTTCAGGTCGATGATGTTCTGGTTCTTGTCCTTGTGGATTGCCGTCAGGGACGTGAAGGAGTAACCGGACGAATGATCGAAATCGACCCGCAGGTTGGCCTGGAACGCTTCCCGTTTCAGGCCCACTTCCGGATGGAAGTTGGGATCGAACGCCGGCCAGTTCGGGTTCGGATCGAACAGGGTCTTCTGAAGGATCGAGTCGATCACCGTATCGGTGGAGAAGATCGCCGGATCCAGCTCGCCCATGCTCGGCAGCTCGCCGCAAACAATGCCGCCCGCGGCGCGGGACCTGGGATTCAGTCCCTCCCGAAGCGGTGCGCTCAGGGGATCGCAGGTCCCGTCCGGGTTGGCGCGGCCGTTATAGGACTCCTGCTTGAGCGCGAATTGCGCACCGTGGAAATCCTCGTCTTCGAAGTAGTTGACGAACAGCTTCGCCTTCAGGGCGGATGTGGGCGTGAACAGCACGGACGTTGAAATGGAGTTTGTCGTGCGGCCGCCGAGGCGTTCCCCCGGCACGCCGAAATTGTCGATGTACCCGCCCTGTTTCCAGTGGCGGCCGCTGACGCGGGCCGACAGCTTGTCCTCGACGATGGGACCCTCCAGCATGACATGCTGTTCGTTCGATCCGAACTCTGCATATTCGGCGGAAATCCGGCCGCGGAATTCATCGCCGGGCTCCTTCATGACGAAGTTCACGGCGCCGACGAAAGTGGACCGGCCGAAGTACGCGCTTTGCGGGCCCTTAAGGACCTCGACGCGCTCGGTATCGACAATGCTGGGGAGGAAAGCGCCGACCACCGGGGCGCCGTCGATGAACAGCAGGCCGCCGGCGTTGATGCCCCCGTTGAAGTTCAGGTACAGGCCGCGGAACACCAGGGAGTTGGAGGACCGGTCATTGCGGGCGCCGGCCTCCCCCGCCTGGTCGGTAAAACTGAAACTCGGCGTGAACAACTGCAGGTCGGTCAGCTGCACCATGTCGATGGCTTCCAGTTCGTCGGCGGAGAACGCCGTGACCGCCAACGGCACTTCCATGAGGTTTTCCTCGACCTTGCGCGCCGTGACTACGATTTCCTCCAGAGCAAGCTCCTGGGCAATTGCCGCCGTACCCGACAGGAAAACCAATGAAATAACTGCGGTGACGCCCGCAAACGGATTACGCGTCATGATATGTCCCCTCCCTCCGGAAAATATTATCACGTACTCATTGCGGACTTTTCCCTGCAAATGCAATGGGATCAGCTACCTTCCCGGGAGTAGTCGAATCGGCCGTTGCGAAGGAAGTGCGCCGTCTGGCGCTGAACTTCGTCGTTCCACACGATAGTCGTGTGCGTTGCCGGCGCCAGCAGGAAGTCCTTCATGCCGGGCGCCTTCGTCTCTTCCACGGTCACCACGCCGTCACTGGGTTCGGAGGGCGTGCCCGGTATGAGCTTTCTCAGGTTGCGGGTGCCCGCAATGACGCCCAGTTCGAAATCGGGGGCGTCCAGTCGGCGCGGCACCGACTCCTCGCCGGTTCCCAGTTGCGCCAGCGCATCCGGTTCGTACACCTTCCCCAGGGGACTGTCGCCCAGGTAATCGGCAAACCGGCTGCCCTGGTTCGGAGGGGCCAGCATCACCACCCGCTCAAGCCCCTCAATCGATTCTTGCGACAGGTATTGACGGACCAGTATCCCCCCCATGGAGTGTGTCACGAAGTGAATCCGTGACAGGCCCTGCGCCGCACACCTCCCAAGGCCCTCCTCCACCGCTTCGACCGCCAACTGTTCGATCGGGTCGGCCAGAGAAGGATAGGTGACATTGGCCACGAAATAGCCCTGACCCTCCAGCCTCAATTCCATGGACTTGAGGAGCAGCGCGAATCCTCCTATGCCGTGCAGCAGCACGACGCAATGGGTCGGCTCGTCTGGCTCCGCGGAACGCTCATCGGCGCGGACGGGCTGCCCCTGCAGCGCCAGGAAAGCTGCGAGCGCAAGCAGGATTGCCGCTCGCGGGACGGAATTCATGCCCGGTTCAGGCCGGGCGCTCGCCGGGTTCGGCCGGAATCAGTCGTGGTCGTCGTGGTGCACGTGTTCGTGGTAGTGCGGGTGCTCGAAGTCGTGCGGATGGTTGTGCCCGTCCTGGGCGCGAACCCACTCGTACAGGTTCCGCTTCTGCCGGTACAACTGGGCCGCCGCCCGCTCCTGGTTCTCTTCGGGCGTGGTCCACGGATTGAAGTGGAAGTAATTGTGCAACTGCGAGTCCGTCCGCCCGATCGCGATACAGCCGTAAGTGCTCTGGAACGCGCCGTGATTGATCCATGGCGGGCGCCAGAAATAACCGCCGGTGGGCAGGTACCCGAACTGCATCATCCAGGAAGTGCCCCAGACGTGATAGCCCTCTTCCATGCAGTCGTGGTAGGAAATGTTGTCCTGCCAGAAATTCGGCGTCATGCAGTACATGAACGTGAACCCGTGGGTAAGCGGATCAAACTTGAGAACCTTCACGAAGCAGCCCGGCGCCACGGACGGCGACACGTTGGCCGGCCCCCAGACGATGTCTTCCAGCGCGTTGACGCTCACCATCTTGTCGCGCTCGGCGCGCGGATGGTCCTCGTCGGACTCCACGAAACTCGGCTCGCCGTAGTTGTAGAACATCAGGCAGCGCGCGCCGTTCGGAGAGCTGATGGCGGGCAATGAAACGCCGGGCGGCAGCCACAGATAGTGGCCGGTCTCGAACGTCTTGTCTCCGACCTGGAGGCTGCCTTCGGCGACGTAGAGCTCCATTTCAGTGTAGCTCATGCCCGGGGGCAGGGAGTAACCGGATTCGAATTTCACGACCAGCGAGCAGGCGCCCGTGTCGCTGTCCAGGCTCAGCACCTTGTAGTGCATGCCCTTGCCGAAACCGGGCAGGGTCATGCGCCGGAAGGGAACGTCGGTTTCTACGTAGGGTTCTATATGTGGACGGCCCATTTTGATTTGCTCCCTTATCTCTAAAAGACGACCTTGAACGGCCGGTCAGGACGGGTGGGAAGTTCGTCGTCGGGGATCTGGCGGCGATTGTCGTAGTGCACGTTGAAGCCGCGCGTCTGGATGCGCTCGAAGAATTTTTCCACCCACACATCGCGCTCGTCGGACAGGTCGTCCATATCCTTGACGATTTGCTGGTAACGCTTCTCCTGCTCCGCGCTCTCGTCGCCGATCCACTTTTTCGCCTCGGCGGATTTCTCGTAATCGATCAGATTCTTCGCCACGTGATGGCCTCCCATGGTTCTCCGAATTGCGGCGAACACTTCGCCGCCCACGCCGCCTGGGCACAAATGCCGAACATATGCCCGGACCCCCGCTGCCCGGCGGCAGGCGCAGAATACTCGCACAAAGGCCCCGGCAATGCAAACCGTGCTTGCCGGCTGACTGCCTGGGCTCTCCAGGGACCCGGAAGACAGGAAATCGCCGCTTGTATATAATTCCGCGCTGGCCCGCCAATAGCCTTCGGGGACGGAATGCGCGGGCTTTCGCGCGTTTGGCGCCAATTCCTTATGAAATGCAGGGGGCATCTCCCTATGAAATCGATTTACAAACTCACATTCGCCGTTATCGGCAGCGCGCTTCTCGCGCCGGCATTCGCCCAGGACGACCAGATGATCGAAGAGGTCATCGTGACCGCCCAGCGCCGCGCCGAAAGCGTGCAGGACGTGCCGATCGCAGTCAGCGCCTATTCCGACGAGCAGCTTCGCGCGCTGCAGGTCACCGAGGTCCTGGACATGGGCCGCCTGGTGCCCAATCTGCTGGCCCACAACAACACCGGCCTGGGAACGGCAAACCTCTATTCGCTTCGCGCGCTCAACAACACCGAATCCATCGCCACCTTCGATCCCCCCGTGGGTAGCTACGTGGACGACATCTTCATAAGCCGGCAGAACGCCAACAACTTCGCGCTGTTCGATATCGACCGCATCGAGGTGCTGCGCGGACCGCAAGGAACCCTGTTCGGCCGCAACACGACCGGCGGCGCCGTGAACGTGATCCTGAAGAAGCCAGCCGAGGAATTCGGCGGTTACGTCGAACTGGGCTTCGGCCGGTTCAGCCAGGTGCGCTTCCGCGGCAGCGTGGATTTGCCGGTCCAGGACAACCTGCTGCTTAAACTCTCGGCCTATGCCTTCGATGACGACGGGTGGGTCGAGAACCGCACCACGGGCGAGGACGGCATCAACTACGAAAAGAACGTGGGCGTGCGCGCTGCGTTGCGCTGGCTGGGCGAAACCGTCACCTGGGACGCGGCGGTAGCCTACGTGGACAACGAGCATGCCAACCTGCTCAATTTCCACGACCCCGATGAGGACGAGCGCTACACGCTGACGGGAGTGCGCTCCGACCGGCCACCGCCCTGGGCTCACCCGATTCATGGCGCAAAGGCCGGCTTCCCGTTGGGCAACTGGGTCACTTCGCTGTCCGTCTACTCGAACATCGAGGTGGACACCAGGTTCGGAACGGTAAACATCATTACCGGACAGCGCTATCTGGACCACGACTTCACACTCGACTTCCTTAACCTTGCCCGGCCCTACGGCGGATACTCAATCGCTAACGCCGGAGAGCACGACCAGTTCACCCAGGAAGTCAAGCTGACCGGCTCGACCGGAAACGAGGCCCTGGACTATGTGGCGGGCATCTTCTTCATTCAGGAAGAAAACGCCACTGACTTTGCCGACTACCTGGGAATCGGCGGCGCGTTCAATGGCTTCCAGCCGCTGCTGCTGGCCGACCGGGTAATGGAGAACGACGCCGACGCGCTGGCTGCCTATCTGCAGGTGGACTACCACTTCAACGATCAACTCACCGTTACCGGTGGCGTGCGCTGGACCGACGAGACCAAGGACATTGCCTATACGCCGAATCCCAACTGGCCCTGGGGCTTTGGCACCGCCGACATCGCGGCGCTGGGTTACCCCACGGAGCAGAACGCCAAGATAACGACCCCGCGTATCGCGCTGGAATACGAGATCAGCGACGACATGATGGTTTACGCTTCAGCAACCCGAGGCTTCAAGTCGGGCGGCTGGAACGCCCGCGGCACCAACGCCGGCGCGATCGAGGTGTTCGGGCCCGAGAAGGTCTGGTCGTACGAAGCGGGCTTGCGGTCTGACTGGATGGACGGCCGTTTGCGCCTCAACGTAACGGCTTTCAGCGCGGACGTGACCGATTTTCAGCTGCCCTCGGCGGTCTACGACCCCGTGACCGGCGCGCCGACTTTCAGCACGCGCAACTACGCTTCGCTTGAAAACCAGGGCGTCGAGGTGGAAATCACCGCCGCGTTGATCGACGGCCTCACGGTGTTTGCCAATATCGGAACCCAGGACGCCGAGTACGCCGAACTCAATCCGTCGATCGTCCGGCAGGTCGAACTGTGTAACGCGGATCTGGGGGCCGGCATTGCCTATACTGCCAGTCCGTTCTGCGGCGCGGGCGTCGTGAATCACCTGGGCCAGGTCGCGGACCCCGTGCGGGCGCCGGAATACACCCTCACCGCGGGAGCCGCATACGAGATCGATATCGCCTCCGGCTGGGAGCTCACGCCTAGCGCCTATGTCTACAAGATCGGCAAGCACAGCATCGGCTCCAGCGGCACGCCGACTTCGCTCAGCGACGGCTATTCCGTGATCACCGCTTCCATCACGCTGCGCAACCTCGACCAGGACTGGTCGATCAGCGCCGAATGCCAGAACTGCGCCGACCGCGAGCAGGGGACCTCGTTCTTCATCGGGTTGTACCTGCAGGATCCGCGCACCTGGACCGTGAACTTCCGCAAGGACTTCTAGCCTGTTCGCCTGACCCATTCAAGACCTGCCACGTGGACGCGTGGCAGGTCTTTTTTATTCGGGAGAGCGGGTAACTCCACTGGCGAGCATGTCGTCTATTTCTGCCTTGGAATAGCCGGCCTCGCTTAGGACCTCCACGCTGTGCTCGCCCAGTTGGGGGGGGTGGCGGCGAATATCGGCCGGTGTGGCCGAGAAATTCACCGGGAATCCCGGCATCCGTAGTTTGCCTTCGGTGGGGTGGTCCATTTCGCTCCAGAAACCGACCGCCTCAAGGTGCTCGTCGCTCTGCAGGTCGTCGAGCGTATTGACCGCATTGACCGGCACGCTACTGCCTTCGAACAACTCCATCCATTCGGCCGTCGTGCGGGTTGCCAGAATACGTCCCGTTTCCGCGTAGGTATCGTCGATATTGCTCACACGGTCCGACAGCGTGCGGAAACGCTTGTCCTCGATCAGCTCGGGCCGCCCGGCCCGGGTGCAGAAAAGCTCCCAGTGGCGGTCCAGGTACGGCAGCATGGCAATGTATCCGTCCAGCGTCTTGTACGGCTTGCGGTGCTTGCTCATGAGCCGCTTGTAGCCGGCCGTGGCCAGCGGCGGATCGAACACCTGGCCCCACAGGTGCTCGGCCATCACGAAAGACACCATGGTTTCGAACATCGGCACTTCCAGTTCCTGCCCCTCGCCTGTCCGTTCGCGATGAAACAGAGCCGCCAGCACGCCGTAGACCACCGTGATCGCGGTAGTCTTGTCCGCTACCACGCTGGGCGCGTAGCGCGGTTCGCCCTGCACCATCGCGTGCAGCATGGCGAAGCCGCTGACCGACTGGATCGAATCGTCCAGCGCGCCGCGCTGAGCATAGGGCCCGTCCTTGCTGTAGCCGTAGGTCCCGCAGTAGATGATCCGCGGATTGACCGCCCGCAAGTCGTCGTATTCGAGCCCCAGCCGCGTCATCACGCCGGGACGGTTGTTGTGAACCAGCACGTCCGCTTCGCGCGCCAGGCGCAGCACCGCTTCCCTTCCGGCGGGTTTCTTGAGGTCCAGGACCACGCCGCGCTTGTTGCGGTTGCAGGTAAGGTAAAGCGCGGCCATGCCGGGGTTGTGGGATGCGCCGAGGGTCCGGTTGGAGTCTCCGTAGGGCGGTTCGACCTTGATGACGTCGGCGCCCATGTCGGCCAGCAACTGGCAGGCCCAGGGACCCAGAACGACGCTAGTGAGCTCCAGCACGCGAATCCCGTCCAGCGGTCCCGTCGTCATCTGTCGCGTCTCGTCATTGGGCGTAAAGGCGCAGGCACGGCGCGAGATTGTATTCGCTTTGCATTTTCCTGCCGAATCCGCAACAATCGGATGCTACTACTCTCGGGAGAAAGCCATGACTCAACCGATCACACATGCCCTGGCCCTGGACCGGAATCGCGACACGCGGGCAAGGGAGCGGTTTGTTTCCGGTTTGCGCGGTTTCGTACTGAACGATCTCGCCGCAACCATGCGCACGGACTTCGAATCCGCCGTAGCCACAAATCTGGAAAAGGAGGCCGGCGATAAGGTTCTGGACGGCGCCGACGTGCATCGCGCGATACGTGGCCGGGAAATTTTCAAGGCGTATTCCTCCGCCCGATGCACCGCCCAGCAAATGGTCTGGGACGTGGTGATGGACAGCATCGAGCAACAGCGCGAGCAACTCAACAGCACGGGCAAGAGCCTTGCGGACAAGCCCAGGGCCGGCGGCACTCTGGAACTGGATCCGAACCTGGAGATTCCGCGCTACGTGGAAGCGATCGACGTTCACCTGATGCCTGGTTGCTACTACAAGGAGTACGGTGGAGAGGACCTGGCGGCGGGCGCCCTTTACGACCAGGGGCTGAATGTGTTCGCGTTCGGCGCCATGGGCAGGGAACTGAACGATATCGGCTGGTCGATGGCGAATTTCTACAAGAACCGCTTCGCCGGCCGCAGCCCGCGCCGGATACTGGACGCCGGCTGCACCATCGGGCATAACACGTTGCCCTGGAAGCAGGTCTTTCCGGACGCCGAGGTGCATGGGATCGACGTTGCGGCGCCCTGCCTGCGCTATGCCCACGCGCGCGCGGAGGCGATGGGCGTCGAGACGCATTTCCACCAACAGAGCGCCGAGGACATTCGCTTCCCCGACAATTCGGTGGACGTGGTGTTCAGTTCCATGTTCCTGCACGAACTGCCGAACAAGGCGATCCGGCAGTACCTTGCCGAAGCGCATCGCGTACTGCGCCCGGGCGGCGTGCTGCTCAACATGGAGCTGCCGCCGAACGACCGCATGGCGGCCTACGATCAGTTCTACCTGGACTGGGACAGCTACTACAACAACGAGCCGTTCTACAAGGACTTCCGGGACCAGAATCCGAAGGAACTGACGATCGCCGCCGGCTTTCCCGCCGACGGGTACTTTGAAGGGGTAATGCCGCGCTACACCTATACCGACGAGGAAGACTTCATCGCGATGGCCCAGGCCGATCCCGAGTTCGGCGAAGACACGGGCCGGCTCTCCGATGTGATCTTCTGGTACGGCTTCGGTTCGGTCAAGCAGGACTAGTGCCATGGCACTGGACGTGGATGCCGCCGGCGAACGACTGAGCCGCCGAATAAAGGGCGGTCGCAAGTACTTTTTTCAGGATCCCGCCACCGACGCGCTGCTCGCCAGCCTGCTCAAGCTGATGGGCGAGCACTGGGTCGTGCGCGAGCGGCTGATGAGCCTGGAGACGCTCATTCTGGGCAAGGGTCTGCTGACCCGCGAGGAAATTGAAGAGTTCGAGCCGGATGCGGAGCAGGCCGGAGCCTGGGCGGCGGCCAACGCGGAGATGATCCGCAAGGTGCTGGCGCCGTTTGAAGAAATGGGCGAGGAGCAGAAGAAATGATGCTGGAACACAAAATACTGGTCTTCTTTCATATCTCGCTGTGGGTATTCTGGCTGGGCACCGATCTCGGCGTGTTCCTGGCGGCGAAGATGTCGGAGAACTCGTCGTTGAGCATGGAGACGCGCTCCAGCGTCCTCAAGCTGGGCCTGGTGCTCGACCGCCTGCCGCGCACCTGCAACGCGCTGATATTCCCCAGTGGCCTTCAGTTGATCCATGGCATCGGCTTGCTGGACGTTCCCGTATGGGTGCTGTCGATAGTCTGGCTGATCGGGCTGGCCTGGGTGCTGATAATGTGGCGCGGCTTTCTCAATCCGGGAACCGCCGCCGAGAAACTCTTCGAGAAGACCAATATGCCGTTCAGCCTGTTGTTGTGCGTCGGCGCCCTGGTTTTTGCGGGCGCCACCATGACTGTCGAGGCCCTCGCCGCCCCCGCCTGGCTGACCGTCAAGCTGGTCGCGGTGGGCCTGATCGGGTTCGCCGTGGTGCCACTGGACCGCGGCTTTGCCCCGGCGACGATCACTTTCGCGACCATAGCGCAGTCGGGCTCGACGCCGGAGCTGGAGCAGCAATACCATACGCAGTTGCAGCCGGTTTACGGATGGGTATTGTTTATCTACGCCATGACGATCGTGGCCGCGTTCTCGGGCACGGTGTTCGGTCCGTAATCAGTGAACAACATACGACTAACACTCCAAGGAGAGATCAGATGATTCGCCTACACGGTCCGCAGCAATCGCGCGCTGCGCGCTGCTTGTGGATGCTTGAGGAACTGGCAATACCGTACGAGCATGTGCCGCTCGACGGCCAGTCGCGCGAGGAACGCAGGAAATCGATCGGCAAGATCACCCTCACGGGCAAGGCGCCCGCGCTGGAGGACGGCTCGCTCAAGCTGTTCGAATCCACCGCCATCAACCTGTATCTGGCCGCCAAGTACGACGACCGCGAACTGTGGCCGGCCACTCAGGCGCAAAGGGCCCACGTGCTTCAGTGGGCATTCTTTGCGATGACCGAGCTGGAACCGCTCATCGTAGTGATATTCATGCAGAAATTCGTGCACACCGGCGACGACCACAACGAGGCGGCCGTCAAGGAAGCGGAACAGGCGCTGGCGGAACCGCTGGACGTGCTCGAGAAGCAATTGGCCAAACGCTCCCATCTCCTGGGCGAGCAGTTCACTGCGGCGGACCTGATCTGCGTTTCGGTGCTGGACATGCTGGTCATGCTGCAATTCAACCTCGAGGCATGGCCGAAGGTGGACAAGTGGGTATCGGCGTGCAGGAATCGGCCGGCCTATATGCGCTCCCGGGGCGCGCCCTAGCGGTCCGTGGCGGAAGCCGCGGTGCATCCGACCGGCGAGGACACAGACAGGCCGGACTCCGTTGTTCTGAAGCGGCGCGATGGCGCCGTGTCCACGGTGCTGATGCACCAGCCGGACAATCTCAACAGCTTTACGCCCGAGTTGCGGGCCGGGTTGGCCGCGGCGCTGGAGGAAGCGGTAAGCGATCGCTCCGTGCGGTCAATCGTGCTGGGCGGAAGCGGCAGGTTCTTCAGCGCCGGCGCGAACCTGAAGCGGGGCACGGTCGGCGCCGAGTCGATTCGCGACATTCTCATCGGCGAGTACAAGCCCCTGTTCGACGCGATCGTGCGGGCGCCGCAGCCCGTGATCGCCGCCATTCAGGGAGGCGCAGCGGGCATCGGGATGTCGCTGGCGATGGCCTGCGACCTCGTGGTGATGGAAGAGAACGCATTCCTGCTCTGCCCGTTCACTAACATCGGCCTGGTCCCCGACGGCGGCTCCACGTGGACGCTTACCCAGGCCGTCGGGCATCGGGCGGCCTTCGAATTCGCCGTCGGCGGCGACCGCTTGCCGGCGGCGCGCGCCAGGGAACTGAACCTGGCAAACCGTCTGGCGCCGCCCGGCGAGGCCCTGGCAACAGCCGAAAGCTGGGCGGCCGAACTGGCGCAGAAGGCGCCGCTGGCGCTTACCGCCACCAAGCGCCTGATGCGCACTGCGGGCACGCAGTCCTTCGACGACCTCTTCCTGGCCGAAGCCGAGGCGCAGGAGACGTGCGGCAACTCCGCCGACGCCGCGGAAGGCATAGCCGCTTTCCTTGAGAAACGACCGCCCCGCTTCATCGGCGAGTAACGTGCCCCGCAGGCTTCTCACCGACGACGAGTGGGAGCAATTCTGGCGCCACGGCAGCGTCACCACCTTCGAACGCAGCGGCAATCCGAACTACGACGGCGAGATTCGCGAATTCTGGGAGCGCCAGTTCGCCACGCTGCTCGAAGGCGCCCGGATCGTCGACCTGGCCACCGGAAACGGCGCCGTGGCTCTCCTGGCGGCGGAATATTCCGCCACGAACAACAGGCAGTTCCATGTCGATGCGCTGGACAGGGCCGGGATTCGACCCGAGAAGGATCTGCAGGAGGCAGAGGCGGCGCGCGAGTGGCTGAAAAGTGTGCGGTTTCGCGGCGAAGCGCCCAATGAGAGCACCGGACTGGAAAGCGAGTGCGCCGACCTGCTGACTTCGCAGTACGGCTTCGAGTACGGCGACCCCTCCGCCAGTGCGCGGGAAGCAATGCGTATTCTCAAACCGGGCGGGCGCATCGCGCTCGTCACCCATCACGCAAATTCCGTAGTGGTCAGGGAGGCCCGCGAAGGACTGGAACAGCATCGCCTGTGCCTCAGGCGGGAGCAGTTGCTGACCCGGGCGCGCCGGGTGGTCGACGCCATGGCATCAGCGGAATCGGACTTCGAGAAGCGAATGCTCAAGCATGACGCCAGAACGGAAAACCTGCGCCGCAAGCTGAACGCGGCAGTCGAGCGCGTCCAGCAGCAGGCGCAGCAGTTCAGCGATCCGGGCAACGGGATCGGGTTTGTGCTGAACGGGCTGCAAAGCATTTTCGCTCCCGGACTTAAGCCGGCCGAGAGGCGGGCGACGATCCGAAGGCTGCGGGAGGCGAGCGACGCCTATTGCCGGCGGATGGAGGACCTCCTGGCGGCGACGCCCGACGCCGGCGAGTTCGACCGTCTCCTGGACCACCTGCGTTCGGCGGGGCTGGCAGTGGACGGCTGGTTCCCGCTGGTTTACCGGGGAGAGGCGCTGATGGGCTGGGCGGTCGCCGGTCACAAACCGCGCGAAGAAGAGGCGCCCGCAATGGAGTAGGATTGCGCGGCTTTCCTCAAGGAGTCATCAAGGTGGATATAAAGGGCAAAACGACAGTCATTACCGGAGCCGCGCGCGGTCTGGGTGCGGCCATGGCGCGGCGGCTGGCGGCGCAGGGCGCGAACCTGGCGCTCTGCGACCTGAAGCAGGACAGCCTGGACGACGTGGCGGCCGACTGCCGCGCGGCCGGCGCGGAGGTGCGCCGTTACGCCGCCAACGTGTCCGTCGAAAGCGACGTGGAGGCGTTCATGGACGCCGTGGCGTCGGACTGCGGCGCGCTCGACGTGCTGATCAACAACGCCGGCATTACACGCGACGGCCTGCTGATGAAGTTCAAGGACGGCGAAGTGCTGGGCAAAATGTCGCTGGAGAACTGGCAGGCGGTCCTCGACGTGAACCTGACCGGCACTTTCCTTTGCGCCCGCGAAGCCGCCGTGCACATGGCGCGCTTCGGCGCCGGCGGCGTGATCATCAATATTTCCAGCCTTTCGCGGGTCGGCAACTTCGGCCAGTCGAACTACTCCGCAACCAAGGCCGGCGTTGCCGCGCTGACCGTCCTCTGGGCGCGCGAGCTCGCGCGCCATGGCATCCGCACCGCCGCCATCGCCCCGGGACTGATCAACACCGAGATGGTGGCGTCGATGAAGCCCGAAGCCCGCGACCGCCTCGCGGCAATGGTGCCGGCGAAGCGCCTCGGCGAACCGGACGAAGTCGCCCAGACCGCGCAGTTCATCCTGGAAAACGACTACATCTCGGGACGCGTGATCGATCTGGACGGGGGGCTGCGCTGGTAAGGCCGGATAGCGATGCGCGTAATTACCCTTAACGCCAACGGCATCCGCGCGGCGGCGCGCAAGGGTTTCTATCACTGGCTGCGAAGGCAGAAGGCGGACATCGTTTGCCTGCAGGAACTCAAGGCGCAGGAGGACCAGCTCCAGGGCCGCGAGTTCTGGCCGCGCAACTGGCACTGCTTCTACGAGTGCGCGGAGAAGAAAGGATATTCGGGTGTTGGGCTGTATTCGCGGCGCGAGCCGGACGAAGTGAAGCGCGGGTTCGGCTCGGCGGAATTCGACGCCGAGGGCCGCTACGTCGAGGCCCGTTTCGGCCGCTTGAGCGTAGTATCGCTGTACCTCCCTTCGGGGTCTTCATCGGAACTGCGCCAGGAAGCCAAGTGGCGTTTTCTCGACGAGTTCACGCCGCTGCTCGAGGCGGCGCGCGACAGCGGAAGGCAGTATCTGCTTTGCGGCGATTTCAACATCGCGCACCGCGAGATCGACCTCAAGAACTGGCGCGGCAACCGCAAGAACTCGGGTTTCCTTCCCGAGGAGCGCGCCTGGATGGACCTGCTGTTCGGCGAACTGGGGTTCGTGGACTGCTTTCGGAGCATCAACCCCGAGCCGGACCAGTACACCTGGTGGTCCAACCGCGGCCAGGCCTGGGCGAAGAACGTGGGCTGGCGCATCGACTACCACGTGGCCACGCCGGAGCTGGCCGGGCGCGCCGTCGCCGCCTCGATCTACAAGCGCAAGCGTTTCTCCGACCACGCGCCGCTGATCCTCGACTATGCCGACTGAATTCGCGCGATATGCGCCGGCGGCGCTCAATCGGCCATGAACGTGCGCGTCGACAGCTACGGCGGCCTCGGGGCGTTCCTGCATCCCCGGGTCCTGGCCATGCTGTTTCTCGGCTTCGCCGCCGGGCTGCCCCTGCTGCTGGTGTTCAGCACGCTGACGGCCTGGCTGGCCGACGTGGGCGTGTACCGCGGAACCGTGGGCATGCTGGCCTGGGTCAGCCTTACCTACTCGCTCAAGTTCCTCTGGGCCCCGGCGGTGGACGGCATCCGGCTTCCCCTGCTGCACCGGATGCTCGGGCGGCGGCGCTCCTGGATGCTGCTGGCGCAAATGGGGATCATCGCGGGGCTGCTCCTTCTCGCCACGACCGACCCGCTTGAGAACGTGCTTCTCGTGGCCCTGTTCGCCCTGCTGGCCTCGTTTTCCTCGGCCACCCAGGACATCGCCATAGACGCCTGGCGGATCGAGGCGGTGGAAGTGGACCGCCAGGCGGCAATGGCCGCCAGCTACCAGTACGGCTACCGCATCGGGATGCTGGTGTCGGGCGCGGGGGCGCTGTTCCTGGCCGACGCCTACGACTGGTCGCTGACCTACCGGGCGATGGCGGCGTGCATGGGCGTGGGAGTCGTAGCCGTGCTGCTGATCGCGGAGCCGGAGCACGAGAACCCGGTGCGGCGAAGGGAAAGCGTCGCGGAATGGATCCGTTCCCACATCGTCGAACCGTTCCGGGACATCTTCCAGCGCTACAAGCTGTTTGCCCTGGCGATACTGGCCTTCGTGGCGCTGTTTCGGGTCAGCGACTACCTGATGGGCAGCATGGCGATGCCCTTCTACCTCGACATGGGCTACACGAAGAGCGAAATCGCCGCGGTGGCCAAGCTGTACGGGACCGTGGCGACGCTGGCCGGAATCCTGGTCGGCGGCCTGGCGGTGGGAAGGTTCGGGCTGAAGGGACCGCTGATCGGCTCGGCGATCCTGCTGGCGATCACCAACCTGGCGTTCGCGGCGCTCGCTACCGCGGGCGAGACCAACCTGTGGCTGCTGGCCGGCGTCATCACCGGGGACAACTTCAGCGTGGGCCTGTCCGGGACCGCGTTCATCGCCTTTCTGTCGGCCCTGACCTCGCGCAAGTACACGGCGACGCAATACGCCCTGCTCAGCTCGCTCATGGCGCTGCCGGGCAAGTTCATGGCCGGCTGGTCCGGCTTCCTCTCGCTGGAAGTCGGCTGGGTGAACTTCTACGTGCTGGTGTGCCTGGCCGGCGTCCCCGCCATCCTGCTGGCGGTCTACGTGACGCGGCTGAAGTTCTTCCAGTCCTCCGAGGCGCTCGGGCCGAACTAGCGCTCCCGCCGCACGCAGTAGGCGGCTTCCCAGATTTCATGGCCCAGGGCGCTGCCGCGCGTCTCGAACCGCGTGGTGTAGCGCGACGGCGGGCGGCTCAAGCGCTCGAAGGCGGTGTTGCCGCTCATGACATGCTCGATATGCTCGGCGTACGGCGCCCAGTCGGTCGCCACGTGGAACACGCCCCGCGGCTCAAGGACGCGCTCGATCAGCCGGACGAACGCGGGCTGCACCAGCCGGCGCTTGTGGTGCCGCTTGCGCGGCCAGGGGTCCGGAAAGTACAGGCACACCATCGCGAGCGAGACGGGCGGCATCCGTTGCCCGAGCACCTCCACGGCGTCTCCCCGGATCAGGCGCAGGTTCCGTATCCCGGCCTTCTCCGCCAGCAGCATGCAGCGGCCCAGGCCCGGCAGATGGACCTCGATGCCGAGGAAATTCACGTCGGGCGATTCCTGCGCCGAGCGAACCAGCGTCTCGCCATTGCCGAAACCGATCTCCAGGACCGTGGGCGCCTTGCGCTCGAACGCCTGCTCGAACGAGATCGGGTCCGTTGATCCCTCAAGGCCGTAGATCGGCCACAATTCCTCCAGCGCCCGCTTCTGCGCCCGGGTAATGCGTCCCGAACGGCGCACGAAACTGCGCGGCGGCGCCCGTTGCCCGGTGTGCGAATTCAAGCGATCCATACCCTCGCGATGGCTGCGCGCCCGCCTCTTGGCGGCCGTTCGAATCTAGCATAGACTTTGCCGCGGCGCGGGCGTAGTTCAAAGGCAGAACCTCAGCTTCCCAAGCTGATGATGTGGGTTCGATTCCCATCGTCCGCTCCAAGCCCACACGAGTAGTGAAATGTGCGCTGGCGGGTGCAGTGTTAGGGGTAGATTCAATGGTGCTTTTCCCCTCAACTCAGACTGACCGAATCTGGGGGAAGATCAACTCGAAGCTCTAGATGTTCTGCGAATTGCAAGTGTGCGGAACTCCTACCTAAGTTGTGCTCGCCCTGGCAATGGGCACTTGGTGCACGAAAGTACTTCCCGCCATTCGTCATCCTCCAAGTGAATTGAGATTGTCATTCGATCCCGTTTGACAGTTGGCCTCTGGGAACATTCTGATTACTTCCCTGATGCCTCCCTGCACTCTGTACTCTCGTTCACCCGCAGGAAAGCGTTGATAAATCTGTCCACCGCCTCGCTTACCGCTTGGACGGTAAAGTTCGCATCTGCCATCAAAATCGACCCTTGGCTCCAAGTTTCCGCGAAACCAAACTCGGTGACATCGATATCAAGAATAAACTTGTTAAATCCCAATTGGTAGGAAATTGCAATTGTTTGGCCGTCGCCTATCTTTTGCCCCGAGACAAACGTGGGTGTGATTGCATTAGTTTGGATATACAGGAAGTCGGCACCTTCCGGATCGTAAATACGCGCCGCACGTAATCGACTCTCGGCAACATTCTCTATTCGTTCCTTTGTTAAACCAACTTCGATAGCGGCTGAGGGGGTTTCCTCAACGACTAACTTGATTCTCTCCATTGAGGTGCATAGTTGAAAAATGTCAAAACTTCCTATCTCATCATCGGCGAGCGCCAATGGAGAAATGACCAACATGGCCAAAGCAGTCAATATTTTCTTCATTGAATCCCTCTAATTGATCATCGGAGAGTCGTCTGGGGCCATCAACTCCCGTGTTTCCTCCGCGTATTCCGAAAGCACCTTGCTGGCAACGTGGAAGGCAGCAATTAGATCTGCAGAAGACATAGGAATAGCAATTACGGCTGAGGTGATCAGCATGGCCAGACGCTCCGGCGGCTTTCCCTCAAGTTCCTCCAGAAGCGGACGCACCTTGTCCGCAAATTCTACCAAGTCCACAAGTTTCTCCCCGGATCGGTATGTCCACGCGGTCGCCGGGTACCGCATTGCCCGCGACAAGAAACAATCGCACCCCGAGAGGTGCGCTCGCGGTGACCTTGCCATGCCTCACCATTGACAGGGGCGCGCGGACTAGTTGGCGCGAAGCAGAATAGGCATATCATTAACGAATTAGAGGATCAAAAAGGCCAATCATCATCATCCTCAATCACTCCAGCTACCCACACGCAGCCGCTAAATTCGATCGGCTGCGAAACAATATCCGCTAGAACGAATGCCTGACCAAATACTTATCTGCCGCCTCTGCAAAGTGGAAGCAAGACTTGTTCTCAAGAATGGCAATCCTGATAAAGTGTTTTGTCCACGTTGTAACTATAGTGCTGACTACCAGAAGACAATAAAAGCGGCTGGTAGTTATTTTGCGCACGGCGAACTTCAGGGAATGCTCAAGCGTGTTGCGAGAGGATCGAAGAACCTCACCTACAAACCCGGACATCGGAGCAGCGCTCCACGGTTTGTCTTCAAATGACATGTTACCTTGGGTGGTGGGATAGTGGAGGGGTTTGCCCTTCGCAAATGGATTGTCGGCGAGAACGCCTAATATAAACCAGCCTTGACTGCGTCCGTGGCCCGCACTGGTGGGTGCGGCAGGCTGGCTACAGCCAATCGTCTGCGGTCTTTGCGGTATTTCGCATAAGCACGCACATGCATCACGCGCCAGGTTCTTTTTTACTCATGGCTCTCGCTCAACGGTGTTTCCCAGTTGGAGACGTTTAAATTAATTCAGCGAGCTCAACCGGTCTTTGTCACCATCAAGAAAGTCTAGGACTACGAGACGAATGAGGAAAGCGCTGCGCCCGTTTCCTGTTGTCGGCGAACAATTTTCCGAAGACAGTGCACGAACAGATTCGCCTGTAACACGATTGGCACCGAAGGCTTTGATGGTTCCACGACGTTATGGCGAGGAGAGTTACGACCGGCCATCTAACCAGCCGGCTCCCCGTGGAGATGACGGTCCCACCGCTGCCAGCTCAGACCGAGGAAGGGCGAGACCGGTGCCTATCCCAAGGAAACCAGCAGAGCAGACACAAAAACGATTCCGCCGCCCGCGCGCGATGATCCTGGATGAAGCGACCAGCCATCTCGACCCCGCGACCGAGGAGCTGGTCGTGCGCACGCTCCGGGATCTCGGGATCACGGTGGCATGCGCCGCGCACCGTCCGGCCATCCTGCGATACGCCGACCAGGTCATAGACCTGTCCGCAACCTCCCCCGGTGGCCGGCCCTACAATGCGGCGGATGATCGCGCCGCAACTGCTCGCATGGTGGGATAAGCACGGAAGAAAACACCTTCCCTGGCAGAAGGACCGCAGCCCGTACCGCATCTGGGTGTCGGAAATCATGCTTCAGCAGACCCGCGTTGAAACCGTGATGCCTTACTTCGAGCGGTTCATGGCCTCCTTTCCGGATGTGCAAGCGCTGGCCGCCGCAAACAATGACGATGTGCTCGCGATCTGGGCGGGACTGGGCTACTACACGCGCGCGCACAACCTGCTGAAGGCGGCCAGGATCGTGGTCGCGCAACACGGGGGCGAGCTCCCCCGCGATTTCGACTCGCTCAAGGCGCTGCCCGGCATAGGCCGCTCCACTGCCGGCGCCATTATTGCGCTGGCTCACGGACAGCGCAGGGCCATCCTGGACGGCAACGCACGGCGCGTTCTGGCCCGTGTGCACGCCGTCGAGGGCTGGCCCGGCAAGCTCACGGTTAGCAGGAAGCTATGGAACCTGGCCGAGACCAATACGCCGCCGGAAAGGGTGCGCGACTACACGCAGGCGATCATGGACCTGGGCGCCACCGTATGCCTCAGGCGCAGCCCTCGCTGCAACGCGTGTCCGCTTGCCGAATCCTGCCGGGCAAGGAAGCACAGCCTGACTGCCGAAATCCCGGCCTCGAAGCCCAAGTCGAACCGCCCGCTCAAATGCAGGTCCATGCTCCTGGTCCAGAGGCCGGACGGCGCCGTGCTGCTGTACCGGCGGCCCGCAACCGGCATCTGGGCGGGGTTGTGGAGCCTGCCTACTCTTGAGGGCGACGAAAGCGCCGGGGACTGGTGCGGCAGAGTTCTCGGCTGTTCCCCGCAAGGCCATGCCGAACTTGCGCCGGTTCGGCACGGCTTCAGCCACTTCGAACTGGAGATTCGGCCGATCCATCTGTCCGTGAGCACACCAGCCGGCGAGATTCAGAAAGCCGATCAATGGCGCTGGCACGATGGCATGCAGGAGCTTGGCATGCCGGCGCCCATTCGCCGCCTGGTGGAGTCCCTGGAGATCGGCGCGGCCGGTTCGCGTTGACGCGCCCCCGCGCCTTTTTGCACAATTCCCAACGATGACCCGAACCGTACAGTGCGTGCTCCTGGGCACGGAAGCCGAAGGCCTGCCGCGCCCTCCCTACCCGGGAGAGTTGGGGCAACGCATCTTCGAGAACGTATCCCGCCAGGCCTGGCGGCAATGGCTCTCGCACCAGACCATGCTGATCAACGAGTACCGCCTCACGCCGATCGAGCCCGCCGCACGCAAGTTCCTGGAGGAACAGATGGAAGCGTTCTTCTTCGGCGGCGGATCCAGCAAACCGGAAGGTTATCAGCCGCCCTCGGAATAACCTCGCAGCGCCTCGCGCGGGACGTTCGCAAACGCAGGCGCGACGCTATAATCCGCGCACTTTCCCAAGGCCAGGTAGCTCAGTTGGTAGAGCAGCGGACTGAAAATCCGCGTGTCGGCAGTTCGATTCTGCCCCTGGCCACCAATGATAAATGTAAATACATGATATTAAAGCTTTTAATTTACTTTGTCGTATCTGGTGACCGTTTAGGTAGCACTTTATGAGACTAACTCAGTCCGCTTGTGCAGGAAAGAAAGTAATTCTACGTACCTTTGAGCTGACCGAGTAAGGATTCTCAATGGCAGAGCAGATACCAACAAAGGAACACCTCGGCGCGCTCTTTGCCTTGGACGCTGTTCCCGGTTTTGGACCAGTTAAGTTCCGTGCGATGCGCCAAGCCGGCGTGGATCCTAGAGCTGCAATCGAGCGTCCGGAGCGTTTACCTTTTGGCGGACGCATTGGCGAGAAGCTAAGGGCGGCGATTCGCAAAATCCCTTCACAGCAAATCTCTAAGGCCAATGATCGCGCCGCCCAACAGATACGCCGCGCGCGCCGTTTATCTGCATCAATTCTTGTACACGGTGATGAGGAATATCCAGAGCAGGTCTACCGGAGCAATAACCCCATTCCGGTCCTGTATGTCCGTGGCGATCCCCAAGTCTGGTCCAAGATGGGTTCGGTAGCGGTTGTCGGTTCTCGAGCGACTCGCGAGCCCTTCGCTGCCCTTGCGCGCGAGTTCGCACAGTGTGCTGCCCAGCGAGGTCTGCTCATCGTTTCGGGCTTCGCCGTGGGGGCGGATTCGATTGGACACAGGGCAGCCCGCGACGTCAATGGAAGGACAGTTTGCGTGATGCCTTGCGGTCTGGACAACCTGTTCCCCCCCGAGAACCGCACGCTCTGGGAGGAATTACTCGCTTATCCCGGAGCCGCGTTTGTGAGCGAGTTCGGTTTTGGCCGTAGGGCATCCGCGCTGCTGCTGCGAAAACGCAATAAGCTCATCGCGGCCTTTGCTCAAGGTGTTCTTGTCGCTCAGTCCACCTCTAGCGGGGGCGCAATGAACGCTTACCGCTTCGCGCGCGAGCAGAAAAAGCCGGTTGCTTCCTTTGCGGCGGATAGTTCCCAAGACACTGCGGGGAACGCCGCCATTGCGGAAGACTCACGAACCGGCGGCGTTTCGTTTTCCTTGACTGCTGGAACTTCCGAGTACGAGACGTGGCTCGACGCGCTCTCCTCCTGGACCTAGACGGCACTGTATGGGACAGCCGCCCATGGTACGCGGAGATTCTCGCGGAACTTGGCGCTGGACCAACCAAACAGCTAGAGCAGGCGTTGGCTTCGGGTGCGAATGTGGTTCGACTAGCGCAGAAAGCGGGAGTGTCCAGGTCCCGTCTCGGAACAAGAGCAAAGCGAAGCGCAAAGCCAATCAGCCTATATAACGATGTCCACGACACGCTGCTAGCGCTGAAAAAACGCGGAACGCAGATCGGAGTGGTGACCAACCTCCCGGGATGGCTCGCCAATCCACTCATCGACAGTGCCGGGCTGAACGATTTCTTTTGTGTCATTGTGACGAGGAGTAACCGTGTACCGCCGAAGCCAAGCCCCGGGGGAATAAACAAGGCGCTTGAAGAACTTGGTGCCAAAGCCAAGCCGGATACTTGGTATGTGGGCGACGCCATTACGGATGGGGGCGCTGCCGCCGCGGCTGGTGTACCTTTCGCCTGGGCCGCCTACGGATACGAAATGGTTCAGCCCGCGGAGACCAAGCGGGTATTGCATAGCTTTGCCGAGGTGCTGGGCCTGTGAGGTTTATTTACAAAATCCATAGCGGTTACGACGGATTTCGTCCCGCTGTAATTCGTGACCGGATGAAGGATGGGCGGCTTGCGCTAGCATGGAGGCACTACATAGACGTTGTCGAGAAGGGATGGGAATGCTGGATCTACTTTCATGGCCCGCATCGCTTCGAGAATGGCGTGTATGTGAAGGGGATCGTCGATGATATTGATCTGGAGGCCAGACAGGTCCGCCTTCGCGTACGGAATTACAGCCCGAAGAAACCGATTGCACCTCGCGGGACTTCCACACAAATCGCGGAACTTGTTGCACCGCGCTATCGCCAAGTATTCGCGTGGCCTGAAGAATGGACGGTGGCTCCTGAATGCGGCTTGGAGGCTTGTAGCAACCGGCGCTGCGGGGATTGTTCAACCTGGCAAAGCTTGCCGCTGATTCCACCAGATCATGTCCGCCCGCCTCTTCGATTGCGATGGTCGGAGTACGAGGTCGTGGTTCCCGCACACTGGATTGTGCCCAGACGATGCTATGAAACCCAAATCGAACCAAAAATACGAGAAGTTTCAGACAGGTTCAAAGCCTTCAAAATGGGAGAGAAGGCATACGCGCATCCCTTCGCGAGATCGATCTTCGAAGAATTGCGCCGTCGCGAACTTCTGAGTTTTGACTACGTGGTTCCTATTCCCTTATCTCCAGAGAAAGCAGAGCAGGGAGAAACGCACAGGGTGCTAGAACTGGCAATGGAACTTGGCCGGCTCTTGGCGGTTCGAACGCAGGAGATGCTGAAATTGACGCGATCCGTATCTAAAGGTCAAATGGTGTCGCGCGGAACATACACTCCCGCTCGTTTTGAATCAAAGTATCGCAGGGCATTAGAGGTCAAGGTTCCGGAAGATGCAAACAGAATTTTGCTTGTGGATGATGTGATGACAAGAGGAAGTACGGCCGCTCAGGCTGTGGATTTAATTCGGGATACGCGCCCAAACACACACGTCGCTATAGCGACTGCGGGTCAAATGATTGTCAAAGAGGCCGTTGTTGATGATGGTGGTTTCAAAGGGTAAACGCCATAAGTATGTTGCCTTCCAATTAGGGAGATCTGAACAATCATTTTCGAGGAGTCGGGTCCCAGAAGTGCCCAATGAGAAGAGTCAAGCGTTAACACCATTGTGTGCGTGAGCGTGTTTTCTTCATTCCATCGTGGTATGCGGCTTCGTTGGTGGCTGCCGGGATGGCAGGATGAAGTGTCAAGTTTCTATGATGAAGCTAACGGGAGTTGCCATCGCTCATAGCATTCGCGCCAGCGTTCGCCGACGGCGGGACTGACAGTTAACTACGTTAGTTCGTTGCCGCGGGTGAGAATAGATGCTGAAGCAATAAACAATCTCTTGTTGGGCCTCGCCAATGCCGCGTTTCCTTGGCCAACGCGTCCGCCGGACGAAACGATGACGGATGCATGAGGCTAGGATTTTCCATGCCCAGTTCCTCGCAACGGCTACTTATCACTGCTGAAACGCTCTCTATCGCTCGGGAGACGTTACCATCTAGAACGTAGCCCAGCATGCCGCCATGTTGAACGTGCGACGCGTATAGACCGGTGACGAAACGCATCATCCCATGTGTTACGTATTCCGTGGCGTATGTCCGAAAAGAACCGGATTTCCTCACGTTCAGTCTCTTGCACTCCAAGCAGAAGTAAATGACCTCAGTAGGCAAAGTGGGCGAAAACACTATGTCCATCCTCCCTTGGTCGTCGTCCGGCGATTCGCCGAGTTCCACCATCTGAATGTCTATCCTGAACGGTAGGTTCGCCGCAGTCCGACTATCTCTCAGCCGACGATAGAAATCTTCGGTCGTGGGATCCTCAAGTGCGTCCGGCGCAAGCGGGGGCATCGTCTGCCATGTGCTTTGGACCAGTTCAAGGATTACGGGTACCAGCGATTCGAGCAGATCGAGCCAATCGTCGGGAACACCAAGCGATCTCATCCTCAGATCGACCGCGTATTGGCAAGCAACGTGGCCGCGAGCGCGTCAGCGTCGTTTAGCGCCGCCGTTTCTGTCCAATGAACTCGTGCGGCTGGCTTCAGGACGTACAGCTTGTCCCGCTCGAATAGCATCACTTCCCGCAGTGACCTCCAACTGCCGCCATCGACAGCGAGAGCGTCGCGAATCTTTTGAAGTACGCGCGGTAGGTCGCGTCCTATGCTGGGCGAAGATCTGGTGCGTTCTGCAAGCTGAACCTTTTCCAGCAGCACTACTCCTACGCCCAAAGCTCCCGAAATCGTGAAGGCTCCTTGTACCGAGTAGCCCGACGAACTTGCCCACTCGTTTAGCGTATTACAAAGCCGTTCCGTGTACGCACGACCTTGTGTCTCCGTCCCGATTTCTAACCCCGGCACAGCACTCTGCTCCGGCCGGGGCTGAGTCGACGGCGCCAGTATGCCAACCGTGTCCGCAAGTAGCGTTTTCTCGGAAGGATGTATCCCGAAGTATTCGTTTACTAGTGGCTCGATTCTCGTGCTCGCCGAATCGACGACGTTCGATCTGCTAAGAAAGCTCTCTCTCGCCTCCCGGTAGGCGGTGTCCACAATCCCGCACACTTCGTCGATGATACTTAGTCCGTGCTGCGGATTATTTAGCTGATTGGGAAGAGGCAGAGGCAATCGCAAAACTTCATTGACATGCACTTCGGGCCGATAGACGCCCCAATTTGACGAAGTGTGGAAGCTGAAGTACCGAGCTAGGTTAGTTCGCAAGTAGCAGGCAAGGAACATCAGAAGATTGCGATCCTCGGCCGGCCCATGAATTCCTCTTACCGCATGCCGAAAGCTAACGTCGAATTCCGCGAACGCAATGCGCTTGAATCCCTTCGTGACGAGTACGTGCGGCGCCTTGAATATTTCTGTGTACGAGTTGGATCGTTGTCGGGCAAGAATTGTGCTGGATGGAAGATCATGGCAATCATCCGGCAGCAGGAAAAGGTCTATCGCCCGGCTCCGCGCATTAATGAAACGACACGACGGAAGCTCCAGATGCTTTGCTAGGCCCTCCTCGTCGCTAGGCCCTAACGGTTGGAATCCTTCCGCCATAACCCATCGTTTCGAACTGTCGCTCTTGCGCGGTGCCCGAACATGATCGCGCAAACGTGGTAGCGCCATCAGTCGATCAAGGAACCTCAGATCCCTCGGAGTCGCCCAAAAGTGTCGATTCCAAACTTGTGGTGCATCTGGTGTATCCAGATCCTTGAGCACGCTGCCGACCGCGAGCTCCGTACGATCCTGCGGCCCCACCGTTACAACATCCGCCTTCGTTGTTGGCCAGCTCACCTTAGGCGTCCAGTACTGAACCCTATCTTGGTCTTTATCAGGTGTAACGTTTCGGTAACGCACCACGATCGCGGGATGTATCGCATCCCGAAACAGAATGAACCGCAGGTCCGTCAGGTTCAAAACCCGTTCGACTCGATGCTCCTCGAACCAAGCTTTCTGGAATTGCAACGCTTTCGTCCCATGATTAAAAAGCGTGCCATGCGGAAGTACGAAGCAAATGGGCGATTCTGCACGCGCATGTTCGGCGGCCTTCCATACAAATGCCGTCGCAATCTGCCGGTCCGGCATCACTCTGGCTCTGTCCTTGCACCACCGAGCGGCCAATGCCTCCTTATTCACACTTCCCCACGGAGGATTGCCGATCACGAAATCGAAGTTGTCCGGCAATGACGAATGTGCCGAGAAGAAGTCCGCGCAAACAATATTGCGCCGCGTCGAGGACGAGCCACGTGCATCGGCACCCGAATCGTCCACTAAACGCGGCAGCGATGGCCCATTACACTGCAACTCTTGGATGTCACGCGGGCTCAACTGGTCGAGATAGGCCAGATACAGGCTGAATGCTGCGATTCGGCAAGCTACTCCGCTCTTATCGACGCCAAACAAGCTATCGCGGAGCAACCCTATCAGCACCTCCGCGCGCCTTTCGTTAGGGGCATTGGGATGCGATTGCGTCCATTCCCACGCCAAGCGATTGAATAGCCCGACCAGAAAGATCCCCGACCCACAAGCCGGATCCAGAAAAGTCTTTCCAATAAGTTGTTGCGTGCCTTCGAGCGCTGTGTCGAGGACTATGTCAGCAAGGAAGCGCGCCGTGTAGAAGGCTCCTTCGCGATCACCGTCAGTCTTCAGAAAATGCTCGTAGATCGCGCTGATCGTTTCTACTGGGATGAAGCCGAAGTCGTAGGGCCAGAATCGCCCTTGGTGCGTGCGAACGTCCGTCCCGTGGAAGAACTCGTAGAGCGTTTGGACGTGTGCTTCCTGCACTAGCCGCTCTTCTTCGTCTAGTTCGTCGCTAAACAGGTCGCCATTGAAATCATCACCGAGTTGCCGGAAAAACTCGTAAAGCGCCGCCTTGGCAGATTCCCAGGGACGAATGCCAAGCACATCACGAAGGTGTGCGCAATTGTCGATCTTTAGGTCCGCGAGATATTTTTCGCCAATCACTTCGCGGTCGAATAGATAGCATGCGAAAACAAGCCGGCATAGGAGTGCATCGAGCTTATCCTTGGCGACATTATCCGAAACATTCTCCCGAAGCACCTTGCGTGCATTACTCAAATTGGTGAGCAGGTCCCTGTCAACGCGGCTGTCAGCATCGAACGCCCCTTCGTGTTGGCGAAAATAGGCTCCGCTCTCCACAGCGATGAGGAAGTGCTGGAGTTCGTCGGCTGCACGCTCTAGCGTATCGATCAGGCATTTCGGCTTGGCCGTACCATTTTCCGTTGGTTCCGGCCGTGCCATACCGGAGTAAACATGCACTTGGTCCGGCGCAACGAGAACAAGGATGGGTGCCGTCCCGTGGTTCCAGAACCTGCGGTGCAACCGCAAGGCTCGACCTGGCTCTATTGCATCAACCTCCTTGAAATAAACTAGCGGAGTCTGATCCGAACAAAACACGCCGTCCAATTCGAGAAGTTCGAACGCCTGTCTTAGTCCGGGCGAGTCAAGTCCCTCCATCGCCAACTCGTCCTTGCTGGAAGCAAACCCAGGGTAGGCACCGCTACTGATGCCGAAGTCGTGTTGCCAGGATGCGGCGCTTCCCGTGCTCATGGTGCACTTGGGGCGTGAGGTTGCGAACCTGGCTTCTTCCTCAATTTGTACGCCCATCCAGTACGCCGCCTGACGGACTCAATCCCGTATCCTAAGCGTCGCAGGAACACAATGTCGCGCGACACCGTCGGTAACGAGACAGCAAGTTCTTCCGCGAGTTTGGGAGAGGAATAAGTGCCGGAGCGGATCAACTCCAACAGCGCCTCATGGCGTTTTACAATTGCAATAGAGCGGTCGTAGCGCAATTGGCGCCTCGCTAGATGCCTATCCAATTATGATAGACATGAAAAACGTCGTCAAGGTGCTCGCCTCTCAGAAGTTCAATCTGAATACCGGCCAGTTCTAAGCAATGCGTCGGTCAAGAAGATCCGATCGCTCACGGTCCGTAACTCCATACATATCAAGAATTCTCTCTTCTACTTTCCCTAATATCACTGACTGTGCAGAAGGATTAAAGGCAGGTAGTGACTTCAATTCCTGAACTGAAATAGATTGATTGTCGCCAGACAAGTTGCCTTCGGCATCAAAGCGAGCTGCAAGCGCCGCCTTAACAAGCCGGACTGAATCTTGTCTTATCGGAAAGGACAAGACGCGTCCACGATGTGAGGTAAGAAGCTGATCTCCTTTGACACGCACATTTCCGACACGATGCACTAGGGTATCGATGTCAACATGCTGACCGAGCAGTTCTTTCTCCATAGCAAGCGCCTTCTCAACAAGGGCGATTACTCTTTTTTTTGAATCTATTTTCTCTGGGGTATTGACTAGTGGCGGGCGAACGAATTCCTTCAATCTGCTCACCACAACGTACATCCCTACCTTTTCGTTACCCAGCGAAAACATGGCTTCAAATATACGACGGGTAATGCTTGAATTAAGCACCGCAAACAGGAATAAAATCTCGTCCCTATTGTCAGAGGAAATAATCTGACAATGACTCATAGAAGGCACCACATCTTCATCAGTGTAAAAGAACTTAAACCGTCGAGACTTTTCCCATAGTAGCTTGTGTTTGCGGTACAGAGCTTCATATCCTTGCGAGTTTTTCGGCAGTTTGATGTCCTTTTCATTGCGTGGGTAGAACTTCTTAGGACGGAAGTTGGAATAGTTCAGGAAGTCTTGAAATCGCACCACTCCCCACATGTTCTTGCCGCGTTTGCGGCTCTCCTTACGCTCATCCAGGATGAACCCTACGTCAAAGTAGAACCGTGCTCCGAATCGGTTTTGAGATAGACGGTGTTCCGAGTAAACCCTAACGCTCTCTGACTGCTTCCTATAACGCTGGTACAACTTTGCCAGTGTTGGATTCCATGTAATGAATTTCCAATTGGATACGTTCTCGCGGAGAGTTCTTTGAGGTATTCTTCGAGCATTCGCCTGCCTGTACTCCAATAAGCCTGCCAGCACGTCCCGAACGTCGCCATCTTGATCCGAAACGGATACGCACTC
This sequence comes from Gammaproteobacteria bacterium, assembly GCA_965116895.1. GTDB lineage: Bacteria > Pseudomonadota > Gammaproteobacteria > Steroidobacterales > Foliamicaceae > Foliamicus. Next base: position 188,273 of record OZ220729.1, on the reverse strand, counting down.
AACAGTGTGGTTGGGCGCAGGAGGTTTCTTGGTGCAAACAAGAATCAGACTAGATGTTTGGATTTCCTTCTGCTGATCGGTAGACCTTCCAACAAATAGCTTTGCGGCGAAAGTAATAAGGCTGTCTATTGTGTAGTCGTGCGACAGATGATATCGAACAACGTCGTAGTCGGGTTCGGTCAGCATGGTTTGTGGAATGATGTAACAAAACCGTCCGTTGTCTTTCAGCAACGCGAACCCTAGTGCAATAAAGAAGGCATAGAGATTCGGTTTCGGTGGGTACTTTTTCCGTCGGTCCGGCACCGAGTGCAGGTTCCAGCCATAAATGTTACTGAGCTTGATCGACCCTTCCTTCATCATGCGAAAGAGCTTGACGCCTACTGATTTAGATGCTGGGTTATAACCTATGTAGGGCGGATTCCCGATCACGTAGTCGAACCTGCGGCGGGGGATTCTCTCCTTACGTGATTCGTCAACCCGTTCCGACAAACTGTCCTTCATCTCCGACAAATCGGCCTCGTCTCGCATGAAGCCGTGATAGGCCCACCTCAAGTCGAGGCTTGCCTGAGACCCAAAACCAACATCTTGTATAAACTCGGCAAGAGAGTCCTCCGTTACGTAAAGCCGAAGTTTCTTGTCGATCGGATTGTTGTACTTCTCGGTCAGTATTAACGGGAGCATCCTCATGAGGATGCTCATCTCCGCGAGATAAAGAGGAAACTCTGCAATGTCGAGCCCAAAAACATTGGCTCGTACATCCGCTTCAACGTTATGCGAGACAGTTTCGGATTCGGTCCCCCTAGCCTTTATAAGCTCCCGAACTGCCGAATAGAGAAATGTGCCGGAGCCACAACTCGGGTCGATAATCGAAATATCCTTGTGATTCCGATTATTGATTTCAGTTGCCTGATAGCCAATCTCAGCTAGCATGAAATTGACTACATCGGGATCGGTAAAGTACTGACCCAGTTGTTTTTCGTATAACTCCTTGAGGTAGTTTTCGTATATTGCCCCAAAGATATCGTTCTTGACGTTGCCGAAGTCGTAACGCTTGATTAGGAAAAATATGTCAAGAAAAGTAGCGGCACTTAAGAGATTATCTTCGCCGGAGTGAAGAAGTTCTCTGACCTCACTGATTATGATCGACTGTTCCTGATAAAACGGCTTGTAGACATTCTCTGAAATTCTCTCGCTGATCCCCTCCAAGATCGCCAAGACCTGACTGTATGAACCGCGCTTGAGGTTCTTGTGGACCGCAATCGCCTTCTTGTTGAAGTCCTCTTCGTAGGTCGGAAAGCGGTTGTCCACGAGAGTCTTGTATAGGATGAATTGGATAAGGTACGAGTAAGCCGTTTCGGTCGCCTTCTTGTTTTGTTCTTTCTGGCCTCGGTCCGAGGTGTCGTCTAGGCTCTTGAAGTAGCCTGCATTGATCAGTTTGTCTTTGAGCTTCCGAATGATCTCTGTAACGTCTGCAAAAAACGGGTAGCGGTGCTCGTCTACGCTCTTTAGTGTGTCCAGACCTGCGAATGACTGCTGCCCTACCTTTTCGAAAAACGAAAGGTAGTAGTTTGCGGGCTTGACGTACTCGTCCCAAAATGCTCGGAACCGTTGTGGATTGTCGAACATCCGGTCAAGGAAAAATACGTAGTAATTCCCGTCAACGATTTCTCCGTAGTAGAAGCGCCACTCGTATCCATCCGTAAGGATTCCGTATTTCCTCTCGAAGGTAGTGCGATATTTCAGTATCTGCCTCTCGCCGGAACTTGCTTGCTCGAATCGTTTGATCTCGATTGGAATAACTACCTCAGCGTCCATGAAGATTACGACGTCTGCTTGACTATTCTTGCGGCGCTCTTCAAGAAGAAACTCTGCGCGCCTTTCGTGATCAGGTGTCGACTTCAATCCTTGTTTCAAATGAAAGAAGTCTTTGCTGCTGAGCATTTCTCCGACAAACCTGTGTACTCCCGTTCCTACTTCGCTTCGCTTGTAGGCTTCGCTCTCAGCTTTCCAGAGCGCCCTGAGCTCCAGAAGTCTCATGTGTCTTGACTCCTTATCACAATGGATTCACAGACGAGTAAGCGCTGACCATTGGAATCCGCGTTATTGCTTAATTGAGAGGCAGGAGGATAGCCCATCAGGCTCCTCTTAACCACAATTTTGACTTGAATTTGAAGGGATAATCCCATCTTATAGGCAATCGTAAACCCGATCTCTGCAGGGTCTGCTGACGCCGTTCGCGGAGGTTGGGCTGTCCGGCGGCGGGCATGTATGCTGTCGAACTTGAAGGTGTGGTTGGTGTAGAGCAAGCCCAATTCCCTAACAAAGTGACAGCGGCAGTACACCGTGTGCGGACGATACAACATCATCGAAGATCCGACTGCGTGGATGGACGCGCTCGACGTCCTTTACTCGATCCTTGATGAGGACGGTTTCGAGCCGCGCTACAACATCAGCCCTTCCGAACCGCCGCTTCCCGCCGGGTCCCGGCGCGCCTCGCCCCGGCGCATCACCCGCGTGCCGATCGTCCTGCAGAGGGGCGACGAGCTTGTCGGCGAAGACGCCATCTGGCCGCTGATACCGGTGTGGGCGCGCGGCGAAGTGCCGAAGTACAGCACCGCCAATGCGCGCTCCGAGGAGATGGCGGACAAGAACGCGTATCGCAACGCCTGGAAGCGCGAACAGCGTTGCCTGATCTACGCCACCGGGTTCTACGAATGGCAGGCGCGGCCCGGCGTAAGGGCCAAGCAGCCCTGGCACATACGGCTGAAGGGGCAGGGCGGGTTCGCGTTCGGCGGACTGTGGGAGAGTTCACGCGCGGGCGACGGCACGGAGGTCCTGTCCTGCACGATCGTGACGCTGCCCGCCAACGAACTGATGCGCGACATTCACAACGCCGGTCGGAACCGGAACCGCATGCCGCTGATACTTCCGCCGGACATGCAGAAGGACTGGCTCGAAGCGCCTGCGAAGTCGGCCATGGACCGGGTCGCCGCCGTGCCCTCCGACGCCCTGGAGGCGTGGCCCGTGTCCACCGCCGTCAACAATCCAAACTTCAACGACGCCCGCCTCCTGGAGCCGATTACACTGGATGTGTGACTGCGCTGGCGCGTCTTCCGCGGTAACTCTGCAGGCCGCGAAGTTCGGAGGATTGATTCAACGGCAGACACGCAATCAAGAATTAGAGAAGTTGTGGGTATTGTTTGCAAAAATGTGGCGAGGAAGCATAAAGTTGCGGACGTGCTCAGTTCTCTTTCACCAACTGAGCGGAGGGAGCAGTTGTGTTACGGCCCTGTCGAGAATGCAAAAGGAAGGTTTCCGACCAGGCGAAAACTTGTCCACATTGTGGCATTGCAAATCCTGGATTGAGGCCCGTAGCGGTGAAGAGGCAGGGCTTCGGTGCGAAGGCTGTATTGGAAGCTATTGGTGGGGTTATTGGAATAGCTTTGGTGGTTTTTTTGCTGACTGGCGGAGCCAGATCGTGTTCGTCAGATTCCCCAAGAACGGCTTCCAGTGCAGACTCCGGAACTCCTGCGGCAGCAGGGTCAGTGGAAACTTCGGAGTTCGAAAGATCTTCTGCCAAAGCAACCATGACCATCGAGGAAGAAATCGATACCTACTATCTGATTCCTTGTCTACGTCATCTCATGAGAACGCATCCACAACTTCGCCAGTTCCGCAGTCAGGCAGAAACCAAAGACGGAGTAGCGATCGCACGGCGTGTGATAGGGCCAACCTTGCAACCGAGGCTCGACAACACAAGAAAAGCGGTCGAGAAGCTTACGAGACCGCAGCGTAGAGATTTCTATGCGGAGTTGCTGAGAGAATGCATGCCAGCAACTTGAGTCTAAAGGTCTGCCTCTCCGGCATGTTGGAGCCGAACAAACCTTAAAAACCGACGAACTAATCAATGCGTAAGGTATTCGCGGTTTCCTTAATACTAGTCGGTTTGATTGTCCTCTTGAGGCTCGCTCAATGTAGTGTTCAAAATGATGAGCCCAGTTTGCGCGTTGTCACGCAACCGTCCCCGTCAGAAGGCACGACCTCCGATCTGAGTCAATATAAGGAGATTCCTCGCAGCTCATCAGACCCTTGCCGTTACTTTCTGATCGAGTCCACATCAACGGGCAATTCGATGCGGGTCATCGCCGCTCAAGACTGCCCGACGTGGGGAACGAGTTTCACGGAGCGCGAGTATGACTGTGAAAATCGTCGGACCCGGTATCTAGGAGACAATGGATCTTCCCCGGAGACGATCCAGCTATTGAGCCCGCCTGATCCATGGATACGGCTAATCCCGGGATCTAGCTCTGCCGATACCGCAGCCCTTATTTGCGGCCGCTCGGGCACGAATGAGCCTTCGAGTGCCGGTCTCGGAGTATCACGTAATGACATCCAATACCGCCTTAGCAAACTCAAGTTGGGCTGGACCTACGAGGATACGGAGCCGCTGGTTGACGGGCGAGCAAGGATGTTTGCTTCGTTGGAGGATCAAACAGTCCTTGTGGAACTAATTGGTGAATCTGGTAATCTGGAAAGCGTTTCCGTAATTACATTTCCGTCCGATGATCCTGACCGGAATGCGCTGTCGGGGATAGTCATTGCGAGCGTCCTTGCCGAATTGACTTCAGAGTCCGAAACGGCGGCATTGCTAGACTGGTACACGGAAGCAGTTAGTGGGCCAGAAGATAGGTCGACTCGTGTTTTTGGGACGACGCGAATTACTGTGACGAAGCATTTGGAAACGTTGGGCAACATCAGCCTCAACATGGAGCCGGCATGAGATTTGCGCTTCCATTTTGTGTTCTTCTGCTTTGCTTGCATGGCCATGCGGAAGAACTGACTGGACATGCCCGAATCATTGATGGAGATACGTTGGAGATGAACGGAAAACGCGTCCGTTTGGAAGGCATTGATGCACCGGAATCGCGACAGGATTGCGAGCGGGCGAACGGCCGCCGGTATGCGTGCGGGCGAGAGGCAACCACGAATTTGCGCCGGCGCATTGCGGGGCGCGCATTGCGGTGCGAATCATCCGGACGTGGTCGCTACGGGCGCATCATTGCAACGTGTTATCTTGGGACGACCGACTTGAATGCTTGGATGGTGAAGGAAGGCCAGGCAATGGCATACCGGCGATACTCCCGCGCTTACGTTGGCGATGAATTTTCAGCCAAACTTAGGCGGCGCGGGATTTGGCAGGGACGCTTCGTTAAACCTTGGTATTGGCGGCGTGGAGAGCGGCTGGAAGAATCAGCGGATCGCTGATAGACGCGCTTTGAAGACGCTTTATGCACCGAAACCATCGGATTCTGCTAGATAGTTACACTTTTTTTGGCTTATACACCTTAGTAACGAAACCCAACGTCTGAAACACTATCAAATACGACAAAATACATATGGTAAAGCCCGCTGGCATCGGGCCTCGCTCAATCGGTCTCAAAGGACTTGGAGCATAGCCTTCCTTATAACAGGTGGAAAGGACACCCCTCAAACGACATCGGACCTCCGCCGGGAGGTTAACTGCGCGCCTCGCCACGGCGCATCGCCCGCGTGCCGATCGTCCTGCAGCGGGGCGACGAGCTCGTAGGCGAAGACGCCATCTGGCCGCTCATACCGGTGTGGGCGCGAGGCGAAGTGCCGAAGTACAGCACCGCCAATGCACGCTCCGTTGCATGAGCTCATCGGGGCTGCGTGGCAGCAATAGCGGATGACTATCCTCCTGCCGTGGAGAGTTCGTCAAAGGGAAAATCCTCGAAGGCTACAGCAATGCATTTAAGACGCTGGTACGCACGAGCCAATCGCGGTACATGCTCGATAGTCGACTCCTCGCTCAGGAAAGCGACTGAGTCTGCATAGTTCAGGACCAGATCCATGAGAATCCACAAGATGAAGAACAAGCTGGGTAATTCCTTCTTTTCATAGAAGCCACCGCGCTCAACGGACTTGAGAAGGCGGTTGGGCGTCGGGTGAACGATGCTGGAAATAATTTCACGCAATTCCTTGGCGCGCTGTCTGAAGTGTCCCGCGACCGAGCCGTGCATGCCCAGGTAGTTGACCCGAAACGATTCGGGCATGCGCTTGAACACTTTTTCGAGTTGTTCGTCCGCGCAACGATAGTCAGGAGCGATGACGTGCAGAACGTCAGATTCGATATTCCACCCCGTGATGGCCTGCACGTGGAACCGTACTTTCCTGAGCCGATAGAAACACTCGTCTTCATCCGCTTTGATGACGCAACCCGGCGGATCGATTTCCAGATGAACCGCCAGAATATCGTCCAAACACGCGATGCACTCTTTGCGCTGCACATCGAGCAGTTCAGCCGTTTCTTGCAGAGTTGGAGCCGTTGCCATATCAGGTTTTCGCCCCGGCGCCATCCCCCTGATTCACCATGAGCGCCAAAATACCCCGATAGGAAGCCAAACCCTTGCGCTTTGCTACGATTAACACACCGGCTTTTTTGTAGTACTGTTCCTTGGCCTTGGTTTCCGGGGGACACATCGCCGCATAGCGGACCATGATCAACACCTGATCTGTCAGATAGTCCAGTAGGGAGGCCAACGTAATGTGGTCATCTGCAAAATCGGACGAACAAACGCCTCCGTAAAAACCGTACCCCTTCAGTGCGGCCAGATCCGAGTGGAAAAAGCAGCGACTGAGGTGGTCGTACCATTCCTTGCCGTCTTCCAAGTCCTTGACAGTGTCCTGAGAGTCGAAACGTCCCTTGGCGAGTCTGGTTTCGTAATTCGCCAAATGCTTTTTAACGAAATCCGGCAAGAGGGCTTCAGGATCCTGCTGTCCTTGTGAAAGTCGCGTGACCGTCTTGTGGTAATCGGCGCCGGTTCGTGAAAGCACCGCTGCCCTGCCCCTGTCACCTCGCTCGAAAAGATCTTTCATGGTGGTAACGACCTGTCCGGCGCACTCCAAAGCTGGCCGCATCTGCGCCGCAAGGGAGTGCATATTGCTCGCTTGGTCGGCGCGAAGCGCGGCAGTGCCGTGCAGGAAGGCTTTTCTTACGAGCAATCCCGTCGGCGCTTCGAAAACTGATGTTGGATCATCCTTCCTAGCCGATGAAAGTTCTCTTCGCCGTTGCTCATTGAGAATGGAAACACAAGGAAAGTCGTTGGCTAGCTCCAGCGCAGCAGCCAATAGTTCTCTCGCACGTTCCCGATAGCTTACGGCGAACTCAGCAAAAGTGCTCGCCTCAAGCGTGCTAACTGAGGTTGTGTGCGTATTCACTTGTGCCCTGGATGCCGTTGACTTCATTCAACGCCGGGCCCACAGTGCATTCGATTCAGCCCGAAATCAAGGCAGGGGCCTTGACTCATGGCCCGTGCTTGTCCTTCCGCCACTCACCCCATTCTGGGCCCGGTGAGGCTGCTCGGGATCCAGTTCGACTGCAGCTTGTATCCCGAAACAACCAATTTCCCTAAACTGGGGCCGCAGCGCGGCCGATTAACACCATCCGATAGAGGTAACTACAACCATGATCCTTCAAGACCAATGCCCAATTTGGGGAACAGCAGCCAAATATTTGCCTACGGATGGCAGGGACGGCGTACGAGTAAATTCGCCGCGTGCTGGAGGCAAATACTTCATTTCCGGGAGGGCGCAACAGGTTGTTCCTCAGTTTGATGATCACACAAAGGCACGGCTGACAACCTGGCTCTATGAGGAACGGCGATTTGGGAATACTTGTCCTGAGATCACGGAATACAAGTTGGATGAAATTTTGCGGCGTAAGCGGCTGGAGATTTCCGAACGGGCTAACAGAATTCTGCGATATTTCGGGTCCAGAACAGTTGTCGTGGGAACGGAGGTTCTCTTCCATATGGCTGGTGGTGTGATTTATTTGCTCGACTTAACTGCGAATGTAGATATTCTGACCAGCGATTACTGCAAATTGCTGGGCTGTTCCGAATGCACGGAAGCAAATGAACTGGATTTTCTGCTGGATTATCTTTCCGGAACAGGCCATATTGAGAGGACACGAACCAATAACGCTACGCAAGGATGCATCTTGACCGTCCCGGGCATCAAACGGCTTTCCGAACTTGACGGAATTAACACCGAATCTCAGCAAGCATTCGTGGCCATGTGGTTTGATGAATCAACAAACGATCTCTGGTCTGACGGTATTGAACCAGCTGTAAACGCAGCCGGCTACAATCCCATCCGAATTGACAAGCAGCATCACGCCAACAAGATCTGTGATGAGATTGTTGCCGAGATCAAGCGATCACGATTCCTGGTCGCGGACTTCACTTTCGGGGAAAGTGGTGCACGTGGAGGCGTATACTACGAAGCAGGCTTTGCGCACGGTCTTGGCCTCGACGTCATCTTCTGCTGCCATAGCGATTGTATGAGTGCACTCCACTTCGACACGCGGCAATACAATCACATCGAATGGAAAGACCCTGCGGCCTTACGCGAAGAACTTACAGCGCGCATCTGTGCCGTGGTCGGCGATGGTCCCAACAAAAGGGAATGACTGTTCCAAGCAACGTCCAGGTGATTGTTTAGGACCAACCTTCCTTTAAGGATCAGAAACTTCTTGCATTTCGAGATGAATTTGGGGAATCTTCCAATTCAGTCGTTACGACCGAGGAGGAGGCCAACCGTCTCTTGCTAAATCATAAATTCGACCCTTAGAAGTCCGCCAAATATCCCACATTCCACCGAGCACGAGCCGGCTCAAACGCGCCCAGCCTACGCTTTCCTTGAGTTCATCCAGCAGTTCTGACGGCTTGACAGCGCGCACGGGAGTCGGTGGTTGCGAAGATGCTTTTGCGCTCCCAGCCTTTTGCAACATTCGCACCAGTTTGAAGTCCATTGTCAAGAAGAAAGCACACTGGTTGTACTCTGCGCACCACAGGTGCCACGCATCAAGTATTTGTGCCCTGCGCCTTTTCTCTCCCATTCCTTTCTGCACGCCAACGAGCTTTTGGAAGTATCGCAATCTTGAATGATTGACCTTCTCCACGAATTCCGACTGTGATGAAGCCCCGAAGCCAGACAATGCTCGCGCATAAGGAATTGGATTACCTGCAGAAAGCACTTTTGCGCCGAAAAGCGGCACCGAAGCACCAGGCATGTACTTTGTCTCCAATTGCGTCTCATACTGCTGCAAGAAATGGACCGTCGGCAGGCGGTCAAACCGTGCGAGCAATTGAATTGCGAGGGACTCCTTCAGTAGCTCACGATTTCTAATGTTGATTCTCTTGTCCCAGACTTCGTAGCGGGGATAGCTCGTGCTCATAAACGTCGTCCCTCCCCAATTCACTGACCGCTCCTCAGGAAGCCAGCTTGTGCGGCCGACATCGGAGTTCTGGAGGATGTTTGCGTCCACGTAAATGTAGATGTCTGAGGAGCGGGGAGCCTTCGCGTGCCTTACCGCGCTATCCATGAAGAGGTCGACCCACTTTTCGTACTTTTCCTTTGAAGCCGTCGTCAGATGCAGATGACGTCTCAGGTACTCTCGATCAAAGCGTTCTCTAATAAGGCCACCGAATACGCCTTCGAGAAAGTCCAGGTTCAGTTGGATATTCTCCAAGCTTATATAAACCTGTCGGTAACGCCGTAACGCTGGCACCACCAAGTTCCTACGAAAAGCTTCCGCACTAACCGGACCCTGCCAAAGAAACTTCCACTTTGGCGCTGTCGAGAAATCTCTCGCAACATCGATCGTAATCCGATCCTTCTTAGGTTCCTGCATGGTCTCGTTTACTTCTCCGCTGCCTCATCCCGACACAGTTTCGATTTTCAGGCCAGCGCGTTTTTTCGGTTGCCGATAATCCCATCTTATCGGCAATCGTAAGACCCAATTTCGCCCGTGCAGCATGTGCCTGGACGCGGGTCTGGCCTTGCGGCAGGTACTGCTGACGCCGATCGAGAAGGGCGGGCCGTGGCCCGCATCTGGCCGTAGTAAGCTACTTAGATTATGTTGCACTTCAGCGCGGCGCGAACCTAGCCACGACGGCCTGTACGGCCACCGGTTCCCTAGCGGAACCAGCGGCTGCCGGGATACCGCTTCGCCAGCGGGCGGTCGATCCCCAGCCACAGGCCGGACGGCCACCAGAGGAAGGCGGCGACCAGAACGAAGAACGGAATCAGCGACGCGTCGTAGTATCCGCCCACCGCAAAGCCGCAAAGGATGAAGAGGCTTACGCCCGCGGAGATGCGCGTAGTCACTCCCAGCAGCAGCCCGACGGCCGAATAGAGCTCGCCGAGCGTGATCACCCACGCCACCAGGACATACAGCGGGATGGCGAAATGCTGCAGGAACAGGGACGCGAAGGCATCGGGCGGCATCTCCGTCAGACGTTCCAGAAAAACCTCCCGCAGGTAGTCGCTGGTCATCCAGTCGTTCTGGACCTTGTTGATGCCCGCAAACAGCCAGAAGACGGCAAACAGGGTTCGAAACAGCAGATGGACCAGGATGCCGCCGAACCGCACCGGGTGGGCCTTTATCCAGGTCCACTTCCAGACCCGCCGGAACTCGCGGACGGCCAGTTTCACCGCTCGGCCTCCGGCGCGTTGGCCTCGATAGTCTCCAGCGCATCCCACAGGGGCAGGCGCGAGCAAAAGCCGGGAGGAGCATCCGTGTCCGCGCCGATCCAGGCACGTGTAACGCGATCGATATTGCGATCACCGAACTCGAGCACGCCGGGGTCGAGCACCAGCCGGGCCTCGATAGTCTCCCTTGGGGACCACGATCCTCCCGTTACGCGATACACGTGCATCGGCCGGGTATGCCCTCGGGCGGCGAGCGCATCCTGCGCGATGTTGGAAACAAACCACTCCCAGATGGTTGACATCTGCGACCAGAAAGTGCGCTTCTGCAGGTGATAGAGCGTGAAATCGCCATCGGGCGGCACCATGTCTTCGCGCGGAAGAGTCGCACCCGCCTGACACAGGACAGCGACTTCGCACATGGTGCAAACTTCGCCGAAGCGGCCGTAAAGGAAATAGTGGCGGTATGCGTCAACCGTGACCTGGGCCCGCGCGGGAACGGCCAGGATAATGCCTGTGAGCAGCGCCAGCCCGGCGCAGGCGCGCCACTTGTTTCCGGCGTTCTTTCCAATCACCGTGCTGCCCACCTCCCGCGCGCTGCGAATTTATCACAGGCGGCTCAGTCGATGCATCCGGTCAATGCATGACAGTCGATGCATGCATCGACTGCACGCATTGACAGGCGCGGGCGGGCGGCAAGACAATAACTGTCCTGGCGCGTTTGGGGCGTAGCCAAGTGGTAAGGCAACGGGTTTTGATCCCGTGATTCGCAGGTTCGAATCCTGCCGCCCCAGCCAACCCGGGTACAGCCACCGCGATATTTTTCATGCCGGAACCACGCAGCGTAGAACTTCCGAAGATCGAGATTCTGGCGGGCAACGCCACGCCCGCGCTCGCCGAAGCGATAGCGAAAGCGCTGGGCGTGCGCATGGGCAGGGCCCAGGTGCAGCGCTTCAGCGACGGCGAGATCAGCGTCGAAGTGCTGGACAATATCCGCGGAAGGGACGTGTTCATCGTGCAGTCCACCTGTCCCCCGGTCAACGACAACCTGATGGAACTGATCCTGCTGGCGGACGCCTGCAAGCGCGCTTCCGCCTACAGGATCACGGCCGTCGTGCCGTACTTCGGCTATTCCCGGCAGGACCGCCGCTCCAGGGCCACGCGGGCGCCGATCTCGGCAAAGGCGGTCGCCGAAATGGTCTGCTCCGCCGGCATCGACCACCTGGTGACGGTGGACCTGCACGCGGACCAGATCCAGGGCTTCTTTTCCATCGCGGTGGACAACGTCTATGCCTCCCCGGTATTGCTGGCCGATGCCTGGAAGCGGCTCGAGGAGGACGTGGTCGTGGTGTCGCCGGACGTGGGCGGCGTCGTGCGCGCCCGGGCTCTGGCGCGCCGGCTGGACAACACCGACCTGGCCATAATCGACAAGCGCAGGCCCAAGCCCAACGTGGCCGAAGCCATGAACATTATCGGCGAGGTCCGGGACAAGGTGTGCGTGCTGATCGACGACATGATCGATACCGCCGGCACGCTCTGCCAGGCGGCGGGCAGCCTGCTGGATGAGGGGGCGAAGGAAGTGGTCGCCTACATTACCCACCCGGTCCTCAGCGGAAAGGCGCTGGAGCGGATCACCGGGTCGGACCTGACCGAGCTGGTGGTTACGGACACCATCCCGCTTTCCGAACAAGCCGTTGCCTGCGGCAAGATACGCCAGCTCAGCGTCGCGGAATTACTGGCCGAAACCATGCGCAGAATCAGCCTGGATGAATCGGTCAGTTCCCTGTACCTGGACTAGGACCGCACGGCCGTCCCACGGCCGCTGGTCGAACGCCGGCAGACGCGCATGCTGCTGACGCGTTCCGAGCGCATGCTGGTCTTCGTGCTGGCGCTCATCACGATGAGCGGGCCCATGTCGCTGACCATTCTGTTCCCGGCACTGCCCGTGCTCGAGGTCGAGTTCGGGGTATCCCGGGCCATGGTCCAGGTCACAACGTCCCTGGCCACCTTCATCATCGCTCCCGGTGTGTTGATCTACGGCCCGCTGGCGGATCGGTTCGGCCGCCGCCCACCGTTGCTCGCCGCCCTGCTGCTGATGGGGGCGGGAAGCCTGGTCTGCGTATTCGCCCAGAACATCGAGATCCTGATAGCCGGCCGCTGCATGCAGGGCCTCGGAGCGGCCGGCTGCATCACACTGGCGCGGGTCATGCTGAAGGACGCCTTCGGGCAGAAACGGCTGCCCCGGATGCTGGCCATCCTGACCATGGCGATGATGATCGGGCCCATGGTGGCCCCGGCCCTGAGCGGCTACATGACCGACACCTTCGGCTGGCGCAGCATCTTCATTTTCCTGGCCGTTTTCTTCATCCTGCTCATCGGCCTGTTCTGGCGGATAGAAGAAACCCACGGGGCGCGACCGGGCGGCGGCAAGCGGGCCTTCCGCTCATTGCTGACCAACCCGCGTTTCCTGCGCTACTCGTTCGCCACCGGCCTGATCGTGGGCGCGTACTACTGCTTCGGCGCCGGAGCGCCGCACATCATAGAGACTATGCTCGGACACAGCGCCTCCACCTACGGCGTGTGGACCATGGCGCTGAGCTCTTTCTACTTCTTCGGCACGATGAGTTCCATCTGGCTCGGCCCCAGGCTGGGCGTGAACGGCTCCATGATGCTCGGCATGACGATCACCACCGTCACGACCTTCCTGCTGCTCGCACTGCTCTATGTCTTCGGCGCCAGCCTGACCGTGCTATTCATCGGCATGGCGCCATGGGCGTTCGGCTCCGGCGTCTTCATGCCCAATTCGCAGGCCGGTTCGCTGACCAGCGCCGGCCGGCACGCCGGCACCGCTTCCGCGATCACCGCGGCCCTGCAGCACGCGTTCGGCGCCCTGGGGATGCAGCTCGTGGGATCGGTCCTTACCGACTCGGCCTACCCCATGGTTTACTGCGTGCTGGCATTCTCCGTGCTGACGCTGGGCTGCGTGGCCATCCGCGCCGGCAGCCTCAGGCGCGCCGTGCGCCGGGCCGGCGCCTAGCTCGACTTCCCAAGCGCCCGAAGAGGCGAAATGTGCCCGAACATAATGAGTCCTGCTGCGTGCCAATGCTGGCCTGAATTCGATAGAAACCGGCCTTTGATCTAATGCACGGGCCGACCGCATTGCCTAGACTCTGATATTGGGAGGAAAAGGATTTTCATCGGCCGTTTGCCGTTCACAATCATGTTCCGGTTCCGGAATGTCCGAATGATCGCACACGGAACAGGGTGTTCCGAACACCAACACGCGAGAACGGAACCGAGACAAGAGGCGCTGCGCATGCCGCCCGGCAGGGAAGACCCGATCGTTCAACTTGAGAGCGGAGGCAGGTCATGTCCATGACATATTTTTCGTACCCATTTGCCGCGACCGGCACAATCGGAAGAAAGGGCGGGAGCGCGTTCAGCATTTTCTTTCTGCTGTTAGCGACCGGAATACTGGCGGGGGTTCCCTACGCCACCGTCGCACAAGATGCCGAGGAGGACCAGGAGGTCGAGGAGATCATTGTCGTAGCCGAGGGATCTCAGGTCTCACTACCCGGCGCATATGCCGGCGGGCAGGTCGCGCGCGGCGGCCGAGTCGGAATATTCGGCAATCTCGACATGATGGATACGCCTTTTGCGGGCACCAGCTATACGGCGGAGTTCATACTGGATCAGCAAGCAAGGGGCGTCGCCGACGTACTGCTCAATGATCCGGTGGTGCGGGCGGCCCGCGGGTTCGGTAATTTCCAGGAAGTGTTCATCATCCGCGGTTTCCCGGCCTTTTCCGACGACATGACCTACAACGGGATTTACGGAATCCTTCCGCGCCAATACGTAGCAACGGAGTTCCTGGAGCGGGTCGAGTTGTTCCGGGGAGCAAGCGCCTTCCTCAACGGCGCAGCCCCTGGCGGCAGCAGCCTTGGCGGCATCGTAAACCTGGTTCCCAAGCGCGCACCGGAAGAGGCTTTGACGCGGTTGACTCTCGGTTTCGAGAATGACGGGCATGGCTATGGGGCGCTGGACATGGGCCGCCGGTTCGGACCGGAGTCACGGACCGGAGTCCGGGTCAATCTGGCGTCCCGTAACGGGGAAACCTCCGTGGCCGGCCAAGACCGGGATCTCACCGCGCTCTCGGTAGGACTCGATTACGAGGGTGAGCGGCTTCGGCTGGCAGCGGACATCGGCTTTCAGGACCACGTCATTGACGCTCCAAGACCCAGCGTAACGCCCTTCGGCGGCGTTCCCGAACCTCCCGATGCGAAGGAGAATTTCGCCCAGCCCTGGACCTATACGGATGAGCGGCAACTATTCGGTGTGGTTCGCGGAGAATACGACCTGACCGACAACACGGCCGTCTGGCTGGCGGTGGGCGGACGTAACGGCGAAGAGGCCAACGTCCTTAGCAATCCCAATGCGACTTCCGATGGCAACACTTCCGCCTACCGGTTCGACAACGCCCGGGAGGACGACATTCTTTCCGCAGAGATCGGCTTGCGGGCGGATTTCGTTACCGGGGGAGTGGGGCATCGCCTGACGGTGTCGGCCTCGAACTTCTCGATCGAATCCAAGAATGCGTACGGCTTCTCGAACTTTTTTGCGGGATTTGCCAGTAACCTGTATCGCCCGACGGACGTAATGCCGCCGGCGGCGGACTGGTTTGTCGGAGGTGTGCTCTCTTCGCCGCACAAGACGTTCGAAACCAATACCGACAGCATTGCCATTGCCGACATGCTGTCCTTTATGGATGACACGGTCCTGGTCACCGTCGGCGCGCGCCATCAGAACATCGAGAACCTTTCTTTCGATTTCAATTCGGGCGCGGAGCTTTCCAGCTACGATGAAGGACGGCTTACGCCCATGGCCGGTATCGTCGTAAAGCGCGGCGAGACGATTTCGATTTACGCCAACTACATCGAGGGTCTGGTTCCCGGCGAAGTCGCGCCAGCCACCAGCGGCGGCAGTCCGGTTGTCAATGCGGGCGAGGTGTTCGAACCCTATCAGTTGGAGCAGCTGGAAGCGGGCGTCAAGTACGACGGCGGCAATTTCGGAGGCACGGCCAGTGTCTTCACCCTGTCTCGCCCGTCGGCCTTCGTCGATAACAACGTCTTCTCGGTCGTGGGCGAGCAGCGCAATCGCGGCGTTGAGATCAGCGTGTTCGGCCAACCCCTGGAGTCCGTGCGGCTGCTGGGGGGAGTCACCTTCCTAGGAGCGGAACTGGTCCGCAATGCAAACGCCTCGCTTGACGGCAATGACGCCGTGGGCACGCCGGAATTGCAGGTCAATCTGAACCTCGAATGGGACGTCCCAACCGTCGCGAACCTGGTTGTGGACGTGCGAGCCATTCATACGGACTCGCAGTGGGCTGATGCCGGCAATACCATCACCGTGCCTTCGTGGACCCGGTTCGATATCGGTGCGCGCTACTCGTTCGAAGCAGGCGGCCGGTCAGTGACCCTGCGCGCGCGGCTGGACAACGTGACGGACCAGGACGAATGGGTGTCGGTGGGCGGCTTCCCCGGCTCAAACTATCTGGTACTGGGCATTCCAAGGACCCTGAGCATTACGGCGTCCGTCGATTTCTAGTGTGTTGTAGCGTCAGGTCGGGCAGGACACTACACTAGCGGTCAGCCATGTTGGGTGATCGCACCGGTTATTGCGCTCGTACGCTGCTGGCTTGCGGCGTCGCCTTGGCGTGCGTCGGAGTACCCGCATTGCCGCACGCTCAGCCGGCAGGCAACCCGTTTCCCAGCACCTACCGTCCCGCGGCGGCCACGGATACGCTGTTTCTCAACGCGACCGTTCTGGATGGTGCCGGGAACCGGCACGAGCGCGCCTCGCTGCTGATACGCGACGGCTTGGTTGCGGCGCTTGGAACGGATATTGAAGCTTCGGCAGGCGTGCAAGCAATAGACGCCGAGGGCCGTTGGATCACTCCGGGGATCGTGGATCCGCACTCCCACCTGGGCTCCGGATCCATGCCTTACACGCCGGTGGAGCTCTCGGCCTGGGACGTCAACGAGATCGGCGACCCGGCTGCCCCGCATCTCTACGTGGAGACGACAATAAGGACCCAGGACCCCGGCTTTGCCGCAGCGCTTGCCGGAGGAGTCACCACGATTCAGGTGCTGCCGGGTTCGGTCAACCTTTTCGGCGGCTACTCGGTGATCCTGAAGAACGTGCCGGCCCGGACCCCGCAGGCAATGAAGTTTCCGGGCGCACCACCCGGAATGAAGATGGCCTGCGGTGAGAATCCGAAGTACAACTACAGCGAATTGGGCAAGGCGCCATATACCCGGATGGGCATCGTCGCGGGTTACCAGGAAGTACTCGATGACGCTACGGATTATCTGAACAAGCTCAAGCGTTCCCGCCGGGGCGAGAATGGCGACCCGCCGCACGATCCGAAACTTGCCGCCGTGGCCGCAGCGCTGGAAGGGGAGGTTCGGGTCCATATCCACTGTTATCGCGCCGACGACATGGCCATCGTCCTGGATGTCGCAAGCCACTACGGCCTGCCGATCACGGCCTTTCATCACGCCTCGGAGGCCTACAAGATCCCCGACCTGCTCGTCGAACGCGATGTCTGCAGCGTAGTGTTCGCCAACTGGTGGGGATTCAAGATGGAAGTGTTCGACGCGATCCGGGAAAACGCCGCCATGCTTGAGAAGTACGGCGCATGCGTCACCCTGCACTCCGACTCCGCCATTACCGGGCAGCGGCTGAATCTCGAGGCCGCCAAGGCGATGGCCGCCGGACAGCATGCGGGGCTGGACATACCCCGCAGGGTAGCGATCCAATGGATCACCCTCAACCCGGCACGGATACTTGGTCTGGAGGACCGGATCGGCTCGCTGGAGCCCGGCAAGAACGCCGACGTCGTGCTGTGGTCGGGCGATCCGTTCAGTGTGTACACCCGTGCGGACCTTGTCTTCATCGACGGCGCCCTGATCTACGACCGGTCCGGCCCGGCAGATCAACATGTCTCGGATTTCATTCTCGGACAGCCAGCACAGGAGCCCAGGCCTTGAAATCCGTATCCGCCGTCTTGCTGTTGCTTATGACTGTTCTATGGGCCTGTGCCCCTGCGCCGGACGGCGCCGGCACGGGGACCGGGCAATCCGGTTCCAACGTAACGGCGATCATCAATGCCGATGCGCATACCATGACCGCGACGGGCCGGATCGGGAACGCGACAATCCTTCTCAAGGGCGCGAGAGTCGCCGCCGTCGGCGCGGACATCGACGTGCCGCATGGCGCCCGGATCATCGACGCCCGGGGCAATAACGTAACTCCGGGACTGATCGCTTCGGCAACCCATCTCGGACTGGTGGAAGTAAGCTCGTCGCTGGACACCGACGATCGCTCGGCTTCATCGGACATGCTCGGGGCGTCGTTCGACATCCGTTACGGCCTTAACTTCAATTCCGTTCTTATCCCCGTAGCCCGCGCCGACGGCGTCACCCACGCCGTCACAGCGCCCGGCGCCTCCGCTCAAACTCCATTTGCGGGAACAGGCGCACTCATCAGCACAGGGGCCGGGGACGATCTCCTGGTGCAGTCGGACATTGCCATGTTCGCCGGCATAGACGGGCCATCGTCCTCCCAATCCGGGCAGTCGCGAAGCTCGCAGTGGACCGCGCTACGCCTCGCCCTCGGCCAGGCGGGCAGACCGGACAGCGGGGCCGGCGTTTCGGGACCGGAACTTGAAGCCGTGCAGCGCCGGGCCGACCTGGACGCACTGCGTCCGGTTGCGGAGGGCTCCATGCCCCTGGTCCTCCGCACTCAAAGAGAATCGGATATTCGCCAGGCCGTGGCGCTGGCCCGGGATTTCGGCATCCGGATCATCCTTTACCAGGCGGATGAAGCATGGCGGGCCGCGGAATTGCTCGCGGAATACAAAATCCCCGTCATCCTGGATCCCATGGCCAACCTGCCGCGTCGCTTCGACAACATCGGAGCACGCTTGGACGCGGCCGCCATTCTGCACCGGGCCGGCGTTCCGCTAGCACTCCATGCCTGGGAATTTCAGATGAGCCACAACGCCGGTCAGGAGTTGCGGCAGGCGGCCGGTATCGGTATCGCCAACGGATTGCCATGGCAAGCGGCTCTGGAGGCCCTGACCGCGGGAGCCGCCAAGATCTGGGGCATCGAGGAACACATCGGCAGCATTGAAGCGGGCAAGAGCGCCAATCTTGTCATATGGAGCGGAGACCCGTTCGAAATGACGACCCGTCCCCTGACCGTAATTGTGGATGGACAAGAAGTTCCTCTGGAAACGCGACAGACGTTGTTGCGCGATCGGTACATGCCGATGATCGCCGGTTCCGACCCTCCCGGACAGGAGAACATCCGCTAAATGCCCCGGGCGGCGCGTCTGGGCCTGCTCGCATTGCCGTTTGCGATGGCCCTGTCAATGGCGGCCGCTGAATTGCCCCTGCGTGCCCAACGAACAATCGAGTTCGAGACTTCCGAGGGCACGTGGATGTCCACGGACGTCTCCCCGGACGGCAGGACGATAGTTTTCGACCTGCTGGGCGACCTTTATCTCCTCGATATCGGCGGCGGCCAGGCGCGTACGCTCACCCGCGGCGGTGCCTTCGACTCCCAGCCCGTGTTTTCGCCTGATGGCCAGTGGGTCCTTTTCGTCAGCGACCGTTCCGGTGCGGAAAACTTTTGGGCCGTCTCGCTGGATGGCGCTACCTACAAACAATGGTCCTTTTATACCGGAATCCGCATGCTCGTGTCCCCCGCATGGTCGCATGACGGAAACCGAATCTTCGGTTCGCTCTTCAGGGCGGACCTGAACGGCTACGAACTCTGGACGCACGCTGCCGACGGCGCCGGGGAACTTTTGGTACCGATCAAGACAAACTCCGACCAACCACGGTCAAGCTGGACCAGCGCGCTTGGCGCCGTCGCTTCTCCCGACGGACTTTACCTCTATTACGCCCACCATCTGGGCGAACTTGAGGCGGACATGCAGCGCTGGACCATCCAACGCACGAACCTGGAAACGGGCGATGTTGAAATTGTGGTGCAGCCGGCGGACACGCGCGGCGAAGGGTTCCCGGGCAGCTATTTCCGGCCGGCCCTGTCGCCCGACAACAAGTACCTCGTTTACGCATCGCGCCAAAGGGCCCGGACCGGTCTGCGTATTCGGCGATTGGACACAGGTGTCGACCGCTGGCTCGCATATCCCGTACAACGCGATCAACTCCACGCAACGAGTGTGCAGGGATTGCTGCCCGGGTATGCGTTTACTCCCGACGGCAGATCGATCGTGTTAAGTCGAAACGGCGGCATCTACCGGCATTCGCTGAGCGACGAACGCGCGCGGAATATTCCGTTTGCGGCCCGGGTTCAGCTCGAACTGGGGCCGGATTTGCGCGTCGAAATCGCTCAGGACACGGGTCCCGTACGCGCCAGGCTGATACAGCATCCAGTGCAGTCGCCTGATGCCCGCTACCTTGCTTTTTCCGCCCTGGGACGGCTGTACGTGCAGGACCTGAAACCGGGAGCTTCGCCTCGCCTGCTGGTGGATCTCCCGCCGGGACAGTTCCATCCTTCGTGGTCACCCGACGGCAAATCAATTGCCTTCATCACCTGGACAGCCGGCGATGCGGGGCACGTATGGACTGCGCCGGCCGACGGGTCCAGTTCGCCCGTCCGCCACACCGAAACCGCCGATTTCTATACCTATCCCGTCTTCGCACGCGACGCGCAGAGCTTGCTCGCATTGCGCTCAAGCCACGCCGCCCGCACCCACCGATACATGGAATTCGGCGCGCTACAGAATGCAAAGCTGATCAGCATAGCGCTCGGCACAGGAGAGGTGCGCGACGTAATTGGCGGCCGAATCAGCGGGCGGCCCCAAGTCGATGCGGATGCGGACAGCGTTGTACTGGCATTCGAGGACGGCCTCAATGCGGTTGGTCTGGCTGAAGGGGAGCGCCAACCGCTTGCGGGCGCCGTGAGCCATGGCTGGTATTTCGAAGAAGGCCCCGGAAGCATCGAAGAGTTGGCCCTCAGCCCGGACAAGCGCTGGGTGCTGGCAAAAAGCGCGGCGCAACAGTTGCACCTGTTCCCACTTCCGGCCGATCGCGGAGCGATCGTAGACCTCACGGACCGTTCGACGCCGCAGCGGCAGCTGACTTCCGTTGGGGCCGATTTCTTCGGCTGGGCCGACTCAGGCCGAACAATCACCTGGGCGTTGGGATCCACCTATTACCGCTGTCCCCTGGTAGAGGGCGGTGGCCGGGCCGCCGCTTCGGACAATACGACACCTCCGTTCGGCTGCGGCGACATCGAATCGTTCGAGATAGCCGTGGAAGTGCCGAGAGACATGCCGCGCGGCAAGCTCGTGCTCAGGGACGCGACGGTCTTCTCGATGGGCGGTGGCGGTGTAATCGAGCAGGGTGACATCCACATCGAGAACGACCGCATCAGCGCTGTAGTCGTCCGCGGCGGGATTAATGTCCCGGACGATGCCGACGTCATTTCAGTGACGGGCCGCTATATCCTCCCCGGATTCATCGATGCCCACATGCACCTGGCCGACATTCGCCGCGACGTTCTGGCGATGGAAAGTTGGGTTGCCACAGCGAATCTCGCCTATGGCGTAACCACGTCTTTCGATCCCTCATCGCTGAGTATCGATATGCTTGCGTACGAGGATCTGGTGGATGCCGGCGTAGTCACCGGATCGCGCATTCATTCCACTGGCCCGGCCGTGTTCTCGTTTCACAACTTTCAGAGCCTCGCTCAGATTGAGGACGTCTTACGCCGTTACCGCGATCACTACCGAACCCGAAATATCAAGATGTATCGGACCGGCAATCGACGAATTCGGCAATGGGTGGCGATGGCGGCGCAAAGGCTGGGTATGCTGCCGACAACGGAGGGAGCGCTGGCGATGAAACTGGGGCTTACCCAGGTGCTCGACGGATTTCCGGGCCTCGAGCACGAACTTGCGGCGCTGCCGCTGTCCCGCGACGTGGTGGAGCTGATGGCCCGTAGCGGCGTTTCGTATACGCCCACCCTGGTCATCAGCGCAGGGCCCGATGCGAAGGATTTTTTCATTACCCGCCAGGATCCCTGGAGAGATCCGAAAATCAAGCGTTTCTGGCCGGACTTCGCGATCGACAGGAAGCTTCGCGAAGCGCCCTGGCACGCACTGGAGGAGTATTCCTTCGGGCGTGCGGCGGCCGAGGCCGCGAAGATTCTGCGTGCCGGCGGCATTGTCGCCGTAGGTTCGCACGGCGACATCCCGGGCCTGGGTTTCCATTGGGAGATGCAAGCGCTCGCCATGGGGGGCATGAAACCCATGGAGATTCTGCTGGCCGCGACCCTGAACTCGGCCAGGGCAATCGGAAGACACGGCGAATTCGGAAGTATCGAGCCCGGAAAGTACGCGGACCTCGTGATTCTCGAAAAAGACCCCAGGGAAGACATAGCGAACGCGCTTGACATCAGCCACGTCATGAAGAACGGCCGTCTCTACGACGCGGAGACCCTGCAGGAAATCTGGCCGCGGCGCGAGGACTCCCACACCTCCGCGACCGACCGGAACCGGACGGAATAAGAAGCAGAACGGCATGGGTTCACGACGTTACGCCGCACGAGATGCGGACGACCTTGTGAGGCTCGTTGATGAGAATCCGCTCGTGTGGATTTTTCTGGAGGACGAAATTGGACCCTTCGCAACCGGGGCGCCGGTCCGGCCCGTCGTTGCCGAGGGCCAACTACAACAGTTGATCGGGCACGTTCCGCGCGGGAGCAGAGTTCATCGCGCCCTCGGGGCGCCATGCAAGGGACTGATATTGGTGCTTGGACCGCACGGCTACGTGTCGCCTTCGTGGTTAAGCGATCGAACTCAGGCGCCAACATGGAACTTCACTTCCGCGAAGCTCGTTGCGACACTGGAAGCGATCGAGGATCACGCACTGCTTGAGGACCATCTCCGCGACCTCGTCAAAGCCATGGAGCGCAGTCGCGAGGATACCTGGCTGGTGGAAGAGATGGGACCCAGAATGCAGCGGCTGGCTGCGGGGGTCGTGGCCTTCGACGCGAAGATTACGGATCGCGAATGTCGGTTCAAACTGGGCCAGAACGAAGACAATCAGACCTTCGCGGAGATCATGCGAGGGCTGGAGCTTGAGGGAAATGAAGGGTTGAGGCGTTGGATGCGCGAATTCAATCCGTCCCGGTAATGAGAATCTCAGCCGCCTTCACCCGACGAGACTGCCGCAGTGCCGCCCGCGGCGAAATACTCCGTCGGCGGCACCCCGAATGTGCGCTTGAACATGGCTGTAAAGGCACTCGAGCTGTTATAGCCGACATCGAAGGCTACGCTGGTGACGCGATGTCCAATAGCAAGGCGGGACAAAGCCTCCATAAGCCTGACGTGCTGCCGCCAGTCGGCAAAAGTCATGCCTGTTTCACGCTTGAAGTGTCGGGTAAAGGTCCTTCGGCCCATGGACGCCGCGCAGGCCAGTGCATCCAGCGTATCGCTACGCGAGGGATTCGCCAGTATGGAGCGGCAAGTCTTTTCGAGGTTCGGATGACTCGGCATCGGCACATGAAGAGGAACGGCGGGCGTGTGCGTAATCTCGTCCAGAATCAGTTCCATGACACGCCCGTCCCGGCCATCCTCTTCGTATTCGACCGGAAGGATCGTCGCCTCTATGATCAGTTCACGCATCAGCGAGGAAACCTCGATGACGCGGCAATCGGACGGCAGGTTCGGGAGTGCCGTAGCGTCGATGTACAAGGTTCTGACGGATACATGCCCCCTGCAATGCACCTCGTGAAAGACCTTCGGGGGAATCCACAAAGCCCTCTGCGGAGGAACCACGAACGAAGCGGCGTCGGTAATGACGCACATGATTCCCGCCGAAGCGTACAAGAGCTGGGCGCGCGCGTGACAGTGGCGGGGGTCCACATGGTCAGCCGGGTATTCGTCCGCGAGCGCGGAGACAGGGCGCGGCACGTCCTGGTAATCAATCCCCCTTGTGCTTCGCTGCTCTCTAGCCATCTCGCCGGATGCTCCCGCCTGCCCGGCACGGGTTCTCCATACGCTTTCAGTTTAGCGAAAAACCGGAATGTCCAATTGAGGATACGAGCATCGTGACCGCCGAAGCACCTCGATCGTTGCAGGTGGCAAACAAGAACCTGGACCCGGGCGTCCAACAGTTCATCAATTCCATTACCGCCGTAACGTCGGCAGGCCCGACGGAAGAAATTCGGTCCTTTCGCGAACGGCGGCGGATGGCGGAGAAGGCGCGCGCGCCATGGGCACGGGGTGGCCCGACCATGCACCACTCCGGCGACGTCAGATGCGCAACCCGTCATGGCTACGTGCGCCTGCGCGTTCACCGACCAGCCGAAGGCAAGCTACCGGTTCTCGTTTATGTCCACGGCGGCGGATGGGTAATGTTCAGCGTGGACACTCACGATCGCCTGATGCGCGAATATGCGGCCCGGGCCGGTTGTGCAGTCGTCGGCGTAGACTACTCTTATGCGCCGGAGGCCAGGTATCCCGTTGCCCTTGAGCAGGTGATCGACGTATTACGGTGGTTGCGGAAAGACGGCGGGGAAATTCTCGACGTGGACAGTTCGCGCCTGGCGATCGGCGGCGATTCGGCCGGCGCGAACCTGACCGTGGGATCCTGTCTGCAACTTCGGAATTCGGGAGACAAGGATTGGCTCCGGGCGATGGTGCTGAACTACGGCGCCTATTCGACCGAAATCTCTCCCGGGGCCTGCCGTGAATACGGCGGCGATTCGTTCATGCTTACCTGCCCGGAGATGGGCGGGTTCTGGAAGAACTATCTCAGAAGCGAGGCCGATGCACTTGATCCACTCGCCTGCCCGCTTCTCGCAAGACTGGACGGTTTACCGCCCGCCTTTCTCGCCATTGCCGAATGCGATGTCCTGGCCGAACAGAACATCGAGATGGCGGAGCGCCTGCGCCAAGCGGGCGTGGCAGTGGACTCCCGCGTGTACGCACGGGCCTCTCACAGTTTCCTGGAGGCGGTGTCGATCTCCGAAGTCAGCAACCGCGCTTTCGACGAAACCACCGATTGGCTACGTTTCCGCCTGGCCGACAATTAGGGCCTGGTCACACTACAAGGCCCTGAACCCCAACAGGGCCGTCAACCTCGCGATCGGATCAGGTCTTCCAGCGTCGGAGCGCCTTCGCCACGGTCCATACGCCCGCTGGTGAACCTGCGGATATATTCCTTGTAGGCGCGCATTGCCTGCCAGCCGAACAGCCACATGATCGGCATGTTCACGACCAGCATCAGCCCGGTCCCCAGCGTGGTGACGGTGTCGAGTTCGGCGTCCGTGCGCAGCCATCCCAGCGTGGCGACCAGCGCCAGCAGGCAGTAGCAGATCTTGTAGATCATCAACCCGACCTTGCGGGCTCCCAGGAACCACACCGCCTGCTCCGCATAGTAGCTCCAGGAAATGATGGTGGAGAAAGCGAACAGCCACACGGCGAGGCTGACCAGCCACTTGCCGAGTCCCGGAATCGCCGAATCCAGCGCCTGCGCGGTCATGGTCGCGCCCTCGTAGGACACGTACAGACCGCTGTCACGCAAGACCGGGGCGACGGAGCTTTCGATGGACTGCCAGCGAATCGTGGCCAGGCCGTCCGACCCCAGTTCGATCTCGCCGGAAATCTTGTGCAGTTCGTTGTCGGTATCGGGGTTGTAGTCCGCAACGGCCACCATGAACACGGACTCGCCGCCCGCCCAGTCGCCGCCCGCGCGATCCGGCGCGGCGCCCTCCGCAATCGTCCACGAGCCGGCGGTTTCCGCGGCCACGACGTCGGGGCCGGCCGGGAACTCCGCTTCCGGTCCGCGCCGCCACTGCCCCGTGCTCAGGATCACGAGCGCGGTCAGCGTGCATACCACCAGCGTATCGATGAACGGCTCCAGTGCGGCAACGATGCCTTCGCGCACGGGCTCGTCGGTGCGCGCCGCCGAGTGTGCGATCGGCGAGGAACCCTGACCGGCCTCGCTCGAGAAAAGCGCCCGCTTCATCCCGAAGATGAACGCGGCGCCGGCCGTGCCGCCGATGAATGCGCCGGTTCCTTCCAGAGACGAGAAGGCCCCCCGGAAGATCAGCGCGAAAGATTCGGGAATCTGCTCGTAACTGAGCGCCAGCACCGCGATGCAGCCGAAGAAGTAGAGCACCACCATGAACGGGACCAGCCGCGAGGCGACCTGCCCAATGCGCTGGATACCGCCGATGATCACCAGGCCCGCCGCGACGGCCAGCGCGAGACCGCACATCCAGGCCGGGATCCCGAAATAGCTCTCGGTCACGTCGCCCACGTTCCAGGCCTGGAACAGGTTGCCTCCGGTTATCGCCGAAATCACGACCGAAATACTGAATATCACAGCGAAAACCTTGCCGGCCGGCCGCAGCTTCGGCCACCGCGCCGGCAACCCCTGGTCCACGACCATCATCGGACCGCCATGCGGGTTCGCGGGATCGTCGGTGTTGCGGTAGAGCATGGTCAGCGTCACTTCGGTCAACTTGACCGCCATGCCGAACAGCCCCACGACCCACATCCAGAACACCGCGCCCGGTCCGCCCAGGCTGATGGCAAGCGCCACGCCGCCGATATTGCCGAGCCCCACCGTGGCCGACAGCGCCGCGGAAAGCGCCTGGAAATGGGAAATTGCGCCCGGATCGTCCTTGTCGTCGTACTTGCCGCGCGTTATGGCCACTCCGTGGGTCAGCGCGCGGTACTGGCAAAAGCCGCTCCAGATGGTAAACAGGACACCTGTTCCAAGAACGGCGTACAGCATCCAGTTGTGCCAGATCACGGCATTCAGGGCGTTGAAGAAATTCATCAGTTCCATGGAGTTCTCTCCCACCCTGAACCCGGGACCGAGGGCGTTCCGCCCTCAATCAGGGCACCAGGCGTCATGTCCGGCAGTACGAGCCCGGCCTTATGTCCTGATTACTCCGCTGCCGGCGGATCTTCAGACATCGGCCGGCCCCATTCGGGGTTCAGCGGTTCGTAGTTCTCGGGACCGATACCCAGCGACGACACGTCCATGATGTGTGTCTTGATTCCCGCCATGAAGCCTCCTCCCCTGGCGCGCGCCCAGGCCAGCAGCTTTCCGTTCGGGGCCATGCCGGGCAGACCGTCGAATCCCGGGTAGGTGGTCAGACGCACGGGTTCGCCTCCGGCCAGATCGCCGAGAAATATGTCCCAGTTACCCAGCGGGCCGGCGTCCTGATCCGTAACGCGCACGAAAACGTAATGGCGTCCGTCCGGCGCCGGGTTGGGCGCCCAGTTCATGTCTCCGTCAAAGGTGTAGCCGCGCCAGTCGGAACCGTCGATGTTGATCGTCATGACGATCATGGGCGTGGGCCTGATCCTCTTGTAGTCCGAGTCGCGCCAGGAGCGGAACAGCAGGTGCTCGCCGTCCGGCATGAAATACGGAGAGCCTTCCTGCCAGTCGTCGGTGTCCGTGATGCGCTGCTCGTCCGTGCCGTCGGGGCGTATGCGCCACAGGTCCTGCCGGCCGTCGATGTTGCGTCCGAAAGCGATCCACTCGCCGGTGGGCGAAACCACCACCTCGGCCTCGTACCACTCGTTGTGCGTCAGCCGGCGGCGATCGCTGCCGTCGACATTGGCAATATAGAGTTCGCCACCCCTCGGGTACTCGTCCTCATCCGACCAGTTTCCGACCGGCAGATGGAGGTTGTCCCGGGTCGAAGTGAATATCACTCGTTGCTGATCCGGGAAGAAATACGAGCAGGCGTCCTGACCCTTGTCGTTGATGCGGGTGATTTCCGTACCCTCGATCGTGTAGGTGTAGGTCAGGTTGCCATGTCTGCCGGTTGCGCCCTGGACAGCGTCGGGGTCGCGGGTCTGGGCTATCAGGTGATAACTGTCCGGCGCGAAGTACGCCTCGGCCGATACCGGTATGTTCGGAATCTCGTAGTACGGCAGCATCTCGTCGGTCTGCCACTCGATGGTGTCCGGAGTCGCTGCCTCGGCGGGCGGTCCTCCGGCCGGTTGGGCCATGAGGGCAGGTGAAAGCCCATACGCGGCAAAGGCGAGAATTACCGCAATCGGAAGGGTCCTGAAAACGGAACGGGAGTTGGAACGGAGTTGTTGGCGATGCATGGCTGCGCCTCCCAGGTTGTAGCGCCGAGCGCCCTAGTGTAAAGAAAAATTCGAAGATCCGGACGGGCGGGCGGCCGGAGCGGGGACGCGGGCCATCTCCTGTTCAGGAGATACCCACGGGCAGATCATGGGAACCGGGGCCCTTAGGGCGCGGTTATCGCCGAGCTTAACTGCTTCAGTGCCTGGTTCTCGATCTGCCGGATTCGTTCGGCGGATACACCGTAGCGGCCGGCCAATTCGTGCAGCGTGGTCTTCTTCTCGACCAGCCGGCGGGAAGTGATGATGTCCCGCGCACGCTCGTCCAGCCCGGCCAGCGCTTCCGCCAACTGTTCGCTTGCGCGCTCCATGGTGTCGGCTTCTTCCAGCTCGACCGCCGGGTCCGGGTCGGAACTGGGCAGGTACTGCGACGGCGAGTACGTCTGCTCTTCGCTGTCGGACGTCGGTGGGTCGAAGGTGATGTCCTGACCGGCGAGGCGCATTTCCATCTCCGCCACTTCCTCGGGCTTGACGCCGAGATACTCGGCCACGGCTTCCTGCTCGTCGGGCGACATCCAGCCCAGCCTCTTCTTGAGCTTGCGCAGGTTGAAGAACAGCTTGCGCTGGGCCTTGGTGGTGGCCACCTTGACCAGGCGCCAGTTGCGCAGGACGAACTCGTGAATCTCGGCGCGAATCCAGTGGACGGCGAACGTCACCAGGCGAACGCCGACTTCGGGATCGAAACGCTTGACCGCCTTCATCAGGCCCACGTTGCCTTCCTGGATCAGGTCGGCCATCGGCAGCCCGTAACCCTGGTACCGACTGGCGATGTGCACCACGAACCTCAGGTGCGCCAGGACCAACTGCCGGGCGGCGTCCAGATCGCCGTCCTCGCGCAGCCGGGTCGCCAGTTCGCGCTCCTCCTCCTCGCTGAGCGAGGGGACCGATCCGACCGCCTGAATGTACGCATCCAGGCTGCCCAGCGGGCCCGCCAGGATCAGGTCGCGGTTGGTCGCGGCAATCGCTGTGTTCATCGAATCCTTGGCCATTGCGCAATGGATTTTATCATTTTCTGGGGGCGCCCCCGCCGAATTTCAAGTGTACGCACGGGAGAGAAGGCGTCCTGCCCTCTCTCCCGGGGTTTGTTCTCGCGTTAGAAGCGGTAGTTCAGGCGTATGCCGATCTGACGCGGATCCGGCAGATAGCCATACACGGTTGAGGCGATTCGCGGCGCGGGCAGAATCGTGAACGGGCGTCCCAGTCCTGTCGTGTCCACCAGAATGGCGAACCTCCAGTCGCTGACCGGCATGCCCGGGCCGCCGCCGGCCCACGTGACCGTGTCGTCGTCGAGTAAGTTGTTCACGTAAACCGCGAATTCCCACTCATCCGTCGCCAGGCCGAAATTCAGGTTGGCGCGCGAGTATGACTTGAGAATCTTCCTGTTGAAATCCTCGATGAACCGTTCGCTCTGGCCGTTGGCGCTCAAGGACGCGAAGGAGTCCCATCCCTCCCGGATTCTCGAGGGACCCTGGTACGACAGCGTGAATTGCCATGTGTGCTCCGGCGAACGCTCGAGGTCGAAGCCGCTGCGGTCCACCTCGCAGACCGCGCGACCGCCGGCCATAACCAGGTTGCAATTGCCGATGCGGGCGGGGTCCGCCGAACTGGTGGTAAGAACCTTGTAATCGGTGAACTCCCCATTCAGCCAGGTATATCCGCCCGAGAGTCTCCAGTTGTCGGTGATCAGCCAGTTCACATCCAGTTCCACGCCGTGCACTTCGGCGCCGCTGGCATTGCTGATCACCGTGCCCAATTGGCCGCGAACGACTCTCTGGATACTGATCTGCTTGTCGGTAAAGTCCTGGAAGAAGTAGGCGCCGTTAAAGCGCAGGCGCCCGTCCATGAGAGTGCGTTTCATGCCCAGTTCCCAGACCTGCATTTCCTCGGGCTCGAACACGATCTCGTCGGGCTCGCCGTTACCGTTGGCGTCCCCGCCGAAACCGCCGAATCCCAGCGTGCTGAAACCACCCGGCTTCTTGGCCACGGCCCAGGAGAAGTACCACATCGTGTCGTCCGACTGGTTCCACTGCACACCCACCTTGGGCGTGACATAGCTGTCGCTGCGGGTGAAGGAGATGGGCGGGGCGAAATTGCCGGGAGAGCCGAATCCATTGGGCGGGTAGGGACCCCAGGAGACGCCCGGAATGCAGTTGCCGGAGCTCCCGCAAGCTTGAATCGACCCCGGACCCTCGGCGCGGCGGGCTTGGGGGTTGAATGTATTTGGCGCGGACACGTCCGTCGTTTCGTCGGTCCAGCGCGCCTCCGCGCGAACGACAAGCGTTTCCGTCAAATCGAAATCCAATGCCGCGTAAACGGAACGATGGTCCGTATCGCGCGTCGTCGAGTCCACCAGTTTCTGCTCACTGACCTGCTGGGTGATCAGCGCGCTGGGATAACTGGAGTACTTGCATGTATTGCGCACGGGATTGGGGGGTATTCCGAACCGCGGATTCCCGCCAAACGTGTCGATCGTGAATGCGGGAGCGAACGGGCTGGGCTTGATGCGAAGCAGGCTGCAGTAGGTGCCGCCGGTAATAATGGTGTTGTTGCGTGAGTTCTGCTCCACGTCCTCCTGCCACAACTGGGCGCCGATTGCGAAATTGAAGCGCCCTTCCAACTCCGATATATAGCGCAACTCCTGGCTTAAAAGCGAAGTGTTGGACCACCGATGGCCGACCTGGTTGGCGATGCTGATGTCCATCCCGTTGGGTCCGGCCTCGGCTATCTTGTCAAGGTCCATCTCGGCGCTGGTATCCGCATCCGCTACGCCGGTGAGCGAACTAAGCGTGCCGGGTCCCACTGTCCAGTCCGCAGCCAATGAGAACCGAAGCACTTCGCGGGTCGATCCGGGAAAATCGTCGTTGCCGATACCCCGGCGGTAGTCCGGCGACAATGTGACCACGAGCTCGTCGCCATCCGGAATTTCTCCGATGACGCCGGGATGGTCCATATCATCGAAGACCGCCGCATCATTGGGGTTTGCCGAGCGGGTGCGCAGCAGGTGGTCCTGGATGATTTTCGCGGGGCCATCGCAATCATCGTCGTTGACGTAGCCGCCGTTGCACAGGGAAGCCGCGGCCGGCACGCGGTTGACGCCGTTGAAAGGAATATTGGCCTGCGGTGCGACCTCGAACTCGTCGTCGGCGTATTCCACGCGCATCTTGTAGCTGGACGACTCGTTGGGTTCGAACTTCAATGTGGCGGCAATGCCCAATCCCTCGCCGCCGCCGATATCGTTGCCTGTAATGGAGTTCTGGTAGAAGCCGCCCTCCTCCCAGTACAGCGCGTTAAGACGGTAGCCGGCGTTTTCTCCCAGCGGTCCCGAAAGGCTGCCCTTGAAGGTGTAATAGCCTTCCTCCGCCCCGTCGAGGCCGAACTCGCCTTCGGTCTCGTCCGAAGGATCGCGCGTTACGTACTGGACCGCGCCGGCGAAAGCGCTTCGCCCGTAAAGGGCGCTCTGCGGACCCTTTACGACTTCGACGCGCTCGATATCAAGCATGCGCGGATTGATCAGCATGGTGCCGCCGGCAACGCCGATGGCCTCGCTGGAAATATCGATGCCGTCCACAAGCGTCGCGGCGTTGGGACGCCCGCGCGTCGGGGCCAGACCTCGAATGACCAGCCGCGTGTCGGCCGGCGAATAGCCCCTGTCGAACTGCAGGCTTGAAACGTGATGGGCGATCTGGTTCATTTCCCTTACGCCGGCCCGTTCCATGTCTTCGCGGCTCAACGCGCTGACCGATATCGGAATGTCCTGGAGGTTCTCCTCCTTCTTTCGTGTCGTAACGACGATTTCCTCGAAGGCCGGATCGTCCTGCGCCGTCGCGGGCAGCGCAAGCAGCGCCCCCGTTGCAATCGCGATGGAAAGTGAAAGTATTCGGTTACAAGTTGCTTTCATGACAACCCCCCCTTACAAGGTTGTGCGAGGCTCCCCCGACCCCGTGCAATTTGAATATGCCGGCCCAAGATTACCCGAATTCGCTCACTTCGTCATCCCGGACAAAAGCGGATCAGGTAAATTGAGGGCGAAGTCCACTGGGGAGGAACATCATGGCCGGTAGTAGAGGGCCATCGCTGATGGAGCGCCATCCGCCCGATCCCCGGGGCAAGCACATACTCGTCTACTGGTTCATGCCGGGATACTCCTATCTGAATATCCTGACCCTGCTCTACGCCGCCGTCTTCAACCTGACGCTGTTGACGATGGTGAATTTCGTCCAGCCCTATCTGCTGGAAGAGGTCCTGCAGATTCCGCGCGGTGAGCAGGGCGCCCTGACCGGTTTCCTGGCCGCATTACAGGAAGTCGTCGTCATCTCGCTCATGGGCCTGGTGGGAGCGCTGTCGGACCGCACCGGCCGGCGGATCCTGTTTTCGATCGGCTTTGTGATCCTGGCGCTGGGTTATTTCCTCTACCCGTTGGCCAGTTCCGCAGAACAACTGATTGCCTTCCGCGTCGTGGTTGCCGTGGGCGCGGCCATCCTTCCGGTGATGCTCGGCGCCTCCCTGATCGACATCATTCAGGAATGCTCCAGGGGCCGGTGGCTGGGTACCACATCCATCTTCAACGGCCTCGGCGTAATACTGATGAGCATCGTATTCGGGCAACTGCCGGAGCGGTTTGAATGGATGGGTTTCAGCGGCGCACTGGCGGGAAAGTACACCTTCTGGATTGCCGCCGCGGTGGGGATTGTCTCCGCCATCGTGTTGCGCCTGGGATTCAAGGGCGGGCCGCCGCCCGAGGTGAAGGACAAGCCCAGCGTGCTGAAGAACTTCGCCCGGGGAATCACCGAAGCCAGGCGCAACCCGCGCATTGCCCTGGCCTACGCCAGCGGCTTCATCTCGCGCGGCGACCTCGTGGTGGTCGGCACGTTCTTTTCCCTGTGGTTCGTCCAGGTCGGTGTGGACCAGGGCATGACCACGGGGCAGGCCATGGGCCGCGCCGCATTTCTGTTTGGCGCCGTGATTCAGCTTTCGGCCATCTGCTGGGCGTATTTCATGGGAATGATCTGCGACCGGATTAACCGCACCTCCGCGGTCGCGATAGGTTTCGGCATCGCCGCTGTCGGCTATCTGTGGCTTGGTTCCATCGACGATCCGTTCTCGGTGGGAAGCCTGATTCTGTTCGCGTGCATCGCCACCGGCATAGGCGAAACCTCCACGGTGGTGTCTTCGGCCGCACTGCTCGGCCAGGAAGCGCCACCGCAATACCGCGGCGCCGTGGTCGGCGTCTATAACAAGTCGGGCGCCATAGGCATCATGCTGGCCACTCTTGTCGGCGGACTGCTGGTGGACCGTTTGCAGGTCCCGAATGCGCCCTTCACGATGATGGGCGTCTGCAACCTGATTATCCTGCTGGCGGCCATTGGCGTGCGCATATGGGGCAACAAGCCCGTGCCGTCGGAATCAGGGGAAACCGCTTGAGTTTCCGGATTCCGGCCTCTTATTTCGCCCAACCCTTGAGATAGTCAGGCCATTTGCGGTCGATTTCGTCCAGCAGGTCCGGGCATTTCTCCTCCAGGAGCACGCGCGTCACGGGTGGCCAGATGTCCGGACCGCCCTCGCCGGGCAGCTGCTGGGTCGCATCAATGATCATCTTGCTGGTGATCCCCGTGGTTCGCATGCTGGGATCGGGCATCCGCATCTGAGTTTGCGGGATCACGACGCTGGCGCTGGGCTGCCAACGCGCGCCCAGCACATGAAGAATGTTGAGGGGTCTAAGTATGTTCACGTCACTGTCGACGACAATGACAACCTTGTTGAGACCGGGATTGGCCGCCACCGCCTGCCCGGCCGCCATGCCTTCACCGGCAAATCTCTTGTCGATACTGACAAGGCTGACGCCGTTAGCACCGCGCGGCGAGTAGATCGCCTGCAGGTTGGGGATCAGTTTTTTGTAGCGGTGGTATTCGGCCGCGCACGAAGGCCCCTTGGGCATGTCGGCTGCAACGCCGGTGAAGGAATTGAAGAACATTGGATTACGGCGGTGCGTAATGGCCGTGACGTTGACAAAGAAATTGTCGCGTTTCTTAAGGCCCAGATAGCCGTACATTTCCCCGTAAGGGCCCTCATCTTCCGACTGGCCCAGCGGAACCTCGCCTTCGATGATCATCTCGGCATGGGCCGGCACCATGATGTCGTTGGTTTCGCTCCTGACGAGTTCGATGGGCTTGCCGATCAACCCGCCTGCAATTTCGATTTCGCTTTCGCCGAAACCGGCCATTTTGGTACTGCTCACCGACCAGACGGCGGGGTCTACGGCAACCGCAATGGATACTCTGCATGCGCGATCGCCGCGCCTTCTCATGCCCATGAGTAATCGCCAGCCGTCCTGACCCGGTTCCGGGTTCAAGCCGATCTTGTTCTTTCCCTTGATCTGACAGCGATAGGTGCCGACGTTCGCTCCCAACTCGCTGTCATGCATGAATACGGCGCCCGTATTGATGTAACGGGCGGCATCGGCCGGGTTGTTCTTGAGCCAGGGAAACTTGAGAAGATCAATTCCGTCTCCCGTTAATCGAACCTCCTTGCACGGAGCATCGGGCGGCTCGACGTGAACGGGCTTTATCTTCATCCAGTTCCCGGCCTGATCGATGCGCGTCATCAGCTTGTCGCGTGTCGCCCGGTACATCTGCTCGTCGTTATCGCCGATGTCCTCGACTCCCCAGGGCAAAGCTTCGATGTCCCAATTGCCGTACAGGTTTGCGACAATCGGGCCGTCGCGCCACTCTCCGTCGATTTTCATGCGCTCGATCAGCAAGGCGGGCGCGTCTTCATATCCGAACTTGTCAATCAGGCGATACATGACGCCCGTGGCCTCATACTTGTCCTGATCGATTTCCTTCAGGCGCATGAGCTTCCCGTGCGCCTCAATGGCATCGACAAAATCGCGCAGCGAGTCGTAAGGACCGGTGCGTGGAGAGTTTTTCTCCTGATCGCGCGCAACTGGCATAAGCTTGTGTCCCGTGGATTCCTTGCCATTGTAGAAGAAGGGGGCTTTCGGAGTGCGTAGAACCGCAATACTTACCGTGCTGGCTGCCGCGGCCTGCGTCGTCTTCAACGCCGTGGCGGCGCAGCCTGAAGGCGTACCCCGCGTCGTCAACCTGCGCGAGCTGAATATGGCCGATGCGCCACCCGATCTTGTTGCCCGGCTGTACCAGCGGGAATGCGCGGTATGCCACGGGGAAGCCTTGCAGGGCGCGCCCCAGGGCACGGCGCTCAGGGGAGCCGACCTGCTCCACGGCGATTCCATCGATGACATTGCCAGGAGCACCGCAGAGGGGTTTTCCGAGCGGGGCATGCCCGGTTTTTCTGCGGCGCTCAGTGATCAGCAAATCCGGGCGCTGGCGCTCTACATTTCCGAGCAGCGTCAGGGCACCGACCTGGAGGACTTCCGCTACGACGCACCGCTCGAAATACCGTCCGGCGCCATTGAAAGCGAGCATCACGATTTCGCCGTCGAAACGGTGATCGGCGGGCTTGATCCACTGCCCTTCTCGATCGAACCATTGCCCGACGGCCGTTTGCTGCTGACGGAAAAGCGCCGGGGATTGAGCATCATCAACGCTAAGGGAGAGCAATCCGAGTTGATCCGGGGGGCGCCCAAGGCCTGGGCGGACTCGTTCAACTTCGTCGGTCAGCCGATGGGCCTGGGCTGGATGATGGAAGTGGCCCTGCATCCGGACTACGCGAACAACGGCTGGATTTACCTCCACTACGGCGACCGGTGCTCCGACTGCAACGACATCAGCCGGCAATCGGAACAGGATGTGTCCATGAACAAACTGGTGCGCGGCCGCATCCGGGACGGCGCCTGGGTGGATGAAGAGGTCCTATGGCAGGCGGATCACGAGCACTACACCCTGATGCCGGAAATCGCCGCGGGCGGCCGCATTGCGTTCGATAACGATGGCTTTGTTTATTTTGGCGTGGGCATCAAGGGCCCCATGGAACACATCGGCATACAGGATCTGAGCACGCCCTACGGCAAGATCATGCGCCTGCACGACGACGGCCGTGTGCCCGCCGACAATCCCTTTGTCGGCACGCCCGACGCGGAGCCGGCGATCTGGACCTATGGCCACCGCAATCCTCAGGGCCTGGAATTCAATCCCGGCAGCAACGAAATCTGGAGCACCGAGATGGGTCCGCGCGGGGGCGATGAAATCAATCTCATCGAGCCCGGGCTCAATTACGGGTGGCCGTTGTTCTCTCTCGGCGTGAATTACACCGGCAGGCCGGTCGCCTGGGGCAGGGTGCTGGGTATCGACTTCGACCTGGCCGATATCCAGCAGCCTGTCGTTGACTTCACCCCCGCCCCTGCCCTGTCAAGCTTCGTGTTTTACGAGGGCGACATGTTCCCGGAATGGAACGGCGACATGCTTGTCGGTACTTTGCGGGCATCCGATCTGCTGCGCATCAGAGTGACGGACCATCAACTGGTGCACCAGGAAACGCTGCTGGAGGACGTGGTCCGGTTTCGCGATATCGAAGTGGGTCCGGCCGGGGAGATCTATCTTCTGCTGGAACACGACAGCGGCGGACAGATCATCAAGCTCACCTCAGCACCCCGTCGATAGCTGCCGGCCCTCCGGTCGTTTCGCTCAGGCCTTGATCCAGCCGTATTGAGTGTTGCTGGGTTGACCGCCTTCGTGGCCGTACCAGTTCTTCAGTTGCGATAGCCCGTCGGCCGGCAGCGCCTTGCGCGCTTCGTCCGAATCTATTCCGTACAGGCGCGCGGCGTTCAGCCCCAGGATCTTGTCCTTGTCCGCGTCCGTCAGGTCCGGATAGCCGAATTCCTCCTGCAGCGTCTCGGGCATCCTGAAACGGCGGAAGGCCTCTATCTGCCATTGCGGCGATCCCCACCAGATCGCGTCGGTGCCCCAGATCACGTGATCGACGCCGTACGCCTTGAGGATCTGGCCGAGAAAATGCGCGCACACGTTCGGATGCGTGATGACCGTGTGGCCGAAGGTCGTGCCCAGTTCCATGTACACATTGGTCATGTCGGGATTGGCCTCTCGCATGCGCACGAGGTCGGTGGTCCAGGGCAGGTATCCGCCCTCCTCGATGTAGCTGTCGCCGGGCGGGAGTTCGTAATTGGCCGCCTTGAAGCCGGAGTGATAGATGATGAAGTTGATGTCGGGGTGGTCACGCGCCGCCTTCTCGATGTCGCGCGGGTGGTTATGCTCCAGGCTGCTGCCGGGCAGCGGCAGGCCCTTGTGCACGCAAACCAGATTCATGCCGTAGCCGAGAATCTTCTCGTAGAAGGGATACATGAGTTCCTCGTCGTCCATCCAGAACGGGAACTCGCCCTTTCGCTCCACCACGCCGGGATAAAACTTCCAGGAATCCACCTTGAGATCCAGCGCCATGCGCTCGGTCTCTTCCAGGAAATTCGGGAAGAACGGCGCCGTCAGCCCGTGCGCCAGCAGCCGTTGCGACCCCGCCATGGCGTTGATCCGCTCGCGCCCTTCCACCATCTCGTCGGAATTCAGAACGTTGAACAGGTTGGAAGCCACGCCGCTGATGACCGCCACCTGCGTGTCGCTGTCGAAGAACACTTCCTTTATGAAGTTGCGGAACTGCAGGTCCCCCTTCTGCGGCTCCACGCCGGCCAGTTCCTTGTTGAAGGGAGCGGAAAGCTTGCGGAAGAACAGGGGCTCCACGCCATCGGTGCGCACGTGGTGCGTCTGCACGTCGAAAATGAACGAGTTCTTGGGCCATAGTTCGGGATAGGCCTCCGGATCGTAGGTTTCCGACGCGTGTACGCGGAACCAGGGACCGAACACCTCGTTCATCGCCATGAAGGCCATCGCCATTCCGCAGCTGCCGGCCAGGAACTCGCGCCGGGACAGCCCCAGAGTCTTGCTGCGCTGGGCGGACCATTCCTTGAGCAGCAGCTCCACCTTGCGCTGTTCGGGAGATTGCGGCGTCGGCAGGTATTCCTCGTTGGAAATGATCTGCGTCGGAATGGGCAGGCGGCCGTCTGTCGGCCGGTCGAGGCGGTTTTTCTTTAACCACATAGGCGGAGCATTCCTCCCGGGGACCAAGGCGCGGTTCGTGTTTCGCAGCATAGCAGAGCCCTTGGTTTATCATTCGGCGCTGTTCTGACGAGGGGGAGCAAACCCATGACGACAAAACACTGGCTGCCCGGCCTTTTTCTGGTACTGATGAGCGCCGCGATCGGCGACGATGAACCGGTGGGCGCCTGTACCTATGTTCAGGAGAACATGTTCGCGGGCCCGTTCGACGTTTGCCAGGCGCCGGTGACGGAAGCCGGCTGCACGGAACTGGGCCAGACGGACGACAACCATGACGCAAGCTTCGCCGAAGGCGCCGAGTGCGACACCGAACGCGAGATGGTGGGAATCTGCGACCTGGGAGATTCCAGGCAGCACTATTACACCGGCGACCCCTTCGGGCTGGAGATCGGCTGCGGCTTCCAGGGCGGTGAATGGATCGCAGCCGACGGGGGCGACGCGGAGGAATAACCCGGCCGGACTCCTCTACGGGTTCGGGGAGGAAGCTCCCCAGCGCCACTCCAGGCCTGCAAACAAGGACCGGGGCCTCCCGGGAAAATAGCGCTCGCCGCTGAAGACCGTATAGTCGGCGCGGTCCGCGTATGCGCGGCCGGTCAGGTTGAGCAGGCGCACATAGGCGATTACCCTCTGCCCCAGCGCGGCGCGCGCGCGCAGGTTCAGGATTCGATGTCCCGGGTATCGATGCCGGTTTTCGGGCTCCATGAAGTAGCCTGAAGTCCACAGCCACTCCAGCTCCGCCTGCCAGTCTGCCTGGCCCTGCCAGCGAAGGCGCGTCCCGCCGAACCGGCGCGGCGCCGTGTCCACGTCAAGACCCTTGAGATTGACGCCGCCAAGCAGGTATTCCCTGTCGTAACGGTGCCGCGCGACACTGCCGGCAAGTTCCACCGTCAGCCGCGGGGTCGCCTGCCACGAGGCCTCGATTTCGAACCCCTCGTGGCGGGTGCCGCCGCCCGCGCGATTGAACAGCTCCGCGTCCCGGAACAGGACGTCCCGCTTGCGCATGTGGTACAGCGCTGCCTGCGCGGCGAAGGCTTCCAGGCGGAAGGACGCGCCCAGTTCCGCCGCTCGAAGCTGTTCCGGACGCAAATCGGCCGTTGCCTGCGCACCCTGCAGGCGGTACAGCTCGGTGGCCTGGGGCATGCGAAAACCGTGCGAGAGGCTAAGCCAGGCGCGTGCGTTGCCTGAAGGGCTCCACATGATGCTGGCCTTCGGCGAGAACGTCCCGAAGCTGTCGGCGCGGTTCGCCGGGCGACTGTAGCGGCACCCTCCGAATCCGCAGGGCGTCAGATCGTCGCGCGTGCGTCCCGCGGGCAGCATGGTGCGGTAGTCGTAACGCGCCCGTTCGTAGCGCGCCCCGAAGCTTGCGGTCCAATTGCTTCCAATACTCAGGTCAAGCTGCGCAAACGGCGCCAGCCAGCCGGCGTCCACCTCGTAGTCGTAGTGTTCTCCGGACGGAAACACTGCCCGCACGAAAGCGCTGCCGGCAGCATCGCCTTCTTGCCACTGGCGGAGATCGCCCTGCGTGTACTCGAAGTCGAGACCGGCAATCAGCAGCCCGGTCCCGCGATCGATATAGACGGCCGTCTGCAGGCCGGCGCCCGAATGGCCGTTGCGCTCGAACGGGTCGCCGGGCAGGAAGTGCATCCGAAAGCGCATGCGCGAGTGGCGCAGGTACGGCGTCAGGACCAGCGACCAGGCTTCAGAACGACGATACTCAAGGCGTGC
The DNA here is from genome assembly GCA_965116895.1 of Gammaproteobacteria bacterium. GTDB lineage: Bacteria > Pseudomonadota > Gammaproteobacteria > Steroidobacterales > Foliamicaceae > Foliamicus. The sequence continues at coordinate 148,784 of OZ220729.1, read as the reverse complement.
CCAGGCGCGCAGATTGAGCGCCTTGCGAAAGGCTTCGGGGTCCGGATTCGAGCGGGCGGCTTGCCGGTCGCGATAACTGTCGAGACCGGTGATGTATCCCGCCGTGTCCTGGTCCAGCGCGCTCACGGCCAGCGCGCCGGTCCAGTCCCAGGATCGCGTGCCGCCGGAGCGAAAGGCGTTGAGCTTGAACTGCCGGTAGCCGGAGTCGTCGCGAAAGCCGCCATTCCGCACCGCGGTCAACCTGAGTCCGCTGTCCGATTGGCCGAACCGGTTCAGGCGGAGCCTCGCCAGACCGTACGACCCCAACTCAAGTCCGGCAAGCGAAGACTCCCCGCTGCGCGCGGTAATGACGTTCACTACACCATGCAGCGCATTGCCTCCGTACACCGCCGTGCCCGGCCCGCGCAGCACCTCGATGCGCGAAGCCGCCTCATGGTGGGCAAAGAAGAGTTCGTTGATGTTGCAAAAGCCCGGCGACGTGAGCGGAATGCCGTCCTCGGCCGTGAGCAGCGCCCCGCAGGCGCCGGCTCCGGTAAGCACGGGCGAACGCAGCGCCGGCAGATACTCCTGTCCGTTGCCCCGTTGCAGGTTCACGCCGGGCACGCGCGCCAGCGCCTCCTGCACGTGCGTCTGTCCCGGCAGTCCGCCGAGGCGCTCAAGATCCAGCACGCTGAGACTGCGGTTCACCGTGCGTGCGTCGCTGGGACGCCGCCGCGCGGTCACGACGATTTCGTCCATTTCCGCGCTGGCGTCCGTGCTCTGGGCGGCAGGCACGACCGGCAGAAGCAGGCATTGAGCAAACGCAAGCAGCCAAGGCAGGGCGGACTGCCGAGACAAACGGGCGGAACCCAGTCCCATAAGGACCGATTCGGGCGGGCGGCTCAGTCGCCCTTGAGTTCGTGGCGCGCGATCAGCAGTTGCTGAATCTCGCTTGCGCCCTCGTAGATCCTGAGCGCGCGTATCTCCCGGTACAGCCGCTCCACCACGGATCCCGCCCGTACCCCCTCGCCGCCGAACAACTGCACCGCGCGGTCGATCACCTTTTGCGCATGCTCGGTCGCGAACAGCTTGGCCATCGAGGCCTCGCGGGTTATGCGCTCCTGCCCCGAGTCGCGCGTCCAGGCGGCCCGGTAAACCAGAAGGGCCGCCGCATCGATGGAAGTGGCCATATCGGCCAGCGCCGCCTGCGTGAGTTGCAGGTCGGCCAGGGTCCCGCCGAACAGCTTCCGGCCGCGCGCTCTATGCAAGGCTTCGCCGTAGGCCCGCCGCGCCATGCCCAGCGCGGACGCGCCCACGGTGGGGCGGCACAGGTCCAGAGTGCCCAGCGCCACGCGAAGCCCGTCTCCCGGCGCGCCCAGCATCGAGGAGGACGGCACCCGGCAGTCGCTGAATTCAAGATTGCCCAGCGGATGCGCCGCAATCGCCGGGGTGCGTTCGCTGACCTTTAGCCCGGGCGTATCGGCGGACACCACAAACGCGCTGATTCCGCGCTTGCCGCTGCCGGTGCGGGCGAACACCACATAGAAATCGGCGACTCCCGCGTTCGAAATCCAGGCCTTGGCGCCGTTGAGCACGTAATCGCCCTTGCGCTGATCGGCGCGCATGGTCATGGCGGCGACATCCGAACCCGCTTCTTTCTCCGAGAGCGCGAAGGCCGCGATCTTCCGACCGGCGCCGACTTCGCTCAGCCAGGCCTCCTTCTGCCCGGAGTTCCCGTAAAGGCTGATCGGCGCGCTGCCGAGGACCTGCATCGCGTAGACGAAATCGGCCAGTGGCTCGTGCCGCGCCAGGGTTTCGCGCATCAGGCAAAGGCTGCGTGCGTCAAGGCTTGCGTCATCGCCGAACGGCTGCGGCACGGCGATCTTCAGAAACCCGGCCTCGCCGAGACGCGCGGCGATGTCCCGGCAGCTCGCGTCCAGTTGGGCGTCGGACGGCTCCTGCTTCCAGGATTGCCCGTCGCACCAGGCGTCCAGCCTCCGTTGCCGGTCGCCATGCCGTTGCTCGAAGAACGGCCACGTGAGATGACTTGCGGGCATGGGCCGTGCGTCTATTCGGCTTCCTGCCTGGCCAGCGCTTCGCGAATCAGCCGGGCGTGCTCAGCCAGGACCTCGTCATCCGCCAGCGCGTGTCCCGGCGGCTTGATCGGCTGTCCCTGATGGCAAGGGATCACGTGAACATGCATGTGGAATATGACCTGGCCGGCAGCGGAGCCGTTGTGCAGCTTTATCAGAACGCCGTCGGCAGCGAACGCCTCCCTGACAGCACCGGCCAGCTTTTGCGTGGCCGCAAACACGCCGGGCACGTCATCGGCCGGGAGCGTAAGGAAATCGGCGCACGGCGCCTTGGGCAGCACCAGCGTATGACCGTCCGCGCGCGGCATCACGTCCATGATCGCCAGGACGTGCTCATCTTCATGCACGCGGTGGGACCTGGCCTCGCCGGCCAGGATGCGCGCGAAGATGTTGCCGGAATCGTAAGTCATTGCCCAAGCCCGCATATCATTCGAATTTCCGTCTAATCATGCCCTAGCGCAGGAGAAAAAACATCAGCGAACTCTGGGATCCTGCGAATCATTGCTTCGTCTGCGGGCCTTCCAACCCCGGGGGCTTAAGGGTGCGTTTCCGCCTGGAAGAGGAAGGCGGCGAGCAGGTCTGCCGCGCGGAATTCACGCCGGGTCCGACGCACGTGGGTTACAGCGACATGCTCCACGGCGGCATCCTCTATTCGCTGCTGGACGACGTCATGGCCAACTGGAGTTTCCTGCGGGGCCAGCGCGCCCATACGGCGCGCTGCGAGGTCCGCTACCGCGACGCGGTGCCGATGGGAGTCGGCCTGAAGCTCGAGGGAAGGCTGCTGCGCCGCCGGGGCCGCATGATGGAAATGGAAGGCAAGGCTTTCCGCGACGACAACGGCGCGCTCGTGGCAACCGCGCGGGCGCGCTTCATGTCGACCGGCGCCTCCCTCCACGAGCCGTCTTCCACAGCCTGAATCCTTCCAGCGCCGCCAGCACCGCCAGGTGAATGAGGCCGGGCACCGGATCGTAGGCCTCGATGACCCAGTGTACGAAAGTCAGCATGGCCGCTACGTACACCCATCGGTGCAGGCGCTTCCATAGCCGCCGCAGGCGCCGGACGGACGCATCGTTGCTGGTAATTGCCAGCGGAACGAAGATGGCCAGCGCGACCCAGCCGGTGAGCAGTCCGGGTTCGGCCCCTTCGGCCAGTATGAGTCCGAACGTACCCTTTCGAAGCAGGTACACGACCGTATGCAACGCCGCGTAGCCGAATGCGGCCACGCCGAGATAGCGCCGCCGCCTGAGCAACCACCTGACCCATGGACGTCCGGGAAACATCAGCGTCAGCGGCGTAACGGCCATGGTTGCGACAAGCAGTTTCGCCGAGATATCTCCAGTCCCCAGCACCACCTCCCCGTAGAACGAGACGCCGGTCGCGTAGCGCACGATATAGACCACGCCCGGCAGTGCGAGCAGCAACCAGAGGAGGTAGCGCGAATCGATCAGTCGGCGAAGCAAGGGCGAAGTCCGGTTCGGGCGTTTCCGCCGGTTGATCGGCGGCATCTTGACCCCTTTTGAGGCACGCCACTAGTATGGCGGCAATTCTCGGGAGAGCACGAATGAATCGGTCAACGGCAGCCGCTTGCGTGGCGACCGCGCTTCTGTGGAGTGTGGCGCAGGCGCAAGTCGGAAATAACGAAGGCGTTCTCAACCCCAACGTGGCCGGCGAAGATCAGCTCGAGGGCGTCGCCCATCTTGACTCCGAGTTGGTCGGGAACATCGTCACAGGCCGGCCGTTTTCGGGTGCAGCGGAACTGGACGGTCTTTTGAGCGGATCGCTGAACGAAAGTCAGCGAACCGAGGTCTACGGGCAACTGTTCGTTCCCATCAATCTCAATTCGGCCTCGGAGGACGAAATTCTCCTGATCCCCGGCGTGGGCAAGCGCATGGCGCACGAATTCGAAGAGTACCGCCCGTACCGTTCACTCGAGCAATTCCGTCGGGAAATCGGCAAATACGTGGACGACGACGAAGTCGCGCGGCTGGAACAATACGTCTTCGTGCCGCTGGATCTGAACTCGGCGAGCGAGGCAGACTTTGCCGGCATTCCCGGCGTGGGCAGACGCATGGTGCACGAATTCCTGGAGTACCGGCCGTATCGGAACATGGAGCAGTTCCGCCGGGAAATCGGCAAATACGTGGACGACGGTGAAGTCGCGCGCCTCGAACGCTACATGACCATCAGGTAGAAGGCCGCATCGCTCAACCTTGCCGCGGCCCCCAGGCCTGCGGTCGCACTGTCCCCACCCGTCGGGTCAGGCAGCGGCGGGATAGATCGCGATGTCGTACTTTCCGGTGCCGGCGCGCAACGGGCGCACGTTGTTGCGGTACTCGTCGCCCTTCCAGAAGGCGTCGAGCTGTTCGCGGGTGGGGAAGCGGCTGACGATCAGGTAGCAGCCGGCCAGCTTGTCGCCCTCGACGTCTTCTTCCGACGGACCCCGGATGACGTATTCACCGCCGTTCTTCGCCACCAGCTCGGCCGAGAGCTGGGCGTATTTTTTCATGTTGTCGTTGAAATTGGTGATGTGGCACACCGCAACCAGATAGTGGGACATGGGTCTCCTCCAGATAGGAAATAAGCGAAAGGTCAGCTTGAACCGGCCGCGTCCTTGCGGGCGCCGGCACGATACAGCAGCACCGCGACGGCCGCAAGCGCCAGCATGCCAAGCCAGGATCCGGCCGAGAACGGCAGCGCCAGCGGCGTCTTGTCGCCGGTCGCGACGATCACAATGGCGATGAAAATGCCAAGCAGCGCCTCGCCGGTTATCAGGCCCGCCGCCAGCAGCGAACCGGAACGGGCGGCTTCCCCGCCCCTCGCGCGCCTGGCAAGGTAGGACAGCAAACCGCCCAGGAAGATGGGAACCGCCAGCTCCACCGGCAGATAGATCCCCACCGCGACCGCAAGCACCGGCATGCGGAAGCCCGCCTTGCGCGCCTTCAGCACTTCGTCGCAAACGATGATCAGCACGCCCACGGCCGCGCCCGTCGCGATCATGTTCCAGGGAAGGTCGGCGTCGCCGAGCACTCCGGCGGCCACCGATGCCATCAGCGTGGCCTGGGGCGCCTGCAGGGAATCGGGCTGCTCGGTGGTCGCCGGGCCGATACCGTACGCGGTGAGCAGCACGTTCAGTATCGGCGCCAGCAGGAAGGTGGCCGAAACAACGCCCACGACCTGCATGACCTGTTGCTTGTACGGCGTGGAGCCGACGATCCGGCCGGCCTTCAGGTCCTGCATGTTGTCTCCGCCGATGGCGGCCGCGCAGCACACCACGGCTCCGATCATGATCACGGCGGCGGGCGCGTTGGCGTCTTCCCTTCCGACCAGCCACAGCATCAGCAGCGAGGAAAACAGGATGGTGGCGATGGTGACTCCCGATACGGGATTGTTCGAGGACCCGACCAGTCCTGCCATGTACGCGGCCACCGCCGAGAACAGGAAGCCGGTCGTCGCCATCAGCAGGGTCATGGCCAGCGAAATGCCGGCGCTGCCCACGACGTTGTAGTAGATGAACCACATGAACACCGCCATGACAGCGACGCCGACCAGCACGATGCGCATCGGCGTATCGCGGTCGGTCTCGGCCATGGAGGTGGCCGCGGCGGACTTCCCGAAGCCCCGCCGGAACGCTTCAACCAGCGAACCGCGCAGCGAAACGATCGCCCAGAGGCCGCCGGTGATCATGGCGCCCACGCCGAGGTAGCGAATCTGCGTGCTCCAGATTGCGAAGGCCGCATCCGCGGCGGACATGCCCGCCACGCCGGCGGCGAATTCGGGGTTGTTTTCCAGGAAGAAGGCGCCGAACAAGGGCAGGGCGACGTTCCATGAGAACAGGCCGCCAAGCAGAACCAGGCTGGCGATATTGATCCCCACGATGTAGCCGACGCCCACCAGGGCCGGCGAAAGGTTCGATCCCGCGTAGGCAATGCTTTCGCCGACGCGCGTGGCCGCCTGGGCGATGCCGTCCCACAGCTTCAATCCGGTCTCGCACAGCTTGAGCAGCGCGCCCAGCCCGGCGCCCAGCGCCAGGAAGCGCACCTCGCCGCCACGCTCCTGCCCCGCCTTTAGCACCTGCGCCGTCGCCTGGCCTTCCGGGAAGGCCAGGTTCTCCGACACGATCAGCGAATGCCGAAGCGGAATGGTGTACATCACGCCCAGCAGACCCCCGACCCCGGCGATCACGCTGACCCACCAATAGTCGAAGACGTCCCAGTAGTTGAGTATCAGGAGGGCCGGCAGCGTAAAGATCACGCCGGCGGCCAGCGACTCGCCCGCCGAGGCGGCGGTCTGCACGATGTTGTGCTCGAGTATGTTGCTGCGCTTGAACAGGCTCAGTACAGCCATGGACATCACGGCGGCGGGAATCGATGCCGAGACGGTAAGCCCCGCGAACAGTCCTATATAGGCGTTGGCCCAGGAAAGGATGATCGACAGCAGCACGCCGGTTACTATCGCCTTGACCGTCAATTGCGGCATGAGAATCCCCGTGTGAATGGGCCGAATACTATACCGGCGGGAGCAGGGTCCCGATGATCGGGCTGCTGCAACGCGTCAGCCGCGCGCGGGTAAGCGTGGACGGCGAGACATCCGGTGAAATCGGCCGCGGCCTGCTGGTGCTGGCCGCGGTCGAGCGGGGCGACGGCGATGCGCAGGCCAGGCGGCTGGCGGAACGCATCGTGGGCTATCGCGTATTCCCGGATGCCGACGGACGCATGAACCTGAGCCTTAAGGACGTGGGCGGCGAACTGTTGCTGGTGTCGCAGTTCACGCTGGCGGCCGACACCCGCAAGGGCACCCGCCCGGGCTTCTCGAAGGCGGCGCCGCCCGATCTCGGACGGCGGCTGTTCGACCGGCTGGTGGCCGAATCGAAGGCGCTGGGCGTACGGGTGGCAACGGGCGTATACGGCGCCGACATGGACGTGGAACTGGTCAACTCGGGGCCGGTAACCATTCTTCTGCAAGCCCATCCGGGGCCGTAGAGGGTATGATTAGCAGCTACCGCAGGGCTTCTCAGGCGAGTGGTGCATGGGTAAACGGACCCGGCGGAGATTCCAGGAGCGCTAAGAGGACGAAATAATGGGATTTGGCGGAATCAGCGGCTGGCAGCTACTTGTAGTGCTGCTGCTCGCCTTGGTGATATTCGGCACCTCGCGGATCCGGAACCTCGGCAGTGACCTGGGCTCCGCCATCAAGGGATTTCGCAAGGCCGTTGCCGACCCGGACAAGGCCGACCCGGACAAGCTGGCCCGCAGCGACGCGGAGTTCAGCGAGACCGACACCGGCGCGAAGAGCAAGGAAAAGGACGCGCCCAAGGCCTGATCCAGCCCGGATATCGCACCCAGTTGCTCTGCCTCGACCGGCCGCGCCGGTCGAACGACGGGAACCATGTTTGATATCGGCTTTACGGAACTCGTGCTGCTGGCAGGCCTGGGGCTGATCGTCCTGGGGCCGCAGCGCCTCCCGAAAGTCGCCGCGCAGCTCGGACGCTGGGTCGGGCAGGCGAGGCGCATGTCGCGGACGCTCATGTACCAGTTGCGCCAGGAAGTGGACCTGGACGATCCGAGACCGTTTTCGGCGCGTCGGACAGCCGACGCTTCGGCCGGATCGAAAGCGAAGACATCGCAAAAGGGCGGCAACAAGAAGGAAACGCAAGCCGAAACCGCGCAAGCGGCAGACAAGGACGACGCCGGGCAAGCCTCAGACAAGGACGAAACCGCGCAAACGTCAGGCAAGGACGGCGCCGAGCAGTCCGGTGAATAGCGAGCCCGAGCGGAACGGCAAGGAAGAAGAGGAGGAACTGGAGGAGTCCAGCCTTCTTTCTCACCTGATCGAACTGCGCTCCCGCCTGATGAAGGCCACCGGCGCGATACTGCTGGTTTTCGTGGGCCTGGTGCCCTTTGCCCAGGAAGTTTTCACATTGGTGGCGTCGCCGCTGATGAGCCAGCTTCCCGAAGGTTTCACGATGGTGGCCATCCGGCCGGCCTCGCCGTTCCTGACGCCTTTCAAGACGGCATTCTTCGTGGCGCTGTTCACCGCCATGCCGGTCGTCATCTACCAGGCCTGGGCCTTCGTGGCGCCCGGGCTGTACAAGCGCGAGAAGAAGGTGGCGCTGCCGCTAGTGCTGTCCAGCATATTCCTGTTCTACGCCGGAGCGGCTTTCGCCTACTTCGTCGTGTTCCCGCTGATGTTCAGTTTCTTTGCGGCCGCCACGCCCGAAGGCGTGGCCATGATGACCGACATCGGTGAATACCTGGACTTCGTTGTCGTGCTGTTCTTTGTATTCGGCCTCGCCTTCGAGGTGCCGATCGCAATCCTGATGCTGGTGGGCGCGGGCATCGTCAGCCCGCAGTCGCTCGGCAGAAAACGTCCCTACATTCTCCTGGGAGCGTTCACGCTGGGAATGCTGGTGACTCCGCCCGACATGATCTCGCAGACGCTGCTGGCGATCCCGATGTATCTGCTCTACGAGATCGGCATCCTGATGGCGCGCCTGATGATCAAGAAACCGGAACCGGCAGACGAGTGACTGTGCGCCGGCTAACCCTCGCCGCCGATCACTACGCTCCCGCCCCTTTCCTCGATCTCCTCGAGCTGTTCCCCGGTTATGGTTTCGACGCGCTTGCCGGCAGTGTTGTCTTCTTCCGGCTCGCCCCTGCGGCGGACGCGATTGATGCGCGAGCCCGTCGTGTCCCTGCGCTCCAGCGAGGTGACGTAGGGCTGATCACTCTTGCGCCGTTTATCCTGGCGCGCCGTAGCCGAATCGTCCGATGCCTGCGCTTGCCGCCCTTCCGGAGCGGAATCCGCGGATTGCAGCGCGGACTGTTGGGCCGCACAGGCGCCAAGCGCGAGCGCGCAAGCGACAACCAGTAATTTCTTCACAAGCTTCTCCCTCTTAGGCGCGCGGAAGAATATCACGCGTCGCCCTGCTTTAGCCGGCGAACGGAGGTAGCGAGCCTGGAAATGCTCAGCAGAACGTCCGCTTCGTCGGTGATCCGTATGTCCCAGACGTGGACCACGCTGCCGAGCCGCACCGGGCGGGCGGTGCCGTACACGTAACCCGATCTTGCCGGGCGCAGGTGGCTGACGTTGATTTCCAGGCCGAGGACCTGGTATTCGCCCGGAGGCGTGGTGAGGTAGGACGACCAGCTTCCGACCGATTCCGCCAGGACCGCCGAGGCGCCGCCATGCAGCAGCCCGAACGGCTGCTGCGTGCGGTAATCCACGGGCATTCGTGCGCGCAGGTAATCGTCGCCGATCTCGACGATCTCCACGCCCAGATGCCCCAGCATCCGGTCCTTCTCCATGGCGTTGAGCTCCTCGGGACTATCGAACGCCCTGGGGTGCCAAATTCTGCCGCTCACTCTTTCTCCTGCTCCGCCACCTGCCGGTACGCTTCGCGAAAACTCAATCCCTGTTTCACTGCCAGCCGGTTGGCGCGCTCGGCGGCGCGCAGTCCCCGGGCCGACGTCAGCTCTCCGCAGCGTTCCGGGTTGAAGCGCAACGCGCGCACTATACGGCAAACGACCTGGCAGCTCTCGCCGGCAAGATCGACCGTGCGGAAAAGCGGCGCCTTGATCCGCTGCAGGTCCCGCTGATAGCCGGAGGGAAGCGAGGCGGGGATGCCGAGGATTTCCAGCAGCGAGGCGCGCGCCGTGGCGCCGGCCGCGCGCACCAGTTCCAGGGCATCGGCATTGCGTTTCTGGGGCATGATGGACGAACCGGTGGTCACTTCCGGCGCCATGTCAACGAGCGCAAACTCCTGCGTGTAGAACAACAGGAGGTCGCCGGCGAGCCGGCCCAGGTCCTGGACCAGCAGCGCGCATTCGAACGCCAGCCCCGCTTCGGCCTTGCCGCGCGATAGCTGCACGGCCGTGACCGGCTCATGCACTTCGGCAAAACCCAGGTCCTTGCGGGTGCGTTCGCGATCCAGGCTTAGCCCGGGTGCGCCGAAGCCGGCGGCGCTGCCCAGCGGGTTGCGGTCCAATCGGCGCACGGCCGCCTGAAGGCCGGACGCGTCGTCGCGCAATTCCGCGGCAAAGGCGCCGGCCCACAGAGCCACGCTGCTCGGCATGGCCTGCTGCATGTGCGTGTAACCGGGCAGCGGCAACCCGCCCTCACGCTCGCCGAGATCGTCCAGGGCGTCGGCCACCGCCTCGGCGGCGCTCCGCAGGGACGATGCGGCATCCTTGAGATACAGGCGCAACGCCGCCAGCACCTGGTCGTTGCGCGAACGTCCCAGGTGCACGCGCGCCCCGGCGTCGCCGATCCGCGCAACGAGGCGCCGCTCCAGGGCCGTATGGACGTCTTCGTCTTCCAGAGAAACGGCCCAGGCTCCGGCCGCGTGCCCGGCGGCAAGTTCGCCCAGCCCGTCAACGATCGCGGCGTGGTCCTCGTCCGTCAGGTAGCCGCCCGCGTGCAACATGCCGGCGTGCGCGATCGAGGCCTTCACGTCGTACTCGACCAGGCGCGCGTCCAGCAGGTGGTCCTCGCCGGCCGTGTAGCGCAGGACCGTTTCGTCCAGCTTGCCGCCCTTGTCCCACAGGCGCGTCATTACTTCGCCGCCTCCTGCTCCGCGGCGGAGAGCGCATCGATGCTGCGCACGACCAGCGTTCCGCATCCCTCGTTGGTGAACACTTCGCGCAACAATCCGTCCTGCGTGCTCCCGGATACCAGGTGGACCCGCGGAACGCCGCCCGTGATAGCGGATTCGATGGCCGTGGCCTTGGGCAGCATGCCGTCGCCCAGCGATCCCTGCTCGCGCAGCTTGCGCAATCCGGCGAGATCGAGATACGACAACAGCGTGGACGGATCGGAACGATCCTCCAGTATGCCCGGCGCGGCCATGGTAAGAACCAGCTTCTCCGCCTTGATGGCGACCGCCAGCGAAGCGGCCACGGTGTCGGCATTGATATTCAGCAGGTTGCCCTCGCCGTCGGCCGACAGCGGGCTTACGACCGGGATCAGGCCCTCCTTGAGGACAATATTGAGAACCGCCGGGTCGACTTCGTCGATGTCACCCACAAAGCCGAAATCCACCGGCTCGTCGCCGGCGCCTTCCATCTTCACCGGCGGACGGCGATGGGCCGTCACCAGGCCGGCGTCTACCCCGGACAGGCCGACCGACGGGATACCGCAAGCCCGGCAGGCGGCGAGCAGTTGTGTGTTGACCTCGCCGTTCAGCACGTACGAGGCCACCTTCAGGTCCTCCGGCCCGGTTACGCGGCGGCCGGCCACCATGCGCGCCTCGTGTTTCAGGCGCTTGGTCAATTCGGTTGACTGCGGCCCTCCACCGTGCACGATCACCACCCGCACGCCCAGCGCCTGCAGGACGCCGGCCTGCTCGACCAGGGCCTCTATGCGGCGGCTGCGGCTCAAGACTTCGCCACCCAGCTTTACGACGAAGACGCGGCCGCGGTACAGCCGCAGGTAAGGCGCCGCGGCCCGCAGCGCCCCGAAGCCGGTCCCGCTCGGTCGCGAGCGGTTCACAGTCCGGGCCCCATCATGGCGTAGAGCACGGCCATCTGCACCCACATCCGATTGCGCGCTTCCGGCACCACCACGCTGCGCGCTCCGTCCAGCACGGCCTCGCTCACCACGACGTTGCGGCGCACCGGCAGGCAGTGCATGAACCGGCAGTCCGGTTCGGCCGGAGCGAACCAGTGTTCGTCCACGCACCAGTCCTCGTGCCGGTTGCGCAACTGGTAGTCCTCGTGCTTGTCGCCGTAATGAACCGTCGAACTCCAGGACTTGGCGTAGAGGACGTGAGCGCCGTCAAGCGCCTCCGCGCGGTCGTCCGTTTCACTGACCGACCCTCCCGAAGTCCCGGCCAGCGTGCGGGCCTTGTGCATGACCTGGGGCGGCAGTTCGAATCCCTCCGGGCGGAGCACGGTCACGTCCATTCCGCGCATGGCCGCCATCTGAATCGTGGCGGCCGGCACGGCAAGCGGAAGCGCCAGCGGGTGGTAGGCCCAGCTCAGAACGAACTTGCCCCCCGAAACCGGGACGCCCAGGTCGTCCATGGTCTTCCAGTCGGCCAGGCTCTGACAGGGATGGTTGATGGCCGACTCCATGTTGATCAGCGGCGTTGAAACCAGCTCCGCCATGCTCCGGTACTCGCGGTCTTCCAGGTCCTCCACCAGATCGCGGCGCTCGGCAAACGCCCGCAATCCCAGCGCGTCGCCGTACGAGGCGATCACCGGCACGGCTTCCTTGACGTGCTCGGCCGCGGCGCCGTCCATCACGATTCCGGGCCGCGTCTCCAGCCCGTGGATGGACATTTCCGGCGAGATCACGAACGCGCCGCCACCCAGGCGGGTCATGGAAGCCTGAAACGAAGCCAGCGTTCGGAGCGATGGATTCAGAAACAGCAGCGACAGCACCTTGCCCTTGAGGGCCTCCGGTTCCGGATGCTTCTCCAGACGGCCGGCCAGGGCCAGAAGCGCCGCTATCTGCTGGGACGAAAAGTCCGCAAGGTCGTCGAATTGTTGGATGTCACTCATTTGCCTGCTCCTGATGAGGGCCGAGTTGATGCACGGCGGCGGCCAGTTGCGCCGCCTCTTTTTCGCGCAGGTTAAGCGGGGGCATCAGGCGCAGCCATTGGGGCAGTGCGCTGGTCCCGGCAAGAATATCGGCCGCAAGCAGATCGTCGCGGACCTGACGCGCGCCGCCGCTGCACTTCAGTCCCAGCAGCAGCCCGCGCCCTTCAATCGACTCCACCGGGCCCGCGATGCAGTTCGCGCGGATCTGCCGCTCGCGCTCCGCCGCCTGCGCCGGAAGCTGTTCCTCTTCCATGGCGTCCAGCACCGCCTCGATGGCCGCGCAGACCAGCGGGCCGCCGCCGAAGGTCGTGCCCAGGTCGCCGCCGCCGAGTTGCGCGGCCAATTCCTCGCGCATCAGCAGCGCCGCGCAGGGCAGGCCCGCGCCGAGGGACTTGGCGACAGTGATCATGTCCGGCGCCACGCCCGAATGCGAGATGGCGAACGGCAGGCCGCTTCGGCCCATGCCGCACTGCACCTCGTCGGCGATCAGAAACGCGCCGTGGCTGTCGCAGGCGGCGCGCACCTCGCGCAGAAAGTCGTCGTCCAGGGCGAATGCCCCCGCGAGGCCCTGTATGGGCTCGACAATGACGGCCGCGGTCTCGCCGTCGATGAGCGATGTCGCGGCGGCGGCGTTGTCGCGGGGTGCGAAGGCCACGTCGAAGGGCGCTCTCGGAAACCCGTACCAGCGCTCGCGCGCGCCCCAGGTGACCGCGCCGGCGGCCGCGGTGCGGCCGTGAAAACCATGCTCCAGAGCGACCACGCGCGACCGCCCCGTGAGCTTGCAGGCCAGGCGCAGAGCGTTCTCGTTGGCTTCCGCCCCCGAATTGACGAAGAAGACGCGATCAAGGCCCCGCGGCGCGAATTCCGCCAGCTTGTCGGCGGCGCGCGCGCGAACGCGCAGGGCCACCGCGTTGCTGGCGAACAGCAGTTCGCCGGCCTGCCGCCGGATGGCCTGCATCAGCCGCGGATGCCCGTAGCCCAGGGCGCAAACCGCGTGCCCTCCGTACAGGTCCAGCAAACGGCGGCCATCGGCGCAGTTGAGGTAAGCACCGTCGCCCGAAACGATTTCGAACGGAAACTGCGCGTACACCTGGGCCAGGTGCGCAGCCTCGGCGCTGCGCACATCGCCGGCGGCCGGCGTCCGCGCCCGGACGCTCACGTCCACGCCGGGCCCGCGGCCGCAAGGCCTGCGGTCTCCTCAAGACCGTAAAGGCGATTCATCCATTGCACGGCGCCGCCGGCCGCACCCTTGACGAGGTTGTCCAGCACCACGAAAACGGCCACCGAACCCTGGTCCACGGTGACCCCGATATGGGCATGGTTGCCTCCAACCACGTCCTTGAGCCTGGGCGCCCCGTCGATCAAATGCACGAACGGCGCCCGGGCATACGTGTCCGCAAAAGCCTCCCTGACCTGCTCCTCGCGCGCGGATCGCTTTAGCCCGGCCTGCACCGTCACGTAGATTCCGCGTGCGAACGGGCCCGAGTGCGGCACGAAACGCAGGTCCGGCCGCACGCCGCTCACCGCCTCGCACACGGCTTCAACTTCCGGCGCGTGCCGGTGCTTCAGCGGGCGGTAGGCGAACATATTGGAATGCCGGACCGGGTGATGAGTGGTCTGAAGGGGTCGTTTGCCGGCGCCCGTGCTGCCGGTGACGCCGCTGGCGAACAGGGGCGTAGCGGCGAGCCCGTGGCGCATCAGCGGCACCGACGCCAGCAGCAATGCGCTGGCGAAGCAGCCGGGATGGCCGATGTGCCGAGTGGCGGCTTCCACGCGATGTTCCGGCAGGGCGCAGGAGAATGAGGGCAGCAGTTCCGGCGCGCCGTGTTCCGCACCGTAAACCTGCTCGTACGCATCCGCGTCGGCGAAGCGAAAGTCCGCCGAAGCATCCACGATGCGCACACGGGCTCCCTGGTCGTCGGCCACCTTCAGCGCCTTCGCGATGAGGCCGGCGCTTGCGCCATGCGGAGCGCAGGAAAAAACCGCGCAACGCTCGCCAAGCACCTCGCCAAGCTCGGAAAAGGGCCGGAAGCGAAACCCCGGCCAGATGCCCGTCAGATTGGGAAACACGGATTCCACCGCTTTGCCCGCGTTGCTTTCCGAAATCGCCCCGGCGACGCGGAAATCCGGATGACCGGCGAGGATTCGCAGCAGTTCGCCGGCCACGTAGCCGGAAGCGCCCAGGATTACGGCCGGAACGCTCATAGCCGCCCCAGCGAAACGTTGCGGGCCACGAACTCGCCGAGTTCCGCGCTTTGCGTGAGCGCGTTATAGCCCGGCACGCCGACCCGCTGGCCCAGGATGTCCAGTCCCACCTGGTTGTCCGTGGCCGGACCGGTAACGGCGGCCACCTCGATCCCGTAAAGCTCCTTGAGCAGCCGGGCTCCGCCCCAGGCGGCGACGGGATCGCTGGCGCAAAGGAGCAGGCAGGAAATGGCCGAGCGTATTCCCTCGTCCGCGAGGATGGCCTCCACGCCATAGGCCCCCAGTATGCCGTCGCCCAGCTCGAACAGGATGATGTCGGGCGCCGCCGCCGCCATCTGCCGAAGCATCGAACGCACCAGCACGGGCGCGTTCTCCGGCGCGGTGCTCACGATCCCGAAATCGGTGAATATCGCGGTATTGCGCGCGCCGGCGTCCTCCATCGCCAGGATGTCGCGGCGCAGCGATACGCCGGTGGCCTTGAAAGCGTCGACAACATAGCCCTCGTGACGCAGCCGGCCGATAATCGCGCAGGCCGCCGCGGTCTTGCCGGAGTTCATGCAGGTTCCGGCCAGGGCCACAACCGGAACGCCCCCCAGGTTCAATTCGCCGGGGCCTTCGCCATCCAGCGGCTGCCCGCCTACCCGGGCGGGCACGCCCACCCGCTGACCCAGGTACGGGAACTCCAGCACCCCTCCCAGAACGCGCACGTCGAAGGGCGAACCCATTGTTGCGTTGACGGAATCGCACACGCCTATCACGCCGCCTATGTTGAGCAATTGCAGGACGTCGCCGCGCTCTACGGTCTCCGGCAGATGGCCCGAATATCCGAACAGGGCCTTGCGGTGGCCCAGGGCGCCCACGACGATATCGCCGCTGCGCAGGCGCGCCATGCGGCCGCTGGCCAGCTCCAGCCGGTTGTACGAAGATTTGTCGGTCAGGACTTCCACGGCCACGATCACGCCTTCCTCGGCCGGAATGCTCGCGCCCACGCGCAATTCGCGCCCCAGCTCCAGGCCTGAGGCAACCGAAGCCATCTTGTCGACCACTACGCTACGCATCGCCGCCACCCCCTTTGTCCGATTCGCCCACGCGGCCGTGCAGCATGCCGGGCAGCGCCATGACCCGGGCCGCGCCCAGCGCATCGCGTGGAGACCATTCCCCGGCCTTCTCCCCGTAAACGCCCCGGCTTGCGGCCAGCAGCGAATGAGGCGATTCGACGCCGCGGACCCAGACGGCTCCCGGCCGCAACTCCAGGTGCACGCGGCCCGATACCCGCGCCTGCGAACTGTCGAAAAAGGCCTCGATGTCCCGGCAGACCGGGTCGAGTTGCTTGCCCTCGTGAACCAGGTCGCCGTAGACCGCCGCCAGCGTGTCCTTGACCCGCATCTGTCCGGCGCCCAGCGTGAGTTTTTCCAGTTCGCGATGCGCGCACAGCAGTATCTCCGCGGCCGGCGCTTCGTAAGCCACCCGGCCCTTGGATCCGAGAATGGTGTCGCCCAGGTGAATGCCCCGGCCGATCCCGAACCGTCCCCCGGCGGCTTCGAGCGTCTCGATCAGCTCCACGGGCTGCATGGCTTCGCCGTCGAAGGCAACCGGCAGCCCCGCCTCGAAGTCCAGCTCGTGCAACTCCGGGGGGGGCGGATCCTCCAGCGCCCCGGCGGAAAGGACCCAGGCCGTTTCCGGGATGGAGCCGGCGGAAGTCAGGGTCTCCCGCCCGCCGATGGTCACGCCCCACAGCCCCCGGTTGATCGAGTATTCGCCTCCGGCCGGAAGCTGCGGTGCGCCGCGCTCGGCCAGGTAGGCGATTTGCTCGCGGCGTTGAAAGGACTCGTCGCGCACCGGGGCCAGCACGCCGATATCGGGCGCCAGCGCACGCATGGCCATTTCGAAACGGAACTGATCGTTGCCGGCGGCCGTGCAGCCGTGCGCCACGGTATCGCTGCCCAGCTCCTGCGCGGTGCGGGCCAGAATCTTCGCCTGCACGCCCCGCTCGGCGCCCACGCACAGCGGATAGGTATGCCCGCGCCGCACGTTGCCGGCGATGAGATGGCGGATCACCTCGTCGAAGAACTGCGGGCGCGCTTCCACCAGCAGATGCCGCCGGGCGCCCAGTTCCACCGCCCGGCGCTCCAGCGATTCGGCCTGACCGGAATCGATGCCGCCGGTATTGACCGTCAGCGTGACCACAGGGCGCCGATACTTCTCGCTCAGCCAGGGCACGCAGAACGAAGTGTCCAGTCCGCCGGAATAGGCCAGCACTATGGGAGAGGTGCTCATGAGAGTTGCCGGATTGCCCTGGAGTTCAGGAAGAATCCGGCGCCATTTCCCGGCGCAGGCGCGCCAGCAATACCCGCTGTTCGTCGCGGTTGCGGGTAGCGACGAATATCGTGTCGTCGCCGGCCACGGTCGCCACGATCTCGGGCCAGCCGCAACGATCGAGGAACAGCGCAACCCGCTGCGCCGCCCCTGTCGCGGTCCGCACGATCGCGATGTTGGGCCCGGCATTGGCCAGCCCGCGCCCGTAGGCGCCCAGCATCTGCCGGTCCGCGTCGGAGATCTCCGACGAGGCAACCGCATAAGCGCGCCCGCGCTTGACCGCGCCCATGACAGACAGATCACGGCTTATGCACGACTGGGTAACGCGTATTCCGCGCTCCGCCAGCAGCCGGCCGAGTTGCGCCTGACTGCCCACGGTGTGACCCGCGATGATGTCCGCAATGACTTCGTGGCGGCGGGCCATATTGTCCGTCCCCGTTGGCATAAGATGCTCATAAAATAAAAAGAAGGCGCATATTATGCACACAATCCCACGTGGCGCAACCCCGGCGCCAACTTGGTGCAAACCCCTCGGTTCCTCTTGCAGGCGGCGCCGGCGTAAGCCCATTCTTCGCCCCCCTCCTCGTCGGAGCGTTGGAGCAGGGACAGCGAGAATCGAGCCAGGATGGCGTCTCCAAAGAGGAGGGGGGCGAAGAATGGGCGAGGAAGCACGCAAAAAGGGCCGGATCGAAGCGACAAAGCCACTTTCCTTTGCCGTGCGCGCGCTGCACAATGGAGACCCGTGGACGCACTCTCCCTGAAAGGACTCGCCAAGGTCTATTCCAACGGCGTAGAGGCGCTCAAGGGCATCGATCTCACCGTGCGCGAGGGCGAATTCTACGCGCTGCTCGGCCCCAACGGCGCCGGCAAGACCACGGCCATCGGCATCATCACCACGCTGGTCAACAAGACCGCCGGCAAGGTCCGCGTGTTTGGCCACGATCTCGATAGGGACCCGGCCGCGGTAAAGAGATGCATAGGCGTGACGCCGCAGGAAGTGAACCTCAACATGTTCGAGAGGCCGATGCCCACGATGATGCACCAGGCCGGGTACTTCGGCCTGACCCCGCGGCAGGCCCGGCGCAACGCCGAGAAGTGCCTCAGGGCGGTGCGCCTCTGGGATGAGCGCAACATGCTGACCCGGACGCTTTCCGGCGGAATGAAGCGGCGCCTGATGATCGCCCGGGCGATGGTGCATGAGCCGAAACTGCTGATCCTGGACGAGCCGACTGCCGGGGTGGACATCGAGATTCGCCGTTCCATGTGGGACCTGCTGCGCGAAATCAACGAGCGGGGCGTGACCATCATCCTGACTACCCACTACCTTGAGGAGGCCGAACATCTCTGCCGCCGCATCGCCATCCTCGACCGCGGCGAGATCGTGGTCGAGGACCGTATGGAGCAGGTATTGCGGCAGTTACCGGAACAGCACTTCGTAATTTCATTGCAACAGGCAGCCAGCCCCGGTCAGAAGTTCGCCGGATTCCAGGTTCACTGGCGCAGCCGCTATGAGATGGAAGTTGAGGTGCCGGCAACGCGCAGCCTTAACGAGTTCTTCGAGTTGCTGAATGCAGCCGGCATCCAGGTGCTCAGCATCCGTCACAAGACCAACCGGCTGGAAGAACTGTTCGTCCGCCTGACCATGCCCGACCTTCCCAGGCTGCCCGACCGCGAACCCGGGTCCGACCTCGAACAGCCGGACGCGGCCAAGGCGTAACAGGCGGATCCGCCTACTCGATCGTTCGGAGCTGTCCGGCCACCGCGCGCCAGGCGCCGAGCCAGCCGGTAAGCGCGCCTAGCCCCAGGATCGCCAGTTCCTGTCCCCAGGAGGCTCCGCTCAGCACGCGGTCGCTCTCGTAAAGGGCCATCAGGTCGGCGAAGGAATCGCCCAGGGTCCACAGGCCCAGCCGCACCAGCAGAACCGCCAGCAGGCCGCCTCCCAGGCCGTACAGGAACCCCTGGTAGAGGAACGGCCGGCGCAGGTAGCCGCGGCTGGCGCCCAGCAGCGACATCACTTCGACGGCGTCGCGCTGCCTCTGTATCTCAAGCCTGACCGTATTGCCGATGATGACGACAAGCGCCACCAGCACCATGACCAGAATCAGCAGCATTGCCTGTCCGGCCAATGCGAGTATGCCGCTCATTCTCTGCAGCCATTGCGTGTCGGCCCGTATCTGGTCCACTTCCTCAAGCGTCGCCGCGGTGTCCTGCAGAGCCAGGAATTCACTCTCCGAGGCGCCCGGCGCCGGCGCGACGACGAGCGTCCAGGGCAGGGGGTTTTCCTCCAGGGTCTCGATCGCCGCGGCAAACTCGCCGCGGCCTTCCATGATCGCAAGGGCTTCCCCGGGGCTGATTCGCCTCACCTCCCCCACGGCGGGATTGCGCTGAAGGTCGCCGGCCAGTTGCTCGGCCACCGCAACGCTTGCGTTCGGCTTCAGGAAGATCGAGAACGAGCGCGCCTCGCCCCAGGCCGCGGCCAGGCCCTCCATGTTCTGCAATACCGCGCTCAGGCCCGCGGGCAGCGCGAGCGCGAGACCGATCGCGGCCACCGTCAGCAGGCTGCCCAACGGCTGCCGGACCAGTCGAACGGCTTCCGAGTAGCAGCAGTCGAAGTGCCGGCCGAGATAGCGCAGGGGATTCATGACGGCGAGGCGTCGGAGTCCACCCGGCCCTTCAGCAGGCTGATTCGGCGGGCAGGCAATGATTCGATCAGTCCGAGATCGTGGGTTGCGACCAGTGCGGTCACCCCGTAGCCCACCAGGCGCCGGAACAACTTCATCACCTCGCGCGAAAGTTCCGGGTCCAGGTTGCCGGTCGGCTCGTCGGCCACCAGGAGTTCAGGGCGGTTGACGACAGCCCGGGCGATGCCGAGACGTTGCTGTTCTCCCTGTGACAGCAGACCCGGGAACCTGCGGGCGCTTTTCAGCAGTCCGACGGAATCAAGCGCCGCTTCGGTCCGGCGCCGCACTTCCCGGGGACCCAGGCCGGAAACATGCAGCGGCAGGGCGACGTTGTCGTACGCGCTACGATCCTCCAGCAGGAGATTGTTCTGGTAAACGATGCCGATCCTGCGCCGGTGATTGCAGACGGCCCGCCGCTTCATCCGCCCGACGTTGCGGCCAAGGACGAAAACCTGGCCCCGGGTGGGCCGCTCGATGGCCGCCAGCAACTTTATCAGCGTGGTCTTTCCGGCGCCCGAGGGCCCTGTCAGATAGGTGAATTCGCCCGGTTCGACGGAGAGGCTGACCTCCGACAACGCTTCCGCGCCGCCTCGGTAGCGCATGGTTACTTCCTGAAGGCGAATCATTGACCTGCTGTCTGTACTGCCGGTGCCTTCGCTTCAACAGCGGGCGTGCGCGAAATGATACTCTCGCGCCATGTCCGGCAGTAAGCAACGGGGCCGCGTGCGGATCGCGGGCGGAATTCTTCGCGGCCGCCTGCTTGAAGTGCCGCCGAACGCGCGGCCTACGCCCGTGCGCGCGAGAGAGACCCTGTTCGACTGGCTCGCGCCGGCGGTGCGCGGGGCGCATTGCCTGGACCTGTTCGCCGGCGCCGGTGCGCTCGGTCTGGAAGCGCTGTCGCGCGGCGCCGCTCATTGCGTCTTCGTGGAGTCGGAGCGCTCCGCGGCCGGGATGCTGCGCCGGACCGTGGAGGAATGGCAGGTGACCGGCCGCGTCGACCGGGCCGACGCCGTTGGCTGGCTCGAAGAATCAAGCCCGCGCAAACGCATGGACATCGTGTTCATGGATCCGCCCTTCGGAAGCGGCCTTTCGGCGCGCTGCTGTAAACTGCTTGCCCGGAACGGATGGCTTGCGGACAATTGCCGCCTGTACCTGGAAGCCGGCAAGCGCGACCCGTTGACTGAACTGCCCCTGGAGCTGGAAATGCTGCGCGAGAAAGTTGTTGGAGACGTTCGCATGATGCTGGCCGGCCGGAAACGGCGCTAGATAAATGAACGCAAAGCGGCGCAGCGCGGACACGCGGCGCGGGATCATGTATCCCGGCACCTTCGATCCCATCACCAACGGCCATTGCGACCTGGTCAGCCGCGCCGCGAAGTTGTTCGACGAGGTCGTCGTGGCCGTGGCCGCGAGTCCCTCGAAATCGCCGATGTTCGACCTTGAGACCCGCATCCGGCTGGCCACCGAAGCGCTGGCCGGCGTGCCCGAGGCGCGCGTCAAAGGGTACGAGGGTCTGACGGTGGAATATGCACGCGCCAACGGACTGCATGCGATCCTTCGCGGTTTGCGTGCGGTCAGCGACTTCGAGCACGAGTTCCAGCTCGCCAGCATGAATCGGCGACTGGACTCGTCGATAGAAACGGTTTACCTGACGCCCTCCGAAAGTTATGCGCATGTCTCGTCATCCCTGGTCCGGGAGATTGCAGGCATGGGCGGCGACGTATCGAATTTCGTACACCCGGTAGTAGTGACCGCGCTTAAGGAGCATAAGTAATGAAATCGGTTTTGACCCGGGCCGGCCAAGTCCTTGTGCCGGCCCTTCTGTTATGGATTGCCGCGGCCGGCGCCGCTTACGCGGAAGACGGGATCGGCAAGGTTGCGAGAGCAACCGGGCCCGGGCATGCGGCCATTGCCAGCGCCCATCCCGCCGCCACCGAGGCGGGCTTCGAAATCCTCTCCCTAGGCGGCAACGCCTTCGACACGGCCATTGCGGTCAGCGCCGCGCTTTCGGTTGTCGAACCGCACAGTTCGGGCATTGGCGGGGGCGGGTTTTTCCTTCTCCACCAGGCCGACGATCAGTCCAGCGTGTTTATCGACGCAAGGGAAACAGCTCCCGGCGCGGCGACCCGCGACATGTACCTGGACGAGAACGGCGAACCGATCCGGCGCGCCTCGCTATCGGGTCCGCTGGCCGCGGGCATCCCGGGGCTGCCGGCCGGGCTCGAGCACATCGCGAACAAGTACGGCCGCCTGCCGCTCGCGCAGAGCCTGGCGCCGGCAATCCGGCTGGCGCGCGAGGGCCTGCCGGTGACCGAAGGAACCCAAAGGCTGCTGCGGGCCGTTCCCCGCATGGGATCGCCTTCGCCGGCATTTGTCGAAATATTCATGCCAGGCGGAGAAGCACCGCCCGTCGGCGCCCTGATCCGCCGCCCGGACCTCGCCGATACTCTCGAGACACTGAGCGCTGAAGGCGCGGCGGGCTTCTACACCGGACCGAGGGCCGAACTCCTGGTCAAGGGCGTGCGTGACGCAGGCGGCATCTGGAGCATGGAGGACCTGGCGGCGTACCGGATCATCGAGCGGCAACCGGTCCGCTTCCGCTACGGGGACGTGGAGATCACCACCGCGCCGCCGCCGTCGGCCGGCGGCGTGGCGCTGGCGCAGGTGTTCAACATGCTCGGACACCGGGGTTTTGCGCAACTTGAGGATCCGGCCCGGACGCATCTGCTGGTCGAGGCAATCCGTCGCGCCTACCGGGACCGTGCCGAGTTTCTCGGCGATCCGGATTTCGTGCCGGTTCCTGTCGAGAGGCTGATCCACCCCTGGTACGCGGACGGTTTGCTGGCCAGCGTGCGCATGGACCGCGCAACGCCCAGCGACACGCTGCCCGGGCCGGTCAGTCAGCGGCCCCTCGGAACGGACACGAGTCATTTCTCGGTGCTGGACAAGGACGGCAACCGCGCCGCGGTAACGCAAACGATCAATACGCTGTTCGGTTCCGGCTTCGTGCCGCCCGGCACGGGCGTGATACTGAACAACGAGATGGACGACTTCTCGGTGAAGCGGGGAACGCCCAATGCGTTCGGGCTGGTGCATTCGCATGCCAACGGGATCGAACCGGGCAAGCGCATGCTGTCGAGCATGACCCCAACCTTCCTGGAGTCCGGGCGCGGCCTGGCGATCCTCGGAACGCCCGGGGGAAGCCGAATCGTAACGATGGTGCTGCTGGGCGCGCTGGCCTGGATGGATGGCGCGGACGCGGAAGGCATCGTCGGTCTGCCCCGCGTTCACCATCAGTACATCCCGGACTCGGTGTCGTTCGAAGCCGGCGCGATGGACGAGGATCTGCAGGCCGCTCTTGCCGAGCTGGGCCACACGCTACGGGAGTCGGCCCGCCCCTGGGGCAACATGCAGGCTATTACACTGGACTACGCCGACGGCACGCTGACCGCCGCCAGCGACCCGCGCCGCAGCGGCGGCTCCGACGTCCGCTAAACGTCTTTACGTCTGGCAGCGCGCGCAGTAGTAGGTGGCGCGCTGCCCGATGACGCTGCGCCTGATATCCGAGCCGCAGCGCCGGCAATTGCGCCCCTCCCGGCCATAGACGTCCAGGCGCTGCGCGAAGTAGCCCGGGCGGCCGCGCGCGTCGGCGAAGTCGCGCAGCGTGGTTCCGCCCGCTTCGATGGCTTCGCCCAGCACGTCGCGAATGGTCCGGGCCAGCACCTCGTAACGGCTCAAGGCTATCCGGCCGGCGGCGCGGCGCGGGTGTATTGCGGCCCGATAGAGCGCCTCGCTGGCGTAGATGTTGCCCATTCCCGCAACCACCGCGGGCATCATCAGATACGACTTCACGGCGACCCCGCGGCCCAGCGAGCGCTGCCTGAGCCAGGCGCCGCTGAATTCGGCGCTGAAGGGCTCCGGCCCGAGATCCGCCAGCAGCTTGTGGCGCAGGGGGTCGCTCCCTCCCCACAGCAGGCTGCCGAACTTTCTGGGGTCGGTGAACCGCAAGGCCTTGCCGGTGTCGAAGACCACGTCATAGTGATCGTGGGCGCCGGGCTCGGCGCCGGCCGCCACGGCCGAGAAACTGCCCGACATGCCCAGGTGGGCGATGGCCGTTCCGCTCTCGCTCTCCAGCAGAAGGTACTTGGCCCTGCGTCCGACGCCGAGCATCGTGGCGCCTCGCAGCTCGTCCTCGACCTGCCGGGGTATCGGCCATCTCAATCGCCGCTCGCGCACGACAACCCGCTCCACCCGCGCGCCCGCCACCAGCGGCGCTATGCCGCGGCGGGTCGTCTCGACCTCCGGCAACTCGGGCACGCCGGCCCTCCCGGGGAACCGCGCGCTACCAGCCCATCTCGTGAAACTGGGCCATTCGCAGCACGAAAGCCGGCAATTGCGATTCGTAGCCGCGCAGGTGCTCGAACTCCGGGAAATGCAGCTTGCCTGCGATCGCGGCGACCGGCGTGCCGGCTTCCAGTTCCCGGCCCACCGCGTCGATGATCGTTTCCATCCAGCGGCGCCGGATCACCACCGCGTCCTTGCCCGCGCGCGCCGGGCCGTGCGCGCCGATCATGAGGTCGAAGTCCATGGCCTCGATCTCGCGCAGGGAACGCAGGTATTCGATGATGTCGTAGTCCGGCAGAGTGCCCAGCCCCAGGAATCCGTCGGTAGCGAGGTCGGCCAGGTAAATCGCCCGCTCCTCGGCAAAATCGAAGACCAGCAGGCAATCGCCGTGGTTCTCGCCCAGATAACGCAGATGGAAACTCTCGCCGCCCAGGCTGAAACGCGTATTCCCGGAGACGGTCCGGTCGGGAATCACGAGGTCCGGGTTCGGATTGCGGAAGAAGAACTTCAGGCAATTCTCGTGGCTGATGAACTCGGCGCCCTCGTCCTTGAAGATCTGCCCGCCCAGCACATGGTCCCAGTGCTCGTGGCTGTAGATCACGTAGCGCACCGGCAGGTCCGTCACTTTCGCGATTTCCGCCCGATAGACTTCGGCGGCCTCCGGGCTGATCGGATCGGTAGCGATGACTCCTTCGTCCGTGACCACGAAGATATTGCGGATTCCCCTTCGCCAGAAGGTATAGAGGCGATCGGAAATCTTCGTTGTCTCGTATTCCTTGCTCCAGTCCTGCGCCATTGCCCCTGGGTTCCAGGTGAGCGGCAGAGTTGCGACCAGAGCGAGCAGCAGCGTTTTCTTCATTTGGTCCTCCCGGTGAGAAGCCGTAAATTTACAGCCATTCACAGTATCTTGCGCAACTTTCCGGATATTCAATCTACCCCCGGCTGATGTAAGATGTTTTGCTTGGCTGGCGCGAGGCGCCGGCGCAGGTAGACCAGGCCTGGGGAAATGAGAAGCGACACCGTAAAGCGTGGCATCGAAAGAGCGCCACACCGCTCCCTGCTGCGCGCGACCGGCATCGTGCGCTCGGACGAGGACTTCGAGCGCCCGTTCATCGGCATCTGCAACTCGTTTGTGGAGCTGATCCCCGGCCATGTACACCTGCAGAAACTCGGCGCCATCGCCCGCGACGCGGTCCGCGAGGCGGGCGGCGTTCCGTTCGAATTCAACACCATCGGCGTCGACGACGGCATCGCCATGGGCCACATCGGCATGCGCTACTCGCTGCCGTCGCGCGAACTGATCGCAGACTCGGTCGAGACCATGGCCCAGGCCCACTGGCTGGACGGCCTGGTGTGCATTTCGAACTGCGACAAGATCGTGCCCGGCATGCTGATGGGGGCGCTCAGGATCAACATTCCAACGGTGTTCGTGTCCGGCGGCCCGATGAAGGCTGGCAAGCTGCCCGGCGGCGGCAAGGTGGACCTGGCCAGCGTGTTCGAGGCGGTGGGACGCCACCAGAAGGGCGACATGAGCGATGAGGAACTCGCCCAGCTCGAGGAACTGAGCTGCCCCACCTGCGGCTCGTGCTCCGGCATGTTCACCGCCAACTCCATGAACTGCCTGGTCGAGGCGCTGGGCCTGGCGCTGCCCGGCAACGGCTCCATCCTGGCCGTGGATCCGCGCCGCGAGAAACTCGTGCGCAGAGCGGGCGCGCGCGTGGTCGAACTGGTTGAGCAGGACCTGAAACCGCGCGACATCGTCACGGCCGACGCCTTCGACGACGGCTTCGCACTGGACATGGCGATGGGCGGATCCACCAACACGGTGCTGCACCTGCTGGCGGCCACCCACGAGGCGGAAGTGCCCTACGACCTGGACCGGATCAACCGCATGGCTGACCGCGTGCCCTACATCTGCAAGGTGTCGCCCGCCACTCCGGACGTCCACATGGAAGATGTGGAGCAGGCGGGTGGCGTGCAGGCCATCCTCAAGGAACTGGACGCCATCGGCGTTCTGAACTCGGACCGGCCCACCGTGGCCGGAAACTTCGGCGAGCAACTCAGGTCCGCCGAGGTGCAGAACCGCGCCGTGATTCGCGATCGCGCAACCGCGTTTCGCACAACCGGCGGCCTGAGCGTGCTGTTCGGCTCCCTGGCGCCCGAGGGCGCGATCATCAAGGTCGGAGCGGTGCCGGAGCACCTGCAGCGGTTCGAAGGCCGCGCCCGAATCTACGAATCGCAGGACGAAGCCGTGGAGGGAATCATGGCCGGCGAAGTGCGCGAGGGCGACGTGGTCATCATTCGCTACGAGGGCCCGAGGGGCGGTCCCGGCATGCCCGAAATGCTGCAGCCGACGTCCGCAATCGCGGGAATGGGTCTGGATACCGCCGCCGCGTTGCTGACCGACGGGCGGTTTTCCGGAGCGACCCGCGGCCTGTCGGTGGGTCATGTCTCGCCCGAGGCAGCCGCCGGGGGTCCCATCGCGCTGGTCGAGCCGGGCGATCGCATCGTCATCGACCTGAAGCGGCGGCGGGTGGACCTTGAGGTCGATCCGGACGAACTCGAACGCCGGCGGGAACGGCTCAAGCCGTTCCGCCCGAAAATCAGGGGTGGCTGGCTGGAGCGCTACACGCATTTCGTGACCAGCGCTTCCACCGGCGCCATCCTGCGCGTGGGCGGTCCTGAAGGGACCGGGACGCGTAAAGCTTCCGAACGTCATGAGGAACTTACCCATGTCTAGCGCCAGCACCGCCGCCGCGCTCGCGGAATCTCAGCCGCGCCTTCGCGGCAGAGACGCCGTGCAGCAATACATCGGCAAGAAGATGTCGGGCGCGGAGATTTTTCTCCACGCGCTGGAAGCGGAGGACGCGCGGGTTGTCTTCGGACATCCCGGCGGGGCGGTAATTCACGTATATGACGAAATGGCGCGCGTGAAGCCGAACTTCCAGCATGTACTGGTGCGCCACGAACAGGGCGGCACGCATGCGGCGGAGGGCTACGCCAAGGCCACGGGACAGGTCGGAACCGTGCTCGTGACCAGCGGCCCCGGCGCCACCAACACCGTGACCGGCATTGCCGATGCATTCATGGACTCGGTGCCGATCGTGGTCTTCACCGGCCAGGTGCCCATGCCTCTGATCGGCAACGACGCCTTCCAGGAAACCGACACGCTGGGCGTGACCCGCAGCATCACCAAGCACAACTACCTGGTGCGCTCGCCGGACGACATCCCGCGCGTCGTGCACGAGGCCTACCACCTTGCGCGGACCGGCCGGCCCGGTCCGGTCGTGGTGGACCTGCCCAAGGACGTGCTGATGGCCGAGGGCGTGTTCCGGTTCGACGAAGAGATCCAGATGCGCGGTTACTCGGTTCCGGACGACTGCGACGAGATCCGTCTGCACCGGGCGGTGCGGATGATCGAGAAGTCGCAGCGGCCGTTGCTTTACGTGGGCGGCGGCGCGATCAATTCCAACGCCGCGGAAGTGCTGACCGAGTTCGCGCACCACATGAATATTCCGGTAACCACCAGCCTGCACGGACTGGGCGCGTTTCCGGAAGACGACCCGCTGTCGCTGGGCATGCTCGGCATGCACGGCATGTGGTGGGCCAATCAGGCTGTGCAGCACGCGGACCTGATCATCGCCGTGGGCGCCCGCTTCGACGACCGCGTCACCGGCATGGTGGACCGCTGGGCGCCGCATGCCGCGATCATTCACATCGAGATCGACAAGTCCTGCATCTCCAAGAACATCTACGCCGACCTCGCGTTCAACGCCGACGTGAAGTCGGTGCTGGAACAACTGCGTCCGCTGGTCAAGCCCAAGAAGGTCAAGCGCTGGCTGAACAAGATCCAGGACTGGCGCGACGAATGCCCGCTGACCTATGCCGACGACGGCGAACTGCGCCCGCAGTACGTGCTCGAGAAGCTCAGGGCCCAGACCGGCGGAGACGCCGTGGTTTGCACCGACGTGGGCCAGAACCAGATGTGGGCGGCGCAGTACCTCAAGTTCACCCAGCCCCGTACCCATATAACATCCGGCGGCCTGGGAACGATGGGGTTCTCGCTGCCTGCGGCCCTGGGGGCGGGCTTCGGCCTGCGCGCCTACGGCAGCGACAAGACAGTGATCTCGATCAACGGCGACGGCGGATTCATGATGAACGCGCAGGAACTGGCGGTCGCATCAGCGCACGGCATCCCCCTGAAGGTCGTGATCATGAACAACAACTTCCTGGGGATGGTGCGCCAGTGGCAGGAACTGTTCCACGAGAACCGCTTCAGCCACACCGATCTCACGGACACCAACCCGGACTTCGTGCAGCTCGCCCGCGCCAGCCGTTGCGCCGCCTTCCGCGCGGAACGGCCGGACCAGGTCGATGACGTGATCGAGAAGGCCTGGAAGATCAACGACCGGCCGGTCGTGATGGAGTTCCGGGTGGTGAAGGAAGAGATGGTGTTCCCGATGGTGCCGGCCGGCAAGTCGTCGGACGAGATGATCACCTCCCGGCACGCGCCGGAGACCTTCGTATGAACGACGAAGCCATCACGCTTACGCCGCAGCAGCTCATCCGCAAGCGGGCGGCGGGCGAGCCGGTGGAACCAGGCGCGCCTCCGCAGGCCCACCAGCACATCATCAACGTGCTGGTGGAGAACTCCATGGGCGCGCTGATCCGGGTCGTGAACATGTTCTCCGCGCGCGGTTTCAATCTGGACAGCGTGACGGTGGGCGTAACCGAGGACTCGACGATTTCGCGCATGTGCATCGTGACGCGCGGCAACGACCGGGTCATCTCCCAGATCATTCGCCAGCTCAACCGGCTGGTGGATACGATCGAGGTGTACGACGTCACCGGTACCGATTTCGTCGAGCGGGAGCTGTGCATGATCAAGGTGCGCTGCACCGGCGAGAAGCGCGCGGAGGTGCTGCAGATCAACGAAATCTTTCGCGGAAGAGTGGTGGACGTGACGCCGGACATCCTGGCGCTGGAGATCGTCGGGCCGACCAAGAAAGTCGATGCCTTCGTCAACCTGATGAGAACGCACGGGATCGAGGAAGTCGCGCGCTCAGGGCGCGTGGCCATGCAGAGAGCGCCGCAACCCGCCGGCGGCGAGATTTAAGTCCATTCCAGGGGCTGTGAAGCCCCGTTTCAATACGTTCAGCAAAGGGCCTGATATGAAGATTCATTACGAAGCCGACCTGTCCATCATTCGCGGCCGCAAGGTCGCGGTGCTGGGGTACGGAAGCCAGGGGCATGCGCATGCCCTGAACCTCAAGGAGAGCGGCGTGCAGGTCGTGGTGGGGCTGCGCGAGGGCTCGTCTTCGCGCGAAGAAGCGGAATCGCAAGGCTTGAGCGTGCTCGACATGGACGCGGCCGCCGCCTGGGGCGACGTGATCATGGTCCTGGTCCCGGATCAGCACCACCGGCGTGTCTATGAATCGGCCGTGGCGCCCAACCTCGAGGCCGGGCAGGCCCTGGCCGTGGGACACGGCTTCAGCGTGCTGTACGGCCAGGTCAAGCCACCGGCGGACGTGGACGTGTTCATGGTGGCGCCGAAGAGCCCCGGACACCTGGTGCGGCGGATGTACCTGCAGGGCGCCGGCGTGCCCTGCCTGGCGGCCGTTCACCAGGACGCCACCGGCGGCGCGCTGGACCTGGCGCTCAGCTATGCGGACGGCATCGGAGGGATACGCGCGGGCGTCATCGAGACCAACTTCAAGGACGAGACCGAGACCGACCTGTTCGGCGAGCAGGCGGTGCTGTGCGGCGGCTCGGAGGAACTGATCAAGGCCGGCTTCGAGACGCTGGTGGAGGCCGGCTATCCGCCCGAACTGGCGTACTTCGAGGTGCTGCACGAACTGAAACTGATCGTGGATCTTTACTACGAGGGCGGCCTCAAGCGCATGAACTACTCGGTCAGCGACACCGCCGAGTACGGCAACTACTCGCGCGGTCCCAAGGTGGTGGGCGAGGCCTCGCGCAAGGCCATGAAGCAGATCCTGGCCGACATCCAGTCCGGCGCGTTCGCCCGCGAGTGGATCGAGGAGTTCGAGAAGGGCGAACCCCGCCTGCACGAACTGCGGGCGAAAACGGCCTCCCACCCGATCGAGGCCGTCGGCGCCAACCTCCGCAAGATGATGAACTGGCTGCCCAAGGACTGATCCCCGCCGGGAATCCTGCCTCGCAATGAGCACCCGGCACGAGGTTTCGCAAGCGGCGCTGGATTTACTGGCCGGAGAGCATCTTGCGCTCGTCGGCGGGAACTGGATCGCCGGAGAAGGCGGCGAGACGAGACCGATCGTCGATCCCGCGAACGGCAGCGTGATCGCAGGCGTGGCGCCCGCATCGACGGCACAGGCCGACGATGCGGTAGCTGCCGCCCGCGCGGCCTTTCTGGACCGGCGCTGGAGCGGGCAGACGCCGGCGCACAAGCAGCGCGTGCTGCTGCGCGTGGCGGAGCTGATCGAACGCGACGCGCAATTCCTGGCGGAGCTGGAGACGCTCAACGGCGGCAAGCTGTATGCCGCAGCGTTGCACGGCGAGGTGGCCCACGCTGCCGAAACCTTCCGCTACTACGCCGGCTGGTGCACCAAGCTGCCCGGCGCCACCTTCGATCCGTCGGTGCCGGGGCAGCGCTTCCATGGGCTGATTCGCAACGAACCCATCGGCGTAGCGGCGCAGATCGTGCCGTGGAACGGGCCGCTGGTGATGGCTGCCTGGAAACTGGCGCCCGCGCTGGCGGCCGGCTGCAGTTGTGTGCTCAAGCCCGCGGAATTGACGCCGCTTACCGCGCTCGGCCTGGGCAGGCTGCTGCTGGAGGCCGGAGTGCCGGAGGGCGTCGTGAGCGTACTGCCCGGCCCTGGCGGAAAGCTTGGACAGCACCTGGCGCGTCACCCGCAGGTAAACAAGGTGGCGTTTACGGGCTCCACCGAAGTCGGCAAACAATTGTTGGCTGACGCGCGCGGCAACCTGAAGCGCCTGTCGCTTGAACTGGGCGGCAAGTCGCCGGTTCTGATCTTCGACGACGCCGACCTGCCGAGGGCCATTGCCGGAGCAGCCGAAGCGATCTTCGCGAACGCCGGGCAAGTATGCGTGGCCGGCTCCCGGGTTTACGTGGAACGAGGCGTTTACCGGGAGGTCCTCGACGGTCTGGTCGAGACTGCTCGCGGACTCAAGCTGGGCCCCGGCCTCGATCCCGACTCGGAGATGGGTCCGCTGATCAGCGCCTCGCACCGCGATTCCGTTCACGAGCTCGTGCAATCCGGCGTCAGCGAGGGCGCGCGACTGGTCACCGGCGGAGAACCGCTCGCGGGTCGGGGCTATTTCTATCGGCCGACGGTATTTGCCGATGCCGGCGAGGAAATGCGCATCACCCGCGAGGAAGTCTTCGGGCCCGTAGTGACCGTAACGCCTTTCGAAACGGCGGATGAAGCCGTCCGGCTGGCCAATCAAAGCCGCTACGGTCTGGCGGCGAGCGTCTGGACCGGCGATCTGGCGCGGGGACACGAGATCGCGGAAAGCCTGGAATCGGGCATCGTCTGGATCAACTCCCACGGGATTCCCGAACTCGCCATGCCGATCGGCGGCTACAAGCAGTCCGGCTGGGGCCGCGAGCACGGCCTCGAGGGCCTGAAGATCTACATGGAAACCAAGTCGATCATGGCGAGGATGGACTGATGCCGCGGATCGCCGAAGCGCGCGTGATCGTGACCTGTCCGGGGCGCAATTTCGTGACGCTGAAGATCGTCACGGACGATGGCGTCCACGGGCTCGGCGACGCCACGCTCAACGGGCGGGAGATGGCTGTCGTCAGCTACCTGAACGACCACGTGGTCCCCACCCTGATCGGGCGCGAGGCCGACCGCATCGAGGACACCTGGCAATACCTGTATCGCGGCGCCTACTGGCGCCGGGGGCCGGTCACCATGACTGCGATCGGCGCGGTGGACACGGCGCTGTGGGACATCAAGGCCAAGACCGCGGGGATGCCGCTGTACCAGTTGCTGGGCGGTCGGAGCCGCGACGGCGTGCTCTGTTACGGCCACGCCAACGGCGAGAACGTGGCCGCCGCGGTGGAAGAGGTGGGCCGCTACCTCGAGCTCGGCTACAAGGCCGTGCGCGCCCAGTGCGGCGTCCCGGGACTGGCGGGGACCTACGGCGTGAGCGGGGACAAGATGTACTACGAGCCGGCTTCGGCGGCAGTCCCGGAGGAGAACACCTGGTCGTCGGAGAAATACCTCAACTCCGTGCCCGGACTGTTCGCCGCCCTGCGCGAGGAATACGGGTTCGCGCCGCACTTGCTGCACGACGTGCACCATCGTCTCACGCCCATCGAGGCCGGCCGCCTGGGCAAGGCGCTGGAACCCTACGCGTTGTTCTGGATGGAGGACCCCACTCCGGCCGAGAACCAGGAGTCCTTCAGGCTGATCCGCTCACACACGACGACTCCGCTGGCGGTGGGCGAAGTATTCAACACCATCTGGGACTGCAAGGACCTGATCGAGAACCAGCTCATCGACTACATCCGCTGCACCGTGCCTCACGCCGGCGGCATCACGCACCTTCGCCAGATCGCCGCGCTGGCGGCGCTCTACCAGGTGCGTACCGGCTGCCACGGCGCCACCGACCTGTCCCCGGTCAGCATGGGCGCGGCGCTGCACTTCGACCTGTCGGTGCCGAACTTCGGCATCCAGGAATACATGCGCCACACCGAGGAAACCGACGCCGTTTTCCCCCGCGCCTGGCGCTTTGAGGACGGCTACCTGCATCCCGGCGAAGCACCCGGCCACGGCGTGGACATCGACGAGAAACTGGCTGCCGATTACCCCTACCGCCCGGCCTCGCTCCCGGTCAACCGCCTGGAGGACGGCACTCTCTGGAACTGGTAGCTGCAGGCTGCCGAATCCGAAGCGCCGAAACAGGCGTATACTCAGGGTGATTGGCGGGGAGGTCGAGGACACTGCCATGACAACCTCGACATTCAATCCAAGCACCTCCATCAACGGCAGGGCGCAGCCCGCGCCGGCGCAACCACAAAAGACCCTGCGAACCGGCATGCTCGGCATCGTGACGGCTGCCTCGGTCGCAGCCTGTTCCGCGTTCGGCGGAAAGGCCGCGGAAGAGCCGGCCTACAACGTCGTCATCGAGGACGGAGATTTCCAGGTCCGCGATTACGACGGCTACGCGATTGCGGAAACGATGGTTTCGCCTCCGTTCGATGCCGCCACCCGCACCGGATTCGGCCGGCTGGTGCGTTACATATCCGGCGCCAACAGCGGCCAGCGCAAGATCGAAATGACCGCTCCGGTGGAAATGGAGCCCCGCGGCGAAAAGATCAAGATGACCGCACCCGTGGTCATGAGCCCCGCGGAGTACTCGGGCGCCAGCCAGGGCCCGGCACTTGCCGGCGCTGCGATGGACAGCTGGAGAATGGCCTTCGTATTGCCTGAGGGCTATACGGCGGAAAACTCTCCGGTCCCATCCAATCCGGCCGTCATGGTACGGGACGTGCCGCCGCGCCGCGTGGCCACCGTCCGCTTCAGCGGTTTCATGAGTGACAGGAACGCGGAGCGGGAACGCAAGCGCCTGGTTGACTGGCTTGACGATCGAAGCATCGAGCATATGGGCGATTGGCGCGTAGCGGGCTACAACCCGCCCTGGACGATCCCGCCGCTGCGCCGCAACGAGGTGCTGGTTACGCTGCGGTAGTCACCGCTTAGAAAACGCGCTTCAGCGGGAGACGGCGCCTCCATTGACCGCGTAACGCATCACCTCGGCGGGCGTGGCGCGAAGCTGATCGCCCATGATGGTGTGCTTCAGCGCGGCCGCGGCGAGGGCGAACTCGGCGGCCCTGACCACCGACCAGCCTTCCGCCAGGCCGTGCAGCACGCCCGCCGCGTAGGCGTCGCCACCGCCCACAGGATCCACGACCTGACCCAGACCATGCGGTTCCAGCTTGGCGGACTCCGCGCCGTTGGTCGCGAACCCGCCGAGCTTGGGCGCGCCGCTTTCGTCCTTGTCGTGCAAGGTCCCCGCCAGCACCGTCATGTGCGGGGCCACGTCCCCGAGCAGGCCGAAGCCGTGGGCCGGGTCCGGAGAAATCTCGTCGGGACGCGGCTGGTCGAGTATCCAGCGAATCTCGCGGCAACCGCAAAACACCAGGTCGGCCAGCGCCACGATCCTGCGGCAGGCCGCCCCGAAGGAACTCGTATCGGCCCACAGCGCGGCGCGGTAATTGCAGTCGAAAGACACGCGGCAACCCGCTTCCCGCGCCGCTCTCGCGGCGTTCTCGCAGGCGTCGGCAGCGGATTCGGAGAGCGCCAGCGTGATGCCGCTCAAGTGCAGCCAGTCGGCATCGGCAAGCAGCATTGACCAATCAAGATCCGACCAGTTGCAGACGGCGAAAGCCGAATTCCTGCGGTCGTAAATTACCCTGCCGCCGCGCAGGCCGGCGCCGCTCTCCAGAAAATAGGTTCCCATGCGCGCGCCGTCGATATACCTCGTGCTGCGCCGCACGCCGCCGGAAGCCAGCATAGCGGCTGCGCGGCGCCCCCAGTCGTTGTCCGGCAGACCGGTCACGAACTGCGCGTCATGGCCCAGGCGCGCGAGCGCGATGATGGTGTTCGCTTCGGCGCCGCCGAAATCCACCTCCAGCGATTGGGTACCGTCCAGCACCTGGCCGCGCGGCGTGGCCAGCCGCAGCATGATTTCCCCGAATCCAACGATTTTCGCCATAACCATTCCCGCCAATCAGGCCCTATAGCCTACCAAGGTTTGTTGAGCCCGGTGCTCTCGCGCCGCGCGCGCCATGCCGGATTATCCGCTCGCTCCCGGGGCGTTCCCTGCGCGCGCCGTGGCCGCGAAAACGGCAAGCGCAGCAGAAAACCCCAGACGGCCCCCGACTTCAGCACCTTGCCCAGCATGCTGCGCGCATCCGACGCATCAACCCGGATGCGCGCGTCCAGGCTGCTCCCCGGCGCGCTGTCCACCACCAGTTCATCGCCCTGGCGGCTGATGCGCCCGAGTTTGATATCCAGGTCGGCCAGGTCGCTTTTCACGCGCATTCCGCTGCCCTCGCCTAGTCGCTCTTCTTCAGCGTGCCGCGTTCCTGTGCGGCGCTGACGCGCTTGCGGTGCAGCTTCGGCATGTCCTCGACCGTCATGCCGGCGGGAGGCATGAACTGGCCGCGCCCGTAGATGTCCCGGTACACGGTGTCCAGCGGCCCCATCTTGTCGGCCAGAGTGCGCGGCGGCTTGCCGGGCGGGAACTGGTTGGGCGGGTAAATCGGGTTCTCGTAGATCTGTCTGAAGCCCTCGGTGCGCACGTCCACCCAGCAGTTATGGCCGCAGCGCGAACGATGCTCGCGCAGCGCCTCGACGTCGATGGTGGCGCCGATCACCTGCTCGGAGGGGTAGTTCGCATGGCGCAGCATCATGCCGGTGTAGTCGATGATGAACGAGCCTCCGGGGCAGAAGGCCCTGGGATAGTAGTCGTAATCGACCGTGCCCCAGTTCGAGCCCAGCAGGTAGCACATGTTGTCGTGCGCGCGCGTGCGGCGGGTAAAGGTCCAGAAGTCCCAGGGTTCGCTCACGCCCTCGATCTCCTGCAGCGCCGTGGGATGGCAGAGCACCTCGCAGCCGTTGTAGCCCAGCGCGCGCGAGACCTCTGGGGTGCAGCCGTCGTGGCAGGTCATGGTTCCGAGCTTGCCGATCTCTGTGTCGATTACCGGGAACAGGTCCTTGATGTCGGCGCCGAACACCTCGCGGTATTGGTCCAGCAGGTCATGGGGGCTGGTCCCCAGGCCGATGTTGGCCGGGATGTGCCACTTGTGATAGCGAAGTACCACCTCGCCGGATGGCCCGATCACGAAGGCGGAGTTGAACCAGCGGTCCGGGAACTCGGGAACCTGCTCCACCACTCCCCCGCCGGCGATGTAGAGGCCGTACTCGCGGGCCTTGTCGCCCAGCGCACGCATCTCCGGGCCGTCGAAAGTGATTGCCTTTTTCATGAAGCTCTCGATGCCATGTTCGCCCTTGCCCGGCGTGGTTACGCCCTGCAGAAAATACTCCGGCAGCACCACCAGCTTCACCGGCAGTTCCCAGAAATAGCCGACACCGAAGTCGATCATGTTCAGCACCCGGTCCAGGTTGCGCTCGATGTCGCCGCGGTCCTCCGCAACGACAACGTGCGGCTGTATCACCATGCCCGTGTATTTCTCGATTCTGCTCATTTCTTTCTCCTCAAATTCTTACGCTACGCGCCGACCCCCAAACGTGCTGCGCCAACACAGCATTACCAGAAATCCGCCTCGCGGATACCGAAGTCGTCCAGCATGACCCGCGCGGTGATCGTGCCCATGGCCGAAATCCCGCCGCCGGGATGACAGTGCGGCCCGGTCATGTACAGGCCCTGCACCGGCGAACGGTAGTGCGCATAGCCCGGAAACGGCCGGAAATACCCCAGTTGCGAAGCGATCCGTTCACCCCCGTTGGTGGTCCCCTCGACGAACGAGGGATTGGCGCTCTCCAGGCTCTCGCCGGTTTCCACATGCTGTCCGAGAATGTTGTCCCCGGCGATATTGGGCGCGTATTGCTGCAGCTTGGGCAGCAGCACGTCGCGGGCATAGTCTGCGCCGATGTCGGCCCAAGTGCGCCCGTTCGCCAGCCAATTGGAAACGAAGGTGTCAAATATCAGGGTATGCCGGCCGTCCGGCGCCCGGGTGGGATCGAGCAGCGTCCAGCATGCCGACCACAGGAACGGGTCCGACGGCGGCAGGCCCATCGCCAGCTCGCCATAGAACTTCATGAGCTGCGGCATGCTGTCGGTCATGCGGTGGAAGGCGCAACGGCTCATGCTCTCGCCGTTGGCGAACCGCGGCGGTTCCTTCAATGCAAGGTGCACCCGGCAGACGGTGATCTTCCCGAAGGAATAGCCGCGCACCATGTCGAGGAAACTGTCCTCCAGGAGGTCGGAGTCCAGCATGCGCAGGAAAGTCTGGCGGGGTTCGAGCGCGGACACGACCGCGCGGCGCGCCCGCAGCGTCTCGCCGGACTCCAGGCGCGCGCCGCAGGCCTTTCCCTGCTCGACGATGATCTGCTCGACCGGCGACGAGGTCATGACCCGGCTTCCGTTGCCCTCCAGGAAGGCCGCCATCGCCCTTGGCAGTTGCTGGCTGCCGCCTTCGGGAATCGCCTGGCCGTAGTAGTGGATCGCCGGAATCATGATGTAGAACGACTGCCCCGCACCCTCCTGGTCCGGAAGTATCTGCGGCGCCAGCGCCCAGTTCAGCATCATCGCCCGAACGAAATCGTTCTCGAAGTTGGCCTCCACCCAGGCGCGCGCCGACATGGAAAACTCGCGCAGGCGCTTGAGGCCGTCCACGCTTCCCTCCAGGGCGCGGGGCAAGGTGCTCGGCGGCGTCGGGGGCGAGAAGAAGGCCTTGATGAAACCCTCGCGGACCTGTTCGAAGTCCGCGCATACCGCGGCGTAGCGGCGTGCATCCGCGGACGAATACGCCGCGATGGACTCGCAGGTGCGCTCCACGCTCTTGTAAACCACGATGCCGGGCCCGCCGCCCCGGTCCGGGTGCCCGGTGATGTGATCGTCCGGCTCGATGTATTTCAGCCCGAACCGCTCCAGTTCCGGCTGAATGGCCTTGAAGTCGGCGTTGCAGTGGATCCACACGTGCGAGGAGCCGTAGAGGTCGTGCCGGAAGCCCGGC
The DNA here is from genome assembly GCA_965116895.1 of Gammaproteobacteria bacterium. GTDB lineage: Bacteria > Pseudomonadota > Gammaproteobacteria > Steroidobacterales > Foliamicaceae > Foliamicus. The sequence goes on along the minus strand of OZ220729.1, from coordinate 110,911 downwards.
AGCGTGACTTCGCGCGTGACCGCGCCGCCGCCCACGTAGCTGTTTCGCTCGAGCACGCAGCAGCTCAGTCCGTCGCGCGTCAGGGCCGCGGCGCAGGCCAGGCCGTTGACCCCGCCGCCGATCACGATCACGTCAAAATCCGACATCAGACCGGCAAGTGTAGGCGGCGGACGCGAAGCGCCGCAAGCGTTGCATGGCCCTGCAAAACCGCGGCGACCGTCCCCATATACTTGTTACCCGCTATCGACGAACGGGAGCAGTCCCCCATGTTCACTCGCATCGCGCTGTTCATCCTGACAAACATCGCAGTCCTTGCGGTTGCCGCTTTGGTCCTGAACCTTCTGGGAGTCGACCGCATGGTGATGGACGCCGCCGGCGAGTACGCGCTGAATTACACCGGCCTGTTCATTTTCTGCGCGATTTTCGGTTTCGGGGGAGCGTTCGTGTCGCTGTTCCTGTCGAAGTGGATGGCCAAGCGGGCAACCCGCACGCAGATCATCGACGCGCCCTCCAACCCGACCGAGGTCTGGTTGCTGGACACCACCCGGGAGCTGGCCGGACGCGCCGGGATCGACACGCCCGAAGTGGGGATCTTCCCGGCGCCGGAACCCAACGCCTTCGCCACCGGCGCCCGGCGCAACAAGTCGCTGGTGGCGGTAAGCGAAGGGCTGCTGCGCCATATGCGCCGCGAAGAGGTGCGCGCCGTGATCGGTCACGAAATCGGCCATGTGGCCAACGGCGACATGGTGACGCTGACCTTGCTGCAGGGGGTGCTGAACACCTTTGTGCTGTTCTTCTCGCGGGTCGTGGGCTTTATCGTCGACCGCGTCGTCCTGCGCAACGAGCGTGGCCTGGGCATCGGCTATTTCGTCGTCACCATCGCCGCCCAGATCGTGTTCGGCATCCTGGCCAGCGCCATCGTGATGTGGTACTCGCGCCGGAGGGAGTTTCGCGCCGATGCGGCCGGCGCCCGCCTGGCCGGCCGGGGCTCAATGATCAACGCGCTGGAATCCCTGAAGCGCAACTACGGACGCGGCCAGTCCATGCCCGAGTCGATGGCGGCCTTCGGCATTTCGGCCTCGGCGCGTTCCGGCATCCGCCGCATGTTTTCCTCTCATCCCCCGCTGGACGCGCGCATACGGGCGCTGAAGTCGCTGACGAGCTTTTCGTGAAGTGAGGACGGGACGGCGTGGGGCCGATGCCCCGCTCCCGGTAATCCTGATCTAAGCCTGACCGCCCGCCGGGCGTTTTTTCATCAGCGCGACGCGCCGGCAATGCCCGACGAGTTCGTCGCTCTGGTTGTAAGCGCGATGGACAAAGGTCACGAGGCCGGCGTCCGGGCGCGATTTGCTCTCGCGCTTGTCCAGAACTTCGGTCTCGATACGCAGCGTGTCGCCGTGAAAGACGGGCCTCGGGAAACGCGCGTCTTCCCATCCGAGGTTGGCGATGGCCGTTCCCATGGTCGTATCGCCCACGGACACGCCGGTCATCAGGCTCAGCGTAAAGCAGCTGTTCACGATGCGTCGGCCGAACTCGGTCGTGCGCATGTACTCCTCGTCGAGATGCAGGGGAGAGGGGTTATGCGTCAGCGTTGAAAAAAGGACGTTGTCGGCTTCGGTGACCGTGCGGTGCAGTTCGTGCCGTATGACGGCGCCGATCTCGCAGTCCTCGTAGTAGAGGCCCGGCATCAGGGTTTCCACCGCTTACATGCGAAACACGCCATAGGAGCTCTCCTCGGGCATGGGAGCGTTCATTGCCGCCGACAGGCTGAGGATCAGGACGTCCCGCGTATCGACGGGATCGATCACGCCGTCGTCCCAGAGTCTTGCGCTTGCATAGTAGGGATGGCCCTGGCGCTCGTACCGGGCCCGGATCTTCTGCTGAAAGGCCTCGTCATCTTCCGCGGAATCGTCCCCGCTGCCGGCGCTCTTGCCGGCGCTGCGGACCTGGCTCAGGACCATGGCCGCCTGTTCCGCGCCCATCACCGAGATGCGCGCATTCGGCCACATCCACAGCAGACGTGGCCCATAGGCGCGCCCGGACATTCCGTAATTCCCGGCGCCGAACGAGCCGCCGATGATGACCGTGAGCTTGGGGACGCGGGCGCAGGCCACCGCGGTGATCAGCTTGGCGCCGTCCTTGGCGATTCCGCGGCGTTCGAAATCCTTGCCCACCATGAATCCCGCAATGTTCTGCAGAAACAGCAGCGGAATCCCGCGGCGGTTGCAAAGCTGGATGAAATGGGCGCCCTTCAGCGCCGACTCGGAGAACAGGATTCCGTTGTTGGCGAGAATCCCGACCGGGTAGCCGCCCAGCCTGGCGAACGCGCATACCAGCGTCGTCCCGTAGCGCGGCTTGAACTCCTCGAACTCCGAGGCATCCACGATGCGCGCAATGACCTCGCGCACGTTGTAGATGTAGCGAAGGCCGCGCGGAACGATCCCGTAAATCTCTTCCGCCGGATAAAGTGGATCCCTGACCGCGGAAGGTTCCGCCCGAGCCCCGCCGTCCCGGTTCAGATGGCGAACGACGTCCCGGGCAATACTCAGCGCGTGGCCGTCGTTCTCCGCCAGGTAGTCGGCAACGCCCGACACACGCGTGTGAAGGTCTCCGCCGCCCAGCGTTTCGCTGTCCACCTCCTCGCCGGTCGCCGCCTTCACCAGCGGCGGGCCGCCGAGGAATATGGTTCCCTGGTCCCTGACGATGACGGTCTCGTCGCTCATCGCCGGCACGTATGCGCCGCCCGCCGTGCACGACCCCATGACCACCGCCACCTGCGGAATGTTGCGCGCCGACAGCCTCGCCTGGTTATAGAAGATGCGCCCGAAGTGTTCCCGGTCGGGAAAGACTTCATCCTGCATGGGCAGATAGGCGCCTCCCGAGTCGGCGAGATATACACACGGAAGATGGTTTTCCAGCGCGATCTCCTGGGCGCGCAAGTGTTTCTTGACCGTCAGCGGATAGTAGGCGCCACCCTTTACCGTGGCGTCATTGGCGACCACCATGCATTCCGTTCCGTGGATCCGCCCGATGCCGCAGACCAGACCCGCCGCGGGCACCGGCTGATCGTAGACCTCGTGGGCCGCGAGCTGGCCGATTTCGAGGAACGGCGAACCGGCATCGATCAGCATGTCCACGCGGTCGCGGACCAGCATCTTGCCGCGCCCCAGGTGCCTGGCGCGCGAGGATTCCGAACCGCCCCGGGCAATGCCGGCCTTGAGTTCCTTCAGCCGGGCGGCGTACTCCCGGTTCGCCGTCGCATTGGCCGCAAACTCCCCGGACCTGGAATCTATCTTGGTCTCGAATACCGGCATCAGCGAAGTGCTCCACACGAAGCCACGAACTCGTGGTGCTCGGGTATTATGATGTACGCGGCGTCAGACCGTTCCCGGCGGGACACAGGGAGGAGGAAACCGGTGAGAATCGACGAATCCACGTTGAAGAAAGGGAATTAGCATATGACCACTCACGCGCATCGGCATGAGCACGAATGCCAGGAGTCAGCTGTCGTAAGAGATCCGGTTTGCGCCATGACCGTCGATCCGAATGCGGACAAGCCGACTTACGAACACGACGGCCACGTCTATCGCTTCTGCTGCCCGGGGTGCCGCGACAAGTTCGCGGCCTCGCCGGAAGATTACATCGAGGCGAAGGATCCCGTCTGCGGCATGACCGTGGCGCGCGCCAGCGCCCGGCACGTCGCCAAACACGCCGGCCAGCGGTTCTACTTCTGTGCGGCGCGTTGCCAGGAAAAATTCGAGGGGGACCCCGCCGCCTACCTGGAAGGTCTCCCCGAACCGGAACCGGTGCCCGAGGGCACGCTTTACACCTGTCCGATGTGCCCCGAGATCGTGAGCGACGGCCCCTCCGACTGCCCGAGCTGCGGCATGGCGCTGGAGCCGATGGGCGTGCCGGCGGCCGACGCGGGACCCAATCCGGAACTGGTGGATTTCACGCGCCGCTTGTGGATCGGGGCCGCGCTGACGGTTCCGGTCCTGGCGCTGGCTATGGGTCCCATGCTGGGCCTGCCGCTGCGCAGGTGGATCGGCGAGGCGATCGCAGTCTGGGCCGAGCTCGTCCTGGCGACGCCGGTGATCCTGTGGTCGGGCTGGCCGTTCTTCGTGCGCGGCGTCAAGTCCGTCGTCAACCGCAGCCTGAACATGTTCACACTCATCGCCATGGGCGTGGGCGCAGCCTATGCATTCAGTCTCGTCGCAACGATCGCGCCGGGGATATTCCCGGCCGGATTCCGCGATGCCTCGGGCCATGTCGGGGTCTACTTCGAGGCCGCGGCCGTCATCGTGGTCCTGGTATTGCTCGGCCAGGTACTGGAACTGCGCGCCCGGGAACGCACTGGCGACGCGATCAGGGCGCTCATGGACCTGGCGCCGAAGACGGCGCGGGTTGTCCGCCCGGATGGCCGCGAAGAGGAAATTCCGCTCGAAGACGTCAAGGTGGGCGACCGCCTGCGGATTCGCCCGGGAGACAAGGTGCCGGTGGACGGGGCGGTTGCCGAAGGCCATTCGTCGATCGACGAGTCCATGCTGACCGGCGAGCCGGTGCCGGTCGAAAAAGCCCTCGGCGACCCGGTGACCGGAGCGACGATCAACGGCCGGGGCACGCTCGTCATCGAGGCCAGGCGCGTCGGCGCCGACACCATGCTCTCGCAAATCGTCGAGATGGTCGCCCAGGCGCAGCGCAGCCGCGCGCCGATCCAGAAACTGGCCGACCTGGTGGCCGCATATTTCGTGCCCGCCGTCGTCCTGGTCGCGGTGGCGGCCTTCGTTGCCTGGTCGAACTGGGGTCCGTCGCCGGCCATGGCCTATGCCCTGGTGGCGGCGGTCTCGGTCCTGATCATCGCCTGTCCCTGCGCGCTTGGCCTTGCCACGCCCATGTCCATCATGACCGCGACCGGCCGGGGCGCGCAGGCCGGCGTGCTGATCAAGAACGCCGAGGCGCTCGAGCGGTTCGCCGGGGTCGGCACGCTGATCGTCGACAAGACCGGCACCCTGACCGTGGGCAAGCCGAAGCTGGTGGCCGTGGTTCCGGAGGCGGGGATGGACGAGGCCGGGTTGCTGCGGCTCGCGGCTTCGCTCGAACGCGGCAGCGAGCACCCGCTCGCCGAGGCGATCGTTGCGGGAGCGGAAGAGCGTGGCATCGACCTGTCCGGGGTGGACGAATTCGAAGCGGTCACGGGGAAAGGCGTCAAGGGACGGGTGGAGGGCAGGACCGTTGCGCTCGGCAACGCCAGGCTGCTTGCCGATCTTGGGCTCGACGGCGCCCATGCAAGCGAAGAGGCGAACCGGCGCCGCGACCAGGGCGAGACGGTCATGTTCGTCGCGGTCGAGGGACGGCTGGCCGGTCTCGTCAGCGTCGCCGATCCGGTCAAGGACACAACGCCGCAGGCATTGAACGCGCTGCACGCCGACGGTTTGCGCATCGTCATGGTTACGGGCGACAACGAACGCACCGCGAAGGCGGTGGCTTCCCGGCTCGGCATCGACGAGATCCGCGCCGACGTTCTCCCGCAGGACAAGGCCCGCATCATACGAGAACTGCAGGCGGCCGGCGCCGGCGTTGCGATGGCCGGCGACGGCGTGAACGACGCGCCCGCGCTGGCCCAGGCCGACGTGGGGGTCGCGATGGGAACGGGCGCCGACGTGGCCATCGAGAGTGCGGGCTTCACGCTGGTGAAGGGCGACCTGAACGGGATCGTTCGGGCCCGCCGGCTGGCGCATGCGACGATGCGCAACATCAGGCAGAACCTGTTCTTTGCGTTTATCTACAATTCGGCCGGCGTACCGATCGCGGCCGGCGTGCTTTACCCCTTCTTCGGCGTTCTGCTGTCGCCCATCATCGCAGCCGCCGCCATGAGCCTGTCGTCGGTTTCGGTCATCAGCAACGCACTGAGGTTGAGGAGGGTCGGACTGTAAGCATCCGGAAGCCCCCCCGATGAACGACGCCGACCTTTCGATCACGCTTGGCGTCGAAGAGGAGTTCTTCCTCGTCGACCCCGATACCCGGGACATGCTCGCCGATCCCGATCCCGGTATATTCGAGCACTGCCAGGCACACGCCGGAGCGCACAAGGTCGTGCCGGAAATGCTGCGGTCGCAGATCGAAACCAACACCCGCGTATGCAACTCCGTCGCCGATGTGCGCGAGGCGCTGCGCGAAACCCGCAGGCTCGTGTGCGATGCGGCCGCCGGCCAGGGCGCCGCGGTAATCGCATCCTCCACGCACCCCTTTGCCGTCTGGCAAGCGCAGTTGACGACACCGCGCAAGCGCTATGAAGACTTCGAAATGACCTACCAGGAGGCCGTGCGGCGCTACCTCGTGGGCGGCATGCACGTTCATGCCGGGTTCGGGGATGCCGATGCCCGGATCCGCGTGATGACCGCGCTTCGGCGCTACCTGCCCATCCTGCTGGCGCTGTCGACCTCATCGCCCTTCAATCACGGCAACAACACCGGCTACAAGTCCTACCGGTTGTGCCTGATCGGCGTGCTGCCCCGCACCAGCCTGCCCAACGCCCTGTACTCGGCAGCCGAATACGAACAACTGCTGGACAATTACCGGCGCATGAATTTCATCAGCGACGGAAGCGAATTGTGGTGGGACATACGGCCCTCGCAACACTACCCCACGGTGGAGTTGCGCATCTGCGATCTCTGCACCCGGCTGGAGGACGCGATGTGCATCGTCGCACTGTACGCCTGCCTGATCCGAATGCTGCTTCGGCAGTACCACGCGGGCCGGTTGCCGGAAGAACCACTGACCGAAATCATCGCGGAAAACCGCTGGCTGGCCCAACGCTACGGCGTTCTGGGTTTTCTTGGAAACACGGACGATGGCGGACGCACCGACATCGCCGACCTGGTGGCCCAAATGGTGGAAACCCTGGGCGAGGACGCCCAGGCGCTGGACTGCGAACGCGAATTGCGGCACGCCCTGGAGATCGTTGCAAACGGAAGCGGCGCCGACCGCCAGACCGACCATTTCCGGCTGCGCGTCCTGGAAGGCGACAGCGACCGTGAGGCGCTGGTTTCGGTGGTGGACCAGATTCTTGCCGAGACCCGCAACGGCATCTAGTGTCACGGCGCGCTGAATCTCACCTGCACGCCACCGCGAAGGCCGTGCTTCTGGCCGCCTTGCTGGCGACCGGCGGATCGGCGGGCGCGCAGGGATTTCTCGAGGAAATCGTCGTCACGGCCCAGAAGCGGAGCGAAAACCTCCAGGACGTGCCCATGTCTATCAGCGCGCTCGACGCCGAGGCGCTGGAAGCCGGACGGGTCGAGAAAGTCGGCGAGCTGGCGTTGCGAATCCCCAATCTTTCCTACTCCACCTTCAGCAGCGGCCGGCCGGAACTGACCGTGCGCGGAATAGGCAACAGCGGCGCCACCCGCAGCGGGCTGGAAAACTCGGTCATCCTGTTCGTGGACGAGGTGTATATCGCCCGCTCCACCTCCTATTTCTTCGAACTCTTCGACCTGGAACAGGCGTCCGTCCTGCGCGGACCGCAGGGCGTGCTGTTCGGCAAGAACGTCGTGGGCGGCGCTGTCAGCCTCACCACCCGTCCCCCAAGCGTCGAAGGCGCGGAGGCCAGGTTCCTGGCGGGCTATGGCTCGTTCAATGCCCTCGACCTCAAGGGCGTGCTTTCCGGCCCCCTGGGCTCCAACGTCGGCGGAAAGCTCTCGCTGGTGCGAAAAACCCGCAACGGTTACGGAATGGACCTGATCAGCGGCGCCGAATCCGACGACGAGGACCTGCTGGCGCTGCGCGCGCAATTGCGCGTCATATCCGGCGACGATCGCGACCTCCTTTTCAGCGCCGATTACAGCCGCGAGGACAACGGCAGCCAGACGCGGAGCGTAACCCGATGGGACCGCTACCCTCCCTCCGCTTCCAGCGACAGGCCGCGTGTTTCCGAGCATGGTATGCCAATCGGCTACGAGGCCAGCCAATGGGGCCTTTCGGCACGGCTCAGGCAACTGATCGGAGGCGGCGAACTGACCGCAATCGCAGCCTACCGGGACGTTTCCACCGTCACGCTGGACCAGTTCGGCGGACGCAGCCTGGCGGTGGGCCAGGGATTCGACGACCTGTTCGGCCAGGAGGAAGAAGCGGACCAGCTCAGCCTGGAAGTCCGCTATGCCTTCGATCCGGCTACGAACTGGCGGGCGGTCGCGGGACTGTATTACATCCGCGAGGACGTGGACCGGCTCGAGTACGAGGAGATCGTCGTAAACCAGGACGGCGTGCTGAACGGCAGTCGCGGCGACTGGCTGGGCGTGTCCGGCACTTCCGGCTGGGCCGCTTTCGCCGACGCGTCGTGGGAGGTCAGTCCGGTGCTGACCGTCCGCGCCGGCCTACGGTATACGCGCGACAACAAGGACAACCGCACTGTCGGCACGCTCACCGACGACGCGATTCCGGGAATCCCCTTCCAGATCATCTTCGAGAATTACGACGTGGCGGCGGAGGCCTCCTTCGACGCGTTCACACCTAGAGTGGTGGCGGAATGGCGGCCTTTTGCCGGGCGTGAACTGATGGTCTACGCGAGCTGGTCGGAAGGTTTCAAGTCCGGAGGCTTCGACACCAAGGTCAGCCGCGCGTCCGAGGCCGGCCAGCCGATCCGGGAAGAGACTGCAACCAACGTGGAACTCGGGATGAAGAGCCGCTGGCTGGGCGACAGCCTGCAGGTCAACGCGGCGGTGTTCTCGACCGACTTCCACGACCTGCAGCGGATTACGCTGCTTTTCGACGAAGTGTCCGCCGCATTCGACGGCCTGCGCGTCAAGAATGCCGCTCGCGCAAGCATCAGCGGAGCGGAGCTGGAGCTGACCTGGGCGCCGTCCGGCAGCCTGCTGCTGAACCTCGCTTACGGCTACCTGGACGCGCGGTTCGACAGCTTCCTCGTGGGCACGATCCAGGGGTTCGACATCCGGCGCGATGGAAACCGGATCCCGCATTCACCCCGGCATTCCTTCACTTTCGCGGCCGCCTACGGCCTGGAGCTGGGCCGCGGCGGCAGCCTGGATTTCCGCCTTGACTACGGCTGGAAACACCATGCCTGGCACAACAGCGACAACGCCCCCGGCCGCTTCGAGCGCGACGCGTCCCTGCAGAAGGCCTACGGCGTGGCCGACGTTTCCGTGCGCTGGACCCCGGCCGGGAAGCGATGGCTCGTCACCGCCTGGTGCAAGAACCTGGGCGACACGCTCTACGCCGACCAGCGCACGAGTTTCGCCGGCGCGAGCTGGGCGCACTACGCCCCGCCCCGGACCTACGGCGTTTCGGTACAATTCCGCACGCAGTGAAGTTCGCCATCGGCCTCTGGTGTCGTGTCACGACACGAGGGACCAACATAGCGCCCTTTTCTCCTCCCCCACATTTCCCGATCCGGCGGTATGAATATACGCAGACTGGCGCTGCTCGCCACGCCTTTCGCCTTACTGGTAATCGTTCTGGGCGCGTTCGTGCGGCTTTCCGACGCGGGTCTGGGATGTCCCGACTGGCCCGGCTGCTACGGCCGCATCGACGTCCCGCAAAGCGCCGAGCAAATCGAAAAAGCCAATGCCGCTTTCCCCGACCGGCCGGTGGACGTGGCGAAGGCCTGGATAGAAATGATTCATCGCTACGCGGCGGCGGCACTGGGGCTCCTGATCCTTGCGATCGGCGCCCTGGCCTGGCGCCGTCGGCGCGAGCCGGATGCCTTGCTTGCTCCGTCCCTTGCGCTGGTGATCCTGGTTCTTTTTCAGGGGCTGCTGGGCATGTGGACGGTTACCTGGCAGCTCAAGCCGGTGGTCGTGATGGCGCATCTGCTCGGGGGATTCGGCACGCTCGCATTGTTGTGGTGGCTGATTCTGCGCCAAAGCCCTTCCGCATCGGGGTGGGCGAACGACGGGGACGGCAGTCTGTACCGCTGGACCCTGGTTGGTCTTGCGGTGGTCGTCCTGCAGGTAGCGCTGGGCGGCTGGACCAGCGCCAACTACGCGGCGCTGGCCTGCCCGGATTTCCCGGCCTGCCAGCGGCAATGGTGGCCGGAAATGGACTTTGCCGAGGCCTTCGTAATGTGGAGGGGCCTGGGCGTGAATTACGAATACGGCGTTCTGGACAATGCCGCACGCACGGCCATTCACATGACGCACCGGCTCGGGGCCGTGGCGGTCCTGCTTTCGGTGGGTTGGCTTTCGATGCGCGCCATGCGCTTCGCGGCCGGCAGGAGGGTGCGGATCGCCGGGGCGGTGGTGGGCGGACTCATGCTCGTTCAGATCGCTCTTGGCATCGCCAACGTGTGGTTCTATCTGCCGATCTCAACCGCGGTCGCGCACAACGCCTGCGCGGCGATGCTGGTCCTGGCGCTGATTTCACTGGGTCACGGGCTGCGTTCCGCAGGAAACTAGTCGGAAACCATGAACACAAGTGCACTGCAGGCGCCTCCACGGTGGCGCGAATTCCTGGAAATCACCAAGCCGAAGGTCGTGGCCCTGCTGACCTTCACCGCCACCGTGGGCATGCTGCTGGCGGCGAGGACCCTGCCGCCCTGGACCGTACTGCTGTTCGGATCCGCCGGAATCGCCCTGGTGTCCGCCGCCGCCGCGGCGATCAACCAGGTAGTGGATCGGCACATCGACGCGGTCATGGCCAGGACCCGCAACCGCCCTCTGCCGCGCGGCACGCTGGAAACCAGGCAGGTGCTCGCCTTCGCCGCGCTCCTGGCGGCAGCGGGCATGTGGCTGTTGCTGACCTTCACCAACGTATTGTGCGCAATCCTTACGTTTGCCTCGCTGCTGGGCTATGCCGTGATCTACACCATGTTCCTGAAACGGGCCACGCCCCAGAACATCGTGATCGGCGGCGCCGCCGGCGCGGCCCCGCCGCTGCTCGGCTGGATCGCCGTGACCGGACAGTTCGATCCCGGGGCGGCAGTGCTGTTCGCTATCGTTTTCGTATGGACGCCGCCGCATTTCTGGGCCCTGGCCATCCATCGCCGCGAGGATTACGCCAAGGTCGATATGCCGATGCTGCCCGTTACCCACGGCGTCGAACTGACCCGCCTGCACATCCTTCTGTACACGGTGTTGCTGTTTATCTTCGGTCTGCTTCCTTACCTGGTGGGGATGAGCGGCCCGCTCTACCTTATCGGGGCCGTGATCCTGGGCGGCCGGTTCCTTTGGTACGCATTCCGTCTGTACCGCCGCGCGGACGATTCCCTGGCCATGCCCATCTTCGGGTATTCCATGGTTTACCTGTTTGCACTTTTTGCGGTGCTTCTTGCCGACCACTACCTGTTGCTGGTCATGCAATAGGCGAGAGAATTCACCCGTGCCGAGCAGCGTCCTGATCAGCGGAGCCTCCCGCGGACTGGGGCTTGCAACCGCCCGGGAACTCGCGGCGCGCGGCCATTCGGTGTTCGCCGGAGTTCGTGCATCCGGCGCCCTGCCCGCGGGCGCCGGCGCCGACGAAGTATTGCTGGACGTGACCTCGCAGTCGTCCGTGGAAGAGGCGGTAGAGCGAGTCAGGCGGGAAGCCGGCGGCATAGACGTGCTGATCAACAATGCCGGGCTGCACGCGTTCGGCGCGCTGGAGGCCGCCGACGAGGCCGGCTTCCGCGAACTGCTGGAGGTCAATCTGCTCGGCGCCTGGAGGCTGACGCGAGCGGTCCTTCCGGACATGCGGACACGCGGTTCGGGCCACGTCCTGATGGTCTCGTCACTGTCCGGGCTGGTGGGACTGCCTGCCGACGGGCAATACGCCGCCAGCAAGTTTGCGCTGGAAGGAATGTCCGAGTCGCTGGCGCTGGAGGTGCAGCGATTCGGCGTTCGGGTTACCCTGCTCGACGCCGGTCCCTATGACACCGACATGCTCCGCCGCGACGAAAGCGCCCTGCCCCACCTTTACTCCAGCCGCGAGGGCGCGGCATACGAGCCCCTGCACCGGGCGCTGCTGGCGCAGAAGCGCAGCGGCGAGCCGCCCCGAAACGCAGCCGCGATCATCGCTTCCGTTGTCGATGACCCGCCCGACCGGTTGCGCGTTCCGATCGGACCGGTGGCCGAGCAGGTGTTCGCCAACCTGGAAATCGACCGTGGCGAACGGGCCAGGCGGGTTGCACTGGAAGCCGCCAGCGTAGGCTGGTGGATGCGCGGAGAGGAACCGGAATGAGCACGCAGCCCACCGGGGCCGCCGCCGTGAGGGCCTCCGGGCTCAGCAAGTGGTACGGCGACTTCCGGGCGCTCCGCCGTATTGATCTCGAGGTCGCGGCGGGAGAGAAAATCGTCATTTGCGGACCCTCGGGATCCGGCAAGTCCACGCTGATCCGGTGCATGAACGGTCTTGAGGAATACCAGGAGGGTGTCATGGAGGTGGCCGGCATCGCACTGGATTCCGATGCCGCGCGCAGCCGGGTTCGCCTGAAGGTCGGCATGGTCTTTCAGCAGTTCAACCTCTTCCCTCACCTTTCGGTAATGGACAATCTGTGTCTTGCTCCCGTCAGGGTCCGCAAGCTGAAGCGCGAGGCCGCCGAGGAACGCGCCGCCGAGTTGCTTCGGCGCATGGGCCTGGAAGGCCAGGAAGGCAAGTACCCCTCCCAGCTCTCGGGAGGTCAGCAGCAGCGCGTCGCGATCGCCAGGGCGCTTTGCATGCAACCGGAAATCATGCTGTTCGACGAGCCGACCTCGGCCCTCGATCCCGAAATGGTCCAGGAAGTCCTGGAAGTGATGGTGGAACTCGCCCGCCAGGGCATGACCATGCTTTGCGTGAGCCACGAAATGGGCTTCGCCCGCCAGGTGGCGGACCGCGTTGTGTTCATGGACGGCGGGGAAATCCTTGAGGACTCGCGTCCCGACCGGTTCTTCGAAAGTCCCGAAACCGAACGCCTGAAGACCTTTCTGGGTCAATTGCGGCAATAGTCTTTTCCGTCCCGAACCGCTTCCCGGCGCGACCGCGACCGTGCGTTTGCGTCCGGCGCCAATCCGTGCTAAAAGAGGGGAGCGTTGAATCTTTCTCCGCCATGGGGATGAGTTGACAAGGTTTTTTGAACTGGACAACTCATAATTTCAACCTGAAACTTGGGAGGATCAAAATGGGTAATAGAGTAGTCGTAGGGCTGATGGCGCTTGCCGCCATTCTGGAGGGCTTGCTGCCCGAAGGCACGATACCCGGCAACGTTCTTCCGCTGGCTCTTGCAATTCTCGGCGTCGTCTGGGGATTCATGGGAGTTGACGCGGAAGATGCGACCGCCTACCTGGCCGTTGCAATCGGTGTTGGGATGGCCGGATACTCAGACGCACTCGCCAACATACCCGCGGTCGGAGGCCTTCTGGACGGAATCTTGGACGCGGCGTCGATCGCCCTGTATTCCGGCGTAGCCTCTGTGCTGGTCATGAGGACCTGGAATCGCGTCAAGGGCTAGTCGCCCACGGAAATAACGAATCCCCTTGCGCCCAGGGCGCAAGGGGATTTTTAACCCCACGCGCGGCGCGTTAGCCTCGCGGCGGGGACGGCGGGCGGCACACGACACTAGGTGGCGGCGGCCCGGTAGCGCGTCATGCGGCGCTCCAGGCGCGAACTCGCGCGCGACAGGCAGAAGCAGGCCGTCCAGAAGAAAACCGCCACGAAGATGTAGCCGGCCGCAGTCGTGCCCGTTCCAAGCCACTGGGGATCGCTGGCCGCCCGCTGCACTTCTCCCAGCAGGTCGAACAGTCCGATCACCAGCAGCACGGTGGTCTCCTTGAACAGGCCGATGAAGTTGCTGGTGATCTGAGGCAGGGACACCGCCAGCGCCTGGGGCAGCACCACGTGCAGGCGCGACTGGCGCCAGTTCAGTCCCAGCGCCCGGGCCGCTTCGTACTGGCCGGCGGACAGGCTCTGCAATCCGCCGCGCACGGCCTCGGCCAGGTAGGTGGACATGAGGATCGCGAATGCGATCATCGCCCGGCCGAGTTGGTCGATCTCGATGTTCGCCGGCAGGAACAGCGGCAGCATGATGATCACCACGAACAGCAGCACCAGCACCGGCACCGCGCGCCAGAACTCGATCCACACGGTGCAGGCCTGACGCACAAGCGTCAGGCGACTCTGTCTCCCCAGAGCCAGCAAGACACCGGCAAGCAGCGAAACCCAGAACACCGACCCCGTCACGACCAGGGTGAGAAAAAAGCCGCCCCAAAGAGAGGTCTCGACCACAGTCAGTCCCCACGTTCCGCCACGAAACAGCCACCAGGCCAACGGCGGGTAGGCAAGCAGCAGAAACGCCGCGATCCAGCGACGGGCGGGCATCCGGCGAACGGCCAGCGCCGCTCCCAGCAGCGCGCCCGCCGCGAGGCCCAGATTGACCCTCCACACTTCCTCGGACGGATAAAGGCCGTAGAGAAACTGCGGCCAGCGCGCCCTCACGAAGGGCCAGCACAGGCTGGTCGTGTCGGCGCAGGCGGCAGGCGTGTTTCCCGACCACTGCGCATCGATGATCAGCCACTGGAACAGCCTGGCCGCCAGCATCGCCAGCAAACCGAGCAGGACCACGCTGACCGCCGCGTTTCCCCATGATGAGAACAGGTTGCGCCTGAGCCAGCCGGACAGGCCCGTGGGAGCGGCGGTCGTCCTCAGTTCACTGGCCACGCAGCGTTACCCGCTTGTTCCAGCGGCCCATGAGCCAGGCCACCATGAAGCTGACGCCCGCATAGAAGGCCAGCGAAACGGCCATCACTTCAACCGGGCGGCCGGCCAGGTTGTTGACCGTACCCACGAACACCGAGACGATTTCGGGATAGGCGATAGCGGCCGCCAGCGAGGTCGCCTTGAACATGTTCATGTACACCGTCGTCAGCGGCGGCAGGACGGCCCGCAATGCCTGCGGGTAGGCCACCCGGCGCAGGACGGTAGCCGGCTTCAGCCCCAGCGCGGCCCCCGCTTCCCATTGACCGCGCGCGACGGACTGAAAGCCCGACCGGACGATCTCCGAGATATAGCTACCGTTGTAGAGGGAAAGGCCGATCCAGAGCGCAAGGAACTCCGGCATCAGGTAAAAGCCGCCTTCGTACGCGAAACGTCCCGGCACGGGCGGGCTGATCGAAAAACCGTTGCCGAACTCGATGAACGGGAAATAGAGGCCGCGATTGTTCAGCACCAGGTAGTCGGTGATGAAGATGCTGGATTCCAGTGACGGCAAGGCGCGCAGCGCGACGTAATACCAGAAGAAGATCTGCAGCAGCACCGGAATGTTGCGGAACAGTTCCAGGTAGGCCAGGGACAGCCTGGAAACCAGCCAGTTCGAAGACAGTCTGCCGATGCCCACGACCAGACCCAGCAGGCTGGCAAGCAAGATGCAGAACACCGCCAGCAACAGGGTATTGAGGATTGCCACGGCAAGCGCTACCCAGATCGGCGAGTCCTCCGTGTAGGGAATCAGGTGCTGCGAGATCGAGAACCCGGCTTTCTTCCACAGGAAGTCGAAGCCGGACTGCACCCCCAGCAGTTCCAGGTTGGACTGGGTGGTGCGGAACACCAGGACGACCAGCGCCACGAGCGCCAGGCCCAGCAGGCACTGCATCCAGAAGGCGGAGTTCTTGCGCATCCCGCGAGCGAGAATGTCCCCGCTCACCGATAGGGCATGGCGATCATGAGGCCGCCGTCACGCCACAGCGCGTTGAGACCTCGCTCAAGCCCCAGGGGCTCGAAATGCCTGGCGAAGACTTCACCGTAATTGCCGACCTGGGCGACGATCTGGTATGCCCAGTCGTTGCGCAACCCAAGCTGTTGCCCGAAGCCGCCCTCTACCCCGAGGAACCGGCGTATCTCGGCATCTTCCGTCCTGGCCCGCATTTCCTCCACGTTGCTCATGGTCAGCCCGAATTCTTCGGCGGCCACGCGCGAGTTGAAGGCCCAGAACACAATGTCGCGCCAGCGCGGGTCTCCCTGGCGCACCAGGCCGGAAAACGGCTCCTTGGAAATCACGTCGCCCAGAATGCGGTGCTCTTCGGGATTCCTCAGCGCCACGATCCGGCCGGCCAGCGAGAACACCTCGGTCGTAAAGGCATCGCAACGGTCCGCCAGGTAAGCGTTGAGGCCGCGCTCAACGTCGGCGAAGGTGACGATCGAATATTTCATGCGGCGGGCGCGGAAATAATCCGCCAGGTTCTGCTCGTTCGTCGTGCCCTGGGCCACGCAGATGGTGGCACCTTCCAGGTCCGGAATGCGCGACACGCCGGAGGCCCGGCGCACCACGAAACCCTGCCCCGCGTACAGGTACGGGCCGGTGTAATCCAGCCCCAGCGAAGTGTCGCGCAGGAATGTCCAGGTGGCGCCTCCCGGAAAAACGTCCACGCCCCCGGATTGCAATGTGGTGAACGCGGTATTGGGGTTGATCGGCACATACTCGATCGCATCGGCGTCGCCCAGGACCGCGGCCGCCACCGTCCGGCAGTTGTCGATGTCGAAGCCGTAGCGGCGTCCGTTGGCGTCGATGGAACTGAAGCCGGGGCTGGCCTCTATGACGGCGCAGCGCAGCATGCCCCGCTCCAGTACGTCGGAAAGCGTATCCGCTCCCGCTCCGCCCGCGGGCAATACCGCCAGCGCGCACAGCGCGATTCCCGGGACCACCCTCAATACGGCTTCCACCATAGCGGAGCGAGTTTAACCCCTGCCTGCCCCTCGCCTGCGGCGTTGCAAGTGCGCGGCCCCGCGCTACAATGCAGGGTACGCGGGGCAGGAAACCGGGAGCGTATTTCGGGGCGCCTGCGCCATTGCATTCAAGGCCAGATGAATTCAAACGTCGAAACACAGGTTTTTGCCAATCGGGAAAGAATCAAGCAACTCAGGGACGAGCACAGGGATCTGGATCTCGCCATCGCGGAAATGTCAAAACACGCGAGCGCCGATCAATTCATGCTCAAACGTATGAAGAAGCGCAAGTTGCGCCTGAAAGACATGATTACGCGCCTGGAGAGTGAACAGATTCCGGATCTGAACGCCTGATTCCCCGGCGCCGGCCGGGGCGCACTCCAACAGCCGGCACACGGGGGCGTTCGCCCGGCCGTTACTGCGGATCGCGTTTCCTGCCGAATCAGTTGCCGGTCATGCTCAGCAGCGCCGGCGCGAACAGCGAGATCATCAGGAAACTGACCCCGCCCACCGTGGCGGCCGCGAACAGCCCGAGAAGAAAGGGCCGCAGGCCGATGCTGCGAATCCCGGCAAAGCTGGAGTTCAGGCCGACTGCGGCCATTGCCACGAGCAGGCAGATTTCCGCCGTCCGCCTGAGCGCGGACACGACTTGCGCCCAGCTGTTCGGGTCGAGAACGCCGAACGCCTGCTCTCCGGCGTCGCCTGCGGTCCGCAGCGCCGAAAAGACGGCGAATCCCACCACGAACCAGGGAATCATTCTCAGGTAGTCTCCCGCAGTCCGACCGCCGCCCGTCCCGCTTTCGGCGCCGAAAAGCACGCCCGCCAGGGGGATCATCGCGATCATGCACAGGTTGCGAACGAGCTTGGTCACCGTTGCGATGTCGAGCGCCACCGGGGCGTCGTACTGGGCCTGGTACATCATTCCGGCGCCGGCTACTTGCGCCGTCTCGTGAATCGACGTGCCGAGAAAGAGGCCCGCGAGCTCAGGGCGATTCTCGAAAAAGCCGTGCGCCAATATCGGGTAGACGAACATCGCGGCAATTCCGAACACCGTTATGCAGGCGATCGCGTAGCTGACTTCGGATTCTCTGGCACGTATCAACGGAGCGGTTGCCACGATGGCGCTGGCGCCGCAGATGCTGGTTCCGATCGCGATCAGCCCTGCCAGCCGCCGCGACAGTTCCAGTCGCCGGCCGAGAAAACCCACCACCGTCATGCCGGCGGCTATAGCCAGGACCACGAAGGGCAGGGCCACCAGCGTGAACTGGCCGGCGCTCAACAAACTCAGGCGAATTCCGAGCAGGGCGATGCCGACGCGCAGAACAGTCGTGGAACAGAACTTGAGCCCGTCGGAGGCAAGCGGCGCCAGGTTCAGCGTATTTGAGAGGATCATGCCGAGAATGATGGCCAGCATGATCGCGCTCACCGGGCTCCTGGCCAGACCGAACACCGAAACGCCGATCCATTCGGCCGAATAGCCGGCCAGCAGCGCAACCGCAACGGCCAGCGCCAGACCCAGCCACCACGCGCGCGATCGCAAGTCGACAGTCACGGCGGTCAAGGCTTGCGTGCGGTTCTTCAGCCCGCGGGCGGCCCGGCCGGGCAGATTTCCGGCGCCGTATAGTCGAGGCCGAGGAGGCGGAAATAGTTCTCACCCAGCGCGATATTGCGGAACGCCTCGTCGCTCAAGTCCGCCAGCACATCCCCGGTCAGGCGCAGCTCCTCGATATAGGTATCGAAACTCTTGTCCGGGGAAGCCAGAAAATCCGAGCCCGGAAGAATTCGGCCGGAATACTCTTCCATGAACGGCAGGTACGCAGCCCGCAATTCGGGCCTGGAAAACACGTTGTCCTGGATGACGCGCCAGGAAATATCCACCATCAGCGCGGGATAGCGATCAAGAAGTCCTCGCAGGATTCCAATGTGCAGTTCCGGGTCGATTCGGGTCAATTCGCGCGACAGCCCCAGGTGCATCCACACGATCGGGTTGGCCGGGTACAGCCTGAGCACCTCCTCCATCCAGCCAAGGTATTGCGTGGGCTGGCCGTCGTGGCCGAGGTCGGAGTGAATCGCAATCGGAATATTGCGCTCCTTCAGGATCTTCATGAACGGCGCCCAGGCGGCGATGGCGTCAATCGGCACCGCTCGATGTCCGTTCGGAAAAAGCGCCTGCTTGACCAGGTTGACCTCCCCCATCCAGCGGAATACTCCGGGAAACTCCCGGTCCAGCAACTGCATGCCGGCGAGCACCGTTTCGGGACGCGCCAGATTGGGAAAGGTCATGGACATCGTGAGATGCACGTTTCGGGGCCGGTTCGAGGCCAGGTTCGCCGCGTTCACGAAATCGTTCTTGAGCGTAGGCACGACGGGAACGCCCGGGCAATCCAGGTAGTAGGTGCACGGCGAGCCCACCGGCAGCATCTGCCCTATGCCGTATACGTTGGCGAATCGGACCCCCGCTCGATCCAGGAACGAAACCATCTCCCCGAAAGAAATCGCGGGCCCGCCGAACGGCCGGAAATGCACGTGGGTATCGACCACCGCAGTCTGAGGGAAGCGGCCGCGGTCATAGCAGGGCGCTTCCGGCGACCGGAAATCCTCCAGGCTCGGCTGGGCCCATGCTTGCACCGAAAGCAGCGTCACGCCGGCGATCACCGCGCAGCGCCTTCTGGTCAACCGGTTCAATGCTCTTGTCCCACGCCGTATTGCACTCAACGTCGAATCGTATCCCACAAATCCCGGCTCTTTGCGGATTACGGCGCATGCATGCGGGCTTGAGATGCCCGGTCTTCTATAATCGACCGACCGTACTCTTCAGAGGTAGGTCATGAGCCGGGAGGTCGGCTTGAAAGGTAATGGGCGCGACCAGGCCGCCCGCAAACCGGGCGCAGAACCGCAGCCGCAGCGCGCCACCGCTGAGGACGAGGCGGGCGCGGCGCAGGCGGACCTCGGCCTGCCACGCACACCGCACTCCCCCGACGCCATCAAGCGGGTATTCCAGGAGGGCGTCTATCCGTACACCGACAAGATGCGGCGCAAGGTTTATGAACAACACAAGGCCTCGCTGCAGGTCGAGTTGCTCAAGGCGCAGCGCTGGATCAAGGAATCGGGCGCGAAGGTGCTGATTCTGTTCGAAGGGCGCGACGCTGCCGGCAAGGGCGGAACGATCAAGCGCTTCATGGAACACCTGAATCCGCGCGGCGCGCGCGTTGTCGCCCTGGAGAAGCCCAATGACCGGGAGCGGGGCCAGTGGTACTTCCAGCGCTACATCGCACATCTTCCGGCGGAGGGAGAAATCGTGCTGTTCGATCGCTCCTGGTACAACCGGGCGGGTGTGGAACGCGTCCTGGGTTTTTGCACGCGCGCGGAATATCTCGAGTTCATGCGCCAGTGCCCCAATCTCGAAAGAATGTTGGTCAACAGCGGTATTCACCTGTTCAAGTTCTATTTCTCGGTTTCGCAGGAAGAGCAGGGACGTCGTTTCGACAGCCGTCGGACCGACCCCCTGAAACAGTGGAAGATCTCGCCGGTTGATCTTGCATCGCTGGACAAGTGGGAGGACTACACGGAAGCGAAGGAGGCGATGTTCTTCTACACGGATACAGCCGATGCGCCCTGGACGGTCATCAAGTCCGACGACAAGAAGCGCGCCCGGGTCGCCGCCCTGCAGTATTTCCTCATGAAGCTGCCGTATCCGGACAAGGACCGGGAGGTCGTTCGCGGCCCCGATGCGCTGATAGCCGGGCCGGCGCGGCGCGTCGTGGATGGCGATTCTCCGATGGATTCCGAATAGCCTCACGCCATCCGCGTTGACTGCGAAGGCGATGAGTTTCAATCTTGCCGGGCGGAGTGCCGGCGCCGCTGATCGCGGAAGAGTGGGGAGGTGAAATGATTCGCAAGATCTACGTTGATGGACCGCACGGGCAGGTGCACCTGCGCGTGGCCCAACCTGAAGCGGGCGCAGCGGGCCGCGCGGTGCTGTGCTTTCACATGAGTCCGAATTCCGGCCTCGTTTACGAGAGCCTGCTGAGCGAACTGGGGCGCGACAGGCTTGCCGTGGCGCCGGACACTCCCGGTTTCGGCGCTTCGGACGCGCCGGCCGAGCCACCGGAGATCGAGGACTACGCCGACGCCATGGAGGCGGTCGTGGAACAGTTGGGTCTGGAGGAAATCGACCTCGTCGGCTACCACACGGGCTCCAAGACGGCGGTGGAACTGGGCCTGCGAAGGCCCGAGCAGGTGCGCCACGTCGTGATGATCTCGGCCCCGCTGTTCACCCGCGAGGAGCTCGACGAGCACAGGAGTCTCTACGCCGCCAAGCCGATCGCAGAGGACGGATCGCACCTGGTCAGGCGCTGGAAGGGATTCATCCATTGGCACAGGCAGCACCACTCGCTTGAAAAATCCGCGGCCATCTTCACCGAATCCCTGCGCGGCGGCGACAAGTACTGGTGGGGCCACCGGGCCGCTTTCAACTATCCCCTGTGGGAAAAGATGCCGGCGCTGAAGGTCCCGCTGCTGGTCCTGAATCCTGAAGACGACCTGTGGAAGCAGAGCCTGCGCGCGCCGGACCTGATCAAAAGAGGCGGGATGGTGAACCTGCCCGGCTGGGGACACGGGTTTCTGGATGCGTACACCCCGATTGCCGGCGCCATGCTGAGGGAGTTTTTCGATCAGGACCGGCTGCCCGAAACGCCGGCCGAGTGCGGGTGAGCAAGGGCCGTATCGTTCTCTTTTCGCACGGCCAGGAGAGCGGCCCGTGGGGAACCAAGATTACGGTGCTGGCGCAGGACGCCCGCGACGCCGGCTTCGAAGCGGATTCGATCGACTACCGGGGAATGCCCGATCCCGCGGAACGGGCGGCGAAACTGACTGCGCGGATGCGCGATTCAAGCGATGAGATCCTGCTTGTGGGCAGCAGCATGGGCGGCTACGTGGCCGTAGCGGCGGCTCAGCAACAGCCGGCGGCCGGACTGTTCCTCATGGCGCCCGCGCTGGCCGTTCCGGGCTGGCCGGAACTGGAGGAAACCGTCGCCGCGGCGGCGGTCATCGTGCACGGCTGGCAGGACGACATCGTGCCGATAGAGTGGAGCATCGACTTTGCCCGCGCCAACCAGGCACGGCTGCATCTCCTGAATGCCGGGCATTCGCTTACGGAGGCGCTCGACGAAATCCGGGTCCTCTTCCGGGGCTTCCTCTCAGCCGGCAGTTGAGATAAGCAATTCCCGCGACCCTTTGAGCAGCAGGGCCGTATCGCTGCCGATCCCGAGAAACTTCGCACCGTTGTCCGCGTGCGTACGGATCGCCTCGGGCGAGCCGGCCAGCGTCCCGGGCGCCTTGCCGAGGGCCGTGATGTCACGCAGGGCCTGGGCGATGGCCGCCTGCACCTCCGGATGGCCCGGCTGACCCAGGTAACCCATCGATGCGGACAGGTCGGACGGCCCGATGAACACCGAATCCACGCCGTCCACGGCGGCAATGGCCTTCAGGTTGTCCAGCGCGGTGACGGTTTCCGCCTGCACGATCAGGCAGATCTGCTCGTCGGCGTGGCGGGCGTAATCCTCGATTTGAGTCCAGCGCGAGGCGCGGGTTATCGAGGTGGCCAGGCCGCGGATGCCGCGCGGCGGATAGCGCACGGCCGCCGCCAGCTTCTCCGCCTGTTCCGCCGTGTCCACCATCGGTATCAGCAGCGACTGTACGCCCATATCCAGATAGCGCTTGATCCGGACCGGATCGTCGTCCGCCAGCCTCACGATGGCCGGCGTGCCGCTACCCTCGATGGCCTGCAGCTGCGAATATGTCGAGCGAAAATCGTCGGCTCCATGCTCGCCGTCGATCAGCAGCCAGTCGAAGCCGACGCACGCACAAAGTTCCGCGGCCACCGGCGACGCGAGTGCCAGCCACAGGCCAAGTTGCACGCCGTCTTCGCTCAGCGCGCGCTTGAATCGGTTTTCCGGTAATTTCATCTTCCTGCCCTACACAAATCGGCAGCCTATCCGCCCGAGCGGGCCGAAGTCTGCCAGAAATTCATCGCCCGCGCGCGCCGCGATCGGCTGGGTGAACGACCCGCTCAGAATTACGTCGCCCTTCTGCAAGGCGATGCCGTGCGCCGCGAACCGGCGCGCCAGCCAACCCACGCCGTTGGCCGGGTGCCCCATGACACCGGCCGCCAGGCCGGTTTCCTCCACTTCTCCGTTGCGATAGAGAATCCCGCCGCACCAGGGCAGGTCCACTTCGCCCGGTTCGAAGCCTCTTGCGCTCAAGACCACGCCGGCGGACGCCGCGTTGTCGGCGATCGTGTCGATTACCGTTCGGGTGCGTCCGGTTACGGGATCGACCCGGTAGCTGCGCGCCGCGATCAACTCCAGCGACGGATACACGGCCTCCGTGGCCGCCAGCACCTGCTTTACCGTTACGTTCTCTCCCGCAAGCGGCCTGCTCAGCACGAACGCGATCTCCACTTCCACTCGCGGATCAAGAAAGTCCGCCGCTTCGATCTCCGCCCCGTCGCCGAAAAACATGTCGTCCAGCAGCGTACCGTAGTCCGGCTCACCGATGTTCATGGCCCGCTGCATCGCTTTGGATGTCAGCCCCACCTTGCGCCCCCGGATCTTTGCTCCACGGGCCACCTTCATGCGGATCCAGGCGTCCTGCACGGCGTGCGCGTCCACCATGTCCATCTCCGGATAATCGAAGGTAAGCGGGGCCATCTGGCGCCGCGTCCTTTCCGCCTCGTCCAAGCGCTCGGCGGCCCGCTGAACCTGTTCCGGAGTAAGTACCGGCACGATCCGCTATCCCGACGCCGCCCCGGGCTGCACCATCCTGTCCCGCTCGCGCAGGCCGGCGATGATTTCGGCATGGCGGGCCCTTGTCAGGCGGAAAGTGGACAGGACCGCCAGGCCGGCCAGGCCGGCAACCGCACAGAACACCCCGGCGTAAAGCGCCAGGTCGCTCGCCACCTCGGGAGTCACCTCGACGCCGGACTTCACGTCCGGGAAGCGCACCCATTCAAGAATCCAGCCCGAGACCACCTTGCCCAGGCCGCTGGCGAGTTTGTTGCCGAAGGTAATCAGACCCAGGATCAGCGCGGTGCGCGAGATGTTGCGCACAAACCGGTACTCGTCGGTCGTTTCCGCGAACATGATCAGCGAACAGATCATAAGCAGGCCCGCACCCAGGCCCGCCGCCAACTGAAAAGCGAACAGGACACCGGCGAGCGCGCCGCTCGCGAATTCGGGCAGCCATCCCAGCAGGGTCAGAAACAACGGCGCCACATAGGACGTGAGCAGGATCGCATAGCCCGTCAGATAGAGATATTTCGGCTCGGTCCGCGTCACGATGAACCGCGCGCCGACGGCGGCAGCCAGCATCCCGTAGGGCACCGCCTGCTGCCAGTCCTGCATCTGCTCCGTGGTCAGCCCCCAGAGATACGGGCCGAAATGCAGGTTCAGCGAACGGAAGCAGGAGCCCATGGTCGTGGCCAGCAGCAATCCCCAGAAAAGCGCCCGCGTGTTGCGCACCTTGAGTATCAACTCGCCCCAGGACCGAAGCGTCTTCATCCAGTCGAAGCGGGCTCTGGAAGGCGGCGGCAGGCTGCTCTCAAAGCGCCGGATGTGCCGGTAGGTTCCGGCCGCTGCCACCGTCATGAACACCATGAGCGCGATGGCGGCAGCGGCGCCGAAAGGCGCATAAGCGGCGGGGTTCTCCTGGCCGACCGGAAACTCTTCGGTGGCGCTGAAGAAAACGCTGAATGCAAGGTAGAGAACCCCCAGGTAAGCCACCAGTCCCGCCACCTGGCGATAGATTCCCATTTCCGCCCGATCAGCCGGGCGGACCGCCACCTCGGCCGTAACCGCCGCCGCCGGAGCATCGAAGAACGTGAGCATCACGCGTGCGCCGACGGACATGACCAGCAGCCACAGAAACAGGCCCTGCTGCGAAAGGCCTGCCGGCGGGATGAACTGCAGGAAAAAGAACAGCCCCATCGGCAGCACCGAACCGAACATCATCGTGTGCCTGCGCCCGAACCTGGCCCGCAGACGATCGGACCAATCACCGATGACGGGATCGGTAAGGGCGTCCACCACGAGGCTGATGAAGATTGCAAGGCCGACAAGACGTCCGTCCAGGCCCACCACGCGCTGGTAAAAGAACAGCACGAACAATTCGAAAACCACAAAGACCAGGTTGCCCACCGACCCGGTGAATCCGTGCAGTGCCTTGATGTGGAATGGTGCCCGCTCGTGCATACGACTCCGCCCTTGCGCCGCGCTACTATAAGGCCCATTCCGAAACGGGGGAACGCCCATGCTCAAGACCAACCGCGAACTCAACCGCCGTGACCTGCTGGAAGGATCGGCCCTGGCGCTGGCCGGCATTTCCCTCGGAGCGTGCGCAGCGGACAGCGACGATCCCGGGAACGAGGGCGTCCCCGCCCCCGGCGAAACCTCTCCTTCTCAAGACCTGAGCGACGCATGGAGCGCCACCCCCGAGAGCCTGTTCCGCAATTTCGTTCGGGTGCGCGCGGACCTGAACGGCGGCGTTTCGCCCTGGTGGTGGAGCGGCGTTTACGTGGCGGTCACGCCGGATCGGAATCCGCGCGTACTGTTTGCCGCCGAGGGCTGCGAGACCAAGCGCGTGGAGCGCCTCGATGAGAACCGCTACGAAATCTGGTCGAAGGTGATGACCGTCTTCAAGAATCCCGAAACGGGCGAAATTCTCAACGGCAAGGAATACCGCAATCCATTTACCGGCGAGATGAACCAGGTGGAACCCAACGTGATCGGCTCGCACATGATCCTGGAACCGGACGGGCAGGGACGCATTACCGAACGGCCGGCGGACGGCGGCGAATCCGCGGTGCTGGACGTGAGCTGGGTGCGCAGCGGCGACAAGTTGCTGATGGTGGGCTCGCGGGACTATCCCGAAGAGCGTCCCATTCCGCTGGCCGAATACGGCACGACCGTGGTGGATGTGCCGGCGCTGAACGACCCGGGACCCAGCCGCGTGGAGGCGGTCTTTTCGTCCGTATACCTGGCGCCCTGGCAACGCTTTCTTGCGATGCCCGAACAGGCGGGTCACGCCGTCTGGCACGCGGTCGGGCGCAAGACCCGCGGATTTCACGAACTCACGCCCGCCTACCTCACCGAAGCCGAGCGTTACATCCCGGACGTCCTGGCCTGGGCCGATTAGTCCGGGAGATATTCGAGCCAGTCGTGTGCGGGATCGCCGCAGGCGATGAACGGCGGAACCCGGATCGAGTCCTTGCCGTAACGCAGCTTCCTGCCCTGCAAATCGAACACGGCGCCGCCCGCGCATTCAAGCACGGCCTGCCCGGCGGCCGTATCCCATTCCGAAATGGGCCACATGCGCGGATATACGTCCGCCTCCCCGCGCGCAATCAGGCAGAACTTCAGCGAACTGGAGATGGCCCGCCGGTGCGTTAGTCCCAGCGCGCCGACGTAGAGTTCCAGCGCCGAGCCTGCATGCGAGCGGCTGGCCAGCACGCGCAAGGGTTCCACGGGAGGTTGCCGGACGGAAATCGGCGCCGGAGTACCGGAACCCGCGGGGCAGGAATGTGCGCCGCCGCCCTCGTGACCGAAAAAGACGATCCCCTTGGCCGGAGCATCCACGACCCCCAGAACCGGCGCCTCACCGCGGATCAGCGCAATGTTCACGGTGAATTCCTCGCCGCCGCGAATGAACTCGCGGGTGCCGTCCAGCGGATCGACCAGCCAGTGCCAGTCCCATCCCGAGCGCTCCCTGGCGTGTTGTTCCGCGCCGGACTCCTCCGACAGCACCGGAATCCCCGGCGTCAGGCGTTCCAGGCCGGCAACGATGTGATCGTGCGCCGCCCGGTCGGCTTCGGTGACCGGCGTGCGGTCCTGCTTGTAGTCCACGCCCAGGACATCCGAACGGAACAGCTCGAGGATGCGCCGGCCGGCTTCGCAGGCCAGTCCGGTGACAGGCCCGATCAGGCCGGCCAGGTCCGGCGCTCCTCCGACGTTCATGAATACCCTAGCGCCGGCGCGGGCGGCCGCCGGACTTGCGCCTGGGCTTGCGGCGGTACGCCCTGGTGGAAGGCGCCTGCATGTACGGCGCCAGCATGTCCTGGTCGATCGGTTTGCGCTCGATCGAGTGGCCAATGAAGGTCTCGATTTCCGGCAGCGAATAGGCGTAGTGCTCGCACGCAAAGCTCACTGCGTGCCCCATTTCGCCGGCCCGCGCCGTGCGCCCGATGCGATGCACGTAGTCCTCCGGGTTCTGCGGCAGATCGTAGTTGAACACGTGGCTCACGTCGGGCACATGCAGGCCGCGGGATGCGACGTCGGTGGCCACCAGCACCGGAAGGTCTCCGTCGTGAAATTGCTTGAGCATGCGCATGCGCTTCGTCTGCGGCACGTCGCCGGAAATCGCCTGCGCGGTGCCGGCCCACTCGTCCAGCCAGCGGGCCAGGTGATCGGCCTCTCTGCGCGTGTTCACGAAAACCATGCTGCGCTCCACCTCCTCGCGCGACAACAGCGCAGCCAGAAGCGGCGCCTTTTCCTGGCTGGACGGGTAGTAAAGCCATTGCTCGACTTCGTCGACCACCTTCTTGTCGGGCTCGATCCGCACGATTTCGGGATTGTTCAGGTGCTGTGTCGCCAGCTCCAGCACCAGGTATCCCAGCGTTGCGGAAAAAAGCATGCTCAGGCGCTTTTCGCGCGGCGGCAGGCGGCGCATCACGTAACGGATGTCGCGGATGAACCCGAGGTCGTACATGCGGTCCGCCTCGTCGATCACGATCACTTCCACGGCATGCAGCGAGAACACGCCCTGGCGGTAGTAATCCAGCAGCCGCCCGGGCGTGCCGATCAAGACGTCCACGCCGCGGCCCAGGCGTTCGCGCTGCGACTTGTACGCCGCACCGCCGTACACCACCATCATGCTCAGCCCCGTGGCGCCTCCGAGCAGGCTGGCGTCGCGCTCGATCTGCTGCGCCAGTTCACGTGTCGGCGCCAGCACCACCGCGCGCGGGGCCGAAGTCTTGCTCCTCTTCGGCGAGGGATTACCGAGCAGGCGGTTGAACAGCGCCAGCAGAAACGCTGCCGTCTTGCCGGTGCCGGTCTGGGCCTGCCCGGCCACGTCCCGCCCGGCCATCAGCAACGGCAGAGCCCCGGCCTGTATCGGCGTCAGCGTTTCGAAGCCGGCGCGCTTTACGCCGGCGCGCAAGGCCGGCGGCAGCTCCAGCGATTTGAAATAAACGGTTTCTTCGGACAATGTGCGGACTTTTTCGCCGTTGCGTATTCTAGTGTGCTTGCGGTACGGCGCACTAGTGCCGGGCTCATGGAGGCGCCAACCCACTGCGCGAGTTTTCATGTAGAATGACCGCCACGCCCGAGATCGTTCGGGGGCGCGTGGCCTTTCCAAGCTGGCGCAGCCGTTTTCGAACCATTCGCAGAATACCGACGCGGGCCGAGGATTTTTTCAGGCGAGGCGAGGGGCTTCGTCGATATTTTTCTTCTCCACATGCCTCTTGAGGAGACCCTGATATGAGCGTTACCCAGGTAGCGGAAGACAGTTTCCAGGCCGACGTGCTGGACAATGAATTGCCGGTACTGGTTGATTTCTGGGCGGAGTGGTGCGGTCCATGCAAGATGATCGCGCCGGTCCTGGAGCAGATTGCGGACGAATACGAAGGCCGAATGCAGGTGGTCAAACTCAACGTCGACGAGGCCCAGCAGACCGCCTTCCGCTACAACGTCCGCAGCATTCCCACGCTGATCCTGTTCAAGAACGGACAGGTGGAAATGCAGGTTGTCGGCGCGCAGCCGCGGCAACAGATTACGAGGATGCTGGAAGAAAAACTGTGAGAAATTACGCCGGAAATCCTGGACGACAGCGCGGTCGACGGCAGCGGCCCCGCAACCCCAACGCTGCGCCGCGAGGCCGCCGCCGGGATGGGCGCCATCACGACGACGTGGGCGTCTTCACGGCGGAGGAAACGATCACCGACGAGCAACTGGAACAGCTCGGCCACGTGCTCAAGCTGGGCGAGTTCAAGAAGCTGCCGGTCGCCAAGGTGCTGGAGCAGGGACGCCAACTGGGGCTGGAAAGCCTGTCCCGGGCGCGCAAGCAGGACATCATCTTCTCGGTCCTCAAGGCCCACGCCAACGAGGGCGCGTCCATCTACGCCGAAGGAGTGCTGGAAATACTCCAGGACGGCTTCGGCTTTCTGCGCTCCGCCGACGAGTCGTACCTCGCGGGGCCGGACGATATCTACGTGGCGCCGGGGCAGATCCGCCGATTCAACTTGCGCACCGGCGACACCGTGGCGGCATTGGTGCGGCCGCCGCTGGACAACGAACGCTACTTCGCAATCCTGAAAGTGCACAAGATCAATTTCGAAGTGCCGGCCAATTCCCAGGGCAAGGTGCTATTCGAAAACCTCACGCCGCTGTTTCCGCAGGAACGCTACACGCTGGAACAGGGCAACGGCAGCACCGAAGACCTGACTTCGCGGATCATCGACATGGCCGCTCCCGTGGGCAAGGGACAGCGCGGCCTGATCGTTTCGCCGCCCAAGGCCGGTAAGACGATGCTGCTGCAGAACATCGCACAGTCCATCGCGGCCAACTATCCGGAAACCTTCCTCATCGTGCTTCTGATCGACGAGCGCCCCGAGGAAGTGACCGAAATGCAGCGCACGGTGCGTGGCGAAGTGGTGTCCAGCACCTTCGACGAGCCTGCCACGCGCCATGTGCAGGTGGCGGAAATGGTCCTGCACAAGGCCCGCCGGCTGGCCGAACACCGCCGCGACGTCGTGATCCTGCTGGATTCGATTACGCGTCTGGCGCGCGCCTACAACACGGTCACGCCTTCATCCGGCCGGGTGCTGTCCGGCGGCGTCGAAGCCACCGCCCTGCAGCGGCCCAAGCGCTTTTTCGGCGCAGCACGCAAGATCGAGGAAGGCGGCAGCCTCACCATCCTCGCCACCGCGCTGGTGGACACCGGTTCGAAGATGGACGAGGTGATCTACGAGGAATTCAAGGGCACCGGCAATTCCGAAATTCACCTCGACCGGCGGATTTCCGAGAAGCGCGTGTTCCCCGCCATCAACATCAACCGTTCCGGCACACGGCGCGAAGACCTGATTACCGCGGATGACGAGATACAGAAGATCTGGGTGCTGCGCAAGCTCCTGCATCCAATGGACGAACTTGCGGCCGCCGAATTCCTGATCGACAAGATGCGCGACACCAAGCGCAACAAGGCGTTCTTCGAAACGATGAAGATGGGCTGAGCGGTTCGCTCATTGCCGGCGCCGCCACCAGGGCGTTTGCGAAGATAGGGGCTTCGAAAAGGCGGCGTTGAAGGATGCGGTTCAGAAATCTTGCGGCGCTGGGGCGGCGGTTCGCCGATGCGTTGCGCGACCTGGCGCCCATCATTCTCGTGATCGCCTTTTTCCAGGTTGCCGTGATCCGGCAGCCGTTTCCCGATCTGGCCGGCGTGGCGCTGGGGCTCGTATGTGTCGTGTTGGGTCTGGCGCTTTTTGTTCAGGGACTGGAGCTGGGGCTGTTTCCATTGGGAGAAGCGATTGCCCGCGCGTTCGCTCACAAGGGCAGCGCGGCCGCGCTGCTGGCTTTTGCCTTCTGCCTGGGCTTCGGGACCACGGTAGCGGAACCGGCGCTTATTGCGGTGGGCGACAAGGCCGCCGAGGTAGCGGCGGAGGCGGGCGCAATCGCCGCCGGCGAGGAAGCGCGCAACACCTACGCCTTTCGGCTGCGCATGGTAGTCGCCTTTTCCGTGGGCCTCGCGATCGTGCTGGGCGTGCTGCGTATTCTCAAGGGATGGCCGCTGCACTACCTGATCATCGGCGGTTACGTGCTGGTCACGCTCATGACGCTGTTCGCGCCGGATGAGATTATCGGCGTGGCGTACGACTCGGGCGGCGTGACCACGAGCACGATCACGGTCCCACTGGTCACGGCGCTTGGCGTGGGACTGGCGTCGTCGATCAAGGGCCGCGATCCGATGCTCGATGGTTTCGGCCTGATCGCGTTCGCCAGCCTCACACCGATGATTTTCGTGCTCGCATACGGCATGGTGCTGTAATGGAATTGGTGACGACACTGCTGCAAACCGGGCTGGGCACGCTGTTGGACGTGGCGCCCATCGTCGCCATTCTGTTTCTCTTTCAGGCGGCGGTGTTGCGGCGGCCGGTGCCGAATCCCGGCCGGATCGCGCTGGGCTTCGTGTTTGTACTGCTGGGCCTTACATTGTTTCTGGTGGGCCTGCAGGAAGCGCTGTTCCCGATCGGGGAGACCATGGCCGTTCAACTCACTTCCGCTGCGCTCGAGGGCGCGGCGTCCGCCGTGGTCCGCTGGGACGACTACCTCATCGTCTATGCGTTCGCCGCGGCAATCGGTTTCGCCACAACCGTGGCGGAACCTTCGCTGATCGCCGTCTCCCTCAAGGCGGAGGACGTTTCCGGGGGCTCGATAGCCGCCAACGGGCTGCGCGTCGCCGTGGCTGTGGGAGTGGCCGTCGGCGTGGCGCTGGGCTGCCTGCGGATCGTGACCGGCACACCCCTGCCCTGGTACATCATCGCCGCCTACGGCGTTGTGATCGTGCAGACTTTTCGTTCCGGCCGGAACATCATCCCGCTGGCGTATGACAGCGGCGGCGTAACCACATCTACCGTGACGGTTCCCGTGCTGGCCGCGCTGGGGCTTGGACTGGCCGCCTCGGTGCCCGGTCGAAGCCCCCTGATCGACGGCTTCGGCCTGATCGCGTTCGCCAGCGTTTTTCCCATCATGTCCGTGCTCGCCTACGCCATGGCCGTGGCCGCCATCGCGCGCCTGCGCGGCTCGAAGACAGAATAGGGCCTGTTGGCCTCAGCACCAAGGAGCACCATGCGATGTATATGAAGCTCATTGTCGCCCTGGTTCCGGACGACAAAACCGCCGCCATAATTGATGCCGCGCGCGAAGCCGGCGCAACCGGCGCGACGGTGATCACCAGCGTGCGCGGGGAAGGTCTCACGCCCGAAAAGACTTTTCTCGGGCTTGAACTTACCGCCATGCGGGACGTTCTGCTGTTCATGGTGGCGGAAGCCAGGGCCAGGGTAATACTGGAACGCATCCGTGACGCCGGGCGCTTTGAAACCGACCCGGGCGCCGGCGTCGCGTTTCAGATCGCCATCGAGGACGCGGTCGGCATGAGCACCCAGTTGCCGACACTGATGAAAGAGGTAGAAGAAGAACTATGAGCACCGACAAACGCAATATTCGCGTAAGCGAAGTGATGATCGGCGACGTCAGGAGCATTGACGGGCTTGCCACGGTGTCCGACGCGGCCGCGCTGATGCGCAGCCACTCGATTACGTCGCTGGTCGTCGACCGTCGCGACGCGGACGACGAAGCCGGATTGATCGAAATACAAGGCATCGCCCGCGAAGTCATTGCCCGGAATCGCGCCCCGGACCGCGTTCATGTATACGAAGTGATGACGAAACCGGTCGTGTCGCTACCCGCCACAATGCTGGTGCGGTACGCGGTCCGTCACCTGACGACGCTGGGTTTGCGCCGGGCGCTGGTGGTGGACCAGGAGCGCAACGTGATCGGAATCGTTGCACTCAGGGACATGGTCCTCGCATTGATAGCGGACTGATCCGGCCGGAACTAGCCCCAGGGGCGATAACGGAAGCGGACGTAGAGCGTGCGGCCCTTGATGTCGTGCACGAAGCCATCGTAACCCGGACGCAGGTTGTAGCGGTGAACGCCTTCACGGCCGCTGGGTAACGGCGGTGGGTCTTCGTCGGTGAGGTTTCGGGCGCCAACGAAGAACGTGGCCTCGCCGCCGAACAGGCTGTCCAGGTCAAGACTGTAGTTCACGTCCAGTGTCGTCCACGAGGATATTTTCGGCAGCGAGGCGACTTCGTCGTTCTTGTACGAATCCACGTAGCGCACGGTCAGGCCGGCCACATGCGGTCCGCGGCGCCAGACAAGGCCGAGATTGAGCCGCAACTCGGGAGTGGGTGCGAAGCCGTTGGTGTCGTTGCGGTTGCCGAGTTGATCGGAAAAGCCCTCGCCGGCTGAATTCACGTCGAAGCGCGTCAACAGAGTGGCGTCGGCGCTGATGCGGAAGTCGCCGGCGGACGATTCGAAATCGTAGTAGGCATTCATGTCCAGGCCCCGGCTGCGGACCGCCCCGACGTTCTCGTAGTCGGTGGTCACCACGCTGAGCTGCCCGGAGGTATCGCGTTGCACGCGGGGGTCGTTGGGCCGGCCGTCGTCGCGGCAGTCGTCGTCCACGATGGTCTGAAAACTGCGCCGTTGGGCGATCACGCTGCGATAGTCCAACGTCCAGAAATCCAGGCTGACGGCGACATTGTCGAGGGGCCGCAACAGCAGCCCGAAGTTGGCCGACCGCGCCGTCTGGGGCTTGAGTCCACCGCCGCGCAACACGGTGGCGAGGGCGAAATTGTCGCCGCGGTTCAGGATTTCGCCCGATGATCCGATCGTGCATTGCCCGACGCCTTGGCCGTCAAAGCGGAAAGGGTCGGTAAGCGTGCGCGAACTGATGTTGCCGGCCGCCTGGAACACGCTGGGCGCCTGAAAGGACGTGCCCCAGGAGGCGCGCAGCGACAGCCAGTCGTTGGCGAAGAGCTGCGCGGCGACCTTCGGGTCGGTGGTGTTTCCAGCCTGATCGTAGCGCTCATGACGGGCGGCGAGTTGCAACTCCGCACGGTCGCCGAACCAGATCAGGCTCTCGGCGAATACCGCCCACACGTGCTGATCCGCGTCCCGGGCAAAGTCGCGAATCTCCCGCGGACCTTCGCCGGAAGCGTTCAGGGGATCGGGCTGATACGAGTAATGCAGGTGGCGATAGTGCGCGCCGGCGGCCAGCGACACCGGCTGGCCGCGCCACTCGAACGGATCGCCGGTAGCCACGAACTCCACCACGTCCTGAACGCTCTCCGCGGTCTCCATTCGGACACTGTGAAAACGCTGCAGGATCTCCGGATCGTTCGCCGCGCGCCTGCCGGCCAGCGCCGGCGCCAGCCCGTCGCCGGCAACGGTCTTGGGCGTTACCAGGTCCGGCGCGACCAGGCGCGTGCCGAAAGGATTCCAAAGCCCCCCGGCCACGACCCGGGCAAACTCGTCGGCCACCCAGTGGCGTTCCGAGCTCACTGAAAGGTCCGTGCGCGCCCGCGCAAGGTAGCCCTGTCCCGTCCAGCCGCCGGGCAATTCGGCATCGAGGCCCAGCATCACCCGGAGATTGTCGAACTTCCGCAGTTCGTCGCCGGAATTTTCGCCGGCCGCCTCCGCGCCCAGCGGCCGGCCGAAGTAGCCCAGCGGCACCGCCTCGTGCACTTCCGGGTTCCAGTCCGTCGGCGGGACGTAGGCAAGCACGCCATCGTTGTCCGGGTCGGTCCAGAAATTGAAGGGATGGTTGGCGGGCACGAAGAACTCGTTGGTGCGCTCGACGTTGCCCCTGAACAGCAGCATGTTGCCCACGCGGTCCGTGACCTCGTTGAGCGAATAGCCGATTTCCGAGAAAAGCGTGACCCCGCCGGCCAGTTCGAACTCGGCGTCGGCGAAAAACTGGGCACGCTGCTCGGCGGCGATCATCGTTCGCTGGTCGGAGAAATCCATCCGGCACAGCGAACCGCTGGGATAGCCTCCGCCCGCCCGGCAATCGGGATCCGGGAAGCGGGGCGTGTCCAGACCGCCGACCTGAAAGGGGGAATAAGTGCCGTCCGGGTTGGCCGCGGCACGGCGGAAACTGCCAGGCGAGCCCCTTCCCGAATCGAAAGAGCCTTCCACGATGTCGCCGTCGCCGTTCGGGTCGATGGCGCGCGGAATCATCCAGTCGAACTCCGTTCGGAAGTTCTCGTCCTGCCTGAGCCAGGCGCCGTGCAGGCTCACATGTCCTCGCGCCATCTCGATTCCGGATGCGAAACCGAGGTCGTATGCCCGGTTGCTGGCGGACCGGTAGCCGCCGGTAATCTCCAGCCCGGTAAAGCCCTTGCGGGTAACGATGTTGGCGACACCCGCCACCGCCTGAGAGCCGTAGGTTGCGGAAGCACCGTCCCTGAGTATCTCCACGCGCTCGATCAGCGGCACGGGCAGCGAGTTGATGTCGAAGAAGCTCTGACCCACGTCGTTGGAAACCGGCGCGAACCCGGCCCTGCGCCCATTGATCAGCGTGAGCGTGGAGGACAGCCCGACGCCGCGCAGGCTGAATTGCGCAACGCCCTGCAGATAGTTCTGCTGCGTGGCGATGTACGAGCCCGTGTTGGCGGTCAGGCTTCCGAGAATATCCACCGCCTGGGCGGCGCCCGTCGATTCAAACAGTTCCGCGTCCAGCGTCTGCACCGGCGCGCGCCCTTCGTAAACGACGCGGCGTTTGATCAGGGAACCCACCACGACGATTTCCTCGATCACGGCTTCTCCGGCCCCGGAGGACGCCGAGTCCTGCGCAAACGCCGCTGATGGTGCAAGAAGCGCAACCAGGGTCCACAAGACCGCGAACTTCCGCCACGCGAAAACGTCGATCATGCCTGGCCCCCCGCACTCATGACGCCAATTATCCGACAACGGGCGCGCCGGAAACCGCACTAGATCCGATCGAGAATCTCCAGGGCCGCGCGTTCACCCGCCTCCATGGCCGCTTCCATTCCGTAATCCAGGCGCCGGGTATGTTCGCCGGCAAAATGCAGGCGGCCGTGAGGCACGATCATCTCGTTCGCGAACGCCGTGACCTGGCCGGGGGCGAACATCGGGCTGCAGCCTCGTTGCAGCGGCTGGCGTTCCCAGGAGTGGTAGCGAAGGATCTCGATCTGGCCGCGCGATGCGGGCCGAATCCGCTCCATCTCTTCGATCAGGAAGCGGGCGGCGCTTTCCGGCGGGCGCGCGGCGACCTGCTTGCCTGCTATGTTGGTCAGCACGAACATGCCCCGGTGCTCGCCATCGCCCTCGTGGTTGTCGATCGTCCAGAACATGCGCACGGCCCCATCGGAAAATAGCGAGGGCTCGTAGCCGTCTTCCTGCCAGAAGGGTTCTTTGATCCGGCAGAACGCCCGCGTGGTTTCCGCGTAATTGAGCCGCTGAATGGCCTGGAACTGCGGACCGGGCGGACGGGGCCAGATGGAAACGTCCCGCAATACCGTGAACGGCGTCGCCGCAATGGCGAACCGGGCGCGATACCGGCCGCCGCCGAGCGTGCGCACATCGACCGCGTCCGGTTCGACTTCGATCGCCGTAACCTGGCGGCCAGGCCGCACTTCCCGCGGCAACTCGGCGGCCATGGCCAGAGGCAGGGCGACGGTCCCGCCGGCGAGGTTCTTCGGCCAGTGTTCAAGGGGTTGGCCGTCCTCGCCCAATGCGCCGGCAAACCGTTCCTCGAACGACCCACGGGTCTGCTCCTGGAACAGCCGCAGCGCGGAAACGCCGTGAAGATCGGACTGGTGCCCCGCCAGCCTGATGCCGCCTTCCGACACCCCGTGGCGCGCAAGCAGGTCGTGAATGGATACGTCATAGTCGCTGAAACGCGGACTCAGCCAGTCGTCCAGTTCCTTCAGGGGATTGAGTCGAGCCAGCATGGCCGATCCGAACTGAACGGCCGGGATTTCGCGCTCGTCGCCGACCGTCCTGTTGCGAGGAGAGTCGGGCCATTCCGACCCCTTGATAAGCGCGCCGTCGAGGTGATAGGCGAACGGCAATACCGTCCGGTCCTCGTTCAGGGTCGGAAGCTTGAGGCGATCGATGGCGTAGAGGACGCGGGCGTACGATGGGCCCACCTGCGATGCCCCCAGTTCGATCGGCACCTCACCCGCATTCGTTACCCATTTTTCCTCGGCGCTCCACACGCGACCGCCAATGCGGCTGCTACCTTCGAGCACCAGCACATCCACGCCGGCTTCGCTGAGTATCCAGGCGGCGTTCAGACCGGACAGACCGGCTCCGATCACAATGACGTCGGCCGACTCGCGAGCCCGGGCGCGGCGAGTATGGACGAACGGAGCGGCGGCGGCGAGCGAGATCAGGCCAACGGCCGAATTGAACGTGCGGCGGGTAATCGGATTGTTCGGCATTCGGGCACTCCTCTTGGTCGGCTAGAGTAGCACCTCGCTCATTCTTGCTGCGGGGCGTCGGTTATGCTTGCGACGCGACATCAGGCTTCGCCATGAGGCCTTCGCCTGCAGTTTTTCTCATGGCTGCATCGTTTGGAGGGGACTAGAGATGAACGTATTCTGTTTGCGACCATCACCGCAGCGATCCCGCTTTTCGTGTTCTCGGGCACACCGGCAAGCGCGCAGGAACTGGCGCTGGAAGAAATCGTGGTGACGGCCCGAAAGGTCGAAGAAAACCTGATGGAAGTGCCGTTGGCGATTACGGCCTTCTCCGCCGAGGAACTGGAATCCATCGACATGGCGGAGCTGACCGACATTCAGTTGTATACGCCCAGCTTCAGTTTCACCAACCAGCAGGGCGGTTCGGGGCGCAATGACCGTTCATCCAATGCCCTGGTGTTCCGGGGCCTGTACCTGAACATCAACGTGGGCATCAACGCCGGCGGCCTGCTGTTCATCGACGGCGCCCCGGTGGTGGGCGGCTACTCGCCCAGCATTGTCGACACCGAGCGCGTCGAGATCCTGAAAGGCCCGCAAAGTGCGTATTTCGGCCGGTCCACCTTCGTCGGCGCCCTGAATTTCGTCATGAAGGAACCCGGCGATGAGTTCGGTGGACGAATCTCCACCGATTTCTCGAGTTTCGGTTCCAACGAACAGCACATCATGGTGGAGGGCCCCATCGTCAAGGACAAGCTGTCCGTGCGGGTCAGCGGCCGGCACTGGCGTCAGGGGGGATACATCGACAACTATGCCGATCCTTCCGACGAACTGGGAGAACGCACCACCAATTCCATTTCCACCTCGATCGTTTTCACGCCCACCGACTCGCTGAAGGCGAAGCTGTTCGTCAATTTCTTCGTGGACGAGGACTGGGCGGCCACGCAGTTCGCCCTCAAGCAGGATCAATACAACGGGCGCGGCAATATCGACGGCAGCTGCGATCCGTTGAGCGCACCGCTTCGCCCGGGCGTGGAGGAAGGTTCGCGCGCCGCGTTCGGCTATGTCTGCGGCGAACTGCCCAGCATGGGCGAGCTTGATCCGGCGGTTTTTTCCGCCGACACGGTGATCGATCCGATCCTCGAAAAAACCCTGTTCGATCCCAATCCCAACTGGCTGGTGTTCGATCCCGACTTCCACCGGGAGCCGGGTCTGAAGCGCGAGGCCTTCCAGACCAGCCTGCGCATCGACTTCGAGCATTCGTCCGGCTATTCGTTCTCCTCGCTATCGGCATTCCATACCGACAAGAACCAGAACGTCATCGACCTGAACTACCGCGACGGCCGCTCGCGGCCCAACCCCTTCGCGCCGCTGTTCATCGGCGTTCTGGGCCGCACGGATGTCCGTCCGGACTGGAACACCACGCTGGCGATCCAGGCCGAGCAGGAGGACTGGAGCCAGGAGTTCCGCGTTACATCGCCTCAGGACAGGCGCTTCCGCTGGGTCGCGGGCTTCAATTACTTTGACGCGTATTCCCCCGGCCAGTCGGTGTACGGCAACCTGATCATCGGACCGTTCTTCACATCGGCCATCGTGGAACGCGAGGTGGAAACGCCTGCCGTTTTCGGCGCCGCTTATTTCGACATCACCGCCAAGCTGACCCTGAGCGCCGAAGCGCGCTACCAATGGGACAAGATTTCGGAGAACACGCTGATCGGCGTGAACCAGCTCCCGCCCGAGTCGCCGCTGGCTTTCAGCGCGACCTTCACGAGCTTCGCTCCGCGCATCTCGCTGGACTACAAGTACGCCGACAACTCGACCGTTTACGTGCTGTACTCGCGCGGTTTTCGACCGGGACGCTTCAACGCGGTGCTGGCCAGCGCAAGTCCGGCCGTGCTGGACGCGCTCAGGGCCGTGGCGCCCACGGCCGGCCTGAATATTCTCGAGGAGAAGCTCGACAACTACGAGATCGGCTGGAAGGCCACATGGCTGGACGGCCGCGCCCGGACCACACTGGCTCTGTACTACGACGAATGGCTGAACGGGCAGGTCGGCAACAGCATCCCCGTGGTTGCCGACGGCGTCGCCAACCTGATCAACATCGTCCTCAACAACGGCACGGCCGAACTCAGGGGCGTCGAGTTTGAAGGCCAGTTTCAGGCCACGGAGAACCTCACGTTCGCCGCCTCGTACGGCCTCAACGATACCGAGGTCAAGTCCTTCGTTTGCGGCGACTGCAACCTGGTTTACGGCAGCTTCGACGGCGTGGTGGGGAATGAACTGCCCAGCGCTCCGCGGGTCACCTGGAACGTGTCCGGTCAGTACGAGGACAACCTGATGGGCGACTGGGACTGGTACGGCCGGGTGGACTGGGCCCACCAGGGCAGCCGCTACACGGATTTTTCCAATATCGCGAAAACGTCACCCTACGACAACGTGAATGTTCGTATCGGCGTGCGTGGTTCGAGTCTTTCGGTTGAGGCCTTCGTCGAGAATGCGCTGGACCACGATGAATTCATACAGGGCGGCCTCGGCGTTGACCTGTTCACCTTCATTCGGGGTCCAAACAAGAACGAAGTCCGCGTCTCCGCTCCCATTCCGCGGACCTACGGCATCCGCCTGGCCTACAACTTCTAACCGGACTGAGGAACGAGCCTGATCGCCCGTCAACAAGTCTAAGCTTCGTCGTCGGGGATCACGCAGACTTCGCAGTCGCCGCCCAGGTCCATGTTGCCCTGGCCGGCCACCAGCGCGCCCACGGCGCTTAGGTTGTCGGGGTTGGGTTTGGGGTAGGCGGCGTCGCTGTGGCGCACGCCGAGCGCGAGGAGCGCTTCGACGGTCTTGTAGCCGGTGCGCATGGACTCGAAGACCGGCACGTTCACCTGCGCCGCGATGTCGGGACCGACGGGGGCCATGCAGGTGCAGCCGAGCATGATGGTGTCGGCGCCGTCTTCGGATACTGCCGCGTTGATGGCGTCGACGATGCGTTTCTTCAGCGATTCGTTCCGGTCCTTAAGGCTCGCAGTAGTAGCGGCGGCATGTTCGACCCCTTCGACTTCACGGTCCTCCTGCACGTTGCGGATGGATGCGCAGCGGTCCTGCATGCCGCAACTGCTCAGCCGCTCGTACTGAATGAAATTCAGTTTCGGCGGCCAGATCGTGACGATGGAGAAACGGCGGCCGGTGTTCACGCACATGGCCATGGTCGCTTCGCCGGCGCCGACCACCACCATGTCGGTTGCTGACTTCATCTCGTCGATGCCGTAGTCGCCCACGGTATTGATGTACACGGCGTCGAAGCCGGCTTTCTCCGCTTCCAGCGCGCAGTCGAGATAGGCCAGCGCCGTCAGGCCCCGGTCGTACGGCGTCATCGGGAAGGTGCGCAGGCGCGGTTCGATCAGTTCCGGCGCGAAGCCGTCCGCGGCGATTTCCCTGATGGGCGCGGGCGGGACGTTGTTGCCGGTGGGCGCGGCGCCGGTCCCGATAATGCCGATGCGATAGGTCATGGGCCCTCCCTCCAGGGTGTTCAGTCGCGCCCGCGGGCCAGCGCCCGGTAGCCGATGTCGGAGCGGCAGAAGGCGCCTTCAAAGGAGATGTCCGACACCGCGCCGTAAGCACGCTCGCGCGCCGCGCCTGGAGAATCGCCCAGGGCGGTGACGCACAGCACCCGTCCTCCGGCCGTAACCACTTCACCGTCCTTCAGCGCCGTGCCGGCATGAAAGACCTTGACCGAGGAACTGTCCGCGCCGTTCAGGCCGGCAATGGGCTGACCCTTGGCATAGCTGCCGGGGTAGCCGCCGGACGCCATGACCACGCCCATTGCGGTGCGTGGGTCCCATTGCGGCTGGACCTGGTCGAGCCGGCCGGCGCGGGTCGCCTCGATCAGGTCGAGCAGGTCGGTCTTGAGGCGCATCATCAGCGGCTGGCATTCCGGGTCGCCGAAGCGCACGTTGAACTCCAGCACTCGCGGGGCGCCGTCCGGAGAAATCATGAGGCCCGCATACAGCACGCCCCTGAACGGAGTGCCGTTATTCCGCATCACGCGCACCACCGGCTGCATGATCTCGTTCATTACCCGCGCCTGCACGTCCGCGTCCAGAACCGGCGCGGGCGAGTAGGCACCCATGCCGCCCGTGTTCGGTCCGCGGTCGCCGTCGTCGCGGGCCTTGTGGTCCTGCGACGACGCCAGCGGCAACACGTGTTCGCCGTCCACGAGCGCAATGAAACTGGCCTCTTCGCCCTCCAGGAAGTCTTCCACCAGGACCCGGCGGCCGGCTTCACCGAAGGCTCCCGCCTCCAGCATGTCCTTGAGCGCCGCGCGCGCCTCATCGCGGGTCTCGGCCACGATCACGCCCTTGCCGGCTGCCAGTCCGTCTGCCTTCACTACCATCGGCGCCGGCCTTTCTTCGACATGCTGCAACGCGGCTTCAAGCTCGGTGAATTCGCGATAGCTCGCGGTGGGCGCGCCGGCGGCATCCAGCACCTGCTTGGCGAAACCTTTCGAACCTTCCAGCCTGGCCGCGGCAGCCGTGGGGCCGAAGCAGGGCATCCCGGCCCTCTCCATCTGATCGACCAGACCCGCCACAAGCGGCGCCTCCGGGCCGGGAATTACCAACTCCAGGTCTTCCGTCATGGCGAACGCCACCAGGCGTGCGTTTTCG
Source organism: Gammaproteobacteria bacterium (assembly GCA_965116895.1). GTDB lineage: Bacteria > Pseudomonadota > Gammaproteobacteria > Steroidobacterales > Foliamicaceae > Foliamicus. Next base: position 69,574 of record OZ220729.1, on the reverse strand, counting down.
TCCGCCTCCAGCGGCACGTTGCGCACGCCGGGCTCGCGGGCCGTTCCGGCGTTGCCGGGCGCGACCAGGACTTCGCTTATGCGCTCGGATTGCGCCAGCTTCCAGGCCAGCGCGTGTTCGCGGCCGCCGCTGCCGGTGACCAGGACTCTCATCAATGCCGAAAGTGGCGCACGCCGGTGAACAGCATGGCCACGCCTCGCGAATCGGCCGCGGCGATGACTTCCTTGTCGCGAATGGAACCGCCGGGTTGTATGACGACGCTGATCCCTTCGTCGGCGGCGGCCTCGAGCCCGTCGGCGAACGGCAGAAAACCATCGGACGCCATCGCCGCCCCCTTCAGGCTGAAGCCGCAGTCCGACGCCCGCCAGGCGGCGATGCGAGCGCTCATCACGCGACTGGTCTGTCCGCCGCCCACACCGAGCGTCTGCCCGTCGCGCGCGTAAACCACGGCGTTGGACGACACGAAGCGGGCCACGTTCCAGGCAAACCCGGCGTCGCGCAGTTCTTCGTCGGTGGGCGCGCGCCGGCTTACGACCCTGTGGCGCTCCGCGGCGGCGGTATCGGAGGTCTGCGCCAGGACGGCGCCGTCCAGCACCTTGAGTCCCGGCAGGTCGCCGTCCCGGCCGGAAGATGCCGGAGCCTGCTCGACGATGCGCAGATTCCCGCGCTTCTTCAGGACCTCAAGGGCGCCGGGCGCGAACGCGGGCGCGATCACGACTTCGGCGAACTGCCCGGACACCGCCCGGGCTGCGTCCTCGTCCACCGCGCAGTTGAAGGCGATGACGCCGCCGAAAGCGGATTCGGGGTCGGCGGCGAACGCGCGTTGATAGGCCTCGCCTGCACTGCCGCTCACTGCCACCCCGCAGGGGGTCGCGTGCTTGACGATGGCGCAGGCGTGATCGGACAGGGCCGACGCACATTGCCGGGCCAGGTCCGCGTCGGCCAGGTTGTTGTAGGAGAGCGGCTTGCCGCCCAGCAAGCGTATGTCGTCGCCGCCCGACGCGCTTGAGTGCGCGTACATGGCGGCCTGCTGATGAGGGTTCTCGCCGTAGCGCAGGTCGGCCTGCTTTGCCAGTTCCACGGTCAGCCGATCCGGCAGCGTCTCACCGGAGTCGCCGCCGGCGCCTTCCAGCCAGCCGCAGATCGCCCGATCGTAGCGGGCCGTATGGTCGAAGGCCTTGACCGCCAGGCGGCGGCGCGTGTTCTCGCCGAGCTCGCCGGTTGCTTCGATTTCCGAGGCGACCGCATCGTAGTCCGACGGATCCACCACCACGCCAACGCGCTCGTGGTTCTTGGCCGCCGCCCGGATCATGGCCGGGCCGCCCACGTCGATCTGCTCGATGACCTCCGCGCGTTCGGCGCCGCTACGCGACGCGGCCTCCACGAACGGATACAGGTTGATCACCGCCAGCGAAATCGGCCGTATGCCGTGCCTGGCGATGTCCTCGGCGTCCTTTTCCGGCCGGCACAGCAGGGCCCCGTGAATCGCCGGATGCAGGGTCTTGACGCGCCCGCCCAGCATTTCCGGAGAACCGGTCACGGCCGCCACTTCCTCGACCTTCAATCCCGCCTCGCGCAACAGCTTCGCCGTGCCGCCGGAGGCCACGAGGTCCCAGCCTTTGCCGGCGAGGCGGGCCGCGAAATCGCCCGCGCCGGTCTTGTCCGAAACGCTGAACAGCGCCCTGGGCCGCATTATCGTTTTCTTGCTTGGCTGCGGGGCCCCGCGGGGCCGTGTTCAGAGACTGTGGCGGCGCAGCTTGGTGCGAAGCGTGCCGCGATCGATTCCGAGCATCCGGGCGGCCCGCGTCTGATTGCCGCCGGCATAGTCCATCACGCTTTCCAGGAGGGCCGATTCAACCTCGGTAACCACCATGTCGTAAAGGCCCGTCGGCCAATGGCCGTCCAGCGTCCGGCAATAGTCGCGCACCGCCTCGCCGGTCAATTCCCGAAGCGTGCGTGATCCGTTTGTGGTGGCCGGCTGTCCGGAAAGATGCGCCGCGCGGCGCGCCTTGTCTGCCCCCTGGTTGGCGGTCAAACCAACTCCCCCTCATGCGTGTTTATGGTCGCCCCGAACCCGCCCCGACGAAGAGCGGGCCGAAACTATAGCACGCCGATTCAGGACCCCGTGGGGGCCTCCGAAACGGACCCGGACTGAAGCCAGTTCTCAAGGAAATGGATGTCCGCGCCGCCGCCCGTAAAGCCCTCGCTTGCGAGGATTAATTGATGCAGGGGAACGTTCGTCACCAGGCCCTCGGTGACGATTTCATCCAGCGCCAGGCGCATGCGCGCGATGGCGGCATTGCGGCTTCCGCCCCATGCGATCAGCTTGCCCACCAGCGAATCGTAGAAGGGCGGGACCGTGTAGCCGGTATACAGATGGCTGTCCACCCGCACGCCGGGTCCCCCGGGCGCGTGCCAGAGCGCGACTTCGCCGGGCGACGGGGCGAAGGTCTCGGGATGTTCCGCGTTGATGCGGCACTCGATGGCGTGGCCGCTGAGCTGGACATCCTCCTGGCGGACGCTGAGCGGCTCGCCGGCGGCGATCTGCAACTGCTCCCGGACGATGTCCAGGCCGGTAATCATTTCCGTGACCGGGTGCTCCACCTGCAGGCGCGTGTTCATCTCGATGAAATAGAACTCGCCGTCCTGGTACAGGAACTCGAAAGTGCCGGCCCCCCGGTAGCCCATCTCGAGGCAGGCGTTCGTGCACAGGCGTCCGATGCGCTCGCGTTCCTCGGACGTGATGCCCGGGGCCGGTGCTTCCTCGATGACTTTCTGATGGCGGCGCTGCATCGAGCAATCGCGTTCGCCAAGGTGGATCGCGTTGCCGTGCGCGTCGGCCAGCACCTGGATCTCGACATGGCGCGGATGGGTCAGGAATTTCTCCATGTACAGCCGCGAATCGCCGAAAGCGGCTTCCGCTTCGCCGCGCGTCAGCGGGATCAGGCCGGACAGCTCGGCGCTCAGGTGCGCCACACGCATTCCGCGGCCGCCGCCGCCGCCCACCGCCTTGACGATGACCGGCAGTCCGATGTCCTCGGCCAGCCGGACGATCTCGTCCATGTCGTCGCCGAGCACGCCTTCCGATCCCGGTACCGTGGGCACACCGGCCGCCTTCATGGTCTGGATGGCCCGCACCTTGTCGCCCATGGTCTGGATGGCGCTTGCCGGGGGCCCGACGAAGACGAATCCCGACGTCTCCACGCGCTCGGCGAAATCCGCGTTTTCGGCCAGGAAACCGTAGCCCGGATGGATGGCGTCCGCGCCGGTCACTTCCGCTGCGGCGATGATGGACGGAATGTTGAGGTAGCTCTGTGCGCCGGGAGGCGGGCCGATACAGACGGACTCGTCGGCCAGCCGGACGTGCTTGAGTTCGGTATCGGCGCTGGAATGCACCGCCACCACCCGGATTCCGAGTTCGTGGCAGGCGCGCAGTATGCGCAGCGCGATCTCGCCGCGGTTGGCTATGAGGACCTTGTCAAACACTGCGGGCCGCCCGACTGGTGGCGAGGTACCGCACTAGGTGCGGATAAGGAAAAGGGGCTGGCCGTACTCCACCGGCTCGGAGTTCTCCACCAGGACGGCGGCCACTTCGCCCGAGTACTCGCTCTCGATGTGGTTCATCGTCTTCATGGCCTCGATCACGCAAAGCACGTCGCCGGCGTTGACCCTGTCGCCCACCTTGACGAACGGCGGCGAGGTGGGGGAAGGCGCCGCGTAGAACGTGCCCACCATCGGCGAGGTCACCTGTTCCCCTTCAGGCTGCGCTGGAGGCGCCGGCTCCGGCGCTGGGACCGGCTCGGGAGACGTTGGCGGGGCGGCCGCAACAGCCACGGCTGGAGCTGCGGGAGCGGCCGTGACCGTGCTGGCCCGGCTGAGACGGACCGACTCTTCGCCGTCCCTGATTTCGATCTCCGCCAGTTCCGACTCCTGCAGAAGCTGAATCAGCGTCTTGATTTTCCTCAGGTCCATCCGAACCCCCTTACGGGTTTTCCCGCAATTGCTCGGCGACGAACTGAATCGCCAGCAGGTATCCCTGCGCCCCCAGGCCGCTGATGCAGCCGACCGCGATATCCGTCAGCATGGTAGAGCGGCGAAACTCCTCCCGGGCGTGCACGTTCGACAGGTGCACTTCCACGAACGGCAGCGCCAGTCCCAGCAATGCGTCGCGCAGCGCGATGCTCGTGTGTCCGTAGGCGCCCGGGTTGATGATCAGATACTGCGCCCCGGGCGCGCTCTGCTGCAGCCAGTCCACCATCCCACCCTCGCTGTTGCTCTGGCGGCAGGCTAGCTCGTGGCCAAGCCGTTCGGCCTCGTCGCGGCAGCGCTGCTCAATGTCGGCCAGCGTGTCCCTTCCGTACACCTCGGGCTCGCGCTGACCCAATAAATTGAGGTTAGGTCCGTTAAGCAGGAGAATCGACGCCATAGAATGTCAGTTGGCTGAAGAAGATGGCATGTTAGACGCAATTAGAACAGTATGCAATGGTTATGCAAACATGCTCAGCCTGATTGAGGCTGACCACTATACGACTATTGATACGATGAGGCAGGTCGAAGCAAATGGGACAACAGGCGATGAACGGATTTCAGGTCATCCTCGTGGCGATTGCAGTGCTTGGTTTGGCCGATGCGATCGAGGCTGCGGATGCTTCGGCGACGCCGGGCTACAAGCGGCAGATCATCACGCTCACCACGGACGATGGACGCGAAGTGCCGGCGGTTCTGACGATTCCGGCTGATGGAGTGAACCCCTACACGGCAGGGTTCGTGCACCACCATGGAGGGCCGGGCGGCCACCCGATAAGCGATGCAGGCGCACCGAGGTTCTTTGCAGAGGGTGCGGCCAAAGCCGGGTACGCGAACGTCTCGGTATTGTCGAACCATTCACGCTGGTATCCGAACGCAAAAATGGAAACGGCGGTGGCGGACATCAAGGCCGCGGTCGACTTCCTCGATGACTACGGGATCGATGACGTGTTGCTGACGGGACACAGCCTCGGTTGCATTCGCATTGCCCGGTACATGACCGGGAGCGGCGACTCGCGGGTCAAGGCAATGATTCAATTCGCGCCCACGAGAGACATGCCGGAATGGATGCGTGGGGGCATGGGACGGAAAGCGTATGCGGCGCTGATCGAGGAAGCGCAAGGATGGATCGATCGTGGCGAACCCGGCCACCGGATCGTGACGCATTTCGAACCCGAATCGCCACCCTGGCCAAGCGGCGTAAAAGTCGCTTTCTCACACACGGCCGAGACTTTCCTGGACTGGTGGGGACCGGATGCGAATACGTACAACACTCGACTGATCGCGCAGATTCAGCAACCGATCCTCTTGCTGGCGGGTGACAAGGACAGTTTCGTCTATCCCGAATATCTCGAGGAATTGAAGGCCGCGGCGACTGAAAGTTCACGCGTCGACACGATTCTCTATGAGAACGTGACTCATTCGTTTCCGGAGAATCGGACCCAGGTCATAGCCGATACGCTCGCCTGGGTTGACGATATTGGCTACGGGCCGAGACCCGCAGTATCGACCGATCTGGTCGATACGGAAACCGCGTCGGGGCGAAGAATGTCCGGAGTGCTTTACGCGCCGGCCAGCGGCGAGAACGTCTCGAAGCCGATTTTCCTGTTGCTGCACGGCTGGAGCGGTGATGTGTTGTGGAGTTCGAACCACTGGCTTGGCGTCCGCCTGGCACAGGCGGGATACTCGGCAATCGCAATGCGTGTGCGGGTGAGCGGTCGGCGCGGCGTCACGAGCCAGACCCTGGACACCGTTGTCGAAGACCTGGGCGCCTGGTCCGATTTCGCCTCCAATCGAGGCTACTCCTCAATCGTCGGGGAAGGGCACAGCGCCGGCGGTATCTGGTGGACAACCTACCTCAACAGCCGTAACGACCCGACAATCAAAGGCGTCGTCTACCTGGCGCCGACGCGAAACATGGCCGATGCGCTGACTGGCTGGATCGGGCAGGAGGCGTACGAGGAGCTCGTTCAACACGCGAACAAGGCCGTTGCGGAGGACCGAAAGCTCATGATCAGCAATGATCTCCTGCCTCCTGACCTCAGGGACCGGTTCCCGTTCTTCCAATACGCCGACGCGTTTCTGAGTTATTGGGGTCCCGAAGCCAGGACGGTCCACACCGACGAGGTCGGCAAGCTGCAAATACCGGTCTTGTCAATTGCGGGTTCCGAGGACGGATTGGTGCCGCTCGACTACCTCAAGCAGTTCGACGCGGCTGCCCGAAACTCAGAGTATCGCTACTATGACGACGGCGCGCCGCATTCGTTGCAGGGCTGGGAGGATCGGACCGCCGCCGACGTCATATCGTGGGTTGAATCACAGGGTTTGTGAGCAACCTGCAAGAGCGGAGGTACATCCATGAGCGTTGCGCGTGCATTGATCTATATGACCTTGACGGTGCCATTTTCCGTTTGGCTTTCGAGTTGCGGCGGACCCGGCGAACCGGGTGCGGCGCCGCCGGACACAACCAGTCTGGACCAGGACCTGCAGTACTTTTCCGAACTGCTTGACGGCGAATTCGACAACTTCGAACAAGCGAACGGGAGTGCCGAGGACGGCGCAACGCCCGAAGCGCGGGTGCACTACGTTTATCGACGCGTGAATCTGCCGGCGTTTGGAGAGCACGTTGTCTACGTTCAGCAGTATTTCGGCGCCGGCGACAACGCGGCAGCAGCGTACCGACAGCGAATTTACGAAAGCTACGCGGACGCCAGGCGCGATGAAGTCGTTACCAGGATCTGGTCGTTCCCCCAGGCCGACGGGCCGAAGGTCGTGGATTCACAATATGAACCGAGTCGGCTCGCAGATTACACGCGCGAGAACATGACGACTTTGCCGGCGGGTTGCGAGATCTTCTGGCGACGGAATGGAGATCATTTTGTCGGTTATCAAAAGCCGGGCGACTGCGTCATGAACTTTCCGAACACCGAGACCAGGATGGTCCTGGCAGATGATTTGATTTTGTCTCCAACGGTGTTCTCAACGGCGACACGCGCGCATGATCCGGAGGGCGCCAGGCTGTTTGGCAGCGAGGTGCCGAGTCCAAAGACACGCGTTAGTGTCTATCATTGCGCCGTGAACCTTGAAGGCACGGACGCGAGCATCCGAATCCATGATCAAGGTGGAGAGGCGGGCGTTGGCGAGATGCGCGTTCGACTGCGCCCGGCACCTGAATCAGGCGACAATGTGCTTGCGTTCGAGGTACTGGATAAGGACGGCGCGGTCTCGCGCTCGCTGACTTCCGATAACTTGAAGTTTACGGATGATTCGATTTCCGCGGAGTGCCGGATACCTGACGATCCCTGGTCGTTTCCCGGCTAGCCACGGAATTGCGACGCGCGTATGGCCTGCACCGCAAGTTAATGGGAGCGAACTTCAGAAATCGCTGGCGGTTCTGCTGTCTGCTGCTGGCGATGTCGATCGCCGGCGGCTGCGCGACGATGTCGGAGTCGGAGTGCATCAACGCGGACTGGCGCGAGGTCGGGCGCAACGACGGTCTGGAGGGCAAGCGCCAGGCGCAACTGGCCAGGCACTACGACGCCTGCATCAAGTACGGAATCACGCCGGACCAGGACGAATACATGACAGGCCGCGAGTCGGGGCTGGCCGTCTATTGCACGCAGGACAGCGGCTACTGGGAGGGAAGAAACGGAAACGGATACCAGCGCGTGTGTCCGGCGAGTTCGGAACCGGCGTTCCTGGCAGGCTACCGCGCCGGTCAATCCGTCTACGACGCCATCGAAAACCTCCGGTCCGTCCGCGGACAAATGGACTCGGCAAAAGCCAGGATCGACTTCCTTGAGGATGAGATCAGGAAACTCGAGTCTCCGGGCGACGAGAGCGACACGGAAGAAAAGAAACCCGCGGGAAACATCGATGACAGGCGCAGGGAGATCGGAAAGCTCGAGGATGAACTCGACTCGCTGCGGGCCCTGGCGATCGCCGAATACGCTCGATCGATCGACAGAGCCCGGAACCTGGGCTATCCGGAAGAATTTCTGCTGGACGAAATTCTTTAGAAATTGACCCTCAGCGTCATGCCCACCTGGCGGCGGCGCGGATGCGAAACCGTCAGCCGCCACGGGAAGAAGGTGTCGAAGAAACCGCCGGCCCCGCCGCCGGGTAAGGCGTTCGAGAACCAGACGTCGCGGAATGCCGCTGTCGGCTTGTCATCGTCGAGCAGATTGTCCGACCACAGTTCCACCGAATAACGCTCGGCGTCGATGCCGATCTTGAGGTTGACATAAGTATGGGCGGGGACTTCCGCCTGGTTGGCCGCGCCGACCCATTGCTTGCCCGTGTACAGGACATCGGTGCGCACGTACCACTCCAGGTTGCCCCGAAACGCGCGCCGGTAGTTGAGCGTAAGATTTGCCTGGGTCGCGGACTGGCGGAGCAACTCGTTGCCCGAAACATCGCCGTCCGGCGCAAAGCTGGGGAAATCGGCGAATGACTCGATTTTTGCGTCATCGAACTCCGAGTTCGTCAGCGAAAAGCCCAGGCTGCCGGTCAGGTTGTCGGTGAGCGCGTATGCAAACGACGCCTCCAGCCCCGTTACCGATGCGTCTCCGGCATTGGTGTCAAGTCCCAGGGGCTGCGTAAGCGCAACGCCGTTCGGGTCAACGTTGAACAGTTGCGGGATCACGATTTCCGTCCAGTGGATATAGAAAACGGCAATGTCGGTGCTCAAACGGCCGCCCATGTATGTTCCCTTTGTACCCAGCTCAAAGGAGGTGTTTTCTTCGGGATCAATGTAGCTCACGACGGAAACCGTTTCCCCGTTGACGTTGTCCTCGGTATCGAAATCGAAGGCGCCGCTCTTGGCCGCGCCTGCAATCGAAGCGTAGTACATGGTGTTCTCGCTGGGCTTGTAGTCCAGCGTCGCCCGCCAGGAGATGAAGTCCCAGGAATTCATCAGGTCCGACGCGGATTCGAAATCCTGACTGTGCTTTTCCTCGTCCGTCCAGCGCAATTCCACCCGGCCCTTCAGGCGATCGGAAAAGTTGGCGTCAACGGACCCGAACACCGACCAGGCGTCGGTTTCCAGCATTTGATCAACCTCGCCTGTGGCGTTGCCCCTGGGCCCGGAAAACCACTGGCGGAAAGCCAGGTCGCCGATTGACGTCCTCGGAAACGCCGTCAATGCGAATCCCACCCCCGGAAAGAACTGGATGCAGGGGCAGAAATTCGCGAACGTGCGGGGCCGGGGAGTCTGCGCCGCCACACCGCTGTTGCCTTCCTTCTTCTCCACGCTGTAAAAGTAGGCGCCCAGCGAATAACGCCAGGTCCGGTCTTCCGGACTCGTGAAACGCAGTTCCTGGCTGAATTCCTCGGTCGCGTCGCCCGCGCCGATCTGCAGCAGTTCGGCATCGAAGGTGCCGAGAACGAAGGCGCGGGGAAACGGCGAGATGAACGACTGATACGCGAACGTCGTGGTCGGACTGCCGCGGGAGCCATCGTAAAGGAATGACTGTTCCACATTGGAGAACCCGGACAGGGCCGAGAACTCGCCCAGGGCGGTGTTCAGCCTGAGTGTCAGGTTGGCGCGTTCCACATCGCGTTCTTCCCCGGTGGCGCGCGTGAGAACACTCAGGTCATTCTTGCCGATACTAGGCAGTTCGCCACAGTAATTCGCCAGCCGCATGCCGCGGGCGCTGACGTTTTCGCAGTTCGCCGTCACCGAGGTGAGGGCGGACACGTCGATCTGGTCCTGCGAGACGTATAGAGACAGGCCCGCCTCGAACTGGTCCGTCGGCGTCCAGTAGAGACTGCCCTGCACGGTTTCGTATTCGAATCCGCCGATGTCCGGTCCATCGGGAACCTGGTTATCGTAGGAACCGTCCCACTGGTTCAGGATGATCGCAACGCGGGCGCGCAGCTTGTCCTCCACCAGCGGCCCGCTGATCGCGCCGGACGCGGTGAGCCTCCCGCGGTCGCCGAAAGTGAGTTCCGCCTTGCCGCGGAATTCGTCCGTCGGTCGCGCGGTGACGAAATTGACCGCGCCGCTGAAGCTGTTGCGGCCGTACATGGCCGCCTGGGGACCCTTGACCACCTCGATTCGTTCCAGATCGAGTTGACTGAAATTCAGGCCTTCGCGACCGGAAACATACACGCCGTCAACGAAGATCGCCGCGTTGTTCTCACGGTCCTGTACCGCTGTGGGCGCAATACTGCGGATTACAGGCACCGGAAGAAACTCGCCGATCAGGTTCGAGAACGTCATGCCGGGCGTAAGGTTCGCCACGTCGTCCAGGTTCTCGATGCCCGCCGACTGGATTTCCTCGGCGCTGAAGGCGGTAATCGCCAGCGGCACGTCCTGCAGCCGCTCCTCCACCCTGCGCGCCGTCACAACGATCTCTTCGAGGGCGACCGCGCCCTCCTGAGCGTTCGCCGTTCCAAGGAAAACTGAACTCGCCAGCACGAATGCCGCCACGAGTCCGACTCGTGTCTGGGTAAGAGTCATCACGTCCCCCCGTGATCAACCACGTCCGCCGCTCATCATATACCCTCTGCGCCCGGGCGGCATGCTGAAACAAGGCATCCGCGAAAAATGACTCTAGGCGTCGATCGCCGGTTCGCCCGTCAGTTCCACGAGTTCGTAGCTTTGTCTCAGCAAGTCCCATCGCATGCGAACCGGAATGAAATCCTCACCCGTGGCCCATATTTCGATGGGCGGCTTGTCCGCAACCAGGAACTGGAAGTGCCGGGTCCGGAAGCCGCCCGCGGTAACGTCAATCCGCTCATCGCCGATGTATTTCCTGCGCAGGAAGGAGGCCGCGGATAATGGCAGTTGTTTGCGGGACGACACACCCCAGGAGAGTGATCCATGTGGCAACCCAGACAGATCATGATGAATGGCGAATTGATGCCGCTTCAGGACGCTCGTCTGCATCCTCTCTCTCTCGCCGTAACCTATGCGGCGACGGTGTTCGAGGGCGTTCGCGCGTATAGCCTGGAGGAAACCGGCGGATTCGCGCTGTTCCGGCTGGACGACCATCTGCGCCGCCTGCAGGTCGGAATGAAACTGATGCGTTTCGACGGCAGTTACGACGCCGAATATCTGACCGAGTGCCTCGTCAGGCTGATCCGGGCCAATGAACCCGATTCCGATGTCTACATACGGCTGCTGGCCTATATAGAGGGCACCGGGCTCCTGGCGACAACCGGGCCGGTGGGTTTTACAGCTGCCGCGATGCCGCGCGCAAAGCCGGCGTTCGCCGACTCGGGCATGAGTCTGGGAGTCAGTTCCTGGCAGCGGCTGTCGGACAATGCCAGCCCGCCCCGCATCAAGACTACGGCCAACTATGTCAACGCGCGCCTGGCCGCCCACCAGGCCAGGGCGGACGGGTACGACGGCGCGCTGATGCTCACGCCGGACGGGAAGGTATCGGAGGCGCCGATTGCCTGCTTCTTCATGGTTCGGGACGGCAGGCTCATCACTCCCGGCACCGACAGCAACATTCTCGAGAGCATTACGCGCGACACGATACTCACGCGCTACAGGGAACTGACGGGCGAAGAGGCCAGCGCGCGGACGATCGACCGCAGTGAGTTGTATTTCGCCGAGGAGGCCTTTCTTTGCGGGACCGGTCAGGAAATCCTGCCGGTTACCGCCATCGACCGTCTGCCCGTGGGCGACGGCAAAGTCGGTCCGCTAACCGACCGGCTGCGTCGGGACTACTTCGACCTGGTGCGCGGCAGGCTTTCCGACCACCCGGAGTGGCGAACGCTGATCGAATAGCGGGGCCGTGCTACCGGGCCGGGCCGGATCAATCGGCGCGCTCAACGCGGTCGTCGGCCACTCCGACATCGGGCTGACTCGCCCGCATGATCTCGGCCTGCGCTTCGTCGATCAGGCCATTGGCCAGGGCGTACTCGATGTACTCCTCGGCATTCAGCGCCCCCACCGGAACCGGCCGCTCCTCGCCCAGAACCGGGGGCGAAGGCGGCCCGTCGTAGCCGCTCAACTGATACCCGGCGCTGGTCTCCGAGTGATAGGCGCCCAGCGTCGGAATATTGTCCTTGTCGGGATAAAGGACCGTTATGTTTCCGCCATATCCCGCGTACTTGCCGGCGTTGCGGTAGAAAAACCAGATTCCGTCGTCACGCGTGATCGTGGTCTTGAGCGTGTCGGAACGCACCGGGATGGGGTAGTGGGTGAACCTGTCGGCCTCCTGATCGTACTTGGTCAGGTAGTTGTCGTTTGCCACCCAGATATTGTCCTCACTGTCGGCCTCCGCGTTGTACGCGGCGGGATAGCGTAAACCCATATGGCGACTGAAGACTTCGCCCGTATCCGGATCCACCCGGTACAGGAGCCCCTCGGCGAATCCGCGGCTGCCCCATGTGCCGGCCCAGATCATGCCCTTGGAATCCACCCCCAAACGGCGTATCGCGGTAGCCGCGTCATCCTGGACAAGGGGGTAGTGCCGGAATTCCTCCGTCTCGGGATCGAAACGCGTGACGCCGCCGTTGTGATAGTCGGCAAACCAGACCTTGTCCTTATGGTCGACGATGATGCCGTAGGGCCGGCTGCGCACGACCGGAACCTCCCAGTAGACGATGGAGTCCGTCGCCCGGTCCCATTTCCCCAGCGCGCCTGCAGCCAGCAGCGAGAGCCAGAGATTGCCCTTGGAATCGAATATCTGGGTGTTGCTGCCCAGCATGCGGTCTTCGGCCACCCAGTGATCCACCTTGCCGGTCTTCGGGTCGAGGTGGCGAACCACGTCGCCGGAGTACCACACCGTGCCGTCGGTCTGGTCCACCGCGATGCCGTGGCCTCCACCGTGGCCTTCGAAGGCCGTCTGTTCGCCGGTGCGCGGATCGAACCTGACGATGCAACAGGCGGTGTAGGCCAGCCACACGTTGCCGTCAAGATCGAAATCCACCTGGTGCGCCCACGGCCAGACCTCGTATTCGTCCGACTCGTGGTAGATGTACTCGATGAACATGGCTTTCCTGAGCGCTTCCGGATCGAGCTCGGGTTCCTCGGTGAGCTGAACGAGGACGGGCGGGCGGTCCGCCGGAAAGTGCTCCGCCAGGTAATCGACCAGTATGTCCCGGTCCTCCGGCGGCAGGTACTCCGGGTCGAAAAGCGTTGCCTTGCCGAGACGGCCGAACGCCGGGCCCTTGTGCATCCGATCGACACTCACCGCCCACGCCTCCTTGTTCTTGGGCGCGCGGCCGCCCGAATAGGCGCGTGGGTAGTTCCAGGGGATGAATTGAATGCTGTGACAGCCGTGGCAAGTGCGCTCCAGGCTGTCGCGGCCGGGACCCGGCGGATAGACCTCGTCGTAGGGCAGGATCTCGCCATGGGGATAGGGCACGCCCCCGGCATAGTCGACCATGGGTCCAACGCCGGTCAGGGAGAAATCCAGTTCGAGGTCATCGCCTGCACCGATGTCGATACTGACGGTCTGACTGTCGAACCCTTCCAATTGATCGATCGCCGGGCGTATCGTTACTTCGTAACTGCCGGGAATCATCTTGACCGCCCGGTATTCGCCATCAACGACGAATACGGTATAGGCAAGGCTCTTGCCGGTATTGTAGGCATACACAACCGGCAGCAGACCGTCGATGGTCCCGTCCACCTTGCCGGACAGCCGGCCGAATGCCTGGTCCTCTACAGCTGCGGAATCCTCCGAGACCGGCGACTCTCCGGAACATCCAGCCAACAACAGCAGACACAGACCTGCTACCGGTAATCTTGCCAATGGATACATTTCCTGGTGCCTCCGCCTGCCCCGAGGTCAAACCGGTTCCAGACGTGCAGCAGGCATCAGCGCTCGAACTACCGGCGTATATAGGGGTTCGCCACGTCCCCGCCGGCATAATACCAAACGCTTTTCGTCTGCAGATATTCCTTGATCGCCTCCATCCCGTTCTCCCTTCCCAGGCCGCTGGCCTTGTAGCCGCCGAAGGGTGTCGTATAGCTGGTCGAACGGTAGGTATTGACCCAGATCGTGCCCGCTTCAAGCCTCTCCGACACCGTGATTCCTCTCCGCAGGCTCTCGGTCCAGACCCCGGCAGCCAGCCCGTAATTGACGTCGTTGGCGATCGCGATCGCTTCTTCCTCGTCCGTAAAGCGCATCACCGCAAGCACCGGACCGAATACTTCTTCCCGTGCAATTCGCATGTCGCGAGTCACGTCAGCGAATATGGTGGGCTGGACGAAGAGGCCGCGGTTCCCATCCGGCGCGGGAACGCTCTCGCCGCCAAGCACCAGGCGCGCGCCCTCGCCCTTCGCGATATCGATATATTCGAGAATCCTGCGGTATTGCGGTTCCGTGGTAATCGGACCCACCTGCGTTTCCGGCGACATGGGATCGCCGATGCGCGCCTCGCCCGCCAGCCCGGTCAGGCGCTCAAGAAACTCGTCGTGAATCGAATCCTGCAGCAGTAACCGGGACCCTGCGATACAGCTCTGTCCGCTGGCGGCGAAAATTCCGGATATAGCGCCGCTCACAGCCTGATCGAGATCGGCATCGTCGAACACGATGTTGGCCGACTTGCCGCCCAGTTCCAGGGTGACCCTCTTGAAGTCCGGCGCGGCGCTGCTGTTGACTTTCGCGCCACCGGCTTCGCCGCCGGTAAACGCGATCTTTCTTACCTTTTCATGGCGCACCAGCGAGTCACCCGCCTCGGGTCCGAACCCGGTGACGACATTGATCACGCCCCTCGGGAAGCCGGCCTGCTCCGAGAGCGCCGCCAGTTCCAGGGTCGAGGCCGATGTGAATTCCGATGGTTTGACCACGATGGTGTTGCCCGCCGCCAGCGCCGGCGCCGCCTTCCAGGCAAGCAGCAGCAAGGGCGAGTTCCAGGGCGTGATGCACGCGCACACCCCCAGCGGCTCGTAACGGGTCAGGTTCAGAACGTTCGGCTTGTCGATGGGCGGCACCGAACCCTCGATCTTGTCGGCCAGTCCGCCATAGTAATGGAACCACTGGGCCAGGTACCGGCACTGGTTGAGCACCTCGGCATACAGTTTTCCGTTGTCCCGCACCTCGATCTCGGCCAGCCGTTCGGCCTGGCCGGTGAGGATCTCCGCGAATTCGCGCAGCATCAACCCTCGCCGGGTGGCGGTCAGCCGGGGCCACTCACCCTGCCTGAACGCGCCGTGGGCGGCCTCGACGGCGGCATCGACATCGGCGGCGCCGGCACGCGGAATCCTTGCCCAGGCGTTGCCGGTGTACGGGTTGACCGAATCGATCCATTCCCCGGTCAGCGGGTCCGACCATGCGCCGTCGATGTACAACTGGTATTTCTGCATCCCGAGAATAATCCGCGATTGAACCGGCCGGCCGCTGCGCGGCGGAGAAAGAGCGATTATGCAGCAGCCGCGGCAGGTTGTCCGAAGCTTGTAGGCCTGTACGAAACCTCCTATGATTCGGCGGACAAGGGAAACCGGCGTGCAATCAAGACAATTCTCGGCGCTCCAGCTTGGAGTCGCGTGGCACCGGTTCAACGGCCTCATGGACGAGATCGCCCAGACGTTCGTGCGAACTTCGTTCTCGTCCGTGGTGCGCGACAACTGGGACCTTGCGGTGGGGCTGATGGACAGCCGGGGGCGCCAGTTCGCGCAATCCTCGCGCAGTATCCCGTCCTTCATCGGCACCATGCCCCGCACCCTGGCGGTGATGCTCCGACGCTATCCCCCATCGTCGCTCGAACCCGGGGACGTCCTGATTTCAAACGACGGCTATCACGGCACCGGGCACCTGAACGACATCACGATGATTCGCCCGATATTCAGGGGCGATCGATTGATCTGCTTCATGGGCAGCGTGTTCCATACCGTGGACATCGGCGGTGCGCCTTCCGTCACCGCCCGCGATTCCTACGAGGAAGGCCTGACCATCCCGGTCAGCAAAATCGTTCGCGCAGGTGAGGAAAACGAGGACGTTATTGCTTTTATTGCCGAGAACCTCCGCGCGCCCGAGGAAACGCTGGGCGATATTCGCGCGCAGTTCGTGGCCTACGATTCGGGCCGCGAGAGGCTACAGCAAATACTCGAAGACGAACGGATCGACGACCTCGATGCGCTGGCCGGCGAGATTCTCGATCGCTCCGAGGCCGCGATGCGGCGGGCCGTCGAGGCGGCGCCCGACGGCGTGTACAGCGACCGGATCATGGTGGACGGCTTTGACGAACCCCTGACCATCCGCTGCGCAATCCGCATCGAGGGCAGCGAGCTTGCGGTGGACTTCGCAGGCACCTCGCCACAGGTCGCAAGGCCGATCAATTCAGCCATGAACTTCACCCGCGCCTACAGCGCCTATGCCATCAAGTGCGCCTTCGATCCGGGCACTCCCAATAACGACGGTTGCTTCCGGGGGGTCACGATCACGGCGCCGGAAGGTTGCCTGATCAACCCGCTGCGCCCGGCGCCGATCTGGGCGCGGCATCTGTCGGGGCACTACCTGCCGCCGGTCATCTTCGGGGCGCTTGCCCAACTGATGCCGGAGCGGGTGATCGCCGATTGCGGATCGCCGCTCTGGAACGTCTATTTTTCAGGACGGCGCGACGACGGCAGCCGGTTCGTGAAGATGTTCTTCATGAACGGGGGGCACGGCGCGCGGCCCCACCAGGACGGGCCGGCCTGCCTGAGCTTCCCCAGCAACGTGGCGACCATGCCGGTGGAACACTTCGAGAACAGCGTGCCGCTCCTCGTGACCGGGAAATCGCTGATCCCGGACTCGGGCGGGGCCGGGCGTTACCGGGGCGGGGCGGGCCAGCGGCTGGGATTCAGGGTCACCTCCCGGCACCCCGTGACCATGACGATTCGCCACGAGCGGGTGAAGTTTCCGCCCCGCGGCCTGCTGGGCGGGCTACCCGGCTCGGCCGGCCGCGACTACGTCAACGGGAAGCGGATCGAAGCGAAGGTGCGCATGGACCTTCAGCCCGATGACGTCGTGACCTTCGAAACGCCGGGCGGGGGCGGCATGGGTCCGCCCGGCGAGCGCGAAGAGGCAAAGCTGAGAGCCGATCTGGAAAGCGGACTGGTGACGACGCAAGGCGCCCTCGACTACCGCCCGGACGCTGCAGAAGGAAAACAAGGCCGTGACTGAGCCTTTTCGTGTGGGCATCGATATCGGCGGCACCTTTACCGACCTGGTGCTGCTCGATTCGCGAACCGGCAGGCTCGTCAATGAGAAAGTCCTGACCACGCCGAACGATCCTTCGGCAGGCGCGCTGGAGGGGCTGGAGAAAATTCTCGGCCGCAATGGCGTCGAACCCGGCCGCGTGCGTCAGCTGATTCACGGCACGACGCTGGTGGCGAACGCAATCATCGAGCGGCGCGGCGCCCGGGTTGCCCTGGTCACCACAGCCGGCTTCGGAGATGTACTGGAAATCGGCACCGAGTGGCGCTACGACACCTACGACCTGTTCATGGAAACGCCCCGGCCTCTGGTGCCAAGGCACCGGCGTTTCGAAGTCCCGGAACGCATCGGCCCGGCTGGCGAAGTGCTGCAGGCACTGGATGAAGATGCCGTTGCATCGACAGCCCGCCGGATCGCTTCGAGCGGCGTGGACGCGGTCGCAGTCTCGCTTCTGCACGGGTTTCGCAACCCGGTTCATGAGCGCCGTGTCAGGGACATCATCCGCCGGGAAGCCCCCGACCTGGTCGTTTGCATCTCCAGCGAGGTAATGCCGGAGATCGGTGAGTACGAGCGGACCTACACCACGGTTTGCAATGCATACGTGCTGCCGGTATTCGAGCAGTACCTGAACCGCCTGACCGATGGATTGCGCCGCATGGGCATCGACAGGGATCTTTTTCT
This sequence comes from Gammaproteobacteria bacterium, assembly GCA_965116895.1. Classification (GTDB taxonomy): domain Bacteria; phylum Pseudomonadota; class Gammaproteobacteria; order Steroidobacterales; family Foliamicaceae; genus Foliamicus. The sequence continues at coordinate 51,764 of OZ220729.1, read as the reverse complement.
GATGCTGTCGGACGGCGGCACGGTCCATCAGTCGACCGCAGCGTCCAGCCCGATCCGGTTGGTGCAGTCGGGTCCGGCCGGCGGCGTGCAGGCAACTTCGGTGATCGGCAAACTTGCCGGCGAGGACGACATCCTGTGTTTCGACATGGGCGGCACGACCGCCAAGGCCTGCCTGGTCGATGAAGGCGAGCCCCTGCGCACGACGGAATTCGAAGTGGCGCGGGTCTATCGCTTCAGGAAAGGCAGCGGCATTCCGCTCAAGGTGCCGGTGATCGAAATGATCGAAACGGGCGCCGGGGGCGGTTCGATCGCAACGGTGGACCACCTGGGTCTGGTGCGGGTGGGACCGGAAAGCTCCGGCGCCGACCCCGGTCCCGCCTGTTACGGGCGCGGTGGCCGGCACGCAACCGTCACCGATGCGGACCTGGTGCTGGGCTATCTCGCTGCGGAGAATTTTCTGGGTGGCGACATAAGGCTTGACGTAGAAGCGGCAAACCGCGCGCTGAGCCGCAATCTGGCCGACCCGCTTGGAATCTCGGCCATGGAGGCCGCCTGGGCCGTGCATGAGACCGTCAACGAGAACATGGCCCAGGCCGCCGCCATCCACGCGCTGGAAAAGGCCCGAAACATCGCCGCTTACGCGATGTTCCCCATCGGCGGCGCCGGTCCCGTTCATGCCTGCAATATCGCGCGCAAGCTGTCCCTGCCCCGGGTCGTTTGCCCGTCATCCGCCGGGGTCGCTTCCGCATTGGGTTTCCTGGTTTCGCCCACCTCGTTCACGTTCCTGCGGGGCGGCGTCACGGCGCTCGACGACCTCGAATTCGGACAGGTCGGGGCCACGCTTTCCGGCATGGAGAACGATGGACGGGAGCTGCTCTCGGCTACCGCAACCGATGCTGCCGGCGTGCGCGTGGAAAACCTGGCCGCGATGCGCTATCTGGGGCAGGGCTACGACGTGGAGGTCCGGATCAGCCGGCGGATGCTCGAGGAGCGCGATCGCGCGGCAATCCGGGACGCGTTCGAGAAGGCCTACCGGAAGCAGTTCGGCCGGATCGAACCCGGCATGCCGGTGGAAATCGTTTCCTGGCGCGTCATCGTTTCGGGCCCGCGCCCGGCCGTCGAACTCGCCCGGGCCGGGAGCGCGTCCGGGCCGGCCGACACTCTAAAGGGGCGACGCCGCGTCTACTTCGGAACCGAGAGCGGGTTCGTGGACGTTCCCGTTTATGACCGATACGGCCTTTCCCCCGGCAACACGTTCGAAGGCCCCTGCATTTTCGAGGAACGCGAATCCACTGCCGTCGTGCCTCCGGGTGCGCGGGCGACGGTGGACCGGATGCTGAATCTACTCATCGACCTGGCGGCGTCATGAGCGAAGGCGCGATGCGACAAATGACGCTCGCGAAAGTTCTTGCCGAGGCGCTGGCGGCGCACGGCGTGTCGCGTATCTTCGGCGTGCCCGGAGGCGGCAGCAGCCTGGACGTCATGCAAGCGGCAGCCGGAAAAGGCATCGAGTTCGTGCTGACGCGCAGCGAGAGCGCGGCGGTGATGATGGCGGCGGCCACGGCCGACCTGGACGGCACGCTCGGCGCAGCGCTGACCACCAAGGGCCCGGGGGTGGCCAATGCGGCGAATGGCATGGCCTGCGCCGCACTGGACCGGTCGCCGGTCATGCTCATCAGCGATGGGTTCACCCGCGAAGAATCCGGCTTCGTTACCCACCAGGTCTTTGACCAGATGGCAATGCTGGCGCCCGTTTGCAAGAGAAGCAGCCGTCTGGACACGGACGATGCCGCCACCGAGATTCGCGGCCTGATCGAATTGGCGAAGACTCCGCCTCATGGCCCGGTCCATGTCGAAATCGCGGGCGGCCAGGCGCGCCGGCCTGTTGCTGCGGACCCGGAGCAATTCCAGCCGCGCGAGCACGCGGCGCGGATCGATGAAGCCGGAGCGGAGAAAGTCGCGCGACTGATTCACGATTCTTCCCGCCCGGTAATCGTCGCCGGGCTGGAAGCAAGAAGTCCGGGCGTCTCGCGAGCGCTTGAGGTCATGGCCCGCGCGTTGCGCTGTCCGGTCCTGACCACCTACAAGGCGAAGGGCGTATTCGACGAACGGCAGGCGCAATACGTGGGTACTTTTACCGGCGGCAAGGCCGAATCGGAGTGCGTTGGGCAAGCGGACCTCATCGTTCTGTGCGGCCTTGATCCGGTTGAACTGCTTCGCATTCCCTGGCGCTACCAGAGCCCTGTGGTGGACATCGCCGAAGTTCGGCATCCGGTCCATTACGTAGAACCTGCCGCAAGCGTCCATGGTCCGATAGGTTCTGCCCTGGCACGCCTGAGCGCCGGATTGAAGCAGTCGGACTGGGCGCCTTCAGAAATCGCGCAGTTGCGCCGGGGCATGGCGGCACGCCTGGAATACCCCGTCTGCGAGGGACTGGGGCCGCAGCAGGTGGTCGAGCTGGCGCTGCGCGCCGCTGTCGATCTGCGGGTTTCGCCGCGTATCGCGGTGGACGCCGGCGCACACATGTTCTCGGCGATGGCGTTCTGGCCGGCGGCGCGGCCGCACGACGTACTCATATCCAACGGTCTGGCTACAATGGCCTATGCCTTGCCTGCGGCGATCGCGTCCGCTCTGCACGAACCGGAACGTCCCACTATCGCCTTTACCGGCGATGGAGGACTGTTGATGTGCCTGGGTGAATTGTCGGTGGCGGCCGAACGGGCCGCCCGCGTGGTCGTTGTCGCGTTCAATGACCAGTCCCTGTCGCTGATCGACATCAAGCAACAGGAACGCGGCCTTCCGGCGCGCGGAGTGCGCTGGCGGGCGCCGGACCTGGCACGCACGATGGAAAGTCTCGGTGGGCGCGGATTTCGGGTGGACAGCGCTGATGAGTGCCGGGCGGCGGTTGCCGAGGCCCTGCAAGGCGAAGGCCCGTCGCTGATCGACGCCAGGGTGAACCCTGGCGGCTACCTGGCGCAGATGAAGTCCCTGCGCGGCTAGACCGGTCCGGTATCGGGAGCAACCTGATGGAGAATGGGCACTTTCAGCTACCGCCCGATATTCGCGAAATCGTCGAACTAGCAAAGCGCATCGTTCGAAACGAATTGCTGCCGCTCGAGGCGGAGTTTCTGCCTCACCCGGCGCACGCCTTCGGCATCAAGGAAACGACCAACCTCGAACGGGTCTTCGGTCCCGACGTGGTAAAGCGCCTGGTCGATATTTCCCGCGACACCGGCCTCTGGTATCTCATGGTGCCGGAGAAGCACGGAGGCTCGGGGCTGTCCATGCTCGCCCAGGTGGCCATTCTCGAGCAATTCAACTACACGGCGGTGCCCTTCCCGTTCGCGAACGTCGCCAACATCCTCTACCGGTGCGAGGGCGACCAGGTCGATCGATTCCTCAAGCCCGTCATCGAGGGCGAAATGACCACTTGCTTTGCCCAGACCGAGCCCAATGCCGGTTCAGACCCGGGCGGCATGATGCAGACGAGCGCCGTGAAGGACGGCAGGGAATGGGTCCTGAACGGCACCAAGATGTGGATATCCGGCGCCGCCGAGTCCGACATGATCATGGTGCAGGCGGTCACCGACCCGGAAAAGCGCCAGCGCGGGGGCATCACGATGTTCCTGGTGACCCGCGACAATCCCGGCATGATTGTCGAGCAACCTGGAATCAAGACCTGGCTCGGCCCGCACGCATCGCAATACATCGTCCACTTCGAGGACTGCCGGGTGCCCCAGTCCGACGTTCTCGGCGAAGTCGGCAACGGCTTCCGGCTCGGACAGCGCTGGCTCACGATCCACGACCGGCTCCTGCGCGGCCCTTATGCGCTCGGCAAGATGCAGCGGGCGCTGGACATGTCCATCGAATGGTCCAAACAGCGGGTTACCTTCGGCAAGCCTCTGTCCGAGCGCCAGGCGATCCAGTGGCACCTGGTGGACATGTACATCGACCTGGAGGCACTGCGCTCGCTCACCTACCAGATGGCCGCGCGCGCCGATGCCGGCGAGGACATTCGCACCGAGGCGGGCATGGTGAAACTTACATCGATGGTCTGGGGGGCGCGGACGCTGGACAAGGCCATACAGATCCACGGCGCGATGGGCGAATCGCTGGAACTGCCGCTTACGCTGTTCTACCGGTACCTGCGCCACGGACAGATCGGCGGTGGGGCCAACGAAATACAGCGCATGCTGATCGCCCGCAAGCTGTTGCGCGGATAGCCTTCCGTGAGCGCAGCGGTGAACGGCGCGGCCCGGGACATCGGCGAACGCATATCGCCCCGGATCGGCGCATTCGCACTGCTTGCGGCCGCCACGCTGCTGGCCGGCTGCGGCGCGCAGACAGGCAGCGACGAGTATCCGTCCAAGGCCATCACGATCATCGTTCCGTATGCGCCGGGCGGCGGTGGCGATACCTTCACTCGCGCTATCGCCGCGCAGGCCTCGGACATCCTGGGGGCAAAGATCTTCGTGGAGAACAAGACCGGAGGAGGAGGCACGGTTGGAGTGGGCTCCGTGGCCCGAGCTCCGGCCGACGGCTACACCCTCGGCTTCGTTTCGAGCAGCCCGCTCGTGATGGCGCCGAATTTTCTCGATGTCCCCTACGATCCGGTGGAGGATTTCACCTATCTCTCGCGTTTCGTCGTCACTCCGCATCCGGTGCTGGTCGGTTCGAAGTCCCGTTTCGGTTCCTTCACGGACCTGCTCGAATATGCAAGGGCCAATCCCGGCAGGCTGCGCTGGTCTTCCGCGGGCATCAACGGCGCCCCCCATGTCGCGACGCTGGCGGCATTCCGGCAGGAGGAAGTGGACGCCGCGTTCATTCCGATGCAAGGCTCTTCGGAAGTTCTGGCAGGGTTGCTGGGTGGAACCATCGACATGGGCGTGATTTCCGATTACGCCGGCCCGCTGGCGGCCGGCGATATCCGGGTGCTGGCCGAGATCGGCCCCGAACCCCTGACGGACCTGCCGTCGGTACCCACCTACAGGCAACTGGCCTATCCCCTGGCGCCCACCATATTCTTCGGCCTGGCGGGGCCGGCGGGGCTGCCCGACGATGTCGTCGCGTCGTGGGACGAGGCGATGCGCGTCATCACGGCATCGGAAAGTTTTTCGAGCATCACGCATCGCCTGAGCGGCAGAGTGGCCTACCTGGGTCACGAGGAATTTCAGCGCCACGTTCTCGCCGACATCGAGGCCACGCGCCAGGCGTTGCGCCTGCTCGGCGCAAATGAATGAAAGCCCTGCCCCGGGAATCGCTCCTTGTCGCAGCCCTGCTGGCCGCGGCGATTGTGTTCGGGCTCTGGATACTGCCGGCGGGCATCGGACCGGGCGGCGCGGGCGAAGGCCTGTCGCCTCGCTTCATGCCCCGGCTTGCCACCGCCGCGATGGCGCTGGCGCTCGCCTGGGGCTTGCTGGGCTCGCTTATCGGGAAACGCCCCGCCCGGCAACCTGACAGCGACGAGGAAAGTCATGTCCGCATACCCATCGTCGGGGCTGCGATCTGCCTCGCGTTCGCTACCTTCGGCTTCGCCCTGGCTGGTTTCTACGTGGGCGGCATCTGCATGGCCGCGCTGCTGACCGTCCTTCTCGGCGAGAGGAGGGCGTGGGTCATCGTGGTTTTCCCGACCCTGTTGCTGGCGGCAATCTACCTGTTGTTCGAACTGGCCCTGAACGTGCGCCTGCCCAGGTTCGGCCTGATCCCGGGTCTGCCGATCTAGCCGATGGAGAGCATTCTCGACGGCATTTCGCTGGCGCTTAACTTCAATGCGTTGGCGGGCATATTGCTCGGCATCGTGCTGGGCCAGATCCTCGGCTCCATTCCGGGGCTCACGGCCGCGATGGCCGTCGCCCTGCTGGTGCCATTCAGTTTTTACTTCGACCCCTGGGTCGGCATCCCGATGATGCTGGCCATGTTCAAGGGGTCCCTGTTCGGGTCGAGCATACCGGCCATCCTGCTTCGTACTCCGGGAACGCCGGCGGCGGCCGCGACGGTTATCGACGGCAATCCGCTGGCGCGGCGCGGAAAGGGCGGAAAGGCGATGCACACTGTTCTGTTCGCCTCGGTGTTCGGCGATTCGTTCTCCGACATCGTCCTGATTTTCGGCGCCGGCGCCCTGGCGGCGGTCGCGATTCGATTCGGCCCCTCCGAGTACGCGATTCTCGTGTTCTTCGCGCTGCTCAGCCTGATCTCGCTGCACCGCGGCAGTTCGTGGAAAGGCATCGTGGCGATTGCCGCCGGCGTTTTGCTCGCCTGCATCGGGCTCGATCCGATAACGGGTTCGCCGCGCCTGACTTTCGGCACTGCGGAATTGTTCGACGGGATCGGCCTTATCCCCATGCTGATCGGGTTCCTGGCCATCTCGGAAGTCTTCAGGCAACTGGAGCAGCCGGTCAGGCGTCTTGCCGAGAGGACGATTACGTTTTCCGCGGCTCCGGAGGACAATCGACTGTCAGGAAAGGAACGCAGGGCACTGCTGCCCACGCTTTTCCGCGGCTCCGCCATCGGCACGCTGACCGGCGCCCTGCCCGGACTGGGCTCCACCGTCGCGGCGTTCATCGCCTATAACGAAGCCCGCAGGACCGCAGCCAGGCCGGAAGAATTCGGGCGCGGATCCCTGCACGGCATTGCCGCGCCGGAAGCCGCCAACAATGCCGTCGGCGGAGCCAACCTGATTCCCTTGCTGGCCTTCGGAATACCAGGCGACGTGGCGGCCGCCCTGATACTCGGCGCGTTGCTGATCCAGGGCATCACGCCCGGTCCGATCGCCTTTCGCGACAATCCGGAGCCGATCTACGCGATTTTCGCCGCCATGCTGCTCGCGAACCTGGTCAATTACGTGGTGGGACTGGGCTTCATACCGCTGGCCAAGAAGGCCGTCTCGGTTCCCAGAAAGCTGCTATTCCCGGCGGTGCTGATGTTCGCCTCCGCCGGCGCCTACGCGATGCGCGGTTCACTGTTCGACGTGCAGTTGATGTTCGTGTTCGGACTGATCGGCTGGCTGATGGCCAAGCATGATTTCCCGCCGGTACTACTGCTGATCGGCTTCATTCTGACGCCCATCCTCGAGCGTTCGGTTCGCCAGACGCTGATTCTGGTGGAGGCTGCCGACGGCTGGCTCGCGTTTGTCGGCAGCCGGCCCGTGCTGATGATTCTGCTGGCGGTCCTCGCCGTCCTTACCGTGCTGGTCGTTCGCCAGCGGCTGGCGATGAAACGCTACAGCTTGCCGGAGGAACCCGTCGACAGCAGCTAGTGTCGCGGCCGGCGCGCATTACACCGGCCGGCGTGACGGCCGGCGGCGGGCGCTCAGGCGAGCTCGATCTCGTCGCTGGTCAGGATCGTCGCCAGTTTCCGCATATTGGCGAGACTGCGCTGCTGGTCCTCGTCATTGGCCGCGATGCAGCAGTCGGCTATGACGCTCACGGCGAAATCCCGATCATGCGCTTCCCGGGCCGTGGACTCCACGACCATGTCGGTCGCGACGCCGGCCAGAAAAACCTGCGTAACGCCCATATTGCGCAATGTCAGTTCCATGGCGGTTGCGTGGAAACTGCCCACGCGATGCTTGGAGATCACCAGCTCTTCGCCCTGCGGCGCAACCGCATCGATGAACTGGCCGCCCCAGCCGCTGAGGTCGAAGGCTCCGAACTGATGGGCCTGACCCATGAGCGGGGACCCCTTCGGACTCTGTGCGTAACCGGGGTGGAAGCCCACTCGCACATGAACGACGGGCAGACCGGCAGCGCGAAAGCGGTCCTGGACCCGGCGCACGCGCGACAGCGTGCCGTGCCGGGCATCAAAGTCCGCATAACCCTTGCCCGACACCTTGCCCTGAGCGTGGACGATGTCGTTTTCGAAGTCCATGCATATCAATGCTTTCATAACTGTCGCCATCCGGAAATCCAGCGACCCGAACGGGTCGATCCGACGCGCATTTTAGCTTTACAAATTCGGTCGCGCGTGCCACCATCGACCCGGCATTGGGGCTGGTACGCGACATGCGCGGCTATCGGGAGCAATCAACTGATTTCATCGATTCCAGCGTATCTCTTCTACCGCGCGGTTCGAAAAATAGCGCCGGTCCTGCTTATCGCCACCGCCGGCGCCACATCGGCAATCGCCGAGCCGGCGATCCCCGGCACCGCCGTTCTCACGGGAACGGTAACGGCCGATACGCCCTTCAAGGCGGCGCAGGTCTACGCCAAGAACCTCGACAGAAACATGCTCTATACCGTTTATACGCACAAGGGCAGGTATCGCGCGCCCAACCTGTTGCCCGGCGGCTACCGCATCTGGGCCGAAAAGAACGGCCTGACCTCCAGGCACGAAATGATTCGGATTCACGATGAGGGCGCAATTGAACTGGACCTCGAGATGCGCCCCGGGCCGGACAACCCCCTGACTCTCAAGGATCCCTCCAAGCCGGGACCGCAATTCGGCGGCGCGGGCGCGGACGCCCAACTGGTTTCCTACGACGAGATGTACCCGCCCGGACCGGGCCGGGACCTGGTGGAACCCAGTTGCCTGATTTGCCACGGCCACTCCTTCCTGCCCGCCAATCGCATGAACAGGGTCCAGTGGCACGCGATGATCAGCGTCATGCTCGACCCGAACGGGGCGTTCGCCGAGCCGGATTCGGTGCGGAGCATTACCGACCGGGAACACGAAATCCTCGCCGACTACCTGGTCGAGAACTTCGGGCCTGACAGTCCGCCCAAGGTCCTGCGCCTGGACGTCGAGTATCCGCTGGACGAGGCCACGCTGGCCTCGGCGATGTTCATCGAGTACCTGACCCCCCTGCACCCCGCCGCCGACCTGTCGCAAAGATCGGCCAACGAGCCCTTCAAGCACCGCCTGCACCGACCGATGATGGACAACGACGGCAACCTGTGGGGCTCCAACAGCCTGATCGGCCTGAGCCGCGTCGACCCTCGCACCGCGCAGTGGAGCCACTTCCCCATCGGCTATGACGAAAACAACCCCGAAACGGATATGTACGGCAGAAAGAAGGGGGAGCCGGACTCGGTCTGGTCGTACATCTTTCCGCATGACCTGACCATCTCGCGCGACGGCCACGTCTTCTGGGCCGAGTTCCAGGGCCAGCACCTGGGCCGGCTGGATCCCGCCACGGGAAAGATCGATCGCTACCCGATGGACCCCGAGGGTGTAGTCGTGGACGAGAACGGCGTCGTGGGCAACATTCGGGGCCACAGCCCGCACATGGCGGAAAACGGGGACGTGTGGTTCACGGCGATCCGCGGCAACAAGCTCGGAAAATGGGACCACGAGACCAATGACATAACCCTGTGGGAAATCCCCACGCGGCACTCGTTCCCGTACGGCATCGAAGTGGACCACAAGGGCATCGTCTGGTTCGCCGAACTGCTGGGCTGCGCGGTTGCGAGTTTCGATCCGGCGACCGAGGAGTTCACGGAATACCCGGCACTGCTCAAGCCTTGCGCGATCAACCGGCTGGCCGCCGACTCCAAGGGCACCATCTGGTACTCGGTGTTCAGTTCCGGGCGGCTGGGCCGGCTGGACCCGTCAACCGGCGCGCAGGAGGAATACGATATCCTTCCGTTTTCGAAGGTCAAGGCATCGATGCCCTACGGCATCGTGGCCGATCCCGATGACAGGATCTGGTTCGGCGACGGCGGTCTCGGCGGCGCCCTGGTCCGGTTCGACCCGGACACGGAGGAATTCACCTATTTCCCGGAACCCCGTCAGGCCGACAATCCCAACCTGGACGTTACCCGCGAAGGCGCGATTATTTTTTCCACGCGCTCGAACAACCAGGCCGCGCTGGGCATTTTCTACCCGGACGTGTCCAGGATGACCGGTTACGGCGCCTATCGCTGATTCGGTCCCGTCCCCGACGAAATGGGGTGGAATGTCGGCGTAAAAGGGCCGGGAAAACGAAAAAGGGCCGGTTCGGGTATCGATTTGCCGCAATTTGCGGCCTTTTATGCTCACTTCTTCGCGTTTGGCACTTGAAATCGCAACATCCGTCCCTATCATTTACCCGCCCTCTGAATTAGAGAGGCCGTTTAGTCAGCAATCTCCGCGCCGAGGGGGCGCGGCTATTGGCATTTCCCACGAGGAGAACGCAACATGAAAATTCGACCGCTGCAAGACAGGGTGCTGATTCGCCGTACCGAGGAAGAGCGGAAGTCCCCGGGCGGGATCGTGATTCCCGACTCGGCAACAGAAAAGCCCATCCGGGGCGAGGTCATAGCCGCCGGCAAGGGCAAGGTGCTCGAGAACGGCGAGGTCCGACCCCTGGAACTGAAGGCCGGCGACAAGGTGCTGTTCGGCAAGTACAGCGGCACCGAAGTCAAGGTGGACGGCGAGGAACTGCTCGTCATGAAGGAAGACGACGTCATGGCCGTCATCGAAGACTAGCCTCGTCCACTATTCACCTTTCTTTATTCACACCCAATTAGAGGAATACAGCAATGGCTGCAAAAGATGTGAAATTCAGCGACGGCGCCCGCCAGAAAATGATGGCCGGCGTCAATACGCTGGCAAACGCCGTCAAGGTTACGCTTGGGCCCAAGGGCCGCAACGTGATTCTCGACAAGAGTTTCGGCGCTCCCACCATGACCAAGGACGGCGTGTCCGTGGCCAAGGAAATCGAGCTTGAAGACAAGTTCGAGAACATGGGCGCACAGATGGTCAAGGAGGTCGCTTCGCATACCTCCGACGTGGCCGGCGACGGAACCACCACCGCTACGGTGCTGGCACAGTCGATCCTGACCGAAGGCCTCAAGGCGGTCGCCGCCGGATTCAATCCCATGGACATCAAGCGCGGAATCGACAAGGCCAGCGCCGCGGTGATCGACAGCCTGGAGGGCATTTCCAAGCCCTGCCAGGAAGACACCGCGATCGCGCAGGTGGGCACCATCTCCGCAAACTCCGATGAAGCCATCGGCCGGATCATCGCCGACGCGATGGACAAGGTCGGCAAGGAAGGCGTGATCACCGTGGAAGAGGGCTCCGGACTGGAAAACGAGTTGGACGTCGTGGAGGGCATGCAGTTCGACCGCGGTTATCTGTCTCCCTACTTCATCAACGACGCCAACTCGCAGAGCGTGGAACTGGAATCCCCCTACATCCTCCTGCACGACAAGAAGGTCTCCAACATCCGCGACCTGCTGCCCGTGCTCGAAGCCGTCGCCAAGTCCGGCAAGCCGCTTCTGATCGTGGCCGAGGACGTGGAAGGCGAGGCGCTGGCCACGCTGGTAGTGAACAACATCCGCGGCATCGTGAAAGTGGCCGCGGTCAAGGCGCCAGGCTTCGGCGACCGCCGCAAGGCGATGCTGGCCGATATGGCGATTCTCACCAACGGCCAGGTGATTTCCGAGGAAGTCGGCCTGTCGCTGGAGAAGGCAACCCTGACCGACCTGGGGACCGCCAAGAAGGTCCAGGTCACCAAGGAGCACTCCACGATCATCGACGGCGCCGGCTCAAGCGAGCAGATCCAGGCGCGGGTGGTCCAGATCCAGCGCGAGATCGAGGAATCGACCTCCGACTACGACAAGGAGAAACTGCAGGAGCGCGTCGCCAAGCTGTCAGGCGGCGTGGCCGTGGTCAAGGTCGGTGCGGCCACCGAGATCGAAATGAAGGAAAAGAAGGCGCGCGTCGAAGACGCTCTGCACGCAACCCGTGCCGCAGTCGAGGAAGGCATCGTTCCCGGCGGCGGCGTGGCGCTGCTGCGCGGCCAGTCCGCACTGGACGGCCTGGACGGCGACAACGACGACCAGGACGTGGGCATCAAGATCATGCGCCGCGCGCTTGAGGAGCCGCTGCGCCAGATCGTCGCCAACGCCGGCGCCGACGCCTCCGTTGTCCTGAACGACGTCGCTTCCGGCGAAGGCGATTACGGCTACGACGCCGCGCTCGGCGAGTATGGACAACTCGTGGGCAGAGGCATCATCGATCCCACCAAGGTCACGCGGCTGGCGCTGCAGAACGCCGCCTCGGTGGCGGGGCTGTTGCTGACGACCGAAGCCATGGTCACCGAAAAGCCCAAGAAGGACGAACCCGCCCCCATGCCCGCTCCCGGCGGCATGGACGGCATGATGTAGATCCTCCCGGCGGACGCTGCCGCCGCAGCCCGGCGGCGGCTGAAGCCTGAACGCACGAAGCCCTGCCTTTCCGACGAAAGGCGGGGCTTTTTGCTTTCGTGCGGCACAGCTTCCCTGGGTCGGAGGGCGTCCCGCCCTCCGAGAAGGCGGGACGCCTTCTCTCCCAGGACATGATGTAATCTTTGCCGCCTTCCAACACCCCCCGCCAACCGACGTGAACGCCGTCAAGCTCCCAGTCCCCGACCTGCTGCACGAAAGCGCCGACAAGGCGCTCGCCGCGCTGCGGGAAGATGAGGCGCTTGCTCCCCTGCTGCAGCGCAAGGAAGTGCTCGCCCCGCTCACAAGGGTCCTGGCCTGTTCGCCGTTCGCGGCGCGAAGCTTCACCCGCCGGCCGGGGATCCTCCACCACCTTCTGTCCGAGGACCGGCTCGGCCGGCCGCTGGAACCGGGCGAACTCGGCCGGCTGGCCGGCGAAGCCCTGAGCGAGTGCCGTCAGGAACCCTCGTTCATGCGTGAAATCCGCTGGTTTCGGCACCGCGAGATGTGCCGGATCCTGTGGCGCGACCTGAACGGGCTCGGCAGCCTGGAGGAAAGCCTGGCGGAACTGACCGAACTGGCCGAGGCCTGCATTCTTGCCGCCCTGGAGTTCGCGCGGACCAACGTGGCGGCACGGCACGGCCTGCCGCGCACCGCAGAGGACGAGCCCAGCGAGATGGCCGTTATCGGCATGGGCAAGCTGGGTGGCGGCGAACTCAACTTTTCTTCCGACATCGACCTCATCTTCATCTATTCCGAGGACGGACGAATCGACGGATCCGTCCCCATCGACGCCTTGCGTTTCCACACTCTGGTCTGCCAGCAACTGATCCGGGTGCTGAACCAGCGCACGGTGGACTCGTTCGTGTACCGGGTCGACACCCGCCTGCGTCCCTTCGGCAACAGCGGACCGCTGGTGATCAAGACCTCGTCGCTGGAGAGCTACCTGGCCCGTTCGGCCCGCGATTGGGAGCGCTACGCGTGGGTCAAGGCGCGCGTCATCAACCCCTGCGGGATGAGCGAGTCGCTCTACGAGGAAATCATGCGGCCTTTCGTCTACCGCCGCTATCTGGACTACAGCGTGTTCGAGTCCCTGCGCGACATGAAAGGCAAGATCGAACGCGAGGCCCTGCGCAAGGACAAGGCCAACGACATCAAGCTGGGCCGGGGCGGAATCCGGGAAATCGAGTTCATCACGCAATCGATGCAGCTTGTGCGGGGCGGGGCCAACCCGGACCTGCGCGGCCGCAGCCTGCGCGGAATGCTTGCACGCCTGGGCGAGCGGGGCTTCCTCGGACCCGGCACGTCCGGCGAACTCGACCGATCCTATTGCTTCCTGCGGCGTCTGGAGAATCGGCTGCAGGGGATGGATGACCGGCAGACTCAGGACCTCCCGGACGACGACGAGGGCCGGGTCCGCCTGGCTTTCGCCATGGGTCATACGGATTGGGACAGCCTGGCGGAGAAGACCGATTCGCACCGCGAGACGGTAGCCAGGCATTTCTCGACCGTCGTGTTTCGCCCGGACGACCTGCCGGAGGCGGAGAGCGGCCCGCCGGGAGACCTGGCCGCCGTGTGGACGGGAGATACGGAAAACGCCGGCGAAGTGCTGAAAGCCTATGGTTTTCCGGATCCGCAGGTTGCGCTGGATTCCATGCAGGCGGTCCACCAGGCTTCCGACTACGCGCGCCTGGACCAGACCGGACGGAAGCGGCTGGACATGCTGATTCCCCGGCTGATCGAGGCAGCGGCCAGGGAGCCGGAACCCGGCCTCACGCTGGCCCGGACGCTCAAGGTCATCGCCTCCATCGCCAGGCGCTCCGCGTACCTGGCGCTGTTGTACGAAAACGGACCGGCCCGCGACCGCCTGGTGCATGTGTGCGGCCTGGGCGAGACGCTGGCCAAACAACTGTGTTCGGTCCCGGCTCTGGTGGACGAGTTGCTCGACGCGCGCATTACGCAACAGGTCATGGATCTCGAACAGCTTGAAGAGGAACTGGACTTCCGCCTGGTGAGGACCGCCAACGAGTCGGAGGAACTAAGGCTGGCAGCGATCAGCGAGTTCAAGCAGGCGGCAGCCTTTCGGGTGGGGGTGCTGGACCTGGCCGGGGGACTCCCGCTGATGCGGGTGAGCGACCTACTTACCGGAATTGCCGAACTGGTGATCGACCGGTCGCTGGAGCACGTCTGGGAAGAACTCGTGGAACAACACGGAGCGCCCGGCTATACCGTCGATGGCGAGCGAGGGCCGGCCGGATTTGCGGTTATTGCCTACGGCAAGCTGGCCGGCCTGGAAATGGGCTACGGCTCGGACCTGGACCTGGTGTTCGTCTACGACGCTCAGGGCGAAGATCAGGTGACCGATGGCCCCACAAGCATCGCCAATTCGGACTTCTTCTTCCGGGTCGCTCGCAGGGTGATTTCCGTGCTTACAACGCGGAGCATCACGGGAAGAATGTACGAAGTGGACACGCGCTTGCGTCCGAGCGGGCGCTCGGGAATGCTCGTGTCCTCGCTTCAGGCCCTCGACAAATACCAGCGCGAGTCCGCCTGGACCTGGGAGCACCAGGCTCTGCTACGGAGCCGCGCCATCGCCGGCGCCGCCCACGTGCGCGAGGCGTTCGAAAAGCTGCGCGCGAGCGTTCTGCGCGAGTCGGTGCGGCGGGAGGACCTGCGTGACCAGGTCATCGAAATGCGCGGCCGTATGCTGAGCGAAGCGCCGAAGGTGGGCAAGGGACGCTTCGATATCAAGCACGCCCGCGGCGGTCTGCAGGACATCGAGTTCATCGTGCAGTACCTGGTACTGAACAACGCCCACAAATACCCCGACCTGGCGGCCTGGCCGGACAACGTGCGCCAGCTGGAAGCGCTGGCGCGGCACGATGTGCTCACCGGGGAAGACGCCGACGCCCTTACGCGGTGCTATCTCGAATACCGCGAGATCCTGCACCATCGCTCGTTGGCGGAGCGGCCGCCGCATACGCCCGCCGCCGATGTGGCCGAACGAGCGGAAACGGTTTCCGGCTTGTGGCAACGCTATCTGGGCGAGTAGCCGAAATATACTTGCGTCATGGCCCGGCCGAGCAGCGGACAGAGAGTAACCTCGAACATGGAGCGGCGTTATACCGTGTCCGAGAAGGACCTGCCGGTATCCTGCCCGCTTCCCTGGACCGCTCGCTGGAATTCTCATCCGCGGGTTTACCTGCCGCTCGAGCCCGGGACCGAAGCCACCTGCCCCTACTGCGGGGCCGTTTTCTCGCTGGCCCCCTCGGATTCCGGCGATCAGGGCTGAAGATTTCGGCCCGGCCGCGCCCAGGCGCGCTCAACCATTTCGATCACGCTGGAGGCAGCGATTTCGTTCATTGCGTCTCCGGACCGCAAACGGCGCCCGAAGCGCACATCCTCGACCCTTTTGCCCAACGATTTCAGCACGGCCTGCGGGTAGCGGTTCACGCAGAATTGCCGGTTGCCCCAGGGGCCCGAGCGGTCCGGATTGGAACTCGCATACAGTCCCACCACGCGGGTTCCCTGCGCCGCGCCTATGTGCGCGGGTCCGGAATCCGGGCAGACGACCAGCCTGGCACGCTCGATCAGCGCCGCGAGCTGCTTGAGCGTAGTGCGCCCGTTCAGGTCGGTGACGCCCCGCTGAGCGGCGATCGTCGCAGCGTAGTTCCGCTCCATCGGACTCCCCGATCCCGTCAGCAGGACCTCGCCGCCGAGCTGCTCCACGACATGCCGGGCCACGCTCGCGTAGCGATCCGCCGGCCAGTTCCGAAATGCGCCGCGTCGCTGGCTGCTCAGCGGACTCATGACGCAGAAGGGCCGTTCGGGCGCCATCTTCGCGGCCGCCTGCACATCGTCGGCGCTCAAGGGGAAGTCCCAGCGCGGCGCCGCCGGTCGCTCGATCCCAAGGTGTTCGGCAAACCCAAACAGCGCTTCCATGACGTGTTGCCGGGGCCGATGGGCGATCCGCTCGGTGGTGAACAGCCACTGGAAGTCCCGCGCCCGGCGCCGGTCGAATCCGATGCGACGCCGACAGCGGGTCATCAGCGCAACCCGGCTGGCCCGCAGCGAATCCTGCATCTGCAGCAGCATGTCAAAGCGGCGCGCCTTGAGTTCCTCCTTCAGTTCGCGCATTCCCCGACGGCCGGCCCGCTTGTCCAGCACCAGGAAGTCCACTCCGGCAAGCCCCTCCAACAGGGAATGTTCGATTTGCCCGATAATCCAGGTAATGCGGGTCTCCGGCCAGGCGCTTCGGATGGCCCGCACGACAGGCAGCGCGTGACAGCAATCCCCAATGGCGGACAAGCGGATCACGCACAGGCTGCGCGGCGGATTCGACATGCTTGAAGAATTACGGACAGCGGGGAAGGATCGCATCCTACACGATGCGCAGGTCGCTCGATCGGTGACGCCCGAGTGGTTCGAGCACGGCTTTTGGCTCCAAAGGCGACAATGGACGGCCGTTGCCGGTGGACGCGGCGCCGGCGGACGAATCGGCGAGAACGGCAAGTGGTTTCTGCGTCACTACCTGAGGGGCGGCAGGGCCGCGCTGTTCAGCAGGGACCGCTACATCTTCCTGGGAATGCAGCGTGTTCGCTCATTCGCGGAATTCCGGTTGCTGGCCGGCATGCACGAAGCCGGGCTGCCGGTGCCGCGACCGATCGCCGCCCACTTCAGGCGGAGAGGCTCCACCTACTCGGCCAACCTCATCACCGAGTGGATCGAAGGCGCACGGCCCCTGGCCGCCGCGTTGCGCGAGGGGAACGATGCGCGGGAGGTCATGGGGCGCGTCGGCGCCGTCGCGGCGCGTTTTCACCGCGCCGGAATCCGTCACGCCGACCTGAACGCAAACAACATCCTCATCGGCCCCCACGGCGGCGTATGGCTGGTCGATTTCGACCGGGCGCGTCGTCGAAAGCCAGGGGGCTGGCACAAGTCCCGGCTGCAGCGGCTCAAGCGATCGCTGCAAAAACTCGGACTTTATGACCGGCGGGCTTTTCTGGCCTTGTGCGAACGCCACGACCGCACCCTCGCGGAGACTACGGGCGGGAACCCTCGCGGCGAGACGCCCTAGTCGTACGGATCGGGCAACGGCGCCGGGCGGCGCTTGAAGCGCCGGTGTATCCAATAGTATTGCTCGGGCGCCTTGCGCACCTGCTGCTCGACCAGCGCATTGACTCGCTCCGCTTCTTCCTGCGGGGAGTATTCGGCCAGTCCCTCAAGAGCGGGTAGCAATTCGACCCGGTACCTTCCGTCCTCGAGCCGGCGGGTAAACCAGGGCACGACGGGAGCGCCGCTGATCCGCGCCAAGCGGCCCAGAGCAGTTCCGGTCATGGCGGGTTCGCCGAAGAACGGCGCCGGCACCGCGGACTTGGCGTCCGTCATCTGGTCACCGGCGTACCAGAGCACCGCCCCGGCGCGCAGCGCCTTTACCATGCCGCGCACGTCGTACTTGGACAGCGTGTCCGCCGTGGGTTTCAAACGGGCGCGATTGACGAGGTACGCGAATACGGCGTTGCCGCCCGGCCGGTAGACGGCCACCAGCCCCGGAGGAGGCAAGTCCAGCGCGCGGGCGGTGAATTCCAACGCCGGGAAATGCCCGCTCATCGCGATGACGCCGCGGCCCTCACGGATCGCGTCTTCAAGATGCTCGGCGCCCTTCACCTCGACCAGTTCGCGCACCTGTCGGTCGGGGCACCAGGCGGCCATCGCCAGTTCCACCAGTCCCATTCCCAGCGAACTGAAATGCGCCTTCAGGACCGCCTTCCTCCGTTCGTCCGACCACTCGGGAAAGCACAACTGAAGGTTGCGCAGCGCAATGGCCCGGCGTTTCGCCATTACCCGCATGGCCAGGCGGCCCGCCCCGCGCCCGATGGCGAGGCGCAGGCGGTGGGGCAGCGCTGCCGTCATGCGTATCAGCGCGAGCGCCAGCAGGGCCGGCCAGTTGGAAGGATTGTTCAGGGGAAGCGCCACGGTGTGCCCGCTCTATGCGGGCGCATTCTATACAGCCCGTCACAAACACCCCGGGAAAGACGGTGGTATAGTGCACGGCGATTCGTCGGGTGAACGGGAAGCCGGTGCAATTCCGGCGCTGCCCCCGCAACGGTAATCGAGTCAAACGCCGCTCACGCCAGCGTCATGCGCGTGAAGGCAGCCACTGTCTCAGGACAGGAAGGCGAGCGGCGTGGAGTGCAGGACCACCTGCAGTCCGCTCGAAAGCCCGGAGACCGGCCCGAGCGAACCACGTTGGCAGCGCGGCGGGCGCAAGCGGCGTAAGGGAAGTCCCTTCAGCCTGACACCCGTCCCTGCCCTGGACAAGAATGGAACGGGAGGTTGCCATGTCCTGCACAAAATTCGCGGCGGTGCGCGAACTGCTGCTGTGCCCCTTGTTTCTGCTGCTGGTTGCTGCACACGCGCAGGCCGAGCCGCAGGGCGAATCGGAAGAATCATTGGACGACGCGCCGGAAACCATCGTGGTTACGGCATCGCGCGTGCCCATTGCTTCGGAACAGGCCGGCGCATCGTTCACGGTGCTGGACGAGGAATATCTCGACCGGCGCCAGGCGCTGACCGTGGAGGAGCTTCTGCGGGGAACTCCGGGAGTGGCCGTGAGCCGCAGCGGCGTGCTGGGGTCTTTGTCGCAGGTTCGCATGCGGGGGGCGGAAGCCAATCACACGCTGGTCCTGATGGACGGCATCGAGATCGGTGATCCGGCCCTGGGCGGAGAACTCGATTTCTCGCATTTCCTGGCCGCGAACCTGCGGCGCATCGAAATCGTTCGCGGTCCCTTGAGCGCACTTTGGGGCAGCGACGCGGTGGCCGGAGCGATCAACCTGATCAGCACGCCGGAGGAATTCGGGCGATCGCTGACGACTTCCGTCGAAGCCGGACATTTCAATACGCGCAAGGGCGCCTTGAGCGGCTCGGCCGGGGGCGATGGCTGGGGCGTCGGCGCATCCCTGGATCACCTGGGCAGCGACGGACAGAACATTTCCCGCTCCGGCAACGAGGCCGACGGCTACCGGAACAATACCGGCCACCTGATCGCCCGCTTCGATCCTTCCGGGCAAATCTCGCTGCGCCTCATCGCGCGCCGTTCCCAATCGGAAAGCCAGTACGACGCGACCTCTTTCCTTTCGGGCGTGCCGGCGGACTCGGACAGTTCCACGAAGCGAATCCATACCGTGGCGGGCCTGCTGGGCCTGGCGACGACATCCGACGGGCGCTGGACGCACCGCGCAAGCCTCACGCACACGGGCTCGGAAAACCGCAACTTTGCTTCCGGCGCCGAGATCGGCGAGACCAGTGGAGACAAGTTGCGTCTCAGCTATCAGTCCACTTTTCTTTTATCCCGGCTCGCACAGGACAACGCAGACGGGGGCGTCACGCCGTCCATCACGGTCGGACTGGGGCATGAACGCGAGGACTATCTGCAGCGCGCCGAGGCCTCGTTCTTCGGCGATCCCAATCGCGACCTGAGCACTCGGTCAACCGAGGCATTGGCGGAATTCCGTCTGGACGCCGCCGGCGACTGGGCGGCGGCGACGGCATTGCGCTTTGACCGCAACAGCGACTACGACGATGCCCTGTCATGGCGCGTCAGCGCGCTCAAGCACCTGGGCCTGGGCGCCGGCCTGCACGCGGCGTACGGAATCGGCGTCAAGAATCCCACGTTCATAGAACGCTTCGGGTATTTCTCCAATTTCATCGGCAATCCCGATCTCGTTCCGGAATCCTCGCGCGGATGGGAGCTGGGCGTTCGCTACGGCGCCAGGGCCGGGAGGCTGTCCGGCGGCATTACCTGGTTCAGCGAACGGTTGCAGGACGAGATCAACGGATTCGTGTTCGACCCGGCCGCGGGCGGATTCACGGCCGGCAACCGGCCCGGCGTCAGCCGGCGCCGCGGCCTCGAATTCCAGGGGCGAGCGAGCATCCTGCCCCAACTGACGCTTGCCGGCGCATACACCTGGCTGCGCTCGCGGGAACCGGCTTCCGGCGACACCATGATTCAGGAGCTTCGCCGGCCGCGTCATTCCGGCAATCTGAACGTACATTACGAGTTTGCCGCCCCGGCAATCGGCATCAATCTGAACCTGGCGTACACGGGCGAACAGCCGGACATCTTCTACCCGCCGTGGCCCAATCCCTCGCGCCGGGTGTCGCTGGATTCGTTCCTGCTCGCAAGCCTTGTCGCAACATGGCAGGCCACTGACCGGGTCCGCTGGCACATCCGCGCGGAGAACCTCGGGGATGCGCGCTTCGAGGAGGTGTACGGTTTCCGTGGACCCGGCCGGAGCATACACTTGGGCGTGAGGTTCTCGTTCTTCGAGGAAGCGAACGGACAATAAGCGACGTGGGACACCGCCTTTCGAAAATCTACACGCGAACCGGCGATGACGGTGAAACGGGCATCGACGCGAAGCGCCGTTTCCGCAAGCACCATCCGCGCATCGCCGCTTTCGGCGATCTCGATGAACTGAACGCGGCGCTGGGCCTGTTGCTGGCGGAACTTCAGCCGGGCGATATCCGCGATCTGCTGCACGATGCGCAGCAACGCCTCTTCGACACCGGCGCGGAGTTGTGCGTGGACGAAATGAAGTCCACGTCGCCGGAACACGTGCGCACGCTGGAAGACGCCATCGACGAGCACAACCGCGAACTGCCCCCGCTGAAGGAATTCATCCTGCCCGGGGGCGGTCCGGCGGCGGCCGCCTGCCACTTCGCCCGCGCCGTGTGCCGGCGCGCGGAACGCTCACTGTGGGCCCTGCAGGACGAGGAAGGCGGGCTGAATCCCGAGTCGCTGAAGTACCTCAACCGGCTGTCGGACCTGCTGTTCGTCCTGGCCCGGCGGCTCGCTGAAAGCGAGACCGAGTGGCGCGGAACCGGCCGCCGCCATACATGACAACCGACCGGGCCTTCCAGGGAAGCCTGTTCGCCGAGGATTTTCTCCGCGAGTCGATCAAAACACTTACGGATTGGTCAGCCATTTCGGATGCTGATATCGACGAACTTGAGGCCGCGCTGCATAACGTATTCGATAGCTTCCCGGCAAATCGTTCGCCCAACGAAAGTCAAACCGAAGACGATCTGATCTGGCCGGTTCTGACACGGCTCGGCTGGATGGAGAGTCTCCGACAGCAAAATCTTTCGGCACGCGGCCGTGAAGACGTGCCGGACGGCCTATTGTTCGCTGACGCTGCCGCGAAGCAGCGCGCCAACCAGGTCGCCGAGGGCTGGGCGCGCTACGAACATGGCGAAATAGTCGTAGAGTCGAAACGGTGGCTTCGACCGCTTGACCGCCGCTCCGGGCGACGAGGCGAGGAGTCCGCTCCGTCCACTCAGATGCTGCGTTATCTCCGGCGCATAGACGACCTGACCACGGGCAAACTCCGGTGGGGAATTCTCACCAACGGTGCGCACTGGCGCCTGTATTACGCGGGCGCGCGGTCCGTCTCCGAGCATTTCTTCGAGATTGATCTCGCGGCGATTCTGGATGTTCCAGGACACAACGAAGGGCTGTTCGCGCTGCCGGCAGATGCCCGGCGACACTGGCTAAAGGTATTTGCGTTAGTTTTTCGACGAGAGGCCTTTGTTCCCGGCGCAGCGGACGGTCAGACATTCCATCAGCGAGCAATTGCGGAAGGCCGCTACTACCAGGAAAGGGTCGCGACAAGCCTTTCCGAGCTGGTGTTCGGGCAGGTCTTCCCCGACCTCGCCCGAGCGCTTGCGGCGGCGGCGCCGGATGCACCGTTGTCCGAAGTTCGCGACGCGACGCTCATACTGCTTTATCGGCTGTTGTTCATCCTCTACGCCGAAGATCGCGACCTTCTGCCCGTCCGGGACAGCCGATACGATGACTACGCACTACGCGAAAAGGTGCGCGGAGAAATTGGTCGACGTAAGGACCAGGGCGACGTTTTCTCGGACACGGCGGCCCGCTACTGGTCGGCATTCGACGACCTGTGTCGCGCCATCGATGGCGGCGACGCCTCGATTGGCCTGCCGCCCTACAACGGAGGCCTGTTCGACCGGGAACGTACGCCGTTGCTCTCGCGGGTCCGGCTCGGTGATGCGGCGATGGCCGACGTGATCGATGCGCTGTCGTTCGAGCGGACATCCGATGGTCGGCGTTACATAAATTACCGCGATCTCGGCGTTCAGCAGCTCGGGTCGATATACGAGCGTCTTCTGGAGCGGGAAGTCTTTCACGAGGACGACGAAATCATCGTCCGGCCGAATGTCTTTGCACGCAAGGACTCGGGCAGCTTCTACACACCTGATGACTTGGTGGGGCTGATTGTCCAAGAAACGCTTGACCCCCTGGCGCGTCGGCGAATGGATGCCTTCAACGCCGAATCGGCGCGACTTGCGTCGGGAGATTTGCCGGAAGACCGTCAAATGGGCCGCCTTAAGACACTCGATCCGGCGGAGCGGCTGCTCGAGTTGAAAGTATGCGACCCCGCGATGGGTTCGGGGCACTTCCTCGTCAACCTCGTGGACTATCTGGCCGATCGGGTGATCGCGGCCATGGCCGAGGCGGAAGCACTCGTTGAGGACTACGTTTCGCCGCTGACGGAGCGCATCGATGCGATCCGCAACACGATCATGGCCAATGCCGAAGATCGCGGCTGGGCCTTCGATCCGGCGCAGCTCGACGACCGGCACATCATCCGGCGCATGGTTCTCAAACGATGCGTGTACGGCGTGGACAAGAACCCGATGGCGGTAGAGCTTGCAAAAGTCTCGCTTTGGCTGCACACCTTCACGGTGGGCGCGCCGCTCAGCTTTCTGGACCATCATTTGCGCTGCGGCGACAGCCTGTTCGGCGCGTGGGTGCGACCCTCAATTGACAGAGCGGAACAAGAGGGCGCGCTGTTACTTGAGGGTCCACTCAAGCGGGCAACCCGCGCAGCAGCGCCCATGCAGATCATTGAGGGGCTGACCGATGCCGAGATCGCCGAGGCACATCGCTCGGCCGATGTCTTTGCGGAGGTTTCCGCAATGACGGCTCCGCTTAACGCATTCCTGTCACTACTCCATGCCTTCGACTGGCTCAATCTGCGTGACAGCGATGACCGAAACGCATACCGAGCCTGGCTGACGGGAGGACTGGGCGATCCTATCGATATTGCTCAAGGAAACAGTCCCGACTCTACGGCCGCTGATTACGCGGAGCGTTTCGCGTCTTTACTGCAAAAGGCACGAACGCTTGTCGAAAGCGAGCGCTTTTTGAATTGGCAGGTCGCGTTCCCAGGCGTCTGGTCAGATTGGGAGAAGACCGAGTTGCACGGCGGCTTCGACGCGGTCATTGGCAATCCGCCATGGGACCGAATGAAGCTCCAGCAAGTTGAGTGGTTTGCAGCACGCCGCCCGGACATCGCCAAGGCCCCGCGCGCCGCCGACCGCAAGCGAATGATCGCCGAACTGGAGGAAGCGGCAGACCCACTCGCTGACGACTACGCGCGGGCCAGCGAACACGCTGTCAGTGCACTTCGCATGGCGCGTAAGGGAGGTGACTACCCTTTGCTGTCCGGTGGAGATGTGAATCTCTATTCCCTGTTCGTCGAGCGTGCCATGACATTGGTGAAACCCGACGGCATGGTAGGGCTACTGGTACCGTCCGGCATCGCGTCGGACAAAACGGCGGCGCGGTTTTTCAAGGGCGTCGCCACCGAAGGGAAACTGAAGGCGCTGTACGACTTCGAGAACCGCCGCACGCGCTACAACGCGTCGCCCTTCTTTCCCGACGTTGACAGTCGTTTCAAATTCTGCGCCTTCCTTGCATCTCCTTCTCCGCTTGCCGATCCCGCCCAGTGCGCCTTCTTCCTTCAGGATATCTCCGAACGCCACGACCCCGAACGCTGTTTTACGCTGACGGCGAACGACTTCGCGCGCGTCAACCCGAACACGGGCACGGCTCCAATCTTCCGTACCCGCCGCGATGCCGACCTTACAACAGCGATATACGAACGCCTCCCAGTGCTAGTGGACCGTTCGTCAGGCGAAGAAGTGAAGGCATGGCCGGTGAAGTACGCCACCATGTTCCACATGACTAACGATTCCCATCTGTTTCACACTCGTGAGCAACTGGAAGAGAAGGAAGGCGCGTGGCCCATCAGCGGCAACCGCTTCGACAGCCCATCGGGCGAATGGGTACCCCTTTATGTTGGGCGCATGATCCACCAATTCGATCATCGCGCTGCCTCGATCAAGATAAACCAGGAGAATCTCCACAATCCCGCCCTCAGCGGCGATATCGATCTAGAGCAGAAGGCCGATCCCTCCTTCTTGCCGACCCCGCAATATTGGGTGCCTGCAAAAGAAGTCTCGTTTCCGGGCGGTCTCGATTGGACCATCGCATTTCGGGACATTGCCCGTGCAACCGATGCTCGAACGATGATCGCTGCTGCCGTGCCATTGGTCGGCCTCGGGAATAAAGTGCCGGTACTTTTCACGGAGCAAGCGGGAGACTACCGCGCAAATGCCGCGCTATTGCTGTCAAATCTAGGCGCACTGGTTTTCGATTTCGCAGTTCGACAGAAAGTTCATAGCACAAGCCTCAATTGGTACATAGTCGAACAGCTTCCCGTTGTTCCGCCGGAGCGTTACGCGGAGGTGCGCTTCGGACCAAAGACGGCGACAGAGATCGTACGCGACGCCGTACTGGAACTCACCTACACGGCTCATGACATGGCGCCCTTCGCCCGCGACATGGGCCATTTGGACGATGCTGGCGAGGTGCTGCCACCTTTCCGCTGGGATGCAGACCGGCGACTTCGCCTCCGTGCGAAACTCGACGCGCTCTATTTCCACCTCTACGGCATCACCGATCGTGACGACATCCGGTACATCTACTCAACCTTCCCCATTGTCCAGCGCGAGGAGGAGAAGGCGTGGGGCCGCTACCGCTCCCTCGACCTCTGCCTCGCCTGGCAGAGCGCGCTGGCAGCGGGAAGAACGGATGCGTCGATTGACCTATGAGGCAATGCAGCTCGTGATAGACCAAAGGGATAACGCGAGACGATTAACAACCGCTAGCGACGACGGATCGCCGCTCCCCAATGGTACTGATTCACGCCAAAATCATTGCTGTGAACAGCGAACATGAGGGACGTATTCGTATTAGGAGCTGGGTTTTCCAAAGCCATTCATTCAGGGATGCCGACGTTATCGGATTTAACCCGGGAGGTCATCCAACGACTCGAAGAAAAACAACGTTCGTACCTACAGTTCTTGGTTGGATTGGAAGACAACATAGAGTTGTGGATTACCTACCTGTCGCAACGACAACCGTGGCTGTCCGAATACGAAAATGACTACAATAAATCTTTGGCCGGTCGTATACGCCATCAAATCGGCGCAGTCATTGAGGAGCATACAGCCCGAGCGTCGCAATCCGAACCGCCTCCATGGCTGAAAGACCTGATCCGTTCGTGGCACCACGAACAAGCGACCATCATTACGTTAAATTACGACACCCTTGTAGAGCGAGCCTGCAAGCAGGTGCAAACGAGTAAAAACGGGAGCAAAATCCTTGCACAGCACATCTACCCGCCGTACTTCTCGAATGTGCAAGCAAGGTCCGGAGTTGGAGTATTGGGAGAGGGCTCTCTGAAGACGTTCTCATTCCTGAAACTCCATGGATCCATCAATTGGTACTATTCGGGAAGGGATGACTTTTTCGGTGAAACCATACTCTTTTCCGAAGATTTTCCTTTCGGCCACGAGGTATGGAGTGATGTGCGCTTCCGGCGTCCTCAATCCCAGGATAAAGAACTACTGATCATCCCGCCTGTAACCGAGAAGCATACGTACTTCAATAACGAGACTGTGAAGCGGCTTTGGCGAGAAGCAGGACGCGCGTTAAGCGAAGCTGAAAGAGTCTTCATCATCGGGTATTCGCTACCATTGTCCGACTTGGGAATGAAGTTCTTTTTGACCAAGCATCGCCCGAGCGTAAAAACTCCGATATTCCTCGTCAATACAGATCGCGGTGTCGTAAGCAGCTATAGATCCACATTGGCGTGGGATGTACGTGACGATTTTGTCAATAATCGAGAACCTGTCACGAGCTTCGTGCGCGCTTACCCCAACATCGAGCGCAACAATCGCAGTTAGTGTGCCTTGACAGGAGTTGCGTGAAGTCACTCAGATACTCCCATGAAAGCACGCTGCCGTCGATCGGCCGAACGCCGACTGTCGGCTCTTGGTGAAACGCTTGGATGTCCACCAGCCGAAGCCAGTAGTTGGACGTGCCGACAACCGTGATTTCAAGGTCGCGATATCCACTCACACTATCGTGAGTAGGAGCAGGATGCCGATCAGGTATAGCCCGCCTCCCGGCATAGTCCGTTGATGGCGATGTCGTAGTTCATGCGCTCGCCACCCCATCGACTGCGGGCCATACTGGCGTTGACGGTCACGCCGCGCGCCGTATTGAACGCCGTAAGCCGCTCGGCGCCGCTGGCTACGTAGGCGTTTCCGGGCTATTCGCAGGTGTTTCCGCGGAAACACCCCTTGTGCGCCATTCCCCCCGGTAGGATCACCCGGCCGTCCGGACGCGTGAAACTGTTCGCGTCATGGCGTATGCGAACGCTATAACCGCCCTCATGCACCTGCCGGTGATGAAACGAACACAAGGTCACTAGGTTTCCCAGGGCCGTCTCACAACCATTCGACCAATGGCGGATGTGATGAGCCTGCACAAAGTACAAACGACCACAGCCCAAGAAGCGACCGCCGTCTCGAACGCGCAGCGCGAGCCGGATCGCCGGCGGTACCGCCCGTGTCCGGCACCCAACGGCCAGCGGTTCACCGTTGGCGCCTTCCACCCCTCCCACCAAGGCGCCATCGCAGCGCAGCCGCCGCACAGTTCAGAAATTCTTTTCGGATAAGAAATCCCGCCTATTCGTCCGGCCGGGTCATGACTCCCTGCCTTCTGACGGCTGTTCTATTCGGCTGGCAATCCGACCAGGATGCACCGAAGAGAATTTCTCGCCAACTGGTATATGCTACGATCTATAGGGTTGAATCTACACATGAAGCAGGAACGTAACAACACCATGCCCCACCGCCCAAGAGACACCAATCAGCGCGCCAAGCGGGTGGTCGACATTGCGGGGCGAGTCTCCGACGAGCCGCGGGAGGCCACAGGGCGCGCCAAGTCAGGCAAGGCGCGGGCCGCCAAGCTGTCGGCAGAACGCCGACGGGAAATCGCGCGTCTTGGCGCAGCCGCGCGCTGGGGGGCAACACCACAATAAGCATCATCTTGGGAGCAGAGTGAGTGTGCTATCCTAGCGGGCCGTTGAACGGACGCAACCGCGCGAATCACGTTGCGGGGGACTGAGAGATGCAGAAAAGAAACCCGAGAACAGGCCGAACGCGAAACCAGGAATGGCATCCAGGAATGGGGCCTGTACAGGAATTGGGGCATCTTTCCTTCCTGAGTTGTTGGGCGGATGCGCTGACCTTCCCAAGCGACTTGCAACTGGCTGGGTACCCTACGGGGCCGGAAGGATTCGCGGCGGATCGTGAGAATATCAAGCACGATTTTGAAAAAGCAGCGGATCGAGTCTTGCTGTCGTATAAGGGCGACCCGCACACACACGACCGGCTGCGGGCGCTCCAGCGGGATGAAACACGAAGGCTATTGGGTTTTATCGCGCATTGCGTGAGGCTCACGGATGAGCGATAACACCGAGAACGGGAACGGCAATAACGACAAACTCCCTGTCCCCAAAGAGCCGGACGAGGAGACCAAAAAGCTCCTTGAGAAACTCGCGGAGTCCCTGTCCGACGAGGAATGGAAAAAATTGCGGGAAATGGCCGAGGGGTTTTTCGGTCCTTTGCCCGATGAAGACCGGGAAACAACGATTGCGCGGCTCTCTATTTCCTACATGTTTCAGGGGCCGATCCCGCCGCCACATATGCTCAAGGGTTACCAGGAGATTGATCGCGAGATCCCCGGCGAGATCATGGGAATGGCCCGAACCGAGCAATCAATGCGGGACACCACAAACCGCTTTCGTCATACCGAGAACACCAAGCGGATCAACGGTTCAACCCTCAGCGTGTTGGCTTACATGGCCGTTGCCGGGATTGTTGCATGGCAAGGAGCACCCTTGATCGCGCTCTCCATGGGAGGGCTGGCCATTGTTCCTGCGTTGGGACGCTGGCTTCGTCCGCTAATCCGCTCCAAGGATCGCGACCCCGACGACGGCGAAGATACCTGATTCCTGAACCGCCTCTCCATCCGGCGGCCGGTCGGGTTTGAAACTGAGCCAATACCTACCGTTCTTGGGACCAGCAGGCGTGTTCTTATTTGTGTCGAGCGGCTGGCGAGAAACCTATACCGGGCAACATGAATAACGCAATCACTTCACCTTACGACGACGCAATTGTCGACCCGGGTGCTGCTGGCCAACAGACTGGCGGCAGATGATCCCTCGTCAGGGAGCAGACCCGACTGACTGGCCTGCTTCCAGCTCCGCCAGGGCCGCGGCGCGCGCGGCGGCGAACTCGTCGCCCGGGTTCCAGGATTGCATTTCGTCAGCCTGGGCTATCAGGTACGTGGTCAGCAAGCCGAAGCGCGTGTCCGCGACCATCCCGTCGAACACCCAGTCATCGGTCAATTCGTCGCTGGGTTGATGGTAGTCCCTGGTGATGTAGGCGTTGATTCGCATCCTGCCCCATCCTTCCGGCTTGCCGGTGATCTCGACGCCGCCGTCCAGGTAGACGCCGGGAACGCCGATCTTCGCAAAGCTGAATTGATCCGACCGGTAGTAGTAGCCCTGGTCGGGAAACTGGTCGCCCTGCAGCGTTCTGCCGACGTACGAGCCCACATCGGCAGCGACCTGGTCGAGCGAGGACTTCCCCAGTCCGATGAAGATCATGTCACGCGCCTCGCCCCAGATGCTCACGCCATCGAAGTTGACGTTGGCCGCGATGCGCCCCGGATGGAAGGTCGGATGTCGCGCATAGTAGGCTGACCCAAGCAGCCCCTGTTCTTCCGCCCCTACCAGCGCGAATACGATCGAGCGCCGCGGCGGAGAAGGCAATCCCGCCAGCGCTTTGGCCAGCGAAAGCACCGCGGCCACGCCCGTCGCGTTGTCGAAGGCGCCGTTGTAGATCACGTCCTCGCCTTCGGAAGCAGCGATGCCCTTGCCCAGGTGGTCGTGGTGCGCGGTCACGACCACGGCTTCGTTCCTGAGATTCTCGTCGCATCCGGGCAGTACGCCCAGGACGTTGGCGGTCTCCACGCGCTCAAGGGCAGCCTCAAGTTCCAGGCTCGTGCTGATCCCCAGCGGCACGGGCGCGAAGTCACGGCTGCGGGCCGACTGCACAAGCGCGTCCAGATCGTGGCCGGCGGAGGCCAGCAACTCTCTCGCCGCCGATTCAGTGAGCCAGGCCGCGATTTGCAGACGCGGCTCGCCCTCGGCCGGAATTTCGTACTGCGGGCCGCTCCACGAGGTTTCGATAACCTGCCAGGGATAGCCCGCCGAAGGCGTCGTATGAATGATGATCGCGCCGGCCGCGCCCAGGCGCGCAGCGATCTCGTACTTGTAGGTCCATCGTCCGTAATAGAGACGGCGCTCGCCTGCAAACAGGCCGGGATCCCATTCGGGGTCGTTGTTCAGCATGACCAGCACCTTGCCTCTCATGTCCTGCGACTTGTAATCGTCCCATGCGTATTCCGCCGCCTGGATACCGTAGCCCACGAACACGAGCTCGGAGCCGGCAAGCGAAGCAAGGGAGGATTGATTGCCGACGTTGGCGACGAATTCGGTGCCCGGCGAAATGGAAATGCCCGTCGAAAACGGCCAGGCAGCCGGCAGTTCGGTCGTGACGGACACGAGCTCGAACGGCTGTTGATAGCCCTGGTCCGCGCCCGGCGCGATGTTCGCCTCCGCGAGCCGCGCCGCGATCCATTCCCGCGCCCTAACGTCACCGGCGGTGCCCGGCGCCCGACCTTCGTAGTCGTCGCTCGCCAGCTCGGCCACCACGGCCCGCAGTTCGTCGCCGCGGATCAGGTGCGCGACCTGGTCCGCATGGGCCAGGGCTTCATCGGTTGCAACAGGGCCGCACGACTGAACGGCTTCCTCGCCCACCCGGCCGCAGCCGGCCCCCAGAAGGCAGAGCAGGACAACGCTTGGCACACGCATTAAACGCACCTCAGGACTCGATGAGAAGGCGCCAAGATACACGAAAGGATCAGACGCCGGCGTAACGGCCGCCTTCGCCGACCCAGCGGCTTATCAACGGCTCCACCTCGGGGCCGTCAGCACGGAGCATTTCATCGGCGATCCGCTGGGCCGGCTCGGCCAGGGCCCCGTCGCGCACCAGGTCGGCCACGCGGAACTGCAATGCGCCCGTCTGCCGGACACCCAGGATTTCGCCGGCGCCTCGCAATTCCAGGTCCTTGCGGGCGATTTCGAACCCGTCATTGGTAATTCGCATCGTGTTGAGCCTTTCCCGGGCCATGGCGCCCAACGGCGAGCGGTACATCAGAACGCAATGGCTTTTGTCCGCGCCCCGGCCTACGCGTCCGCGTAACTGGTGCAACTGGGCAAGACCCAGGCGTTCGGCGTTTTCCACGATCATCAGGCTGGCCCTGGGAATGTCCACGCCCACTTCGATGACCGTGGTGGCCACCAGCACGCCCAGCCTGCCGGCGGCGAACTCCCCCATCACCCGGTCGCGCTCGCGCGGCGTTGCCCGGCCGTGCAGCAGGCCGACCCGAATGCCGGGAAGCGCTTCGCTCAACTCGCGGTGGGTCGGCTCGGCGGCCTGGGATTCGATGTAGTCCGATTCCTCGATCAACGGGCACACCCAGTAGGCCTGCCGTCCGGCGCCGCAGGCCGCGGCCACTCTCTCGATGACTTCGTGGCGCCGCTCCTGCGAAATCAGCGCCGTGTTGACCGGTTGGCGTCCCGGCGGCATGTCCCGGATGGCGGATATGTCCAGCCCCGCGTAGAAAGTCATGGCCAGCGACCGCGGGATCGGCGTGGCGGTGGTCACCAACTGATGCGGCGCCTGCCCGCCGACGGAGCCCTTTTCAACCAGGCTCAGCCGCTGATGGACCCCGAAGCGGTGCTGTTCGTCCACCACCACCAGTCCCAGCGACCGGTACCGGACGCCTTCCTGGAACAGGGCGTGCGTCCCGATCGCAAGCTGGGCATCGCCCCCGGCGAGCTCGGCCTCGAATACGCGGCGGTCGGAGCGCGACATGCCGCCGGCCAGCCAAGCCAGGCGCACACCCAGCGGCGCAAGCCATTCCGAGAGCGTGCGCATGTGCTGTTCCGCCAGCAATTCGGTGGGCGCCATTATTGCCGCCTGCCGCCCGGACTGAATTGCCGCCAGCACCGCGGCCGCGATCACCACGGTCTTTCCGCAGCCGACGTCGCCTTGCAGCAGCCGCATCATGGGCGTGTTGCGAACCAGGTCGGCATCGACCTGTTCGATCGCCTGCCGCTGGCCCGGCGTCAACTCAAAAGGCAGTCGGTCAAGGAAACCCTCGCGAAGGGGGCCGTGGGCGGTCAGAGGAAAAGCCTTGCGGCATTGACCCGCCTCCCGCATCCTTCTTAAGCCCATGTGCCAGGCCAGTATTTCTTCGAGCGCCAAACGCTTGCGGGCGGGATGCTTTCCGGACAGCAACGCTTCCAGCGCCATGCCCTTCGGTGGACGATGCACGGTACGCAAGGCCTCGTGCAGTCCCGGAAAATCCAGCCCGGCCAGAAAACGGGCAGGAATCAGGTCCGCCAAGTCGTCCAGGGCATTGGCAAGCGCGTGATCGGTGAGCTTGCGAAGCCGGGGCTGGGTAACGCCCTCGGTGGAGGGATAGACGGGCGTGAGCCGATCCTGGACGGGCGCGGGCTCGGATTCGCGCAGCCTTCGGTACTCGGGGTGAACGATCTCGTATCCCCGGGGTCCCTGGCGGACCTCGCCGTAGCACAGCAGGCGGGTTCCGGCGCTCAGGCCCGTCTGTTGCTGCCGGGTGAAATGAAAGAAGCGCAGCGTGATTTCCGCCGTCTCGTCGCGCAGCGCGCAGAGCAGGCTGCGGCGGCGGCCCATGATGACCCGGGCGCGGGCGACCGCTCCCTCGATCTGCACCCGCTGTCCGGGCCTGACGTCGATGATGGGCCGTATGCGGGTGCGGTCCTCGTAGCGGATCGGCAGCAGGAACAGCAGGTCGCGGACCGTGCGCAGGCCCAGACGCTCAAGCTTTCCGGCAATGGCGGGGCCGATGCCCGCGAGCGTCGTGAGTTTCGGGCTGTCTTCGACCGGCGGGGAGGCGGAATCGGCAGGCAACTGGCGTCGTGTTCCGCGATTGGGCAAAGAGCTAGGGGACGACCAGAACCGCGTCCGCTTCCACCTGCGCACCCCTGGGCAATCCGGCCACCTCGATAGCGGCGCGGGCGGGAAAGGGCTGGGCAAACATCCCGGACATGACCTCGTTGACCACCCCGAAATGGGCCAGATCCACCAGGAAGACCGTGATCTTCACGGCATCCCTGCCGAGATCGCAGCCCGACGCCCTGGCCACCTCCGCCAGGTTGGCGAAGACCTGCCTGACCTGCGCGCCGATGTCGCCGTCAACCATTTCGCCGGTCTCAGGGTCCAGCGGAATCTGACCGGACAGATAGCAGAAGCCGCCCGCGACGATGGCCTGCGAATAGGGGCCGATCGCCGCCGGCGCACGGGACGTTTGTACAGCGGAGCGTTGCATGGGCGACTCGGGGGTCAATAATATGCCAGACAGGGTGTTAAACACGCTGCACGCGATGCACGCTGGGCAGTGTGCGTATCGCCCGGATGACCCGCGCCAGCCGGTCCCTGTCTTTCACCAGCACCGAAAGGAACAGCTCGGTGCTTTCCTCGGGACGGTCCTGCATGTTCACCTGGGCGATGTTGTGGCCTGTCTCGGCCACACGGGCGGCGACTTCCGCGAGCACGCCGGGCCGGTGATCGATATGGATGCGCAGCCCGGACGGAAACTCCAGCCGGATGCGGCGCTTCCAGTTGACCGGGATCCATCGGTCCTTGTGCTTGCGCTCGGCGCGGAAATTGCCGCAGGTGTTGCGGTGAATCACGAATCCGCGCCCGCTGGACGTATGCCCCACGACTTCGTCGCCCGGAATCGGGTAGCAGCACTTGCCGTAAGTCACCACCATGCCCTCGGCGCCGGCGATGTCCACGGGCGTCAGCTTGCGGCGCCGGTCTCCGGATCGATTCTTTCCTGGATTCATGACCACGGCCGCGGCCAGGGTCGCCAGGCGTTCCCCGAGTCCGATCTGTTCGTAGAGTTCCTGGCGGCTTGTTACGCCAAGTTCCTCGAGCGCTTCCGCAAGCGGGCCGCGTCCCATCTTGCGGAGCGAAGATCCCCGGTCGGCGAGCGCCTGGTTCAGCAGCACGGCGCCAACCTCGCGGGCTTCCCTCGTCTGGGTGTTCTTCAGATAATCGAGGATGGCCGAGCGCGCCTTGGCCGTGGCTACGTACTCCAGCCAGCCGGCGTTCGGATGCGCGTTCCGCGACGTGAGTATCTGCACGTTCTGGCCGTTCTTCAACTGCGAACGCAGCGGCGTCAACTGTCCGTCCACCCGCGCCGCGACGCAGCGGTGCCCGACGTCGGTATGCACGGCATAGGCAAAGTCCAGGCAGGTGGAGCCGCGCGGCAGGCGCAGGATTTCGCCCTTCGGCGTGAACACATACACCTTGTCGGGGAACAGGTCCACCTTTACGTGATCGTAAAACTCTTCCTCGTGGGCGGTTGCCTGCATTTCGGTAATGCGCCGCAGCCATTCCTGGGTGCGGAACTGCGCCGGGAGCACGCTCTTGTCCTCGGCCTTGTACTGCCAGTGGGCGGCGATGCCGCTTTCCGCCACGCGATGCATTTCGGGCGTGCGGATCTGGAACTCCAGCGGCATGCCCTCCGGGCCCAGCAGCACCGTGTGCAGCGACTGGTAGCCGTTCACGCGCGGGATCGCGATGTAGTCCTTGAACCTACCCGGCATCGGCCGGAACAACTGGTGCGCAATGCCCAGGCATCGATAGCAGGCGTCGATGTCCGGAACGATGATGCGCAGACCGAAGACGTCGGAGATTTCCGTGAACGCCAGCCGCTTCTCGCGCATCTTGGTATAGATGCTGTAGGCGGACTTGGCCCGGGCGGAAATACTGCCTTCCAGGTCGGCCGACTTGAGCGCACGCCGCAGGCGGTCCGAAACGCGCCTCAGCACCGCGCGGGGGTGCCTGGGCCTCTGGTTCAGGTGCCGGTTGATCACCCTGTAACGCTGCGGCCATGCGTAGCGAAAGCCCAGGTCCTCCATTTCCCGGCGAATCGTGCGAATGCCCAGCCGGTTGGCGATGGGCGCGTAGATCTCCAGCGTCTCGCGGGCGATGCGCTGCTGGCGTTCCCGGCCCAGCGCGTCCAGCGTCCGCATGTTGTGCAGGCGGTCGGCCAGCTTGACCAGGATGACGCGGATATCGTCGACCATGGCCAGCATCATCTTGCGGAAACTGGCCGCCTGGGTTTCCGAGTGACCGGCCTTCCTCAGGCGGGTCAGCTTTGTTACGCCGTCAACGATCGCGGCCACCTGCTTTCCGAAATGGTCTTCCAGGTTGACCCGCAGCGTGGGCGTGTCTTCAATTACGTCATGCAACAGTGCGGCGACTATGGTCTCCGAGTCCAGCCGCAGTTGGGCCAGGATGGTGGCCACGGCGACCGGATGGGAAATGTACGGTTCGCCGGAAAGCCGCCGCTGATCGTGGTGGGCGCGCGCGCCGTATTCGTACGCCTGACGCACCTGGTTGCGTTCGTCCTCGGACAGGTAGTCCAGGTCGGCGAGCAGCCTGCGGATTCCGCCGCCGGATACGCGGATTTGCTGTGTGCCGGGCAGTACAACCGCCTGCTGCATGACTCGTGCCGTGTCCCCGGTTACGGGATGGCGGACGCTCGGACCGTGGAGTGCCGGTGCAAGCGCCGGCCGTCCGACCTAATACTCGCGAACTTCTCCCGGAGTCGCGAATGCTTCCTCGACGGACCGTTCCTGTTCGTTGAGGCTCTCTTCCGTGACCACCCCGGCCGCGATTTCACGCAGCGCGATCACTGAGGGTTTTTCGTTCTCGCGCGGAACCAGGGGCTCGGCGCCATTGGCAAGCCTGCGCGCGCGCGTTGCCGCCACGCGCACCAGGTCGAAAATGTTCTCGATCCGCTGCTGGCAGTCTTCTACGGTAATTCGCGCCATTGCATTTGCTCTGTGGAGAAGTCCTTATCCGGAATTCTGCATTACTATGCCGGCCGCCGCAAGGCTCTGCCAGTCGCCTGCCCCGACAAGTTCTTCGATACACGCCCGGTGCTTTTCGTCGGACACGGCGTACCGCGCGCCGTCGCCTATCAGGATGTTCGACATCCTTCGGCAGGTCTCATCGATGTCGTCATTGACGAGCACATAGTCAAAGTCGGTCCACTTCCGCACGTCGTGGCGCGCTTCGGAAAACCTCCGCTCCACCACCTCCGGCTTGTCGGTGTTGCGCCCCCTTAGGCGCTTTTCCAATTCGTCGCGGGAAGGCGGCAGAAGAAAAATGCACTGCGCGTCGGGCTTCGCGGCGCGCACCTGCTCGGCGCCCTGCCAGTCGATCTCCAGGATTACCTGGCGGCCGCTTGCAAGTTTCTCGTCCACCTCGCGCCGGCTGGTGCCATAACGGTTACCGAATACGTCTGCGTGCTCGAGAAACCCGTCACCGCCGCGGATTGCATCGAAGGCGGCATCGCTGACAAAGTAATAGTCGCGCTTGTCCTGCTCCCGTTCGCGGGGCGGGCGCGTGGTATGGGAAACCGCCAGGCTGACGCCCGGATTCTCGCTGACCAAACGCTTGACGACCGTGGTCTTGCCGGTGCCCGAGGGGGCGGAAACGACAAACAGGCGGGGTGTCACAGGATATTCTGGGCCTGCTCGCGCATCTGCTCGACGAGAACCCGCATATCCACGGCTTCGTGCGTTCCGCGCGCGTCTCCGGACTTGGCGGCCAGGGTATTGGTCTCGCGGCCGATTTCCTGCAGAAGGAAATTCACCCGCTTGCCGGCCGGTTCGCTCGCCTTGAGCGCGGACCGCAGCGCCACGAGGTGCGCCTCCAGCCGATCGAGCTCCTCGCTGATGTCGTAGCGCATCAGCAACAGCGCCACTTCCTTCTCCAGCCTCTCGGCATCGACCCGCACCTTGATCGCGTCG
The DNA here is from genome assembly GCA_965116895.1 of Gammaproteobacteria bacterium. Lineage (GTDB taxonomy): Bacteria > Pseudomonadota > Gammaproteobacteria > Steroidobacterales > Foliamicaceae > Foliamicus. The sequence goes on along the minus strand of OZ220729.1, from coordinate 15,409 downwards.
AGGCGTTCCGTCATGCGAACCATGGCCCGCTCTCTCAGTTCGGGAGTGCGCGAGCGGAACTTCTTGAGAATCTTGTCCATCTTGGAGCAGCGGCTCTCGATGGTTTTTCTCAGTTTCCTGCCCTCGCTGGCCTGCGTCGCGCGCAGCGTGTCGACTGCCTTGTGCAGCAACTTGCGGACCTCTCCGGACATGTGGGTCTGGTCGGCGGAGTGCTCTTCGATCACGCCCGGCCAACGCATGACGTCAAGCGGGCTGACCGCGGCGGGACGGCGCATCTGCTCCGCCAGAACCCGCGCGTACCCGATGACCCGCACCGCCAAACCCGTGTTGACCTTGATCCGGTCGGCGAACTTTTCCGCCGGGCGCCAACTCAGGCGGGCATCCACGTGGCCGCGACCGACATGCGTTGCCAGCAGGGTGCGAATCTCCGGCTCCATCTCGCGAAACGCGCTGGGCATGCGAACCTCGACATCCAGATGGCGATGATTGACCGACCTCAACTCCCACTGCAGCCAGCCGCTCCCGCTGCGGTACTCCTCTTTGGCATAGCCCGTCATACTGCGAATCATTGAAACGGCCTTTTTCTGCCCCCGCCCAATCAATGCCTGCTAATTTTAGCTTCGCTGCGAGGCATGGGTAACGGAAACGGGACCTCAATGCAAAATGCCGCGTCCGGCGCTAACATATTTGCACAGATGCGCACAAAATCTTCTTCAGCCGTGCGCCGTCCCAGTGGCCGGGGGCCGGACCAGATGCGAGCCATCGCGTTCGAGACCGGCTACACGACCCATGCCGGCGGTTCGGTACTCGCCCGTTTCGGCGAAACGCGCGTGCTTTGCACGGCAAGCGTGGACGCCTCGGTCCCGCATTTCCTGCGCGGCAGCGGCCGCGGTTGGGTAACCGCGGAATACGGCATGCTGCCGGGCGCCACGCACACGCGCAGCCGCCGGGAGGCGAGCAGCGGCCGTCAGTCGGGACGCACGATGGAAATCCAGCGCCTGATCGGACGCTCGCTGCGCGCCTGCGTGGATTTCGAGGCGCTCGGCGAACATACGATCGTCGTCGACTGCGACGTCATTCAGGCCGACGGCGGGACACGCACGGCCGCAATATCCGGCGGCTGGCTGGCGCTGAGCCTGGCCTGCGGCCGGCGCTCATGGCGGCGCAGGTTCGCCCGTTACCCGCTGCACGGCCAGGTGGCGGCGGTCTCGGTGGGACTGTATCGCGGGCTGGAAGTGCTGGACCTCGACTACGCGGAAGACTCGGAGGCCGAGGCCGACGTCAACGTGGTGATGAACGAGGCCGGGGGCATCATCGAGGTGCAGGGCACGGCCGAGGCGCACGCATTCCTGCGCGAGGAACTGGACCGCATGCTCGACCTTGCGGCCGACGGCATCAAACAGGTCCTGGCGGCGCAGGACGAGGCGCACAAAGGGGCGGAGCGGGCTACAGTTTGAGGGCGAGGCGGGCGCCGTCCTGAACCGCCGCCCAGATGGACCGGGGAGCGACGCAGTCTCCGATTGCGCTTGCGCCGTCGGGCGCCGGGTTGGCGACCGCGCCCATGGACAGCACCAGGGAGTCGAAGGGTCCCAACTCCCTGCCGTCCATCATTATGGCGGTGTCGTCCCTTACCTCTTCCACGAATGTGCCGCTGCATATCTCCACGCCCGCGGATTCGAGGCGGCGGGCAACCAGGGCGAGTTCTCCGGTCAGGGACAGCTCCGGGTCGCCGAACAGGGCGCTGGCAGTGGCCACGGTCACGCCCGAGACGCCGTCCATCGCGGCCAGGTATTCCACCAGGTTGACCGCCGGCCAGTTCCCTTCCTCGTCGATCACCAGGATGCTTCCCGAAACGGACTCCTTCCCCGCCAGGATGTCGCGCCCGTGAGGCAGCCGCCCGGCGCCGGGAATGCCGTCGGTCATACGGGGCCGATTGCGCCACAGCCAGGTCCAGCCGGGCGAGCCGCCGGTGGCCCATACGACCTCGTCCGCATCCAGTTGCCCGGGGTCATGGACCGCCGTGTTCAACCGAACCGCAACACCCAGCCGGGCAAGTTCCCTCTCCCACCACTGCAGGGCCGGCAGCATTTCCTCGCGGTGGGGGCATAACGCGGCGAGGCGCAGCGCGCCGCCGAGTTCCCCTGCGGCTTCATACAAGGTAACGGCGTGGCCGCGCTGCGCCGCGACACGGGCGCATTCGAGTCCGGCCGGTCCGCCGCCTACGACGGTAACGCGCTTGCGGACGGGAGAGCGCGCCTTGGGGGGCAGTTCGAACTCCCTTCCCGCCGCCGCGTTGATATTGCAACCCGCCGGCAAGGCCAGCGTCGCGAAGCCCAGGCAGACCTGGTTGCAGGACATGCAGGGCCGGATTCGCTCATCCTCGCCTCGGCGCACCTTCACGACCCAGTCGGGATCGGCGATGAATGTGCGGGCCATGGCCACGATGTCGGCCTGGCCGTTCGCGACGACGGCCTCGGCCTCATCGGGGCTGCGGATGCGCCCGGCCACGACGACCGGCACCGACAGCGCCTCGGTGAAGCGCGCCGACTGCTTCGCCAGCTGGACACGCGGATAGCCCATGGGGGAAATGGTCTCGGCAAAATTGGCGTTCGAACCGCTCATGACGCTTACGTAGTCGGTAACGCCCGCCTCGGCAATCGTCACCATGGCGGCCAGGGATTCTTCGACGCCGTAGCCGTCCGGATCCCCCGGAATGGCATGAAAAACCGAGGTGCGCAAACCCACGGCCACCTTGCCGACAACCCGCTCGCGTATCGCCTCGAGAACTTCGATGACGAAGCGGCAGCGGTTGGCCACCGACCCGCCGTAGCCGTCGGTCCTGTGGTTGAGCTGCGGACTGAGAAACGAACCCAGCAGGTAGTCGGACGCGGTCTGGACCTCGAGAACGTCAATGCCCGCCCTGGCGCAGCGCTCGGCGGCGTCGGCGTAATAGCCCACCAGGTGCCTGATCTCGGCCACGGAAATGGCCTTGGGCACCTGGCCGATCTGCACGGAAGGAATCGCCGACGGGGCCAGCGCGACGGCGCCGCGTCCGAAAGGAACGTTGTGGCCGCCGTGCCAGAGGATGATGGAAAGCCTGGAGCCGGCCTCATGGACCGCTTCGGCGGTGCGGGCCAGGGGGTCGATGATCTCGTCCCGCCACAGCTCCAGCTGGCCGGTCCAGGTCAGGCTGTCGGGGTGCACCGGAGCGGACTCGATACCCACAAGCGCGGCCCCTCCCCGGGCCCGCCGCACCAGGTAGGCGTGATAGCGCTCGGTCATCAGGCCGGATGAATCCCCGTGCACCATGGAGTGCCCGGGAATGATCACCCGGTGATCCAGTCGCACCGGCCCCAGCGAGATGGGGGTGAAAAGGTGCGGGTAGCGATGCTCGGGAGGCGTCGCGGGATCCGGCATGCGTTTGTTTCCTGCAGGACTCGACGGTCGGGCGCAAAGAATATCGCACCCCGCTGCCATTAAACTTGCCCGCACTGATATGCCCACTATCCGAAGCGCCGTACTGGCCTCGGGCAACCCCGGCAAGCTGCGCGAGCTGCGCGAGTTGCTCAAGGAGCAAATCCGCTTGATCGACATGCGGAAACTCGGTCTTGCGGCGGCGGAGGAGACCGGTTCGACCTTTGAGGCAAACGCCCGGCTGAAGGCCTTCGCCGCCGCCGGGCAATCCGGACTGCCGGCGCTGGGCGATGACTCCGGCCTGGAAGTGGACGCGCTCGGCGGGGCGCCGGGAATCTATTCCTCCCGCTACGCCGGTGACGATGGCAACGCCCGGGCCAACATCCGGAAACTGCTGAAGGACCTTGAGGGCGTGCCGGCCGGGAACCGCACTGCCCGCTTCCGCTGCGTACTGGTACTGGCCATGCCCGACAACGAACAAGCACCCCTTATTGCCGAGGGCGTCTGGGAAGGACGCATAGCCGAAAGGCCCGAGGGGCGCCGGGGCTTTGGTTACGATCCGGTCTTCCTGGACGGGCGCAAGGGCAAGTGCGCGGCGCTGATGAGCGGCGCGGAAAAGGGACGCAAAAGCCACCGCGGGCTGGCGGCCCGCGAGCTGCTGCGGCTGCTGGAAAGACGGGGCGCAGAGGCGTCGGCATGACCGGGATAACAGGCCCGCCGCAAGGCAGTTATTCACACCCGGCGGAAAATCGTATTGCGCAGTTCACATTGCGGCGACTTTCGCACAATATCTTTGCTAACCTCTCTCAAGCTGTTGATATTACATGTCTTTCCCGAATCTGCTGAAATCTTCCCCCGTTGTGGAAAACTGCAAGAGCCAATAGAGCCAAGGGCTAGGGACGATGTTGTCCACAAAGTTATCCACATGACCGCGAAACGGTAGCCAGACCACAGTGACCGAGACGCCCCGATGGCCCCCGCGCGGCTACGCATGGTACGTCGTGATCCTGCTGATGGTCCTGTACCTGTGCTCGTTCCTCGACCGCAACATCATCACCCTGCTGGTCGAGCCGCTGAAGCGCGACCTCGACCTGAGCGATGTCGAGATCGGCATGTTGTACGGACTGGCATTCGCTGCCTTCTACACCACCCTTGGACTGTTCGCCGCCGGGATGGCCGACTTGTGGAACCGCCCTGCCGTCATTGCCGCGGGCGTCGTACTGTGGAGCCTGGCTACGGCGGCCTGCGGACTCGCAACCAACTACGCACAGCTGTTCTTTGCCCGAATGCTGGTCGGCATGGGCCAGGCCGCCCTCTCGCCCGCCGCGTACTCGCTGATCGCGGACTACTTCCCGCCGAAAGTCCGTTTGCGGGCCACCGCCACTTATGCCACGGGCCTTTACCTCGGAATCGGGCTGGCCACCCTGACCGGGGGGCTGGTCATCAATTGGGTGGCGGGCGGCGGCAGCGCCGACCTGCCCGTGCTTGGCGCACTCAGGGGCTGGCAGGTCGTCTTCATCGTCGTGGGCCTGCCGGGCGTCCTTCTCGGCATTCTCACGCTGGCCTCGGTGCGCGAAACGCTCCGTTTCGGGGAGGCGCCCGAAGCCGGCGTCAGCGCAAGGTCCTTCGTCAAGTTCCTGGGCGGGCCGCAAAGGACCCTGTACCTGACCCATTTTGTGGGCTTTGCCTGCCAGGTCACCTATTCGTACAGCTTCGGCGCCTGGACGCCGTCTTTCCTGATACGGGAATTCGGCTGGACCCAGGCCCAGACAGGCCTGGGACTGGGCGCGGTAACGCTGGTGACTGCGCCGCTCGGCGTGTACCTGGGCAGCGTGGCGGCGCAGCGGCTGCGCCGGCGCTGGCCGCGGGACGCGGAAATCCGGGTCGCGTTCGCGATTGCCCTGATCGCCCTTCCCTTCGCACTGGCGTTTCCGTTCGCGCCCACCGCAACGCTGGCGCTGGCGCTGATCGGCGTAACGCAGTTCCTGATCAGCATGCCATTCGGCATTTCGCCGGTAGCGCTGAACGAGGTGACTCCGAATCGGTTCCGGGCGCGAATCATCGCCGTGTACCTGTTCTGCATAAACCTGCTCGGCCTGTCGCTGGGTCCGGTGGGTGTGGCGCTGCTGACCGAGCGGGTATTCGGCTCGCCCGACCGCCTGCCCCTGGCGCTGGCGACCATGGCCGTCTGCACCATGCCTGCGGCGGCGGTCGTATTCCGGTTCTGCGCGCCCGCCTACCGCCGGGTCGCGCGGAACCGCGGCTAGCGTTGTGAGACTCAACCCTTAGCATGAAGCGGCGAGCGCTTGCGCTGCTGATTTCGCTGACGGTGCTGATCATCGCCGTCTGGCTGCTGCCGGCGCGCGAGTGGCTGATCCAGTCCACCGATTGGGCCCAGGCGCATCCGCGTATTGCCTGGGCCGGCTTCATTCTCGCCTACATCCTGGCTGCGGTGTTCATGGTTCCCGGTTCCATTCTCACCCTGGCGGCAGGCGTGCTTTTCGGGGTCGCCCTGGGCGTGGCTCTCGTGTCCCTGGCGGCCACTCTGGGCGCATGCTGCGCATTTCTCGTCGGCAGGTTCCTGGCGAGGGACTGGGTCGAATCCCGGCTGGAGGCCATGCCGCGCTTCCGCGCCCTGGACCGCGCGGTGGCCCGCAGGGGCTGGTTGATCGTGCTGCTGGCGCGCCTCTCCGTGGTGATCCCCTACAACCTGCTGAACTACGCCCTCGGGCTGACCAACGTGCGCTTCGGCGCGTACCTGTGCGGCACGCTCGTCGGCATGCTGCCGGCCATATTTCTATACGTCTACCTGGGCTCCGTGGCGGGCAGCCTGGCATCCCTGGAGCAGACCGGCGCTCCGATAATTCCGCAGTCGCTGTTCATTGCCGGACTGGTCGTCACAGCGTTGCTGATTTTCGTGATAGCCCGCCTGACCGCCCGCGCTCTCAAAAGCGAACTCGACCGGAAAGGCTAGTGTCGCGTCAGCGCACGCGTCTCAGGGCCGCCTGGGAGAAATCGCCGTCGCCCAGGTCCGTGCCGAACTCCAGGTCCGTCCAGTTGAGCACCGTGCTCTTGCCGGTCAGATGATTCTCCATCGTCATTTCACCGGCGCGCCAGTATCGATCCAGGTACTGCCGGTATCCCGCGAAAACCAGTGTCTTCAGATGTGAGTTCTTGCGGTCGAAATAGTGCACCATCCAGGTGCGCAGGTGCTCCTTGTCCTGCCATACCAGCTGGCGGCTGTAGCTCGATTTCGTGTCCACCGGCACTTGTTCGTTGACCGTGCAGGCCAATTCGCCGCAGGTTTCCTCGCGCAGGAATCGGTAGGTGTATTTTTCGACCTCCGGGTTGCTCATGTCCTCGTAGGAGAACTCGCTGCCCATGAAGGACCCGGTGCGGGTCGAGGAACTGATGCGCTTGACCCGCTTCAACGCCGGCAGGTAGAGCCACTGGTCGTCCTGGGCCGTCAGATGGCCGTGAGTCAGCAGGGCGGTGCCCTGAACGTCGCGCGGCTGGTCGAAGACGAACATGCTCTTGTCGCCGTCGCCCTCGACTTCCAGGACCTTGAAACGGATCTGGCGGCGGCTCTCCTGACCCTGACGGTTGCGCAGGATCATGGTCAGGTTGGCCGTGAAATTACCGAAACCGTCGTTGCGGGCAGCCGCCTCGTGCGCGATCGCAAGACCGATTTCCTCCGGCGAGGGATCCTGCGCAAGAGCGGGCGACGACACCAGCCCAGTCAGCGCCAGCAAGAGAGTGACACGGGCAGTAGCATGGAAGGAACGTGCCCGGATTGGCTCACAATTCATAGTTTTCTCCGGTCAAAGGCCATCAGCAGCGGCGGCAGAAGCAGGAAGTCGGCGAGGAAGGCGAACATGATCGTCATGGCCACCAGTATTCCGAGCGCCCAACTGACCTCGAATCCGGATGCCGCGAACACCAGGAACCCGGCCGACAACACCGCGGTCGTCGTTCCCAGGGCCTTGCCCACGGTACTGAAAGCATAACGGACGCCGTCGGCGGCGGAACGGCCCTCGCGACGAATCTTCAGGTATTTCGTCAGGAAGTGAATCGTGTCGTCCACGATGATGCCGAAGGCCACGACTGTCACAACCGAGGCCGCGATCCCCACTCTGCCGACCAGGTACCCCCACAGTCCGAAGCTCATGCCGGCGGGGATGAAGTTGGGAATCAGGCTCAGCAGGCCGAACCGGACGCTCTTGAAGACCACGACCAGGACCAGTGAAATCAGCGCCATCGCGATCACGGTGCCGCGCAGCATGGACTTGATGTTTCGCTCCGTGATGTGCGAGACGATGACGCTGAGTCCGGTCGCCTCCGTAGTAAGCCCCGGGGCATTCTCCTCAAGCCAGCCGCGGGCCCGGTCCGCGAGCTCCTGCTGCTCGTTGCTGGTGATGTTCCGCATCACCACCGACATGCGGGTGGACGACTTGCTGATGTCGATGCGGTCGTTCAGGTCCATTCCGAACGGCAGTGAAAGCTCGTACAGCAGTAGGTACTGCGTGGCCAGCGCCTGGTCTTCCGGCAACCGGTAGTAGGCCGGATCGTCCTCGTGCATGTTCTTGTTCAGACGCTTCATCGTGTCCGAAAAAACCCGCACGTAGGTAACTTCCGGCTGGCTGCGGCACCACTTGGCGAAGGCGTCGATCTGGCGAAGATATTCGGGGTCGGTGATGCCGCCCTCGCCGGGGGAGGCCAGCGAATATTCCTGCGATTCAAGCCCGGTCAGGTTCTCGATGATGTAGTCCGAATCCCGCCGGAATTCATAGCGCTCGTCGAAGTAATTGGGCAGGCTGTCGTTGAGCTCGATGCGAAAAATGCCGGCCAGCAGGAACAATGCCGGAATCGTGGTCAGCCACAGCAGCGGTTTCCGCCGCGCTACGACGAACTCGCCGAAGCGGTCGAAGAAAGTCACTTCTCCGGCAGCCGCCGGTTTCACGCGCAGGGGCAGGATGGAAAGCAGGGCCGGCAGCAGGGCCATGGAATACACGAAGGTGCAGGCCACGCCGAAGGCGACGTAGTTTCCGAGCGTGTGAAACGGCGGGGAATCCGAAGCGTTCAGGCTCAGGAACCCGATCACGGTCGTGAGCGAAGCCAGGAAGACCGGGAAGGCGTTCACGCGCACCGATTCGGCAACTGCCTCCATCCTGTCCAGTCCCCGGCGCATCGCCGTCAGGGTCATCGTGGTGATATGCACCGACTGGGCCACCGTTATCGCCATGACGATGATCGGCACCCCGGCGTTCACGGGACTGAAGACCGTCTGGTTCCACCCCGCCAGACCCATCGCCGTGCCCACCGAGAACAGGATCATCACGACCATGCTCAGGGCGCCCGAAATCGAACGCAGGATCAGGTAGGCCACGGCGACGATCAGGAAGAAAACGATCGGGGTCAGTCTCTCCAGGTCGTCCTGGGTGGCCTGCGCAAACGCGCGCTGCATCACGATGTCGCCCGTGATATGAAATTCGATCTCCGGGCTCTCGGCGCGCGCCCTGGCCAGCATGTCGTCGAGGTACGCGTTGAGTTCCACGACCGAAGCGTCATGGGTCTCCCTGGGCGGTATGAAATTGATGGCCAGGCCGGCCACCCTGCCGTCTTCGGCCAGCATGCGGCCGACAAGCTCAATGGAGTCGTTCGCGATTTCCTCGATCCGGTCCAGGTCGGCGTCGCTCAGGGACGCGGCGTCCTCCACCAATGGGCCGACAATCAGGTCATCGCCCAGTGCCTCGCTGTGGCTGTAGTTGGTCAGCGAGTCGACGCGGCTCGAATAGGGCGCCTGCCAGGCCTCTTCGGTCAGCCTCTCGATGGCCCCGAGCGTGTCGCGGGTGAATACGGTGCCCTGCCTGGGCGTCACGGCGATCAGCGCCGTATTCGACGACGTGTAGGTGTCCTCCAGGGCGTCGTAGGCGACGAGTTGCGGGTTGTCCTCGCCGAACAGGATTCGATGATCGTTGGAAACCGTGATGAACCGCCCGCCCGCCGCCATCGCCAGCATGACCAGGGTGGCGCCGGCAACAACCAGCCAGCGGTAGCGCAGGACCGCGGCGATGTACCGATCGAGAAGCGCCGGGTTCATGGCACCGGCCCGTAGTTGCTCCGGAGACAGGCCGGTCCGCGGGCTTCGATGAAAATCAAGGCCATGCTTACCAGGGGCTCTGCTTCGAGGTGTGCCAGTGGTCCGGCATCGCGTAGCTCATTCCTTCCTCATCATATTGCGAAACATCCAGAAGCTGAAGGAAATCCGCCAGGTGGGCTGACCGGGTTCCCTTGAGCATCCGCGTGACGATCTGCTTCATGCGGAAGAAATAGAGCGTGCCCATTCGGCTGCTTCTCGGAAACTGCAAGGCGTCGGCCAGGTCGTTGCCGATCAGGGCGCGGGAAAGGCGGAAGACCAGGCCACGTACGGAGTCGGCCTCCCTGGGGTCCTCGATTCCCGCCACCGTGGGCACGTTGTGCACAAACGCCTGGGCCATTTCGATGGAATGACGCCCGGGCGGAGGTTCGCACATCAGGGTAATCCTGATGAGATGCCGCGCCTGGGCTTCGTTGGCGTACAGGATGGAATCGGGTATGCCCATGAGGTGTCCGACATAGCGCCACAAGGCCAGGAAACTCGCGATCTCGTCTTTCGTGAACTTCGCGCCCACGGATATTGCCTGTTCCACCAGGCGAATCGAGAAAACGCAGATCGCATAGCCGAGATGGGCCGCACTCAGCGGAGTGCCCCATGCCTGGGCATCCCAGGGCTCCGCTTTCGCCAGGAGGCTGCGGATGCGGGCATGAACGAGTCTTACCCGCACCGAGAGCTTCCAGCCGTCACCGAAACGGTGCAATCCCCCAGGCACGAAGATCTCCATCAGTTGCCGGTTGTTCTGTCTCAGCCGCCGGTCCCCGGGACCGGTCACGGTGCGCGAGGTGATATTGAAGGACGTGGCGATCAGCGAGGAAAAACCTTCGATCAGGACACCCGCGACGAACGCCACCAGAACGAAATTCGCGTTTGCATAAAAGGCGCGGATCCCGGCGTCGCAGGCCTTGTAGTCGAACCACTCCGGAGGGTTCTCGATTTCCTCGAAAAAATCGCGCATGACCTTCGGCGCCCGCTTGAGCTCGTCCTGCTGCTGTTCTATCCCCGCGTGGATGAACCGATGCAGGGCGGGAGGCGACAAATCGGCAACTGCGTCCATGACCGGGTCCAACTGCGGATCGCCAATGGTCGTGTGTCGGACATAGTTGTCGGCCGCTGCCGGATCCTCGAGACGGGCTTTTTCGTATCCGGCCCTGTAAGCGGATGGAATCTCAAGTATCGGCTTCTTCGTCAAAACCCTGGCGCCGCCCTTCAAGTATCCGGTCGATGGATTCTACCGTCTTGTTCGAATGTCCAGCTCCGCCAGATTCGCAATCACCCGATCGTGAACGATACGGTCGTGGGCGTCCCGGGTGGGCAACTCCCTGGCGCGCTCCAGAAGGCTGAGGGCTTCCTCGATGTGTCTGCGCCTGTCCAGAAGCAACAGGCCCAGGGCATATTCCGCGTGAACTATCTTGGCATCCGGCGCGAGCTCCAGCGCTGCGTCGTAGTGCGCGAGGGCGTCTTTGCTGCTGGCCCCGAACAGCACCCGGGCCATGAAGCCACCGCCTGCGAACGCCTCCGCATGCCAGGCCCCCAGGCTCAGATGCGCCTCGGCCAGCCCCGGTTTCAGAAGCAGCGCGCGTTCCAGCGCCGCCCGCACCCGTCCGGCATATTCGCGCTTGACCTTGAGCGTGCCCACCGCCTGCGTGTAGCGCCCCATGGCGTGGGCAAGCTGAAGATGCGCCGCTGGATTCTCCGGGTCCTTTCGAATCGCTTGCTGCCCAAACTGCATGGCGCGGTCGAGCAATTCGGCCTTTGCTTCTTCCGCAGCCAGGTAATGCCCGTGTATCGCCAGCGCTTCGGCCGCCAGCGCGTATCCGTCGGAAGTGTCCAGGGCTTCGGCGATTTCCGCGGCCTCGACAAACAGGCCCTCGCTCAGCGCTGTGCGCGCCGCTTCGATGGAATGGCCGCTCGCGGCCCCTACGGAGAGCAGGCCAATACCGACCGGCAGGCAGGCCAGCCGCCCGGCAGTACGGAACCCGGTCAGATTCCGCAGCAGCACATACCGGCCGAAATCGCTTCGAGTTGCTCCTCGTCCAGAACCGAATCGGGCGGCAGAACGACATGCACGGTACGCATGTCGCTTTGGTGCACGTGAAACTCAATATGGTCGGGAATCTCGATGCCGAATTCCTGGTACAGCGTGCCCTTGGGATCCGCTATGAGTCCCCTTCGGAAATCGCTGTCGTCAGCCGCCCTCTGAATGAGATGGCGCTGCATGTCGTCAGCGGACAACATACCTGTCTGCCTTTGTGATCACGGCTCCACGCCCCGCTTGTATTTACCGCAAGTCCAACCAGACGTTCTGATCGTATCACAAAGACAGCCCCATATCGCATCCCGGGGAATCCCGCGTCAGGCCGCGGCGAAGAGCATGTCCAGCGCCAGTCCTGCAAAGAGAAGGAAGCCGAGCAGCGAATTGTTGTTGAAGGCCTGAAAGCACCGCTCGCGGTCCCTGCCGCGTATCAGCCATACCTGCCGGCTCGCGCACAGGGCGGCGCCGGTCCAGCCGGCGAAGTACGCCGGCCCGAGGCCGGCCCACAATCCCAGGCCGAACATGCCCGCCAGGTAAACGGCATGACCCAGCACGACAAAGGACACGTCCCGCCTGCCCAGCAGTATCGCCGTGGAGGGCACGCCGATTTTCTCGTCATCATTCCGATCGACCATGGCGTAAACCGTGTCGTAAACGACCACCCACAGGAAGGTTAGCGGCCACAGGATCCACAGGAAGGGATCGCTGAAATCCGACACGGCGGCATAGGCCATTGGAACGCCCCAGGAAAAAGCCACCCCCAATACCAACTGCGGCGCCGAGATCAGCCGTTTCGCGAAAGGATAGAACCCGGCCACCGCCGCGCCCAGCACCGCCATACCGATCACCAGCGGCGACAGGCTGGAGACCAGCCAGGCGGCGCCGGCCGTCAGCAGGCCGGCCACGGCAAGGGCCTCCGCGGGCCTGATTGCGCCGGTCGCCAGCGGGCGGGCGCGGGTGCGCTCCACCAGGCGGTCCACCCGCCGGTCGGCGTAGTCGTTCAGCGCGCAGCCGGCCGACCGCATCAGGAAAGTTCCCACAACGAACACAAGCAGGATGCGGGCCGGCGGATCGCCGCCGGAAGCCAGCCACATGGCGAACAGCGTGGGCCACAACAATAGCAGGGTGCCCGCCGGACGATCCAGGCGGATCAGCCCGCCGTACGCCTTGAGGCGTTCGATCAGCGCCCCCGCAACCATCAGTAGCTGTACGTGATATCCAGCCCCACGAAACTGTCCCGACGTCCCGCGTACGTCATATCCAGCGGATCCACACGCAATTGCGCGATCGCTTCCAGGCGCATCGACCAGTTGTCCGAGAGGCGGCGATTCATTCCCACGTTCAATGCGCGGTAATTGCGGCTCAAGTCACCCAGGACGCCGACGATGAACTCCGTGCTTTGCACGTCGTTCAACGCAACCGAGGCCCCGACGAACAGGTCATTGGCCCACGCGGTCGTTGCCAGCGACCCGCGACTGTCATCGTGCCATTCGGCAAACACGATCATGTCCGCCGCGGAGCCGAAAATTCCGTAGAAATTGCGCTCCAGGCCGAGAATGAAGGCGCGGTAGTTCTCCTCCAGGCCTGCGAGGTTTCGGGCTCCGCTGCGGCGAATCGCTTCCAGCTTGAAGATCCAGTCCCCGGTCGTGAGTTGCGCGTCCAGGCCGAGTTGCCGGATCTGTTCGTAGTAGGGAATGAAGGGCGTGTCCGGCCCGGGAATCAGCCCGGGTGGGAGTGCCGGAACAAAAAAGGGCTCGCGATTGGTTCCCGTGAACGCGCTCAGGCCGAAGTCCACCCGCCCTACGGTGTTGCTGTAGCGGGCGGCCAGATCGATATGGCGCTCTTCGTCGCCATTTTCATACAGGGCGTCGTCAACAAGCGGCAGAGGGCCCCGAAAGCGTCCGTGAGACCCCGGAAACGTGCGCTTGCGATGATAGGGCAGGACCAGCCATTCCGCCATGCCCCAACTGCCGGACAGGGTCAGGTAGGCCATGGGCTGACCCAGCTTGGCTTCTTCGCGCGGGTGCTCGATCAGGTCGAACTGATTGACGATATCCACGAGGTTGTGCAGCTCGACGACACCCCAGAACACGCGGTCAACTCCCAGGCGAAGCTCCCAGGCGGTGTCGCCCCAGTCTCCGTACATCAGCAGGTAGGCCTCGCGCAGGTCCGCATGGGTGCGCCGCGAATCGGCGCTGTCGTAACGATAAAGAGGCGTGAAGGTAAAGCTGGCGGTGTCCGTTATGTCCCAGTAAAGCGTCGGCTCAAAGACCACGCCTGCGCTGCCTGCGCGCTGACCCGCAAAGGACGGCGGTTCCGGAAACCACCGCGTCTGCAGGCTCAGGTCGCCGGAAAAATCAACGGTCTGCGCAGCAGCGCTCCATGAAACCATGAGCGCGAGGGCCGCACTGACACCGCCGAATCGCATCAGCGCACGCGGCGACCTGCGGTCCGGCTGAATTCGTTGTGATCCAAGGCATCGCCCCGACTGCAAAACGCGCAACAAATATTGTATGACAGGTCTGTTACAATGAACTTCACCAACGTCGTGATTCTATTACCGGAAACGCGGCGAAGGCCTCTGAAGCATCTCAATAAGACGGGGGTTTACCGATGAGAAGTGGAGAACAGATGTTGCAGCAGATCGTCGAGAAGTCCGCGCTGGACGCGGAATTCCGGCAACAGCTGTTGACAGATCCCAAGAGCACCATCAGCAAGGAATTGGACATTTCGATTCCTGACTCGATGACAATCCAGGTTCATGAGAGCGACATGCAGACCGTGCATCTCGCATTGCCTCCTGATCCGAACATCACCGAAGAGCAACTCGAGGCCATTTCAGCCGGCCTCTGCTGCTGCTGGTAAACCGAACCGGCCGGCCAGGCGCCGGTCAGGACGCGGAATTTTCCGTTCCGCGCCGGTTCCAGACTCAAAGCCGTCCCCCGCTCACCGCGAGCGGGGGATTTTTCGCGTACGCGTTTCCAGCGGACATCAGGTCGATACCTCTCCGGACAGCACCATGAACAGGTAAGCCTTGGCCTTTTGCAGCCTGTTCCCCGAGATGACCAGCTTGATATGGTGAATGCCTCGCAACAGCACGTAACGACCGGTCTTTCCGTACAGCATTGCGGGCCTGGACACCCAGCCGGCAAGCGCCTTGAGTTTTTCCCCGACTACGAGTTCCTCATGGCCGAGAGCTTCCAGAAACGGGTCCCAGTCCGTAAGCCCGTCGAGCCAGTAGCGTGAATCCTTCGTATATCTCTGCTTGACGATGAGCGTGAGGCCGAGCGCGGGGCCCACGCCGGCATCCTCGACATCGATGTTCGCGCCGGTCCTGACGATGTTCGCCCTTTCCCTGAAGCGCGAAATCACGGACTCCACGGCCGAAATCCGGCCCGGCCATCCGATGTCCTGAAGAAAGGAACATATTTCCTGCTGCGATTTGAAGCCCATGATCGCCAGGCGGACCGCGCGTGAGCGCGACGGAAACACCCCGAAGGAATCCATTCGCGTGTCTTCGGGCTGCGCCAGGTAAACTCGTTCGAGACTCTTCCGCTGGGCGTCGTTCATCTCCCAGCCGACGCAGGAAACGAGCGCTTCAACCACCGTGACCACATCGTTCACCTGGCCTCCGCCGGCGATCGGCCGCTCGCCGGGCCGCAGGAAGATTCCGGGTTGCGCGTGCTCGTTGCCGCGCGCCGATCCTATGTCGTATTCCAGCATCAGCTTGCGCCCGACGATTTCACGCAGCGGCGAGCCTTCGGATTCCATTTCCCCGAACAAGCGCACGACGGCTCTCGCCGTTT